>NZ_AUGD01000053.1 GCF_000426845.1 Bradyrhizobium sp. in8p8 | reverse complement strand
TCGCGCATCGCCTTGCACATCGCGATCATCGGACGCGAGATGCCGTTGCCGAGCCACAAGGCCAGCACGATGCCCACGGCCAGCCCGCCCAACGCCATCATCAGCATCAGCTGCTGGGTTTCAAGGATGGTGCTATTGGCGCTCGTCTCGATGCGTTGCTGGTCGGCAGTCAGATCCGAACGCAGATCGGCCGAGAGCTTGAGGATCGTCGCCGCGGTCTTGGTCATCTCGCCGTTCAGCTTGACGATGACTTTCACATTTTCGGTCAGCTTTGCGAACGAGGCCCGGTACTGTTTCAAGAGATCGCCGATCTCCTTGACGCGGTCCGTGATCTTCTGGTCATTCGCGTAGATGGAAACCAGCAGCGTTTCCAGGAACTTGATGCGGGCGATCACGCCGTCGGCCGTCTTCGGCTCCGGCTTGGCCACGAAGGCGCTGACCGAAGTTGAGACTGCCAGATATTGCGAGGTCACGTCCTTGGCCGTGCTCTGGACCGAGTTTAGGCCCGCCAGTGCTGCGGTATCGGCGAGATCGTCGAATTTGAAGCGGATCTTGTTGCCGACACTGTTGAGCTCGTCGGTCGCGATCTTGTTGTTCTCGCGCGTCAGCTTGATGATCTCGCTGAAGACTTTCGTGAAGCTCTGGAATTCGGTCTCGAGCTTGCCGACCTGCTCGCGTCGGGCGGCGCCGGTCGTGGCGGCCATCGACTTGGCGATCGCGCTCTTCAGATTACCTTCAGCGGCCTTGGCTGCGGTCTCGTCATCCGCCGCGCCGGTCAGGGTATAGGCCCGTGCCAGCCCTTGATAAGCGATCAGCTCACGATCGACCGTCCGCGCCAGATCGGCTTCCGCTACGCTGATGCGGTAGGACGCCACGGCGCCTGCGATTCGCTCGAAGCCGAAATAGGCAAACGCCATGCTGACGGCGAGGATGGCGAGCACCGCCACGAACCCGAGGATGATTTTTGCGCGAAAACGCAGCGTTGGCAGCTTCGATTTGCTCGACGTGGACTTCACCGACATTCCCCCACCCCATTCCATTCGCGGAAAACCAGGCGCAGCCCGGAAGCAGCCCGCTTCCCGGCTCCTCTGCACGTTATCGGGCAAAGGATAAGCTGTGGTAAATTTGTGGCGCCTCAACTACCGGTTAGGTGATGCGGACAATCGTTAAGGCGCGCCTTATCGCGCCGTTACAAATCGATTGCTGCCCCCATCTCCGCTGGAGGCGAGAGGGCGGAGGCCGGGGAGGAGGCCGCGAGCTTACGCGGCCCTGATCGTCGCCATGAAGCGGTCGAGCTCGGCGCGCAGGCGGGTGCTCTCGCTCGACAGGGTCTTGGCCGAATTGAGCACCTCTTC
>NZ_AUGD01000052.1 GCF_000426845.1 Bradyrhizobium sp. in8p8 | reverse complement strand
TCATATGTGGAACGGCCCGGGCTGCAAGGTCTTTCTCTGGTTGAACAAGGGATGACGGTGCGGTCATATGTTCGGCCTGTGAACGCGGCGCCTGGCCGCTGGCCACGATGATATCCGCGGAAGCAATCGCCCAATCAATTTCTCGCGCTCGAAGCGCAGTGAGTCAGGCGGTCTGATTGCTACCGGGAATGGCGTCATTCGGGGTTCATCCAGATTTGCACCTTGCCTCCTCGGCAGCGTTCTTCTTCCGCCGGAGAGCTCTTGAGATTAGGATTTCAGCATTGCGGCCGGCACCTGATAAATGCCGCCTCTGACCAGCAAGGCCCAGATCGTGCGCGCAATCTTATTGGCGAGCGCGACCGATACGACCTTGACCGGCCGCCTTTGCAGCATGGTCCGAATCCAGAGTGGGACTTTCAAGCCTCGTTTAGCAAGCTTGATGATAGAGGTCGCACCAACGATCAAGAGCGTCCGCAGTTGCCGATTTCCACGCTTTGATATCGCGCCGAGCCTTTCTTTTCCGCCGCTCGACTGTGCCCTCGGTGTGAGCCCCGTCCAAGCCGCAAAGTCTCGTGCAGTCGCAAAATCGCGAGCATCCAAGACGGATGTCCGAACGGTAGCGGCGATGAGAGGACCGACACCCGGTATGCTCATCAGACGCCTCGCATCGGGGTCCTTTCTGACGGCAACCAAAATCTCTCTGTCGAGCTTCTCTATGCGGGTTGTAAGCAGCTCAATCTGTTCAGCGAATAGGATCAGGGCAAAGCGGGCGGCGCCGGGGATCCTATTGTCCTTTTCGTCCCGGAGAAGCACCAGGAGTTTTGCGATGCTTGCCATGCCTGTGCCAGCGATAATGCCCAATTCGGCCATATGAGCACGCAGGGCATTTGCAGTCTGGCTGCGCTGCCTCATCAGCATCTCTCGAGTTCGCAAAATCATGCTGGCTGCTTGTTGCTCGGCAGTCTTCACCGGCACGAACCGCATTGTCGGGCGGGTGACCGCCTCACAAATGGCTTCAGCATCCGCCACGTCGGTTTTGTTTCGTTTGACGTAAGGCTTCACGTAGGTTGGCGGCATCATGCGGACAGAGTGGCCGAGCGCCGCTATCTCGCGTGCCCAGTGATGGGCACTCGCACAGGCCTCCATACCAACCAAGCACGCTGGAAGGCTCCGAAAGAAGGGCAGAACCTGCGATCGCCGCAATGTGCGACGAACCAAGACTTTCCCGTTTTCGGCAATGCCGTGAACTTGAAAGATCGACTTGGCCAAATCCAAACCCACTGTGATAATCTTCTCCATGGAACGGTCCTTCCTTTATGGCGCCTCTCTACGCGACCACGTTAGGCACTTTTGATGCCGGTTCGAAGGGCCGTTCCACACCATCA
>NZ_AUGD01000051.1 GCF_000426845.1 Bradyrhizobium sp. in8p8 | reverse complement strand
GGTCCTTCCTTTATGGCGCCTCTCTACGCGACCACGTTAGGCACTTTTGATGCCGGTTCGAAGGGCCGTTCCACACCATCACTTTTGATGCAGTTCGAGGGATGTCTGGCGTTTTGATTGGAGGAGAATCAGCGCCATGCAGCAAGCACTCCACCGCTCCAGTCTGGTGCCGCGTGGGTTTGTTGTAGAGAGTGCATGCTACGAGGGAGATAAGGCCGTCATCACGGTCCGGGCCTCCGGAAGTTTCGGCGTCTGTCCATCGTGCGGAACGGCTTCCCGCCGTGTCCACAGCCGGTATCGGCGACGCGTGACCGATCTGCCGCTTTCCGGGCGGATCGTGGAACTCCTGGTGGCCGCCCGCCGCTTCCGCTGCGACGCCGTCCTGTGCGGACGCCAGATCTTCACTGAGCGTTTCGCCGACGGGATATTGGCTCCATCGGCGCGACGCACGGCGAGGCTGGACTCCGTCGTCCATCACCTCGGTCTGGCGCTTGGCGGTCGACCGGCGGCGGGCTTCGCAAAACGGCTGATGCTGCCAGTGAGCAAGGACACGCTCCTGCGTGTCGTCCGACGCCGCAGCCGTTCGCCGGCCGATCTTCTCAAGGTCATCGGCATCGATGATTGGGCCTGGCGGCGCAATCACCGATACGCCAGCATCATATGCAACCTGGAGAAGCGGCGGGTGGTTACCTTGCTGCCGGATCGTGAGCCCGCGACCGCCCAAGCCTGGCTGGCTGCTCATCCCTCGATCTCCGTCGTCGCTCGCGATCGCGGCGGGGGATATGGCGAAGCCGCAGCAAAGGCCCTGCCGCACGCGGTGCAGGTCGCCGACCGCTGGCATTTGATGGAGAACGCCAGCCGGGCCTTACTTGACGCCGTCCGCAAATCGATGCGCCAGATACGCACCGTCATCGGCGCGACCACGATCGATCCCAAGCTGCTAACAGCCGCCGAGCGCCTCCAATATGAGGGCTATCTGCGGCGCGAGGAGACCAATGCGGCCATTCTGGCCCTGTCGAGGAACGGTATCCCTATCAAGCAGATCATGCGTCAGACTGGCCATAGCAGGAAGCTAGTACGGCAGGTGGTCCGCGGCGAACGTCACGACGTGTTCCGAACCCGGCAGAGTTCGTTGGATCTGCACTTGCCATGGCTGGACGAGCAGTGGGCGTCTGGCTGCCGCAACGGGGCTGAACTTTGGCGCGGTTTGAAAGGGCGTGGCTTCCGAGGCTCGCTCCGCGTCATCAGCGAGTGGGCGACCCGCAGACGACGGGCTGAAAAGGCCGACGCGCGAAACCTTCAGAGGATTCCGTCGGCCAGAACCATCGCGCGCCTGATGACAATCGGCCGAGACTTGCTCACGAAAGCGGAGACTGTCACGATCGCGGCGATCGAAGCCGGCGTACCAACACTGGTCGAGGCACGCGAAATCATCGCTGAATTCCACCTGATGATCCGGCGCA
>NZ_AUGD01000050.1 GCF_000426845.1 Bradyrhizobium sp. in8p8 | reverse complement strand
CCGTTGTCGGACAGGCACATCGCCGGCCGGCCGCGCCAGGCAATGATGACATCGAGCTCGCGTGTGGCCCGCAGGCCCGGCAGCGAAGTATCGGCGACGAGCGCCAGGCATTCGCGAGTGAAGTCGTCGACCACAGCCAGAATCCGGAACCGTCGGCCATCGGCGAACGCATCCGACAGAAATTCGAGACTCCAGCGCTGGTTGGCGCCTTGCGGGATCGCCATTGGCGCCCTGGTGCCGAGCGCCCGTTTGCGGCCGCCACGCCGGCGGACTTGCAGCCGTTCCTCGCGATACAGACGTCGAAACTTCTTGTGGTTCATGACCAGCCCCTCGCGGCGCATCAGCACCAGCAGACGACGGTAGCCGAACCGGCGGCGGATGGCGGCCAGTTCGCGCAGGCGGGCGCGCACGGCCGCATCATCGGCTCGCCCGCTGCGATAGCGCACCGATGCGCGATCTGCCCCCAGGGCTTTGCACGCCCGCCGTTCGCTCACCTCGAAGGTGGTCCGCAGATGAGCGACGGCCTCTCGCCTCGCGGCGGGCGTCACCATTTTTTTGACGCAACGTCCTTGAGCATGGCGTTGTCGAGCATTGCCTCGGCCAGGAGCTTCTTCAGCTTGGCGTTCTCGTCCTCCAATGCCTTCAGCCGCTTGGCATCGGATACCTCCAGGCCACCGTACTTGGCCTTCCATTTGTAGAATGTTGCGCTCGAGATCCCGTGTTTGCGGCAGACATCAGCCGTTGCCACACCCGCCTCCTGCTCCCGCAAAATCCCGATGATCTGCTCTTCCGTGAACCGACTTGGCTTCATGGTCCGTCTCCTCAGAGGTGACGGACTCTACCCATTCTTGGAGGAGTTTGCGGGGCTCAGACCAGGGTTTGCCGACCAGCACCGGCACGAATTGCGTGAGGGCGCCACAGACGCACTTGCTGAGCCAGCCGATGGCGATGATATGGACGAGGACGAGCGTATCAGACGCGGCGATATCGACGGCCGGAAAACTCAAAACCAGCGACATCAGCGCCTCGGCCGCAAACAGGTCGCGACCGCGAAGTAGCTCACGGTCTATGTCGAGACGTTGCCGCCCATTATCATCTGACGTCCTCCCGAGCCCGGAAGGCCTCACCATGGTACGGCCACATCGGCGGTCCTTCCCGTGGAGTTCTTACACATCAGGATAGGGGCGGCGGAGCACCCGCCTCATTGTTCGAGAGCAAACTTTGTGCAGGTTTCAGGTCACGTCCCGGTGACAAAGCGCGCTTCTGATCCTGAGTGCGGCTGATGCGAAACGCCAGCCGCGCCGTGGAGGAAACCATTGGAGAACGGAACGTTCGGATAGACTTCGGCCAAGCGCCGGGTTCCCCTTTCCGCGTCGTCCTGGCCCTCCACAACGTCGCGAAATGTCCGCGCGACCGCAATCATGTCGCAGTGCTGAGGCGACAGGCGTAGCGAGCTCACGGCAGCAGTGCGCAAC
>NZ_AUGD01000049.1 GCF_000426845.1 Bradyrhizobium sp. in8p8 | reverse complement strand
TCGGTGGTGGCGCGGGCCTGGCCGACGGCGTCGCCCGCCATCCGTGCGGACTCTTGCACCTGACGGCTGATCTCGCCGACCGAGGACGCCATCTCTTCCGTCGCCGAAGCCACCGATTGCACGTTGGTCGAGGCTTCCTCCGAAGCGGCGGCGACCGTGGTCGCCAGTTGTTGCGAGCGTTCGGCCGTGCCGGTAAGGGTGGTGGCCGACGCCTCGAGCTGCGTCGAGGCGGACGAGACCGTTCCGATGATCTGGCCGACAGCACCTTCGAAATCGTCTGCAAGCCTGGTCATGTCCTGCTTGCGTTGCTCCGCATTCCGTCGCTCAGCCTCGACCTGCTCCGCCTTGAGCCGCTCGACCTCGATCGCATTGGTCTTGAACACCTGGACCGCCTGGGCCATCTCGCCAATCTCGTCCCTGCGCTCCGTTCCGGACACGACTACCGACGTATCGCCATTTGCCAGAATGCCCATCTCGCTGGTGATACGCTGAATGGGACGGGTGACGGCCATGGCGACGCCGAAGGCACCCACCAGTGAGAGCAACAGCGTCAGGAAGCCGCCGATCATCATGGAGATGGTCGCGTTGGCGGATGCGGCCTCGGCAGATGCAGCGCGCACCGACAGGAGCGATCGTTCTTCTGCATCCATCTCCTGCACGACGGCGCGCAATCCATCCATAGACTTCTTGCCGGCGCCGGAGGCCTCTAATTCCCGCGCCTTGGACTGAGTTGCAGGGTCCTTCATCATCGCTATCTCGCGCTGCGCGACGTTGGTCATCCAGTCGCTGGCGAACGCCTTCACGCGCTCAAGGCGCTTCTGCTGAGCCGGGTTGTCAGAGGTCAGACTGCCTACCTTGGCCGCAGCGGCCTGAAACTGCTTCTGGCCGGATTCGTAAGGTCCGAGAAACGCCGGGTCCGCCGAAACGAGATAGCCGCGGACGCCTGTTTCCGCATTGACCATGGCCCCGACGAGCTCGGAGAGCTGCTCCAACACCTCATAGGTATGCACGGTCATTTTCGCCGTCGAGTTCATCACGTTCAGCGAATTGTGGATCGCTGCGGTGCTGCCGGCGACGACGAGACAGATCGCCGCAAACACTGCGGAAACCTTGATGGAGATGCGAACGTTGTTTATCCAAGACATAAAGAGCTTCCCAGTGCTGACGATCAGGAGTTTCTCGTCGGATGACCGGCTCCAACCGTGCTATGACTTCCGACACGATCTTACCGTCGCTGGAGATCATTCACCTTAACGGCACTCCGTAGTCATACTGATGCATCAGCATGAAATAGCCCGGGCTTTTGCGGGACTATCCAAGAGGATGCGACTCAACGGATGAGCGTTCCGCAGCTTGCAGCTGCTGATTGCCGGCCTCTCATATCGTGGCCGGCATGGCTCGGAACGAAGCCTTTCCTTCCTTCAGCGGAAGCTTGAAAAAAGTGAGCGGCGCAAGGCGCCGCTCACTTCCCACGAAAGACGCGCGCTCGCCTCTACGCCGCGCGGACGTTGGCGAGGAACTTGCTGACCTCGTTCTTCAACCGTCCGGAATC
>NZ_AUGD01000048.1 GCF_000426845.1 Bradyrhizobium sp. in8p8 | reverse complement strand
GATTCCGGACGGTTGAAGAACGAGGTCAGCAAGTTCCTCGCCAACGTCCGCGCGGCGTAGTTCGCGCTCGCTTGATTTCCAAGGGCGGCGCTGTCGGCGCCGCCCTTTTCGTTTGAGGCAAGTGCTGACCGCACTGACATATTTTTCACGTGGGTAGTACGGCTCCGGTTCTTTACGAGTTTCGAACTCAGGAAACTTTAGCTTTCTCCGCAGTGTTTCGGAGACTCCATCGTGAAGCTATTTTCTTTTGCCGCCATTCGCTCCATCCAACTGAAAATCGCTCTGATCGCCGGCCTTTGTCTCGTGGTCACCTGTATCGTCCTGATTGGTTACGGTCTCTTCTCCACCCAGAGCATGAACCAGTACGTGACCCGCGAGGTCATGCAGCTGGTCAGCCAGCAGACCAAGGAGAGCCTGATGAATCGAGCCTCCAACGAATCAAACGCTATTAAGGCAGAGTTGGAGGTCGGATTTGACGCGGCGCGCACTATGGCGCATGCCTTCGAGACGCTGGCAGACGAGAAGACCGGTACCCCCATTGCGTCCCGGCGTGTCCAGTTCAACGCGCTGCTGCGCCACGTGCTTGAGCGCAACCCTGCCTTCAACGGCACCTACTCGGCTTGGGAGCCCGGCGCGCTCGATGGCGATGATGCCGGGTTCAAGGGACGCAAGGAGATGGGATCGGACAACACCGGCCGCTTCTTGCCCTATTGGACACGGAACGCCAGCGGCGACATCGCGGTTCAGCCACTCGTCGAATATGACAGCAGCGAGCGGCACGCCAACGGCCTCGTAAAAGGGGCCTGGTACATCAATCCTAACACGACGGGTAAGGAGAACATCCTGGGCCCGCTGCCTTACATCGTCCAGGGAAAGTCGGTTTTCCTGGCGACCATGTCGGTTCCAATCATGGTCGGCGGCAAATTCCGCGGTGTTGCCGGCGCCGACTACAACCTCGACTTCGTGCAGAAGCTCGCCGTCAAGCTCAACGACTCGTTGTTCGAGGGCAAGGGCAAGGTCGCGATCCTCAACGACACCGGCCTGATTGTGGCCTTTAGCGCCAACCAGGACCTGATCGGAAAGAATGCCGCGGCGGCCGATCCGCATTGGAACCAAAGCCTCGCCATCGTCAAGGCGGGCAAGAGTACGGTGCAGGACGATCCCAAGTTCGACAATATCGACATCTACGCGCCCATGCGTTTCGGGCTTACCGAAAATGCGTGGTCGGTCGTGATCTCGATCCCGCGCGAGGTGGTGCTGGCCTCGGCGCGACAACTGGATGCCTCTCTTAGCGCCCGTGCGACATCCAGCACGTTCTGGCAGCTCAGTGTCGGACTCATCATCGTGTTGGCGGCGATCTTCCTCATCTCGTTCGCCGCACGCAAGATCGCGCGGCCGATCCAGGATTGCGCCAATTTCGCCGATGGTATCGCCAAGGGGGACTTCAATCAGCAGCTCGAGGTCGATCAGGCCGACGAGGTCGGCAGGCTCGCAACGTCGCTGAACTCAATGCAAGGTGACCTGAAGAGCAGCATCGAACAGCGCGCCCAGGATCAGGCGACGGCCGACCGCGAGCGCAAGCGTACGATGAGCGAGTTGGCCGACAGTTTCGAAGCATCCGTGGGCGGCATTGTCGAGACGGTATCCGCCGCGTCCGGTGCGCTGGAAAGCTCGGCCACATCGTTGAGTTCAACCGCCGAGCGGGCGCAACAGCTCGCCTCCGTCGTCGCCGCCGCATCGGACCAGGCGTCTGGCAACGTGCAGTCGGTGGCTTCGGCGACGGAAGAGATGGCGTCCTCGGTCGGCGAGATCAGTCGTCAGGTTCAGGAATCGGCGCGGATGGCCGGCGACGCCGTCGGCCAGGCCCGCGCCACCACCGA
>NZ_AUGD01000047.1 GCF_000426845.1 Bradyrhizobium sp. in8p8 | reverse complement strand
GACGGCTTCATCTCCTTGCGGGTGAACCAGTCGGAGAACGCCATGGGCAGGAAGTGGCCGACGTCGATCACCTCGGTGGCCTGGCCCTTGATCACGGCCGAGCCCAGAATGCCCGAACCCGAGCCGCCGACCTCGATGTTGAGCCGTTCCTCGACGATGTCGATGATCTCGTCGACGACGAGGCCCATGGAGCGGCCGTCGTCGGCGAACACCAGGATCGGCTGGGCACCCTGGCTCGCAATGGTGACGCCTTCCATGGCCACCAGCGGCATCAGCTGCTCGCGGTACTGCACCATGTAGCGGCCGTTCGAGAACTCGATCTTGTCGGCCGGCAGCTCTTCCAGGCGCGTGACCAGCCCGAGCGGGACCGCCTTGGGCTGCGACGAGCCGGCGCGGAACACCAGCAGCGAGGTGGTCTGCTCGCCCGAGCCGATGTGATGGGCCCCGTTCTCGTCGCCCATGTCATGGGCCGAGGAGCCGGCGGCGCCGAGCGCCTTGGCAATGCCGTTGGGGTCGATGATCATGATGACCGCGCCATCGCCCAGGATGGTGTTGCCGGAGAACATGTCGATGTGACGCAGCTTGGTCGACATCGGCTTGACCACGATCTCCTCGGTGTGGAACACGCCGTCGACGACGATGCCAAAAGTCTGGCTGCCGACCTGCGTCACCACGATGAAGCCGTTCTCGGGATCGGAGGCCGCGCCGTCGTCGATCTTGAGCAGCTTCTTCAGGTGGATCAGCGGCAGCAGCTTGTTGCGCAGGCGCAGGACGGCGGTGTCCTTGATGCGCTCGATGCGATGCTCGGAGTTGGCGCGGGCGCGCACCAGCTCGACCACCGAGAGCTGCGGGATGGCAAAGCGGTCGCCGGCGGCCTCCACGATCAGGGCCGAGACGATGGCGAGCGTCAGCGGGATCTTGATGGTGACCGAGCTTCCCTCGCCCGCCACGCTCTTGATGTCGATGGTGCCGCCGATCTGGTCGATATTGGTGCGCACCACGTCCATGCCGACGCCGCGGCCCGAGACCGAGGTGACGGCGGCCGCGGTCGAGAAGCCCGGCGCGAAGATGAACTTGTGGATCTGGGCTTCGCTCATCTTCTCGAGCTCGGCCTCGGTGACGAGACCTGACGAGAGCGCCTTGGCCTTGATCTTCTCGGTGTTGAGGCCTCTTCCGTTGTCGGCGATGCAGATGATGATGTGGCCGCCCTCGTGATAGGCGGACAGGCGAATGGTGCCCTGCTCGCCCTTGCCGGCGGCCAGTCGCTCGGCGGGGGTCTCAAGGCCATGATCGGCGGAATTGCGCACCATGTGGGTGAGCGGGTCCTTGATCAGGTCGAGCACCTGGCGGTCGAGCTCGGTGTCGGCGCCGTGCATCTCCAGCTCGATCTGCTTGCCGAGTTCGGACGAGAGATCGCGGACGATGCGGGGCAGCTTCTGCCAGGCATTGCCGATCGGCTGCATGCGCGTCTTCATGACGCCTTCCTGCAGCTCGGCGGTGACGTTGGAGAGGCGCTGCAACGGCACCTTGAACTCGGTGTCCTCGTTGCGGCGGGAGATCTCCAGGAGCTGGTTGCGGGTCAGGACCAGCTCGGAGACCATGGTCATCAGATGCTCCAGCGTATCCACGTTGACGCGGATCGACTGGTTGGCGATGCGGTCGCCCTCGCTCGCCGTCTCGTCGGCGATCGACTTCTTCGGCGCGGCCCTCTCCTTGGCGGGCTTGGCGTCCGCGACAGGCGCTTCGGCGGCGGGCTCGGCCTTTGCCACGGGCGCGGGCGCCGGCGCTTCGATCGCGGTCTCGCGGAAGGCGCGCTCGAGCTCGTCGAGCGAGACCTCGCCCGGACGCAACGGGCGCTCCAGGGTCTGCTCGATCAGCGTGCCCGTGGTCAGCTCTTTTGCGGGTGCGGGCGCAGCGGCAGCCGGCGGTTCCGGCGCCAGCGGCGGGGCATCGGCAACCGGCGTAACGGCACCGGCCATTGAACCTGCAGCCGTTGAACCGGCAGCCATGGCCGCCATGCCCTGCTCGACCATCGCTTCCAGCTTGTCGATGAGGTCGCGGTCGTTACCCTCGGGCTCCGCTTCGGTCGCCTCCAGGCCTGCCAGGATCTCCTTGATGCGGTCGATCGAGGACAG
>NZ_AUGD01000046.1 GCF_000426845.1 Bradyrhizobium sp. in8p8 | reverse complement strand
TGGAAGCCGAGGCCGTCGTCCAGCATGGCAAAGCGGCCGGAGGCGAGTGCCAAACGCTGGCGGTAGGTGCCGGCAACATACTCGCCGCTTCCCGCGCGATTGAACGGCTGGCCTGTTTCGGCGGAGAGTTTTTCGCCGGCCGCTTCCAGCTCGCGACGGCGCAGCGTGTCGATCAGCCCGCGATTGAAGGTGACACGCTGGCCGTGTCGCTCGCCGAAGCCCTGTCCGACCAGATGATCCGCGCGTCGATCCAGCGCCTGCCGTACCTCGGCGCCGAAGCCGGCCTCGGACAGGGCGGCAGGTTCGCGCGCGATGTTCTGCCGATCGAGCCAGGTCGCGCCTGTTGCCGTGATCTGCCGGTCGATGTCGAGGTCGGAGCGGACGGCGATTGCGACGCGGCGCTGTCCTTGTGCGTCGTCGAACTTGCGCAGTTCGACGATCGAGCCCGGCGCGCTGTCGCCGGCGGCTTCGAGGTCGGGCAGCTTGATGTGATGGGTGCGGCCGTCGACGCCGTCGACCACGGCGTAGGCGGAGCCCTTCAGCTCGTCATCAAGACCGCGATCGACCAATCGGCCGATCACGGGCGCATCGAGGCTTTCGGCCGCGAGCACATAGCCCGCCGAGCCGCGTTCGATGCCGCGATCCGTCAAAGCCCGGTGCATGCGTTTGATGATGTCGCCGCGCTCGCCGAGTTCACGCAGAGTCGCCTCGGCCTTCGTGTCGATCGCCCATTGACCGGGGCCGACCTGCTCGGCGAGGCCGAGTGTTTCCAGCTTGCGGAGCCGTCCGACCTTCAGCGCATGAAATTCGTCGAGCCGGACGTTCGGATCGATCGCCGTCTCGATGACGCCCGTGGCATGGCCATCGCGGATAAGCTGGCGGTCAAGCTGCGTGAAGCGCTCGGCATCGACCTGGCGTTTCAGGCTGCGCTGGATGTCGAGGTCGGTGCGCGGCCCTAATTCCTGCGTGATGAGGTCACGCGCGCGGTCGCGCATTCCTTCCTTGATGTAGTCGCGTGAGATGACGAGGTCCTGCCCGTCGTCACGGACCCCGCGCACGATCAGGTGGACATGGGGATGCTCGGTGTTCCAGTGGTCGACCGCCACCCAATCGAGGCGGGTGTCGAGATCCTTTTCCATCTGCGTGACGAGATCGCGGGTGAAGGACCGCAGGTCGGCCATGTCGGGCGCATCGTCGGGCGAGACGATGAACCGGAAATGGTGGCGGTCGTCCTGGCACCGTTCCGCAAAGGCCTTCGGATCGGCGTCGTCGCCCCCGGGACCGAAGAGATGGGCCTTCTCCCCATCGCGGGTCACGCCTTCGCGGCGCAGATAATTGAGGTGGGTCGCGAGCGGCGCCGAGCGCGATGTCTGGCGCACGACGCGCGCCTTGATGACAGCGTCGCGCGTTCGCGCGGTGAGCAGCCGGTTCGCCTGGATGCTCGCACGCTGGCCCCGCCCGAAGCGCGAGCGGTTGCCGGACACGATCCGGCCGGAGCGTGAGACGCCGGCCCCGGCCTTCTTCGCCGCGGCGAGAGCCTGCGCGATGAAGGGACGAGCCTGCTGCGCACGGGTCGAGCGGATGCGGCCCGGCCGGATGCGGAAATCACTGTCGCCGGTCATGGCTGATGCCTCGCACATCGCGCCAAGCACAGGAAATCGCAGGAAAATCGGCGTAGTCGTGAGGTGCGGGGAAATCCCGCACATCGCGAAATCGCCTCATAACCTATTGAAAAACCACAACCGACCCAAGCCGCACCTCGCGGCCTTTTATCCTGCCATCGTCCGGTCGTGTTGCCTGCCTCTACCCTCAACGCACACCATGACGCGCTTGAGCACGCTATCGTGCGATCAGGAACCGGGCTGCTCATGGCGCATTCCTTTGGCCCGAACGCGGGACAAACAGCCCGCCCGACTGCGGCTCGATGGCGGAAACATCGCGCACGGACGATGTCGTCATCGCGGCATCGGAAGCGCGCTCGGCCGGTACGGGAACGGGTATCGATATGCGCTCAGCTTGCGCGATGAACAGCGGCGCGCGTGTCCAGGCGAGTGCATCGGCCGCGGCGGCCACGATCGGCCAAGTCGCATCGCCGCTGGTCACCGACGGCGCGACGATGGCGACATAGGCGCGCGTTTCCGCGGGCAGCGCCCGGCCCTTCAGCGAGTCCTCGTAACGACCAGGACCGGCATTGTAGGCCGCGATCCAGCCGGGCGATCCGTAGCGATCGAACAGCTCGCGGATGTAGCCGGCGCCGGCGATGATGTTGTCATGCGGATCATAAGGATCAGCGCCGAGACGGTGGCGAAGGCGCAAGCCTGCCCAAGTGGGCGGCATGATCTGCATCAGGCCCATCGCGCCCTTCGGCGAAAGGGCGCGTGGATCGCCTGCACTTTCGGCACGCATCACCGCCCTGATCCATGCGATCGGAACGCCGAAGCGCCGCGAAGCCTCGGCGATATGATCGCCATAGGGATCGCGTGGCGACGGTCGATCGGCGCCCAAGTCCTGCGCCATCGTGATCGCCGGCATGATGCTCGCGAGGCTAAGGCCGGAAA
>NZ_AUGD01000045.1 GCF_000426845.1 Bradyrhizobium sp. in8p8 | reverse complement strand
GCGGGAAGCGGCGAGTATGTTGCCGGCACCTACCGCCAGCGTTTGGCACTCGCCTCCGGCCGCTTTGCCATGCTGGACGACGGCCTCGGCTTCCAGCTCGTGCCCTGGTCGCCCTCCCTCGAAAAGCAGCTCGGCAAGCATGTCTCCGGCGTCGCCCGCGACGACGGCGGCATCGACTGGAGCTTCGGCCGCAAGCGGGGGCTCGGCCTCTAACCTCTCTCGAAAAGGACCGCCGTAATGTCGGCTACGAAAATCCTCTGGGGCCAGATCCTCACCGTCTTCGCCATCGTCCTCGTCACGACCTGGGCCGCGACGGAATGGGTAGCCTGGCGGCTCGCCTTCCAGCCCGAGCTGGGGGCGCCGTGGTTCACACTGCTCGGCTTTTCCTTCTACCTGCCACCCGCCTTCTTCTGGTGGTGGTATGGCTTTGACGCCTATGCGCCGTCGATCTTCATCGAGGGCGCCTTCATCGCCGCGTCCGGCGGCTTCCTCTCGATTGCCGTCGCCATCGGCATGTCGGTCTGGCGGGCGCGGGAAGCCAAGAAGGTCGAAACCTATGGTTCGGCGCGCTGGGCCGAGACGGAGGAAGTGAAAGGCGCGGGTCTTCTCGGTCCCGATGGCGTCGTGCTCGGGCGCTACGATCGCGGCTATCTGCGCCATGACGGGCCGGAGCATGTGCTGTGCTTCGCGCCGACACGATCCGGCAAGGGCGTCGGCCTTGTCGTGCCCTCGCTGTTGACCTGGCCGGGCAGTTCAATCGTCCACGACATCAAGGGCGAGAACTGGCAGCTCACCGCCGGCTTCCGCGCGAAACATGGCCGCGTGCTGCTGTTCGACCCGACCAATGCGAAATCGTCGGCCTACAATCCTCTGCTCGAGGTGCGCCGCGGTGAATGGGAAGTCCGTGACGTCCAGAACATCGCCGACATCCTGGTCGATCCCGAAGGGAGCCTCGAAAAGCGGAACCACTGGGAAAAGACCAGCCACGCCCTGTTGGTCGGCGCGATCCTCCATGTCCTCTACGCCGAGAAAGACAAGACGCTGGCCGGCGTTGCCGCCTTCCTCTCAGATCCGAAGCGGCCGATCGAATCCACGCTCGCCGCGATGATGAAGACCGCCCATCTCGGCGAGGCCGGGCCGCACCCGGTCATCGCCAGCGCAGCGCGCGAGCTGCTGAACAAGTCCGACAATGAACGCTCGGGCGTCCTCTCGACCGCCATGTCGTTCCTTGGTCTTTATCGTGACCCGGTGGTGGCGGAGGTAACGCGGCGCTGCGATTGGCGGATCACGGACATCGTGGGCGACAAACGGCCGACGACGCTCTACCTGGTCGTGCCGCCCTCCGACATCAATCGCACCAAGCCACTGATCCGTCTGATCCTCAATCAGGTCGGCCGCCGCCTGACCGAGGATCTGCAGGCGAAGGCGGGGCGCCACCGTCTCCTGCTCATGCTCGACGAGTTTCCGGCGCTGGGGCGGTTGGATTTCTTCGAGAGCGCGCTGGCCTTCATGGCGGGCTATGGCCTCAAGAGCTTCCTGATCGCGCAATCGCTGAACCAGATCGAAAAGGCTTACGGCGCCAACAATTCGATCCTCGACAACTGCCATGTACGTGTCAGCTTCGCCACGAACGACGAGCGCACCGCAAAGCGGGTCTCGGACGCACTCGGCACCGCGACCGAGATGAAGGCCATGAAGAACTATGCCGGTCACCGCCTGTCGCCCTGGCTCGGCCATCTGATGGTGTCGCGTTCGGAAACAGCCCGGCCGCTGCTGACGCCCGGCGAGGTCATGCAGCTTGCCTCCACCGACGAGATCGTCATGGTCGCGGGCACGCCCCCGATCCGGGCGAAGAAAGCGCGCTATTACGAGGATGCGCGGTTCAAGGAGCGCATCCTGCCACCGCCCGCGCTCGCAGCGCCGAAGCAGACGCGGCCCGATGACTGGACCACGCTGCCATTGCCGCCGCGTCCGCAGATCGCAGTCGTCAGCCAGACCGCACAAACCGGCGATGACGATCCGACCGAATCCGAACGCCGCCAGCAGCCCGAACTCAACCGAGTGAAGCCGGTCGAGAATAAGGTGCCGATCGACAATCCATTTGAGATCGATGCTGACCGCGACGACGCCGAGGACGATGTCGTGCGCAACAGCCGGATCAACCAGCTCATGCAGGGCGTGGCGCGGCAGGTATCGCTCGACCCCGGCGACGGCATGGACCTGTGAGGCGCCAATGACGAAACCACCTCGCAAACAGCGCCTTTCCGTCTATCTCGATCCCGCTGTCATGAACCGCCTGGCGGAGCACGCCGCCCGGCGCGATCATTCCCGTTCCTTGATCGCGGAAGCGGCGATCGAATCCTTCCTCTCGCCGGATGCGGCCGAGCGTCAGGAGGCAGTCATCACCAAACGGCTCGACCAGTTGGATCGCCGCATGACGCGGCTGGAACGCGATGTCGGCATCGCGGTTGAAAGTCTTGCGGTGTTTATCAAATTCTGGGTCGCGACCACGCCAGCCTTGCCGGAACCGGCCGCGCGGGCGGCCCGTGCCAAGGCCGGCGAACGCTATGAACAATTTGTCACCGCGCTCGGCCGGCGGCTCGCCAAAGGGCCGAAGCTCCGGCAGGAGATCTCGGAAGACGTGAGCATGCAATCGACGCAAGCCGATGTCAGTATGGCGGATCGAGCACAGCGCCCGGAAGCGGGTCCACATGACCCCAAAATCGAGTGACCGCACGCGCGTAACGCCGCAAATCGTCCAGCCGAATCCGAAGTTCATCGCTCACCGGCACTGGGCCGGGCGCCAGATCATAATAGTCGAGAGACGGGTTGTCCCAAAGCCTTGGTGCGCGAGCTTTCAACTCGTCACATGACCGGCCATCTCCGTGACGGACCACATTCGCCACCAGATGTAGTTCATTGAGGTCATCGGCCATTCCGGTCGCCACAAGATCGAGAGAGGCGATCCCCGCACAGCCCTTGAGTAGCTCCTCCCAGCCTTTTGCCTTCACACCATGCCCACTCGCCCAACGGTTAAGTTGGCGCTCAAACATACCGTCGAATGTAAGGGCGAATGCCTTTGCGGCTTCGTTGGCGGTGTGGTTATCGACCTGAGCAGCGCAGCGATCCAGGAACTGATCGATGGTTTTCGCCTCAGCCACGATGAGCGTGCCGCGCATTGGGAGCTGATCGAGCGCTGCCAGGATCACGCGCTGATAAAAGCGATCAGCGTTCGCCTGAAAAACGTGTCCGTCGTCAGATGATTTGAGACTGATTTCGGGCCTCAGGAACGGAGGCTCTGGCTCATCTGGGTTTAAGGCTATGCGGCTTGCAGGTGGTGCTGCAAGCGTCTTGTCTGGATGGTCTGGCGCTTAATCCTTTCGCGTTCGGTGAGGATGGCTTGCCCGCGGCCACAGTAGACGTCGGC
>NZ_AUGD01000044.1 GCF_000426845.1 Bradyrhizobium sp. in8p8 | reverse complement strand
CCGGACCTCAGGCGAAAATTTGTTCGTCGTCTTGCTTGTCATGGCTCCATCCTCTCAGGAGTTGGAGCCTCCGGCAAACCCGGGGCGGTTCAATGCTGGCCTACACACGCTACGTGCTCGACGCTGGAATGCGCGGCGATCTGCTGGCACTCAGGGTGGCGCTTGCCCCCTGCGTGATCGGGTACGCGGAGATCGCCACGCGGCTCGCCTCGGGACCCGATGCGGACGCTGCGGCGAACTCCTATCGCGTTTGGATCGCCGAGTACGCCGGCGCGCCATACCAGGAGGTTGCGGCGAAAGCGCGAGCGCACTTGGAGCATCTCGCCGATCTCTACGCCACGCCGGCCCGCGAAGCAGAGCTGATTGCGATCTTCAAGGAAGCCACCCGACTTGAAACAGATTTCTGGGAGATGGGCTGGCGCGCGGGCCAGCGTGTCGAATAGCCGTTCGGCAATCGTCAGGTTCATAACCTGAAGGTCATAGGTTCAAATCCTATCCCCGCAACCATCTCAACTTGCGATTGGCCCGCCCCTCCGGCGGGCCTTTTGCTTTTGAGCGAAATCGCAAGGATTCCAGCCAGATCGCCGCGCACGTCGATCTTCAGCTCGTCGTCCTCCGGCGTCAGGATGATGTCCCGCACGAGTGAGCGGATCAGGTCGGCCGCAGTCATCCGCTTCGCCTCCGAATCCTCCTGAAGCGCCGCGTACAGCTCGTCGACCTGGACGTGGTAGTGATGAGCCATGTTCGGATGAAGGAGGGGGGGCGGCTCTTCCGCCTCTCGCAGGAACGCCTTCAGCTCTTTCTGACGACGCTCCAGGACGACCATCTTCTCATTGAGACGATCGGCAGCGCCGCCCTTCAGGATGAGGTTCAGGAGCGTATCGAGTTCCCGGTCTATCCGTTTGACCTCGGCTTCGGCCGCATCGATCGAGGCTCGGCCCTCCATGCGGAGCCGGTTCATCTCGCGGGTGAACTCGTCGCAGAACTCCTTGAACAGCTCGGGGTCCATCAGGTGATGGCGCAGCGCGTTGAGGACGCGCGCCTCAAGCTGATCGCGCCGGATGTTTTTGCGATTGTCGCAGGTGCCCTTGTTGCGGGCCGTCGAGCAGCCGACCAGATCAGCCGAGATCATCGAGTAACCGCCGCCGCAACAGCTGCACTTAGTCAGGCCCGAGAAGAGGTATTTGGGGCGCCGGCGTTCCCGGAAGTGGTTCTCGGTCTCGCCGTCGTCGCTACGGTTCTGTTTGACGGCCTGTTGCCGCTTCTTCACGGCCTGCCAGAGATCGTCGTCGAGGATGCGTAACTCCGGCACGTCTTGAATGATCCAGTCCGCCTCCGGGTTCATCCGCGCCTGGCGCTTGCCCGTGTCCGGGTCTTTAATGAATCGCTGCCGGTTCCAGACCAGCTTGCCGACATACATCTCGTTGTTGAGGATGCCGTTGCCGCGCTTCGGGTTGCCGTTGATGGTGCTGAAGCCCCAATCGCCGCCGCCCGGTGCGGAGATGCTATCCTTGTTCAGCTCGAAGGCGATCCGCTTGGCCGATTTGCCCGCGGCATAGTCGCGGAAGATACGGCTGACGACATCAGCCTGAACCTCATTGATGGTCCGGTCGCCACGCACCGGCTCGCCGCTGGCGTCGAACTTCTTGACCACATCATAGCCATAGGAATTGCCGCCACCGGACTTGCCCAGCTCGACGCGGCCACGCTGACCGCGCCGCGTCTTGTCGGCGAGATCCTTCAGGAACAGGGCGTTCATCGTGCCCTTGAGCCCGACATGGAGATGCGTGACCTCGCCCTCGGATAGAGTGACGATCTTCACGTCCGAATAGGCCATCCTCTTATAGAAGCCGGCGATGTCTTCCTGATCGCGCGACAGGCGATCCATCGCCTCCGCCAGCACATAGCGGAACCGGCCGCGCGTGGCGTCCGAGATCAGGGCCTGGATACCGGGGCGCAGGAGCGAGGCGCCGGAGATCGCGTGATCGGTATATTCCTCAACCACCTGCCAGCCTTGCTTCTCGGCGTGGAGACGGCAGATGCGGAGCTGGTCGGCGATCGAGGCGTCGCGTTGATTGTCGGATGAATAGCGTGCGTAGATCGCAACCTTCACGATGCATTCTCCTGGGATGTCAGGAGCGCGGCGTGCGGCGCCCTTTCATCTGTTCCTCGTAAATCTCCCGTGCAGCTCGCCGGGCGAGCAACCGTACCAGCTCTATCAAGCGTGGGTCGGAGCCTTCGCCACGCCGCGCGAGCGTCAGCTCCGGCTCTATGAGCCGAAGCGCGCTCGTCTGCTTTGGGCGGTTTTTGTGATCCATCGTCGCGCCGTTTGATGTCGGTTGCAAGTTGATGGGTTTCACGATCCTTGTGAATCCAAGTATAGGCAACGGAAATCAAAGGCGAATACTCGGCGGAGAAAGGAGCTGATGCGCGCGGCATAGCGTGCTCCAGCGACGAACAGAATACGCTGGCGTCGTGAAATGACCTGCTAAAATGCCGCGAAACCTGCTCCATGTGACCTCCTCGACCGCCATCCCTTTGAACGTCTTTCATCAAGACAGTCGGGCTGCGAACAGAGCCGATAATAGCGTATTGCGTTTGGCGCTACAAGCGGCTATATTTCAGTCAAGGAGAATGGTCATGGCTGCCACCGTTGAACGCAAGGAATACCCGATCTCGATGCGCCTGCCGGAAGCGGACGTCGCGATGATCGATCGCGCAGCCACCTTGCGTGGCCGTTCTCGGACGGATTTCGTGCGTGATGCCGCCGTGCGCGCTGCCGAGGAAGTCGTCATGGAGCAGGGGCTGATCCGCATGAGCCCGGAGGGCTTCGCCGACTTCATGGAAATCCTGTCCCGTCCGCCCACCATCGTTCCTGAGATGATGGAAGTGCTCCAGCGGCCTGCGCCGTGGGAACCCGGCTACGTCACGAAGCGGTAAGCCGTGGCTTTATCAGCTCCTGAACCGCTTACTGCCGAGCATGACGTTTCCGAGTTCTCCTGTGGCAAACCGACACTCGATCATTGGCTGAAAACGCGCGCCCTTGCCAATCAGGAAAAGGGCTTCACCGCGGTCGTGGCCGTCCATGATGCCGGGCGCGTCGTCGGATATTATGGTCTTGCACCGACGGGGGCTGTCCCTTCGATCCTGCCTCGCGCAATTCGCACTGGACAACCACCCAATCCCGTTCCCTGCCTGCTGCTCGGGCAACTCGCGACGGATACGGCCTGGGCCGGACAGGGCATCGGCACCGGCTTGATGAAGCATGCCCTTGAGCGTTGCGTTCAGGCTGCGCGTCTGGTCGGCGGGCGCGCGCTGATGGTCAACGCCGTCGATGAAGAGGCTGCCCGGTTCTGGCAGCGACGCGGCTTTCTTCGCTCGAAGGACGACCCGTTGGTCCTGCTCCGGTCGATCGCCGATATCGCCGCGATGCTGGCGGCAGGTGGAATCGGCCGCGAGGGATGAGCCTGGTCCGGCTCAATATGGTGAAGGGGGAAGTCTTCCCCTGCGGCCGAGCCTGTAGTCTCGGCCGACCCCTTCGAGCGGGGAGACCCCGCAACGCCCCTGAAGAGTGAGAGTGGGGATCGGAGATCCAGTAGAGTGTCCGCCGTCAGCGCCCTTGAGACAGATTCGGGATTTTCGGGAAGGGAGGATTTCTGGATCATCGCAGCCATTCAGGAGCGCAGATGAGACAGA
>NZ_AUGD01000043.1 GCF_000426845.1 Bradyrhizobium sp. in8p8 | reverse complement strand
GGCGGCGGGCCCTACCATTTTTTTGAAAGAAGCTCGCGTAGCGCGGCCGCATCGAGCATCTGCTCGGCCAACAGCTTCTTCAGCTTCGCGTTCTCCTCCTCGAGCGCTTTCAACCGCCTGGCCTCGGAGACATCCATGCCGCCGAATTTGGCCTTCCAGTTGTAGATCGTCGCCTCGGAAATCCCGTGCTTGCGAGCCAGGTCGGCCGTCTTCGCCCCGGCCTCATGCTCCTTCAACACGGCGATAATCTGCTCTTCCGTGAACCTTGCTCGCTTCATCTGTCCGTCCTTTTCAGGCCGGACTCTAACTCCATCTGGAGGAAATACTCAGGGGCAGGTCAAAGGGATGGGAGCATCGATCTCAGCATCGAGATCCCGGCAAAGTGTGGCCTCAGCATCAAACTCGGGTCACCTCCCTTGTGTCGGCCTGGATCGACGGCGCCACGCCGCTCCGAGCGGAAACAATCCGGGGCAATCCGCAAAGCATGCACCAGCTCTATCTGGTCGATCCGATTATCAAGACAACGCACAGCATCGCCCCGCCGCTCGCCACCATCGAGATCAGGTTCAAGTACAATCAGGACTTCGATAGCATCTATGCCATGGTCCCCTCGACCATCGCAATGATGCTGGCATTGTTTCCGGCGATCTTGATGGCGCTCGCGGTCGTCAGAGAAAGGGAGCTCGGCTCAATCACCCAACCTCTACGTCACGCCGGTCACCCGGCTTGAATTTCTGATCGGCAAGCAATTGCGTTACGTCGCGGTGACGCCGTTATGTTTGCGCTGGCAGTTTTCTTTTTCCGGGTACCGCTGACGCCGCCGCCGACCAAGATCGGCAGCGTGCCATACAGATTGCCGATCCGCGCGACCCGAATGTCCTCGAGAACCTTGGGCCCGCAGTCGCGAGCCATCGCGACAGGCGTCAGCGCGGCAGGCTATAAATTCTCTGCTGGGCCTGCATTGCGGTTCTCTCAAGCGCAGAGCCATGATCATCGTCTTGGACTTCCGTTTCGCCGATTATGTAGATCGAAGCGGTTTTGGCTTGACACGTCCGGTGCCCCCGAAGCATCCCGGCCATGTGAGATCAGACAGGCGCGTAAACCCAAATTCGCTGTTGGATTGCAATCGTCCTGTCCCGACGCTGGCACCGGACAAGGCGGCACCAGGAGGTTCGATCCGGCGATAACGTGACGAGGCGGCCCAGCCAGGGAACCTTCAATGGGTCTTCGGCGGCGCGCTCAAGTCGATGGGCCGAAGGATCGACGCAACCGGGATCATCAAAAGCGCGACCGCGGCCAGAAGCCAGAACACGTCGATGTAAGCGAGATAGTCGACCTGCTGCTGGAGCGTTTTACCAAGCCAAGCCAGCGCTTGCGATGCAGCATCCGACGCGCTTGACCCCTGGGCCTGGAAATACCGCGTCACCGCATCGATCGTCTGTTGGTACCCGAGATCGGAAGGTGCCACATGCTCGACCAGTCGAGTCTGGTGGAATTGCTGGCGCTGCGCCAGCATCGTTTGCGCGAGCGCGACCCCCATTGAGCCGCCGATATTCCGCGAAACGTTGATGAGCGCCGAGGCCTGGTTGGTTTTCTCGGGCGGCAGACCGTCATAGGACGCGGTGGTCACCGGCAGGAACAGAAACGGCACCCCGCAGCCTGGAATATGCGCACCTCGGTCGCATAGCCATAGCTGATATCGCCGGTCAGTCCTGTGAGCTGCCACATCGAAACGGCAACGATCGCCGCGCCGACCATGATCAGATATTTCGGCTGCACCAAGTTGACCAGCTTGCCGACGATGGGCATCAGAAGCATCGTAATGATGCCGCCCGGCGAGAGCACGAGACCTGCCAGCGTGGCGGTGTAGCCGAATTCGGCTTGCAGAAGCTGCGGCAGCAATTGGGTCGTCGAGATCAGAACTGCGCCGGTTGCAAACATCACGAGGAAGCAAGCGCCAAATTGCCGTTTGCCAAGCAGCCGGAGATCGATGATGGGATCGTCACGGCCAAGCTCCCAAGGTATAAGAGCAAAGAGGCAGAAGGCTGAGATAAGCGCAAAGGATAGAATCATGGACGATCCAAACCAGTCGCTGCGCTGCCCTTCGTCGAGCACGAATTCGAGCGATCCGAGACCGATGGCGACCAGAGCGAATCCGATATAGTCTACCCGCAATCCGGCCCTTAGGAGTTCAGCCCTTTCTTCCTCGGCGCCGGATGGTTCCCTCACCAATGTACCTACCAGTAATAACGAGATCAGCCCCATCGGCACGTTGATCAGAAATACCCAGTGCCAGGAGTAGGTGTCGGTGATCCACCCGCCAAGCGTCGGCCCCAACACCGGGGCGACCACCACGGCGACACCATAGATGGCGAAGGCCTGGCCGCGTTTGTGCGGCGGAAATGAATCCGCAAGAATCGCCTGCTCGCTGGTCGCCATGCCACCGCCGCCCAGCCCCTGCAGAATGCGAAACAGGACGAGAGATTCCAGGTTCCACGCGAGGCCACATAACAGGGAGGCAACCGAAAACGTTGCCACGCACAGCATGTAGAAGCGCTTGCGGCCAATGACGGTGGAAAGCCATCCCGAGATCGACAGCACGATGGCGTTGGCGACAAGATAGCTTGTGATGACATAGGTGCTCTCGTCGAGCCCGACCGCAAGGCCACCCGCAATGTGGCGGAGCGACACGTTCGCGACAGTGGTGTCGAGCACCTCCATGAAGGTCGCAATGGAAACGACAAAGGCGATCAGATAGGGATTGTGTCCGCCGGCCGCCGATCGCTCCGGGGACCAACTCGAGGACCTTCCGCCACTCTGCGCCTGATCGGTCATCTAACCTTCGTCCAAGGCACGACCGACATACCGGGCCCGACCGGCACGTCGGACGGCCAGTTGTCGACAATGATCTTCACCGGTACGCGCTGGACGACTTTGACATAGTTGCCCGTCGCATTTTCCGCCGGCAGCAGGCTGAATGCGGTCCCCGAGCCGGGCTGCACCGACTCCACGTGCCCGGTCAGCTTGCGGTCCGGATAGGCATCGATCCGGATCTCGACCGGCTGGCCAGGGCGCATGTCCTTCAGTTGTGTTTCCTTGTAATTTGCAACCAGCCAAACCTCATCGGGCACGAACATCATATGAGGCTCTGCCCCGGGGTGACGTAGGAGCCTTTTGCTCCGGACAGCTTGACAACGCGCCCGGATCGGACCGCGAACACCCTTGTGTATTGCAAATTGAGTTTTGCCTGGTCGAGTTGAGCTTGAGACTGTTGCCGCTGGGCTGTTGCACCTTCAAGCTGCGCCTGGAGCGCCTTGATTCCGAGTTCGGCGCCAACTACGGCGGTCTTGGCCCTGTCTGTATTGGCCTGCTGGGCCTGAAGATCGGAGCGAGTCTGCTGCGCGCGCTGTACAGTGCCGGCTCCCTTGTCCACCAGCTCCTGTGCGCGCGCGGCCTCCTGCTGCGCGAACTGAAGTTGTGCCTGAGCCTGTTCCAACTGGGCCCTCACCTGATCGATCTGCGCATGCTGGGTATCGATCTGCGCCTGGTAGTTGGCGATGTTGGCCTCGGCGATCGCGAGTTGCGCCTTGGCCTGGTCGACGGCGATTGTGTAGTCGCGGTCATCGATCCGCGCCAGCAGGTCGCCGGCGTCGACATGCTGATTGTCGGTAACGGGAACGTCGGTCACATAGCCGCCCACTTTCGACGCCACCGAGAAGCTTCGTGCGGCGACAAACGCATCATCGGTGGATTCGTAATGACGGATCTCGAGCCAGTAGGCTGTTCCGCCGCCCAGGCCGGCCACAAGAACACATGCGCCGGCCAGCATCAGACCCCAGTGCTCGCGAAAGCGCTCCCATGGCGATGGCTTTCTGGTCGGCTGTGTAAGCTCGGCGCCGTCGCGCTTGTTCTGCGGCATAGTCCTGGGCAATTGACCCGGATGCTGTTCTGCCGGCCCGTGCTCTTGAACTTGGCCCTTCACCAGACAGCACCTCCGGAAGAAAATGCGTGTGGGATTCCTGCCGCATCAGGACCAAACTCCTCCTTCGGAACTTGGTTCCTTTCGATCAAGCAGGCGACGGCCCAGTGGCTCGGCACCTTCGGAAACTTCCGCGGCCTTATTGACAGGCCGGTGCCGAGCACCTTGCGGAATAGGAAAACGAAACAGCGGTGGTAACGCGCCGTACAAAATCATTCCAAACACATGGGGGGTGCTTCGACCCGCCCCCTTCGCATGAACGCTTTAGTAGCGTCTTGGGCACTCTCGGTTCATTCTGCGCGTCTAAGCAATGCCAACTATTTTGAGACGTGGCTTAGTTGGCCTCAGATTTTAAGATTGATCGCGGCTGACCGGAATTCCATGTGCTCGGCAACGACTGCAGCTAATGCAGTTTATAGCCGCCAACCAGGCCAGACTCGAGATCGCGTGTCAGCGTCCGGGGCCCACACCCGCTTCCCTACCCGCTGAGGCAGTGGAGACTGCGGCCCAACTCTTGCTTCTTGACCAGGTCAATGCGATGCAAGTTTTGGTGTGGGGACCGTCCTTCAAACGATCTCGATGCCCGAGACCCAATCCGGTCCATTCGGTTTTCCGACGCATCGCTCGACAACCCCAGTGACCAGGAGCCAGACATCGGGCTGCTGACCCTGTCCGGGCATCCTGATCGGGCAAAGAAGTTTGCCAGCTTGCGCACCCTTCATCGTGACCTCACGCCAAACTTTTGCCTGGGTTGGCAACATCAACGCATGAGAACGACAACTACCAAAGTCTGGCAATACTTTACAGCGTGTCGTCATTCCACCACTGCGTGCTCTGGCCCTGCCGTCTGCTTGCGCAGAGCGGCCTTCGTAGATCCAATCATGATGGCGAGCGGGATCGAGACGAGGATGAACAGCATGACGAGTTGATAGTCTTGTGAGAATGCGATGATCTGAGCCTGAACAGCGACCATCTTGTCCGCCATGGCGCGCCCAGCATCGGTGGACAGGTTGATGATGCCCCTGACATCAGGCATCT
>NZ_AUGD01000042.1 GCF_000426845.1 Bradyrhizobium sp. in8p8 | reverse complement strand
ATCGCCATAGGGATCGCGTGGCGACGGTCGATCGGCGCCCAAGTCCTGCGCCATCGTGATCGCCGGCATGATGCTCGCGAGGCTAAGGCCGGAAAGGAGGAGGAGAGCCATGCGCCGGGCAGCGCAGCGCGGCCCGGACGCAATCGAACGGCTCCTCGGTTGACGAGAGCCAAGCATCGCTCAGTCCTTCTCGCCGCGATCGCGCGGACGCGACCAATGCAGCGACCAGGCCGAGCCGCCATCGTCGTCGCGGAACATGTTGGCGCGGATCGGGTGCGGGAATGTCGGATCGTCGATCAGCAGCGCGACGTATTCGCCGGCCTTCTCTCCGGAGCGTTTCCATCCGGCGCCGATCTCCGCGCCCGGCTCATTGTTCATGCCGTCGAAGACATGCACGCGATACTGCGGTGCGTTCTCAACCTCGGTCGGTTCGGCTGCGATGATTATGACGTCCTGGTTCAAAACCAGCGTCGTCAGATGCCCGACGAAGCCGGTCTCGTCGCGCGTGAATTCGCCAATCTGGGGCATGTCAGTCTCCTTCGCGGTGGGGATTGGGACAGCCATCGGCGAGCACCGCTCCCGCCGAATGGGAAGGCGGTCAGCGTGTCGGCGCACGCCATTCGAAGCGGCCGGTGCCGTCTTCATCGGTCCACAGTGGGACGGCACGGCCGATGATCTGGTCGGTCGAGATCAGGCCGAAGTAGCGGCCGTCGAGGCTGTCGCGGACCTGCCAGTTCATGAGGAAGACTTCGCCAGTCTGGACCCGGCGGCAGCCTTGCCAGACGGGAAGATCGCGGCCTGCGCGATCGCGCTCCAGTGCCGCACCGACCTCCACACCATCGACGGTGATAGTGAGGTTCGAACGGCAAACGGTCTGCCCGGAGACGGCGAGGATGCGCTTCATCAGCGGCACGCCCTTGGGCAGGTAGCCGCGCTCGGCGAGGAATGTCGCGAGCGGCTCGGGCGCATCGACCGCAACGAGATCGGTAACGTCGAGCGGCCCGTCGAAGTCGATCGAATAGAACCCGATGGGCGCGCTCGCCGATGCGTTCCAGATCAGCTTGATGGGCATCGGCGTGAGGCCGGGATAGCCGACGCTGAGCGCGGCGAGCGTCGTCGCCAGGAGAAGTCCGGCGCGGCTCACGACTCGGCCTTTCGGCGCAGCAGGAATGCGCGATGATGGTCGAGCGTGTAGGTGCGCGGCTCGTGTCCAGCAGCGAGCCGGTTGTGGACGTGACGCCAATGATCGGGCGAAACCGCTTCGGGATCGATGCCGATGCGCTCGATGGCGTCGATCGCCTGCAGCACGCGCTCGACCCTGGGCCAGCTCTCGACCTTCAGCAGGATTTCGCCGCCAGGACGAACGAAAGGCAGCGTCTGGTACGTCTCGCCGCGCGCAACCGAGCGCACGACGTCGATGCGCGAGATGATCGTTCCGAAGTCATTCGAGGCCCAGCGCACGAAGGCGAAGACCGCGCCGGGGCGAAAAGACAGGACACGCCGACGGCGATCGAGAATCTGTTCGTGGGCGTGCGTGCCGAAGCGGATCCAGTTCTCGATCTTCTTCTCAACCCAGGTCAGTTCGACATGGGTGAGATTGTCTTGGTGGCGTGCGGTCGGCGTCGGGCCGCCGCGCGCGCGGGGGGCCGCGGCGCCGGTCATGAGGGGTCTCCTTCGATGTGTGGGAATTCGCGCGCGAGCATCTCGCGCAGCATGTCGGCAACGGTAACGCCGCGCCGGAAGGCAGCGATCTTGATCCGTCCACGTAAGGCGGGCGTGACGTCGATCGTCATGCGGGCGGTGAAGGCTTCATCGTCCGGCGCGCGCGGCGCGGTGGCATCTGCGGCCTTGATCCAGGCCTCTTGATTGGTCGGACGTGCCGCAAAGCCGCGCCGTTCGGATCGCTCGCTCATGGTGAGATCCTTTCGAGCTCGGTGACGAGCGCCGCGATCTCGCGCGCGGCGGGTCCGTCGTCGTCGATCTCGAAAGCGAGCCGGCCCGATTGCGCGGCGTCGGCGTAGATGACGCGCTGTCCGATCGCCGTGCGCAGCACTGGCGGATCGTGGTCGGCGAGCGTCTCGGCCGTCTCGCGGGCGATCACGGTGCGCGCGCCGCAGCGATTGAGGACGAAGCGAGCGCGAAGCTCCGGCCGATAGATGCGCGCCTCCGACAGGAGCGCCAGCATCTCGGCCGAGGCCCAACCATCGAGCGGCGACGGCTGCACGGGGATCAGCACGAGGTCGGCGGCGAGCAGCGCGGATCGCATCAGCCCGGCGACGCGCGGCGGCCCGTCGATCACCACATGATCGACATCGCGCGCCAGCTCGGGCGCCTCACGGTGGAGCGTGTCGCGCGCCAGGCCGACGACGCCGAACAGGCGCGGCGCGTGCTCGCGGGCGCGTTGCTGCGACCAGTCGAGCGCCGAACCCTGGGGGTCCGCATCGACGAGCGTGACCCGCTTTCCCCTACCGGCCCATTCGCCGGCTAGGTGCAGCGCCAGCGTCGTCTTGCCGACGCCGCCCTTCTGGTTGAGGAAGGCCACGATCATCGGCGGCCTCCCGGGCGTGGACCGAAGGGAAGCTGCGGAGGGCCGGAGGTCCCGTTTCTCGCCGCGCCAGCGTTGGTAAGAGCGGCGCTGCTGGTGCGCCGCTTGCCAGCGGCGCTTAGCGCGTTCGCGGCCTGCCGGACGAGGTTTTCCACCTCTCGCGCGCGCTCTTCAAAGTTAGATTCTCTGTTAGATTCTAAGTTAGCGAGGCGATTTTCGGTTCTGCTGTCGTGGGTTAGGCCGTGTTTCGGTTCCCGTTGGCACGAGGGGCCGGTTCCTGATGGCACGCGCTTTCGGGTTCCCGATGGCACGAAGCCTTTCACAGCTTTTCCACAGGGCGGCGTCCGCTCGAAAGCGAGCAACGTTCGGCCGCCGGCCTCGATCTCGAGGAACAGCGTGTAGCCGGGAAGCGGCTGGCGACGGATGATGTCGCGCAGCTCGAAGGCGAAGCGTTTGTACGGTGACAACGCGCCGGATTTCTGGTGGAGGTGGCGAAAGTCGAATCGCCAGCCATTGCGCTGGCGCCCGCCGTGCTTGCGCACCAGGCGATAGAGCCAGCGATCGAGCCCGCCTGTGAGATCGAAATAGGCCCGGTCGATCGTCAGCACGAGCGCATCGTCGAGAACGGCCTGATAAAACCAGTCCGGGACGATCATCTCGATCCCGTCCGGCTTGCCGTTGCGGTTGGTGCGCTCCTTCCACTCGTTGATCCACGAGAAGCGATGACGCCGGCCCTCGGCGGATTGGCGGATCGAGGTGCAGACCGTCGTGGATTGCAGACGATCGAGCGCGGCCTTCAAGCGCTGATAGTCGCGTAAGGACGTGCCGCGGCCGATGAATTTGAGAATTTCATAGGGCGTGGCGACCATCAGGCGCGACGTGCGCAGGCCGGCGTCACGCGCCTCGACGATCTGGCTCGCCGCCCAGATCAGGATGTCGGCGTCCCAAATGGTCGCCATGCCGTGATCGGGCACGGCCTCGACGCGGATCGACACATTGCCGGCGGCGAAGTCGATCGGCGCGACGCGGTGCGATTTGGAGAGGGAGAAAAACGGATAGGCCATGAGATCCTGTGCGTCTCGTGCTGCGAACTCGCCGGGGAGCGCACGGAACAGATCGAGCTGCCCGCGCTCCGAGAGGGACTGGTGTCGCGCCGCCATTCGGGAATCCGGGGGCGATCAGCGCGCGTATCGTCCGGCATGTGCCGGCGGCGCAGGCGTATGGCGCTTGGCCGGAAGCACGCTGCCGCGCGGATCGGAGGTGGAGGTGACGGCGCCGCGCTCGGCCCAGGCCTCAAGATCGTCGACCGCATAAACGACGCGACCGCCGAGCTTGCGATAGGCCGGACCCGTTCCGTAAGTCCGATGCTTTTCGAGGGTGCGGGCCGATAGGCTGAGGAATTCGGCGGCTTCCTTGGTGCGCAGGTAGCGCGGCGGGAGAACGGCGAGATCAGGTCGCATGGGAGGGCCTCCGTGGGTTCGTTGGGGCCGCCGGGAAGCGGCGGGTAACGAAGGCCACGTTGGCGAAGCAGGGCCGGCGAGATGCAGGGCGAATTCAGGGGGGCCTAAATTCGCCCACCAAGAGTCGGATGGAGATCGGCTAAAGTTGCCGCCGATGACGAAGCAACGTGCGATACCCACCCACCATCATCGCGCGGGCATCTCGAAGCAGGGCTTTGGTGGCGTGGCGGGCGGAAGATGCCTGCCAGTCGTCGCGACCGAGAGCGCCGATCCGAAATATGACCTGCGCAATTTCTTGCTGGGTCGCGCCCGCGCGATGACCGTCGAAGGCCTGCAGCATCCGGCACAGCCGAGCACGTTGCTGCCGTGTCAGTCGGGTGTCGGGCGGTATGGCGCGGCCATGGAGGGCGGAGAGCAAGCGGGCGACCGATTGGAGCCGGTCGAAGCCTTCCAGGCCGAGCGGGATGAAGGCGCCAAGAGATTTGGCGGGTCGTGTCTCGGACGGATGAACAAGCGCTACGCGCTGACCGTTTCCGAGATCGAGAACCAGACGGGTCTCGCTGCCGACATCGACGCTTACGGCGGCGTCGATCGTCGGTTGGGGATCAGCGCTTGCGGACGGAATATCCGGAGGTGGGCCAAGAACGATGGCGCTTGTGTCTTCCTGGGGAAGCCAGATCACCTGCGCTTCGGGAGGTGCCTGCATCGGGTCTACGGGGAAATCGCAACCCCCACCGCTGCCCGATCCCGTCGGTCAGCGTGCGCAGATCACTTTCGCTGTCGCCGAGCGCTTGAAAATCCCTGTCGTAGGTTTCGTTGCGGCGCAGCCATTCCCACGCGACGTCGGACGCGGTCATGTCGGCGACGTGCGCATAGCGTTCCGATGAACGCCAGCCGGAAGCATCTGGTGTCATCGCGATCCTCCCTAGTCTTTGAATTTGTGGGAGAGTCAGGATTCCCGGCTGGGTTGTTCAGTGGAAGTCAGAGGGCCGGCAAAGGGTGGTGCCGAAACGGCATCGCGGCGATCACTGTGCGGAGCGGACCAAGTCTCGATAGCCGTGCTCGGTCATCCACTGCGCGCGGGCGAGATGCGTGTCATGGACCTGGCGGCACCGCTGCGGCTCACGTGCCGTATCGAGGCCAAAGAGAATCTGGACGGCTTCGCGCCAATCAGCTCCGTCGCGCGAGGAATCGAGCAGGCGCAGATAGAGAACCATATGCTCGCGGTCATAGGCCGTGAGGGTCTGGCTGATCGGAGGCGCATCGAGAAACGGCGGCATCGCGGATTCCATCAGGCGACTATATTCGCGCGGAAAGCATTCGTTAACACTCGTGCCCGGCATTACTGTGACAACGTGCGATGGATGGTGTGCGCCACGCGATCACGGCGCTGCTAACGCCTCGTCGGCCGGTCGTCCCGCTCATGGAGCAGCAGCACTCCTTCGCCCTTGTCGGTGGAAAGCAGGACGATACCGGCTGTTTCAAGCGCCCTTCGCACCTGATCGCGCGTCGACTCGTACACCTCTAATCCACTTTCGGACTCAAGGCGCTTGAGCGCGGTTAGCGATGTCCGGGCCTTGTCAGCGAGCGTCTCCTGTGTCCACCCCAGCAACGCGCGTGCGGCCCGCGATTGTCGGGCGGTGATCATGCATGATCACCTCCCACCGACGGACACACGCTTGCCAGAACTACGACTTCTCTATTCGGGCCAATCGGATAGCGAGGCTTCCCGCGCGCTCCGCTGGCTCATTTACATACTATAGTTGATAAACTCAAAGTATGTAAATCACGATCCTCCTGCGCATGGATATGCGCAAATTGGTCGGCCGGAACTTCGCCCGCCTGCGTCGGGAGAAAGGCCTGACCCAGGAAGAGGTCGAAGCGCGCTCCGGTTTCAGTCAACAGTATCTCAGCAGCCTTGAACGCGGCCGGAGGAACCCGACCGTGATCACGCTTTATGAATTGGCTCAGGCCCTCGGCGTCAGCCACATGGAATTGGTCCGGCCCGACGATCAGCTTTGAGCCG
>NZ_AUGD01000041.1 GCF_000426845.1 Bradyrhizobium sp. in8p8 | reverse complement strand
GCCCTCGGCATAGCGCAGCGTCCCGTCCCGTTGCGGCCCAAGAGCGTTGCGTTTGGCGTATTCGGTCGGCGTGAGGTTGCCCAGGGCGCTGTGCGGCCGGGCGTTGTTGTAGTCGTCTTTCCAGGCGGCCAGCACGGCTCGCGCCTGTGCGAGCGAAGTGAACAGCGTCTCATTGAGGAGTTCATCGCGCAGGCGGGCGTTAAAGCTCTCGATGAAGGCATTCTGGGTCGGTTTGCCGGGCGCGATGTAGTGCCACTCGATCTGCCTCTCTTGGCTGAAGCGCAGCATGGCCATTCCGGTCAGCTCAGTACCGTTGTCGGACAGGCACATCGCCGGCCGGCCGCGCCAGGCAATGATGACATCGAGCTCGCGTGTGACCCGCAGGCCCGGCAGCGAAGTATCGGCGACGAGCGCCAGGCATTCGCGAGTGAAGTCGTCGACCACAGCCAGAATCCGGAACCGTCGGGCGCCGGCGAGACATTCGGTCAGCGCGCAAGGGAGTACAGCGCTCGTCTTCGTCCGATCCTCGCCAAGGCCCGCGCCAGCGGTGCCGAGATCGCCATCTATGGCGCCGGCTGCCGCGCCTGCACCTTCACCAATGCCCACGAGCTGACGGATCTCGTCGACCTCTCGGTCGACGACCAGAAGGAGCGCCAGGGCCTCTCCCTGCCCGGCACCGGGATCCCCATCCGCTCGCCGGACGTTCTCGCCGGCAAGACTGGGCCGCTCGTCTGTCTTCTCGCCGTGAATCAGGAGAACGAAGCCAAGGTTAACAGCCGGCTGCGCGAGAACGTGAGGCGCCCGCTCCACGTCGTTTCGATCTTCGCGCCGTCGGACATCTGGAGCGAGCTCGATCGTCTCGAAGCGGCCGCAGGGTCGCCGCATGGCCTATGCTAGCCAGCGGCGCGATCTGTTCTCGGACAAGCTGGTGCTGCCCCCCCCCGGCTGTTCCGATGTGCTCGAGTTCGGTCCTGATTCCGGCGAGAACGCGCTGGTGTTTGCCGGCTGGGGCGGAAATATGACGCTCGCCGAGCCGAACCAGCATGCGCACCCGAAGATCCAGGCCTTTTTCGCGCGTTTTGGCCTGACGAAGCGACTGCGCGAGCTCGTGCTGGCCGATGTCGAGGGATTCCGCAGCGATCGCCGTTTCGACATCATCGATGCCGAAGGGTTCATCTACACGGTGCAGCCGACGGAGAATTGGCTGGGCATCTTCCGCGGCCTGCTCAATCCGGACGGTTATGCCGTGGTGTCCTATTACGAGCGCTATGGCGGCTTCTTCGAGCTCGCGCTCAAGGCGATCCATGCGGCCGGCAAGGCCCTGACAGGGCGCCCCGCGCTCGAGACGGCGAGGACGCTGTTCGAGCCGAAATGGAACAGCATTCCGCACACCCGCAGCTTCGAATCCTGGCTGATGGACGTGCTCGAAAATCCTTTCGTTCGGCACAGATACTTTCTCGACGCGGCAGCGTTGTGCACGGCGGCGCATGAGCAGGGATTCGATATCCATTCGGCCTGGCCCGCCTACCGCGACAGCCTGGACATCTACTGGCACAAAAAGGTCCTGTCCGGCCCGACAAGCTGCACCGCCTCACACGCCATCTCGATCGCAGCCGCCTGAGCTTCCTCGGCGGACGAAAGCTCTATCTGGTGGGCAAGGCCGATGCCGTGCAGGCGGTCGCGGCATCAGTCGAGACGCTGGCTCCCGATGTCGACAGGATGATCGACGATCCCATCGGGGAGAGCCTGGCACGCGCCGTCGCCGGCCTCGCGGCCCTGCGCGAGGCGATCCGCACCGCTGACATCCTGTCCGACGATACTGTCGACCTTGATGCCATCATCGCGACCCTCGACAGCTTCCATCGCATCTTTGACGCGATCGAGCGACGGGACACCACGGTCACCGCCCTCACCCAGACGGACCCGGCGTTCATCAACGCCCGGGGGGCAGCCGGCGCATTTCCTCGTCATCCGCAAACGCTGAGGGATCGAGCCAGTGACACCAGGCATTGGCATCATCGGAACGGGTATGGTCGGTCAGATGTGCCACCTCGCCAATTTCGCGGCCAATCCCGCGGGCCGCGTCATCGCGATTGCCGATCTCCGGCCGGAACTCGCGGCCGCCGCCGCGCAGAAATTCGGCGTCTCACGGATCTATGGCACGCACCGGGAGCTGCTTGCGGACAGCGAGGTCTCCGCGGTGGTCGTGGTGACGAAGCGGCGCGCGACCGGGCCGATCGTCCTGGACGTCTTGAACAGCGGCAGCCACGTGCTGTCGGAAAAGCCGATGGCCTACACGACGGCTCAAGCCGAGACGCTGGTCGAAGCGGCGCGGCGACAGGACCTCATCTACAGCATCGGCTACATGGAAGCGTCACGATGCCGGCGTGGCACGCGCGTGGCCGAGTTGGCACGTATTCGCGCAGACCGGTCGCTGGGGCGCATCGTCGCCGCGCATGGCTGGTGCTTCGGCGGCGACACGGGCCGAGCGCAGGACAACTTCGTGATGACCGCCGAAGCACGGCCGGACGGGCTCGAACTCTGGGAGGATGGCCCCGACTGGATGCCGCGCGCGATGCGCCAGGGTTACGACCACTTCTTGAATGCCTCCAGCCATATCATCAATGTGGTGCGCTACCTGCTCGGACCATCGCCGACTCTTCTCGATAGCTCGATCGAGGGTTCGGGGGCGGGGCGCATCACGCTCGATTTCGACGGCCTCGCCTGCACGCTCGATCTCACCAGCGGGTCGGCCGGGCCCTGGCGCGAGGGGCTGACGGTCGAGTTTGAACGTGGCGCAATGACCCTGGAACTGCCTCCACCCTTTGCCGAGCAAGAGGCTTTGGTCGTTGTCGATCACGATGGTCAACGCATGCAGACGGCGGGTGCACCGAGCTGGGCATTCCGGCGTCAGGCCGATGCCTTCGTTTCCGATGTCGCCAGGCGACGCACGCCGTTGGCCTCGGGCGCCGATTCAGTCACCGACATCGCACTTGCGGAAGCCGTGTGGAAGCGGCGGGTGAGCGGGTAGGCTGAGGCCCGGGGTATGACGGCGCATGCGATTCGCCTCGTTAGACGCCACCGCGCCTATCTCGCCGCCACCTCACTCAAGTGATTGATTTAACTGGCAGGAGTGGCAGGGCTCGAACCTGCGACCCCCGGTTTTGGAGACCGGTGCTCTACCAATTGAGCTACACTCCTACGGACCCACGTCGCCGCGGATCAGGGCCGCTTTCAAGCACAGGGGACGGCCGGTTTGCAAGGGTGAACCGCGCGGGCCTCGCTTGTTTATGCCGAGGCTTCTGGGCCACAGTCCATCGCCCATAATGAAAAGCAACCGGGAGTGCCCATGACCGCTACAGCCACCGCCACAGCCGCTACACAGGCCACGACCGCGTTCCGGACGCCACCTGTGCCGGAAGCCCGCCCCGAGACCCTCGGGCTGTCGCGTCCCCGCCTCCAAGCCATGTCGGACGCTTTCAAGCGCGAAATCGAAAAGGGAACCATCCCTGGGGCTACTGTGCTGGTGGCCCGGCGTGGCCAGATCGGCTGGTTCGAGGCGCTCGGCAAGCAAAGCCCGTCGGGCGCTGCGCCAATGGCGCGCGATTCGATCTTCCGGATCTTCTCGATGACCAAGCCGATCGTCTCCGTCGGCATCATGGCCCTGGTCGAGGACGGCCATCTGCTTCTCAGTGACGCGGTCGCCAAGTTCATACCCGAGTTCGCCGACCAGAAGGTCGGCGTAGTCAGTGGCGGCAAGCTGGAACTGGTGCCGGCAACGCGGCCGATGACGGTGCAGGACCTGCTCCGCCACACCTCCGGCCTCACCTACGAGCACCAGGGCGATGGCCCCGTGCACAAGCTCTATCAGGAATCCCGCGTCCGCAGCCGCAAGATCACCAACGCCGAGCACGCCGCACTGGTCGCGAGCTTTCCGCTGGTCTGCCAGCCAGGCGCGGAGTTCAACTACAGCCGCTCCACCGACATTCTGGGCCGCATCATCGAGGTCGTCAGCGGCAAGTCGCTTGGCGCTTTCCTCACCGAGCGCGTCCTCGCGCCGCTCCAGATGGCCGAGACCGGCTTCTCGACATCGGAGGCCAATGCGGGCCGGCTCGCCGAGCCGTTCGCGTCCGATCCCTGGACCGGCGACAAGGTCGCGCTGTTCAACATGCTCGAGCAGCCGGTGATGGAGTCCGGCGGCGGCGGCCTGGTCTCGACCACCATGGACTATGCCCGATTCTGCCTGATGCTGCGCAATGGCGGTACGCTCGACGGCAACAGGGTCATCGGCCGCAAAACGCTGGAACTGATGGCGTCAGATCATCTCGGGCCAGGCGTTGCGATCAACGGCACCCTGCTCTCGCCCGGCCACGGCTTCGGCCTCGGCTTCGCCGTGCGCAAGGAGGCGGGCATCGCGCCCTTCCCCGGCAGCATCGGCCAGTATTTCTGGAGCGGCATTGCCGGCACGTTCTTCTGGATCGATCCGAAGGAGGATCTGTTCGCGGTGTTCATGAGCCAGGGCCCCGGACAGCGCGACTACACGCGGACCCTGGTGCGGGATCTGGTTTACGCCGCGGTGGAGTGACGCGGCGTCCGCATGGACTCGCACGGTGACGCTGCATCCTCACATTCGCTGTCATGCCCCGGCTTGACCGGGGCATCCAGTACGCCGCGCCGGATGTGGTAAGAGCGAGCTCTCCAATGTCGGCCCCCGGAATGCTGGATCGCCCGCTTCCGCGGGCGATGACACCGGTCGTTGGGTGGGCTGCGTGCCTCTTCTACGCTCTATCGCTCAACTGATCGTCGCGCCGCCGTCGATCACCATGGTCTGGCCGGTCATGAAGTCGCCGGCCTTTGACCCCAGGAACACCGCAGCGCCCGCGATCTCGTCGGGGATGCCGATGCGCAGCAGCGGCGAGCGCGAGGTCGAGGCTTTCAAATTTTCCGGATTGTCCCACAGCGCTTTGGCAAAATCGGTCTTGATCAGGCCGGGCGCAATGCAGTTCACGCGGATGTTGTGCGGGCCGTATTCGCAGGCGAGATTGCGGGCGAGCTGCATGTCGGCGGCCTTCGAGATCGCGTAGGCGCCGAGGATGGTCGAGCCCTTCAGGCCGCCGATCGAGGAGACGATGATAATCGAGCCGTCCTTGCGCTCGATCATCTGCGGCACCACCATCGAAATCAGCCAGTTGTTGGCGACAATGTTGTTGTCGAGGATTTTCCTGAACTGATCGTCGGAGATGCCGGCGAGCGGACCGTAATACGGGTTCGATGCTGCGTTGCACACCAGCACGTCGATCTTGCCGAACGCGCGGTTGCTCTCGTCCACGAGGTTTTGCAGATTTTCCTTCGAGGAGATGTTGGCGGCGATCGCGACCGCGGTGCCCTTGCCGTATTTGTCGTTGATGCCCTTTGCCACCTGGTCGCAGACGTCGGCCTTTCGCGAGGAGATCACCACCTTGGCACCATGCTCGGCCATGCGCTCGGCGATCGCGAGCCCGATGCCACGCGTCGATCCCGTGATGACGGCGACTTTCCCCTTCATGTCGAACAAGGTCATTTTGATCTCCCTGAGTACGATTTGATTGGCCCGGAGCTTATGCCGCTCGCGCGAGCGGACAGCCGCTTCAGGCGAGCTTCTTGACTTCCGGCCCCGCCGGCTGGTGCATCGCCGCGTGCGCAACATCCGCGATCCACGGCTGCTGGTTCACCATCGGCAGCCGCCAGACCGTGCGCTCGGGGCTCGCAAAATAGTCCAACCGCGTCACCGAGCAATTGTCGATGTCGAATGACAGCCCGCGCTCCGGCTGACCGTCGAGCGCGAGACCCAGCGCCGCCTTGATGGTGCCGCCATGCGCGACCGCGATAATGTTTTGCCCTGCCGCCTCGTTGTTGATCCGCTCGATGGTGCGGCGCGTGCGGTTGTAGAGATCCATGAAGCTTTCGCCGCCGGGCGCGGGCTCATTGATGTCGGCGAACCAACTCGATCCGACGGGGCGGCTGGCGATGAACTGGGCGCGGTTCATGCCCTGCCAACGGCCGAGATTTTGCTCGGCGAGGTCGGCCTCCCATTTCATCGACGCAGGCCGCGGGAAACCAGCCGCCCAGATCGCTTCCGCGGTCTGGTGCGTGCGCATCAAGTTGCTCGAGTACCAGATCGCGGTGCGTGGCAGCACCTTGGCAACGGCATTGAATACGTAGGTGTCGCTGGTGTCGCAGGCGATATCGCTCTGCCCGTAGATGTTGCCGCCGTCATTGCGCACGGGGGCGTGCCGGACCCACCACCATCGCGTGACGACCACATTCGGCTTGTCTGCACCGGCCATCGAAACCCTTCCATCCCGTTTGATGTCGCTGTACGTCAGTAGCGAACGTGTCTCAAGACACTTTACCGTTTGAAATCTTGTTTGAAATTCCGTCGCGCGGCAAGGGCTGCGCGCGAGCCAAAGGGAGAAGCGCATGGGCCGCCTGCAAGGCAAATCCGTCATCATCACTGGCGCGGGCAGCGGCATCGGTCGCGCGGCTGCGCTGCTGTTCACCAAGGAAGGTGCCAAACTGATTGCGGTCGATCGCTCGGAGGCGGTGAAGGAGACGGTCGACGAGGTGAAGAAGGCCGGCGGCACCGCCGAAGCCATGATCGCGGACGCCGGCTCCGAGACCGACGTCATCGCCGTCATCGACAAGGCCGTGAAGACGCACGGGCGGCTCGACGTGATCTGGGCGAATGCCGGAATCTCCGGCGGGCTCGTTCCGCTCGCCGAGCAGACGGTGGAGCACTGGCAGGAGATCTTGCGGGTCAACCTGATCGGGCCATTCCTCGCGGTGAAGTACGCCATGCCACACATGGTCAAGCAGCAATCCGGCGCGATCGTGCTGACGGCGTCCGTCGCAGGCCTTAAGGCCGGCGCGAGCGGACATCCCTATGCCGCGAGCAAGGCCGGCGTGATCAGCCTGGTGCAGACCACGGCCTATTCGCTCACCGGCACCGGAGTTCGCATCAACGCGGTCTGCCCCGGGCTGATCGAAACAGGCATGACCAAGCCGATCTTCGACCGCGCCAAGGAGCGCGGCACCCAGGACAAGATCGGGCAGCTCAACCCGCTCAAGCGCCCCGGCCAGCCGCATGAGCTCGCGGCGATGGGACTGTTCCTTGCGAGCGACGAGGCGTCTTATGTGAACGGCCAGGCGTTTCCGGTCGACGGCGGCCTTACCGCGTCGATGCCGTACACGGGCAAGCCGGTTTGATCCTCCCGTGTCCCGGACGCGCGGCAGCGTTCTTGCGCTGCTGCGCAGAGCCGGGACCCAAGGGCGGGTGGTCGCACTAACTGCATCAACGCCGTCATTGTGTCTGCGGTGGCGCGCATCGCTCTTTCGATTCGCATCTCACCCGAAGACACATCTTCTCGTTCTCGCGGCTGATCTCGCCCGAGCTTTGCTTTGTCGCCTCACCCTCTGAAATGAAAGAGGGCGCAGGGAAGACCGGGAGCCCGCTGGCACCCGAGGTCCACTGTGCGGAATCTGCGTGGTGAGAAGCTGC
>NZ_AUGD01000040.1 GCF_000426845.1 Bradyrhizobium sp. in8p8 | reverse complement strand
GCTCCACGCCAGCCCCCGTCGCTCACCCCGCCCAGATGGGCAAAACCAACCGTCAGAGTCTACGTCACGCTGGATAGAAGTTGGGGGCAACGTCACCGGACCCCTTTCGGACCTTGGTTCGAGAAAGTTGTACGGCAAGCCATGAGCCACTGCGGCCTTTTCCGGCAGAGGGCAGGAACGTCGCGGTGGAGTGGAATTCTGCGCTTTCGATTGGTTGCCGAGGGCGGCTTGGTTGCCACTTTGCGGACATTCGCCACAGGAGAAGCTAGCCAGATCGACTAAGAAACACGAACCCATGACATGGGTTGATGGAGCTGGGCCGCCTTCAGCTGACCGCAGAGCGCATGCGAAAACAGATCGCCTGTACCCACGCTCTTTGACGTCGCATTTAAGCTCCTCACTCAATCATCGAACCGGTTGAGCGACCGCTTAGACCGTGCGAAATACGCGTTCATGACCAACAAAACGCGCATGTAGCCGATTCGAGAGGCGCTGACGTCAGCGAGCGGATACCGTCTCATTGCAGTGAGCGTTCAATAGATGCTGGGCGAAGGCCGGTATAGGCATGCCCGAAATGCCGGTGCGCCAAGCGACAAACAGGTCCTTTCGTAGCGGCGGGTCAGGGAAGGGTAAGGCACGCAGGCTTCCGGCCCGCACCTCGTCCGATACGGCTGACGCCAGAACTAGAGAGATGCCAACTCCAGCCTTTACCGCCTGCTTGACAGCCTCGGTGCTACCCAACTGTAGGGAAACCCGCGGCATTTGAGCGTGATCGCCGAAATATTTCGCAAGCATCCGCCCGGTCCCGGTGCCAGGTTCGCCGCCGAGAAGCTCAAATGCGGATAACTGAACCGGATCAATGTGGTCTTGAGACGCCAATGGATGATCGGGCGGAACGATGACGACGACGGGCTCGCTTCTCCAGCGCTCGACTTGGCAGCCGTCGCGGTTGTCCCACCATTCCAACACGGCCACATCTATTTCGACATTCTCCAGTTTCTCGACGATGGACGGATTGCGGTCAATCACCATATCAAAAGCCGCTGGATCGCGGCCTTCCAGATATGACCGGACATAGGGCTGCAGCAGATAGATTCCGATATTGGAACTGGCACCGATCCGCGTGCGCTCCCCAGAGACCGCGGCGAGTGCACGCTCGTTAACCCTAAGGATGCTCTGGGCATAAGGCAGAAAGTTCATCGCTTCCCGCGTCGGCTCGCACCCCGTTCGGGAGCGATGGAATAGCAGGACACCCAGCTGCTCCTCAAGCTTCTGGATATGTGATGAGGCCGTCGGCTGAGCGATCCGAAGATATTCTGCGGACGCTTGAAAGCTCTTATGCTTCGCCAGGGCCAGAAATGTCCGCACCCATACTAGATTCAGCATTGCCGATCTAAGCCACTTGTCTCGGATTGTTGACGGCATCCATTGGCGGCTTACCCGAAAGGGCCTGCAGGATATTTTCTGCAGCGCGCAGTTCGATTGCCAAGCGAACTTTCTTAACAGCAGAGCCAATATGCGGGCTGAACATCGTGTTTGGGTGACCCAGCAAGCCCGGAGCGATCTCCCGCGGTCTGTCTTCGCGAGCCCAATCCTCCAGCTCGAACACGTCGGCGGCATACCCGCCGAGCTGACCGCTGGTGAGCGCAGTTAGAACAGCAGCTTCGCTCACGACAGAGCCGCGGCATGGATTCACGAGGTATGCGCCTGGTTTCATCAGGGCGAGCGTCCTGTCGTTGATCAGATGGATGGTGTCTGGGGCCAGCGCCAGGGCCAGGATGACGATATCGGATTCGGATAATACCTCCTCCAGGCTGCGCCGAGCAACACTAGGTCGAGCTTCGCCGCCGGGTGCTGGGATCGGCACCCGGTCGTTGTATAGCAGCGTTGCGCCCCAGCCATTCAGCCGTTCGGCGATGGCTTGCCCAATCGCCCCCATTCCGAGAATACCAATGGCGGACCCCGCGATGCCCAGGCCGAAAAACTCCGGCCGCCAACCGGCGAATTTGCCGCAGCGGACCCTGGCATCGGCCTGGATCATCTTGCGGGTGAGGCCGATGGTAAGGCCGATGGCCAACTCAGCCGTCGGCACGGTCAGGAGGTCAGGCACGATGCTCAGCCAGATGCCCCGGGCCGTACAGGCCGCGACATCGAAGTTATCGTAGCCCTTCAAGGCCGCGCCGATGACCTTCATCTGCGGGCAAGCTGCCAGGAAATCGGCGTCGACCCAGTCCGGCATGAAGGCCATCATTGCATCCGCCGTGCCGACACGGCGGCGAATCTCTTCGCGGGGCAGGGTTTCCATAGTTTGATTGGGAGTGACTTCACAATGGTCACAGAGGAGATCCAAGGTTTCCTGATGCACTTTGTGGGTGATGACGACGCGCGGTTTCACGATGGCCGGTCCTTACTTGAATTTCTTCCGCAAATAGCCGCTCAGGCCATCGACGATTGTCACCATTATCAGGATGACGAGTAAAATGGCGCTGACTTCTTGATACAACATGATTCGAAGCGATCCCATCAGCTCAAACCCAATACCGCCTGCGCCAACCATTCCCATTATCGTGGATGCGCGGAAGTTATATTCCCAGCGATAGACGGATACGTCTGCGAACTGCGATGACACTTGTGGCAGGACGGCGTGGAACAACACTTGAACCGGAGTTGCACCTGCGGCGCGCGCAGCCTCTATGGGGGCCTCATCGACATGCTCAATTGCTTCCGCAAAAAACTTGCCGACCATACCGACCGAATGCAGGCCTAATGCCAGAACGCCGGGTAAAGCACCAAAGCCTACGGCAGCAACGAAAATGATGCCCATAATCAGCTCCGGGACCGAGCGAAGAGCGTTTAGCAGGGTACGGGCGACATGAAATACGATCGTGTGCGGCGACGTGTTCCGGGCAGCAAGAAAAGCCAGCGGAAATGACAGAAGCACCGCTATTGCCGTTCCGGCAATACTCATTGCCAAGGTGTCCACCAGCGGCTTGAGCCACGCGCGCGCATTGGTGAAATCCGGCGGCATCGCCTCGCGGGCCAGCGTTAAGATGGCCGGAACCCCGTTTGCCAGGGTCCCGAAATCCAGAAGACCAACATACCAGAATGCAACCAGCACAATAGCGAGTACCGCAGCAACCTGGGCAGACTGCCGGATCCACGCCCGACTGTACTGATCGAGATAATGGTTTGTTGTGTTGATTGTGGTTGCGCCGAGCGTCGTCATCACGTCCTCACATCGCTCCGAAGTCGATTCCAAGCAACTTTCCCATATCGCGGATCACGTCGTAATCATTGTCCGTGATCGGGGCGAAACCGTCCGCCTTGAAGTTCTTCAGAACTGCGGGGTCCTTCAGGTTCACGAAAGTGGTGCGGATCTTGTCCTTCAGCTCCGGCTTCAGGTCGGAGCGCATCGTCCACGGGTATTGGGGATATTCCTTGCTGTAGGCGATGACCTTGACCTTGCCTGCGTCGACGAGCTTTCTCTCAAGAAGAGTTTTCCAGATCACCTCGGAAAGGCCCCCGACTTCCGCATTGCCGTTGGCGACATTCACCGCAACCGCATCGTGGCTGCCGACGAAGTGCTGCTGGTAATCGCGATCATTCACGACACCGGCTTCCGCCATCAACGTCTTCGGAATCAGATGGCTGGAGGTGGAAGCGCGATCGCCGAAAGCGACCTTCTTGCCCTTGATGTCGCTGAGCGAATTCACATTGGCATTCGCGTTGGCAATGACGACAGAGCGGTAAGTCGGCTTGCCGTCGCTGACCATTGCCGCAAACGGCTCGATATCGGCTTTGCCCTTGGCAAGCACGTACGAGAGCGGACCGAAATAGGCTATGTCGATCCGGCCGAAACGCATTGCCTCGATCATCGACGAGTAGTCTGTTGTCACAACCAGATCGACCTTCTTGCCCAGTTCCTTCTCGAGGTAGTCCTTGAGCGGTTGATTGCGCTTGATCAACTCGGACGCATTCTCATCCGGTAACAGTGCGACCTTTAAAGTCTCTGGATTCGGATTGGCGGCGTGGGCTGGCGCTGCCAGCCCCATGGCAAGGGCGGCAGCAATGGCAAATTTCAGCAGGCGGTTCATAGGGACATCTCCATCTCAGGCGTAAACGGTGGCTGGGCGTAGGCGGGGTTACTCGTCCGGCTGGGTGCGATTGGCTCACGGCGGTGCCCGGCGTATATCGCGGCGAAATTGTCGTCATTGAGCTCATCAGGAGCGCCGTCAAACACAACATGTGCACCGGCAAGGCCAATGATCCGGTCTGCAAAGCGCTGCGCGTATTCCAGCTGGTGCAGCGACACGATGGCGGTGATGCCGTCTTCTTTGCACACCTGGCGAAGCAGTTCGAGGATCTTCTCCGAGGTGGCGGGATCGAGGCTGGCGACAGGCTCGTCGGCCAGAATGATGTTGGGCTGCTGCGCCAGCGCGCGGGCAATCCCGACACGCTGCTTCTGGCCGCCAGAGAGCTGATCGACACGCGTCATGGATTTGTCGGCCAGACCGACGCGCTCGAGGCAGTGGAGAGCCAGTTCCAGGTCCGCGCGGGGCAGCGGGAAGAAACTGCGCAAGGTATTGTGATAGCCGAGTCGGCCGGTGAGGACGTTGGCGAGGGCCGTATGTCGCTCGATCAGCTGATGGTGCTGGAAAATGAGTGCCGTTCGGCGCCGGTGCTGGCGGAGTGCGCCGGTCGGGCCAAGGACACCGAAATCCGATGAGACAATCTCGCCGGAGGTAGGTTTAACAAGGAGGTTCAGGGAGCGCAAAAGTGTCGATTTCCCCGCACCCGACAGGCCGAGTAAAACGGAGAACTCGCGCTGGAAGAAATCGAGGGTGGTCGATCTGAGCGCCACCACTCCGCCTGAATAGGTCACACCGACATTTCTGAGCCGCAACACGTATTTGCGGTCGGTCTCGGCATCGCTGGGCTTCATGGATCACCATCTGTAATGTGAATGACGCAAAGATTGCGTTTCGCAATACAGTAGGGCTCGTGGATGACACTTCGATGTCAAGGTCGCGAAGGTTTTGTGACTCTATCCGTCAGTGAAGTGACCCTTCGCCGCGTGCAAGGCGGACGATGCTGCATTGCGGCAAGGTTGTTACATCCGCAAATGTCTCATTTCCGCGTTCAAACCTAGGTGCTTGTGTTGTGAATGGCGTCTCGTTCCGATGGGCGAGACGAACGGCAAAGTTCCACCCTTCTACGACCTTCGACTGTGGCGCGGAAGCCCGTCGCTGTTCGTGATCTGAACTTTCTACCGTATATCTGTGCCCCTTTAATGTTCAGGGGCCGGTATGGCGCGTCAATGATGAAACCGGGCGGCTCGAATGCACATGGATGCCTGACGATGAGGCAGACAGTAGGGATGACTTGCGCCGGATGATTAAGCGTCTCTGGCTCTTTCTTGCTGTCTACCAGCAAGGTAGCATTGCGGCGTGAGATGAGTATGATGGATAATATCACGCTGCACGCGGCTTTCAGTGTTGCGATGATGCCGTTCCCTCATGGTCCCTGGGAGCTCAGCTCCATCCGTGGCGCCAATTCGTGTTGCCATCGGATCGCGCGGTTGCGCGAGAGTGCGCCCCCTCCATCTTGAACGACGACTACGCTGATCAAGAGCGCTCGGAACGCTGAGCGTCGTGAATGTCCGCCGTCAGCGCCCTTGAGACAGATTCGGGATTTTCGGGAAGGGAGGATTTCTGGATCATCGCAGCCATTCAGGAGCGCAGATGAGACAGAAATCGGTGCCGGAGAAAGCTCCGGCAGAGCAGGTGGTGAAGGACATCCGGCGCGCGACGCGCCGGCAGTTTTCCGCCGAAGAGAAGATCCGCATCGTGCTGGAAGGCGTGCGCGGCGAGGAGAGCATCGCCGAGTTGTGCCGGCGCGAGGGGATCGCCGCGTCGATGTATTACGGCTGGTCGAAGGAGTTCCTCGACGCCGGCAAGCGCCGGCTGGCCGGTGACACGGCACGGGCAGCGACATCCGACGAGGTCAAGGAACTGCGCCGTGAGGCGAAGGCCCTGAAGGAGGCCGTGGCCGATCTGACCCTGGAAAACCGCCTGCTCAAAAAACGTATGGCTCGCCCCGCCTGCAAGGGATTTCTTTCCGGCTCTTCAGTCTGCGCCAACGTATCCGGTCTCGAGGTCGTGCCTCGGCCAAGATGGAGCTTTCGCGCGTACCGATCCTCATAAAGCCGTCGGCGTCTAACGCCATTTTTTTGATCAGGATCACGGCACGCCGTTCGACTGTCAGGCCATCTTTCCAATCCACTCACAGACAACGCTGGCCTGAAGGACGCTCCCCTAAGGCCGAACTCTGATCATCCAGCCGATGGCATCGCCTCCACCTGGAAGGGGCGCCCGCTTCTCAACACGGCCCAGATGATCCTGGCCATCTTCGCCGCGAGCGCGACCACGGCGGTGTTGATATGCGTTCGCGCGAGCAATCCCCGCAGCCATTCGCCGAGCAACGTCCGCCCCTTCGCCAGGGACGGCAATGCCGCTCGCGCGCCGTGGATCAGCATCCTGCGAAGGTAGCCGTTGCCGCGCTTGCTGATCCCGAGAAGCTTAGGTCTGCCGCCGGTCGTCATCTGGCGAGGTACCAGGCCGAGCCAGGCGGCAAGATCCCGGCCCCGGCCAAACGTCTCCGCCCTTCCCACCGAGGCGACGAAGGCGGTCGCATTCAACGGGCCGACCCCCGGGATCGTCGCCAGGAGCTTCGTTGCGGCATCCTCGCGCGCGATCGCAACGAACTCGGCATCGAAGGCGCCGATCCGCTCGTCAAGGGCGCGCCACTGGGCCCGCATGTCCTCGACGAGCTGTCTGATCCGACGGCTGATCGCCACCTCGCCAGCAAGGAGTTGATCCAGTCGAAGTTCGAGCTTGCGCCGTCCCTTCGCCATCACGATCCCGCGCTCCAGAAGGATCGCTCGCAACTGATTGATCAGCGTCGTGCGCTCGCCAACCAGCCGATCCCGCGCCCGATGCAGGCTCTGCATGTCGAGTTGCTCGTCGCTCTTGAGATCGACGAAGCGCATCGTCGGGCGGGTTGCCGCTTCCGCGATCGCCTCGGCGTCACGGTCGTCATTCTTCTGAGCCTTCACGTACGGGCGAACATACTCTGGCGACATCAGCCGCACATCGTGACCCTGCTCGCGAAGCAGGCGGCCAAGATGATGGGCGCCGCAGCATGCTTCCATCGCCATGACGCAGCTCGGCATTCCTGACGCCAGCTTCAGGATACTGTCGCGTCGCATCCGCCGACGCAGCAGCACCTGCCCCGCGCTGTCGAAACCGACCACGCTGCAAACGTCTTTGCCAAGATCGATTCCCAGAACCCTGATCTCATTCATCGGCTCACCTCCGTGCCATTTGCGGCCGACGCAATCTTGCGCCGAGGGTAAGGGGCGAGCCATTCCATAAAGCATGCTGGCGGATGGGGAGGACGACACATGAGATATCCCGCGTCCGAGAAGGCCGAGATCATCCGCCTGGTCGAGGCCTCGCACCTGCCGGCGCGGCGCACACTGGACAAGCTCGGCATCCCGCGCGCCACGTTTTATCGTTGGTATGATCGCTATCGCACCGGCGGGATCGAGGCGCTCGCCGATCACCGCTCGCGGCCCGATCGCGTCTGGAACCGGATCCCCGAGACGATCCGGGCCGAGATCATCGAACTGGCGCTGCGCGAAACCGAACTCAGTCCGCGCGAGCTGGCGGTGCGCTTCACCGACCAGAAGAGCTACTTCGTCTCGGAAGCTTCGGTGTATCGGCTGCTGAAGGCGCATGACCTGATCACCAGCCCAGCCCACATCGTCATCAAGGCGGCGTCCGAGTTCAAGGACAAGACCACGGCGCCGAACCAGCTCTGGCAGACCGACTTCACCTACCTGAAGATCACCGGCTGGGGTTGGTATTATCTCTCAACCGTCCTCGACGACTTCTCGCGCTATATCGTCGCCTGGAAGCTCTGCGCCACGATGCGCGCCGACGACGTCACCGCCACGCTTGATCTGGCGCTGGCGGCGGCTGGGCTCGACCGGATCACTGTCGCGCACCGGCCGAGGCTGTTGAGCGACAACGGTTCGTCCTACATCTCGGCCGACCTTGCCGCCTGGCTCGATGGCAAGGGCATGCAGCATGTTCGTGGCGCGCCTTACCATCCCCAGACGCAGGGCAAGATCGAGCGCTGGCACCAGACCCTGAAGAACCGCATCCTGCTCGAGAATTACTACCTGCCGGAGGATCTCGAACGGCAGGTCGCAGCCTTCGTCGAGCATTACAACCAGGCCCGCTATCA
>NZ_AUGD01000039.1 GCF_000426845.1 Bradyrhizobium sp. in8p8 | reverse complement strand
TGGAAGCCGAGGCCGTCGTCCAGCATGGCAAAGCGGCCGGAGGCGAGTGCCAAACGCTGGCGGTAGGTGCCGGCAACATACTCGCCGCTTCCCGCGCGATTGAACGGCTGGCCTGTTTCGGCGGAGAGTTTTTCGCCGGCCGCTTCCAGCTCGCGACGGCGCAGCGTGTCGATCAGCCCGCGATTGAAGGTGACACGCTGGCCGTGTCGCTCGCCGAAGCCCTGTCCGACCAGATGATCCGCGCGTCGATCCAGCGCCTGCCGTACCTCGGCGCCGAAGCCGGCCTCGGACAGGGCGGCAGGTTCGCGCGCGATGTTCTGCCGATCGAGCCAGGTCGCGCCTGTTGCCGTGATCTGCCGGTCGATGTCGAGGTCGGAGCGGACGGCGATTGCGACGCGGCGCTGTCCTTGTGCGTCGTCGAACTTGCGCAGTTCGACGATCGAGCCCGGCGCGCTGTCGCCGGCGGCTTCGAGGTCGGGCAGCTTGATGTGATGGGTGCGGCCATCAACGCCATCGACCACGGCGTAGGCGGAGCCCTTCAGCTCGTCATCAAGACCGCGATCGACCAATCGGCCGATCACGGGCGCATCGAGGCTTTCGGCCGCGAGCACATAGCCCGCCGAGCCGCGTTCGATGCCGCGATCCGTCAAAGCCCGGTGCATGCGTTTGATGATGTCGCCGCGCTCGCCGAGTTCACGCAGAGTCGCCTCGGCCTTTGCGTCGATCATCCACTGGCCAGGGCCGACCTGATCGGCAAGGCCAAGCGTTTCCAGTTTGCGAAGACGCCCGACCTTCAAGGCGTGATATTCGTCGGGCTGGGCGTTCGGATCGATCGCCATGTCGATGGCGCCGGTCTGGCGGCCGTCGCGGACAAGCTGGCGGTCGAGCTGTGTCCATCGTTCTGCCTCGACCTGACGTTCCAGGTTGCGGCGGATGTCGAGATCGGTGCGCAGACCAAGCTCCTGGGTGACGAGATCGGCCGCGCGGGCACGCATCCCTTCCTTGATGTAGTCGCGCGAGATGACGAGATCCTGGCCGTCTTCCGCGCGGCCACGCACGATGATGTGGACGTGCGGATTGTCGGTGTTCCAGTGATCGACACCGGCCCAATCGAGCTTGGTGCAGAGATCCCTTTCCATCTGCCCCATCAGATCGCGGGTGAAGGATTTGAGGTCCGCCATATCGACGGCGTCCTCGGGCGAGACGATGAAGCGGAAATGATGCCGGTCGTCCTGGCACCGCTCGGCGAAGGCCCGGCCATCCACCTCATCGGTCTCCGGCCCGAACAAACGCGCCTTCTCCCCATCACGGGTCACGCCCTCGCGACGTAGATAGTTGAGGTGGGCGGCGAGCGGCGCGGCGCGAGCGGTGTGGCGAACCACCCGCGTCTTGATGACGACGATGCGCGAGCGTCCCGTCAGCAGGCGGTTGGCGCGCACGCTCGCCGTGCGCCCGCGCCCAAATGTCGAGCGGTTGCCGGGGCTGATCTTCCCGGCCCGAGAGACGCGGGCGCCGGCCTTCTGCGCCGCCGCGAGGGCCTGTGCGATGAAGGGACGCGCCGCCTGCGCGCGCGTCGAGCGGATGCGGCCTGGCCGGATGCGGAATTCGCTGTCGCCAGTCATGGCCGATGCTCCGCACATCGCGTCAAGCAGCGGAATCTCAAGAGAAATCGGCGTTGCCGCGAGGTGCGCGGAATTCCCGCGCCTCGCGAAATCGCCTCATAACCTATTGAAACAACACGACCGACCGACGCCGCACCTCGCGGCTTTTTATCTCGCCATCGTACGGTTGTGGTGCCTGACTCTACCCCCTGCGCACGCCATGACACGCTGGAGCCTGCTATCGTGCGATTGGGAACCCGGCCGCTCATGGCGCAGTCTTTCCGCCGGAGCGCGGGACGAACAGCCCGTCCGACTGCGGCTCGATGGCGGAAACATCGCGCACGGATGATGTCGGCGTTGCGGCATCGAAAGCGCGCGCGGTCGGCACGGGATCGGCGGCCGGTGCGCGCTCGGGCTGCGCAATGAACAGCGGCGCGCGTGTCCAGGCGAGCGGATCGATCGCCGCGACCACGATCGGGCCGGCTGCGTCGCTGCCGTCCACCGACGGCGCGACCATGGCGACATAGGTGCGCGTTTCCGCCGGCAATGCGCGGCCCTTCAGCGAGTCCTCATAGCGGCCGGGACCGGCATTGTAGGCCGCGATCCAGCCGGGCGATCCGTAGCGGTCAAACAGTTCGCGGATGTAGCCCGCGCCAGCGATGATGTTGTCGTGCGGATCATAGGGATCGGCGCCGAGTCGGTGACGCAGGCGCAAACCCGCCCATGTCGCCGGCATGATCTGCATCAGGCCCATGGCGCCCTTCGGCGAAATGGCACGCGGATCGCCGGCGCTTTCGGCACGCATCACGGCCCTGATCCATGCGATCGGAACGCCGAAGCGCCGCGATGCCTCGGCGATGTAATCGCCATAGGGATCGCGTGGCGACGGTCGATCGGCGCCCAAGTCCTGCGCCATCGTGATCGCCGGCATGATGCTCGCGAGGCTAAGGCCGGAAAGGAGAAGGAGAGCGATGCACCGGGCAGCGCAGCGCAGCCCGGACGCAGTCGAACGGCTCGTCGGCTGACGAGAGCCAAGCATCGCTCAATCCTTCTCGGCACGATCGCGCGGACGCGACCAGTGCAACGACCAGGCCTTGCCGGCATCGTCGTCACGGAACAGGTTGGCGCGGACCGGGTGCAGGAATGCCGGATCGTCGATCAGCAGCGCGATGTATTCGCCGGCCTTCTCGCCGGTGCGTTTCCAGGCCGCGCCGATCTCCGGGCCTGTTTCGTTGTTCATACCGTCGAAGAGGTGAACGCGATAATCCGGTGCGTTCTCGGCGTCGGACGGTTCCGCCAGGACGATGATGATGTCCTGATCCAGCAAGAGCGTCGCGAGGTGTCCGATGAAGCCGGTCTCGTCGCGCGTGAATTCACCAATCTGGGGCATGACAGTTTCCTTGGCGGTGAGGTTGAAAAAGCCATCGGCGAGCACCGCTCCCGCCGATGGGGGAGCGGTCAGCGCGTAGCGGCGCGCCAGACGTAGCGACCGTCACCGGTCTCATCGGTGTAGAGCGGCGTCGCCTTGCCGATGATCGTGCGCGCGGGGATCGGACCGAAGTAGCGACCGTCCAGGCTATCGAACACGTCCGGGTTCATGAGAAAGATGTTGCCGTCCGTGATGCGGCGGCAGCCTTGCCAGACGGGTAGTTTGCGGCCGCGCCGATCGCGATCGAGCGCATCGCCGAGCGGCATGGCATCGACGGTCACGGCGTTGCCCATGCGGCAGACCTGTTGACCGGGAAGCCCCATGACGCGCTTCATCAGCGGCACACCACGGCCGATGTAGCCCCGCTCGACCATCCAGTCGGCGAGCGGCTTGTCCGGCATCACGCCGACAAGATCGCCGACAGCCAGATCACGTGGAGGATCGAGGTCATAGAGGCCAATCGGCACGCTGGCCGATGCGTTCCAGACGAGGCGGAGCGGCGTCGGTATGAACGCGGCGATGGCGACGCCCATCACGGAGAAGTACGTCACCATGACATAGCCGAAGCGGGTCATCGCTCGCACTCCAGCCGCTTCAGCCATGCCTGATGACGCTCGATCGTGTAGGCGCGCGGCTCGTGGCCGGCGCTCATCCGGTTGTGGACGTGCCGCCAGTGATCGGGCGAGACCGTTTCAGGATCGACGCCGAGACGCTCGATGGCGTCGATCGCCTGCAGCACCTGCTCGACTTTGGGCCAGCCTTCGACTTTCAGCAGGATGTCGCCGCCGGGTCGCACAAAGGGCAGCGTCTGATAGCTTTCGTCGGGCGACACGGCGCGCACGATGTCGATGCGCGAGATAATCGTGCCGAAGTCGTTCGAGGCCCAGCGGACGAAGGCGAAGACCGCGCCGGGGCGGAAGGACAGGACGCGCCGCCGGCGATCGAGGATCCGTTCGTGCGTGTGCGTCCCGAAGCGAATCCAGTTCTCGATTTTCTTCTCGACCCAGGTCAGCTCGACATGGGTGAGAGCGTCGTGCGGGAGCACGGCCGGCGATGAGCCGCCGCGCATGTGGAAGGCCGCTATGCCGATCATGGTGTGTCTCCTGATGTTGAGGGAAATTCGCGCGCGAGCAGCTCGCGCAGCATGTCGGCGACGGTGACGCCGCGCTGGAATGCGATGATCTTGATGCGTCCACGCAGCTCCGGCGTGATGTCGATCGTCAGGCGGGCGGTGAAGCCCGACGCATCGGCGATCCGCGCCGACTCGGTTTCGGACGCCTTGATCCAGGCATCCGGACTGGTCGGACGCGATGCGAAACCGCGCCGTTCGGATCGCTCGCTCATGGCGCGATCCTTTCGATCTCGGTGATGAGTGCTGTGATCTCGCGCGCGGCGGGACCGTCATCGTCGATCTCGAAAGCGAGGCGGCCCGATTGCGCGGCGTCGGCATAGATGACGCGCTGGCCGATGGTGTTGCGCAGCACCGGCGGATCGTGATCGGCGAGCGTCTCGGCGGTCTCGCGTGCGATGACGGTGCGTGCGCCGCAGCGATTGAGGACGAAACGGGCGCGCAGCTCCGGCCGGTAGATGCGCGCCTCCGACAGGAGCGTCAGCATCTCGGCGGAGGCCCAGCCGTCGAGCGGCGACGGCTGCACCGGGATCAAGACGAGGTCGGCGGCGAGCAGAGCCGAGCGCATCAGACCGGCGACACGCGGTGGCCCGTCGATCACGACATGATCGACATCACGCGCCAGTTCCGGCGCCTCGCGGTGGAGCGTATCGCGGGCCAGGCCGACGACGCCGAACAGGCGTGGATGGCCTCCACGGCTGCGTTGCTGCGACCAGTCGAGCGCCGAGCCCTGTGGATCCGCGTCGATCAGCGTGACCCGCTTTCCCTTCCCGGCCCATTCGCCGGCGAGATGCAGCGCCAGCGTCGTCTTGCCGACACCGCCCTTCTGGTTGAGGAAGGCCACGATCATCGGCGGCCTCCCGAACGAGGACCGAAGGGAAGCTGCGGAAGGCCGGTGGTCTGGGCTCCCGCTGCGCCGGTGCTGGTGAAAGCGGGGCTGCTTGTGCGCCGTTTTCCGGTGGCGCTGAGCGCGTTTGCCGCCTGCCGAACGAGGTTTTCCACCTCGCGCGCGCGCTCTTCAAAGTTAGATTCTCTGTTAGATTCTAAGTTAGGGGCGCGATTTTCTGTTCTGCTGTCGTGGGTTAGACCCTGTTTCGGTTCCCGTTGGCACGAGGGGGCGGTTCCTGATGGCACGCGCTTTCGGGTTCCCGATGGCACGAAGCCTTTCACAGCTTTTCCACAGGGCGGAGTGCGCTCGAATGCGAGCAAGGTTCTGCCGCCGGCCTCGATCTCCAGAAACAACGTGTAGCCCGGAAGCGGCTGGCGACGGATGATGTCGCGTAGCTCGAACGCGAAGCGTTTGAACGGCGACAGGGCGCCGGATTTCTGGTGAAGGTGGCGGAAATCGAACCGCCAGCCATTGCGCTGGCGCCCGCCGTGCTTGCGCACCAGGCGATAGAGCCAGCGATCAAGGCCGCCGGTGAGATCGAAGTAGGCGCGGTCGATCGTCAGCACGAGCGCGTCGTCGAGAACGGCCTGATAGAACCAGTCAGGCACGATCATCTCGATCCCGTCCGGCTTGCCGCTCCGGTCGGTGCGCTCCTTCCACTCGTTGATCCACGAGAAGCGGTGACGCCGACCCTCAGTGGGCTGGCGGATCGAGGTGCAGACCGTCGTGGATTGCAGGCGGTCGAGCGCGGCTTTCAGGCGCTGATAGTCGCGCAAGGATGTGCCGCGGCCGATGAACTTCAGGATTTCATAGGGCGTGGCGACCATCAGACGCGATGTGCGCAAACCTGCATCACGCGCCTCGACGATCTGGCTCGCCGCCCAGATCAGGATGTCGGCGTCCCATATGGTCGCCATGCCATGATCGGGCACGGCCTCGACGCGGATCGACACGTCGCCGGCACAGAAATCTATCGGCGCGATACGATGGGTCTTGGAGAGGGAGAAAAACGGATAAGCCATGAGATCCTGCGCGTCTCGTGGCGCGAACTCGCCGGGGAGCGCACGGAACAGGTCGAGCTGTCCGCGCTCCGAGAGGGACTGGTGTCGCGCCGCCATTCGGGAAACCGCTCGCGGTCAGCGCGCGTAGCGGCCGGGTTGCGGCGCGGAGGGCAGCGTCTGCCGTTTGGCCGGCAGGACGGCGCCACGCGGATCGGAGGTCGAGGTGACGGCGCCGCGCGCAGCCCAGGCTTCGAGATCGTCGACGGCGTAGACGACGCGGCCGCCGAGCTTCCGGTAGGCCGGGCCGGTGCCGTAGGTGCGGTGCTTTTCGAGTGTGCGGGCCGACAGACTGAGGAATTCGGCGGCTTCCTTGGTGCGCAGGAAGCGCGGCGGCAAAACGGCGAGTTCGGGTCGCATGGATCGGGCCTCCGTGGGGTTCGTGAGGACCGCCGAAGATCATCGGCGGACGAAGGCCACGATGGCGAAGCGAAACCGGCGAGTTGCAGTGCGAAGTTGGGGGGACCCAAATTCCCACACCGCGGCGACGCGGCGGGGATCAGCGGCGATGGCGATGACGAAGAAGTTTGCGATAGCCGCCCGCGATCATCGCACGGGCATCGCGCAGCAAGGACATGACGGCGTGCCGGGTTGAGGACACCTGCCACTCGTCGCGCGTGGTGTTGCCAATGCGGAAGATGACTTGCGCGATTTCAAGTTGGGTCGCGCCATCGCGCGCGCCGTCGAAGGCTTGCAGCATGCGGCGTGCTCGCATCCGTTGCTGACGGGTCAGGCGAGTGTCCGGCGGAATGGCGCGGCCATGCAGTGCCGCGAGCAGGCGACCGATAGCCTCCAGACGATCGAAGCCGGTGATGTCGAGCGGCACGCTGGCGGCCAGCGGAACCTCTCCCGCGGCTGCGTCGGCACGTAGAATTTGGATTTGCTGGAACGGGTCGAGATCATAAAGGCCATGCACGCCTTGCCCGTCGGCAATGGAGTCGACGTCGGAAAGGGGCGAACGCCCTCCCGCCTCCGTTGTCAGGATATCCGGTGCGGTCGCGAGGACAACGACGCTCGTGTCTTTCTCCGGCAGCCAAATGACGGGAGCCTTCGGCGGAGCCTGCAGCGGGTCCACCGGGAAATCGCAACCCCCAGCGCTGTCGGATCATGTCCGTCAGCAGTGTCGGGTCGACATCAGGTTGCATCACCGCCTCGAAGTCCCTGTCATAGGCTTCGTTGCGGCGGAGCCATTCCCAGGCAAGGCTTGATGCGGTCAGCTCTTCGACATGATCGTAGCTTGCCGAGGAGCGCCACTCAGATGCGTCGGGCGTCAAGCTGTCCTCCGTCGTCTTGGTCCAAAGACTTGCGGAGGAGTCAGGTTTCCCGCTCGGGTTGCTTTTCGGAAGACCGCCTTCAGGCAACAGGTGATGCCCTAGCGGCATCACCAAGGTTATGAACGCTGGCTCTCACGAACCAGGTGGCGATAACCTTGCTCGGTCATCCAGCGCGCTCGCGCCAGGTGAGATTCGTGAATATGCCGACATCGCGCGGGATCGGTTTCGGGATCGAGACCGAACAGGACGTGGACAGCCTCGCGCCAGTCCGCGCCATCGCGCGCCGAGTCGAGTAGGCGCAGATAGAGCACCATATGCTCGCGATCGTAGGCCGTGAGCGATGGGCTGATGGGTGGCTCGTCCAGAAACGGCGGCATCGCGGATTCCATAGGGCGACTATATTCGCTCGGAAAGTATTCGTTAACCCTTTACCTGATCGTCTTGTGACGGAGAGCTCCGGATTGTGCTCGCGGCATGATCCAGAGACCGCTAGCGCTTTGCTGGTCGATTGTCCTGATCATGGAGCAGCAGTACCCCTTCACCCTTGTCTGTGGAGAGCAGTACGATGCCGGCTGTTTCGAGTGCCCGGCGAACCTGATCGCGCGTTGACTCGTAGACCTCCAATCCGCTCTCGGATTCAAGGCGCTTGAGTGCGGTCAGCGATGTCCGGGCCTTGTCAGCGAGCGTCTCCTGCGTCCAACCCAGCAACGCGCGTGCGGCCCGTGATTGTCGGGCGGTGATCATGCATGATCACCTCCCACCGACGCGAACGCACTTGCCAGAACTACGACTTCTCTATTCGGGCCAATCGGATAGCGAGGCTTCCCGCGCGCTCCGCTGGCTCATTTACATACTATAGTTGATAAACTCAAAGTATGTAAATCACGATCCTCCTGCGCATGGATATGCGCAAATTGGTCGGCCGGAACTTCGCCCGCCTGCGTCGGGAGAAAGGCCTGACCCAGGAAGAGGTCGAAGCGCGCTCCGGTTTCAGTCAACAGTATCTCAGCAGCCTTGAACGCGGCCGGAGGAACCCGACCGTGATCACGCTTTATGAATTGGCTCAGGCCCTCGGCGTCAGCCACATGGAATTGGTCCGGC
>NZ_AUGD01000038.1 GCF_000426845.1 Bradyrhizobium sp. in8p8 | reverse complement strand
GATCCAGAATGCCTTCGTCGAGAGCTTCAACGGGCGTATGCGTGATGAACTACTCAACGAGACCCTGTTCTTCGACCTCGACGACGCCAGGGCAAAGATCGCGGCGTGGGTTGCCGACTACAACGGCGACCGCCCGCACTCATCGCTGAAATACCTCACCCCGGCGGCCTATGCTGCCACATTCACCGCAACGGGCGATCGGCTGCGCAACCCCGACCAGCTCCGCCGATCGCCCGTTGCTCCACCTGCGCCAATCGGCGTACAAACCCCCGAGACTCTAATTGCCTCTGGATGAAAACTCAGGGGCAGGTCACCTTTTGTCAAGATCTGCGCCATTGGCAAGCTGAGGCTTCTCGACGAAGTATCCTGAACCTCTGAGCTCCTCGAGATAGGGCGACTCTCAGGTGTCTTATCGTTGTCGAGCACGGCAAAAGTCAGGTTGTTCACGTCGGTCGAGATACCGAGACCGAAGGCCACCTTAAGAATGGTTGTGCCGAACAAGGCGAACATCAGCCGTATCGAGTCGCGAACCAATTCGAGACCCTCTCGGATGGTATAAGCGAACAAGCGCTGATAGCTGAACAGGGCGCCGGCGGAATTGTGCTGCGTCGGGCCAGCTTCTTCCGCCAGCGGCTGGTTGAGAATTGGCCGTCCGCTGCTCGAGGAAGTTGATGAAGGCGTCCTCCAGCGTCTTTGCTCCCCTCGCCCGCCAGCACGCGTTCTTCATGCATCAGCGCAAGTCGGTTGCAGCGGGCCGCCTCGTTCATGGAGTGGGTCGAGACGAAAGACGGTCATGACCCTGTTGCGGGCCAGATCATTCAAAAGCTCACAGAACCGGTCGCGCGCTGCCGGATCAACGCCGGACGTAGGCTCGTCCAAGATCAGAAGATCCGGCTTGCGGATGATGGCAACGGCAACTGACAGGCGCTGCCGGATACCCAGCGGCAGCGCGGCAGCAAGACTGTCGAAATACTCGGCGAGGTCACTCTGGTCGACCAGTTCGGCAATCCTACGCTCCGCAAACTCCGATGGCAGAAGAAACAGGCGAGCGGGAGGCTGAGGTTCTGGCGGACCGCCAGCTCACAGTAGAGCGAGAAGGATTGGGACATGTAGCCGACGCGCATCGAGGTCGGCGGCTTCCAGCTGCTGACCGAAAATGAGCGCCTCACCCTCGGTTGCGGCAGAAGCCCGGTTAGCATCTTCATCGTGGTCGTTTTGCCTGACCGTTCGAACCGAAAACTCCGAAGATTTCGCGCCGACGGATCGCAAGCTCACCCGGTCGACCGCCGTGGAATCGGCGAACTCGGGCCCCGCGGGTCACTTCAAATTCCTCCGGGTGCGGTCAGTCAAACTCCTCCACCCCCAAGGCAGGACAGAAGTGGATTGTTAGTTTGACATTGTTTCGCGGGCAGCTTCAGCGGCCTCTTTGAGCCGATAGCTGCGTCCGTCGAACTCAAGCAGATGGCAATGATGCATCAGGCGATCGAGGATCGTCGTGCTCATGGTGTTGTCCCCCAGGTATGTCCCCCAATCCTGCACGACGCGATTGGAGGTGACGATGACGCTGCGGTGCAGTGTGTAGCGCTGATAGATCAGGGTCTGCAGCAAGGCGCCGGCGTCGTCAGGGATGGCGCGTGCGAGGAACAGATCGTCCAGCACGAGGAGATCGCAGTCGATGATGGTTCGCAGGCGGGCCTCGCGCTGCGCCGGGGAGTTCAGGGCGTAGCGGTGGAAGAAGTCGTCGGTCTCAAGATACTCGACCTTGTGGCTTTGCAGGATCGCCTGATAGGCAATCGCCTTGGCGATGTGGGACTTCCCGGTGCCAGGTTTGCCGACGAGCAGCGCGTTCTCGCCGGCGGCAATGAACGCCAGGGTGTGGAGCTGGAAGCAGGTTTGGCGCGGCAATTTGGGATTGAAGGACCAGTCGAACTCGGCGAACGTCAGTTTTTCGTCGAGTCCGGATTGCCGGTATCGTCGCTCGATAAGGCGGGACTGACGACGGTCCAGTTCGTCCTGCAGGATCAGGGAGAAGGTCTTGAGGAAGGGCTGGTTGGGGCCCTGCGCCTGCAGCACGCGCGTCTGCAGCGTGTCTCGGACGCCTGACAGGCGCAGCTGTCGCAGGCAACGCTCAATTTCCGGCATGGTCATCATGTGGCTGGGTCTCCAGTTTGAGGTGAGAAGGCGCAGCGGGAGTGCTCGTGGCGCCGGAGCTGGCCGGGGTTGGCGACACGAGCGCGGCTGTCGTGGGCCTCGGCCTGCCGGCCATTGTTGCCGGCGTCGTGCCGCCCAGCGTGGCTGAAGAGGTCGCCGTATTCGGCGGCGGCGCGGATCAGCGGATGATCCTGGGTGAGCGGCGATGCCGGCTGTGGCGTCGCTCCAACCTGCGCGATCGCCTGTTCGAACAACCGCTCGACGGTCGCACGCACATGCTTGTAACGGTAGATGCGGTTGCCGATGGCGTGCGCGCAGGCTTGCTCGACCAGCCATGCCGGATATTTCCGGCTCAGCCCGACAATGCCCCACATCGCGCGCTGTCCGGGGCGCCCCTCGGTGTCGAACACTTGCTGGCACAGCGCCCTGGTCTGCGGCCCGACGCGCTCGGCGCTCGCCAGCAGCACGGCGGTTTGCCGCGACGGATTGAACGGCCGTTCGCTGGTCGGCAGGACGACAGAACCGGGGTGCGTCGTCCGGGAATGAACACGCAGCAGCGCATGGGTGTGGCGATCACGGATCTCGATCGTGGAGGCGTAGATCCGCACCACGACTTGACTGCTGATGGGTGCAGGCCGCGCGGCGTAATAGCTGCTATCAACACGCACGGTGGTATCGTCGCAGACGGTCCGAACGACCTCGGTGAAGATGCGGAAGGCAGCCACTGGCAACGGCCGCAGGTGTGTCTTCTCCTCCTGGAACATCGCCTCGACCTGACGACGCGTGCTGCCGTGGATGCGCTTGGAGGCCCAATTCTCCTCCCAGTGCCTCAAGAACTCGTTCTGGGCTTCCAGTGTCTCGAAGCGCCCTCCGGCCAGCGCGGTGCCCTGGGTATGTTGAATAGCACTCTCGACGCATCCTTTCCGATTGGGATCGGCTACCCGCGCGGGATCGGCGACCACGGCGTAATGAGCCAGCATCGCGCTGTAAATCGGGTTGAGCTCGGGCTCGTACAAATCCGGCTTGAGGACGCCTTCCTTCAGATTGTCGAGCACGACATAGCTCGGCACCCCGCCAAAATACCGGAACGCCTCTTCGTGGAGCTGCGCCCAGATTTGCTGGCTCGACTTCCAGACTACCCGCCGGAAGCTACGCCGCGAGTAGCGCAGCGTCATCACGAACAGGCGCGGACGACGGTACCGCCCGCTCTTCGGATCAACCGTCGGCGCCCCCTCGCCATAGTCGACCTGAGCTTCGCCGGGGAGGAACTCAAGCCGATCAAACTGCTCGGGATCGGCGTGCCGCAACGTGGGCACAAACCGCTTGACGCTCTGGTAGCTGGACAGAAAGCCAAATTGATCGACCAGGTCCTGGTAAATCGCCTGCGCGTTCCGCTTCAGGCGGACCTGTTCTTCGATCCACGTCCGATGCGCTTCGCAAGCCGAACGGGCCAGGCTGCTGGTGACCGTCGCTTCCGATGCCCCAAAAGCCGGTGGTCGGGGTGGGGGAATTTGGCTGTCCCCGCTCGCCGAGCCGGTGGTCACCTCCCCGGGGGAATTTGCCTCCGCACCGGCCCGCAGCGCTCGGTAACGCCGGATCGTCTTGCGGTCGATCCCCGTCAGCCTGTGGATCTCGCGCTGGCTGGCGTTGCGATCGAGTAATGTAAATACAGTGCTTTGCAGGTGTGGCTTCAAGACGTTCAACTCCCAGTCCCCTGCTCGATAAAAGGGGACGAAAATAAACGTCCTGCCGGACCGGCTACCGCTGTTCAGCGGCGCTGCCGGCGATCATCAGGTGGGGGAGTTTCAAGTGACCATACCCGGGGGATTTTGACCGACCCACGGGGAACCCGGGTCAGGTCCCTGGCGACGATGACGGGCTCGCCTTCGGGTACGTGCGACGGACCGACCGGCTTCTCCGGCTGAAGAGAATGCTATCGTGCCGGAGCAGGGTTATGAATGCATCTTCGATCGACCGCGTGCTGGTTCGACCTTTCAGATCCGACGGCGCGCTGGTCGCGAAGATTTTTCCGTCGTTCATCGCGATCAGCCAGACGAAACCCTCGGACATGTAGGCCGTGGCGACTACCACGCTCCTTCCGGCCCTTCGCGCGCGCAGACGATCGCTCAGGTCCCAGAACTGGCAACGCGACAGCGGGTGGACGAATGCGGCTTCTTGCGAAACGAAGGCTTTGATCGCAGCTTCATGGAGGCCCCACTCGGCTTGACCAGTACCGATCTGACCGGCGTTGACAGCAATGAGCGAGGTGGTGGCGATCATCAGGAAGTTCTTTCCAGTTTCAAAGTTGCCGTCGCCGGATCGGCGGCATCCATCATGCTCTGGAAGGCATTTGCGATCAGGGCTTCAAGTTCGGTGCTCGGCGCGTCCAGGAGTGACCCCATCCGAAGCACGTTCCTGAATATGGACACGCCAGCCAACAGGGCCGCGAGCACTGCGATTGGCACAATATTCGATTGATCGAGTTTTTGAGCGAGGGATCGACAAGCGCCCAAACAAATTTCCGAAGCAGCGGTGCGGCTTCCCGGCTGGCAAGCGAGCGAATGACAATATCGAGCGCATGCCCCCCCGCGGGCACGCTCCGAAACCACCTGCCTTGCGAGTGCGCCCGCAAGACTGTGCGCCAGCCTGTGAACTGCTCATCGATCTGCGCCGAGGCCTTAAGGGTCTCGACAGACAGACGCTCTTTGGAGCCGAAGCAACGGTGTACATAGGCGACATCAACCCCACATCGGCTGCGATGTCGCGCAAGCTGGCCTGTTCGTACGATCTTTTGAAAATCGCTCGATTGCGGCTTTCAGGATACGATCGCGCGAACGGACCATAGGTTGCGATCTCGCCTTGGGGGGCATGGGAGCCTCGATATTATCCTCGTTCGAGCGAATCCATAGCATTTGATCTCGTCAATACCTGTTCACCTAAATTTAACTCCGACCGTCCACGGGGCCATAAGGTGTTGGCACTCATGAATGAGGAAGTATCTTCTATGAAGATGGACGCACAGCATCGACATTTTCGTTCGCCACTCGTGATTGGGCACAATCGCTCAATGGAGTGCCGAAGAGCCTCTACGGCACGTTATGAAAGGAGGCGTTGGGACGAATAGGTCGCTCTCCTTCCGGGTTGTTCGACGACCGCGAGCATAAGCGATCCCGCGAGCAGGGTTGCAGAGCCCGCCCAACCGCACGGTGTCTCGTGGACAGGCGAAGAAGAAGGGGGGTGACAAGCACCGTGAACGCTGGGGCCTCTGTTCTTCTGGCCATCATAGTAGCCGGCGGCGGCTATTACTGCTGGCAGAAGCTCGCAAATCACGACCTGCCCGCAGGCATCGCTGCTGGTAACGGCCGCATCGACGCGATGGAGATCGACATTTCTACCTAGATACCCGGTCGCATCAAAGAAATCCTTAGTCAACGAAGGCGATTTCGTCACGGTGCCAGGTGCTCGCACGCATGAGTACCAATCAGCTGGAAGCGCAGCGCCGCCAGGCGAAGGCGCAACCGCAACGCGCGATTATCGGCGTCGGTACCGCCAGGAGACTTCTTACCCAACGCCAGGCCGAGCGCAAACGCGGCGGTCGCGACCGCCGCCATGCGCGAGGCAAAATTCGAGGCCTTCTGGGTCTATGGCGTCGGCGAAGATCCAATTGGCGGTCTGTGAGGAGGGGTCTGCCAAGCCATTGAGCGGGCATCGTATTCTCTAGCGGATCGAGTCTTGCGATTGCAAGCTTTCGGGCCTCGAGGGTCCAACATCTTGATACGCATCCGGCGTAGACCGCAGGCTGGTTAGATCATTCCCGTTGCCAGCGCGTGACCAGCTTGGGGTTTCTTTGTAGAACCTGACGAGCTCGATCAGGTTTTCGATGCCAAGATCGGTGAACGCCTGAACACGGAGCGCCACCCCTTCCACGTGATTCTCAAGCTCGACAGGAACTGTCGGTGGCGCCGTAGTTGGATAGTCGAACACTAAGCCAGGTGAGCAGGCGTTGACTGCTTTTGGGTAAAAGCAATATCCACCGAATAGCTGCGGGTCTCGCCCGACAGGGCGACCGGCTCGACGCCGTTGATCTTTGCGCTTGTGCAGGGCTCGATCGCGAGCACGCAGGCCTGCGGACGCAGATCGTGCCAGAGCTGAAGATGCGGAAGCGTGCTGACGTCGAATCTGACGGCAATCTCCAGCGTCGCGCCGTGCTCCATCGGTGTCGCGAGCCTGCAAACGGCGGAAGCGCCATCACCGTCGGCAGGAAAGCTGACGGATTCAGACAACAGCGAAACATCAGGCAGCCCCTTGACATCAAGCAACCGGCGAGAGCCAAGGGTCACGGACGATCCCGGCGCGAGAGCCGGGTAGCCGAAATTGAAGTGATAAAGACTTGCCTGCGGTGTGGGTTCGTTTGAAAGGTTGGTCACCTCGTCGCGGATTCGCAGCAGGTTACCGCCGATGGGCGCCTCGAGCCGGCGCCTGAGACGCAGCGCCTCGCCGCCGAAGCGGAACTGCATGACCTCGCCCTCGCAGAACAGCACGGGGTCGCTCCGATTCCAGTCTTCGCCGTGCGCCGTCACGCGTGCCGGCGTGAACGGCAGTCGGCCGTGCATGGGATGGCCAGGCACGGGTTGGCGAAAATGATCCAGCCCGCAGGTGACGAGGAATCCGGAATTGGTGCGGCTGTAGCCGCGCCCGTCGTCCTCCTCCGGATGGTGCAAATGCGGGCTGCGGAAACCGGCCATGCTCTGCCAGGCGACCGGCATGCCTTTCCACCACAACGGCCCGATGTCGAGCGATCGGTCCCCGAGTGCCCAGAAATCGAGCCCATTTCCATTGGAGAAGGCAAGCGCGGCAACGCCGCGCTCCACACCCTCGTCGAGCACGATGCGCCGCACGCTCGCAAACTGCTTGGGATCGCCGACCTTGGCGCGCAGATTGTTGTAGGTCACGACGAAATCTCGCGTTGGGCTGTCGACTCGTGCAGGTCGAGCCTGCCAAACGCTTCGGGCGGCGCCTCGTTGGCAGCCATCAGCCGCGCCATCAGCGCCACCAGGCGCGCCTCCTGCTCCTCGTTCTTCACCGGCTGCTGTTGGCCTGGATCCTTCGCGAGGTCATAGAGCCGCGTATCATTCTCAAGCAGCGCGCCCGGGCCATAATTGAGATACATCGGCGAGCGTTCGATCACGGGGACCTTGAGCAGCTTTGCGCCCTTGGTGAAGGGGAAGCCCTCCGACAGCGATGCGCCGGCGAGCTCCTCGGGCAGGAACGGCGAGCGAATATGCGTCGGCATCACCGTGTACTGGAAGATCTCCTGCGTCTTCAGGTCGGCGGGAAAGCGATGATAGGTGTAGTGCCCGTCGGTGATGTTCACCGCGCCGCCGAAATAGCCGAACAGCGCCGCTTCGCGTAACGGCTGGGGGGATCGCGCGGCCTTCAGGATCGAGTGGCCCTCCATCTCACGCGGCGGCGTCACGTCGAACAGATCGAGGAACGTCGGCGCGAGGTCGATGGACTGGGTCAGAACCGTGCTTCGCGCGCCGGGTTGCGGGCGCCGCGGATCGTGCACGAACAACGGAATGTGCACGATCTCCTCATAGAGGTTCATGCGGTTCTTGGCCCAGAAATCGTGCTCGCCGAGCAGGAAGCCGTGATCAGTCGTGACGACAAGGGCGGTGTCCTTCCACATGTCGTGGCGGTCGAAATCGTCGAGCAGCTGTCCGAGCAGGAAGTCGCACATCGACACAACGGCATAATAGTTTGAGCGCAATTCTTCGCATTCGGCCGGCAGCTCGTCGACCCGGCCATAGCGCGGCCAGTCGCGGATCGGCCCGTTCCAGCCGCTGTCGAACGGCGCCTTGAAACGGGCCGGCGCGTGGAATGGCTCGTGCGGATCGAAGGTCTCGAGCTGGAGCAGCCAGTTGTCGGCGTCGCGGTTGCGGTCAAGGAAGTCGAAGGCGTGCGCGAAGCACTGCACCGAGGGGAAATCCTTCTCCTCCTTGATGAACTCGCGGTTGATGATGTTCTGCGAGTGATATTTGCGCCGGTCGGTGGTGAACTGGCGCGCGTGATACATCTCGCGCAGACGCTCCCAATGCGGCTGCACCATCGCCTTCCAGGGATCGCCTTCCTGGCCGCGCACGAACTCATAGCTGTCGTAGCGGTTGTGATAGGTGGCGCCGCCGTCCTCCCAATAGTGAAAATGATCGGTGATGAGATGGCTGTAGACACCGGTGTGATGCAACAGCTCCGGCATCGCATTGTCGAACGGCTCGAGCGGGCCCCAGCTGCGATGCAGGAAGCTGAGCCGGCCGGTGAGCAGATCGCGCCGTGCCGGCATGCACGGCAGGCTGCCGACGTAATGCCGGTCGAAAGTCAGCGTCCTGGCGGCGAGACGGTCGAAGTTAGGCGTCGGAATCCTGATGCCGCCATAGGCGCCGAGCAGATGGCGGTTGAGGGAATCGAAGAGAACGAAGACCGTCTTCATGGCATTTCCTTCGCTGGTCGCGTCTTCTTTCACGGCGCCGTCTTATTTCACAGCGCCTTGGGTGAGACCCGCCACGATGTAGCGCTGGCCGATGATGAGCAGCACCAGGGCTGGCAGGATCGACAGCGCGGCGGCGGCCGCCATCTGCGTGTAGAGAATCTCGTATTCCAGTGGCGAGCGTCTGTAACAATGGCGCCGGCGCCTTCATCGCGAGCGGCACCGGCTTCAGTATCTCTAACACCCGCATGGGCTGGACGGTTGGCTACGGCACCGAGTTCGATCTGGGCAGGAATTGGTCGGCGAAGGCGGAGTACGACTACCTGTCGTTTGGCCGCGATCGTGCGCTCGCCTCCGACGGCACGACGAACATGTCAGTCAAGGCGGACAACATCAGCCAGGTCAAGGTAGGCCTCAACTATCGCTTCGCTCCCCAAACGGTTGTCGCCAAGTACTGAGGCGCTGGGCACGATCGACCCGTTTTTCCCTGAATCGAAACAGGCGGCCCAATCGGCCGCCTGTTTCCTATGAAGTCTGCCAGGTGGGGAGGGCTGCCGATGCCAAGGTGATAGAAATCGGCGTGGGCAATCTCCACGAATTCGATGCCGGCGCTGCGTCAGGTCGCATCGGATGAAACAAATCTTCGGCTATGCGTTGCCGCACCAGAGTGCGATGGACGAGGCCGTACCGCAAAAGATCACAATGGGCTTAGTGATCCGGCGTGTTAGCCGTGAGTGCTATGCAAGACATTCGGTTGCGACATAGTGTATCTCCATGACGGGCACCGCGAGACTCTATCGCCGCCATTACCCGTCACGGAGACTGGACGTCCCTCTGACTCTCTGATCGCGCAAGAAGGCCAGCTCCGTTATCACTTGTATAGCTGCGGGTATGGTCATGACGTTACAAAACTGAAGACTGCAAGCGGTTCCGCCCGCCAAGCCGCTGCTGAGAGCTCATCTTGAACGTTTTACGCTTGGTGACCTGCCCCTGAGTATTTCCTCCAGATGGAGTTAGAGTCCGGCCTGAAAAGGACGGACAGATGAAGCGAGCAAGGTTCACGGAAGAGCAGATTATCGCCGTGTTGAAGGAGCATGAGGCCGGGGCGAAGACGGCCGACCTGGCTCGCAAGCACGGGATTTCCGAGGCGACGATCTACAACTGGAAGGCCAAATTCGGCGGCATGGATGTCTCCGAGGCCAGGCGGTTGAAAGCGCTCGAGGAGGAGAACGCGAAGCTGAAGAAGCTGTTGGCCGAGCAGATGCTCGATGCGGCCGCGCTACGCGAGCTTCTTTCA
>NZ_AUGD01000037.1 GCF_000426845.1 Bradyrhizobium sp. in8p8 | reverse complement strand
GGCTCGACCGGATCACTGTCGCGCACCGGCCGAGGCTGTTGAGCGACAACGGTTCGTCCTACATCTCGGCCGACCTTGCCGCCTGGCTCGATGGCAAGGGCATGCAGCATGTTCGTGGCGCGCCTTACCATCCCCAGACGCAGGGCAAGATCGAGCGCTGGCACCAGACCCTGAAGAACCGCATCCTGCTCGAGAATTACTACCTGCCGGAGGATCTCGAACGGCAGGTCGCAGCCTTCGTCGAGCATTACAACCAGGCCCGCTATCATGAGAGCCTCGGCAATCTGACGCCTGCCGACGTCTACTGTGGCCGCGGGCAAGCCATCCTCACCGAACGCGAAAGGATCAAGCGCCAGACCATCCAGACAAGACGCTTGCAGCACCACCTGCAAGCCGCATAGCCTTAAACCCAGATGAGCCAGAGCCTCCCTTCCTGAGGCCCGAAATCAGTCTCAAATCATCTGACGACGGACAATCGCGTGGCGATCGTTCGGCCGACTGCGGCAACGGTCTCCAGGCGCGCCAGGTCCGCAAAGTGAATATCGATCTGCGCCTGCGGCGCGATCGTCCGGATGGCGGTTCGCGTGGCTTCGGCGTTGGCCTCGGAGCGGGCGATCAAAACCAGATGCGTGCCTCGACGGGCCATCTCAGCCGCGGCGAGGCGCCCGATCCCGCTCGTGGCGCCGGTCATGACGATGATGGGGGCGGGCTGATCGGACATGGACACCTTGCGGATTTAGTGGATATATATCCATTATATCTGCAATGCCAAGGAATGAAAGGCAGTCCGGCCGCATGGCGCGCTCCGCTGACCACGAAACAAATCAGATGCCCCCGCTCTGGCTGTCGCTTGGCGAACAGCTCAACGCGCTGCTAAGCGCGTCGCGTGCGGTCACGACTGAAATGGCCGCCACGTTTGACGCTGATCTGCAACCGGCGGCCTACCACGTCATCCAGTGGCTTCACGCATTCGGACCCGCCCAGGCGAGCCATGTCGCCGAAGCGTTGGCCATGGACCGAAGCGCGACCAGCCGTCTGGTGCGACAGCTCAAGCAAGCCGGACTCGTCGAGTCCCGTCCCGATCCGGCCGACAAGCGCGGAGTGATACTGTCCCTTACAGATCAGGGCTCAGACCAGATGCGCGCCGCGATAAAGCTCAAAGGCGAGCTCTTTCGCCGTCGTCTCGCCGGCTGGAGTGCGGCGGATCTACGCCTCTTCACGACCTTGCTACGACGCTTCAACACAGGTGCCGCAGACTGACGCACGACGATCGTGTCGCTGGTGTCGAGCCAGCGGGCGACCGAATCAGTCGCTTTCCGAGGCGAGCCGGCAAAACGCCGCCTGGCAGCAATTTTCCTCGCGCATGACGTCAAGGGCGACTATTATAGATGGGGTATTCGGGCACTCCCTAGCCAACAAAGTCGTGGATGTTCCTGAATTCCTCAGCGATTCAGGGGGCATCATGCGAGTTGGGTGAGTCAGCTAAAACTTCTATGATCCGGCACGATGCGACTTTCCCATTGTCGCACGATTTGATCATCCGAGTGAGCTCGCTCTTAAGTCCGAGAAGGCGTCGGATCCGCACCTCGACGGCTTCGAGCTGATCGGTGGCAATTCGGCTCACCTGCTCACAAGAGGACTCTGGCCTTTCCTGCAGAGCGAGCATCGTCTTAATAGCCGGGATGTCGAAGCCGAGATCCCTGGAATGGCGTATGAACGTCAGTCGCCGAACATCCTCTGCTTCATAGAGGCGCCGCCTGCTCTCTGTGCGGGGCGGCGGCGGGATGAGATTGATCCGCTCGTAGTAGCGGATTGTCTCGATATTGACGCCTGTCCGTTGTGACAAGGCTCCGATGGTGATCATGGCGAATTCATTCCGTAACGGTGGTTCGAGTAGGGATAACAACTGGGCGGAAGCGTCATCGGCATCCGTGCGCCGATTGCCGTTGGCCGCTGAGCGCCAACCCTCAGGGCACGTTCATTCCGACGGCGTGTGAGCGCGCAACTCCTCCAACCAGAGGCGGGCGTTGCCATCCGACGGAGCGCGCCAATCGCCGCGCGGCGACAGCGAGCCGCCAGCAGTGACTTTGGGGCCGTTCGGCGACGCCGAGCGCTTGAACTGGCTGATCGTGAAGAAGCGATAGAGGAACACCTCCATCCACGATCTGATTGTGGGCAGATCATATGCGCGACGGCGCTCTTCCGGATACTGTGGAGGCCAAGCTCCGGCGGTGGCGTCACGCCAGGCATGGAAGGCCAGGAAAGCGATCTTCGACGGCTTCAGGCCATAGCGCGTCAAATAAAACAGGGTAAAATCCTGCAGTTCATAAGGCCCAATCTTCTCCTCCGTACTTTGTAAGGCGCCGCCTTCGCCGGCCGGCACGAGTTCTGGCGAAATCACAGTGTCAAGAATGGAGAGCAACGTGCCGTTCGTTGCCTCATCGAAGGCGGCTGACTGTGCCACCCAGCGGATCAAATGCTGGATGAGTGTTTTCGGCACCGACGCGTTGACGTTGTAGTGGCTCATATGGTCGCCGACACCGTAGGTCGACCAGCCGAGCGCGATTTCGGACAGATCGCCAGTGCCAAGCACCATGGCGCCTCGCTGGTTGGCTGCACGGAACAAGATGTCCGTGCGCAGGCCCGCCTGCACGTTCTCGAACGTCACGTCGTAAACCGGCTCGCCTTGCGCGAACGGATGCTGAAGTGACGCCAGCATCTGCTGCGCCAACGGCTTGATGTCGATCTCCTCGGCGGTGACGCCGAGACTACGCATCAGCGTCCAGGCATTTGCCTTGGTGGCCTCCCCCGTCGCGAAGCCCGGCATCGTGAAGCCGAGAATGTCGGACCGGGGCCAGCCTAGCCGGTCGAACGCTTTCGCCGCCACGATCAGCGCGTGAGTGGAGTCCAGACCACCGGAGACCCCGATGCAGACGCGGCGGATGCCCGTCGCCTGAAGGCGCTTCATCAACCCCTGGACCTGGATGCTGTAGGCCTCATAACAGTCCTGGTCGAGGCGTGCCGGATCGGCTGGAGCATAGGGGAAGCGCGCGACGGCCCTGCGCAGCCCGAGGTCCGTCATCGACGGCTCGAACCGGAAGCCGATACGCCGGAACCTGTCTTCAGGCATAGCTTGTGCGATGGCCGCCTCGTTGAAGGTGCCGGTGCGCAGGCGCTCCAGTCTGAGCCTATCAACGTCGACATCGGCGATGGCCATTTGCGAGTCCTGCGGGAACCGTTCGGTCTCTGCCAGCAGCTGCCCGAGTTCATAAATGCAGGCTTGACCGTCCCAAGCGAGGTCCGTCGTCGACTCGCCCGGACCGGCCGCGGAATAGATGTATGCAGCCCAGCACCGCGCCGATTGGGTTGCGCAGAGCAGCCGGCGGGTTTCGGCCTTGCCGACAGTGATGTTGCTGGCCGAGAGGTTGGTAAGGATGAGAGCGCCAGCGAGCGCGGCAAAGTCGCTGGGCGGAGCCGGTCCCCATACGTCCTCGCACAGCTCGACGTGGAAGACGAAGCCTGGCAAATCCTCGGCCGCTAAAATCATATCCATTCCGAAGGGGACGGACTGACCAGCGATCTCGATGGTAGCGCCTTTCAAGTTTCGGCCCGAAGCGAACCAACGCTTTTCGTAGAATTCCCGATAATTCGGCAGATGTCCTTTGGGAACAACACCCAAAATGCGCCCACGATGGACGGCGACAGCGCAATTGTAGAGTCGTCCTTCCCGCACCAGCGGCGCGCCGATGAGCAGAACCGGCGAAAGCTCGCGGCTCGCGGCCGCGACTTCCTCGATCGCTTGTTCCACCCGCTGCAGCAACGCGGCTTGGCCGAGAAGATCGTCAATCGCGTAACCGCAGAGGCCCAATTCCGGGAACACCATCAGCGCAACACCCTGGCGCGCACCGTCGCGGGCGAGCGCGAGCGTCTCAGCGACATTGTAGCTGGGATCGGCGACTTCGCATTTCGGTGTACAGGCAGCCACGCGAACGAAACCCTGCTGATAAATCGAATAGAAGCTCATCCGCCGGTCTCATCTCGTGTTCTTGCGGTGCCCGATCTCGGCACCAAGTGGCCGTGACCGCTGTTACGGCGACCGGGTTCAGTCACGGCCTCGACCCCTCGCAAGGGTTGATTCTGTAGTTACTACAGGATTTATATACCTATGATCGGGGCGTGTGAACCCACGCGCGATGAGTGGTCGCCCCCGGTCTTTCATCACCACAGGCAGGCGGCGGAGGACGACAAGGAGCAAGGACAGTGTTCAAGAGGCTCAGTTCTGACCAGGTGGGCATTGTCCGAGCCTCAGCCGTCGCGCTCGCCTTCGCGGCGGTCGTCCTTGTGGTTGGCTATGCCTGGCTGCCTCCTGAATTGTTCGGCCTCAGCCCAGAGATGGACTTCGGTGAGCGGATCGCGTTCACGTTGAAGGCGAGTATTCTCATGTTTCTCTGGCTGGCCGGCTGCGTCGGCGCGGTGAGCAGAGGCAGGTTCTATTCGCCGGCGGATATACGGGGCTCGGCGTTCGGCAAACCCAGCCCGGCAATCGCCGTGCGTGCCGCGGTGCTGCAGAATTCATTGGAGCAGACAGTACTGGCTTTTGGCGCACATCTGACCCTAGCAGCGCTTCTGCGAGAAACCGAACTGGTGCTCATACCGCTGCTGGTTGCTCTGTTTCTGGTTGGCCGCATCACCTTTGCATTCGGCTACGCCAAACGAGTCTCAGGCCGGGCTTTTGGCATGGCGCTCACCGGCGCCTCAATAATCGCGAGCTATGGAATTGTGGTCGGGCTGATAGCCGCCGGACGCTGACGTCTGTCGCTCGCTTGGACGGCAAAAAACGATTGAAAGGCCTCTTGCTCCTGTAGCCACTACAGAATGTATGGTGCGTGAAAGGATTCGAGCCGGGCTCGAGAGAATAAGCAAATTTAGGAGACCGCAATGACTATTGAAGCCGAGGCTAGAAGCACCTTAGGCACGTTACGCTTCAAGGTTGAGGGCTTGGATTGTCAGAACGAAGTTCGGATGCTTCGTGCCGCGGTCGGTCCCGTCGTCGGTGGCGAGGACAAGTTGTCGTTCGACACCAAGGGCGGTGTCATGGAGGTCGCGGGCCTGACCGCTCCGGCACTCGATACCATTGAGCAGGCGGTCGCTACCACTGGAATGAGGGCACAATTGCTGGCTGAGCTGGATAAGTCCTCCGCGTCGGCGTGGCTGTTCAAGGTCGAGGGCCTCGATTGCAAAAACGAGGTCGCGATGCTCAAGCGCGAAATCGGCCCTCTGGTTGGCGGTGAGGACTGGCTCGCCTTCGACACAGCAAAGGGGTTGATGACGGTCGCGCCTCAGCACCGTGCCTCGATCGACGAACTCGTGAGCGGCATCTCAAGAACCGGGATGTCAGGCTCTCTCATCCAGGATGGTTCGGCCGAAACCATGCTCCTGCGTGTGCGCGGCCTCGACTGCAAGAATGAGGTGGCTGCTCTGACCAGGGAACTGGGACCGCTCGTTGGCGAGGATAAGCTCGCCTTCGACACTTCGCAGGGTGCGATGACCATTGCACCTCAGAGCGGGACAACCCTCCAAGAGATCGAACAGGCGGTCGCGCGAACCGGGATGCGGGCTGAGCTGTGGACAGCGCCGGCCGTTGCTGAGCAGGCAACCTGCGATGCCGCAGGATCCGCGTGCGGTTGCGCGACCAACGTGAAGGAAGCCCTCAGCCCGCCGCCGATCAATCTGCCTGGCGGCGTTGTCTATCGAATCCATGGCATGGATTGTGCCGACGAGATCGCCGCCCTGAAGCGCGAAGTCGGCCCGCTCGTTGGTGAGGACAAGCTCGCTTTCGACCTTCTTAACGGCCGCATGTCGATCGACATGGCGCCTGACGCCGCCTTGGAGGCCAAGATCGAGAAGGCCGTTGTACGCGCCGGCCTGCAGGCGGAGCCCTGGACCGAGGGCGCCACCAGCGAAGGGGCACGGGCAGAAGAGCGGCGCAGACGCATTCAATCATGGCTGACTGCTGCGAGCGGCCTGTTCGTCGCGATCGGATTTGCGGTTCACGCCTGGGTCGGAGGTGGAATCATCGCGGCCTTCGAGGCAGGCGAACATGGTGCAGGTGCAACGCCGCTGCTAAGCGTCATTCTCTATACGCTCGCCGCGCTTTGTGCTGTGCGTTACGTGGCCCCGAAGGCTTGGCTCGCGGCCAGGCGCCTGCGTCCCGACATGAACCTCCTGATGGTGATCGCCGTCGTGGGTGCGATCGGAATTGGCGCTTGGTTCGAAGCCGCAACGGTTTCGTTCTTCTTCGCGCTCGCCCTTGCTCTCGAGGCCTGGAGCCTCGGCCGAGCGCGGCGGGCCGTGGCGGCCCTGATGGAGCTCGCGCCGCCGACCGCGCGCATCATGCTTGAAGACGGCACGGAGAGAGACGTGCCGGCAGCCGAAGTCCGTGTCGGTTCGCACATCATTATTCGACCTGGCGATAAAGTACCGCTCGACGGCCGTGTGGCCGCCGGAGAGAGTGAGGTCAACCAGGCACCGATCACCGGCGAAAGCGTCCCGGTCTTCAAATCGGAAGGAGACGACGTTTTTGCAGGCACCATCAACGGCGAAGGCGCGCTGGACGTCGTGACCACCAAGGCGTCAAGCGATACCACGCTCGCGCAGATCATCCGCATGGTCGGCTCCGCGCAGGGCCGGCGGGCTCCCAGCGAGCAGTGGGTCGAGAAATTTGCACGCGTCTATACGCCCGTCGTTATGGCGCTCGCGATAGCCGTTTTTTTGGTGCCGCCGCTGTTGCTCGGTGGTGGCTGGGAGGTTTGGTTCTATCGCGCCCTCGTATTGCTCGTGATCGCCTGCCCCTGCGCCCTTGTCATCTCGACGCCCGTGACCATTGTGGCTGCCCTTGCGGGAGCTGCGAAGCAGGGCGTGTTGGTGAAAGGCGGCGTCCATCTCGAGACGCCGGCGCGCTTGAAAGCAATCGCCATGGACAAGACGGGGACGCTCACCGAAGGACGTCCTCAGGTCGTGGAGATCTTGGCGCTCGGCAGCCGAAACGAGGATGACCTTCTTCGGTTAGCAGCAGCCCTCGAGGCGCGCAGCGAGCACCCCATCGCCCGCGCTATTTTGGCGAGGGCAACAGAAAACGGCATTGCCGCACAACCGGCCGAGGCCGTCCAGGCCATCACGGGTCGCGGCATGACCGGCCGCGTCTCCGGTCGCGAAGTCTGGCTTGGGTCACGCCGCTACCTCGATGAACGCGCGGTCGGCTCACCGGCCATCCTGGAACGCGCCGACACACTTTCCGGCGCTGGCCGGACCATTGTCGCCGTTGGCGACGGCCAGGAAGTCTGGGGACTGATCGCTGTTGCCGATGCTGTGAGGGCTGAAGCCAAGGATATCGTCACCGCGCTGCATCGGGCGGGCGTGGAAAAAGTGGTGATGCTGACAGGCGACAATCGGGCCACCGCCGAGGCGATTGCCAAGCAGACCGGCATTGATGAAGTTCGCGCGGAACTTCTGCCCGGCGACAAGGTCACGGCCGTCGAGGACCTGGTTCGGCGCTATGGCGTCGTCGCCATGGTGGGTGACGGGGTCAATGACGCCCCTGCCATGGGCCGCGCCAATCTCGGCATTGCCATGGGCGCAATGGGGAGCGACGCAGCCATCGAAACGGCAGACGTCGCCCTGATGTCGGACGACCTCTCCAGACTTCCCTGGCTCGTGCGCCATTCACGAGCCACGCTCGCCGTCATTCGGCAGAATATCGCCTTCTCGATCGCCGTGAAGCTGTTGTTCACAGTGCTGACGGTGATCGGTCTCGCATCCCTTTGGGGCGCGATCGCCGCCGATGTTGGGGCCTCCCTGCTGGTCGTTCTCAACGGTTTGCGGCTCCTCAATCGGGAACAGCGCCAGAGAGATGGTGGCCCAGTCGGCGGCGCAAAGGTTCGAGCACAGGAGCGCCAGCATTCCACTGTGGCTCGCCCTGCAACTGCGCATTGAGCCAATAGCGGCCGCCCTGTATTGGGGCGGCCGCTGACGACAGAAATGCCGATCAGAACCCGAAGAACACAAGGAATCATCGTGGCCGAACGTCCCGCTAGAAATATCGCGATATGGGTTGGCGGCGCATTTGTGGCCGCGCTTCTTTTCGACGTTGCTACGAAGTGGTTGATCATAAATGCCGTCATGGTCCCGCCACGCGTGATCGAGGTTGTGCCCTTTTTCAACCTGACGCTCGGCTTCAACACCGGAGTCAGCTTCGGGATGTTCCAAGATGTCTTCCTCGAGCATCCGTTGGTGTTGGCCGGGATCAAAGTGGCGATCACGGTCGGTCTTCTCGTTTGGGCAATGCGGACCCGCAGGACCATTGAAGCAACGGCTCTCGGTTTGATCGCCGGCGGCGCCGCCGGCAACATCGTTGACCGCGTGCATCAAGGCGCGGTGACAGACTTTCTCGATTTTCACATAGGCAACTGGCATTGGCCGACCTTCAACATGGCGGATGTTGCAATCAGCATTGGCGTCGCGCTGCTCCTGGCTGGATCGCTTTTTTCGACCCAACCGGTGCTTCGCACGCAGGAGCCGCTTAGCAACGGGAAGCGCTGAGCATGGCGGCGCTGGAAATATCGTTGCTCGGGCTGGCGACAGCGGCCGCTGCCGGCGCTATCTCCTTCCTTTCACCCTGCGTCCTGCCGCTCGTGCCGGGCTACCTGTCCTATGTCGCTGGTGGCGCCGGCACGACCGGCAGCAGTGATGCGGTATCCCGGCTTCACATCTTCCGCCCTGCGCTGCTGTTCGTGCTCGGGTTCACGACCATATTCGTGCTGCTTGGAGTCAGCGCGATGGCCCTCGGCGGCCTTCTCCAACGCTTCCAGATGGAAACCAACCTGATCGGCGGAGCTCTGGTCATTGTCTTCGGTTTGGCGATGACGGGGCTCCTTCGCCTCCCGATACTCATGACCGACCGCCGATGGAACGGACCGCGCCAGGTCAATGGACCGGTCGGCGCCTTCCTGCTGGGTGTCGCCTTTGCCTTCGGCTGGACGCCCTGCATTGGCCCGGTATTGGGCTCCATCCTCACGGTAACCGCGACGTCATCAGGCAACGGCGCGATTCTTCTCGGAACTTACGGCCTCGGCCTCGGTGTGCCGTTTCTCCTCACGGCCCTCTTCATGGGAAACGCGGCAGCCGCATTGAAGCGCATGCGCCGCGTCGGTGCCGCGCTGAACATCGGCGGTGGTGCGGTCATGATCGGCGTCGGCGTTTTGATGATGACCGGGAGGTTGCAGGAGATCGCCATTTGGATGCTGATGACGTTTCCGATGCTGGGAGCGATCGGTTGAGGGACTCGCTGGCTGCCGCGAATTGCTGCGACTCGTCAGTCGGCTTCAGAACCCCCGCCGAACTTTGGCGCGTGATTCATCGGGGCGCGCCCGCGCCGCGCAACAACCGGGAGCCAGAATGACGGGAGCGTGTACTCAAGGCGTCGACACCGGATTCGTGGCGCTAGGCTATGGCAAGGTCGCCCTGCTCGGACTTGTCCAAGGCATCACCGAGTTGCTACCGATCTCTTCGACCGCCCATATGCGGATCGTGCCTGCGCTGCTCGGTTGGCAGGATCCTGGCTCAGCCTTTTCAGCCGCCATGCAGCTTGCAGCGCTTACTGCAGTCGTCAGTTATTTCTGGAGCGACGTGAGCCAACTAGCCACCAATTCGCTGCGTGCCGTCGCAAATCGGGATTTCCGAGATCGACACTTCCGCTTCTCGGTCGGAATTCTCCTTGCCACGATCCCGATCGGTATTGCCGGCCTTTCCTTGTCTGGAGCGTTGAACGCGTGCGGCTCGCCGCTTCGTACTCTCGAAGTCATCGGCTGGGCGTGCATCGTCATGGCTGTCCTCCTGGCGCTCGCGGAGATTTTTGCCCGGCACCGACGAACGCTTGAGAACACATCGGCCATCGATGCAATGATCGTGGGAATTGCTCAAATCGGAGCGCTGATTCCTGGCGTTTCGCGTTCAGGCTCGACTTTGACTGCGGCGCTCGCCCTCGGCCTGAAGCGAGATGAGGCGGCGCGGTTCTCATTCCTTCTTGGCCTGCCGGCAATCGCCCTGGCTGGCTTCAAGGAGCTCTGGGAACTCCACAAAGTGCAGCTTTCCGCCGACGGCTGGTCACTACTTCTTGTCGGGCTCGTCGTGGCTTCTATTTCCGCGTTCTGTGCGATTTGGGGGCTGATGCGCGTTCTCGAGCGTTTTTCCGCCTGGCCGTTTGTTATTTACCGAGGTGTTCTCGGTATCGTACTCATCTGGGCGGTTGCTTTGGGCTATTTCACTTGAGATGCAAAATATCGGAAACGTGTATGAGTGAAAAACAACAAGAAGAAGGTGAAATCGAGCTTGACGCGAGCAATGCCGCCGAACGCAGGACTCTTATCTGGGTTCTTGCCATAAACTTCTTGCAGGTGATCGTGGCCGGTGTCGTCGGCGTTATCGCAGACTCGACAGGTCTCTTGGGTGCCGCCCTGGATAATTTGGGAGATGCCGGCGTTTATGCCGTCAGCCTTTATGCCGTCGGCCGGACGATCGTGGCAAAGGTGCGAGTGGCGCGTCTTTCGGGTTTGCTTCTGATCGCCTTTGGACTTGCATTGTTCGTGGAGGTGCTTCGCCGTTTCTTCGTGGGTGCCGAGCCAATCGGCCTCGCCATGATCGTCACGGCTCTCGCCAATGCCGCGCTTAATGTAGTTTGCTTAAAACTGCTGCGGTCGCATCGGGATCGAGGTGTGCATCTCAAAGCGTCCTGGATCTTTACGACGAACGATATGCTGGCGAACGCCGGCATTGTCGCGTCGGGTGCCGCGGTCATGTTCTTCGCGTCCCCGCTGCCTGACCTAATCATCGGGTTGCTGGTTGGCGGCATCGTGCTCAAGGGTGGCTGGAATATCCTGAAGGAGGCGCACGATGCAATAGGTGATGGCTCGTCGCGGCCCAAGGGCCAGTCTAGTCCCGAGAACGACTGAAATAGTCGTAGTTTACAAAATGGTCTGTAGATTGGTTATGAGACGTGTCGACTCTTGATTCGGAGGAGTTCGGCATGTCTCAAAGCTATTATATTGGGCTGGATGTTTCCGCCCGAACAATCAATCTCTGCGTTGTCAACGCCGATGGGCAGGTAGCGCATGAACGAAAGCTTTCATCCAATCCGGAAGAGATTGCGCAGCATATCCTGTCGCTCCCGCTTCCAGTCGTCCGCGTCGGTCTCGAAGCAGGGATGCTGTCTCAGCACATTTATGGGCATTTAGCCGAAGCCGGCATTCCCATCGTGTGTGTAGAGACCCGGCACATGAAGGCGGCTCTCTCCGCGCAACTCAACAAGACCGACCGGCATGATGCGCGCGGAATCGCGCAGATGATGCGCGTCGGCCTCTTCAAACCCGTCCACGTCAAGACGCCGACAAGCCAGCGCCTTCGGACCGTCCTGACGGCCCGCCAACTCCTGCGAAACAAGCTCCAGGATGTTGAAAATGAAATCCGTGGTCTCATCCGAAACTTCGGATATCACCTCGGCAAAGTCACGGCGCGCGATTTCGAGCCGCGAGTACGGGAACTGATCGCAGGAAGCGACCTACACATAGTCGCTGATACGCTCCTGTTGGCGCGGCGATCGCTGCGGGAGCAGTTCGGTCGGTTGGACGATTTGCTTGTCCGTCTCGCGCGGGACGACACTGTTTCGCGCCGGTTTATGACGGTGCCGGGGGTCGGCCCGCTCGTAGCGCTCATCTTCCGGGCAACGGTCGATGTCCCATCTCGCTTCACTCGGTCGCGAACCGTTGGTGCCCATTTTGGTCTGACGCCGCGCAAGCACCAATCCGGCGAAGTGGATCGCACCGGCCGCATTTCGAGATGGGGTGACGCCATGACGCGCAGCGCGCTCTACGAGGCAGCACAGGTGCTACTGACTCGCGTAAAACGCTGGTCCACCCTAAAGGCTTGGGCTGCTCAGGTCTCGCGACGTCGAGGCCACAAGAAGGCGATCGTCGCCCTCGCTCGCCGCATCGGTGTCATACTGCATCGCATGTGGGTGGATGGAACTGAGTTCGACTGGGGTAAGCGGCCAGAGGCCGCCGCTCCTCTGACATAGGTTCGGTCAGGCGCAAGTCTGACTGAGGCGTCTCCCTGCGAGGGGACGAGGGACGGTGAGTTCGCAAATACGACTTGGCAGCGTCGGCATGTCCAACGCGAAGCCGCATTATAGATTGCTCCGCCGGCTCTTCTGATCCCATCCTGTGGCGGCCTCGTGCCGACCACGAAGAGAAGCATGATCCTCGCGGGAATACGGCTCAAAGCTGATCGTCGGGCCGGACCAATTCCATGTGGCTGACGCCGAGGGCCTGAGCCAATTCATAAAGCGTGATCACGGTCGGGTTCCTCCGGCCGCGTTCAAGGCTGCTGAGATACTGTTGACTGAAACCGGAGCGCGCTTCGACCTCTTCCTGGGTCAGGCCTTTCTCCCGACGCAGGCGGGCGAAGTTCCGGCCGACCAATTTGCGCATATCCATGCGCAGGAGGATCGTGATTTACATACTTTGAGTTTATCAACTATAGTATGTAAATGAGCCAGCGGAGCGCGCGGGAAGCCTCGCTATCCGATTGGCCCGAATAGAGAAGTCGTAGTTCTGGCAAG
>NZ_AUGD01000036.1 GCF_000426845.1 Bradyrhizobium sp. in8p8 | reverse complement strand
CATCGACTGGCACTTCATCGCGCCGGGCAAGCCGATCCAGAATGCCTTCGTCGAGAGCTTCAACGGGCGTATGCGTGATGAACTACTCAACGAGACCCTGTTCTTCGACCTCGACGACGCCAGGGCAAAGATCGCGGCGTGGGTTGCCGACTACAACGGCGACCGCCCGCACTCATCGCTGAAATACCTCACCCCGGCGGCCTATGCTGCCACATTCACCGCAACGGGCGATCGGCTGCGCAACCCCGACCAGCTCCGCCGATCGCCCGTTGCTCCACCTGCGCCAATCGGCGTACAAACCCCCGAGACTCTAATTGCCTCTGGATGAAAACTCAGGGGCAGGTCATTGGCGCTTCACCTGGCCGATGGGTCAGCGGGTGAGCAGCAAATACCAGATTCCGGCTAGCAGAAAGACGATGGTTGGCCACGCGAAATATTCAAAAGCGCCGCCCATGCGCGGCGGTGGGGAACAGCGCACGCTGCAACCGTAGGATCTGCTCGGGCTTGGGGAAAAAGATGATCTGGAGCCAGTGGAGAAGCCCCCTCAGGCGCTGATTAATTTCGCGCAGGTCGTCTATGTAAGCCTGGAGCACCGCCGCGCCTCGTCTTGGCCAGAATCTTGAGGGGGATCCTTCCGCTGCTGTGAGCTTGTGCCTGGTCATTTGCGAAGCCTGCCGCACGCCTCGCTCAGTCCTTTGATCTAGATCAAGCCCAGGCATAGGAAAGTTGGAACCGCCAGTCCTTCCTATGGTTATCGGATGATGCCAAAACAGATTGTCATCACCCTCTGGTCACTGGCGGCGGCCTCCCTGTTCGCCTTTAGCGTGGCGGCGCTGGTTTCTCCTCACTAGCTGCCCCCCCGCTGCCGGGTATTCAGCGGGCCCCCGCAAGCTTTAACCCCGTGTCTGGATTATCATCCGGCACGATACTTATCATCCTGTCGCAAGGGGATGCATCCGTCTCGAAGTGCTGATTCCGACGAAGTCCCCAGGCGTACCGATATGAAGTCGCCCGTGGATTCCGAGACGATGTCGCCCACCTTTCCGATTTGATCTCGCCCAGCGGCGAGGCGTTCTGGCCGGCTGGTTCTCTGGCACCGGTCAAGCCGCGCGGTCATCTGGAATCGCGACTTCAACCCATTTTTCTTCTTTTGCGGTTGCTGTGGGCATGTGGGCAACGCGATTGCGTTGTCCAAGCGCAGCGGCATGTCCACAGCGCTCAGGTCTTTCGGGCGGATTGCCGGGTTCGGCGCAGGCTCTCACCGGTGAGGTCGAGCCGATGGGCATTGTGGACGAGGCGATCGAGCACGGCGTCGGCATAGGTGGGATCTCCAATGAGCAGATGCCACTGGTCCACGGGGAGCTGGCTGGTGACGATGGTGGAGCGATGACCGTAGCGATCTTCGAGGATTTCCAGGAGATCGTGACGGGCGCCGGCATCGAGCGGCTCGAGGCCCCAATCATCGAGGATCAGCAGATCGACACGGCCAAGGCCACGCAACAGGCGTGGGTGACGACCGTCGCCGCGGGCGAGCGCCAGATCGTCGAACAGGCGCGGGACGCGCTGATAGAGCACGGAGCGATTGTCGCGACAGGCCTTGTGGCCGAGCGCCGAGGCGAGCCAACTCTTGCCGACGCCTGCCGGGCCGCAGATCAGGAGATTGACGTGGTCGTCGATCCAACGGCCCTCGACAAGCTTGGCGAACAGCGGGCGGTCGAGACCGCGCGGGGTGCGATAGTCGATGTCCTCGACGCATGCCTGCTGGCGCAGCTTGGCGTAGCGCAGGCGAGTGGCGAGCCGTTTGTCGTGCCGCAGCGAGGCTTCACGTTCGAGCAACAGAGCAAGCCATTCGGCGTGACCGAGGCTGCCAGCCTCACCGGCGGCTTCGATGTCGGCGAAGGCCTTGGCCATGCCGTGGAGGCCGAGGGCGTTGAGGCGGTCGAGGGTCGGATGGGTGAGCAAGGGACGGTCTCCTAATTGTAGTAGCGCGGTCCGCGGATGTTGGCATGCAGGATCGGCGCATCGTCCGCGGAGCGCTGGTGAGCGGGACGCCGATCGAGATTGTTGGCGAGGATCGACTTGACCGAGCCATAGGTGCGCGCACCGATGTCGATCGCCCGCGCAGCCGCCGCATCCAGCCGTTCGCGCCCATAGGAGGCGGCGAGCCTGAGGATGCCGAGGCAGGCGCGGAAGCCTTGTTCGGGGTGCGAGCGCTCGTCGAGAATGAGGTCGCACAATGCGCTGGTTGCCGGCCCTATCGCGGCGGCGTCCTGACGGATACGCCCGATAGTCCAGCCGGCGTAGCGCCGATGGCTGGAGGCCATGTGCTCCGGCACGGTGGAGTGCTTGTGATTGCCACTCATGCGCTGATGCGCGGCAATCCGCTCGCCCTTGTGGAAGATCTCGACGGTGCGGGCGGTGAACCGCACCTCGACCTCGGCACGCGCGAAGCGATGCGGAACGCTGTAATAATGCTTCTCCACCTCGACGTGGTAGTCGAGGCTGACGCGGCGGATCCGCCACTCGGCGAGCACGTAGGGGCTCGCCGGCAACGGCTTGAGCGCCGGCCGGTCGATCTCCTCGAGTAACCGGCGGCGCGTCACGCCGAGCCGCCGGATCGGCCGCTCCTCGTTGAGCCTGGTGAGCAACTCGCCGATCGCTGCGTTGACCTCGGCGAGGCTGTAGAAGACGCGGTGGCGCAGGCGGCCGAGCAGCCAGCGCTCGACGATGAGGACAGCCTGCTCGACCTTGGCCTTGTCGCGCGGCTTGCGTGGTCGCGCCGGCAAGATGGCCGTGCCGTAATGCGCCGCCATCTCGGCATAGGTGCGATTGATCTGCGGGTCGTAGAGGCTCGCCTTGATGACCGCGACCTTGGTGTTGTCAGGCACCAAGAGCGCCGGCACGCCGTCGATCGCCGCCAAGGTGCCGACGTGGGCGCTGATCCAGTCGGCAAGCCCCTGCGTCCACGTCGCCTGCGCATAGGTGAAGCTCGAGGCGCCGAGCACGGCGACGAAGATCTGCGCCGTCCTCCGCTCGCCGGTGAGGCGGTCGACCACCACCGGGACGCCGTCGCCCGCGTAGTCGACGAACAGCTTGTCGCCGGCCGCGTGCGCCTGGCGCATCGTCACCGACAGGCGTCCCTCCCAGGCGCGGTAAAGCTCGCAGAAGCGCGAGTACCGATATCCGCCGGGCTCGGCGCCGATGTACTCCTCCCACAGGATCGACAGCGTCACGTGCTTGCGCTTGAGCTCTCGGTGCACCGCCGCCCAATCGGGCTCGGCGATGCGGCGATGACCCTGCCGGTTACCATTGCCGGTCTTGGCGAACAGGCGGGCCTCCAGGGCCGCGTCCGTGAGTCCGTCGGGCAACGGCCAGCTCAGGCCTGCGGCCTCGAACCGCCGGATGGTCAGCCGCACTGTCGAGGGCGCCGCGCCCATCCGCCGAGCAATCTCGCGGCTCGGCAGCCCAGCCGCCTTCATCCTGATCACATCGCGCACACGGCGCATCGCAAGCCTCTCCGTCGGCATCCAGGGTCCCCCTTCGCAAAACCGAAAGGTTGACCCTATGGGAGCCAGAAGAGGTCTCGATACCCGGGCGACATCATCCCGGAATGGTGGGCGACATCATCTCGGAACGGGTGGGCGACTTCAAATCGGAATGGTGGGCGAGATCATCTCGGAATCCTGGGCGACATCGATCGGAATCCGCATCTCGAGCGATGAGGCCGCGACCGTTCGGTCTCGGCCTAACCTCTTGGCTTGGTACAGCGCGATGTCAGCCTCCCGGACAAGAGCCGCCTCGTCACAGGCGTTATTCGATTTCTCGGCAACCCCGACGCTGACGGTCACGCTTCCGCCACCCGCGGGGTGCGGTATCGCAAGCGCGCAGACCATTCCCCGAAGGGCTTCTCCCCGTGCGATAGCCTTGCTCTCGGTCGCGCCCGGCATGATGATCGCAAACTCCTCTCCGCCATATCGCGCAGCGTGGCCGCTCAGGTGACTTGCTGCGGTCGCAATTGCGACTGCGATACGTCGAAGACATTCGTCGCCAGCCAGGTGGCCAAGCGCATCGTTGAAACCCTTGAAGTTGTCGATATCGATCAGCAGGACTGCCATCGAGGCTTGCCGCTAAAAGGTTTCCCGGAGGTGGGCGTCAAAGCCGCGGCGGTTCGCAAGCTGAGTCAGGCCATCCGTAGTAGCCAGCTGGGATAGGCGCCTGTTCGCTGATGACAATTGTACTTCCAGTGCTTTGCGCTGGGTGATGTCGCGCAAAACCGCAACAGTTTCGGCGTTGCGCCCCATCCATCGACCGAAAAAATTCGCCTCGAACCACGCCGTCGAACCGTCAGCATGCATCATCTGAAACTGACAGAAGCCGAGGTATCATCGTCCCGCCATCCATGTCCGATCCGCGCCAAAATCTTCCGGTCGTCGGGGTGGACAAAATCAATATATGGACGGCCGAGAACCTGCTCTTCGCTCATGCCAAGGGCTGCGGACACCGATTGCGAGACGTATTGGCAAATGCCACGGCTATCGAGGACCACCACAACATCCGCGATCTTGTCAGCAAGCAGGCGATGCCTACGCTCCCCCTCGCTTAGCGACTGCTCAAGCCTCGCACGATAGATGAATTAGCGGGCAAGAACGACCGAGATTGCCAGAATGGCGAGCAACAGGCCGACGGCTACCGCCGCATCGATCTTGAGATCGGCCCGCCAGGAGGAGACGATCTCGTCATACGTGCGGGCGACTGCCACCACCAACCCGTACTCCTCCGCCTGCTCATACCCGAAATACTTGCTAAGACCGTCGAAGGGCGACGTAATGGCATAAAAGCCGGATCGCCCCTGATGCAGCTTCACCTTGAAGAGGTCAGTCTGCGAAAGGTCTTTGCCGCTGGTCCCGACGGAAGATGCACCGGTGCCCTGCCTTCGCCGGTGATCAAGATTACGCCGCCATGTTCAGCGATGCCGAAGGCCCGGTAGAAGTTTCCGAAATAGTCGGTAAGGATGGATGCCATCACGACGCCCACAAACTCTCCATTTGCGGCATTGGTGATGCGCCTGGAGAGCACAATGGTGGGCATGCAGGTCGTGCGCGAAGAGAAAGGCCCGCTGATCATGAGTTCCGGGCCGGCATGGCTTTCATTGTAACGGAAGTATTCGCGATCGGCATTGTTGTGGCCGCTGATCGGCAAGGCGCTGGAGTAGACTGCATCGCCGCGCGCATCGAGTACCTTGATCTCGCGCAATTGGGGCAGGGAGCGAACCGTGCTTGCCAAGTAACCGTTGAGGCGCTCTGCCCTGTCCGGTTTGCAATAGGCCAGCATTTCGGCCACGCCCGCCATCACCACATCGGCGCGCGGATGGTGTGCACCGCATGCTGCGCCAAAGAGTGGACCAGGTTTTTGATGTCCTGCTCGGCTCGCCCGATCGCCGCCTCGCGACCCGCCTCGGCCTTCCAGCCGATCAAGCCAAGCACAGAAGCCGCCATCAATAAAGGAATGGACCAGACCGCCACCATCGGATGTCATTCAATCTGACGCTGGACGCGACGCGGCATGTTCTTCCCCACATGTTATGGAGATGATAGGTGTCATCTGATCTTTGAAAAGCAGTGAACGCCGCGAGCCCTTTCATTGGCTTAATTAACGAATGGCTTTTGAAGTTATCGGAATTCAGCAGGGCAGGCCAGGGCAGGGCAGGAACACGGAAGATTACGGAGACTGCTTGACGTTGAGGACGCTAACGCCTTTTCGCCTACTCTCGTGCGAAAGGGGGGAGGTCATGACGGTCCACCTCGGAGCGCAGATAGACGCCTACCAGGTGTTAAGAAATGACCCGGGGCACTGGGACCGGCAGATCGCCGCAGATCTTGCAGCTGAGATGAAGGCGATTTCTGGGGACCGCAGCTCTGATATCCCCGAGATCAGACGTTTCCTTGCCGTGAAGGGTTACCGGGACCTTAAGGCGCATCTGGCTGATGCGGTGCAGATGGCCGGAAGCCCGCTCCTGACAGGGTACTGTTTTGATCACAACAAGCGAGCTGCGCTGTTGGTCAGTTTCGATCGAGAATGTCGCGTACCCGTGCAGCGAGCTGTTCGTATGTGAACGGCTTGGACAGTAACTCGACGCCGGCGTCGACCCGCCCATGATGGACGATGGCGTTCCGCGAGTACCCTGTCGTAAACAGCACTTTTAGTTCCGGCCGTAACTTTATCGCTTCATCGGCGAGCACCTTGCCACTGCGACCTGGCAAGACCACGTCCGTGAATAGCAGATCGACACGCTGATCGGTCTCGAGTATTGCGATGGCCGCATCCGCTGCTTCCGCCTGCAAAACCCGATAGCCCATTTCGCTGAGGATCATCACGCTGTGGGAGCGGACGTCCTCGTTGTCCTCCACCACCAGGACGGTTTCGCCGGCACTTCCCCCCGGAGCAGGCGGCTCTGAGGTTTCGACGGATATGTCTTGTCCATGATACCGCGGGAAGTACATCTTCACGGTCGTGCCTTCGCCCACCTCGCTGTAGATGGTGACGTGACCGCCTGATTGTTTCACGAATCCGTACACCATGCTGAGACCGAGGCCTGTGCCGCGCCCGACCTCCTTGGTGGTATAGAACGGCTCGAACACCCGACTAACGACATCCTTTGGAATACCGCTGCCCGTATCACTGACGCTGATGAGCACGTACTGGCCGGGCACAACCTCGGCTGTCGTCTCCACGTAACGTTGGTCCAAGAACATGTTGGCAGTTTCGATCGTGAGCTTGCCGCCACCCGGCATCGCATCGCGCGCGTTGACCGCCAGGTTGATGATGGCGCTCTCCAACTGGTTTGCATCCGCCTCGACCGTCCACAGCCGCGGCGAAAGCACGCCTTCCAGCTCGATCTGCTCTCCCAAAGTGCGGTGAAGCAGCTCCGTCATATCACGCACCAGGCCATTGAGATCGAGCGGCTTCGGCGTGAGAGGCTGCCGGCGCGAAAACGCGAGCAGCCGCGAAGTGAGGCTGGATGCACGCTGGGCACCTTGCAAAGCCATATCCGCCGCTCGTTTGATCCTTGCATGGTCCTCGGGCTTGGCGCGCCGGATGGTGTCAAGGCCGCCGACGATGATGGTCAGCAGGTTATTGAAGTCGTGGGCCACTCCGCCGGTCAGCTGACCGACCGCTTCCATCTTCTGCGCCTGCCGCAGCGCTTCTTCGGCACTCATGCGGTCGGCCACCTCCTTGGCGACCCGCAATTCCAGCTCCGCGTTCAAATTCTGCAGCTGCTGCTCGGCCTTCAGCCGGTCCTGAAAAAGGCGGGCATTGTCCATGGCGACGGCCGCTTGGGCGGCGAGTCCGACCAAACCTTCCTCAGCGAGAGGTGTAAAAACGCCAGGTTTGGAGTGTCCGAAAAAGAGTCCGCCGATCACCTCACCCGATCGCGACCGAACCGGCACCGCCAGATAGCTGCATACCGGTAAATGCCCTTTTGGCATGCCGTGATATGGCGCCGACTTGCCGTAGCGCGGGTCCTTGGTGATGTCGTCGGATCGTACGATGCCCAAACCCTCGAAGGTGGGGCCGAACACGGCGGTATTCCGCGGCATCGGAAACTTCTCGAAAGCGGATCGCGGCACCCCAGACAGGGTGTACAGGAGATAACTTTCGCCGGACTCGTCGAGGACATTGTAGAAGAAGGCGCCAAATTCGGCCCCGCAAAGCGCGACGCCGGCATCCGTCACCGTTTGGACCACGCGCTCAAGATCTAGGTCTCCGGCCACCGCCGCTGCTGACTGGTTCAGTCTGGCGAGCACCTCGGTTTGTGCCTTCAGCGCAAGCTCGGCCTCCTTGCGCTCATCGATGTCGAGGACAGAGCCGATGGAACCGAGGAGACGGCCGTCTTCAGAATGACGTGGCACGGCCGCGTTGACCACCCAGCGATATCCTCCGTCGGCCTTGCGCAGCCGGTACTCCACGCGTGTTGCGCCGTGACCTGGCTGTGTGCCCATCACGACTGCCTGAGCTGCCTGGCGATCGTCCTCGTGAACGGCGTCCAGCCAACCCGTGCCGAGAGAAGCCTCTGGGGCGCGACCGGTGAAGTCATGCCAGAGCTTGTTGAGATAAATGACAGCTCCGGTCGCGTCGGCGACCCACATCATCACGGGCGCATGGTCGGCCATATTACGGAAGCGCACCTCGCTTTCACGAACTACCGCCGTAAGTTCACGGCGCACCTCGGCCATCCGGATGTTGGCATTGACGCGGGCGAGGAGCTCGCGGGCGGCAAAAGGTTTGGCTAGGTAGTCGTCCGCCCCTGCTTCAAGGCCTTCCACCTGAGCTTCGGCGCCGGCGCGCGCCGAAAGTAGAATCACAGGCACATCGGCCAAGGCAGGCGCGGCCCTCAATCGGGAGAGCAGGCCGAACCCGTCAAGCTTCGGCATCATCACGTCACTGAGAACAAGGTCGGGCCGTGCCTGATTGATGACGGTCAAAGCCGCTTCGCCGTCGGCCACCGCCCTAACGTGATAGCCCTCGTCCTCGAGCAGCCTTTGGAGATAATCGCGCATGTCGGCGTTGTCGTCGGCAAGCACGACGCTTTTGCCCTTTCCCAAGCCTCGCGCGGTACCTGCCGGCATCGCTTCGGGAAGGATCTCGCTCACGCCCAGCTGCATCTGCTTCCCTGGTAACAAGCGCTCCGCTTCATCGACGAACTCTCGGCTTCGGCTCGATAAAGCCGAGGGCTCGACGGCATCCTGCAGCTGTTCTGCAGGAAGATGGGCGCTGCCGAAAGGCAAGGAAATACGGAATCTAGTTCCCTTGCCAAGCTCACTTTCGGCGCTGATGGTCCCGCCGTGGAGTTTCACGAGGTCCTGCACCAGCGCGAGACCGATGCCGCTTCCTTCGAAACTTCGCCCTTGCGGACCTTCGACCCTGTGAAAGCGCTCGAAGAGCTTCGGTAATTCGCCGGCGGCTACACCGATGCCTGTATCAGAGACTTCGACGACGGCCTGGCCCGTTCGGCTGCCGACGTACACCTCGACATGCCCTTGGAAGGTGAACTTGAATGCATTGGAGAGCAGGTTCAGCAGTACCTTCTCCCACATATCACGGTCCACGTAGACCGGGGAGGGGAGGGGCGCGCAGCGCAGGCGCAGCTCAAGCCCCGCCTTTTCCATCGCCGAGCGGAAACTGGAAGCAACGTCGGCACTGTACGCGGCAAGATCCGTTGGCTTATATTTGGCCGTCGCGCGGCCTGCTTCGATCCGCGAGAAGTCGAGCAGACCGTTGACCAGCCGCAACAGCCTGCCGCTGTTGCGATACGCTAGATCCAGCTGAGCCCGAACAGCGTCAGGGATGTCGCTTGCCATTGCCTCTTCAAGAGGCCCAAGCATCAACGTGAGGGGGGTCCTGAACTCGTGGCTGACGTTGGAGAAGAAAGCCGTCTTGGCGCGGTCTATTTCCGCAAGTGCTTCGGCCCGGCGGCGCTCCTGCTCAAAAGCACGGACGTTGATCAGCGCCGTGGCGATGTGGGCGGCCGCCCGCTCAATAAAGGCTCGGTATTCATCGTCCAGCGCGCGTCTCGGGCTTACACCTGCAACAAGGAAACCGGAGATCGCGCGGTCCTGCAGCGGCGCCGCGATCGGCGCAACCAGGGCGCAATCGGACGGCTCCGGCCACGGGCCGCCGGGGAGGGGCTCGCCAAACCTCGCGGTCAAGCCTTCAACAGCTATGGTACGCCCTTGTTGAGCCTCCCGGGTCGGCCATGCGGCCTGATCGTCGCCCAACTCGATGGTCGCGGGGCTCGCAATTCCGTTCTCAACAAGCTGCGAGCAGCCGACCAGCCGAGCGCAATTGCTTGCTTCGTCCAGCCTGTAAAGCAACGCGAATGGCACGTCCGCCGCTTTCGCGGCGAACATCGCGACGGCGACGTCGAACACTTCCTGTTCTGACCGGGCCATTGAGACGCGCTCGGCGAGCTCGCGCAAGGTCCGCTCGCGCCGTTCGCCGACGACCCTGAAGGTTGTCTCGACCACTGCATTGAAAATGTCTTCAACGCGGCCGTGTTCGCCCCTGATCGGGCTGAAGGTGAAATTGAAGTAGCATTCCTCCGTGTAGCCATGGCGGCGCATCGGCAGCAGCTGGTCTTCCTGCCAGACGCCTTCGCCGGTTGACTGGACCTTTTCATAAAGCGGACCGATATCGTCCCAAATTTCTGGCCAAACTTCGCGCCCCGGCCGTCCAAGGGCCCAGGGATGCTTTTCGCCAGGGATGGGGCTCCAGGCATCGTTGTAGAGCAGTGCCAGTTCGTTGCCCCAGTAGATCGCAATCGGGAAATTTGTCCCAAGACAGATACTGACGGCCGCCCGCAGGCTCTGCGGCCACTTGACTACCGGGCCGAAGGGCGTGCTCGCCCAATCGTGTCGCCGCATAAGGCGACCCATCGCGCCGCCCCCAGATAGAAATTGCGGCCCCGTATCCTCTCCAGCGGCCGCGCCGTCGCCTGCTTCCATGCTCTTGCTCGCCCCGACTTCCGGCCCTCACCGGTTTCTCTTACCTTTTAACGACACGCAACTCCAATGCGCGTGGAACTTTCGCGGTCAGAATGTTTGGTTCGGCTTGCTGAGATCTCGTGGAACTCTGGTCATCATCCGGAGTCCGATCTTTTTTGCAAGGTACGAATTCAATGACTTGGAGAACCATAAAGCCAACGAAACCGGATATCCTCATTGCGAACGCGGTGGCCCGCAATACCAATTCTTCCATCGAGCGCGTCGCCCGCGGTCTGACCTGAGGCGCTGACGAACACATCCTTTTGGCCGTTGCTTTCGCGGGGTGGGCAGCAACCCGGGGCAGGTCGGAGCGGCTTCAGCGGGCTGGCAATCATGCGCTCCTCGTAGCCGCGGCAACCGCCCTGATCCCACTTGGGTTCAAAGCCTTGATCAACCAGACGCGTCCTGACCGAAGGACCGTGCTCGGTCATTTGAACGGGTATCCCTTTCCGGTCAGCGTGAAGACGCCTTCCCTTCGGGTCATGCATTGCACATGGTGCCCTTGCTTCGGCTGCGGGCACGGTGCCACCGCTGCCGCGTAGAACGATAAGAGCCTTAGCCGTAGGCCTTTCATTATCGAGAGTCGTAATCCTTACGCATTGGGCAAGCGATGTCGTGATTGGTTTCGCACTTGGTGCCATGGTGGAGCGTATTGTGAGGTTGTGGACCGGATATCCCGTTACGGAAAACCGGTCTATCGATGTGTAAGCGTCGGGGCAGGGGCAGCGTCTGCCTTGGTGGCCTTACGCGAGAGTTTCTTGAGTGCGCCTGATACTTTAGACGCCGGGGCCCCGGGAGACCGCAGCCAGTCCTCGAACTGCGTAGCGGCCTCGGCCTGGCGGACACGCTTCATCAATAGCTCTCGCTCGAAGCCGGGGGGCAGTTGCTCTGCGGCGTCCCGAAATTTTGCAGCTTCTTCAAGGAGGCGCTCTTTGAAGGACTTGCTATGTTTGATGCGTCGCCGCTTCCCGACCATGCAAACTCCTTGCTGCAACGCATAATGGGGCATAGCCCGGCCTTCACTCCAGAACAGATATCATCGTGAATAGTTCCCCAAGCGGAACGAAGTAAGATGACGCTGTCCGACCGAGTAAAGTCGAACATCGAAGTTATTCTTGAGAAAGTTTGCCGGCAGCTGCCTAACGCGGCGACCACGAACTACGCAAGCGGGTAGCTCAACAACTTCTTGACGCCGCCGAAGCGGGCAAGCACACCCTGACCGAATTACGGTCCGAAGGTCTGAAGGCCTTCGCAGCCAGCGTGAAATGGAAGGGCTCATAGACATCCGGCCAACGTTAGGCCAAAAGCTTAGCGCTAATAGGTTGCGGTAATCCGACCGGATGATCCTTCGGGGGATCCGGATGGCATCGGTACCGCTTGTAGAAGACGAATCCCTTATCCGGATGATGATCGCGGATATGTTGAGCGAACTCGGTCACCGTGGCCGGCGAAGCCAGCAATCTGGCGACCGGCCTGGAGCTCGCTTGCGCAGCCGGCATCGTGCTGCCATTCTAGATGTGAAACTCGGCAACGACAGTTCTGAAGCCATTGCTCAGGTACTAAGCGAGCATGGAGTGCCTTTTGCATTCGCTAGCGGGTACGGCGCGGAGGGTGTTCCGGAGGCCTTCAAGGATCACCTCTCCCTCCAAAAGCCGTCTCCGATCGATCAACTTGCTCATTGTTTATCGCGCCTTTTGGGCTAGCAAACACCTGTGGTCTTTTGCATTACCTGAGCAAGGTCATCTTGCGAAAAAGGTTTTCGCAGCAAAGGAAAGCCATCACGCCGTTTCTCACGTCCCGATAGCTGCAAGACCTTGAGAGCCGGACGCAGCCGCGTGGCCCCTTCTGCAAGCTCGTGTCCGTCCATTTCCGGCATGTTGATGTCGGTGATCGAAATTCGCTGAGTTCTGCGAAGCACATCCAGAGCTTCAGCGCCACTATGCGCACAAATGACTTCGCAGCCCAAGTCTTCCAACATGTCCGCCATTACGTCGAGGACAATTTGCATCATCATCTACAACTAAGACAGTATGTTGGGGCATTGGAGGACCTCTTTCAACAACCCACACAGTGATCGGCCGTTCCGATTCGACCATGGGCATCGCAGGGTGGAACTAGCGCAAGGCTTGGAGGTTGCCACACATCGCTGCTCTGCCGTTGGCTACTCTCGGCGGTAGGACGATGATCGCGCTCGGCCTATCCAGGAACGGAGCAGAGATGTCCGACTCCCGCAAAGAACGCCTGCTTGAAAGAAGCACGTCAACTCAGGGACAAGGCAAAGCTCCTGCCGTTTGGGCGCTTCGCCAGGCGGTACTAAAGCGCGCGCGCCAGGCAGAGATTGAAGCTCACATGAATGATGGTTGAGCTCCCCTGGATTGCAGCCGGATAGACGATATGCCGGCCCTAAACCGGGAATCCCCGATTCAGGTCGACTCCAACTAGATGCCGTAATGGGCCCGGCTCCGAGCAAGGGGTCATGATGGTGGCTGTCCCCCGATAGATGATGAAACGGGGTCAGGACTTGAGTCGGCCCCAAGCATCTGGAGACGGAGGACAGCCGTGGAAAATTATGCCGGAATCGACGTGTCATTGGAACTGTCGAGCGTGTGCGTTGTGGACGCCCAGGGCAAGGTCTTGAAGGAAGCGAAGGTCGCAAGCGAACCCGACGCCTTGGTTGAGTTTTTTGAGACGCTCGGCTTTGCAATGAAGCGTATTGGGCTCGAGGCTGGACCGCTGTCACAATGTGAACCGCCCCCGGTTTGCCGGAGGCCATTTGGTTTAAGTTATGCCGCCATGGCCGATTGTTCCAGCATGGCGTAGTAGCGTTGCTCGGCTTCGGCCGGCGGGATGTTTCCGATGGGCTCCAGGAGCCGTCGGTTGTTGAACCAATCGACCCATTCGAGGGTGGCGAACTCGACGGCCTCGAAGCTGCGCCATGGTCCGCGCCGATGGATCACCTCGGCCTTGTAGAGACCGTTGATGGTTTCGGCGAGAGCGTTGTCGTAGGAATCTCCGACACTGCCGACAGAAGGCTCGACGCCGGCTTCAGCCAGGCGTTCGGTGTATTTTATCGATACGTATTGGCTGCCCCTGTC
>NZ_AUGD01000035.1 GCF_000426845.1 Bradyrhizobium sp. in8p8 | reverse complement strand
CCCAACTACTAGTCCAGCTTCGGCCTGAGTTCGGTACCCACTGAAACGCCATCGCCCGAAACTTTGCTGACCGCGGCCCTCACCGGAGGGTTACGCTTGCCACGTGCAGCCCAAAACAGCGGATAACGACGATTGGGAGCTCGCGTGATTGCTGCGCGAAGCGCAGGGTCCCAGTCCCCTGACCAACCGCAGACAATCAGGCCATGTTCATCGATGATGCGGTCAAGCAGGGTGTTCATCGACGCGGCATAGGCGCTCAGCTCGGTCTCCGTGTTCAGTATCCGGGTATCGAGATAATCGCCGTGCAGCTTGACGACGTAGCAACGGCTGTGGATCAACGGAACCGCACCCTTCAGCGCATCCTCCGAGCCGATCACGGTCGGTTCAACCCCAATCTCTCGCAACGCGTTTTCAATGAGTCGGTCGAAATTGGTGGTCAGGATAACCCTGATGTGGCCAGCCTGCACCAGCTTGGCGATAGCCCGATGCGCCTTGGTGGGCACCTTCTTTCCGGATTCCAGCTCCTCCGGCATCGGCTCGATATAGCTATGCAGTATCGAGCGGCGCTCATCAGGTGTGGCCGACAACTGATCCAGCAAGTCTGAATATCCCGGTTCACTGCCGTGGATGCGCTTGTACCACACGGCCGAATCGGTCTCATCCGTCACGCCTTCAAGGGCTGCGACTCTTCTCACCAGGTCGAGCGTGATTTCCCAGCCCGTCGGTATCTCCGCGGCCCGTGATACACCCGAGCCAAGTAAGATGCAGTAGACGCCAGGATTTTCGTAGATGGAAAAGGCAAGAGCGTGCAGGGGATCAATCATTTGGCGGTGACATCATCCAAGGGCAGGGTATCAAGCGCTTGAGCGGCATCCGCTGGTTGCGGAGGGAGCTGCTGCCGCAGGGCGTCGCTGGCGTCCTTCTTCGTCTGGTCAAATGGCCGGCCGAGCAATATCGGACGCTCCGCGCCAATCGCTTTGCCGGCGGCAAGAAACTGAAATCGGCCGAGGTTCGGGATCGACCGGACATGTTGCGCGCTATAGACGCTCTCTAGGAACGTCAGGCTGGTCTGGTCGATTAGGCTGTGGGTGAGGAAGGTGTTGCATTGGGACAAGATCGTCTTGCTCACCAGTGCGGTGCGCTGACTGATCACCAAAAGCCCCACGCCGTATTTGCGGCCCTGGAGCGCGATTTGCCCGATCCGGCTGACAACCCATTGGGTTTCGTTGTCAAAGCCAGAGCTGAAATGCTCGGGAATGATGGTATGGGCCTCTTCGAGCACGATCAGGATCTTGCGGGCCTGCCGGTGCTGTCGCGCCCACGCCATGATCGTCGAGAGGTATTGCTCTGTGATTCTGAGCGTTGCCTTGGTGTTGGAAATTTCGGTCAGCTCAAGGATGGCCAGCTTCTCTCCTCCGGTGAGAAAGGTATCGATTTGCTTTTCGACCGATCCGCGGATTTTGCTCAAGCAGGTTTTCAGCGCCGCCTTCTCCTGCGGCGCGCCATAGGCTCCGGTCTCGACTGCGAACAGTTTCGTATCAAGGTCAGCGATCTCTGCCGGCGTGGGCGCCGGCACGATCGGCTTTAAGTCGGCCAGGCGCGCCTTGTATTCGCCGGTAAAATCGACGCAGAAGACCTTGAAATCGTTCTTTGCGGCCTCCCGGACGATATCCAGCGCCAGCTCAGTCTTACCGGTGCCCGTCATGCCGAGAACGGCCGTGTGGAATTGCACGAGATCATTGAGGGCGGCAGTCACCCCGATGTTTGTCGATGGCACATTGCCGATGACGAACTCGCCCTCCTTCAGGGTGGGCGCGGGGAACACACGCGCCTTGGCCCAAAACACGGGCGTGTTCATCGTCGAGAGCCAGCCGTATTTGGTGAAACCAGCCTCCGGCGAGTAGCAGCCGAGCTGAACGGCGTTGACGATGTGTGTGCCGCGGGGGTTCTGATCGAAGCTCTCTTCGGCGGTTTGGGCGTCGAGAATCTGGTAGAACACGTCGGTCCCGTTCAGCCGGACAAAGACCACCTGGCCCTCGGCCAACGGCGATGCCGCTGACACCTCGAAGCGCAGCACGCCGATGTTGGAGTTCTCGACAGTGAACCCGACCAATTCCGATCCCGGCGTACCGCTCAGGTTCTCGATGAACTGGGCGGTCTTCTCGGGCGAGTGCGATTGCACCACTTCGCCTTCCTCAAGCGCGATCTTGTCTTGCACCATTGCCACGCATAGCCCGGTGCCCATCACCTCCAGCCCCTGCACTTGGCTGAACAGCGCAAGCACAAAGCACTGATCACCATTCGACATGGCGGCCGTATGCAGCGTGTTGGGCTTCCAGGCTGCGCCACGGGCGAGTTTCACGCGTATGATGTCCGGATGGTCGATGCGCTCGATTGATCCGACCGCAGGCGATGAAACCTGGTGCTCGGCTTCCGCTTGCCACTGTTTCCACGCCGCCAAAACCCGCTCGGCAGGTCTGCCAATGGCTATCAGGGTCCAAAGGATCGTCAGCCAAGCGACCGTAATGGGACTGCTCGAGTAAGCGCCAACGATGCTGATGAGAGCAGGGGATGTATAGAGCAGTTCACCCTGGCCGAAGGTATCGGTTAGCCGGAACAAGAATCTGCCGATTGGTGATCGCCGGTTCTTGTCGTGCGCGAACAGGGCAAAAATCGCGCAGACCATGATAATCAGGCAATAGCCCACGGCCAGCCACCGGAAGGCCTCAAGATGGTGTCGCAGAGCCCCGACCCCAGTGAGATCGGCCGTAACCAATATCGCCATTGCCGCTATCGCGTTCGACAGGGCGTCTTTCGGGGGGACGAACCACGGGGCTGATAACAGCGCCAGAAACCAGAGCGCCAGGCCGCTCAGAAACCAGACGCTCTCAAGACCGCCGGTCGGGAGCAGGTTTCCCGACGTCACGTAGAGCGCGATGTAGAACACGACGATGTTGGCGCAGAGCGCTTTCGTGCGATCTGCCAAACTGGTCTGCAGGCGACTCGATACCATGCGATTCTCCGGTTGCGCGGAGTACTACCACACAACTTGGTCCGAAAAGGCTGGAAACGCGCGTTGTGCAAGGAAATTCAATGGCTTGGGCGGAACTAGAATGAAAATGTCGCTCTACCTTCTGCCGTGCTCGGCGCTGCTGATTTCTTCCGGCGCGCTCGCGGAGCCGGGCATGTTTTTGTGCCGGCCGCCAGTCGTCGCCAACAACTTCTGGACCTTAACCAGGCTGCCGGCGCGGGCGTGAAGCTGAACATGGGAGATCGCGCGCACAATCGAACAAAAGAACGGCTGCCCGTTCGTGCCTTCTACAAACCTCAAACCGATCGATTTCGTTGCCGGCCAGATGGCGATCACCGACGGCCGGGCTGCACCGCAACTCTGCACCATGTATGTCAACCGCCCGCCTAATTGAGCACTGCTATCTGGCAGTGGTCGGCAGCTTCTCCAAGGCTATTGCCCCTCAGGCGGAATCCGATCGCCACAGATCCGCAGACTTTGTGGGCTTCGGCAAGCGGGATCACTCTGGTCTGTCCACACCATGGACAGATCGAGGCCTTCATCCCCCGCTGGCACAAAGATCGACTCCGGCTTGGTGATCGGCGGCCAACCCTTTCGGACATCCCGTCGAACCGGTCCTCCCATTGGCCGTTCTCGTTCGTGCGAACAGCATAGCAATTATCCGGTAGTGACTGCTTGTTCCCGTGCCAAATTGGCCAGAACCCTGGCTTTACCGGGCCCCACTTCCCATGCCGCGGCGCGCATCTTGGCCTTGGCTTTGACATTGGCTCCCCGACCGACAAACGCCTGACCGTATCGCTGCAATTGACGGTTGTGAAACGATTTCTCCTCGCTTACGTCGACCGCCAGTCGAAGACGTAAGGCGCCAGGCGGAACGATCGCTCTGCGACGTCCATGGAAGCCGGATGGCAGACGCCTAAGGCCCGATATGCTCGTCTATCGGTTCGAAGAGCGATCTCTCCTCGCAGTGACAGCCGCTCGGCCCGGTCTGGGTAGCCGTGATTTTCACCTGAGTCCGGCCGCCGTCCGATGCGAGATGCTCATCTCCTGCTCAAGCAGCGGGATGAGGCTGGCACATATATCAAATAGCTTGCGCATAGCGTCGTTCAAATCGTCCCCACCCGCGGTATTCGTCCGGGGTGATCCCGCAGTTGGCACTCTTACAGTCCTTCAGGTGTGTTTGAGTGTTTGAGCGGTTGAGCGAATGCGCATGGCAAATCGAGAGGTCGATGATCTCGAAATAGATAGTTGTGTTTGAAGCGTAGTAGCCGTTCACTCAATCGATCTAGATCATTTTCCAATCACTCGCTACTTGGGCTTGAAAGAGCGAGGGATATTGCTTGATTTAACCCGGACCGCGGAGAAACCTCAGTCCCGTCGCTGGCGAACAGCCTTAGCTCGATCCATGAATGCGAGCACTTCCCGGTTAGATTGCTCAGCTGATTTCATCCCGCGCTTCGACGGACGCGAATCAATTTCCGAACGATCCTCGTGCGCGTTTCTTTTGCGGGAAACATCGCCATTTCCTCGATCTATTTTTCTATCACCGCGCGGTGCCGGACCGGATTGCTCCTCCCTGAAATCCACGGCTTTGGAAGCTTGTCGGCTTCTAGCAGCGGGATGTCGAACCCCGTGAGTAATCCCTGACGTTCTTGCGTCCTTAGATGACGAGGTTGCGTGTCGATTCTTCGTTGCGATCCGCTTGGGCGCTCCGTCTGTTACTTCCGCCGTTCGCTTTAAGGCCCGTTTTTCGTTCTGCAATTCAATTTGACGAACAAGCGCGGTCAGTCGATTGGTCGTGAGTGCACTACGATCCTTACCCTGGACGATGCCCTGACCGGCAAGAGCTGCCGCAATCGCAGACCATCGTACCCCGCGCTCGCGAAGCTTATAGATTTCCGAAAGAGCAGCCCGAATTGCCTTCGTGGTTCCTGTCCTTTCACGGCTGGATCGCGAGTTAGATAGCTCGGTATCCAACTCTAAAGCCTCTTTGCTAAGCTGATCGAGGTCCACAGTCATGCAGTGACCCTAGATGCTCAGCTCGAACCTAGCAAGGACTATCGTTTGCTAGTATTTGATACCTTTTGTCTCGCTATTAATACTAGTATTTGCACACCTGTGCATCTGGGATGCTGGGGATCAGAAATTGGTCTGCGGCGCCTACGGCGTCAGCCTCCTGTTCCTCCATCAACAGTCAGCGTCAGATTTGATCCACTTAGTTGACCCGCAAAGCACTCGGCTGCGTCATGGGGCCGCAGCTCATTCGCCCAGATTATTGCTTTGGCGCAAGCTCGTGACCGTCGCCGTCCTCCTACCTGAGAATAAATAAGCTCAGATCGGAGAAGCCCAGGTGATGTTTCTGACCAAGTCGCTCATACCCGCTGTCGTGGCGCTCGGATTGATCACGGGTAATCCTGGCCTCGCCGCTGAGCCGCACGACCACGGCGGAACGACTGCGCCAGTCCAGCTTCGGCTAGACCACGGCAAGAAGTGGCAGACAGATGACGTGGTGCGCCGCGGCATGAGCGAAATCCGTGTAGCCATGACGCAATCACTGATGTCCATTCACAATAATGCGTTCACGCCCGCGCAATACGAAGCGCTGGCGGAGCGCATCCAGAAGCAAATCGACTACGTGGTCGGAAACTGCAAGCTGCCCGAGCAGGCCGACCAGCAACTTCACCTTGTCCTCGAGCAGATCATCGATGGCGCCACTGACATGAAGGCCGCGACCGGCCGCGATCAAGGCGCTGTGAAGATCGTGCGGGCGCTGGCGCAATACGGCGAGCATTTCGACCATGCCGGCTGGCAGCCGGTGGAACATTGAAGTTCTTATATGCAGCTGGCCTCGGTGGACGATCTCAAATGGGGCTGCACGCCCGCAGTCCCGAGCACTTTTGCGGCGTACGGCCGGTACTGGCGCGCGCCTGCGCTTCCAGTCGTACCTGCACCTGCCTATCGCGTCATGCTGATCGTCGAGCACATTGTCATGTTGATGGCCTTGTCTCTTGAGCGGACAATCCCGCCTCCGATTTATATCGCCATCTCCATTTCGATTGTAGCATCCTGACCTTGTCGCTGCTTCCACTGATCAAGAGCGCGATCGTGCGTGGTTGCAGAGAACGTTTGGATGCACGACTTCGATACGCTCCAGAAAGGACGATTCATTATCTGCCTTCGACCCCACTGGACTTTGGGAGGATGATCATGCGACCACTTAAAACTATGCTGATGATGGCCATGCTGGTTGCGCTTCCCCGAATGACCCTAGCGGCCGACCGTATCGAGACCGCTGTCGCCGGAGGGGACCCGAATATCTCCATCCACCTGATCAGCAAGAAGGCCAAGAGCGCGAGCGCTAACAGTCCTGTGCTCATGCTGCATGCGTTCGGGTCTCCGTGCGCTGAAGCATTCGATCTCGCGCCGGGATTGTCGTGGATGGACGACCTGAGCGAAGCCGGCTTCACGGTCTATGCCATCGATTTTCGCGGTTTCGGCCAGTCCAGTCGTCCGGAAGCCGCCGCTCCCGTTGACCGGGCGACAGACGCCGTGCAGGACGTCGTCGCGGTGATTGAAGCGATCCGCAAGGAGACTGGTGCGCCGAAGGTGTCGCTGGTCGGCTGGAGCTGGGGTGCGGTGGTTGCATCGATGGTGGCGCTTGACCGGCACGATCTTGTCGATTGAATGGTCCTCGTAGGCGCGATGCGTGCTTTCAAGCTGCTGATGATGACGGAGCCGTTGGCCGCCAAGGAGGACTCTGCGAGGTTCGGACAGCCGCACGCTCCCTATCAAAAGCTCGATGCCGGCATGGTGCTGGGGCACTGGCACATGATGCTGAGGGGATCTTCGGGACTTGTCGATGCTGAGACGATTGCGAAAGTGCAGGCGCTGGCGGAACGCTGCGGCCATACCGACCCCGCGGCGCAGCCAAAGATCGTCATCCGCCCGATGGGGCCGCTCGTTGACCTTTTTTGAGATCTGGAGCGCTCGCCCAATCTACGACGCAGCCAAGATCAAGGTTCCAACGCTTGTCGTTCGAGGGGATCGGGATTCATTCGCGGACAAGCAATTAGCCGCGAAGATTCCGGGTGCGCAAGAGACGGTTGTCGTGGATGCCACGCATTGGGGGCCTTACGAACGCAACCGTGACGGCTTCACCGCGGCAAGCCGGGCATTTCTCTCGACGCGAAAATGAGCCGCTACGCGGCAATGCGAAAAGACGTTGTCTTGAAGAGAAATCATGGGTTTTCCAGCACGTTGGCCACATTGGAATTGCGGAGATGACGGTGTGTGTGGCTCGTCTCGCCCGCCGCGGATCAGGAAATTTCGGTCGTCCATGGCGCTCCCAACCACGGCTATGTCCCGCGGCCTTCCTGAATATCCTGCAAATCAGTGGCAATAAGAACTAGCAACTCACGTTGGAGAACTCCCACATTCGGAATTGCAAATCGCCGATCTCATGCTAAGGTAGTAATTGATTACTTTCTTCGAGGCCTAAATGCGTACCCGTGCCAAACATCTCCCCGCAGACGAAAGACGGGCTGTCACCGTTGAGGCTGTCGTTAGCCTGTCGGCCGAACAAAATCCGAGCGAGATAACGACAGCCGCGATCGCAAAGCGCATGGGGGTAACCCAAGGCTCCCTGTTCAGGCACTTTCCGACCAAGGACGCGATCCTGCAGGCTGTCATGGAGTGGGTAGCGAAGCGGCTGCTCGCCCGGGTCGACGATGCGGCGCGCTCCGCGACCTCTCCAATGGCCGCGCTCGAAGCCATCTTCATGACCCACATTCAATTCGTAGTGGACCATCCGGGTGTGCCACGTATGTTGTTCGGCGAGTTGCAGGGTGCTGAGCCGACGGTGGCGAAGCGCATGGTGCAAACGTTACTTCGCCGCTACGGCGAACGCCTGCATCGCATCATCGAACAGGGCAAACAATCCGGCGAACTTCCTGCGAGGCTCGATAACGAAGCAGCCGCCACGCTCTTCATTGGCATGATCCAAGGACTGGTCATGCAGTCGCTCCTCGCCGGTGAGGTAGACCGCATCCGCCGCGATGCGCCAGGCGTTTTCGCAATCTTCCGTCGCGGGATCGAGGTTGCGCCGTGAAACGCTCATCGCTCCACCGCCGAACATTGGCGCTTCTGGCCGTGATCGTGCCCTTGCTGGCGCTGTTCGTCTATGTTGCATTGCGATCGGGGCCGCTCGCACCTGTCCAAGTGACCGTTGTACCCGTCGAAAGCCGGCCTATCACGCCGGCTCTGTTCGGCGTCGGCACGGTGGAGGCCCGCTTCACATACAAGATCGGCCCGACGGCTGCCGGGCGGATTAAGCGGGTGGACGTGAATGCCGGCGACAGGGTCCACGCGGGTCAGCTCTTGGGGGAAATGGATCCCGTCGATCTCGACGATCGCATTATGGCCCAAGAGGCCGCAATCAAGCGCGCCGAGGCATCCGTGTCGGCGGCCGAAGCGCAAGTTCAGGACGCGCTGGCTCGACAGAACTACGCTGAAGCGCAGGCAAGTCGTTACGAACGGCTTTGGCAGACGCAGGTGGTGAGCGAAGCCGCCATCGAAGGAAAGCGGCAGGACCGGCAGACCACGGAGGCGGTCCTCATGGCTGCCAAATCCAATTTGGACGCCTATCGTCACGAGTTGCTGCGCACCCGTAACGACCGGGAAGGTTTGATCCAGCAGCGGGCAAGTTTGCGCCTGCTCGCGCCAGTGGATGGCCTGGTGGCTGTGCGCCACGCCGATCCCGGAACGACGCTGATCGCAGGGCAGCCCGTGATCGAAGTGATCGACCCTCGACAGCTGTGGATCAATGTCCGTTTCGATCAAAGCGGCGCCGCAGGACTCGACGCCGATCTTCCGGCGCGCATAGCGCTACGCTCTCGCGGCAATCAGCTCGCCGGCCGCGTATTGCGCGTAGAGCCTGTGGCCGACGCAGTGACTGAGGAAACCCTGGCTAAGATCGTGTTCGACACGATACCTGATCCTCTGCCGCCGATTGGTGAACTTGCCGAGGTCACCGTCGCACTGCGTCCCCTCCCAGCAACACCGGTCATTCCTAATGCGGCCATTCAGCGCGTCGACGGCAAGCCGGGCGTGTGGCGGATGATCAATGGAAATCCGCGCTTCACCTCTGTCAGATTCGGCGCCGCCGATCTGGACGGTAACATCCAGGTGCTGGAAGGTCTCAATGACGGCGATCAGGTCGTGGCCTACAGCGAAAGGATGCTGAGTGCGCAAAGCCGCGCGCATGTGGTCGAAAACATTGTCGGACCGTCAAGATGATCAGCCTCGCCGGCCGCGATATCCTGCACTCGTGGGGGAAGTTCGTATTCACGGGCGTCGGCCTGGGTCTCTTGATAGGCGTGACACTGACGATGGCCGGCGTGTATCGAGGCATGGTCGACGACGGCAAGGTGTTGCTCGACAACAGCGGTGCCGATCTGTGGGTCGTGCAAAAAAATACGCTGGGGCCCTACGCAGAGTCCTCGAGCCTGAATGACGACGCATACCGCAGTATTTTGGCAATGCCGGGCGTCGCTCAGGCTGCCAATGTCACTTATCTAACCATGCAAGTGCGGACGGGGAATGCGGATGTGCGCGCCATGGTGGTCGGCATCGCTTCCGGAGCAACGGATACGCCCGGCTGGCCGCCGTTTCTCGTCGCCGGACGACAAATCACCCGCAGCCACTATGAGGCGGTCGCCGACGTCGCCACCGGGTTCGAGCTGGGCGATCGAATTATCATCCGTCGCAATCAATACAAGGTCGTGGGGCTTACCCGACGCATGGTCTCGTCCAATGGCGATCCGATGGTATTCATCCCGTTGAAGGACGGCCAGGAGGCGCAATTCCTGAAGGACAACGACGCGATCGTCCAGCAACGCCGACGAACGGCGGAGAATCCCAGCCTCAACCGGCCTGGTGTACCTGGCCTCCTCGATGCTGTGATCGCCTCACAAAGTAGCAATCCTTACGTCAATGCCGTGCTCGTACGCGTCAAGCCGGGCTACGCCGCAGATGAGGTGGCCGAATCGATCCGACGCTGGAAACGCCTGACCGCCTATACCCGGCCTCAGATGGAGGACATTCTCGTCGGCAAGCTGATCGCCACCTCCGCCAAACAGATTGGCATGTTTCTGGCGATATTGGCCATCGTCAGCGCGGCTATTGTCGCATTCATCATCTACACCCTGACGATGGACAAGATCCGCGAAATCGCGGTTCTGAAATTGATCGGTACGCGAAATCGAACGATCGCCGCGATGATTTTGCAGCAAGCGATCGTCCTGGGACTTATCGGGTTTGTGGTGGGCAAGATAACGGCGACCTTTGCCGCACCATTCTTTCCCAAATACGTCCTCCTCATACCGACCGACTCGATTGCCGGAGCCATAGCCATCATGGTCATTTGTGCGCTGGCGAGCGTGATTGCCATCCGCATGGCGCTCCAAGTCGACCCGGCCGATGCCATCGGGGGATGAGATGGTCGGCAAGGGCATTCGTATCGAGGGGTTGAGAAAGCGCTATGGTAGCGGCGACACCGCCGTCGACGCCTTGAAGCGCGTGGATATGCAGGTCGCGCCGGGCGAGGTGATCGGCTTGATCGGGCCATCCGGCTCGGGCAAGAGCACCCTGCTTAAGGCGCTGGGCGCGGTGATTGATCCAACCGCTGGGCGCATGATTCTCGGCGACGAGGTGATCTACGACGACGGCTGGAAAATATCCGATCTGCGCGCGCTCCGCCGCGACAAAATCGGTTTCGTCTTTCAAGCGCCATACCTGATCCCGTTCCTGGACGTGACGGACAATGTTGCGCTTCTGCCCATGCTCGCCGGGACCCCCAACAGCGAAGCGCGTCAACGCGCATTGGCACTACTGAGAGCTCTCGATGTGGAGCATCGCGCCGGAGCCATGCCGTCACAGCTTTCGGGAGGAGAGCAGCAGCGTGTCGCCATTGCTCGAGGTCTTGTGAATCACCCGCCCGTGATACTGGCTGACGAACCGACTGCACCGCTGGATAGCGCGCGGGCTTTGGCTGTGATCCGGATCTTGAATGATATGGCGCAGCGCTTCGAGACCGCCATCATCGTGGTCACACACGACGAGAAGATCATCCCAACCTTCAAACGCATCTACCACATTCGTGACGGAGCAACTCATGAAGAAGCCGGCCAAGGACGTAGCATCGATTGACCAACCCACTTACGGCGGGGCTTGCCGTGCAGGACCTTCGTATTTCATTCCAACTCTCTTTACGTTGGTGACGGCCTGCATACTTGCCGCAACCGCCGCACAGCATGTCCGGGCTGGCGAAGCGGCTGATGCCAGGCCGCTAGAGCTGCGCAAGATCATGCAGGACCTGGACAAGAACGTGAAAGGGATTGCTAACGCCATTTCCCGAAAGGATTGGGCTTTTGTTGCCAAGACCGCTCTCTCGATCGCCGAGCATCCACAACCATCCGTGGGTGAGAGGATGCGTATCCTCAGCTTCATGGGGGCCGACGCCAGTGCATTTCGAGCATACGACGGGAAAACACATCACGCAGCGCGAGCCCTGGAAGAGGCTGCACTTCAGCGCGATGCACCGGCGGTCATTGCGTCCTTTACCGCCTTGCAAGACAGTTGCTCCGCCTGCCACCAGCGCTTCCGCAAGCCTTTTGTGGAGCATTTTTATGGGAAAGACTGAGACCCGCCGCATATCTACAATGGACCCATTTTTGCCTGTGGTACCGGCAGGGCAGCAACGCCTCATCGCCAGCTTGTACGTCCTCGAAACTCACTTGGACATGATCGACTGGCTCGTTAGGCAGTCGCCGTCCGATAATTCGTCCGGAAACTGCGAGGTTATCGCGATCGAGTTAATCCAAAGACGCACCGTCAGCTGGCATTGCACGAACAAAAACCCCGCCGCCGATCGTGTCACCTACCGGAGGAGCGCAGAGACAATCGCGCCGCTTTTCCGACTGCCGCGGTGATATCTAAGAACCGCTGACAATCGCGCGTGAAGTCAGAGACACATGAGAAGCCCAATGTGGAAGAGATGCTTATTTGCAGCGATCTTGTTGGTTTTGACGCTACCAGCGTATGCAAGTGCGATTGCTTCTTCAACCGCCACGCCTCCTGCTTCTCGAAATCCGGCTGGAGATCGCGCCGAGCTTGATCAGCAGATGATCAACCGTGAGCTAGAGCTATTTCGTGGGACGCAGATTTCACTTTGCCAGGCGCTGCTCGCAGCCGAACAGTTGCACCCGGGTTCGAGCACGTGGGATATCGGCCTTGACGGCAGCTCAGGGTCGCCGGTCTACCGAGTTAAGACAGTAAAGGTCGATCGAATCTGGAATGTCGCCATCGATGCACGCACTGGAGACGTTACAGGCGGCGAGATCGTCTCTTTGAGAGAAGACCTGAATACGAAAGATCGGAATAGCGTCATCGCGCTGACGACTGTTCAGCAGAGCCTCCTGGACGCTGTCCTCATTGCGGAACGAGCCACGCAGGGAAAAGCTATCGGCGGAACGATAGTCAGAGAAGCCGAGAGGTTCAACTTCGTCATTGTCGTCGTAAGCGGAGACGACCTAAAGCAGGTCACCCTTGAGCCGCCGAGAGCCCATCGCCGCGAGCCTCATCCACGTCACTCTGCCGTGATCCAGCCCTGCGGATAAACGCTATTCAGTTCGCGCAAGAGCAGCTCGCACGCCTAATAGAACTGCGAATCAAAGATAAGAGAAGGAGACAATGCCGGTAGATCAGATGGCCATGTTTGCGACATCAGGGTCAATTGCGCTCTTTATCGACGGCGCGAACCTCCACGCCACAGCGAAGACCCTTGGCTTCGAGATTGACTACAAGCGCTTGCTCATCGGATTTCAAAGCCACGCGACGCTGTTGCGGGCCTTCTATTACACCGCCCTGATCGAGGATACAGAATATTCTTCTCTGCGTCCCCGCTTGGACTGGCTCGCCGAGCGGCTGGTCGCGCATGTTATCGACGCCAAGTATCATTAGCATTTGCCGCTTTACCGCCAGGCGCAGATGCTGGCGACGCACGATATCGCCATGGACCGTTCCACGCTCGCCTTCTGGGTCGGCTATGCGGCCCAGGAATTGAAGCCCTTGTGGCATCGTTTGCGCCAGCTTCGCTCGACTCTTCGGAGCTCTGTGTCGATGAGACCGCGGCACCGGTGTTGGATCCGGGATGCGGCAGGTAAAACCGGCTGCTTCTGGGCGTTATCGCGCGATGACAGGTCCTGGCCGGACCTGACCCACCTGGGGTCGCTTATGCCTATGCACCGGGCCGCGGGGCCCTTCATGGCTTGCGCTTGCTCGCGGGCTATCGCGGCATCATCCACTGCGGCGGCTATCAGGCATACAAGACCATGACCCGAGAGACGCGTGCGGACGCCCTGTCCGGGACGCTCGCCTTCTGCTGGTCGCATCTGCGGGGCCAGTTTGTGAAGATCGAGCGCGAGGTTGCTCCGGCGCCGGCTCCGGTTGCCCGCGAGGCCCTTGAGTGTCAATCGGCTTGCAAATTTGGCTCTGACGCAAGTTTGGTGCAGCGCCGACTATTCTGCACCGATTAGTCTGGCTTGAAGCAGATCGATTTTGC
>NZ_AUGD01000034.1 GCF_000426845.1 Bradyrhizobium sp. in8p8 | reverse complement strand
TATTTGTCGTGCTCGTCGAAATAGATCCGCACCGGAACGCGCTGCACCACCTTAACGAAATTGCCGGTGGCGTTCTGCGGCGGGAGGATCGCGAATTGCGCGCCGGTGCCTGGCGAGAGCGAGCCGATCGTGCCCTTGAACACGTGGTTCGGGAAGGCGTCGACCTCGAGCGTGACGGACTGCCCTTCGGTGACGTGGGTGAGGTCGCTCTCCTTCGGATTGGCATCGACCCAGGGGTGCGCGACATCGATGATGGAGAAGACGGGCGTGCCGGCGGTGACATAGCGGCCGAGCTGAATCTGCTCGACCTGGGTCGCGACGCCATCCATCGGCGCGCGCAGGACCGTGTGATCGAGGTTGCGCTCGGCATCCTCCAGCTTCGCCTTAGCCTGGGCATAGGGCGGAAACTGCTCTAGTGGCAGTTCGGGGTTACCAAGCAATTGCGTCCTGGCATTGGAGAGCTGCTGCTTGATGAACTGCACCTGTGCGCTCGCGGTCACCATCGCATTGGCCGCATTGTCGAGGTCGAGCTGGGACCCGAAATTGCTTTTGACCAGTTGCTGTTTGCGTTCGACATCCCGCTGTTTCAGGTCGACGCCCTGCTGGGCAAGATCAAGCATCTGGCCATAGATCTTCACGTTCTCGACCAGATTGTCGTAGTTCGTCTTCGCCTGAGCGAGCTGCGCCTTAGCCTCGTCTACTGCGAGGCGAAACGGCACGGCGTCGATCTCGAACAGCTCGTCACCCTGCTTCACGGTCTGGCCTTCCTTAACCAGCACCTTGATGATCTTGCCGGAGATGTCGGGTGTAATCAGCACCTTCTGGGCGCCGACATAGGCATCGTCGGTGCCGACATAACGTCCGCCGTGCAGGTAAAACGCCAGTCCGCCGAGTGCGGCAGCAATGGGCAGCACCACCAACAGAAGGGGACGGCGATAACGGCGCAGACCCGCTATCATACGGCGGCGCGGTTCGGCAGCGACCTTCCTATTCGCGCCTACTTTGTTGATGGTCGTCCCATCAAGGCGATCTGCCGAGAACTTGGCGTATCGCGGAAGGTGGTTCGCAAGGTCATTCGTTCTCAAGCGACGGAGTTCCGCTACGAGCGAGACGCAGCCGCTCCCGAAGATGGATGCCTGGAGTGCCGAGCTTGATCGGTTACTGGCAAGGAATGAGAGCAAGGCGGCGCGGGAACGGCTGACGCTGATCCAGCTATTCGAGGAGCTCCGCGGCCTGGGTTATGCCGGCGGCTATGATGCGGTTCGTCGATACGCCCGACGGTGGAGCAAGGAACGCGGCACCTCGACAGCGTCGGCTTATGTGCCGCTGAGCTTTGCACCAGGCGAAGCCTACCGGTTCGACTGGAGCCACGAGGTCGTCCTGCTGAGCGGCACCACGGTGATGGTGAAGGCCGTCCATGTCCGGCTCTGTCACAGCCGCATGCTGTTCGTGCGGGCCTATCCGCGCGAGACGCAGGAGATGGTGTTCGACGCCCACGACCGGGCGTTCGCCCTGTTCAAAGGCACCTGCACCCGCGGCATCTATGACAACATGAAGACCGCCGTGGAGACGATCTTCGTCGGTAAAGGGCGTCTCTAGAATCGCCGCTTCCTGCAGATGTGCAGCCACTATCTGGTCGATCCGGTCGCCTGCACGCCAGCGTCGGGCTGGGAGAAGGGGCAGGTCGAGAACCAGGTCGGGCTGGTGCGAGAACGCTTCTTCACGCCGCGGCTGCGGTTCAAAAACCTTGCGCATTTCGCAAAAACGGGACAGTGGTTTCGCTAACTGCCGGACAGTAGTTTCGCTAAATCGCGGACAGCGTGGCGGCGCTGGTTTTTGGTTGCCTGGTTGTTGAGTCAATTGGTATTCGTTTCGCTGTTTTCAGCGTCGGTCAAGGGGCGCGTGGCTTTTTTCCTTCGCATGCTGTCGCCTTCAAGGGCGATGCGGTGGGCATTGTGGATGATGCGGTCGAGGATGGCGTCGGCGACGGTGGGCTCACCGAACACGTCAGAGTACCCCTATTCTCGAGCGGGTCGTGTCTCACGTCACGATCACTGACCCGCATCATTTTCTGTTCGGGCACCGGCTTGAGGTGCTGAAGGAGCGGTCGGGGCGCGGTCCCGCCTATGTCGTTGTCGCGCTGCCGGACGGCCGGCCGCGGGCGGTTCGCATCGCGTCGACGGATCTTGCCGAGACGATAGATTCTGGCCCGAACGCCGCCGATCTGCCGCGCATCAGCGCACGTACGCTGATCCCATTGATGCAACATTTGAGCGCGAGTCTGAGCCTTCTTGACGAGAAGGTGATTCGCGATGACCCACCCACCGCTTCCAGGTCGCGTTGCGTATCGACCCATGCCGACGTTGGCAAATCCACCCGGCCGTCCGACGGACGATATTCCTCCCCTGTGGCCGAATCTGTCGACCGCGACGCAAACCCAGATCGCTCAAATCCTCGCCACGCTGCTGCGGCGGATGCAAGCGGCTCCCGGCACGCCCGGAAGGGAACTGGGTCGTGCTGATCAACTTAAACGTCGCTGACGAGCGGCTCACGACTGCGCACAGAGCGAAGTTGGCCTATGTCTACGTGCGGCAGTCATCCGTGAACCAGGTGCGCCAGCATCAGGAGAGCACGGAGCTGCAGTACCGCCTCGTCGATCGCGCCATCGGTCTGGGCTGGCCGCCGGAGCGCGTCCAGGTCATTGACGAGGATCTGGGCAAATCCGGTGCTGGCGGTGTGGATCGTCATGGCTTCCAGAAGCTCTTTGCCGAGATCGGTCTTGGCAACGCCGGTCTTGTGGTGAGCCTCGACGCTTCTCGCTTGGCCCGCAACAACCGGGACTGGCATCAGTTGCTCGAACTGTGCTCGGTGTTTGGTGTGCTCATTGCGGGTGGCGAGCGGCTTTACGATCCGCGCGCCTACCACGACCGCCTGCTGTTGGGCTTGTCCGGCATAATGAGCGAGGCGGAGTTGCATCAGCTTCGGATGCGCCTTCACCAAGGGGAACGCCAGAAGGCGGCGCGGGGCGAACTGCGGCTGCCCCTGCCAGCCGGGCTCGCCTATGATCGCGCCGGAACGATTATTCTCAATCCTGATGAGGAGGTGCAGGCCCGCCTTCATCTCGTTTTTGCCAAATTCCAGGAACTGCAAAGCGCCCGCCGTGTGATGCGGTACTTGGACCGGAACGGATTGTCGTTGCCGGTTCGGCCGCTGCTTGGACCAGCTCCACACGAGACCGTCTGGCGTATGCCAGATAGTGCACGCGTCCTTAGTATCCTTCAAAATCCAGCTTATGCTGGGGGGTATGTTTATGGCCGCCGGCAAAAGGATCCGAGCCGATGCCAGCCGGGATCGCTGACGGGAACGGTCAAGGTGGCGATCGCCGACTCGGCGGTTTGCCTCCGCGCTGCTCACCCGGGTTATATCAACTGGGAGGAGTTCATGGCCAACCAGCGGCGACTGGCAGATAACGTCGCGCATTTTGAGGCAGGACACGCTGGCGTGCCGCGCAAGGGGGCAGCCCTGTTACAAGGAATTGCGATCTGCGGCCGTTGCGGCGGCGCATGAGCATGCGCTACACTGGCCTGAATGCCGACTATCCGGTCTATTGCTGCCGGTCGGATCGGGATCAGGAAGGCAGTGCACTGTGCCAGGAAGTCCGGGCCTTAGCGGTTGACGCCTTGGTCCAGCGGGTGGTCCTCGACGCCCTGGTGCCGGATCAGATTGAGATCGCACTCGCGGCGGCGAGCCAACTGGAGCAGGACAGCCGCCAGCTCGAGCGCCAATGGGCGCTTCGCGTAGAGCGCGCCCGCTACGAGGCCGAGCGCGCTCGACGTCAGTATGACGCCGTAGAGCCCGAGAACCGTCTCGTGGCGCGCTCACTTGAGCGGGCTTGGGAAGAGAAGCTGCGTGCCGTCGAGGCGGTCGAGCAGGAACATGCGCGTTGGCGTGGGCAAGAGCCGCTTCTGATTGGCCCGGTGGAACGCGCAGGGCTACAAGCACTCGGCGAGAACCTGCCGCAGATTTGGAACGCGGCCACCACGTCGGCAGCCGATCGCAAGCGCATTCTGCGATTTGTCATCCGCGAAGTCGTTCTTGATCAGAAGCGGATCCGAGGTCAGGTGTGGCTCAAAATCGTCTGGCAGACCGGCGCAACCAGCGAGCATCACGTGCAACGGCGCGTTCACACCTACCGCAATTACATCGACATTGATGGGTTGCGGCAGCGGATCGTCGAGTTGAATGCTGAACACAAAATGGACGCCGAGATCGCGATAATACTCAATCAAGAAGGCTTCGTCGCGGCCCGAGGCTGCGCCTTCAAAGGCGATAACGTCTGGCTGTTGCGCACCCGCTGGGGCATCCCCACCGTCAAGATCAACTGCGTGGACCAGAATCCCATGCGCTGGCCCGACGGCAGCTTCTCGATTCAGGGGGCAGCGGCTGAGCTTGGATTAACCCCGCAAACAGTGTTCGATTATCTTGCGCGCGGATTGCTGGTAGGTCGTCAGTTAGTCAAAGGTCAGCCATGGCAGATCGAGCTCTCAGACGAACAAATCAGTCAGCTGCGCAATCGGGTACGACGCACCAAGCATTCGAAGAAGGAGGCATCATGAAGTCATCGGCTCGGCAATGACGTCGTGCCATTGCGACACGGGGACCTGACTTGTGATCAACAAGGATCCCTTGTCGTAGCGATCATCGACAATCTCGAGCAGATCGCGGTGCTGGTCGGCGGTGAGCGGTTCGGGTCCCCAGTCATCAAGGATGAGGAGATTGACGCGTTCCAGGGCGGCGATCAGGCGCGCCAGACGGCCTTCGCCGCGCGCCTGGGCGAGATCGGCGAACAGGCGGGATGTTCGCTTGTAAAGGACGGAGAAGCCGTCGCGGCAGGCCTTGTTGCCGAGCGCACAGGCAAGCCAGGACTTGCCGGTGCCGGTTGGGCCGACGATGACCAGGTGGTTGGCCTCACGGACCCATTGGCAGGTGGCGAGGGTTTGGAAGAGCGAACGGTCAAGGCCGCGAGCGGTGCGATAGTCGACGTTCTCGATGGCGGCGACTTGACGGAGCTTGGCACTGGTCAAGCGGCGCGTGAGGCGGCGGTTGTCGCGGGCGGTGACCTCGCGATCGACGAGGAGGCCGAGCCAATGGGCGTGCGGCATCCCGGCCGCCTCTGGGTTGTTCTGCAGTTCGGCGAGGGTATCGGCCATGGCGGCGAGGCCGAGGGAGCGCAAGCGATCGACGGTGGGATGAATAAGCATGCTGATCTCTCCTGATCAATTGTAGTAACTGCGGCCACGGATGTTGGCGTGGAAGAGGATGGGCGCCTCCTCGGCGGGAGGCGCGGTTCTGTCGGTGCCGTTCTTGAGGATGGCGGCGACCGATTTGTACGAACGGGCGTTGAGCAGGAGGGCCCGGGCGCAGGCGGCGTCGACGCGTTCCTGGCCGTAGCGCTTGACCAGCCCGAGAATGCCGATAGCCGAGCGGAAGCCCTGTTCCGGATGCGGCCGCGACCGCAGGATGACATCGATCAGGGTGTCGGCGTCGGGGCCGACCTTGGCGGCTTCGGAACGAATACGCTCATGGGTCCAGTCGCGATAGCGGCGATGCGAGCTCGGCATATGCTCGGAAATCGTGGTCGGGCGATGCGGTAAGGTGCTGCGCAGATGCGAGGCCACGCGCTTGCCATGGAGGAATATCTCGACGGTCTTTTGGGTGATCCGAGCCTCGACCTCCTGATGTACGAGGCTGTGAGGGACGCTGTAGTAATGTTTGGCGATCTCAACGTGATAATCGAGGTTGACCCGGCAGCGCTTCCACTCGGCATACTCGTACGGTTCATCTGGCAAGGGGGTAAGCGCCGGGCGATCGAGCTCTTCGAACAGGTCGCGCCGGCTTCGTCCCCAGCTCCGGAGCGGTCGATTGTTGAGATCGACGAGCAGCGCGTGGATCGCCTCGTTGAGGGCGGCAAGCGAGAAGAAGCGGCGGTTGCGCAGGCGCGCCAGAATCCATCGCCCGACGATTTGGACCCCGACTTCGACCTTGGCTTTGTCGCGCCGCCGATACGGCCGTGCCGGTACGATAGCGGTGCGGTAATGGCGGGCGAGATCGGCATAGGTCCGGTTGACCATCGGCTCGTGAAAGCAGGCCCGGGTGACGCCGGCCTTGAGATTGTCGCTCACCGTCTGCCGGGCCACGCCGCCGAAATAGGCAAATACCCGAACGTGCGAGGCGATCCAGCCCGGCAGGCCCTGGCTGAGACTGGCCTCGGCGTAGGTGTAGTTCGAGGCGCCGAGCACGGCGACGAAGATCTGCGCGCTGCGCACCTCACCGGTGAGCCCGTCAACCACCTCCATGGTGTGGCCGGAATAGTCGACGAACAGCTTCTCGCCGGCGACATGAACCTGGCGCAGGGTTGGCTTGAGACGGCCGGCCCATTCCCTGTAGCGTTCGCAACCACGCATAGCTGAAGCTGTCGGAGTTTGCGTCGCAATACTCCTCTCACAAGAGCATCAGCGTGACGTTCGGGCGCCGCAGCTCGCGATGCACAAGCGCCCAGTCCGGATGCGGACGCTCGTCGCTGGGCCGATCGGACGGCGGCGGAAACAGGCGATTCTCGAGCCGGACGTCGTCATCGAGCTCCGGCGGCAACGGCCAGGTCAGGTCAGCGCGGCGGGCTTGGTTCACGTATTTGCTGACCGTGCCCTGGGCCAGGCCGAGGCTGCGGGCAACGGCGCGTTGCGACATGCCGACGCTGTAGTGCAGGCGTAGAACTTCGCGAATGTGGCGCATGGACAGTCTCTCGGTCGGCATCTCGATCCTCTGCGGTTAGGCAAAAGACCCAAGCTACCCGGGTTGCAGACTGTCAGCGGTGCGCGCCTCCTGATTGCCCCTGATCGCGATCGCTGGAAATAGCGATCACGATCGCCTGGAATCGGTGATCACGATCGGCTGGAACACGCACCACGGCATCGTCGCGACTGTGTGGGCGAGTTGATTCAGATCGACGGCTCTGAACACTGGTGGTTCGAGGATCGCGGCCCACATTGCACCCTGCTCGTCTTCATCGATGATGCGACCTATAGCGCGACAATCAGGATGAGAGCGGCGCGTCAATCAAGATGAGACGAGGCGGCCGAGTCAGGAGATAATTGACGCTGGCCGTCGACTTGGCAAGCGTTAATTGACGCTGCGCGACAATCAAGCGGCGCTGCCAGCGTCAATCAAAGTCTTGTCGAGTTCGTTTGGGGTAGTGTGAACAGGCGGCCGGCCTGGACCGCGCTTGCGATCGAGGGCAACTTTTCGACGGTAACTTTCGACGTTCATCTCGAGGATCGTGGCGTGGTGGACCAAACGATCGATGGCAGCCAACGTCATTGCTTGGTCCGGGAAGATACGCCCCCATTCGCCAAATGGCTGATTAGCCGTGATCAGCAGCGCGCGTCGTTCGTAGCGGGCGGCGATCAACTCGAACAACACACTGGTTTCCGCCTGATCCTTGCTCACATATGTGATGTCGTCGAGGATCAGGAGGTCATAGCGATCGAGTTTGGCGATCGCGGACTCCAGCGCCAGCTCGCGCCGCGCGACCTGCAGCCGTTGCACCAGATCAGTGGTGCGCGCGAAGAGAACGCGCCAACCGTTCTCGACGAGAGCCAGGCCGATCGCCGCGCCGAGATGGGTCTTGCCGCCGCCCGGTGGACCGAACAAGAGCAAATTGGCGCCGGCCTTCAACCAGGCGTCGCCGGCGGCGAGCGCCATCGCCTGTGCCTTTGATAGCATCGGCACGCTTTCGAAGTCGAAGGTGGCGAGCGTCTTGCCGGCTGGCAAACGCGCTTCCACCATGTGTCGCTCGATCCGACGGCGGGTGCGATCGGCGGCCTCGTGCTCGGCAAGGGCGGCGAGGAAGCGGGCGGCAGGCCACCCTTCCTTGTCCGACTGTGCGGCGAGCTTCGGCCAGATCGCCTTGACGCCCGGCAGGCGGAGCTCATTGAGAAGCAGCTCGACACGTGCAGCATCGACGGAGATAGCGATACCGGTCATGCTGCCTCTCCCAGGTTCGAGCGGCCCGACATGAGGCTGACGGAGGCGAGTTCATCGTAGACGTCGAGCGACGCCAGCTTGACCGCGACACGCGGGATCGAGGCCGCCTCGGGTCGGAAGCGGTCGCGCAACGCGGCAAGATCGGGTAACTGTCCGGCGTCCAGATCCATCGCGATCGCCTCGGCGAGTTCTGCTTCGCAGGCGCGCTCGTGAGCCAGCGCCAGAAGCTCGACCGTCACCTTGCAGGCGCGCCGGTCATCACCATGCTCCCGCAAGGTCTCGAACAGACGTTTGTAAGCTGCACGCGGGAAGAGTTGGTCGCGATAAACGAGATTGAGGAGCGCCATCGGCTTGCGCCGCAGGGCATGGATGACGTGCCGGTAATCCACGACATGACCGCCCTGGCTCTCGGACACAGGTCGACCGCGCCGCAGCGTCACGACCGGCGTGACGCCAAGGAAGCATTCGAGCCGGTCGTCGAAGATGCGCACACGCAGGCGATGGCCGATCAATCTTGAAGGCACGGTGTAGAACACGCGCCGCAGGATGAAGCCGCCTGACGACGTCACCGGGATCACTTTCTCCTCGAAGTCGGTCGTGCGGCCTTTTGGCAGCGGCGCCAATGCCTCCTTCTCGAGCGCGATCGGCTTGGTGAGGTTGGCGTTGCGCCGGCCGACAATCTCGTCGACAAAAGCCCGGTACGCATCGAGACTGGCGAAGTCGCGCGTCCCTCGCAGCAACAGCGCATCTTCCAGTGCCCGCTTGAGATGGCCGTGCGCGCTCTCGATCGAGCCATTCTCATGTGCGATGCCCGCATTGTTGCGCGTTGACGCCATGCCATAGTGGCCCATCAGCCCGGCGTAGCGCTGCGTCAGATCCTCCCGTGCGTCGGCGGCCAGATTGCGGAACGCTGCCGACAGGCTGTCGCTGCGATGCTCCCGCGGCACGCCGCCAAGCGCCCACAGCGCGTTCTGCAAGCCCTCCGCCAGGGCGACGAAGCTTTCGCCGCCGAGCACGACATGGGCATGCTCGAAGCCGGAGAACGCCAACCGGAAGTGATAGAGCCGGTGATCGAGCGGCTCACCCGCGATGGTAATACCGAGCGCGCTCACGTCGGTGAAGTCGGACAGACCCAGGCGGCCGGGCTCGTGCTGCTGGCGGAAGATCACGTCCTGTTCGGGGCCGTTGAGCGCCCGCCAGGCGTTGATGCGCCGCTCCAGCGTGCGGCGGATGTTCGGGTTCAGGTCATGATGCCGTCGGCGCAGCTCGTCCAGCACGCCGATCACGCGGATGCCGGGCGCAGCCTTCAGGATCGGAACGATCTCGGCCTCCCAATACTGCGCGAGCGGATCGGACCGGCGCCGGCCCCTCGGCGTCTTCTTCTGCGATGGCGGGCGACAATCGCCCTCGATTCGATACGCGCTTGCCTTCGAGAACCCCGCCTTGGCCGCGGCGGCCTCGGGGGGCAGTGTCTGTCGGTAGGTCATGTACAGCCTCATCTGGTGGTCGGTGATGTGAAGGCCAGGCAAGGCGTCGATTCCCTCTTGTCGAGACGAATCAACAACTTGCACCAGCCGCACCCGACCGCCAGACGGGTCCAAAAACGCGCGACGCCGATGGGGACGGTCCTCCGGTCGGGCTACGCCCTCCCTTCGGTCCGCCCCCATCGGCGCAGTCTCACCTTGATTGTCGCTGGAGTCTCACCCTGATCGCCGCCGCGCAGCGACCAGTCGTTTGATGCACTTGCGCTTTGCAGAGCCCCTTGCTCGCGCCCTTGGCCCGATCAATCGGGCCCCTCACATCCGATCACTGACTCGCCGACGCGCGGCGACCACAGGCGCGCCTTCTCGGCAGCCGCACTGGCTGCACTATCCCCATAGCGCCCACAACTCCGCGGCTTCGTTCAATCCGGCTTCTATGAGGTCGCAGGCTACGACAGAGCGCGCGGCTGGCCTTTGCCCGGCGACCTCACAGAACCCTCAAGAGTCCTAGCGCGTCCAATCTGTGATTCACTGCGTCGCATGGATGCCGATCGCGACGCTGCTCCGGGCGACGTTACCGCCCCGAAGGCGGCGCTGGCAGCCGAGCGCGCGAGGGGTTTGGAAGTAGCTGCCGAGCTCGCTGTCGCTCGTGCGAAAGCGTCGGAAGACGAGGCGCTGATCGCACAGCAGAAGCTGCAGATCGCCAAGCTAAAGCATCAGATCTATGGGCAACGGGCGGAGCGTTCTTCGCGCCTGATCGAGCAGTTGGCGCTGACGTTCGAAGAGCTGGAAGCAAACGCCACCGAGGACGAGCTTGCGGCCGAGCGGGCCGTGGCCAAGATGACGACGGTGCGCGGATTTACACGTAAGCGCCCCGAGCGTCAGACCTTCCCTGAGCATCTGCCACGGGAACGGGTGGTGATTGATCCGCCGACAGCTTGTGATGCTGCGGCAGCAACCGTCTGCGCAAGCTCGGGGAAGACGTCACGCGGACGCTGGAAGTGGTGCCGCGCCAGTGGAAGGTAATCGAGACGGTCTGGGAGAACTGCCGCGCCAGGCGAGCTTCCAGCTCCACACGTTGGCATTCGCCGCCGCCGGAGTTCCTTCCAGGCAAAGGCATCGTCGATGTTGTCGTGCGCAGCCAAGGGCCGGTGAAGATCCTTGTCGTTGAACGGCTCCTTGGCAAAACGGCGATTATAGTCCGCCATGAACGCCGGCAGGAACGCGTTGCCGGCCTCGATGGTCGAGATTCCGGCCAGCCGCATCTCCTTGACCAGGCGGTCCTGCAGTGTGCCGTTGGCTCGTTCCACGCGCCCCTTGGCCTGTGGGACATTGGCACAAATGATATCGATGTTGAGCTCGTGCAGCGCGCGGCCGAACTGCGTCATCCCGTCGCCGCCGGTGGCGCCGACCTTGTTGACCCGGAACGTTGCGTGCTTGTCTGAGTAGAACGCAATGGGCTGCCGTAGCGCTTCAGATAGGCGGTCGTCGCCGTAAGTAGTCAAAGGTCGACTCCGTCTCGACAAATTGCAGATGCATCAATCGGCTGGTGGCGTCGTCGATGAAGACGAGCAGGGTGCATTGCGGGCCGCGGTTCTCAAACCACCAGTGTTCGGAGCCGTCGATCTGGACCAACTCGCCAACGCAATCGCGGCGATGCCGCGGCTGGTGCACCGGCTTCAACCGCTGCCGGCGGTCCTTCTAAATCCCGTCCACCAGCATCCAGCGCCGCACCGTCTCAACGCCGAAATGCAAGCCATGCCGCTCCGCCCGCTTCTCTGCAGCAAGCGTCAGCCGGAGTGCCTGCCGCGATGTGAGCCGAAGCAGTTGCGCTGCCTCTCGCAATGTATCCGTTCCGCCACAACATCCCGCAACACATGCACCCGGTCGATCTCAGCCCGGCTCATCGACAGCACCGTCATCACTCAAAACCCCCAGGCCCATGCCTTAGACAAGTCCGATCGTGACATCTCTAGCACTACTTTGGCAGAATGTTGATTTTGTCGCGTTTTATAGGATTCCCGAATCGATTTTTCAATGATCATGGGTGGTCAGCTCTTGAAGGGCTGACCATGGCGGGATGGGAAGACGAACTCGAACGCTGGCTGATGCCGTTTCTTGGACCGGCTGGGTCATAAGACCCGGCAGCGGATGTGTCCTCTGTATGTCGCGGGATTGATTGGTCCTGGCGATCGCAAGAGCGTTCAGCCAATGGCAGAGCGCCTTGCCACGGGCAACTACGATTAGTTGCACCATTTCATTGCGGAGGTGTCTGGGAGGCGACGCCGCTGGAGACAGAGCTGCTCAATCAGGCGGACCGACTTGTCGGCGGCAGGGATGCGGTGCGGGTTATTGATGACACCTCACTGCCGAAGAAGGGTGAACGCTCGGTTGGTGTTGCTGCTCAATACGCGTCGGCTCTCGGCAAAACGGCAAATTGCCAAACGCTGGTGTCTTTGACGCTTGCGCGCGGCGAAGTGCCAGTGATGGTCGCGTTACGTCTGTTTCTGCCTGACAGTTGGACAAACGACGTGTCTCGTTTGAAACGCGCTCGCGTGCCAGTCGAACACCGAACGCCAGGAGATTGCTTTGGCCGAGATTGACCGCGCGATGGCAGCCAACGTGCGCTTTGGATGTGTGCTGGCGGATGCAGGATACGGGCTCAGCGCACCGTTTCGACAAGGGCTAACAGAGCGCGGGCTCGCGTGGGCTGTCGGTATCCCCCGGCACCTGAAAGTGTATCCGGTCGATGTGAAGCTCATTTGGCCGCTTACCAAAGTCCGCGGGAAACCACGAAAGCACCACGTACCCGATATCTTATCGATTGCGGCAGAACAAATGCTGGCCAGCGCCAAATGGAAAACCGTGAGTTGGCGCAGCGGAACGAGCTCGATTTGCAGCTCTCCGTGTCCGCGCCGCCGACGGCCCTCCTCAGCGGATTTGGGATAAGGGTCAGCAGCATCTCCCGGGCGACGAAGCCTGGCTCATTGGCGAGCAACGTGCCTCAGGGGAGAAGAAATACTATCTTGCCAATCTTCCTGCGGCGACGGATATGCGCACACTGGCCGCCACCATCAAAGGCAAGATGGATTTGTGAGCAGGCCCATCAGCAGTTGAAGGAGGAGCTTGGACTTGATCACTTCGAAGGGCGATCTTGGCAGGGTCTTCATCGCCACGCGCTGATGACAATGATTGCCTACGCCTTCCTGCAACATTGTCGCCTCGCACACGCGGAGCGGAAAAAAAGAATCAACGGTCCTCCGCCTCAACCAACCAGCCCGCCATACGTCACGCCATCGTCGATCTCATCCTATCCTTGAAAAACACTGGCGAAAACACATTCTGCCAAAGTAGTGCTAATGGGGAGGATGGTGACCTTTCTAATGAGCGTCTACATCCGTGATTCGCATAATATTGATTATGGAATACTTTTGCAACTCTTGGAATGTGGCCGCAGAGGACTTAGGATTACTTTGATATACTTGCACTAGCATTTTGTCCAGATCGGGCAGCTTGCAGCGTGTCGCATGCTGGCTCCAGGCACGGAAAGTGCCGCTGGACGTAACCACGGCGGGTTTTGCGCCTGAGCCAGGACTCAAGAGCCTCGACGGCCTGCACCTGACCATCGAATAGATCGAGCCGCCGTCGACCGCGCCCACCGAGACGGCCCCATTCACGCACCAATGCGGTATCGCCAAAGAGCGTCGGCTCGATCGTGAGCACATAGAACCGCGCCATGTTACGGGCCGGATCGCGACGCTCGAGCACGAGATATTGCACGGTGAGTTCGGACATGCGCCAGAATCGCAATTACCGAATCGAGCGTCCAATTAAATAAATGAATCGATCCGCGCCAACGATTCAGAAAATTTATGCAGGCAACGAGACAGTCGAGGTCAGGCTAGGGATAGGCGGCTGAGCTAAAGCCCGCAAGCTGGCGCACTCCCTGGAGATGTCGTCTGAACAAGTCGGCCCGCGCGCGCTCGACGGAGATCCCCTCGTCCGACCTCAGGCATTGCGCAAGACTTCCTCGAGTTGCGCGACGAGCTTCGCCCGTTGCGCGGAAGGAAGTTTGTCCAGATTGATCTGCTTCCAGCGCACCGCCGGCAGGTCCGCCGCGCCAGGGACGCCCAGCAGGCTCCAATCCGGCTCGCCGCGCTTGAATCTCATGAGGAAATCCTTGTGCGCTTGTGGCATTTTTCCGGCGATTTCGGCGATTAGCGTCTCCCGAGCTTCGAGCAACTCGTCCAAGGTTACTTCGTCGGCGGTCATGCCCTCGAAGCCGTGCGTGAATTCGTGCTGGATGTCCTTGCGACGAGGAACCACGACCTCGGAAATCGGCCTGTCATGGCTGATGAGGTAGACGATGAACGCCTTGCGGAGATCGTCTGTGATGCCTTCGTTGGCGAGCAGATCGCGGACATCGAAGAGGTCACGCGGATGCTGCCGGTCGAGCGCCGCGACGAGCTTGCCGGCGTATAGATCGGCGAACGAACGACTTTCATCTGTACGAAGCCGAACGTTTCTTCGACGCTCGGCGAGACGTCGCGCAGCTCTGGCTCGAAGACGCTGCCCCTGATCACCGGCGTGACCTCAATCTTGATCTGCGCATCACCTTTCTGGACGGTAAGCTTGGTGACGATCTTTTCACGGGCGTTGACGACTTCCGTCACCCGTGAGCCCGGCAATCCTTTCCTGATGGCCGCTGCCATGCGCTTCATCGCCGCATCGATCGCAGCAAGAGATTCGGGGCGCGGAGCCACCGGCAGATAGGTCAGGTCGATATCGACTGATAAGCGTGGCATATCGCGGTGGAAGAGATTGATGGCGGTGCCGCCCTTGAGCGCAAAATCGGGCTCCGACGCGACGAACGGGATCGTCTCGATCAACAAGACCACTTGATGCCGGTACTTTTCAGACAGGGGCATTGAGGTCGTCTGGGATGGTTATGAGGTATTTGGTGTCGAGTTTGCCGCCCTTGACGAGCATGCGCTTTCCCGTGCCGAGATTGACTTTCGACGTGTCGATCTGTTTGAGCCAGGCGTGTTGATGTCGCTCTGCGAACCAGAAGAACAGTCGTTTGACCTTGATGCTTTTGCAGTCGTTCAGAAGCGTTTGCAGCCGCCGGGGACTTAGGCTCCTCAATCCTTCCGCCAATGCATCGACTTGGTGGAAGCTTTCGTGGCGGGGCAATTCGTCGAGCAGTTCGAGGAACGCACGTTCGGGAGTCGATACCATGAGAGGCCAGTCGGATGGTCCCGGTATTTCCCGTGTCGTCCCCGACTTTGATCCGGGCGTGCTCCCGTGCGTTTTGAATAGACTTTGCGTGCGGTGAACACGGAATTTCTGTTTGAGCGGAAGTTTGCCGAGCCAGCCGGGAGCAGGCAGCGTTCCGTATAGATGTACGGTCGAAGGACCGGTTTGGCTCAGGTAGTGACTGAAGCCTTGCGCTTCGATGGCGGTACGTCCGCCGACGACGAGGTCGGAGCCGAGCAGCCGCTGGAGTGACACGACGACGCCCTGCCAGGAGAGTTCGCCGAGCGGACGCTTGAAGGTTCCCCGCGCCGGCTGAACCAGCCAGCCGGCCGATACGTATTGGCTGCGCAGGCTGGTGGAATATCCATGTCGTTCCATCCAGGCGGCATCGACCAGAAGTCCCTTGCGAGGCATGTCATTCGGCCCTTTAATTGCGGATTGTTGTCAATCACCTTTTGAACTTTCCGACGGCACGACGGTAGCGCTCGCGCTGTCGGAGCTGGTCAGGGTTGCGGAGACGGCGCGAGCGCGGCTGATGCGTACTTTGCCGGCCAAGCATTGGATCGCCCTGGCTGGTTATGTCTTCACTGGGGTCACGGTCCTTTCCGAGGTCGCGCAGCGCCTCATGATGATGTCCGGGTCGGACGCCTCAACGTTTGCAGCGGAGTACGGTCGAGCCGCCACCAGCCGAATGAACGAGGTCGCCTCAACACCGTCCCAGCGGGACATCGCCAGTCCGGCAGACCGGACCAGGAACTTGCGAGCAAATATCAGACTGGCTGCGGCTGCCCCCAGTCGAAGGATGTGCCATCGACCCAGATGCAGTGAAGGATGACTGCGATCTTTCGGGCGACGGCGACCTTTGCCTTCCTCATGCCGATCCGCTTGGCGAGCTTCATGCCCCAGGCCTTAAGGGAAGACCACTTCTTTGTCCGATAGAGAAGTACGGTGGCGGCCTCAAACAAGTAGGTTCGGAGAAGCCGGTCGCCCCATCGAGATATCTTGCCGTTGATGTCAGTTTCGCCAGATTGGTTGCGCCGAGGTGTAAGGCCGAGGTAGGCACCGACTGTCAACGCCGATCGGAAGCGCAATGGGTCATCGATCGTATGGCGGAAAGTCAAGGCGGTCACCACGCCGACACCGGGAACGGTCATTAGGCGGCGCGTCGTCTCGTCCGCCTTCGCCAACTGGCGAACTTCGTCGTCGAACTTGTTCTGCTGATGACAGATATGCTCATGGATCAACAGGAGCGGCGAGATCACGCTAAGGAGTGGATGATTATCGCCCAATAGCTCGCTGACCAGGTTGCGGAACTGCTGGCCGATTGCGCGCGGGAACAGCAAGCCGTATTCTTTGATCAAGCTCCGGACCTGGTTCTCGATGTCTCGGCGCATGGACACAAGCCGGGATCTCGCGACGAGTATCGCGCGGATCTTCTGACTTTCCTTGCTCTTGACCTTGACTTCTCGATACCAACCAACCCGCACCAGTTCGGCCAGACCTCGAGCATCATTCTGATCGCTCTTGTTCATGCGTACGGACAAAGCCGCGTGGGCATGCCGCGCGTCGATGCAAACCACTGGGAGATCGACCCTACGAAGTTCATGCCATAGCCAGCTCGCCATCGCCCCGGTCTCAAATCCGATGCGCTCCGCTTGTGGCGCCCGCTTGCGAAGCAATGCCGCGAGCGCCCCGGGGTCGGACTTTGCCTTTCCTTCGAACAAGATCTGACCCACTTCGTCGACTACACATACTGATGTTTCTTTTTGCGAGACATCCAGCCCAACATATTGCTTCATGGCCCCCTCCGATTCGTGAGATTGCGGGAAGGCTTGAAGATAGCGGACCTTTTGAGCCGCGGGCGCCGACCGCAATTACGACATCGTCTGCAATATTGACCCCCCGTATTGCCGCATCTACGAATGTTACCCTGATGGTGCCATTGCCGATGGCGATCCGATGTCGATTGATTGACCGCGCCAAATGGGCTTTCCGGCTTGCTCGACGAGAGGGGCTGTGGGCGGGTCGGGCCCTTCATAGCCCGAGCCGTCCACAACCCCGGGCAATGGGGCAGCGGTCGTGGCGTCGTCGAGCGGGCCCTGGGCGACCAACCGTTCGGCAGCCCTCCGTCTGAGCGCCCTCAGCAGACGTTGCACAATCGAATGCTGTCTCTTTCCGAACTCCTCGGGATATTTCTCGCGCAGCCGACCGACAATTGCGAGCGCCGTCAGCTGCGGCTGCTCTGCGAGCCAGGCTTCAATCGCAGCAATATGCGGATCGAGCTTGGACGGCATGCGAACTCTGGTCTTATAGGGCCGACGAGTTCGCCGGTGCGTGGCACGCGGCTCGCCGACCGTCGCGGTCTTGCCGAGCGTCTTCGCGAACGACGCCGCGGTCGCTGGCAGGGTGCTAGTGTGAGCGGGTTGCAGGCCGCGCGCCTGTCCGGCACGACGATCGACGCGATTGCCTAGTTCCTCTTGGGTTGCGCGAATCTCCGCCAACAGCGCGACCGGATCGAGCGAGCGATACTGATCGCGCAGCCGTTTCTTCACGGCCGCGGTCACCTTGGGATGCGCCAAGGCACGCTCATAGGGCGTCGATGGGAGATGATAGCGCTTGATCACTTTAGCCCCTTCGCGACGCTTCTCCTTCAGCTTGAACGACGGCTGGAAGAAGTTGACGTAGAGCCGTGCCGCCGCGTAGAGGCGGCCCATCATACGCGCCGTCTCGACGCCATCGAAGCGGCCATAGCCCATGAGGCGGCGGACGACAGCACCATTCTTCTGCTCGACGAACGCTTGATCGTTCTTCTTGTACGCGCGCGAGCGTGTGACTTCGAGTTTCTGTTCGCGACACCATGGCACGACGACATCGTTCATGAAGGCGCTGTCGTTGTCGAAGTCCACGCCGCGCAACAGCCAGGGGAACAGGCTCTGTGCGCGGTTGATCGCCTCGACGACCAGCGAACCTTCCCGCGTCAGCAATGGCAGGCACTCCGTCCAGCCGGTGGCAACATCGACCATGGTCAGGGTCTGGATGAACGAGCCAGCCACCGACGTGCCGCCATGGGCGACCATGTCGACCTCGCAGAAGCCGGGCACCGGGCTGTTCCAGTCATTGAACGTGCGGATGGGGACCTCGCGCCGGATTGCCGAATAGAATCCGGCACGGCGCCGCCTGCCGCCGCTCGCCGCGATCTTCACATCGACGAGCAGGCGATCGATGGTGGCGGCGCTGATAGCCAGGACACGATCACGGTCCGACTGGCTAAGCTGCAATCGGCCATGTTGCTCAAGGGCAGGTAGCAAGGTCGGGATCATCACCTTGAGCCGCTTGCCGCACACCCGATCCGACGCCTCCCACAGCGCCGTCAGCGCGTCCTTGATCGTCGCGCCATATCTGCGTCTTCGCTTTCTTTTTGCCTCGACCTCGCCCGGTCCAACCGTCTCGCGTCGCCGGAGCGCGCGCACCGCATGCTTGCGATGCCAGCCCGTCGTCGCGCACAGCTCGTCGAGGATCCGCCCCTTCTCCGCTCGTTTGGCCGACCGGTAGCGCTCCGTTACCGCCGATACTACCTCGCGCCGCGCGCCCATGCTGATCTTTCCCGCCATAGACGCCACCGAACCAATTCGATGGCACCGACCCAATCATCGGCGAGAAGTTGTCCAGTAACATTCTGGATGAGGCAATGCGCTCTGACGCAATTTTGGTGCAGCTCCGATTATTCTGCGCCGATTAGTCTCGCTTGAAGCAGATCGATCTTGCCGCGGCCGTACATCTGGCGTTTGACGAGCTTGAGGCGCGTGATCTGACCTTCAGTCTGGCCGTTGGACCATGGTGAAGTGATTGCCGCCCGTACCGCCGCCTCATCCTTCGCGACGCCGCTGGCGAACGAGGCGACGAGACTAGCGCGGGCGCGCTCGATCCACGTCATGAGACCCACCTCGATCTTGCGGCGGATCATCATGTGGAATTCGGCAATGATCTCGCGTGCCTCGACCAAGGTTGGCACGCCCGCTTCGATCGCCACGACCGTGACGGTCTCCGCTTTCGTGAGGGAGTCCCGCCCGATTGTCATGAGGCGCGCGATCGTCCTGGCCGACGGGATCCTCTGCAAGTTTTGTGTGTCGGCCCTCTCCGCTCGTCGTCTGCGGGTGGCCCACTCGCTGATGACGCGGAGCGAGCCTCGGAAGCCACGCCCTGTTAAGCGGCGCCACAGTTCAGCTCCATTGCGGCAGCCGGACGCCCACTGCTCGTCCAGCCAAGGCAAGTGCAGATCCAACGAACTTTGCCGGGTTCGGAAGACGTCGTGACGTTCGCCGCGGACCACCTGTCGTACCAGCTTCCTGCTGTGGCCGGTCTGACGCACAATCTGCTTGATAGGTATGCCGTTCTTCGACAATGCTAAGATGGCCGCGTTAGTCTCCTCCCGGCGCAGATAGCCCTCATACTGAAGGCGTTCGGCGGCCGTGAGCAGCTTGGGGTTGATTGTGGTGGCGCCGATGACGGTGCGTATCTGGCGCATCGATTTGCGTACGGCGTCGAGGAAAGCCCGACTGGCGTTCTCCATCAGATGCCAACGATCGGCGACCTGTACTGCATGCGGTAGAGCCTTGGCTGCCGCTTCGCCATATCCGCCGCCACGATCACGGGCGACGATTGCGATCGTGGGATGAGCAGAGAGCCACGCTTGGGCAGTTGCCGGTTCACGATCCGGCAGCAGGGTGACCACCCGGCGCCTTTCCAGGTTGCAGATGATGCTGGCGTATCGGTGATTGCGCCGCCAGGCCCAATCATCAATGCCGATAACCTTGAGCGGGTCAGTTGGAGGACGGCTACGGCGCCGAACTACCCGAAGAAGCGTATCTTTGCTCACCGGCAGCATCAGCCGCTTTGCAAAGCCTGCTGCCGGTCGACCGCCAAGCGCCAGGCCGAGGTGATGGACGATGGAGTCCAGCCTTGCCGTACGTCGCGCCGATGGCGCCAGTACGCCTTCAGCGAAGCGTTCGGTGAAGATTTGGCGCCCGCATAGAACCGCGTCACAGCGAAAGCGGCGGGCGATTACCAAGAGCTGGACGATCCGCCCCGAGAGCGGCAGATCGGTCACGCGGCGTCGATAGCGGCTATGGACACGTCGGGAAACCGTTCCGCAAGATGGACACAGGCCGACGCTTCCGGACGCCCCAACCACAACAATGGCCTTATCACCCTCGTAGTAAGCACTCTCTACAACAAATCCACGCGGCACCAAACTGGAGCGGTGGAGTGCCTGCTGCATGGCGCGATTCTCCTCCTATCAAAGCGCCAGTCGTCCCTCAAACTGCATCAAAAGTGATGGTGTGGAACGGCCCTTCGAACCGGCATCAAAAGTGCCTAACGTGGTCGCGTAGAGAGGCGCCATAAAGGAAGGACCGTTCCATGGAGAAGATTATCACAGTGGGTTTGGATTTGGCCAAGTCGATCTTTCAAGTTCACGGCATTGCCGAAAACGGGAAAGTCTTGGTTCGTCGCACATTGCGGCGATCGCAGGTTCTGCCCTTCTTTCGGAGCCTTCCAGCGTGCTTGGTTGGTATGGAGGCCTGTGCGAGTGCCCATCACTGGGCACGCGAGATAGCGGCG
>NZ_AUGD01000033.1 GCF_000426845.1 Bradyrhizobium sp. in8p8 | reverse complement strand
ACCTCGCATGTGAAGCGCCGCGTGAGCAATCGGAGGCGCACCTTTCTGCCCGCTGATGGCAAATCGGCCACGTGCCGGATGTAACGGCTATGGATTCGGCGCGATGCTGTCGTGCACAAAGGGCACTGGGCCTCGGCAGCCTCTGACCGAACAGCCAGAATAACCGAATCCTCTGAATCACTTACGCCATCAAACACCAAACCACTCGGTACGAGCGATGAAATTCGAAAGCCTGTCCGCATGGCGCCGATTCTCCGTTGAAGAACCACAGTCGCCCGGCAAACTTCATCAGAAATGAGTCAGACCCAATATTGCAAGCCGAATGACACGGGACAGCCAAGTTCTGAGTGATCGGAATTTGCCCAACGTCTCGCTCATCGGCCAAGGAACTCGCACACACGTCCAAGTTGCACGCCGTCGTTCCGCCCGGGGAGGGGCACGAACAGTCCACTCAGTCTGATGTTGCCAATGCACGATTTCTGCAGTCGCCTCGTGGCTTCGTCGCCGATCGACGCAGCGGCGCGTGATCACGCAAGGGACGTCAGCCGCTGCGCGCCGCTGCCTTGCTTGCCGCGTACTTCCTCGATCCGTTCCGTCTCATGCTCCCGCCGCTCATGGTATCCGATTTCTCTGAGACGGGCAAAGCTGTCTTCGCAGGCGAGGGCGTAGATCACCTCCACGGTATCGCGGCCGTCGTCGCGGTGGAGGACCAGGGCGTCGACCGGCACGCAGCGGTCCGACGCCAACGCGGTGATGGTACTCGATGCGGCGGACGCCGGGATCAAGGGTCGCCTGGATCTTGAAATCGCGCCGGACCGCGTTCCTCACGGGAATCGCCCTCATGGAATGCGGACAGGATGAAAGCGGCGAAGAAGAGCGCGAAGGCGTCCGTCAGACGCGACGGAAGAAAAGCGTTGCTGACGTACATGAAGCCGGAGATCATCGAGGCGCTCAAGGAGGCGGCCGCGATGCAGGATTTGAAGGCCTGGCAGTTCGTGGAGAGGGCGGTGGCGAAGGCTCTGAAATCGAAGCGCACTTGAGCCCGGCCCGACCCCCTCCGTACCGAGTGCCGCTCCGCTCAGGGCGACAACGAGAAGCAACGAGATCGCACATGATGCGATGATGCGCCGATGTGCGCTTTCCGGATTTCGCTCATGAACTCTCCGAAATTCAGGCGAAGGAGTCGCCGTCGACCAGAAGGGGTTCCTCGCGCACCGAGCGCTGTCAGCCTTGCAGCGCGGCCGACGGCAATGCGATCCGGACGCGCAATCCATCCGACCGCCAGTCGCGTTTGATCGAGCCCCCGATCCGCTCGATCGTAATCTCTACAAGCTTCGTGCCGAAGCCGGCGGCAGACGGCTCGGCCACGTCGAGCGCGCCCTTCTCTGTCCAGTTGATCACGATCCTGTCGGCGTCGACCGACCATGCAACCATCACGCCGCCGCCATCGCGGCTCAGCGCGCCGTACTTCGACGCGTTGGTCGCCAGTTCGTGGAAGACGAGGGCGAGGTGGTTGGTCGCCTGTTCTCCGATCGCGAGCGGGGGTCCTTCCACGACGGAGCTCGATCTCTCGAAGGGGCGCAGGATCCGCGCCACGAGATCGGAGAAGCTCGCGACCGCGGAGACGTCGGTGCCGAAGGACCGGCGGATCAGCCCGTTCGCCTGCGATAGCGCATGCAGGCGGCCCGAGAGCGTCTCGGCGAGTTCCTCTTTCGTCGCCGAATTGCGCGCCGTCATCCGCACCATGCTGCCGGCCACGCTGAAGAGGTTCTTGATGCGGTGGCTCATCTCCCGATCAGAGTTTCCTGCTGCTGCATGGCCAAGTTGAGCCGCTGTTCGCCTTGGATCATCCGCAGTGCCACGCCTGCGAAGGCGGCCAGTTCGGTCATGATGCGCGCATGCTCCTTGTTGAAGTGGCCAAGATCGGTGGTCACCAGCCACAAGGTGCCGATTGCAGAGGCGCCCTTCACCTTCAGAGGCACGAGCAAGACCTCGGGGACCGCGATGCCCGCGTCGCGGATCCAGTCGTAGGCGCGCTCGGGTCGTTCCATGAGGATCGGTTCGACCAAATCCAGGCAGACGCCGCAAGGACTGAAATCCCGCGGGGTGGTGGCACCCCCGAATGTCGCGAGTTCGCCGGTCAGGGCGCGCCAGCGGAATTGGCCATTCATTGGCTCGAGGATGCTAATGCCGGCCGAGTGCGCATCGCAGATCTCCATGCCGAGCTTGACCAGGCGCTGGAGAACTTCATCCGGATGGTCGCACATGACATCTGCGAGGTCCTGGATCGCCAGCTTCTCGCGCACGAAATCGGGGGCCGCCGCCTGGCGGCCGGCGAGTTGGTCGGTGATGAACACCGTCGCGATCGGTTCTGGAAACTGGGTCTGCGACCGCATGGCCAAGGACTTGACTGGTGCCTGATACCCCCATCTTGCCACCGCCCTTCCGCCTCTACCAGCATGAACCACTGGCTTCGCCGCATCTTCGGTCGCGGCGTCAGCTTGAAGGGCCCGCGCGCGGACTGGGACCGGGACGTCCGTCGGACTGCCCGTGGGAAAGCCCTCAAGCTGCGGGACGTTCTCCGCGGCGATGGCCTTCCGCAGCAGCACTTCGCGCTGGACAGGCGAGCGGCACCGACCAGTCGATGGTCAAGCTCGCGACGGCGGCGGACAAGGTCGGCAGCATCGTCACACTATTACGGCCATCGCCGAACAGACGAACCTTCTTGCGCTCAACGCGATGATCGTGGCGGCGCGGGCCGGGGAGGAGGCCGGACGAGGTCTCGCGGTGGTCGTCTCCGAGGTCAAGGAATTGGCCGCACAGACGGCCAACGCCACCAGCCAGATCTCCGGCCACGTCGGAGAGATCCAATCGACGGCATCGGCGGTGGTCGTGGCGATCAAGGTGATCATGTCCACGATCGACAGCATGTCGGAGATCACGGGTGCGATCGCGGCCGCCGCGGAGGAGCAGAGAAACGCCAAGCGCGAGATTTCGCGCAACGTGCAGCAAGCTGCTGTGGGCGATTCCCACGTTTCGCCGGCATCGCTGAAGTTGAGAAGTGGCCACCGAACCCGGTGCGGCTTCGACCCAGGTGTTCACCTCCGCGAAATCTCTTTCGGCGGACGGACAACGTCTCAAGCAGGAGGTTGATACCTTCCTGACGATGGTTCGTGTCGCATGATTTTGCCTCTGCCGAATTCCGACAAGAGAATTGATCTGCAATTAATCGCGGCACTTTACGGTAATCCTCGCGACCCGCGTCGGGATACGGGAGTTGGCGGCAATTTATCCGGATACACCGATGACCAACAATTTTCTCAGAGGCCGCGTCCCTTCCGGCGAAAGCCGACCACGGCAGCGCGATCACCTGATGCGCGGAGAAGCACTGCAACGCCTTGTCGGGCATCATATCAACTCATAATCCAGTCGTTTCGAGCCGCTCGCATTGACATGGATCAAGCGGCTGTTCGCGGGGAGTTCACGCGGTCGCTGGCGATAAAAGTCGCCTCATCGCACTTCAATTGACGCAGCGCAAACTTCAAATCTGCGCTTCGGGCGATACATGCCCTTCGAACTGGCGAGGGGACCATCATGGATGCAACAACGACTGCGCATCGGGGCCGGGCGCTCTGGCTTTCAACCATTGCCTTCACAATATGCTTTGCCGTGTGGACGATCTTCTCGATCATCGGCATCCGCATCAAGCAGGAGCTGGGCCTGAATGGCACCCAGTTCGGCCTCCTGGTCGGCACACCCATTCTCAGCGGATCGTTGATCCGGCTTTTGCTCGGTATCTGGACCGATCAATATGGCGGCCGGCGGGTCTACACCATCGTCATGCTGGCCGCGGCGCTCGCAACATATCTGCTGACTTGGGCGCATACCTATCCTGAATTCCTGGTAGCGGCCTTCTTTGTCGGCATAGCTGGCGGATCGTTTGCGGTCGGCGTCGCCTATGTTTCGCGGTTTTATCCTGCTGGACGGCAGGGCACCGCGCTTGGCATCTTCGGCGCCGGCAATGTCGGCGCGGCCGTGACAAAATTCATCGCGCCGTTCGTGCTGGTAGCCTACGGCTGGCAGACCGTGGCGCAGGTCTGGGCGCTCGTCATCGGCCTGATGGGCATTGCATTCTGGCTCTTCTCCGAAGAAGATCCCGTCGTCCAAGCGCGGCACAAGAACAACGAGAAGCCAAAGAGCGCATGGCTGGAGCTTGAGCCGCTCAAGAACATCCAGGTATGGCGTTTCGCGCTCTATTACTTCTTCGTGTTCGGCGCCTTTGTCGCATTGGCGCTGTGGCTGCCGCAGTATCTCATCAAGGTTTATGGCGTCCACATCAAGACCGCCGGCATGGTGGCTGCGATGTTCTCGCTGCCGGCCAGCGTGTTCCGCGCCTATGGCGGCCATCTTTCCGATCGTTACGGCGCACGGCGCGTCATGTACTGGACTTTCCTGGTCAGCATCGTCGCTACCTTCGTGCTGTCCTATCCTCCGACCGACTATCTGGTGAAGACGGTCAACGGTACCGTCGCCTTCCATCTGGAAATGGGGCTAGTGCCATTCACGGTGATCGTCTTCGTGCTTGGCTTCTTCATGGCGCTGGGCAAGGCCGCGGTCTACAAGCACATCCCGGTCTATTATCCCAGGAATGTCGGCGCGGTCGGTGGACTGGTCGGCATGATCGGGGGCCTCGGCGGTTTCGTGCTGCCGATCGTATTCGGCGCGCTGGTCGACCTGACGGGTCTGTGGACCAGTTGCTTCATGCTGCTGTTCCTGCTCGTCGCAGGTTCTCTGGCCTGGATGCATATGGCAATCCGGCAGATGGAGCGCGGCATCGCCGGCGAAGAGCTCAAGAAACTTCCCGAACTTCCCGAAATGGAAACGATTCACAAGCCCGAGCATGTCGGTGCGCTGTCCGGCGCTGTCTTGACCGACTGGCGTCCGGAAGACAGGACATTCTGGGAGGGGGGCGGGCGCGCAATCGCGCGCCGCAATCTCTGGATTTCAATCCCGGCGCTGTTGCTGTCGTTCGCGGTGTGGCAGGTCTGGTCCGTGGTGGTCGCGAAGCTGCCTTCGGTCGGCTTCAAGTTCACCACGGCCGAACTGTTCTGGCTGGCGGCGCTGCCGGGCATTTCCGGCGCGGTGCTGCGGATCTTCTACTCCTTCATGGTGCCGATCTTCGGCGGCCGGCTCTGGACGACGCTCGCGACATGGTCACTGCTGATCCCGGCGGTCGGAATCGGCTATGCCGTGCAGAATCCGTCGACGCCTTATCCGGTGTTCCTCGCTCTGGCGCTGCTGTGCGGTTTCGGCGGCGGTAACTTCGCCTCGTCGATGGCCAACATCTCCTTCTTCTTCCCGCGGGCAGAGAAGGGAAATGCCCTCGCGCTGAACGCCGGCCTCGGCAATCTGGGCGTCTCCACCGTGCAGTTCGTGGTACCAATCATCATCACCGTCGGCGTGTTCGGCTGGTTCGGCGGCGATCCTACGACGGTTAGCAGCGGAACACAGACGTCCTCGCTGTGGCTGCAGAACGCCGGCTTCATCTGGGTGCCGTTCATCGTCGCCAGCGCGTTCGCAGCCTGGTTTGGCATGAACGACATCTCTTCCGCCAAGGCCTCGTTCGCTGATCAGGCCGTGATTTTCCAGCGCAAGCACAACTGGATCATGTGCTGGCTCTATACCGGCACCTTCGGTTCGTTCATCGGCTACTCCGCCGGGTTCCCGCTGCTCGCCAAGACTCAATTCCCCGCAGTTGACGCGCTGCCGTTGGTCTTCCTCGGGCCTCTCATCGGTGCGCTCTCGCGCTCGGCGACGGGCTGGATCTCCGATAAATGGGGTGGGGCGCGGGTCACCTTCTGGGTGTTCATCCTGATGATGCTCGGCGTGCTCGGCATCCTCTACTTCATCGGCATCAAGGACCAGCCGGGGGCATTCTGGGGCTTCTTCGCGATGTTCCTCATCCTGTTCTTCGCAACAGGCGTTGGCAATGCCTCGACCTTCCAAATGATCCCGAACATCATGCGGAAGGAAATAGACCGGCTGATGCCTACCGCTGATGCCTCGACCCGCCAGCGCCAGGCCGAAAAGGAATCGGCGGCCATCACGGGCTTCACGTCGGCAATCGCAGCCTTCGGCGCCTTCTTCATCCCGAAGTCCTACGGGACCTCGATCGATCTCACTGGTGGTGTTGAGGGCGCGCTGTGGGGGTTCTTCATCTTCTACGTGATCTGCGTCGCTGTCACCTGGAGTGTCTATTCGCGCAAAGGCGGAATGCTCCATGATGTCGAGCGCGGGCCCCGCATTTCAACCGTTACCCAAGCTGCCGAATAAGGAAGCTCACGATGAGTCATTTTCTCGACAGGTTGTCGTTCTTCACGCGAGCCAAGGCCGAGTTCGCCGACGGGCATGGCGTGATGACCACCGAGGACCGATCCTGGGAGGACGGTTACCGTAAGCGTTGGCAGCACGACAAGATCGTCCGCTCAACCCATGGCGTGAACTGCACGGGGTCCTGCTCGTGGAAGGTCTACGTCAAGGGCGGCATCGTGACGTGGGAGACGCAGCAGACCGACTATCCGCGCACGCGGCCGGATTTGCCCAATCACGAACCGCGCGGTTGCGCCCGCGGCGCGAGCTATAGCTGGTATCTCTACTCGGGCAACCGGGTGAAATACCCGCTGGTGCGTTCGCGGTTGCTGAAACTGTGGCGCGAAGCGCGCGTGCTCATGACGCCGGTGACGGCATGGAAGTCGATCGTCGAGGATCCGAAGAAGCGCACGGCCTATGTGCAGAAGCGCGGCCTCGGCGGCTTCGTCCGCGCGAGCTGGGCCGAGGTCAACGAACTCGTGGCAGCGGCGAATGCCTATACGGCCAAGACTTACGGCCCGGACCGCGTGTTCGGCTTTTCCCCGATCCCGGCAATGTCGATGGTGAGCTACGCCGCCGGCGCGCGCTATCTGTCGCTGCTCGGCGGCGTCTGCATGTCGTTCTACGACTGGTATTGCGACCTGCCGCCGGCCTCGCCGCAGACCTGGGGCGAGCAGACCGACGTCCCCGAAAGCGCCGACTGGTACAATTCCGGTTTCCTGATCCTGTGGGGCTCGAACGTTCCGCAAACCCGCACCCCCGATGCGCACTTCTATACCGAGGTCCGCTACAAGGGCGCCAAGAGCGTCGTGATCAGCCCGGACTATTCCGAAGCCTCGAAATTCGCCGATCTCTGGGTCTCGCCGAAGCCGGGCACCGATGCGGCGCTGGCGATGGCGATGGGCCACGTCATTCTCAAGGAATTCCACGTCGAGCGTCAGGCCAAGTATTTCAACGACTACGCGCGCCAGTACACCGACATGCCGATGCTGGTGCGGCTGGTGAAGCAGGGCGACCACTTCGTGCCCGAGCGTTTCCTTCGCGCATCCGACTTCGTGAACGGGATGGACGAGACCAACAATCCGGAATGGAAGACAGTCGCCTACGACGAAACCTCCGGCGAGATCGTTGTGCCCAAGGGCTCGGTCGGCTTCCGCTGGGGCGAGAAGGGAAAATGGAGCCTGGAAGAGAAGACGTCCGGCAACCGGGACACCCGGCTGCGGCTGTCGCTGAACGACATCAAGGACGGCATGTCGCCGGTCGGATTCCCGTATTTCGGCAACCGCGAGCACGACCATTTTGCCGGCACCGATCATCCCGACGTGCTCAAGCGCAACGTGCCGACCAAGACGTTGCAACTGGCCGAGGGGGAAACCGTCGTCGCCTCGGTGTTCGATCTCTTCCTCGCCAATTACGGCGTCGATCGCGGCTTGGGCGGCGAGAACATCGGCAAGAGCTACGACGACCTGCAGCCCTACACGCCGGCCTGGGCGGAAAAGATCAGCGGCGTGCCGCGCGATCACATCGTCACGGTGGCGCGTGAGTTCGCGCTCAACGCCGAAAAGACGGGCGGTCGCTCGATGGTCATCCTCGGCGCCGGCCTGAACCACTGGTACCACATGGACATGAACTACCGCGGCATCATCAACATGCTGGTGATGTGCGGCTGCATCGGGCAGTCCGGCGGCGGCTGGTCGCATTATGTCGGCCAGGAAAAGCTGCGGCCGCAGTCCGGCTGGACACCGCTGGCGTTTGGCCTGGATTGGGGGCGCCCGCCGCGGCAGATGAATTCGACGTCGGCTTTCTACGCGCACACCGACCAGTGGCGTTACGAGACGCTGGACGTTAAGGAGATCCTGTCGCCGACGGCGCCGGTGGGCCCGTGGGATGGCGCCATGATCGACTACAACGTGCGCGCCGAACGGATGGGCTGGTTGCCGTCGGCACCGCAACTGGAAACCAATCCGCTCGAAGTATCGAAGCAGGCTGCGGCCGCCGGGATGGAGGCGAAGGATTATGTCGCCAAGGCGCTGAAGTCGGGTGAGTTGAGCCTGTCTTGCGACGATCCGGACAATCCCCGGAACTGGCCGCGTAATCTCTTTGTCTGGCGCTCCAATCTGCTTGGCGCGTCCGGCAAGGGCCACGAATACTTCCTCAAGCACCTGCTGGGCACCAAGCACGGCGTGATGGGCAAGGACCTCGGCGAGCATGGCTTGAAGAAGCCGGTCGATGTGAGGTGGCATGAGGAGGCGCCGGAAGGAAAGCTCGACCTGCTGGTCACGCTCGACTTCCGGATGTCTACCACCTGCATGTATTCGGACATCGTCCTGCCGACGGCGACCTGGTATGAGAAGAACGATCTCAATACCTCGGACATGCATCCCTTCATCCACCCGCTGTCGGCGGCGGTCGATCCGGTCTGGGAAACGCGCAGCGACTGGGACATCTACAAGGGTATCGCGGAGGCGTTCTCGCGCGTGGCGCCGGAAGTGCTCGGCGTCGAGAAAGACGTCGTGCTGACCCCGATCATGCACGACACGGCCGGCGAGATCGCTCAGCCGCTCGACGTCAAGGACTGGAAGAAAGGCGAGATCGATCCGATCCCCGGCAAGACCATGCCGGCCGTAACCGTGGTCGAGCGCGACTACCCGAACCTCTACAAGCGCTTCACGTCGCTTGGGCCGCTGATGAACAAGCTCGGCAATAGCGGCAAGGGCATGAGCTGGAATACCGACCATGAGGTCGATCTGCTCAAGAAGCTCAACGGCGTCGTGATCGAGGAGGGTGCGAGCAAGGGACTTGCCCGCATCGACAGCGCGATCGACGCCTGCGAGGTCATCCTCAGCCTTGCACCGGAAACCAACGGCGAGGTCGCGGTGAAAGCATGGGCATCGCTCGAGACCTTTACTGGACGGGAACACACTCATCTGGCGGTTCCGAAAGAGGATGAGAAAATTCGCTACCGCGACGTGGTCGCGCAGCCGCGCAAGATCATTTCCTCGCCGATCTGGTCCGGCCTTGAATCGGAAAAGGTCTGCTACAACGCCGGCTATACCAACGTCCATGAACTGATCCCGTGGCGGACGCTCACCGGCCGGCAGCAGCTCTACCAGGATCACCTGTGGATGCGTGCCTTCGGCGAGGGGTTCTGCGTCTACCGGCCGCCGATTGATACCAAGACCATCAAGCCGGTGATCGACCGCAAGCCGAACGGCAATGCGTCCGTGGTGCTAAACTTCATCACGCCGCACCAGAAATGGGGCATCCACTCGACCTACACCGACAATCTGCTGATGCTGACGCTGTCGCGCGGTGGTCCGATCGTCTGGATCAGCGAGATCGACGCCAAAGCCGCCGGGATCGTCGATAACGACTGGATCGAGGCTTACAACACCAACGGCGCGCTGGTGGCGCGCGCCGTGGTCTCCCAGCGCGTCAAGCAGGGCATGTGCATGATGTACCATGCCCAGGAGAAGATCGTGAACGTACCGGGCTCGGAGCAGACCGGCCAGCGCGGCGGCATTCACAACTCGGTCACCCGCGTTGTCACCAAGCCGACGCACATGATCGGCGGCTACGCCCAGCAGTCCTACGGCTTCAACTATTACGGCACGGTTGGCGCCAACCGTGACGAGTTCGTCATCGTCCGGAAGATGGTGAAAGTCGACTGGCTCGACACGCCGACATCAGATCAGCCCGGACCCCCCCGTTTGGAGGCCGCAGAATGAAGATCCGCGCTCAAATCGCCATGGTGTTGAACCTCGACAAGTGTATCGGGTGTCACACCTGCAGCGTCACCTGTAAGAACGTGTGGACCAGCCGCGAGGGCATGGAATACGCATGGTTCAACAACGTCGAGACCAAGCCGGGCATCGGCTATCCCAAGGACTGGGAGAACCAGGCGCGCTGGAAAGGCGGCTGGAAACGCAAGCGCAACGGCAAGATCGAGCCGCGCATCGGCGGCAAGTGGCGCGTGCTGGCGAACATCTTCGCCAACCCGGACCTGCCCGAAATCGACGATTACTACGAGCCGTTCACCTTCGACTACGCGCATCTGCAGCAGGCCAAGGAAATGCCGGCGATGCCGACCGCGCGGCCCCGCTCGCTGGTGTCTGGCGAGCGGATCGAGAAGATAGAATGGGGTCCGAACTGGGAAGAGATCCTCGGCGGCGAGTTCGCCAAGCGCTCGCAGGACTATAATTTCGAGGGCGTGCAGAAGGACATCTACGGCCAGTTCGAAAACACCTTCATGATGTACCTGCCGCGGCTGTGCGAGCACTGCCTCAACCCGGCCTGTGTCGCGGCCTGTCCGTCCGGCGCGATCTACAAGCGCGAGGAGGATGGCATCGTCCTGATCGACCAGGACAAGTGCCGCGGCTGGCGCATGTGCGTCTCCGGCTGCCCTTACAAGAAGATCTATTACAACTGGTCCTCGGGCAAATCCGAGAAATGCATCTTCTGCTATCCGCGCATCGAGGCCGGCCAACCGACGGTATGTTCGGAAACCTGCGTCGGTCGCATCCGCTATCTCGGCGTCGTGCTTTATGACGCCGATCGCATCGCGGAAGCTGCCAGCAACCCCGACGAGCGCGACCTCTATCAGGCGCAGCTCGACGTCTTCCTCGATCCCAACGATCCCAAGGTCATCGCGGAAGCGGAGCGGCAGGGCATCCCGCATGCATGGCTGGAATCCGCCAAGGCCTCGCCGATCTGGAAGATGGCGATGGAGTGGAAGGTGGCGTTCCCGCTGCATCCGGAATACCGCACGCTGCCGATGGTCTGGTACGTGCCGCCGCTGTCGCCGATCACCTCGGCCGCCTCCGCCGGCAAGATCGGGCTCGATGGCGGAATGCCCGATGTAAAGTCGTTGCGCATCCCCATGAAATATCTCGCCAATCTGCTCACCGCGGGCGATGAGAAGCCGGTGACGCTGGCGCTGGAGCGAATGATGGCGATGCGTTCCTATATGCGCACCAAGACCATCGACGGTGTCGTCGACGAAGTGGTCGCCCGGCGGGTCGGGCTCACGCCGGCACAGATCGACGAAATGTACCAGATCATGTCGATCGCCAATTACGAGGACCGCTTCGTGATTCCGACCGCGCACCGCGAGCTCGGCGCCGATGCCTACGACATGCGTGGATCCTGCGGCTTCACCTTCGGCAATGGCTGCTCTGGTGGCGAAAGCGAAACCAATTTATTCGGCTCGCCGCGCAAGGCCAAGAACCCGATGGAGATCGCGTGATGAAGACGTTCAAGGTCCTGTCGGCATTGTTGAGCTATCCGGCCCAGGAGTTGATCGACGCGGCGCCGGAGTTCCCGGCGATCCTCGACGCCGAGAAGGTGGTGCCCGCGACCTGTCGCGGTGCGCTCGATCTCTTGATCGAGGAAATTTCGGTCGGCGAGGTTTACGATCTGCAGGAGCGCTACGGCCTGCTGTTCGATCGCAGCAAGACGCTGGCACTGCATCTGTTCGAGCACATCCATGGCGAAAGCCGCGATCGCGGTCAGGCCATGGTCGACCTCAAGGCGATGTACGAGAAGGCCGACCTGTTCATTGCCGCCAACGAACTGCCCGACTACGTGCCGCTGTTCCTCGAATTCCTCTCGACCCAGCCATTCGCGGAGGCCCGTGACCTGTTGGGGCAGGCCGCCCATATTTTTGCGGCCCTCGGCGAGCGGCTCGGGCGGCGGCAATCGAACTACAAGTCGGTGTTCGATGTGCTGGTCGCGATCTCGGCCGAAACTTTGTCGCGCGAGATTGTCGACGAACTGCTGAAGGACATTGATACCGATCCGATGGATCTCGTGGCGCTCGATGCCGCCTGGGAAGAAGAGGAGGTGCGGTTCGGTTCGGGCAGCCAGGGGCAGGGCGCCTGCGGCCACGAAGGCCTGATCGCAAAACTTCGCCATGCCAGACGCGCGGTCGATCCCGCGCCACGTGCGCAGTGAGGAGGAAGCCATGCAAACGCTCAATTCAATCGTCTTCGGCTGGTATCCCTATCTGTGCCTGACCGTATTCCTGTTTGGCAGCCTGGTGCGGTTCGACCGCGAGCAGTATACGTGGCGTACCGGGTCCAGCCAGTTGCTGCGGCGGCGGCAACTGACATGGGGCTCCAATCTGTTCCACGTCGGCATTCTCTTTATTTTCCTCGGCCATTTCGTCGGCCTGCTGACCCCGATCTGGGTGTTCGACATGCTCGGCGTTTCGCACGGCTTCAAGCAGATGCTGGCGATCGTCGCGGGCGGCATTGCGGGCCTGATGTGCCTGGTCGGAATTGCGCTGCTGACGCACCGCCGCCTGTTCGATCCGCGCATTCGCGCCAACTCCTCGTTCGGCGACACCGCGATCCTGCTGCTGCTGTTCGCGCAGCTGCTGCTGGGGCTTGCGACCATTCCGGTGTCGATGGGCCATCTGGACGGCCATGAGATGGTGAAATTCATGGCCTGGGCGCAGGGCATCCTGACGCTCCAGCCCGGCGCGGCAGCTAACGTTCTGGACGTGCATCCGATTTTCAGGGCCCACCTCGTGCTCGGCATGACGCTGTTCCTCGTCTTTCCGTTCACCCGACTGGTCCATATCTGGAGCGCGCCGGTGTGGTACCTTGGCCGGCGCGGCTATCAGGTGGTGCGAAGCCGCGATGGTTCGCTGCGACCGATTCAACCGGCGGAGTAGATCAGTGGATTGCTCAGTGACGAATGCGCTGCCGAAGCCCAAGACGATCAGCGTCAACGGCAAGGTCATTCCGCGCGAGGTGATTGCCCGTGAGGTGCAGAACCATCCGGCCGAGAAGCCGATCATGGCATGGCAGGCTGCGGCCCAGGCACTGGTCGTGCGTGAACTCCTGCTGCAGGAATCGGCGCGGCTCGGCATTAAAGCAGAGCCGCTCCGCGATGCCGAGGGGCGTTCCGAGACCGACGAGGAAGCGGCCATGCGCGCGTTGATCGAGCGAGAGGTGGCAACCCCTGAGCCGGACGACGCGGCCTGCCTCAGGTTTTACGAGCAGAACCGACAGCGCTTCCGTTCGGGAGACCTGTATGAGGCGGCGCACATCCTGATTGCGGCGCATCCCGACAACGTCGTGGCCCGCAGTGCGGGTCGCCGGACTGCCGAGAACATTCTGGCTGCGGTGAGCGCAGATCCGGCGCTGTTTGCCGAATTCGCGCGCAGCCATTCGGCTTGCAAGACCTCGGCGCAGGAAGGGGGACGGCTCGGTCAGCTGACGCGCGGCCAGACGGTTGCCGAGTTCGAGGCCGCCTTGGAGCGGATGCGCCCCGGTGAATTGGCCATTGCGGAGACCCGCTACGGCTTTCATGTCATCCGTCTCGATCAGCATGCGCCGGGGCAGGTGCTTCCATTCGAACTGGCGCGCGACCGTATCGCGGACTACCTCACGACCAGCGTTCAGCATCGCGCGCTGGCGCAGTATGTCTCGGTGCTGGCCGGCCGGGCCGAGATAACGGGAATTGCGCTCGCTGCGGCGGCGTCGCCGCTGCTGCAATAGGGGCCGAAGATGCAACTGGGCGACATCATCCGCAGTTTCAGTGAAGACGCCGCCGCCGGCGAGGTGCTGCTCGCCTGCAACGATATCGTGCTGTTCGCGCGCGTCGGCGATGCGGCCAGCCGGTATGAAGAGACCGTAGGCGAATACGCCTCCGGCGCCGTCAGGCGCTTCGCCAATCTCGCCGGCAGCGAGGACTGGCTGGGGTTGATGAACGTCGTCGAGCGTACCGACGATCCCGGAACGGGGTGTCTCGTCTACATGGTTAACTGGTCGCTGAAGAAAGATGAGGCGCCTGAGGCGCCCGCGCATGCCGGCTGCACTTGCGGCGGTGGTGGAGATTGTTCGTGATCGGCGCCGGATCGTGACATCAGATGATCGACGAGCTGTTTGACCGCAATGTGGCCTGGGCGACGGGCAGGACCCGCAGAGACCCCGATTACCTTCGCCGTCTCGCCGAGCAGCAGGCGCCGCGATATCTCTGGCTGGGCTGTTCCGACAGCCGCGTTCCCGCCAACGACATCGTCGGTCTCGATCCGGGCGAGGTGTTCGTCCACCGCAATGTCGGCAATGTCGTTCACACCGGCGACATGAATTTGCTGTCGGTGCTGGAATTTGCGGTCGAAACGCTGCAGGTCAAGCACGTCATCGTGTGCGGCCACTACGGCTGCGGCGGCATACGCAGGGCATTCGAACCGCCGGGTGGCGGCGGTCTGGTCGATCACTGGCTGGCGCCGGTGCGGGAGATGTGCCGGCGCTGCGCGCCGGAGCTGGCGCGCCTACCCAGCGATGCAGCCAGAATGGACCGCGCCTGCGAGCTGAACGTCGAGCTTCAGCTGCGGCGCATCGCGGCCACGCCGATATTGCGCGGGGCCTGGCTGCGTCAGCAGTCCGTGTCGGTCCACGGCTGGATCTATGGCTTGGGCGACGGGCTGCTGCGGGATCTCGGCCTGAAGCTGTCGTCGCTCGATGAAGCGGAGAGCCTCGATCGCGAAGGCGAATACGCAAACCGTCGCGAGCCGATCACGATGGTTCGTCGCCACGCCGAGGAAGCTTTCGGCGGGCTGTCGATGCTTGAACCGCAGTTTCTGGAGGAGGGTTGAGGTGCCGGACGATCTTTTGCCGCGGATTGGTGTGCTGACGATATCCGACCGCGCCAGCCGCGGCGAATATGAGGATATCAGCGGCAAGGCTATCCATGATTTTCTCGGCCGGGTGGTGGCCTCGAACTGGACCGCGGTCGTCAGGCTCGTGCCTGACGGCACCGACAGCGTGGCGCAGGCGCTGATCGAAATGGTCGAGGGCGACGGTTGCGACCTCATCCTGACGACCGGCGGCACCGGTCCGGCGCCGCGGGACCTCACGCCCGAAGCAACACGCATGGTCGTCACTCGCGAGCTGGAGGGATTTGGCGAGCTAATGCGCCGGGTCAGCCTCGAACAGGTTCCGACCGCCATTCTCTCACGACAGACTGCCGGAACGCGCGGAAAGTGCCTGATCGTCAATCTGCCGGGACGCCCCTCGGCCATCGATATCTGTCTGAGCGCCGTCTTCCCGGCGATTCCCTACTGCCTCGATCTGATCGGGGCGCGACGAATGGAGGTAAATCCAGATGCATGCGCAGCATTCCGTCCCGCCGCATAGCACAGCCGTGCATCGGCAACCCGCTTTGGTCGCGATCGTCTACGCCAACGAGGTCTATCCCCAAGCAACATTCGAACGAATCGTCCAGGATTGCCGGCATCGTGGGCTCAAGATCGCCGGCGTGCTGCAACATCCGGTCTGCTCGGACGCCGCCGGCCACTGCAATGTGGCGCTGGAAGAACTCACGACGGGACTACGGACGGATTTATTCGAGGACCGCGGCCCCGGCGCGTCGGGATGTCGACTCGACGAGGCGGCGCTCGCGGAAGTGAACGGCCAGGTGGCGCGTTCGCTCGATCTCGCCCCTGAGATTCTGATCCTCAACAAGTTCGGCAAGGTGGAGGCCGAAGGGCGTGGGCTGCTCGACCTGGTGGCGATGGCAGTCGACCGCGACATTCCCGTGGTAATCGGGATCCCGACGCGGAATCTCGACTCCTGGCGCGAATTTACCGGGGGCATGTCGGTCGAGTTCTCCAGCGATCCCCTGGAGATCGCGGACTGGCTCAATAGAGCATTTCCTGTTGCGATGGCGCAAAGTCCCGAGCCGGCGGCCTGCTAGACAGGGATTGCAACTTCGAACGATCTTGCGGAGGCGAAATGGCAGCATTGCTGCAGCCGGAAATCGACGTGTGCCTTACGCCTGCAACGGACCTTGTCTCGGTGGAACGGGCGGTTGCCATCGGCTTGTCCGAGGCGCGGCCTATCGCCGAGACCGAACTGGTTGATCTTTCAGCCGTCGCGGGGCGGATTCTCGCACAGCCCATCAAGGCCGACGAGCCGCTGCCGCGGTTCGATTACAGTGCGATGGACGGTTATGCCGTCGATACGGACAGCCTAGGCATTGAATTTCCTGCCCGGCTGAAGGTCGCCGGCAGCATCGCCGCGCGCCGCACCGTCGACGAGCCGGTGTTGCAGGCCGGCTGCGCCTTTCGCATCCTGACGGGTGCGCCGATTCCAGCCGGCGCCAATGCCATCATTGCCCACGAAGAGGTGCATGCGGAGGGCGACTGGATAGCTCTCTCCCGCGCGCCACGAAGCGGCGAAAATATTCGAAGGCGCGGCGAGGACGTCAGGTCGGGCGAAAGCCTGATCGAGACCGGCACCGAGATGGGAGCGCTGCAGGCCGGCGTGGCAGCGGCCTGCGGCTATCCTGGCGTTCGTGTATTCCGCAGGCTTCGCGTGGCAATATTCACGACCGGTTCGGAGCTTCGACAGCCGGGGGAGAGCATCCAGCCGGGCGAGATCTACGATGCCAACCGCTTTATCCTGCTCGGCCTGCTTGCAAAGCCCTGGATCGAGATGGCAGACCTCGGATGCGTCGCCGATAGCCCATCGAAGTTGCGCAGTACCTTCCAGTCGGCTGCGGCCCGCGCCGACGTGATTATCAGTGCCGGGGGCATATCTGTGGGAGACGAAGACCATGTGGTGGATTCGTTCGAGCGTTGCGGTGGCAGACTGTGGGTCCGCAAGGTCGCGATCAAACCCGGCAAGCCCGTGGTCCTCGGCAGAATGGCTAACTCGACCTATGTCGGCCTCCCCGGGAATCCGGGGGCGCTCTTCACGGCATTTGAAGTCATCGTCGATAAGGTGCTCCGTGCTTGTGCAGGGATCAAGCGCGCCGGTGATGGCGAGCGAACCGCGATTGCCAATTTTACCTGGAGCGGACGACCGGGCCGCACAACCTATCTGCCAGCCATTCTCTCGGGGATCGAGAACGGCTTGCCGTTTATCGAGCTGTTGCCGGATTCCAATTCCGGCAAGCTGCATCAGCTCAGCCTCGCCGCCGGATTCGTCGTTGTCTCGCCAGAAGTGAAATCCATCGAACGCGGAGCAAAGATATGCTGGTTGCCATTTGCGAGATAAGGAGTGCGGCACTACCGCCGCGCTGCCCGCCAGTATAGTCGACTGCTTTACACCAAAATTGCTGATGACGTCGATTGGCAAAGGATGGAGACGGAGGCGGTGCTTCGTGGGACATCCGAACTGCATCGATGCTGGGAGGTCTCGACGCTTGTCAACTTTGTGCTGGAAATGAAAGTCGAGCTTGCCATCCCACGGTCGAAGCGGGATCTGTGGCTATCCGCCGTTGAGGCGTGACGCGACTTGCGCGGGGCGCAGTTGGGTGATGCCCTGTACCGTTTCGGGCAACGTGAAGCTCTTCTTTGAGGAGAACGGCTACGGTTATCCGATCATGAATTCGAATTAGCCTCTAGTGCCTGGATTCTCAAATTCGAAAGTTAGCACCCAACTATCGCTGCATCGCCTACAATGCTCGCCGATATCCGCGCTAGCGGCGTTCCCAACGAAATTGGCTTCATATGCACCGAGGTCAAACGGGTACAAACGCGTGCAGTTTAGTCTAAATTGGAGTGCACGCGTTCGCGCTTCATCTATTTGCGAGAATTAGGTAAGCTGTGGAAACGTCGAAGCTATCTGTTTTCCTTGGCGCCCATTCAAGAAATGCGTGAGCTGCCACGATGTCGGTCCGATGGCGAAGAACAAAGTTGGCCCCGCGTTCAACGGCCTAGACGGCCGCAAGTCGGGCTCGGTCGCGGGCTGCAGCTATTCGGATGCGAACAAGAACTCGGGCATCACTTGGGATGAGTCCAACTTCCTCGACTACATCAAGGAACCCAAGGCCAGGGTACCCAACACCAAGATGGCGTTCGCCGGCATCAAGAACGAGCGGAAGCCAAGAATCACTGCGCCTACCTTGAGCAAAAACGACTCCGACGGCAAGACCAAGTAGTAGCTGTCGTTCCAATCTGTCCGCGCGGCGCGCATCCCGGTCAGCCGAGGATGCCGTTGCGCGGACGTGCCCAAGCCAAATTAAACAGGCGGCCCATGCGTACTTGATCGCTTGGAATAGCGATTCCATCGTTGCCGCGACAGCCGAAAAGCCGATGACCGCCAGGATCAGAAAGATCACGTCGCCGCAGACAACTCCTGTTGTGACCGCAAGGCCAGCCTTGATCCATTAAACAAGTGTTCTCGAGACGACGACAGCGACGCCTGATCCCGACAATTGCAAGCAGAAACATCGCGCCACTAACTTACTTCTATCATAAGCGATCTACGCACTATCTGGCGACAATCTGTGCGGATCAGAGTGCTCTCTCGCGGCCATGCTGGCCGCGGACATAGCTGCGCGCGGGTTTTTCCGTCTAAGGTTCCCGTAAGGCGTCCCAGGCGGCTTGCGCCAGCACTTCGCGAGCTTCCTTCAGCGACGGCGTCCGCGATGCCAGCCAGCGCTTCACATAGTGGCGAGCCGGCCCCTCGATAATCGCCATGATGTAGTCCGGGGCGATATCGCGCAGTTTGCGCGCCCTAATCTTCTGAAGAAACCATGCCGCCACTTCCGGCATGAATTCCGCATTCTTCCGTTCGATCTCGGCAGCATAGCGCGTCTTTTCGAGATAGTCGCGCGCTTCGATCAGGAAGGAGACCGCTGCCGGGTCGGCTTCCGCACAGTCGAAATAGGCCCGCACCAGAGCCTTGGCGCCGTCGGCGGTGGTTTCGGCCCGGCGAAGGCGCTCCCGAGCTTTGGCGAAGAACATGTCCATCGCTTCGAGATAGAGCTCGGCCGCAAGCCCGTCCTTGCCTTGGAAGTGCTGATAGAGGCTCGCGACGCTGGCGCCACTGCGGCTAAGGATATCGTCGACGGTCGCGCCTCCGACGCCCGATGCCGCGAAACAGGCGCGTCCCGCATCCATCAGGTCGTGTCGGCGCTGGCCGTGGGCCGCTCGCGGGCGCGACGATTTGCTCTTCTTGACTATCATATAGAATGGTATTATATAATAATATTATATATCTGCATGGGTGCCTCTCAATGCTCACTATGGCCGAGAAATCCACTGGAAACCAGACGAGATGGCGGTCATGAACCCCGCCACCATTGAACAGCATCGGCGGCCGCCGTCCGCACTCGCCTTCATGACGCGGGCTTTACTGCGATTTCCCCGCCTTCCGGTACGACCGAAATTCCCGCTCCTTGTCGAGCGCTGGACCGGGGTTCGCATAGGAGGAAGCCACGAGGCAAGCTTTCATCAGGCGACCGGCCGAGATGCCCGGTGTGTGCTTTACCCGCACGTGCTCGGCTTCCGTTTGCAGATGGCCTTGCTGACGCATCCGGCATTTCCCTTGCCGATTTGGAACGCGTTACAAACACGCAACCGCCTCGTCAGGCACACCCCGCTTGATCACGGCTCCGAATACGATTTCGAAACCGGCATCGGCGGGCATCGCGAGGTCGAAAAGGGCATTGAGGTCGACCTCCACACCCGGTTGGTAAGTGGCGACCGCTGCGACTGGGAAAGTACGATCACATATTTCTATAGGGGACGTTTCGGCCCGGCAGAGGTCAACTGTCCGCAACCTGCGTTGCCCGACCTCTCGGCAGCCGTCGAGGTTGCAAAGTTTCAAACGCCCGGATCCGGTCGCTGGGCATTCGGCGGATTGACGGGCGACTACAATGGCATCCACCTGTGGCGCTGCTATGCGCGCCGGTTCGGTTTCCCGACAGCCTTCATGCATCCGCAGCGCGCGGCAGGCCTCTGTCTTGATCGTCTCGGGCAACTCGGCGGCGAACCGGGAACGCTCATCTTATGGATCAAAGGTCCGGTCTTCTATGACGCCGATGCCATTCTCATCGCCCTTCGCAAGCCGGATGCCCTGGATTTCGGACTATCGCTTGCAGGTGATGCCCGCCACGCCCTCATGGGGTCGTGGTCAATCGCAGCATGACTGTCCTGTCGGGCACGGGATAAGCTGGCTGGCAAGCTGTAGCTGTGCGTCTTAGTTAGGATGCGACAGGGACGTTCATCTGGGTTCCGTCGTCGGTCCGCGCCGACGGGCTTGGCGGCAAGAAAGTGGCACTCGAGCTGCCAATCAAGTCCAAGAAGGATCGATTATGCTCCCTCGCCTTCCCCATTGACGCGTCCTCCAGGAGAGTCGTTCGAGCAACCGGTCGCGCAACACCAGAAGGTGATAGACCGCGGCACCTACGTGCAACACCACGAGGGCGAGCAGTATACGGGCTCCGATGCCGTGAGGGACGCGCGGACGAAATCTCTTAAGATCCGGCAGCGGACCCGGCGCGCCGCCGAAGCTGCTCGCCTGCACCCGACAGCGCGACACGCCGATCCCGCTTGCCACATGACGACCGGTAGGATGACGAGCAGCACGTGCGCGACTTGGGCGATGGTGCCCTTGATTCCCACTGTTCGAAGTCGAATCGGGCTTGATATCAGCCAGCCATGGATCGGCGCGATGCTGTCGCGTACAAAGGGCACCGGGCCTTCGCAGCCTCTGACCGGCGCAATGAACGGTGCAGGCGACAGGGCGATCACACGAAGCCTTGGCGTCAGACCTCCACGCTCTCGGCCATGTGCGCCGGCATAATCACGCTTCTGATGTCTTCTGCCCCCGTGCTGCCCCTTCTGATCTACAATGCTACTGGCAGCGCGCCGCTCCGCTTCTACTATCTGGAGCAGCGGCTGCCGGCGAGCGGCGAGTTCGCCGTCTTCAAGCCACCTCCCGGGTCGAGCTCCTGATCATCGCGCACCAGCCACCGTCATGGGCATACCTCCACTTGATCCTGGCCGTGCTACGTAATCGTGCGCGCTGGCGCCGCCATGGGGGAGCGCCGAGGCTTTGAGGTCCGCGACTTCATAGTAACGACGCCCGGACGTCGGTCCTCCTCATCCGCCATGCTACGACGGAACAAGGCTGGTTATATCCCATTCCCTCATCGCTGCGGGGCCGCGAATGACGCCGAGTCGTCCGCCGAGACCGGCGCTGGCGGGCGTAGTGGAGAGGCAACGGTGCCGGTCTTGGCGGTGATCACGACGGTGCCGAGATCTTCTGCGCGCTCTGCGCCTTCGCCGTGTGCGCGGACGCCATCATGGCGACCAGCACGACAACGCCGACGACGCCGACGACGCGCGTCGTCGTTCCGATTGCCGTCTTCGCCCCGATCATTCACTTGCCCCTGCATTCATGGTTTCTTCTTCAGCATTCACGCCGCGCACGTCGCGTCGGCCTGTCCTAAAGCGCCGCAGGGCGAGGCCGCTCTGCACGGGCCGCGAAGCTATTTGCGGCATTCGCGAAGAAGCTTGTGCTGGGAGCAAACGATGCATCTGTTGCGAGAGATTCTAATTTGCAGGCGCACTCGCAAAATCAAGTGAGAGAAATTCTAAATTTGGCGCGAGATCGAGCGCGTGGCCGCGCCAGCTACGTGTCTTCTACCCGCGCTGGGCAGCGCTGGTTTTCAGCGCTAAGCGAAGCGCCTTGGGGCGGTCGGCGGTTGAGAGGAAGCCTGCTAGATTCGACCATTTGATGTACTGAAAGGCCTTCGACATGTGTCCCGTCGCCCGCTGATCAATCGGCCGCGTCCTGCGAATGAGAGTTGTTTGCGCCAAAGCAAAAGGTCGGGCCGGACGCTTTTGTATGGTCGCTGCCGGTCGAGAAAGCCTGCTTGCCATCGAGATCAAATCCGAAAGGTCGGCGTCTAAGTACGGATCGGGGGGTGGGATTTCCCGTGTCGCGGTTCGACGTGCGATGGCGACCTTCCATTTCTTGAAGAACGTCGGACTGCATCGACGCGCGGGACACCGGCATCATGCCCGACGATCGAGCGGACAGGGGATAGCGATGAACGTGGCCGGGCATATAAAAGACAATGACATGATCCAGGCGATCCGGTGGATCGGCCGGCAATTACCGCTGCGGACGATGGCACTTGCCGCTCTGTTGTCGTCGGCCAGTCAGGCATGTTTCGCGCAATCGGCGACGCCCGGGTCGGCCATTACGCTCGATCCGATCGTGGTCGAGACGCGACAACCCCAACGGTCCGTCGTGCGCCAGCAACGATCGGCGACTCGGCGTGTACCGACTGCTGCCGTTACGCCTTCGCCAGCGACGCCTTCGGTACAACCCGCGGGCGTAGTCCGCCAGCGGTTCGACATGCTGCCCGGCGGCGTGGCCCTGATGACCCAGCAGGATATCGCGGATCACGGCAACCCGTCGCTGGCCAACAGCCTAAGCGGCATTCCCGGATTGATCGTGCAGAACTTCCTTGGCGCCAACGACCAACCGCGGATCCAGATGCGCGGCGCCGCCCAGCAGAATCCAGCAGAGCGCGGCGTTCTGGTGCTGCAGAACGGCTTGCCGATCAATCGCGCCGACGGCTCCTTCATCATCGGCTTCGCCAGTCCACAACAGGCCGATTCGATCGAGGTATATCGCGGTTACATGGCAAATCGCCTCGGCGCGACGGTCTTGAGCGGCGCGATCAACTTCGTGTCGCCGACCGGTTCGAGTCAGCCGGGCACCCAGATCGGCGTCAGCGGCGGCAGCTTCGGCCAGATCAACACCTCCGGGCAGGTCGGCGGCAGGAAGGACGATGTCGATGCGTTCTTTCAGTTCGAGACCAGTCGACGCGACGGATTCCGCGACTACAATTCGTCGGAGCGCGTCGGCGTCAACGGCAATCTCGGAGTCGCCCTTTCGGAGAACGTTAAGACCAGGTTCTTCATGAGCTATACCGATCTCGGCTTCGACGTGGCCGGCCCGCTGAACAGGGCGGCGCTATACGCCAACCCCAGGCAGACCGCCGCCGGTCCCACGGTGGTCGGAGGCGTCGCGATCAATCCCGGCCCCAACGCCGTGCGTGACAAGCCGCGGCGCGAGGCGAGCCAGTTCATGGTCGGCAACCGCACCACAGCGGTGATCGATGCGCATCTGTTCGATCTCGCGTTAGGTTACACCTACACCGATGACATGTTCCGGTTCCCGATTTCATCGGGCGTCCGCGCCACTCAGGGCGGCGACTTCACTGGTGTGGCGCGCTATGCCTACAATCCCACTGCGGCGCTGCTGCCGTTGTTCGAGACTACCGCGCAATACACCGTTGGTTCGGCCGATCGCTTCTACGCGTTGAACCAGAGCGGGCAGACCAGCGCGCAGTTCGGCGCCAACCTGTTGAACGCCCAGACCCTGTCGCTGTACGCCGGCGCCAACGTCCCGGTCTGGAGGCAGTTTGTGGTATCGCCCTCGATTTCTTACGCCTACGCGACCCGCGACAACGACGACATTTACGGCTCCGCGCGCCGGCCGACGATCGCGTACAACCCGGCCAATCCGACTGCCTTGCTACCGAACGGCTCGGTGGCGACCCAGGACACCAGCTACTCGCGCCGGTACGCGGGCTGGAGCCCGAGTCTGGCCATCAGCTATCGGCCGGATGCGGTGCAGACGTTCTTCGTCGCCGGCAGCCACAGCTTCGAGCCGCCGACCCACGACGACCTGATCGCGACGCTCAACGGCACGCCGAACTCGAGCGCGGGACGCCCGTCACCGGGCAATCCGGCGCTGGCGGCGGCGGCGTTCGCGACGCCAAACCTGCGCGCGCAGACGGCGAACACGGCGGAAGGCGGCTGGCGCGGCCGGACCGATCGCTTCTCCTGGGATGCGGTGACCTACTATTCGTGGGTCGGCAACGAACTGCTGACGCTACGTGACGTCACTGGGGCGCCACTGGCGGCGGTAAATGCCGACCGCACCACGCATTTCGGCGTCGAACTCGGCACCGGGATGAAGTTCACCGACCGGCTGTCCGGGCGGCTCGCCTACACCTATCAGGACTTCCGCTTCGTTCGTGACTCGGTGCGCGGCAACAACCGGCTTGGCGGCGTGGTGCCGCATCTGATCTATGCGCAAGTGCAGTTGCAGGCTACCGACGCCTGGATGGTTCAGGGCGCGGTGCGCTGGAGCCCGACCAAAGTTGCGGTCGACAACATGAACACGCTGTACGCCGATCCCTATGCGGTGGTCGACCTGCGCACCGAATACAAGATCGACAAAACCTTCTGGGTGTTCGGCGAGATCACCAACCTGTTCAACAAGACCTATGCGGCGACCGCGCTGGTGGTCGACCGGGCGACGTCGGATCAGGCCGCGTTCCTGCCTGCCGACGGCAGAGGCTTCTACGCCGGCATCAAGGCCAAGTTCTAGAAGAGTGAACATCGAGTTCGACATGAGCAAGCACGCGCGTGCAGCGGCGATGCCCGTCGCCATGGTCCTGTCCACCCCTGCGGCGGAGCCGATGATCGTCAAACACTTCTTGAATCGGTGGAACGGCAGTGGCGAGAGCTCGATCGACCGCCAGGAACGAGCGCTTCGACAACGTGCGAGAGACCGACGCTGCTCGATTCGCGGCGGAAGACCAGGAGATGATCCGGTGGGTCGCCAAGAGGTTGATATTCGTCTGGAACTTCACCGACCAAGACGACAATGTCTCCCGCGCCGGGTTCCTCGCCGGCGGCGACACTTGGCTGAAGGCGCTCGACAAGGCCTGCGTCAGCTGAACGCCCCTGCGAGCCTCATCGGAATGAACACAGGAGGCCCGCAACTGCGACCACAGGCAGGCCAATACGCCGACCCGGCAGATGCAATCAGCCCAGCGCGAATGATGTCGCAACTCCACCCAGACATGATGACGAGCGGACGTGGAGCGTACCGATGACAGCCCCCGTTTCTCGTCGCGCCTTCGTTGCCGCAGCCTCCGCGTTCGCCACAAACCCCTTGCTGCGCCAGCCGGTATTGGCGGCATCGCTGCGAGAGACCACGCTGGCCGGGCCGCCGGCTGGCCCATCGATCATACTGGCCCACGCGGTCGCCACCGGGTCGCTGTCGTTTCTTGCCGACAAGGCCAAGTTCCGAGCATGGCGCGACGTTGACGAGATGCGCGCGGGGCTGACCTCGGGTACAATGCCGCTGGTGATCGTGCCGACGGCGGCGGCGGCGAACCTCTACAATCGCGGCTTTGGCATCCGGTTGGTCAACGTCATGACTCACGGCCTGCTGTTCCTGATTGCCGCCGATCCTTCCCTGACAACGTTTCCCGCGCTCGCGGGCAAGCGGCTGGCGGTGCCGTTCCGCAATGACACGCCGGAGTTCCTGGCGAACATTCTGCTGCGCCATCACGGCCTCGATGATGGCAAGGATATCCAGGTCAGCACCACCGGCACGCCCCTCGAGGCCATTCAGTTGCTGCTTGCGGGTCGAATCGACGCCGCGTTCGTGCCTGAGCCGGCGGCCACCGCGGCGATCTTCCGTGGCAAGCTCGCCAACCGCCCGGTCCATCGGGCGATGGATATCCAGGTCGAATGGGCGCGGGCGGTAGGCGGGCCGCCGATCTTGCCGCAGGCGGGACTCGCTGTACTCGACACGTTCCGCGCCGCGAACGAGAGCCTGCTACCGCGGCTGCAGCAGGCGCTGGTAACAGCCACTGCCGAAGTCAACGCTGCCCCTGCGGTGGCCGCTGGCCATTCCGCCGCGCATTTGGAGCTGCCGCTGCCGATCATCCAGCAGTCGATTCCGCATTCCAAGCTGGTCGCGGTGAGCGCGCGCGAGGCGCGGGCCGATCTTGAGCGGATGTTCACCAAGGCGGCCGGCGCTGACATGGCGATGATCGGGGGGCGGCTACCCGATGGCGGCTTCTATCTGTGACCGCAGCGCGTTACATCGCCGATCGCTTGCTCGCCGCGGTCCGCTTCCTGTGGGGCGCCTGGGCCGGGCTCGCCGCGCTGGCCATGCTGGCCGCACTTTGGCAGACCGGCCACGAAGCGTATGGCGACTTCATCCTGCCCGCGCCGCTGGCGACGCTGGCCGCTGCAGCTACGATCCTGACCGCGCCGTCGAACTGGACGATCGCCCTCGACACCGTGCGACGCGCGCTGCAGGGGTTTGCGATGGCGACGCTCGCCGGGCTGACAGCCGGGCTGATTGCCGGGTATTCGGCGGCGACGATGCGGCTGGCGCGCCCCCTCATCACGGTGATTCTCGGCGTGCCGCCGATCGCCTGGATCGTGCTGGCGATGATCTGGTTCGGTCCGACCGACGGCACCGTGCTGTTGACCATCGTGATCGCGGCGTTTCCGCTGATGTTCGCCGGCGCGGCCGAAGGCGTCGCCGGCCGCGACCGCAGCCTCGACGACATGGCCAAGGCGTTTGGCGCCGGCGTCTGGCGGCGGGTAACGACGATCGGACTGCGCCAGGTCGCCGCCCAAGTATTCCCCGCGACCACCATATCGCTCGGCACAGCGTTCAAGGTCGCGGTCATGGCCGAACTGCTTGCTAATACCGGCGGCGTCGGCGGGGCGTTGGCGCGCGCCAGATCAAATCTCGACGTGGCGGCGGCCCTGGCCTGGATCATGATCGTGGTCGCGGCGCTGATCGCCGTAGAATACTGCGTGTTGCATCCGATCCGCTCGGCGTTTGAGCGCTGGCGCGAAGCGGCGCGACCTTGGGGAGTAAAGCGATGACCGCGTTGACGCTCGCCGGCATCGGCCACGCCTATCTCGGACGCACCGTGCTCGACAATGTCGAGCTTGCCGTGGCGCCGGGCGAGGTGGTTGCGCTAGTCGGGGCGTCCGGATGCGGCAAGAGCACGCTGGTCCAGATTGCGGCTGGGATCATCGAGCCGATGCGCGGGCGCACGGTTCGGTCCTATGCGCGCCAGGGCATGGTGTTCCAGGAGCCGCGGCTGATGCCGTGGGCGACCGCGGTGGACAATATCGCCTACCCGTTGAAGCTTGTCGGCGTCCCGTATGGCGAACGCCGGGGGCGAGCACGGGCCGCCGCGGCGCGAGTGGCGCTCGCGGCAGACGATCTCGGCAAGTTTCCGGTCGCGTTGTCGGGCGGCATGCGTCAGCGCGCGGCGATCGCCCGGGCACTCGTTGTCGAGCCGGATTTCGTATTCTTCGACGAACCGTTCACCGCTCTCGATCAGGCGCTCAAGCGCCGCATGCAGGATCTCGTGATCGAGGCCGCTACGATGCAGGCGTTCGCGGCGCTGTTCATCACCCACGATCTGATCGAGGCGGTGCGGATTGCGCACCGAATCGCGGTGCTTGATCTCAACGGCCGCGGCGTTGCGGGCGAGCGGACCTTGCCCGGCGTCCCGGGAATGCGCCAGGATCGGGACATATTCGACGAGGTGCAGAGCTTCCTGCACGACGATCCGCTGTTCTGTCACATCAACGACGTCGACGAACGGAGAGAGGCATGAGCCGGTCGAGACGAGGGTCATGAGAAACTATCCGATGTCGCTGCATCGCGTACTGGGCGATGAAGGGTTTCGACTATTCTTTCCGTTGGCGGCGCTGCATCTGGCGCTGTGGCCGGTGCTGTGGACAACGGTCCACGGCGGCGACCTGCCTCTGGCGCGGGCGATGCCGGCCGGACTGTGGCATGCGCAGGAAATGCTGATCGGCGGCTTTGGCGCAGCGCTGCTCGGTTTCATAACCACCGCGGTTCCCGAGTGGACCGACACACGCCCGGTCCGCCACACCAGGCTGTTCGTGCTCGCTGGCCTTTGGGGCGGGGCGCGGATCGCCGGCCTGCTGGGCGCCGACGCGCTGACGCCGGTCGCCGCGCTGCTCGATGCCGCCTGGCTGACCGCGCTGCTGGTTCATCTGCTGGCAGTGTCCTGTTACAGACGAACAACGCGGCTCCTGGCGTTCGCTGGCTGGATCGCGGCGCTGCTGACGGCGGCCCTTATCATTCGCTACGCATTCTGGACCTCGGACGCGGCGCTGGCGCAGACGATGACGCGCGTCGGCACTTTGCTGTGGTGCGGCATTCTTGGGCTGGCGCTGGCGCGCATCACCGTGCCGGTCACAAATCTCGTACTCGACCCGAGCGAACAGAACTCGCCGTACCGGCCACATCCGGGACGGCTTAATCTCGGGCCGGGCCTCGCCGCCGTCGCAATCGCGGGTGAACTCAGCGCGCTCTCGCCGGCAGTCTCCGGCTTCCTGTGGGTCGCTGCCGGCGCGGCGTTCATGGATCGGGCCAGCGAGGCGTTCGTCGGTCGGGAGATGTTGCGGGCGGAGATCCTGTCGCCGGCAGGCTCGAGCATATTGGCCGGGGCTGGGCTGATGCTGATCGGCGCTGCCCGGCTCGGGCTGCCGTTTCCCGAAGCCACAGGGCTGCACGTCATCACCATGGGCGGGCTCGGACTTGGAGTGATGGCGGTGTTCAGCATCGCCGGGCTGATGCATGCCGACCGGACGCTGCCGTTGGGCCGCCTCGCGAAGACGGCCATGGCCGTTCTGCTGATCGGGTTGATGCTGCGGCTCGCGCCGGATCTCGGCTGGCTCACGCCGCCCGGTCCGGCGCACGGCCTTGCCTCGTTGATCTGGGCATCGGCGTTCCTGATCTGGCTGAAAGCCTATTGGCCGCTGCTGTCGGACCCGGCGTCGATCGGCTCATAGCAATGTGAAAGGATTCTCGACATGCCGATGCTGGTGAAGCCGCGCGGCTGGGCGATGTCCTCTTTGTTCACTGGCGGATTTCGGCCGTTCTTCCTGTTCGGCGCGCTGCACGCGGCTGCGATGGTGGCGCTGTGGGTGCCGTGGTATCTCGGCTTTGTCGCCCTGCCGAGCGCGTTTCCGCCGGTCGCCTGGCACAGCCACGAATTGCTGTTCGGATACGTGCCGGCCATCGTGGCGGGATTTCTGCTCACCGCGGTGCCTAGCTGGACCGGGCGACGGCCGTCGAGCGGCTTGCCGCTGATCGCACTGTTCACGTTGTGGCTGACCGGGCGGGCGGCGATAGCGCTGTCGAGCCTGTCGTCGCCTGGCGTTGTCGCCGCGCTCAGCCTTGCGTTTCCTTTGGCGCTGCTCGCTGTGATCGGGCGCGACATCGTCGCCGCGCGCAATCGGCGCAACCTTAAGGTGCTCGCCGGGATAGGGGCGCTGGCGCTGGCGCAGGCACTGGTCCACTACGAAGTCTGGCGGTACGACCGCTCCACCTACGGCGATCGCTTCGCCGTAGCCGCCATCGTCATGCTGATTGCTATCATCGGTGGCCGAATTGTGCCGGCGTTCACTACGAATTGGCTCAGGCCGCGCGAGCCCGGGCCGCTGCCGGCGCCGTTCGGCCGGATCGACGCCGTCGCGGCGATCGTCGGCTTCTTCGCGCTGCTCGGCTGGGCCGGCGCACCGCTGCTGCCCGTGGCCGATCCAGTTCTGGCCGGGCTGTTGCTAGTTGCCGGCGTGCTCCACCTCTTCCGGCAGGCGCGCTGGTATCCGCAGCGCGCACTGGCCGAGCCGCTCGTCACTGTGCTCCATGCGGGCTATGCCTTCATCCCTCTCGGCTTCCTGCTCGCTGGATTCGCGCATTGGACAGGCGACCGGGCAGCGGCGACTGCTGCGATCCACGCCTGGACGGTCGGCGGCATCGGACTGATGACACTGGGGGTGATGACGCGGGCGACCCGCGGTCACACCGGCCGCCCTCTCACCGCGTCGGCCGGGACGGTCGCGATCTATCTGCTGATTGTGAGCGCGGCGCTCGCGCGCATTGTCGCGGCCCTTTCGCCGGAGACCACGTTCGCGACCCTCAGCCTCGCTGGCGCGGCCTGGATCGCCGCCTACCTGCTGTTTGCCTTGCTGTATGGGCCGATGCTGTTGCTGCCGCGGAAGGGAGCGCCGCGGTAGGTTGTCGCGCTGCCGCGCTCGATTTGAAGCGCATCAGACTGCTTCCACTAGGCTAATTGTTAGCGGGATAGTGCGCTAAGCTCAGCACAAACGAACTGCATCCGAAAGTTGCTTTCAGTCGGGACTTGTTGCAGCGCAGCCAACTGGCTGGAAACAAAGTCGGCCAAGCTCGGCCGCTGCGCTTGTAAGCTATTGCTTCGCATTGCCTTCCAAAGCGGAGCTGCCGAGAGTCCAAAATCAGCGAGGGCTGCGAACTCCATCAATCTGGCTTTCCCGACGGCTGCGAAACGGCTCGTTCGGCGGAGCTCGATACTCACATCATCGGGATCAGCGAGTGAACCGTGAGCATTTTTTCCGTCTCCCTAGAACTCCTAGCCCAACATCGACTTTTCTGCGGCTTCCTACCTCGGATCGGCAACTAAGGTTCGAAGCACGATCCTTGTCGCTCAGCAAAGACAGACGTATGCTGCCAAATCAAGATCGAACTAGTACTTGTGTCTGATTCGAGATGTTCAAGGCGCTGTTGACTAGTGGCCTCGGTCGTCATGACGGTGCTCACAGGCGCACTGCGCAAATCGATTGAAGTGACATTCATCCGATCGCCTCTTGCCGCGAATGTTGTAGAATAGGATCCGTCTTGCATGGACGCTCGAAGCTTTGACATCGATCAAATCCTCTCGGACTCGTGGGATCGCAAGCTCGCGCAGGATCTTGTCGCTGCGTCTGCCTGCAGGCGCCGTAGCACCCCATCTGCTTTTCGCCAAGCCATGCCCGCTTACGACGATGTGATTGCGGAGCGGAAACCATCAGACGACGATTGAACGATCATAGCGCCGACGACTTCCTGCCCGAGCGGACATTGCCGATCCAGACGAGTTCAAGAGATCCTGTGCATGAAATCCAAGCCCCGAAAGACGCGGCCTGGAGGCAACCCATCTCGCGAGAAACCTCCTCTTCGACTCAACAATCTCCAGAGCAGCCTTCTCTCCGAACCCAACCAGCCACTGCATCGTCGAATTCCGGTCTAAGGCCATTTCGGATTCCGATGTCACCGATGTCGTGGTCTTCCGAAGACCATTCTCTGATGTGGACGCTGCCGTCGACATGGATGTCCCCGACCAGATCGTCGTTTCAGACACCCATCGATGGAGAAACGATCCTTCAACGCTCTGCCGGCGGTGGGTTGGACATCCAGTCCGCACTATACGTCGCCGCGCCCAGCGAACGACAGCGTCGATGCCGTTACAGGTAGGCTTGGATAATCCTCGAAAACGTCTTCGGCGCTTTGGCCACCGCGGAGGTACGCGAGAATGGTTTCGGCAGGCACGCAGATACCGCGAACGACGGATCCCCGCTCATGATGGAGGGATCGCTAACGACTTCAGCCTCTATGGTCGGGTGCGATGCTCCCATTTGAGCCTCTCCACAAGCACTTGGGTGCGTACTCATAAAACTTGCCGTTAGGAGCAGGTGCATCCTATGTTCGCATATCCTAACAGCGGCGCGAAAGCGGACGTTATCGGACTTCCGAGAAGGAGCCAGCAGCGGAAGTACGGGGGCTGAGAATGAAAAGGCCGCCCACTTAGGCGTCCTCACTTGTTTTTGGGCTGTTTCGAGTCACAGGTCGGCCGCGCGCGTTCTGCCGCTTCCTTCCTGTGTATTTCGTCCAGTATCTGTTCCAGGCTCTTTTCCTTGTCCGGCATTCTCTCATGATAAGCCGGAAATATTGGTAATTGATGAATTGCCAACTGAGGTAGCGTCAATTGTAGAGCCTGCGCAGCATCTTAATGATTTCTCGGTACTCCTCAACGGCTTCGTGGACCAACTCGCGAAGCTCGCGGGACCTGATCGCATTGATGCCCCGCTCCATCTCTTTCAATGCGGCCTCTGCCTCGGTCAACGTCTTCATCCCAGCCTCCTGAAGGAAGGGGCGACCCCGGAGTGCCTAGGAGTCCGGGGTCATAACCTCAGTGACGTCATGGCGGCGCCGCTCGGGGCTACGTTGGCTAATCTATGAAATCTTTATTGAGCTGCCTTGAGGCAGCTCAAAACACGCGGAACACCTCCACCACTCAGACGCGGGTCTTCCTCCGATCTCCGTGAACTTGGCGCCTTCCGATCGTTTCGCTGGTCGATCGGCGCCTGAACCGGGTCCTTGCCCGGGGGGCGCGAGGCCCGTTCCCCCAAGGTCCGGCGATTCTTTGCGATGGCGCAACGACCTCGCTCGACCTCGGGATACCGTGGCTCGCGTTCGATCGGAGGGCGCGAAGACGTTTTAGGCGCAGTGCCCACGCGAGCGCCAGTCGCCGGCTGCATCGCCGATGATGAGCTCCTGAGATACGACGGAATGTCAGGCTTCATCTGCGCGACGAATTGAGAAGGAGATCGCCATGACCGAATACCTGGATGTCGATGTCCGCCCGATCCTGCGCGGCGGTGGCGAGCCGTTCTCGGTCATTATGGCCGCGGTCGGTCGACTCCGGCAGGGGCAGGGCCTCCGCCTGCACGCGCCGTTCAAGCCGGTGCCTTTGTTCGCCGTCATGGCCGACAAGGGCTTCGCTCATTCGACGAGCGAACTCGAAGGCGGCGAATGGGAGGTGCTGTTCACGCCTGCCGGAGCCAAGGCGGAGACCACATCGGTTGCCGCAAACAATTCCCCCTTCGCCCCTTGGCCCGAGCCTGTCGTGGAACTCGACAACCGCGACCTGGATCCGCCCGAGCCCATGGTCCGGATCCTCGCAGCGGCGGAAAAGCTGGGGCCCGGCGAGACGCTGTCATCCCTTCTTCGACGGGAGCCGGTCTTCCTGTTCCCTCAGCTCGAAAAACGCGGCTTTCGCTGGCTCGGTGGATTTCACCCTGACGGCGCCACCTACGAGTTGACCGTGAGGGCGCCATCATGATGGGCCAGTTGGCCGAGGACATCCGCGACGCGCTGCGCGTCGTGATCGATCCTGAACTGGGCGAGAACATTGTCGATCTCGGTTTGGTCTACGATATCGCGGTCGCGGATGGGGCGGTCCGCATCACGATGACGGCGACGACGCCGGGGTGTCCAGCGACGTCCTTCCTGAAGGAAGGAGCGCGTACGGCGGCGTCGACCGTTCCAGGGTCGTTTCCGTCGACGTGGCGATGACCTTCGAGCCGCCTTGGACTCCCGACCTCCTCGAACAAGCGGTCCGGGCCTCGCTCGGCTTCGCCGCGGTGAACTGACGCTTCCCATGGCCATCACCATCGAGATCAACCACGCGAAAACGCGTGCCAAGGCCGCGGCGGCAGCCGGACTGCCGGTCGTCCCGCAGGCCGTCCGAGGTCCGATCCGAAGGATCAAATGGGCCATCCTGCTGCTGACCCTATCGATCTACTACGTCACCCCGTTCGTTCGCTGGGATCGCGGACCGAACGCACCGGACCAGGCGGTGCTGCTCGATTTCGCCAACGGGCGCCTCTACGCGTTTTTCGTCGAGATATGGCCTCAGGATCTCTATCTGGTCACCGGCCTCCTGGTGCTCGCGTCGACCGTCTTGATTCTTACAAATGCGCTTGCGGGGCGCCTCTGGTGCGGGTTCGCATGCCCCCAGACGGTCTGGACCGATCTATTCCTGCTCGTCGAGCGCGTGATCGAGGGCGGCAGGCGCCAGCGTCTCAAGAACTTCGGAGCACCCCTCACGCCGAAGCGGGCCGTCCAGTCCGCGGCGAAGCACACGGCGTGGCTTCTGATCTCCCTGGCAACGGGTGGCACGCTGATTTTCTACTTCACCGACGCGCCGGACCTGCTGCGCGACTTGGCTGCCGGCAACTTTTCCGCCAACGCCCTTACCTGGATCGCGGTGTTCACGGGCACGACGTACGGGCTTGCGGGTTTCGCGCGCGAGCAGGTCTGCACCTTCATGTGTCCTTGGCCGCGCCTGCAGGGTGCGATCTGGGATCCGGAGGCCTACACCGTCAACTATCGGGACTATCGCGGTGAGCAGCGGACCTCCGCGAAGAAGGCCGCCGAGTTGCGCCTGCGGGGTGAGACGGCGGGAGATTGCGTGGACTGCGGCCAGTGCGTCGCTGTCTGTCCGATCGGGATCGACATCCGGGAGGGGCCGAACTTCGCATGCATCAATTGCGGCCTGTGCGTCGATGCCTGCGACGGCGTAATGGCGAAGCTCGGACGCCCAAGAGGCCTGATCGATTACGAAAGCTGGGCTAACATCGAGCGGGGCCGCAGCAACGAGTCCCCTCGCAACCGTCTTCTGCGGCCGAAGACCGTCGGCTTGACGGCGGCCTGCCTTGCGTTGGCGGGAACGATCGGGGTCGGGTTCGCGATGAGGACCACCTTGACGTTGTCGGTCCAGCACGATCGTGATCCCGTAGCTGTCCGGCTATCCGACGGGTCGTTGCGCAATGCCTACACCGTGAAGCTGCTCAACAAGTCAGCGAGCCCTCATCGCTACACGCTCTCCGTCAGCGGCATCGATGCAAGGCTCTCCATCGTGGGCAGTGATGGTATCGCTCCGATCGAGGTCGCCGCCGACGCCTCGGAGTCCTTACGCGTCACCTTGACGGCGGCGGGCGCCGAGCAGAAGGACGTCGTGTTCACCGTTCGGGACGAGGCCGGCAATACGCTCTCCGCCACGGACCGATTTGTCGAGCGGTAGCGTCCCGGGAAGTCTGCCTGGAGTGCACGGCCGAACGTCTGGATGTCATCTTCGCCCAAGCTGCCGCTGGCTGCTATTCGAAGACCGGCAAGGGGCAGACACGCTCTTTGTGCCAGAACAACGACGACGTTCTTACTGGTGGCAACTTAATGGGCTCCAGACCGGCAAGGGAGAACGCAATGCGACAGTTACACAAACTCGGGTGGCGTAGACGCAAGCCCGATCTCGAGCGACGGCTCCTTTTTGTGCTGATTGCGTGCTTGCTGCAAGAGATGCAGACTGGGCACCCCTAAGTGTTGCCTCGCCAATCGAGGCTTCACTTTAGCCCAGTGGGCAGGGCGAGCCCGAAGGCGCCTCTGCGAAGCAGACCAGTCTCTTCCTGCCTTGGCCAACTTGCGGCCTAAACAACCGGCATCGACGGCGGTCGAGACCATACCGGCATGTGAGGACGTACGCGAGCAAGTGCGCTTACCCTACTTGCCTGCTTTGGAGCGAGGAATCTCCTGAACGACTTCCCTGTCGTGCACCCCGCTGTGGAGCCCGGACAGCTATATTCACCATTGCCGGCCTCGTCTGGAGCTCATAGCGCCCTCGTCGCCAGAATGGTCGCACGGAATGACTTGCGAAGGACGATCCAGTGAGAAGTCCAACAAAGTCTCCCCTGTCATTAACTGGCTTGGACCGACGGGCACTTCAAGCCGAGCTCGAAGCGCACGCGAGCGGCGAGCTAACAACTTATGCTCCGGCGCTTCGCAGCTGCGTCGACGTCCTAGTCGTCGGCGGCGGCAGCGCGGCTCTATGTGCCGCCATCGCTGCACGTCAATGCGGCGCGTCGGTTCACGTGATCGAGGCAGCGCCTTCAATTCTGCGGGGCGAGAACGCTCGTCATGCGCGCAATTTCCGGATTGCGCATCAGCAGCCGACTACGTTCGTGCCCGGAAAGTACGGTGAAGAGGCGTTCATAGGCGATATCTTGCACGTGACGCGCGGAACGGCTGACCGGGAGCTGACCGAAATCCTGGTCCGCGAATCTGCGGAGACTACCGATTGGCTTGTCGAGAATGGAATCCATCTCGAGCGTAGAGATCACCGCTGCCAGAATGTCTCAAATCGGACCGCCTTCCTTCTCGGCGGGGGAAAGGCCATGATGAACGCGCTCTACGCTGCCGCAATCCGGCTTGGCGCGACAGTCTGGCACGGCAGCCCCGTGATTGAACTAGATCTGAGCCAAACCGAGTATTGCGTGTCCTTCGTTAGTCGGGGAGGCGTAGTCCGCCACGTAGCATCGAAGACCATCGCTATATGTGCTGGTGGCAATCCGGCCAATATCGAATGGCTTCGAGAGGAGCTTGGGGATGCTGCGAACGGTCTCGTGATCCGAGGCACGCCTTACGCGTTGGGTGACCTGCTCGTTCGTTTGCTCGCGTGTGGCATGCGCTCCATAGGAGAGCCGTCGCATTGCCACATGGTTCCCTTCGATGCGCGAGGCCCCAAGTTCGACGGTGGCGTCGTGACCCGCGTAACTGCAATTCCACACGGCATAGTTGTCGATCGAAATGGTCTGCGAATCGCGGATGAGGGCGAGGACATCGGCAAGATGCATTTCTCAAAATGGGGAGTACGTATCAGCCGCTGTCCCGACCAGATCGCCTATCTGATCCTGGATCTTGACGGGTACATGAAGACAGCTCCTTCGGTATTTCGTCCGATTCAAGCTGATGACGTCGGTGACCTTCCAACAAGCTGCAACTCGATTCTGCAGTTCTCAACAGTACCGTCAATCGCTTCAACGCAGCCCTCGTCGCATCGGCCGACACGGAGCCAGTGGAGCGAGCCACCATCGGACTGCTGCCACCGAAGTCGTGTTGCGCGAACCCATTGAGCAGACCGCCGTTTTTCTGTTACCCACTGCGACCAGGGGTTACCTTCACCCATTTTGGCGTTGCCATCGCCCCTGACACCCGGATACTGCGGGCCGACGGCACCGCTTCGAGTCGCCTTTTCGCCGCCGGCGCGATCATGGCCGCCAATGTGCTTCGTGAGGGCAACCTTGCCGGCCTCGGCATCACCATCTCCACTGTGTTCGGGCGGATCGCCGGTCGTGCCGCTGCGTGCCAAGCCAATGCCTCCCTTCGCCGCCAGTCGGAGTAGCGCGTTAAGTAGGTGCCGGCGTTTGGTCTCGCGGCCCGGATGGCTTGCCATTCGGTCAGCTTTTGTAAGTCGCCGCCGACACGCGTCAGGGCAACCCACGGCGCCGGTCGCCCCCATTTCTGCATGCCGACGCTTGGACGTTTGGCTATCAGGCTATTTTCCGGATCGTGTGATTCGAGCTTCGTGGCCTGACCCTCTCGAGGGGGGGGCGGTGCGGCATCTCGCGACCGGGGCTTCCGCGTGCGGGACTCGGTTTCTCCGCCTGAGCCGGCGGACCTGCAGTCGAACGCCCGCCAAAAGCTTCCCGAATTTGTGCCTACACAAATAGCCCGGACTGGAATGGGTTGATGATGCAGAGGAATGGGAAGACTTACGTCCGATCGCGTCTTGGTCTTTGATCGCGCTGTGTGAGGACGGTCCTCGCCCTCATGGTGCAAATTGATCCACATCATGACATGCAGCTAGAGATCATCGAAAGTCAGCAAGAAAATCGGGCAGCAGGAGAAACCATGACAGCGCCTACTCCGGTTGATTTTCAGGTCGCCGGCGACATACCGGCGTTCAGCGGACTGAAGCTGCAGGCGCTCTCCGTTCTTCTGGCGGGGGCCAGCGTCTTCAATCTTCGTCCCGGTCACGCGCTGTTCCGCCAGGGCGAGCCGGCGCACGCCTTCTTCGTCATTATCGACGGCTGGATCAAAATCTATCGTGTCACGCCGGCCGGCGACGAAGCGGTTCTCAACGTCCTGACCAAGGGTGAGAGTTTTGCCGAGGCCGTCACCTTCACGTCCGGCTGTTATCCCGCTACCGCGAGCGCCGTGACGCCGGCTCGCGTCATGCTGATCCCTGCGGATCACGTCATCAACTGCATCCGCGATACGCCCGACATCGCGATCGCGATGATCGCATCGACCTCGCAGCATCTGCACCGCATGGTGCAGCAGATCGAGCAACTGGTGGCCCAGAGCGCGACGCAGCGCGTGGCGGAGTTCCTGGCTTCGCTGGCCGACCGCACCCGCGGGCCGTGCACGATCACGCTTCCGTACGAGAAGTCGCTGATCGCCGGCAGACTTGGCTTGAAGCCGGAATCGCTTTCTCGCGTTTTCGCCAAGCTGCGCACGGTGGGCGTCGACGTGCGCGCCTCGAGGGTCGTAGTGCGCGATATGGCGCAGCTCTGCAAGCTGGTGGCTTGCGACAGAATTAGCGCGCGCTGCCCCCTGAAGCCCAGGATGCCGTGTCCGGAGCCGGCCGTGCCGCAAGTGGTTCAGTCCGAGATGAATCCCTGACGCCCGAACAAACCATTTTGCGCCGGGACGAAATGAAGCGGGTCTGATCGCAATCGCAATCGCCGCGGCGAGTCGCATTGCTTGAGGTAGGCCCAGAGATTCTTGGCTTCCGCCTCGTTCTTGATGCCGGCGAACGCCATCTTGGTGTTGGGTACCTTGGCCTTGGGTTCCTTGATGTAGTCGAGGAAGTTGGACTCGTCCCAGGTGATGCCCGAGTTCTTGTTCGCATCCGAATAGCTGCAGCCCCGCGACCGAGCCCGACTTGCGGCCGTCTAGGCCGTTGAGCGCGGGGGCCAACTTTGTTCTTCGCCGAACCTTCCGACGCCGCCAGTGCACCAAGGGCAAGTCGCAACGGCTCCGCATTGTCGCGCGACACCAGCTCCACGGCGACCCCCCTCGCGCAGCGCGATCGCCCGCTGCTCGCCGAGGTCGACGAGGACGCGTGCAGAGCCTTGTCTCGCCAGAAGCTCCGCGGCGCGATCGGTGACGTAGCCCTGGCCGAGGCCGTTGAGCGCCAGGGGCCGGCCCTTGCTGAGCGAGATCGCCTCCGGCGCAAGCTGGATCTTCCGCCAGTCCACTCCTCTCGCGTCCGCGCAATCATCGCGCCCGGCGGCAGCGTGGTGCGCGTGCCATCCGCGAACCAGTCGACATGTGCCTCCCACAGCGCCTGCACCGACGAATCGAAGTCCCTGCGTGAGGTCGGCGGTGCGAAGCGCAGGGTGACGGCGCGCTGTAGATCGGCGCTCGGCTCGGGCAGGGTTCCGTCGCGATTGAGCCGGCGCAGCTCCGATTCAGCGCGGAACAGGCGCAGCGCGCCTTCAATGCGCTCGACCTCGGCTTCGACGATCGCGGCGGATTGTCGTGCGGCTGCGCGTCGCCGCCGTTGAAGGGAATGCTGGCGTCCGCCTCCATTGCCATGCCGCACCATTCGAATTCGATCGGCGAGGGACGCGCCGGTCCTGCAAACGCGACGACCGTGGCGCTCGCCAATGGTGATGGCGCGGTGGCGGGCCGGATGATCAGGCGAGGTGTCAGTCCTCATGACGACCTCCTCATGACGGCAGGGTCGGAGCAGGCTGCGGCAACGGTTGGCGGCGCGAAGCGCGCTTCTCAAGTGCGGCAGATGTCTTGGTCGAAATGATCTGCCCAAGCGGATGGATCGCCTTCGCCGTGCAGCGACGCGCGCTGACGTGACATTCGGCGCCGCATTCGCGGTAGCGCTTGAGCCATTCGAACATCCGCATGCGGGCCGGAATCGCGAGCGCCGCCCCGAGCAGGCACAGATAGCGGCAGTAGAAGCGCTCACGAAGAGGCCGGCGCGCAGCAGCAATCCCGCATAGAGGTCGAACGGCCATTCCCGCAGGAACTTCATGTTTCGTGCCGGAGGCCTGCACGATCGCCCTCCAGGGGCACGGCTCGAAGCGCAATCCGGCGTCGCGCCAGGCAACCGAGCAGGTCGCGCGAACGATCGAGCAAAGCGCCGCCGTTGCGAAGGTCGCGGCGGCGTTCCTGGAGGAGCCGCCGTTTCTTGAGGAGACTGCGGCGGCGATCGTCGGGCCGACCGTCGTCCTTAGGCCTGTTCTCCGGCGAAAGCCTGCACGGCGCCAAGGATGCGCCCATGCTCGTCGCA
>NZ_AUGD01000032.1 GCF_000426845.1 Bradyrhizobium sp. in8p8 | reverse complement strand
CGGCTGCGAGGTCGTGATCCAGCGCCTGACAGTACATCTCTGCAAAGCGCTTGGTCAGGCCGAGCATCGACACCGGCTCGATCGCCTTGTCGGTCGAGATCATCACCATCGCCTCGGCACCGGCCGCAACGGCGGCATCCGCCACGTTGATCGAGCCGAAGATGTTGGTCTTGACGCCTTCGCTCCAGTCGCGTTCGAGGATCGGGACGTGCTTGAGCGCCGCGGCGTGGAACACGATGTCCGGCTTGAACTCCGCCATCAGGCGCATGATGCGCTCGCGGTCGCGAATGTCGGCGATCCGCCCTTCGACCTCGGCAGCCGCCTCCCGCGCGGCAAGCGATTCCGTGATCGCGTAGAGCGCCGGCTCCGAGTTCTCCACGATCAGGAGCCGCGCGGCGCCGAACGCCACGACGCGCTCGCAGATCTCCGAACCGATCGAGCCGCCGCCGCCGGTGACGATTACCGCCTTGCCGTTGATGAGCGCTTCCAAGCGTGCATAATCGATCTTCTCGCTAGGCCGCAGCAGGAGGTCCTCGACGGCGACCGCCGTAAGCCGCGGCGTGTCGCCGCTCTCGAGCGAGGGCATCCGATTGACGATCACACCCAATTTGCGCGCCCGCATCAGGATCGATTCCGGATGCGCGTCCGGCTCGAATGCCGACGGCGTCATGACGAGCCGCGCGATCGGCTTGTTGCGCTTGGCGAAGTCGGCGATGACGTCCTCGACGTCGTCGATGCCGCCCAGCACCGGCACGTTGCGGATGAACTGGCCGCGGTCGGAGCTCGACGGCGACAGCACGCCGACCGGCCAGATGCGCTTGATCGCCCCGCTCTCGATCCCGCGGAGCAGAACCTCCGCATCCGCGGCGCGGCCGATCAGCAGCGTCGGGGCGGCATCATCGGTCCTCGCATGACGGCGCACCCGCGTATAGCGGAAGTAGCGGTAGGCCATGCGCAGGGCGCTGAGGAAGGAGATCTCGAGAAACCAGTAGAGGACGATCGTCACCTTGCCGAGGAAGAAGGCACCGCGGACGTTTGGGGCGACGAAGATGTAGTCGAGCACCAGCAGGGCGACCGTCAGCACGGTCGCGACGCGGATGATGTTCAGCGCATCAGGCAGCGAGATGAAGCGCCATTTCGTCGTGGTCAGGTTGAAGATGAAGAACACGACCACGCTGAAGGCGAGGAAGTAGGGCAGGGTCTGGAACAGCAGCGGCAGGCGGTCGAAGAAGCCGTCGCCACCCTCGAATCGCAGATAGAAGGCGGCAAAGAGCGCCGCCGTCGTCGCCAGCAGGTCATGGAGCGCGATCAGGAAATTGCGCGAGGTGAGATGCGAAAGACGTGTCATCCGCCGACCACTGAATGCCATCAAGCCTCCACTCATCCAGCAATCTAGCCGTGTTGAGTGAGCGCGAGCCGCAAGCCCTCGTCAAGAGCTACTTGCGGTCGCCATCCGGCGGCAATTGCTTTCGAGGTATTGAGCTGAAGCGAGCCGATCAGACTATCCTGCATACTCTGCTGTCCCACCATGCCAAGCATTGTGCTGAGGAGCTTCGGCGGCACGCTGAAGATCCGTGCCTTCTTGCCGGAAGCCTTCCCTAGGCGCTCGATGAATTCAGGGGTCGAGACCTGCTCCTGGTCGGCCACGAGAAATACTTCGAAGTTGCTCTCTGTATCTGGATAAGTAAGCCGGCACAGGATGAAGGACGCGAGATTCTGCACTGCAAGGAAGGCGCGACGATTGCGGATTGCTGCAAAAGGTAATGGTAGTCCCAAGCTCACCGCTCGCGTGAGGAGAGCAAAATTGCCCTTGGCGCCCGCACCATAGACCAGCGGTGGCCTAATCACCGAGATCTTCATACTGTTTTCGAGCGCCAACCTCCTCAGCCCAGCTTCCGCCGCTGCCTTAGACTTGCCGTAGAGCCCCTGTGGTGTGGGTGGATCTTCCTCGCTGAAGGGGGGGCGACCATCATTGCTGCGGCCATGCACAAGAACTGTGCTCACGAAGATGAAGTGGCGCACTCCCGCCATTGCTGCGCTGCGGGCCAGGTGCAGCGTGCCCGCAACGTTGACATCATGGTAAAGTTGGACAGCATGCTCCTCGTGTTTGTGATGCACACGGGCGGCGAGATGCGCAACGCAGTCGATACCCTCAAGCGCACCTGACCAATCGGTATTGGGCCCGATGGACTCGATCAAAACTTCATTGTCCATGCCCGCGGAACGAAGGACAGCGCGACGGACCGACCATCCTTCTCGCTCTAATGTGGGCGTCACATGATTTCCGATGAAACCGTTCGCTCCGGTCACGAGCACTCGATCAGGCATCGTTGTTCCATCTTTGTTGGGCGAATGCAACTGTTCGGTATCTGCCGTGTCGTGCATCGCGTCTCCCCGCGAGGCGAAGCAGAACCTTTTCGCAACCCACAATAATTTGTGGTTGCTCCCTAATCAACATGATGATCCCGTTTTATCACAGCGGAGCCAAAGCGGGTTCCAGCAATTTTTGGTCACTTCGATTTATCATAAATTACGATGGGCAAGAGGTTTGCAGGTTCGGCGAAGATGGTTGATCTCTTTCAGCAACAGTAGACGCCGAAGCTACGGCCGTTCAGAAGTGCTCAAGAAGAGAGAGGGGCTCTCTGGCCTGAACGTGAACTTGCGCGATTAGGGCTTGCTGATCGAAGCCGCAGGAACGGAGCCTGGTTTCGATGTCGGCTGTGCCAGATAGATTGAGCTGCCAATCCAGCGCGTTTCTCGTGGTGGGTTTTGGCGAGGGTTTCGTCTGCAGCAACATTGTTGCTCGCTTTTCCCGATGGAATCGCTCTTGTTCTCGCGCGCTTACACCAACGCGACGGTAGGCTGACGGCATCAGAATGACAAAAACGAAGCCAATGTTTGCCTGAACAGCAAAGATCTGGGCGGCAGACGGAGCGGCATAGAAACCGATCCTATCCAACCGCAACATGTTGAATTGAAGCAGTGGTTGTCGGAGTATTGGGGGCATTTTCCTCCAACGTGAGTCATTAAGCTTTGCGGCGTCCGGCAGTTTTCTTTGATCGTGATGGGGTCCTCAATGAGGATGATGGCTACGCTTTTGATCCGGACAAGATCCGATGGGTGGAAGGAGCCCAACAGGCCGTAAAAGCCGTCAACGACGCCGGGTACTTTGCGTTTGTCGTAACGAACCAATCAGGAGTTGCGAGGGGGTTTTACGATGAGCGCCATGTTCGCAACTTGCACGAATGGATGTCGCGTGAGCTTGCTAGTGTTGGTGCTCATATCGATGCTTTCGAATTCTGCCCGCATCATCCTGATGGATTGATTGAGCGATACCGCGTCCTCTGCAGCTGTCGTAAGCCGCAGCCAGGGATGATCAGAGCTCTGCTTGAGCGGTATCCAGTCGATATCGATGCTAGCTTCCTGATCGGAGACAAGCAAAGCGACCTTGTCTCGGCGCAAGCGGCCGGCATCACCGGCTATCTGTTCGATGGGTCCAATCTCCATACCTTTATCGCCCCGTTGCTAAGCGGGCCGGTCCCATGATCCACGGCATCAACCACTCTCGTGTAGTGGCCGCGGGGACGGAGGGTGCCCCTGTCGCTGTGGTGCACGAGCCGCCACGATGGAACGGCCGTCGATCATGCAGGGCCTGCTCCAGCGCATCGAGCACGAAGCCTGCATGCGCCGTCCGCGAGGCCCGCCAGCCCACGATCCTGCGAGCATAGGCATCGATGACAAAGGTGACGTAGACGAAGCCGGTCCAGGTTGCGACATAGGTGAAGTCGGAGAGCCACAGGACGTTCGGCCGTGGCGCCTTGAACTGGCGGTTGACGTGATCCAGCGGACATGGCGCCGCCTTGTCGCTGATCGCAGTCTTGACGGATTTGCCGCGGATCACCCCTTGCAAACCCATGTCCCGCATCAGTCGCGACACTGTGCAACGGGCAACGTCAAAGCCTTCGCGCTTGAGCTGTCGCCAGACCTAGCGCACGCCGTAGACGGAGAGTTCTCCTCAAACACACGCCGGATATCGATCTTCAGCGCGGCGTCCTGCCCGGCGCGCGCCGACAGCTTGGCCGGATCGCGCCGCTTGGCCACATGGGCGTGGTAGGTGGAGGGGGCGATCGGCAAGACCTTGCAAATCGGCTCGACCCCATGCGCCCCACGATGATCATCGATGAAGGCGATCATGGCTTGGACCGGCGGTCGAGCTCCGCCATCGCAAAATAGGCGCTTGCCTTGCGCAGGATCTCATTGCCTGCCGAAGCTCGCGGTTCTCCCGTCCCAGCGCCTTCAGCTTCTCGGCCATGTCGGTCGGAACACCGGCCCGCTGCCCGCTGTCGATCTCGGCCTTCTTGACCCAGTCATGCAGCGTCTGAGGCGTACAGCCGATCTTGGCCGCAATCGATGTCACTGCCGCCCAGCGCGACGGATGCTCGCCGGCGTGATCCAGAACCATCCGAACCGCACGGGCCCGGACCTCGGGCGAAAACTTGTTCGTCGTCTTGCTTGTCATGGCTCCATCCTCACAGGAGTTGGAGCCTCCGGCAAACCCGGGGCGGTTCATGAGGTGCCCATCGGGAAAGCCATTAGCGGATCCTTCGATCTCGCGTGCTAAGGGGAAGAGAGCTCCGATTTTGCAGAGCCGCTTAAACCATACCCCCAAAGTCGATGCCTTTCTTGGCAAGCTCCTCGGCCTCCTCGGCGGAGGCGGTGGGTTTCGTATCAAGGTAGGGATGCTCAGAAGCCGGCAGGATGGTGCGAATGTTTTGGCCATCCGCCCGTGTGATGCGGGCTACCCAGCGCTTGTGGCCGTGCTCAAACCGCTGGATGTGATACTGCTTGTACGTAATCATGAATCTCAAACGCAACTGACGCTGACACCGGCTCTATCTATATGACCCGATGCGGCCGCACAACGGTGTAAAAGCCAAGTTAATATCCGCCAGTCCGAACCGAAGCATCTCCTCGGTTCAATCGCATAGAAAAAACCGCCGACTTGGGAAGCCGGCGGGAGTTAACTGAGATTGCGACCGCATAACCGGCCGCCCTCTGATGATAGCACTGTAGCTTGCTGGCGTGAACGGTAGCGCCTGCCCATTTTAGCTGGTCCATCCAGTCTCGGCTCGAGACTAGAGGCGAAGATCTAGAGCGGGCCCATGATTGAAAGTTGCTGACCCGGCGGGAGCCAGCTTCAGAAATGCTCTTCCTTTCGGTCCCGACGCAATCCCCCGCTGTAATTTGCCAACTGAGACCGGGATGGCGCCCAACACTGGCATGGCGACCCTTCGGACTGCATAGCGCGAAAGCGAGAAGGCTATTCGAGACGAGGCCTTTCTGGTTGAGCTCAGAAACGATGACTGACTCGGAAAAGCCGCTCGAAAATCCATTTCACGACGGCGATTTCCATGGATCGCCCGGTCTAATGCGAGTGTCGTCGGTCTGGATGTACTTCCGCTCCCCCTTCTTCATCGCTCGTCTGCATCTTTTCATCGACGAGCTCCCGCACGAGGGCGTAGCCGCCTCGTCCGCAGGGTTTATAGCCCAGCCGCGCAAAGCGACATTGACCGGCATAGACCTTCGCCGATAGCTCGCGGCTGTACTCGGCGGCCATCACGCGCTTGATGTTTTTGACGATGCTCGCGAGCATGCTTCCAATGGTTCTCGAATTGCTTCGCGCAATAGGCGACCTTGATGTCAGCGCGCCGATAAACGAACTCATAATGCGCGCTTTCATCAACTCCTGGAAACGACTCCATCGGCTTCCGTCCTAGACCAGGCGGGGTCAGGATCTCGAGCGCTTGTCTCATCCACTTCGGCGCTTCGATGAGGCTTCCCTGCTTGGGCTGCGCATATTCCCTGTTATCTGACAAGAAATTCCCTGATAGCGGTTTGGAATCCCATTATTTTCCGCCCGCGGCTCGCAGAAATGCGTGCATGTCCCGGGAATCGGAGGAGTTTTGCGCACACGTGCGCTTCAATAGTCCGCTGTTACGAGGTCAGCTTCTAGCGCTCGTCCGAGATCACCTTGCCGTCGTTCGGCAGCGTGCCGGGACTGACCAGCTCGACGGCGCCGCCGAGTTTCGTCACGGCGCGCAAGCTGGCTGCAATCTCTTCGCCCAGCGCGTCGTTTGCGGCCGCCGTTTCGACCCTCAGCGTCATTGCGTCGGTTTCGCCTTGGCGCGTCACGACGAGGCGCAGTCGTCCCAGTGAGGAATGGCGCTTGCCGATTTCGGCGATCTGCTCGGGCCGGATGAACATGCCCTTGACCTTGGTGGTCTGGTCCGCACGGCCCATCCAACCCTTGATCCGCATATTGGTGCGCCCGCATGGGCTGGTGCCGGGAAGGGCCGCGGTGAGATCGCCGAGCGCGAGCCGGATCCAGGGATGGTGGGGGTCGAGCGATGTCACCACGATCTCGCCGACATCGCCCGGCGCCACCGGATCTCCGGTACCTGGCTTGACGATCTCCAGGATCAGGTCTTCGTTCACGACCATGCCCTCGCGCGCCTCGGTTTCGAAAGCGATCAGGCCAAGGTCGGCGGTCCCGAAGGCCTGGTAGGCGTTGATACCGCGCGCCTTGATCTCGGCCTGGAGCGAGGGCGGGAACGCGGCGCCAGAAACCAGCGCGCGCTTGATGGAGGAGATGTCACGGCCGGCGCTTGCCGCGCCATCGAGGAGGATCTTCAGGAAATCCGGCGTGCCGCTGTAGCCCACGGGACGATAGGCTTCGATCAACTCGAATTGCTGCTCGGTATTGCCGGGGCCCGCTGGGATCACGGCGCAGCCAAGCGCGCGTGCCGATGCATCGAAGATGAACCCTCCGGGGGTGAGGTGGTAACTGAAGGTGTTGAGGACGATATCGTCGGGGCGGAACCCGGCCGCGAACAGCGCCCTTGCGCCTCGCCAGGGATCGGCCTGCCGCCCTTCCGGCTCGAAGATCGGACCGGGGGAGGTGAAGAGACGGGCGAAAGAGCCGGGAGGGCACGCCACGAAGCCTCCGAAGGGCGCAGAGGCCTTGTGCAGCGCGGGCAGTTCCGACTTGCGCAACACCGGCAGGCCCGCCAGAGCCGCTCTGGAGGTCACGGAGGCGGGATCCAAAGCTTTGAGCCGCTCGGCATAGGCCGGGGCGGCCATCGCCGCTTGCAGCACCTCCGGAAGGCGGGCGAACAGGTCGGCTTCCCGCGCTGCTGGCTCCCGCGTCTCGCGGGCGTCGAAATGAGCGGTCATGGCTGTTCTTTCCGTGTTGGCATCCGTTGCGCGCCGCCGCCGGCATGGCTATCAGACCGCCATCGGCGGGGTTTGAAGAGGGCCTGATGGCAGGCGATGGACTGATTGCGGCGGATGAGGCGACTGACGTCGTGGCGCGCCTGAAGCGCCGCATGATCGACGAGGCTTTGCCGCTGTGGTCGACGGTCGGCTGGGACCACGCTGCGGGCGGCTTCATCGACCGGCTGCACCGTGACGGCACGGCGGACGCGGCAGCGCCGCGGCGCGTGTTCGTGCAGGCCCGCCAGATCTGGTGCTATGCCAAAGCCGCACAGATGGGCTGGTACCCCGAGGGGCGCGCGATCGCGGTGAATGGGTTGGCGCACCTGCTGGCCAAAGCGAAATCGCCGGACGGACGGCCCGGCTATGTGCACCGGCTGACGCCCGAGGGCGCGGTGCTGGACGCCCGGCGCGATGCCTATGACCACGCCTTCATCCTGTTTGCGCTCGCCAGCGTCTACGCGCTCGACCAGGATGCGCAGGTCCGCGCCGAGATCGATGCGCTGCTCGCCTTCCTCGACGGACACCTGCGCTCGCCCCATGGTGGCGTTCACGAGGGCCTTCCGGTTTCGCTGCCGCGCCGGCAGAACCCGCACATGCATCTGTTCGAGGCGATGATCGCGTGCTTCGAGGCGACTCACGATCTGTCGTTCCAGAACCGGGCCGGAGAATTCTTCGCGCTGTTCCTGGCCAATCTCTACGACAAGCAGAAGCGCATCCTGACGGAATATTTCGAGGAGGACTGGTCGAAGATCGAGCCGGTCAGCGTCGAGCCGGGACATCAGGCGGAATGGGTGTGGCTGTTGAAGGGCTTCGAGCGCATCACCGGCTGCCCGACCGGGCAGCGGCGCGCGGAGCTGCTCGCCACCGCGCTGCGCTATCGCGACGAGGCGACAGGGTGCCTGATCGATGAAGGCGATGACGTCGGCAACATCCGCCGCAGCACGCGCCGGCTGTGGCCGCAGACGGAGATCGCGAAGGCGTGGATCGCGCAAGCCGAGTCCGGCGAGGCGGGAGCGGCTGATGAGGCTCGTGCAGCGCTGGTGCGGCTCGAAAGGCATTATCTCAGCCATCCCGTCAAGGGCGGCTGGTTCGACCAGTTCGATCGCGACGGCAAGTCGCGGATCGACACCATTCCTGCGTCGTCGTTCTATCATGTTCTCTGCGCAGTCACGGAAGCGGAGCAGGTGCTCGAAAATTGAAGCTCTCTTGTATTGACGCGTTTTTCTTCACGCGAACCGGTTCCCACTTCGCTTGAAAACGCTACAGCCAGCGCTTGCGCCGCTTGAAGCTCTTGAGGTTCTTGAAGCTCTTGCGCTGGTCGCCGGCGCCGCCGAGGTAAAATTCCTTGACGTCCTCGTTGTCGCGCAATTCGTCCGCGCTGCCGTCGAGCACGACCTTTCCCTGTTCCATGATGTAGCCGTGGCTTGCCACCGAGAGCGCAGCGCGCGCATTCTGCTCGACGAGCAGAATGGTGACGCCGAGGTCGCGGTTGATCTTCTGAATGATCGAGAACACCTCTTTCACCAGCAGCGGCGATAAGCCCATCGAAGGCTCGTCCATCAGGATCATCTTCGGGCGTGCCATCAGGGCCCGGCCGATGGCGAGCATCTGCTGCTCGCCGCCTGAGAGATAGCCGGCAAGGCCGGTCCGCTCCTTCAGGCGAGGGAAATAGTTGAAGACCATGTCAAGATCGGCGTCGACCTTGCGATCCCTGCGGGTGAAGGCGCCGAGCTTGAGGTTCTCCAGCGATGTCATGTCGGCGACGATGCGCCGCCCCTCCATCACCTGGAAGATGCCGCGGCGAACGATCTTGTCGGGGTCAATGCCGTTGATCCGTTCGCCTTCGAACAGGATCTCACCGCGCGTGACTTCGCCGTCTTCGGTCTTGAGCAATCCGGAGATCGCCTTCAGCGTCGTCGACTTTCCGGCGCCGTTGGCGCCCAAGAGCGCCACGATCGCGCCCTTTGGCACGTCTAGGCTGAGACCGCGCAGCACCAGGATGACGTCGTCATAGACGACTTCGATGTTGCGCACGGCGAGAAGGGGTGGCGCAGGGACGATGCTGGGAGAGGGACGGGTCGCTTCCGTGATTTCGGTCATTGGGTATGCCGCCAATCCGTAACTGTCGTGATGCCCGGGCTTGTCCCGGGCATCCACGTTCTTCGTGCCGCGTGTTCAGACGTGGATGGCCGGGACGAGCCCGGCCATGACGTCGGAGACTTCGATTACCAGCCCAGCAATTCCGGCTTGCGCGGCAGCTCGACTGTCTTGACCTTCTCGAGCTTGATCGTGCCCTTGGCCATGAGATCGTTCAGATCGCCGTCCGTCGCACCCGACACCTTGGTGCGATAGAGATCGACCTTCAGCGTGCCGCGATGGTCCTTCTCCGTCCAGGTCGAGGGATTGCAGACACCTTCCATTCCGGCCGGCACCCAATCCTTCTTCTGGTGGAAGCCCTTGGCAACGTTCTCACCGGTTGCGCCACCGTTCTTGGCGGCCCACTCGATGGCCTCCTTCATGTAGAGCGACGAGCAGACGGCCGCGACGTAGTGCACGGGGCGATACACCTTGCCGGTCGGGTCGGACATCTTGGAGATCTCCATCACCGTCTTCATGCCGGGTGCATCGCCGCCCCAGCTCACCGCGGTCCGCAGCGGGAAGATCACGCCGTTGGCGGCGTCACCGGCCGTCTTCGCAGCGTTCTCGTCCATGCCCCAGACGTTGCCGAGGAACTGGATCTCGACGCCGGCGGTCTTGCAGGCCTTCATCACCGAGATGTTGGATGCAGCGGTGTTGCCGAGATAGGCATAGTTGGCGCCCGAGGATTTCAGGCTCAGGCATTGTGCGCTGTAGTCACCCGGCGCGAGAGCGAACACCAGCGGCGGCAGCACCTCGAAGCCGAGCTCCTGCGCCATGGCTTCACCGGCAGCCTTCGGCGCGTTAGGATAGGGGTGATTGGCGCCCATATGCACGAATTTCGGCTTGCCAGACTTGCCCTTGGCCTTCCAGTCCTCCGCCGCCCACATCAGCATCGCACGCAGCGCGTCGGAATAGCTCGGGCCGTAGAAGAAGTTGTAGGGCGCGGGCTTGGCCTTGCCGCTGATGCCTTCGGGATCGGTGAGGGCGGCGGCATAGGACCCGGACATGTCGGGGATCTTGTCCTGAGCGAGGAAGCCGGTCAGCGCCTCAGTGTCGGCGGTGCCCCAGCCCATGATCGCGGCGACCTTGGTGTCCGGCGCCGACCATTTCTTGTAGAGCGCGATCGCGCGCGGCACCTGGTATCCGTAGTCGTTGGTATCGACGTTGAGCTGCTTGCCTCCGACGCCGCCGTTCTTGTTGACCCAGGCGAAGGTATCGGCGACGGCCTGCCCATAGGGCGTGCCGACGTCGGAAGTGCCGCCGGAATAGTCCGCAAGATGCCCGATGGCGATCTGTGCCTGCGCGCCGGCCGAGAAAGCCGCGATCGCAAGAGCGAGCGATGCTGTGCTCAAAAGTGACTTTGTCTTCATGGGTCGGTCCTCCTTGTTTATTGTTTAAGTGAAGTTGCCCGCGCTCAATGCGAGAACGGGTAGAGTTTCCAATACGCCTTGATCTGCCGCCAGCGATGCGCAAGGCCGTCAGGCTCGAACATCAGGAATGCGATGATGATCACCCCGATCGCGATCTCGCGCAGAAAGGTGATGTTGTTGTTGAGCGAGAGCGCCTTGTCGATCGCGCCGCCCTTGAGATAGTGGCTGGCGAACTCCATCGCCTCCGGCAGCAGCACCACGAAGGCGGTGCCCATCAGCGTACCCATGATCGATCCGGTGCCGCCGATGATGATCATGGCCAGGAACAGGATCGAGCGCTCGATGCCGAAGCCTTCCTGGGAGACCACGAGCTGGTAGTGTGCGTAGAGCGCACCGGCGATGCCCGCGAAGAAGGCGGCAAGCCCGAACGAGAGCGTACGATACTTGGTGAGATTGATGCCCATGATCTCGGCGGAGAGATAATGGTCGCGGATCGCTACCAGCGCGCGGCCGTCGCGCGTGCGCATCAGATTGGTGACCAGAACGTAGCTCGCCAGCACGTAGACCAGCACGACGTAGAAATATTGCCGGTCGCCGCGCAATGTGTAGCCGAAGATCGAGAACGGCTCGGCGCTCGCCGGCACCGAGCCACCGGAGAACCATTCGGCACGAGAGAAGAAGTCGAGCAGGATGTATTGCGCCGCCAGCGTCGCGATGACGAGGTAGAGGCCTTTCAGCCGCGCGGCCGGGATGCCGAAGATCAGTCCGACAAGCGCGGTGACGAGGCCTGCGAGCGGAATCGCGAAGAACACCGGGATCGGCGCGTTGTTGGAGATGTAGGCCGAGGTGAAGGCACCGAGCAGGAAGAAGGCGGCGTGTCCGATCGAAATCTGGCCGGTGAAACCGACCAGGATGTTGAGGCCCAGCGCCGCGATCGAGAAGATGCCGATCTGGATCAGGATGCTGAGCCAGTAGCCGCTGAATAACTGCGGCGCGAGGCACAGCAGAGCAATGCCAGCGATCGCGAAGTTGCGGCTGGTGGTGGTCGGAAAGATCGTGGTGTCCGCGGCGTAGGTCGTGCGGAAGTCACCAGCAGGGATGAGGGCAGGGCCGGCCATGGGTCAGATCCGCTCGATGTCATGGGTGCCGAACAGGCCATAGGGCTTGATCATCAGCACAATGATGAGGACGTAGAACGGCGCGATCTCGTAGAGATTGCCCCAGTGCAGGTATTCGCTGTCGACATATTGCGCGACATTCTCGAGCAGCCCGATGATGATGCCGCCGAGCACGGCGCCGCCGATGGAGTCGAGCCCGCCGAGGATTGCCGCCGGGAACACCTTGATGCCGTAGGCGGCAAGGCCCGACGACACGCCGTTCACGACGGCAACGACGACGCCGGCGACGGCCGAGACTGTTGCCGAGATCGCCCAGGCCATCGCGAATACGCTCTTCACCGAGATGCCGAGCGATTGGGCGACCTGCTGGTTGAAGGCGGTGGCGCGCATGGCGAGGCCGTACTTCGAAGCGCGGAAGAACCAGGCCATGCCGATCATCATCGCGACCGACACGACGAGGCTCATGACATAGACTGTCTGGATCTGGAGACCGAACAGGCTGACGGACTGGCTCTCGAACACGCGCGGAAACGGCTGCGGGTTGACGCCGAACATCCATTTTAGTGTCGCCTGGAGCACGGTGGACAGGCCGATCGTCACCATGATCACGGAGATGATGGGTTCGCCTATCATAGGCCGCAGAATCAGGACCTGGACGGCGATGCCGAACATAAACATGAACACCAGCGTGATCGGCATGCCGATCCAGAACGGCACTTGGTATTTCGCCAGCAGCGCCCAGCACACCCAGGCCCCGACCAGCAGCAATTCACCTTGCGCGAAATTGACGACCTGCGTCGCCTTGTAGATCAGCACGAACGACATCGCGACCACGCCATAGAGCGTTCCGACCACGAGGCCGTTGACCAGGAGCTGAATGAGAAAGGCGGTGTTCATGCCAATTGACCCAATTCGTCATTGCCGGGCTTGGCCCGGCAACCCATCGACGCGGAAGAAAGCGTGTTCGGAAGTGGATGGATGCGCGGGTCAAGCCGGCGCTTGGCGATTCCTTGTGTCACTCCGCTGCCTCCGCCATGTGCCCATGCCCGCCGAGATCCACCACACGGAGCGTGGTGCGCACCCGCTGCGTGGTGCCGTCCTGGAAGCGGATTACGGTGTCGACGGGGATGTCGGAGACGCCGCGGTAGATGGCGTCGATGATGCCCTCGTATTTCTCGTTGATGACGCTGCGGCGGACCTTTCGCGTGCGGGTGAGCTCGCCATCGTCGGCATCGAGCTCCTTGTACAGCAGCAGGAAGCGCGAGATGCGCTGGGCCGGCGGCAGCGTGGCGTTGACGGTCTCGACTTCCTTCCGGAGCAGCGCGTAGACCTCGGGCCGTGAGGCGAGGTCGCTGTAGGTCGTAAACGACAGTCGGTTCTTCTCCGCCCATTTCGAGATGATGGAATAGCGGATGCAGATCATCGCCGCGAGCGCGCCGCGGCCGGCGCCAAGCACCACGGCTTCGGCGATATAGGGCGAGAACTTCAGCTTGTTCTCGATGAATTGCGGCGAGAAGCGTTCGCCGCGCGAGGTTTCGGCGAGATCCTTGATGCGGTCGATGACGACCAATTGCCCCTTGTCGTTGAAATAGCCGGCATCACCGGAGCACAGCCAGCCGTCCTTGAGGTCGGCGACGCTGGCCTCGGGATTCTTGTAGTAGCCGAGGAACATGTTGGGATGGCGTACCACGATCTCGCCGACGCCGTGAACGTCGGCATTATCGATGCGGATCTCGACACTATCGGCCATCGGCACGCCGGTCGTATCGGGGTCGACCTTGCCCTCGGGATGCAGCGTGTACGCTCCAAGCAACTCGGTCTGGCCGTACAGCGTGCGCAGCGGCACGCCCATGGCCTGGAAGAACTTGAAGGTTTCGGGGCCGAGCGCGGCGCCGCCGGTTGCCGCCGAGCGCAGCCGGGTGAAGCCGAGGCGGTCGCGCAGCGCGCGGAACAGGATCGCATCGGCAAAGCCGGATCGCTTGCCCTGTTCGAGCGCGGCAAGGCCGGACTTCATGCCGATGTCGAACAGGCGCTGCTTGAACGGCGTGGCGTCCATGACCTTGGCGCGCACGTCGGCGGCGATCGATTCCCAGACGCGGGGCGCGAACAGCACGAAGGTCGGTGCGATCTCGCGCAGATCGTTCATCATCGTGTCGGGCTCTTCGACGAAGTTGATCTTCATCCGGCACAAGAGGCCTTTGCCGAGCACGTACACCTGTTCCATGATCCAGGGCAGCGGCAGCACCGATACGTATTCGTCGTCGGGTCCCTTCGGGTCGAAGGCTAGATAGGTCGCGCAGTGGCCAAGCACGCGGCCCGCCGCGAGCATCGCAAGTTTCGGATGCGAGGTGGTGCCTGACGTCGTGCAGAGGATCGCGACGTCCTCGCCTTTCGTCGCATCGACCAGCTTGTCGTAAAGCTCCGGCTCGCGCGCTGCACGTGCCCGGCCGAGATCGGCAAACTCGTCCGCCGACATCAGCTTGGGATCGTCATATTTCCGCATGCCGCGTGGATCGGAATATATGATGTGCTTCAGCTTCGGCGCACGGTCGGCGAGGGTGAGCAGCTTGTCGACTTGCTCCTCGTCTTCGGCGAAGACGAGCTGCGCCTCGCCATAGTTGAGGAGATAGGATGCTTCCTCGTCCAGCACGTCGCGATAGAGCCCGAGGCTGAGACCCCCGATGGCGTGCGTCGCCACTTCCGCGGCGACCCAGTCCGGCCGGTTGTCGCCGATGATCCCAATGACATCGCCACGGCCGAGACCGAGCTCGACGAGACCGAGCGCGAAGTCGCGCACCCGCGTCTGGTAGTCGCTCCACGTGAAGATGCGCCACAGCCCAAGATCCTTCTCGCGCAGGGCGATCTCGTTGCCGTGCTCCCTGGCGTTGAGCCGGAGCATCTTGGGATAGGTATCAGCCTGCGCGACGCGGCTTGCGTAGTCCATCATGCCGCGCTCTCCTGCGCCGGCCGGGCATCGTCCGGATCGACCAGCACCTCGTCCTCCTCGCCGAGATAAGCGCGCTTGACGTGAGGATCGGCGAGCACGGCCGCGGGATCGCCCTCGGCGATCTTCTTGCCGAAATCGAGCACCATGACGCGGTGGGAGATGTCCATCACCACGCCCATGTCGTGCTCGATCATCACCACCGTCATCCCGAACTCCTCGTTGAGATCGACGATGTAGCGGGCCATATCTTCCTTTTCCTCGAAATTCATGCCGGCCATCGGCTCGTCGAGGAGGATGAGGCGCGGTTCCAACGCCATTGCGCGGGCAAGCTCCACGCGCTTCCGCAGGCCATAGGAGAGGGTGCCGGCGGTAGCTTTTCGCACCGACTGGAGGTCGAGGAAGTCGATGATCTCCTCGACCTTGCGGCGGTGCTCGAGCTCTTCCTTGCGCGCACCGGTGAGCCAGTACAGCGAGCCCGTGAGGAAATTGTTCTTCAGCAGGTGATGGCGGCCGACCATGATGTTGTCGAGCACGCTCATGTGGTGGAACAGCGCCAGGTTCTGGAAGGTGCGGCCGATGCCGAGCGAAGCTCGGGCGTTTGGCGTCAAGCCCGTGATGTCGCGGTCCTGATAGAAGAGCTGGCCCTCGGTCGGCTTGTAGCGACCAGAAATACAGTTCACGATCGAGGTCTTGCCGGCGCCGTTGGGGCCGATGATCGAGAACAGCTCGCCTTCCCCGATGGCGAAGCTGACGTCGGTCAGCGCACGGACGCCGCCGAATCGCAAGGACACGCCGCGCACTTCAAGACTGGTAGCCACCAAACGAGTCCCTCCCGGTCACGGCGCTTTTTCGGCGCTCTTCGTCCGTTCTGTCGGGCGATCCTAGTACGGCGGTCGCGGTGAGGCCATGCAGCAGATGGTCTCGACCGGCGCGGCGCCACTCTCGATCCCGTTTGGGCCCGAGAGCCGTATCGCCCGAGGTGGCTCTCAATAGGGGAAAGCGCTATTTTGAAATGTCTCCCGGCTGACAATTCTGCGACAAAGTTTGTTGGGCGACTGCGACCTTCATCTTTGGTCGAATGGCGGTCGAAATCGTCATGCTGCAATGCAGCAGAAGGCGGAGTGACAAAACGGTGCGGCTGGCCGCGAGATCATGATTTCAGAAGATCACCTGAAGCGCGTTGCCGCCTGGTCGCGCGAGCTTGCGCCAGCGGAAATCGAGGTCGCGCGTGCCGGAATCACGGAGCGGTCCTACGGCACCGGCGAAACCGTGTTCATGCGCGGTGACATCTTTGGCTATTGGGCCGGCATGGTGAGCGGCCTTGCCCGCATGGGCGGGGTCTCGCGCGACGGCAAGGAGACCAGCCTTGCCGGGCTGACGGCGGGGGCCTGGTTCGGCGAGGGCAGCGTGCTCAAGAACGAGCCGCGCCGTTACGACGTGGTCGCACTGCGCGACAGCCGCGTCGCACTGATGGAACGCAGTGCCTTCATGTGGCTGTTCGAGAACAGCGTCGGCTTCAACCGCTTCCTGGTTCGCCAGCTTAATGAGCGGCTTGGTCAGTTTATCGGTATGCTCGAGGTCAACCGCACCCTGGATGCCACCGCGCGCCTCGCCCGCAGCATTGCTTCGCTGTTCAACCCGATCCTCTATCCGGAATCGACCGCGCATCTGGAGATCACCCAGGAGGAGATCGGGGCGCTGTCCGGCATGTCCCGCCAGAACGCCAATCGCGCGCTCAACCGGCTGGAGAAAGAGGGGCTGCTGCGGCTGGAATATGGTGGCGTCACCATCCTCGACATCGAGCGACTGCGCGGGTACGGGGACTAGCGTGCATTGGCGGGGGCGTGCACCGGCCAGAGGTCGGCGCGCCAGCGCACCGCGATCGCCAGCATCGCGACGAACCCTGCAACGGTGTAGAGCGCACCCGTCGCGGAATAGCCGATGATGTCGATCAGGCTGCCGGCCGCGAGCAGTCCGATGGGCAGGCCGTAGATCACCATCATGCGCACGCCCATGACGCGGCCGCGCAGATGCGCGCTCGCTGCCCGCATCAGGATCACGGCGGCCGAAATCATCGACATGCTCTGGGCAATGCCGGCAAGAACGAGGCAGGCCATGGCTACCGGCAAGGTGCCGGCCTCGACGAACACCAGCAGCATGGCGTACCAGGCCAGCGTTGCGCCGATCAAAAGCCGGGCAATGCGTACGCCGCTGACCAGGCTGAGCGTGATCGAGCCGATCAGAGATCCGATGGCGAAGCTTGCCGAGAGGTAGCCGAGGCCGGTCTGGTCGGTATGAAAGATGTCCCGCGCGATGTAGGGCAACAATCCGCCGGTAAAGGGAAATGCGGTGAGATTGGCAAGGAAGGCGACGCACAGCGCTGCGCGCATTCCCGGCCCATTCCAGGCGTAGACGATCCCTTCCTTGAGGTCGCCGAATAAACGGGAAACGAAATGGCTGTTTGCCGGAAGATCGGTCGTGGTGAGGGTCCTTTTCGGCCGGGTCAGGCAGAGCATGAGAAGTGCGGCTGCGAGGTAGAGGCAGGCGATCACCACATACACGAGACCGATTCCGAGGACGGCAAACAGGCCGGCGCCCGTCAACGCACCGGCGATCCGCGCGCTGTCCTGGGTCGTGCGCCCAACGCTGATGGCGGCGACCAGCTGCTCCGCCGGCATGATCTCGGCAAGCAGTGCGCCCCGGACGCCGAGATCCGACGGGCGGATCACGCCCATGATCGCGACAATGATCATGACGCTCAGCGGCGACAAATGACCGGTCAGGGCCAGGACCATGATGGTCGACGACAGCGCCGTGTACGCAAGACGCATCGCGACGAGGAGATCGCGATGACCGATGCGGTCGCCGATCATGCCGAATACGGGCGCAACCAGTGTTCCGACGAACTGGAGCGAAGCAAGTACGGTGAGCAGGAGCACCGATCCGGTTTCAACCAGGATATACCAGCCGAGCACCAACGTCTCGATCTCGAACGCCCACGAGGTGAGCAGGTCGGAGGGCCACTGGAAGCGATAGTTGCGGATGCGGAATGGCGCGAGCGCAGAACTTCGTGCTGTGCTCAAGGCGCGACGGCTCGTGTCACGGCGATTCCCTGCCCGTGTGATTTCTTTTCATTTCCCGCAAGGTAGGGCCGGCGACGCGCGTGTCAATCTGAACTGCCGCATGCCGCTCCCGCGCTGAGCTCCTATCTGTCGGTCGCCGGCTTCCGCTCGGCCAGCGTTGTGGCCATTGCCGAGATCAATGGACGCATGAAATAGGCGTCCTCTGGTGGCGAGATGTCAGTGCGCAGAGCATGCGCAGCGAGCTCACCGGAGACGGCCGGGCCGACCGAGGCGATCAGCGTGCGCTCGAGCCCGGCCCGAAGACGCGCCTCGATGCCATGCGCCTTCGCTGCCTCGATCAGGCGGCGAACCTGGCCGAGATTGGTCAGGGCAATGGAATCGATCCGGCCTGCGGCCATGTCGTCGATCGCGGCGACGATGTTTGCATCCGCCGCCTTGGAATCGTAGACATAGGGCAGCACGGTGTCGACCTCGGCCCCTTGCGCGGCCAATGCGCCGGTCAGCGCGCTGTGGTCCTTGTCCGGATAGAGCTGAAGGCCGACGCGCCGTCCGTTCAGGTCGAGCTTGGCAAGCATGTCGATCACGCCTTCGGTGGTCGGTTTCTCGGTGGTCTGCTGCGCCTCGAGACCGATCTCGCGCAGCGCCTTGCCCGGCTTCGGGCCGCGGGTGAATTTGCGGGTCTTGGCAAGCGCCGAGACGAGGGCGGAGTCGAGCCCGCGGGTGCGGGCGAGCTTCATGATCCGACGCAGACCTTCGCCCGTCATCAGCACGAGATCGTCAAATGGCTGGTCGATCGCACGGTGGATCCAGGCTTCGACCGGGGCGGGGTCCGCTGCATCGTGAATGGTGAACATCGGGCACTGCACGACCTCGGCGCCTTGCTCGACCAGGAGCTTCGAGAACTGCGCCTCCTCCCGCGTTTCCAGGATTAGGATACGGTAACCGTTCAAGCGGTCGGCCATGGGTATGCTCCGGTCAGAATTCGCAATCGTCCGTTCATCCTGACTCTGGGCGCGGGATTGGCGCAAGGGCGTGGTCGATGCTAGAGCAGGGCGCAAATCGCAGATAGTTCCGCTGCACAAACCTTCATCGAGAGCCATGCCCGACCATCAATATGTCCTGACCCTGTCCTGTCCGGATCGTCCCGGCATCGTCTCGGCGGTTTCGACGTTCCTCGCCCACAATGGACAGAACATCCTCGACGCCCAGCAGTTCGACGACGTCGAGACCAGGAAGTTCTTCATGCGGGTGGTGTTCACAGCGGCCGACCTCGCCGTGGAATTGTCGGCGCTCCAGACCGGCTTTGCCGCGATCGCCGAGCGCTTCGGCATGGAGTGGCAGATGCGCGACCGCGCTACGCATCGCAAGGTGATGCTGCTCGTGTCGAAATCCGACCACTGCCTGGTCGACATCCTCTACCGCTGGCGCACTGGCGAATTGCCGATGATTCCGACCGCGATCGTGTCCAACCATCCGCGCGAGGTCTATGCCGGACTCGATTTCGGCGGCATTCCGTTTCACCACCTGCCTGTCACCAAGGAGACCAAGCGCGAGCAGGAGGGGCAGATCATGGATCTCGTCGGCAAGACGAAGACCGATCTCGTCGTGCTCGCCCGCTACATGCAGATCCTCTCGGACGATCTCTCGGGAAAGCTGTCGGGGCGTTGCATCAACATCCACCACTCGTTCCTGCCGGGCTTCAAGGGCGCAAAGCCCTACCACCAGGCGCATGAGCGCGGCGTCAAGCTGATCGGCGCGACCGCACATTACGTGACGCGCGACCTCGACGAGGGGCCGATCATCGACCAGGACGTCGAGCGCATCAGCCATCGCGACACGCCGGAAGATCTGGTTCGCAAGGGCCGTGACATCGAGCGCCGCGTGCTGGCACGGGCCATCCGCTACCATCTCGACGATCGTGTCATCCTTAACGGCCGCAAGACGGTGGTGTTCGTGGATTAGGTGGAAGTCATTCCGGAGCGCGCGAAGCGCGAATCCGGAGATCTCGAGATTGCAGGTTTTCGATGCTGACGCATCGCCCTGGAACAACGGCGGCGGGTCAACGCATCTCGTTGCCCGAAGTGGTGCCCGTCGCACCCTTCTGCGACTGCTCCTCCTTTTCGCGCTCCGCCGCCGGCAGCAGCCGCTTGCGTTCGCGTTCCCTCATGTAGGCGTCGTACTGCGGTGTGCCCGGACGCGGCGGAGCATCGGCCGGCAGGCCCCCGGCCCATTGCGGGACGTAGTCGCCCATCCCGGCGGAAAGCCTCTCGTTGACCGTCCCACAGCCCGACATTCCTGCGGCAAGCGCAACGATAGCGAGGGCGGAACGAAAATTCCTGGGCATTGTGTGAGCGCGCACGCATTCGATCATCTGGCGCCGGCTGAGCCGGCGGACGGGAGAGTAGCCATCAACAAGGTAAAATAGACTTATTCGAGGTAGGTAGTTTATTACCAAATGCGCGGAGCCAAGGAAGGCGGATGTACAAATACTGCAAAAGAAAGACGCAATTCTCCATCCGCTTGGCCCGCCGCACTTCTAAACTGCGAGGCGCGGTTCGAGCCCAACACAAATCGGTGCGACGGAAGGGTTTTATTGACAAGTTCATTTTCTTTGTACATTCGTACAAATTACGGCGACCGCATCCGGGTGCTCGAGCTATCCCGGCGTAAGCCGTGGCATGCTTCCATACGACGGTCACGGGCTTGCGCCGAAGAGTCGCCAAACGTCCGATTGACAAGGAGGGCGCGAAAGACGCCCATGTGGTGCGCGACGATCACTCCGCGCAGAGCCAACGGTTGAGGCAAAGGACCGGGCACTCGGTCCAGGCACAAGAGTCAGGAATGAAGGGGAGGGACATCTGATGTTCGAACGCAAACAATTGTCTCATAGGGCGATTGGTAAGGCGACTTGGGCTGCTGCCGTTACGGCCATTGCAGGCCTTGCCGGTCTCGCGCCAGTCAAGGCCGCGGACAGCGTCAAGATCGGTCTGATCCTGCCGATGACCGGCGGCCAAGCCTCGACCGGCAAGCAGATCGAGAACGCGATCAAGCTCTACATGCAGCAGAAGGGCGACACCGTCGCCGGCAAGAAGATCGAGATCATTGTCAAGGACGACGCCGCGATCCCGGACAAGACCAAGACCGCCGCGCAGGAATTGATCGTCAACGACAAGGTCAGTTTCATCGCCGGGTTCGGCGTGACGCCGGCCGCGCTTGCCGCCGCACCGCTGGCCACGCAGGCCAAGATTCCGGAAATCGTGATGGCAGCCGGCACCTCCATCATCACCGAGCGTTCGCCTTACATCGTTCGCACCAGCTTCACGCTGGCGCAGTCCTCGACCATCATCGGTGATTGGGCCGCCAAGAACGGCATCAAGAAGGTCGCAACCCTGACTTCCGACTACGCACCGGGCAACGACGCGCTGAATTTCTTCAAGCAGCACTTCACGGCCGGCGGAGGCGAGGTGGTCGAAGAGGTCAAGGTTCCCCTGCAAAACCCTGACTTCGCGCCGTTTCTCCAGCGCATGAAGGACGCCAAGCCCGACGCGATCTTCGTCTTCGTGCCGGCGGGCCAGGGCGGCAACTTCATGAAACAGTATGCCGAGCGCGGGCTCGACAAGGCCGGCATCAAGGTGATCGGGCCCGGCGACGTCACGGACGACGACCTGCTCAACAACATGGGGGATGCCGTGCTCGGCACCGTCACGGCGCATCTCTATTCCGCGGCGCATCCCTCGCAGATGAACAAGGATTTCGTCGCAGCCTACAAGAAGGCTTTCGGCAACCGTCCGGGCTTCATGGCTGTGGGTGGCTATGACGGCATCCATCTGATCTACGAGGCATTGAAGAAGACGGGCGGCGACACCAACGGCGACAAGCTGATCGAAGCCATGAAGGGCCAGAAGTGGGAGAGCCCGCGCGGCCCGATCTCGATCGATCCCGAGACCCGCGACATCGTGCAGAACATCTACATCCGCAAGGTCGAGAAGGTCGACGGCGAACTCTACAACGTCGAGTTTGCGACGTTCGAAGCCGTCAAGGATCTCGGCAAGACCAAGAAGTGACGCGCGAGAGCAGGGTATCCCGGGGGCGCATTGGACCGAAACCGGGATCTCGCAATTGCTGAAACGAGATTCCGGGTTCAGCGCCCAGCGCTGCCCGGAATGACGAGTGATGACCCAGGGGTTTTCCGCTCCCGATGACCGCAATCCTCACCAACCTGTTCGATGGCGTTGCCTACGGCATGCTGCTGTTCGTGCTCGCCTGCGGACTTGCGGTCACGCTCGGGCTGATGAACTTCGTCAATCTTGCCCACGGCGCGTTTGCCATGGCCGGCGGCTACGTCTGTATGGTGTTGGTCAACAGGATGGGCTGGCCGTTCTTCGCGGCCCTGCCGCTCGCTTTCGTCTCATCTGCAGCGATTGGCATTGCGCTGGAGCGTACGCTGTACCACCACCTCTACGCGCGCAGCCATCTCGACCAGGTGCTGTTTACCATTGGCCTGACCTTCATGTCGGTTGCGGCCGTCGATTACATCCAGGGCTCGTCCCGGGTGTTCATCAATCTGCCGGCCGCGCTTCAGGGCCAGTTCGACCTGTTCGGCGTCGGCATCGGCCGATACCGGCTGATGATCATCGTGATCTGCGGCTTGCTTACCATCGCGCTTCAGCTGGTGCTGGCGAAGACGCGGTTCGGCAGTCGCCTGCGCGCAGCGGTTGACGACCCCCGCGCCGCGAGCGGTCTCGGCATCAACGTGCCGCAGGTGTTCGCGCTCACCTTTGCCTTCGGTTGCGGACTTGCCGGCCTCGGCGGCGCGCTCAGCGCCGAGATTCTCGGCCTCGATCCATACTTCCCGCTGAAATTCATGATCTACTTCCTGATCGTGGTCACCGTTGGCGGCTCCTCTTCGATCACCGGCCCGTTCCTGGCCTCACTCCTGCTCGGCATCGGCGACGTCGCTGGCAAGTATTACGTGCCGAAGATGGGGCCGTTCGTGATCTACACCATCATGATCGTGATCCTGATCTGGCGTCCGAACGGCCTGTTCGGTCGCACGGCCGCGCGTTGAGTTCGCCGATGAGCGCTGCTTCCGACGTTGGTTATAACGCCCAGCGCCAGGCGCGCTGGCATTACGGTGAAATCGCCTTCTGGCTCATCGTGCTGTCCTGCGGGTTCCTGTTTCCGTCTCGCTACCTGATCATGACCGATATCCTGCGGCTGGCGCTGTTCACGATGTCGCTCGATCTTATCTTGGGTTATGCCGGCATCGTCTCCCTCGGCCACGCCGCCTTCTTTGGCGTCGGCGCCTATGCGGCGGGCCTTCTCGCACTTCACGGCATCATCAATGAGCCGGTGCTCGCGCTGATCGCCGCTGGCCTTGCTGCCATGGTGCTCGGTTTCGCCACCAGCTTCCTCGTGATCCGCGGCGTCGACCTGACACGCTTGATGGTGACGCTCGGCATCGCCCTACTGCTGGAGGCGCTCGCCGAACGCTTCTCCAACATCACCGGCGGCACCGACGGCCTGCAAGGCATCGAGATGCAGCCGATTTTCGGCCAGATCCCGTTCGACATGTTCGGCAAGGCGGGCTTCTTCTACTCGCTGGCCGTGCTGTTCCTGCTCTTCCTGTTCGCACGCCGCGTCGTGCATTCGCCGTTCGGCCTGTCACTGCGCGCGATCAAGAACAATCCGCTGCGCGCCGCCGCGATCGGCATCCCCGTCAACCGCCGCCTGATCGCAGTTTATACCCTGGCAGCGTTCTATGCCGGCATTGCGGGGGCGCTGTTCACCCAGACCACCGCGATCGCCTCGCTCGATGTCTTTGCCTTCGAGCGATCCGCCGACCTGATGCTGGTCCTCGTCATTGGCGGCACCGGCTATCTCTATGGCGGGCTGATCGGCGCGGTTGTCTTCCGCCTGCTCCAGGAATTGTTCTCCACCATAACCCCGCAATACTGGCAATTCTGGATCGGCCTCGTGCTGGTCGTGATCGTGCTGGTCGGCCGCCAGCGCCTGCACCGGTGGGTACTCTATGTGCCCAATCTGATCCTCAGGATGGTCGCCGGGCGCAAGGCTGTCGTCGCTGTGCCGGAGGGCGACGCATGACCATCGCGCTCGAAACGAAGAACCTCGAAAAGCAGTTCGGCGGCCTGCGCGTCACCCGCGATCTGTCCTTGAAGGTCGAGCAGGGGGCCCGCCACGCGCTGATCGGCCCGAACGGGGCCGGCAAGACCACGGTCATCAACCAGCTCACCGGAGTGCTCAAGCCGAACTCGGGCCGCATCCTGCTCGAGGGCCAGGACATCACCGATCTGCCCGTGCACAGGCGCGTGCTGCGTGGCTTGTCGCGCACCTTCCAGATCAACCAGCTCTATCCTGACCTGACTCCGCTCGAGACTATCGGGCTCGCGGTCTCGGAGCGCCTCGGCCATGGCGGCGACTGGTGGCGGCGCATGGGCACGCGCAATGACGTCAACGACGAAATCGCCGATCTGCTTACGCGCTTCCATCTGCTCGATGCCATGAACGAGCAGACCGTGACGCTGCCTTATGGCAAGCAGCGGCTGCTCGAGATCGCGGTCGCCATCGCAACCAAGCCGCGCGTCTTGCTGCTCGACGAGCCGGCCGCCGGCGTGCCCGAGAGCGAACGGCATGACATTCTTGCCGTGGTCGGCGCGCTGCCGCGCGATGTGACCGTACTCCTGATCGAGCACGACATGGACCTCGTCTTCTCCTTTGCCGACCGCATCTCGGTGCTGGTCTCGGGCGCTCTGCTCACGGAAGGGCCACCCGAGCAGGTCGCGCGCGATCCGCAGGTGAAGGCCGTCTATCTCGGCGAGGAAGCGGTCGATGTCTGACCTGCTCGCGATCGATTCACTTCGCGCCGGTTATGGCGAGGCGGTGGTCCTGCCGAACATGTCGCTGGGCCTTGCCGAGGGACAGGTGCTGGCGCTGCTCGGCCGCAACGGCACCGGCAAGACGACGTTGATCAACTCCATCGTTGGCGTCACCCGCTGCTTCTCCGGCTCGATTGCGCTCGCCGGCACGGATCTTACCTTGCTCCGGCCTGACCAGCGGGCACGTGCCGGCATCGGCTGGGTGCCGCAGGAGCGCAACATCTTCCGCTCGCTCACGGTAGAGGAGAACATGACCGCGGTGGCGCAGCCGGGTCCCTGGACCTTCGAGAAGGTCTACGAGATGTTCCCGCGACTGAAGGAGCGGCGAAGCAATTTCGGCAACCAGCTTTCCGGCGGCGAGCAGCAGATGCTGGCGATCGGCCGCGCGCTGACCCTCAATCCGAAAGTGCTGCTGCTCGATGAGCCGACGGAGGGTCTTGCTCCCATCATCGTCGAGGAACTGCTGAAGGCGATCGGCAGCATCACGCGGGCAGGCGGGATCTGCTCGATCATCGTCGAGCAGAATGCCCAAAAGATTCTGGGGCTGGCCGATCGCGTTGTGATATTGGAGCGCGGAACGATCGTCCATGATGCCCCAAGCGCCGCGCTGAAGGCCGACCCGTCGGTCCTGGAGCGCCACCTCGGCGTCACAGGGACGGCGGCCCACTAGAAAACCTTTGGGAGTAAAGAATGCAGCGAACCAGAGCCCCCTTCCGCGCCGACGAGGTCGGCAGTCTCCTGCGCCCGGCCAAGATCAAGGAAGCCCGCACTCGTCTCGAGAAGGGCGAAATCTCGGCCGACGATCTGCGCAAGATCGAGGACATGGAGATCGAGAAGGTCGTGCACAAGCAGGCCTCGATCGGGCTCAAGCTCGCGACCGACGGCGAATTCCGCCGCTCCTGGTGGCACTTCGACTTCCTGGCGAAGTTGACCGGCTGCGAGCTGTTCCACCCCGACACCGGCATTCAGTTCGCGGGCGTGCAAACCCGTCACGACGCGGTCCGCGTGATTGGCAAGCTCGACTTTCCCGACGATCATCCGATGCTCGACCACTTCCGCTTCCTGAAGAAGTGCGCCGACCAGGCGCATGTCACCGCCAAGATGACGATCCCGTCGCCGGCGGTGCTGCACTTCCGCGGCGGGCGCAAGTCGATTTCGAAGGACGTCTATCCCGATCTCGACGCCTTCTATGAAGACTTAGGCAAGACCTACCGCAAGGCCGTGAAGGCGTTCTACGACGCGGGCTGCCGCTATCTCCAGTTCGATGACACGGTCTGGGCGTATCTCTGCTCGCAGGACGAATTGCAGAAGGCGCGCGAGCGCGGCGACAATCCGGACGGTCTGCAGCAGATCTATGCGCGCATCATCAACTATGCGCTGGCCGAAAAGCCTGCCGACATGGTGGTGACGACGCATGTCTGCCGCGGCAATTTCCGCTCGACCTGGATCTCCTCGGGTGGCTACGAGCCGGTCGCCGAGACCATGCTGGCCGGCACCAATTATGACGGCTACTTCCTCGAATACGACAGCGATCGCGCCGGTGGCTTCGAGCCGCTGCGCTTCCTGCCTAAGGGCAACAAGGTCGTCGTGGTCGGCGTCATCACTTCGAAGTTCGGCGAGCTCGAGAAGAAGGACGACATCAAGCGCCGCCTGGAAGAAGCCGCCAAGTTCGCTCCCCTGGAGCAGCTCGCCCTCTCTCCGCAATGCGGCTTCGCCTCGACGGAAGAGGGCAACATCCTCTCCGAGGAAGAGCAATGGGCCAAGCTCAGCCTCGCGGTCGAGATCGCGAAGGAAGTGTGGGGGAACTAAGGCGTACGCGCTCCGGCGCACGAGTACCGCGAGCCTTCACTACATACTCACCGTCATTCCCCGCGAAAGCGGGGAGTCCGGTACGCTGCGGCTTCTCGGGTCAATCATTGGCGTCACGGAGCACTGGATTGCCCGGTCAAGCCGGGCACGACAGCTCAGCGTTGTGGCGAACAACATGGCAATCAAGGTCAATCCGACCTCATTTCTCCGCCAGATGAACCTCGCCCAGCAGTGACGAGTTCGAGCGCTCGGCTGCTCGTTCTTCGCGGCCGATCCCTCAGCCCCACCGCGTCAGCTTCGACAGCCGCGCGTCGCGCCTTCGCCCTCGGGTCGCTTCACCGGCGCGCTCGCGTGCCGAATCAGGGGACGTTCGCCGGCGCATATACCCGGCGCCCGATCCGCTATTCCCAGAGTGGGCAGAATTTGCTACGTCCGAGCGACCCAATCGCTCTGCCCACGGCATTCCCACCGCATGAAGAACGACGAAATCCTGAGCCAGATCACCGAGTTCTGCCGGAAGGCGGACATGGCGGAATCAACGTTCGGCCGGCGCGCGGTAAACGATGGGAAGCTCGTGCATCGCCTGCGCGAGGGCAAGCGCATCACCATCGACACGCTCGAGCGAATCCAGGCCTATATGGCGGCGTCGATGGCCGGCGGCGCTCCGCCGCCGCGGGGGCTCCAGGTGCCGCCGGAAAAGCGTGATCCGCGCGGAAACTTCCGCTTCTTCGAGAACCGCCAAAAATACCTGCTGTTCGTCCACACCTGCAGCGAAAAGCGTGTGATCGCGGACAGGGTCGCCCTGGAGCTTGCCTCGATCCATCCGCGACCTCCGGCGCTGCGCCTGTTTGACGCCGGGGTCGGCGACGGCACGGTGCTGGCGCGGGTGCTGCGCGCGACGCACCAGCGCTTCCCGCATATGCCGTTCTACGTTGCCGGGAAGGAACTCAGTCTCGAGGACCTGCGCCTCACGCTCGAGAAGGTGCCTGACCGCATTTTTGAGCATCCGGCGTCGGTATTCGTCTTTACCAACATGTTCTATGCGGAAGCGCCCTGGCTCACGCCGGCGTCGCCTGCAGCGGCGGCCGCTACCGTGTGGCACGAAGTCCCGCTTCGCGGCGCTTCATCGGGCGAGTTCGAGCAGCAGATTGCCGAGTTAAGGCCGTTCCTGGAGCAGAATTGGCGCGCGGCCATCAGCCCACGGACGGCCATGCCGCTCTACGAGCGGCCGGTCGTCCTCGTGCTCTACCGCGAAGACCACAGGTTCCTGCTGGATTCGACCATTCCGCGGCCGGGCCAGGCCGAAGCCAATTTCGACCTTGTCATCGCATCTCAACCCTATCGGGCTCTGTCCTCCGTCAATTTCCGGGCCAAGCGGATCATCGCGCCTCTGGCGCGAGCGCTTCGGCCGGGCGGTCGGTTGATCGGAATTCACTCCCATGGCCAGGATCCGGGCATGGAAATGATCCAGGCGATCTGGCCTGGAGAAAATCCTTTCTCGGTCAGCCGTCATGAGCTACTGCGTGCAGTTAAGTATGAACTTGGATCGGTGGGCCGCGACTTAAATTTTAATGCCTACGCGGATAACCGTTCGATCTTCAGGTATGATATGGAAGCGCTGCCCAACGAGGTCACCGGCACAATCGGAACCTCGACGGCCTTTGCAGCGTGGAATGCGGCGGTGTATGTCGCTCAGATTGAGGACGACCGGTTGACGGAAATGACTCAAAACGGCCGCACCCTGGATGCCGCCAGGGACGTGCTGCGAAAATACAACGGACTCTGGTTTCTCGACGAATCCTACGTCATCTCGCGCCGGCGTGATTGACATCATTCAAAGTAAACATCGCAAACGCCCGCCGGCTAGTGGCGGAACAAGGGGTTACTGATGCGCGCGTCCTATCTCTTCACCAGCGAGTCCGTCTCCGAAGGCCATCCGGACAAGGTCTGTGACCGGATTTCCGATGAGATCGTCGACCTGTTCTATCGTGAAGGGCCGAAGGCCGGCATCGATCCCTGGCAGATCCGCGCCGCGTGCGAGACGCTCGCGACCACCAACAAGGTGGTGATCGCCGGTGAGACCCGTGGTCCGAAGTCGGTGACCAACGAGCAGATCGAGAGCGTGGTCCGCAACGCGATCAAGGACATCGGCTACGAACAGGAAGGCTTCCACTGGAAGACCTGCGACATCGAGATCCTCCTGCATCCGCAGTCGGCCGACATCGCGCAGGGCGTCGATGCGCTGCAGCCGGGTGAGGTCAAGGAAGAAGGCGCGGGCGACCAGGGTATCATGTTCGGTTACGCCACCAACGAGACGCCTGATCTGATGCCGGCGCCGATCTTCTACGCCCACAAGATCCTGCGCCTGATCTCCGAAGCCCGCCACTCCGGCAAGGAGAAGGTGCTGGGTCCGGACTCCAAGAGCCAGGTCACCGTGCAGTACGAGAACGGCAAGCCGGTCGGCGTGCGCGAGATCGTGGTCTCGCACCAGCACCTGATCGAGGACATCTCGTCCAAGCAGATCCGCGACATCGTCGAGCCCTATGTGCGCGAGGCGCTGCCCAAGGACTGGATCACGCCGAAGACGATCTGGCACATCAATCCGACCGGCAAGTTCTTCATCGGCGGTCCCGACGGCGATACCGGCCTGACCGGCCGCAAGATCATCGTCGACACCTATGGCGGTGCGGCTCCGCATGGCGGCGGCGCATTCTCCGGAAAGGACCCTACGAAGGTCGACCGTTCGGCGGCCTATGCTGCGCGCTACGTTGCCAAGAACATCGTTGCCGCCGGTCTTGCCGACCGCTGCACGCTGCAGCTTGCCTACGCCATCGGCGTGGCGCGTCCGCTGTCGATCTACATTGACACCCACGGCACCGGTAAGGTGTCGGAGGACAAGCTCGAGAAGGCGGTGGCGCAGGCGATGGATCTGACGCCCCGCGGGATCCGCACCCATCTCGACCTCAACCGCCCGATCTACGCACGTACTTCTGCTTACGGTCATTTCGGCCGCACGCCCGACAACGAGGGTGGCTTCTCCTGGGAGAAGACCGACCTCGTCGAGCAGCTCAAGCGCGCGCTGTAGTCTCTAGCATCATTCCGGGGCGCCGCCACATCGGCACGCCCCGGGATCTTGATCCTTCGGCTCCGAGTTCGCCCGTTTTCACGAGTGCCCGGAATGACGAGCCAAACAAACAGGAACCCCCTATGAACGCGAAGCCCGGCTTCACCGACTACATCGTCAAGGACATTTCGCTGGCCGATTTCGGCCGCAAGGAGATCTCGCTCGCCGAGACCGAGATGCCCGGTCTGATGGCCACCCGCGAGGAGTACGGCCCGAAGCAGCCCCTGAAAGGCGCGCGCATCGCCGGCTCCCTGCACATGACCATCCAGACCGCTGTGCTGATCGAAACGCTTGCAGCCCTCGGCGCCGACATCCGCTGGGTGTCCTGCAACATCTATTCGACGCAGGACCACGCCGCGGCCGCGATCGCCGCCGCCGGCATTCCCGTGTTCGCCGTCAAGGGCGAGACGCTGACCGACTACTGGGACTACACCGCAAAGCTATTCGACTGGCACGGTGGCGGTCATCCGAACATGATCCTCGACGACGGCGGCGACGCCACCATGTACGTCCATCTCGGTCTGCGCGCCGAGAACGGCGACACTGCCTTCCTCGACAAGCCCGGCTCCGAGGAAGAGGAAGTCTTCTTCGCGCTTTTGAAGAAGCAGCTCAAGGAGAAGCCGAAGGGCTACTTCGCCGGGATCGCCAAGAGCATCAAGGGCGTTTCCGAAGAGACGACCACGGGCGTGCATCGTCTCTATGACATGCAGAAGGCAGGCACGCTGCTGTGGCCGGCCATCAACGTCAACGACAGCGTGACCAAGTCGAAGTTCGACAACCTCTATGGCTGCCGTGAGTCGCTGGTCGACGGCATCCGCCGCGGCACCGACGTGATGCTGTCGGGCAAGGTTGCGATGGTCGCCGGTTTCGGCGACGTCGGTAAAGGCTCGGCGGCGTCGCTGCGCCAGGCCGGGTGCCGCGTCATGGTGTCGGAAATCGACCCGATCTGCGCGCTGCAGGCGGCGATGGAGGGCTACGAGGTCGTGACCATGGAAGACGCCGCGCCCCGCGCCGACATCTTCGTCACCGCCACCGGCAACAAGGACATCATTACCATCGAGCACATGCGCGCGATGAAGGATCGCGCCATCGTGTGCAACATCGGGCACTTCGACAACGAGATCCAGATCGCGGCTCTCCGTAACCTGAAGTGGACCAACATCAAACCGCAGGTCGACGAGATCGAATTCCCCGACAAGCACCGAATCATCATGCTATCGGAAGGCCGCCTCGTGAATCTCGGCAACGCCATGGGTCATCCGTCCTTCGTCATGTCGGCGTCCTTCACCAACCAGACGCTGGCGCAGATCGAGCTGTTCGCCAACAACAAAGACGGCAAGTACGAGAAGAAGGTCTACGTGCTGCCGAAGACGCTCGACGAGAAGGTCGCGCGCCTGCACCTCGCCAAGATCGGCGTGAAGCTGACCGAACTGCGCAAGGACCAGGCCGACTACATCGGCGTCAAGCAGGAAGGCCCGTACAAGTCGGACCACTACCGGTACTGATTTGCTGGTTCGACCGCCCATCGACGCAAAGCCCCGGAGCGATCCGGGGCTTTCTTGTTTCGGCGCTTGGAATTCAACTCGCTTTGCAGTTGTTGCGCGGCTGATTGCCAATTGACGGCCAGCAGCGACGGGCGGACAATCCGCGCAGGCGGAGGAAACCATGCAACAAGAACACTTCGACGTCCTGATCGTCGGTGCCGGCTTGTCCGGCATCGGCGCGGGCTATCATTTGCAGACCAAGTGCCCCGGCAAGAGCTTCGTGATCCTGGAGGGGCGTGACTGCATCGGCGGCACCTGGGACCTGTTTCGCTATCCCGGCATCCGCTCGGACAGCGACATGTTCACGCTCGGCTATTCCTTCAAGCCCTGGACCGATCCGAAGGCGATTGCGGACGGGCCGCAGATCCTGAACTATGTGCGCGAGACCGCCGTCGAGAACGGCATCGACAAGCACATCCGCTTCCGCCATCGCGTCAAGCGTGCCTGCTGGTCCACGGCGGATGCGCGCTGGACGGTGGAAGCCGAGCGCATCTCAGGCGAAGGCGCTGCCGAGCTCGTGCGGTTCACCTGCAATTTCCTGTTCATGTGCTCGGGCTATTACAAATACGAGGCGGGCTACACCCCGGAGTTCACGGGCGTGACGGATTTCGCCGGCCGCGTCGTACACCCGCAGAAATGGACCGACGATATCGACTACGCGGGCAAACGCGTCGTCGTGATCGGTTCGGGCGCGACCGCGGTGACGCTGGTGCCTGAGCTCGCCAAGACGGCGGCGCACGTCACCATGCTGCAGCGCTCGCCAACCTATGTGGTGTCGAGGCCAGCGCAGGATCCCGTTGCCAACAAGCTGCGCCGCAATCTGCCGCCGCGCCTTGCCTATCATCTGATCCGCTGGCGCAACGTGATGTGGGGGATGTTCTTCTTCCAGCTCAGCCGGCGCCGGCCGGCCAAGGTGAAGGACCTCATCCTCAAGGGCGTGCAGATGGCCCTTGGTCCCGATTATGACGTCGCCACCCATTTCACGCCGCGCTACAATCCCTGGGATCAGCGGTTGTGCCTGGTGCCTGACGGCGACTTGTTCAAGGCTCTCCGGGAGCAGCGCGCATCCGTCGTCACCAGCGAGATCGATACGTTCACGCGCGACGGCATCCGGCTCAGGGATGGCCGCGAGCTTGCCGCCGACATCATCGTCACCGCGACCGGGCTGGTGCTCCAGGTGGTCGGCGGTCTCGAGGTCAGCGTCGACGGCCGCGCCGTCGATTTCGCGAGCAGGCTGACCTACAAGGGCATGATGTATGCCGACGTGCCGAACATGGCTTCCGCCTTCGGCTACACCAATGCGTCATGGACGTTGAAATGCGATCTCACCTGCGAATATGTCTGCCGGCTCATCAACTACATGGACCGGCACAATTTCCGCCAATGCATGCCGCACAATGACGACCCGAACGTCACCCTGCAGCCATCGCTCGACTTCACCTCGGGTTATGTACAGCGCTCGATTGCGAAGATGCCGAAGCAGGGCTCGAAGCGGCCGTGGCGGCTCTATCAGAACTACGCGCTCGACATTGTCTCCCTGCGCTTCGGCCGGATCGACGACGGTGTGATGCGATATTCGTGATCGCACCGACAATGCGTTGTTTTGCGTATACTGCGCTTGGGTTGAATCGGCGATGGTTCCTGGACGGTTAACGCGGATTTAACGGATGAGTCCTAGCCTGTCTCGGCCGGGGTTACTCGCAAGGCCGAGGTGAGCCCAATGGAAGCCCAGAAGATCGCAGTCGACGCCGTCGTCGCGCTGACCGATTGCGACCGCGAAGCCGTCATTGCCTTCATCCGCCGGCTTTACCTGGCGGGCGTCACCGATCCCAAGCGCCTGACCTTCAAGGGGCTCCAGGCGCTGTCGCGGGCCTGATTCGCTCGTCTCGCGATTCGGCCCCAAGTTCCATCCCGTCGCTCTCTCCGGCGTGACTACAACCCAGTGGCGAATATCTTGTCGCTCGGGTGCGGTTGGAGTAGATGACGTCCCCGGCTGGGTCACTCGGGAACTGGGGAATGTTGAAACAGCTTTTTGCACCGCAACTCGTCGTTCTGTATGTGCTTGCGGCCTCGACAATCTACGTTCACTTTCGCGGCAAGCAGCGGCTGCGTTTCGCGCGCCAGCTCGGCGACCACTCGACCTATCTCGCGCCCTACAACGTGCTGATGTATGCGGGCTCGGCCGTGCCCAACAAGCCGGTGATCTCGGTCGAGCAGTTTCCGGAGCTCAAGCCGCTGAGCGAAAATTGGGAGACCATTCGCGACGAGGCGGTACGCCTGTTCGACGAGGGCTTCATCCGCGCCGCTGCGAAGAACAACGACTGGGGCTTCTACTCGTTCTTCAAGAGCGGCTGGAAGCGGTTTTACCTGAAATGGTACGACGACTTCCTGCCTTCGGCGCGCACGCTGTGCCCGAAGACGGTTGAGCTGCTCAACGCGATCCCGAGCGTGCACGGCGCGATGTTCGCGGTGCTGCCCCCGGGCGGCAAGCTAGGGGCCCATCGCGATCCCTTCGCCGGCTCCCTGCGCTATCATCTCGGCCTGGTTACGCCGAACTCGAACAAGTGCCGGATCCTCGTCGACGGCGTCGAATGCGTCTGGCGCGACGGCGAGGCCTTCATGTTCGACGAGACCTTCATCCACAGCGCCGAGAACGCGACCGACGTCAACCGCATCATCCTGTTCTGCGACGTCGAGCGCCCGATGAAATACGGCTTCATGACTGCCATCAACCGCTGGGTCAGCCATCACATCGTCAAGGCATCGGCGACGCAGAACGTTGAGGGTGAGAATGTCGGCGTGCTCAACAAGGTGTTCGGCAAGCTCTACGAGATCCATCTCGCCAGCCGCAAAGTCAAGGAGTGGAATCGCAACGTCTACTATACGCTGAAATACTCGCTCACGGTGCTGATCCTCGGCCTCATCGTGTGGTCGGCGTTGCGTTGAACAAAAAAAGGCCCCGGACACCTCCGGGGCCTTCTGAGCTTGACGCCGCGCAGCTATTCCGGCTGACCGATGCTTACCTTCAGCGTGCCGACGCCGTCGACCCCGCATTCGAGCTTGTCGCCGGGCTGGAGCTGCGACACGCCCGCTGGCGTGCCCGTCATGATGATGTCGCCGGCCGCGAGCTTCACTTGCTGCGAGAGCTGCCAGATGATCTCCGGCACGTTCCAGATCAGCTCTGTGAGGTCGCCCTTTTGCGCTTCCTTGCCGTTGACGGTCAGCCAGATCTTGCCCTTGGAGGGATGGCCGATCTTCGAGGCCGGCTGAACCGCGGAGCAGGGCGCCGAATAGTCGAACGACTTGCCGATCTCCCAGGGGCGCTCTTTCTTGCGCGAGGCGATCTGGAGATCGCGGCGGGTGAGATCGATGCCGACGGCGTAGCCGTAGACGTGGTCCAGCGCCTTGTCGGGAGGGATATTCAGCCCACCGCTCTTCATCGCCACGATCAACTCGACCTCGTGATGCAGGTCCTTGGTCAGCGGCGGATAGGGAATGGTGGCGCCGTCGGGCACCAGCATGTCGGCGTGCTTGGCGAAGAAGAACGGCGGGGCGCGCTCGTCATTGCCCATCTCGCGGATGTGCTCGAGATAGTTGCGTCCGACGCACCAGATGCGGCGCACCGGATACCGGCCGCTCTCGCCAACGACGGGAAGCGAAGCCTGGGGCGGAAGCGGGATGACGTAGGAGGCGGCGTTCATATCGCGGATCTCGCTGCTCTTGAGGTTGATGAGGAACTCTATGCCGTTGCGCTGATCGGCGCCAGGGCACCGGAATCGTGATGTTGCAGCCGGAAGAACGACGCATAGCGCCCACCGCGACGCAGCAGTTCGTCATGCCGGCCCTGCTCGACGATCTCACCGCCCTCGACCACGAGAATCGCATCCGCGTGCATGATGGTGTGCAGGCGATGCGCGATCACGATGGTGGTGCGGTTCTGGCAGAGATGCTCGATCGCTTCCTGCACCTGGCGCTCGGATTCAGAATCGAGCGCGGCGGTGGCTTCGTCCAGGAGGATGATCGGTGCGTTCTTGATGAGCGCGCGCGCCACCGCGATGCGCTGGCGCTGACCGCCGGACAGCTGCGTGCCATGCTCGCCGACTGGCGTGTCGTAGCCGAGCGGGAAGCCCATGATGAAATCATGCGCGCAGGCCGCCTTCGCGGCGCCGATGATCTCGTCCTCGCCCGCGCCGGGTCGGCCGAAGGCGATGTTGTTGCGGATGGTGTCGCGGAACAGATAGACGTCCTGGCCGACATAGGCGGTCTGCGCGCGCAGTGACTTGCGCGAGACCGCGCCGATCGACTGGCCGTCGATCACGATGTCGCCCTGCGTTACCTCGTAGAAGCGCAAGAGCAGCGCCAGCACCGTAGACTTGCCGCCGCCGGAGGGGCCGACCAAAGCGGTGACCTTGCCGGGCTCTGCGACGAAGCTCATGCGGTTGAGCACGGTTTCGCCATCGCGATACGAGAAGCTGACGTCGCGCAGCTCGATCCGGGCATCGGACAGCTTCAGTGCCGGCTTGTCGTCGTCGGCATACTCGCTCGCCGGGCTGTCGATGATCTCGAGCAGCATGCGCGCACCGACGAGCTGGCTGTTGAGGTCGATGTTGAGCCTGGCCAGCCGCTTGGCCGGCTCGGTCGCCATCAGGAACGCGGTCATGAAGGAGAAGAACGCGCCGGGCGTGGCATTGAGCGCGACCACGGCATAGCCGCCGTACATCAGGCAGCCGGCGACCGCGAAGCCCCCTAACATCTCCATCAGCGGGTTGGAACGGTTGGCAACGCGGGCCATCTTGTTGGCATTGCGTTCGACGACCGCGATGTTCTCGTCGATGCGCTTCTGCATGGTCTCTTCGAGCGTGAACGCCTTGACGGTGCGGATGCCCTGCAGCGATTCCTGCATCGTCTCCATGATGTCGGCGGTGCCGGTGAACTGGTTGAAGGCGAGGCCTTTGATGCGCTTGACTAGCTTGCGCAGCACCAGCATCGCCGGCGGCACCGCGACGAGGCCGATGAAGGACATCAGCGGATCCTGCCACACCATCACGCCGATCATGGCAAGCAGCATCAACAGGTCGCGGCCGACGGCGTTGACCAGCATGTTGAGCACGTCGGTGATGGATTTGGCGCCGGCCGTCAGCCGTGCCAGGAATTCGGAGGAGTGCCGCTCTGAGAAGAAGCCGACGCTCTCGCGCATCAGCTTGGCGAAGAGCTGGCGCTGGTTGGTGGCGAGGATGGCGTTCGAAATCTTCGTCAGGATCACCATGTGGCCGTAGGTCGCCACGCCCTTGATGAAGAGCAGGATCACGGTGATGCCCGAGAACATCGCGATGCCCGGGACGTTCTTGTCAACATAGGCCTGGTTGATGACCTGGCCGAGCACATAGGTCGCGCCGGCGGTCGCACCTGCGGCGAGCGCCATCAGGGCGAAGGCGACGAGGTAGCGCCGCCAATAGACGATGCCCTGTTCCGTGATCAGGCGGCGGATCAGGACCACTGCCGCGTAGGGATCGTCGGTGATTCTCTTTGGAAACTGCGCCATCAGGTGTCCATTGACGGCGCAGGACAAAGCCTGCCCGCGCGTCAGGGATCGATGGGCCTCTGTGCCCGCTCAAGCGGGGTTTTTCAAGCCCAATTAAGGGCTTGCGCTTGGGACGATTCTAGGCCGAGACGGCGTGGCGGAGATCGCCGTGGCGCTCGCGGAACAGCTTGTCCTCCCACGCCAGCGCGTGTGCTGCGATGGTCTCGAGGTCCTCGTATTGCGGCTTCCAGTCGAGCAGGCCGCGGATGCGGCTGGTGTCGGCGACCATGGTCATGATGTCGCCAGGCCGGCGCGGTGCGTATTGCACGGCGAAGCTGCGGCCCGAAACGCGGCGCACCGCGTCGATCGTCTCCAGCACCGAATAGCCGCGGCCATAGCCGCAATTGAGCGTCATCGAGGCGCCGCCGTTGCGCAGATAGGCAAGCGCCGAGCGATGGGCCTGCGACAGGTCGGTGACGTGGATGAAATCGCGGATGCAGCTTCCGTCCGGGGTCGGATAGTCGGTGCCGAACACGTCGATCTTGGCGCGCTGGCCGGTCGCGGCTTCCACGGCGATCTTGAGCAGATGCGTCGCGCCGACCGTGGCGAGGCCGATGCGCGCCTGCGGATCGGCGCCGGCGACGTTGAAATAGCGCAAGGTCACGTACTGCATGCCGTAGGCCGCCGCGACGTCGTGCAGCATGATCTCGGTCATCAGCTTCGACGAGCCGTACGGCGATAGCGGCCGGGTCGGCGCGTGCTCGGGCACCGGCACCTGGTCCGGATTGCCGTAGACGGCGGCCGTCGAGGAAAAGATGAAGCGGCCGATGCCGCGCTTGACCGCGACGTTGAGCAGGTTGCGCGCCGTCGTGAAGTTGTTGCGATAGTAGCCGAGCGGATCGCGCATCGAGTCCGGCACGACCACTGAGCCCGCGAAATGAATGATGCTCTCGATGTCGTGCTGCGCGATCACGCCCTCGAGCAGGTTCTCGTCGCCGGCGTCGCCGATGAACAGCGGTACGCCTTCCGGCAGATAGGTGGAGAATCCGGTGGAGAGATCGTCGATCACGACGACATCCTCGCCGGCTTCCGCCAGCGCCAGGACCGTGTGACTTCCAATATAGCCGGCGCCGCCGGTGACTAGCACAGCCATGATCTCACCCGTCTCAGATCAACGCGCAAACTTAGCGCTTGCGTGGTGAAGAGGGGGTATCGGCACAGCTGAACTGGTCACTATGCTTAATGTTGCGTATAGGGACTTTGCGAAACGGAGCATGACGTGGCGAACTCCCCCGGCGATCTCGACGTGATCGTGCCAAATCTGCACAGGCGCTATTCCGGGGTCACCGCGACCAACCGGATGGTGGCGCCGCGGCTGGCGAAACTCTATCGCGCGGCGTGGTTCGGCTCGGATGCGCCGGAGGGGATCGGGCGACTCGGCATTGCGGATCTTCTGAAGCTGTGGCGCCGCAGGCGACCGTTGATCTGGCATGCGCGCCGCAACAACGAGATGATCGCAGGCGTCGTGCTGCGCGCGTTCGGCTGGCCGCTCAAGCTGGTATTCACCTCGGCGGCGCAGCGGCACCACAGCTGGATCACGCGCTGGCTGATCCGGCGCATGGATGCGATCATCGCGACGTCAGATGTCTCGGCGTCGTTCCTGAAGGTGGCGGCGACGGTGATCCCGCACGGCGTCGACACCGAGGTCTATGCACCGCCGATGGATCGCGCTGCTGCCTTCGCCGAAAGCGGCCTGCCGGGCCGCCACGCCATCGGCTGCTTCGGCCGCGTCCGTGCGCAGAAGGGCACCGATCTGTTCGTCGAGGCGATGTGCCGCCTGCTGCCGCACTATCCGGATTTCACCGCCGTCATCGTCGGGCAGGTCACGCCCGAGCAGATGCCCTTTGCCAACGACCTGAAGACGCGCATCGAAGCCGCCAACCTGCAATCGCGAATCGTCATCACCGGCGAGTTGCCGATCGAGGCGGTGCAGCGCTGGTATCAGCGCCTGACGATCTACGCCTTTACCTCGCGCAACGAAGGCTTCGGCCTGACGCTGATCGAGGCGATGGCGGCCGGCAGCGCGCTCGTTGCCGCACGCGCCGGCGCGGCCGAACTCGTGGTGGAGGATGGCGTCACCGGCGTGCTGATCCCGACCGGCGATGCCGATGCGCTCGCCGCGGCCCTTGAGCCGCTGATGCGCGATGTGGCTGCAGCCACCGCGATGGGCGAGCGCGGGCGGGCGCGGGTGCTGGCAAGCTTCAGCCTCGATGCCGAAGCAGCGCGGATCGCCGAGGTCTATCGGCCGCTGCTCTCGGGCGATTTTCGCGGAGCGCAAACAAAAACACGAAAACAACCCCATGCACAGTAGCCGGGTCAGCAAAATCAAGGGTTTGGCGGAGAGTTCGACGGACTGCGGATTTTTCGAATCAAATTTTGACTCGTCGGGCAAAACAGTGGCAGGATGCCATCATTGGCGCGAGCCACGATCGCCTCAGCTCGTCACCCTTGCCCCGGCTTCCCCCAGCACCCGCTCCGCAATCTTCACCACCTCGCTGGCCGCGATATTCCGCATGCAGCGATGATCATTCATCTTGCAGATGGTGCTCTGGCAGGGCTGGCAGGACAGCACTTCCCTGTCCTGCACAACGGTCGCGGCGAGGCCGTTGAGCGGTGCCCAGAGATAGGGGCTGGTGGGACCGAAAATCCCCATGGTGGGCGTGCCCAGGGCGGCTGCGATGTGCATCAGGCCGGAATCGTTGGAGATCGCAACGCCGGCCGCGGCCATGGCGAGGACGCCGTTGCGCAGATCGGTGCCGGTGAGGTCACGCACGCCGGGACCGCCGGCCGCAACGATCTCCTGGGCGAGGCCCTTCTCGGCGGGGCCGCCAACCACCCAGACCTCCAGGCCGCGCTCGACCAGAAGCCGGGCAGCCTCGGGATAATAGGTCCAGCGTTTTGAGACACCTACCGAGCCGGGGGCGAGCGCCACCGCGGCTCCGGCGCTGAGGCCGTTGGCCTGGCGCCAGCTGGCGATCTCCTCGACGGGGACCCGGAGTTGCGGCACCGGCCATTCCGGCGGCAAGGGGGCTCCGTTGGGCTGGGCCAAAGCGGCATTCTTGTCGATGAAGCGGGGCAGCTTCTTCTCACCCCAGCGCCAGCGGTTGATCAGGCCGAACCGGAACTCGCCGACAAAGCCGGCCCGTTCAGGAATACCCGCCAGGGCCGGCGCAATAGCCGCCTTCCATGTGCGGGGCAGCACCAGCGCGGTGCCGTAGTTCCGCTCGCGCAGGAGCTTGGCCAGGCGGAATTGGCGGGCTATGGCGAGCCGGCCCCGGGGCAAGTCCCACACAACGCCTTCCCGCACGCCGGGCATGTAATCGACCAGCGGGGCGCAGAGCGAGGTGGTCAGAAGATCGACCGGCCGGTTTGGCCAGCGCTCCTTCAAGACACGCACGACCGTGTGATTACGCACGAAATCGCCGATCCACATGTAGGGAATGATCAGGATCGGCCGGGTGTCGCTCCGGTCTGCATTTCCGCTAAGTTCCGAATCTTGATTCATTCTATAATTGGGGTGAGGCAATCCAACGTGGCGGTTCGGTTAGCCGCTCCGGGCCGGCAGGTAAAGCCGGCAGGCCTCTCAGTCCAAAACTGCTTACACTTTGGCGGCTCATGCGCTACGGCAGGACCGGGCCGCAAAATCGGGCAGGGATTTCGGAATGTTGCTGGTGACCGGCGGAGCCGGTTTTATCGGATCGAATGTCGTGGCCGCGCTCAATGACGCGGGTCGCAGCGACGTCGTGGTCTGCGATTGGCTCGGCACCGAGGGCAAGTGGCGCAATCTCGCCAAGCGGCAGCTTGTGGATATCGTTCCCCCCGCCGAGCTGATGGATTGGCTCAAGGGCCGCAGGCTCGACGCCATGGTTCATCTCGGGGCGATTTCCGCCACGACCGCGACCGACGGCGACCTCGTCATCGAGACCAATTTCCGCCTGTCGATGCGTCTTCTGGACTGGTGTACGATGAACGCAGTGCCGTTCATCTATGCCTCCTCGGCAGCGACCTATGGCGATGGCATGGAAGGCTTCGACGACGACGGCTCGCTGCCGGCGCTGAAGAAGTTGCGGCCGATGAATCTCTACGGCTGGAGCAAGCACCTGTTCGATCTTGCGGTCGGCGGACGCGTCGCGAACGGCGAGCCGCTCCCGCCGCAATGGGCCGGGCTGAAGTTCTTCAACGTGTTCGGTCCCAACGAATATCACAAGGGCTCGATGATGAGCGTGCTGGCGCGGCGCTTCGACGACGTCAAGGCTGGCCGCGTCGTGCAGCTGTTCAGGTCGCATCGCGAGGGCATCGAGGACGGCGATCAGCGCCGCGATTTCATCTATGTCGACGATGTCGTGCGGGTCCTTATGTGGCTGCTGGCGACGCCATCCGTGTCCGGCGTGTTCAACGTCGGCACGGGCAAGGCGCGCAGCTTCAAGGACCTCATGCTTTCTGCCTATGCCGCGCTGGGCACCAGGCCCAACATCGAATACATCGACATGCCGGAGAGCATCCGCGACAGCTACCAGTACTTCACCGAGAGCAAAGTCGATCGCCTGTGCCGCGCCGGCTATAATGGCGGCTTCACCACGCTCGAGGACGCGGTGAAAGCCTATGTCGGGGACTATCTCGACCGGCCCGATCGCTTTCGCTGAGGCCCTTTAGACCATGCCGACTCCCATTCTCGATTTCGATGCCCTCGCGCAAGCTATCTCAGGCCGAACGGTGCTGTGCATCGGTGACGTCATGCTGGACGAGTTCGTCTATGGCGAGGTGTCACGGATCTCGCCGGAGGCGCCGGCGCCTGTCATCGCCGCCCAGCGCAGCGAGATCCACGTCGGCGGCGCGGGCAACGTCGCGGGCAACGTCGCTTCGCTCGGTGCACGCTGCATCTTCGTCGGCCTCGTCGGCGAGGACGATGCCGGCGCACGTCTCGCGGCGGCGCTCAAGGAGCAAGCCGGCATCGAAAGCGTGCTGGTGTGCGATCCCTCGCGGCCGACCACGCGAAAGGTCCGCTTCGTCTCCGAGCATTTTTCCACGCATATGCTGCGCGCGGACTGGGAGCAGGCGCTGCCTGCATCTGATGACATCGAAACGAAATTGATCGATGCGATCCTGCCGCAGATCGCCCTTGCGGACATCGTGCTGCTGTCCGATTACGCCAAGGGCGTGCTGACCGCGCGCGTGATCCGCCATACCATCGACGAAGCGCGAAAGCTCGGCAAGCCCGTGATCGTCGATCCCAAGAGCCTGAACTGGGCGATCTATCGCGGTGCCACGCTGCTCACGCCCAACCGAAAGGAATTTTCGGAGGCGACCCGCAGCCGCGCCGACACGCCCCAGAGCATCGTCGAGGCGAGCGAGGACGTGATGCGGCTCGCCGATTGCGAAGCAATCCTGGTCACGCAGGGCGAGCATGGCATGACGCTGGTGCCGCGCAACGGTGAGGCCGTTCACGTTCCGGCTTTCCCTGTGAAGGTGCGCGACGTCTCCGGCGCCGGCGACACCGTCGCCGCTGCGCTCGCGGTGTCGCTCGCGGTCGGCGCGGACTGGGACACGGCGCTGCGCGTCGCCAATGCCGCCGCGGCCGTCGCGGTGGCCAAGCAGGGCACCGCCAACGTGAGCACGACCGAGCTGCGACGCAAGATCCTGCCGCACGCCACACTCGCGGCCGAGGAGAAGATCGTGCTCGATCCGGCCGCGCTCGATGCCCAGCTCGCCGAATGGAGAAGGCAGGGTCAGCGTGTCGGCTTCACCAACGGCTGTTTCGACATCCTCCATCCCGGTCACGTCAAGGTGCTGACGGCGGCGCGCGCGGCCTGTGACCGCCTGATCGTGGGGCTCAACAGCGACGCCTCGGTCCGGCGCCTGAAGGGTGCCGATCGCCCGGTGCAGGACGAGCGCGCGCGTGCCGAGGTGCTCGCCGCATTGGAGGCCGTGGATCTCGTCGTCATCTTCGAGCAGGACACGCCGATCGAGCTGATCACCCGGATCAAGCCCGGCGTGCTGGTGAAGGGGGGCGACTACACGCGCGAGCAGGTGGTCGGCCACGAGGTTGTCGAAGCTGCGGGCGGGGTGGTCGTGCTGGTCGACATCCTCCAGGGCTTCAGCACGACGGCGCTGGTTCACCGCGCCCGGGGAGGGAGCAAGTGACGGTGCTTGCCCGGGAGACCTCCGGCCAGACCTTGCGGCGGCGCCTGCGCAGTCCGGCGGCCTGGAGCGAGACAGTCGACCTGTTTGCGATCCTGACCGCGGCTTCGCTGCCGTGGTCGACGTCCCTTGCGGGGATCTTCAACGCGCTGATGCTGCTCTGCATGGTGCCGTTCCTCGATTTGCGCGCGTTCCTGCAATCGCTGAAGCGACCGATCTGCCTTGCGCCGATCGCGCTCGTCATTCTCGCGCTGGCGGGAACGCTGTGGTCGGATGCGCCCTGGGGAACGCGCTTCTATGCGGTCAACCCGACGGTCAAACTGCTCGTGCTACCGGTCCTGCTCTATCATTTCGAGCGCTCGCAGCGCGGGCACTGGGTGCTGATCGCCTTCCTGGTATCCTGCGCGCTGTTGTCGGTGATGTCCTGGCTTGTGCTCTTCTATCCGCATCTCTCGCTCAAGACCGACCCGGTGGAGCGCGGCATCTTCGTCAAGAACTACATCGACCAGAGCCAGGAGTTCGCGCTCTGCGCGGTCGCGCTCGCCTATCCGATCGTGATGCTGCTGCGCGAGAAGCGCTACTGGTTCGCCGCACTGCTCACCGCGCTTGCGCTCAGCTTCGTCGTCAACATGGCCTTCGTCGTCGTATCGCGCACTGCGCTGGTCACCATTCCGATCATGTTCGGCGTGTTCGCGCTGCTTCACCTCAAATGGCCCAGCATCGGGATCGTCGCCGCAGCGCTTCTCACCGGCGCCTTCCTCGCGTGGCAGGTCTCGCCGCAGTTGCGACATACTGCCGAGCGGTTTACCGACGACTACACGCGCTATGTGGAAAAGGGCGAGCCGACCTCCCTCGGCCTGCGGCTCGAATTCTGGCGAAAGTCGCTCGGCTTCTTCGCGGAGGCGCCGGTCGTGGGGCACGGCACCGGCTCGACGCGCGGATTGTTCGAGCGCGTCGCGACCCCCAGCGGTCGGTACCAGGCCTCCGCCGAGGTGATCGGCAACCCGCATAACCAGACGCTGAACGTGGCCGTGCAGTGGGGCGTGATCGGGATCGTCGTCCTCTACGCCATCTGGATCCTGCATCTGCTGCTATTTCGGGGTGACGGCTTTGCCGAATGGATCGGGCTCCTGGTCGTGGTGCAGAACATCTTCACTTCACTGTTCAACTCGCATCTGTTCGACTTCCACGAGGGCTGGATGTACGTCATCGGCGTCGGCGTCGCAGGGGGCATGGTGATCCGGGCACAACAGGCCGAGGCGAAGGTGGGGGAAGTCGGTTCCTGAGCGGTCGCGCTTCTGGCAAGTTTTGTCCGGATGGGCTATCAGCGCGGTCAGGTTGCATCTAACTGGGTTTTCATCGGTCGTCGGATGACGCGTCTTTCGCATCTCACCTTGCGCAATTTCCTGATCGCGCTCCACGACCTGCTGGCGACCACGGCGGCGCTTTTTGCCGCCATCTATTTGCGATTCGAGGGGGGCGACGGCTTCTTCGACCGCTTGCCGCTGCTGTTCCAGATCCTGCCCTATTTTCTCGCCTTCGGCGTCGTCGTGTTCTTCGTCTTCAATCTGACCACGACGAAATGGCGCTTCATCTCGCTGCCTGACGCGCTGAACATCATCCGCGTCGCGACCGTGCTGACGGTCGCCCTGCTCGTGCTCGACTATATCTTCGTCGCTCCCAACGTCCGCGGCGCCTTCTTCCTCGGCAAGGTGACGATCGTCCTCTACTGGTTTCTCGAGATTTTCTTCCTCAGTGCGCTGCGCATGGCCTATCGATACTTCCGCTATACGCGGGTGCGCCGTCATGCGCGCAGCGACGAAGCCGCCCCGACGCTGCTGATCGGCCGCGCCGCGGATGCCGAGGTGCTGCTGCGCGGCATCGAGAGCGGGGCGATCAAGCGCATCTGGCCGGTTGGCGTGCTATCGCCGTCGAGCTCCGATCGCGGCCAGTTTATCCGCAACGTGCCGGTCCTGGGCGGCATCGACGACGTCGAGGACGTCATCGCCGACTTCGCCAAGCGCAACAAGCCGATCGCGCGGCTCGTCATGACGCCGTCGGCATTCGAGCCGGACGCGCATCCGGAATCGATCCTGATGCGGGCGCGCAAATTGGGTGTGATCGTCAATCGGATGCCCTCGCTCGAGAGCGGCGATACGCCGCGGCTTACGGCGGTCGCCGTCGAGGACCTCCTGCTGCGGCCTAGCGAGAAGATCGATTATGCGCGCTTGGAAGCGCTCATCAACGGCAAGGCTGTAATCGTCACCGGCGGCGGCGGCTCGATCGGTTCGGAGATCTGCGAGCGCGTCGTGGCGTTCGGCGCTGCGCGGCTCCTGATCGTGGAGAACTCGGAGCCGGCGCTCTACGCGATCACGGAATCTCTTGCCGCGCGGGAGGCGGCTGCCGAGGTCGAAGGGCGGATCGCCGACATTCGCGACCGCGAGCGCATCATGCGCCTGATGGCGGAGTTCAAGCCGGACATCGTGTTCCATGCCGCGGCGCTCAAGCACGTGCCGATCCTCGAACGCGACTGGAGCGAAGGCGTCAAGACCAACATCTTCGGCTCGATCAACGTGGCGGATGCCGCCGTTGCGGCCGGCGCCGAGGCGATGGTGATGATCTCGACCGACAAGGCGATCGAGCCGGTGTCGATGCTCGGCCTGACCAAGCGCTTTGCAGAGATGTACTGTCAGGCGCTGGATCACGAGCTCGCAGCCG
>NZ_AUGD01000031.1 GCF_000426845.1 Bradyrhizobium sp. in8p8 | reverse complement strand
CCGTCGTTGCTACGGTCAAGCGTTGGCGAATGCGGCAGTCGCGTCAACCGGCGCGGCGCCGGTGAATTTCGCTGGGGCGAGGGAGGCCAGAAGGAACTCGGCTCCCGGGAGAGCGCGGCATAAGCCGTCCGACCATTGCGCAGGGAAGGCCGTGTGTTGGGCTTCACCTGTATGCTGCTGTGCGGTTTCCTGCGTGCACCTTTTTGCGCAGCAGACCGCGGGTGCCGCCGGCACCCGGCCTTCCCTGCGCCCTCTTGGACGAGAGGGCGGAGAGATCAAGCAAAGCTCGGGCGAAACACGCCGCGAGATCGGGCAGGCGTGTCTTGCCATCTCACGTTCGCTGTCATCGCCCGCGAAGACGGGCGATCCAGTATTCCGGAGGTCCGAGTGATTGGCCGAGCAGCCGCGGCGTACTGCATTCTCCGCCTTCGCGGGGAATGATGGCGACGATTGGAGCATTGGGAAAACGGGAGCGCCCGTGGACTTGCCACTCGCAATCCGGTTCAATGGGTCATCGAGCTTTCCGGCGAGCGGGCATGCCGGATCGCAAGCCGGCCGATGCCCAGGACATGCGAGACGCTGCCGCGCCACTTGCGCGAAACTGTCGGGAATGCTTTTTGCTTGGAAGTGAGCCGTGGGGCCGCTGGCCCTGATCCAGAGAGATGAGATGAGCAAACTCGTTATCCGTGCCGGCGACTTCACCTTCGATGCCCGCTTCGAGGAGGAGCTGGCGCCCAAAACCGTCGCCGCTTTCCGCAACGCGCTGCCGTTCGAAAGCCACATCATCCATGTGCGCTGGAGCGGCGAGGGCGTATGGATGCCGCTCGGCGACCTGGATTTCGGGGTCGGCTATGAGAACCACACCAGCTACCCCGCGCCCGGTCAGATCATCCTCTACCCCGGCGGTATCAGCGAGACCGAGATCCTGCTCGCCTATGGCGGCGTTCATTTCGCGAGCAAGATGGGCCAGCTCGCGGGTAACCACTTCATCACCCTGACCTCCGGGCTCGAGAATCTGGCGACGCTGGGCAAGAGCGTGCTGTGGAAGGGCGCGCAGCCGATTCGCTTCGAGGAAGTCTGAGTGACTGAGCCCCGCTACCCGCGCGATCTCCGCGGTTATGGCCGCAACCCGCCGCATCCGCAGTGGCCCGGCAACGCGCGGGTCGCAGTGCAGTTCGTCGTCAATTTCGAGGAGGGCGGCGAGAACAACATTTTGCATGGGGACCGAGCCTCGGAAGCCTTTTTGTCCGACGTCCTCGGCGCGCAGCCCTGGCCGGGCCAGCGCCACGCCAATATCGAATCGATGTTCGAATATGGCTCGCGCGCCGGCTTCTGGCGGTTGTGGCGGATGTTCAACGAGCGGAAGTGGCCGACGACCGTGTTCGGCGTCGCCACCGCGCTCAAGCGCAATCCCGAGATCGTCGCAGCGATGAAGGAATCGGGCTGGGACATCGCGAGCCACAGCCTGAAATGGATCGAGCACAAGGACATGACCGAGGCGCAGGAGCGCGCCGAGATTACGGAGGCGATCCGCGTCCACACCGAGGCAACAGGATCGCGGCCGCTCGGCTGGTACACGGGGCGCTCCTCGATCAACACCAACCGGCTGCTGATGGAGGAAGGCGGCTTCCTCTATCTCTGCGACTCCTATGCCGATGATCTGCCCTATTGGGTAAGGGGACCGGGCGGCAAGCAGCTCTTCATTCCCTACACGTTAGATGCCAACGACATGCGCTTCATCAACCCGCAAGGGTTTGCCGAAGGCGAACAGTTCTTCACCTACCTGAAGGACGCATTCGACGTGCTTTATGCGGAAGGGCAGACCGCACCGAAGATGATGTCGGTCGGCCTGCACTGCCGCCTCGCCGGCCGGCCCGGCCGCGCGGCGGGCCTGATCCGCTTCCTGGACTATATCGGCAAGCACGAGCGCGTCTGGGTGCCGACCCGATTGCAGATCGCGCAGCACTGGCACGACAAGCACGCCCATCTGGCCGCCGACGCATTCGAGATCGGGTGAGATGTCACAGATCTCGCTCGCCGATCTCAATGGCGCCAGCAGGGACGACTTCGTTGCGGCGCTTGCCGGCGTCGTCGAATGTTCGCCGTGGCTCGCCGGGCAGCTTGCGGCAAAGCGGCCCTTCACAGGCATCAATCAACTCCACGCCGCGCTGATTGCGGCGATCCAGAGCGCCGAGCCCGACGTTCAGCTGTCGTTGATCCGCGCCCATCCCGATCTCGCGAGCAAGACGCAACCTGCCGCCGGCCTTACGGCGGAAACGGCCGACGAGCAGAACAGAGCCGGGCTCGACCGGCTGTCGGAGCCCGAATACGCGGCGTTCGGGCGCGCCAACAACGCTTACCGCGTGAAGTTCGGCTTTCCCTATATCGTCTGCTTGCGCCGTCACACCAGGGATTCGGTGCTGCGCGACTGCGAGACGCGGCTGCTCAATATCGCGAAGACCGAGACGCGACGTGCCATCGAGGAAATCGGCCGCATCGCGGCGCTGCGCCTGGATCAGCTCGTCATTGCGGACGACAAGCTGAAGGTGCACGGCCGGCTCTCGACGCTTGTGCTGGACAATCAGATTGGCAAGCCGGCACCGGGCATCCCGGTTGAGCTCGTCGAGCTCGCGACCCTCGGCGAGAACCGCGTCATCGCGCGCGCGGTGACAAATGCCGACGGCCGCACCGACCAGCCGCTGATCGGCGGCCGTCCGCTGCCGATCGGCCGTTACGAACTCCGCTTCAGCGTCGCCAGATATTACGCCGAGCGAAACGTGCCACAGTCCGATCCGCCGTTCCTCGATGAGATCCCGCTGCGCTTTGCCGTCAGCGAGCCGGAAGGCCAGTATCACGTGCCGCTGCTGGTCACGCCGTGGAGCTATTCGACCTATCGCGGCAGCTAGAAAAATAGGCTCGTCGGCACGACGCCGTCGGTGGGATCGAGCGCAGCTTCAGTTCCGCCGCGCGCCATGCGGGCGGGGTAAGCCAGGCAAAAGTGGAAAGAGGGGGCAGCCACAAGTGCCGGGTGCTTCTGGCCACCCCCTCCGAACCTCCTCCGGGAGGAGCAGGTGATCCGGGAAATGCAAGAAGCGTGCTAGTTGCCCCGGAAGCCTGTCTTCGATGTCTTTCACATGGAAATTCATCCCGAGTATCTGGCCGTCATGAGGTGATCGCCGCCCCCGCAATCAATCGGCTGCGGTTCTGCCTAGGGATCGGGCACTTCCCGGCGGCTCCCGGGCGCATCCGCGCGAGGTCGCATGGCGTGTGGTCACATTCATGCTAATCACGCCTTGGTTGGGGCAAGCGCCGGGCGTGATTTGCTGCAGGGAACCCGGTCCGATTGTCGCCAGGACAGCGGCGGCGGTCAGAGAAGAGAAGGCTTGTTGAGATGGGGGCCGTCAGTGCCGTTCAAAGTGCATCGCTCGGCGAGGTGATCGTTCGCCGGATCAACGATCTGGCCGCAATCTCGGAGGAGGGCGGCAGCCTCACCCGCATCTACCTCACCACGGAGCTGCGCGAGGCAGCGGACCTCATCCTGAGCTGGATGCGCGAAGCAGGCATGAGCGCGCGCCTCGATGCGATCGGCAACGTCTGTGGCCGCTACGAAGGCGACCAGCCGGGTGCGCCATGCCTGATGCTCGGCTCGCACTACGATACCGTGCGCGATGCGGGCAAATGGGATGGGCCGCTGGGTGTGATCACGGCGATCTCTTGCGTCGCCGACCTCAACCGCCGCGGCAAGCGCCTGCCGTTTGCGATCGAGGTGGTCGGGTTTGCCGACGAGGAGGGGGTGCGTTTCGCCTCGACCTTGCTCGGAAGCCGTGCGGTGGCCGGGACCTTCGACGAGAATGTGCTGAACACGCGCGACCGCGATGGCGTTTCAATGCGCGATGCGCTCGTGCAGTTCGGGCTCGATCCCGACCGTATCGGCGCAGCGGCACGGACGCGGGGCGAGCTGCTGGCCTATATCGAGTTGCACATCGAGCAGGGGCCGGTGCTGGAAGCACAGAACCTGCCCGTTGGCGTGGTTACAGCGATTGCCGGCGCCACGCGCCTTGCCGCGCGGCTGACCGGGATGGCCGGTCACGCCGGCACCGTCCCAATGCCGCTGCGCCGAGACGCGCTCGCCGGTGCGGCCGAATGCATCGGCGCGATCGAGCAGTTTTGCCGCACCGACGAGGGCGGCCTTGTCGGCACCGTCGGCCACATCCAGGCGAAGCCCGGTGCGACCAACGTCATTCCGGGCCAGGTGTCGTTCACCATAGACATGCGGGCGCCGACCGACGGGCATCGTAAGCGCGCGGTCACCGAAATCGTCCGCCAGATCGAGGCTATCGCCAAGCGCCGGCGGCTGGCGCTTCAGCTCGATGTCACTCACGAGAACCGCACTGCACCGTGCGCGCCTTGGCTCCAGCAGCAGATCGCGCAGGCGATCGAGGCCGAAGGCTTTTCCGTCTTCGAGCTGCCGAGCGGAGCAGGGCACGACGGCATGGCGATGATCGACATTGCCGATGTCGGCATGATCTTCGTCCGCTGCCGCGGCGGCATCAGCCATCACCCGGATGAACATGTCGAACTCGCCGATGCCGACGCGGGCGCGCGGGTGCTGTTGCGGGTGATCGAGAATTTCAGGCCGCGGGAAGGGTCGACGGCAGGCTGAAGAAGCCCCAGCCGAAGCAGCCAGGTCATCGTGAAGAAATACGAATCAGGCAGGCTTTGGATGGTGCCCGCACCATCGGAGTTGACCCGGCCAGGATATGAATAGCGATACCCCGTTGCCCTCAAACCGCAGAAGCCGATTCTACCAGGGTGCGGCTGCGACCGTTCTCGCCAACGCCCTCCAGGCGGTCAATTTTCTCGGTGATCGGTTCCTGAGAAGATCGGATCATTCGTTCACTGCCATCGCGGACCTCTATCGGCACTCGATGGAGAGCGCCTTTTCGCTGACCGAGGCTTTCCTCGTTACGGGCGCACCACACGCCTCCGCCTATTATCCCCGCGACTTCGCGTGGTTCTATCCTGATGTCCTCGATCCCGAAACCATTTTGGATGCGCAGGATGCCGTCCGGCGCGCTCGGCTGCTCGACAAGAGCGTCCGCTTGTTGCTGGACGCGGTTCGTGCCGGCGTCGTCACGACGACCATCGTCCCCGCAGGACGCGGCCGGTATCTCGGGGTGAATTATTTCTCGCGCCCGTCCGACACGCTGCTCGGCATTCTCGCCGGCCTCCAGCAGATGATCTCTGCCGAGGAGAGGAAGCCGTCCTATCTCGCGATGTCGCAATGCGCGCATGCCGGCCGCTTGTTGCTGGCGGAGTATGGCGCCGACCTGAAGCGAGCAATTCTGCAGCTCGCAAGCGAGCTCGAACCGTTCGATGATGGCGGAACCAGGTCCTTGCTTTGCGATGTCAACGCACCCCGTTCCGCTGCGACAGACACCCGCGCCGAGCGCAAGCGCTTCGTAACCAATGCTTCTGTCTACACGACCTTCGTGTGGGGCGTGCAGCTCGGGATCGTCGGTGAGAACGAGCTAAAGCGGCTGCTCGGGCGAGACCTTGTGCAGTACAAGAGGGACCTGCTCCGCCTGTTTGGCAAGGACGGCTACATCAGGCATTCCCTGGAAGACCGGACGACCTCGCCGGCGTCATCAGTCGCACTGGATTTCGTCGGTGTGCATCGCGGATTCTGGACCATGAGCGATGCGAGCGAGCGGGCGCTGTTCGCGGCCACGGCGGATCTGATCATCGCGGAACCGCGGTTTCGTATCCCCAGCACGTTTCATTTCCTGGTGTCGGCCGACAATCCCAGGAACAAGATGATCCACAAGATTGCCGCACCTGCCTATCAGGGGCGCTCCTCCTGGCCGACGTTCAACGTCGAGTTCGCAGATCGCATGCTGGATTATGACGAGTTCACGGGGCGCGATACCTACCGCGCCTGCGCACAAGGAATATTGAAGGACATTCGGACTGCGACCGAGGTCCACGGGGGCTATCAGGAGCTGATTTCCGAACAGGGGCTGAAGTACCGCACCTGGGCCTATAAGGGCGCCGTGGCCCATTCCTGGTTCCCGCGCTTTCTGTCGGTCTGGAGGCGGGCGTACGGGACGCCGCTCCTCCGGTGGGATTGAGCGATCCGGTCCTGTTGCGCGCCGCTATGCCGCGAGATCCAGCAGCCGGCATGACCCGCGCACGAGCACCTTGCGTCCCGTCGGCGTCATCGACGGTACGCCGTCATTGACGTCCACGAGACCAAGCTTCACGAGGCTTTCGATCAGGTAGGCCTTCGAGAGGCGACCACTCGAGGTGGCGTTGCGGAGCGTGCGCAGAGCGTCCCATTGGTCCGGGGTAAGATCGAAATCGACGTCGTTGCTCATTGTGCCTCAAACGATAGCCCAGTCGCGCGCCCCTGTTAGCGGAGCTGCATGAAGACCATGCGACGACAATGAGTCCGGAATTCGGTGAACTGTTTAGAACGTCTCTTCACTAATTGCGGCAGTCCGTTGCTGTCCAAGCGTTGCATGAGCAGATCGTCGAAAGCGCCAATCAAAATATCGATGATCGAAGCTTGATGTTGCGGTGCGAATTGCCGCAGTGCACGGGAAGCATCGCTGTCCCTTCGCCGCGATATGCATAGAAATGACGCGGCGAGCCGTGCAGGACTCTGTTACACTCATTTGGAGGCGATTGGCTTCACAGGAGGAGTGGAGTGCATGAACAAGCTGGTTGAAATTCGCAGTCAGGAATTTCTATGCCGTGAGCGCGCGGCGCTCGACTCCGAACGTCGTGTATTCTGGCTCGCACAGGCCCAGGAATGGGAGCAGCGCGCGCTCGATGAAATCGCCTATCACTTCCGGGAGTGCAATCTCGCGCAGGCCGAGCGGAACGCGGCCTGACACCGCTGGTTATTTTGCTTACTGATACGTCGCTACGATATCGGACACGGCGCGCTCGAGCTGCTGTGCGGTGGCGCATTGGCGCACGACGCTGCAAAAGGTCGCGTAGCGCGGCATCTCGGAATCGCCAAAGCCCCAGGCGAGCCGCCCCTCGGGATTGAGCCAGACCAGCCGCTTGGAGCGCTCGGAGATGCGGCGCAAAATGTCGGCGCGCGGGTCGAGATTGTTGCTGCGGGCGTCGCCGAGCACGATCACGGTGGTCCGAGGCGTCAGCGTGCTCATGAACTCCTTCTCGAAATCGACCAGCGAAGAGCCGTAATCTGACGAGCCAAAACCGACCTTGGACATGATCTCGGACATCGCCTCCTCCGGCGACTTCGATTCCAGGATTTCACTGACCTCGATCAGATGGGAGGAGAAGGCGAAGGAGCGGACGTCGTCGACCACCTCGTGCAATGAGTGGATCAGCAGCAGGAAGAAGTCTGAGACTTGAGCGACCGACCCGGAGACGTCGCATAGCGCGACGATCTTCGGTCGGTCACGATGCTTGCGCTTCCATGCCGTGAGGAAGGGAATGCCGCCCCAGGCCGCATTGCGGCGGAGCGTGCGGCGCACGTCGAGATGACCGCGGCGCTGGCGCTTGCGTGGCTTCGAGTAGCGCTCTCGCAGCCGGCGCGCGATCTGGCGAATGAGTGCGCGCATCTCGGCGACCTGGCGCCGCTCGATGCGAGCAAGCGGCGCGTTGCGCAGGATCTCATTGCGGAGGTTCTCGGCCTCCTCGCGGGCGTAGAGTGCAAGCCCCTGGGAGACCGTATCGCGCACGGCTTCGCGCAAGCCGTCGAGCGCGGCGCGCAGGCGCTCGGCCAGGGCCGGATTGGTCGCGGTCAGCTCGTCGAGGTCGTCGCGCAGGCGCTGAAGGCCCATCGCGTCGAGTATGCGGCTTGAGAAGATGCCGCGCTGAGTGGAATAGCGGATGTCGGACAGGGAGGCCGCACCGGAGGCGCTGGCAATGGCGGCTGCGATCGCATTGCGGTCCTGCGAAAGCAGCATCTGGGCGAGCGGGCCCAAACCCTGGGAAGGCTGACCTTCGCCAGCATCGCCGGGAGCGCCGGAGGGGGGCGACTGATCCGCATCGGGCGAAGTGTCGTCGTTGTCCGCCTCGGGCTGGTCTTGCCTCGGCTCCGGCTGACTGAAGAAGAGATCAAAGCAATCGCCGAGAGCGAGCTTCTCGTCCTGTGACTTGGCGAGTGTCAGGAGCAGCGCGTCGCGCAGGATTGCGCGGTCGGAGAGGCCGACCTGCGCGACTGCTCGCATCGCATCGATGCTTTCCGCAGGCGAGACGTGAACGCCGGCGCCCCGTGCCGCCCGAAAGAAACGATGGAGGTTCTCGCGCATCGGCGTCAACCGAAGACGTTGGACCGTGCCGCCTTGGCAATGAAGGTCGTCACTTGCGGCGTTGCAGCCTCGATGTCGGCTTCGTATTTCAGCAGCACGTTGAGCGTGTCCTTGACGATCTCGGAATCGAGTTCGGAAGCCTGGAGCAGCACCAGCACGCGCGCCCAGTCGATGGTCTCGCTGACCGAGGGCAGCTTCTTCAGATCGAGCGAGCGGATCTCGTGGATGAAGCCGACCATCTGCCGTCGCAGCGCCTGCGAGATGCCGGGCACGCGGCTTTCGACGATCCGCTCCTCCAGCCGCTGCTCGGGAAAGCCTATATGCAGATGCAGGCAGCGGCGCTTCAACGCGTCCCCGAGGTCGCGCTCGCTGTTGGAGGTGAGGATCACGGTTGGCGGCGTGATGGCCGAAACGGTTCCAAGCTCGGGAATGGTGACCTGGAAGTCGGACAGGATCTCCAGCAGCAGCGATTCGAACTCAGCGTCTGACTTGTCGATCTCGTCGATCAGCAGCACGCAGCCGCCCGGCTGCTCCAGCGCCTGGAGCAGGGGACGTGGCTCGACAAACTCCTTGGAGAAGAACACGTCGCCGAAATCGTGCAACTGGTCGAGCGCGGCGTGCAACGTCTGCGCGCCGCCGAGAACCTCACCGAGCTTGTCCTTCAGGATCTGCGTATAGAGAAGCTGCTTGGCGTACTTCCACTCATAGAGCGCCTTGGCCTCGTCGAGGCCCTCGTAGCATTGCAGGCGGATCATCTTCATGCCGCGCCAGGCAGCGATCGCCTTGGCGAGTTCGGTCTTGCCGACGCCGGCAGGCCCCTCGACCAGGATCGGCTTCTCGATCTGCTGCGACAAATAGACGGCCGTCGCGATCTGCCGGCTCGCGATGTAACCTTGCGCGGCGAGGCCGCTCTCCACTGCCTCGATCGATGTCGAGGCCTTCTGATCAGCCACGAATGGGCGCTCCCAAGGGTCCAAGTGAGGCTTGTTCTGCCTGCGTTCCCGGCAAAGAACAAGCCTCGTTTGGGAGACATCAGATGCGCGTGAGCGGCATTTTTTCCGTTCCGCGCAAATAGTTAGGCAGCTCGCCGTTCGCGAAATTAGTGCCGCAGCTGCTCCGGTTTGCGGATTGTCTGCCTGACCTCGGCGCCGCAATCGGCGCATTCATAGACGAAGTCGATTCTGGCGAGACCCCAATGCGGCTCGACCTCGCGCACATACATCGGCAGGAACCCCATGCAGGCGGGGCAATTCACGGGCGGGACCTCGACATCCTGATGATGCTGAACGTAAGCTGGCATCTCCGCTCTCCTTCGCAGGCGACCCACCAAACCCCACGCGAAGCTACTGCCGGCTAGCCCGGAGCCCTCATCAACTCTTTCGAACACAGGTGGAACGGCTAATGTTTGCCGTTCGCTGTGACATTCTGGTTACGGCTCTGTACTGTCCAGGGTGGGCCAAATGCCTGTTTCGCTGGCCAATTCCGTGTTCGGACCTTCACCTCAACGATAAGGGAGCAACGCCCATGACGCATGCCATTCGATTTCACAAGACCGGTGGGCCGGAAGTTCTGGTCTGGGAGGAGGTCAGCGTCGGCAAGCCTGGACCCGGCGAAGCCCGCATCCGCCACACCGCTGTCGGTCTCAATTTCGTCGATATCTATAACCGTTCCGGCTTGTATCCGGCGCAACTGCCGAGCGGGCTCGGTAGCGAGGCAGCCGGTATCGTGGAGGAGGTCGGCCCGGATGTTACCGATCTGAAGCCGGGCGACCGTGTCGCTTATGGCGCCTCGCCGCTCGGAGCTTACTCCGAGGCGCGGCTGATCCCCGCCGACCGGCTGTTGAAATTGCCTGACGGCGTCGACGACAAGACCGCGGCGGCGATGATGCTCAAGGGGCTGACGACGCAATATCTGATCCGGCAGACCTATAGGGTGAAGGCGGGCGATACCATTCTGCTTCATGCCGCGGCCGGCGGTGTTGGTCTGATCCTGAGCCAATGGGCCAAGCATCTCGGCGCGACCGTGATCGGCACGGTCAGCAGCGATGAGAAGGCCAAGCTAGCCAAGGCGCATGGTTGCGACCATGTGATCATCTATACACGAGAGGATTTCGTTAAGCGGGTTGACGAAATCACCGGCGGCAAGAAGGTGCCGGTGGTTTACGATTCCGTGGGCAAGGACACGTTCCTGAAATCGCTGGATTGCCTCGCGCCCCTCGGCGTCGCGGCGCTGTTCGGTCAATCGTCCGGCGTGGTCGAGCCGCTCAATCTCGGCCTGCTGGCGCAGAAGGGCTCGCTTTACGTCACGCGTCCGACGCTGTTCACCTACGCCGCCAAACGCGAAAGCCTGGTCGCGATGGCGAACGAACTGTTCGATGTCGTCAAGTCCGGTGCGGTCAAGATCGAGGTGCACCAGACCTATCCGTTGAAGGAGGCCGCAAAGGCGCACGCCGACCTGGCGGCACGCAAAACCACGGGATCGACCGTTCTGTTGGTGTAATCCCCGACCGGGCGGTGACGCAGGTTACCTGGCCTGCGTCACGACCGTTCGTGCTTGCGCAGATCGCGGGTGTGATCAAGGTCGATTGCCTGGAGGTCTATATCCTCAGGCGGGATCTGGGGCAGGGCGGCCGCAGTTAGCATTGCCTCGGTCACGTCCTCGACCGCATTCTCCAGGATCTCGTGGATGAACGAGATGTTCTGATATTCGCCCGAGGCGATGCGCGAGATGACTTCGCGCCTCGTGATCTCCGGATCGACAACCGCCTCGCGGCCCCGCCGCCCATAGTCGATCATCACGACGAAATACTGCATGAAACGATCCTGCCGCGCCCCGTGGTCGTAGCGCGGCAGAGTATTGTCGAAAACCGGAATTTTGTCAACGATCATTTCTGGAAATGCGAAATGGCCGGCTGCAGCTCCATCACTTGCCCTTCTTGCGGGGCCGCGCCGATTTCGCGCGCAGTCGTTCGAGTTGCCCCTTGGGCATGGACAGGCAGATCTCCCCGACCCAGTCGAGCTTGACCCCGACGATCGGCTTGGCATTGAAGCTCGTGAGGTTGACGACAGAGGGTGATTTTCCCCGCTCGATGGTTTTCAGATAGCGCTCGCCGGTCTTGAGCCGAACCACCGCCTCTTCACCGTAGAAGCTCGACAACGGATGGCGCTGATCCTTGTAGACCACGATCACGTCGCCGCTTTCGTATTTTGGCAGCATCGAATCGCCCACGATCTCGAATGCGATCGTCTCTTCCATGATCGGGAAGGGCAACGTGACGTCGCCGAGACCTTCCGGGGGGACCTGTTCATAGTCCGGCTCGATCACCGCGCCGGCTCCGACCCGGCCCATGATCGGCGCAAGATTGAGCTCGAGATATTCCATGATCGGAATGATCTCCGAGGCTTTTACCAAGCGCTCGCCGCCGAGAATCTCCGAGACCGCCCCGGGGCGCACGCCCATGGCCGCCGCCAGGCCGCCCTTGCTCTTGCCCGTTTTCTCCAGGCCCCGCTCGATCATAGCAACGTCCAACATGGTGATTCCCTCGATTGCGCACCTGGCCTCTTGTAATCCGAAATTCGGAATTGATGCAATTATGAATATCAGAATTGTCGCTTGACTCTCTATTCGGAATACCGGAATGTATGCTCCGCCTTCCGTCGTTCGATCGGAGGCGGCGCATCACAGGACAGCAGCATGGAACCGGGCCATTGGCCGTCGGAGCACTCCGACGCGCTTCGCGACTATTTTCTCAAAGGCATGTCTTATGCGGAGATCGGGAGACAGCTAAACGCACGATTCGGAACGGCTTACACGCGCAGCGCGGTGGTCGGCCGCGCCAAGCGGCTCGGGCTCGTCCTGCCGGAATGGATGACAAGCCCGTCGATCGCGCCATCGTGGCCGGGCGAGGCCAGCCCGCTTGCGCCACGGCGCGTAGCCTTGCCGAACCTGAATCTGCCGCCGAAATCGGCAATGAAGCCCGCCCAACGGGTGAAGCTGCGCTGTGTCGGCGTCCAGCCGCGCCTGATACCGCTCGTCGAACTCGAGCCGGCCGACTGCCACTACCCCTATGGCGGCGACAAGGACGGCGAGGAGATTGCCTTCTGTGGCCACCCCCGCCAGCCGGCGTCCAGCTATTGCGCACCGCATGCTCGCTTGACGCGTCGCTCTGGCACGCCGTCCGCCCGTGTCGCCGGGCGGGTCGTGCTGAGGCTGGTCGGCGTCCCTTGAGAGTGCCGCCTTCGTTCGATCGTCAATTTTGCAAGGAGTAGCCCAGTGGCACGTGCCCGACGCAACAAGTCTTACAAACTGGCGCAGATCTACGACCGGCGGTCGAGGGAGGTGCCGTTCAATGCCGAGCTGGCGGAGGTGGAGGTCGACAATCCGCTCGCGCTCGATTCAGGCGAGAAGATCCTGGCTATGCGGTCGATCCGCAGCGATCCGCTCGGCCGGCTGCATGCGCACCACCAGATCGACGAAGCGCAATACCGCGGCGGGCGCGCCTTTCAGAACGATTGGGAGCGGGCTGAGCGGGGGCCTCAGGCGGTGGACACGACCCGCGAATATGTCGATGGCACCAGCACGCGCGAGCCGGTCACCGAGAGCCAGCGAAAGGCGGTGCTGCGGCTGAACCGGGTCGAGCGCGAGCTCGGGACTGACGGCGCCGCGCTGGTGCACGATGTGCTGGTGCTGGGTCTGACCATGGATCAGATCGGGCAGCGTCGTGCCGTCCGTACGCAGCGCTGGAACGACTATTTTGGGCGCCGCTTTCGCGAATGCCTGGATCGGCTGGCGCTGATCTACGGCTTTGCGACGGAAGCTGGGACGCTGCGTCCGGACCGGCGGAGATGATTGCGGCACGCCGGCGGTCTCGGCCGCCGACGTGACCGACCCTGCTTACGGATGAGGCAGTATCCTGTACGGCGTGGTGTAGGGCTCGACGCGAAGCGACGCGTTGGCCAAAAGACCGATCTTGGCGGTCGGCGCCTGCTGCAGTTCGCCGTTCGGGCCTCGACGCACATTGTATTGCCAAACCGTGAGGTCGCCTTTCTGTGCCAGCGCGCGTGCAACGGCGCTCGCATCGTTGCCGCCAAGCGCCTGAAGCTCCTCCGCCGACAATCCGACGACAATTTCGTCCTTGACGGTAACGATCTTGAAGAGGTTCATCTTTGTCTCCTGGGCCCATGCGCCTTGTACCGAGAGGGTGAGAAGCGCGACTGCAGCGCCCTTGATGAGATCGCAGCGAGAAAGCATGCCTTTGTCCTTTGATGGTGTACGCTCCAGATTTCTCCAGCGGGGGCGCCGTGATCTGCGTGTCCGTTCTGCAATCGCTTTGTCGTTTGTTTCTGAACGGCGGTTCACGGATGGAAAGCAAATCGGGCCCGATGAGGCTCGCTGAGGGTATCGCGGCCACTCACCGGAGGCCGATGGGCGTGAAGATCACGCGGTCCTGCCATCGACGATACAACCTCCGCACGTCACTCAACAGCTACGTGTATACGCTGCCAAGCGTCTGTTGGTGTCCGCAAATGTCCATTCACATAGGAAACAAAAGCGAAGCGCAGCGCCAACGGCGCTCAAGACTGTATACGTGTTCGATGCAGCTTCTTGACGCAGGTGGGTGACGGCCGTCGATATTCCTGTTATCCGGAATCGCCGTGGTTCGGTGCAGAAGAAGCATCGTACCCGAGCCGGGCTTGCTGGAGGAGTTGTTCCTTGGCATAATTACAACCAATTCTGTCGCTTGGGTGCAGTTCAGCGTGCCAGCCTGGCGGGCGCCCCCGGCCGAGAGTTCGTCGCGACAGGTTCTGTTGCGACGTTCGGTTCTTGAGTGGATCGCGAGGGCCGATGCTTGTCATAGGTGCGAGATGAAAGACCTCAATTTCGCCGCCGAGCTGCATCTCAAGCTCGGCGTGCCTGCAAGCGGCACCGTCGAGAGCCTGCGCCTGCTCCGCGCGTTTCTGAAGCTCGCGCCTCGACAGCGTTTCGAAGTGATCAAGCTGGTCGAAGATCTGGCCACCGAGGAAGCTCTTCCTGAGCACCCCTTGTCCTAAAGTCTGGCCGCGCGCCGGACCCAGGCTGCATCCATCCATTTTCCTCATACACCCGTCAGCGGGTGTCATCCCCCTCGGCTGGCCGCTGGAAGGTGGTCCGGCAAATGTGGTATCCAGTTCGAAAAAGGGAGAGTGCGACCATGATCGAACCGAAACTCGAAGTTCCGGCCGAGCTGCGCGACTTGGCAGAGAAGACGATCGACCAGGCGGAAAAGGCCTTCGGCATGTTTTTTGAAGCCGCCAGCAAATCAATGTCATCCGTTCCGGGCGCGGGGACGGAGGTATCGAAGCAGGCGCTCGCTTTTACCGAGCAGAACATGAAGTCGGCCTTTGAGCATGCGCGCAAGCTTGTACATGCCACCGATTTGCAGGAAGCGATGCGTATCCAGTCCGATTTCCTGCGCAGTCAGTTCACGAGCGCGGGAGATCACATGCGCCAAATGACGGGCAGTCTCATGCAACCAGGCAAGGACAAGTCTTGACTCTCGCTGTGTGTACGGCGTGCCCACAACTTGATCTTGTGCGATGTTAAGATCCGCGCTTCGATACTCACGCAGGTCCATGATGGGCCACCGAACGACTCCATTCGCCGTCCGTCATCCCTTCTGCTGATCCCTGCCGGTCCTCCGGCAGGGATTTGCACTTGTAGCGGATCGCTTTCGTCCGGTGACCGCTAGACCGCAAGGAGATCGGTGGGAGTCGTCTGCGGCTTTGAGCACGGTCTCTTCCGAAAAGCGCTCCACGCTTCGTGCCAACGTGAGCTTCGGATCCGGATCACGCTCTATCGCAGCGATGCGATGTAGGCCGCAATATCCGCGGCTTCGGCTCGGCTCAAGGGAAAGTTCGGCATCTTCGGGTGCGGATCGAGCAGGAAGAAGGCGAGCCTTTCCGGACTGAAGTCCTGCCTGCGCGCAACGGACGGAAAGGAGGGAACATCGGCGCTCGCCTGGGTCTGCCCGTTCGCCACGACATGACAGCTCGCGCACCAGCGCCTGGCAAGGTCGGCGCCGTGATCGGCGTCAGCGGCCAGGGCGGACGTACCGACGCCAGAGACTACGCCAATCAGGAGGCAAATCCTTCTTACGTGCCGGGACATGGGCAATCTTTCTACGTTCGCTCGCGTCTGCCGCGCTCAACCGCAGCATGATCCTGGAAACTGCGAGAGGTCAATGCGGGCGATGACCGACCGGAACAGCTTGCGGGTCGAACGATAGAGATGCCGTACGAATGCGGGCACTCTTGCCGCGGCCAGGCCAAGGCTCTTCGTATCAAGGCTTGCGGTATAGTGCGACACTTGTCTCTCCGAGGCCATGTTGTTCTTCTAGCGTGCCGCTTGGGAGCCGCCTTGATCTGCCGCAAAGCTTCTCCGCTAACATTCGCCGGTTCATGATCATTCAAATCGGTGACTTGCTCACGATCTTCGACCGGCAGTTACGCAAGTTCTGAGCAGGGCCGCGAAAGCGGTCGCCCTGCCATGGCGCCGTTCTGCGACAGGGCGGCTAAAGGCAGCCGGCCTTGCCGCGTTCGGGGCAGAGCCGGAATGCGCTCGACAGCGTGAAAAGGAAGCGTGGGCTGCGACGCTCGTTGTCAGGTGCCCGGTAGCTCAAGGGGACAGCCACGCCTAAGTCGGCATGGAGATCGTCAGGGAGGAAGAAGCGCACACCGGCTCCGGCAGATGTGAGCGACAGGCCATCGCTCAGGCGGTAGCCGTGGTTCCAGACGGCGCCCGCGTCGCCGAAGGCATAGAGCTGATAGCCGGTCCAGTAGCGGAAATTGAGCTTCTGATCGAAGCGCAGCTCGATCGTGCCGGCAAGACCGTTGTCGCCGCTGATCTCGGCTGCGCCATAGCCTCGGCCGAAAGCCGCGCCGCCAAGATAGAACTGCTGCGAAGTGAATAATGGCCGTGACGCGGTTTGGCTCGCAGCCGAGACCTTGATCGACCAGGCATCGTTGAGTGTCTGGTGGCGCGTGAACCACAAGCTCAGCACCGAGAAGTTCGACGAGGCGCCAGCGCGCGATAGCAGATCGTCGTCGAAATGTGATGCGCCAAAGATGTCCAGGCCTTGCCGGAAGCTCGCCGTCGCGAAATTGGTGCCGCCGAAGCCGTCTTGAAGCCTATAGTCGGCGGTCAGGCTCGCCGTCCTGATGTGGTCGTTGTACCACGGCCCGTAAAGGTCATGCTCGGACACATTGCTGAAGGTCATCGCGGCTGTCAGCGTGAGCGTGGACGATTGCGACTGCAGCGGAACGGTGCTGGCACGCAGCTCGAATGCTTCGGTCGTGGTGATGTCGCTGTCGAGGCGTCGGGCGTCGCCGGGCCTCACCGCGCTGTACAGCACCGATGCGCCGAGGCGCAAACCATCGACACCGACCGGCGCGTCGTAGGACATCCGCGCGAAGCCGAGCTCGCGCGGATCGTTGGCAATGGTCGACAGGTTGACCGAAAGGGTGTCGCCGGGCGTGAGGTAGGAATTGAACGCGCCGGTCGCGTAGGTTTGCCAGGGGCCGACCGACGATGATCCGAGATTGTCGAGGCCAAAGGAGGAGAAGACGTGCCAGGTCTTCAAATAGACGATCAGGCGGAAGCGGCCCGTCGTGCCGCCGATCTCCTCCAGCGCGGTATCGGTGATCCGGACGCCCGGTCTGCCGTTGATCAGGAACAGTTGGCGTTCGAGCGTTGCAAGGCGCGAGGGTTGTTCGGCCAGAATCGGCCCGAGCATCGGCCTGACGCCGAACTGTTCGGCGCCATCGCCTTTCAGCTCGGCTTGCACAATGGCGCCTTCGATAATTTGGATCCGGACCCGGCCGTCGGCGATATCCTGCGGCGGCACGATTGCGCGACTTAAGTGGAATCCGGCCTCGCGGTACAGTTCGCTGATCGCGCCGGCAATCGCAGCGAGATTGGCCTGAGAGACCTTCTTGGCAAGGTAGGTCTGATAGACCGCGGCGATGCGATCGCGGGAGATGGCGTGAGCGCCAATGACGTCGATGCCGCGCAGCACAAATTGCGGCTTGGCATCCCCGCCCGGAGTGGGCTGTCCGACGCTCGGCAACCGGACCGGTGGCCGGCCGAGGGATTCCTGCTCGGTCTGGTTATCAAAGTACTTCTCAGGCTGGCGCGGATCGAAGCCCGGCTGGTTCGCCTGTTGTGCGGATGCTTGCAGGGCCCCTGCGAAAATTGGTGCTAACAGCCCGAGAACGCTAAGCAGGTGCCATGTCACACCCCGCACCGCGATCCAGACTCCGTAGTTTAACGGAGATTTCCCGAAAGCTCGGTAAGGGTTCGTTAGCCGCATGATTTTTAATAGTTTTTTATGGTCAATGATTGGTTAAGGCGCCCGCGCGGCTGGCCGACACCTGCTAATTCTCTCTTGAGTGATTTCCGATACTCCTCAGGCTTGGCTGTACTGCGGACTGAGGGATCGCGATGTTGGGCAGAGTTGGAATGCGGTGCGCCTTCGCGGCGGCGCTGATCCTCGCGACGGTTTCCGGTGCGTCCGCCGCGGACGGCGGAGCTTGGTCGGTGAGCAAGGCCTCGGGCGAGGTCTGGGTCGCCACCAGCGGCGCGCAGCAGGTGTCGCTGAAGCAGGAGGAGGCGCTGAAGCCTGGCGATACCATTCGCACCGGGCGTAACGGGCGCGTGCTGCTGGTCCGCGGCGAGGAAACGATGCTGATTTCTCCCAACTCGGTGGTTGGCCTTCCAGCCGAGCAGAAGGAGGGTCTTTCCACCACTATCATCCAGCAGGCAGGTTCGATCCTGCTCGAGGTCCAAAAGCGCAACGTCAAGCATTTCGAGGTCGAGACGCCCTACCTCGCAGCCGTGGTCAAGGGCACGAGGTTCAGCGTCACCGTGGCGGCGGGCAGCACCAAGGTCGGCGTGCTCCGCGGCCAAGTCCAAGTCTCCGACTTCAGGACGGGACAGATTGCCCAGGTCATGCCGGGGCAGGCTGCCACCGTCTTCGAGCACGGCAAGCCTGGTCTCAGTCTGAGCGGCGCAGGCACGTTCAGTCCGATCGAGCAAGGCAAGCCGCGCGCCCCGACCATCGAGCGGGTGCCCGTGCCGAAATCGGGCCTGTCGGCACCGCGCAATGCCGCGAACGGCCATGCAATCCACGCTCTCGGTCCAGTCGACAAGAGCACGAAGGCGGCTGGTGCACCCAAGGCGTCGGGACAGGCGTCCGAGGGGCATGCCCCCAAGCCGGGCGTGGTGCGTATTTCGAACTCGCTCGGCGAGGTCAAGCTGAACGTCCACAAGGTCACGCGCGGCCTCGCTCATGGCGGCGGTGTGCCCGGACAGGTGCGCAACGCGAATGCCAGCACCGACAATCCGACGGTGTGGAGCGACGGCAAGACCAATCCGGCCGCATCCAACAGCGCGGCAGCCAGCGGTGTCGGCAACACAAATGCGACGATCGCCGCGACGACAGCCGGTGCATCGAGCGATGCTCCGCGGGCCAACAACGGAAACGGCGGTGGCAACGGCAACAACGGCAACAACGGCAACAACGGCAACAACGGCAACAACGGTAACGGCGGGAATAACGGCAACAGCGGCAACGGCGGCAACAGCGGCCATGGCAACAATGGGGCCACGGGCAACGGCAGGGGCAATAGCGGCAACGGCGGCAATAGCGGCCATGGCAACGCCTATGGTCACAACCGACGCTGAGGCGATTGTCAGGGGATGACGGGGGCGCACCCGTAGGAAGCGGGTGCGCGGGAGGGTCGAGTGAAACGCTATCGGCCGCATATTCTGGTTGTGATCGCGCTCGCGATCGTGCTGTCCACGGGATGGCATGGTTCGCTTCGCAATGCGCTCACCGACCTTCGGTTCGCCTGGCAATCGCGTGATGCCAGCGGCAAGATCGTGGTCGTGGCCATCGACGCGCCGTCGATCGATCAGATCGGGGTCTGGCCCTGGCCGCGCCGGCTGCACGCGGAGCTGCTGCGCAGACTCGAGGCGGCGGGAGCGCAGGACATTGCCTTCGATGTCGATTTCAGCACGCCGTCCGATTCGGCCTCCGACGAGGCTTTCGCACGCGCGCTTCGGGAGGTTGGGGGCTCGACGATTCTTCCGTCCTTCAAGCAGCCGACGCAGAATGGTGGCCCGGCTCACGTCAACCGCCCGCTGAAGTCGTTCAGCAACCAGTCGTGGCCGGCCGTCGTCAATGTCGCCGTGGAAACCGATGGGCTCGTGCGCCGCTATCCGTTCGACGAGAAGATCGGCGGCGCTTTCATGCCCTCGATGGCGGTCGTGCTGGCGGGCCAGGACGCCAATCGCCGGCGGCCCTTCCTGATCGACTTCAGCATTCGCGCGGCCTCCATTCCCGCCGTCTCCTATGTTGACGTGCTGCGCGGCGATGCCGCCACTCTCGGCAAGCTGAAAGACAAGAAGGTCGTCATCGGTGCCACTGCGCTCGAGCTTGGCGACCGATTCAGTGTTCCCAACGGCAGGATCATCTCCGGACCGGTCCTCCAGGCGCTGGCCGCTGAATCGATCCTTCAGAACCGGATGCTGCGTTGGACATCAAATATCGGCATGATACTCGGCCTGGGCGCAGTCTGCCTGCTGATGGTCTATTCGTGGCGCCGCTTCGCACCCAGCAGTCGGGTGGCAATCCTGATCGGAGCCGGCGTAACCGTCGAGCTGGCCGCTGCCTTCGTGCAGGCGAGATGGCCGCTCGTCATCGACACATCGCTGTTCCACATCGCTGTCATCGCCTACCTGACGGCAATTGCGCTGGACGAAATCGACTTCCGTAGTCTGCTTGGACGCATCGCCGAGAGCCGATTTCACCGCATCGCGATGTCGCTCGGCGACGGGCTCGTCTGCACCGATGGGGAACACCGGATCACGGTCTGGAATCCCGGCGCGAGCGCGATCTTCGGCTACATGCCGGCCGAGATCATCGGCCGCCGGTTCGACACGCTGTGCGCCGTGCCAACGGACGGCGACGCAAGACCTTCAATGCTCGATGATGCGCGCCAGGCGCTTCTGGTGCCGGGCGGGGCGGTCGTCGTCGAGTTCGAGGGCCGACGTAAGAACGGTGAAACCTTTCCCGTCGAAGCGAGCTTCTCGGGGTGGCAGGGAACGGACGGCTTTCAATACGGAGCGATCCTACGCGACATTTCAGTTCGCAAACGCGAAGCTGAACGTATCAGATACCTGGCCGAACACGACGCGCTGACCGGTCTTGCCAACCGGCCCATGCTGCATGTGGCCCTCACCGATCTGATCAGTGCGGCGGAGCGGCGGTCCTGCGGTGTCGCACTGCTCGTGCTCGGCCTGGATGGCTTCCAAGAGATCAATAACATGCTCGGGCACTCGGCCGGAGACCTCGTGCTGCGCGCGGTCGCTGAGCGTCTGCGGAGCGAAGTCGACGGCAAAGCGATCGTCGCCCGGCTCAGCGGCGACGAATTCGCCATAGCCATCGATTGCCTGGAAGCCGGCGAACCGATCGCAGAGTTTGCTGAGCGGATCGCGCAGGCGTTTCAAGCCCCGCTTTCAGCAGGCAAGCGGCAGCACCGGGTCGGGATCAGCGTCGGCGTTGCCGTCTATCCGGAAGGCGGGCAGAATGCCGACGATCTTCTGAGCAACGGCCATCTGGCGCTGAGCCGCGCGAAGGCAACGCGGCGCGGCAGCCATGTCATCTTCGAGACTGCGATCAGGCAGGAGCTCGAGAATCGGCTGACGCTGGAGAGCGAGCTGGCGCTTGCCGCGGATCGCGGCGAGTTCGAGCTGTTCTACCAGCCGCAGGTTCGCCTGATCGACGGCAGCCTAGTCGGGGCCGAAGCGCTCATCCGCTGGCGACATCCGGTGCGCGGCTATGTTTCGCCCGCGGAGTTCATGCCGGTGGTTAACACCTCTGCGCTGTCGGAGCGGATCGCGAACTGGGTGATGGAGACCGCCTGCCGTCAAGCGCGCGCCTGGGAATTGTCCGGCAACAACGTGCGCGTCGCGATCAACCTCTCGCCCTCGCAGCTTCAATCGGGCGATCTCGCGCACTCAGTTGCAGCACTGCTCGAAACGACCGGGCTGACGCCGTCGCTTCTCGAAATCGAAGTTACCGAGGATATCCTGCTTCATGACGAGCGCCGTGTGCTCGACTTGTTCAAGAGAATTCAAAACCTCGGCGTCCGCGTCCTGTTCGATGATTTCGGCACCGGTTATGCGAGCCTGAGCTATCTCAAGAAGTTCCCTCTCGACGGACTCAAGATCGACCGGTCGTTCGTGTTCGGTCTTCTTGCCAACTCCGACGATGCCGCCATCGTCGGCTCGACCATCGGCCTCAGCAAGCAACTCGGTCTCACGGTGGTGGCCGAAGGTATCGAGAACAAGGCAACGGCCGACTTCCTGGTCAGCATGGGATGCGAAGAAGGGCAGGGATATTTCTTCGGCCGTCCGATGCCGGCCGAGGCATTTGAAAAGCAATTCCTGGCGGTCCGGATCGAGGCCATCAGCGCAGCCTGAGCAGGTTGGCCTCGCTGCTAAAGCGCGATGAGATCTGGAAGAATCGTCATCGCGCTTTAGGTTATTGATTCAGCATGATGCTTTGGAAAAGCCGCTGCACACTCAGGATCAGCTCTAGCGCCGGCGCGCGACTGCGACGCCGAAGAGGAACGCGACGAACAGACTGGCAAGCGGCGCCTCGCGGGTGATCGCTGCGACTGTCGCAAGCGCCCCGCCAGGTTTCCGCGATTCCTCGACGGCGGAGGTAACACGACCTACGGCGGCGTGCAGACCTCCGGCGACTTCACCGATCGTGCGGGAAACGTCCGCCGCCGTGTCGATGGCACGTTCGGCCATGCCGGGTTGGGATGTGGATTGCGGTATCTCCGTGCTCAAGGGCGTGACCTCCAGGCCTGACGATGGAGGCCGACACCGTTGGCTATCCGCGCGAGCGCTTTTTTGAACAGCGGGTCTGATGACCTTTGGTTATCTGCAACAGGCGCCGTGGTCGACGGCGGGTGCCGGCCTGGATGGGCAATTCAGCAGGGATGGTTTTGTTCCGATGACACGTCGGCCAACGCGCGGGCTTCCCGGGAAACGACGGGTGCGAATCTCTGTTAGGCTGGGTCAACCTTGCTGATGTAGGAGACAGCCGTGACCGATCGGACCATGACGGATCGAGCCCGGCGCATCGCTTTGCTCGGCGCTCCCATCGACATGGGGGCTTCTCAGCGTGGCACCTTGATGGGGCCCGCGGCGCTGCGCACCGCCGGCCTTGCGACGCTGCTCGAAAGCCTGGATTTCGATGTCGTCGATTGTGGCGATCTGTCCGTGGCTGAACTTCGGGACCTTGCCGACAAGCCGCCCCAAAACGCCAATCATTACCGCGAAATCCAACGCTGGACGCGCGCCCTGAGCCGCAGGGGCTATGAGATCGCGACAACCGGCGCGCTGCCGATCTTCCTCGGTGGCGATCACACGCTGTCGATGGGGTCGGTCAATGCGATGGCGCGCCATTGGCAGGAGCGCGGACGCGAACTCTTCGTGCTCTGGCTCGATGCCCACGCCGATTACAACACGCCGGAGACGACGATCACCGCAAACATGCACGGCATGTCGGCCGCCTTCCTCTGCGGCGAGCCCGGCCTCGAGGGCCTGCTCGGCGACGAACCGCGCGCCTCGATTGGTCCGGACAAGCTGGACCTATTCGGCGCGCGTTCGATCGACAAGCTCGAAAAGGAGTTGATGCGCTCGCGTCGGATCCGGATCGTGGACATGCGGCAGATCGACGAGTTTGGCGTCGCCGTCTTGATCCGCCGCGTCATCGAGCGGGTCAAGGCGAGCAACGGTGTGCTGCATGTCAGCTTCGATGTCGATTTTCTCGATCCATGCGTAGCGCCGGGCGTCGGCACGACAGTGCCGGGCGGAGCCACCTATCGCGAGGCGCACCTCATCATGGAGCTGCTGCACGATTCCGGCGTCGTCGGGTCGGTCGACATTGTCGAGCTGAATCCCTTCCTGGATGAGCGTGGTCGGACGGCGCGTACGGCTGTCGAGCTGATCGGTAGCCTGTTCGGCCAACAGATTACCGATCGGCCGACCCCGAGCAACGCGATCGCGCCGGGCGAGTGACCCGATCGACAAGGCATGGATGAGGGAACTCGCCGCGCCCCGCGCCGAAGATTCTAGCGACTTGTCGAGGAACGCTTACGGTAAAGCTCTCCCTGGGATCGCTCAAGGTCATTGAAATCGCAGGCGGGATCGCCTAGTTCATTGCTGTGCAGCACGGCTTCGCTCAACGCTTCCGTCGACTCGCCAGAGCAGCCATGTTCGTGGCGATATGGGCGTTCGTGCTTCAGGTGAGCCTGATTTCGGTTTCGCAGGTACAGGCGGCCATTGGCACCATGCCGGCGCCTTCTGTCGCATTGAGCGGGTCGCTGCATTTCCATGATCAGCTGGCGGGCCACGTGCATTCCCATGGAGATGACGACTCCGAGGGCCACGTTCATGACGGGCCGGATCACGGCGAGGGTGGTGCCCCGGGCGTGGCCTGGGACATGTTCGGCACCTCGATCGCCTCGCCGCACTTCATTCACCTGCCCAGCTCGTTCGAAGTGCTCGGTGCCATCGAGCTGCCGCTTGCACGCGCGCTTGTCGGAATGAGCCCAGAGGCGCTCGTTCGGCCGCCAAGTACCTTCAGCATCGCGTAGTTCCGGCGGCCCGCTCGGCCGCCGCCTTTTCGCATGTCTGAAGGACTTTTTCATGTTGATCAATCGGCGCTGCCCGAAAGGGCGGCTTGGTATCCTTGGGCTGGCCGGCCTTGGCTTGGTCGCGAGCCTGTTCTTTGGTTTCTCGAGCGCCCTTGGCCATGAGGGACACGATCACGGCGAAGCCGACAAACCGGCGGTTGTTTCGTCGGCCTACCCACGCGTGGCCGCGCGGTCCGAGCTGTACGAGGTCGTCGGTATCCTGAAAGACGGCAAGCTTTCCGTCTTCATTGACGATGCGACCACGAACGAGCCGGTTTCAGATGCGGCCTTGCAGATCACGGTCGGCGAGTCCGAGCCGGTCAATGCCGAGAACGTGGGGAAGGGGGTCTACTCCGCCGGAATTCCCAGTGGCACGCCGTCCGGATCAGTTGAAGTCATCTTCTCGATCACCGCGAGCAAGGGAAACGATCTGCTGGTGGACTCGCTCGTGCCGGTGCGTGCCGCCGTTGCCCGGCCCACGGAACAAAAGCACGAGCACGGTCCGCTCTTTTCCAGCCGAACCGCGATCGCCGCCTCTGCCCTTGCGGCTGTGGGATTCGGTCTGCTCTTTGCTTATTGGCGACAACGTGGCCGCAGCATGGCTGCCTCCATCTGCGCCGTGATGGCAGGAGCCTTCGTCATTCTCGCGGCCATCGTGTTCGGCGAGGGCCCGACGAACGCAACGCGACCAAATCCGCCGGAAGCTCCCGCACTGAGCGATGCCCCGCGGCGCCTGCAAGACGGCACCGTCTTTGCAGCCAAGCCGACGCAGCGGCTGCTTGATGTGCGGACCGCCGCGGCCGAGCCGCGGACAATTCGACCCGCGGTTACGCTGATCGGCCGCGTCATGGCCGCTCCCGACCGCAGCAGCATCGTGCAGAGCATCTACGGGGGGCGCGTTGTTCCCGGCAGTGACGGCATACCTCGCATCGGACAATCTGTCCGCAAGGGCGATCTGCTCATTCAGATCGAACCGAGTCTGCCAATCGCGGATCGGACGACGATCCTCGAGAAAGTCGGCGAGATCGAGCAGCTGATGGCGGTGACGGAAAACAAGCTGGGGCGTCTGAGGCCGCTGGCCGACCGCGGCGCGGTGCCCCAAGGGCAGGTCAACGACCTCGAGAGCGAGTTGGAGGGCCTGCGGGCGCGCCGCGAAACCGTCCGAAATTCCCGCACCGATTTTGAAGAGCTGCGGGCGCCGACCGGCGGCATCATCACGTCCGCCAAAGTCGTGCCGGGGCAAGTCATCCAACCGCAAGACGTCCTGTTTCAGATCGCGGACCCTCGCAGCCTCTGGGTCGAGGCATTGGCCTATGACGATATAGGCTCGAAGCAGCCGGAAGCCGCAACCGCAATGTCCCCGAGCGGGCAGCAGATCGCACTGACCTTCGTTGGAACAAGCCGAACACTGCGCCAGCATGCAGCCGTCGTTCAGTTTGCGATACCGGAGCCGCCGACGGGCCTCAATATCGGCCAACCGCTCAACGTGATGGTCCAGACCGGCACTCCCGTGGCGGGTCTGATCTTCCCGCGCGAAGCCGTCGTTCGGAGCGGCAATGGCGAGACCATCGTCTGGCTGCACTCCGGGCCCGAGCGCTTCGAGCCGAAGCCGGTCCGCGTGCTGCCGGTCGACGCGGCCCGCGTGATCGTGGCGGCCGGCCTCAACGAGGGTGAACGCATCGTCGTTCGCGGTACCGACCTCATCAACCAGATCCGGTAGATCGCTCATGTTCAAGCGCATCGTCGAGACAAGCTTGCGTCATCGCTTGTTCGTGCTGGCTGTAGCCGCCGTGCTGGTTGGCTACGGCCTGTTTGTCCTGCCGAGCGTTTCTGTCGACGTCTTGCCGGACATCAATCGCCCGACCGTCAACATCCTGACTGAGGCCGAGGGACTGGCGCCCCAGGAGGTGGAACAGCTGGTGACGTTTCCGATTGAAACGTCGATGAACGGCATGCCTGGCGTGATCCGGCTACGCTCGGTTTCAGGCGTCGGTCTGTCGGTCGTCTACGTCGAATTCGACTGGGGTGTCGACGTCTACCGGGCCCGGCAATTCGTCTCGGAGCGGCTGGCGCTGATCCGCGAACAATTGCCTGCTTCGGTCAATCCCCAGATGGGGCCGGTGACGTCGATCATGGGCGAGATCATGCTGATCGCGCTGACCAGCGATGGCACGGCGTCGCCCATGGACGTGCGCGAGATCGCCGACTTCGTCGTCAGACCGCAGCTCCTTGCCATTCCCGGCGTCGCCCAGGTCATACCCATCGGCGGCGAGGTCCGCCAGTACCGCGTGACGCCAAACGTCGCGACAATGCAGGCGCTCGGCATCGACCATGACCAGATCGAGCGGGCGGTCGCAAAGTTCGGCACCAACAGCGGCGGTGGCTTTGTTGACCAGCACGGCCGCGAATACCTGATCCGCAACGTTGGAATCACCAGGAGGATCGAAGATCTCGCTAACACTGTCGTTGCCAACCGCGACCAGCAGCCGATCCTGCTGAAGCAGGTCGCGTCGGTCGATTTTGCAGCGCGCACCAAGCGGGGCGACGCCGGGTACAACGGCAAGCCTGCCGTCATCATCAGCGTGATGAAGCAGCCGGCTGCGGATACCGTGGCGCTGACGGGCAATATTGAAGCCACGCTCAGGGAGCTGCAACGCAGCATGCGCGATGGGATCAACGTTACCAACGTGCAATTCCGGCAGGCCACCTTCATCGAAACATCGATAACCAATGTCGAGCGCGTTCTCGTCGAGGCCGCAGTCGTCGTCGCCGTCATCCTGTTCGTGTTCCTGATGAACGGACGCGCCGCGCTCGTTTCCCTGACCGCCATTCCAATATCGGTCCTCGTGACAATCCTGGTGTTCCGCGCCTTTGGTCTCACGATCAACACCATGACGCTTGGCGGCCTTGCCATCGCCATCGGCGAACTGGTCGACGATGCCGTGGTGGACGTTGAAAACATTCTGCGGCGCTTGCGGGAAAACGCCGCGCTGAGCATGCCACGTCCTGCTCTGGAAGTGATTTCCGCGGCCAGCCAGGAGGTCCGCTCCAGCATCGTCTATGCAACGATGATCATCGTTCTCGTCTTCGTGCCGCTGTTCGCCCTTCCGGGTATCGAGGGGCGGCTGTTCACGCCGCTTGGCGTGGCCTATGTGGTCTCGATCCTTGCTTCGCTGCTGACGTCGATCACCGTAACGCCGGTCCTAGCCTACTATCTGCTTTCGGGACGAACTCGTTCAGGTGACCGCGAGAGCCCGATCGTCACCAAGCTGAAGCAGGCCAACCGGCGGGTCCTCGGATGGGCTTTCGAGCGGCGTGGCCTGGTGCTGGGCTCCGTCGCGGCGGCGGTCGTCGTGGCAGGTTACTCCGCGAGCCAGATGCCCCGCAGTTTTCTTCCCCCCTTCAACGAAGGAACGCTGGTGCTGTCGCTGCAATACAATCCTGGCATTTCGCTCGCGGAATCGAACCGCCTAGGACTGTTGGCGGAGCAGTTGCTCGCAAGGATACCCGAAGTGAGATCGGTCGGACGCCGTACTGGCCGCGCCGAGCTCGATGAGCACGCCGAAGGCGTGCACTTCAGCGAGATCGATGTCGATCTGGTTCCGTCGAAGCGCCAGAAGGCGGATATTTATGCGAGCGTTCGGGAATCCCTTTCCGCACTGCCGGCGTCGGTTGCCATCGGACAGCCGATCAGCCATCGCCTGGATCATCTTCAGTCCGGCATCCGTGCGCAGATCGTGCTCAAGATCTTCGGGCAGGACATGGAGATATTGCGGCGCCTGTCGGAGACCGTGCGCCAGCGTCTCTCAGCCGTTCCCGGTCTGGTCGATCTACAGGTCGAGAAGCAGGTACTGATTCCGCAAGTGCGGGTTCAGGTCGATCATGCTCGCGCCGCACTTCATGGCCTGACGCCGGCCGCGATTACGCAGGCGCTCGATACCTTGTCCAATGGCCGAAAGGTCTCCCAGATCGTCGACGGCAATCGCCGTTTTGACGTCGTGATGCGCCTGGCGGAGCAAGACCGTTCCACAACGGGACTGCAAAATCTGCTCATTCCGACCGGCCCGGAGTTCGTTCCGCTGAGCGCACTGGCCGACGTGGTCGAGACAGATGGGCCGAACCAGATTCAACGGGAGGGGACTCAGCGCAGGATCGTTGTCTATGGCAACGGAGACGGGCGCCGCGACACCGCCGACATCGCTGCCGACATTCAGAATGCGCTTCGAGAACTCGACTTGCCGCAAGGCTACACGACCAAGCTCGAAGGCGCCTTTCAGGCGCAGCAGGAAGCCTCCTGGCGCATCGGCATTCTATCCCTGGGGTCCCTGACGCTGATCTTCCTCGTCCTTTACAGCCGATACCGATCAACCGCGCTGTCGCTGATCATCATGGGTGGCATACCACTCGCCCTCATCGGCAGCGTTGCGGCGCTGAAGGTCTCCGGCCAGCCTCTGTCGGTGGCGTCGATGATCGGCTTCATCACGCTTGCCGGCATCTCGGCGCGCAACGGCATTTTGAAGATCTCCCACTACATCAATCTCGCCGTTCATGAAGGTGAACGTTTTGGAACCGGGTTGGTTACTCGAGGCAGCATGGAGCGCCTCAGTCCCGTTCTCATGACGGCACTCTGCGCAGGGCTGGCCCTGACGCCGCTCTTGATCGGGGCTGACGAGCCCGGCCGGGAAATCCTTCATCCCGTAGCCGTGACAATCTTCGGCGGTCTGCTCAGCGCCACAATTCTCGACACTGTCGTGACCCCGATCCTGTTTCTCATCTTCGGCAAGCAGCCGCTGGAGCAGCTGGTAGCCGGCCATACCGCAACCTTCCCAACCGCGGAAACCTACTGAAATCCGCACAAGCTCGAGGACCCACCCATGAGAACGTGTATTCCAGCAGCCATGATGGTCGTGATCGCCGCAATGCCCAACCTTGCAACGGCCCAGACGAAGGGCAGCAACGGCGGCCCCGTCGTCAAATCGCAGGGCCACCCGATCGAGTTTGTCCGCAAGGGCACAGACATCGTCTTTTATGTCGGTGACGATGATGGTTCTCCGCTCTCGACCAAGGACATGCGGGGACGGGCAACGGTTCAGGATGGCGGTAAGACCATCACCGTTCCGCTTGCTCCCGCCAGCCCCAACCTGATGAAGGGGACGCTGCAGACCGAGTTGTCGCCGAAGGCCATCGTGGTGTTTTCTGCGAGCTTGCACGGTCATTCGCTCACCGCCAGATACACAGTGGACTAGCTGCCACTCTCTGCGCGCCAAATTCGGCCAACCTTCTTCGGCGAGGGAGCGCTCAAGCCGCGCCCACGTTCGGCGCGACGGCCGACCCGACGAGAGCCTCCCGGAACCGGGTGGCAAACCAGGAGATCGTGAAGTGAGGCCGCGCTCATTCGGAGTGCGGCCCCTTCGTGAGATGAGCGAAACGCTTACCAGTGGTGATGATTCCAACGGTGCCGCACGACGGGATAGGATCCGCGGTAATAGGCGTGAGCGGGACGCACGACGCGGCGATAGCGGTAGCCGTAGGAAACCGGCTGCGTATAATACGTGGTCGTGGTGTATCCGCCGCCCCAGCGGTACGGTGCATCATATCCGTAGTCGTAAGCGTATGGACCGCCATAGTAGCCAGCGCGGTAGTAGCCTGGAGCGTAGCCATAGCCAGGCCCCCAACCATACGCGGAGGAGGCGAGCCCGCCGATAACGGCCCCTGCAACAAGGCCGCCCGCGATGCCGGGTCCCCAGCCTCGCCAATGAGCTTCCGCGGGAGACGTCGCCGCGACCGAGCTGAGACCGATAGTGCCGGCTACCAGTGTCGACATTGCAATCTTCTTCATCGCGATACCCTTTCACATGACATTGCTTCCGCCCCGGCAATAACGGGAAAAATAGGCAATGGTTGCTAGTGTGCGGTTGGCAGCTACGTCGGCAGCTCCTCCGACGCACGCGGACGCCCTGGAGCGGAATGGCTTCAGGTTGAACCGAATGCCGCGGGTGGTTCACCTCTCGCGCCTGCGGGAGAGGTCGGCGCGAAGCTCCGGGTGAGGGCTGTCTCCTCTTGGGGAGCGGTCCCATCGGAAGCACCCTCTCTCCAACCCTCTCCCGCAAGCGGCAGGGCAATCGCATATGCGGAAACGCGGCGGGAAGCTCGCGTGCAACCCTCCTTCGAGACGCCCGCCTCCGGCGGCCCTCAGGATGAGGACCACGTGCGCGGCAGCAGCTTCAGTGAGCGCGGTGCCACTTAGCCTCATCCCGAGGAGACCGCGACGCGGTCGTCTCGGCGGACGAGGCGCTTGCTCAGGCAGTTCCGAAAGGTCATGTGCGATAGCTCTGCGCAAGCGGGAGAGGGAGCGCACCTCCGTCGTTCCAGCGAGCAAGCGTTGGCCCATCATGCTTGGTCTCGTCGGCGCGTTCCGTCACCGGAATCGGGAAAAATAGGAAACCTTCTGGAGCGCCTTAGAGTTGGCACGGATGGATCCGGCCTTCGGAGAGCAAGCGTGGTCGACGATGCCGTCTTGAAGAACGCCGCGGAGACCGCCTGGACAGTGTACCGGGCGCAGCATCCTGATGTCGACGCGTTCGACAGCCGGCGATGCCTGCTGGAACGCCACCTGCACAGGAGAGGGGAAGAGCGCGAAAGCGATGCCGAGGAACTCGCCAGCTTCGGGATAGCCTACTTGCATCGACTTCCCAGCGATGAATGTTGATGAACATGAAAATGCTCGTTGCACGCGTGGCTCGCGGAAGCACAAGGCCGAGTTGGACGCTGCTCGCGATTTCGTTTCTCATCTCGGCGGTCATCGTGATCGCCTTGCGCATCATGTTCGGGAGCTAGTGGCGGCCACACCGGGGAGCCCAAGCTTGCGGCTCAAACCCCGAGAGTCTCCACCCCCCGCAATCAGCTTCAAAACGCACCGACGGCTGCGGACGAGATGTTCGCTCAATGAACAATGGGCAATGCCAGCCTTGCACCGCAACGCCGGCGCGCTCCTCCTGCAGACTCGGATGGCACCGCCTTATTGCAAGGGACTGCAGTCCAGCAGCTTGATCCTGCCGACGGCATCAAACGCCAAAAGCGCGCTCATGACGCCCGTGCTGGTGACATAGGAGATAACCGTCCCGTTGTCGGAGGGATTGAGGTCGTCCAAGGTACCCGCCGGAAAGTTCTGGAGACGATCGATCCAATAGGCACGAAGTGCCTCCCGGCCGGTGATGGTTTGGGCGCCGGAGCAGCCGCAGTGCACCACGGCATCGTCGGCATGAAGTTCCATGATGGTCTCGAGATCACCCGCGCGGTAGGCGTCAAGCCAATCGACCGCAACGGCCATCGGGTCAAACGACATATTTGTCACTTTGTACCGTCCAAACTGAGTCAGGTGGGAACCAAATCGATTGATTTTATTTTAGTATCCCACCCGGCCACGGCCATATGCCGAAGGACATAGAGGACCGGGTCGAGGCAAAGTCGATGTTGGACGCGTCCGCCAGGCAAGGGATACCCAACCCCATCCGGCTTGTGATCGTCGATCGGCAACCGATGGTCCTGCAGGGTTTGAAGTCGGTACTCGGGACACAGCAGGATTTTGACGTTGTCGCATCGTCCAGCGATGGCGCGAGCTGTCTCGAAGCCATTCGAAAATTGGCACCCGACGTCGCGTTGATTGGCGATGCCCTGCCGGATCTGACCGCAAATGAAATCCTGGCGATTGCAGGAGCCGAGAAGCTCTCCACGCGGCTGGTGTTCTTTACGGAGTCCGATGCCGGTCTGACCGCGGCGATTGCTGCCGGCACCTGTAGCGCAATTTCCAAGTATGCCGCCCCGGTCACCATGCTGCGCTCCCTGAGGCTGATGGCAAAGAGCGGTGTGTCGCTGCAGCACCGGGATCTCTCGCCGGTCGAGAATGCCGCCGAGGACGGCAAAATCGAAAAGATGCTGACGCTGTTGACGGATCGAGAACGTCAAATTGCGCGGCTCGTGTCGGAGGGAATGTCGAACAAGGAGATTGCGCGCGAGCTGAACGTTTCACAAGGGACGGTCAAGGTCCACCTCTACAACATTTTCCAGAAGCTCGAGATCACCAACCGAACCGTGCTCGCGACCATCGCATTGCTGCAACGCACGTCGGGCCTCGGCGCGCTCGCATTGGCCTTCCTGGCGTTCACAATTGCGGATGAGCTCAAGGCCTCGGAAGCGAACGGCATCTCCCAGGCCGATAGCCACGTTGGCCACGCGGGCGAGCACGCCTTGTATGAGGTTTGGAAGAAGGCCATTCTCCAGCGTCTCATCCTCTCGCAATCCGACGCGACGTCGGCGTTCAGCGAGAAGGACTTTTTTGCGAGGGCGAACCAGGTCCCCAACCCGGCGGCGGCGATGGAAGCACTACGCGCAGCCGAGCAATTTATCGTCTCGAAACCGTGGAAGGATGTCGATCCTGTCGGATCGATCTCGCCCAATCTTCCTGGACTCTTGCTGCGAGGAATCAACGATACGCCGGCTGGCGATGAGCCGGCTCCGAAACACCAATTCCCGCCATTCGCCTCCAGTCCGATGTCGCCGCAAGGCGGATATGGCGCCTTCGCCGCTGTCGCCGGCGCGCTGATCTTCGCGCTGCAGGATCCCGATCAGGCCAAGGCGCATGAGCTGGATCAAGGATCCGTAGACACCCTTCTGGCCATCGGCGGAGAGAATGCGACCACAGGCTTGGCCGCGATCACCCATGTCGAGGGCAATCACGGGGGCAACTCCGCGTCGGATGTGCTTCCCCATGATGCCGGTCGGCATTCCGGTTCCGTGACCATTGCAAGCGACATCGCGCAGGACAGCGTTCAGAGCCAAGCGGGCCCGGATGTCCCTGGTCACAATGTTCAAAAACCTGTCGGCTTGTTGGACTCCGATCACGATGCAGGCCCGGCCGGATTTGGCCGCGATCAACCGATGGGAGGCAACGTTGAACACGTTGTCAATCATTCCCCGATCGAGTCCAAGTCCAACGCCGCCGAGCTGGTGCTGGATTCCACGTCCGGCCCCGGCAGGCTCAATCTCGCAGCATTCGGAGCGCTGGCCTGGCTGCATCTGACGGCGGCGCCGAAATCCATTCCGCCACATACCCTCGCCTGGGTCTACGATTCCGAACGCAACGAGACGATCGTCTATGTGAATCCGACCGATCGTGTGCTCGATGTCGGGGATCGCAGCCTCGTGGAGGTCCATCTGCAGGGAATCGTGGCCGTTGCCGAGGCGGACTTCGCTCAGCAAACAGAGGGCGGCGTCCATGCAGCCACCTTGGAGCAACTCGAACAAGCGCTGATGCCGGCCTCAACCGATGAGACCGCTGTGAGTGCGAGCAGCGGCCACGCGAGCGAGGATTCGCTCGCGACGGCCGACGTTTGGAGCGCTTTGGCCGATGACGGCTTCAGCTTCCAATTCGCAGCCGTTCGGATCGGCTCGGGGACAGCGGCAAAGTCCGGCGCCGCAACGAGCGGCTCGGCGGATGCAACGGAGGAGAGCACCGGTCCTTCCGGTGTGTCGGCATACGGATCATCAACCCCGCCTGGTCATAGCGCGGCGACCCCGGCCGCGGAGAATTTCTCCGCGAAGAATGAGCCGATGAATTCGAACGCCGGCGTTCCGTCGACGAAGCAGAACGACACGGCCCAACCAGGCTTCGGCACGGGCGCCGGCATCGGCGGCGGCAACCCTGAGCATACTGCAGCGCCAGGTTCGACAAAGGCAGAGATGGCGCAGGCGGATTCAAAACCCGGCAACGGTGTCGGTCATGGCAATGAGCAGCATTCGCAGGCCCCAGACGATCCGCCAAAGGCAGCGAAGACAAAAGGACCAGGCGCCGAGCACGGCAATTCAGGCCATGCAAATTCTGCAAAAGGGTCGAAAGCGGCTGAGGCCGCCGAACCGAGCGTCGCACCGGATGACAAGGCGGGCCGCGGCCACTCACAGCACGGTGCGGAGCCGTCGTCTGCAAAGGCGGCGGACGCAGGCATCACCGAAGCCAAGTCCAAACCCGGCAAAGGTGTCGGCAACGACCATGAACACTATTCCCAGGCTCTAGACAGTCCCCGAGGAGCAGAGAAGACGGCAGAGTCCGGCGGCATCGAGCACGGTCATTCGGGCCACTCGGCTTCCGCCAAAGGAGCGGAAGCAAGCAAGAGCGGGACAGGTGGTGGTGACACGGAGCACGGGCACTCACAGCATCCTGCGGAGCCGGGGTCTGCAAAGGCGGGGGCTGCGGAGATGGCCGAGGTCAAGTTGAAACCCGGCAACGGCACCGGGAATGACCATGAGCACCAATCCCAGGCTCCGGACAGTCCGCCAGGAGCAGCGAAGACGGCAGAGTCCGGCGAGGCCGAGCACGGTCATTCGGGCCGCTCGGCTTCTGCAAAAGGATCGGAAGCGGGCAAGGGCGACGCAAATGCTGGCGACATGGAGCACGGCCATTCACAGCACGCGGCAGAGCCGGAGTCTGCAAAGGCGGGGGCGTTGGAGATCGCCGAAGCCAAGCCCAAATCCGGCGGCGGCATTGGGAACGACAATGGGCATCCTCAAGACGGTTCGCCGGGAGCCGTGAAGACGGCAGAACCCAGCGGCGCCGAACACGGCAATCCGAGCCATTCAAGCTCGGCCAAAGGAGCGGATGCAGGCGCGAGCATCGCAACCAACAGCGCGGACCAGAGCAATTCGCAGCGCGATGCACATTCCGGTGTAGCGGCATCAGAATCCGCGCCCGCGCTCGGCGGCATCGATCAGGTGTTCCGCTTCGACGACGGGGCAGCTTCTTCCACGCTCATCACCCTCGCAGAGCCTGACGAGGTTCATAAACCGCACGCTGCGCTCAGTCAGGAAGATGAAGTGATGCCGCATGCGCTGGACGAGCACGGGGCCCGCGACGGTCATCATGGTTCGCATCCCGGCATTCCATCTGCGCCCCATGATCTGCTGATTTGACATCTTGCAGCCTCATTGGCTGACGCTGAGCAGTGCGCGAGCGCGACCGGCGGTCGCGCGCTGCCAGGGAACCAGCCGAGAGTGCGGAACCCGCCGGCCGCTATTGAATTAATCTGGGATAGGAAATAGCGGACTCTTCGATGACCAATCGCTTCGCCAGCTCCATCTCTGCCGCCCTCCGCCATCCCGGCGTGATCGCGCTGATCGTGGCGGGCGTGACGATTGCGGCAATGCTGATCGTCGACCACGGGCCGTGGAGCCGCGCCAAGACGCAGCCGGCCCATGTGGCAATGTATGCGACCACGGGCGAAGCGGCCCGGGCCGCGGGCGCGAAGGTGCTTCCGACCAATCCGAAGTCGTCGGTCGAACCGGCGCGGCCGGGGCCCAAGACGTCCCCGACCGTCAATCCCGTGACGCCGTAGCGTCTCAGCTCTTGCGGCCGTAATTCAGCAGCCCGCCGCTCGTCTTCGGCGGATGCGCGCGCAAGGCTTCCTCGTTGGGCTCGGTGCCCCAGCCGGGCCGGTCCGGGACGATCAGATGGCCGTCCCTGATATCAGGCTCGTGCGTGAACAACTCGCGATCCCAGGACAGACGATCGATGTCGATCTCCATGATGCGCAGGTTCGGCACTGCCGCACAGAAATGCGCGTTCATCATCGAGCAGAGATGGCCGTAGAAATTATGCGGGGCGACGTTGACCTCGAACGCCTCGGCGGCGGCAGCGATCTTCATGGATTGCCAGACGCCGTTCCACGGTGTGTCGATGATCGCGACGTCCATGGCCTGCGCGTGAAAATAGGGCAGGAATTCGCGCAAGGAGAGCAGCGTCTCGCACGACGAGATCGGATGCGGGCTCTGCCTGCGGATATAGCCGAGCGCCTCCGGATTGAAGCTGTCGATCTCGACCCAGAACATGTCGATATCGGCAATGGTGCGCAGGATCTTCAGATAGCCTTCGGTCTTGGCGTTGAAGTTGCAGTCCAGCAGGATGTCGACATCGGGGCCGGCACCGTCGCGGATCGCCTCCAGATGCATGTGCAGGTCGCGCAGGATCTTGCGGTCGACGTTGATCTCGGGCGCGAACGGTGAGCCGAAGCCGGGACGCCAGCCGGTCGGCCTGCCCTCGTCATAGGAGAAGATGTTGGTCTTGAGCGCGGTGAACTTCTTCTCGCGCACCTCGCGCCCCATGGCCTTGACGCCGTCGAGACTTTCGATCGGCGGCTTGTACCAGGAGGGGTGATTGATCCGCCAAGTGGCGCAATGCGACCAGTAGACCCTGACACGGTCGCGGATCTTGCCGCCGAGCAGCTCGTAGCAGGGGACGCCGAGCGATTTCGCCTTGGCGTCCAGCAACGCATTCTCGATCGCACCGAGCGCCTGCGCCACCACGCCGCCCGCGGCGGGACGCGTCGCCGCGAACAGTTCGGCAAAGATGCGCTCGTGCTGGAAGACGTTCTGACCGATCACCCGGGCAGAGAGGCGCTGGATCGCGGCGCCGACGCCGGGCGAGCCGAAGCCCTCGTCGAACTCGCTCCAGCCGACGATGCCGTCTTCGGTCGTCAGCTTGACGAAGTGATAGTTTCTCCAGCCGGCGTCGCAGGCCAGAATCTCGATGTTCGTTGCTTTTGATGATCCGGTCATGTCGCTCCCTGTCGCCCGGCGGCTTCTTGTGGCCCGATCTCATGCCGGGCCCTGGCCGCATTGTTTAGGGCAAGCGAGGACTGCCGGGAAGGGTGTAGCGAAGGAGAGCTGGGCAGCGCGTTTCCGCGCTCGCCGGGCTCGTCAGCCAATCAGGGACGAGCCGAGCAGGGCGAGGACTGCCAGCCCCATCAGCGCGGTGCCAAGCCAGCCGAGCCCGATCAACCATGAGCGGGCCCTGAATCGGCCCATGATGTTGCTGCTCGAGACGATCAGCATCATCATGGCCATGATGGGGACGGCGACGATGCCGTTGAGCACCGCGCTCCACACCAGCATGTGGATCGAGTCGATCCCCGTGAAGCCGAGGCCGAACCCGATCAGGGTTGCCGCGGCGATGATGGTGTAGAAGCCGGCCGCTTCGTCCGGCTTCGCTTCCAGCGTGGCCCGCCAGCCGAAGATCTCCGCAACGCCGTAGGCGGCCGAGCCCGCCAGCACCGGGATGGCAAGCAGGCCGGTGCCGATGATGCCGAGCGCGAACAGGGCGAAGGTGAAATCGCCGGCGAGCGGCCGCAGCGCTTCGGCCGCTTCCGTCGCCGAATTGATCCTGGTGACGCCGGCGGCGTGGAGGACCGATGCCGTCGTCAGGATGATGAAGAAGGCAATGCCGTTGGACAGCAGCATGCCGCAGACGGTGTCCATCTTGATACGGTCGAGCTCGCGCAGGCCGCCGCGCTTGAGGTCGCGGAGCGGCTTGTCGCGCTTGCCCTGGTTCATCTCCTCGACCTCCTGCGAGGCCTGCCAGAAAAACAGATAGGGGCTGATGGTGGTGCCGAGCACGGCGACCACCATCATCAAATAGTCGGCGCTGACATTCGCCTTCGGCCACACCGCGGCCAGCAGCGCCGTGCTCCAGGGTATTTCGACGGTGAAGGCGGTCGCGACGTAGGCGAACAGCGCCAAAGTGAGAAATTTCAGCACCGGCGAATAGCGGCGGTAGGGCAAAAACACCTGGAGCAGGGTCGAGCCGGCGGCGAAAATCAGCGCGTGCTCGTGGTTGAGGCCGCCGATGACGAGCGAGAGCGCCTCGGCCATCGCGGCAATGTCGGCGGCGATGTTGAACGTGTTTGCGGTCACGAGCATGGCGATCAGTGCCAGGACGGCCCAGCGCGGCGCGAGCTGCATGACGTTGGCGGCGAGCCCCTTGCCGGTGACCCGGCCGATCCGCGCGCTGACGAGCTGGATTGCGATCATGAACGGCGTGGTCAGGAACACGGTCCACAGCAGACCGTAGCCGAATTGCGCGCCCGCCTGCGAATAGGTGGCGATGCCCGACGGATCGTCGTCGGCGGCGCCGGTGACAAGGCCCGGACCCAGCCTTTGCAGCAGCGTCGGCGCGGATTTCGTCGGGGTGAGGGCGCCGTCGCGCATGAAAGAACCTCGAAGGGCAGATGCTTTCATAGCAAATGTCAGCGAAGGAACAAACGTTCCCTGCCGCCGGCCCAAGAATTCTGATTATTCTAAATTCGTTTGTGCCGTCGGGCAAAACAGGGGTAGATTGCCATCATCGCAACAATCATCCCGCGTCCTTCGGAGGCTTGTCGCAAGCGGCAAATTGCGTGCGGGATGAGGCGGCGCGGCCGGTCTACTTCACGCTGACGAACATGCCCCAGGCGGCGGCGAGCGCGGCGCCCGCGAAGACGAGCACCGGGTTGTCGCAGAACGTGCTGCCATAGCGGCAGACGTCTGCGCCGAACTGGCCGAGCTCGTGACGGCCCGCGGAGTAGAACAGTCCCGACAGTCCCAGCAATGCAGCGGCGACGTAGTACATCGACGATCTCTCCGGCTAGTCCCTCGTTAGTCCGACATGTCCCAGCATGGAGCGAAGAGATTTCGTTTCGCCGAATCCGCTGTGTTGCATTCGAGATAAAGTTGACGCGTCGGGCAAAACACCGGCAGGATGGGAGCATGGGCAAGCCGGCACCGGGATCACCGGCGCTGGACAATCGAAAGGCCCCGCTCACGCGGGGCCTTTGTCTTGTCGGCTGTGATGGCTTATCGCCGCGAGCCCGCGCCGTACAGCTCGCGCTCGCGGCCGATATCTTCCGGCGACAGCGGCGGGCTTGCGGCGTCGAAGTCGGTCCAGCCGGCCTTCTGCCACGTCGCGCTGCGCTCCCCGAGGTTCACGGACTTTTCGTGCAGAAGCGCATCAAGACGTGCGCGGTCCTGGTCGGGCACTCTTGCAGAGACCAGCGTCCCGCCGCGGCGGACGCCCTCGGCATATCGCGATGCATCTTCCTTGGAGACGCCGGCTTCCGTCAGCGCGCCGATGATGCCGCCGGTGGCCGCGCCGGCAGCAGCGCCCGCAGCGGTCGCGGCGAGCCAGCCTGCCGCGACGACCGGGCCGAGGCCCGGGATCGCCAGGAGGCCGAGCCCGGCGAGCAGACCTGCCGTGCCGCCGAGGCCGGCACCGATGCCGGCACCTGTCCCGGCGCCTTCGACGCGATCGTCGGTGCCGTCGCGATCACGGTCGACCTTGCCGGACGACGAGCCGTACCAATTGTCCGAATTGTTGGCGACGAGGCTGATGTCGGAGTGCGGCACGCCGGCGCTCTCGAGCCGGGCTACGGCCCGCTCGGCATCGGAATAATTGTCGTAGAGGCGAGAGATGGTGGTCGTCATATCTGGATTTCCTTTACTTGGCGGGGTTCACGTTGCCCTGGAAGTCGACGCTGACGTCGGCCTTGGTGCCGGCCTTGTCGGCCTTGCCGCGCCAGACGCCCTCGTTGTCCTTCTGCAGGCCGGAGACGTTGGAATAGCCCGCCGCCTCGATGCGCGACTTCGCCTGGCCTTCGGTGAAGCTGTTGCGGCCGGCGACCGGTGCGTTGGAGTTATTCTGGTCGGCGCTGTTGACGGCGTTGTTTCCAGGGCCGCTTTGCGCCGGCTGCGACTGCGCGCCCGCGGGCGCCACGGCGAGCAGCAGCAAGGTTGCAGCCAGTACAGCTGAACGTGACATGTTTTTTTCTCCTGCAAGTGATTGTGCCGGCGTCAACATGCGAGATTCGAATTGGTTGCGTGGGCTCCGGACGAGTCTGCTGCGGCGCTTTGGCCGCGACAGCGTCGAGCGAGCGCAGCCGCCGCTCGTCGTACACGCGAGGACCAGCCCACAGTCATTCTACTTCGCAGACTGCACTGCTTCGCGCTGGCCCGTTGCAGGCTCCCAGGGCGCCGGCAGGATCACGCGAATGGGGCGCGCTTCGGCCGGGCCTTGAGCGACAGGTGCCGCCTTGTCCTTGACAGGCTCAGCCACAGCCACGGTCATCAGCGCAGCCAGCATCGCCAGAGAAGTTGTCACAAGCCGTACGTCCAGCATCGAAGTCTCCTGTTCTGCGCACCAACGCCGCCCGCCGGAATTGGTTCGGACCAATTCGGGAACAAGTGGCAATTTGTGATGTTTGTACGAGACAAGCCTGGATGACGGGCTGCTGGAGGAGGACACGATGAACATCAAAGCGATCATTGCTGCCGCCGTGCTGACGTCGGTTGCAGCTCCCGCGTTCGCGCAATCGTTCTACGTGGTGCAGGACGTCAAGACCAAGAAGTGCACCATCACCGAGTCGAAGCCCACGACCACGGAAACCACGGTCGTGAGCGGCGACACCGTTTACAAGACCAGGTCCGAGGCCGAGGCCGGCATGAAGACCGTCAAGGTCTGCACCTCGAACTAAGGAGAAGAAGCGCGAAGGCCTCATCGCGCCGGCGCGTCGACGGCAGCCCGCGCGGACCGGTCCGCGCGGGCTTTGCCGTTGGAAGCCCACTCGCTCATGCGGGGGCCATGTCCGTTCGCCGCCTCGGCCGGAGCCGGGAACTTCCTCTGTCGGGGGCGATTGTGCTATCCGTTTTGAACGGCGTTTGAGGCAGCTCCCACCATGCAATCGCGCTATCCCTTGTTGAAGAAGTGGACGGCGGACGAACACGAGCGGTTGAAGGCCATGGCGGAAGCCGGACGGCGGCCCGACGAGATTGCCGCTGAGCTCAATCGGAGCGAGGCGGCCGTGCGGGTGCGAGCCTGGCAGCACGGCATTGCGCTGCGCCTCGTTACGCAGAAGCGCGGCAAGTGAGCGAGCCTAGTGCGAGGGACCGCAGACGTGCGCGGCGATCTGCCCGCACGGATCGAACGTCAGGCTTGCGCTGACGATGCCGCCACGCGCGACGTACGAGATCACCACCGCGTCTTCCAACGGCTGGAGGTTGTCGAGGCCGGTCGCAGGATAATTCCGCAGACGATGAACCCAATAGGCGCGCCGTCCATCCGGGTCCGAGCTCATCTTCGAGCCGCCGCAGGCGCAGTGGATCGCCGCGTGGTCCGCATACATTCCAAGGATGCTCTCGATGTCGCCGGCGCGGTAGGCATCAAGCCAATCGACCGCTGCGGCCATCGGGTCAAAGGACATCGTCCGACCTGCCTGCCGTTTCTCCGGCCGGCGGTTTAGGACCGGGATCATGAATGCGGCGTGAAGGTCGGCGCGGACCCCCGTTCATCAGTCTGTCGGAAGGGTGAACGAATGCTTGCCGTCCTTCTCAACCAGCGACCGACACCTCGAGCGGCTGAAAACCCGCGACGCGCGGCAGCGACATGAAGCCGGGCCTGGCGAAATAGTACCCCTGGAAGAGCCGGATGCCGGCCGCCCGCAGGGCTGTGAGCTCGGCCTCGGTCTCCACGCCCTCGGCGAGGAGGGTGATGTCCAGCTCGCGGGCGATCGCGGCCAGCGCGGACACGATCACCTGCCTCGGACGGCTGGCATCGATGCCGCGCAGCAGCTCCATGTCGATCTTGATCAGGTCCGGCTGCAGCCGCGCCAGCAGGCAGAGCCCGGCATAGCCGGCGCCGAAATCGTCGAGCGCGGTCCAGAACCCCAGCGCCTTGTAGGCGCCGATGATGTTCTCGACATGCCTGGGATCGCTCATCCGCTCGTTCTCGGTGAACTCGAACATCAGGTTGGTCGCGGGAAAGTTCGCGCGCCGCGCCGCCGCGAGCGATTGCTGAATGCACGCGCGCGGCTCGTACACGGCATTCGGCATGAAGTTGATGGAGAGGCGCGCCTGCGGATCGTCGAACAGGCGTCCGGCGGTTTCGATCGCCATGACGCGGGCGGCCTGGTCGAAACGGTAGAGCTGATCGTCGGTGAGCTGGCTCAGAACGCTGTGCGCGCTCTCGCCGTTCGGCCCGCGCACCAGGGCCTCATAGCCCCAGACCCGGTGTTCGGCGACGTCGACGATCGGCTGGAACGCCATCCTGAATTGGAACGGCAACTCCGTCCCGTCCCCGCATCCCGCGCACTTCACGTCCGTCTCCAGCCCAGCGTCCCCGATGCGGCGAGGGTACGGCACAGCTCGTTAAGGAACAAAGAAGCCTTCCGCCCAGGCTGCCCGGCGGCCTCGCCCGATGTTCATTTGTGCACACAAGCCGGCGGTGCCCCGGGGGTGGACGCCCGATGAAACACGTCTGAAACAGGGACGAAACCATATCGTCCTGAACTCGGCCGGGCCGGAGCCCGACCAACGGATCGAAAGGAGAGACGATCATGATCCAGATCGGTTCGAAGGAAGAAGTCGCGTTCCTGCTGGCGCTGTTCGGCACCCACACCCAGCCGGTCAAGCGGCCGAAGCCGAAATCCCAGCAGAGGTGAGAGACGCCATGCCCGGCTTGGCCGAATGCCAGAGCCTGCTCAGGCTCCTGATCGCCAGGGGCGATCCCAAGGCCATCCCGCTCGCTGAGGGCGCCATCGACCAGTTCCTGAACACGGCGCCGGCCAGCATGCGCGGACGCGGCCTGCGCGTGCTCCAGCGCGATGCGCTCGACCAGCACGATGTGGCTGTCGGCGTGCAGCGCTCGTTCGCCGAGACGGTGGACGCCTATATCGAGCGCAAGCTCGCGGAGGAATGAGAGGCGCTGCGCAAGCCGGCCGCCGTGCCGTCGGAGCGGAGCGGCCTCGCGGCGTTCCCGGAACTCCTGATCACCGGCAGAAATCTTTGGTCGCGCCAGAAACCTTTGCTCGTTCCTCGACCTATTTACGGCAAAGGATGCGGCCATGCCCCGGTACTACTTCGATCTTCGCGACGACAACGGAATTGCGCTGGACGAGGAGGGGCTGGAATTATCCGGGCCGCGCGCGGTTCAGGCCGAAGCTGCCAAGTCCGCCGCCGACGTGGCGCGTGATGAGATGCTGTCGGCGCAGCTCACCGGCGCCCGGCACGAGATGGCGATCGAGGTGCGCGATGCCTGCGGTCCCGTCATGCAGGTGAAGTTCTGCTTCCAGATCGAGGATCTCAAGTCGCGGCCGTCCTCACGCGGTCATTGACGCGCCGGGGCCGATCGGGACGGCTGCCGCAACGGCGGCAGGGACTGCTCGGGCTCCAGCACGGCAACCTTGCGGCCGAGCTGCCAGACTTCCACCTTGCCGTGCCGCGTGAACCGCCGCGCGAAGGTGAGGGCGGAGGAATCGGACGGGGCCTCGAACGCTTCGGCCGAGCGGAAGACGCCGTCCTCGCCGACGAGATAAGCGCGATATTGCCGGGTCATGTCGGGGCCCTCAGGCCGGGCGAGCGCAGCCAGGCCTCGATCTGCATGGCGGTCTCGTCCTGCCGCGCCTGGCGCAGCAGCATCTCGCGCCGGTGGCCCGGCGCAAGCGCGCGCGCTTCGTCGCGGCAGCGCGCGGCTTCATCCGCGAGGCGTTCGGTCAGGGTCTTTGTTTGTTTGAAACGTCGCCGTGTCAGCATGGCGCATCTCCCTTGTTCGAAAGGGCGGGAGCGAAACTCGCGTTCTCATCACCGATCGATGCCAGGGAGCCTTTGCGGTGATGGTTAACCCTACGCCGCCGAGCGAGAGGAGTCACATCATTTGATAAGGCGCGCGAATTAAATCTCCTCGACGCGATTGCAGCGCTTTGAGCCACCTACTCATCTTGAGTGCGAGCGAATCTTGAGTTCACAATTGAACAAAGGCGACCTCAGGTCGTTTGCGAGACATCACCGGCCAAGGCATTCGTCCGTGGGCGTCGGTGCTGAGAGACCGAGCGCGCTCCCGCCTGCAAGAAGCGAGCCGCCATGAAGCGGATCTATCGTGCTGTCGCCTGCCGAGCAGGAGCAAACCGATTACATGCGCCGGATCGCGCGCGAATGCCGCGAGTTGTTGAAGCAGCCGCTCCCGGAGACGTTTTTGGGGCGGAAGACGCAGGAGGTGCCTCCGGAGGAGGATGATGACCAGTGAAGCGCGATCGAAATTGTGGTGCGTCGCATCATTCCGGCGATGACGTTTCCTTCTTGTCGGTGCCCCGTGCAACAATCTTAAGGCTTTGATCGGCAAGCGGCCGGTGCAGCGCTTTTGCTTCGTCCCAAGGTGCCCGCAACCATACGTCCCATTCCTCCGTTGTTGTCAGGACTACCGGCATTGCTTTCGGATGGATCGGCTCGACAACCGCATTCGGTGCTGTCGTCAGAAATCCGTAAACCTGATGCGGTCCAGGAATAGGCTTCGACTTCGTGCCACGATCGCCATTGAAGGTGGTCCAGATGCCGGCGAATGCGAACCATGGGCGTGCCTCCGCGAGCGCAAACCAAACGATGTCTTTCTTCTTCGTCTCCGGATTCGGCTCGGGCGCGTACTCGGCGAAGCTATTGGCTGGCACGAGGCAGCGGTTCTCGGACTTGAGCCAGGCTCGCAATGCGGCGACGAGGTGTTGCGGATGTTCGTGACGGGTGGTCCGCCGGTGCGGGGGCGGAGGTGGCATGTCCCCAGCGCATCGTCACCAGCTCGCGCTCACCGCCGACTGCGTCGCGTATAACCAGGGCGGGATAATCCGGAAAACACACCGGGCATCCGCGGCAAGTTGCCTTCGTAGCGGCGGACGATGCGGAAGAGGTCGGCGATGGCCGCCTGGTTGGTCGTGATCGAATAGATGAGGTGATTGCGGCCGCTGCTCCGTTTGGCAAAGTCGATCGGAGCGGCTGTAGGAGCCGCGCTTCCTCGGAGGGATCACTATGATGCACTATGCTGGCCTGGACGTATCTTTGAAAGACACCGCGATCTGCGTCGTCGATGAGAAAGGCTCTATTCTGAAGGAGGGCAAGACGGCATCGGAGCCGGATGCAATTGCCCAGGGGCTCGCAAGCGTTGAGGTCAATCTTAACAAGTTTGGCCTTGAAATCGGTGGTCTTGCCCGTTGGCATTATGCGGAATTGCGTGCCCGAGGCGTGCGGGCTGTGTGTATTGATCCTCGCCAGCTTCGCGGTGTCACCAAGACAATGCCGATTAAAACCGACCGAAATGATGCTCGGGCTATCGCTCAAGCGATGCGTGTCGGTTGGTTTAGTCCGGTGCACGTCAAAAGCGAGGCCAGCCAGGAACTTCGAATGCTTCTTACAAACCGAAAGATGCTCCAGACGAATCAGATTGATATCGATAACGAAATCCGAGGTACATTTACGCTGGACCAGCGGCAGGCTGCGGAGGTCGCGGCCGTTCAGGTAGAGAAGGTCGAAGGCCACGAGTACGAGCTTGGAGGAATTGCCCTTCAATTCGTTTTGAAGCACGGAGAAATCGGTCGTACCGTCGGCGGCCGGAATGACAACTTCCCCATCGATGATCGCGGAGCCTGCCTCGACGTGCCATGCGTCGTCGGCGATCTTCCTGAAGCGCCTCGTCCAATCGTGGCCGCGACGGGTGTAGATGGTCACGGCCTCATTCGCCAAGTGCACCTGAACGCGATAACCGTCGAACTTGATCTCGTGAATCCACCGCTCGCCAGAGGGGACCCTCTCGACCGAGGAGGCCAACGCCGGTTCGATAAAGCCGGGAAAGGGCGCCTTGATGCCGATCGCCGGGGACTTCCGGCCGCTTCAAGGATCGAAGCCGGCTTCCTTTGGGCCTTGTAGAGCTGGTTATATCCATCAAAGGCATCGGCCCGCATCAGGCCCACATAGCCGGCAATATGGCTTTGCGGATGCTCTCCAGCCCGGTTGCGTGAGTAGTAGAACAGGGCCGCCGGCGGATCCGTGCCGCCAAACGGTCGGTCATCGCGAACATAATGAGATGGACGGTCCCCGCCCTGATAAGCTGCGAAAGGGCACCCCAAGAAGGAGGACAAGCTATGGTGACAATCGGGCTTGATATCTCGAAG
>NZ_AUGD01000030.1 GCF_000426845.1 Bradyrhizobium sp. in8p8 | reverse complement strand
AGTGGCACTACATCGCGCCCGGCAAACCGACCCAGAATGCCTTCATCGAGAGCTTTAACGCCCGCCTGCGCGATGAACTCCTCAATGAGACGCTGTTCACTTCGCTCGCACAGGCGCGAGCCGTGCTGGCCGCCTGGAAAGACGACTACAACAACGCCCGGCCGCACAGCGCCCTGGGCAACCTCACGCCGACCGAATACGCCAAACGCAACGCTCTTGGGCCGCAACGGGACGGGACGCTGCGCTATGCCGAGGGCTCCGCGCCCCGCCCCGTTGCTTCACCGAGCCCCTTGGGCTCATATTCAACCGGGACTCTTTCCATTGCTGGATGAAGCGAGGGGCTCAGACCACTTCGTCCGACAAACGGGAGGGCACATCAGGATCTATAGTGAATTGGGTCATGGCACAGCGGTTAAGATCTATCTTCCTCGATCCCAGACCGACGCCGCCGATAAGCAGGTAAACCGCCTTTCACCGACTGTAACAATGTTAGGTGGCAACGAAGCTATATTGGTTGTCGAAGCCATGACGACTTGCGGGCGTATTCCTGCGGAGTTCTCCGTGACCTCGGATACCAAGTGTTTGAAGCGGCCGATGCGGCGTCAGCTCTAGCTCTTCTTGAATCCTCTCGGTCCATTGATCTGCTTTTTACCGATGTTGTTCTGCCGGATAGGCTTCACGGCAAAAACATTGCTGATCACGCAAAGAGGCTGCATCCCGCGACCAAGGTTCTATTCACAACAGGCTACACGCGCAATGCAATAGTCCACGACGGCCGCCTCGTTGCCGGCGTCAATCTCATCAGCAAGCCGTTTACCTTTCGGGCATTGGCCGAGAAAGTCCGGAAGATACTCGACGAGAAGTGACCAACTCCGCTTCCGCACAACCAGCCGCCCTGACGACGCAATTCTCTCGTTTGGATGCAGCTCTCAGGGGGATCGGGATTCCGATCAGCCAAAGCAGAATGGGCGCGGTATCTTCCTTGATTTCAATGCCGCAGATGCCGGGTACTATCACGGAGACTGCCGCCCTCGTCGCCGCGAGGCAGTGCTGCAGTCAGCCAGAAGGCAAGAGACGCTATTGCCTTGCGCGCGGTATCAATATCAGCCTTCACTGGAGTCAGGACGTCTTCGACGCGCTTATCCGCATCGGCCTGACTCATTCCAGCGCCGGGATGCGACGACTTTCGCTGCGTAGTCACATTCCGGTCCCTTGAGGTCACCACCGTGCAGCTTCATGGGATGTCGCGCGTCGTTCTCGCGTTGAGTTGCTCAAGCGCAGAGGGTGGCGCTGAGCCGGGCGTGGCCAGCCAGTCATTGATTTGCAGTGCGGCTTCAGCCTGCCTAACCCGCTTCATCAGCAGCTCTCGTGTAGTGCCGGGCGGCAACTCTTCAGCGGCTTTCCGAAATTTTGCAGCTTCATCCGCGAGCCGCTGACTAAAAGGAATGGATTGCTTGATGCGGCGCCGCATAACGGAATCTCCCCGAACTCCCCCGCCTGGCAGTCTTGACATCCAACGCGCGACGTTCGACTTAGGTTCCTCCGCGGAACGAGCATTGGAACTCACAGCCTGCCCTCAAGACCGAGGGTCGATGGTCAAAGCTTCAGTGGGTGCCTACCCATCGCCCAGCCGTTGAGGTAGAAGGGAACCATCGACGTTCTTAGGCGTTCTGGCTTGTTGGCTGGCCAACGGGGGTGTCTGCCAATCTCCTCCCGAACAGCGGCCCGGCGTTGGGCCTCCTCTCGCCCCGAGAGCTTACCCTATGTCCAATGTCGAGGAATTTCCGCTCTCCTCCCGTCGTCAACCGACGGAGTTCGAGGCGCTGGTGGCAGCCGGCCAAGCCGCGCTGGATGCCATTCCTGGGGCGGTTTACCTTTGCGATGCCGAGGGATTGCTGGTCGCCTACAACACCGAGGCGGTGCAATTGTGGGGCAGGACCCCCAACCCTGCCAGAAAGGAACGATTCTGCGGTTCGCACCAACTCTACCTTCTCGACGGAAGTCCGCTGGCCCACAGCGATTGTCCCATGGCCACGGCGGTTCGGGCTGGAACGCCCACGCGCAACGCCGAAGTCATCATGGCGCGGCCGGACGGCTCTCGCTTTACGGCCCTGGTCAACATCCGAGCGTTGCGCGACCACTCGGGCGTCATCCAGGGCGCCATCAACTGCTTTCAAGACATCACTGAACGAAAGCGGATCGAAGAAGAGGTTCGACAGAAAACGCGGGACCTGGAGGACTTCTTCGAGAACAGCGCGGTCGGTCTTCATATCGTCAGCGGCGAAGGCATCATCCTTCGTGCAAACAGAGCCGAGCTGGCTCTGCTCGGGTACAGCCCAGAGGAGTACATTGGCCGTCACATCGCGGAGTTTCATGCGGACGCTCCCGTGATCGGCGACATCCTTCAGCGCCTTTCCTGCGGCCAGCCGCTCGAACGTTATCCCGCGCGGTTGCGGGCGCGCGACGGCTCGGTGAAGCATGTACTGATTACGTCAAACAGCCGATTTGTCGACGGCAAGTTCGTCAACACACGTTGCTTCACCCTCGACGTCACGGAATTGCAGGCTGCCAACGAAGCACGGCAGGCCAGTGATGCCCGACTTGCGGCAACGTACGAGGCTGCAATCGTCGGCATATCGGAGGCAGACGAGAGCGGCCGCTTCTTGCGGGTGAACGATGCACTTTGTGGAATAACTGGGCGCTCACGCGATGAATTGCTCAGAATGACGTTCCTCGACTACACCGATCCGGATGACCGGGCAAAGGACGCCGAACTCTATGCAGCTCAGGTGCGCGGCGAGGTCGAGAACTACACGATCCGCAAGCGTGCTCTGCGGCCCGACGGCTCGGTACGCCATCTCGATATATCGAGTTCGTCGGTGCGCGACCCGAGTGGTCGCTTCCTCTATGGCGTGCGTGTTGCCCAGGACGTCACCGCCACAAAGCAGCTGGAGGATCGACTGCGTGAAGGCGAGCAGCGCATGCGCGATCTCCTTGAGGCTCTGCCCGCGGCGATCTACACCACCGATGCAGAGGGCCGGATCAATTTCTTCAATCGCGCCGCGGTCGAGATGGCGGGTAGAACCCCCCAGCCTGGCGATGAATGGTGCGTAACCTGGAAACTCTATTGGCCCGACGGTTCGCCTCTGCCGCACGATGAATGTCCAATGGCTGTCGCGCTGCGTGAAAATCGCTCGGTTCGCGGGGCGGAGGCCATTGCCGAGCGTCCGGACGGCAAACGCGTGCCTTTCATTCCTTATCCGACGCCGCTGCGCGACGCGGACGGAAACTTGGTCGGCGCCATCAACATGCTCGTCGACATCAGTGAGCGTAAGCTGGCAGAGAATGCCCAGAAGGTGCTCATCGACGAGCTGAACCACCGTGTCAAAAATACGCTTGCCACTGTACAGTCCCTCGCGAGCCAGACCGCCCGCCATGCTGCCGATCTGCAGGAATTTCTGCCGACTTTTACAGGACGGCTGTTGGCCCTCGCGCGTGCCCATGACCTTCTGACAAGACGAAATTGGCAAGATGCCCCGTTCGAGCAAATGGTCCACGATATCGTCGCGCCGGTCTCCGGCGGTCGGGTTGTCACGGGCGGGCCGAACGTCCATCTAGACGCGCGCACGGCGCTAAGCGTCACCATGGTGCTCAACGAGCTTTTGACGAACGCGGCAAAGTACGGCTCCCTATCTGTACCGGGTGGATCCGTGTCGCTCGTCTGGAGGGTCGTCGACGGCGAACGGGCTCAATTCATGTTAGCATGCGAATGGAGCGAACGCGGAGGTCCCCCGGTTGCGCCACCTAAGCGGCGCGGGTTCGGCACGCGGCTGATGGAGCGTTGCGTCGAACATGATCTCGCCGGCGAGTTCGACCTGGTGTTCGAGGCGGAGGGTACGCGCTGCCGCATGAAGTTTCCCATTAGGGTCACGTCCACCAATGTCTGAAGTATCGGCCGCCAGGGTTCTCCTCGTCGAGGACGAGGGCTTGGTCGCCCTTATGATCGAAGACATGCTGGAGGAATTGGGCCTTAAGGTTGTTGCCTCTGCGGCTCATCTCAATACGGCATGCGAGTTGGCGACGACCGGCTCATTCGATCTGGCCCTTCTGGATGTCAACTTGGCTGGAGAGCTTGTTTTCCCGGTGGCTCGCGTCTTACGCGAGCGGGGGATTCCGTTCCTATTCAGCACGGGCTACGGGGCACCCCCCCTCGACGAGGAGTTCAAGGGTGCCCCCGCGATTGGTAAGCCCTTCTCCATAGACCAATTGAATGAAAAGTTGCGGACGCTTCTATCGCGTTCCTAAGCCCGCCACGGATCAAGCACTTCATTCCACCACCAGGTCGCTCGATCCATCAGTCCGGCTTCTCGGCGTTGATGTGCAGGATAAAGGGAGTGTTTTGAAACTCGTCAGACCTCCATCCGCCATTCCTGCCGGGCACCAGCTTTCCATCAATACCCTGCAGCGTCTGCCCCGCCACTACGGTCGCTTCTTTCCACGCCGCGTGCTTGTCCGGCAATTCCTCGCCGATGCGATCAACCTCCGTGTGTTCGTGAGTAACATTGAGGCAATAGCGCGGCATCGCGAATGACCCCAACTTCAAAGGTACTTTCGCAACGTCCTTGTTTGCTAGCCGTTCCGCATTCACCCTCGATCCACAAGCCTGGCTTTACAGCGTTCGAGCTGATCTATCTGAAAAGGTTTGGTGAGAAGCGGGCGATCCTGAAATCCGTCCGGCATTCCGTCAGCCCCGTAGCCACTCGCAAAGGCGAACGGGATCTTACGCTCGGCGAGGACCGCCGCGACCTGCTAGTGCGGCCAAGCAAAACATCCACCACAGCGCAATCATATTGGCGTTGTTGGCGAGCTCCAGGGCGGTGGCCAGATCACTGGCTTCGGCCACAACGGTGTGGCCCAGCTCTGCGAGCACGTCGGCTATCATCATCTGGATGAGTGCTTCATCCTCAACAAGCAGCACCGAAGCCACAAGCCGTCTCCAATGGCTTCTATTGTCGAGTGATCTTTGCTGCGCTGGGGAATACACGCAGCGCAGCAGCCCGCAGCTCCTCCAGGGTGGTGTGCCCCGCTTCGGCAACTGCAAGAAGCTGTTCAGCAATGACCTTCCGGCTCTCATGGTCACCGCCGTTCGGAAGCTCACGGCACGTCTCTTCCAACACGACTTCCATAGTCGACTTCACGCGATCCGACAGCGTCATCCGGCTTCTCAAGAGCTCGACAACCTACTTTCGACAATATGGAGCTGAAGAGCCGGCGCCGTCAACGGAGACTCATCTGCTCTAGCGGGGAGCGCCCACCAGTCCAACAACGCCTGTCATGGAAGGCAATCGCGCTGTCTTTTCGCCGCTACTGGGATGAGCGGGAGCCTGCTATCGCGTACTGGCCGTATTCCGCTCCCGCACCCTGCGAACGACAACCAAGTCGAGATTCCGCTGGAGCCATTTCCCAACGAGTGGTGGGCCTCGCCTGAGGGAGAATTGCTAATTCAAGTTATTGGAGATGCGCTGCAATAGGCGCACGCTCTGCGGCGTGGACGAACTCGCAGATCGCGCCAGACGCGCCATTGCAGATAGCCAGGCACTCCAGCGCGAGCGCCATCTGCTCGTTGAAGAGTGCGGATTTGAGCGATCGGAGCTCAGGCGCGCTGTCCTCGAAAGTGCCATGGAGCGGGCGGAAAGCAAGGCTCGTCGCGGCAACCGCCAGCCGTGACGCCAAACGGCTGTGGAACCAAATTAATCTGTGTTAGTTTCCCTCTGTCACCGGCTGAGGCTCTGCCCGTAGGCGTCGGTGCCTGAGAGATGTTCGCGCTCCCGCCTGCTACTCGAGGGAGACGCGCTGTGTTGGGCACGCTCAAGATCATGACCGACCATATCAATCGCCGGCGCCTCGTTGCATCATTCGAAGCAGAGATGATTGCCCGAGGGCGCAATCAGTTAGCCCTTTCGGAGGCGCTGTTGCGGCAGCCGCTTCCATCGCTGTTTCTCGGAAGCCATCCCTTCGTACCCTGGCCGAAATTGGAGGAGTCCGCTTCTCTGTCCTGAGAGGAGTGGACGCGAGTGAAAATCGGCTATTGGCCCTTAGCTGTCCTTCCGCGTGGATCAGGAACTGGTCCGCTCATGAGAGCAGACCAGTCGCAATACATGGCGCGAACCAGGCGGATTTGGATAAAAACCATCTCCCTCGCTGCAGGTTTGCTAAGGCCGCAAGGTTCGCAAATTATGGTTTGAGCCGGGATAGGAAAAACACTGGTCATCAGTGGCTGGCGTGCGTACGGAACGGCAATTCCCGGCTCTTCTGGTCCGCCTCATGGCGGCGATGAAGTCGGCACTTTGGCGGCCCGCGGAGCGATCCGCTGGGCGTCGATCCCGTGCTAACGGAGCATAGGGGCGCATTCGTCTAGACTACCGGGGACTGTCTGCTGGTCGGCCCCGCTTAGCAGAGCGCGCGGCGTGGCGATCTGAGCAGTGTCGACAGAAGCACAGCCCAGTGGTACAAACGATAAACGAGCGGACTTAATAAGTAGTTGTTTTTGCTGCAATTCGATGGATTTGGCCCCAATCCTTTCCTGGACACCATTTTGGGTTCGGAGCCAAAGAGAACGACCTCAGATCAGCCATCGCCGCGCCGCAGCCGCGCGGACGTGCCGATAAAGGCCAAGATTGATACCACCTGCTTCAATGGCCAAGATTGATACCACCTGCTTCGCATGACCTGCTCACGACTATCCCCTTCCTCTCGCTGAACACGTGAAGCAGCTTTCGACGAGCTGCCTGCGCAGAAGATTGGTTGATGTATCATTGGCTCCGCCGGGGTGAGGAAAGGCGGTAGCGCGCCCCGACTCGAACTCCCGACGGACGAAAGGCGTCCCCCCTAAGCAACTGGTGCGCTCAAGAAGAGTAGAATTAGACTGCGACTTCAATTACATATAAATTCGTAGTTTTGTTCTGAGTGGCGCGCCAACTTAATATTAGGTTGATATCTTGCATATTTGCGGAGCGCCGTTGCAGAGCAATTCGCCGTATTGACCTCCAGATATTTCAGAGGTCATTCAAGTTGGCAGCGCCGCAGAGCGCGATGTTCAATTCTTGCAGGACGATTTCTTCCGGATAGCGGCTCCTCGTTGCCCTCCCGTGACCGAGTCCGGATCCATCCCGTCCCGTCGATTGCCGCTGCTAGTACATCAAACACCGCTGATGTCTTCATGCTACCAGACTGAGGCTTAGTCCGGGAGTCTTGGATCTGTCCCTGTCGGATGGCACGCACGGCGCTCGCTTGGTAATCTCTATAGCACTCGACGGGTGTACTCTCGTTCGGGAAGCGACCAGATCGGATGTCTCAAACGTCGATTGTCAGGGAAAATTCAGACAGGATTGTTAGAGAACAAACTGGGAATAATATAATGCACGTACTTGAGGCTACTCTTTGCTCATTTGCATTACGCCGCTGTATACGAGAACACGAACTGCATCGATCCTAGCGCGAACCACCCGCTGGAAGCGTTGTGCTCTTACGTTATTGAGCACAACGATATTTATTGCGTACTTTGCAATTAACTCGTCGCCCACATCAGCTTTGAGCGACGAGGATTGGGACTCGTGCGTGCATGCGGCCGAAATCGTACCCGATCGCTCGATCCGGGGATGCACAGCGGTTATCCAGGCAGGCGAGCGGATGATCACCCAGTTGGCGGCGGCTTATAACAATCGCGGTGTCGCGCTGCGGTCGAGTGGAGATATCGACCGTGCCATGGAGGATTACGATCGAGCACTTCGTTTGTCCCCCGACTACTATGTCGCGCTCAACAACCGAGGCGTTGCTTTAATGAGCAAGGGAGAGCTTGATCGCGCGATTTCTGATTTCGATCGCGCCGTACAACTGAGGACTGACTACCTCGGTGCCTATTATAATCGCGGGAAGGCACTCGGGCGTAAAGGACTCTTTGATCGTGCCATCGCGGATTATGATCTGGTCATCAAGGCTGATCCGAAGAATCCGACCTTCTTGTTCGAACGCGGAACGATGAAAGCGAACGCTGGAGATCAGAGCGGCGCGGATGCTGATTTCGAGCGCGCCGAATCGCTCAGGTCGAATGGTGCGCGGACGACGCGGCCACGATGAAACTCGCCCAACCTAGACGCCGTTGAACTTGTCAGGCTGATGGGAGCCGCAACTCCGCGTGAAGGCCTCCATTTCTGCCATTGGATAGTTCGACAGAGCCGCCGTGCAGTGTGGCGAGATCGCGGACGATTGCGAGTCCGAGCCCGCTTCCCGGTTTGGCCTCGTCGAGCCGCTCGCCTGGGGCGAACGCGCGGTTTAGTGCATCAGCCGGGATGCCTGGCCCGTCATCAACGATCGTAATAAGGAGCTGCCCCGTCGGGGTATCGCGCGTAGCCTTGATCGAGACAACACCACGAGCCCACTTGCAGGCATTATCGACCAGGTTGGCGACCATCTCGTCAAGGTCGTTGGGATCGACGGCGGCAAGCAATTCCGTCTCGGCTGTATGGACGATCGTCAGCTCACGATGAGCATAGAGCCGCCGCATCGCCGCGGCTATTGATGCGAAGGCAGGTTCGACCTGCGTGATGACGCCAGGCAGGCCGGCGTTGGCTGCGGCACGGGCTCGGGCAAGCTGGAAATCAATCTGGCGCTGCATCCGCCCTGTTTGCTGAGTCAGGACCGCGGCGCCCTCGGTATCACCTCTCGCGAGCAGCCGGCGCGCTTCGTCCGTCAGCACGGCCAATGGTGTCTTCAGGCCATGCGCGAGATTGCCCGCCTGCGTGCGGGCGCGGCGAACCATCTGGGTATTGGCGTCGATCAGAGCGTTGAGATCATCGACCAGCGGCCGAACTTCGGACGGGAAGTCACCAGGCAGGGTTTCTGCTTTGCCCGCGCGAATGTCGCCCAGCGCGTCGCGCAGACGGCGCATGGGACGCAGACCAAACCAGGCCTGCAACGTGCCGGCCCCAATTAGGGCTATTGCCAGTGTGCCGAGTGACAGGGCCAGCGCCTGATTAAAATGTCTCAGTACATCATCGACGATCCGCTGGTCGGCGCCAATTTGAAGCACGTAACCGTTTTCAGCGGTCTGCCACGGTCGCTCATATGCGATCATCGGCTCACCAGCCGGGCCAGCTTCGACTGAGCGAGTAAGCTGCCGATCCGCCCCCCGCGCGGGTGGCGGAAAACGCCGTTGCGGTTCGAGGGAGGCTGATTGTAGGACGATGCCGTTGCGATCGCTCACCTGCCAGTAATAGCCAGTCCCGGGCTGCGCGAAGCGCGGATCACTGAGCCTTTGTGCCAGAGCGACATGTCCGTCGGCCGTGCGGGCCAACAGACCTTCGAGCTCGTCGAGATGACCGATCAGCTCGGCATTGACAAGCTCCGTGACGTGCGCCCGGAACAGCGCGGAAATCGAAACGCCAGCGACAGCGATACCTGTCACGGTCGTGAGAATAACGCCAACCAGCAGCCGGGCGCGCAGACTTCTGACCATCAGCCGAACCTGTAGCCCAGACCGCGCAGGGTCCTGATGGTATCGCGGCCGATTTTGCGTCGCAGCCGACCGACATAGACCTCGATCGTATTCGAGCTGCGTTCCTCATTCAGGCCGTAGAGATGGTCGAGCAACTCGGCTTGCGTCACGACGCGGCCGACGCGATGCAGGAAGAGGTGGAGCAGGCGAAATTCCTGTGCCGTCAATTCGATCGGCTGGCCCGCAACATTGGCGGTGCCGGCAACGGGGTCAAGCACGATATCTCCGTGGCGCAATTCGGAGGTGGCTTGGCCCGCGACGCGCCGCATCAGCGCGCGCAGGCGAGCTGCGACTTCGTCGACGTGAAACGGCTTCGCCACATAGTCATCAGCCCCTGCATTGAGACCTTCCACCTTCTCAGTCCAGCTGCTGCGCGCAGTCAGGATCAGGACCGGTGTGGCGGCCCCGGTACGTCGCAACCTCCGTAAGACCTCGATGCCTGACAGGCCGGGTAAACCGAGATCGAGAACGATCGCGTCGAATTCTTCTTGCAGCGCGAAGGAAAGGGCGTGCTCACCATCTTCCACATGCTCAACGACAAAGCCAAAGCTGGCCAACCCTTCCTTCAGGCGGGCGCCAATGTCCTGATCGTCTTCGACAAGAAGAATGCGAATGGTCATGTCTCCTGATTGCTGCAGTCCGATACTGGATCAACCTGCATTTACGCTGACAGCTTGTGTTCAGACTAGCGTGGCAATCAGGCGTCTAGAAGTCAGTGTTGAGACTCGTGCCAATGTTAAAATTGCTCCTGATAATCGTTCGCATATCAACAATTATCTTGGTGACCCCAGCCTTCGCTCAGCAGGCCGCCGTGCTGTCGATTGATGCACTTGCCAATTCCGTCGTGGCAAGTAACCCCGAACGACGCTTTTATTTCCAGCAGATCGGGCTTGCAGGTGTTGAGCGCGACGCGGCTGATCGCCTGCCGGACCCTGAAGCTGCATTCGAGTTAGGCGAACGCCGGATGGCCGACGGCCTGACAGGTGCACCGAAAGGCGCCGGGCCGACATATGGCTTGTCGATTATGCAGCCGCTCGACTTTGCCGGACGCGGGGCGCTCCGTCGCGCCATCGCCGAGCATCAGATCGCGCTGGCGCGGCTCGGTCTTGCGCAATTCGACGCAACGCTCGCAAGCCGGGCACGCTCTTTGGGATATGCCTTGTTCGCGGCCGAGCGGAAAGCCGCCGCGGCACGCGACGTTGCCGCGCGGATGCGCGAGCTTGCACGCGTTGTGGAGCAGCGGGATCCGGCGGGCATCGCCACCACGCTGGACACGGCCATTCTGGATGCGGGTGCCATCACGGCGGAGCGAAATGCCGCGATGGCTGATTCCGAGACCAGCACGATCGTCTACGAACTGAATCAACTTCGCGGCGCGCCGCTCAAAGCGCGGCTCCGCATTGCTCCGCCCGATATCACGCTGCCCGGCCTTCCGTCGGTCGAGCGCATGGCGCAACAAGCTGGCATCAACAATTTCGAGATTCAGTCGCTGCGCGCGCAATTGCAGCAGCAAGGGTTGCGCGTTGACCTCGCACAAGCAGCGCGTGTGCCGAACGTCTCAGTCGGTCCCTACTTCAATCGCGCGAAGTCAGACAGCCGCGAGACCAATTTCGGCATACGGCTGACGACGACGTTGCCGCTTTGGAATAGCCAGGCTGCTGGCCTCGCACAGGAGTTGAGCCGTCAATCCCAGGGCGATGCGGCCCTGCTCGCCGCCAACCGACGGATCGCGAGGCAGGTTTACGAACAGGCAGCCTACTACGAGGCGAAGCGTCGAGCCCTTGCGGGCTGGCCAGCCGGGGCCACCGAGAAATTTGCGGCCGCAGCTACCGCCGCCGCCGATAGTTATCGCCAGGGAGCGATCCCGATCGCAACTTACGTCGAGATGCAGCGCCAGTATCTGGACGCGCTGTCGGCTCTGCTCGACACGCGACGTGAGGCTATGGAAGCGATGCTTCAACTTCGGGCGCTCAATGGCGGCCGCAGCTTCGACGGCGTGTCCCGATGACGCGGCGGATTCTGGAATGGACAACCGGTCGACCAGCCACGGTGATGATCATCGCTTTGCTGATCGCTGGTCTTGGAATCTGGTCTTTCGTGAATCTGCAAATCGATGTCATTCCCGACATCACAGGCGTGCAGGTGCAGATCAACACGACTGTTCCTGCCCTGGCGCCAGAGGAAATCGAGCGTCTTGTGACGCTGCCCATCGAGCGCAGCATGGGTGGTCAGCCGGGCCTGCGGGAAATGCGATCGCTCACCAAGACCGGACTGTCACAGGTCACGCTCATCTATCAGGACGGCACGGACCAGCTTCGCGCACGCCAATTCGTCAACGAGCGGCTTTCCGCAGTGCGCGACATGCTGCCAGCCGGATCATCGCCGCGCCTCGCTCCGATCACCACCGGGCTTGGCGAAATCTGGTACTACACACTCGAATGGGCGCAACCGCCGTCCGATTTGGACGAGCGGCAACAACTGATGGAGTTGTTCGAGGCTCAGGAATATATCGTGCGCCCGATGCTGCGCGCGATCGAGGGGGTCGCCGACGTCAATTCCAACGGCGGCCTCGAACGTCAGTTTGTCATCGAGCCTGATCTGAAGAAGCTCACGACAGCGGGCATCACGCCGAGCGAGCTTGCCCAGGCTGTTGGCGCCAACGTCGCCAATGCCGGCGGCGGGACCATCACCAAGAACGGCCAACGCTTCACCGTCCGAACCGAAGCGCGTGTCACGACGGCGGAGATGATCCGCGCATTACCCGTGAAATTCGCAGGTGGCGTGCGGCCGCTGACTGTAGCGGATCTGGCGACCGTGACCATCGGCCATGCTCCACGCGATGGCGCCGCGACCACCAACGGCAAGGAAACCGTGCTCGGCACAGTGATGATGCTGGTCGGGCAGAACAGCCGGGACGTTGCCCGGCGCGTCGATGCGCAATTGCCGAACCTGCGCGCCGCGCTGCCCAAAGGCATGATCCTTCAGGTTCAGTACGATCGTTCAGAATTGGTGGATCGCACCATCGCGACGGTCGAGCGCAACCTTGGCGAGGGAGCGTTGCTGGTCGCCGTCGTATTGCTGATCGTGGTCGGCAACTGGCGCGCGGCATTTATCGTCGCGTCGGTCATCCCGCTGGCCTTTCTCATGATGATCTCGGGCATGCATGCGCTCGGTATATCGGGCAATCTGATGAGCCTCGGCGCGCTCGACTTCGGCCTGGTCGTAGATGGCGCGATCGTCGTCGTGGAAAACACATTGCGTCTGATGGGCGAGGCACAGCGCCTCAAGGGGCGCGAGCTGACGGCCGATGAACGCCGTCGCATCGTCATCAACGCTGCGGGGGGCGTGGCGCGGCCCGTGTTCTTCGGCATGGCCATCATCGCGCTGGTTTATGTGCCGGTACTCAGCCTGGGCGGCGTCGAGGGGAAGCTGTTTCAGCCGATGGCGCAAGCCGTGATGCTGGCGCTGGCAGCGGCGCTGATCGTTACCTTTACGCTAGTGCCGGCGCTGTGCGCCCGGCTGCTACGAGGCGAGAAGGTGCGTCAGCCGAGCGTCAGTGAAAAGGAAGATTCTCTCCCGGAGATAACCGCCGACAACCACATCACGCATAACGGTGGCTTCGCCGGCCTCGTGATCCGGGGCTACCGTCCCGTCCTGGACTTCGCCCTCCGTCATCCCGCTGCCCTTCTCGTTCCATCGGCAGTCCTGTTGGCCGTGGCATTGAGGATATTCCTGACCCTTGGCTCGCAGTTTACGCCACGCCTCGATGAGGGCTCCATCACGGCGATGGTCTACAAGCCCGTGGGGATGTCGCTCGACCGTAGCCTTGAGATCGAGCAGCAAACCGAGCGTGAAATTTTGCGTCGCTTTCCGCAAGTGACCCGAACCTTCTCCCGCATCGGCACCAGCGCGGTTGCGACCGACCCGATGCCGCCGAATGAGAACGACCTCTACATCTTCTACAAGCCGCTCGACCAATGGCCGCAAGGTCCGGACATGCCGCGCAACAAGAGCGAGCTGGTTGCGGCGATCGAAAAGGCTGCCACTGCGCTGGCGCCGGAGCAGTCATTCCTTTTCGCGCAGCCTATCGAGATGCGCTTCAACGAAATGTTGGAGGGCACGCGGGCGGATCTGTCGGTCAAGATATTCGGAGACGACTACGACGTGCTTGAGCGGCTCGCCGCGCAGGCGCGAGAGGAATTGCAAGGCGTGCCCGGCACCGCCAATGCCGCATTCGAAGCGGCCAGCCGCACCCACAGTGTGGTGGTCGAGATCAATCACGACGCGATGGTGCGGTTGGGGCTGGGAACCGCCGAGGTCAACCGTGCCATTGCGTCAGCGATCGGTGGGGACGAGGTCGGCTTCATCGCGGACGGAGAGCATCGACACGCGATCGTCGTTCGTATGCCCGAGTCCTTACGCGCGGACACAAAATCGATCCTCTCCCTTCCATTGCGCGTCGGCGCGTCCGGCCTTGTGCCGCTGGACCGCGTTGCAAGTCTGCGCGAGATGAGAACGGTCGAACCGATCCTGCACGACAATGGTAAGCGCCGCGCCGCCTTGATGGTCAATCTCAACACCAGCGACATCGAAGGTTATGTGACCGCAGCGCGTGCACGCCTCGACGGCAAGCTTGCGCTGCCTGAATCCTATCGCATCGAGTTCGGAGGCCAGTTCCGTCAGCTAGAAGCGGCCCGAGCCCGTCTGATGATCGTCGTGCCGGCGGCGCTGCTGATGATCTTCTTGCTCGTTTATTCGGCGTTGGGGAGCGTCCGTCATGCCGCCGTCGTCTATACCGGTATTCCGTTTGCGATCACCGGTGGCGTGCTGGCACTCTGGCTACGTGACATGCCATTCTCGATCACCGCCGCGATCGGCTTTATCGCGGTCTCCGGCATCGCGATGCTGAATGGTCTCGTTCTGATCGATCATATCAATGCGTTGCGGCGGAAGCTGCCTGTTATCGAGGCAGTCCGGCAAGCCGCCACGGATCGGCTCCGTCCGGTATTGTCGACCGCCATGGTCGCGGGAATCGGCTTCGTACCGATGGCGATTTCACAGGGCGCGGGAGCGGAGGTGCAACGACCGCTCGCCACTGTCGTCATCGGCGGCGTCCTGTCGTCCACCGTTCTGACGCTGCTGCTGTTGCCGGCGATCTACCGATGGATGGAGCGCCGCTCCGCAGCCGTCGTCGAACGAGAGAAACAGCCGTTGGAAGTGGAGGTTTCAGCATGAAAAGATCGAATCGGCTCCGTGACGTGGCAATCTTAGCCGCTATGACGTCACTTTTCTTTGTCTCGCCGGCCCTCTCGCTCGCAAGTTCTCCTGTCCATGACAATCAACCCAGTCCTTTCTACGTGCAAAACCTGCCGGCGGAAGTGCGGGCAGGCCTTCAAAAATACAGGAAGGTATGTGGCGATGAATTGACAACAACGCGTGGCTTCAGCCGCTTCATTGACGTTGGGAACGTTCGTCTCATCGCTCTTCATCTTCATGAACTCAGATGTGGCGACCGCCTTACGTTTTGTAGCAGCGGAAAATGCCTCCATCAGGTCTACATGTCGCACCACGGACGATATCATCTGGTGATGAGTGTCAGGGCAAATGAAGTCACGTTGAGAGGCCTGGACAACACTCCGGCGATTGAAGTTGAATGCGGCTTTGGACTACAGCGTATGTGGCGATGGAACGGTAGGCGTTTCATCGGAAGATAGCATCATTGATCAGCCTGACCGGCCAAGTTTCCAGATCGATCTCGAAGGCAAGGCGCCTTTTCCTATGTGCTCAGCGCCGCGTTACAAAGCCTTAGAAATGTAATTCAGGACCATGTTCCATGCGAGCCCTTCATAAAGAGAACCATCTGATCGAACGAATAGGTTGGCTTCGCGCAGCGGTGCTAGGCGCCAATGACGGGCTGATTTCAACATCGAGTCTGATCGTCGGTGTTGCCGCCGCGACCGCCGCTTCCCACGAAATTCTGGTTGCTGGCGTAGCGGGGCTCGTCGCCGGAGCAATGTCGATGGCTGCAGGCGAATATGTGTCGGTCAGTTCCCAGGCCGATACGGAAGAAGCCGACATGGCGCGTGAGCGCCGCGAACTTGCCACGCAACCTGAAGCGGAGCTGGCCGAACTCGCCGCGATCTACGAGCAGCGTGGTGTAACGCCCGAACTGGCGCGACAGGTCGCCGAGCAGATGATGGCAAAGGACGCCTTCGGGGCCCATGCGCGGGATGAACTCGGACTGACCAGTCATGTGATGGCGAAGCCAGTTCAAGCGGCTTTCACTTCGGCGGTCACCTTCGCATCTGGCGCGACTTTGCCGCTGGCCGTCGCTCTCCTGTCGCCGGCCTGGACCGCCACCTGGACCGTCTCCATTGCCTGCCTCATCGGACTTGGCGTTCTCGGAGCGATCGGCGCTCGCGCTGGCGGCGCCAGCATATGGAAACCCACTCTTCGGGTCGTGTTTTGGGGAGCAGTCGCCATGGCCTCAACTGCGACCATTGGTGCCCTCATCGGTCGAGCCGTCTAGTTCGCGGAGCTCTCTATTTTTTAATCGATTTTGCACTCGATATTTGCATCGCTGCAGAATGGGATTTTCTGCGATGTATTCCAGCGGTACCCAATCACACATGCCGCGGACTTCAGGACTAGGAGAGAGCCACTGCGTACGCGGCCCAGATTTGGAAAGAGCTAGTCATTTCCTCATAGACCCGGGAGAAGCAAAATACCGGATACCTTGTACTTGGTCCGATATCAGCTCCGCGTTCGGTTCGGCGCACCCGTTTGGGTGGGGCTATTGGCGGCAGCCGGCGAACGCTGAAAGATGAGAGGATCACGATGCCCCAAAATAAATTAATCGCAGATTCAATCACATATGCGTTCGCACTTTTATCCAGTACGGCGCGCCATTCTCCTTGTGAGATTGGCTCTTTCCCCCACACATTGTCCTTGTTATTTCTGTAGCCTGCCGTCCGGCCATATCAGCCGTCACGCCTGCAGCGCCGTGCGCGCGGCCAGTATCTCGGGCCAGCGCCTTTACACTCGCCCTTGAAAGTGAAGGCGCGTTCTAGCTTTGTGTCAATCGAACGCCACGCCGATGCGCGTAGCGCTCCGCCAGACTATTCGACACTGTGAGCAAGCGCCGCCAGGTTCTATTTTCAGCTCGAAGGCATCCGGAATGTTCAGGGCAGCAGGAACTTCGAGGCAGGCGCCTGTGTCCGACAAGTTTCGGACGACGCAACTTATCACGGACGATCGCTGATTGAGAATGATCTTCCCCGTCAACAGCGTGCGGCGACGGCGAGTGGTGCGACGCTCCGTCATAACCAATACCAAACGACGCCGCAGGCGGTTGTCGCTGCCCCGCGTCTCGCCTCGACGGCCACCTTCGCGATTCCCGTATCGCGTGGCAGGTTATTGGCGAGTATTTTGAAGACGAGAGCCCCCGGCATAGCGCACTCGCAATACTTCAACGTAGAAACACCATCCGCGCGGTTTGGCCGAGCAGGACAAAGGCCAAAGATTCGTCCCAGTAGCTCAAGACTCCCAATCTGAATCGTTGGTGGTTCATGAGGGCCAAGGCACAGCTGATAGCCGCGCTCATAAACAGCATCATCGTAAGCGCTTTCCCGAATCCCCAGGGCAGCGGGCTTTGAGCACCGGCAAAGATCAGCACGATCAAAAGTTTGAGAGAAAGGCGACGGAGCACAAAGCGCGAGTCCGACGTCATTTTCGGCTCGGCTGCATAACGACGTCGTATCCGCGAAGAGGCAGTACGAAAGAGACACTGCGATAAACGCAATGTCGGTCGGGCAAAGGCATCCAAGCCCGTGCGGCGAAACCGAAACGCCGCTTTCAGAAAGGTTAAGGACAACGAATAAAGCAATCGCCGAAGACGAGGGCTTCGCGCGACGATGCGCTCGACAAGAACCATATCGATACCCACACTAGACCTCGGATCGAAATAAATCAGAGCGATCACATCGCTAGTGAAGTCGACGCGCCCGTGTCCGGTGAGTCTAAGCGGCTTGATATTGCGCAGGTAGTTATCGCCGAAGACCTTACAATATACGATGGTATATCCCGGATATTGTTTTGTATATCGGATCAACCCCGCAAGACACTGTCACTCAAGGAATGACGGTGATATCCAGCCAATGTCATCTAGCGGCTCCAACCCGCTGCCGACGCATGAGGATCAACGAGCAATGCCAAGCGACAGTAGTCGAGCAAGCGTGCCGCTCAGGTCGTTCTCGCGAGTCTGAATCATCAGTCTCGCCTGTGACGGCCGAGCGGCTCGTCACGGAGGTGAGACATGACTCTCCAATTTTTTACTCTGCCGGCTTCGCTCCGCGTTTCGCGGATCGCCTCGCCGAAACGCAATCCCGCATTCGCCGACCCGCGATGCGAGCGTGACCGTCCTTTCACGAAGTCTCCCCGCACGAACCGGACTCGACTGGTCGCGGCGTGGCGTGTCAATGGCGAGACCGGTCGGCTCGAATGCATCTGGATGCTTGACGCCGAACCAGACACGGGCGGCGGGTTGCGCCGATTGATCGAGCGCGCCGGACTCCTTCTTGCAGTTTACCAGCATGGTCGCTTTGCGGCGTGAGGCGTGTGATGCATTCCCTCACGCTGCATAAGGCCAGCACGGCGATGGTTCTGGTGTCCGCCGGCCTGGACGGGCTTCACCCCCGCCGGGGCGGCAATCCGTACTCGCGCAGAATCGCACGGTCGCGCGAAGGTGCGGACCCTCCCTGGTGAAGAGCGGCTGCGCTGCTCAAGCGCGGTCCGAATGCCGAGCGTCGTGAAGATGCATCGGTTTCATTATCCCCTCAGCCGACCAAGACCCCAAGCGCCGAAGACCGTGCCGAGAGGCGCATGGTCTCGGCGCTTGCGGCAGGAGATTCATCCAATGAATGCCCCCATCCTCAAGGCGGCTCTCAAGCCGCGCGGAAAAGACGAACGCAAGCTGTCGATGAAGGCGGTCCGTGAAGCCCAGAATGGGTTGGATGACACCTTCGAAAACGTCAAAGGCGACCGCAACGGCCTGATTGCCCGAGATGCGATCGAACGGCTGGCAAAAGACGGCCCCAATGAGGTTGCGCAAGAGCGACGCCTGCCAGCGGTTGTTCAGTTTTTTGGCGCTTTCAAGAATCCGTTCATTGCAGTGCTGCTGATCCTGGCTGGGATCAGCGCTGTAACGGACATCTGGCTTCGGCTTCAACATGGCGAGGATGCGGATCCGACAAAAGTCACCATCATCATCGTGATGGTGCTTGCCAGCGCCTTGATGCGCTTCGTTCAGGAGTACCGATCGAGCGCTGCGGCCGAAGCTCTGAAGGCGATGGTCCGCACGACGGCGACGGTTCTTCGTCGAGGATCGGCAACGTCAAATCCCGAAGCATTCGAAATCCCGATGCGAGAGATCGTCGCCGGCGACATCGTGCGTCTTTCAGCAGGGGATATGATCCCGGCAGACGTGAGGCTGATCGAATCCCGCGATCTGTTTGTGAGCCAGGCAGTGCTCACCGGTGAGGCCATCCCTGTTGAGAAGTATGACACGCTCGGGTCTGTCGCCGAGAAGTCCGCGGCGAGCGTAGCGTCCAGCGAAATGAACGCGCTCGACATGCCCAACGTCTGCTTCATGGGCACCAACGTCGTGAGCGGCACGGCGACCGCGCTTGTCGTTGCCACGGGTGCTCGCACCTATTTCGGATCGTTAGCCAAGGCGATCGTCGGATCGCGCGCTCAAACGGCGTTCGATCGCGGCATCAACAGTGTGAGCTGGCTGCTCATCCGCTTCATGCTCGTCATGGTTCCTGTCGTCTTTGTCATCAACGGCCTGACCAAAGGCGACTGGGTGGAAGCGCTGTTGTTCGGCCTTGCCGTCGCCGTCGGACTTACCCCCGAAATGCTGCCGATGATCGTTTCCTCGAACCTCGCGAAGGGCGCCGTAGCGATGGCGCGGCGCAAAGTCGTCGTGAAGCGACTCAACGCCATTCAGAACTTCGGCGCGATGGATGTTCTCTGCACGGACAAGACCGGCACGCTGACTCAGGACAAGATCATTCTGGAGCACCACGTCGACGTTACCGGGCAACCCAACGCTGACGTTCTCCGGTTGGGCTGGTTGAACAGCTACCACCAGAGCGGCGTGAAGAACCTGATGGATCAGGCCGTCGTGCGATTCGCCGGGGCGGAGCCAGCCATCACGAACACGGCCGCGAGCTACCGAAAAGTCGATGAACTTCCGTTCGACTTCGTGCGCCGCCGACTCTCAGTGGTCGTCGAGGGCGAGGACGGAGATCACTTGCTCATCTGCAAGGGCGCGGTTGAGGAGATGCTGTCGATCTCTACGCACGTCAGAAGAGGCAAAGATCTGATCCGCCTTGGTGACGTTGAGCGCAAGAATCTGGCTGCGATGGCTCGGGCGTACAACGAGGACGGATTCCGTGTGCTGGTCGTCGCCACCCGAGGGTTTGTGGCGTCCGAGGCCAAGACGCATTATGCCATCGCGGACGAAGCCGATCTCACGATTCAGGGGTTCCTTACTTTTCTCGACCCGCCAAAGGAGACGGCTGGACCAGCAATCGCTGCGCTCGCGGAGCATGGCGTCAAGGTCAAGGTTCTTACGGGCGACAATGCGGTCGTGAGTGCCAAGATCTGCCGTGAAGTAGGACTTGAACCGGGCCAAGCCGTACTCGGGCGCGACATAGAAAAATTGGACGACACCGCGCTTCGCGTTTTGGTCGAGGAGCGGACGATCTTCGCGAAGCTCACTCCGCTCCAGAAGTCGCGTGTATTGCAGGCGCTTCAGGCTAACGGTCATACCGTCGGATTTCTCGGTGACGGCATCAATGACGCCCCGGCGCTGCGCGATGCCGATGTCGGCATTTCCGTCGATAGCGGCGCCGATATTGCGAAGGAGTCGGCCGATATCATCCTGCTCGAGAAGAGCCTGATGGTTCTTGAGGAGGGTGTGCTGAAGGGGCGCGAAACCTTCGGCAACATCATGAAATACCTCAACATGACCGCCAGCTCGAACTTCGGAAACGTGTTTTCAGTGCTGGTGGCGAGCGCATTCATTCCGTTCCTGCCGATGCTGTCGATCCATTTGCTCGTGCAAAACCTGATGTACGACATTTCCCAATTGGCGCTGCCTTGGGATCACATGGACAAGGAGTTTCTCAGCAAACCGCGGAAGTGGGATGCCAAGAATATCGGTCGTTTCATGATCTGGATCGGGCCGACGTCCTCGATCTTCGACATCACGACGTTCGCTCTGATGTGGTTCGTCTTTGCCGCCAATAGCCCGGAGCATCAATCGCTCTTTCAGTCGGGCTGGTTCATCGAGGGCCTGCTTTCTCAAACGCTCGTGGTCCATATGCTGCGTACCCAGAAGATTCCCTTCGTCAACAGCACAGCGGCTTTGCCGGTCTTGCTGATGTCGAGCGTCATCTGCGTACTGGGGATCTATTTGCCGTTCTCTCCGCTGGGAGCAGCCATCGGATTGCAGCCCCTGCCTATCGCCTACTTCCCGTGGCTGGCCGGAACGCTGCTCTGCTACTGCCTCGTCGCTCAACTGATGAAGACCGTCTACATCCGCCGGTTCGGACAATGGTTCTGACGGCCAAGCGCATGAGAGGTCCTGATCATGTCCACATCACCGTTGATCCTGAGATTTGCGCCGCCGCAGGCTGGAGACTGCCCGCGACAAGGGCCGCCACCGCCGAGGCGACAAGCGCCGCGTCCGCCCCACAATCGCGAGCCGGGCGATGCCAGGTCGTCGCTTCGGAATCGGTTGGACAGACGTTTGTGTTGGGCTTTGGCGGTTTTGGCGATGTTCGTGACGCATGCGGCCGTTCACCTTGCTCGTCGCCGTCTGCTGGACGGTTTCAAGCTCAGATTCCTGCTGCGTTGCGGCGCACGGTTGAACAGAGCGGCGATATCGCGAATGCGGCGTTGCCGCTGGTGAGCCACACAAGCGCAAAACGATCGCTTGCATGGAACCAAAGCACGAGGCCCGGACCTGAACCGGACTTCGATCAGCAAGGAGCTTCAAATGGACGACCCATCTAGTCGCGGCGCGACCAACAACTCGCGCCGCTTGAATTCACGAGAAAACTAGGAGGGCAGCTCGCGGCTATTGGCGCCGGGCGCTCTCGCAACCCGACGCCAGGAGTAGCCCATGACTTATTTTACGACCCACGGACTTCCCAATTTCACTATCACCACCGGACTGAAGGTTTTCAGGCGTCGTCGGGTTCTTTTTTGCCGACTGATGGTGATCGCTTTCTACTTGCTGGCGCTCGGTCTTGTAGCGGTTCTTCAGGTAACCAAAGCGCACGCGCAAGAACTTCAAACGACTCCCGGCCATCCGGATGCGGCACGGCTCAACACTAGTGGACCGCAACCCATCCTGGCGATGCCAACGAAGGCACCGGGGGCCTCGCGTGACAATAAGGTGGAATCGGGCGGGCCCGACTGGTCGGGCGTCTATTTTGGCGGACACACCGGTTTCGGGGCTGGCAGCCTTGGCCCGGGAACGAACCCCGTCTTGAATCAGTCCGTTGGCCTGCCGCCTACGGTGACAGGAATGATCGGCGGCTTTCAGGGAGGCTACAACTTTCAGGCCAGCGATCGTTGGGTGCTCGGCGCGGAAGCCGATGTCACTTTTGTGAGCCCGCCCGATGAGACGCGACGGATACCGGCTCCCTTCAACACATCCCTGGATGTCGTGGGGACGGTGCGTGGCAGGATCGGCTATGCTTTTGGCCCATTCCTCCCCTATGCAACGGGAGGCCTCGCTTGGACACGAACGAACGTCGACATCAATGGCGATGACGGCAGCGTTTTGTCAAAACTGGGGCGCTGGCACGCTGGGTGGACGGCAGGCGCAGGTGTCGAAATGGCCTTAGGCGGACCATGGACGGCACGCGTCCAGTACGACTACCTCGATCTGGCTTCCTCGACCTATCGACTCGATGGTGCCGGACTGCGCGATGTGTCCGTCCGCCCCCGAACCCAGAGGTTCACGCTTGGCCTGAACTACCGACTGGGCGATGTGGCCTCGACACTCCCAAGACCACCGGCAACTGTCGAAATGTCGCCGGACTGGAATATTCATGGCCAGACCACATTCATCGCCCAAGGCTATCCCGCGATTCGTTCCCCCTACGCTTCCAGCGCCAGCCTGCCCGGTGGTGGGCAAGTTCGTGAGACGTGGACCGCGGACGCATTTCTTGGCGTGAGGCTTTGGGACGGTGGTGCGTTCTATTTCAATCCCGAGCTAGCCCAAGGCTTCGGGCTGAACGGGACGCTCGGACTCGCAGGCTTTCCAAATGGAGAAGCGCAAAAAGGCGGCGCTGAATTTCCGAAATTTCGGCCACAGCGCTACTATCTTCAGCAGACATTCGGTCTTGGTGGCGAGCAGGAGGATGTCGCAGACGGCCCCCTGCAACTGGCGGGGCGACGCGATATCGATCGCGTCACTGTCACGGTTGGTCGTTTCGCGGTTGGCGATTTCTTCGACGCGAATGCCTATGCCAAGGATCCGCGCGCGGATTTCATGAATTGGGCAATCTGGTCGTCGGGGGCCTATGACTTCCCCGCCGACCTTCCCGGCATGACGCGCGGTGCGGTCATCGAGCTGAATCGTAAGGATTGGGCTGTGCGAGCCGGGGCCTTCCAAGTGCCCAGGGAGCCGAACAGTGATGTTTTGGTCTTCAATGGGGGCGGCGGTGGCGCCGTCGAGTTCGAGGAACGGCACAGCCTGTTCGGGCAGCCGGGTAAGGTTCGGATCGGCGCTTTCATCAACCGTGGTTACACCGGCGCGTATCGCGACGCTATCAACCTCGCGCAAGCGAGCCCTCAAACAGATATCAACGATGCGATGACGGCCCTGCGCCGCAATCAGAATAAGTATGGCTTTTATGGAAATATCGAACAGGCTTTGACAGCTGACCTCGGGCTTTTCGCCCGTGCAAGCTGGAACGACGGCCGCACCGAAATCCTCTCCTTCACGGACATCGACCGCAGCATTTCCGGTGGTTTCTCCCTAAAGGGTTCTGCATGGGGACGGCCTGCGGACACGATCGGAGTCGGTGCTGCGGTCAACGGCCTCTCGAGTGCACATCGTAACTTCCTCGCCGCCGGAGGCACGGGGTTGCTGATCGGTGATGGGAGACTGCGCTACGGCCACGAGTCGATCGTCGAGGCGTATTACGCCTTGCGGGTCAACGGCTGGAGCACCGTCACCTTCGACTATCAGTTTGTTGCAAACCCCGCCTACAACGCCGACCGCGGACCAGCCTCGATTCTGTCGCTTCGCGCCCACGCCGAATTCTGACAGCGAGTGGAGTGGCAATTCCAGCAATAGCGCGGGCTTGCGCCTCGGGAGGGCGCGACCGACGCAACGAGATGGGAACACATTCAGATGGATTGGCAAAGCCTTGGCCACACCGCACTCACGCTCGGGGGCGCATTCCTTCTTGGCGGCTTGATCGGCTTCGAACGGCAATGGCGCCAGCGCCTGGCCGGGCTGCGAACCAATACCCTCGTCGCGCTCGGCGCGGCCATCTTCGTCCTCTTTGCCGGGCTGTTCCCCGGCGAGGCGAGCCCGACGCGCGTTGCGGCCCAGATTGTTTCCGGCATCGGCTTTATGGGCGCCGGCATCATCTTCAAGGAAGGGTTGAATGTGCGCGGGCTCAACACCGCCGCGACGCTGTGGTGCTCCGCCGCGATCGGCGCGCTGTGTGGGGCCGGATTTTTCTTTCATGCATTGATTGCGACGACGTTCGTCATCGCCGTCAACGCAGTTCTGCGCCCGCTCGTGCGCCTCGTTGAGCGCCAGTCATTCGCCGCAAGCCCGTTGGACAGCGCATATGCGATCAGCATCATCTGCCATGGAGAGGCTGAGGCGCATGTTCGGGCGCTTCTTCTTCGCGATCTCGCCGGTGCGCTGCACATCCGCGACCTCGAAAGCACGAATATCGAGGACACAAACCGAGTCCAGGTGAGCGCGACAGTGCGAGCCGACACTCGGCAGGATCGCCTTTTGGAACAGATTATCGGTCGTCTCAGTCTGGAGCCGCTGGTAACATCTGCTCGGTGGCGGTTCGAGCCAGGCGAGTGACCGAGAAGCAATAGTTATCTAGGTACACGGCGGAGTAGATTCTCCAGGGAAGAATATTGAAAGTAGGTAAGTTGATCGAGAAGGTGAACAATGCTCAAGATCGCCAATGATATACGTCCCGGATCGGCGCTGACGTTGATCGCGATGGGCGTTGCGATGGCCGGCATTTTTATCGCCGATACGGTCACGGACTACGCCATCGCAGCGGCCGTATTCTACACAGCGGTCATTCTCGTTGCGACACGCATCTTGTCTGGCACGGCTGTAGTGGCCCTCGCTTGCATTTGTGTCGCGCTGACCCTGATCAGTTTTTTCTTGACCCACTCCGGTGCGTATGAGGTCGGCATCGTCAATACCGGGATTAGTATCGTTGCGATCGGCGTTACAACCTATCTCAGTTTAAGGATGGTGGCTGCGAAGGCCGAGGCGCTGGAGGCGCGCGATCGGCTTTTGCGAATTGCGCGGGTCACGACGCTCGGTCAACTGTCGGCGTCGATCGCGCACGAAGTCAACCAGCCCCTGGCTGCCGTCGTCGCCAGCGGCGGCGCGTGCACCCGATGGCTTGCCCAGGAGCCGCCAAATCTCGACAAGGCCCGCCTCGCGCTCGACCGCATCGTCAGCGATGCCAACCGGGCAAGCCAGGTCATCGCGCGCATTCGCGCCCTTTCGAAGGGCGAGGCGCCGCGCCGACAACCATTCGACCTCAGGGAAGCTGTCATGGAAATCGCGACCTTGTCGCGCGGCGAGATCGAGCGTGGCGGCGTCGCCTTGCAACTGGACCTGCATGACGGCCTACCTCGCGTTTTTGCCGATCGGGTCCAGATCCAGCAGGTCATCAGCAATCTCGTCCTCAATGCGACCGAGGCGATGTCGGACCGCGCATTGCCCGAGCGTCGTCTGCGAATTGCCGCCTCGCAGGATGGACGGGATGCGATCGTTCTCGCGGTGGCCGATTCCGGCACCGGTCTGGCGCCGGGAGCTCGTGAGCACCTCTTTGACGCCTTCTGGACGACGAAAGAGGGAGGCATGGGTCTTGGCCTTACCATCAGTCAGACGATCGTTGAAGCGAATGGCGGACAGATTTCCGCGGCTCCAGTCCCTGGAGGCGGGACCGTATTTGAGGTGCGCCTGCCGCGCCACATGGAGGCAGCCTGATGAAAAATGAACCGACGGCGGATTCGCGGCCGCAGCCCATCGTCTATGTCATCGATGACGATCGGTCCGTTCGCGCCGCGCTCGAAGATTTGCTCGCATCCGTTGGGCTACAGGTGCGCTCGTATAGCTCGGTTGCCGAATTTCTGGAAAGCTCCATGCCGGACGCGCCCGGCTGCCTGCTGCTCGATGTGAGAATGCCCGGACAAAGCGGGATCGATTTTCATCGGCAAATGCCTGAATACGGCATTCATCTGCCGACGATATTCATCACGGGACATGGGGACATCACGATGGGCGTGAACGCCATCAAGAATGGCGCCTTCGAGTTCTTGACCAAGCCGTTTCGCGACCAAGACCTGCTGGATGCTATCCAACAAGCGATCGAAAAAGACCGGCGAAGGCGCGAGAGCGAAGCGCGTTCGCTGGATTTGAATGCGCGTTGGGAGACATTGACGCCCGGCGAACGAGACGTTTTCAAGCTCGTTGTAAAGGGCCTCCTCAATAAACAAATCGCCGCCGACCTGAATGTTAGCGAGATCACGGTGAAGGTTCGCCGTAGCCATCTCATGCAGAAGATGCAGGCCAAGACGATTATTGACCTTGTTAGAATGTCGGACAGTTTGAGCGTTTGAATCTCGACTGAGAGGAGAGCCCCTGCACCGCGAACTGGTGCGCGATCTGCGCGGGCGTGCCACCCCCCCCCCTTTCAGAACACGGTATATTTCGAAGATACGTTGGTATATCGAATCTATATAAGATCATCGGCCAATGAGCGTCTGTAGCCGTCTATTCTAGGGTGAGAATCGGGAGGTCTTGCCTTAGCTGCGGTCGGGGCGCGATGGTCGTGGTAGATGGTGCTTACAGAGCGATGCTCGCAACGAGCGGACGATGGACCGTCGCGAGGCCAGGAATCATTTCGAATAGATCTCGGTCGCAATTGACCGATGCTTGAATTCCGCCAGATCCGGTATTTTCTTGCGGCGGCCGAATATGGCAGCTTCCGAAAGGCGGCCTTGGCCTTGGGAATACAGGAATCGGCGATCAGCCGTCGCGTTCGCGATCTCGAAGACGAACTCGGCGCTTCCCTATTTCAGAGGCACAACGGCGGCGTCTGCCTGACGTTGGCAGGACAGCAGTTTGTGCGTCGAGCACGCAAAGCACTTCAACAGATCGACTGCGGCGCGAAGGATGTGGCCGCCATAGGTCGCTCCGAGCGGGGGCATATCAAGGTCGGCATCTTTTCGTCGCTCGCGTCTGGATTCCTGTCCGATCTGCTGGGAGCCTACGGCAAGGAGCATGCAAGTGTACGGGTCGAATTTTTTGACGGCGATCCTGCGGATCACGTTGCCTCGATCCGGCGACTTCAACTCGATGTGGCTTTTATCACGGGAACCACACAGTGGTCGGACTGTGAAACAGAGCAACTTTGGTCCGAGCGAGTATTCGCCGTACTTCCCAGCGATCATCCTCTCTCTGAGAAATCGGAGCTTGGCTGGCGTGATCTTGTGGACGAGAGATTCATTGTAAGTGACGGTGCCCCTGGATCGGAAATTCACGACTATTTGGTTCAACGCCTCGCCGATCTTGGGCGTCACCCAGAAATCGATACCCAATACGTCGGGAGGGACAATCTCCTGTCGCTTGTGGCGATCGGCCAAGGCGTCACGGTCATGAGCGAGGCCGGGACGGCGGCTCAGTTTCCGGGAACTGCCTATCGGCAGCTTGCCGGCGAGGTTCTGCCGTTCTGCGCGGTGTGGTCGCCGCGGAATGATAACCCGGCCTGGCGCCGCCTCCTCAGTCTTGCGCGTTCAATGTCGCGCTCGGCTGCCGCCACAATCATTCAGACGGTTTCGGCAGTTCTTTTGACTTCCTCGCTTTCGCAAATCCCCGATCCGTGGCTATGAACCGCTCCAGCATCGGAGCGATGAGGCGAACGGGATCGGCCGGCGGTTGCCTCGCTTCGCGGCCGAGAATTTCTGCGTAGGCCGTTAGGTCGCGATGCAGGCTTGCCGGTAACTCCACCGTGACCTTCACCGGTTTGTCGTCGACGATCGCTCCCAATTTCAGCTTGGTCATGTCAGCCTCCGTAGGGTTCGAGAACGAGATCGCGGGTGACGATGACGCGGACGGGCAAGCCTGGCCGGATGGTGAGGGTCGGTGCGATGTTGAGCTGGCGCTGGACGATCTGCTGGCCGGTTTGACTGACGCTATTGGAGGCACCCTGTCGCAGCGCCCGCACAATATCGCTGTCCTGGCCAGACGAGCCCGCCTCCGCACCGATGCTCAGAATCGTGGAAAGTGCAGCGGCCTTGAACAGTTCGCCCCAGTGATAGTCGACGCCATCCTCAAGGCCCGCATAGCCCTCGGCGTCCGCACCAGGCTGACGCTCCAGAACGATGGAGCGGCCATTGGGGAAGATCAGCCGGTTCCAGACGAGAAGTATGCGCCTCTGACCGAAGCCGACGCCACTGTCATACTGGCCGATAACGCGCGTGCCCTGTGGCACAAGCAGGATCTTGCCGGTCGGGCTGTCATAGATGTTCTCCGTCACCTGTGCGGTGATCTGACCCGGCAGGTCGGAGCGGATGCCGGTGATGAGCGCGGCCGCGATGACGGCGCCGGCCTGCAGGACGTTCTTCGACGCTGGCGCGGCAACGCGATCCGGCGAGACAGTGCGCTTGTCGGGCGTCTGATTGAGGAATGCGAGCTGACGATCCTGCGCGGAGGGTGTCGCTGGCTGCGGCGCAAGGCCGAGGCTGGCGAGATCGGCCGACGGCGTGGCGGTCGCAGTCGGCTGTGTCGAAGCTCCAGCCGTAGCGGGCCGAGTCTCGGTGGATGCGAACAGCCGTGCGGTCCGAGCCGCCTCCAGTTCCTGCGCCCGGCGCTGTTCCTCGGGGCTCGGTCCCGTCGGACCTGATGCCGGTGCGCCGATCGGCGGCACTGTGCCACCGTTCTGCGCGTTGAGGATCGGGCGACCGAGGTCGCCGGGCAGCGGCGGGCCGAGCTTCGGGACGCCGGAATAATCCTTCGGCAATCCAGCCAGACCGTCCGGTGTCGAGCGGTTGTCCGTAGAGTAAAGCTCCTGACCCTGGCCGCTGTGACGAGTCTGGAGCGCATAGATCAGCGCCCCACCGACACCGAGGCTTGCCGCAAGACCCAGACCGGCCAGCACCTTGCGGGACAGGCGGGTCACACGCGGCGGCTCGGCGCGCAGCCGCATGGTCGCGGCCGGCTCGCCGGTCAGCGGCCGAGCGTCGTCGTCGGTCGGCTGAGGCTGGGGCGCCGAACCGGGCGTCCGGCCTTCCTCCTTTTCGGGATCGCGTTCGTCGCTCACGATGCCGGCCTCCCGTCGGTGCGGGAGATGCGGACACGCTTCTGGTTCTTGCCCGCGCCGAACCGCAGTTCGGCGGCGGCGAACAGTCGATCGACGATCATGTAGTTGCCGCGCACGCGATAGTTCACCAGCTCGGAGGTGTCGCCCTCCGGTCCGACCACGAACAAGGGCGGCATCTCGCCCTGTCCGATGCCGCGGGGGAATTCGATGAACACCTGCTTGCCGTCATCGAAGGCGCGCAGCGGCCGCCACGGTGCGCGGTCGCCGGTCACCTCGTAGCGGAAATTGACACGGGCGAGATCGATGCCGCCCGACACCGGCTGCGCGGCCTCGGCTTGGCTGTTCTGGCGGCGCAGCGCGATGAGCTGGTCCTGCGGATATTGCCAAGACACCGATGCCATATAGGTCGATGGCGTCGCGCGCAGCTCCATGTGATAGGTGCGCCGGTCGGTGTTGATGACGAGATTGGTCATCAGCTCGGCCCGCGTTGGCTTCACGAGGATATGGACCTGCTTGGCCGCGCCAACGCCGCTCTCGGTATCGCCGATGATCCAGCGCACTGTGTCGCCAGCGGCGACAGGACCGGAGCCGACGAGCTGCTCGCCGGGCTGAAGCGCGATGTCGGTGATCTGCCCCGGCGAGGCGTAGACCTGATAGAGCGCGCCATCGACGAAGGGATAGACCTGCATCGAGTTGATGAAGCCGTTGCGGACGGGCTGGACGCGCGCTGCGGCATTGGCCTGGTTGACGCGCGCGGCGGGATCGGACGGTTCCGGCTCGGGCTTGCCGTCCTTGCCGATGGGCTTCAACTGACCAGGCAGCGGGAGCGGTTTGGGAAGCTCCACCACCCGGACGGGCGCTGGCGGATCGGAGGTCTGCACAGCCGGCACCGCATTGTCGTAGGAAATCTCCGGCGGCGGGGTGTGAGTGGCGCACCCTGCCAGCGCCGAACCGGCGAGCAAGATTCCCGGCAAAGCGGATTTGCGGAAAACCGGAACTACGTGGATGAGCAAAGCCGGGAGCCCTGCACTCCAAGGGGCGGCTTTGCGGAGTGCGGGCGTCATTGTCCAAGCTCCTTCGACCAGTTGATGGCGTTGATGTAGATTCCGAGTGGGTTCTTCCGCAGCGTGTCGGCGTCGCGTGGGGGCTGCACGACGACGGTGAGGATCGCGGACCAGCGTTCGGTGGAGGCCAGTGAGCCGTCCTGATAGCGTCGCTCGATCCAGGCGATGCGGAAGCTCGACGGCGAGGCGCGGATCACCGACGACACTTCGATCGCGATCTGCTGCTTGCCGACCTTGGTGAAGGGGTCGTTGGCGCGCGCATAATCGTTCAGCGCGAGCGCGCCACCCTGTGTCGTGAAGTCGTAGGCGCGCAGCCAGTTCTGCCGCACGATGATGGCGTCGGACGGGATCGAGCGGACCTGCTCGATGAAGCGCGCGAGGTAGAAGGCGATTTGCGGATCGTTTGGCTGATAGTCGGCGGTCGCCGGCGCGATCGCCTGCGCCTGGCCGAGCCGGTCGACCTGCACTACCCAAGGCACGATCGAGCCGTTGGCGGACTGCCAGACCAGCGCGGCCGAAAGGCCGCCCGCGAGGGCCAATGATCCGAAGGCCATGTAGCGCCAGTTACGGGCCTGCACGCGGGCGGAGCCGATGCGATCGTCCCAGACCTGAGCGGCGCGCTGATAGGGAGTCTCGGGCTGAGGGGCTTTGCCGTAGTGGGTGGATGGTCGCTTGAACATGGTCAGTCGCTTTCGGAGAGGTTGACGGAGGAGCCGCCGCCATGGCTGTCGCCGCTACGCACGGCGTGGGCGGCGGCCTGAACGCCATGGGACATCTGCTGCGAGCGCTTCATGCGTTTCGCCCAGGCCGGCGGCCCGTCGCTGGTGGAAGACGCAGCTCCGGGAGATGCGGCCTCCGCGGTGGCGGTCGTCGCAGCACCGGATGCGCCGGTGGCGATCTCCGTCGCGGCCTGGCCACCGGCCTGATAGCTCTGCTTCAGGCTGTCGGCGGCACGACCGGCTGCGCGCTTCAGCGGTGAGACGGCCGCCTTCGCGCCGGTGCTGGCAACACTGCCAAGACCCGACGCGACGCCGGATGCGCCGGCCTGGCCGGCCGCGCCGAGGCTGTAGGCGGTGGAGGCGCCACCGGCGAGGGCTGCACCGCCACGCGCGGCGGCGGCAGCGCCGCCAGCAAGTGCAGCGCCGCCTGTCACGACGGCGCCGGCAGCGGCCGCGCCTGCTGCGACAACGCCGCCGGCGGCAAGACCAGTGCCAATGGCCGCGCCGGCGCCGAGCTGCGGGCCACCGGAGATGAGGCCGTTAGCGATGCCGGGACCGAAGATGCCGAGACCAAGCAGCGACAGCGCGGCAAGCACGATCGCCATGGCATCGTCGATCGATGGCGTTGCGCCGTTGAAGCCCGAGGTGAACTCGGAGAACAGCGTCGAGCCGATGCCGATGATGACGGCGAGCACCAGCACCTTGATGCCGGAGGAGATGACGTTGCCGAGCACGCGCTCGGCCATGAACGCCGATTTGCCGAACAGGCCGAAGGGAATGAGGACGAAGCCGGCGAGCGTGGTCAGCTTGAACTCGATCAGGGTGACGAAGAGCTGGATCGCCAGGATGAAGAACGCCAGCAGCACCAGCGCCCAGGCGAAAAACATGCAGGCGATCTGGATGAAGTTCTCGAAGAACGACCAGTAGCCCATCAGGCTGGAGATGGAGTCGAGCAGCGGCCGGCCGGCATCGAGACCAGTCTGCGCCACCTTGCCGGGGCGCATGAGATCGCTCACGGCAAAGCCCGTTCCCGAAGCCTTCAGGCCGAGGCCCGCGAAGCTCTCGAAGACGATGCGGGCGAGATTGTTCCAGTTGGAGATCAGGTAGGCGAAGACACCGACGAAGAGCGTCTTCTTGACCAGCCTCGCCATGATGTCGTCGTCGGCGCCCCATGACCAGAAAAGCGCGGCGAGCGTGACGTCGATGACGATCAAGGTGGTGGCGATGAAACCGACTTCGCCGCCGAGCAGCCCGAATCCTCCGTCGATGTAGCGAGTGAAGACCTCGAGGAAATGGTCGATGACACCGGTGCCGCCCATGTCAGCGAACCTCTGGCTGAGCGGGCTCGGCCTGCATCGCAGGCCCGGTCACGTCCGCTGGCGCACTGTCTTTGTGGATGGGAGCGGCCGACGCGGGCGCGCTTGGAAACAGCGTGGCTGGCGCAACCGGCGACGGTGATGAAACCGGTGCCGGCCGGCCGAGGAAGCGGCGCCGGTTCTCCGCCCACGCCTTCAGGCAACCGGGGTCACGCGTGCCGGCCTCGCCGATCTCGGAACAGCGAAGCAGTTCTGCGGTGAGTGGATCTAAGGCTGTGACTGGACGGCCCCGCGTCGCGAGGACGTCCGTCGAAACGTCCTTGCGGTTCATCTCGATCGCGGTCGCCGTGATGGCGACCGCGACGAAGACGATGGCGCCGACGCGAGCGAGGGTCTTGCCGTCCATCGTGCCAGCCTCAGTTGCCGCTGTTCGGGAACATGCGGGCATTGCCGGGCTGGTAGCCCGAGCCCGGCGTCAGGAAACGCCGGCGCTGCTCGCGGCCCTGTTCGGCGGCGGCGGCCTGCTCGGCCGACTGCAAGGCCTGCGCCCGGCCGTTGGCCGCCACGACGGCGGTGAGATCCGCGAGTTGCTGCGCCTGGAGCGCAAGGAGTTGGTTGCCGGCCTGCGTCGCCTGCAGCGCGCCGGTCGCGCCCTGGCTCTGGCCGATCAGCGCCGACATCTGCGTGCGATTGGTGTCGATGTTGCCGACGACGCCCGCCTGCACCCGCATTGCGTCCTGCAGGCCGCCGACCGTGTTCTGCCAGCGCGAGCGGGCATCGGTGACGAGTTGCTGATCCGAAGCGGACAGCGAGACGTTCCCGTACTTCTGCTGGAACATCCGGTCGATCTGCTGGACGTCGTAGGCGATATTCTGCGCCTGGTTGAGAAGCTGCTGCGTGCGCTGGACGGACTGCTGAAGCTGTTGCAGCGACGAGAACGGCAGGCTCGCAAGGTTGCGTGCCTGGTTGATCAGCATTTGCGCTTCGTTCTGAAGCGAGGTGATCTGGTTGGTGATCTGCTGAAGCGATCGCGCCGCCGTGAGCACGTTCTGCGCATAGTTCGAGGGATCGAATACGATGATGGCGTGAGCGGGCGTCGCCAGCATGGGCGCGAGCGCGACGGGAGCGGTCAGCAGCGCGGCAGCAAAACGCGCTGCGCGGGAATTGCGCAGTTTCATTGGGACGTCTCCTTGTTGGTGAGCGTGGGGATGAGATCGGCGGCCCAACCGACCTCACGGTGATCGAGCCATGCGGCGAGGAAGCCGTCGCGGCCGTGTTCGGCGACGATGCGGGCAATGGCCGCCTGGTCGGTCTTCGATGACGCGGCGCACAGAGCGAGCGCGACATCGGACAGACCGAGCTCGAAGAGGCGGTTGCCGCGCCGCGACTGGCAGTAATAGTCGCGCTTGGGCATTGCCCGCGCGATGATCTCGATCTGGCGGTCGTTGAGGCCGAAGCGCCGATAGATCGCCGTGATCTGCGGCTCGATCGCGCGCTCGTTCGGCAGCAGAAGCCGGGTCTGGCAGCTTTCGATGATGGCAGGCGCGATGGCCGAGCCGTCGATGTCGCTGAGCGATTGCGTGGCGAAGATGACGCTGGCGTTCTTCTTGCGCAGCGTCTTCAGCCATTCGCGGAGCTGGCCGGCGAAACCGTCATCGTCCAGCGCCAGCCAGCCTTCGTCGATAATGAGAAGAGTCGGCGAACCGTCGAGCCGATCTTCGATCCGATGGAAGAGATAGGAGAGAACCGCCGGCGCCGCGCCGGTGCCGATCAGCCCCTCAGTCTCGAACGCTTGAACGAACGCCGAGCCAAGATACTCGCGTTCAGCGTCGAGCAGCCGGCCGTAGGGACCGCCGACGCAATAGGGCCTGAGCGCCTGTTTGAGATCGTTCGACTGGAGCAGCACGACCAGGCCGGTGATCGTGCGCTCCTCGACGGGCGCCGATGCCAGCGAGGTCAGCGCCGTCCAGATATGCTCCTTCACCTCGGGCGTGATCGCCACGCCCTCGCGGGTCAGGATCGATACGATCCAGTCGCCCGCCCAGGCGCGCTCGGGCACGTCGTGAACGCGGGCGAGCGGTTGAAGGCTGACGTTATCGGTCGCGCCGTCACTGAGATCGCCGCCGAGGTCATGCCAATCGCCGCCCATGCCGAGCGCCGCCGCGCGGATCGAGCCGCCGAAGTCGAAGGCGAAGACTTGGGCGCGAGCATAGCGTCGGAACTGCAGCGCCATCAGCGCCAGCAGGACCGACTTGCCCGCGCCGGTCGGGCCAACGATCAGCGTGTGGCCGACGTCGCCGACGTGAAGCGAAAGCCGGAACGGGGTGGAGCCTTCGGTCTTGCCGAAGAGCAGTGGGGGCGCTGCAAAATGCTCGTCCCGTTCCGGCCCCGCCCACACCGCCGACAGCGGGATCATGTGGGCGAGATTGAGCGTGGAGATCGGCGGCTGGCGGACGTTCGCATAGACGTGGCCGGGCAATGATCCGAGCCAGGCGTCCACCGCGTTGATCGTCTCGGCCATGGCAGTGAAGTCGCGGCCCTGAATGACCTTCTCGACGAGGCGCAGCTTCTCGTCGGCAGCGCGCGGATCCTCGTCCCACACCGTCACCGTCGCGGTGACGTAGGCCATCCCGGCATAGTCGGCGCCGAGTTCCTGGAGCGCCATGTCGGCATCGGCGGCCTTGTTCGCGGCGTCGGTGTCCACGAGGACGGACGCCTCGTTGGTCATTACCTCCTTGAGGATCGCGGCGATCGACTTGCGCTTGGCGAACCATTGCCGGCGGATCTTGGTCAGCAGCTTGGTCGCGTCGGTCTTGTCGAGCAGGATCGCCCGCGTCGACCAACGATACGGAAATGCGAGACGGTTCAGCTCGTCGAGCAGGCCAGGTGTCGTCGCCGTTGGAAAGCCTGTGACGGTGAGGATGCGCAGATGCGACGCGCCAAGGCGCGGCTCGAGCCCGCCGGTGAGCGGCTGGTCGGCGAGCAGCGCGTCGAGATAGATCGGCGTTTCGGGGACGCGGACACGGTGCCGTTTGGTCGAGACGCAGCCGTGGAGATAGGTGAGCGTCTCCGCGTCATCAAGCCAGCGGCATTCGGGCATGAAGGCTTCGACCAGGCGCAGGATGCGATCGGTGCGATCGGCGAACCCGGTCATCACCTCGTTGGGGTCGAGGCCCGACTTTTCCCGGCCTTCATAGAGCCAGGATTCCGCGCGCGCGGCGTCCTCGGCCGGCGGCAGATAGGTGAAGGTCAGGAAATAGCTCGACTCGAAATGTGCGCCAGCTTCCTCGAAATCCGCTTTGCGCTCGGCGTCGACCAGCGCCGAGGCGGGATCGGGAAAGCGGCTGTCGGGATAGAGGTTCGAAGCTTGCCGCTGCGCCTCGACGAAGATTGCCCAGCCTGATCCAAGGCGACGGAACGCATTGTTGAGGCGGCCGGCGATGGCGACTAGCTCAGCCTGTACGGCGCTGTCGAGATCGGGGCCGCGAAACCGCGCGGTGCGCTGAAAGCTGCCGTCCTTGTTGAGGACGATGCCGGAGCCCACCAGCGCGACCCAGGGGAGGAAGTCGGCCAGGCGGCTGTTGCGATTGCGATATTCGGCAAGGTTCATCATGGCCGCGCTCCCCTCAGACCGAAAGGTGTGCGGGGACGCGCAGATGGCGGCGCACAACGTCGACGAAGAGCGGATCGCGCTTGGCAGCCCACACCGCGGTGACGTGGCCGATCGCCCAGATCGCGATCCCCACCAGCCAGAGGCGAAGCCCTAGGCCGACCGCGCCAGCGAGCGTCCCGTTCATGATGGCGATAGCCCGTGGGGCGCCGCCGAGCAGGATCGGCTCGGTCAGTGCCCGGTGAACGGGGACGGTATAGCCTGGGACGTCGCCGCCCTGATCGACAGCGCCCGTCATCAGACCAGCGCCCCGCCGCCGAACGAGAAGAACGACAGGAAGAAGCTCGACGCGGCGAAGGCAATCGAGAGACCAAACACGATCTGGATCAACCTGCGGAAGCCGCCGGAGGTATCGCCGAAGGCCAGCGTCAGGCCGGTAACGATGATGATGATCACCGCCATGATTTTCGCCACGGGACCTTCAATCGACTGCAGGATCTGTTGGAGAGGCTGTTCCCACGGCATCGACGAACCGGAAGCGTGAGCGGGGGCTGCCATCACCGCCGACAGAGTGGCGATGGAAACGGTCAAGACGAGATGATGGCGCGCGCGCCGCAGGCGTTGGATCACAGGCTTTCTCCTTCAGGTGCTGGGACGAACAAGCTCGAGCTGCCGTCGCCATCCGTGGTGGCCGGCGCGATGCGGTAGTCGCCGTCGAGACCGAGGCCTTCGACGCGCGAGAGTTCGGAGAGTCGCCGCGCGGACCCGCGACCGGAGAGGACGGCAACGAGGTCGATCGTTTCCGCGATCAATGCGCGCGGGACCGTGACGACTGCCTCCTGAATGAGCTGCTCCATGCGGCGCAGTGCGCCGATCGCGCTGCCGGCGTGGATGGTGCCGACCCCGCCAGGATGGCCGGTGCCCCAGGCCTTGAGCAGTTCGAGCGCTTCGGCGCCGCGCACTTCGCCAACGGGTATGCGATCGGGCCGCAGACGCAGCGAAGAGCGAACGAGATCGGAAAGTGAGGCAACGCCATCTTTTGTTCGCATCGCCACGAGGTTCGGCGCGGCGCATTGCAGTTCGCGGGTGTCTTCGATGAGGACGACGCGATCGGCGGTCTTCGCAACTTCGGCGAGCAACGCGTTTGTCAGCGTCGTCTTGCCGGTGGATGTCCCGCCGGCGACGAGGATGTTGGCGCGTGAGGAGACACTCCGGCGGAGTATCTCGGCCTGCGTCGCTGACATGATGCCGGCCGCGACGTAGTCGTCGAGCGTGAACACCGCGACAGCGGGCTTACGGATCGCGAATGCGGGGGCAGCGACGACGGGTGGCAGCAGGCCTTCGAACCGCTCGCCGGTTTCAGGCAACTCTGCGGATACCCGAGGAGCACCAGCATGAACCTCGGCTCCGACATGGTGCGCAACCAAGCGAACGATACGTTCGCCGTCCGCTGGTGACAGCCGCTCACCGGTATCGGAAAGTCCTTCGGAGAGTCGGTCGATCCAGAGGCGCCCATCGGGATTGAGCATCACCTCGACGATGCTGGCGTCATCAAGATAGCGCGCGATTGCAGGACCGAGCGCAGTGCGCAGCATCCTTGCGCCGCGCGCGAGGCCTTCCGAATTGTGGTGTGATGCTGTCATAGTGCCCCGTTTCTATCGGGGCCGATACAGTCCTTCCCCAGACGGGGATGATTAAAGGGGCCAGATTTCGGGGCGATTCAACAAAGATTCATCGACGTAGTAGTGTAGCGTGCAAATACAGGAGAACGGCGGTGTCGGACGCACGATACGCCAATACGCTCGCGGAGCTTGACCGGCTCTGCGCAAGCGTCTGATCCTCGCACAATGACCGCTCAATGCATTTGTTGTGGAGGTGATGGACATCCTCGATCGCGGAGATCATCCGGGGGGTGAGATCCTTCTTAATCGGGATCATGCACGGCGTTGGGCTGAACGGGACGGTACGTACGATAGCATCTTTGCAGCCATGAACCCCAGCCGAGTAGAGTAGCCTATGTTTCTTAGATCGGTTTTGGCCGCCGCCGCATTTGCTGCGGCGGTACTCCCCGCGGAATCGGTGTTCGCCGAGGGCGCCCGAAAAGCCAATCAAGGGCAACAGCGCGAGATCGGCAGCAAGGTAATTGAGAAGGCCAACGCCCTCCTTGACAGTTTAACACCGGCGCGGCGCAATGAAGCCCTCGTCGATTATAGATCACGGTGACGGACCGATCGGCGCGGAAAGAGATTTGTAGGCTTCCTCACCATTCAGCGCTGATTCAAGGCTATTTGACGCGCGATCGAACGCGGAAGAAACATCAACGCGTTTCGGGTAGCTCTGCACGGCTGAGCTTTTTGCGCACGCGCGCATGAATCTGGTCGACCCAAGCCAATCCCAATCGCCTGATGCGACCTTTCGGACACCTTAAGAGGAGAAAGTGTTCGATGCGAGACACCACAAAAAGCAGAAGGCGGATCCGAAGTGGCGGAGGCCAATGCGATAGTTGATTACTCATTGTTTTGCGTCTCCTTTGAGAAAATCTGCCACGGCTTTTTTTGTTCGATGAATCTCAGGCGCTGGCACGCTATCCTGGCGTGCGCTTCGGCGGCCAGATCAACATGTTTGGAAGTGTCGGATAAAGGCGCAGACGCTCAAACGCCGCGGCTAAAGCCATCTCTCGGCGTCGAGCCGTCCAGCGGATATAATTTGCGATGAGCGCATAGGCGACAACGGGCAGCCTTTCGCCGCGTTGGACAAGGATAGCGATGCAACGTTCTAGTCCGTCATGGAGAGCACGCGTTGCAAAATAATGAAACGTGAACGGATCGCTGCGCGCTTTGGCAAAAGCGATCAGCATAGCGGCGATCAATCCGCAAGCATCGATCTCGCATTGAGAATCGCCGAAACAGCTGTCGACAAAAGCGATAATCTGAAAGCCCTTGGTCTGCTCGACTGAGGTCAGCGAAAAAGAACTACAAGAAGTTGCATCGGAAAGCGCCTGGATGCGTTCGGGAAGAGTCTTGAATTGTTCAGACATGAGGCGCCCCCATCAGCTAGTTAGAACAAAAGAGTTTTGTCTATTCAGATTGTTTCCTTTTCGTTTTGGTTGGCAGGCGACGACGCGGGGTATAGCAACGTCCGCGAGGCTATTGCGGACATGTCGGTGCTCGCGCCCGTGCGTCAACGTCGTCACCCGCCTTCTTGCGTGCTACTTCGAGCCGGTATTGCTTGTAGCAGCGTCGTTGCTGGTTGGCGTTCCGCCGATCTGGGGGATGCTGACCTCGACGCCGGTCGCGGCGACGAAGACCTTGAAGCCGATCAGCGCGACAGCAATCAGAAGATAGCCGCGTAGCACGCCCATCCAGACCTTCGTCATCAACGTCATATGCAGGGCAGGCAGCCGATTAAGCGGCGGCATGCGCCAGTTCCGGCGCTCGAGCATCGTCATCTTGGCGAAGCGGTGATCTTGATCGTTGCCATATGCGGCAGCGGGCACGTCATAACTACGCTTGCGTGCTGCGAACGAAAAGACGAACCCGCAAAGCCCCAGCAAAGAGCCGCCAATCAGTATTTTCAGAATTGTGCTGTCAGCCACATCTGGGAAGACGGTCGCCACGGTGAGGATGATCGAGAGCAACACAAGGGACCAGATTATTGCTCCGGTGAATACATTGAGCTTAGGACCGTTGGACCAGGGGCCGACAACCGCCTTGTCGTTGCAAAGGAGGAGCAGGAAGACCGTGGCACTTGGTAGCAGCACGCCAGCGAGAGCCTGCACGGCACTGACAAAGAGGCCCAGCAGCGCATCACTTGCGAAGGCAACAAGGCCTGCGGCAATGAATATGAGAATCCCGTAAGCAACGTAGAATCCGATGGCATCCGTAACTTTGCGATGCAATGAGTGCCTCACCCTGAGGACGTCGGCGATCGCATAAGACGTCGAGAGCGAGACGGCTGCTGCGCCGATGAGGCAAGCATCCAAAAGAGCGATTGCAAAAATCGTCGCCGAATATGGACCCACATATTTGTCCAGCGCCGTAAGCACCGCACCTGTATCCGTGAAATTGCCGAATTCCGGCCGTCCGGCAAACAATGCGGCACAGAACGCCATCATGGCAACGGCGCCGATTACTACCAGGAGGATCCCGAGGCAAAGATCGACTTTCTCGTAGCCGTTGAAGGCGGGCGTGATCCGCTTATCGACAACATAGCTTTGTTGGAAAAAGAGCTGCCAAGGTGCGACGGTCGTGCCAACGATGCCAATGACAAGCAGCATGACTGCCGCCATGTCGGAGTGAGCGGGCCATTGCGGCACGAGCAGTCCATGGGCGATCTCACCGATTGGTGGATGGATGGCGAGGAGCACAGGTATTAGCAACAGACTGCCAAAGACCAAAACCATCGCGAAGCGTTCAAACCGCTTGAAACTTCCGGTGCTGACGGCGGCCACTATGAGCACCGCCGCGACAATCAGTCCCGGAACTCTTGGCAAACCAAAATATTGGAGTGCGAATACGATGCCGATGAACTCGGTTACAATGGTTAGTCCGTTGAGAAGAACTAGGTCTATAAGGCTGAAGGCACCCCAGAACTTTCCGAAACGTTCGAATATCAGTCGTGCATGGCCAACGCCCGTCACAGCACCTAGCCGTGACACCATCTCCTGATTCACGTAAATCACCGGGATCAAGAGCATCAACGTCCACAGCAGAGAGGTGCCGTAGTTCTGACCTGCCTGCGTATAGGTTCCAAAAGCGCCGGCATCATTGTCGCCGACCATGACAATCAGTCCCGGGCCGACGATTGCCATCAAGGTCGCCAGCCTAGCCCGCCAAGTCTTTCGTACACCGGTGTCGTGCTGCCGGATGGTGCCGAACGCGCCGTGGATGTCGCCAATATGCGCGCTATCCAGGACAGCGGGCGCGCTTGAGGCCAATTCGATTTGTTCAAGCGATGTCGCAGAGGTATCGGACATTTCAAACTCCGTTGAGTTTTGCTCGTTTTTGGGTGAATTCACTGGATCAGAGCGAAGCGGTTGTTGGCTGGCCCCGCTGCGGCGGATGCTTTGCGACTGGGCAAGCTCCAGCCGTGTTGGGCGGAATGGCGAGCACGGCGAGCCCGACGTTGATTGCCCGTTGGACGAGATCGGCGGTGTGGCGCCCCCCTGGGAAAGCCACGACAAAGTCGGGTCGGCTGTCTGTCAGCATGAAATCGCTGCGCAGCCCTTCGGCCTTCTTGCCGTAAAACTCCCAATTTGGCGGGTAACGCACCACAGCGATCCCATGGCGACGCGCCCACGCCTCAGCGATGATGCCGACGCCTGCAATGCTGCCGTGGACCACAACGCTGATTGGCTTTCGCCAATGCAGTGCAGTTAGTTCGTGATGCACCATCTCGGCGTCCTCGAAGTGACGTCCTCCACAGACTAGGAGGCGCATGGCCGTGTCCTTTCGGGCTGCTCTTCGGGACACGGTGCTGGTGCGCGCGAGTTGGCGGTGATGCAGGGCGCAGGTACGCGATTTCCTTCCGAGCTGTCGTTGACCGGGGCGGGATCAGTCGTTCCCCGACGCGGCTTAGGAAGCTTTTCGGCAATGCCCATGCTTTCCACGCGGCGCCGCATCTCGGCCCAGACTTCGCTGGGTTCAATATTGAGTGCGTGCCACAGAACGACCAAGTGATAGAGAAGATCGGCACTTTCGCTGACCGTCTTTTGGGTCCGCTTCCTCACCGCCTCGAGAGCGACCTCGGCAGCCTCCTCGACAACCTTCTGCGAGATCTTCCGCAATCCGGCATTCATCAGCTCTGCCGTGCGAGCATGCTCCGTCAATGTCACATCATTCAGCGCGTTGTAGAGCTGCTCTAAATCGTTGGCGAAGATAGTATTCGCGCAAGTCGTATTAGTGCCTGCGGGGCGCGCAGGCAGCAAAGCCACCACTGCATTCATTAGTTAATCCCTTCGTTTGAACTTTGCTGCCAACAGCAGCGCTACGCTGCGCACGGCATTGCCGTGTGTCGCTATGATCAATCGTCAGGATTCTTCAGAGTGGCGGATGTCTGCAATTGCCAGCCCCCAATCAGCCGGCCATCGGATTCCTGATGCCAATGGGCAAGAAGCTTTGGTCTCGCCAAGTTGCGAGCGCCCAATTTCAAGCCGGGAAACACCCCGGCGAATTGAATATCATCATGGGCGACCACCGGTGGCGCCCGACGTGTGTCGATGTTGAGATGAGCGGCCATGGCCACCTCCGTCTGTTCAAGCAGTTGCTCGAACCCGGGTGGCCTGGACGGACGGTGCTCAGCGTCGAAGTGCTGGCGCAGTTACGTCGGCAGAACCGACCCGAGCGATGATGCAACCCAGCGGAGCGTCGATAGCAGGTGACTGACGCCTACTATCTCCCTCCGAGGGGTCGTTGCTAGATCGCGGGTTCATATGATCCTCTGCTGTGCCAATCCGGATCCAATTCACGACGAACTGGACCACGACGCGAACAACCCTGCCGGTCTTCACTTCGCGCGACATTCATATATACTCTGGGGGGTATATTACAACTATACCCGGGTATAGCGGAGGGACGCGATGGCGCATGCGGTGGCTGAGAAGCAGAAGCTGCTGAATAGGGTCCGACGCCTTCGAGGTCAGGTCGATGCGATTGAACGGGCCCTCATCGCGGATGAGAGTTGCGGCGACGTGATGCGGATAGTCACGGCCACGCGCGGTGCGATCAACGGAATCATGGCCGAAGTCGTCAATGGGCACATTCAAGCGCATATGGTCGATGCGAACCGCACGCCCACAGAAGCTGAACGTAATGCCGCGCTCGAATTAGTCGACGTTTTGCACACCTACATCAAGTGAACTGCGATGGCTCCACAAAAAACACCAGTCAATCAGCCTGCCCACGTCGATCCTATAGATCACGAGGCAAACTTGACGCATCGATACCCGCTCGGCACCCGTTCAAGGGAACTACTGACGTTCATCGATGGGCTATGGCGCCTCGTTAGGTCTGGAACGCTTCCCTTGCTGATCGGCATCCTCACTATCGGCATCTTCATCATCGACACCATAACCCCTTACGAGATATCCGCTGCGACGTTTTATGTGATTGTCGTTCTATTGTCGGCTCGCTTCAGCCACACGCGGGGCATGGGCACGGTCTCTGGAATATGCATCGCGTTGACGATCGCGAGCTACATCCTGACGCCGAGTGGAAGCTTCGGAACCGGAGTCGTCAACACCTCGATCAGCCTGCTGGCGATCGCGGCAACGACCTATCTCGCTGTCAAGATGGAGACCGCTCGTGTGGCGGCCGAACAGGCGCAGACCCGCCTTGCGCACGTCGCTCGGATCACGACTCTCGGCGAGATCGCTGCCTCAATCGCCCATGAGGTCAATCAGCCGCTCGCCGCAATCGTGACCAACGCCAATGCATGTACACGCTGGATTCACGGAGATCCCGCGAACCTAGAAAAAGCCGCGTCTTCGATAGATAGCATCGTCAGCGACGCAAACCGAGCAAGTGAAATCATCAAGCGCGTCCAAGCGCTGTCTATGCGTGCAGAACCAAAGAGGTCCTGGATTGAGATCAACGTCGTAATCAGAGAGGTGCTGGGGCTTTTGCAAAGCCGTTTCCGAGAAAGCCGAGTTTCCGTTTATACGAACCTGTCGAGTGATCTGCCCATGATCTTCGGTGATCGTATTCAACTTCAACAGGTTGCACTCAACCTTCTCGTGAACGCGATAGATGCGATGGGTACGCTGCAGAGCAGTGTTCGTGAGATTCGAATAAACTCCGCTAAATCAAGCGCGTCCGGCGTGATGATCACGATAGAAGACACGGGAGGCGGTATCGATCCTGGCTTCGTAAGGCATCTTTTCGATGCCTTTCACTCCACCAAGAGCGATGGCATGGGAATTGGACTTTCAATATGCCGATCAATTATTGAATCTCACGGCGGTAATATTTGGGCTGAGCCGACCAATCCGCGCGGCGCTACCTTTTGTTTTACTCTGCCTGGCGACAGGGAGAAAATACTATGAGACAGTCGAAACAGCCCGTCGTTGTGGGCGGCACGGTAGCCGTCGTCGACGATGATCTTTCCGTGCGTGAAGCGCTCAGAAATCTCCTGAGTTCTGTCGGACTTGATATTCACACCTTTGCGTCTACGCACGAGTTTTTGGCGTGGTCGATTCCTGATACGCCGATTTGCTTGGTATTGGACGTTAGAATGCCGGGTCAGAACGGCTTGGATTTCCAACAAGAGCTTTTCAGAACGCGTGTGGAGATCCCGGTCGTGTTCATTACGGCGCACGGGGATATCCCGATGTCGGTCCGGGCTATGAAGTTTGGCGCGATCGAATTTCTGACCAAGCCGTTTAGGGACCAAGACCTACTTGATGCGATCTATCTCGGTCTCCAGACTTCGCAAATCCGACGAAACGAGAAGACAATGACAGCTGATCTTCGCGCGCGGTACGATTCGCTTTCTGTTCGCGAGCGCCAAGTTATGGACATGATACTTGATGGAAAACTCACAAAGCAAATTGCTGCGAAGTTTGCACTCAGCGAAATCACGGTGAAGGTGTGTCGGGCGCAGATCATGCGGAAGATGGAGGCGGCATCCTTGCTTGAACTCGGGCGGATGTCCGAGAGATTGGAAAGAATAAGGGATTGAGAGGCAGTCGATTATTGCTGACTTCAATGCGGCCTTGGAGAGCAGCTTGGGCTCACGCAGGAGCGTGCGCGATCTGACGAGCTATTCTGCCTCGCCATCAACGTCCTCAGAAATCTCCTGATGAAGCTTCGGGCCCTTCGCGAGACGGCGGCCGAGAGCTGTGACAAACTGATCATAGCGTTCGCCAGCTTTGGCGCGCGCGGCCTGCGCAGCAGGTTCTGGCAAACTCGGTGTGGTGGTCACCCAGAAGCGCACGAAGACTGCGAGCATCTCGACCGATATTCCGATATCGCGCTCCATCCGCGACATGCGTCGGTCGAGCTGGTCGAGGCGTTTCGTGATGACGGCCTCCTGGCGTTCGGCGGCATCGGGTGAGAGGAATGACTCGATCGCCGCCTCCGCGACCAACGATCGCGAATGGTCGCGGCGCGCGGCGTGATCTGCGAGCCGGTTCATGACAGAGGGGTCGAGATAGACGGAGAGGCGTTGCTTGCGGGGTGGTTTCGTCACGGGCGTCTCACAGCTCCATGCCGTCACCGGGGTCGAGCGAGACCTGGCGCGCGACGCCCTGCATGAGCCGGTTCATACGGCTGGTGCGCACGGCATCGTCGTCAGACTCGTCCCGATCGGTATCGATCTCGAACGGGTTGTCGATTGGCACTTTCTTCTCGACGGGGTTCACCCGATTGAGTTCCGGTTGCTGGCGGCGTTCCGACTCGGTTGGATCTTCATCGGCGGGCTGCGCTAGCAAGGTGGCCTCGGCAATCTGTGGTCGGGCTGGCAACTGGTGCGTGGTCCAATCGTCGGGCTGTCCTTGCTGCGACGTTGTGAGCGCGGGCGGCGGCAGCAGGCGTTCCTTGAACCGAGCATCCTCGTAATAGCGCGCCTTCTTCGCACGAATCGGCGGCGTGCCCGCCGCCATGACGATCTCGTCGGTGGGAGGGAGCTGCATGATTTCGCCAGGTGTGAGCAGTGGCCGAGCTGTTTCCGAGCGCGAAACCATCAGATGGCCAAGCCAGGGGGACAGCCGGTGGCCGGCATAGTTCTTCATGGCCTTCATCTCGGTGGCGGTGCCGAGGGCGTCCGAAACGCGCTTGGCGGTACGCTCGTCGTTGGTCGCGAAGCTGACGCGCACATGGCAATTGTCGAGGATCGAATTGTTCGCCCCGTAGGCCTTTTCGATCTGGTTTAGGGATTGCGCGATCAGGAAGCTCTTCAGACCGTAGCCGGCCATGAAGGCCAGTGCTGACTCAAAGAAGTCGAGCCTCCCCAGCGCCGGAAACTCGTCCAACATCAGCAGGAGACGATGGCGTTCGCCCTTTGCTTGCAGATCCTCGGTCAGGCGTCGGCCGATTTGATTGAGGATCAGTCGGATAAGCGGTTTGGTGCGGTTGATGTCGGATGGTGGCACGACGAGATAGAGTGTTGCCGGGTATTTTCCGCCCACGATATCGGAGATCCGCCAGTCACAGCGCCGCGTCACTTCGGCGACGACGGGATCGCGATAGAGTCCCAGGAACGACATGGCGGTAGAGAGCACGCCTGAGCGTTCGTTGTCGGATTTGTTGAGGAGCTCGCGTGCGGCGCTGGCGATCACGGGATGCGGTCCGGCGTCGCCGAGATGCGCCGTCTTCATCATCGCATCGAGGGTGGATTCAATTGGTCGCTTCGGATCAGAGAGGAACGCCGCGACGCCGGCCAGAGTCTTGTCCTTTTCCGCATAGAGGACGTGGAGGATCGCGCCGACTAGCAGCGCATGGCTCGTCTTTTCCCAATGGTTCCGCTTGTCCAACGACCCTTCTGGGTCGACCAGGATGTCGGCGATGTTCTGGACGTCGCGAACCTCCCATTCGCCGCGGCGCACCTCGAGCAGAGGATTGTAGGCAGCGGATTTTGTGTTGGTCGGGTCAAAGAGCAGCACGCGGCCGTGCCTGGCGCGGAAGCCGGCGGTGAGCTGCCAGTTCTCGCCCTTGATGTCGTGAACAATCGCCGAGCCCGGCCAGGTCAACAGCGAGGGCACAACGAGGCCAACACCCTTGCCGCTTCGGGTGGGCGCGAAGCACAGAACATGTTCAGGCCCATCATGGCGCAGATAAGCGTGCTCGTAGCGTCCCAGCACGACACCATCGGGACCGAGAAGGCCGGCCGTCTCCACCTCCTTCTTCTCGGCCCAACGCGCCGAGCCATAGGTCTCGACCTTCTTGGCCTCGCGTGCACGCCAGACCGACATGCCGATGGCGACGGCGATCGAGATGAAGCCACCGGACGCCGCGATGAAAGCGCCTTCGACGAAGATCGCGGGTGCGTAGGCGTCGAAGCCGTACCACCACCAGAAGAAGGAGGGTGGCAGATAGAAAGGAAAGCCGAACAGCGTGAACCACGGCGCGCCCAACTCCGGCTGGAACGCCAATCGCCAAGCCACCCATTCCGTTGCGCCCCAAGTGGTGGCGAGGACGATCAGGAAAACGGTGAGGATCTGGCCCCATAGGATCTTCGTGGCGGACATTGGAACGGTCCTTTCGGAGAGAGGTTAGAGGCCGAGCCCTCGTTTGCGGCCAAAGCTCCAGTCGATGCCGCCATCATCGCGGGCGACGCCGGAAACATGCTTGCCGAGGTGCTTTTCCAGAGAGGGTGACCAGGGCACGAGTTGGAAGCCGAGGCCGTCGTCCAGCATGGCAAAGCGGCCGGAGGCGAGTGCCAAACGCTGGCGGTAGGTGCCGGCAACATACTCGCCGCTTCCCGCGCGATTGAACGGCTGGCCTGTTTCGGCGGAGAGTTTTTCGCCGGCCGCTTCCAGCTCGCGACGGCGCAGCGTGTCGATCAGCCCGCGATTGAAGGTGACACGCTGGCCGTGTCGCTCGCCGAAGCCCTGTCCGACCAGATGATCCGCGCGTCGATCCAGCGCCTGCCGTACCTCGGCGCCGAAGCCGGCCTCGGACAGGG
>NZ_AUGD01000029.1 GCF_000426845.1 Bradyrhizobium sp. in8p8 | reverse complement strand
CCTCGACTTTCTGTCGGATGCCTTCGTCGATGGTCGGCGCTTCCGCATTCTCTCGGTCGTCGACGACTTTACCCGCGAATGCCTGGCGCTGGTCGCCGACACTTCCTTACCCGGCTTGCGTGTCGTGCGCGAGCTCGAGGCGATCGTCGCCCGGCGTGGCCGTCCGGCCATGTGTGTCTCAGACAACGGCACCGAGTTCACCGGTATGGCGGTTCTGCGCTGGTGCCAGGAGATCCGGATCGAGTGGCACTACATTGCGCCCGGCAAGCCAACGCAGAACGCCTTCATCGAGAGCTTCAACGGCCGGCTACGCGACGAGTTGCTCAACGAGACGCTGTTCACCTCGCTCTCTCAGGCTCACGCCGTTCTGGCTGCATGGAAGGACGACTACAACAACGTTCGTCCACACAGTTCGCTCGGCGATCTCACGCCGAGCGAATTCATCGATCGCAGTGCTTGCCGACCGCAACGGGGCGAGGCGCTGCGCTATGCCGGGGGCTCCGCGCCCCACCCCGTTGCTTCACCGAGCCCATTGGGCTCAAATGTCACCGGGACTCTACTCATCGGTGGATGAAAGTTGGGGCTCAGGTCACAAGCAGAAACATTACAGCGCGAATTGCAGTTCGCCAGTTTCCCCGAATTGCGTAGTCTGATCGCGAAAACGGTCGGCCTCCGCGAGCCGCTCCGCCGCGCACTGTTGCCGCATTCGGATCGTGTCGCCGCAGCCTTCGTGTTCGGGTCCGTCGCCAAGGCAAGCGACACGGCGACGAGCGATGTCGACGTGATGGCGGTCGGGGACGACCTCGATTATGCCCTCCTCTACGAGGTCTTCCAGGCGGCGGAGACCGACCTGGGGCGGTCCGTGAACCCAATCTTCATGACGCCCGAGGAATGGAAGCGCAAGAAGGCCAGGCCGGATTCCTTCGTGGACCGGATTTCCGGACAGCCCAAGATCTTCCTGATCGGCAACGAGGAGGAGCTGCATGGGTAAAGAGCAGCTCGATGCGCTCGTCGACAGGAATGTCTTGCATGTCGGGCCGCCTGGGCGGGACGAGTTCGACGGTCTCGTCGCTTCCGCGGGCAAACGGCTGAATGACGCGCGGAACGACGGCTTGTCTCCCGAAAGCCGTTTCGATCTCGCCTACAATGCCTCGCACGCGCTGGCATTGGCAGCCCTTCGGCGGCTCGGTGGTTCGCAGAACCGATACGTGGTCTTCCAGGCGTTGGTGCACACCGTGACAATCTCGATCCAACGGTATCTCGCGTGTTCGCAAGATGTCACAACGAGTGCAACAAGGTCGAATACGAGGGGATCGCCGAAATAGACGGGAAGCTTCTCGCTGCTCTGATTGATTGCGCGAGGAAGCTTGAGGCGGCCGTTCTCGCGCTTGATCCGCCGCCTCCCGCCGCGAAGCTCGCTAGGCTCCCGTCTCGCGCGCTGATGCGCCCCGCCTTCGTCAACGTCGACGACAACAAGACCTGCCGCAGCACGATCGAGAGGCCAGATTTTCCAGTCAGTCCACGGCCTTCACGACGTCGGGCGGCTGCGAGGCGTAATACGCCGCGGCCTCGTCGATCTCCTGTTGCGTCATCGCGCGCGCGATGTTGCGCATCTGCTGGCTGATGTCATTGCGGCGTTGCCCCGAGGCGAAGGCCAGCAGTTGCTCCCTCATGTAGACCTCCGATTGACCCTCCAGCCACGGACTGCCGACCTTGTTGTCGAGGCTGCCGTGGCAGGAGCCGCAGGGCGCGATGCCCCGCAGCGGTGCGCCGTAGATCACGATGCGCGGCTTGGGCGCCTTGCGCTCGGGATGATAGGCCGGCAGCCGCGGCAGGTAGGCGTAGTATGCGGCGACGTCGGCGATTTCCTGATCTGTGAGGTCGGCGGCGAAGGGCGACATGATCGCGCTGGTCCGCGCGCCCGAGCGGAAGTCGAGCATCTGCTTGTAGATCACGCTTGCGTACTGCCCCGCGAGATTGGGGGAATCGGCGCGGCTCAGGCCGGTCGGGCCGTGGCAGATTGCGCAGCGGTGCGCAAGCGTCGCGCCCCGTCCGATGGACTCCTGGCTCGGCCTGGCGAGCATCGTCGGCGTCAGGACCGCTTCGGTGAGGCGAGGTCCCACTTTGCCCGTCGCCACCGCGGCCGCCCGCTGCGGCAGCCCGGCCGCGCTGCAGATGGCGTCCCAGAGGCTGGCGAACCGAACTTCCTTCTGGAGATATGGCAACAAAATGAACCCGCCCAGCGCGGTCAGCACGAACAGACCGGCGGTGATACCTACGCTCGCAGAAAAATAGGCATTTTTGAACGTGAAGAGTTCGCGGGTGCTCATCACTGCGCTCCCACGTAGACGGCGGGAACGGACGTGTCCGAACGCGCGGCCAGCGTCAGGATCGGGTAGCCGTAGTTCGTGATCGTCAGCCCGATCATCAGCGCCACCCAGATGGCGAAGGTGTTCAAGGCGAGCGGGACCGACCGCACCGGATGAATGGGGAGGCTGAAGCGGTACTCGCTGGCCTCGGAGGCCGGCTGCCGATGGGCCGTCGCCAGAATGAACAGGAACAGCAGGCCGGAAATCAGCAGGATGAACGCTCCGATCGCCGATAGCGTGACGGAGAACGCCTGAGGCGCGATCGCCGGGTCCGCGTAGTCGTAGTACGCCATGCGGCGCGGCATGCCGAGGATGCCGACCCAGTGCCAGGGGAACGTGGTCACGATCATGCCGACGAACCAGAGCCAGAGCTGGGTGCGGACCAGCTTCAGGCTCGGCAGCGCGCGCCCGGTCAGGTGCGGCCACAGATCGTAGGCGATGGCGAAATACATGATGACGATGGCCCCGCCGAAGATCAGGTGGAAGTGCCCCGTGATCCACTGCGTATTGTGGACGGCACTGTCGAGCTGATAGCTCATGTTGATCAGCCCTCCGGCGCCGCCAAAACCGAGCAGCACGAACGAGAACGCCACCGCCAGCATGATCGGATTCCGCCATGGCAGCGCCGGGATCCAGCCGAAGGGACCACGGCCGCCGCGCAAACGGGCGGCGATCTCGACCGAGGCGCAGATCGTGAACACGGTCAGCAAGGTCGGAAGCGCGACCAGCGCGGTGAAGGCAGAATGGATGAACTTGAAGCCGGCACCGACCTGCGGGTCGGCGAAGGTGTGGTGAATGCCGATCGGCATCGCCACCACCAGGAACAGGATGAAGGCGATGCGCCCCATGGTGTCGCTGTAGAGCCGGCCGCCGATCGCGCGCGGCACGATGGTGTAGTAGGCGATGTAGGTCGGCATCAGCCAGAAATAGACGATGGCATGCAGCGTCCAGGAGAAGAACACGCGGGCGAGCCCGGCGTCGATCGTGGTCCTCCAGCCGAGCGCGACCGGAATGATCTGCAGCAGGAGCTCGAGCGCGGCTCCCACCGCGGTCCAGGCCCAGAGGTAGGATCCGGCGACGTTCGCGAACATCGCGAGCGGTACCGGCTCGCCGGGGTGTGTTCGGCGCCAGACCCGCAGGTTGATCGACATCAGCGCGACCCAGATCCAGGAGCCGACGACGACCAGCACGACGCCGATGTAGTAGAACGCGTTGCCGATCAATGGCGGATAGAACGTGTAGAGCACCGACGCCCGGCCGAGCGCCACGGGCACCATCGCCATGATGCTTCCTGTCACGATCAGCCAGAAGCCAACCCAGGCCCAACGCACGCCGACGAGGCGCTGCTTCAGCGCCGATTCGGTGATCGCATAGCCGAACCCCATGGCGACGAGGGTCGGAAAGACATAGCCCATCACCGTGCCGTGGGCGGTCAGCGACCGGTAGTACCACTCCGGATTGCTGATCCAGGTGTAGAGCGGGCTGCGGACGAACATCTGCCAGGCGCCCATCAAAAGGGCCAGGCCGAAGGCGGCGAACGCGAGCCAGAAGTGAGCGAGGATGAGCTTCCTATTCTCCAACACAGCTCAGCCTCCCGCCGTTCTTGGCGCGCTCCGCGAACGCCGCCTTGTCGATCACCTTCACTTTACCCCACATGCCTTCGTGGCCGAAGCTGCAGAACTCCTGGCAGGGCATCAGGTAATCGCCGGTCTTCTCGAACCGCATGAACTGTTCCGACACGTAGCCGGGCACCAGCATGGCGTTGACGTTGGTGGCCTGGATAAGGATGCCGTGGACCACGTCGGCGCTGGTCGCCCGTAGCGTGATCGGGGTCTGCGCCGGCACCAGGAGGCAGGCCGGCGTGAACGAGTATTGCTGGCCGATTGCCCTCACGGTCACCGTGCCATTCGATTCGAGCATGCTGCCGAGATTGGACTCGACGAATTCACCGGACACGTGCAGTCGTGTCGGATCGATGGTCTCGACGCGGGCCTGCGGCATGGTCGCGCGATGGATGCCAGCAAAGGCGGCCAGTACCGCGAGGAGAATGATGATGAGAACGGAGATAATCGCCCACCGCTTCTCGGTCCGCACGGCGACCTCGGCGCCGTGATGGTCCTCCTGCACCGTCATTGCAGCGGCCCGCGCGGCAGGAAGACGAACAGATAGAAGGCGAACCACATCGCTACCACCAGCGCGGTGGCTAGCCCGGCAACCATGAGCGCGCCGCCGGGTCCGGCGGCCACGATGCGGTTGACGCGATCGTCGGCGGTGTTCTCGACCTGCTCCGGAAGCTCCGAGTTGATCATCAGCATGCCTCAGTTCAGCGGAGCCGAGCGCAATTCGTTGGCTTCCCGCGCTCTCACCGGGGCGCCGCGGTTGCCCCATGCCGTCCGGATATAGGACACGACGGCGGCGACCTCGTTGTCCGAGAGGAGCCCCGCGAACGGCGGCATGCCGTAGGGGCGGGGATTTCCCTCGGTGCTCGGCGGGTAGCCGCCGTTCAGCACCATCCGGATCGCGTTGACCGCCGATTCCATCTCGATCGACTGGTTGTTGGCGAGCGGCGGCCAGTGCGGCGGCTTGCCTTCGCCCTGCGCGCCATGGCAGCTCGCGCAGCGCGCGTCGTAGACGGTCTTGCCGAGACTGATCAGGAGACTGCTCTCGCTCGTCGGCAACTTTGTCGCGGCTGGCGGAGGTGACGCGGGCTCCGCGATGCTCTTCAGGTAAACCGCCATCGCCTTGGTGTCCTCGTCGGTGAGGTACTGCAGACTGTTGTGCACGACCTCGGCCATCGGTCCATACACGACGCCGCGCGCCGATACGCCGGTCTTCAGAAGGTCGACGATATCCTTGATGCTCCAATCGCCGAGCCCGGCCTCGCGATTCGAGGTGAGCGACGGCGCGTACCAGTTCTGCATCGGAATGAGCCCACCCTTGAAGGCGTCGGACTGCGATGTGCCGCCGAGCGCGTTGATGGGCGAATGGCACATGCCGCAATGGCCGAGCCCTTCGACCAGATACGCGCCGCGATTCCATTCCGCGGACTTTGAAGGATCGGGCTTGTACTCGCCCTCGCTGAAGTACAGCGTGCGCCAGCCGAGGATCAATTGGCGGTTGTTGTAGGGAAAACGGAGGTCGTGCTCGCGGTTCTTCTGGTTCACCGGCGGAATCGACTTCAGGTAGGCGAAGATCGCGTCGCTGTCGGCGCGCGTCACCTTGGTATAGGAGGCGAACGGCATGGCTGGATAGATCAGGCCTCCGTCGGGGAAGCGGCCCCTGTGCATCGTGATGTAGAAGTCGTCGGCGCTCCACTTGCCGATGCCGGTGTCGCGATCGGGAGTGATGTTAGACGAGAACAGCGTGCCGAACGGGGTCGGCATCGCGCGTCCGCCAGCGAAGGCGCGGCCCTCAGGAGCGGTGTGGCACGCGATGCAGTCGCCGGCGCGAGCGAGGTACTCGCCGCGCTTGACGATCTCGCCGCCGGCCTCGGATTTCTGCTGCTGCGCATCCGCGGTGGGTGCCGCTAGGAGGGACAGCAGGGCCAGGCCTAGGATTCGTGAGGGCACGCGCATCTCCGCCTTCTCAGTCCGACTGGCTGCCGCAGGCGAAGGGGAGCACGTAGGCGCCCTTCTGGCCTGGAGCGTTGTTGATCGGAGCGGGCCGGCTCGCGAGATAGGCGGCTACGGCGGTGACGTCGGCCTCCGTGAGCCGCGCCGCGACCTGCTGCATGCAATCCGGGGCCTTCGCGGTCCGCGTGCCGTAACGCCATGCGCCCAGCTGCGCGCTGACGTAGTTCGGACGGAGTCCCAGCAGGCCAGGAATGCCGGGTTCCATGCCCGTGAGATTCGGTCCGTGGCAACTGCCGCACGCCGGTATCTGCCGGGCCGGGTCACCGCGCGTGACCAGTGCCTGCCCTTGCTGCATGACTGGCTGGCTCACGTCGCTCGCTGGGCTCGCAGGCAACGGCGGGCGCTGTTCGGCGAAGTGTTCGGCCATCTCCTGCAGGTACGGGTCGGCGAGGTATTCGAGCAGGTAGTTCATCGGCGGATACTTCCGCCGGCCGTTCTTGAAGGCTAGGAGCTGGTTGTAGAGGTAACCGGCCGGCTTGCCGGCCAGGCGGGGGAAGTAGACGTCGCTGGTGCCCTCGCCATCCTTGCCATGACAGGGCGTGCAGGCTTCGACGCGGGCCGCCATCGTATCCGGCGGCTGGCTGGGCGTCTGAGCAGAAGCGGGAGAAGCCTGAATGGATAGACCCAACCCGAACCCGAGAAGCACGTTTTGCAACCGCACGCGGCACCCCAAAGCTGCGCAAGAAGGTGCAAAACGTGCGGCCGTCCGATTTGTTCCTGTCGTCGGAACTGATCCGAGCGCAACGAGGCTCCGGAGTGCCTAGGAATCCAAAAGCCTCGCAACCGGAACGACACGCATTGCCGCTCGGTAGGGTCGCAAGGTACGCTCGCGACGACGGTTCGCATTGAGCGAAATGCCTGCGTGAAGCTCGCGCGTAGGTCCGCCGAGGGGCAGCGCCGGAATTTCCGATCCGGGCGTAGTCACGGGAAGACCCTCCTCCTGGAAACAGGTCCTCAACGAGGTCTGAGGCACGGGAGGTCTCGGACTGCTCGAGTTCGTGGGCCAGGACGCCGCCGATCTGACATCGATCTTCGCGGTGGCTGCCCGCGATCTGACGGATGCGTTCGGCTACGCTTTCCGGACACGATTCGGAGCGGCGACGATCCCGCCCCCCTTGAGCTGGACGTATTTTCCCGCGCGCGCGCATGATCCGACAACTTCTGAGAGCGTCACGCTCCATCAATTGCCTTGATCGGTGGCGTTGTGATGCCGTCGTGAGCAACGGTCCAGCATCCGAATTCACCGGTTCGGAGTTGTCGACGCCTGCGTTCAGCGTTCATATTTCGCAGCAGCCTGGCAAGGCCTCGTCTCGGCTCGGATTTCGTGGAGAAGACGGCTACCTCAAGGTCGCCGCCTCTCGTCGCCGCCAACATTGGAGTACAAGATGTGCGATGCGCCGCTGCGACGGCGGGACGCCAACCGCAGATGGAATGAACGCACGCCCGATCCTATCTCCTCCCGCTCATGAGTGGGGGTGCGGGTGGGATCTTCCGAGATGAACGCGACCCCAGCATCGATGATCCCGGCATAACGGCCGACTTGCTCATTACCGAAAGTCTATTCGTTTCCCGCAGGATTTTCTGATTTAAGCCGCTCCCTCTTCGATCACGCTCCGCGCGATGTCCATTACGCCGAATTCGGAAGATGCGCCGCGCTCAGCTTGCCGCAGGCCAGCCGCGAGTTCGCGCTTGAGAGGCTCCATCTTTTCGGCCTCACTTTCGCGGTCGCGCTTCATCAGCCTAAATGCATCGCGCACCACTGGCGGTAGCGTCGTCGCCGCTCGCAATCTCTTCCGCGGCGAAGCTCGTCATTTCCTCGGCGACGTTAACATTCATAGTGGGCATGTGATGGAGCTCCGAAAACCGCCAAGTAGATTCTAGCAACATTTGTCAAATCCGGTTGGTAAAACCCGTCAACGACGACAGCGTATCGGGCTCCTCGTGGCTGGAGGGAAACGAGGCAGCCGATAAGGGGACCGCGAGGAGCTGGGCAGCCGCGCCTCCCGGGTCGTAGGCGCCGGGTAGGTGAAGCCGGGGAAGGTCAACGACATGCGTGCAGCCCGCCCCACCGCAGGCCGCGGTCGGCGAGCCGACGCTTCCGGCTATCAGCCCAACAGACCCAAGGGCGGACCGACGGCGACTGCGCAATGCGGCCCTGAGCCCCGTTGCGCTTACGGAAAGCGGCCGGGTCACCATCCGCAGGCGCGCTGATTGTCGCGTCGACGACCTCCGGAGCCAAGGCCTGAAAGACCGAAACAGGGCGGGCCTCCATGGTGGTTGCGGCAGACACCGCAAGGCCGTCGACTGCTCGGATCGTTGGCGGCGCGCTGGCGAGGACATCTCCGTGCAGGCTTGAGCAGCCGCGCCTTCTCCGTTCCATGACATCCAACTCGCTCTCGCGGGCCAGTCGCGTGGTTAAGGGACGATCACCCTAAAACGTAAGATCCCGGACACCACGATGAAACAATGCTTACCCGGACGGCGCATCCTGTCGCCGCTGCAAATCCGCCGTTTACGCGCAGGTGCGAGCTTGGGCGAAAAGGAGCCATTGTCCGATGCCAACCACCCGCCGCGAGGTTGACAATGCTCGCTTCCCGCTGTGGGCGGCGGCATTCGTCGCGCTGGCCTGCGTGGCCATTCTGGCGCTGAGCGGATGGCGGGAATGGGAATCCCGCCAAGTCGAGTTGCGCAACGCGGAAGTCGACATGGCCAACCTCGCCCAGTCGCTGACGCAGATGCGGAAGACACGTTCGAGCTCGCCGACACCGTTCTCGCCGGAATGGTCGACCGGATGGAAGTCGGCGGGAGGAGCCCGGCCGCAGTTGCTAGAATCCAGACCTTCCTGCAGGCCCGCAAATACAACCGACAGCGCATCCCCGGCATCTTCGTCTACGACGAAACCGGCCGCTGGCTGGCGACCACCGAAGATGGCGATTTCTCCGACTTCAACAACAGCGACCGAGACTACTTCCAGCGCCACCGCGCCTCAGCGGATCGCGGCACCTTGATAGGTCGGCCGGTGAAGAGCCGGTCCGGCGGGCAGTGGATCATCACCGCGTCCCAACGCTTCGATCATCCCGACGGCAGCTTCGCCGGCGTGGTGACGAGCGTTGACGTCGCCTATTTCATGCACTTCTACCGGCGCTTCGACATCGGGCCGAACGGCGCTGTCTCGTTGCTGAACGCCGACGGCACAATGCTGGCCAGAAGCGGCGACGAGAGCGGCGACTACGTCGGCCGCGACATGTCGGGCTCTCCGTTATTCCGGACCATGGACCAACGTCCGGATGCGGGCGCCTACTACTTCAAGTCGCCGCTGGATGGACAGGAGCGGCTGAGCTTCTACCGGAAGAGCGGCCGGTATCCGCTCGTCGTGCTGGCCACGAAGGCGCAGAGCGATGTTCTCGCCCCATGGCGCCGGCAGGGCGTCACGCGCTTCGGCATCGTCACTGGTCTGACCATGTCGATGGCGCTGATCGGCTTCTTCCTGGTGCGTCATCTCGCGAAGGGACAGCGCATGGCGGCGGCGCTCGTCGCCAAGGAGGGTGACTTCCGCCTGATCGCGGAACAGTGCAGCGACGTCGTGATGCGGGTCGGGCTGGACGAGCGGATCCTCTCGCCTCCCCGTCCTGCGCCCGTATCCTGGGTTGGGACCCCGCGAGGCTGCTGGGGACCCCGGCTCTCGCCGGCGTCCACAGGGAGGACCGGCCGCGCATGGAGCAGGTCATCTCCGCTCTGAAGGCCGGAGAAGCCGAGGAGGCGCGCATCATCTACCGCGCCAACCACCGCCAGAAGAAAGAACTTCAAGAAGTTCAACGATCAGTATGGCCAGCAAGCGCGTGACCCGCATCGCCGTCTCCACCCAGATCTGGAGTCCCCACGGCGGCACCATTTCGCGGGAACATTTCTCGCATGCGGGAGGGCGTCACGTGCCAAATGGGGGCTGGCGCCGCAACTTGGGAAACTACGGGTGATTCAAGGGACCTCCCCGTTGGTTTGCCAGCACCTCGTTGAACATCTCCACCGCTTGTCCGTCGCATCGCGGACCGATGGCATCGCTCGCGCGACTTCCGCTACGTCAGGTCGGTGGGGCCGCCAGCAATGAGAAGCTGGGAAAGGGTGGTAACAAGCTGGGCAGGCGCGAAGGGCATGGCGAGAAGGATGCACTTGGGCACCCCGAGTCTGGCCCAGCCGCCGGCGGCGGTGCCGGTCATATAGATGACGGGAAAGTCGGGTCCCCCTTTCTGACGAGAGGGCGAGGTCCCACGCGCTCGTTGCGCGCTTCAGATTCACGTCGGTCCAAGGACTCGGAATTCTTATATTCCGGACTTCAGAGTCGAACTCAGAAACCAATCGTAGGTCGGCCCGCCGCACGGGTGTACAAATGCCTCCCGCGCCTGCGTATTACCTCTGCCTCTGTACGAGAACTGGGCGAGCCGTCTACCGTCGGCGCAAGCGGGGCCGCTGCGATCATGATCTTGAAATCGGTGCGCGTGAGTCCGTGACGCCGAACGCAAGCGAACGCGGCCGCGATCGCCGCGGCACGGTCGCCTCCGCTCTGCCGGGACGAAGCCGCGGTGCCCTCGAGCACATCGCTTGTCTTTCCGCACCAAATCCCGTCTGGTAGGTTGGCGGCGTTGGCGCGGGCATTCTGCGATGCAGGCGAGGGTTTTCGATCGCATCCAGAGGCTGGCGACGCTGGCCCCTGATCGCGCTCGCCGCAACAACGTCACCCGCATCGGCCGAGAAAGACAAGCGAGTTTGACGTCCCCGTCGAACCCGCCTGTTGTAAGCAACGCTTCTGATGCGCGACCGTCCGCTCACCGGCAATGCCTTCTCGGAGAACGAGTAGTCGACCCTGCGCCTCATGCTTCGGCGTGCTGCGCCGATGTGCGTATATGGCGCGGTTGCGGAGTTCGTCTTGATCGGTCAGGCGCTCAAGCACCCTGTCGTCTGAGAACACCTCGTTGATTTAGTGTATCGCCCAGGTAGGTCTCGAGCGCTGTCACGCTGCGAGAAGACCAGGCGGCTGACGAGATGACGGCCGTCCTCGGTGCCTTGTCCAGCGAGCAGACCTATCGTGCCTCGGTAGGATTGCATGAAAACCCAAAACGGATCATCGGGCGGCGCGGAGTCCAGTCATTCATCCAGTTCGCGCGGCTCATGTTGCAGGCCGTAGTCAAAGTCCTGCAGGAGCTCGTGCTGCCCGACATCAGTATCAGTATCTTGGTAATTCTCGACGCCGACTGGGTACTCCCACAGACTCCAAGTGAGGGTGCCGAGATCGGCATGTTCGACGACGCTTCGTGGCGGAACTCGGGCCCCATGTTCTGCTCATCGCTGCCGACCATGTCCCAGTCAAGCTCGTCGTCCTCCACTTCAAAGACTTGACCGGTCTGGCGATGCCGAATACGGACCGTCCCGGTGCAGTAGACTTCCATTTTTGCCTGTCCGTTAGTCCAAAAAGCTCATTGAACTTTTACGCATCCGATGTATTTAGATCGCAGGCATTGCCTGCAGGTCTTCCGTATGGGGGCCGCATCAGAGGTCGGGGTCACACCCGGCCTTTGTTGTTTCTGGACTGCTTAACCAATTCAAAACAATAGGTTTTCACACCCAGGATAGGGGCGTGCTCGATGGCGACCTGGCTGGTCACCAGGCGTCCTGATTCGGCCAGACGGCGGTAGATGCCGAACTTTCGGTCGTAGCTGCCCCGGGCGATGGCGTACACGTACGTGTCGGCGACTTGCATCAACCGGTTCGATTTGTCCTTCCCCTCAATGTCCAAAAGAAGGTGCTGGAAGTCGGCCGCGGTCAGCGGCAGGTATTTCGCCGAGTTATGCGCATCGAAGCCCATGCCAGCGGTTTTGATCCGGTCGAAATAGCCCTCGATCATCGCATTGGTAGCCGGGTCGGCCATTTCGTAGAATATCTTCAGGCGGCGGCCCTGCTGCTTGGCCAGCTTGGCCGCCCTCTCCACTACGATGTCGAAGGCGCTGCGGCACAGCAGCCACTTGGAATCGCCTTCCCGCTTTCCGTAGCCGCGGGCGACATAGCCGGGCCGATCGATTACGCACGCCGTCCCGGCTACCGGGATGCCGGCAAGGAAGGTCCGGAAGCCCGACCAGAACCTGTCTCTTTCGGTCCCTGAGAGTCTGCCGATCCACGCGAATTTCTTCTTTTCCGACCGCATGTCGGTGAGGTGCAGCGGGGCGGTGATCTGCGGCCAGTGCTTCTTGAAGTCGGCCAGCGCCGTCTTGACGGCCTCCTCGTCTTCCGCCCTCACCAGAAACCCGCCGATGGCGAACCAGTCGTTGCCATGCTTGGTCTGGACCGCGGCCCGGTCGGGATGACGGGGTCCGGTCTCGTCAAGATAAAGGTGCAGCAGCGGCTGCTTCGGATTCGGATTCGGTGCTGTCGGCATGCCGTCAGCGATACCATTGCTTCGGTTGCATTTCCAATGGCGGCACGAATCCGGGAAATCCGTGGATCTGAGCGACGGATCGCTTGGTCTGCATGTCCGGATTATTAAATGGCCGGCCTTTTGCCGCGTCGTGCGGCCGCGAAGGATTCGGCGTCTTCCGCATGTCCTCGGAGCTACGTTCGCCATGGTCTACCGGCTGGGAAAGCGTGCGATTTCGCAGTTCATCCGGTCCGATTGCCAGCGCCGAGTCCGGCTCGACCTGTACAAGGGGGTCGTCCGACCGCGCTGCGGCGCGCGCTCCTGAACGGGACGTCTTCCCCCCGGCTTCGCTCTGGCGATCCAGGTGGGACGGATCCATAACGGCGCAAGTTCAACGAACTGGCGGGTGTCCTGCCGGGACTGCTGGTGCATGGCAACATCCGCGAGTTTGCCGAGGGTGAGGAGCGTGCTTTCGGCGAGATCTCGCTCGCGGACCACATCGAGCGGGCGACGGACCACCAGATCTTCATCCAGCAGCCAGCGGGGCAAGTAAACTCGCTTCCCGGAGGTCCGATGAGCATCCAGCCAAGACCTGCGATCATCGTTGGGGTCTTTTCCTTCGACGTCCTTGATCGAGACCCGAGCGCTAGGCTGCGGGATTTTCGAAGCCTCGAAGCGTCGCCACTGTCCTGCAGATCGAAGAGGCTCTTCTCATGACCGTCCATAGGCGGCACCACGACGGTACGTGGACCGACGAATCGATCCAGGACCTCGGCACCGTCATCCCGCTTCCCTCACCTCGCGGCATCCATCACTGTGCAGGGGATCTACGATACGCTCGAAACAGGAAGGCGGGTTGGAAGAGACCATCGACTTCTCGCTGAACATGACGGCTAGGTTAGCGAGATTTGGAACGCGCCAGCGTACTAAGGCAAGCTAAGGCAAGCGCCGCGTCGGAGGGAACCATGAACTAGCCCCCTCGTCGCGACATTCCGGGCTCAGCTCGCCTGCAGCTCCACGATCAGGTCGTCGGACACGGAGCGGCCTAACATTTTTGACCGGGAGCCGCCTCATCCTCCTCCGAAAGAAATATCGGGTACCGGCGAACGGACAGGCACGAAGCCGATCTGGAAGCCGAAGGCCCGTCCGACTTTGAGGAGTGTCTCCGCCGTCGGGATCGCGGCCCCGTTCAATGTCCGCGACCTGGCGCGTCGTAAGCTTGAACAGCTTAGCGAATTCGGGCTGCGAAAGCCCTAGCCCGGATTTCTCACGCGACGGTGCATTAGGCATGGTTGCGAGCGAATTGCGGTCCTGTGGCGACTTCCGAGTTGGGGCTTCGAGCCGGCTATGGGCAAGCGGCTCGCGGCAAGCGAGTCTGAGATCGGGTGCGCACGGCATGCGGGTAAGTCGGGGCGCGCCGAGGCCACTATGGGCGCACGATCGGCGATATCGGCGAGGTCGTGCTGGCTCAGCCGGTATTGGCGGCAGCGGCGAGGGCTTGATGCGCGCTGGCAAAGACCGCCTTGTACGGACAGCCGGATGCCATGGCGAACTTGATGCGGCGGACCCGATCTTGAACAGCTTGCGGCGGATCGTGCCGCAGCTCGCATCTGCCAGGTCGGTCGCCCGCAAAGCGATGCGGCGCAGGTTCTCGACCAGCACATAGGCCATTGAGGCAAACCATAGCCGCAATTGATTGGCCTTGATGGTGCCGGCGGAGGTGCGATCGGCGAACAAGTCCATCTGGCATCTTTGATGCGGTTCTCCATCTCGCCGCGGGCGCAGTAGACCTCTTCATAGAGGTGGCGGCCGTCGCCATCGGCTGCCGTCAGCGAGGTGACGATGAAGCGCGGATTGGCCTCGCCCTTCGTCCACTCGGCCTTGGCGATGACCCGGCGCTTGCGGCTCCAGCTCTTGCGGGTCGACCAGATCAGCTCCTTGAAGCGGCGCGCAGGCTGATCGGTCGCCTGGCTTTCCTCGCGCGCCTCGGCCAGTTCGGCCTCGATCGTGCCGGCGAGCCGCGCGTTCCTGGCCAGTCCGAAGATGAAGTCCACCCCATTGCCTTCGCACACCACGTCATCAGCGCGTCGCGCGCAAAACCGGAATCGGCGCGCAGGATGATGCGCGTTTGCGGCCAGACCGCGCGGATCTGCGCCACGATCCGCGCGATCTCCCCGACCGACCCTGCCGAGGCATCGATGTTCGCAGGTCGCAGCTTCGCCGCCAGCAGGTGATCGCCGCAGAAGATGTACAGTGGCAGATAGCAGTAGCAGTCGTAGTAACCGTGAAAGAATCGCCCCTCCTGATGCCCGTGCAGCGGATCGTCCGTGGCGTCGAGATCGAGGATGATCTCCTTGGGCGGCACCTTGTGCGCCTCCAGGAACAGCGTGACGAATAGCCCTTCAATGGCTGCCGGGTCATGGCCGATCTTGTGATATCGCGTCACCCGATCGCGGCTCAGCTCGAGCCGGTTCAGTGTCGACTTGCCCGCCACCGGCGCACAGTCCGCCCGTCGGGCTCTAAGCTTGCCCGCCATCACCGCCATCACCGGATCGTGCCGCAGCTCGTCGTGGTCGTTGACGTCCTCATAGCCGAGCGCAATTCCGAATACGCGTTGCCCCACCAAAGCGGCGACCCGGTGCTCGACGTATTCCGCGCGCCGGCCATCGAGGAAGCACCCGGCAAAACGCCCGAGCAGACCGATCGCCCGATCCGTCGCGCCCAACAGCAACGCGCCAGCGTCCGACGTGATCGCTCCACCGTCAAATCCCGCCACCACGGCGCAGCCTTCCACAGGGCCAAACTCGAATAGTTCGCCGCGAACCGGTTCTGCGCTACACTCCGTCGGCATCGGGGCGCTCCTCGAATCATCGCAAAGTGCTTCTCGCAAAAGAACTTTCGCTGATTCGGCGCTTCGATGCGCTCAATCCTGTGAGATATCCGGGCTAGCGCGTGCCGCATCTCCGCTACCACATGCGGCAATCGGAGCGTCCCAGCACGCGCCTTGGCCGCGATCTCCGCGCGACGTGCCTGCATCTCGTCCTTGGTCAGTTTGCGCCATCTCGACATGTCGATCACCCGTAGGTCGGAAGGTTGCGAAGCTTGGCCACGCCGTCCGCCATCTCTTCGTGCTTGACGATGGCGAGGTCGACGACGGTCCGAGGGACACATGCCTTTGCGCGATCTCCGGAAGGGCGCGAAAGCAGATCTTCCTTGCCAGCGAGCGCCCCCTAACTGCTTCGGGCACCTCCGGACGCACAACGGCTTCGCAGACCTCCCGCCAATCCGGGCTGGTGTCCCGGTTGGATCGACGCATGCACTCCCAATTGGTCGCACGATGATCGACGAGGCGTCGATTCTCGTCGGACCGACGTCGAACAACGGCGCCAGGCGGACGCTGCCGTCCGAAAACTTAGGCAGGGCGGAATTGCGGCCCTGATTGTCCGGATTGCCCATCGCGAGATTGGGGATATCGCGCAACAGACATTCGACCATATCCTGAACCGGATTGGCGGAGACTTCCTGGATCATCGCGAGATAGGTTTCGTGCCGACCTCTGGCGCCGAACTCCGCCACGCCACAATACTCTCCTGCCCGAAGCGCACTACCCCTCGCGCCCGCTCGCCTGCTTCGTCGGCATCTGGACCAACTGGACATCCGTCATAAAGGTCAAGGAAGGAGACCACCAACGACCTCTATGCCCTCCTGACGACCGAGGCCAACGCCGAAGTCTTCGTCATCCACCCGAGGCGGTGCCGGTGATCCTGACGACCGCCGACGAGGTCGAGACCTGGACCGCGGGGCGACAAGGCCCCTGAAGCTGCAGCGCACGCTTCCGGACGGGACGCTGCGGATCGTAATCCGCTGCGTGAAGGAAGATGCGCTGCCGCAGCTTCGGGGCGACCCGCTATCGCACGGGCGCCGCTTACGCGACGATGATATCTGCCGTTGCCTGTCTGAAACCAACTAACACGACCGCCCGGCGACGCCGCCGGGAACGGCTGTCCGATTGCATCGAAAGCAGTGTTGCACGTTCGCTCCGTCTTTCCGCACGAAGCGCCGTCTGGTACGCTTGCCGCGTTTGTTCGAGGATTTTCGATGCACGCGAGGTTTTTCAGTCCCGTATCCTTCGTCGCCATAGCCCTGATGACGGCCCTTTGGGCCGCGCAAACGAGCCCAGCTGCCGCCGAGAAGCGCATCGCGCTGGTCGTCGGCAATTCCGCGTACAAGAACATCACGCCGCTTGACAACCCGTCGAAGGACGCAAGTCTGATGGCGGAGACGCTGGGTACGCTCGGTTTCACGCTGATCGGCGGCCGCGCCCAGCTCGATCTCGACAAGGGCGGGATGGACGTCGCGGTCCAGAGCTTCGGCCGGCAGGTCCAGGGCGCCGACGTCGCGCTGTTCTACTATGCCGGACACGGCGTGCAGGTCGCGGGCCCCAACTTTCTCGTGCCGGTCGGCGCCAATCCGACGCGCGAGGCCGATGTCGACTTCCAGATGACCGGCGTCAACATGGTGCTGCGGCAGATGCAGGGCTCCGGCACGCGCCTCAACCTCGTGATCCTGGATGCCTGCCGCAACAACCCGTTCGGATCGCGCGGCCTGCGGGCCTCGGACGGCGGCCTCGCCCAGATGCGCGCGCCGGAGGGCACGCTGGTCTCCTATGCGACCCAGCCCGGTAACGTCGCGCAGGACGGCACCGACGGCCACAGCCCCTACACCAGGGCGCTGGCCACCACGATCCGGGTCGCGGGTCTCGACGTGTTCCAGACCTTCAATCAGGTCCGCCTCGCCGTGAAGCGCGCCACCGCGGGCGCGCAGCAGCCCTGGGTCTCGTCCTCGCCGATCGACGGCACGTTCTATTTCGTGCCGCCGACGCACACGGCCCCGCCTCAGATCGCGACGATGCAGCCGGATCCCCTGTCCGCGGATCGCCTGCGCGCCGATCCCGACCGCGTCCCCTTGCGCGACGCCGCGCTGCTCAGCGAGGTCAGCCAACGCCTCTACGATCTCAATTTCGATCCTGACACGGCCGACGGTCTGACGCGCGCCATCACCAGGCTGCAGCAGCGTATTGCGATGGCGCCGACGGGCGAAGCGACCGAAGGCCTGCTGCTGCGGATGCGCAAGATGCAGGATCTCAAGCCTTGGGGCTCGATCGTCTACGGCCCGGACAGCAGCAAATGGGGCATCTCCTGGAATCACGCCTCGCGGCGCGCAGGGGTGGCGGACGCGCGCGGCAACTGCGGCGGCGCCAAATGCCCGATCGAGCTGTCGTTCTACGGCAAGAGCTGCGGCGCGTTTGCGATCTCGGACAAATCCTGGTCGCTGGTTCAGCGCGAGGGCGTGCAGCGCGCGAGGGACGCCGCGCTTGACGAATGCGGCAAGACTGGCAAAGCTTGCCGCATTGTCGGAGCGGTCTGCGCCGGCGGCTCCGGCCGCTGACTTCGTTCTTCTCCGTATTGCAGCTCATGACCATTGCCCTTCTCCGCAGCGTCGCTTTCGGCTCCTTGCTCGCTCTCGCGACCGCGGCGTCCGCACTCGCCCAATCCGGCAGCGCGGGCGGCTCGATCGGCAACGACGAGAAGTCGCTGTCGGGCTCGCGGCCGAATCGGTCGACTGAGCCTGCCCTGTCCACTAGGCGGAGCAAGCCTGCGACGGAGGAGCCGCGCCCCTCTCGACGGGTGAGCCGAGACGGCGGAGGCGCCGGTGCTTACGACGGCAGCTGGATATTCAACGGCACCAGCACGAATTGCCAAGGAAGCGGTAGCGGCGCCTTCACCGTGTCCGGCACCCGCGTCACGGTCGCCGGAGGAGGCGGAGGAAGCGTCAGCCCATCCGGATCATTTCAGGCGACGACGGTCACCGGCGGGGTGACCCTGACGGCGAGGGGCCGCCTGTCGGGCAGCAGCGGAGGCGGCTCCTACACGCGAAGCGATGCTGCGTCGGCCGATGGACGGCCTCCCGGTAGATCCCGCGGCGGAAGTCGTATCTCTCGGCGGCATGCAGCAGCCCGCAGTGCTGAAGCAGCTTCCAGCTCGTCTTGCACGTCACTTAATTCGCCGCCTGCTCGGCGGCCCGTCGTCCGGTCGTCTTGACATGCTCGTTCGTCACCTTCTCCGCCTTGGCGCGCGATTCGTATTTCTTCCGCAGGTCTTCGATCTCCTCGTCGGTGAGGTGCTCGATGCCGACCAGCGAATTCCGCGCCGCCCCGACCCGGATCAGTTCGTCGAGCTTGACTTACATGGCCGCGCTGTGGCGGTTGTGCGAATTCTGAATGAGAAAGACCATCAGGAAGGTGACGATGGTGGTGCCGGTGTTGATGATCAGCTGCCATGTGTCGGAATAGCCGAACAGCGGTCCCGTCACGGCCCACACGACGACCACGAGGGCGGCGAGCACGAAGGCCGACGCGCGGCCCGCAGCCTGCGAAGTACGGGTGGCAAACTCGCCGAAGAAGGAGGCAGCGCCGCCCTCCTTTTTCTTCCGCCTGTCGTTCATGAGACCTCCGACGACGGCAGAACGGGCGAAGGGGTTCGCGGGTTCCCGCTACGCAAGTTGTCCTGCCCCTGATCAGACAGTTACTCAAGACGCTTTGGCGCGGGCCCGCTCGCGCGCCTCGCGGTGCCGCTCTCGGCGCTCGCGCCTGAGCTTCGCCCTGTCGACCGGCTGCCTTAGAGCAGCCGCGGGCGCTGGCTCGCCTTCGGCCGCGGAAACCGCGACTGGTGCCGACGCGACCCCCACTGTCGGGCGCGCCTCCATGAACTCGAGGACCGCCCTTCCTTTCGGTGTGACCTTCCACCCTCCGGATTCACGATCCACCAGCCCCTGAGAGAAGATGTCCAGGTCCGGCACCCGCGCCGCAAGTCGCCTCGTCCGGTCCGCCCACTCGCGGCCGCTGGTCGCCAGGATAGCCATGTCCCGCTTGAGATCCTCCATCACAGCGAATCCTTCCGGATAACTCACCAGTATCTTCAGGACGGTCACCTGAAAATTCACGCACGGCTCCGGATGTCAAAGCCACATGGTGGGGGCGCGGGAAAGCGCGTCGCGCCCGACCTGACGCAACTGCTCTGGGGAAAGCTCCCCCTGCCTAGCGGCTTCGAGTATCTTGCTCGCGACGTGCGTGCGCATGCCCGTCTCGGCGGTCGCGACGTTTCGACAGACCTCATCCAGGACCGACCGCAAAAGAGCGGTCGTAGCGTCGTCAAACATGCAAACCCCTCCCCTACAATGCTCTTTCTGAAGTTCGCCCCTACGGGGACGTCTCATCTCATACGTAATCCGCGCCGAGGGCAACCGATTCAGACGCTGCGACGCAAAAAACGCATACGTGTTCCTACCCAGCCGGGATGAGAACGAACCTCACGTTGGAAGTGTCAGCTACAAGTTGGCAACCTGCGCGCCTAGACGGGCGTCATTCGGGGGGAAGTGACCATGCATAAGCATCATCTCGTCGACGAAAACCGATCCTTGGAAGAGCCTCCGGCCCGGCCCTGCGGATGCGCGAATAACGGCGAGCATGCGCCGATGGCGGCCCATCGACGACCGCGCGGTCTGAAGGAATCGGCGGGATGCAGGACATGGTCTCGCAGCCGGAAAAGCTCAGGACCGGCTCGGCCGAGTGCAAGCTGATCAGCGATCTTGCTACGGATCGACCAAGCGGGAACTCTTCGCGCGGATCGCCAAGCACCTCGCTGTTCTGGCCGACGAGGTCGAGCGCGCAATAGCCAAGCGACCCACCCGTACGGATTAGAGTCACTATCGCCGGCCAGACGTCGGTCGGCTCTCGCCGCAGGCGGATAGATTAGCCGGTGGCGTGCCGCTGCTGCGAAAAGCGCTCGACGGATGCGGAGCGCTGCAGCCGCCCATAATCGTCATGGCCGCACTTGGCGCATTTGAGCCGGAAGTCGCGCTGCCCGTAGTCGCCTTTCGGCTCGCGGGCGGCCATCGGCCAAGCTCCGCAGCTCGGACAGTTTACGAGGAGGGTCTCCGTTAGAATCATGCGCCTCTCCACAGGCTGCGCCCCAAGTCTGGTCAACGTGCGGAGTTCGGGTTGGTTTCTGGCGCCCTAGCCGTTACCTGAATGGCCTGGTTCGGGATATAACGGAGTTCTTGCATCACGCTTGGAGAGCAGATCGAGTTGGAAGGCCCCTCGCTTGTGGACAATGCGGACGCCAATCAGCTCGAGAGCGCGATCCTGAAGCTCGACGTAAACGCGCGAGATGCGATGCCTGACGGCGGCAAGCTCACGATCGGGACAGCGAACACGTTCCTCGACGAGCGGTATGTCGAGAACGCCGCCGAAGTCGTACCGGGCCAGTACGTGGTCATCAGCGTCGCCGATTCGGGCGCGGGCATTTCGAAAGACGGTGTCGGTTCGAGCCTTTCTATATCACCAAGGCAGCGGGACGGGGCACGGGCCTTGGGCTTAGCGTTGTCCACGGGTTCGGCAATCCGACGGTCACGTCACGTTCTATAGCGAGGTGGGTGAAGGAACCGCCGTAAAATGCACTTCCCGCGCTATCGCGGCGACGGTGAAGTCAAGGAAGCTGCCGATCGGGTCCTGGCCGGCGGCAGCGAGGTCATCCTGGTCGTAGAGGACAACGAGGAAGTCCGCACCTATAGCATGATGATCTTGAGCGAAGTTCTCGAGGCGAAGGCTGCCGACGCAGCAATCGGCTCTGCAGTCCGATCAGCGCATCGATCTCCTGTTCATGGACGTGGTGCTTCCTGGCAAGAGCGGCAAGGTTTAGCCGATGAGACCACGAAGCTTCGCCCAGGACTGTAATCGTGTTCACTACAGCCTACTCCAGAAACGCAATCGTTCATCATGGACGCGTCGATCTCGGCGTGGAGCTCCTCTCCAAGCCGGTCACTTATGAGCAGCTGCGGCCAGAGTCGGCGACGTCCTGGATAAGCCTTGAAGCTTCTGCCTCAAGCTACTGGCGACGGGGCTCAACGTGCTGGACCTGCCGGCGCCATCCTGTCGTCCTTCGGCGACGGTACGCCTCGGAGCCCTGTCCAAAGTCGCTGATGGCCGCATCACCTTGCGTTTGAGCGCCGATGGTCTGATCCGCCTATCGTTTTAGCCAAAGCTATAGTCCGCCTTCATCCGCCACCCGTACTCTGGTCTTATGGAAAATGAGCCAAAGAAACGGCGCCGGCGATTCAAGCAGACCGTTCCGCTGGCTGAACGATTGCGCGCGGCCGCCGACCTCGCACGCCAGCGTGCAGAAGGCGCAGCGGAAAGCGTGCAACGAGAGCTTCTGTTGAAGGAGGCGCTCGCCGCCGAGAACGTCGCGCAAATCGGGAATGTTCTGGCGGGCGGCCAGACGCATGTCCCGGCCCGCGCAAGGCCCTCGAGGCAGAAATTAGCCGCCCCCTGACGGACCGCACTGGAACCTCGATCTCGACCAGTTGCGGGATATCGGCTCGTCCGAGCGTTGGAGTCTAGGCCGATGTGATGTCCGACCGCCCGGACGAGGTGCTCCGCGCCAGGTCAAGCTCGGCATGGTCTGCGGCGCTCATTCGGCCGGCATCAGCACTCTCGAGCCCGATGCCGGCCCGCCCGCAGCGCGGAGACCAAGGAGGAATTCGCAGAAGCCTTATCAGGACGTCTGCACGCGGGCGGAAACTGACGCGCTGATCCGCCGATCCTCGGCACGAATGTGGCCGCGGTCGCCAGCTTCTCCGATGTCCTTCGTCCGCACGAGCGAAAGGCGTCGGTACTTGGAGGACCGCCTCCCTGAACCACGAGGGCGGCTCCATAACCGCCGCATGGTCGATGACAGGGGATCGTGTCCGAATGGAGTGGACCGAGAGCGGCGCCTGCAATGTCCAGGCGCCGGGAACCCGGCTTCGGCACCAGGTTAGTCGAGACAACCATCGAGCGCATCGACGGCAAGATCGCGCGCGACTGGCGACCGCAAGGGCTCCCACGTCAGCATCGAGCTACCAGTGAGCTCGCTGCGAAGCTGAGCCGGGAAACCAAATCCCCGCGATGCGATTGAGCTCGCGGAGGACCTTGCATGGCTCACACGCAAAAGACGGACGTACTACGGAATGACGGCATCGGATGGAGCTTGGCTGGAGCTCTCGGCCTCGTCGCGGTAGCGTTCCTGCTCGACCGCATCGCCACGCCGGACCATGGGGACCGGCCCGAAAGGGCAGATAAATTCCCGGAGACCAGAGAGGCCGAGCACGGCGCCTCGCCCGCGGCGACCGAACGCGGAGACCGCGGACGCCAAGCGACTTCGCCTAGCGACATCCCGGCAAGAGGATGGAAGGACATTCTCTGGCGGGTCTATGGCAATATCGGCACCCACCGCATCCTCGCGCTTGCCGCCGGCATCACGTACTACAGCCTGCTCGCGATCTTTCCCGCGATCGCGGCACTCGTCGCCATCTACGGCCTGTTCGCTGATCCGAGCACCATCGCAAAGCATCTCGACGACGTCGCCGGCTTCATCCCGGGCGGGGCCGTCGACGTCGCGCGCGAGCAGCTCACGCGCGTCGCGACGAAGGGCAACCGCACCCTCGGCTTCGCGTTCGCGAGCGGACTGGCGATCTCGCTGTGGAGCGCCAACGCGGCCATGAAGTCGCTGTTCGACACGCTGAACATCGTCTACGGCGAGCAGGAAAAGCGCGGCTTCTTCAAGTTGAACGCGATCTCGCTAGGATTCACAGTCGGCGGCATCGTTTTCATCCTCGCGGCGCTGGGCGGCGTCGTCGCGGTCCCCGTGGTGCTTCAGTACGTCGGTCTCTCGAACGCCGTCGACATCTTGATCCGGTTCGGACGCTGGCCCGCTCTCTTCGTTGCGCTCGCGCTCGCCCTCTCCTGCATCTACCGCTTCGGCCCCAGCCGGGACGCTCCCCGATGGAGGTGGATCACATGGGGAAGCGCGGCGGCCACCCTGCTCTGGCTCGCGGCATCGGGTTTGTTTTCCTTCTACGCCGCGAACTTCGGCTCCTTCAACGAGACGTACGGATCCTTGGGTGCCGTCATAGGCTTCATGACCTGGCTTTGGCTGTCCGCGATCGTGGTCCTATTAGGCGCGGAGCTCAACGCCGAGATGGAGCATCAGACCGCCCGCGACACCACGACCGGTCGGCCCAAACCGCTGGGCGCGCGTGGCGCCAAGATGGCGGACACCCTGGGAACGGCGAGATCCTGAACCGCCGCGCGCTGAAGGCTGACTCATGAACCGCTCATATCTCGTGCAGATTGCCGTGCCGAAGGAGACCGGCAAGGGCGAGCCGATCCCCCAAGGACCGGTCCGACGATCTCCTCCGGGAATCGACCGACAAGCTCGCGGCGCGACCCGCTTCGTACGCTCGTCCGGCCAAGGGCTTTGGCGCAACGGCGGGACGACATAGCCGTGGTCGAAGTCATGGCTTCGGTGCGCAGACTCGCCAGGCGCAGACGGCCTGGGCTCATCGTCCGGCCCGTCGGGCCGGCCGGCCTACGCGATCCAGTTCGGTGAAACGTAAAGTCCTTCCGGAACCACGTTCAAATCCGAATAGCCGAAATACGAACGGCGAAGCGCTGTTCTGCGGGCGGGACCCGCCGGCCCACATCGGCGCCGCCCGTTCGAGACGTCTCCGATCGCTCCGAATCCCAAGGTTGACGCCCCGAATCGCAGAACGGGTACACGGCGGCGGTCACAATCCCGACCTCGCTATTTCGGACCGCTTGTTCTGCGGCGGATTCCGCGCGATCGGTCTCACACTCTTCACTATCGATCGAAGCTTGACCGCATGCCCTCATCCTCATCGCACCGCTTCCGGACGGCCTTACTGAGCGTGACATGCACTAGCTGATATCATCAGACGCCGGAAGGCCAGGCGTCACGCATTCTTCCCCTTCGCCTGCCCAGACGAGGGAGGGAGATGGGACCTTCTGCTATCGCTGCCACCTAGCAACCGCGAAATTTCATCGGCCGAAACCGGGCGGCCGAACAGGAAGCCTTGAAATTCATGACAGTTGAAATCCTTTAGAATGGCGTCTTGTTCGGCGGTCTCGACGCCCTCGGCAACTACGGTCAGACCGAGTGCCTGTCCGAGCGTAATGATGGCTGCGGAAATAGCGCGATCTTGAGCGCTTTCACCGATTCCGCCAACGAAGCAACGGTCGATCTTTATCGTGTCGATCGGGAAACATTTCACCAGGGAGAGAGACGAATAGCCCGTGCCGAAGTCGTCAATTGCCAGACGAACACCGCGGCGATTGATGGCCTGCATGAGGCCAGTCGCACGCGCGACGTCCTGCATCACCATACTCTCGGTCACCTCGAGTTGCAGAAGCTCGGGAGCTAAGCCTGTCTCGCCCAAGACCCGGTCGAGAAACCCCAGCAGCTCATGATCAGTGAACTGCTTCGGCGATAGATTGACGGCCACAGAGATGGCCGGCAATCCCAGAGACTGCCACACAATACTCTGCCGGCAAGCTGTTTCCAGTACCCATCTGCCTATCGGGATGATCAGGCCGCTCTCCTCGGCCATCGGTATGAACGCTGCGGGGGCGATGATGCCCTTCTGTGGATGCTGCCAGCGCAAAAGCGCCTCAACGCCGACAATGCGACGCGCGGAATCTACCTTCGGCTGATAATGCAGAAACAGCTCGTCGCGTTCAATCGCTCGGCGCAGGTCCGCTTCCAGAACAAGGTGCTTCAGCGATTGTGACTGCAGTTCCATCGAAAAGAAGCGGTATGCATTCTTTCCACCTGCCTTGGCCGCATACATTGCGGTGTCCGCCTGCTTGACGAGCTCCTCGGGATCGGACGCATCATCCGGGAAAATGGCGATTCCGATGCTACCGCTGATGCGGCATTCGTGTCCGCACAGGGGGAAAGGTAGCTCGAGTGCTTCCAGAAGCCGTTGGGCAATCGCGGTGGCCTGATCCTTGCCGGCCAACTGGTCAATCAAAACCACGAACTCGTCGCCCCCCAACCTGGCCAGCACGTCCTCCGCCCGAATATTTGCACGCATACGCCTTGACGCTTCGATGAGCAATTGATCTCCGGCAGTGTGACCGAGCGAGTCGTTGACCATCTTGAAGCGGTCAAGGTCTACGAAAAGAACCGCGAACCGGCGCCCCGGTGCCCTACTCGCGCGCTGATGCGCTTCAGAGACCATCGTGTTGAACATCGAGCGGTTCGGGATGCTCGTCAAAGCATCGTGGGTCGCCAGGAAGCGGATGCGCTCTTCGGCGATCTTGTTTGCGTCTGCCCGGTCGAAATTGTGGAGGGCGAAGGAAACGTTTTCCGCCAACCTGGCCAGCAGTTCAACGATTTCGCAGGTGAAGATGCCTTCCTTGCTGGCCAGGAAGAGCAGAACTCCGATGGCCTCGCCATCCCTGAAGAGAGGAAAGCTCGCGCCAGCGCGTGTCCCCCCTTTCTCCGCAAGCTGGTGCCAGTGGCTTGTTCCTGCATCGCGCAAGAACTCGTTCTTGATGCAGGGTTGTTTCGTGCGAAACGAGGTGCCGGTTAGCCCCTTTCCCTGAGGATGGTCCGCCAAGACCGAAAACGCTGTGCTGCGGACCCGATCGGCGTTTTGTCCTTTGGTGGATACAATCTTCAAGAAGTGATCGTCGGGCTGGGTCAAGGCAATTGTCGTCGAGGTAAAATGCCCGCCCAGAACCGCTGCCTCGCAAACGAGATCGTAGAGCTCTTGACGTGAGCCGGCGCGCATCATGGCTTCGTTTGTCTTGCAAAGCGCGATGTACATACGGTGCAACGCAGCTTCTTTGTTCTCTGCCTCGCGCTGCGCGAGCTCCGCTCGGTTCTGACGTTCGGCCCCCTCGAACCTCTCCAGAGCGAATGCGACATTCTCGACCACGCGTTCGAGGAGCGCACTTATTTCGCCGGTGATAGAGTCGGGTGCTGCAAAGCAGAACAGAAAGACGCCGATGCTTCGCGCGCGCTGGATAATCGGGACCGCCAAGGCGGAACCAACGCCGCAGGCAATCGAATGCTCTCGCCACGGCTTCAACGTATCGTCCTGAATCACGTCATTGCTGAGAGCAGGACGCCCGGATCGATAGGCCCGTCCCGCAAGTCCGTGGCCGTGGACCGAAGCCTCATCGACGGAAACGCTAATTTGCGGGATAAATCCCCTCTCGCTCGTTGCAGCGACGACGTCTAGCGATCCGGCAACGTTTGGGACAAGGACAGCGGCAATTCGGATGTGGCCCCCGTGGACGGCGGCATCACAAACCCGCTGGTAAAGTTCGGAGCTACTCGTCGAACGTAGAATGGCTTCGTTCGTGGCGTTCAATGCCGCGAACATGAGTTCGTGGTTCATGGCTTCCCCCATAAACATCCTAATGAACTCGAGGAAACAACAAGTTAGAATTAATGCTTTAGGACTTCTTAACGGGATCGCGGGTCATTCGGACCGGCCAAGGCGCAATCTGTGGGCGCTCCGCCTAATGGGGGGGCATTTTGAAGAAAGACTGGTACGTACTCGGATGCTGCAGCTGTCCGGCCTCCGGCGCAGCGATGGACGCGGTCGCAGTTGAAGCTGCGAACAGGCTGACGGCAGCAGCTCCCAGCCATATGCATCCAGGACGTCCTGCACGATGGTAAGACCCAAACCCGCAGCGCCACCTCGCTCGTCCAGGCCAGCGTCACGCTCGAGCAAGCGCGAGCTGGTTCGGTTCGATTCCCTCGCCACCGTCTTCGATGACCAGGAATGGGCGAGCGTCCATGCACGCGGTATGACCGGTGGCCTCGCCGGAAACGGCGCCATCGACGCTTCTTGCCAGCCGTCGCAATCCGTCGACCCGCGCCCGGAGTTCCTTTATTCGCGAAGTTGTCGATCGAGGGTGCGGAGGCGCTGCTCGGCTAGATTGAATTGCACACTACAGAAGGGATTCGATTTAGTGCTCCATTTCCGGCAAGATCTGACCCGCCAAGACGCCGCTTGGAATTCGTCGAGAAGTAGACCGCGGTCAACCGTTCGATTAGACCAGTCCTCTCGGGCCCAAGGGTGCAAATGATCTCGTCGATGGCAGATTCCATCAATTCACTTATTGCTTCATCGGCGGCGATAACTCGCTTTGCGAGCGCGAGCCGGGAACGCGGTCACGACTTCAAGCTTGATAGAAGCAAGTCTTTCCGGGCGGAACAGAGGGGACCAGGTGACGAAGCGGACCCAATGCCTTCTTCCCGCGATCTTTGACCCGTCTGGAGACGTTTCCGTTCGGCGCAATCACCAGAAAAAAGGTCTTCAGTACGCCTCCGCCCTGTGAGGTCCCCTTAGATCGATAGTATGGCCCCCCCTCGAAGCGTTTCGCAAGCGTGCACCGAGGGACCAGGTGCCAGTAGTTTTCGAACCAGTCGAATGGCACGCGCGTCGCTGTACGCTCTTCCCTGCTGCTCATGGCGCCTACCCCACGTCGGATATTGCGGGCACCAAAGAGGCCAGCTCCAGACTACCCGGCACCAGGGTTGAACTAGCGACTGTGCAGTCTCTGCCATGCTCCTTGGCCTGATACAGAGCAATGTCAGCTTCGCGTGTGAGAGCCAACTCGCTCTCAGTGGTTGCACTCTTCTCAGCGACCCCCACGCTTATCGTGACTCGCTTCCGCGGTGACCGTGGGTGGTCGATGCTCAATCGCGAGACGAGCAACCGGATCGCGTCGGCTACCTTAACCGCCTTGGCTTCGGCGACGCCTGGCAGGACTACCGCAAACTCCTCACCGCCGTACCGCGCCGAAAACCCGCCTGTCTCAGCCGTTGCACTACCAATGGTCTGGGCGATTTGCTGCAAACATCGGTCGCCAGCTTGATGCCCCAGCGCATCGTTGAAACCCTTGAAGTGATCGATGTCGATGAGCAAGACCGAAAGCACCGGATATCTTGCGTACGCCTCCCGGAGGAAGGCATCGAAGCTCCGGCGATTGGCGAGGCGAGTTAGACCATCCGTCGTCGCAAGCTGGGCAAGTCTCAGGTTGGCTGACGACAGCTCTTGTTCGAGCCTCTGCTGTCTTGTAACGTCCCGGAGCACGCCGACAATTTCGGGTTTTCGGCCGGATGAGTATCCGGCCATTTTGAAGCGGCACTCCAACCAGATGGTCTCGCCACCACTGCGCTGCATGCGGAACCGAACTGACGGACAGGCCCCTGCTTCCTTCAGTCGTCGACTGGCTCCTGCAATCTTTTCGCGGTCGTCCTCATGGACCATCTCAAGACAGGCCCGCCCCAGGAAGGCGTTCTCTTCCATCCCCAGAACGGCTGCAACCGAGGGTGAAACGTATTGAAGGCATCCCTTGCGGTCAATCACGATGACGATGTCCGCGATGTTGTCCGTAAGCAGCCGAACGCGGGCCTCTCTGTCCCTGAGAAAATGCTCGAGTCTCGCGCGAAAATGGAATTGGCCGTTCAACAGTGCGGCCATTCCGGCCATGATCGCGACCAAAAGGCCAGCAACGAGAGCATCGGATGTTAGGTCGCTCACCATCCCTCCAGAATCTGCTGCTCCGATCGCGCTACAGTCACAACGACCGGATATTCTGAGGCCTGCTCATAGGCGATGTATTTCTTCAAACCGTCGAATGGCGACGCAATCAAGTAAGAGCCGGCATGACCTTCGTCGAGACGCTTTCGGAACAATGAAGTATCGGTGAGTTTCAGCAGAGACGAGGGCGCAGGCCAGCGGGCCAACACCGTTCCTTCCCTCAAAACAAGGGTGATCCCGCCTTCACTACCGATGTTGAATTCGCTGTAGAACGAGCTGAAGAACTCGCAGTCGATCGTCGCAATCAACACTCCGATAAAATCGCCGGCCACATTGCTGATCCGCTTCGACAGGATGATCGTGGGACGGCCGGTGAGACGAGAGTCAACCGGACCGCTAATCAGCAGTTTGGCGCTGGAATTGTCGCGATGATACGCGAAATATGGTCTGTCGGAGTTGTTGTGGTTCGGTAGTTGCGCCAAAGAGGAATAGCGCCAGGTTCCATCGGCATTGAACACACCGAAGAACTGGATTTGGGGCATTGCCCTGGTTGAAGCCTGCAAATACTCGTTGAACCGCTCGGGCAGGGGGTTCTGATACTTCAGCAGCTCCACCATCCCCGTCATCGCCACGTCGGGCGACTTGATAGTGTTAGCCGCATGTTGGGAGAGGGAACGGGCCAAGTTCATCAGGTCCTCCTGTGCCCGAACCAATGTGCTCTCCCTGAACGCGGAAGCCTTCCACGCCACCAGACCCAATACGCACGCGACCATCAGCCCCAAGAAGGCACCGACGATCACCTGCGGCTTGCGGTGAATAGATTGCTGCAGCGAGAGCGCTACCATCACACCTACCCCAATGTAGGCATCATGATCACCATCGTACCCTTAGAATTGAGCTAATCGACGACCGAGAGTTTCGAGCAAATGCGAACCTCCCTAACGATCGGTAGAATGGCGTGTCGAAATTTGGCAGCTGCCCCGCGATATCTCCGAACCGGGAGCTTCGGTCGGCCAATGTGGCTGGGTGGTCGAGCGGACGGATTGGCCTGTGACTGCAAGCGTCGAGCCTCGCCCTTCTCCCGATCGGTTGGGACCGTTCGTTCGATTGAACGGTAGCATGGTGCGACTGCTCTTCTTTGAGCTCCATCAATGCGATCCACAAACGACCGCAAACACCTAGACGCGGTACATTCGCCGAAATCCGATAGTCCGAGCGATTGATCATCAGTCTTCAAATGATATGCAACATATCATTCAAGAAAACATCTAGTCGGATCTGGCTACCGAAGGGGGCTGCATGATCGACGCAATACAGGAGGCTCCTCTCACGGCGAACGCCGGCAACGGCGCTTCGGCGGCATCGATGCGGACCGAAAACAGGGCCCCCTTGGCGCATCTTCGCAGCCGCTTCGCGCGCGATCCGCGCGAACAGGCTGTCGGTTGGACTCTCTCATGGCAATGCTTCAGGCGCACCGGAAAGCACGTTCACTCCCGAGGCTGGCCCGTTCCGTTCAGCTGCCGCCGACTGGTCTCTACTTCGATCCGTCTCTCGCGGCCGCTCTCCTCGCCCGGTTCGTTTCCGGAGGTCTGAATTCGGATGCGCTCCCGAAGCCGTTCGAAAACCCTCATATGACGTACTCCGATGGTCGATAGGCTTATCGCACCGCAGAAGCTCGGCTTCTTTGCGAGACCGCAAAGTTCTCGACGGCGCGTCCGGTGGCTTGCATCTCCCGCAGAGACTATCGAAGTCGGCCTGATCTGGACGTACCGTTGGCCACCTTGGAGAATGATCAGTCAATCACGATCAGCGGCGGTCGCCATGTTCATGCTCGCGCCTGACGTGGAGTACTGGCAGAGCCGCCTCGCGCTGGTTGCGGGCACGCTTGGCCTCACTGCGACCGTCGGCGGCGGAGCCGCACCGATCGGATTCGACTTGGGGCTGAGTACCGTGCTCTCGTTGCCTCCTTTTTCCGCCTTGTCTGCGCCGTCCTCTACGGGCGCGATCTCGTCCTCATCTTCCTAGCCCGCAGCCCCATCTCGAGCTCAACATGCGGATGGCCATGCCGTCGTTCGCGAGCCTGGCAGCAACCGGGCTGCCAGGAATCACGCTCGCTTCAACGGGAACGCTATCAGGGCATTTGGGCGCCTTCAGTTTTCTGGCAGCGTTCGGTATTCTTACGGGCTGGTGCTGGCCAAGTTATACATAGTCGTCGCCTTCATCGCTTGGCTCGAAACCTACGCTCGCTCTCCTGGCGGGAGAGCCGAACGACTTTCGGATCGCGGCGGCGGCGATGAGCCTTGAGGTTGCCGGCATCCTGCACGAAATCGTCCGGATCCGGCGTCTGGAAGGCATAGCGCCGCCGCTGCGTCTGCCTCAACGCGCCGTAACGCCCATCCGCTATTCGCGAAGCGATGACCGCCTCGCAACGATGCGGTGCCCGCCCGTTCCGCGCAAAGCGAGACGGTCTGCCTTGATACGTACTCGTCGTGGGGCGAAGGGACCGATCAAGCGGCGGCGAGGCTACCGCGGCCGAGTCGGACCGTGCCGCGCTTCATCGGTGTCGTCCTGCTGCAGGCGGACGATCTCTTGGTGCGCGGCGTCTCGGACCGGACTGATGCGACCTGTTGCGGTGGTCCAGATCAGTCTGACGTCAAGCTCGTCGTACACATGGCGAACAATGCTGGACAGGCCGCGGACATCTCGCCAAGGAACGTCCGGATAGAGCCTCTCCATCAGTCCGCACTCGCCGAGACGCCTTTCCTCCTTATCGAGTCGGATCGCGGCTTCGCCGACCGTCTGCAGGGAGTACAGCACTGCGTTGTATGTCCGGCGATCCGCCTCGAACGCCGCCTGCGTGAACCCGACAAGAAACTGCTCCACCTGATCGCAGTATTTCACGATGTCGCGCAGGCTATCGATCCTGCGTCGTTCAGTAGACATTCACCGCATCCCTGGCGATTTCTGCAGCCATCTCCGGCTGACGCTTCCCATTCTTTGGCGTGATATCCACGGGACGTCCGATCAGTTCCTGAAGCGTCCGCTGCACGCGGCTGTAAGCGAAGAGGTCGCCCACGATCTCGGGATCAAGATCGACCAGAATGTCGACGTCACTTGCGGACTCGTCTTCACCGCGTGCGACGGATCCGAAGATGTCGGCGTGGCGAAGTCCAATCTTCTCCAAATCAGTCCGATTGTGACGGATCAGGCGCAACACCTCGACCAATAAAGGGCGCGGCCTTTCTTCTAAGTCGCTCATCACGAGTTCCTCCAAGTAGGCCGTTAGATTCCTGCCGCCGGCTGAGGCCTTGGCGCGCGCCTGCGAAGCCGCCGAAGAGCTCACCCGGAATGATAGGACTTCTCTCATGCTATGCCTGTATACGTTGTATACATCTAATCATCTCACAGGCTCTTGTCGAGGCTTCCAGGTTCAAAGGCGGGAGCAGTTGGTCTGCCGCATCCTAGGCCGATGGCCGACCCAAGGTGTAGGGCCGCCGCGGTCATCGGTCGTTCGGAATCGACAGACGTTCCGCCGGCTGGCCAGGCAACAGAGTCTGTTCGATCTGATCGGGGTCCGCCGATTCTTTGCGATGGCGCAACCATTTCTCTCGAAGGTCGGGATACGTTGCCTCACGCATATCGGAGCGTGCAAAAACAGCCCATGCGAGCGCCAGTCGCCGGCCGTTTCGCCAAAGCTGAATTTCTGAGCGTCCGGCCGCGGACGGTCGTGCTGCATCTGTGGTCGCCCGCCCCTGAGGAGATCGCCATGACCGATTACTTAGATCTCGATGTACGACCGATCCTGCGCGGCGGCGGCGAGCCGTTCGCGGTCATCATGCGGCGGTGGAGGGCTTGGAAGAGGGGCGCGGGCTCCGCCTCTACGCGCCGTTCAAGCCGGTCTCTCTTCGCCGTCATGGCCGAGAAGGGGTTCGCCCACTCCGACCGCGCCCTCGACGGCGAGGATTGGTGCTGTTCACGCCTACGGAGGCCCAAGCCGGAGACCACATCGTTTGACGCAAACAATTCACCCTTCGGCCCTTGGCCCGAGCCTGTCGTGGAGCTCGACAACCGCGACCTCGACCCTCCAGAAGCCATGGTCCGAATCCTCGCTGCCGCGGAAAGGCTCCGGACCGGCGAGACGCTGTCCTCGCTTCTGCAGCGGGAGCCCGTCTTCCTGCTCCCGCAGTTCGAAACGCGCGGCTTTCGCTGGCTCGGTGGATTTCATCATGACGGCGCCACCTACGAACTGACCGTGAGGGCGCCGTCATGACAGATCAGCCCATCGCACGCGTCGGGGACGCGCTGTGCGTCGTGATCAATCCCGAACTGGGAGAGAAAATCGTCGTCTACGACATTGCGGTCGTGGATAGGGCGGTCCGCATCACGATGAGCCCAACGACGCCGGGGCGTCCAGCGACGTCCCTCCTGAAGGAAGGAGCGCATGAGGAAGCGTCGACCGTTCCAGGGGTCGTTTCCGTCGACGTGGCGATGACCTTCGAGCCGCTCGGACTCCCGACCTCCTCGGACCGGCGGTCCGGGCCTCGCTCGGCTTCGCCGCGGTGAACTGACGGTATGGCGGTCACTCTCGAGATCGATCATGCGAAGGCGCGCGCGAAGGCTGCAGCGGCGGCCGGTTTGCCCGTGGTGCCGCAGGCGGTCCAGGGGCCGATCCGCCGGAACAAATGGGGCATCCTGCTGCTGACGCTGTCGATCTACTACGTCACGCCGTTCATCCGCTGGGATCGGGGGCCGAACGCGCCCGACCAGGCGGTGCTGCTCGACTTCGCCAACGGGCGCCTCTACGCGTTCTTCGTCGAGATATGGCCTCAGGATCTCTATCTCGTCACGGGCCTCCTGGTGCTCGCTTCGACTATCCTGATCCTCACGAATGCACTGGCGGGCCGCCTCTGGTGTGGCTTCGCTTGTCCCCAAACGGTCTGGACCGATCTGTTCCTGCTCGTCGAGCGCCTGACCGAAGGCGATCGGCGCCAGCGCCTGAGGAATATCGGAGTGCCGCTCACGCCGAAACGAGCCGTCCGGATCGTCGCAAAGCACGCGACGTGGCTTCTGATCTCGCTGGCGACGGGCGGCACGCTAATCTTCTACTTCACCGACGCGCCGGGCCTGCTGCGCGGCTTGGGTGCCGGTAACTTTTCCGCCATCGCCCTTACCTGGATCGCGGTGTTCACGGGCACGACGTACGGGCTTGCGGGTTTCGCGCGCGAGCAGGTCTGCACCTTCATGTGTCCTTGGCCGCGCCTGCAGGGTGCGATCTGGGATCCGGAGGCCTACACCGTCAACTATCGGGACTATCGCGGCGAGCAGCGGACCTCCGCGAAGAAGGCCGCCGAGTTGCGCCTGCGGGGTGAGGCGGCAGGAGATTGCGTGGACTGCGGCCAGTGCGTGGCGGTCTGCCCGATCGGGATCGACATCCGGGAGGGGCCGAACTTCGCATGCATCAATTGCGGCCTATGCGTCGATGCCTGCGACGGCGTGATGGCGAAGCTCGGGCGCCCGAGAGGCCTGATCGATTACGAAAGCTGGGCGAACATCGAACGGGGCCGCAGCAAGGAATCCCTTCGCAACCGTCTGCTGCGGCCCAAGACAGTCGGCTTGGCGGCGGCCTGCCTGGCGTTGGCCGGAACCATCGGGGTCGCATTCGCGATGAGGACCACCGCGACATTGTCGGTCCAGCACGATCGCGATCCCGTAGCTGTCCGGCTATCGGACGGGTCGTTGCGCAATGCCTACACCGTGAAGCTGCTCAACAAATCGGCGAGCCCTCATCGTTACACGCTCTCCGTCGGCGGCATCGACGCAAGGCTCTCCATCGTGGGCGGTGATGGTGTCGCTCCCATCAAGGTCGCCGCCGAGTCCTCGGAGTCCTTGCGCGTCACCTTGACGGCGGCGGACGCCGAGCAGAAGGACGTCGTGTTCATTGCTCGGGACGAGACCGGTAGCACGCTCTACGCCACGGACCGGTTCGTTGAGAGGTAGCGTCCAAGAAGCGGGTCTAGAGCGAACGGCCGAAGGCCGAGATGTCGTTTCCGCCCAGGCTGTTGCGCAGATCGACCGCTTCCCAATAAGACGAAGGCGCCGGAATCCCGTTCCGTCGCTCGATCTTGATATCCGCGTTCGGAAACGTCAGTCGCGCATCGCGCTCGTCGTCGTCGATGAATGCGTGCGTAGATGCTGTCGGCGATCCGGCTGAGGCCGCCCAGCTTCAGCTTCGCTTTCTGCTTTTCGTCCTCAGACGCGTTTTCATCGAGGAGAGTGGCTTCGAGGTCGTCGCGCTCGGCGAGTTCAGCCAAGGTCCTGGACAGGGTTTTTGCCAGCCGGCCGGTCGAACGGGGCAGCCGCAGCGGCGTTCTGCTCGGGCTGGAGAACCCTCCCGGGCCCCGCCAGCTCGGCAAGGATCTCGGACCAGCGACTGGGCGGCATCGCGTTCAGGCGCGGCTCCAAACCTTCCATGACGAAGGGCGTGCGTGGTGGTGCCCGCGTATTTCTTGTGTTCGAGACCCTACGCTCGACCGCAGCCGCGTGGCTGCGCTCGTACGCGCTCTCAGAAGGCGTCATGCGTTCGCGAGAGTAGGTCCATCCTAAAATCCCTAGCCGATCAACAAGCTGGGACAGAGTGTCGAACGACCCGTAAAGGCCGCGACCGCCCACCATATTAGCTGACGGTTTGGTGAGGTCGGTCTTAACGCTGCTGACGCAATCGCGAGGAGGCACGACTCTCATAATACCGTTAGGGCGAGCGAGGGCGCGGGATCTTTGATCCAGGTCAATCGTCCCGGCGGGCCGCCGGTCGATCCTGAGCAGATGAAATCACCTAACGAGAGGCTGCCTAGCAGGAGGCCACCAAAACCGGCGCTGCCGAATCCGGACGAGATGCTTCGGAGGTCGAGGAATACGCGGACGATCTGCGGGAGATCAGGGGGCGCGTTCACTGAGCCTAAGCGGTCAGGGGTCGCTCGGCTCTCCGCTCCCGGCACTCGATCGCTATTCTGCCCAGGAGCGACGGCGAGGCGTGCTCCTTGAAATTGTCGATTTACCGACCGATAAATTCTGCGGCAACTTGCCTCCGACGCTGTCAGAGATTCCCGGTCGGTAAATTTCACGTCCTGGCTCCCTCCAAAAACCCACAAAAATTCCCGCTCGGGAAATTAGGTTTCTCATTTCCGATTACGCATCTATATTCCCGCGCGGGAAATTTCACGCCCTAGTTCCCCTCAAAAACCACAAAACTTCCCGCACGGGAAATTAATCTTGTCATTTACCATTCCGCAATCTATATTCCCGCTCGGGAAATTGGCATGGCAATAACATCCACCGCCGAAATCGGCGAACTGATCCGGAACCGGCGCGCCTCCTTGGGGCTCCGGCAGCAGGACGTTGCCTTGGCGGCCAACGTAGGCGTCCGCTTTATCGTTGATATCGAAAACGGCAAGGACACCAGCCAGATCGGCCTCGTCCTCCGCCTGCTGCAGGCGCTCGGCATCCGACTGACGCCGGAGATGAGCCCCGTGCCGTCGCCACCGCCGGCGGCCAAGGAATCCGAAGCATTCGATCCCGACAACTTCTCCCCGACACCATGACGAGCAAACCGAAGCCGGGCGAGGCCGGAGAGACCCTCGAAGTCCGGTACGGCGGTCTGCTCGTCGGGCTGCTGCGCCGGCGCTCGGAGGAGATCCAAGACATCGAGTTCGTCTACGACGAGGCGTGGACGAAGGATCCGAACGCGTTCGCCGTCTCGACCCGGATGCCGCTTGCGAAGCCCGTCCACGAACCGGACGTGGTGTACCGATGGTTCTTGAACCTGTTGCCCGAAGGCCGGACGCTGAAGACGGTCGGTACCATCCTCAAGATTCCGGAAGCCAACGTGTTCGCGCTTCTTGAGGAGTTGGGAGAGGATCTCCCCGGTGCGCTCGAAGTCTTGCGGCCCGCCGACCAGCGGCCGAAGCGGACGCCGCGCTACAGGCGGCTTTCCGAAGCCGAACGGGCCGCGGCCATCCGCCGCCTTCCCGAGAAGCCGCTTCTGGTCGGCGAGGAAGGCATCCACATGTCGCTCGCCGGCGCGCAGGACAAGCTTCCCGTCGCCCGGTATCCGGACGGAGGCATCGGCCTCGCGCTCGACGGCGCGCCGACGACGCACATCCTCAAACCGGCCAACAAGCACTTCCACAGCGCGGTCGAGAACGAGGCGTTCTGTCTTCGCCTGGCGGCGAAGGTGAAGCTACCCGTCGCCGAGTGCACGATCGACAAGGCCGAGGACCTCGACTATCTGCTGGTGAGGCGCTACGACCGCGTTCCTGAGGGACGCAGCCTACGCAGGCTGCATCAGGAGGATTTCTGCCAAGCGACCGGCCACATTCCATCCACGAAATACGAAGCCAACCCAGCGACGAGGCTGCGCGGGCCGAGCATGAAGGACTGCTTCGACGTCATCCGGAAGACGGACAACGGCGCGGCCAACGCCGCGCGCTTCCTCGACTTCTTCGTCTTCAACGTCCTCTGCGGAAACGTCGACGCGCACTCGAAGAACTATTCGCTGCTGCTGCTACCCGGCGGCGCCGTTACCATGGCGCCGCTCTACGACGTGATGAACGGCGACATCTATCCGGACGTGACCCGGAATTTAGCCATGAAGATCGCCGACAAGAACCGCGGTCGCTACATCCATGCGCGCCACTGGGACCACATGGCGGAGGAGAACCAGATCTCCGGCACTCAGGTGAGGCGCCGCGTCGGGGAGCTTTCCCAGGCGGTGCTGGATGCGCTGCCGTCCGTCGTCGATGAATTGAACGCGCTCAAGAAGTCGCCGGTCTATCAGCAGATATCGGACTGCGTCGCCGTCAATTGTCGGGACATGTTGCGGAATCTGAAGAGCGACGTCGAGGACGAGCCTGAGGAAGATCCGGAGCCACCAGGCGCGCGCCCTCCGGGCTTTTCCTGAGCGCTTGAATGTAGGAGACACACTCTTAAGCCATCCGCGGATGATCCGGGTGACCGCCGGATATTGCCCGCAGCGGGCTCCCCGCGGCACGACGGGATCGACTGAACGTTCCCGAAAAGCACTTGGATCGCCTGTTTTGCAGTACCTCATCGCGGGCGCGCCGGGTATTGTAGTGGCGGATGAACGCACTGCCGCACCCCCTCCGAACCGAGATGTTTCAGGGTACAGCAGATCTGGCGGCGATGGCCGACGCGCTGGCCCGGTCGCCGGACTACCGGATCCTGCAGCGTCTGGCTGCGCGCCCGAGATAGGTCCCCAGCATGGGACAGGAGGTCAGGACCTGCGTTCTGCTCGACACCGAGACGACCGGTCTCGATCACACCAAGGACGAGATCATCGAGCTCGGGATGGTCAAGTTCGACTACACGACGGACGGGCGGATCGTCGGGTTGCGAGGCACGCTCTCCGCGTTCAACGAGCCTAGCGCTCCCATCTCGGCGGAAGTGACGGCACTAACCGGCATTACCGACGCGGTGGTGGCCGGCCAAAGATTCGACGGCTCGGCCATCACGGCCTTCGCGGAGGATGCGGTCATCGTCATTGCGCACTACAGTGCGTTCGACAGGAAGTTCGCCGAGCGCTACAGGCCAGTGTTCGAGCACAAGGCCTGGGCCTGCAGCATGAGCGAGATCGACTGGCGCAAGCACGGATTCGCCGGCGCGCAGTTGGGTTACCTGCTGAACGGTGCCGGCTACTTCCACCACGCGCACCGCACCGTCGATGACTGCCACGCGCTGCTCGAAGTGCTCGCCTTCGAGCTTCCGACCACGGGCGCGCCGGCGCTGGCACTCCTGCTTGAGACGGCACGGAAGAAGACGGTCCGGCTTTGGGCGAGCAGTCGCCGTTTGAATTGAGGGATTCGCTGAGCGCCTTGGCTACCGCTGGTCCGACGGCGCGGACGGTCGTCCGAAGAGCTGGTACGTCGACGTCTGCGAGACCGCGCTCGATGACGAGATCGCGTTCCTAAAAGCCGAGATCTATCAGCGCGACATTTCGCCGACGATGCAGACGCTGACCGCTTTCACGAAGTTTTCGGCGAGGATCTAGCAAACTCAAGCGGCCGATGCTGTGTGGTGACACGGACGCGGTCTAAGCGACTGCTTCATCGGGTAACTTGAGGATCGTCAGGATCTCGTCGTTCGGCAGCAGGAATGACTGCTCCTCGACCTCCGAACGGTCGCAGCCTTTGAAGCTGAACCAGGTTTCCGCGGGCGTTTTCCTGGGAAAGTTCTGCTCGGCCTCGCCGTTGAACAGCATGCGTCCGGCATAGCTTTCGCGGTCGAGCGTATCCGACGGAAACACCAGTTCTGAATCATTTTCGAGCGCCTGAACCAGCGCCGACGCGTCTTGCCGTGACAGATCACGATTATGGGGAACTGATTCCGGCACGCGATCTTGACGGCCGTCGCCGTGTCGCTGACGCGAAACTCGTCGGCGAGTTCGCGAATGGCCGACAATGTGGGTCGCTTCATCTTGCGCATGCGCGGAGTGACCATGAAGTCCGGCAGGATGAGATCGGAGGCGAAGTCGTCGGCGTGGCGCTCGGGGTTGAGGGGGTCGTCGCGAAAGCTGCATACTTCGTCCTTGCCGCAGAAGTGAATGCGGCCGCGATGGTGATGCCAGTGGCCCAGTTCGTGGGCCAGGGAAAACCGCCTCCGCTCGGGCATGCTGAGGCTGTTCACCGAGATCACGGCCTTGCGCTTCGTGCCGATGATCCTCGCTTCTCATCCGTCCATCGGACGATAGTTGACGACCGCGCCTCTGGTCCACGCGATGACGTCCAGATCGATATCCTTCGGTTGCGATATGCCGAGATCGATCAAGATGCGTTCCGCGGGAGTGATTGCGGTCATTCCTCCGGGTCGCCTTCGTTCTCTAGCGCTTCCAGTTGGGCCAGGTCGTCTAGGGCGCCCTCTTCGTCGCGCGCCGAGAGCTTCTTTCCTCGGCGGGCCGCCGTCATCATGCCTTCCATGTTTTCGCCGGCGCCGGAACGTATAGCTCCGAGCTTGCCTCGGACACACTCCCTATCGATCGCGGAAACGTTCGAGGGCTCCGACCCGCGGGCGGCTATCGCGGCCTTGGCCTGATCGAGCTTGGGCCTTCCAAAGGAACGCTTCGCCTGCTCAAGTATGGCGTCCATTTCCGCGACGACCTTGGTCTGGTCCAGGCCTTCTTCGGCCAAGAGCTCCCGCAGTTGCGCCGGCGAGGCGTTCAGGATGTCCTCGTCGAAGGCGTCGGAAATGCGCTGCAGTTCGTTGCGTCCGCGATTCTTCCTGGTCATGACGAAAGCCCTTCTGGGAACCTCTCCTTCATGGCCTTCTTGATCCGCCGCATGGCGTAGTCGTACGCCGCCTGATCGATGGCTGAAGCGCGAGCGGAAGAACGCGAAATCGAACGCGGAGGACATCCAGGATCTGCAGGTCCTCACCGAGCACAATCCGGAACTGTCGCTCATCGAACAGGAAGATACCGACACCGTGACCGCGATCTACGGATGCCTCGACGGAGACGAGGAAGCGCAGTTCGTCCTTCGCACGACGGTGGTACGCTAGGTTCTGCATCGTCTTCGCGAGGAAGGCGATCAGGGGAACGTCGAGCGGGCACTTCCGCCTGCCGATCAAGGTGAGGCAGAGGGCTTCGTGGTAGAGTTCGCCCTCACCGAAATCGGTCGTCATGGCGATCGCGGACGGAAAACGAGGAAAGGAATTGAGGTACCGCAAGCAGGTCAAGGACATCGCCAGGGAGGCGGTCGACACCGTGCTAGAGCTCGGCACCGGCCATCCGCGCGAGCAGTACGAAAGCCGAGCGCCTCGAACTGGCGCGGCGCTTCCAGATCAAATACGGCTCCGGAGACGGCAGCGACTCCAACGTCGCACCCTACTTCATCGGGGTCTTCGACACCGTGGCGGCTCTCGGCGCGAGCGGCCTGCGCTACTTCGTCATCCAGGCGGGGCTGCCGCCGGCGTCGCCGCCGCGGCGTTCGTCGGCGGATTCCTGCCGGCCGTCGGGATCGCGCTGCTGTGTTCCTGGCTGGGCGCCGGCTTCATGCTCTCCGGCTTCCTCGCGCAGATCGTCATCGTCGCCGGCGCGCTCGGGGCGTTCTGGTATTGGCAGAACAAGTCCACGACCAAGACGATCGTCGACTACCCCACCCCCGGAGAATCCCGCTCGCACAAGGCAGAGTGGAAGGGAGCCAACTTCGACAGGCTGCCGCCACGTCGCGTTCGCGCGCTCCGCCAACGCGATCGACGAGCGGCGGAAGGACTTCGACCGCGTCGGCTGGGGCGGCGGCAACGAGGGCGCCCCGGTCTTCCCCGGGCACGAACGGCTGCGCCAGTGGTTTTTCGCCGGCAATCATTCCGACGTCGGCGGCTCCTACCCGGAGCCCGAGTCCCGGCTGTCCGATGTCGCGCTGGAATGGATGTGCCGGGAAGCGATCTTGGTCCCCGACGGCCTGATCACCGGCCCCATCTACGTCGACGGCATCCAGATGGAAAGGTCCGGTGACGTCGGCCAGGCGCTGAATATCCGCCCAGACGCCGGCGGCGAGCAGCACTGCGAAATCGCCGGCATGCGCGACACCATCGATGCCATGGCCGGCTCGTTGCCTAACTGGAGGTGGCTGCGCCACCTGCTCGGCCGTCAGACCTCGGAGGTCAAGATTCGCGACATCGGCAACGCTTCCAAGGTCTACCCGACGGTCGGCCGGCGGTTCGAGCTTCCGTCGGTCGTGCAGTGCTCGGCAGGATCGGCTCCGTATCGACCGGACGCGCTGGCCGGACACGACGACTTCAAGCGGTACTATCCGACCAAGGCGGACGCGACATGAAGCTGGTCTCGCTATTTGACGAATTCCTGAAGGATACGGTCAACCTCAACAAGACCCAGGATCGATCTTCCTGGAAGCCAGCATCCCGGCGCTCAGGTCGTTCGTCCGTGATTCCGACTGGAAGCCGAAGGTCCGCAGCTTCGTCGAGCAGGGATCTTGGGCGCACCAGACGATCATCCGTCCCGTCGACGGCGGCGAATTCGACGCCGACCTGCTCGTCATGGTGGATCCGGTCGATGGGTGGACCGCGGCCGACTAGCCTCGGCCGCGTCTTCTCTGACAGCAGGACCTACGAAGACAAGACGAAGACGTGGGACTACCGCATCACGATCACCTACGCCGGGGACAGCAGGGTGGACCTCGCTTCCTGCGTCGTCAGCCGGCTGTGGGAAGGTAGTCTGGAGGTCTGCAACCGCAAGGGAAGCTTCGAACTTACGTCGCCGGTCGAATACACCGAGTGGATGAAGGAGAGGAACGCGTATTTGGGGAACAATTCCTTCCGCAAGGTGACGCGCCTCGTGAAGTATCTGCGCGACATCAAGGAGACCTTCACCTGCCCGTCCGTCCTCCTCACGAACCTGCTCGGTAACGAGATCCAGTGGTTTGAAAAAGGCACCGACGAGTTCGCCGACGTGCCGACCACCCTCAAGACGCTGATGGGCCGTCTCGATAATCGACTCCGGATGTACCCGACGAGGCCGACAGTGACGAACCCGAAACTCCGGAGCGAGGATTTTTCGCCGCTCTTCGGCACCGACGAGCAATATTCGAACTTCCGCACGGTCATCGCGCGCTACCGGAAATGGATCGACGAGGCTCACGCGATGGAAGGGCGCCAGGAATCCATCAAGGCGTGGCAAACGGTGTTCGGACCGGAGTTCGCCGAGGCGGATGTGGTGAAGGCCGCAGCGGACGGGATGAGCGAAAGCGCGGGCACCTCCCTCGTCGGCCGATTCCTGGACTCGACCGCGGCCCATCTCGGGGGAATAGTTGACATGGTCCGCGACTATGGATTGTCGATCCTTCCGGCCGGCTTCGCGCGACCGCCCCACATCCAGGCGCAGCGTCGCGCATCCGGCGGAAATCGCCGTGACGGCCGAGTGGCGCTCCGCCAGCCACGTGCAGGGTGGACGGATGGTGGCCGCGGGCCAGTTGCTTAAGGGTCAAGGCGGCCTGTACTTCCGCGCCTCGCTTGCAGACGGTACCCCCGTGCCGCCGGAATATTCCGTCGATTGGCGCATCACCAACACCGCCGAGGCGATGTCCAAGAAGGCAGGCCGGGGCGGGTTCGAGATATCGAACAAGGGGCGGCAGATGGGAGCAGTTGATGTATCGGGGCAGCCACATGGCCGAAGCATTCGTCGTCCGGCGCAGCGACGATGTCCTCGTCGGCGTGAGCAAGCCGTTCTACGTCGTCATCGAATGAGCGGGAGCGCAGCATGAACGAGATCGCGCACGATCAGGACGCTCCCGAGTTCCAGCGGCTGCTGAAGGCCCGGCAGCGCGTCTATTCGTATGCCACCCACTATCAGATACTCCAGATCATCCTCACCGTCGTCGTACCCGTCGCCGGTGCCATGCTCGCATTTGCGCATCAGGCGGCCCGGCGCTACGTGGCGCTCTACGGTCTGATCGCACCGCCTTGGACGTGACGTGGATCGACCGGACGCAACGTCGACTGCTGAAGGTCGCCGCGAAGATCAGCGAGGAATTCGACTGCGGCGTCCTAAAGATGCCTTGGGACCCGTTCGTCGCCGGCAAGCGCGAAGACGCGGAGGTCGTCGATGCCTCCGCGCGGCGATGGAGCGACGAGGCTGGTATGTGGGAATTCCCCCGACCGCGCGGCACACCATGGCCCGTCTCGTCTGCCAGCGCATGAACCTGCAGTACGACGCGGCGCTGCGAAGGAAGTACGGTACCTATCTGATCGTCGGCGCCTGCATTACGTTCGTCGCGATGATCGTCGGGTCGGTCGTGGAGGATCTCAAGCTGATCGACTTCGCGGCCGTCGCCGCCACGATCTCGCCTGCGATCTTCTGGGCGATCCGCGAGCACTTCAGGCAGTCGGATTCTGCTGCGACTTATGAGACCCTAAAGGGCGAAGCCGAGAAATTCCTAGAAAGCGTTCGGGCCAGCGGATGCGACGATGCCGAGTGCGGAAAACGATCCCGGGAACTTCAAGATGCTCTATTCCAGCGGCGCGTCGCTAACCCCTTGGTGCTGCCACTCGTCTATCGCCTAATGCGCGACGAACTCGAAAAGCAGGCACAGGCCGGCGCCGATGCTCTCCTGAATCGAACCTGACGCCAAAGCCTCCTTGGCTCGAGAGCGGCGCGCCTACCGGCTATTTCACTCGGGAGTCGCAGTGTTCGCATGTTGCAGCAGTCCGCCGGCGGTTAAACGGTAGAACTCGATCAGCCTGGCTGCAGCCGCGAACGCGAGCTTCACTTTAGGAAGTCCGGCCTGAAACTCAGTCGGCGACCGCGAACTCCGGCGCCGCCACCCCGATCGCGGCCGCAGCGCCCGTCTGATGGACTGTCATGCCCGGTTGGATCAGATGTTTGACAGGAGGTTGGAACATGTGGGCGTTCGTGTTGGCAAACGTCAGGTCAACATGACCGTTCTTACCCTTGAGTTCGATGCTGACGCGCTTTGGCATCGTGGGCAGGTCGAGGGGCCTGAAGACGATCCACACCAAGTCCTTCGTCAGCGCTATGTTATGCGAAAGCAATTATCCAATAGTTTAATTGTCTCCTCCCCGTTTGGAGAGGACGTCGACTTAGTCCGCCGCCAGTCCAAATGCTCCTGCCCGGGCGAGGTCGGCGATTGCCCCCAACCGAAAGCCCGAGAACGCGCGAGAGCACCTCATTGCGATGAGCACTAATCGCGGGGATTTCCCGCTGCATCGAAGTGGCTGCCGCGCCCGACATTTTCCAGGGCGCATTTACGCCCATGAACTCCCCTGCTCCGCCAGCAATCGTCTCGAACACGCCGCGCTGCAGAAGATGCGGATCGGTGAAGGCCGCGCCGGGATCGCGATATTCGGCGGCGGGCACGCCAGCCTTCCCGAGAGCGTCCATGCATTCGCGGACGGGATGCCGCTCTGTCCATTCTCGACGGCTGCATCATCGCGGTCCAGTTAGCGCCGCGTGCCGGCACCGACCTGAAGCGGGGGATCATCAGCGAGTTCGCTCTGCCCCGTCACCTCTCAGAGCGCGGCAGAGTTCCGCGGCGCGATCGGCGCAATCAGGATATGGCCGTCGACGGCGCCACCGGCCCAATGAGCCGCCGGCGGTACAGAGCGCGGGAATTGCGCCTCCTGCAACTCGTAGACCAGTAGGTTCAGCATGCAATGCATCAATGCGACGTCAATCCGCTGCCCCTCTCCCGTTCGTGCGGGCTGGACAAGCGCGGTCTGGATCGCGGCGTAGCCGAAGGTGCCGCCAAGCACGTCCGCGACGAAGATCGCGCCAGCGGCCGGGCGATCGCGCTCGCCGGCATAGCGCATCATGGACCGATCGAAGCCGCTTTCGGCACGGACGATCATGGCGTAAGCTGCTCGCTCGGCCGCAGGGCCGGTCTGTCTGTAGCCCAAGATCGAGCAGTAGATCAGGTGCGGATTGATTGCGCGGATCGCCTCGTGGCGTGTCCAAGGCGATCCATTACGTCCGGCCGGAAATTTTCGACCACCCGGCTCACACAGGAGGGTACGTCCGTTCCTGCTCCGGACGAAATACAGCGCAAAACGTGGGACTTGCCTCGATGCGCCAGCGCCGATCAGATCCAGACAATAAGGATTTGCGGGAAACACCGCATTCAGGCAGAGCTCGATCGAGGACGGACGTCCCGGCAGATTGACAATCAGACATCTGCCGCGCGCGCCGGCCAGCTGACGCGACAAGATGGCTGTAGGTGTCTGCGTCAGGCTCATCTGCCGCATCGGTTCGCCGAACCCGGGCAGCTCCCGCTCGATGAGGGCGCGTGGCCTCGGGCGTAAGATCGCGCGGCTCGGGTTCCGTTCCTCCTGTCGTCAGCACGAGATCGCACCCGTCGCGATCGACCATCTCGGTCAGGGTTTTCGAAAGGCTCTCGATGTCGTCGGGAACGATCCGCAGGAGCGGCTTCCATTGCGAGGAGACGACCTTGCACAGAAAACCCTCAATGGCCTAGCCGCTCTAGTCTTCGTACTCGCCGCGGCTGGCGCGATCGGACGCGACCAGGATGCCGATACGCGCCGCGCCGCTCTCGCCGGGACTGATCATTCCACCCTCCAACGCGATCAATGTACGGGCGCGATGCCGAGACTTGATTTCGTCCGTCATCATCGATGGATCCCAGGGCGGCTCGAACCGCCGCACTGCGCGCGACCCCATCCTCAGGGAGCCAGAGGCGGGGCAGCGGGGGGTGGTCGCGGTCATGGTGGTGTGCGCGGCACCATCGTCGATGGTGATGTCATAGACGAAGCCGAGATCAACGATGTTGGGCGCCGAGCTCGGGATCGATCACGACGCGGAGGGGCTCGCGAACATGCTCGATGAGACCGCTGTTCATGGCCGCGCCCTCACTGTGAGCCCATAGGTCGCCCCATCAGGCAGGAAGCCTGCCAAGCCAGTTGTAGCCGCGCTTCTCAAGCTGCGGAAACAGGAACACGGGCTCGCGGCCGATCAATGCCGTGAGCGTTTCGCCGGGGCCAAGTTGTTCGGCTGCGGCCAAGATCCGTACCATGGGCTCAGGCGGATCAAGCTCCCTGGTGTCGAGCCGGACCTTCGACCTAGGCCATTTGTCGCTGAACGGCCCCGCAGCTGCTGGCGCGTCAGGGGCGTGAACAGAACCTGCCAGTCGCCTCCGCCGATTTCACTTGCCGAATGCGCAAAGCCCTTGCTCGCCATAACATCGAACAACGGCACGAGCTTGAATGGCGCGTAGAGACGGGTGCCCTGCACCGGCCGTACGCTTGCGACCGCTGCCATGATCGTGGAAGGGTTCTCCGCCCGTGCGCAGGATCGGTCGCACGTCTACCTCGAGATATTCGGTCATCAATTCTCTCCAGACACAGGCTTCACGAATGCAGCAGCCTCGGCAGCCTTGCGCCCTGCGGCAGCCGCACACTCTTCGTCACGTCAGCAAGCCGGCGCACACGCAGCAGCTCGTGCACGATACCCATCGTGGCCGCCATCATGCCGAGCGGCGCGATGCGATACGGCTGTGTTCGGCCCGCGAGCAGGAGTACCGTAGCAACCCAGACCCAGACGAAGTAGCCGACAAAGTATCGCGCCGCACGGGCTCCGACCACGAGATCCTGCACTCGCTGGGTCGGCACGCGGCCCGTCACCGGCCCGTAGGTTTCGAGCCAGGTGAGGAATGCGACGATCTTGTAGAGTTTTGCGAGCATTAGCCCAGAGAGCCAGCCGAACGTGATCAGGAAGGCGAACGCGTCGAGGTTAGCGGCAAAAGAGCCGTTCAGTGCAGGCGCAAGTCCGGGACCGAGCCGGCGAGACCGCCCAGCGCATAGAGCGCCATGGTCGTGTTCAGCTCCAGCGTGCGCCGCTTGCGGTTGCGGTAGAGAGCGACGACATCGCGGCCGTACAACGCGACGGTCGCGACACAAGAGACGCCCGCCAGCGACAGCACGCCCTCGAGCCGCGCCTGCACCGCGATGGCAGCCAATCCACCGGCCAGCGCAAGACCAAGCGTGCCGGCACTGGCGTAGAGGGTTGCGCGGCTTCGTCGTGGATCGACGTCCGGCGACAGCATGAACATCGCGAGGGACGATAGCTTACGCCCATCGTTGTCAGTGTCAGCCAGCCGCCGAGCCCCGCGATCGCGTGCAACGGAATGCTGGCGCCAAGCAGGACGCCGAGCGGCGCGCTGCCGGAGCCCCGCCAGTCCCCAGGCAAAGGAGGTGCCAAGCGCCGCCGTGGCGCCAAGGGGTGCGAGGCCGGCGAGCACGAACCGCGCCGGCCCAGACAGCGGGCGGGCGCGCCAAATGGTAAGGATCAGGTCTGGGGCCAGCAGGCCGAAGCCCGAGACGAGCAACGTCGCCCCGAACGGAAGCAGCCAGAGCCACGGCGGCAACCGGCCGCCGAGCGCCAGGAAGCCGAGCAGCAGCGGCCTGCGACAAGCAGACAGAGCACCGGCAGCGTCGCCGCTTCGCTGTATACGGGTTTGCCTACCAGCACCGGCATGAATTGCGTGAGGGCGCCACAGACGCACAGGCTGAGCCAGCCGATGGCGATGATTTGGACGAGGACGAGCGTATCAGGCGCGGCGATATCGACGGCCGGAAACCCAAAACCAGCAACCATCAGCGCCTCGGCCGCAAACAGCCACGCGGTCGCAACCGCGAAGCAGCTCATGGTCTATTCCGAGACGTTGCCGCCCATCATCATCTGACGTCCTCCCGAGCCCGGAAGGCCTCACCACGGTACGGCCACATCGGCGGTCCTCCTCATGGAGTTCTTACACATCAGGATAGGGGCGGCGGAGCACCCGACTCATTGTACGAGAGCAAACTTAGTGCAGGCTTTCAGGTCACGTCCCGGTGACAAAGCGCGCTTCTGATGCTGAGTGCGGCTGATACGAAACGCCAGCCGCGCCGTGGAGGAAACCATTGGAGAAGGGAACGTTCGGATAGAGTTCGGCCAGGCGCCGGGTTCCCCTTTCCGCGTCGTCCCGGCCCTCCACAACGTCGCGAAATGTCCGCGCGACCGCAATCATGTCGCAGTGCTGAGGCGACAGGCGTAGCGAGCTCACGGCAGCAGTGCGCAACGCGCCGATATCGCCAAGCAGATTCGTGCAGGTGTAAGACAGCGTCTGGACCCCGTTCACGGTCAGGAAATCCTGCTGCTCCAGCGTTTTCAGTGCAAGGCCGTCCGGATCCCTCTCGCAGACGAAGCGGCAATTGTCCTTGGCAAGCTTGTGCATGCGGGCGTGATAGCAGCGCGCGGAGATCGCCAGCGGTGCACGGCCGAATGCAAACACCTCGATGGCGACGTCCGGCAGTGCCGCCGCGATCGTGCCGATAGATGGTAGTGGCAATTCCG
>NZ_AUGD01000028.1 GCF_000426845.1 Bradyrhizobium sp. in8p8 | reverse complement strand
CTGCAGATGTGCAGCCACTATCTGGTCGATCCGGTCGCCTGCACGCCAGCGTCGGGCTGGGAGAAGGGGCAGGTCGAGAACCAGGTCGGGCTGGTCAGGGAACGCTTCTTCACGCCCCGGCTGCGGTTCAAAAACCTCGACGAGTTAAACGCCTGGCTGCTCGACAAGTGCATCGCTTACGCCAAGGCTCATCGCCATCCGGAGCTGGTCGATCAGACGATCTGGGAAGTGTTCGAAGCCGAACGCCCCAAACTCGTTCCCTATGCCGGCCGCTTCGACGGCTTCCATGCGGTAACGGCATCGGTCTCGAAGACCTGCCTGGTGCGCTTCGACAACAACAAGTACTCGCGTGCCTTTCCGAGGCCCAGCCCAACAGCTCCGGCTCCGATCACAAACGAACGACGCGATACAGTTCCCATGACCCTCCTCCCCCTTTCAGATCATTGATTTGGCAATAACGTTGCGAAGAATTTCGCTGGTGCCGCCGCCGATGATGCCGATTCGCGAATCGCGGAAATACATCTGCATCTCCGAACTCATCATCAGGCCAGCGCCGCCCATCACCTGAATACCCATATCGGCACAGCGTGAATTGCCCTCGGTCGCATAGATCTTGGTGATTGCCGCGGCCGTACCGGGAGCGATGCCCTTGTCCATCAGCGACGCCAGCCGATACGTCATCACACGAGAAATCTCGGCGCCGATACGCATGTCGGCGAGCTTGTGACTGATCGCCTGATATTCGGTGATCGGCTTGCCGAACTGGACGCGCTGCCGCGCAAATTCCAGCGCCGTGTCGATAATACGGTGCGAGTTACCGCTGGCCGCCGCCGAGAGGCAGAGCCGCTCGACGTTGAGGCCGCGCATGATGTTCTGCCAGCCGTTATTCAATCCGCCGAGAATGCGCGCCGCCGGCACTGTCACCTGATCGAAGAACACCTCATTGGTATGGATCATCTTTCGGCCGAGGCCACGCAGCGGGCGAATGGTCACCCCTTTTGCCTTGGCATCGACGAGAAAACTCGTGATGCCACGGTGCCGTTGGTCGGGCGCGGTCTTGGTTGCGACCACGAGGTGGTCCGCGACGTGTGCGCACGTGATGTAAACCTTCTGACCATCGATCACATAGTCATCACCGTCGGCAACGGCACGCGTTCGAATGGCGCTTGCATCGGAGCCGGTGTCCGGTTCCGTCAAACAGAAGGCGAGCCGCAAATCTCCTGAAATCAATTTCGGCAGCAACGCGGCCTTCAGGCTCTCACTGGCGCCGAACCTGAGCTGCATTCCGCCATAGACAACCGTGGTTAGATAGGCGGAGGCCATCTGGGCGTTGTGTTAGGCAATCGCTTCGATCAGAACAGCCAGATCCATGTAGCTGCCATTGGCGCCGCCATAAGCCTCGTCATGCGGCAATCCGAGCCAGCCGGCTTTGGCGAGCGCCGCATAGGCATCGAACGGAAATTCGCTCGCATCATCCAACTCGGCTACTTTAGTCGCGGGTAAGGTCTCGCGAAGCAGGTGCAACACGCTGTCACGCATCCGCACCTGATCCTCGCTGAGATCGAACTCAGCGTTGTTCTGAAAAGAGGTCATCAACAAATCCCTGAGTTGCGTTTACAGACGCATGGAACGCCTTATCGATGATGGACGCCTACGCCGGCCTACGGCGATAGAGCAGCGTGGCCTGCATCTCCTGAACCACCTTGCCATCGTGACGCACGCACTCACGTTTGAAAGTGACGACGCCACGATCCGGCTTGCTGCTTTCCTTTTTATCGACGACCTTGGAGCGCAAGCGAATGGTGTCGCCGTGCTTGACGGCGTCGAGCAAACGCCACTTGTCGATTTGCAACAACGCCAGCAGCGTGCCGTCGTTGATACCACTCGCGTATTGCAAGCCGCCCATGATCGCGTAGACCAGCGGACCGTGCGCGATCGACTCGCCGAACTGCGTCGTCTTGCAGTATTCGAAATTGGTGTGGACCTCGTTGAAATCGCCGGACAGACAGGCAAAATTGATGATGTCGGCCTGCGTGACGGTACGCGCCGGGCTTTCGAACTCTTGGCCCACTTCGAAATCGTCGAAATAGCGGCCGCGCGGTTTTTGATTGCTCATTGTCTTCTCTCGTCAGTTGGGTTGGTTGCCAAGAATGAGTGTGCAGTGGGATGACAGAATGCCACCCTCGTTGTGGACCAGAGCGAGTTCGGCACCCTCGACCTGGCGCGGGCCAAGCCCGCCACGAAGTTGCCGGACGCCTTCCACGATGCCGAACAAGCCGCCCGCAGCGCCTGCATGAGCGTGCGACAGCATTCCGCCATGGGTGTTGATCGGCAGCTTTCCGCCGATCGAGGCTCGGCCGTCGGCAAAGAAGCGCCGCCCTCGCCCGGCTCGCAGAACCCGCGCTCTTCCAGCTCGATCAGCGGGACGATGGAGAAGCAGTCGTAGAGTTGCGCGACGTCGATGTCGGACGGCTTGACGCCAGCCATCTCGTAGGCGCGCTTGCCGGATTCCTTTGCGCCAATTCCGTCAGGCTTGGCGCGCACATGATGTGTTCGTGCGTGTGATGTTCTCCGATGCCCAGCAGATAGGCCGGCTTGGATTTGAGATCCTTGGCGCGCTCGGCCGACGTCACGATGAACGCGCCGCCTGCATCCGAGATCAGGCAGCAATCCAGCATCCCAAACGGATCGGCGATCGGCTTCGCCGACAGCACATCCTGCAAGGTGATCGGCGTCTTCATATGCGCATTGGGATGCAGCAGCGCGTGCCGACGGGTATTCACAGCGATATGCGCGAGGTGCTCGCGGGTCGTGCCATACACATGCATATGCCGTTGCGCGATCATGGCGTAGAAGCCGGGGATCGATCCGCCATAGGGCTGCTCGAAGTACGGATGGCCCACCGCCAGCAACGCCGACACGGCGGAATCACGCGATTGACCCGTCGCCCTGTTCTCCCCGGCGCAGACCAGGATGGTGTCCGCGCTGCCGGCCAGGATCGCTTCCGTAGCGTGCTTCAGCATCACAGCGGGTGATCCGCCGCCGACGATGACCGACGCATTGTACCGCGGCTTGAGGCCAAGATATTCACACAACACCGATCCGAGCATGAAGTACGGTTCGGTGAAGGAGTACGCGGTCAGAACCCCGTCGATGTCCGACACCTTGAGACCGGCATCGTCGAGCGCGCGCTTGGCGGCCTGCGCGTTCAATCCGAGACCGGTCATGTTGGGGACCTTGCCGATGTCGGATTCGCCGACACCGACGATCGCGACCCTGCCTGAAGCTGACTTGTTCATTGCTTATCCTCTTTCTCGCGCAGCACGATCAGCGCATCGACAGCGGTTGCGCTGACGGCCGACAGTTTCACGGGGTTGATATCCAGCTCGGCGACGTGGTCTTGCAGATCGAAGCCGAAGCGCTGGAGATGATCCAGTCGCTGCGCGGCGGCAGGCTGCTGTCCGGCTATCGCAACGCGGCTCTCGCGAATGTGGATGCCCTCGCGCAGGCCGTGTGCCGTGCGTCCGAACAGCGTTCGCGTCAGCGACAGGATGCCGGCCTTGGCAGCGGCGGCATGCGCCGCGCCCGGCTATCCCGACAGCGCCTGCATGGTAATGTTGTTGATGATGCAGCCGCCGCCACTCGACGCATCGAGATGTTCATAGGCGGCGCGGCAACCGTGGAACGTGCCATTGAGATCGATATCAACGACCGTCTTCCATGCGTTCGAAGACATCGCGGCCGTTGGGCAGAAAAAATTTCCCGCCGCATTGTTCACCAGAATGTCCAGCGATCCGAACCGATGGACCACCGCGCGCACCGCCTCGGAAACCTGTTCGTAGTTTCGAACGTCGGCCTGGACGCCCATGACATTGTCAAACCCGCGCTCCTTCAGCGCGGAGGCCGCTTCGGCCGGTATGCGATGCGTGCCATTCTTTCGAAACCCGGTGGGTCGAAGCATCGGGGCAAGGTACAATTCACAGCTGGACGATCACGCATCATCCGTTTCACGACGGTTACAGGTCCGATCTGCCCTACACGCTGGTGACGGTCGATCTGGAGGAAGGTGTACGCATGCTGGCGCGGCTACATGCCCCTGCGGACACACGGCTCGATATCGGCATGTCCGTCCGCCTCGTCTTTGAGAAAGCGAAACCTGGCCTCACTCTGCCTGGATTCGTTCTGGCAGCCCCCGCGACCGACATGTCCGTACCCAGCTCGGGATAACGATGATGGCTGCCGAAATCGACATTGACGGCTTGCGCAAACACATAGGCACCAAGATCGTGGAAGAAGACGAAGCTACGCGAGCGCCCCTCTTCGGTCTAGTCGCGGCATTCGATCGAGACGATGCGGTACCTACCAAGGGTGAAGCGATTCCGCCCGGATGGCACCTCGCCTATTTCAATTCATTCGCGCGCAGGGCGACGCTGGGCGAGGATGGCCTGCCAACTTCGGGAGGCGTCATTCCCGATGTGCCGTTTCCGCGACGCATGTACGCGGGGACAAGTCTGACGTTTCATCATCCGCTCCTCGTGGGAGACGCCCTCAAACGTGAGACGGAGCTGACGGACATGACGTTGCGTTCCGGCAGTACGGCCCACTCATCTTTGCCACACAAACGCGACGCATATTCTCGCCATGCGGCCTCGCGATCGTGGAGGAGAGTTTCACCGTGTTTCGCGACGCCGTAAAGCCGGGTGAGAAAAGCGGGATACCGAAACGAGACACGCCGCCCGCCGATCTACCTTGGACGCGGCAGATCACAACGGATCCGGTATCGCTCTTCCGCTATTCTGCTGTGACCTTCAATCCGCATCGTATTCACTACGATCGGACTTACGCGATGACCGTGGAGGGCTACCCCGGGCTGGTGGTGCACGGCCCTTATTCGCAGCAATGTCTCATTGATCTCGTCCGGGACAACAATGCGAGCAGGACTATCGCCTCGTTTACGCAACGCGCACGCGCACCCTTGTTCGATACTGCGCCGTTCAACGTCGCCGGACGTCCGGTCAACGGCGGCGCCGGCGCCGAGCTGTGGGCAATGACGTCGGGCGGGACCATCGCCATGGAGGTGCAACTTCGGTTCACCTGACCGTTTGGCCGCGGGAAGCGACGGCAGACACATCGTCAACTTCCGCCCGGGCTTAGAGATCGACGTCACCTGACAGTAATCGCTGGGCAATCATTCGCGTCGGGATTTCATTCGTGCCGTCGGCAATGTTGACGATTCTCAGGTCTTGCCAGGCGTGAACAAGACCGATTTCGTTCGTCAATCCCATGCCGCCGTGTGTCTGAATTGCACGATCCACGGCGCGAAATCCGGCTTGTACCGAATAGGCCTTTGCCATCGAAAGCTCCTTCGGCGCTTTATCGCCGCGGTCGAGGAGCATCGCTGCATTCAATCCCATCAGGTGCGCAGCGTGCAATTCCGTAGCTGCTTCGGCTATCGGAAACGAGACGGCTTGATACTCCGCGATCTTTGAACCGAAGGCCTCACGTTGCTTCGAATAGTCGATGGCCATTTCCAGCGCCCATCTTCCCTGTCCGACAGCTCGGGCGGCGTTGTAGACCCGACCCAGCGAGCCTCCATATAGTGCGATCTTGAATCCCTGGTCGAGCTCGCCGACCAATTGCCAAGGGTGTACCTCTACCTCCTCAAGCACAAGAGCGCCCTCGTGCCCGCCAACGTGACCAAACAAGCGCACGACGCTCTCAACATGAAATCCTCGTGCATCGGTTGGAACGAGAAATGCGCTGATGCCTCCAGCCTTTCGCACAGCTTTCTCGACGTCGGTGACGGCGAAAACAATGCACCATTCCGCAGTGGGAGCGTTGGTTGTCCAGAGCTTGCGGCCAGAGATTTTCCAGCCTGTTCCGGTCTTGTCAGCCCGCGTCTTGATCATGCTGGCGTCTGAGCCGGCCCCCGGCTCGGAAAGACCAAAGCACATCGATGTCTTCCCGGCCATCATGCCCGCCAAGCATCTCTCGCGGGCTACCTCTGTGACCTGGGTGAGCAGTCGGCTGGGCCCGAAAGCCCAGTGTGCAATGACCCAGGGAATAATGACGCCCTGCCCCCCGAGCCGGCGATATATCGCCTCCCAGGCCACGTAGTAGACAAGGTGCCCCAGCCCACCTCCCCCGATTTCCGCCGGTGCGCACATCGCATAGAAGCCGGCTTCGGCCGAAAGCATCCTAACTTGTTGGATCAACGTGCGTACTTCGGCGCTGTATCGACCATATTCGTCGTACAGCCGTCGCTGATCTTCGAGAAGCGTGCGATTCCCATCGATCAGCGGCACGACCTGCGAATCGACAAAACGCAGAACGCCATCGCGCACTTCAACGACGTACTCGGGAAGTTCAAACGCAACACTGCCCACTGCGATCGCCCCGCTAGTTTCTAAATAGGCAACGCTCGTCACGGAACCTTGCGTTCTGATCTCCCGACAGAGCCGCTAGATCACGCGCACCCTTACCTGCCCTGCCAGACCGGTTTGCGCTTTTCGGCAAACGCTCTGGGACCTTCGATTGCGTCTTGGCTGGCATAGACAACTTCGTGAAGGCGTTTACCCTCTACCAGTCCCTCGCGGCATCCGAGGTCCATCGTCGAGCGAACACTGGCTTTGGCAGCAATGACAGACAATGGCGCACCGTTGGCAATGCGCATAGCCAAATCCTTGGCACGAGAGCGCACAGCGTGTGGTGTATCTTCAAGATAATTAGTGAAACCGTAATCGTGCAGCCGTTCAATTGGCATGAGATCGCCCGTCAGAACGATCTCCATAAGGATTGCCTGAGGTAGCATATAGAGGGCCGGAGCGGCCCAGGGCGAGCCACGACCGATCTTTACCTCCGTGATGCCGGCCTTAGTCCCTTTGAGACCGACGCGCAGATCGCACATCAGCGACAGCATCATTCCGCCCGCCATCAGCGAGCCGGTCATCGCGGCAATGATTGGCTTGGAGCACGTGCGCATGCGCTCGTGGAAAGGATCGCGCATTTTGGACAGGATATCGATCTGTTCGTTGCGAGCGATCTCGGCCGCCTCCTTGAGGTCAAGCCCCGCGCTGAAGACGCCACAGTCGGCAGAGGTTAGAATTACCGCCCGGATCTTGCTGTCCGCTTCGATCCGGTCCCAGGCATCGGCCAGTCCATTAGCCGCCGCCACAGATAGCGCGTTCTTGCGGTCAGGACGATTGATAAGAACGGTAGCAATATCTTCTTCGACGCTGACTTCGATTGGACTATCGATCATGGAGTTCACTGGCTTTCGCGCTGAAGGTTGGCAGTCGGCGGCGGATGCATTATCCACCGCCCCCGGGCGGTTGCACCCGCCGACACGTAGGATTTGAGCCAACGGGATCGCCGGAACTATTCGGCCTTAAATCCGGATGAACTCGTTTTCACGATCTGCCAGATGAGGTCCTGATAGTCCGCCAGCCAGCCGGTCTGCGGCACCCACTTCTGACCGTCCCACATTTCGATTCTTGTCTTGCCTCCGCCACCATGATCTTGAGCAGTGACGGTCAAAGGGGCAAGAAGGCCATTGGCATCGAAATCCTTGAGGCTCTCATAGCCAACTTTCATCGATGCGGCGGTCACTGGCCAACCGGCTTGTTTCACCGCATTTCGTGCGGCTTGAAAGGCAACCGAGTAGTTGGCGAGACCCAAGTTGTAATACACATCTTTCAGGTTTTTTTCGGGGCCACTTCCCTTACCCTTTGCGTAAAGCTCAGCCATTATTTCCTTAATGATGGGAATATCCTGGCCGCCGACCACGTTTGTGCCACGCTTGATGCCCTTGGCAACATCGGGACCAATATTGGCAATATCCACCTCGTTAAGCCAGTTGACCGAAATGTACTTTTCGATCGGATAGCCGTTGCGCTTCATTTCTTTGGCCGCGACGACATGTCCTCCGGCCAGGAGCCAGCTGATCATGAAATCAGGCCGGTCGCGCCTTACCTGCGTCCAAGCGCTCGTCTGATCGCTGCCGGGCAACGGCACCGGGTAGAGCTTCAACTCGAAGCCTTCGCGTTCAGCGAGTGTCTTCAAGACACCGATCGGCTCCTGACCGAAGGGATAGTCGAGATAGATAAATCCGATCTTGGCCCCCTTCAAATCGCCGCTGCGCTGTTGTTTGATGTAGGCGATATCGTTGGCGGCTTGCCCCCAATAAGTCGCACCCACGGGGAAGATTTGCGTGAACACCGAGCCGTCAACGGCATCACCGCGTCCGACCGATGACTGCATCAAAATGTTCTTATCCTTCATGATCCGCGGTAGGACAGCTATCGACACCGGTGTCGACAGCATGTCGAATACGAACACGCCGTCACGTTTAAGCCTTTCGTAGCATTCAATGCCGCGTTGGGGCTCGTTGCCGTGGTCCTGAACCACGATCTCTACCTTGTGCCCTTCGATACCACCCTTAATATTCGTCAGGGCGGCAAGGTCTTGCGCAGCTTGCGCCACCTGTGGCGAGACGAACGTGTAGGATTTGCTTAGATCGAAGCACAAGCCGAACTTCAGGGTTCCTTCCTGAGCCAAAGCGTCTGTCCAGCCTGCGGCACTGAGAGCGGCAGCGACCGCCAAGCCCTTTGTCACCTTCCCGATTAACATTCTACCTCCCAATCTGTTGGTCGAATTTCAGTACGCCTTCTGCTGTCCTCGGCCTTTAAGAGCGCTGCTGAACGGAGTTGGCGTTCGTCATGTCTTCAAGTGCTAGTTGTGATAGTTGGAAGAACTTTTCCTTACCACTTCCCAGATGATATCTGTGTAGGCGGCGATCCATTCTGTTTGGGGTATCCATTTTTCTCCATCCCACATCTCGATGCGGGTCTTCCCACCACCGCCGTGATCGCTTGATGTCACAGTTACCGGCGCCATAAGTCCACCGGCATCGTAACTTGCGATATTTTGGAGACCCTCGCGCATTGTGGCGGAGGAAATTGGAGTGCCATGCAACTTGGCAGCTTGGCGAGCGCCTTCAAGGACCATCGAGTACATCGCTAGTCCGGTGTTGTAGTATACATCTTTGAGATTCTTCTCTGGCCCGCTGCCCTTACCCTTCTTGTAAAGCTCAGCAATAATCTCTTGAATCACTGGAATATCCTGACCGCCCGCGACGTTGGTGCCACGCTTCAATCCTTTTGCAGCCTCAGCGCCGATATTGGCAATGTCAACTTCGTTCAACCAATTAACCGAGATGTACTTATCCATTGGGATACCATTGCGCTTCATCTCCTTGGATGCCACGACATGCGCTCCCGCTAGCAGCCAGCTAATGATGTGATCTGGCTGGTCACGGCGCACTTGGGTCCAGACACTCGTCTGATCTTTGCCAGGGAGCGGCACCGGATAGAGCTTCAATTCAAATCCTTCCACCTTGGCGAGCGTCTGTAAAATTGGAATCGGCTCCTGTCCGAACGGATAGTCGAGATAGACAAAGCCGATTTTTACCCCGCGCAGGTTGCCAGCGTGCACCTGCTTTAAGTAGGCAACATTATTGGCAACCTGTCCCCAATAAGTAGGACCCAGCGGAAAAACCCACCCGAATACGCCGCCATCGACAGCGTCTCCGCGGCCAACTAGTGCTTGGATGAGGATGTTCTTGTCCTGCATAACTCGCGGCAACATGGCGATTGAAACGGGAGTCGACAGCGTGTCAAAGATGAACACGCCTTCCCGCTTAAGTTTCTCGTAGCATTCGATGCCGCGTTGCGGCTCATTGCCGTGGTCTTGCACGATGACTTCGATCGGAGCGCCCCCGATCCCACCCTTGAGATTGGTTAGCGCGACCAGATCCTGTGCCGCCTGCGATACCTGAGGCGTGGCGAACGTGTAGGCCTTGCTTAGGTCGTAGCAGACGCCGAGCTTCAGCGGTTGTGCGGCGCCGGCAGGCGGAGCTACCGAAAGCGCCACAATGCCAGCGATTGCCGCAGCCACTGAGTATTTGAAAAATCCCATCATGAGTCTCCTCCGTTCACAACTGACACATTGGGGCGTTCTGATCAGCTGAGCCAGCGCTTGCGTCTGCGATAGTGCTTGATGTCGTGGAAACTCTTGGCTTGACTGCCCCCGAGGTAAAACTCCTGAATATCGGAGTTTGCTTTCAGCCTCTCTGCCGTGTCGTGCATGACGACACGTCCATTCTCGATCAGATAGCCACGCGAGACGATATCGAGAGCTGCGAGCGCATTTTGCTCGACAAGCAGGACGGATAGGCCATGATCGCGATTGATCCGTTTGATGATCTCGAAAATCTCGGCGACCAGAAACGGAGCCAGACCCAGACTTGGCTCGTCCAGCATGAGCAAGCGCGGCTGCGTCATTAAGGCCCGTCCGATTGCGAGCATCTGCTGTTCACCGCCCGAAAGATATCCGGCAAGCGAAGATTTTCGCTCAGCTAGACGCGGAAAGTAGTCGTAAATGCGCGCCTTCTCCGATGCGACCCGCGTTCTCGACAATGACATCGGAGCGGCAGCCTCGAGGTTCTCATCTGGCGTAAGATGCTCGAAAACTCGGCGCCCCTCGATCACGTGGCAAATCCCCAGTCCGACACGCTGCTGAGGCGGATTGTCGCCGATCACTCTACCGTCAAAGCGGATCTCGCCCCGGCTTACCTTTCCGCGTTCTGCGCTCAGAAGGCCGCTTATGGCTTTCAATGTGGTACTCTTCCCAGCTCCATTGGATCCGAGGAGCGCGACCATTCCGCCGTAGGGCACCTCAATCGACACGCCCTTGATGGCGAGCATGACCGAATTGTAAAGCACCTCCACGCTGTTCATCGACAGGATTGGGCCATCTTGTTGAATGTCGTTTGGTTTCATGCCGATTTCTATTTCTTGAACTGGTCGAAGGGCCAGACCAGGAAATAGTCCCTGATATTCGCATAAAGCTTCCCGAGTCCCAAAGGCTCAACCAGCAGGAAAATGATGATCAAAGCGCCGTAGACGGTGGTAGGGATATGAGCAAGGGTTTCATTTCCGAGTGGAAGCCCAAGGAAAGACGTCAAATTCGCAATTATCTCATTGGCGATTCCCGGCATGAGGAGGATCAATGCCACTCCAAAATACGTACCGATGATGCTGCCGAGCCCGCCGACGATGATCATGGCAAGCACCTGAATTGAAACATTGACCGAGAATTGCTCGGGCGCAGCAAGGAAAAAGAACGTAGCAACAAGCAGGGCGCCACCAATCCCACCGATGAACGAGCACATCGAAAACGCGATTAGCTTGTAGTAGAAGCTGTTCACGCCGAGAATTGCAGCCGCATAATCCTTCTCGCGCACGGCAACCAGGGCACGTCCCAAGGCGGTTCGCTGCAGGTTCATCATGAAAACGGTCACCAACGCGCACCATCCCAGCGCCACGTAGTATAACCCTCTGCCTGAAGCGATTTCCTGCCCAAGAAGCGCAAAACGAGGGGATTGAAGCGAGGCATGTGAGCCGCCAGATATCGCTGGTGAGTGATTCAGTACCCAATCCATGACGAACTGCATCGCAAGTGTCACGATCGCGAGATAAAGCCCTTTCACCCGCAGGGCCGCGAACGCAAACAGGCTTCCTATCAGGGATGCGGCGAGGCCGCCGATCAGAAGAGCAAATTCCCAGGGTATGCCGAACCTGGCTGCGTGGACGGCCGCATAGGCGCCCACCGCCATCGTCGCAGCGTATCCCAGATGCAGCTGCCCCGCCCAGCCTGTCGCCAAATTGAGACCGAGCGCCAGCGCCGTCCAGATCAGCCAAGGCTGAACGTAGCTGTTTAGATACAACGAACTCAACAGGAACGGCGCAGCGATAGCAGCGACGGTAAGGACGATAAGCAGGTTCCGGTCCGTTGGCACCGGAAATAGCTTGCTGTCCGATACATAGCTCTGATGACGAACGCCCGCGAGAGGATAAAACATGCGTCATACTCTTTCGATGTCATGGCGTCCGAAGAGTCCGTGTGGACGCAACATGACGGTGAAGATCAGCACGGCAGCGACGATTAGGTCACGACTACCTCCTCCAACCACCAAATCGAGGTAGGAGGCGCCCACGTTCTCGATGACCCCAAGGACAATTCCGGCGAGGATCGCACCAACTATGCTGTCAAGCCCACCCAGGACGGCGACAGTCAGTCCTTTTAACAGGAGTTGCGAAAGCGATTGGTCGACGCCCTGGATCTCTCCCCAAATCACGGCTGACGCAACGGCGACCACCGAAGCCATACCCCATGACAACGCTACGCCGTGTTCAACGGAGATTCCGATCGACCAAGAAGCGACGTAGTCGTCCGAGATTGCGCGTAACCGGATTCCACGGCGCGTTCGGAAGAACAGGAGGAATGCTACAAAAAGTGCGATCGCGACGCAGGCCCCGGCCAGATTGATGCGGCTCAGCAGCAACGGTCCAAGAAACAAAGGATCGTAGCTGACGCCGAGCTCCATCGAACGGGAGGTACCGCCCCACACTGCCAAAGTCGAACCTCGTATGAAGATGTCGAGGCCGAGCGTCATCATCAGGATCATGACAATCGGACGCCCCGCCATTCGCCGCAACGTCACCTTCTCCACACCAAAGCCGGCCAAAAACATGATGATCGTTGTCACAGCGATTCCCAGCCACAATGGGAAACCCAACTGCCGGGACAAGGCCAGCACCACGTATGCGGCCAGCATCGTCAATGCGCCTTGGGCAAGATTGGGAACGGACGATGATTTGTAGATCAACACTAGTCCAAGTGCGAAAAGCGAATAGAGCAGTCCGGTCAATGCGCCATTTACAGCTAACTCGCTGACATATGCGATGTCCATTAGACCTCCCGAATTACCAGCGTGCGCTCAACCAACCCGACCTCACCGCTCTCGTACGTCACCGCAGCTTTGACGTGGATTTCTTTCGATCCATCATAAAGTGCGTCGATAACCGATGCGTATCGTTCTTCAACAACAGAGCGGCGAAGCTTGCGGGTGCGTGTTATCTCTCCATCGTCCGGGTCGAATTCCTTGTGAAGGCTGACGAACCGATGCAGCTTCAGTGATTCTGGAAGCGCTTTATTGACCCGATGAAACGCGTCGCCAAGTAGTCCGGCAATTTCGTTCCGTTGCGACAGGTCAGCGTAGGAGACATAGGGCACCGCGTTGGTCTCTGCCCAATGCCCGGCGGCCTCCAGATCGATACAAACAATAGCCGTTAGTTCGTCCCGACCGGCTCCGAAAACGGCTGCGTCTTTTATGTATGGGCTGAACTTCAGCCGATTCTCGATGTAGTTGGGGACGTAACGCTCACCTTCCTTGGTATGGACGACCTCTGACACACGCCCCAGCACGACAAGGTGACCATCGTCTTCCAAATATCCGGCATCGCCGGTGTGCAGCCAACCGTCCTTGAGCGTTTCCGCGGTTGCCAGGGGATTGTTGTAGTACCCCCGAAACACGCTTTCTGCCTTCAGCAGTATTTCACCCCCGTCCGTGACCTTGACCTGAACGCCGGGAAGCGGTCGCCCTACGGTGTGTAGCTTGACCTCATCGGGCATCTGGATAGCGTTGAAGGCCGCATTCTCGGTCTGGCCATAGAGCTGCCGCAACTTGATCCCCAGCGCGCGGTAGAAAACAAAGGTGTCCTCCCCAATGGCCTCGCCGCCCGTGAACGCGCTTTTTAGTCTGCTAAGACCGTAGAGGTCTTTTATCGGTCCGAAGACAATGCGTTCGCCGAGCAACCGGCCCAGCCATTCCAGATGGCTACCCTCTTGACCGTCGAGCTTTCGCCTTTCCGAAGCAATCGCTCTGTCCGTGAAAAAGTGGTAGAGCCATTTCTTTAACGGAGTGGAGTTTTCGATTCCGACCTGAATAGAGGTCAGCAAATTGTCCCAGCTGCGCGGGGCAGCAAGATAAAGGCTGGGCGCAATCTCGCGCATGTCACGCAAGACCGTCTCCTGCCTTTCCGGTACATTGACGGTGAAACGAAAAGCGATTCCGGCAGCCACGGTCAGGGCAAAATCTCCGACCCATGCCATCGGCAAGTAAGCGAGAACCTCTTCACCATAATTGAATGCCCCGCCAGAATATGCATTGCGAACTGCGGCGATGACATTTCTGTGGCTGAGCACGACCCCCTTTGGTTTACCGGTCGTGCCTGACGAATGCAGGAATATTGCCGGATCATCCGGCGCCGCGCGATTGACGATGCGGTCCCGCAGTTGCGGATCGGCCTTAAGGTTCGTCTCGCCTTTATCGTTAAGTTCCTCCCACGACAGGAGCCCCGACGCGTCATAGGTATTAAGGCCTCTCTTATCCTCGTAGACGATATATTCGATCGTACTGCCGGCCTCCCGCAAATCGAGAAATTTGTCGACCTGCTCCTGGTCTTCGGCGAGCGCCGCCACAACCTTCACTTCACCGACGAAGTGGCGCAATTCGTCCAGCGTCGTCCCAGGGTAGGCTGGCATCGCGTATGCTCCCAGCATCGACGATGCAATCACGCCCGCGTAAAGGCGCGCGCGATTATCGCCAAGAATCATGACTGCATTGCCCGGTCGAACTCCGAGAGCGTCAAGGCCCGCAGCGCAAACCAGCACCTCATTGAAATATTCTGACCACGTCATCTCCTTCCAGATGCCGCGATCTTTTTCCCGCATCGCGATTTTGTTGCCATGCTGGGCGGCATTGTGGACTAGTAGGCGCGGCAGGGTATCGTCTGCAGCGCATGTAGGCATGCTCATCACTTTTTCATGCCGCATGACCGACACCAATATAGGCTTCAATGACCCGCTGATCCTTGACAACCTCCCTGGGCTTGCCCGTTGCGATCATTTCTCCGTAGTTCAATGCCAGCACGCGATCACATATGCCGGTAATCACATCCATACTGTGTTCGATCAACAAAACGCTCACGCCGCGTTCCGCGCGCGCATCGAGAATGAACCTTGCCATATACTCCTTCTCCTCCTGGTTCATTCCAGCCATCGGTTCATCGAGGATCAGAAGGCGCGGTTCCGCCACCAACGCGCGTGCAAGCTCGACACGCTTCTTCATTCCGATCGGAATGCCGTCGACGAGTTCGTGACGGACACTTTCGAGTTGCAAGAACTCGATCACTTCCTCCACGATTTCGCGGCTTCGCATTTCGTCGCGACGCGCCAACCACCAGTATAGCGCCGTACGAATGACGCCCGGGCGCATGTGAATATGTCGTCCAAGCAGAATATTGTCGAGCACACTCATGCCATTGAAGAGCGCCAGATTCTGAAACGTGCGGGCAACGCCTAAACTCGCCACCTTGTGAGGTGCTGTGCCAGTAATGTCCTTGCCGTCGAGTTTGATTGTTCCCTTGTTAGGCGGATAAAAGCCGGTTATGGCGTTTGTCAGCGTAGTTTTGCCGCTACCATTTGGGCCGACGAGCCCAAAGATTTCGCCGCGGTACACACTCAGATCGACACCGGTCACGGCAACAAGGCCGCCGAAGCGTCGTTCAATGCCAGTGCATTGCAGTACCGGTTCCGCTTGGTGAAACGATTTCGGCACACAATCTTCTGTCATACCAGCTCGCTTCGCATTCGCGGCCCGTTGAACCTGGTTAGCCTAATTTAAAATAGCCTGGACGCCCCGTCGGCCACGGATCACCCCACAGCTGCTGACCACCGTCGACCGTCAAGACTTCTCCAGTAATGAACTTGCCCGACGGCGCAGCCAGGTAAATTACAGCTTCGGCAATATCCCACTCGTCTCCAGACCGGCGCATGGGATTTGATTCCTCGAAGGTGGCCGCGCCTTCCGGCGAATAGTTGCCGAATCCGCTGCTTTCACAGCATCCGGGCGCGACGCAATTGACCCTGATTTTGTACGGCGCCCATTCCACGGCCACCGATTTGGACAGATAGATCACGCCGGCGCGCGCCGCGCAGGAATGCGCGATGCCTGGCAGGCCGCGCCAGATGTCGGCGACGATGTTTACGATGGTTCCGGGCTGTCCTGTCGCAACCCATCTCTTCGCTGTCGTCTGCATCATCCACCATGTGCCATTGAGGTTGGTGTCGACCACTGCGTTCCAGCCCTTAACTGAGTAGTCGAGTGCCGGCTGTGGGAACTGCCCTCCAGCATTGTTAACGAGAACATCCAGCCGGCCAAATCGCTCGCCTACTGCGCTGATAAAATTTGCTACCTGCTCTGGATCGCGGATGCTCAATTGACCGCTGAGGACATCGCCGCCGAATCCGCGCAAATAATCCGCAGCGCTATTCAGTTTTTCTTCATTGCGGCCGCAAATCGCCAATGATGCACCAAGCCGCGCGAAGAGCGAAGCGATTGCCCGACCCAAGCCGCTGCCAGCACCGGAAACGACGACGGCTTTTCCTTTGAAAAGATCAGGCCTGAAAACCGTCGCGCAATTGCGCAACTTGGATTCCGATAACCCGAACTGCGCTCGCGGTGAACTGTCCATTTCCTCCCTCCCCCCGATCTGTTGTTGTCGGGCTCGATCACATCTAACATGTGTTAGAAAACACCGCAAGGTGCTTCAGGGGAGGCGCTTTCGCTCTTAGCCAAAAAAAGGAACGAGCCTTTCGGGTTCAACACGCAGTCTATTGTGTCCGGCCGTGATCCGATGACCTTCACTGACGCTGCATGCCGCGCCCGGTCGCGCCGAAGGAACGACGATCGCTCCATCGGCATGTCGTTGGTCCGCATCTCGGCTGCAACGACCGCTTTCCTGAATCTGTTCAATTGGCACAATCGCCGCAATCTATACAGCCGCCAAATACTTCACGCGAGCATTCTCAGATGTCGCAGGTGTAGGCCAAACGACTACATTCGTTTGGCGACCTCTTCTAGCATGACCTCGCTGGCGCCGCCGCCAATGGCCTGAACTCGGGCATCGCGCGACATCCGCTCCACCGCCATCTCACGCATGTACCCCATGCCTCCGTGAAACTGAACACAGTCGTAGAGAACCCGGTTCACCAACTCACCGGAGTAGGCCTTGACCATCGAGACTTCACGCACACAGTCGCGGCCCTCGCAGTCGAGACGAGCAGCGTGATAAACGAGTTGACGCCCCGCTTCGACCCGGGTCTGGCAAACCGCCAGGCGTTGGCGCACAGTCTGCTTGTCCCACAATGCGCCGCCGAATGCTTTGCGTTGCTTGACGTAAGCAACGGTCAGGTTCAGTGCGGTCTGCGCTTCGGCCACTGCTAGTGCACCCAGCACAATCCGCTCATTCTGGAAATTCTTCATCACCGAGTAGAAGCCGCGATTGATTTCGCCCAGCACGTTTTCGGCAGGCACGCGAACATTCTCGAAAATCAGCTCGGCGGTGTCCGAACACAGCCATCCCGTTTTCTTCAACGCTCGGCTTACCGAAAAGCCGGGCGCACCTTTCTCGACGGCGAACATCGTGATCCCGCGGGAGCCCTTCGCTCCCGGATCGGTCTTGGCGGCGACAAAATACAAGTCGGCGTGCACGCCGTTGGTAATGAACATCTTGGTGCCGTTCAGCACCCAATCAGAACCGCTTTTCACAGCGCGCGTACGCATACCGGCGACGTCCGATCCCGCGCCCGGCTCAGTGACGGCCACTGCCGTGATCTTCTCACCGCTGGTGATGGCGGGCATCCAACGCGCCTTCTGCTCCGGCGTCCCGGCGTTTTCCAGATGCGGCGATGCCATATCGGTATGGACCAAAACCGTCGCCGAGAATCCGCCAAAGGTGGAGCGGCCCAGCTCCTCGGCCAGCATCACACTCGCCATCGTGTCGAGCCCGGCACCGGCATATTCGGGATCATAGCGCATTCCCAGGACGCCGAGCCCGCCCATTCTGCGTAGGACGTCGCGAGGTACTAAGCCTTGCTCCTCCCACGCGTGTGCCACCGGAATAACTTCGGTGTCGATGAACCGCCGCAATTGAGCGCGGATCATCTCCAACTCTTCGTTGAAGGGGAACGCGGTCGCCTCGGTTAGGACTTGACGGGTATTCATGTGTCTTCCTTTCGCTCCATTCGGACGAGCGGGGCGCCACCAGCAACGGTGTCGCCGGTCACGCAATAGATCTCCTTCACGTTGCCGCTCAAGGGGGCGACCAGGCTTTGCAGTAACTTCATTGCCTCCAGCACCACCAATGTCTGACCTCGTTCGACAAAGTCGCCCTGCCTGACGCTGAGCTCGACGATCGTGCCGGGCATCGGCGCATTCAGAGTATCCTCGTCAGCTGAACCCGCACCAGCGCCGTGGCCATGAAGATCCTCGAGCGTGAGGAAATGGACCTGCATCATGCCATCACGGCCCGAAAGATGGACACGCCAGCTCCCGTCGGTACGTTCCAAGTGCGCGATGCGGGCAAATGGCCGCCCGGCAACGCGCCCCATCAATCGTCCATCGCGGAGTGAGATGTCTTCAACCGAGACCGGTGTCATCTTTGCTCCGCGAACCTCCAGCCGCAAATCCTGCCCGACCGCCAAAAGCTCTTCCAGCTCGTCCCCTGCTTGCCAATAGCGCGCCGCACCAGGCCGTCCCGCCCGGTCGGTCACACGCCAGGCACCCAGCGTATGCCACGGGTCGGCATTCACGCTCTTGGAAAGATGCTGATGCAGCGCCAACGCAGCTAGCGCTCGACTTTCATTGTCTGCCTCTGGCGCCTTCCAGCCGCCGGGAAAAAGCTGTTCGAGCGCTGCGGTGTGGTGGCGCAGCGAGGCGAAATCTGGATGAGTGAGCAGCGCGCGCTGATAGGCGATATTCATGCCGACGCCCCCGACGGCGAATTTGTCGAGCGCAGCAACGGCCTGGCGGATTGCACCTTCACGATCGCCTGCCTTCGCAATCAGCTTAGCGAGCATCGAATCGTAGTGATGGCTCACAACGCTGCCCATCTCGACCCCTGAGTCGAGCCGAAGGTCTGGACCCTTGGGGGGTGCCCAGAGGGTGATCGTGCCAGTTTCGGGGCGAAAGCGTTCGGCGGGATTCTCAGCTGCAAGGCGAATCTCGATGGCATGACCCGCGCAGCCAATGTCCTTCTGGGTGAAGGCCAATTCCTCGCCGCGCGCGACTCGCAGTTGCCATTCCACGAGATCGATGCCGGTGATCGCCTCGGTTACGGGATGTTCAACCTGAAGGCGCGTATTCATTTCGAGGAAATAGAATTCCCGACGTTCAGAGTCGTAGAGATATTCCACCGTGCCAGCCGAGCTGTAGCCGATGGTGCGGGCGAGGCTGACGGCGGCCCCGAGCATTTTCTCGCGCAGCGGCGCCGGCAGGCCGGGAGCTGGCGCCTCTTCGATCAGCTTCTGGTGGTTGCGTTGGAGCGAGCAATCGCGGTCCCACAGGTGCACAATATGACCATAGCTGTCGCCCAAGATCTGCACTTCGACATGGCGTGCGCGTGGAGCGTAGCGTTCAAGAAACACGGTTGCATCGCCAAAGCCGGCAAGCGCTTCGGCTTTGGCGGCGCGGATCGCCTCACTTGCCGTCTTGAGTTCCATAACAAGCCGCATCCCCCGCCCACCGCCGCCGGCGCTGGCTTTGACGAGGAATGGCACGCCGAGGCTCTCGGCTTCCGCGAGCAGCCGCGCTTCGGACTGATCCGCCCCGCGATAGCCGGGCAGAACGGGCACCCCCGCCGCCTCAGCGGCCGCCTTGGCCTCGATCTTCGAACCCATCCGCGCGATCGCCTCGACAGAGGGGCCGATGAAGACGAGCCCCGCCTCCGCCACGCGGCGAGCGAATTGGGCGCTTTCCGACAAGAAGCCATAGCCAGGATGCACCGCGCCCGCGCCCGCAGCGCGCGCGGCCTCCAAGATCGCATCGATGTTCAGGTAGCTCCGCGAAGGTGCCGGCGGGCCGACGCAGATAGCGTGATTGGCCTCGGTTACGAAGGGGGCGTCGCGGTCAGACTCGGAATAAGTGGCGACACTTTCAAGCCCGAGTTTCGCGCAGGCGCGCTGAATGCGCCGTGCGATCTCGCCTCGATTGGCGATGAGGACGCGCGTGAAGCTCATTTCACGCGCCATGAGGGCGTGCCCTTGCTCAAGAAGCAGTTGATGCCTTCAACTCCCTCTTCGGTCTCCCAGGCGTCGGCCAACCGGTCGGCGGTATAGATCATGTTGGCGTGGAGATCGTGCCGGGCGACATAGGCGATGAGCCGCTTGGTTTCGGCCACTGCCCCCGGAGCGGCCTGTAGATGGGCATTGACGACGCGCTCGACTGCCTTGTCTAGCGCCTCGGCTGCCACGACCTCGGTCAAAAGCCCGAGCCGCTCGGCACGCGCACTATCGAATAACGCTCCCGACAGCATGGTCTCGCGTGCGGCAGCCGCTCCGATCTTCGCCACCACATAGGGGGAGATATTGGAGGGCAGCAGGCCCATTCGTACCTCCGTAAGACCGAACTTCGAGCCTTCGATGCCGATCGTGTAGTCGCACACCGAGATCAGGCCAACGCCGCCACCGTAGGCCGGGCCGTTGACGCGCCCGATCAACGGCTTGCGCAGGGTGTCGAGGCTGCGTAGCAGATGAGCCAGCGATGCGCTCTGTGCCACCCGCTCAATGCGCGTCTTTTCCACGTTCGAGGCAAACCAGTTGAAGTCGCCTCCCGCGCAAAAGCTCTTGCCTGCACCGGTCAGCACCACGATGCGCACGGCTGGGTCGTCCGCCAGTATCTGAGCTGCCGCACCCAGGTCAGCAATCAGTTCGCCATTGATCGCATTGTGCTTCTCCGCACGACTGAGCGTCAGCGTCGCAACCCCGCGGGCATCCACGTCGACGATGACGGTGTTGTGTACGCCGAGCTTCATGGTTGCATTGTCTCACATTCTAAAGACGGGCGTATGGCGCCCGGCCTCGGGCACCGAGGTCACGATGGCCAGGCACAGCCCGAGGACGTCGCGCGTTTGACCCGGCTCAATCAGACCGTCGTCCCACAGCCGCGAGGTTGCATAGTAAGGATCGGATTGTTCCGCATATTGCGCGCGCACTGCGAGCTCGATCTTCTCCAGCTCCGCCTGCATCTGCCTCTCGTCGCCCCCCTTTTGACGACGCAACTCCATCATCACGCTTGCTGCGATGTCCGCTGACATGGTGGCAACTTCTGCCGTCGGCCATGCAAACAGGAAGCGCGGCGCAAATCCGCGGCCGCACATTCCATAGTTACCCGCCCCATAGGAGCCGCCAACGATCATCGAAAGTTTGGGCACTTTGGCCACCGACATGGCATAAACCAGCTTGGCGCTATTCTTGGCGATGCCGCCGCGCTCGGCCTCCGTGCCGACCATGAAGCCTGTGACATTGTGCAGGAAGATAAGGGGCAGATTTCTCTGATCGCACATTGAGACGAACTGTGCACCCTTGAGCGAAGAGTCCGACAGAAGCGCGCCGTTGTTACCCAAGATGCCGACCTGATAGCCGTGAATACGTGCAGTGCCACAGACCAGCGTTGCCCCCCAATCGGGTTTGAATTCGTGGAACTCACCGGCATCGATGATACGCAACAGGAGCTCGCGCACGTCATAGGGCTCCTTACGGTCGCCGCTCACGACACCCAGAAGCTCCTCGGGATCATAAAGCGGACGGCGCGGTGGAGCTGTGGGCGCGGTTGGGCGTGTCAGCCCCAGACTAGCGACGATATCGCGCATGAGTGCGAGCGCGTGATGCTCGTTTTCGGCTAGATGATCGCTCACGCCCGAGACGCGGGTATGCATCTCGGCCCCCCCGAGGGTCTCGCCATCGACTTCCTCGCCGATCGCCACCTTGACAATCGAAGGGCCACCCAGATGAATGCGGGCATTGCCGCGCACCATGATGACCTCGTCAGAGAGCGCGGGAATATAAGCTCCACCAGCGGTGCAGCCGCCAAACACTGCCGATATCTGCGGCAGCCCCGAAGCCGACATGTTGCATTGCCGATAGAAGGCGTTGCCGAAATCGCGCCCCCCAGGAAACACTCGGTCCTGCTCGGGCAAATAGGCACCGCCGCAGTCAACGAGATAGAGACAAGGCAGCCGATTTTGGTCAGCGATCTCCTGTGCGCGAATGTGTTTCTGCACCGTCTCGTGATAGAATGATCCGCCTTTGACCGTAGCGTCGTTGGCGATCAGCATGCAGTGCAGGCCGTGGATGATTCCAATGCCAGTGACGATGCCCGCACCCGGTACCTCGCCGCCATACTGCCCCCATGCCGCCAAGCTCGAAAGCTCCAGAAATGCCGAGCCGGGATCGACCAGGACGTCGATGCGCTCGCGCACCAGCAACTTGCCACGAGCGCGGTGCCGCTCAACAATTTCAACCCGTCCACCACCTGTGGCCTCGGCCATTCGGTCGCGCAGAAGCGCTACGCGCGCCTTTTGTGTAGCGCGGTTGCGAATAAATCGTTCAGAGGCGATGTTGAGTGATGAAGAAAGGCTCCTCATTCGTTCTTCTCAGACTGTTTACCGGTGCTACTGTAGCGGATGCGTCCAGAGCAATTGCCGTTTTCTAACATCCGTTTGATTTTTGTCAACGTCTTCGGTAAGCTGCATCTGGGGAGAGTGCACGTGTGCAAGAAATGGCAATCTGACCATCATCGGCGAGTCGTTCTGGGAATAATATTGGAAAGCGGAGATGAAGAGAGAAATCGGAAGTCGCTTCGCCCCTAGTTTAATGCTCGGTCAGGTTGCACTTGTCACCGGAAGCGGCTCTGGCATGGGCCGCGCTACCGCGCTTGAAATGGCATTCTGCGGTGCAAAGCTCGTGCTTTTCGCCCGCCGCGAGGATCCGCTGCAGCAAACCGCCGAGATGATTCGTGCCCAGGGCGGCGAAGCATTGGTAATCTCAGGCGACATCCGAGATGAAGCAAGTGTTACTGCTGCGATGCGCCGGATTAAAGAGAATTACGGGCAGCTGGATGTCCTGGTCAACAACGCTGGTGGGCAATATGTTGCCGCCGCACGCGATATCACCAACAAGGGTTTTGAGGCCGTAGTGCGTAACAATCTAGTTGGATCATGGCAGATGACGCGCGCTGTCGCCGATCATTTCATGTTCGAACATGGCGGCTCCATCGTATTCGTGACGGCGGTCAGCCGCACCGCGTTGACCGGCTTTGCTCATACCGCCGCTGCACGCGCCGGCGTGACCGGACTGATGAAGACCCTCGCCGCCGAGTGGGCAAAATACGGCATTCGGCTAAATTGCGTAGCACCCGGCACTGTAAAGACGGAGGCGCTCGGTCGCTATCCGATCCCACCACAGAAATGGAATGAGTTTAACCGCTCGCCCGAGGATGTCGCTGGCGCGATTGTCTTTCTTGCGTCGAAGTTAGGTAACTTCATCACCGGCGAAGATTGGTACGTAGACGGCGGCGAAACCCTTCACCTAGCACACGATGCCCGTGACATGATCAACACCGAAATGTTTGCCAACCGTCAACGCGGAGATCGCCGACATGGCTGATTTCGTAACCGTTCCGCATCCGGAGTATTGCTTGCGCACCCTCGCATTTTGACGGCGCTCGAGCGGCCTACAGAGGAAAGCACTGAAATGGGTTGCTGTTGTCAAGACAACGCCGCTTCCCCTCGAAGAGTCAAAATCTCCATGAACTGAAAGAAACCGCGCTTATTTTTTTCAATAGTCATCAGCTAAGGTCGCACCGATGCTCCTCAAAGAACAGCAACGCTTTGAGCAAATCAGCACTCTCTGGATCACGAGAGCCAAGGGTTTCATTACCCACATGAACTTGCGGATTGAGGGGCACGGGCCTGACGGCGTAACCGTCCGGATGCCGTTCAATCCCGCTTTTTGTATCGACGAGCCACCAACTCTTCTCCATGGCGGAGTGCTGACTGCGCTGCTGGACAGTGTATTCGGGCTGGTCAATTTCATCGCGATCGACGACATCAGCACGATGGCCACGCTTGATCTGCGCGTGGATTATCTTCGACCGGCACAATCCCGCGCCGACGTGTTGGTCCGCGCCAAATGCTATCACCAGACCCGCCATATTGCCTTCAATTCCGGCGTTATCTGGTTCGATGATGACAAGGGCGACGAAGTCGCACGTGGCTGTGCTACCTTCGCTCTCACACGAGGCGAGAGAAATCTTTTCGATATCCAAACAACACCGCGGAAACCAGAATGACGCCCGAGGAAACGAACACGCTACTGATGAAGAGGCCCTTCTTCAGGTTCCTCGGCTTTACCATCGTGAACATTGAGGAGGGACACGTCGCTGCCCAAATGCCCTTTTCCGAAAGCTATATAGGTAATCCTGTCATGAACTACTATCATGGCGGCATCATTGCCAGTGTTATGGAGGCGGTGGCATCCGTCGCAGTTTGGCAAGATCTCAGGAATCGAAGTCTGAAGCCAATCAACCTTACGGTTGACTACCTGCGGCCCGCCATCGCAGAGCCGTTGAATGTGCGGGCGACGGTCTTACGAAAAGGGCGTCGGATGGCAAGCGTCGAAGCCGTGAGTTGGCAGGCGGAGCCGGAGATTTCTGTCGCCAAAGGGCTATTTCATTTTCTGCTCGCTTGAGAGCGCGATCGCTTATCGCCCGACAATAACGCAGGTGACAGACCTTGGCACTAACCGGCCTGCAAAGAACAAATACATTATCAAGTACGATACAAAGGCCTCGTAGTTCCGCCGAAAGCCTAGATCGTCATAGCAGTTCCGATCAGTCAGCGTTACGTGTTCGGCTGCCAGAAGCTTGATCCTTCAGCCGATCTTCGAGAACGTGACGCTGGACTTTGCCGCTGGTCGAACGCGGAAAATCATCGAACGCAATGAACCGGATCTCCCTTGGCCGTTTGTATCCGGCGAGGCGTTCGCTGCAGAGCCGCAAGATTTCATCGGCGGATATGTTTGCCTCGTCACAAGCGACGAACGCTACGGGCCTTTCTCCCCATTTTGGATCACTAGCCTTGACTACCGCCGCTTCCAAAACTGCTGGATGAGCCAGTAACACTCGCTCGATCTCGGCTGGGTAAACGTTTTCACCTCCGCTCTTGATCATGTATTTTACCCGGTCAACGAAATCCACACGTCCATCAGGAAGCCGCCGAAATGTATCGCCCATATGGAACATACCGCCTCTGAAATCTACAGCATTGGTTTCCGGCGCATTCCAATAGCCCGAAAAAAGCGTGGGTCCTCGGACCACCATTTCACCCGGCTCGCCATCAGGTACGTCGTTGTCAAGCGGATCGACCAGCCTGATCTCGCAGAATGAAGAAATGCGTTTGGCGAGATCGGTCGGCGTCACTCCGACCTCTATTACAGAACCGCTTGCTGGCGGAAGACCGGTCTCCGTTGCGCCGAAGGAATTCAGATAGGGAGCGTCAAGCAGGCGGGTCAATTCCGAAATTTGATGCCGCGGTACGAGATCCGCCATGGCGCCACAGATTTTGATGCCTTTGATGGGTGTTGGTCGCGCTTTTCGCTCTTCGATGAATGCGTCGACCACACCCGGCATCATCACCAGCCAACCAATCTTGTGCTGAGACAACGCCATATTGATCGCTTCCGGCTGGAAGCCGTTTATGATGACGACCGTACCACCCCGCATGAGTGTCGCCAGCATATGGTCGGTCGATGCCATATGAAACATGGGCGCCCAAGCAACGAACGCGTCACGTGGGTCCAGCATTAATTCAGCCGAAAAAGCCATCGCACGCGCCACATGTGCGCGATGGCTGACAAGTGCGCCCTTGGGCAGCCCCGTGGTTCCTGAGGTGAAAAGAATGGTCAGCCCCTCCTCATCACTTTCAAGCAACGTGCCGAGCCGAGAATCGAGGGCGGCCGACGAGCTCATTCGGCTCAACTCAGGGCCGACTTGGATTGTCGGCAGTTCCGACACGGCTGCAAACGTCGCATGTAATTCCGGCTCGACGACAGCCATCACCGGTTCCACCAGTTCGATGCAATGCTTGAGTTCAGCCGGCGAAAGTCGCCAGTTCAAGCAAGCAACGATGGCCCCGATTGCAGCTGCAGCCAGCTGCAGTTCGACGTAATCAGGACGGTTATGCGAAAGGATCGCGATACGGTCGCCAGGATTGACACCTCGGCCGAGCAGCGCGGAAGCAATCGCGTCGACCCTCTTCAGAAGGTCACCGTATGAAACGGTTAGCCCCTCATACTCGATCGCGGCACTGGATGGCTGTTTTCGTGCACAGGTTCTGAACAGGCCATAGACGTTGGCCTGACCCGCAGCCAGGAGTATTTCCGGCATCAATTCCTCCCTCGGTCACTCTAACCAAGTCGCATTCCTGCCGTTGTGATAGATCGCTCTGCGATTTGGCCGCCCTTTTCGAATTCGAACGCTAACACCGCCGTCGACGTACGGTTTGCAGCATATCTAAAATTGAGTTGCCGCAGCACCAGTTCCGTCGAGCAACTTAGCCATCTCGGTTTTTCCTCAACTAAACTTTACGGTACTTATCGAGTCCGCCGGAATGCATCACACGGCCCATTAGTGGTGAACCAATTATCTTTTCGGCATAAACGGAAGCGGCAATGAGCTTATCGAGATCGACGCCAGTCGCAATGCCCAGTTCATGGCACAAAAAAACTGCATCTTCGGTGCAGACATTCCCGGCCGCGCGCGCATGGCCGTGACCAGCAAACGGGCATCCGCCCAGTCCTGCGACGGAGCTCTCAAACATGTCAACGCCCATAGAAAGCGCCGCATAGATGTTGGCTATGCCGAGGCCCCTGGTGTCGTGCAGGTGCATGCCGATGCGCGCATCCGGCTTGATTTCCCTTATCGCCCCGATCATGCGCTTAACTGCCTCAGGATTGCCCCACCCCATCGTGTCGGCGACAACAAGGATCGGTAGCGGAATATTTTCTTCTGCGCAGAGATCCAGCACGAAACGGAAATCGTCTAAGACCCGGTCCTGCGGGATCGGTCCTTCGAAGTTGCATCCGAATGCGGTCATCACATATGCCGTGTCGACAGTGTAGCCCTCCTGCTTGTAGAGGTTGACCCATTCGCGCTGCTTCTCGCGCATCTCCATCGAGGAAGCATCGTTGTTCTTTCGCGAGAATGTGTCGGATGGATAGAACAATAGCCGCGGATCGATATCGACTTGAGGCGCTGCGAGCGCCTTGCGAAAGCCCTTGTCGTTCAGCCAGAGCGACGTGTATCTTACGCCATGCACCCGCCTAATGCGCTTGAACAGCTCGGCTGTATCGGCCATTTGGGGCACCTTTTGGGTGTTGACGAAGCTACCTACCTGAATCCGCTTCAGCCCGGTTTCGCTGAGCATATCGATCAGTTCGACCCGTTCTTCGATCGGGTAGATCTTTTTTTCGATCTGAAACCCCTCGCGGGGTCCCTCTTCTCTAAACTCGACGAATTTTGGAAAATCGCTCATGAACTCTCACTTTCTAAGGGAGTTATCTCGACGATTGGCTGCCCTCGGTCCACCATTGCGCCTCGCGAGATGGATATATTTTTCGCCACTCCCGAAACCATCGCCTTTATCGAGATCTCAAGCTTCATGGACTCCAGGATCGCCACAACCTCGCCGGCCGCTACTGAGGCCCCCTCGTCGATCAATACCTTCACAATTGTGCCGGTTAGAGGAGACACGAGAATGCGGTCCGCAGTGCTATCTACTTCAGCGAAAGCCAGCGATGTCGACGCTTGGTACAGCAGACGGCCGCCAGGCGTGTCGATTTCGATCGAATTGCCTCGGACGCGCGCTTCGATGGTAATCGTTTCGTCCTCATGCGTGATCTGCAAGCGGCCGGATCGAAGCTCAGTTGCGTTCAGCGCCAAGGGCATGCTGTCGTCGCTGTAGACAACAAAGAGGTTGTCATTTCCCACCGGGCTGACGCGCAGCTCTTTGCCGGATGTTCCCGGATGCGCGAGGATCACACGCTGGCCTGCCTCCTCCAGAGCGCCGCCAAGGCCGAGCCGCCAACCGGTAAACCTATCACGGTTGCGCCAAGGGTTGGCATCGCTGTCGGCGCGGCCACGGGTGACGAACAGAACGGCGGCCACCGCCTGCCACAGCCGCCCATCCGAGCGCTGCGGAGCGGCGGTTAGTGCATCGATGCAACTGTCGATCCAGCGGGTATGCACCTGCATTCGCGCAAAATCGGCGTCTCGGGTGAGTGCAGCAAGAAAGGTACGGTTCGTCTCGACCCCGTCCACAACCACGTGATCCAACGCTTGAGCCAGGCGCGCCAGCGCCGCATCCCGATCGGAATGATGCACGATGAGCTTTGCAATCATCGGATCATAGAAAGGGCTAACACTGTCGCCTGCCTCAACGCCACTATCAATCCTAAGACCGTCGGGCAGCGAAATCGCCGTGATCCGCCCTGTTGAAGGAGAAAACTGCATCCGCGGATCCTCGGCGTAGAGCCGAGCCTCCACAGCATGCCCCGTGCAGGTGATCTGATCTTGGGTCAGGCCCAAGCCTGCGCCCTCTGCGATGCGCAGCTGCAGCGCCACGAGGTCCAATCCGGTGACCGCTTCGGTTACCGGATGCTCGACCTGGATTCGGGGATTGACCTCCAGAAAAAAGTACTCTTCGCCTAGCACAAGAAACTCGACAGTGCCTAGCCCACGATAGTTCAGCGCCTCCGCAAGCCGGACCGCATCCTGGGCGATATGATCGAGAAGTGGCCGCGGGAGACCCCAGGCGGGAGCTTCCTCGATCACCTTCTGATGGCGGCGCTGTAGCGTGCAGTCGCGTTCGAAGAGGTGCACCACGTGGCCTGTGCCATCACCGGCGATTTGTATTTCGACATGGCGCGCCGCAGGCAGGAAGCGCTCGAGCAAAAGTCCCTCGGAGCCGAAAGCGGATTTCGCCTCGCGCTGCGCGCTCTCGATGTCGGCCTTCAGCGTAGCCTCATTGTCGATCAGCCTCTGACCGCGCCCACCGCCGCCCCCAACGGCCTTCAAAAGAGCCGGAAGCCCAACTTCTCGTACCGCCCGTGCGATTTGATCGGGGTCGGACATGACACCATGGCCTCCGGGAATGACCGGCACGCCGGCGGCTGTCGCGGCCTTTTTAGCACTGGCCTTGTCGCCGAACCGCTGTAGTGTCTCGGCGGTAGGGCCGACGAAGATCATACCGGCGGCCTCCACCGCACGAGCGAAGTCCGGATTTTCCGCGAGGAAGCCATAGCCGGGATGGATTGCGTCCGCTCCGGCTTGCCGAGCGGCCGCTATCACCGCGTCGATCCGCAGATAACTTTCGACAGCGGGTCCGCCTCCGATCCTGAGCGACCGACCGACTTCGCGCACATGCAACGCCTCGGCGTCAGCGTCAGAATGGACGCCGATCGGAACGATTCCGAGCGAGCGAGCCGTGCGTGCGATCCGGCATGCGATTTCGCCGCGGTTGGCAATGAGAAGAGACTTAATACGCATGGTGTCGCACACCTAAAACCGAAAAACGCCGAAGTGACTGTCGACCTTCGGACGTCGGGAAGCTACATCCAGAAGCAGCGCCAGCACATCGCGCGTTTCAGCGGGTTCGATAACGCCGTCGATCCAAAGATTCGAAGCGAAATTGTACGCGTCTTGAAATGACTCGTACTCCCGGCGAATTGGAGCTTTAAAGACCTCTTCCTCTTCGGCCGTCCAAATTTTACCTTCGCGGTCATTGATCTGGGCACGCACTTGGGCCAGCACGCTCGCTGCCTGCTCTGGCCCCATGATAGCCGCGCGTCCGTTCGGCCAGGCAAACATGGCGTCCGGCTGAAACGGTCGGCCCAACATCGCGAGGTAGCCCGCGCCGTAGGAGCCGCCGGTAATCACCGTAAACTTCGGCACGCGGGCCGACGACATAGCAGTGATCATCTTGGCGCCAGCCTTAGCGATGCCCGCCTGTTCCACTTCGCGACCGACCATGAACCCATTAACGTCGACGAGAAAGACCAGCGGAATGTCGCGTTGCACGCATAGATTTATAAAATGAGCCGCTTTCAGAGCTGCATCGACGAAAAGCACTCCGTTGTTGGCCAGGATGCCGACCTCATGGCCGTGAATGCGAGCCCAACCAGTTATTAATGTGTCGCCATACAGCGGCTTGAACTCGTGCAATTCGCTGCCATCGACCAGCCGCGCGACGATTTCGCGATTATCCGTCGGTACCTTGGCGTCACGACTGACGATGCCGTAAATTTCATCAACCGGATAAACGGGAGGCTTCGGAACGATGGGGATTTTCCGAGGACTGGTCTTTTCGCCCAGATGTGCCACGATTTGCCGAGTAATCGCCAGCGCATGGGCGTCATTCTCGGCCAAGTGGTCGGTCACGCCGGAGATCGCGCAATGCATCTTCCCGCCGCCCAAAGTCTCGGCGTCGACCTTCTCGCCAGTCGCGGCAAACGTTAATTCGGGCCCGCCAAGATACATAAATCCTTGCCCGCGCACGATCACGACCTCATCGCATAATGCCGGGATATAGGCACCACCCGCGGTACATGGTCCCATCACAACAGCAATCTGCGGTATGCCATCGCCCGACATGCCCACTTGGTTGTGGAAGATGGAGCCGAACTGGCCTTCGTCGGGAAAAATATTTGCTTGTTCGGGCAGAAAAGCCCCACCACTGTCGACCAGTGTGATCACTGGCAGCCGGTTGGTCCAAGCGACGCGCTGGGCGCGAACGTGTTTCTTGCTCGTCATCCCGAAATAAGTGCCGCCCTTTACGGTGGCGTCGTTTGCAATAATCATGCAATGCCGGCCCTCGATCATGCCGATGCCGGTAATGATGCCAGCGCCAGGGGGCACGCCTTCATATTTATTCAAGCCCGCAAGTTCACCCAGTTCCAAAAAGGGGGTGCCTGAATCAATCAGCCGTTCGACGCGATCACGCGGCAGGACCTTGCCCTTCTCCTCGTGTCGCTCCCGTGCCTTCAGCGGGCCGCCGGCACGTTGCTCCAGCCGCAGTTCGTGCAGCCTTTTGATTCTCGCGCGATAGTGCGTCTCATTGGCCCGGAAATTCTCCGAACCCTTATCGAGAAGTGATTTAAGGATTGTCATGACAGATCGGGGTATTTGCGAAGAGTGAGCGCAACCTTCGCCGCGCCGGGTTTCTCGAATGTGTCGGGCTTCACAATGCGGACGTCGGCCTTGAATACCAGCGCATCGCGAAGACGCGTCTCGATCTTGTTTCTTAGTTCGTCGTCCCTGTTGGGCGGACGGTGGGGTCCGCGTTCGACAATGATTTTGAGTGCCGACTGCGTCGTATGCCCCTCGAAATCGGCAACAACGCGGACAACCCCGTTGGTCTCGGGCATCATTTCGTTGATGATGCTGTGGATGGCTGAGGGGAAGACGTTGGCACCGCGGACAATCAGCATATCGTCGGCGCGACCGATACAACGGATCTTTGGCCCTGTTCGCCCGCACGAGCAGCTGGTGGCCAGGACGTCAATGTAGTCGCCGGAGCGGAAGCGCAGCAGCGGGCTCGCCTGACGGCCTATCGCCGTATAGACCATCTCACCCCGGGCCCCGTCCTGGAACGGGATAATCTTGCCAGTTTCGGGGTCGAGCAGCTCGGTAATAATGTAGTCCATACTGACCATGTGCATGCCCGACTGTTCGTCGCACTCGGCCCAATAGGTCACACCGAGGTCCGTGCCACCAAGTAACTCGGTGCATTTTGCGCCCCACAGCTCCTCAATGCGGCGGCGGACGGTGGGGATGCCACCGCCCGGCTCGCCACCCACGATGACCCGCTCGACGCCAAGCTGCGATGCGGGAATGCCAAGGATCTCAGGCGCTTTCTCACCCAAGTGCAGAACAAAGTTTGGCGCACCGACCACGCAGCGCGGGCGGATGTCGGCACAAGCTCGGATGAGACGGTCGGCACCGCCATCGGCACCAATCGGGATGTCGATGGCGCCCAAGTATTGCAAACCTTGCATGACCGGGATGCCGCCAACAAAGCCTTTGGCCAGCGAGAAGGCATGCAGCACCATGTCGCCGGGCCGCACCCCGGTTGCGAAAAAACAGCGTGCCGACATTTCATGCCACATTGCGGCGTCGGATTCGGTCAGAGCCACGTAAGATGGGCTGCCTGTAGTGCCGGAGGACGCCTGCATCTGAATTATATCTTCGGGCTTGGCCGCGAGGTGGAGGCCGAAAGGCTTGCGAGCGGCAAGACTGTCGCGGATCTCCGCTTTGAACGTGTAGGGCAGCTTCTGCAGATCATCGATAGTGCGCACGTCGTCGAACCTCGCACCGGCCGCGCCCAGCTTCTTCTGATAGAATTCCGAGTTGGCCTGCAAGTAGGCCATCTGCGCGATCAGCTTCTCTTCTTGAATGCGTCGGACTTCGCTGAGCGGCGTTGTTTCGATCGCATGCCAGCAGCGCGCGCTTGACTTTTCGTGAGCGTCCGCTCTTCGGAAACGCATCCCGAGATTCATTGCTTAACCTCCTTGCCGATCCGCAGCTCTCAGTAAGAGCGTGGCAGGCCCATGATCTTTTCGCCGATGAAACTCAGACAAAGCTCGCGGTTCACTGGGGCCGTGCGCAGCAAGCGCATCAGTGGATATAGCTCGTAAATGCCGGTATCTTCGGTAAACCCCGATCCGCCATGAGCCTGGAGCGCCGCATCCACCGCCTCGATGCCAGCCTCCGCCGCAGCATATTTGGCCATATTGGACGAGGCGCCAGCGGGTAGGCTGTTGTCGAATTCCCAAGCGGCGCGGCGGGTCATGAGGCTCGCCATTTCGACTGCGGTGTGGGCCTTGGCCATCGGATGTTGGACACCCTGATGCGCACCGATCGGCTGGCCGAAAACGTTGCGCTGCGACGCATAGGCGACGCCTTTATTTAGCGCGAATCGGCCAATTCCGCAGCATAGAGCAGCCAGGATGATGCGCTCGGGGTTAAGCGAGTCGAAAAGAATCGAAAAGCCTTCGTCCACTTGGCCTACAACATCTTCGGGACCAAGATCAACCTCGTCGAAAAATAGCGTCCATTGTTCTTCGGGTAGTGGAATCGAAATCTTCACCCGTTGTTTGTCGACGCCTTTCTTTTTCAGATCGACCGCAAAAAGCGTGAAGCCATCGGTCTTGCGCTTGACCTCTTCGTGCGGCTTGGTACGGGCTACTACCAAGCAGTAGTCCGCGACATCAGCGCCGGTAATAAAGGTCTTTTCGCCCGATAATGAAAAGCGGTTACCTCTTTGCCTTGCCAATGTTCGAGCCTTGATCGTGTTCGAACCAGCTCCGGGCTCTGTGATCGCAAAACAGAACTGGATTTCGCCACGACAAGCCCGCGGCAGGAGCTCCTTTTTCTGGAACTCGCTTCCATGGTTCGCAATATGCGCCAAGGACATGGTCGGCCCGACGACCATCATCAGAAGCGGAATACCGTGATTGGCCGTCCCCTCCATGAACAAAGCCATCTCAGTCATGCCGAGGCCGGCCCCGCCAAACTCTTGAGGCACCATAAGCCCCAGAAATCCATCATCGGCGATCTTAGAGAACATCTCTCGCGGAAAAACATGCCGACGCGCATGATCGAGCCAATAGGCGTTGTCGAAACGCTGTGCCAACTGGGCGCCGTATTCGTAGATCTGGCGCTGCTCATCGTTCAAGTTGAAATCCATATTGAACTCCGACGCGATGTTATTGTTCAAATCTCGGCTCGCGGCGATTGGCGAAGGCATCCAGCCCTTCGGCCACCTCCGCTCCCGGCAGGTGGCGCAATGCAGCGTCGCGCTCAAGACGCATGCTTTGGTCGAGCGTCAGTTCCAGACCCTCGCGACCCAGCCGTTTCATCTCAGCCATGCCCTGCCGCGAGCGCGTGCCGATCTTCTGGCAGTAAGCCAAGGCCGCGCTGTGGAGTTGATCATCGGCCACGACATAGTTTACGAGTCCAGCCTCCTTGGCCTCGTCCGCCTTCAACCAACGCGCAGAGAACATCAGATCGAGCGCTCGGCGCAGTCCCATAAGACGGACCAACCGCTGACTGCCGCCCCAACCCGGAATGAGACCGAACTGCGCATGCTGATCACCAAATTGCGCGGTCTCCGCCGCGAAGCAGACGTCGCACGACAGCATCAATTCGATGCCCCCCGCCAGGCACAGCCCCTGGACCGCCACGACCACCGGCAGGGGACTCTGCTCGAGCCGGCGCAGCACGCTCATGCCGAAGCCAATGAAGTGGTCGAGCGCCGCCGGATCGTCCATCTTGCCCTTGACTTCGACGAGGTCAGCACCGGTGCAGAAGTGTTTGCCCTGTGAGCAGATCAGAATGGCCCGAACAGAACGGTCAGCCTCGAATTTCACGCGAGCCGCGTCTATGAGTTCGTGCACCTCGAGCGAGAGACAGTTGAACTTCTCCGGCCGGCTCAGCTCGATGATCCCGGTGCTGCCTTCACTTCGGATATTGACCGGGACGCTCATTTCGCCGCCCCCTTCGCTCTCTTGTCATATTGGAGCGCCACACGCCCAACCCTCTCGCGCGCGATGACGAGCTTCTGGATTTGCGCCGTACCGTCGCCGATTTGGAGCCCGAGCACGTCGTTGTAACGCTGGTGGTGTGGTAGATCCGTCGTGTAGCCGTAATGTCCGTGCAAAATCAGGCACTGCTGCATAATCTCGCAAGCCGTCTTAGGCACATACCATTTACACATGGCCGCCTCGGCCGTATGCGGCATGTTGCGATCGCGGAGATCGAGGGTGTAATAACAAAGCTGGCGCATCATCGTTAGTTGCGTCTCGGCCTCCGCGAGCGGGAAGGTGACGCCCTGATATTGGGCCAAGGGCGCGCCGAACGCCTCGCGTTCCTGGACATAGGCCCAGGTCTCGTCGACAGAGGCCTGCGCCGGACCGAGGCACTCCAGCCCGATCAGCGCGCGGCTATAGTCGAAGCCCGCCATGATGGTCCCGAAGGCTCGGTCCTGTTCGCCCATCAAGCATTCAGCCGGCACATGGACATCATCGAAGAAAACCGAGCCACGGCCGACCGGCTTGGTGCCTATATCGTCGAAGTGAGTCCGCTTGATCCCCCTTTCCGTCAAGTTGACAAAGAAAGCGCTGACGCCACGCGACCCGCCTTTTGGATCGCCGGTGCGGGCGAAGACAACTGCAGCGTCTGCCTGCGCAGCAAAGCTCATGGAGGTCTTTTCGCCATTCAGCCGCCAGCCATTACCTGACTTCTCGGCGCGCAGCTGAAGATTTGCCGCGTCCGAACCGCCGCGCGGCTCGGTGAGGCCAAGTCCGATCACCGCGTCCCCTGCAATCACTCGCGGCACCCAATCGCGGGCGATGTCCTCCGAGGCGTGTTTTGCGACCATGCCGCCCATGAGCGATCCCAGGAGTTGCACGTAGCTGACGTTGAAATCGGCATAGGCGATCTGTTCGGTGATCAACCCGGCCGTGACGGAGCTTTCACCCATTCCGCCAAACTTCTCAGGAAGATCCGACGCAATCAAACCGAGCGAGCCCATTTCACGGATCAGTCCCCGATCGAGGACATGGCCTTTGGCGCGCTTTTGATAGCCATCTGCCAATCTTTCGCGTGCAAAGCGCCGTGCGACCTCCCGAAAGGCGAGCTGATCTTCGGTCGGCTGAAAGGGCATTGAATGATCCTCCCGCGGAGCGTCTTAAATCGACTTTCCAAGAAACCTAACAAACGTTAGAATAACCGGCAAGTGCCAAAGGGAGGATAATTATGAACACGACGGCTTCGTCGACCTACGCCAGACTGCTTTCGCCACTCAAGGTCGGGCGCCATGAAATGCGCAACCGGATCATCATGGGTTCCATGCACACCAAGCTCGAGTGCAAGCCCGACCCGATCGCCGCGCAACTTGCCTTCTATGTCGAACGTGCGCGCGGCGGCGTTGCGCTCATCGTCACTGGCGGGTTTTCGCCTAACGCCGAAGGCGTGCTTGACGCTCAAGGACCGCGGCTCGACGATCCCGAAGAGGCCCAGGCGCTTCGCCCGATCTGCGATGCAGTACATCACGAGGGCGCTCTCATCTGCGCGCAGCTCCTTCATGCAGGGCGCTACGCGAAGATTGCGTGCTGCGTGGCGCCTTCCCCAATTCGGGCACCAATCAACCGCCATATCCCGCGCGAGATGCTCGATAGCGACATCCGGCGCACAATCAGCCAATTCGCCGAGGCGGCAGCGAACGCGCAGGCTGCAGGCTTTGACGGTGTGGAGATCATGGGATCCGAGGGCTATCTCATTAACGAGTTCACGGTGACCCACACCAACAAGCGCGAAGATGCTTGGGGCGGCAGCGCGGAGAACCGCCATCGTTTTCCTGTCGAGGTCGTGCGCGCGGTGCGCCAGCGCTGCGGTCCGGATCTACTGATCATCTATCGCATTTCGGCTGCCGATCTCATCGAAGACGGCGCACCGGCAGACGAAATCGCCGCCCTTGCCCGCAAGGTCGAGGCCGCCGGCGCCGACATCATCAACACTGGCATTGGCTGGCACGAGGCCCGCGTGCCTACTATCGCCTACCCCGTGCCACGAGGAGCTTGGCGCAAGGCCGCCGCACGGGTCCGCGCTGCCGTCTCCATCCCCGTGGTCGCGTCCAACCGCATCAGCACCGCGGAGATGGCCGAGGACATCCTCGCGAGCGGCGATGCAGATCTCATCTCTATGGCGCGGCCAATGCTGGCCGATCCGTTCTTCGCCAACAAGGTCCGCGATGGACGAGTGGACGAGATCAATACCTGCATCGCCTGCAACCAGGCTTGTCTGGACTACATCTTCTCTGGCCGCGCGGTGAGTTGCCTTGTAAATCCTCGCGCTGGCCGCGAGTCCGAGCTGCGCGATACGCCCGCGGAGGTCCGGAAAAAGATCGCCGTGGTCGGCGGCGGCGCGGCGGGGATGGCTACGGCAACGGAAGCGGCGCGACGCGGTCACTTTGTTTCATTGTTCGAAGTTTCTCAAACGCTCGGAGGACAGCTTACGCTGGCGCGCGCAGTTCCTGGCAAGAATGAGTTCGACGACACTCTGCGTTACTTCCGACGCCAGGTAGACAAGCACGGGGTCAACCTGCATCTTGGCCGCCGCGCCTCCCCCGAGGATCTGAGCGGGTACGATCATGTGGTGATTGCTACCGGCGTCAGCCCCCGCATCCCCGATCTGCCGGGCGTTGACCATTCCAAGGTGGCAACCTATGCGGAAATCCTATCGGGCACACGGGTCGCGGGAAAGACCGTCGCCATCGTGGGCGCTGGCGGGATCGGCTTCGACGTGGCCGAGTTTCTCGTCACTCCCACCGCCGAGGCTAACGGCAGCGAGGCTTTTTTCGACACTTGGGGCGTGGATGGAAATTTCTCCGCGCCCGGCGCGCTCAAGGCTGATCCGCAGGCACCGGTGGACGGCACCCGCAAAGTCGTCATGCTGCAGCGTAAGACCACTAAGCCCGGTGACGGACTCGGCGTTTCCACAGGCTGGATCCTTCGCAACGCGCTACGCAAATACGGCGTCGAGATATTGGGCGGCGTCAGCTATGAACGAATCAACGATGAGGGCCTACACATCAAGATCGCCGGCCGACGTCAGGTCATCGCAGCTGACACGATCGTGCTTTGCACCGGGCAGGAATCTGAGCGCGCGCTTCACGCCGCACTGATTGAGCGCGGCATCCCGGCCACAGTAGTCGGCGGGGCCAAGGAAGCCACCGAACTCGACGCCTTACGCGCGATTGACGAGGGCATCCGGCTGGCACAATCGCTTTAAGGGTGGATGATATCGTTTGTTGACATTGGTCTATGTAGGGCCTCAAGAGGTTGTTCCTGGCTAAACCGAGTCGGCTGATGGGAGTGTTGGCCTTCAGACTACCATGCGGCCGATGCCAATTGTAGCGATGAGCCAATGCACCAGCTCGGCTGATCGTTGATTTGAGTTCTGGTAGGCGCGGGCATATGCCCATTCGCGAAGGGAAGTTTGGATGAAGCGCTCGGCCTTGCCGTTGGTCTTCGGTGTATATGGCCTGGTGAAGATTTGGTGAAAGACCAAGGCGCCTGCAAGCTGCTCGGAACATCCTTGAGCGGTAGCACGAGCCATTATCAGTCATCACGCGCTCGACGCGGACTCCGAGCCTGGCAAAGTAAGTGACAGCGGCCTCAAGAAAAGCCACTGCACTTTCCTTGCGCTGATCGGCCATCACCTGCACGAAGGCGATGCGTGAAGCATCGTCGATGCAGACATGGACGAACTCCCAGCCGATGCCATGGTGGCGATTGATCGCGCCGGGATACCGCCCGGTGATGCGATGTCCCACAGAGCCGATCCGGCCGAGCTTCTTGATGTCGAGGTGGATAAGCTCGCCGGAGTGCTCGCGCTCATAGCGGCGGATCGGCTCGGCCGGCTCCAGCGCGGCCACCTGTTCAGGCCGAGCCGGCGCAGGATGCGGCTAACGGTTGCGGGCGATATTCCGATTTCGGCAGCGATCTGCCTGCCCGTGTGGCGCTGCCGACGCAACGCCTCGACAGTGGCACATGTAGCTGCCGGGGTTTGGCCTGGCAATGAATGGGGCCGTGAGGAACGATCCCGCAGCCCATCGACGCCTTCTGTGCGGAAGCGGGTGACCCACTTGGCGACAATCGTTGGTGATGTTGAATTGGCGCGTGGCTGCGGCCTTGCTGAGCCCTCCTTCAACAACACTGCGCACCATGGCCTCTCGACCTTTGGGCGTCAGAGGCGCATTCTTGTGAGTGTCCATTCGATCCCCCGCGAATCACTGTGTGTTTGGCGACATCAGCGTTCACGGTTGCGGTCGAATGGACAACCTCCTGAAAGCTCACAGCTAGCCCGCTCGCAGCGGGCCGTCGGCATTGCGGCCAAGCTATCGAAAAGAAACCTGTTGGGGCACCGCGCCTCGAAGGACCGACAATACCATACCAAAGCGGCGGATCCCCCTTGGCGGGGCGGTCGATGAGTTGCAGCCTGTCGCTCCCTTCCAAGACGGCGTTCAGCGGCCTTTGTTCCTCAATGCAGCGATGGGAGCAATGACCTCGGGATTCTGCAACGGCGACAGGTCGCCCGGCTTCTCGCCCAGAAACGCCGCGCGGACGACGCGGCGCATGGTCTTCATACTGCGAGTCTTTGGCAGCGCCTCGACAAAGTGTATCTCGCGCGGGCGGAAAGGTTGGGAGACCGCGGCGGCTACATTGTCCTTCAGTTGCTCCACCAAGGTGTCGTCGGTTTTCACGCCGGCGGAGGGTACGCACACGCACACCACAGCGAAGCCTTTCAGATCATCCGGCGCTGCGATTGCCGCAGCATCGATCACCTTACCAGTGCAAGTCAGCGCGGCCTCGATCTCGGTCGGGCCGATACGTTTGCCGGCGATGTTGAGCGTGTCGTCCGAACGGCCGAGAATGAACCATGTTCCGTCGGAATCGCGGCGCGCCCAATCGCCATGCCGCCAAATGCCGGGATAATCCGACCAATAGGTCTCGAGATATCGCGAGTGATCCTGCCAAATCGTGGGCGTCAGGCCTAGCGGCGGTTTGGTGACCACCAGTTCGCCCACTTCGCCATCCCTCGCCTCGGACCCGTCCGGTCGTAGCACTTTGGCCCCGACGCCCAACGCCTCGCTGGAAAAACCGCAGGGCCGCAACGTGTGAAGCACGGTCGACGTCAGGATTGCGCCAAAGAGCTCAGTACCGCCGGAGATGTTGAGTGGCGCAGCCCTGCGGCGGCAGATGTGTTCTAGATGCCAACGCCAGGCATCCTCGGTCCAGGGCTCGCCAGTGGAAGCGACGATGCGCAGCGCGGAGAGGTTGTACCGCGTCAGCAGACCGCGATCGCTTCTCATGAACTGTCGCACCAAGGTGGGCGCGACGCCAAGATGGGTAACGCCATGTTCGCTTGCGAGGCGCAGCAGGCGGAACGGGTCGTCCGGCGTGGAGGGCGCCCCTTCGGCCAGCACCAGTGTCGCGCCCGCCAGAAGCGTCGAGATCAGGGTCAGCGGGCCCATAACCCAGCCCATATCGGTCATCCACAGGTGCCGGTCCTCGCGCTTCAAGTCGAGGCACAACAAGAAATTGGTCGTTGCCGCCGCCTGCACACCGAGATGCGTGTGAACCACCCCCTTGGGCCGGCCGGTTGTCCCAGAAGTGTAGGCAATCATCAGCGGCGCATCTGATGCAACCGGAACAGGTGCAAAATCCGCCTTTGCGGCCCCGACTGTGGCAGCCCAGTCCAGATCCCGCCGTGGGTCGGCGGCGCTGCCGCCGAAGCGGCGCAGGCTGATCACCGTGTGCACGCTGGATACGTCGGCCAGAGCCTCAACCAGCACGGATTCCATGGGAACAGGCCTGCCGCGACGCCTACTCGCATCGGCCGTCAAAACCGCTTTGGCCGTGCAGTCGTTCAAGCGTGCCGCCACGGCCGGCGCCGGGTATCCGGAGAACAGGGGGACGGCGATAGCGCCGAGCCTCGCAACGCCCAGGAGGGCCGCTTCGATCTCGGGCACCATCGGCATGTAGATGCCAACCGCATCACCCGCGCCTACGCCGCGGGCGGCCAGGGCGCTGGCAACCCGGGCGCTTTCGCAGGCGAGATCGCGGTAGGTCCAGACGCGCCGTTCCCCGTCTTCGCCGATCCAGTCGATGGCGGCTTTTTCCCCGAGCCCAACTTCGATACGAGCGTCAAGGCAAGTCTCGGTGAGGTTGAGAGTGGCGTCCGCGGCCCAACGGATTCCGGCTAGCCCACCGCTCACGTCCCGCAACGTTCGGTAACGACGCGAAAAGCGCACGTTCGCAAGATCGAGAATTTGTGACCAGAACCAATCGGGTTCAGCGTCGGCCCACTCGACGAGACTTTCGTAATCTGTCAGGCCGCAGCGCGTGAGAAAAGCTCGGATCGCGCTGCAGTCCTGGATGTCTTTAGATGGCGTAAACATACCATTTCATCCGATACGGTATCTCGGCACGGTCCGGCCGTATCAATCCACAAGTTGAGGGCGCCGCCGTCGCGCGCGTCATCCATGCATCGTCAGCCCGCCGGAGACCGAAATCACTTGGCCGGTGATGAAACCAGCGTCGTCGGAGGCAAGGAAGCAGATGATCCCCGGGTAGTCGGTCGGTTGCGCGAGCCGTCGCATCGGAATGGAACGCTTGAGACCTTCCGCGATTTTCTCGCCACCTTCGCCCTTCGAGAATTCGGCGAAAAGCGGTGTGTCGGTCGGCCCTGGGGCCACGGCATTGAGCTGTATTCCCTTGCGCGCCAATTCCCGCGCCACTGTCTTGGTGAAGGCGATAATGCCGCCCTTGCAGGCCGAGTAAACAGCTTCGCCTGAGGAGCCAACGCGGCCCGCGTCGGAACTGATATTGACCACGCGCCCGCCTCCGTTTCTAACCATGCCCGGAAGTACCGCGTGATGCATGTTCAGGGGACCGTAGAGGTTAATGTCAATAACCTTTTTCCAGAGCGTTGCGTCGGATTCCAGGAAAAGTCGAGGGACGTCCCAGCCGGCATTGTTGACCAGAACATTGATGGGCCCGCCTTTCTCCACCTCGGCCACAGCCGCATCGACTGCCGCACGTTCGGTGATGTCAACGGCGTGGGCAGTCGCTTTGCCACCTGCGTCCCCTATGATCTTCACAGTTTCAGCCGCACCCGCGGCATTTGTGTCGAATACGGCGACCTCGCTGCCTTCTTCGGCGAATCGCTTGCATACTTCGCGTCCGATCCCGCTGCCGCCGCCGGTTACGATTGTCCGCTTCCCTTTTAGCCCGCGCATGGTTATCACCCCTCCCTTCCGCGGATACGCCATCGGTGTTCTACCTTAGGCGACCAAATTCTAACGTATGTTAGATTATCGCACTTGCTATTTCGATGTCTAGAGGCAAATTACACAATATGAATTCGCCCTCACCGCAGCTTGGAACTACTGGAAAAAATCATGGCAAGTCGGAGCAGACGCGCGCCCTCATCCTGAGCGCCGCCGCGAAGCTATTTCGAGATGAAGGATACGATGCCACGACGCTCCGCAAGATCGCGAAGGCTGCGCGTATGGAGGCGGGTAGCCTATATTATCACTTTGCGTCGAAGGAGGCGATCTTCGACGAAATCCTTCGATTGGGCGTACGGCACGTTTTCGACGCCGTGCAGAAGGTCCGAGAGGATTGCCGGCTCTCCGGCAGGGATTTCCGACAGACATTCGCCTTGATGATCGACGCGCACCTGACGTACTTCCTGAAAGAAAGTGATTTCACTTCGGCAAATATCCGAAATTACTCGAGGCTTCCCCAGGACATGCGTGTGGCCCATCGGCCACTGCGCCAAGCCTACACCTCCGTGTGGGACAATTTCTTGGCAGAAGCTCAAGCGGCCGGGGACATTAGGAGCGACATCAAAGTCGTACCGCTGCGGCAGTTCGTGCTGGGAGCGATGAATTGGACAGTCGAATGGTATGATGCGACGCGCTATCCCGTAAGCATGCTGTCTGAGCGCCTTTGTAAACTTCTCTTGGACGGAATGTCCACCGCACGCGGCATGCCATTGAAACAGCCAGCTCCAATCGAACTGGAAACCCTGGACCTGATTGATTCCGACGACAGCAAATCATCCCGCACCCGCGTCCAAGTGCTCTCCGCTGCAGCGCGGATTTTTCGCGACAGAGGGTACAAGGCCGCAACAATGCGAGATATCGCGCAAGAAGCCGGCATGGAAGCAGGCAGCATCTATTATCATTTTAGTTCAAAGGATGAGATACTCGACGAAGTGCTCGATATTGGATTGCGAGCGGTCCTGCGCGGAATGTCGTTGACCATTTCGAAGACACATCAGTTTCCCGATCACCGCAGCCGGATCGCCGCAGCGATCCGTACCCATATGGAGTACCTCTTTCGTTTGAGCGAATTTACGTCTGCGAATATCCGCATCTACGGGCAGCTACCCAAGAAGGTGCGAGCACGTCATCAGCCAATACGACACAAATACGCGAACCTTTGGGATGACTGCTTACGCAAAGCGCAGGAAGCGGGTGAGCTGCGCTCCGATATCAAGGTTGTGCCTTTGCGGCAGGCCATGCTGGGAGCGCTCAACTGGACTGTAGAGTGGTTCAATCCTGAAAAGGGCCAACGCGATGGATACTATTCGCTGTCTGAATTGATTGTGATGTTGCAGAGCCTGCTGTTGGATGGCCTTCAGTACGATGCCGGTCCTTCGTTTCATCATCGCGACTTGCCCTCTACGAGCAAACGAACGAGGCGGCGCGCCTTGCGCGCTGGATCTCACGCCGGCTAAGCGTCTTTCTTGTTTACAATCAGCGACGCGTTCTCCTCCAGGAGATCGATGAATTCCACGCCATCGGCCCGGATTCGTGCACTGGTGGCAAAAGCTTCGATGGCACGTGTTTGGGCCATAATACGATCGGCGCCGGGCTCGGCGACGAGCAAGAGGCGCACAGTATCACGATCGTTCTCGCATGTCACAACCGCCTGGGCGGCGCGCACGCCCGGGGTCGCGATAACCACCTCTTCGATGGCGCGGGGGTAGACGAAAATCTCACGGACTTTTACGGCCGCGCCGACTCGTCCCTGCAAGGCCGAAAGACGCGTAACGCGACCATCTCCGTCACTCTCAAGAGCGAAGCCGCTATCTCCGGTGCCGAAGCGGATCATCGGCCAGTTGGCGTCGCGTGCGGTCACCACGATCTCACCGGTTTCGCCGGCGGCCAAGGGTTCCCCACTGATGGGATCGCAGATCTGCACCACGTGATTGGGATGCGCAACATACCCTTCGCCGTCATCCTCATAAGCCACAAGACCCAGATCGGCCGTCGCATAGGCGGCCCAGGTTGTAACGCCATAGTCCGCTTCGATACGACGCCGTTTCGCCATCCAGTTGCCCATCTCGCCGCCGAGGAATGCTGATCTGACCTTCCAAGCGTTCCGCCCATACGCCTCGATTACCGTATCCGCCAATGTAAGGAAGAATGCCGTGCTGGCGCAGACCGCGGTCACGCCGGTTTCAACGATGATCTGCGCCTGCAGCTCACGGTTTCCCGTACCACCGGGAATGACCGTCGCGCCGACTGCACGCGCTGCTTCGTCGAACAAAAGACCTGCCGGGACCAGATGATAGGACCATGTGTTCAGGAGGAGATCGCCCACCGTGATCCCCGCAGCCTTGAACAGCTCCTCGAAGCCGTGCCCGCCACCTCCCGCCAATGAGGGCTCGAAGATCGGCCCGGGCGACACATAGATCCGCGACAGGCTTTCGAGATCGGCTGCGAGAAAGCCTCCAAAGGGCGGATTTTCCCTTTGGAGTGCCAGGAGCTGTTCTTTCTTCAGAACCGGCAGGCGAGAGAGATCCCTCAATGATCTGATGCTTGCCGGGTCGAAACCCGCCGCATCGAAGCGTGCCTTTAGGCCGGGCGCCTTACGTGCCGCCTGGCCATAGGCTGCAGCGATCTTCCGGTAAATCGCGTCGGGCATATGCTCTACCTCTCTCCCGCGCAAACTAAATAGGGCAGTCCTTGCGAAAATTCGGAGCGCGCTTCTCCCGATGTGACAGCACGCCTTCCTTGACGTCAGGGCCCATGAAACCCAGCATCTCGAACGCAGTGGAAGCGTCGAAGATTGGCCCGGCCTGGCGCAACCAATTATTCAGTGAATATTTCGTCCAGCGGATCGCGCTTTGCGCGCCGTTTGCCAACTCAACTGCAGTGTCGAGAGCGACTTGCTGCAGTTGATCATCGTCGACACACATGGATACCAAGCCAATGCGCTCGGCCTCTTCGCCGGAGATTGCCTTGCACGTCAGAAGATAATACTTTGCCTTGGCCATGCCGCAGAGCAGCGGCCAAATGATCGCCGCTACGTCACCTGCGGCAACCCCCAGGCGGGGGTGCCCGTCAACAATCTTGGCTCGCTTGCCTGCGATCGACACGTCAGCCAGAATTCCGACAACGAGCCCCGCACCCGCGGCTGGGCCATTGATCGCCGAGATGATAGGCTTGTTGCAATTGATGATGTTGTAAACGAGATCCTTGGCTTCCTTCCAGGTTCTCATCATCTCGTCGAAGTTGCCCGCTATCCTTTCGATCAGGCTGAAATCTCCCCCCGCCGAAAACGCCTTGCCAGCCCCCGTCACGATAACCGCGTTGATGTTGGGGTCGCGGTCGACATCAATCCACATGTCGGTCATTTGCGTGTGCGTTTCCGCATCCACGGAGTTGAAGGTTTCGGGACGATCGAACGTGATCCGAAGAACACGGTCCGCCGGATAGTCGAATTTCAGTTTGTTGTATTTGGCATAGCTGTCAGACATGGGTGCTCTTCCTCCTTCAATGTAGGGCAATTATCTATCAGCCAGGCAAGCCGAGAACAGCTTTCGACAAGATATTGCGCTGGATCTCATTCGTCCCGCCGTAGATCGTGGTCGGTCGCGCCTTGTAGAAGTTCGCCAGCACGTCAACACCGACATTGCCGAGCTGTAAGGGACCGATCAGGCCACCGTCAGGTCCGGCGGATTCGATCATGAGTTCGGTAATCTCTTGGAACGTCTCAGTGACCCAGATCTTCAGCATCGACACGTCGGGACCGAGCATTTCGCCGCGCTTGAGTTGGTCGGCGAAGCGGCTATAGAGCGCCGCGTGATCCTCAACATCCAGAGCGACTTTCGCAAAGCGATCGCGGAACACCGGATCGCTGAACATGCAGCGCCCTTGCGCAATCGTCCGTAACTGAACAAGTGCGTTTTGCGCCAGGTTGGGCGCACCGATGAAGATTCGCTCGAAGCCGAGCAGGGCCTTGGCCATCGTCCAACCCTTGTTCAGTTCGCCAACCAGGTTTTCGCGGGGCGCGCGAGCATTGTCGAAGAATACCTCGCAGAACTCGTCTTCACCCGCGAGCGTCGTGATCGTGCGAACTTCGATGCCCGGCTGGTTCATTTCGGCGAGCAAGAAGCTGATGCCCTCCTGTTTTGTTCGCGCATGAGAATCGGTGCGCACCAGCATAAAGATGTGCGTGGCGTCATGAGCCATCGTGGTCCAGATCTTCTGCCCATTGATCACGAAATAATCGCCGTCGATCACGGCACTCGTGCGCAGACTGGCGAGATCGGACCCCGAGCCCGGCTCGGAGTAGCCCTGACACCAGATGTGCTCACAAGTAAGGATACGCGGCAGCCAGTAGTGTTTCTGCGCCTGGGTGCCAAACTTGATGATAAGGGGGCCGACCATCTGTACACCCATGTCGCGGCCCCGCGTCACGCCCCAGCGCTGCTGCTCTTCATAAAAGATGAGGAGCTTCGAAGCTTCCAGACCCATGCCGCCATATTCGACCGGCCAAGCAGGCGCGACCATGCCCTTGGCGTAGAGCTTCTCGTGCCATTGGCGGATCTCGGCGAACTTCGCCCGATGCGGCAGATGGCGTAGCTCTTCGGGATACTCGGTCTCGAAGAAGGTGCGAACCTGGCGGCGGAACGCTTCGTCACTCAGTGCATTCCAGTCGGTCATCGACCTGCCTCATTTGCCTCAAGAGCGTCCATCCAACGAGCCCGGTGGTAGGCGGCATCCCCGAGCCAGGCCGAAAGCACAAGCGCACGGTTCAGAAACAAGCCGATGTCGAACTCGTCCGTATAGCCGACTGCACCGTGGAGTTGAATCGATTCCCGGGTGATCCTCTTGGCCGTGCTGCAGGCGCGAGCTTTGGCGCGGCTCGCCTCACGTATGCGCGCACCCTGATCGGCGCTCACATCCATCCGTGCCAGCGCCTCGCTCACCCCCGCCTCGGCCACCTGCTGAGCGACATACAGGTCTACGGCGCGGTGCTGGATGACCTGAAACGACCCGATTGGCTTGCCGAACTGCTCGCGCGTCTTCACATAATCGAGGGTCAGTTCGAGTGCTTTAGCGCTGACGCCGACCAGCTCGGCGGCGGCGAGCGCCGTGGCGTCGGCGACGACGGTGGACAACGCTTCCGATACCACCGAGCCTTCGGCCAGCAATTTACCTGGGGCGTCGACAAAGCCGATGTCGCAGAGCTGGCTTCCGTCGGACTGTCGCCGCAGCTCCGAGTAGATCCCCTTGCCATCAGCGTCGAGGGCAACGAGAACGGGCTTCGAATCATTTTGCGCAACCACGAGCAATTGATCCGCGCCGACGGCCCCGGCAATCCAGGCCTTTGAGCCGTTCAGCACTTTACCGTCGAAACGGCATGCCATTTGGTCAGAGTAACCTCGAAGACCACGTTCCTGCCACGCGAGGGCGCAGGCGATTTTGCCACTGATAGCCGTAGCGAGCATCGCATCGCCAGGACATACCCGTTGAATCATTCCGATCGCAAGTGCGATGGCTGACACCACCGGTTCGGGCGTGAGCGCGCGACCAACTTCTTCCACGATCACACCGGCCGCTGTAAGTCCCATGCCAAGTCCGCCGACCGCTTCTGGGGCGGCGACACCGAGCACGCCAGCATGGGCCAGTTCGTTCATCACCTGTCGGTCCCAGCCCTTGTCGCGAGCGTTACGGGCGCGTGCGATGCCGCCCGCGCGCTCAAAGAGTGTGCGCACGCTTCCGCGCAGCATCCGCAAATCGTCCTGTGAATGCGCCCTCACATTGCTCATGACGGCGGCCCTGCCTTTCGCTTAACCATCGCGGCGGTATCGACGGTCAGCACGGGCTCTCCTGCCATGTTGCGCGCTTCGACACGGTAGCTGACGACACCCCGATCGGGCTTGGTTTGGGAGGGCCTCACTGCCTGCATCTTCAATGTAACATCAAGCGGCTCATTCGCCCGCACAGGCGCGTTCCAAGATAGTCTCTCGAAACCCAAACCACCGATGTTTGCGACCCCCGTCATGAAGTCCCGCATAATCGGCCTGAATACGAGGAGGAGTGTCTGGAACCCCGATGCGATCAGACCGCCATGGATTTGCTTGGCATAGTATTCATCCGTATGCAGCCGCTGCGGATCCCATTCCCTGGCGAACGAAATTATCTCGTCCTTGCTTAAGGGAGGGGTGCGGAACGCAAAAATTTGTCCGACCTTGAAATCCTCCAAGTACTTCACGGCCGATGCCCTTCCTCCGTCGGCGCAAAACCATCGTCAAAGCCGCTCTGCCCCGCGATCCGGCAACGGTTGAATTCCTCCAACTTGGGATAGGTTGCTTTGAACGCCGCCAGGAATTCGTCGATTGGCGCATCCACGTACAAGCCCCGGTCATGAACATATTCCATGTGCCTCTGATTCTTTTCGTCGAACTCGTGAAACAGAGCGTCAGACGTCCCGTCGAAGAGAAGAGGCTTTACTCCGAAGCGCTTGCATAGCTCCATGTTGAAGGCCGGCGTAACCTTGTAGGGCCTCCCGTCGAGCCACAGCTGCACGTATCCGTGGTAAATGAAGAGATCCGTTTGCATCAGCTCGGTTAGCTTTGGCGTATTCAAATGGTTACGAACGTCGGCGAAGCCCAATGCAGCGGGAATGCCAACAGCACGTAGGCAGGCGGTCAGCAAGATCGCCTTGGGCACACAAAAAGCAGACTCCGCCCCTGCCACCACGCTAGCGCGATAAGCATCGGGGCTCAGTTCAAACGTGTAGGGATCATATCGGATGCCATCGCGCACCGCTTCGAACAGTCGGATTGCCTTTTCGGTATCGGAAGCGCTGGAGTTCAGGTTGCGCAAAGCAGACTCTACGAAAGCCCTCACCTCGGCGCTATCGCTATCGACAAAGTTTGTCGGGGAAGTGAACCACGCCGGATCTGCCGGCGGTTGATGATCCGCGCTAGACATTATCCACCCCTTGAAGCAACTTTTCTAACATACGTTAGATTTACTCCATCGTATGCAGGCCTGTCAACGGTGCACGAAATCTTGATTTCCGCTTAATGAGATGGACGTTCGATCCGCCTCGGCCGCTCCCTCAATTGTGGAGATCTATTCGCAGCGGCCCCACTGGCAGTTCCGCGTCGACCCTATTGAAATGCCGGCCCTCCGTACCGATCGACAACCTCGGCGAAGCGGTCCGGATACCTTCACCGGCATGTTTCTCGATCGAGGTAAGTGCGCGAAGCCAGGCTACCGTCCTGCTAGTTTTAGGCTTGACTGGCTGTGGCGGCGCGCCGCATCCGATCGATGAGACGGTCAGCGAGATCCTCGACCACGAGCCGGTACGGTCTAGGGTGACCAAGACAAACGCTGTGCTTATCAAATTCCGCGATGATCATCCGCTGCGCTGTGGCGGCTGCTGAGGTCTGCTCGAGCTCTGTTTTTCGGGCAACACAGCGTAGTGACGTCTTCCGAATTTTCCCCGTCGCCGTCATCCGCATCTCTTCAATGAACACGACATCATCCGGCATCCACCAACTGGCGATTCTCGGCCTTAGATAGTCGAGCAAGCCCTCCTTCGTCGGCGAAGTCCCGGGCACGGGAACAATGATCAGCAGGGGCCGCTCCTCCCATTTTGGATGGTGCACGCCGATGACAGCGGCCTGACGGACTTCGGGATGCCCGCACACCATGTTCTCGATATCGGTCGACAAAATCCACTCTCCTCCAGATTTTATGACGTCTTTTGTGCGATCCAGAATCTGAAGAAAACCGTACTCGTCCAGCGCAGCCACGTCCCCAGTGGGAAACCAGCCCTCCTTGTCCATTATTGGCAGATCTTCCTGCTTGAAATACGCCTTCGCCGTCCAAGGACCACGTACCCACAATGCACCTTGCCGGCTTCGTTCTGGAGACGCGGTCACGCTTTCATCGCTTACGAGCTTGACCTCCACTCCGAATAACACGCGCCCGGCCTTCAACATTATTTCTCGTCGAATCGCTTCCGGCAGGGCCGCCGCAGCCGGCGTTTCCGTGCAAAGCGCCCCAACGGGGCTCGTCTCCGTCATTCCCCAGAGTTGCATGATTTTGCAGCCGTACTGGGTACGCATGCGATCGATCATCGCTGCGGGCACGGAGGACCCGCCAATCACAGCACGCTTCAGACTATCAATACGCTTGCCGCTGCGATCTAGATACTCCATCAGCATCGTGACCATTGTCGGTACGCCCGTGGTGAAACTCACCCCTTTCCGACTCAATAAGAGACTGCATGATCTCACCATCAATTTTAGGCCCAACGAGAACCAAAGCCGCACCGCAAAGCGGAGCAATATAGGGAAGGCCTCCGGCGTTGACGTGAAACATCGGCGTCAACGGCATCGCGACGTCATGAACGGAAATCCCATACGCGTTGGTGTGGGCGGCATTCATGGCGTGCAGCACCGTCGGCCCGCTGTTTACGCTCTATGGCACCTCCTTTCCGATCTATCGCGGTTTAATGATGCTCGTTGCGTCGCTCATGTGCTGTCAATTTATCTCGCTCTGACAAGGACACGTGTGGGCCTCGTCGTTCAGGCCGCCTTAACACACCCTTCCATGGTCGAGGCACTGGGCCACAACGTTCCCCGCGTGTTTACGCTGGTGTTTGCAGGAGGCTGTGGTCTCGCCGCGCTCGCGGGTGTGATCGGGGGCAATGCCTTTGTCACCGAGCCCGGCATGGCCGCCACTGTCGGCAGCATCATCTTCGTTGTTGTGGTCGTTGGTGGGCTAGGCTCGCTCGCCGGCGCCCTGATTGCATCCCTCTTGATCGGAATGGTGCAGACCTTTGCGGTATCGCTGGACTATTCTGTTCTCACCCTGCTGACGGCGCTCGGAATCCAAGAGACCGCGCTGCGCGGCACCGTTCTCCGCATTACCGTTGCACAGATGGCACCGATGCTGCCATATATCCTGCTGGTCCTGGTTCTCATTCTCCGTCCCAAGGGCACCGAAATTCCTCTATTTCTCAGCTCAACCAAATACTCGCCGACAAGGTGAACAATGCGGGGGCCGAGTCCTTCCGTGGGCTCATCGATTATGATCATGTCTGGATTTCCCATAAGCGTCCTGCACAGCGTGAGCATCTGCTGCTCGCCACCTGAAAGCACCCCCGCGGGGATATATCGGCGTTCTTTCAGATGCGGGAAAAAGCGATACATGTCGTCCAAGGACCACTGGGCTTTCGATGAGGCACCTCTAGGCTTCTTCTCGCCCAAGATAAGATTCTGTTCCACGGTAAGGGCCGGAAATATGTCGCGGCCTTCTGGCTGCGTGATGGTCATCGTTGACACCCTAACAAGAACGTTCGGTCCGGGCGACCAGCATCAATCACGCGACATGGGACGATACGTACAGTCGATAGATGTTCTTAGCCGCGCGACTGGTGCTCACGTTGTCATAATTCATCATTCGCCTTGGTCTGATGATCGCGGCAAAGGGGCAATCGATTTGGACGGCGCGATAGACGTTTCGTTCGGCATAAAGGCGACGGGTAGCGGGGCTGCAAAGCAATACACGTTTGAATGCACCGGCGCTAATGATGGGCAGGACGGCGTAATCACGCATTTCAAGCTGGAAAGCGTCACGCTCGGTATAGGCCAGGACGGCGACGAAACTTCCGCGCCGATTGTCGTGCAGATCGATGGACAGAAGCCTCCAAAGGTGGCCGAAGCAGCGCTTTCTTCATTGAGCCGAGCTATCGAGGCGCGAGGTGAACCGTCCTCTGAAGCCCCGACCATGGTCGTGCATCCGAACGTCTGGCGTGAGCAGTACTACGCCGATTGCAGAACAACAGAACCGGACGCTAAGGAAGACACTCTCAGCAAGCGTTTTCGGCGTGCTGAAGCCGAACTAAAGCGCGACGGCAAGATTGTGCTATATCGCGACCTCTACGGCTTGCCGGACGCCGTTCTTCTTCACTAGCCGAGCCGGACATGTCCCATTACATAAAAATTATGTCCGACTGAACCCGAAAGCGGCTGGACGGACATGGGATATATTACATATCCCTTGTCCTGTCCGGCTGCGGTTGCCGGGCTGGGTCAGTCGCCAAGGATGCGTCGTGAAATATCGAGTCCTGATCGACGACAATTATAAATTTATGGATGAATCCGAACGCCTCAACCATGGCACGTTCGAGACCGCTGAAGAGGCGTTGGCGGCCTGCCGAGCCATCGTCGATGAATGGCTTGCCGAAGCATTTAAGCCAGGTATGTCCGCAGACGACTTGTGGCAGTCCTACGTGGCCCATGGCGATGATCCCTTCGTAATGCCGGTCAATCCTAAAGACGCACCAGCGGTCAGTTTTGACGCCTGGGAGCATGCCTGCCAGCGCTGCCAAGCGATGGGTAGGGGGGACGTTAATCCCTAGCCGAAGAACCTACCGTACCGGCCCATAGGAAACAATTCATATCCGCATAATGGGGAGTCGCGGAACGGCTGAAGCGCCTGCGTCACCGCCCATTGCTCTGGTTGCGCCTGCCCGCGCCTATCGTGAAAATACGGGGATCGTCACCAGGTTAGCAATTCCTTTACGAGGTCGGCACATCCTTACTCGATTGCTGAGTGGAAGGATTTGCCATGTTTCGCCGGAACAATAGTCCATCGAAGATGCCTTGGCTACCGCCCAAGCAGTTGATCGGTCCCAAGCCATCATCGAATTCAAGCTTGATGGGACGATCATCAAGGCGAACGACAACTTCCTCAAGGCGGTCGGCTATTCGCTTGCAGAGATTCAAGGCAAGTGACCTGCCCCTGAGTTTTCATCCAGAGGCAATTAGAGTCTCGGGGGTTTGTACGCCGATTGGCGCAGGTGGAGCAACGGGCGATCGGCGGAGCTGGTCGGGGTTGCGCAGCCGATCGCCCGTTGCGGTGAATGTGGCAGCATAGGCCGCCGGGGTGAGGTATTTCAGCGATGAGTGCGGGCGGTCGCCGTTGTAGTCGGCAACCCACGCCGCGATCTTTGCCCTGGCGTCGTCGAGGTCGAAGAACAGGGTCTCGTTGAGTAGTTCATCACGCATACGCCCGTTGAAGCTCTCGACGAAGGCATTCTGGATC
>NZ_AUGD01000027.1 GCF_000426845.1 Bradyrhizobium sp. in8p8 | reverse complement strand
TGAACCGCCCCGGGTTTGCCGGAGGCTCCAACTCCTGAGAGGATGGAGCCATGACAAGCAAGACGACGAACAAATTTTCGCCTGAGGTCCGGGACCGTGCGGTTCGGATGGTTCTGGATCACGCCGGCGAGCACCCTTCGCGCTGGGCGGCAGTGACATCGATTGCGGCCAAGATCGGCTGCACACCGCAGACGCTTCATGACTGGGTCAAGAAGGCCGAGATCGACAGCGGGCAGCGGACCGGCGTTCCGACTGAGATGGCCGAGAAGCTGAAGGCCCTGGAACGGGAAAACCGTGAGCTTCGGCAGGCCAACGAGATCCTGCGCAAGGCGAGCGCTTATTTTGCGATGGCGGAGCTCGACCGCCGGTCCAAGCCATGATCGCCTTCATTGACGATCATCGTGGGGCGCATGGGGTCGAGCCGATCTGCAAGGTCTTGCCGATCGCCCCCTCGACCTACCACGCCCACGTGGCCAAACGGCGCGATCCGGCCAAGCGGTCGGCGCGCGCCAGGCAGGACGCCGCGCTGAAGATCGAGGTTCGGCGCGTCTTCAATCAGAACTTCTCCGTCTACGGCGTGCGCAAGGTCTGGCGCCAGCTCAAGCGCGAAGGCTTCGATGTTGCCCGTTGCACGGTGTCGCGGCTGATGCGGGACATGGGTTTGCAAGGGGTCATCCGCGGCAAATCCGTCAAGACCACGATCAGCGACAAGGCGGCGCCATGCCCGCTGGATCACGTCAACCGCCAGTTCAAGGCGCCACGGCCGAACGTCCTTTGGCTCTCCGACTTCACCTATGTCGCAACCTGGACCGGCTTCGTCTACGTCGCCTTCGTCATCGATGCCTATGCTCGAAGGATCGTGGGCTGGCGGGCTTCGCGCACAGCGCATGCAGGCTTCGTGCTCGATGCGCTGGAGCAGGCCCTACATGATCGACGGCCGGTCCATCGTGGCGGGCTCGTGCACCACAGCGACAGGGGCAGCCAATACGTATCGATAAAATACACCGAACGCCTGGCTGAAGCCGGCGTCGAGCCTTCTGTCGGCAGTGTCGGAGATTCCTACGACAACGCTCTCGCCGAAACCATCAACGGTCTCTACAAGGCCGAGGTGATCCATCGGCGCGGACCATGGCGCAGCTTCGAGGCCGTCGAGTTCGCCACCCTCGAATGGGTCGATTGGTTCAACAACCGACGGCTCCTGGAGCCCATCGGAAACATCCCGCCGGCCGAAGCCGAGCAACGCTACTACGCCATGCTGGAACAATCGGCCATGGCGGCATAACTTAAACCAAATGGCCTCCGGCAAACCGGGGGCGGTTCACCCGCCCCGGATGGGGTACGGCCTACGACCCGCATCTAGCAAGATGGCGGCGCCTGCCCCGCGGACTCAAAAAAAACGATATGCGGCAAATTGCTCTAACCTGACGTCTCAATGTCATCAAAGCATTGGAACGCGCGTGCGACGCCTCCCGCACCTTCAACAGGAATGGGAGTTAACTTTTATGTTTCGTAAAGTAGTCGCACTTTCCATAGCAGGATTTTTGGCCCACGCGGCCCCTGCGGCAGCGGACGTGATCAGCAATCCGGCCAACACTTACAGCTTCGGCTCGTTGTCAGGATCATTGACAGGCGGCCAGCAAACGCAGTTTGTGGGAGAGACATTTGCCGCCCCTCTCACCGGCTCTCTGACGGACTTCAAATTCACGCTCAACAGTTCGAACCTCGCTTCGCTGTACGCGGCGGTCTACGCGTGGGATGGCTCCAAACCGACTGCGCTGCTTTGGCAAAGTCCCGTGGTGGCGGGGACTGCCGGCGTTCTCGTCTTCTCGCCGGTGGGCGCCAACGTCACGCAAGGCCAGACCTATGTTGCGTTTCTCAGCACTTACGGCATCGCAAACAATAGCGGCTCGGCTACTGTTGGATCGTGCTTGAACTTCGGGGGTTGCACCGCCAACTCCATTCCCCATCTCGGTACTTTGGTGTGGAGCAATATCTATCCCGACTCGGTGCCCCTTCCCGGGCTAGGTCAGACACAGACGCCTTGGAATACGGCCCTCAATGATTTTTCTGATCTGACTTTCTCGGCGACGTTCACCAGCGCGGTCCCCGAGCCCTCGACCTGGGCGATGTTCATCCTGGGCTTCGCTGGTGTTGGCCTCCTCGCCTATCGCACTAAGCAGCTGAGCGCGGTGAGCGCGTCTTAATTTTCCACCGAACGTCCCATGATGTGCAGGAGACCGCCTTCCAGGCGATCTCTCTGCATAGGGGCTGCGCTACATTTGAATATGCCAGGCAATATTTACTGATATTTAACAAATTCATTGACCCAACTTCGAATCCGGGTTTATTCGGAACTAAGGTAATAAGACCTGCTTTGCATTTTTGAGAGCTGGAGGTTTCATGAAGGTTTTTCGGATTTGGGGATTGGCAGCGACGCTTGCGCTTGGCCTGAGCGCGACGAGCGCCGACGCTGCAACCTTCACCGGCATGACGACGGGTTGCTTTGGATCCGGCTGCACGGCAAAGGATCACACGCTTTCGTTCAAAGGCACCAATTTTGATGTCGATGCGGATACCCCGACGGATCTCGGCACCTTCACCTTGAAGAATACCGGCCTCTTTAACCCTCACGCCTTTCTGGGGGACGCCTTCAACTTGACAGTCTCGCTGAGCTCCCCGATCACCACGGGTGTGGACTTTTCGGCGACCGTATCAGGCTTCATCACCGCGATCGGTGGCCTCGTTTACATTGATTTCCAGCCCCAGAGCCTGAGCTTCGGGGGAAATCAGTATACGCTGACCCTTCAGGACGTTCTGCTCGGGACGACCGTTTTTGACCCGAAAGACGTCGACCCCCTGCGGGGCACGTTTGCAATCAACTCCGCCGTCCCCGAGCCCTCGACTTGGGCTATGATGATGCTGGGTTTCGCTGGTCTCGGCTTTCTGGCCTACCGTCGCAAGCAGGCGCCTGCCGTCACCGCGCGCGCTTAGCACGACATCATCACGTTGCGTCAAGAGCTGCACCTCCGGTGCGGCCCTTCTCTATGCCAGATCGAACTTGGTCGTAGGTCGCTGGTGTATCGACCGAGGCACGTGTCTGACCGTGGACGTCACACCTGCAAGGAGGCGTTTGCGCTTGATGCCGCCTCGCTGCGGCGAAATCAAACGCGCGGCGCCGCTCCAAAGTCAGCGGGACGCGGCGCGCTAGTAATTGTGCAGCTACATGACAGGGTGGGCAAGCTTTGCCGCCTGTCCTGGCAGCCAAAACTATCGGGACGCGGCAGCGACCTTAGTTTCGCAACGCCGGCGAACGATTACTCGTTCTCCATCCCCTCGAAACAGCGAAGCACAAGGCGACAAGCCCAATCGCGGTGTTGAGCAGGAGACTTCCGGAAGCCGTATAGCAGTTGAGGCACGTGCCGACGATATCCATCGCAACCTCCGTGGCGCCGATCGCGGCGCAATACATCCAATGCCAAACGAGAAAGGCCGCCATGCTGGCGGCCTTCCATGCAATCTTGTTCTAGGCGGCAATCAAGCCAGACGGAACGAAGTGCCGCCAGCCTTGCTGCTCTTGCGATAGCCGAGGAAGCCGAGGCCGAGGAAGCCCAGGATCATCATGGCCCAAGTGGTCGGCTCGGGGACCGCAGTCACAGTGAAGTTCGCGACTTCGAAGGCATTGGTGTTGCCAGACGCGAAAATGGCGCTGGTGATGTATTCCCCACCGCTCGCCGCGAACTGAACATACTGAGCGAAGTTCTGATCACCGTTAACCGGGTTAACGTTCGCGGAAGCCGCTGTATAGTTGTAGGTACCCAGGTTGGTATTGATCGTCAGGGCATTGTAGCTATCGGGCGATCCCCACAGAAAGCTCAAATAGCTGAGCGGATTGATAAAGGTCAGCGTTGCATTGCCATTGTTGCTGGGGCCAGCAGCGAGAAAATTGCCTACAGTGCCCGGCGCCGGCATTGCCGCGAACCCGGGATGTGTCGTGTTATAGACAGCGCCTCCCGACTGGGTCGCAACGCCGGTAATACCGCTGTTATCAAGGTTGAGAGCCAAGATTGGCAAGCTTCCGTTGTTTCCGACCGACTGCACGAGGGCGGCGTTTGCAGCGGACGGAAGAGAAGCAAAGAGCGCTAGCGCGGCGACGCTAGCTCCTAGACTAGAGATTTTGTTCAATTTGACCTCCTCAAAATTACACGACGGCAATGGTCTTTTAACTCTGAATAAAAGGACGAGTCAATGAGAAAGGCATTTTAAATAAATTAAATTTGCAGTTGGCGGGCGTACACTTGCAGTATTCTATAGAGGTGCGGGCAGGGCAAACGACGAGCTGGTTCCGATCAGGAGCGGCTCAAGGTTAAGAACTCCCTTAGGCAGTCAGTCGCGAATTGCGAGCCCGACCGGCCAGAAAGCCGACGCCCAAGAAGCCCAGGATCATCATGGCCCAGGTCGAGGGCTCGGGCACGGCGGCGACCGATACATTGTCCAGCAAGTTGCCGACATTCGCGTTGCCGCCGGACAGATCCGTAAACATCAGCTTGCCGCCGCTGGTGGTAAACCAGAACGAATAAGTGTTCAGCGGATCAGCCGGATCGAGAGTGATCGATTGCGACGAACCACCCAAGGAGAATGAGATCGTCGTGGTGTGCTGGGCCGGATCGACGTCGCCGACACCGCCCTGACTACCCGCCAGCTGAAAGGTCAGGACGTAGGTACCGGCCGCGAAATCCATCTTGGTGGTCAGCTGTCCCGGCTGCCCGGTCGAACCGTTGAGATCGACATAGTTTCCGTTGCCGACAGGCAGCAAGGCATACGGTCCGCCATCACCGATAACGTCGACCGAGCCTGAGGTCACCGTCCAATTGGCGAACACCGTCTGGTTGAGAGACTGCGTTGTCGTGGCGTTGAAATTGTCTTCAAAAACCACTGTCGCCGCCTGAGACGCCTGCGAGCAAGCAAGCGCGGAAAAAACGAGGCAACCAAACAACATCCGGTTCACGAGACATCTCCATTATCGAATTGGCAACAATGACGGGGGAGGCACAACAAGGCGTATAAAGGTAGCCAGCATGGATCTAAGCACTGACCTAGCGATCAATCAACGATCTTGGTGCCGGCACTAGCGTCAAGCACCTCGTCCAACTTTAGCTGGAAGCTTCGGTAAGCTCGCAGCGGATCTCGGGAGACCGACGAAGCGTCCGTCCGAAAACCCCAAGGCCAAGGAAACCAAGGAGCATCATGGCCCAGGTTGAAGGCTCTGGTACCGCACCAACGGCTGCGAAATTGAGAGTCCCCGGTACCCCTGGGCAATAGAGATTGTCCGGGCATTCCAAGCCAGCCTCAGAAGCTGGAGTGTTTGGACCGTCAGGCAACCACAGGGTCAGGAATGGCCCAGGATTGTAGTAGAGACCGCCGTAATTGCCTGAGCCGAACGAGAACAATACGCCATTGAACGTGAATGCTCCCGAGAGGAACAAGTTATCGTAAGAGAAGTACCGATAATCATCGGTCGCATCCGGATAGAAGTTGTTCACGGCCAAACTGTAATCCGCCGGCACGAGACCGGTAATCGCTTGAGTTACGCCCCCCGAAGCAACATTGCCGGTGATCGCCTGCAACTGACCATTCGAGGAATCGTAAGTGAAGTTGCCCGTGACGCCATAGGTCGAGCCAGAGTGCGAGCCGCTAAAAGTGAAGCTTTGCGTCAGAAGCGCCGCGCGCGCTTGCGTCACCGAAAGAACGGCGCCAGCCATCGCAATTCCGAGAAGTATTCTGATTTTCACTGTTTCGCCCCTCGTCGAAGTTGATACGGAATCACTGCGCCCCCGGCACGACGCAACTATCGCGAAAGCAACCTCTCGCGAGTCAAACTTCACTGCTATCGGGGGCACGAAATCGAACGCAACTGATTCGTTGCCGAGCATCATATCAGAATCGAAGTGGTTGCGCGCTCCTCCGCAACCGCCAATCAGCTACCTCGCCAAGCGATCAGCCCGTCAAGATGCAGATCTAAGCCTGTTCATGCTCGCGCATACTGTCGCAGCGAACCGATTCTGGCTGTCGTCGGTGGTCTCCGAGACCTGCACCTTGACCAGCTCGGCCAAGGTTGTTGCAACGGACGCCGCCTCGGCACTCATCGCTCCCATCGGATCCGAGTTGCAGTTGGCGACATCGTCAGCGGCATTGAGAGCCGCAAGCAGCACGCACGTGATCGACTCAGGCGTTTGAATGGACATGTCCCTCTCCGGTGCCAGCGTATCCACCTAGCACCGAGTTCCCTGAGTCTTGAAGCAGAAGCAGCGCTTCTTTTCAAATTTCGGTCTTGAGTGACTTCTCTGCCGCAGAGAGAGATCTCAATTTGGCGGGCAACGCATGTCCGGCGAGGGCCTCACGCGGCGTGGGCGCCGCTCGCAGGGCGAACGACGCTTGCAGACATGAGAAGGAACAGGAATCGCGCGCCGAATCACCGTACTCGTCACGGGCGGACTATGATCGGTCGGACGCTACCGAGCTGCCGCGAAGTGCTGCCGGCGACGAAAAGCCAGCACTCCCATACCGAGGAAGCCAGCGATCATCATCAACCAAGTCGAAGGCTCAGGTACCGCCGCCAGAAACTCGACCTCGCTCAACATGATCCAAGGTTCGAGCTTCGGGTCCCATGCATTCTCCAGGAAACCACTCAGAGGATCATTGAACTCATTGGTGTTCGGATCCCGATATTGTTGCTCGTAGTCATAGCCATCCTGCAACAAAGGGCCACGGAACAGCTGAAGCGCAAAAAGCTCACTCGACGAGATCGCCTGGTTCAAGGTGATCGTGATCAATGCCGTGCTCGAGCTATACGGATTGTCTCCGGTGTATGGTGAGATGACTTGGGTGTATTGAGAGGGGTCGAGCAGCATCGAGCCGATGGTGAGCGCTACGTTTCCGGGAGCTCCGACCAGGCCTCCAGAGCCATCCGCAGCGACGTACAGATTGATCTGACTGACCATCGAGCCGCTCGCCAGATGGAAGACGATCGTCGGATCCTGGTACTTCCATCCTACGTATTGGCTGGCTTGGCCGTTGAGGGAGCCGTAGTATGGCGACGCGGCCGTGGTCCAGCCGTTCGAAATCGTCCCGTCCGATCCACTGACCAGCGAAAAATTGTCAGTCGCTTTGACGCCGTCCGTCAACTTTCCGGTGCCGCCGGTCAGGATGTTGGTTGCGTTGGAATTGTTCGGGACCGAGTTGGGAGAACCGTTCAGGCCGGCGTTGGCAGCGGGAGTGGACTGCCCGGTCTTGGTGTAAGTGAAGTCGAAATAGTTCTGGCCGCCTGTCGGGGTCGTGTACTGGGCAGCGCCATTTCCGTTTGGCATGTCATAGCTCGTCACGGTCACGAGACCGGCCGAAGCTGCCGATGAGGCAAAAGCCGAGACGAGAAAAGCGGCGATTGAAAACGGGCGGCGTAGCATTCAAAACTCTCCGGCATCCGGGCCCCTCGAACAGGGCTCTTAAATCCATCATTAGCCTGTTTCCAACGGGCTTGTCGTTAATTTACACGACCTCAAGCATAATTTTTCCTAAAAGTCCGCATGGTAAAGTTAAGGGCTCGCCGTCCGAGCTCGCGCATTTCCGCATGCCCTTAGTTCTTCCCAGCACGATTTTGGTTCAAAGGATTGGGGACGGGGTGGAATTCATTCGAGTAGCCATCCGCGGATACGCCTTTAAACATCAGAAAACCGCGTGGGGTCACGATGATATCCCCGGGACGGAGAAGACCGTCGCTCTTGGCGATTTCGACAGCCAGCGCCTGACTCTCTTCAACGCTCGGCGGCGGACGTGTGATTCGATTGGATGCCTGGGAAAAACCTTCGGTGCTGGGGAATAAGCAGCCGACCGACAGGCAAAAGGCCACCACCATTCGTGCCAGCCATCGGCAAGCAAACCCTCCCCGGATCTCCAACGGTGAGCAGCTCATACCGGCGAGCCTACGTCGCGCTCCTCAGAGAAGGCAAAAGAAAGGCCGCCATCCGGCGGCCTTTCCAATCAGTCTTCTGACAGAAAGCTATCAAGCGATGCGCAGCGATGAACCTGCGCGACGACGATAGGCCAGGAAACCGAGACCGAGGAAGCCGAGCGTCATCATCGCCCAGGTCGCGGGCTCTGGAACAGCAGTAATCACACCCGTGATATTCGAGGAGTAAGACGAACCGTCGCTAGCCAACACACCGCCGTAAGAGAAAGTGTAGTTATAAGAACCATTGGCGTAAGCGAAGGGCCCAAAGCTCAGGGTGGAGCCGTTGAAGAAACCCGAAACGGAATGAATGCCGTCGTTGAAGCTCCAGCCACCGAACGAGAAATCGAAGGGGAGCGATACGTCAAAGGAGGTCGGTGTACCAGCTTCGACAGTTACGCTTCCGCCACTGAGAACAACCGCTGCCTGCGCAGGTGCAGCCACCAAGAAAAGACCGAGTACTGCAGCCAAGACAAGCTTAAGGGAAGACATTCCAACCTCCAAGAATTTAATACTTATTCATCACTCGTGGAACCATGATTTGTCAACCATGATTTTGCGTTGCACACGCCCGATTGTGCACGACACAATGAAACCGGCCAGCCTCGAAGTGCGGACGGCGCCCCATTGGTTAATCCCTTGTCATACCCATGAGAATAATCACCGCCGCAGAATAGTTAAATCGCGACCGTGCCGTCGACCATCGCTGATCTAGTCTGGCCGACCTCGGTCCGTGCGCACCCATTCTGACCGATTGCGCCGCACAAGAAGGCGCAAACGATGGAAGACTTGGCCGATAGCGGAGGGAATCTGCACAGCTGGCAGGACGTCGCGACCGAACCTGAACCAAGCCAACGCAAGCGCCCCGATCAACAGAGAGAGATTTAGCAGGGCCAAACCCGCTGGAAGCAGCGGCCCCACCAAAAACCAGTAAGCACTTCCAAGAATCGCGCCACCTACAGCCACGGTGAGGAGTAGCGACAAAGGTGGTACCAGCAGATCGAGGGCAAGAATCAGAAGGTCAGGGTCGCGCTTGGTGATTGAGGCTGCTAACAGCCGTGGGACGTAGTCCAGGATCATAGCCAAATGTCCGTCGATCCAACGCTTCCGCTGACTTTCAAGGCCTCGCTCTGTCGCCGCGAACTCACTGGTCACTCGGGCCTCCGGGAGGAAGCGGGCGGGCATGCCGGTCAACGCGAGGTCCAATCCCAGCTTTAGATCCTCGACGATGTTACCGCTCGCCAAAGGTGCGGATTTGATCACCTCCCAGGGAAACATCATCCCCGAGCCCATCAATTGGACGGGTCTACCAAAGTAGCGGAGCCCAAGCGGCCGGACCCAATTTTTCAGGCGCCATGCAAACTCCGCAACGCGCCGGTCGACTTGAAATCCCGCGGCACTCGTCATGAGATAAAGCGCCTGAACGGGCCCTTTCCCTTCAACGCAACAGTTGAGTGCCTTTTCGAGGAAGTCCGCCTCCAGTCGACAATCGGCATCCAGGAATAGAACAAACGCGGGTGGATCATCCTCCAGATGCGCTATCGCCCAGGCCATGGCGTAGCCCTTGCCCCTTCGGCCAGGCTGGTCGCGCGGCAGCACTTGAGCACCGTGCTCGACAGAGACCTTCGCTGTGTCATCGGTGCAGTTGTCGGCCACGACGATCAGGCGATCGCACCCTCTCAGCTGGGGAATGACATCCTCAATCGTCGGAACAATGCCGCGGCTCTCATTGTGAGCCGGCACCACCACCGCGACCGGTCCCCCCCTGGCGCGGCGTTCTCGCTGAGCCTCGTCGCGAGTTCGCAGCGCCCCCAACACTTCGACGAGGAGGACCAGCGTGGGGATCAACGTCAAAACGGCTAAGGCAACAAGAAATACTGTCATCCATTGATTTCCACGGAGCCAAGGATACTGATGGCTCTGCCAATTCTGAGGTCAAGACATAACAAGCCCCGAACAACCGGCTGACGCCAGCCCAAAAGTACAAATCAGCCTGCGCGCCAGTCAAATTCCGATGCACAGCTCGAAGACAACCTAAGATCGATCAATGAAAATTGCCTATCTGGTCAATCGGTACCCGGCGGTCAGCCACAGCTTCATCCGCAGGGAGATTCTTGCACTCGAGCGTCAAGGACATGAAGTCTTGCGCATCTCAATTCGAGGCGGAAACGAAGAACAACTCAGCCCCGAAGATCAGATCGAGGCGCAGCATACACATTTCGTCCTCCAGCGCGGCAGCACGGCGCTCCTTACCGCATTTTGTCGTGTGTTCCTCACTCGCCCCGTTCACATGATGAAGGCCTTTGCCCTCGTGTGGAAGGTCGGACGACGGTCAGAACGTCCTCTTCCTGTCCATGTTGTTTATCTGGTCGAGGCGTGCCTGATCTATCTTTTACTGCGGGCTGAGGACGCCGAACACCTTCACGCCCATTTTGGAACCAACTCTGCCGAGGTCGCCATGTTGGCGCACGTGTTGGGAGGACCAGCATGGAGCTTCACGGCGCACGGTCCGGAAGAGTTCGACAAGGCCGGCTTCATTGGTCTTGCCGAGAAGATAAGGCGCGCGAGCTTCGTTGTTGCCATCAGCTCCTTCGGGCGAAGCCAACTCTTCCGTCAAGTCAGCTACGATCAATGGAAGAAGATCCGGGTTGTGCGATGCGGTCTGGAGCCCGCGTTTTACGAGCACGATACCACGAGGCGCCCTGCCGAAATCGCCCGGCTTGTTTGCGTTGGAAGGCTTTCCGAGCAGAAGGGACAATTGTTGCTGCTGCAGGCCGCGAAGCAATTGATCGACGACGGCATCAAGTTCGAACTCGTTCTCGCCGGCGACGGCGAGATGAGAGGTGAGATCGAGCGCGCCATCGCGCAATTTCGATTGCAGCCATGGGTCAGGATCACGGGTTGGATCACAAGCGACGAGGTGCGAGAACAGATCCTGGGCTCACGAGCGCTGATCCTGCCAAGCTTCGCGGAGGGGCTCCCCGTCGTCCTCATGGAGGCCATGGCATTGCGACGGCCGGTGATCAGCACCTTCGTCGCAGGCATTCCCGAACTGGTTGAGCCCGGCAGGCATGGCTGGCTCGTTCCCGCAGGAGAAGTGGACTGCCTCGCAGCCGCCATACGAGAGTGCCTTCAGTGCTCCGACGCACAAATCGAGAGTATGGGGGAAAACGCGCGCGCAAAGGTCACCCGACTCCACGCCATCGATCTTGAGGCGCAGCATCTGGCCAAGCTGTTCCTGGCCACCTCGAAGAAAGAAGTTTCAACCGAGGCTCGGTCCAAACCATCAGAGCGGTCGTCCTGACACCTCGAGAAACTCGACTGCTCCTCCGGGGCTCTCGTCGGCGAACACGCCCACGACAAGACGCCCTGTCTTCCAGGCCATGGTATCCAGGTTTGTCTTGTCTCTGGACGTGATGGGGCCGCTTTGATTCGCATGATGTCCGTGGACGACGTGGCGACCGCGATGCCTTGACTCGGAACCTTTCGGGTATCGCTTCCATAGAAGCGTACGCTCGTTCTGCTGATCGAGCGGAAGCCTTGGATCGACTCCTGCATGGACAAACACCCGCTTCTTATCGGCAAAGAAGGATGGACGACTTGCGATCCATTCAAGATGATGGGGCGGAATGACACCTTGAAGCGAGCCGGGGGAAGTACCTAGGCCATAGGATAACAGCGTTTCCTTGCCGCCATTCTCCAACCACCACTCTGCTTCGACGAGATTATTGCAGGCCTCCCACATCATTGCCTCGTGATTCCCCTTCAGGGCAACCAGTTGCAGATTTGGAAACCGCCATTGCATAAGGAACTCGATCACGCCGCGACTATCGGGTCCCCTGTCAACATAGTCTCCGAGCGTCACGACGCGCGCCCTTTGGCTACCCGCGTGCCCGGCAATTCGAGACGTTGCTAACTCGAGCAAATCGAGCCGGCCGTGGAGGTCCGGGATTGCGTAAGTCTGACTCATGGCCGGGTCGCAGGCCGCGAGCGGCGTGGACTGTGGGAGGCTGCGCCTGGCCAGACGCGGCTCCGAAGCTTCGGCGTTGGACTCAGGTGCCCCTCCGAACGCCGGGCCGAACCTCGCGCGAAGTCTGTTGCGTACGGGTCACGCTGCGGCCGATTTGCGTCGGAACCTCATAGCGATACTGCCAATGCCCCCGAGAAGACCATCAAAGGCAAACAACAGCAGAAGCGCCAAAACGAACAGGCTAATCCCGGTCAGATCGTGAACAATCCCCTCGATGAGATCAGGGCCGCCATAATACGCCATCAGGACCAGCGCAAAAACGCGGAAGAAATTGGCGAGAATGGTAATTGGAATGATCGCCAGAAGAAGAAGAAAGCTGCGCAGCTTATCCTTCCAGCGAAAGGCATAGACATAGAACACGCCGATGGCAGACAAGGCGAAGATCGAGTTCATGCCCGAGCAAGCATCCTTGACCAGGAGCTGATACGACCCGATCATGATCATGACTCCATTCTGCGCGATCGGGAAACCGACCGCGTAGAGAACTCGGGTGACCGTGTCGGAGATGAACACCTTCAGCGGAACGGTCATTGCATCGACCAACCAGTCGGGCATCGGCACGGCAAAGACCAAGAATGTCAGCGGGAACGCCAAGGCCCTCAACGTCGGCCAGCCGGCGCAAATCAGGATTGATCCGACGATAACGGGCAGGATCGAGCCCATCTCGACCGTGAGCAGACCCTGCTGCAGGCGCGACAAATACAACAACACCAATCCGACAGTCAGAATGGCCCACCCCATGACCGGTGCCGGGGCGATCTTCGCGCGCATCAGGCGCTCCCGAGCCTGCCAGACCAGCCACAACGTCGCAGCGATAATGAGAGGGCCGTGTCCCTCTTGCTCAGTCTGCCATGGGCCATTGATCAGGCCACGAATGGTGGGGATGTAGGCGCCAAGTATGGCGACTCCCATCAGGACCGGCCCCAAAACGGATGCAGACAAACCGGTTCCAAGCGTCCTGCGGATATGGATATCAGTCATGAATTGCGTGCTCTATGATTAAATATCAACTCCACTGGCCTTAAACTATCATCCCCTGCCGGGACCAACAATCAACTATCTCCTGATCACTAGTGCGGCAAATCCTATCCCCGCCAGGACCAAGATCCCGGCGAAGATATAGTGCCCGGCATTGCCGACCTGGTTTGCGACAGCAAGGACGATAGCCGACACCATGAAATACAGGAGCGTCCGGATCTCGCGGTCGGAGAACTGAAAGAACGCAATTGCCAACCCGACAAAGCTTGTCACAGTAACGACGTCGAATAATGTTGCCATGTTTCTTACGCTGAAAACGGAAAGCGCTGAGCGGCAAAGCGCCTTACTGTGACTTCGCATCACCCTGCTTCATGAGATCCGCGTAGTCGCCCTCGTACTTGGCCTCAAGTTTTGCCGAGTAGGTTGCCAGGCCCAACTCGGCTGCAAGCACATCAGCCCGCATGATCTGCCGCGCCAGATTGGCGGCCGCATCGCCCTGGATCGGACGAGCTTCCTCGGCCCTCACTTTGAAAAATCGTCCGTTCGAACCGACCCTGGTGAAGAAGATGTCCTCGTCCCTTCGTTTCCGGATCAGACTGACGAGCTCCTCGGAAAGATCGCTGCTCGACAACGCGCCCAGCTGACGGGCGTGCGGAATGCCGCTCGCGGTCAATTGCTGCTGCACTTCATCAAGAGACTTCGCGTCCTTGTTCGCATTCACGAAAGCCTGCGCCGCCGGTGAAAGCGGAATGATGATTTCGTCCACGTTGAAAAGCCTGCGATCGGCAAACTTCCATGGGTTCTTCGCAATGTATCGATCAATGTCGGCTTTGCTGGGTGCCTTCGCATTCGCTGCGCGAGTGAGCAGCGCATTGCCGAGGACCTGCTCCCTCACGCGCAACAGATCCAGCAAGACTCCGGGCTCGCGGTCCAACTTCGCGGTCATCGCTTGCTGCATCAGGTACTTGCGAACAACGACGTCGCCCAGAACTCGCTTCAAGACTTCTGGATCCTTTTGCTTCTCCGGGGCGACGCCGGCCAGCCGGAATTCATTGTCGAGTTCCTGGATGGTAACGACCTCGTTGCCGACGCGTGCAACCACCTGACCTTTTGCAGCAGCCTTTTCGCCGCTCTGCTGACCGCACGAAGCCAGCGCAAGCCCGGAAATAGTCAGGAAGAGAACGACACCCCAATTGCGCAGATAGGCAAGTCTTTTCACCCGACGCTCCGTGTTTCTAGTCAGCTAACATGATGGCAAGCCAAGCTGGACTTGCTTGATCGGAGATTGAAATGCATCAGTAATTGGCGATCGTCCGGCCGTCGAGACGGTCCGCCCCGACAAGTTGAAAATCTGATATTTAGATTAACTCAGAAATGCGCGGCAAAAAGCACTTCCGTGACGTTTTTGTGAGAAAATTCAGCGTCTTCGCCCTTTATTTGATGCCTTGAGACAGCTAACAATCTTCCAAACAGGGAGTTGTAGGATGAGATCGAACCGCGTTGGAGTTATTCTTGCGTCGATCGCAATTGCCGGGACCGCGATAGCTGCGGAGGTCTTCGCACCGCGCAAATTAATGGCTCGTACCGCGGCGTCCCAGAGCCTCGAAACCGTCATTCCCAAGCAGTTTGGCACGTGGAAACTTGTCCCCGAAATCAGTCCAGTGAAGCCGGTGGATCCCGAAGCCTACGTCCAGCCGCCGGATCCACTCGCCGCGAAAGTCTACAGCCAGGAAGTGGCGCGCGGTTACACGGATGGCGCTGGCAACATCGTCATGCTGTTGGTGGCCTACGGACCCGTACAAAATTACAAGCTAAAGGCTCACCGTCCAGAGATCTGTTACACTGCCAATGGATTTCGGGTGTCAAACAAGAACAGCTCGAACCTGAACTATTCCGGCGGCGCCTTGAAAGTCACAAGGTTGATTGCGGAGCGGGAGTCCCGTTATGAGCCGATCACCTACTGGATGAAGATCGGCAACGACATTTCCAACGGCGTCGTAGACAATCAACTCAGCCGGCTGAAATACGGGTTGCGCGGCATCATTCCGGATGGGGCCCTGTTCAGGATTTCGACAATTGGCCTCAGCAAGGAGGCTTCCTTCAAGCTGCAGGATCAGTTCATCACGGATTTGTTGACGGCGTTGCCTGCCCAGGAGAGAGGCTTTTTCCTGGAGCATTCCTGATTGTCTTCGACGAAGCGATCGGCAGGGAGCGCTAACGGAGCCAGACAGGTTCGCTCCGGAACGCACGGGGCGGAGAAGATATTCATTGCCCTCGCTGCATCCCTGATGATGCAGGGAGCAATTGTCAGCGCGACGGCGCAGACGGTCGATGAGACCCTTATCGCGTACGCGGTCAACATCCACCAGACGCCCATGCAGACATGGGGGCCGGGTCAAGGGATCTATCTGGGACACGGCAATTTCTTGACGGCGGCTCACGTCGCCGGAAGAACCTGGTTCACGCGACCGAAAGTCTCGATCGGTGATCGTGAGTATCCCACTCGGGTCGTCAAGGAAGGCCGGCTTGAGGCAACTGACCTGACTTTGCTGGCAGTCGAAGAAAACCTGCTGCCGCTGCGCTTGCGGCTCAGACGCATGCGCCTCTGCGACGCCCCTCCTCGGCCCGGCCAGGAAGTCGTCACCGTCACCACCGAGGCTGCCGTTCGCTCCCGTATCATCGCTCCCGAGCGCATTCCCCTCGGAGCACGACGCTTCAACACGGCGATCGTCGACGTCGCCAAAACAGGCAATTCGGGATCAGGGGTTTTCGAAGTAAAGCAGAGATGCCTGCTTGGCATCATGAGTCGCAAGATCAGTCAGAAGCGAACCAATCTGGTAACCCGTAAGGAAGAGACTCACGACGTCGCAAAGTACTTTGTGCCCGCGGCTGAGATTGCTGCTTTCGTACCCCCAGGAACGTTCGACCCGCGATAAGAAGTCGAATTGACTGTCAATCACGCGGCAGGACGGCTAATAGTATCCGTAGTAGGTATCGATTTTCTCCGACACCTTGTTGACGACGACCCGTACGACGGGAACGCGTTCGAGATGTTTCTGACATTCTTTGATGTCGGAGAGAGATGAGCTTCCGACGCCGGCCACGAGCAGCACCGCGTCCATGCGAGGCAGGATCGAAATCACGTCATCGCCGAGCAGCATTGGCGGCAAATCGAAGATCACGGTGTTGGAGCGGAACTCGCGCTTGATGGCCTGAAGCAAGGCCGTCATCGTTTGGGATGCCATCCACTCGGACGATCCGGAGGTTGGCCCCGAGCCCGGCAATACGAACAGGCTGTTCGGTCCGACCCCCGCTTTAATGACGGCCGATGAAATCGGCACTTGTCCGTCGAGAACACTGATAACACCGCCTGTGCGCGGCAATCCGAGATAGTTCGCGACCATCGGCTTGCGCAAATCGAGGTCCACGACGAGTGCGGATCGTTCGGGCAGCCTAGCGATGCTCATCGCCAGGTTGCACGCCGTCACGGTCTTGCCGCATCCAGCCGTGGGCGACGTAACGGCCAAGAACTGCCAGTTCTTCTTGTCCATCTCCTGCAGCACTTGGGTTCGCAGCATATCGTAGTAGCGGCCCGTTTCGCTGCCGGTCGCGAAAGCCACGATGCGATTGGCTTCGAGATGGTCCGCGTCAAGCCGGACGTCGCGCACGATCGTCGACTCATGCCGGCCCGCGATCGGTGTCGATCCGCCGATGAGCTCCTGCTGTGCCAGACTGTCGCCGGAACGCGCCAGCTCCACAGCCTGCTTGATCGAGTCCATGGGAACCTCTTGATTAGCGGAACAGTCCCGCCCGAGCCTTTGCGAGCATCAGGTCGATCGGCGGCATGAAGAAGTAAGCCCCCCCAAGGAGGCCCACCGTAACGACGACCACCAGGGCAACCGCAGCGATCCTGCGCCATTTCTGCCGGCGCAATTCGGACTTCGTAGCGATAAATGGAATTGGAACGAGGAGACGGCCGTCGACGATCGTGAAAAGATCACTGCTGCGCCTAATTGCCTTGTCCGTCAGCTCAAGCAGGAAGGTCAAACCCGCGCCGGCAGCGAACGCAAACGCGAGGGTGAGGGCCAGCAACTTCGGTCGCTTTGGCTTGATGGGATCCTGAGGCGCGGTCGGCTGCTCGATCACCTCGAGCTTTTCAGATTGCTGATCCTTTTCGAGGTTCTCGCCCATCCGCGCAGCCATCAACTTGGCCGTGGCTGCTTCGAGGTTCTTCTGCAGACCTTCCTGCTGGGCGACGAGCGCATCAAGGCTTGCCGCTGTAGCAGCGTCGTTTCCACCGCTTGCCGGCGCTTGAGCCACGCTTTCCATCGCTTGGATTTGGCGCTTCAGCGATTGAATCATGGGATGCTTGTCGGAATAGAGCGCATTTTTCTGAATGAGCTCTGCCTTCATCTGGGCAAGCGTGCTCGTCGGCTGATCCTGCCCCGACGCCGTCGCCGGCTTGCCTTGAGCGATGCGGAGCTGGGCGATCTTCGCATCGAGTGCCGCATTTTCGGTCTGCAGTCGCTGGACTTCGCGAGACAGAAAGCGCGACGTATCGGTCGCGCGGCTGGTTCGATCGCGAAGATCTTCATTCAAGATTCGCGTCATCAACTCGTTAGCAACACGAGCCGCAACGGCAGGATCGCCGTACTCGAATCCAACCGAGAAGACGATCGTCGGATTGTCGGTCCGCGACCGCTGCTTGAAGTCCAGGATCGGATCCACCGGCGCGATCTTGGTCGATTTCTTCATCAGGTCGACCAACTCGGTGACCGACATCAGCGGGCGCTTATCCGGAAAGAGCTGGAACTTGTCAGCGATCGCAATGAGGTTGTCGCGCGTCATCGTGCGCTGCTGAATGACCTGGATTCGCTCCTGCGCGGCACTCGTCACCGTCGGCCGCACGAGCTCGGTGGGTATCTGCTGCGACTGAACGAGGATCTTGCCCTCGGCAAGATAGGTCGGAGGCCAGATCAGTACGGCTGCGGTTCCCGCCCCCGCGATCAAGACCACCGGCAAGATGAAAGCGAGCCAACGTCGTCTAAGGATGTCCAGGTAGTATGAAGGCCGCAACAGATGAGACCTGTCCTGCTCGAGCGGACCGTCAAAACTGTCTTCAAAATCAATCTTTTGCAGCATACGTGTTGTGGAATCCAGTTGGTACGATCTGCAAAGCGTGAAAGCCGCTCGTTGAACTCGGTCGGTCTGCAATCAGTCTTTTGGACCTTAGCATCGAATTTGCATGGAGGCCCATTAAATAATAAGCCGCGAGAAGGTTTTGAATTGTCAGCCTTAATGCTGATCGTGAGTCGTGCTTTTCGGCAATTTCGTTCAATACTGAGAGCGCCTGGACAGTTGGCTCTCCCGGGTTGAGACATAAGGCGGCCAAGTCGGAACGGCGGGATGTACGAGTCATTTTACCAACTGCGCGAGAAGCCATTCACGATTTTGCCCGACCCAGACCTGATCTATTGGGGCAAGATGCATTCCATGGCGTTCACGATGCTGGAGTTCGGCATCATGAACAATGCCGGCTTTACCGTCATTACGGGCGAGATCGGTTCGGGCAAGACAACCCTCGTTCGACATCTGCTCAAGAAGCTGAGCCCAACGCTGACGCTGGGATTGATCTCCAGCTCGCCGCAGGGCCGCGAGGAGCTGCTGCAGTGGATTCTGATGGCTCTAGGGCAGCCGTTCGATGGCAATTATCCACATCTTTTCAAAAACTTACAAGACTTCCTGCACGGGCAATACGCCACTGGTCGACGTACGGTCCTCATTATTGACGAAGCGCAGAATCTCGAGCCTGAGGCGCTTGAGCACCTCCGGATGCTTTCCAACATCAATGCGGACAAGTTCCAGGTTCTGCAGCTTATTCTGATCGGCCAGCCGCAGTTGCGAGACTTGCTTCTTCTTCCCAAGCTGCACCAGTTCGCCCAGCGAATCTCGTCCGACTTCCACCTGCGGCCCCTCGATGCCCTCGAAGTTGCCAACTATATCGGCTTTCGCCTTCAGGCTGTGGGCGCGCCCCGCCCGCTCTTCACCCAGGAGGCCTGCGCGTTGATCGGATCGGCGAGCGGCGGAATTCCTCGAATGATCAACGTGCTATGCGATACGGCCCTCGTTTACGGGTTCGCCAATGACCAAAAGATCATTGGCGAGCAGCTGGTCCGGGATGTTATTGCAGACAAGCAACAGTATAGCATTTTTCCCGTAAAGCAGCTCTCTCGGGTTCCCTAAGTAGCTGAGAGCCATTAGTTTCCGAGCGTTACCCTGGTCCAAGGGGCGTCTTGGCTTGAATTGTTCAGCAAAGATTAGGATTAACCATTTACTTCGCGCATCTGCGCCCTTCGCGAAGAGGAAGCCAACAATGCGGACGGTTCTGCTGGCACTGATGATGGCGATCTTCGCCACCCCCGCCCCCTCACAGACGCTCAAACCCGGCGATACTCTCTCGATCACCGTGTTGCAGGACCCGAAACTGGACCGCAATGTGGTCGTCGACCCGCTTGGAGAGATCGCCTTTCCGCTAGCGGGGCGCATCCGGGCTCGTGGATTGACACCCCTCGCCGTCGAAAACATGCTCAAGGCAAAGCTGAAGCCGAACTACAAGGACGACGCGCTGGACGTGACGGTCGCCTTGGTCAGCGCCCCGAAGGACATTCCGGAAGAAGACCTGAAGCCCAAGATCTTCATTACTGGAGAGGTTCTGAGGCCGGGGCCGTATGTGGTCCGGCAACCGACTACGTTGATGCAAGCCATATCACTTGCCGGGGGACTTGGTCCCTATGCCGCGAAAAAGCGGATTCAGGTGCGTCGGCGCGCTCCCGGCGGCGACGAGACGATCTACGTCTTCAACTACAGGGCCTATGAGGCGGGCGCCGATCTCGAAGGCAACATCGCTTTGCGAGCCGGCGACGTGATCATGGTTCCGGAGCGAGGGTTCTTCGACTGAGACCCGATTAAGTGCACCCGGGGGCGGGATTTATTGTGAAGAGGATTGCGATTGCAGCCTCCATTTCGTTCGGCTTGGTTCCGGCGACCGCGTTCGCTTGGGATTGGTCGCTCAGGACCTCCGAAAGCCAGACCGTTGAGCTCAACAGCAATCAGTTCTTGAGGTCATCTCCGGCCGGTTCGCTCGGCTCGTACTCCACGATCACAGGGACAGCGGAGGCTCTGACTCCGACATCCAAGCTCATTCTCAATGGAGATGGCTCCTACCGGAAGTATTTTGGTCCGGGGGCCGAAGGAATCGCGACGGAAGCTCTTTCCTACGGGGCCCGGGCGAACTATCAGCAGTTCGGAAAGAACAACTACGATCGAGAGTTCGTCGAAGCAGTTTGGCGGCAACAAAGCACGTCGCTGGCGCTGCTGAATGACCTTGGCGTCGTCTCACCCGCCAGCGGCTTTCTCAATCGGATCACTGGGGCCGGCGGCCTAGATCGAGCGCTCAACGCGCGCGACAGCATCAGCTTATTTGCGACATCGACCCGCACATATTACGAACCTTCCAGCGGCGGCACTGCATTCACCGACACCTTGGGGCGGGGATCCTGGCGGCATGGCGTCAGTTCGACGACCGGGGTCAGCCTATCGTCCGAAGCCGAGTTGCTGGCATACGATAATGCGTTCAGCACGAAGGTGAGCATCTTTCGCAATCAGGTGGGCATAGACACCGCTCTGTCCCCGTTGCTGTCCTTTAGAGGCAATATCGGCGCCGCCTACCTGGTAACCGATCGCGGTGTGTCGACATCAGCAATCGGTGGGGTGAGCTCGACCGCGCCGATCGGAAGCACCTCGCTTGACTGGATCGCCGATGCGATCCTGACCTACAAGTTCATGAAGACCGCGACGCTGTCTGTCATTGCCAGCCAGTCAGTTGGGCCGAGCATTGTAGGCTCGCTGATCAAACGGGACACCGTTACGGCCAGTGTCAACTATCTGGTCAATAGCCGTGAGAGCCTGACCATTTCCGCCAGTGGAAACCGACAGATGGCCGGGGCCACCACCGATTTTGCATCGATCTCCGCCACTTACGGCTACACTCCGATCCGCGACGTCTCGCTGCAATTCACCTATCGCTATCAGCATCGCTTCGCGAGCACAGGAACGACGATCTTCGACCCATTGACCGGGACCCCGACGGTCTCCGGCACGGGCCCCGCCGACTCACACAGCGTCCTGTTTGTTGCCACGCACAGTTTCCTCGTGCTTCCGCACGGAAATTAGGGCGTTTTCTTCAGCGCATCCTGGATGCTTTTCTTGAGCTCGGTACCATCGGGCTCGAGCTTCGCAGCAATGTCCAGCTCCTCCTTGGCTTTCTGAGCCTGACCGTCCGCAGCGTAAGCGAGGCCGAGGTGATAGTGAACTGACGAGAGGTTCCGCAACTTCGCCGCCGCCGGCTCCAGGAGCGTGATCGCTGACTTGATGTCACCTTGCCTGAAACGCGCCCATCCCAGCGTATCCTGGAATTGCGGCACGTTGGATGCTTTCAGTGTTTCAGCCAATGCGGCGGCGCGGTCCCAGCTCCCTTTGTCAGACCGCGTATCGAGGAGCAGACTGGCAAGATTGTTGACCACGATCGGCGATTGGGCCTGAGGCTGATCCTTCAGGATCGACTCATACTGCGAAATCGCCGCCTCGTTGTCGTTCTTCAGAATCTGAAGGCCGGCGGATGATATCCGCAGAGCAATGTTCTGGGGATTCTCCTTCAAGCCGGCCTGCAGCACTCCGCTGGCAGCATCGTAATTCTTGGCCCGGACGTAATAGTCGGACAACGCGCTATAGCCGGATGGATCCTTCGGCTTCAGCTTGATCGCCTCGTGGAAACTCGCAATCGCATCCTGATCCTTTTTTTGTGCGAGTTGCGTCTGCCCGAGCATGACCAGGAGCTCGGCATTGTCGGGATAGCGCTTGTTCATCTCCTGCAAGACCGTCGCTGCATCCGCAGCTCGCTCCGCGCGAATATAGGCGGATGCCAGCGCGACGGCCGGCTGAATCGCCTCAGGTACGGCCTTGCGAGCGTCTTCAAGCGCGGCAATGCTCTCTCCGATGCGCTGTTGGCCGGCATAGGCTGCGGCCTTGACCTGATCGGCAACGACCCGGCCGTCCTTGTGGGCAGCGATGGTCGTCGCAATCGCAAGGGCGCCGTCCCAGTTCTGGCGGCTGAGCTTGACTTGCGCGAGCGACGAGAGGGCCTGCAGATTGCCCGGATAGCGCGCGACCACTTCGGTCAAGACGTCCTCGGCCCGAGCGGCATCGCTTCGGCGCTGAAGAAAGGCGACATATCGGAGGGCAACTTCGATGTTGAGGTTTGAATTCTTCAGAGCGTCAGCGTATTGGCGATCGGCCAGCTCGGGCTTTCCACTCTGCTCGTAGGCGAGCGCGAGCGCGATCAGCAATTCGGGCGATTTCGGCTGGTCAGCCAGAGCTTCGCGCAGATCAGCGATAGCGCTATCCGTTTGCCCCTTGTCAAGACTTAGCGCCGCACGAAGGCGGAGCGCGCCGGCGTTTCTGCGGTCCTTCGACAGAACTTCCGAAATCAACGGCTCCGCCGTTGCCTTGTCGCCCGTCGCGAGAAGCATTTCGGCAAGCCGGACCTGCACTTTGAGCTTACGTTCGGGGTTGTCGGCAACCTCCGGCAGGAGCTTTTGCAGCTGTGCGATCGCATCACCTTGACGGCTCTTGACGAAATCGAGTTCGGCGAGTGCGAACTTATAGTCAAACACCTCACCGCCGGACTTGATGCGAGATTCGAGTTCCGTGCGTGCTGCGTCGGCACTCTTGAACGTGTTCAGGAAGCGAACGAGGTCCAGCCCAAGCTTGCTGTCTGATGGACTTGCTGCGACACGCGCCCGCAGCTCCTTCTCGGCGTCATCGAACTTGCGTTGCGCCGTAAGAATTTGGATCAGCTGGGTGCGATATGACGCATCCTGCGGATAATCGACCATCAACTGGCGAACCAGCTTTTCGGCCTCCGCGAGTTCGCCCTTTCGTACCAGGATATCGATCCGCAACCGCGTGGCCCGCAACCGGTCCGCATCTTGAGCTTGTGGCGGAACAGCATCCAGCATCTTTATGGCGCCGCCGCTATCGCCCTCGGCAACCTTCTTCGAGGCAAGCAAAGTTACGGCATCGATGTTTGTCGGGTCTATGTCGTAGGCACGCTGCGCCTCACGGATTGCCGCTGCGGGATCGTTCATTTTGACATGAGCTAGCGCGCGAACCGCATGAAGCGCCGCATTCGGCTTGTCGCCTTCATTGGCGGCATCCAGAATCTTGATTGCAGGTTCGGCCGCGCCGCCGGCGACCATCATTCTGGCAAGCTTCACCCTTGCATCAATGTCATTGGGGTCGAGTTCGACGATCCTTCGCAAATCAAGGAACAGTGAGTTCGCCTTCGTGCGTTCGTCGATGCCGGCCAACGCCCTCCACACTTCAACCTTGTCGCTCTTGTACTTCACCGCCTTTAGCAGCTCCAACCTGGCGGCGAGATCATCGTTTTTCCCGATCAGGGCCATGCCGCTTTCGTAGTATTCCTGGGCACGCTGCTCGGGGGAGCCACAACCGGCAAGAAAGATCACCGCCAGAACAAGGCCGGACGATCTCCAGATCGCCCTGCGACCGAGGCTCGGTTTCAGATTAGGACCAGTTCTCATGTTGGTATCCAATTTTGTCGCTCGCGATCGCCGACGCCGTCGGTGCCGTGCAGGATTACCCATCGGACAGGAGAAACTCAAACCTGTTCAGCTGGAAAATTCGCCGCAGGCGCGGAGAAACTCCCGTGATGGTCAACGGCAGACCTTCCCGGGCAAGATGCGTTCTGATGCCCATCAACACACCGAAAAACCGGCTATCCAATTGGTGGAGGTCGGACAGATCGATGTTGACGGCCCTGCTCTCTTTCGCCGCTTGCCGAACGACGGGAAGCAAGGAATCGACCTGTTCCGAGGTGGCATTCCCCGACAGACTGAGTGTCACGCGCTTATCGTGATGGCCGACCTGAATTGCAAAGACCGCCCGTTGCAGCGGCAATCTTGTGGCGATCGCCAGCGGAAGGACGCAGGCGCAGAGGAGTTGAAGCAGCGCCTTGCCGTCGGCCCAGTATCGTCGCCAGAGATACGGCTCTTCTTTGATCCGCCAAAGCCACTCGAACCCCGTGCTTCGCAGCAGCGGTGGTGCCCGCCGAATTGTGCCCGCCTCGAAATTGATGGTTGCGCCAAACTGCGCCCGGACTGGAACCGTCAGACTGAAATGGTTGAGCAACAGCCAGGCTTGCGCCTTCTCTGCGTTCAAGAAGACGGCGAGCAAGTCGGCGCCACTGGCGTTGATCTGAGCAATGATGTCGGGCGAACTCAATTCCTCGACGGATCCAAAGCCCGGGTTCAGGGCGCCGACGCATTCGAGGCCGCATTGCTCCGCATTAAGCTTCTTGCCGACCGTTGCAACGAGGTCCCCTGTCCCGCCGAACAGGAAGACTCGCAGGCGCTTGTCGGTTCTGGACTTGAGCCGCCCGAAAAGATCTGCTCCGGCCACCCTTTCGCGAATTGGGATCCGCAGGAGCTTCGCGATCCAGATCAGGGGCATGCCGTCTGCGAGACATAGATCGCTCAGGAGCATGCTGGCGCGAAACGTCTCGTTCCGCTGGCTCTTGATGAGGAAATTGACGTTCGGGGTCGAGATCAGGAAGGGCTTTCGCTTCTCGACTGCGACATCCATGGCCCGGATGAGGCTTCGAAAATCGATGGCGTCGACGGGAAGCCCGAGCAATCCGTACAGGTCTCGCGCGACTTCCCGACGATCCTTGTTGTCGTCGGCGATTTGCGAGTCCGAGCGCTCGGGAGAAGCGCCTCGCGGACCGAGACGGACGGATTGCAGGGTGCTCAAAATCAAGATCTCGCAACTGACTTTGTCGACCGGCCGGACCAGCCGGCCAAAATTCGATTTCTTCAGAAAGTCTTGGTTGAACCAACTAACATACGATGTGTGACATCTGGAAGCTGATTTAATCGCGGTGATTAATGCTGAGCGGCCGCCGCTTTCTGGAACCGATTTACCTTGCCTCAGCTTAGCTGCCTGATCGGGGCCAGGTTCGGCGGTTAATGTTGCACGGAAACAGCTCGGCGGGCTAGGCTCCGAGGCTGGTATTGGAGCGGGCGACCGTTCCGGAGCGATTTATTTGCGGCTGGCTCGAGTAATGTTCGAAAATGTCAGGGCTGATTATGCGGCGCATGGCCGCGACTGCGGGGCTCAGGGGTTTTGGGTCATGCTGGTCTACCGGTTCGGGCGCTGGCGCTATGGCATCCGCTCGGGGCTGCTGCGGAAACCGGTCTCGCTGCTCTACAAGGTGCTCTACAAGCTGGTTCAGATCCTCACCGGGATCGAGCTGCCTTGCGAGGCGGTGGTCGGTCGCAACTTCGTGATCGACCATTTCGGCGGCATCATCGTCAGCGGATATGCCCGGTTCGGGGACAATTGCAGGATACGCAACGGCGTGGTGGTCGGCCTGCGGCGGGTCGACGAGCCGTCCGCGCCGGACATCGGAAACAACGTGGACATCGGTGCCGGGGCCAAATTGCTGGGCCCGATCAGGGTCGGCGACAACGTCGTGATCGGGGCGAACGCCGTGGTGCTTTCGGACGTGCCGGCGAACTCGATTGCGATCGGCGTGCCGGCCGTGATCAAGCCTCGCCGGCCGGAAGCGCTGCGGGACGTGGCGCTGTGACGGCGGGCAAAGGGTCCGGCCTGCTGCCGTGCGGCAATTTAGAATTTAACTTAGTTCCATGTTCTTCCGGCGAGTATTTGAGAGAAATAGCAATTCCGTATAGAGATATAGAAGATGGAAGAATTACCTTGCCACCTTGCGTACTTTCCACAGCCTTCGGATAAGGCGAGCCGCCCTTGAAGCTATTAGTTGTCATTGCCAACTATAAGGTAACTCACCTAACGATTGATTGCCTCAACTCTCTCTCGGCAGAGATCAAGCGGTTACCACCGACACATGTCGCTGTTTGCGAGAATGGATCTGGCGGCGATGCCGTCGAACAACTGCAGAAGGCAATTCGGGATAACGGTTGGGGGGGGTGGTGCTCGCTTACAGCCGTTAATCCGAACCTTGGTTTCACGGGCGGAAATAACGTCATACTTCAGCCTGCACTTCAGTCCGCCGACCCACCGGAATACATACTGCTGCTCAATGCGGATACAATCGTCAGACCTAACGCCCTGAAAGTACTCATTGACTTCATTGACCGCGACCCGCGCATCGGTATCGCCGCAAGTCGCCTGGAAGATCCTGACGGCAAACCGCAGCGATCCGCATTTCGCTTTCCATCTCCAATCAGTGAGTTTGAGGGTAATCTCAAACTGGGGATCGTGAGCCGATTGCTTAGAAGATGGGTCGTGGCTCCCCCCGTTGTAGATCATGCTATCGAAACGGACTGGGCAGCAGGCGCGAGCATGATTGTGCGTACCGACGTATTTCGAAGCATTGGTCTTCTAGACGAGGGCTATTACACATATTTTGAAGATGTCGACCTTTGCTTCAACGCGCGCAAGGCTGGATGGTCGATCTGGTACGTTCCAGAGAGCCGGGTGGTGCACTTGGTGGGACAATCGACCGGCGTCACGGTCAAAGTCCCCAAGCGTCAACCATCTTATTCCTTCGAGGCGCGCAGACGTTACTTCCTGAAGAATCACGGTCCGCTTTACGCAGCAATGGCCGACGCGGGATTAATCTTGGGCATGACGCTGTGGAAGCTCCGTGTGGCGCTTACCGGGCGATCAGACAATATGGCCCCGCACCTCCTCAGAGACTCCATCCGGCACAGTGTATTTTTGACCGGCTTCAAGCTCAAGAACGTGCCCAACCCAGCACTCACGCCGAATTTCGGCGACGTGCGGGTAGACGCTCTGCAATGATGCCGCAACGTCCGATACGCAATGAAGTGACGGTCGGCCTGCGCCGCGTCGAGGAGGCGATAGCCGGCGACAATGTGATCATCGGCGCCAAGGCGGTCGTGCTGCAGGACGTCTTTCCCAATTCGATCGCGGTTGGTGCGCGGGCGACCGTGAGCTCACGACCACCCGCCACACCAGAGACTGAGCAACGGTGAACGAGGCAAAGACTTCACCGCGCTACGGCGTGGTGGCGATTGGACGCAACGAAGGCGAACGCCTGAAAGGCTGCCTGCGCTCCGCCATCGGTGCAGCGCGCGTTGTTTATGTAGATTCCGGATCGAACGATGGCTCGATCGCATGGGCACGCAGCCAAGGCGCCGAGGTGGTCGAGCTTGACATGAGCCGCGGCTTTACCGCGGCACGCGCGCGCAACGCTGGATTTCGCAGGCTCATGGAGCTCGAGCCCAACCTGCCATTCGTCCAGTTCGTCGATGGCGATTGCGAGCTCGGGCCAGCTTGGCCGCAGCAGGCCCTCGAATTTCTCGAACAGCGACCTGATGCCTGCGCCGTCTTCGGCCGCCGACGCGAGCGCTATCCCGAGCGCTCGATCTACAATCGCGTCTGCGACGCCGAATGGAACGTGCCTTGCGGGCCGGCGCGCGCCTGCGGCGGCGACGTGATGATGCGGTCGATCGGCCTGCAGACCATCGGGGGTTATCGCGACGATTTCATTGCCGGCGAAGAACCTGAATTATGCGTCCGGCTGCGCCGAGCCGGATGGACGATCTGGCGGATCGAGGCGGAGATGACGCTGCATGACGCCGCCATGACGCGATTCGGCCAATGGTGGCGAAGGAACGTGCGCAGCGGCTATGCTTTCGCGCTCGGCAGTCAAGTGCATGGTGCGCCGCCCGAGCGGCTTTGGGTGTGGGAAGCCCGGCGGGCGTGGCTGTGGGGGGCCGGGATTCCCATGGCGGCGGCCGCGGGCGTCGCGATCGTCGGCCCGCCCGGGCTGGCCTTACTGCTGGTCTACCCGCTCCAGGTGCTGCGCCGGATCCCGCGTCAGACGGGTCCCGGGCCCGACCGGCTGAAGCTTGCTCTGCTGGAGCTGATGGGTCGATTTGCGGAGACGACCGGCATGGTCCGCTTTGGCCTGGATCGGCTGCTCGGACGAGGCCCCACCATCATCGAGTACAAGTGAGGATGCCGATCGTGGGAGACAGCAATGCAAAATTGCGGCCGATCCGGCTGTTCGCCGCATTCGCTCCGGGCGACCATGTCCGCGCGCATCGCGAGGTATTGGCCCGCGGCACCGCATCGACCACGAGCCTGGCGTTTTCGGAGCAGCTGTTCAACTATTGCAAGGCCGCCGGATACCCCATTCTGGCCATCTCGTCCCATCCGCGCGTCGACCGCATCGAGGACGGGGTCATCATTGCCGAGAACCGGCGGAAGCAGCCCGGTGAGGCCCAGCCCTCGGGGCTTGCCTTCCACCTGCTCCAGCTCAAATGGGCCTGCTATCTCGCCTACCGGGCCTGGCGCTTCGGCGCCGATGTTGCCTTCATCGATTCCGGAACCAGCCACTACTTCGCGCTGACGCTATTTCGCCTCGCCGGCATTCGCGTCGTTGCGAACCTGCACAACGTGCTTTGGCCCCAGGGCTTTCCTCCCGCCTCGCTCTCCGGCCGCATCGTTCGAAGGCTGAACCAGCAATTCTTCCGCCGGATCGCCGCCGGCGCGATCGGCGTTTCTCCCGAATGCGAGCGACAGGTGCTGTCCGAGGCCCGCAACGCGATCCCTTTCTTCCAGTATCGCTGCCAGTTTAGCCGTGACGGATTCCATCAGGCGCAAGGCTATCGTGACGGACCGTTCCATCTCATGTTTGCCGGACGGGTCGAGGCCGACAAGGGCGTGTTCGACCTCGTCGCGATATCGGACATCCTGAAGACCCGGTGTACCACCCCTGTCGTGATCCACGTCTGCGGCGACGGCGGCGCGCTGCCCGCCTTGCGGGACCTGGTGCGAGGGAAGCAACTGGACGCGGCGATCATTATCCACGGTCACCTCGCGCGGGAGCGCCTCCTTGAGCTCTACCATTCCTGCCACGCCGTCATCGTCCCGACCACCAGCACGTTCCCCGAAGGCATGCCTCAGGTCTGCGCCGAGGCGGTGATCGCGGGACTGCCCATCGTGGCCAGCAAGGTCACCAACGCGCTCGACGTGCTGGGGCCGTCGATCGCTGAAGCCGAAACCAACGACCCCACCAGCTATGCCGACCAGATCCGCCGCCTCGCTACCGAGCCCGCGTTCTACGACCGGCTCCGCTCGGCCACGAAGGGGCTCTCCGTGCAGTTCTTCGACAGGACGCAGAGCTATCCGGCCGCTGTCGACCGGATGCTGTCGAAGCTCTTTGCCGACCAGACCCGGACGAGCGATTGGGGCCGCATCTACGGCGACCCGCCCGACGGAGCCGCGGCGCGGAGCGAGCCGCCGGGAACCGCGAGGTGGACGGCTTCGTGACCATCTGGGCAAAATCGCGAAAACAACCCCATGCACAGTAGCCGTCAACCGCGGTGAACGACGTATGTCACAGCATCGCTTGACACGTCGGGCAAAACAGCCGCGCCACATCGGGGGAGACACACTGAACCCTAGAGCGACACAATATTTCGCTCGATTCACCGTAGGATACTCCGCACAATGGGGCCATCGTACGTCTATCCACCAAACGCACTTGACACTTCTAGTGCGATATTTGCCTTAGCGCGCTTGATTAACCCAAATCGTCCGCTCGCCTCATTATTGAAACTGGAGCATTGATCAATGAGCTTGATTAAGGACCTTGTAAGACCTCTGGTACCTGAACAGATCCGCCGCAAAGTGCGCGAAGGCCGAGTGAATCGCGAAATCGAGATATGGAAAGAACTTGACCTGCAAAGAGAGCTGGATGGCTTGCGTGTGAGGGTCGTCAGCAAAGCGGACTGGACCGTCTTCAACGAAATCTTCGTCGAAGGCATTTATGACTCCATTATTCTGAGCGCTCTAAACAGATGCCCCTCAGACAAGTGCGTCAACGTGCTCGACCTCGGAGCGAATGTTGGATTTTTTACCTTACGTTTTGTGCAGCAAGTTTTTCGAAGCCACGTCCCGGATCGGCCGTTCGCCATCAATTGCGTCGAAGGAAGTCCGAGGGTGTACGCCGACCTTTGCGCCCGCCTTGCGGAAAATGCCCGGCTCAAAGGCCACGTTAGAACTCACCACGGTCTGGTTGGCAGACGCTCCGGCGACGCAGAGATGTACGAGAGTTCGTTTGGTGCCGGCAATTCTACTGTGCCTCAACATTGGTCGAAGCCCACGAAGGTCTCGTTCATCGATCTAGACACGCTGATACCCGACAAGATTGAGATTGATCTTCTGAAGTGTGACATTGAAGGAAGCGAGCAGGACTTTCAGAACACCTATCCGGATCTCCTGGCAAGAACTAAGCTCGCGGTCGTAGAAGTTCATAATGCATATATTGACGACAGACGGTTCAACGACGGCATGCGTCAGCGCGGATTTCAATTTCATGAAGTTCTTTGGAGCAGTGAGAAAGAAAAAGCTTCGCTCGTTGCGTATAGCCGAGAGCGGCCTTTGAGCTAGCAGCGACAGCTTATGGAAACGACATCAAAAGCGACCTTCGTCCTCTGCGTCGAGTCGGGAGTTCTAGAGGGCCAGACACTGCTGGCGATCGAGAGTCTGCAGCGCTTTGGCGGCCTAATGGCCAGCACCCCTGTCCTGGTCGTAACCCCCCGTAAAGGGCCCGCGCTCGCCCGGTACACGCGTCGCAAGCTGGACGAGCTGGGTGCCCGCTATGTGCGGCGAGACCTGCAGAACAGGTGCGACTGGTTCACTTACATGAACAAGGGTCTGGCTGCGTTGCTTGGCGAGGAACTGGCGACAACCGAGCAGGTGATCTGGCTAGACTCGGACGTGCTGGTGGTATCGGCGCCGGAACAACTCGTGCTCCAGCCGAATGAAGACCTGGCCTGCGCGGCCATCAACAAGAATGTCGGCTCCTCCGGCCCGGGCGACCCTCATGAACCGTACTGGCAGGCTCTGGCGGACGCATATCATGTCCCGCTCGACAGTCTGCCGTGGGCCGTCGGCCAGAGAGACAACGAACGGGTTCGGCTCAGACTTCATTCCGGCGTCTACTCTTTTCGACGGGGCATGGGAATCGGCAGGCAGTTTGTCCGCGACCTCGAGACCATGCTGGATAGCAAAGTGGCCTTCACACGACGCCTGCCGCAGCCGGGCGACGACGTCGCGCTGGCGTTCTCGGTGGTCCAGCTCGGGCTGAGATGGCGCAATTTGTCGCATTTCTGCAATTACCAAATGACGCCGTCGTCAACGACGTACAGCCGCGCCGAAGCTCCCAAGGCGAGCGTGCTTCACTACCATCACACGCTCAATTCGCAGGAAGGCTCGTCGTGGTTTCTGACTGAACTCGAGCAATTCAGGCCTGATGTCGCCGAGTGGCTTGGACCCCGATTGCCGCTGGTTTCCCGCGCCGGTGGAGTGCACCGCCTGCTGCAAAGAAGGCTGCTGCGTTCGCTCCGCTCCGCCGAGAAGCGAAAACACGAAGTGCAATGTCGCTTTGCAGTCCATGAATAGACACGCGCAAATTGGGCTCTCCCGCAATCCCTCGCTGCGACGACGGGTGATCGGCGCGGGGATCTGGAGCATCGGGGGATTTGGCGTCAACCTCGTCATCCGGTTCGGCGGAAATCTTCTCCTGACGAGACTGCTTGCCCCCGAGATGTTCGGGATCATGGCGGTTGCGACTGTCGTCATGGCAACGCTGACGGTGTTGAGTGACCTCGGCCTCAAACAAAGCGTCATTCAGAACCATCGCGGCGCTGATCCAACGTTTCTCAATACGGTCTGGACCATTCAGATCGTGCGAGGCGCCCAGCTTGCCCTGCTCGCGCTCGGGGTGGCAGCGCTCATGGCGGTCGCCCAGCACTATGGAGCGATTTCCTCGACCAGCGTCTATGCCGACAGCCGTGTGCCGTCCGTCATTGCCGTCGTTTCGGTGACAGCCATCGTGTCCGGCTTCGCATCGACGAAGACGATCGAGGCAGCCCGCAACCTGCAGATCAGGCGAGCAACGCTGGTCGAAATCGCCGCGCAGGTAATCGGCCTTGGCGTCATGCTTGGCTGGATCGCCCACGACCGCTCGATCTGGGCGTTGGTCGCCGGCAGTATTGCTTCCGCCAGCATGAGCACCGTTCTCAGCCACGCCGTCCTCTTCGGGCACCGCAATCGCTTGGCGTGGGACAAATCGACGGTTCGCGAGGTGGTCAAGTTTGGCAAATGGATGCTGCTAGGCTCGATCATCGGAGCCATGATCTCAAACCTTGACCGCGTCCTGCTGGCGGGGATGACCGACGCCGCCGCCCTCGGCGTGTACGCGATTGCGTTCAATCTCTACCTCTCGGCCGAGCACGTGCTCATGCGAGCCGTGTCCAGCATTGGTTATCCGGCCATCAGCGAGGTGGTTCGAAGCCGGCCGGAAAATCTGCAAGCTGCCTATTACAGGATGCACCGGATCGTGGCGCTTGCCGCCTATGCCGGCTTCGGCCTGCTCGTCGTCGCTTCCCCCCGGCTGATCGGTCTGCTTTATGATCAGAGATATTCCAATGCCGGGTGGATGCTGCAAATCCTTTCCATCGGGCTGCTGTTCGTACCGGCTCAACTGGCCCTGCAAACGTTCCTTGCCATGAACCGGCCGAAACTCAATACAGCGCTTGCCTCGCTTCGTCTTGCAACGATGCTTTGCGCCATGCCGATCGGGTTCAAGCTTTTTGGTCTTCCGGGTGCCCTGGTGGGACTGGCGGGGAGCAGCGTCGTCTGCATCCCCGTGATTGCATTTTTCAGCATTCGCCTGGGATTTTTCAATTGGCGACGCGAACTTTTTCCGCTGCCCGCCATCGCGCTTGGCCTTGTGGCAGGGGAATTTCTCCTCATGCTCCCAAAATGATCCGATCCATCAGCAAGATTGCAACAGCAATGATCGTCAGCCTCGAGAAGTTTGCATCATGACAGATACCACCATCGTGACATGCGTCGAGGCCGGGCCAATCGAAGCCCAGGTGCTCATGCTCGCCGAGTCTCTCAGGACCTTCGGCGGTCCGGCCGCAAAGGTCCCCTTCATTGCGGTCAAGCCACGTCGAGGGCCGCGAATTGGCTCAGCGACGCTGAAGGAGTTCAAGCGCCTCGGGGTCGAATTCATCGACGAGCGGCTGAACGTCGAGCTGGACTGGTGGAACAATGCCAACAAGAGCTGCGTGATGTCGCAGCTCGAAACCCGGGTGTCGACGCCCAACATCACTTGGATGGACGGCGACATGGTGGTGCTTCAGCAGCTCGACAAATTATCTCCGACCGCGGGCACTCAATTCATAGCCCGTGCCGGCGAAGGATATTTGGGTTCGGACGGCACTGACAAGAATGCTCCCTACTGGCGCAAACTGTGTGAGCTGATCGGAAGCGACTTCGATCGCTTTCCCGAGATCAACTCGTTTCCCGAGGGGCGCCGCATTCGCGCATATTGGCAGACCGGAATCTATACTTATGCCACCTCTACGCGGCTCGGCGAGGCTCACTACGCCACGATCAAGAAATTGCTTTCAAGCAGCATCGGATCGCGCGAAGCTGGTATCTACCATCAGGATCAAGTCTCGATTTCGCTCGCGGTTCAGAAATTGGAGCTTAGACATTCCGAGTACGACGCGCGATTGAACTTCAACGTCAATACTCTCGCCAAGGAAAATGCTGATCTCATACCCATGTCGGAGGTGAAAATTCTGCATTATCACAACACATTCTATCGTGAAGGTCTCGACTGGGCTAAGCTTTATCTCCGCCAGCTTCCCCAGGACCGCCGAGAACTGATCGAAAAATACATACCCCTGACCGCCAACGCGTCGTACCCTGCAAGAGTTCATAGGGCTTTACTCAGGTGGGTCCGCAAGAAACGAGTCGATGAATTCAAGAAGCGAGCGGTGCTCCACTGACCCCAATAGGGCAGCGTTGGGAATTTTTCCATGTCATTCTTTCGACGATTGCAGATCAATCTTGACGACGTCCGCCGATATGGACCGCAATTCCTGAAGCGACATCTGCCACGAATTACGGGGGCGGATACAGCAGTCATTCGCGCCGGATCTCAAGCCATCCATGTCAGGGCCGGCGAATCCGACACGGCCGCCATCCGCGGCGTCTTTGGCGCCCGGCAGTATGAACTCGGATTGCCGGAACTCAAGAGACGAGTGAACGATCGGTATGATGCAATTATCCGCTCGGGCGAGGTCCCGGTCATCGTGGACGCCGGAGCCAATATCGGCGCCGCTTCCCTCTGGTTCAAAGCAAACTACCCCCGATCTGCCGTCGTAGCAGTGGAGCCGGAGCCGGGAAATTTTGGCGTTCTTTCAAGAAATGCGTCTTTAGCTCAATCGATTTTTCCTATCCAAGCCGCGATCGGCTCCGAGCCCGGTTTCGTTACGATCCAAGCAGGAGATCTGGGCTGGGCCACGCGCGTCGAACGCGCATCAACTGGCCTTCCAATTATCACCATGCAGCAGGCCTTTGCCAGCGTCCCCAGAGGGACACCGTTCATAGCGAAGATCGATATCGAGGGGTTTGAACAGGAATTATTCTCGAAGAACACCGAGTGGCTGGCGGATCTCGCTGTGGTTCACATCGAACCGCATGACTGGATGGTGCCTGGCAAAGGCACCAGCCTTTCGTTTCAAAAGGCCATCGCTAACTTCGATTTCGAACTGTTCCTTGCGGGCGAGGTCCTAACTTATGTGCGACACGGCAGCTTTGACTGACGGGGTCCCTCAACGTTGAATTCAACCATGCTTAGTGGATATCGCCATGAAGGTTGTTATCAACCTGCCGGAGCGAAACGACCGCCGGAGGGAAATTCAAAAGGAGCTTTCCAGGATCGGCTGGGAGGCGATCTTCTTGCCGGCGGTGAAACCGCCAGACGCAGGTACATTCCCGTCCATTGGCGCGCGCGGCTGCTTTCTGAGTCATCTCGAAGCGCTGGAACGTGCGCTAAGGTTGAACGCTCCCGAGCTCTATCTGCTCGAGGACGACCTGAATTTCGATATCAACTTCCTGGCGCAATGGGCATCGATCAAATCCGAGCTCGATCAGAAGGAATGGTCGATGTTCTATCCGGCTCCCGTGAAGCCGACTACAACCGGCCTCGTTGAGGCCGAGCCAACGACCCCAATTCCGTGTACTCATTTTTTGCTAGTCAATGGCAGCACCATACCAATCCTGGTCGCTCGGCTGCATGAGATTCTCGCCAATCGGCCAATGCATGTCGATGGGGCCTACAACACGATACGAGCCGAGCTTCCCTCGGTTCGCACATTTTGCCATTGGCCTCCCCTGGGTTACCAGCGGTCATCTCGCTCGGACATAACACCTGGGAGATTTGATCGTCATCGCTTTAGCTCCCAGGTCTTGAGCTTGGCTCGTCGTGTCAAGAATAGATTGCGTGGCCCCTGACGATCTAACGTAAGCGCTGTTCAGCGGCCACCTACCGGATGACGGGGTGATCTGCGAGTCTGCGGCTTGTTCGGACCGTTAGGCTTAGAATGAACACAGTACATACTGCTATCACGGAGCCGGTGCGGCGGCTTGAGGTCTTCACCGGAGCCGGTCGTCGGCGGAAGTGGAGCGACGAGGACAAGGCACGGATCGTCGCGGAGATCGTCGCGAGTGGTGACTCGGTGTGTTCCGTGGCTCGACGGCATGGATTGTCACCGCAGCAGCTGTTTGTCTGGCGACGTCAGTTGCGCGAAGCAGCAGGCGGTCATTCCGAAGCGGACGAAGTCCGGTTTGTGCCGGCAATGGTGGATGCCGTGGTGCCGGCGCCGACTGCTCACCGAGAGCGCAAAGCGGCGCGCTGCAAGGCCAAGGCGGATGACGGGGTCATCGAGATTGAAGTCGACGGCATCACGATCCGAGCCGGTCGTGGAGCGGACACGGCGATGATTGCGTCGATTGTCCAGGCGCTGAAGGCGAGCCGGTGATCGGCCCGTCGGGTGCGGTCCGGGTGATGGTGGCGACCAAGCCGGTAGACTTCCGCAAGGGCATGGAAGGTCTTGCGACCCTGGTGCGCGAGAGCATGGGGGCAGACCCATTCTCGGGAGCTGTCTATGTGTTCCGGGCCAAGCAGGCGGACCGGATCAAGCTGGTGTTCTGGGATGGAACGGGCCTGTGCCTGTTCGCCAAGAGGCTCGAGGATGGGACCTTCCGCTGGCCGAAGATCGAGGACGGCGTGATGCGCCTGTCGGCGGCGCAATTGTCGGCGCTGCTGGAAGGGCTCGACTGGCAACTTGTGCACGAGGCACGGGAGACGCCGGCGCCAGCTCAGCCCGGATAGCTGTTGGCAGTGCTGCGGCGAAGTGAATCAGGAGCGTCGGACGCGTCGCCAGATGGCGGCGAATATGCTCTGATTTGGGTGTGAAGGACGCCCTGCCTGACGATCCCGAGACGCTGAAGGCGATGCTGCTCGCCGAGCGATGCGAGAGCGAACGGCTGCGTCAGATCATCAAGGAAATGCAGCGACACCGGTTTGGCCGGCGGGCGGAGACGCTGCCCGAAGACGCCCGCCAGGGCATTGAGCTCGATCGTTCGACCTTGGCGGACTGGGTGGGACAGGCAGCCTTCCACATACGTCCGTTGCATGAGCGCCTCCTCGGCAAGCTCAAGCAACGGTCAAAGCTGTTCGCCGACGAGACGACGATGCCGGTGCTCGATCCCGGCCGCGGGCGCACCAAAACCGGTCAACTCTGGGCCTATGCTGCGGACGACCGGCCGTGGGGCGGCGCCGATCCGCCGGGCGTCGCCTATGTCTATGCCTCCGATCGCAAAGCCGAACGACCGATCGTCCATCTCGGTGGGTTCAAGGGGACTCTGCAGGTCGACGGCTATGCCGGCTACGCCAAACTCGCCGAGCGGGGCGACGTTGAACTTGCGTTCTGTTGGGCGCACATGCGCCGCAACTTCTATGAGCTCGCAACCCCTGGCCCGGCGCCCATCGCGAGCGAGGCGCTCAAGCACATCGCCGAGTTCTACGCGATCGAGAAGGACATCCGCGGTCGCAGCGCCGAGGAGCGTCGCCTCGTCCGGCAGCAGAAAAGCCGGCCGCTTGCCGATAGATTCCAAAAGTGGCTCCACACAAAGCTCGCCCTGATCAGCCAGAAGGGCAAGCTCGCCGAGGCCATCCGCTATGCGCTCTCGCGCTGGGAGGGCCTGACGCGCTTCATCGATGATGGCCGTATCGAGCTCGACAACAACGCTGTCGAGCGTTCGATCCGTCCGATCACGCTCAACCGAAAAAATGCGCTGTTCGCAGGCTCCGACGGCGGCGCCGAGCACTGGGCCATCATCGCCTCTCTGGTCGAGACCTGTAAGTCGAACGACGTCGATCCGCTCACTTACCTGACCGACGCACAGGTGCGATCAGCACGATAGCAGCGCGCTGGTCGCAATCGGGCCGGCATGTGAGCCAGTCGGCCTCTCAATAGACTTAGGATTTGTTAAAGGCTGCAATGGCTAACCACTGCGGCGCAGCCGAAGTTTGATGGATATCTTCCAGTACGGACCAGGAATTATTGGAGGGGGCCCCTCCCCCGAGTTGGAAACATGATGGAAACTCGCCACCCGCAGCCAAGAAGTTCTTGTAGTTTTTGGTCGTGTAGTCCTGCAAAGCGGCTACATTCTTTCCCGCCGCCCTCAAGGCATTGACCTGAGCATTGCTGCCATAATCGGCCGAGTATCCGCCCTCATACCCGCACATTCTCTTAACACCCAGACCGGCTGCCCATTTTGCAATATTGTTGTAGTAGTTCGCAACGCTGGAAAGGTTCGCCCAGCCGCTACCGCTCGCCAGCCCCGCGACGTATTTTCCTGGTGCCGTTTGATCTCCCGCAGCATAGGCAGCGGCGAGTGCAACTTCCTCCGCCCCTGGCTTCGAGCCACCGTAGAGCGTTGGCGCAATGTATTGAGCACAACAAACATGCGTGACCCAATTGCTTGCCGGGGAGCCGCCGCTAGCGACATACTTTGCTGACGTCAAGCGCGGATCCTGGCTGGTCTTGGGCAGCGCATTAAAAACCACCGTCTGTACACCGCATACGACATGGTATTTCGTGCGATCGTTGGAATAGACTTTGCTAACGGCTTGGCCCATGACCGACATGACCTTGCCCATCCAATTATGAACATCCGGTCCCCATCCATAGGCGCAAGCTTTGTTTATAGCGTAACCCGTCTGATAGAATCCGGGCGCGAAATTCCAAAGTTCATTGCATCCCTCGAATCGGGGAATCATCCATGATGGACCCTTGTCTCGAATGTATGTGGCAAGGCTGGCGGAAAAATCGGTCAGCGGATCCGCGGCGAGGTGCGGGAGCACGAAGTACGGGTGTGCCCCCATTTCCGCGCAGAGCTGCACGCAGACCTCTGGAGGCACTCCGGCTGAAAGGCCAGCCTCTCCTGTGCTAGGTCCTCCGCCGAATAGGAGCCAAGACCCCAAAGCTCCATCATACACGGCGGTCGCCCAAGCTCCTGAAAGTGGACTGTTGCTGGTCCCGAGCGTGCTGCCGCTCTGATCCTTCAGCGGCACCTTTGCCGTCGAATTCAGGCTGAGGGTGGGCTGACGGTTCGCAAAACAATCACCGGAAGCAGTTCCGCTCAGGGCCAGAGTCGTTCCCCGCGGTGTCGTCGCGATCTGGATGGTATCGGCATCGATAACATTGCTGACGAAGTAGTTGCCGCTAGGCGTGAGCGGCGATGGCAGCGTGGTCCCGCCGAAGCCAACCGGATCGTTCAAACTGAGGCCGTGAGCCTTCCAGACAATCACCGAACCCGCGCCGAACGTCACGCTCGTCTTGGGATACTTCTTGCTGGCGTTGAACTTGAAAGTAACCGTCTGCTTATCGGTGGGGGCGCCAGAACCAAGGGAAACGGCGAAATCGTCGCCGGAGTTGGTCGTAACGCCAGCGCAAATACTCGCGCGGAGTTCCTGACCTCCATAGGAAACATATCCGACTGGCTTGCGCGTGGCCCACGTCGTGAGGTTGCTGCTATTACCATATTGCCAGTTCAAAAAGCGGTAGACGGCGATATTCGACTCTCGCAAGCGCGCCTTGAACTGCGCGCCGAACACCTTGCCGGCCTGAACGTCGGCCTCGTCCGCAATATGGTAGAGCTTCATGTTAGTGATGCGGGGGCTACCAATGGACTGGATACCGATGGCAACTTGTGAGTCAGTCGTCGAGAAGACATAGCGGCCACTTCCCCCCGTGCTCGTCTTGCTGCCGCTAACCGGCACATTCTTAGTCAATATGTAGATCGTTCCATTGCCCTCCCATGTAACAACATAGTTCCCCGGACGCGCAGCTTGGGACGGTATATAGGTTACCAAATACTGGCCGCCATTACGGATGACAGTCGGGTACCCGTTCGCATCATGGTCCCGCGGGTCGACCATTCCGTTGCCTGCCGCGTATCGCCAAGTACCGGCTGACTTCAGGAGATTCAGGAACGGATATTCACCGGAGTTGCCGCTTGGGAAATTGAAGTTGATTTGCGTTTTCCCACCGTTAAACGCTGCGGCAGCAGGCAATTTTGAACCGCTTGCATCATTCCTGGCCGCGACCAGCGGCGCAGGCGCCGAGAACGCCTGCTTGAGCGAGATCGCTGACGTCGCTGTCACGCCGCCCAACAACTTCATGAGGTCGCGTCGGTTCATGTTCGAGAAGTGATCCATCGTCTAGCCCATGGTTCGCGGTTGGCTGGCCCATGCCATCGCAATAGAGCCTAGCGGCTGCGAATTTAAATCGAGTTGACGCGCCTGTCGCGAGTTCCCCCCTAATCTTGGCGCCTGGTTTACCAATCCGAGCTCATTCGACGTTAACCAAGGAGCCGCGCGTCGGACGCGGCTCCAATCGATCCGCCTGCGAACGCCGGGTCCGGCTCTTTTCCGGTTGCCTGTTTTGTGCAGCCCGAAGCGCCTCAGCGCGGCCCAGCAGCGCACCGGCGAACAGCCAGCTCGTCGGATTGATCGTGGCATTGGGAAGCAGGTCGATGAGGCCGACAGCAACGATGAGCGAAAGGACCGCGATAAACACTTGATCGCGCATGGAGCTTGCTTGCCGGACCGCGGGAATGGCCCGAAATACCGTCAGCGCCAGCAGTCCGAATTCGGCGAGAAAGCCGAACAGGCCGAAGCTTCCCATCGTGATGACCCAGTGGCCGTCCGAGAGGGTGACGTCCTTCCCGGTCTCGTCATAGATTCTCCCTCGACCAAACCGGCCCCAACCGAACCAGGGCCGCTCCGAGGCGCGATCCAGCAGCGCCTTCTCCTGGTCAAATCGGGTTTGGAGCGAGGCCTCGCGCTCGGCGCTGACGGCGCCTGCGGCATCGAGCAGGAACTGGGTGGGGAGCAGATCGGTCGCGCGCAACATCGGGTAGATCAGGGCTAGCGAGACCAGGACGCTGGCGATCCTCACCTGCGTGCGCGGCTTCAGGAACAGGATGGCGGGGGTGAGTACCATCGCATACACCAAGGAGCCGAGCGACTTGCACAGCAGCAACGTCAGGCCGAGCCATCCCGTGACCAGCGCGTGCGCGGCCGGCACCACCCGCTCGCGACACCGCCATAGCGCTGCAGAGGCGAGGATCGCGATCATGGCGAAGAACGCGATCTTCAGGCCATGGCCGAGAAAGACGACGGGACGAAACCCGCCGTCGCGCATCTGCTGCTCAAAGGAATGCGGGAAGTAGCCGTAGATCCAGACATGAAGCTGCGGGCTGAGCCGAACCTCGAGCAGCATGGGCAGCGTGTAGACCAGGCCGCCCAGCGTCAGCGCGCCAAGAATGATCCGATGGTCTTCCAGACCGGCGAGATAGCGGCGGCCGAGGAAGAACGGCAGCAGCATGATCAGCTGGGCCACGCTGGCCGAAAGGGCCTCGTAATGGCCGACGCCTGGAATGATGAAGAACCCGTAGCGGCCTCCGACCTGCAGGGCATCCCCATTGAACTCGGAGGTGATGAAGGGACCAACAAGAAGCGCCGCCAGCAAAAGCTCGGGAAGGCCGATCTTCGCCGCGGTCCGGCGGGCCGGCCGGCCTGCAATGAACAGACACCCGACCACCGCAATCATCGCCGGAATCGAGTTCTTGTCGAATGCCGGCACGCCCGGAAACTTGATCTCGGTGCCGACCGGCAGCAGTAGGTATCCGCCAAGGATGGTCCAGACCAGCGCCTGGTTGAGCGGCCGCGTCGCGAACAGGAAGATCGCGACCAGCGGCCACAGCGCCAGCGCGGCATAGGCAAAATAGTTTGGCGTGATCGGCAAGGCGGCGACATGCTCCTGGACGGCTGTAGTCTAGCCGGCTGCGGCCGCTCACGATAGGCGAGACCGGCCCTCCGGAAAGCCTACGGGGGCGCCCCTAACGCGACAACCTTAACGCGCCGCGGGACGGGCGGGCAGAGCAAAATTGCAGCGACAGGCCGGCCATGGCCGGAGGACCGCGTCGCAGCGCTCCGCGAGGCTGTCTCACCGTACCTCCCATGATAAACAGGGACAGCCTTCCGGACGGCCCCGCCGTCCCCCCGGCGCGATCAGCAGCCACGCCATGCGAGCGAATCCCGGGTGCGGGCCAAGTTGGCAAAATAAACCATCGTGTCATGATATCGGGTCATAGCTCTCGCTAGAAACCTGCGGCTGGTGTACTCGAAAGCGTCCAATTTGACCAATTGCAGCAATGCGATATTGCCCAATCATTGAGCGGTGACATACGATGAAAGCAGTCTTGTTGGCCGGCGGCCTGGGAACCCGCTTTGCGGAAGAAACCGACGTGCGGCCCAAGCCGATGATCGAGATCGGCGGCAAGCCGATCCTGTGGCACATCATGAAGATCTACTCGAGCCACGGCATCAACGAGTTCATCATCTGCCTCGGCTACAAGGGCTACGTCATCAAGGAGTACTTCGCAAATTACTTCCTGCATATGTCGGACGTGACGTTCGACATGGCGGCTAATACCATGACGGTGCACGAGGCCAAGGCCGAACCCTGGCGGGTCACGCTGGTCAATACCGGCGAGGACACCAAGACCGGCGGACGCCTGAAGCGGGTTCGGGACTTCGTCGGCGACGACGATTTCTGCTTCACCTATGGCGACGGCGTTTCCAACGTCGACATCACCCGGCTGCTCGCATTCCACCGTGACGAAAAGCGCCTCGCCACGATGACCGCCACACAGCCGCCGGGCCGCTTCGGCGCGGTGGACATCACCGGCACCGGCGTCAACCGTTTCATTGAGAAGCCGCGTGGCGACGGCAACTGGATCAACGGCGGCTTCTTCGTGCTGTCCCCCAAGGCGATCGACTACGTCGCGGGCGACGCGACGGTCTGGGAAAGCGAGCCGCTGGAGCGGCTCGCCGCGGAAGACCAGCTTTCTGCTTATCTGCATGCCGGCTTCTGGCACCCGATGGATACGCTGCGCGACAAGCTTTATCTGGAAGATCTGTGGAATCGCGGCGACGCGCCGTGGAAGGTCTGGTGATGACCAACGGTTTCTGGAACGGCAAGCGCGTCCTGCTAACCGGGCATACCGGCTTCAAGGGCGCCTGGTTGTCGCTCTACCTGGAGTCGCTCGGTGCGGACGTCACCGGCCTCGCGCTGGCGCCCGAGCAGCAGCCCAGCCTGTTCGAGGCCGCCGCAATCGAGAACGGCATCCGCTCGGCCATCGGCGACATTCGCGATCTTGCCACGGTCGAACGCGTCGTCGCGGATGCAAGCCCGGAGATCGTGATCCACATGGCCGCCCAGGCGCTGGTCCGCCGCGGCTATCGTGAACCGGTCGGGACCTACGCGACCAACGTGCTCGGCACGGTGCACGTGCTCGACGCGGTCCGACGCCTGTCGAAGGCGCGCGCGTGCCTCGTCGTCACCAGCGACAAATGCTACGAGAACCGCGAATGGCTGTGGCCCTATCGCGAGAACGAGCCGATGGGCGGACGCGATCCCTACTCGAACAGCAAGGGCTGCGCGGAGCTCGTCGTCGGCGCCTATCGCGCGTCCTATTTCGAAGAGGCAGGCATGGGGCTGGCCAGCGCGCGCGCCGGCAACGTCATCGGCGGCGGCGACTGGTCGCAGGATCGGCTGGTCCCGGATTTGATCCGCAGCTTCATCGAGGGCAAGCCCACCATGATCCGGCAGCCGGATGCAATCCGTCCCTGGCAGCACGTGCTCGAGGCCATTCACGGCTACCGTGCCCTGCTCGAGCGGCTCTGGAACGATCCGGCGGCTTACGCCGAGGGCTGGAACTTCGGCCCCGGCGACGCCGGCGCCGTTCCGGTAGGAATCATCGCAGACACGCTGGCGGCAAAATGGGGCGATGGCGCGGGATGGATCCGCGACAAGGACGCCGGCGTCCACGAGGCTCATCTGCTGAAGCTGGACTCGACCAAGGCCCGAACCCGGCTGGCGTGGCGGCCCAAGCTCGACATCGCGGACGCGCTGGACTGGATCGTGAAATGGCATCGCGCCCACCTCGCGCAGGCCGACATGCGCGATTTCACGCTCCGCCAGATCGAAAACTATCAGTCTCTTTGAACAGGCGACCGATGCATTTCACCTGCAACTTCTGCAAATCACCGCTGACGCAAACGTTCTGCGATCTCGGCACATCGCCGGTCTCGAACTCCTTCATCAGGGCGGAGAATGCCCAGGCCGCCGAGCCGTTTTATCCGCTCCACGTCTACGCATGCAGCGAGTGCTTCCTCGTCCAGCTGCCCGAGCACAAATCGGCCGGAGAAATCTTCACCGACGATTACGTCTACTTTTCCTCGATGTCCGACAGCTGGCTGGCGCACAGCAAGGCCTATTGCGAAAAAATGCGAGAGCGCCTCGCGCTGACCTCGAGCAGCCTCGCCGTGGAGATCGCCAGCAACGACGGTTATCTCCTGCAGTACTTCCACGGCATGGGCATTCCGGTGCTCGGCGTCGAGCCCTCCGGAAACGTGGCCGAAACCGCACGCAAGAAGGGCGTCGAGACGCTGGTGCGCTTCTTCGGCGTCGCGCTCGCCAACGAATTAAAGCAATCCGGCAGACAGGCGGACCTGCTGCTGGGAAACAACGTTCTGGCGCATGTCCCCGACATCAACGACTTCGTCGCCGGTCTCTCCATCGCACTGAAGCCCGAGGGCGTCATCACGATGGAATTTCCGCATCTGTTGCGTCTCGTCGAAGGCGTACAGTTCGACACCATCTACCACGAGCACTTCTCGTATTTGTCGTTGACGGCCGTGCAGCGCATCTTTGCCGCACACGACCTCGTCGTCTTCGACGTCGAGGAATTGCCTACACATGGCGGCTCGCTGCGCATCTTCGCTGCGCATCGAGGGTCGGCGCGCTCGACCGTCAGTTCGAGCGTGCCGCAACTTCTCGCGCGCGAGAAAGCTGCGGGACTGAACGACGTGAGCCGTTTCGCCGCATTTTCCGAGAGCGTGAAGGAAAGCAAGCGCCGATTGCTCGAATTCCTGATTCGCGCCAAACGGGACGGAAAACGCATCGCGGCCTACGGCGCCGCCGCAAAAGGCAATACGCTTCTCAACTACTGTGGCGTCCGCACCGACTTCATCGATTTCGTGGTCGATCGAGCAGCGTCGAAACAAGGCCGACTTTTGCCGGGGACACGAATTCCGGTGCTGGCACCGGAAGCGATCGACCGGGCCAAGCCCGACTATCTCCTCATCTTGCCCTGGAACATCCGCGACGAGATCATCTCCAGCATGTCGCACATTCGGGAATGGGGCGGAGCATTCGTGATTCCAATCCCTACAGTCGAGATCATACCGTGAGAATCACAGAAACTCCGGTTTCCGGCGCCTTCGTCATAGAACCGGAGCCGGCGTATGACGAACGCGGCGCATTTGCTCGCATCTTTTGCGAGCGCGAATTTGGTGCGCTCGGGCTGCATACGAATTTTCCGCAATGGAGCGTGTCACGCAATACTCTGAGAAACACGTTGCGAGGCATGCATTATTCGGTCGGGCAACACGCCGAAACGAAACTCGTGCGCGCAACGCGCGGCAAGGTCTACGACGTCCTCATTGATCTGCGCAAAGAGTCGCCAACTTATTGCCGATGGTTTGCAGTGACGCTGGATGCCCTGATCGGTCATTCCGTCTACATACCCGTCGGCGTCGCCCACGGCTTTCAAACGCTTACCGACGATAGTGAGGTTACCTATCATATCCATCCAGCTTTCGTGGCCGAGGCGGGTCGTGGGGTCAGGTGGAACGACCCGGCGTTCGGCGTCACCTGGCCAGATGCCCCAAAGCGGATTATCTCGCCGCGCGACGCGAACTATCCAGATTTCCAGTCATGGCAGTAGTCCTGTTGACCGGCGCGCGCGGTTTCGTCGGGCGCCAAATTGCGAAAGGGCTCGTTGCGCTGGGGATGGAGACGCACGCGCTTTCCTCGACGGAAGCCGATTTGTCCATCCCTGCTCATGCCTGGCATCGGGTCGACTTGATGGATACATCATCGACGCGAGCGCTCGTGGAAGCCTTGAGACCTACCCATCTCGTGCATGCCGCCTGGGATACGACGCACGGAGCCTTCTGGACCTCTGATGCGAATTACGCATGGGTTCGAGCAACTCTAGCACTGATGGAGGCATTTCAGGCTGCGGGAGGACGGCGATGGATCGTGGTGGGCTCTTGCGCTGAATATGACTGGCGCTTCGGATTTTGCTCGGAAGACACTACACCGCTAAATCCCGCCCAGCCCTACGGCGTCTGTAAGGCGTCGCTATTTCGTCTCTCTGAGGCGTTTGCCAAGAGTCATGACATCTCGATGGCATGGGCGCGCCTGTTCCTCCTATATGGCCCTCATGAGCGACCGCAGCGTTTGGTGCCATCGATTGCAAACGCGCTTCTGGCAGGTCGCGCGGCCGGCTGTAGCCGAGGCGATCAACTTCGCGATCTAATGCATGTAGAGGATGCGGGCCGTGCCATAGCCCGCCTTTCCGCCAGCGACGTTTCTGGTGCCATCAACATTGGGAGCGGTCACCCTATCCCCTTGTCGAGCGTGGGTCTTGAGATCGGAAAACAACTTGGCCGGCCTGAGTTGGTACAGTTAGGAGCCTTGCCGACGCGGCCGGATGATCCTCCGGTCTTGATTCCCGATACGAGAAGACTTCACACTGAACTTGGATTTAAACCACGTTTTGATCTCGCTAGCGGAATTGCTGATTCTATTGAGTTCTGGAGAAAGCAACCGATAGATCGGACCTCGTGATTATGAGCAATGAGACCAAGTTGTAATCACGTTTTTCCGTCGATCTCCTGACAGCAATGCCACGAGTTTTGTCGAACCATGCTGAAGAGGGAATCTATTTCCCTGAACCCACATCGGCCCGACAAGCATTGCTATTTGATTTACGATCATAGATCGCCATTGCCGATTCGCGCCGGTTGTCTTGGTCAGTCAATATATACTCTCCGGCAATCCAGGACTATCCTGTGCACTTCTTCTTTTCGGAAGACACGGCGATTGGCGCAAATCGCACACTTGTCTCGTCATGATAGTCAACGACGCTAATGCTCCATGATGGAATGGTTGAAAAGCCGAAGTCTCTATGTTCTCGATCTCACAGCCCTTCATTCGGCGTCCTGTCGGCACTACGCTGCTCTCGATCGGGCTGCTCCTCCTTGGCATCGTAGCTTACCGATTCCTACCGGTTGCATCCGTTCCGAACGTCGACTTCCCCACGATCTTCGTCTACGCGTTTCGTCCGGGTGCAGATCCGTCGATCATGGCCAGCACCGTGGCTGCACCGCTGGAGCGGCGGCTTGGCGAAATTGCCGGCGTCAAGCAGATCACATCGACGAGCACGCTCGGATTGACCAGCGTGCTGCTGCAATTCGACATCGGCCGCAGCCTCGATCGCGCCGCCCGGGACGTGCAAGCCGCGATCAACGCTTCGCTACCAAACCTGCCCAGCGATCTTCCGTCGCTTCCACGGTTCGGCAAGGCCAACACCTCCGGCGCCCCTGTCTACGTGCTCGCGCTTACATCCAAAACACTCTCGACGACGGCGCTCTATGACGTTGCAGACACGGTACTGTTGCAGCGCATCGCGCAGGTGCCGGGTGTCGGTAGTGTCACGGTCAGCGGAGCTGACCAACCGGCGGTACGAGTTCAACTCAATCCCGTTGCGCTTTCAAATGCGGGTATCGCCACCGATGACGTCAGGACCGCGATCATCAATGCCAATCCACTCGGGCCGGTCGGGGCCTTTGAGGGCGAGTTCCAGAGCGAGACGCTGGCACTCAATCGGCAGATGCGCACCGCAAAGGAGTTCCGTGACATCGTCATCAAAAGCTCCAGCGGCAATTTTTTGCGGCTCGCGGACGTCGCGGACATCGAAGATTCCGTGAAGAACGTGCGTTCCGTCGCGTGGTTCAACAAGCAAACCGCAGTCCTGATCGAGATCAGAAAGCAAGGCGACGCCAACGTCATTGACACCGTTGACGGCGTCAAGGCGCTCATTCCCGAACTGAAGCAATGGATCCCCGCCGGCGTCGAGATCTCCACCCTGGTCGACCGCACAGGAACGATCCGCGCCAGCGTCAGGGATATGCAATGGACCTTATTGGCCACGGGTTCCTGGTCATGGCCGTGGTATTTCTGTTTCTCCGCCGGCTTACTCCGACCATCGCGGCCGGCATATCGGTGCCGCTGGCCCTCGCCGGCACGTGCGCCGGGATGTGGGTTGCAGGCTTCTCGATCGACAATCTGTCGCTGATGGCGCTCGCGATTTCCATCGGCTTCGTGGTCGATGATGCGATCGTCATGATCGAAAATATGTATCGCAACCTCGAACGCGGAATGCTGCCGTTCCAGGCAGCCGAGGAAGGCGCCCGCCACATCGGGTTCACCGTGGTCGCCATTAGCCTATCGCTAATCGCGGCATTCACACCTCTGATCTTCATGGACGGCATCGTCGGCCGCCTGCTGCGCGAATTCTCGCTAACGCTGACCTTCGCGGTCCTGATATCGACGCTGGTATCGCTGACGGTGACGCCGATGATCTGCGCCCATTACATCCGGCATGCCACATCGGCCACAGTCACGCGGTTCGATCGCATCGTCGAGGACTGGCTGTCGGGCGTCCTCGCCTTCTACGCCCGAACCCTGCGAACCGCGCTTGAATTTCCGTCGGTGACGCTTGTCGTGTTCCTCGCTACCATCGGCCTCACCGTGACGCTCTACATCAAGGTGCCCAAAGGCTATTTTCCGACTGACGACTCCGGCTTCATCATCGGGGCAACGCGTGCCTCGGCCGACACTTCGTTTCAATCCATGCTGGAATTGCAACAAAAACTCGCGGATATCGTTCTTGCCGATCCGGCCGTTGCCGGTCTCGGCTCGGTGGTGGGAAGCGGCGGAGGCCCCGGAGGTCAGGGCGCAAACCGCGGCACCATGTTCATCAATTTGAAGCCGTCGGAGCAGCGTGGCCACGTCTCGACCGAAGTGGTGATCGACCGGTTGCGGCGCGCTCTCTATCCCGTGCCCGGCATTCGCCTGTTCATGTTCGCAGCACAAGATGTGCGCGCTGGCGGGCGGCCGAGCGATTCCAGCTACCAATATACGTTGACGAGCGCCGAGCTCGGCCTGCTTCAGAAATGGGCTCCGATCGTGGCCAAACGCCTGGAGAGCGTCGAAGGCATCACGGATATCTCTAGCGACCGCGATCCGGGGGGGCTACAGCTCACGCTCTCGATCGATCGCCAGAAGGCGTCGGCGCTCGGCGTCCGGGTCCAGGACATCGACAACGCGCTCAATAATGCGTTCGCGCAGCGGCAGATATCGATCATCTATACCCAGCGCAACCAGTACATGATCGTGCTGGAGATCGACCCGAAGTTCCAGGTCGATCCCTCCAACCTCGACCGCATCTATGTCGCCGGTGCGGGCGACGCCCAGGTGCCGCTCTCCGCCGTGGTGCATGCGTCGCGCGGGGTCGCGCCGCTGGCCGTCTATCACTCGCAGTCGTTCCCCTCGACCACGGTGTCGTTCAACCTGCTGCCCAACGTGCCACTGCAGGCGGCGACGCAGAACGTTCAGCGTGCGGCCGAGGAATTACACATGCCCGAGGGCATCCGCGGCAGCTTCGACGGCAATGCCGGCGACTTCGCCAGGACCACCGGCCGTCAACCGCTTCTGATCCTCGGTGCGCTGGTCGCGATGTATATCGTGCTGGGAGTACTCTATGAGAGCCTCGCTCATCCGCTCACGATCATCTCGACGCTGCCCTCGGCCGGGCTCGGCGCGCTGCTCGCGCTTCAGCTCACCAGCACGCCGCTGACGGTGATCGCCTTCGTCGGCATCATCCTCTTGATCGGCATCGTCAAGAAGAACGGCATCATGATGGTGGATTTCGCGCTCGATGCCGAGCGCCAGCGAGGTCTTTCGTCGGCCGAGGCGATCTTTGAAGCCTGCCAGGCGCGCTTCCGCCCCATTCTGATGACGACCATGGCGGCGCTATTCGCCGGCATTCCGCTCGTGGTCGCGACCGGCCCCGGCACGGAGCTGCGCCGCCCGCTCGGCATCACCATCATCGGCGGCCTGTTCGTCTCCCAGATCCTGACGCTCTACACCACGCCGGTGATCTACCTCCTGATCGACCGCCTGCGGCAGCGGCGAGCGCGTGATCGTCCGAAATTATCTGCGTCGGGTTAACTTGAGCACAAAATGTCGGTGACCGGATGACCACCTTGTCTATCACCGTTTTTTTTGCGGCAATGGCCGGGTGCGCCTTGGCTGTTCCCAGACCGAAGATCGAATCTAGGTCAACAAAATTGCGACTTGCCGCCCTCAGTTTGAGAGGAGGGGCACTTTTGTTAAATAGCGCACACAAGAGCGAGCAAATTTTGTGCATTTAAGTTCATTGACTTATTTGTCAAGCCGCGGGAGATTAATGAACTAATTTTAATCAACTTTTATTTTGAGGTGAGAAATGAAATTCCCAAGATTCCCACTTCTCTCTGCATCGATAGGCATCGCGTTAGGGGCAGCATCTGCAACTGGCGCATCTGCTGACACCTGCGTCGGAAACTGCGGCACCTTGGGTGCTAATGGCGTGGTGACCACTTCGCCGCTGGGTGGCTCATACCAGTACATCTCGACAAATGGCGGCGTTTTTGGCGAAGGCCAGTTGGCGAGCGTTGGAGGCACCAACGGATCCCAATTCACGACGTCGCAGTTTTCCGCAAATGCCGGCTCAGTTCTGAACTTCTACTTCAACTACGTCACCTCAGACGGTGCAGGGTTCGCGGATTACACATTCGCACAACTCCAGCCCTTGGCGGGCTCCGCCATCACGCTCTTTACGGCACGCACGACAACGGTTGGTAACACCAGCCCGGGCTTTGGCTTGCCGAATAACGATCCTGGCGTAACGCTCACGCCTGCTTCAACAGCCATCATTTCCGGCCCGCCGGCGTGGTCAGCCTTGGGAGGCTCGTCCGGTACCTGCTACGACACCGGCTGTGGCTATACGGGTTGGATCCAATCAACATATACAATCCAAGACGCCGGGCTCTACTCTCTCACATTCGGGGTAACCAACTGGGACGATCAACTTTACGATTCGGGTTTGGCATTTGCTGGAGTGACTGTCGATGGAACGCCGGTTAGCGGAGTGCCAGAACCCTCAACCTGGGCGATGATGATTCTTGGCTTCGCCGGGGTCGGGTTGGTGACCTATCGCCGTCGCAATCAGAGGTCTACACTCACCGTGGCCTGATAAACCAACCGCCTCGGGACACCTGAAGACTTAGCGGCCGTGGCATGATGAATGTCCATGGCCGCTTTGTATGCTTTTTATGCTTAGCACCGTTCCCGGCGATCGGCAGCTTGATGATCGGCTTCGCCTGCCGCTGTTTTGCGCACACACCGGGCCAAGGATTGAACATTGCCCCAAAATGTTAGGAAGATCCGCGACCGAGCCGGTCGCAATCTCAGAAGCCCCGGCCGGTTTCCTCGGCGGGATCTTTTTGTTTCTTCTGACGGAAGCGAACAGTCCGCCGTCTGACATACACGCCGGGCCTACTAGCATCGGCTTGCGCGACCCAAGGTCCCGCCCGAAGACCGCTGGCCCTACCATTCCCCAAGAGCGGCCCCAAAGGCTGGCGACCCACCGCGAGCCCCGCGCGCGCTGACGCTTCCCCGATGCCGATCCGCTGGGCCCTGAGGCGGCGGCTTCGGCGCGGCCAATTCCATCGCCTGCGCACGCTGGCGAAGCGCCCTGCTCTTGCCTCGGTGCCGCCTGATGTCGTTTGGAGCGCGTGTGCAAGTCGGTCTCCAGAACTCACTCGAAGTCTTCCGTCGAGATCGCCTTATCATTCGTAACCCTCCGGTGAGGGCCGCGGTCAGCAAAGTTTCGGGCGATGGCGTTTCAGTGGGTACCGAACTCAGGCCGAAGCTGGACTAGTAGTTGGGCAACCTGATCGCTCTTCTCAGCTAGGCGCCCGTGGTCGGTTAATCCCATATGCTCGGTGGCGACAATATAGAGATAGCCGGAGATTTCGCTCGCGGTCGCACCTTCGTCCATCAGCATGACGTAGGCCCTATTTGCGTAGGTGTCATACTCGTCGGTGGCCTGTGGTATGCCGTAGACCCCGATAGGGTCCCAGTCGCGAAGCAATATCTCACGGACACGAGCACGGTTCTCTCGTGATTGATACTTGTTTCGTCCGTGAGCCATTGTCTTGCCCTATGCTGCAACTGCTTCTGCTGATCCCGGTGTCCAATTCCAGGGCAGCAGCTCGTCGAGCCGATGAGCTGGGTGGGCGGCGATGCAGGCAAGGATATCCGTGAGCCATGCTTGCGGATCAATGCCGTTCATTTTGGCCGTGACGATCAAGCTATACATGGAAGCCGCACGCCGACCACCGCGGTCAGAGCCGCAGAACAGCCAGGCCTTTCGCCCGAGAGCTATACCTCTTAGTCCTCGCTCGGCGGCATTGTTGGAGAGGCAAACCCGCCCGTCCTCGAGGAAGAGAGTGAAGCTCGCCCATCGCTTCAGGATGTAGTTGAACGCCTTGGCCAGGTCGTGCCCACGGGACAGCTTGGCAAGCTGCTCCCGCATATAGACCTGAAGGTCCTCGACCAGAGGCCGGCTCAGCGTCTGTCGCGTCTCCAGACGCCCCTCGGGGCTCCTGCCATTGATGGAGCGTTCGATCTCGAACAGCGCATCGATCCGCCGCACGACCTCGACCGCGATGGGCGAGAGTGGGATCTCCTTTTTACCGGCGGCCTTGCGACGCGCATTCTCTTCGATGTCGGCCATGGCGAAGAATGGACGCCGCGCATGGACCCAACATGCGGCCTCCCGGATCAGTCCGGGCTGGCGCCCCGCCAGATAGAGCTGGTTATACCCATCATAGGCGTCGGCCTGCAGGATGCCGGCATACCGGGCCAGATGCGCCTGGGGATGCTCGCCCCTGCGGTCGCGGGAGTAGTAGAACATCGCCGCCGGCGGGCCGGTGCCGCCAAACGGCCGGTCGTCCCGGACGTAGATCCAGCACCGCCCCGTATCGGTCTTGCCCTTGGCCAGCACCGGCACGGTCGTATCATCGGCATGCAGGCGCTCGGCCGCCATGACATGAGCTTCGACCAGGCGCATCAGGGGATCCAGCGACGCGCAGACCGATCCCACGGCGTCCGCCATGGTCGACAGCGCGATCGGCACGCCTTCGAGGGCGTAGCGCTCAGCCTGGCGGTTCAAGGGCTGATGTTGGCCGAACTTCTCGAACATGATCATGGCCAACAGGCTCGGGCCGGCCCATCCCCGGGCGACAGCATGGAATGGCGCCGGCGCCTGGCTGATCTTCTCGCAGTCGCGGCAGGAGAACTTCTCCCGCACCGTTTCGATCACCTTCCACTGGCGCGGCACCACTTCCAGTGTCCTCGTCACGTCCTCGCCGAGCTTGCGCAGACGATTGCCGCCACAGCACTGGCAAGCCGTCGGCGGCTCGATGACCACTCGTTCGCGCGGTAAATGCTCAGGGAAGGTCTGTCGTTCGCCTCGCTTGCGCGTAAATCCGCGCACCGTCGTCGCCTTGGCCACAGCGTGCTCTGCCGCCAGCTCGTCTTCAGTGGCATCACTTTCCAGCTCTTCGAACGTCAAAGCCAACTGCTCGATCAGGCGCGACGAACGCTCCGACCGCTGGCCGTAGATCTGATGCTTTAGCTTGGCGATCTGCAGCTTCTGCTGGGCGATCAGCGCTTCGTCCTCAGACGACTTCGCGCGGGCGACCGCGAGTTCAGCTGCGATCTCCAAAGCCTTCGCGCGCTCGGCTGCCAGCGCCGCTTTCAGGGCGGCAATGTCATCCGGAACAGTGTCGCGCCCAGCATCCATGCGACACAGTGAATCACAGATTGGAAGCGTTGGGACTCCCCAAAAATGCAAAATCTGCTGGATTTTGTGCTCAACCCGCGCTTCTCGGTCGCCAGCTCAGTTGTGGATTCCGCCAGTCGATCCCTTCCAGCATATAGGCCATCTGCGCCGCTGAGATCGATACCGCGCCGTCTGACGCCGAAGGCCAGATGAACTTGCCTCGGTCCAGGCGCTTGGCATAGAGCGACATGCCCAACCCATCATGCCAAAGAATCTTGACCAGATCGCCGCTGCGGCCTCGGAAGATGTAGAGATCGCCGGCATGGGGATCGCGCTTCAGGCTCTCCTGCACCGTAAGAGCCAGGCTCCGCATGCCGCGGCGCATATCGGTGTGGCCGGTCGCGATCCAGACCCTGACGCCGCTCGGAATCGGAATCATCGTCGTCGCAAGAGCTCAAGAACCTGCTGCAGCGCCTCAACGTCCACGTCACGGTCAACGCGAACACGACAGCCGCCCCCGAGCTCAATCTCGATGATTCCAGCCCTTGCACGCTGCGCAGGCGGTGAAGACGCCAGTTGTGGTGTGCCGCTCGAGATCGGAGCCGCTACAGGTGTGATCTCGACGGGAACAAGAGCAGGCGCAGCATCTCCGCCCAGTCGCCCCTGGCGCGCTTGTCGACGCCAGGTGAACAGCAGGCTATGAGCCACCCCGTGCCGGCGTGCCACCCCGCAGACCGTCTCGCCGGGCTGCAAGGTCTCTTCGACAAGACGGACCTTCTCGTCGTAACTCCATCGCCGCCGACGCTCGGCGCCCAACACATTGACCTGCATTCCCGACGTGACCTTAAAGCTAGACTTAAGGTCAAATCCTCAGGCCGTCTCGCAAATTACGCAAGGCGGCCTTCGCCGGAGAGATACT
>NZ_AUGD01000026.1 GCF_000426845.1 Bradyrhizobium sp. in8p8 | reverse complement strand
GCCGAGGCGATGGTGATGATCTCGACCGACAAGGCGATCGAGCCGGTGTCGATGCTCGGCCTGACCAAGCGCTTTGCAGAGATGTACTGTCAGGCGCTGGATCACGACCTCGCAGCCGGGGTGCGCGGGGCCAAGCCGCCGATGCGGTTGATCTCGGTCCGGTTCGGCAACGTGCTGGCCTCGAACGGCTCGGTGGTGCCGAAGTTCAAGGCCCAGATCGAGGCCGGCGGACCGGTGACCGTGACCCATCCCGACATGGTCCGCTACTTCATGACCATCCGCGAGGCCTGCGATCTCGTCATCACCGCGGCCACGCATGCGCTCGGAACACAGCGTCCTGACGTCTCGGTCTACGTCCTCAACATGGGACAGCCGGTGAAGATCGTCGATCTCGCCGAGCGCATGATCCGTCTGTCCGGACTGCAACCCGGCTACGACATCGAGATCGTGTTCACCGGCATGCGGCCGGGCGAACGGCTGCACGAGATCCTGTTCGCCTCGGAAGAGCCGACCCGGGAAATCGGCGTTGCCGGAATCATGGCGGCGCAGCCGAACGAGCCGCCGATGCAGACGCTGCGCAAGTGGATCGCGGCACTGGAGCAGGCGATCGCGCGCGACGATCGCGCCACCATCAGGACCATCCTGAAGGACGCGGTGCCCGAGTTCGGGTCGACCGCGGCCTCACGTCCTACAAAATCGTTGAGCTCAATATGCAATCTTCATCAAACACAGGAACCACAACAGGGATGAATTCGAAGATCCGGCAAAGACGTGTTGCATTGCTCACTGGCGTTACCGGACAGGACGGCGCCTACCTCGCCGAATATCTGTTGTCGCTCGGCTACGTCGTGCATGGAATCAAGCGGCGTTCGTCCTCATTCAACACCGCGCGAGTCGACCACCTCTATCAGGACCCGCATGTCGGCGACGTGCCGTTCCTGATGCATTATGGCGACATGACAGACTCGACCAACCTAATCCGTCTAGTGCAGCAGATTAGGCCGACCGAGATCTACAATCTCGCCGCCCAGAGCCACGTCGGCGTCAGTTTTGAGAGCCCCGAATACACGGCGAATGCCGATGCGATCGGCGTACTGCGGCTGCTGGAGGCCATCCGCATTCTCGGCATGGAGAAGGAAACGCGATTCTACCAGGCCTCGACCTCTGAGTTGTACGGTCTCGTGCAGGAAGTCCCGCAGAAGGAGACGACGCCGTTCTACCCGCGCTCGCCCTATGGCGTCGCGAAACTCTACGGCTACTGGATCACCGTGAACTACCGCGAGGCCTATGGCATCTATGCCTCGAACGGCATCCTGTTCAATCACGAGAGCCCGATCCGCGGCGAGACGTTCGTCACCCGCAAGATCACCCGCGGCGTCGCCCGGATCGAGCTCGGGATCGAGGACACGCTCTATCTCGGCAATCTCGAGGCCAAGCGGGACTGGGGCCATGCCAAGGACTATGTCGAGGGCATGCACATGATCCTGCAGGCCGAGAAGCCGGATGATTTCGTGCTTGCGACCGGCGAAACCCGCTCGGTCCGTGAGATGGTCGAGCTGTCGTTTGCCGAAGTCGGCCGGCAGATCGAGTGGCGCGGCAAGGGCGTCGAGGAGACCGGCGTCGACCGCAAGAGCGGCAAGACGGTGGTTCGTATCGATCCGACCTATTTCCGTCCCACTGAGGTCGACCTTCTCATCGGCGACGCCAGCAAGGCCCACAAGGAGCTTGGCTGGAAGCCGAAGCGGACATTTGCCCAGCTCGTGCAGGAGATGATGGCGAGCGATCTGGCCGAGGCCAAGCGGGAGATCGCCCATGGCAAGCACTCCGTTTGAGCTGAAGGGCAAGACCGTCTATGTCGCCGGCCATCGCGGCATGGTCGGCAGTGCGCTCGTCCGCCGGCTTGCGCAGGAGGACGTCAAGCTCATCACGACGAGCCGCAGCGAGGTCGATCTCTGCAACCAGACCGCGGTGTTCGACTGGTTCGCCAGGACGCGGCCACAGGCGATCTTCCTGGCCGCCGCCAAGGTCGGCGGCATCGTCGCAAACAACACGCTGCGCGCCGAGTTCATCTACGAGAACATCGCGATCGCTTCGAACGTCATCCATGCCGCGCATCAGAATGGTGCGGAGAAGCTGATGTTCCTGGGCTCCTCCTGCATCTATCCGAAGCTTGCTGCCCAGCCGCTGCGCGAGGATTCGATGCTGACGGGGCCGCTGGAACAGACCAACGAGCCCTATGCGATCGCCAAGATCGCCGGCATCAAGATGGCGGAAGCCTATCGCAGCCAGTATGGCAGCGACTTCATCAGCGTCATGCCGACCAATCTCTACGGGCCCGGCGACAACTACCATCCCGAATATAGCCACGTCGTGGCCGCCCTGATCCGCCGCTTCCACGAGGCCAAGCTGTCGGGCGCCAGCAACGTCGTGGTCTGGGGCACCGGCACGCCGCGGCGCGAATTTCTCTATGTCGACGACATGGCTGACGCGTGCGTCCACCTGATGAAGACCTATTCGAGCCCCGACCTCGTCAATGTCGGCACCGGCGAGGACATCACCATCGCTGAATTCGCCCGCGTGGTCGCCGCCGCCGTCGGCTATCGCGGCGAAATCTCCTTCGACACGACGCGCCCCGACGGCACGCCGCGAAAGCTGCTCGACATCGGCCGCCTCGAAAGGCTCGGTTGGCGCGCGAAGACGTCGCTGGGAGACGGCATCCGCCGTGCCTATGCGGCGTATCTGGCGGAGAGCCAGGCCAAAGGGCTTTCACAGTCCCACGCCTGACCGGCGAGGATCGCGCTCACACATGGACACTCCGGCAAGACTAATCATCGCGGCCCAGTTCTATCCGCCCGACGCGACCACGACGGCGGTCTATGTCGGCAAGATCGCCGAGAGCCTCGCGAACGATCGGGAGGTCGTCGTGATCTCGGCAACGCCGGGCTCGCGCGCGGCCGGTCAACCCGGCAAGCCTGAAGTCGTCGAACTCAGGAGCTGGAATCCGCTCAAGTCTGCGATCGTCCAGCGCGCGGCGGCGATCTGCCTGCTGGCGGCGCAGATGTTCTTCTCGGTGCTGCGGCGGGCAAGGTCTGGAGACATCGTGTTCTGCGTCACGACGCCGTTCACACTGCCCTACACCGTGCTGCTCGCAGCCAGGCTGCGCGGTTCAAAGACCATGCTCCTGATCTACGACCTCTATCCCGAGGCGCTCGAGGCGGCAGGTATGGCCCGTCCCAACTCGCTTACGGTCCGGCTCATCCGTTTTGCAAATGGGCTGCTGTTCCGGCATCTTGATGCGATCGTCGTGATCGGGCGCGACGTGCCGCCACTGATCGAGAAATACCGCGGGGTCACAGCGGACCAGCTTCGCTTCATTCCGAACTGGGCGCTGATCCCGATCGGCTACCGCAAGGTCGATCCGGCCAGCCGCTTCCGCGCGCCGGATGCGTCGCGATTCATTGTCGGCCTCTCAGGCAATCTCGGCTTCACCCACGACCCCGCAACAGTCTTCGAGGCGGCTCGCCTGTTGCGGCACGAGAAAGACATTCACTTCGTCCTGTCCGGCTGGGGGGTCGGCTGGACCGCGCTCAACGACCTCTATTCCAAGGACCGGCTCGAGAACGTCACGGTCCTGAAACCCGTGCCCGAAGACGAACTCGTCGATTTCCTCTCGGCTGTCGATCTCTGGGTGATCCCCTATCGCCGGCATATCGCGGGCGTCTCGATCCCGAGCCGCCTCTACAACATCCTCGCCGTCGGCCGGCCATTGGTCGTCACTTCGGAAGCGAATTCCGAAGGCGCGCTCGTGCTCGGCGAAGAAGCGATCGGATGGGTCGTTCCACCGGAAAATCCCGCCGAGCTCGCGCGTGCCATTCGCGAGGCGGCGCGCGACCGGCAGGCCACGACGGACAAGGGCGTTCGTGCCGCTGGCATCGCCGGGAAATATCGCGAGGATGTCGCGCTCGCCCGCTATCGCGAGGTTGTCAGCGACGTCGATCAGGCGACACGCCGCTAGGCGGCAGACGCTGCCACGGCGAACGCCGCTTGAAGCATCGTGCGCCGATTTCAAGCATGCAGGCCCCGCTCCCCGGCACCTTGCCTGACGGGGAGGCATGCGGTATCCACCGCTTGCCTTCCGCGCAGGAGAATGCCAGGAGAATCCGATGTCGAGCACCGGTCAAACACTTTACCGACGCGCGCGCAAGGTCATGCCCGGCGGAACGCAATTGCTCTCAAAGCGGCCGGAAATGTTCCTGCCGGAGCAGTGGCCGACCTACTTCAAATCGGCCAAGGGTGCCGAGGTCACGGACCTCGACGGCAAGACCTATCTCGACATGAGCTATTGCGGCATTGGCGCCACCATTCTGGGCTTCGCCGATCCCGACGTCGACGCCGCCGTGAAGACCGCGATCGATATGGGCTCGATGTCGACCCTCAACTGCGCCGAGGACATCGAGCTCGCGGAACTGCTGGTCGAGCTGCACCCCTGGGCCGACATGGTGCGCTTTGGCCGCGCCGGCGGCGAAGCGATGGCGATCGCGGTGCGCATCGCGCGTGCCGCGACCGGCCGCGACATGGTGGCGTTCTGCGGCTATCACGGCTGGCACGACTGGTATCTCAGCGCCAATCTCGGCGAGACCACCGCGCTCGACGGCCATCTGCTGCCGGGCCTCGACACCAAAGGCGTGCCGCGTGGCCTCGCGGGCCTGATGCATCCGTTCCACTTCAACAAGCTCGACGAGATTGAGGCGATCGTCGCCGCCCATGGCCACCGGCTCGCCGCCATCGTGATGGAGCCGGTGCGCTCCAGCGAGCCCGAGCCGGCCTTCATCAAGGGCATCCGCGCGCTCGCCGACCGCTGCGGCGCCGCGCTGATCTTCGACGAGGTGACCTCCGGCTTTCGCATCAATTCCGGCGGCGCGCATCTCGCCTATGGCGTCGACCCTGACATGGCCGTGTTCGCCAAGGCGATCGCCAACGGTTTTCCGATGGCCGCAATCGTCGGCCGCGCCTCGGTGATGGACGCGGCACAAGAGACCTTCGTCAGCTCGACGGCCTGGACTGAGCGCGTCGGCCCGGTCGCGGCCCTTGCCACCCTGCGCAAGCATCGCGAACAGAACGTCGCACGGCACCTGATGCGGATCGGCATGCGCGTTCAGAAGGGCTGGACCGAGGCATCGCAGATCACCGGCATGCCGTTGCACGTCTCCGGCATCTCGCCGCTAGGCCATTTCGCCTTCGACCTGCCCGACGCGCAGGAGGTGCGCACCCTGTTCACGCAGATGATGCTGGACCGCGGCATTCTCGCCACCGGCTCGTTTTATGCGATGTATTCGCACAGCGACGCGCATGTCGACCGCTATCTGGAAACCGTCACCGACGTGTTCCGGGAGCTGCGCACCGCGGTGGACCAGAAGGCCGTCAAGCAATTGCTACGCGGCCCCGTCGCACATTCAGGGTTCAAGCGGCTGACCTGATCAGGCTTCAACGCCGAAAATATCGCGCAACACGTTGCGCGTGGTCTTCGACCGCGCCGCCTTCGGATAGATGCCGTGCAAGATACTGTCGGCGGCAAGCGTACCGCCGTCGACGACGATCGCGCCCGTCGACACGAAACTGTTGTCACCCACCGCGGTCTCGCCGATGATCCGGCTGCCGCCATACATCACGATGCCGCGGCCGAACGACGGGTAATCGTTGTCGAGGTTCGCCCCGACCGTGCAGTTATGATAGCAGATGAAATAGTCGGAATAGTGCGCGCGCCCGAGCACGGTGCCGACGGGATGCTGGACTGCGAAGACGTCTGGCAGCTCCACCTCGTAGAACGCATCAAGGGCGTGCAGCGCCTTGTTCAGCGCATAAGCCTTGTCGGCGATCGGGTGACCGGGCCGCTCGCGAAACGCCGAATTGGCGAGGTAGTACAGGAAGATCGCGTACTGGTCGGAATGCCAGTGCGAGAACCGAGCCTCGCCATTGGCGAAGAATCCCTTCAGCCTGACCCGCGAAAAGCAGTGGTCGACGCGGCCGAGCGCGAGATCGACGAATTTCGGGAGGTCGCCGAGGTCGGCGCCGTCGGGAAACAGGTTCTCGAACTGCTTGCGCACGTAGAGGGCGAGATCGTTACGGGCAAGCGAGAGCTGCACGGTGTTAGTTCCTGCTTGAGGAGCTGGCGCGCACGTCGAGGCCGCGCGAGAACAGGTGGCTGCGCAGCTTGATCGGGCTGTGGTCGGTGAACAGGAACATCGAGGAGATTGCCACCGCCGACGCCCCGGCCTCCAGCGCGTCGATCGCATGCTGCAGCGACCCGCAGCCACCGGACACGATCAGGGGCACGCTCAGGACGCTCGCCGCCTTGTGGATCAAGTCGAGGTCGTAGCCGCTCATGGTACCGTCGCGATCGATCGAACCGAGCAACACCTCGCCGCAATGCAGATCCTCGCAACGCTGCGCCCACTCGATCGGATCGAGCGCGACATGCTCGCGGCCGCCGTCGATGAACACGCTGGCATGGTTGGGGCCGATCTTCTTGTAGTCGATTGACACCGTCATGCACTGGTCGCCGAAGGTGCGCGCCGCCTCGCGCAGAAACTCCGGACGCCGCACGGCTTCCGAATTCACCGAAACCTTGTCGGCGCCGGCGCGCAGCAGCATGTTGACGTCGTCGAGCGTCTTGACGCCGCCGCCGACGGTGAAGGGCATGAAGATCTCTTCCGACATCCGCTCGATGATGTCGACGACGCGGCCGCGCGAGGCCGCGCTCGGGACGATGTCGAGCACGATCAGCTCGTCGACGCCGTAGTCGTTGTAGACCTTGGCCGTCGTAACCGGATTGCCGGCGGCGCGCTCGTTCTCGAAGAACCGGACGTACTTCACGAGCCTGCCGTCTCGCAGCAGGAATTTTGGGATCAGGCGCTTCTTCAGCATCGCGAGGACTTCAGGGATTCCAGCGCAGGAAATTGCTCATCAGCTCGATCCCGGTGTCCTGGCTCTTCTCGGGATGAAACTGGGTGGCGGCGATGTTGTCGCGTGCGATGATCGCGGTCACCGGCTGGCCGTATTGGGCGAAGCCGACAACGTCGCCGGCATCCTTGCAGCGCATGGCGAAGGAGTGCACGAAATAGAACGCGAGGTTGCTCTCGCGGATATTTGCGAGGATCGGATGGTCGCGTTCCTTCGCCACCATGTTCCAGCCCATATGCGGGATCTTCAGCGCGGGATCGTTCGGCATCAGCCGCAGCACGTCGGCATCGAACCAGCCGAGCCCGCGATGCGCCACGCCGTCGTCGGCATGCTCTTCCGACGTGTTGGCGAGCAATTGCATCCCAAGGCACACCGCCAGGAACGGCTTGCCCTTCTCTCGAACATGGCGCTCGAGCATCTCGTCGATGCCGCGCGCGCGAATGTTGCTCATGGCATCGCCGAACGCACCGACGCCGGGCAGGATGACGTGGGAGGCATCGGCGATGGCGTCGGCGTCGTGGGTCACGACCGGATCGAAGCCGCAATATTCGACGGCGTTCTTCACCGAGCGTACATTGTTGATGCCGTAATCGACAATCGCTACGCCTGACATCGCCTGCTCCCCTGCGGCGCGATCATCGCGCCGCCCGATCACCCCTTGCCGCCGATCTCTACACCCGGATGGTTCGGCCACGGCACCTTGGTGTTGTCCCACTTGTCCATGTCGGGCATGCGGCGACCCGGCTCGACCGTGTTCGGCGAGAACTGCCAGGGGCTGACCTCGTGCTTGATCGCGATGCCCAAAAACTGCTCCTCGGTCAGATTGAGATAGTCGAGGAACAGATCGAGGCTCGGCGGCCGCTTGCCGTCGAACTCGCGCACCAGCGCCTCGCCCTGCTCGCGGGTCATGCGCTTGTTGCGAATGTCGATGTTGGCGAGATGGTTGGTCCGGCCCATGCCGCGCTTGATGTATTTCAGATAATCGCGCACGCCCTGGAAGAAGCACTCGATCTTCTCGTAGTCGTACTCCGGCGGAATGCCTTCGACTTCCTGGCCCTTCCAACCGAGCTCGCGCTTGATGATCTCGACGTGCTTCTTGGTGTCCCACTTGATGTAGCTGCCGAGGCAGATCGAGCGGCACTTGATCCGCATCAGCTCCTTGCGCGGTGGATAGACGAACGGATAGAGGTCGCGCTTGGCGACTCGGCCGCCGAGGAATTCGTACATGTCGTCGGCGGTGATGCCGAGATTCATGGCGCGGTTGAAGCGCTTCTCGTCGACCTCTTCCATCTCGTCATAGGAATAGAACGACTGGTATTCGGCGAGACTCTCGCCCCAGAACAAGAGCGGCGTCTCGTAGCGGATCGCGATCTGCATGGTGTGGGCATAGATGCCGGTGTGGCAGTGCCAGCAGAAGTCGCCGCGGCGCTTCAGCGATTCCAGCATCAGCTCGCGCACCACATGCCAGTTGGGCGTGAAGTTCAGCACGTCGACGCCGAGCTGCTTGAACACGCTGGTGTTGTTCTCTTCGATCAGCGGACGATAGAACCAGTGGTCGAAGCGCACCACCAACGGCTTCAGGCCGAGTTTCTTGACGACGTACCAGAGCTGGAAGACGCTGTCCTTGCCGCCCGAATACGGCACGATGCAGTCGTACAGGCCCTTGTCGCGGTATTGCGCGACCAGTTCCATCATCTGCTTGTGACGGTCGTCCCAGTCGATCTGGGTGTCACGGACCTCGATCTGGCGGCAAACGCTGCACGAGCCTTCTTCGTCGAACGATGTGGCTTCCGCCGTTTCCGGCAATAAGCATTTGCTACAGCTCAACATTTCGTCAATTCTCGCGATTGCATGATTTGCTGTCGGCTTACCACGCCGTCCATCCCCCGTCGACCGCAATGCACTGTCCCGTCACATAGGCAGAGAGGTCGCTGGCCAGATAGGCCACAGCGCCCTTCATATCGTCCTCGCTTGCCATGCGTGCAAGCGGCGTCCGGGCCACATAGCGGCTCAAAAACGGCTCCGGCGTCGCCCTGAAGACGCCGCCAGGCGCGACCGCATTGACACGTACCTTGGGTGCCATGGTGGTGGCGAGCCACCGCGTCATCTGGATCAGGCCGCCCTTGCTGGCGGCATAGGCGGCCGGGTTCCCGAGCGGGGTCCCCTCGTAGAGCCGCCAGTCGGGTCCAGCGAGGCCGTAGATGGAGGAAATATTGATCACACTGCCATGGCCCGATTTGGCAAGATCCTCGGCGGCGGCCTGGATCAGGACGAAGGGCGCCGTGAGGTTGACCTCGATCGCCCGCCGCCAGGTCGCATCCGACTGCTGCGCGAACGGCACTGCCCAGCCCTCGAGTCCGCTGGTGCCGACGAAAGCCGCGCAATTGACGATGATGTCGATGCCGCCAAAAGCCTCGCGCACCCGCCGCGGCAGATCCTTGACCGCATCGCCCTGCTCGAAATCGCAGTCGAACATGGCTGCCGTGACGGAGTAACTCGCAGTCAGCTTCGCCGCCGCTTCAGTGCCTGCTGACGCAGCGATATCGACCAGCGCGATGCTGGCGCCGAGTTCGGCAAGGCCCCCCGCAATGGCGCGGCCGATATGGCCGGCGCCGCCGGTGATGACGGCAACCCGGCCGTCGAGCGACATCATCTCGCGGAGCGAACGTTCGCTGCTCATCCAAAAATCCTCTGGAATTCGTCGGAGGCGCGCTGCAGATCGTCGAGCCGGCCGACGTCGATCCAGTATTCCCGCAACGGGAAGACCACCGACGGCTTGCCCTTGGCGATGGTGCGCTCGATCAGCGTCGGCATGTCCACGGCCTCGTTGGCGTCAAGATGGTCGAGCACGGCGGGATCGAGCAGATAGACGCCGGCATTGACGAAGAATTTTTGCGTCGGCTTCTCGCGGATGCCGAGCAGGCGGTGATCGTCGAAGTCGATCACGCCAAACGGCACGGTCACCGAATGCTCGCGCACGCAGACGGTGGAGAAGGCCTGATGCTCGCGATGATATTTCAGCATCTGCTCGAAATTCACCGTCGTCAGCAGATCGCCGTTCATGACGAAGAACGGCTGCGTCGGCCGTTCCGGGAGCAGCGACAGCGCGCCTGCCGTTCCGAGCCGCTCGTTCTCCTGCAGATAGTTGATCTCCACGCCCCAGGCCGAGCCGTCGCCAAAATAGTCGCGGATCATGTCGGCCTTGTAGTTGACCGAGATGAAGAACTTGCCGAAGCCGGCCTTGACGAAACCGCCGAGCACGGTCTCCAGGATCGGCTTGTCGCCGACGCGGATCAGCGGCTTCGGGACCTCGTCGGTCAGCGGCTTCAATCGCGAGCCGAGGCCGCCGGCCATCAGCACGACCCAATGATCGGATTGCTGCGCGAGCGCGAGATCGTCGATCAGCTTGACCTCGACCACCCGCCCCTCGGTGTCGACCAGCGGAAGTTGGTGGATGGAGTGCTTGCGCATCAGATTCAGCGCGGCCGGATTCGAGATGCCGACCGGCGCCGTGATCGGCGTGCGGTTCATCACCAGGCTGACGGAAGCGTCGAGCCCCGTACCGCCGAGCAGCGCGCGCCGCACGTCGCCGTCGGTGACGGTGCCGACGATTTTGCCCTCGCGCTCGACGATGGCGAGTTGCAGATTGCCCTGATCGATCCGCCGCAGCGTTTCGATCAGAGGGGTATCTTCATTGACGACAAACGCGCCCTTCATGACAAACCAATCCTATTCGTTGCCGGCGAACCCGCCGGCCGCGACATCTTTTGTAACCACCGCGCCCGCGGCGACGACGGCTCCGGCGCCCACCTTGACGCCGACCAACACAACGGCGCAGGCGCCGACATGGACGCTCTCGCCGATCGACACGCCCCCGCACAGCACCGCCCCCGGCGCGATATGCGCGTGATCGCCGACGATGCAATCGTGCTCGACCACCGCGCGCGTATTCACCAGCACGTTCCGCCCGATCCGCGCCGCCGGCTGGATCACGGCACCCGCCATCACCTGTGCGCCGGCGCCGAGTTGCACGTCGGAGGCGATCACGGCGGAGGAATGCGCGATCACGGGAAACCTGTAACCCTTCTCTGCGAATCGATCGAACAAGGCCCGCCGGCCCGCCAGCCCCGAATCGCCGCGCGAGGCGCGATTGCCGAGACCATTGGCAAGCTCGACCCCGTCGGCCGGCATCTTGAGGACGTCGTCGTCTGATCCCGTGATCTTGACGCCGCCGATGGCCGCGCCGATGCGCGCGGCATCGCGATCAGCGACGGCTGCGGGACGGATGCCGCGGCTCAGTAACGCCTCGACGACGACGCGGGCGTGACCGCCGGCACAGAGCACGATCAGGCTCATGGCTCCAGCGCCTCGTTGGCCGCGTAGTCGCGCGAGGCGGTCTTGCCGAGATAACTCCAATATTCGATCGGCGGGACGCCATTGCCCGGGCGCTTGACGCCGAGATTGTCTTCGGTGAAGCGCTCGCCGGCGCGCACCGGGCGCAGCGCGACGAGGCTGCGGCGCGCCACTGCGCGGTTTGGAATCTCCTCCGGCGCCGGCACCTTGCGACCGTCGCCGAGCGCGGCCTCGACGTCGCGTATCGCGGCGATCATCGCCGCCATCTCGTCCGGCTCGATCGAAGCCCGGTGATCGGGGCCCGGAAGATTGCGGTCGAGCGTCAGATGCTTTTCGATCACGGTGGCACCGAGCGCTACCGCTGCCGATGCGATGTGGATGCCCCGGCTGTGGTCGGAGAAGCCGACCGGCAGGCCGAACGCCTCGCGCAGCGTCGCCATCGCGCGCAGATTGATCGATTGCGGATCGGCCGGATATTCGGTCGTACAATGCAGCAGCGTGACCCTTGCACGCAGCTCCATCCAGGTCGCACGATCGAGCAGGAGTCTTGCAAAATCGGCAGACGTAGGCTTTGCCGTTGCATCGCAAAGATAACCGAAGGCGATGACGCCGAGCGCCTGCTCCACTTCGGCGAGCGTCCCCATCCCGGTCGACAGGATGATCGGCAGCCGGAACCGCGCCAGATGCAGCAGCAGCGGCGCATTGGTGAGATCGCCCGAGCCGACCTTCAGCGTGGACACGCCGACGCGGCGGACCAGATGCGTGGCGCTGTCGGAATCGAACGGCGTCGACATATACGTGATATTGGCCGACGCGCAGGCTGCGGCTATCTGCTCCTCGTCGTCTGCGCTGAGCTCGAGCGCGCGCAGCATGTCGAGCTGCGACTGCGCCGCGCCGGTGGTCGCCTGCTGGTAGCTCGCCTTCGCGGCTTCGGCCGTCGCGAGCTTGTCGGCGCGGAACGACTGAAACTTGACCACATCGGCCCCGGCTCGCGCCGCCGCCTCCACCAGGGCCAGCGCGCGTGCGCGGTCGCCGTTGTGGTTGACGCCAGCCTCAGCAATGATCAGGGTTTTGCGATGCATGGGGTTTCGTCGCTGGGCAAAGCGAAATCGCCCGCCAATCAAGCGGTTGTCTTAGTCGAGCACGCTGGTAAAAGCAACGCAAGCGGGCGGTTTGCGGCATTCCCCAACGGGACCCGCAAGAGCCCGTGGAGCGACGAATCACGCCGATTCGCGACGACGGGACACAGGATAGTCTGTTGCCAATGACGAACTCGCCCGAGATATTGTTCCTGCTGGTCGGCCGCGGTGGATCGAAGGGCCTGCCAGGCAAGAACCTGCGCGAGATCGGCGGCCTCAGCCTGACCGGCTACAAAGCGATTGCCGCAAAACAGTCCCGCTACTGCTCGCGCCTGATCGTCTCCAGCGACAGCCCCGAGATCCGCGCCGAAGCGACGCGGTATGGCGCCGAAATGCTGTTCGAGCGACCGGCTGAGCTCGCGACCGACACCGCCTCATCCAACGACGTGGTTCTGCACGCCATGGACTGGATCGAGACGCATGAGAAGCGGCGCTACGACGCCATCATGCTGCTGGAGCCCTCCTCGCCCTTCGCGACGCCAAAGCATTTCGACGAGGCCGTCGAATTGTTCGCCGCGCGCAAGGCGAGCCTCGTGGTCGGGATGCGCGAGACCGAGGTCTCCTCGATCTTCGTCGGCACGCTCGGCGAGGATGGCTCGATCGGCGGCATCGTCGAGAAGATGCTGGCGACGACGGCGCAGCGGCGCCAGGACCAGCCCGTCGAAGTCACCATGAACGGCGCGCTCTATCTCGTCGGCTGGGACGCGATGCGCAAGCATCGCAAGATCTACGCCGATCCGTCGGCAAGCTACGGTATCATGATGGACCGCATGCATTCGATCGAGATCGAGAGCGCGGCCGACCTCGCCTACGCCTCCTATGTCATCGAGCATGCCATGCTCGATGCCTCGCCCTGGCGGCAGCGGACATGAGCGCACGCCGCCGCATCGCCGTCGTCACGGGTTCGCGCGCCGACTACGGGCTTCTGCGGGGCATTTTGGCGCGGCTCAAGGCGGCCGATGACGTCGCGCTGAGCGTGATCGCCTGCGGCATGCATCTCGTGCCGCGCTTCGGCGAGACCTGGAAGATCATCGAGGCCGACGGCTTTCCGATCGCGGCAAAAATCGATCTCGCGCTCGACGACGACCGCGCCGAAACGATTGCGCGCGGCACCGGTATCGGCGTCAGCGGTTTTGCCGAGGCGCTGCCAAAGCTCGCCCCCGACGTCCTCGTCGTGCTCGGCGACCGCTACGAGGTGCTGGCCGCCTCGGTTGCGGCGACACTGCTGAACATTCCGATCGCACACATCCATGGCGGTGAGATCACCGCGGGCGCCTTCGACGATGCGATCCGTCATGCCATCACCAAGATGGCCTGTCTGCATTTCGTCGCGGCCGAACCCTATCGCCGGCGCGTGATCCAGATGGGCGAGCAGCCCGATTTTGTTTTCAACGTCGGCGCGCCCGGCCTCGATCTGGCGGATAGCACGCCGACGCTGACCCGTGCCGAGTTGTTCGCAAAGCTCGGCATCGGCGGTCCCGAGCGCTTCCTGCTGGTGACACTGCATCCGACGACGGCGCAGCCGGAGGCCGACGCCGCCAACGTCACTGCCCTTCTTGGCGCGCTTGCCGACATCGGGGATCGCAGCTTCATCTTCACCGGCGTCAACGCAGATCCCGGCTATCGCGCCATCGACGATGCGATCCGGGCGTTCGTCGCGGCGCGCCCCGATCGCGCCCATCTCTTCACTTCGCTCGGGAGCGAGCGCTACTGGTCCGCGCTGCGGCTTGCGGATGCCGTGGTCGGCAACTCCTCCAGCGGCATTCTGGAGGCCCCGGCCGTTGGTGTGCCCACGATCAATATCGGCGATCGCCAGAAGGGCCGGCTGCGCGCCGCCTCGATCATCGACTGCCCCGCCGATTCGCAGCTCATCCTGGCAAGCCTGCGCAGCATCTTCGAGGGCGGGTTCCGGCCCGATCCGGCCCGTGTGCCGCCCTACGGCCGCGGGGGGGCCTCCGAGGCTATCGCTGGAACCCTTCGAAAGACCGACCTCAAGCGCGCTTTCCCGAAGCATTTCTACGATTTGGCGGTCACGCCGGAACCGCCCGGAGCGACCGTATAGTACCGGCCAGTTGTTGCCTGAGCCGCGCCCCAGGCTGTATAGATCGGGACGAGCTTGAGACGAACCGCGCTCGTTCCGGGAGAACGCGACATGACGACGATCGATTCACTTTCCGACGTGACGCCGGTGGCACGCGCCGTCGAGATTGGTGAACTTCCGATTCCGCCCTATCGCGGCAACACGCTTCCGGCGATCGACTATGACGCGCATCCGGCCTATGGCGGCATGCTGCCGAAGCCGACCTTCCGCGAGCGGCTCTATGCGCTCAACGTGTTCGCACGCACCTTCGCCTTCGTCACCATTCGCCGCATCGTCGACTACGACAACATGCCGCTGCTGACCAAGGAGGCCGGCTTCAGCGGCCTCAATGCAAAGACGGCGCTGCGCTACATCTCGATGTTCGCAAGCATCCGTGCAAGCCGCGCGATCGGCTGGCTGACCGGTGCGCGCCGTCCCGCGCAGCCGGCAAACCCGGCGCTGCTCAACAAGATCAAATCCGACGGCATCGTCTGCCTGAACCTCACGCCCGACGAGATCGAGCAGATCCGCGGCGTGACCAATCCGGGCTTCGCCAAGCTCGACGAGCGCCGCGCCAACATTCCGCCGGAGAAGCGCAAGTTCGACGACAACGTCTACTGGTGCACGCGGTCCGCCGATCCGCAGGCGTTCGCGACCGTCGAGTCCATCTTCAAGCGCTACGGCATCATGGAAGCGGCGAGCGCCTATCTCGGCCGCCCCGCCGGCGTGAAGCACGTCAACGCGCAGATCAACGATCAGGATCTCGCATTCTGGAAGCGTGTGTTCCCGGACACGCAGCTTGCCGATCCCTGGGGCAGCTATCTGCACATCGATGCCACCTACGGCATGCTGAAATGCGCGATTTACGTCCATGACATCGGCCCGGATGGCGGCCCGTTCTGCTACATCCGCGGCAGCCAGAACGCGAAGATCGGCTGGTTCGAAGGCATGATCCGCCGCACCAACGATTTCTCGGGCTTCTCCGGCCGCCGGCCCGACGCGCGCAAGAAGTTCATGGCGCTGCCGGCGTTCCTGCGCAAGAAGGCTGACTTCGGCGGCGACCTGCCCGACAATTCGCCCGAGGTGGCACGCCTGCGCGAAGGCCATTTCGCCGCAACCTCGAACTACGGCAATTGCGTGCTGTTCGACGGCAACGGCATGCATCGCGGCGGCATGGTCAACAAGGGCGAGCGCCGCTGCCTGTTCATCCTGCTCGCGGAAATCTGACGCGAAGCTTGCGGCTGCGCACTCAAGCGCCGCGCAGCTTGCTCGGACGCTTGAGATATTCGGCAAGCTGCTCGGGGCTGAAGTAAGCCGCCTGGCTGCGCAGCGGGCTGTCCTTGCGGATGAAGGCAAGATCGATCTGGGCGAGCGCGCCGTCGAGCGAGCGCATATGCCCTTCCAACACGTCGTAGACCGCAAAGCCGGCGTCGTCGCAGAAGCGCACGATATCGGCGAATTGCGGAATGCCGTGCCGCATGGGCATCATGGTGGTTTCGAGGATCATGAGATCGATCTCGCTGATCCGCGTGCCGAGCCCCTTCAACACCTCGATCTCGGCGCCCTGCGTATCGACCTTGAGGAATACCGGGTGCTCGAGCGTCTCCGGCAATAGCGAGTCGAGCCGCCGCATCGGCGTCTTGCGCGCCTCGCCGTCGAGCGCCTTGCCCTCGACCTGCGCGAAGATGCTGGAGCCCGAGATGTCGTCATGGACGTTGAAGGTGATCTCGCCGTTCTCGGCGCCGGCCGCCACCAGGAAATACTCGGCGTTGAGCCGCTGCTTGAGCTGCTCCAGCAGCGGGCGGCATTCCGTCACCGGCTCGACCAGGAAGTACTTGGCGCGCGGGAATGCGTCATAGATCGGCGACGTGCCGAATGCGATGCCGACGTCGACCACCGTCTTCACATCGAAGCCGAGCGACTTCAGATGCTTGAAGAACAGGCCGAAATTCCTGACCGGCGCGTTGGTACGCATCAGGCGCAGGCCGATCGGTTCCAGGACGTTGTTGATGGCCTGAAACGCGGCAGAGACGAATGCCTTCATGAAGCGAGCGCCGGTTGGGCAGAAGCCGAGGTGGAGGATAGCGATCGCAAAATGCCTATACGAACAATGCATTTGCCACAGTTTGCAATCGACTGGTCGGTTTGGTAGATCAGCCCGGCAAGCCGGTCAAGCGACCGCCCCTCCGGTAAAGACAGCGACATCAGCATGAAAGTACTCGTGACCGGGAGCTCCGGCTTCATCGGCCAGGCATTGGTGCGGCGCCTGCGCGCCGAACATTGCGAGGTCGTGGGACTGGACAAGGTTCCGGCCGAGACCACCGATATCGTGTGCGATATCCTCGATGCCGGCGGGCTGACGAAAGCCGTCACCAGCGCCGCACCCGATGCGGTGGTTCATCTCGCCGCCCGCATCGATCTCGATGAGAAGACCGACCTTGCCGGCTACACCGCCAATATCGAAGGCGTCGAAAACCTGGTCGAGGCCGTGCGGCGCACGCCGTCGGTGCGGCGCGCGATCTGGACCTCGTCGCAGCTCGTCTGCCGCGTCGGCTACGTGCCGACCAGTGACACCGAGTACAGGGCCGACACGCTCTACGGCAAGAGCAAGGTGCGGACCGAGGAGATCGTCCGCAGCGCCGACGGCGCGGAGCGCGAATGGTGCCTGGTGCGCCCCACCACGGTCTGGGGTCCCGGTATGAGCGCGCACTACCAGCGCTTCCTGCACATGATCGAGCGCGGCCACTATTTCCACGTCGGGCACGGCCCGCTCTGGAAGTCCTACAGCTATATCGAGAATATCGCCTTCCAGTATTGGCGTCTGCTGAGCGTGCCGGCGGAGCAGATTCATCGCCGGACGTTCTATCTCGCCGACTACACGCCGATCGATCTGATCGCGTGGAGCGACGCATTTCAGCGCGCTTTCGGATCGCGCCCGATCCCGCATCTGCCGACCGGCGTCGCCCGCACGCTGGCGCTTTGCGGCGACGCCGTGAACGCGATCGGATTGAAGCGGTTTCCGTTCAATTCGTTCCGCCTCAACAACGTGCTCACGCAGTATCAGTTCGATCTGGCGCCGACCGCCGCGGTCTGCGGGCCGCTTCCCTGCGACATGGAGCAAGGCGTCGCGGCAACCGTTGCGTGGCTGCGCAACATCTCCGCGCGCTGATATCAGGTCACCGTCCTGTTGAGCCCGAGCTCACCCGTTTCCAGCGGCGCCCTGTCCCGTAGCCTCGCAAGATCCAGTACCAGCCCGGTCGCCGCCATCGACACCAGCACCAGGGCCGAATTGGCCATGCCGAGGGGTCCCTGAACCGGGCTGAGCAGGACGCTGGCGAGCGCGAACACGAGCAGCAGCAGCGGCGTCATCAGACCGGAGTGCCGGCTTCCGGCCGCGCTCCAGCCGGCCACGCCTCCCCAGATCGCGACGTAGAGGATCGCGCCAACGAGGCCGAAATCGATGAAGGCGGCGGCCCAGACGCTCGGAAAGAAACCATAGATCAGCGCTTCCCGCAGTTCGGCCTCCATAACTGCGACCTGATCGTTCTCCGGGAAGAAGATCCGCAGCAGAGGCGACAGCACGCCGACCTCGTACACGCCCCATTGGGGCGTGAACTTGTCGCGCGCCTTCCAGACGATATCGACCGTCCGCACGCCATGGGTCAGATAAAAATACGTGCTCAGCCCGATCATCGCGCTGCGTGACGATATACGCCTGGATTCGATCGCCGACGCGACGTAGCCGCGTGGCTTGACGTTCCAGGCTTCAAGCATCATCGCCAGCACGGCTTCCGTCGAGCTCGTGCCGGTGGACGGTGGCGGGGCCGCCTGCGCCTCGGCGACCCGCTTGTTGAGCTCGGCTAGAGTGATCGCCTCCGCAGGCTTGGCGCGGTGGGCTTCGCTAGATGTCGCGGGCGCACCAGCTGCCATGGATGTATCGCGCTGGTTCTTCTCCTGCTGCAATTCAGCGATCAGGGGCGACATCTGGATACAGAAGTTCTGCCGGCTGGACCAGATCGCGCTCGAATAGACGGCGAACAGGCCCACGACGATCACGGTCTTGAGCAGGAGATAATGGCCTCGCGGCAGAAGCGTTCGCCCCTGGGCGAGGCGCACCAGCATCGCCATCCCGACCAGCACGAGAACGAACAGGATCGGCATCCGGCCCGAATAAAGCAGCGCATACCCGACCGGCGAGATGATGGAGAGTTGCGCCAATGCGGCGGCCCATCCCCTGATCTCCTCTCCCCTGAGCAAGAACAGCACGAGGGAGGCGAAGCCAAACGAGAACATCATGTAACCGCCATAGAGCAGCGGCGTGCGCCTGATCGCAACCGTGTCGACGAGCCCTGGCGCACAACGGAGCAGCTCGGAATAGCTGGAGTTGCTCACGCCGCTGAGCACCGTCCGGTCGAGCGCCACCAGCGCGATGCCGACGATGCCGAACAGCGACGCGGCCATGGTGACGTTGTTGAGCAATCGTGCAGAAGGCGGCGAGGAGCGGCCCTGGCCTGCGAACCAGCGATCGAAGGCGAGCTTGCCGCCCCGATAGGACAGCAGGAAGATCGCGAGCCCGATCGTAACCACGGTCAGCACCGCCGTCGACGGCTGCCCCGGATAGTTGATCGGCCCGACGGCGACAGCGAAAAGCGCCCCGAACCAGATCACGGTCATCAGAATCGCGGGCGATGCGAGAGTGCCGACCAACGGAATGGGCCGCTGCTGCAATTTGCCGTCCAAGAAGCGCCCCTCGGGTTGCGGCGTGAGATTGCCTTGACGTTTACCCATGAATTGCCCTCAGGGGTAGAGCATGTCTGGATCGGTGGGAAGGCCGACCGTCTCGGTTGCGGCGGGTTCCCTGAAGCTCTCGCGCATCCTGTGGGTGGCAAAGCCCGTCAGGGACACGAACAGCGCCGCGCTGGCGATTCCGCCAGCAAGAGCCGCACCGTAGATGCCGAGCACGGGGATCAGCGCCACGTTCAGCGCGGTCGATACCGCGGCGGAACCGAGATTGCAGACCAGGAGATATTTGTCCGACCGCGCCGCATAGAGCGCATAGGATGGAACATCCGCCAGCATGCGCAGGAATATCCCCGGCAGCATGGCGTAGAACACGCCGATGCTCGCCGCGTAGGTCGACAGCCCGAGTAGCGCGAGCATGGGCCCCATGGCAAAGGCCGACAGGATCATCGTGGCGCAGACCAGTGCCAGCATCGACCAGAAGAACGAGCGCAGCGCCGTGCGATAGGCATTCCTGCCCGCCGCATAGCCCGCAATGACCTTCGGCAGGAACTGGTGCGACACCGAGCCGCCCAGTGACAGCAGGCCGATCAGGATCGTCGAATAGAAGGTGTAGATGCCGAGCGCATCGCGGCCGACGAAGGCGTCGATAACGAAGCGATCGACATAGGAAATGACCAGCGCTCCCGCGGCCGTCAGCATGAAGGGACGCGCAACCCAGAGGCCCTCGCGGATGTTCTTGAAGTCCGGCCGGTATCCCCCGAGCTCGCGCCACGGCAATTCGGAGAGCGAGAACGCAGAAAAGGCAATCGCCGCCACCCCACCGAGCGCCCACCAGACCATCACGGTTTCCAGCGTCCGCGTCGAAGGCGCCGCGAGCATCAGAACGGCGATCGCATACACCCAGATCCCGCCGCGCAGGAAAACGCCGATATAGGCCCTCACCGGCCGCCAGGTAATGATCAGTATCCGCGTCGCCTCCAGCGAGACGTGTTCGGTGACGAGGATCAGGATGAACCACGGCGCCAGACGCGCCGGAAAGGAGCCCGCGGCGATCGCGACGGCAATCGCGATGCCGACCGCCACGAGCGCGGCCGTGCCAAGCACCATCTGGTCGGCGATAATGCGCGCACGCCGCTCTGGTGTCGCCGGCACCAGTTCGCGCAAGGTGTAGGAGTAGAACTCCAGACCGACCGCGAGCAGCGCGAAGGCCAGCGCCGCGGTCAAAAGGCCGTACTGTCCCATTTCGGCGGGCGACAGCATGCGCGCCAGCAGCAGCGACAGCAGGAAGCGGCTCGCCAGCGTCAGCGCGCGCAGGACCAGCGCCGCGACCGTGCCGGCGACCGCCGGGCGCGTCACGAGGTCAAACAGACGAGATCGCATCAAGCTGTTCCATCACCGCCGGCCGTCAACATCGGTTGGCGCGTTCCCCACTGTAACGTCAGGCAGCGGTCTACAGGACTTCAGGAATTTCGGCAGGTGCGCGTTCAGCGAACGCGCCAGCGGCTCGACCGATGCGCGCTGCGCCGCGTTCTCGGGATCGAACTTGCGCCAGCCGAAATAGTCTCCCTCGACGCTGATCGACGCCAGATGACGCATGATCGCACGGCGGGTGGTGTCGAGATCGTCGGGGGATTGCCACCGCGCCAGCCGCTCGGCGACACCGTCGACTTCGCCCGTGCTGCGGACGTGCAAGAAATGCTGCTCGGTTGCGTAATACGGCTCGGTCGCGACCGAGCACAGCCCGGCGAGCGCCGCCTGGAAGCCGATGGTGCCGGTAAAGGTCACGGATACCGCGCACTTTCCGATCAGGAGATTGGCCGGCACGTCGTAGGGCACCAGCACCACGGAGGGCAGCTTTGCCAGCCGCTCGAACAGCTCGCGCTGGCGGAAGCCGAACTGCAGCGGATGATCCTTGACGAAGATGCGGTAGCCGGCGCGACCGAGCGCCTCGCAATAGCGCGCCACCACGTCGTCATGCGCCAGCATGCCCTGCTGCTCGAGCCAGTAATCCATCGAGGCCTCGGGGAAGAGCTGAAGCCCGAGGAACACCCGCCGCTCGCGCGGCACTTCGGCGAGCCGCTTGTCCCAGCCATGGTCGAGCAGGCCGAGGACCGCCACGTCGCGCATGCGCACCTTGTGCTTCAACCGCTTCAGCGCGTCGAGATAGTGGCAGTTGTAGCGATCGCGCTTGAGGAAGCGCCAGACGTTGAAGAAGGCGCCACGCAGAGCGTAGTAGCCAAAGATCCGCCAGAACCTGGCCAGCGAGAACCGCTTGGCGTCGCGGACATAGGCCGGCGCAAAATCTTCCCTGCAGAGCTGGCCGACGGCCGCATCGATGTCTTCTCGGGACGGCTCGCGCAGCCAGACCGGCCTGCCGCGGCGCATCAGCATCACCTGGTCCGGGATGATCGAGGTCGTCATCTCCAGGAAGTCGATACCGCGCCGCCGCGCGATGCGCTCCATCACGTCCATGACGTAGCGGTCGATGGTGAAGGTCATGACCAGATCGGGGCCAAGCTTGTCAAAGGCCTGCTCGATCGCCTGCGTCATGCCGCCGATCATCCTCAGCGCGAGATCGCGATCGATGCTCCTGAGCACGCGACAGCGCAGGATGATGTCGGCGCATCCTTCCGCGCCGAACCGGTCGAGCGCTGCGGACGCCGCATCACCCGTGTCCGCGAAGCGATAGAAGTCGTCGACCAGCGAATAGTCGCCGTCGTCGCGGAGATCGCTGAGCACGACCGCGTCGGCGAACTCCATGCGCGAGGCCAGGTACTTCCACCAGGCCGTCGTGCTGTGAATGGTGAAGAAGACGATCCGGGGCATCAGCTCTTGTTCGTTGCCCCGGCGAGGAAGGGACTGCTCGGCAGGTTGATGCAGCGCGTATTCATGTCCTCGGCGACGGGGAGCGACGCGCGCGGGCAGTCGCGGTACATCGGCAGCAGGTGCATCGGCGTCCAGAGCGGCCGGGCGCGGATGCCGTGGCCGTGCAGGGCCTCGAGCAGGCGGTCACGCTCGGAGGAATATTCGCGGTCGAGCACCAGCGTGTTGAGCCAGTAATTGCTCTCGGACCCCTTCGGCTCGCGATAGATGCGTGCCCAGGGGAAGTCGCGGAAGGCATCGAGATAGCGCTCGGCGAGCGCGCGCTTGGCCGCGACCATTCCGGCCAGCCGCTCCATCTGCGCGCAGCCCAGCGCGGCATTGATGTTGGGCAGGCGGTAATTGTAGGCGACCTCGTCGTGCTCGAACGACCAGGCGTGCGCCTTTTTCGCCGTCGAGGTGAAGTGGCGGGCGTGGCGGGCATGAGCCTCGTCGTCGGTCACGATCATGCCGCCGCCGCCTGTCGTGACGATCTTGTTGCCGTTGAAGCTCAGCACCGCCGAGTGCCCGAAAGTGCCGCAGCCCTTGCCGTTCAGGCGCGAGCCGAGCGACTCGGTCGCGTCCTCCACGATGACCAGATCATAGCGCGCGGCGACCGCGCCGAGCGCGGCCATGTCGACGGGATGCCCGAAGATATGCACGGGAACGACGGCACGCAGCCTTCGTCCGGTGTGCTTATTGACCCAGGCGCCGTTCTGCCGCACCGCGATTGCGTCCAAATGCGCCTCGAGCGCGCGCGGGTCGAGCCCCAGCGTGTCCCACGTCGAATCGACGAAATGCGGCACAGCGCCGGCATGGCTCACGGCATTGGCGGTGGCGACGAAGGTGATCGAGGGCAACAGCACCTCATCATTGGCTTCGACACCCTCGAGCATCAGCGCCGCGTGCAGCGCGGCGGTGCCGTTGACGATCGCAACCGCGTGGCGCGAACCGGTCGCTTCCGCCACCATCTCCTCGAAACGGGTAACGTATTTGCCTGCCGACGACACCCAGTTGGTGTCGATGCAGTCGAGCACGAGTTCACGCTCGCGCTGCCCGAAACGCGGCTCATGCAGCTCGACCGGGCGCTGCGCCGAGCCGAGCGCGGCATCGACGGCATCGAGCACCGGCTTGAGGTCAAGCATGGCGGGACGGTTCTGGCTCGCTTGCGCGGAGGACATGCTCATCTGGCTCACAGCGTGTAGGCATTGACGCGATAGCGGGCTAGGTTCTCCTGCTTGGTGAACCAGGCGATGGTCTGTTCGAGCCCTTTGCGCAGGCCATCCACCCCGCCGAAACGTGGCGACCAGCCGATCAGCTCTTGCGCCTTGGCATTGGAGGCCCAGAGCCTCTCGACCTCGCTGCGCTCGGGGCGCACGCGCACGTCGTCGTGCTCGATCTCGATCTCGGCTTCCATCAGCTCGGCGATCAGCCGCGCGGTGTCGCCGATCGAGATCTCGAAGGCGCTGCCGATATTGATGACTTCACCGATGCCGGCCTTGGAGTCGAGTGCCGCCAGGAAGCCGCCAACGGTGTCGGCGACATAGTTGAAGTCGCGCGTCGGATGGATGCTACCGAGCTTGATCTTGCGCGCGCCCGCCGCAATCTGCGTGATGATGGTCGGGATCACCGCGCGCGCCGATTGCCGCGGCCCGTAGGTGTTGAAGGGACGCACCACCGTCACCGGCGTGCCGAACGAGCGCTCGAACGACAGCGCGAGCTGATCGGCGCCGATCTTGGTCGCCGAGTAAGGCGACTGGCCCTGGAGCGGATGCTCCTCGGTGATCGGGACGAATTGGGCCGTGCCGTAGACTTCGCTGGTCGAAGTATGGATCACCTTCTCGACGCCGAGATCCCGCGCCGCCTGCAACACGTTGAGCGTGCCGCGGATGTTGGCTTCCACATAGGTGTCGGGCGAATGATAGGAGTACGGAATCGCGATCAGCGCGGCGAGATGCAGCACCGCGTCGCAGCCCTTCATGGCGGTGCGCACGCCGTTGGGGTCGCAGACATTGCCGGCGAAGACGTCGAACTCTTTCCTGATGTCAGGCGGCGAGGAATCCAGCCAGCCATGCGCGCCCATGCTGTTGTAGTGCACGAAAGCGCGCACCGCGACGTTGCGCCGGACCAGCTCTTCCGCAAGGTGCGACCCGATGAAACCGCCCGCCCCCGTCAAAAGTACTTTTCGCAAAGTTCCTGTTCCCCTCTGGCCGGCCGCCCGACCCGCCTGCCGACCTGATACGGCCCCGCTTCTAAACATTCCGGCTGCTGGAGGCCAGTTTTGAATGCGCTGCGGTCCCATCAATGGACCGGGAACCGCGCCCCCGAAATACAACCGTGCGGAGCCCACAAATCTTTGAGAAGGATCAACAAATCTCACGCGAGCGGGGAGCAATGCCCGGCGCTATGCAAATTCGCGGAGGAGACGAATCACACTGTCCTGCTGCGCCGGCGTGATTTCGGCAAAAATCGGCAGCGACAGGATGGTGTTCTGGTCCCGGTATGCATGCGGAAATTGCGCCGCGGTGTGACCGAATCGCGCATAGGCTGGAAGCAGCGGCAGTGCGGTCGGATAGTTGATCGCGGTCTGCACCCCATTGGCGATGAGATGCGCCGCCAGCGCGTCGCGGCGCGGATGCCTGATCGTGTAGAGGTGATAGACATGATCGCGTCCGGGCGCGACCTGCGGCACGCTCACCCCCTCGATCTGGTTGAGGCCGGCATCGTAGATCGCGGCGGCGCGTCGGCGCGCCTCGGTCCAGGCGGCCAGATGCGGAAGCTTTGCCGAGAGGATTGCGGCCTGCATGCCATCAAGCCGGCTGTTGACGCCCTCGATCTCGTGCTGATGCTTCACCAAGCCGCCATGACGCGCGAGCCTCGTCATATGCTCGGCGAGCGCAGCGTCGTTAGTGACCACGGCGCCGGCATCGCCCATCGCACCGAGATTTTTGCCCGGATAGAACGAATAGGTCGCAGCCGCGCCAAACGTTCCGACCATCTGTCCCTTGTAGCACGCCAGATGCGCCTGCGCGCAATCCTCAATCACCCACAATCCGTACTTGTTCGCAATCGCCATGATCGCGTCCATGTCGGCGGGCTGACCGTAGAGGTGCACCGGGATGATGCCGACGGTGCGCGGCGTGATCACGGCTTCGATCGCTGCAGGATCGATCGTGAAGGTCACCCCGTCGGTATCACAGAACCTCACCGTCGCGCCGGCATGCGTGATCATCGCCGAGGTCGAGATCCAGGAATGCGCCGTCGTGATGACCTCGTCGCCCGGCTTCACCTTCAATGCGGCCATCGCGAGATACAGTGCGTCGGTCCCGTTGGCACAGGAGACGCAATGCTCGACCGACGCAGCCTTGGCGAAGTCGCGCTCGAATGCATCGACAAAGGGGCCGCGGATGAAGGCATTGTCGCGGATGACGGCGGCAATCGCCGCGTCGATCTCGCCCTTGATGCTTTGGTACTGGAGCTGGAGATCGGCGAAGGGAACCGCCATTCGTCACTTCCGCAAGGTCAATAGCCGCGCCGGATTGCCGGCATAGGTGCCGGCAACGGTGATATCCTTCGTTACCACCGAGCCCGCGCCGATCACGACGTCGTCGACGATCGCCACCGGCAGGATCGTGGAATTCGAGCCGATCGACACCCGATTGCCGACCCTGGTCTCGCGCCACAATTCCTTTCGCCCGCGCGCGGGCCCACCGCCCGCAAACGTGTCATTGATGAACATCACACCATGGCCGACGAAGCAATCCTGGCCGATGCTGACGAGTTCGCAGACGAAACTGTGCGATTGCACGCGCGTGCGGGCGCCGATGACGACATCCTTCTGGATCTCAGTGAACGGCCCGATGAAGCAGTTATCGCCGATTGTACAGCCGTATAGGTTGCACGGCTCGACCACCGCGACACCGACACCGAAGTTGACGTCGCGGATCCCGATCGGGTTGCGCGCTGGGCCACTCACGAGGCAATGCCCAAGCGGCTGCGACGCGGCACGAAACGAAGCGGCACCTCCTTCCCGGTCTCGATGGACTCGTAGAGTGCGGAGATCAACTCAAGGCTCTTGCGGCCCTGCAGCCCATCGACTAGCGCGGCGCCGCGGTCGGCGAGACACTCGACGACATGCTGATAATAAGCCTGATGGCCGAAGCCATAGACGTTAGGCGGGTTGACCGAGTATTTTTCGATCACGTCGTTGTCCAACGGCAGCTTGTTGACGAAGCGCCAATGACGAATCTGGTTCATAGCAAAGCCGCCGATCTCAACCGTACCCTTCTCGCCGAGGATTGAGATCGAGCCTTCGAGATCGGCCGGCCGCACAGCGGTCGTGGCTTCGATAACTCCCAGCGCACCGCTGCGGAATTTCAGCGTCGCGACCGCCGTATCCTCAGTCTCGATGTTCACAAGCGCGGTGGTGCTACGCGCATGAACGCTGACTACATCGCCGAAAAACCACTCCAGCATATCGATGTGGTGGCTCGCCTGGTTGGTCAGCACGCCGCCGTCCTGGGCCCAGGTACCGCGCCAGGCGTCCTGATCGTAATAGGTCTGATCCCGACACCAGCGCACGCGCACCGTGCCGAGCACGAGCTTGCCAAACCGGCCGGCATCGAGCGCCTCACGCGCCTTGACGATCGGAACGTTGAAACGATTCTGCTTGACGACGAACAGCTTCACGCCAGCTTCGTCGCAAGCGCGGATCATTTCGTCGGCGTCCTGCAACCGGAGAGCCATCGGCTTTTCGACGACGACATGCATACCGGCGCGCGCGCAGGCAATCACGTGCTGCGGATGCATCCCGCTCGGCGTCAGCACTGCGACGGCGTCGATATCGTCACGCGCCAGCATCGCATCTATATTGTCATGCGCCGCAACACCGAATTTTGAGGCAATCGCATCCGCCCGTGCGCGATCGGAGTCGCAAACAGCAACAAGACGCGCGCCCTCGATATGGTTGCCGCCCAAAAGGTCGGAGTGGCGCTTGGCGATGCGCCCGCATCCCAGCAGGCCGAACCGGATCATGAGACCTCGATGTTCTCCGCCGGCGGACAGGAAGCTGAGGTTCTGAGCCTGCCGGTCAAGTGACCTATATTAATAAAAACGCGAAAGAATCAAGGCCTTACCTGTGCAATATCCCCTGTCCGGGCACGCTTCGCACATTGCACACACTCAATGGATGGGTTATTCGAACTGCGATATGGGGTTCCCTGCTGACATCAGAGATCGGGAGGCCGGAGACGGAGTTCGTTTAGCCGGCAACGACCGTGGCCTCGCCCTCCTGATTCTGGTCCATCTCGGGTTGGGCTGCGTTTCGTTAATCTTTGTTGCACAGGCCTATTCCCACTATCACATTTTTTTCCGCTACGAGTCTCTCCCCAAGGCGATCGCTACGATTGCGGCATTCGCCGTGTTAACTCTCTTGTTCGTCCGCGCCAGTTTCAGCTTCGGTTATTTCGTGGGCTACTACCTCTTTGTGATGATCGCAGGCTACCTCTGGCTGAATACCTTTTCCGAATTCGGTTACAACCATCGACTGAGCGGCTTCTCGGCGGCAGCGTCTTTGGTGGCGTTCCTAGTTTTCGCGCTCTACCAGCCGACCTTGCCGCGATTGCTGACGCTCTCGTCGCGTGACTTCGAGCGCCTCTTGGGCTGCCTCGTGCTGATCGGTGCCGCTATTGCTGCCATCAGCGCTTGCTATAATTTCAGACTTGTTTCGATCGAGGACATCTACAGATATCGGGAGACCCTATCTGCGCCAACAGTCGTGAACTATCTGGTCGGGATTGCGACGACCGCGTTGCTACCCTTTGCATTCGCCTGCTACGCGCTTCGCGGTAGCTACTGGCGTGCCAGCGCCGTCCTGATCGTGCTACTATTGTTCTATCCGATTACACTAAGCAAGCAGGCTTTCTTCGCTCCAGCCTGGCTCATCGTTATGCTCGCCGCGACGCGGTTGATGGAATTACGAGCAACCATCGTCCTGTCCCTTCTAGTACCAACCGCAACCGGCATGATCCTGTTTGTCCTGTTCCGACATAGTCTTTTCCCGGAACGATCTGCGATGCCCATTTTCCAGCTCGTCAATCTTCGCTTGATCGCCATCCCGTCACTTGCGATGGATTATTACAACGAGTTCTTCTTCTCACACGACCTGACCCGTTTCTGCCAAATCAGCTTCCTGAAGCCGTTGATGTCTTGCCCCTATCAAGAGCCGCTCGCGGTAGTCATATACAACTGGTTTGGCATCGGCGGTTATATGAACGCATCCCTATTCGCGACGGAAGGCGTTGCATCGGTCGGACCGGTGCTTGCCCCTGTCTCGGCGCTTGCCTGCGGCATCGTAATCTCCATCGCCAATGGAATGTCCGCCGGTCTTTGCCCCCGCATCATTCTGATATCGGGCGCACTATTGCCGCAGACCCTCATGAACGTTCCGTTCACGACGGTGATGCTGACGCACGGCGCGGTGTTGCTGTTTTTCCTCTGGTACGTGATGCCACGCGGCGCCCCCGAACAGGGGCACTGAAGACCGTGCGCGTACTCATCCTCAATGCGGACTATCCACGGTTCCTGGCTTGGCTGTACCGCCGCACGCCCGGACTTTCTCATTCCCCTTACACTATGCAGATCGCGGCCCGAAATGCCAGCTTGTTCGGCGTCGCCGATTTCTACTCGCGCAATTTCGTCGCGGCGGGACATGTCGCCGCCGACATTCACATTAACAATCCCTGGATGCGAGCGGCCTGGGCGCGCGAGCACGGCCTCGCCCTCGAACAGCCACCAACACCAGGCTCCGAGGTGCAGTGGCAAGCTATTCCCAACTGGCTTCAGCGCGCGATTGCACCGTTCAAGCCCGCACTAAGACCGCTGGCGCGTAAGGTGGGCCTTAGCCCGCGCCTGGACGCGCAGGCGGAAACAATCCTGTTGGCTCAGATAGAGGAGTTTAGGCCGGACCTCGTCCTCAACCAGGACGTGTTCCACGTCGATGCGCCTCTCGCGCGGCGGATCAAGAGCATCGGTCGCACGATCCTGATCGGCCAGGTCGGGATCGCCCCTTCCCGAGGCGCTGACTGGTCGGCCTATGACTTGATGATCTCGCAAATCTTTCGAGTTGTGCAGTCCTTTCGCAATGCGGGAGTCAGAGCCGAGACGCTCCATCTGGCTTTCGAGCCAAAGATCCTCGACATTCTTCCGCCGGCGCCCGAGCGAAACATAGACATCTCGTTCGTCGGCGCCATCTCAGCGGACCACCAGCAGCGGGTGTCGCAACTTGAGGCGATTGCGCGGAAGTACGACCTGAAGCTGTATGGTAGCGGCCTGCACACCCTTCCTTCATCGTCGCCGCTGCATCGCTGCTATCAAGGTGAGGCGTGGGGCGTAGAGATGTATCAAGTGCTCCGTTCCTCTCGTATCACTCTCAACTCGCATATCGACATGGCGGGAGCGGAGGCGGGCAACGCACGCCTGTTCGAGGCGACGGGCGTCGGGACGTTCCTCCTAACCGATTTCAAAGACAATCTTCACACGTTGTTCGATGAACGCCGCGAGGTCGCGGCCTGGCGTTCGGTCGGCGACTGCCTCGGTATGATCGATCGCTACCTCGCCAATACGGACGAGCGCAACGCGATTGCCGCAGCAGGGCAGGCGCGGACGCTTTCGACCCACACGTTCAGGCAGCGGGTCGACGATATCCTCGGCTTCATCGACGGAAAATAGCACCTCGAAACGAGGCTTCTCCGCCCTTGACGGTTCGGGTCAAAATAGCCAAAGTGCCGCAGCGCAGGGACGCTATGTCACTATAATTACAGCGCTTTTCCTTTGAGGCCCCCCGATGGAACACGTCGAACATGTTAGATTCGGCGAACAGCTCTATGCGATCATCGTTCGCGCCTCGTTCCGCGAGCCGGGCATCACCTTCTTCTCATCGCCCGAGTTGTCACAACAGCTCGCCTTCATGAGCCATCCGGAAGGCAAGAGCATTGCGCCTCATCGTCATAACAGGGTGACGCGGGAGGTGCATTTCACGCAGGAAGTCCTCCTCATTCAGAAGGGCAAGCTTCAGGTCGATTTCTACACCGAGGCCGAGGAGTATCTGGAGAGCCGCATGCTCGGCGCCGGCGACATCATCCTGCTCGTCGGCGGCGCGCACGGCTTCCACGTCATCGAGCCGCTCGAGATGTTCGAGATCAAGCAAGGCCCCTATGCCGGCGAGAACGACAAGACGCGCTTTCCCGAGGTGGCAGTATCAGAGACGCGGATCAAGGGTCCGGCGCTGTGAGTGGTCCTTTCGTTCCCGTCAACACGCCGCTGCTCGATGGCAACGAAGCCAAATATCTTGACGAGTGCGTCCGTACCGGCTGGATCTCGTCGGAAGGGCCGTTCATCAAGCGCTTCGAGCAGGCGATGGCGAAAGCTGCCGGAAGGCAACACGGCGTTTCCGTGACCAACGGCTCGGTCGGCCTCGAGATCGCCGTGCATGCGCTGGCTCTCGAGCCCGGCGACGAAGTCATCATACCGACCTTCACGATCATCAGCTGCGCGTCGGCCATCGTGCGCGCAGGTCTCGTCCCCGTCGGGGTCGACTGTGATGCCGCGACCTGGAACATGACGATCCAGGGCGTGGAAGCCGCGATCACGCCGCGCACGCGCGCGATCATGCTGGTCCACATTTATGGCCTGCCGGTCGATCTTGATCCGATCCTGGCACTCGCCCGCAAGCACGATCTGAAGGTGATCGAGGACGCCGCCGAGATGCATGGCCAGACCTATCGCGGCGCGCCCTGCGGCAGCTTCGGCGACGTCTCGACCTTCAGCTTCTACCCCAACAAGCACGTCACGACCGGTGAAGGCGGCATGATCCTCACCGACGACGACGCTCTTGCCGATCGTCTCGCGAGCCTTCGCAATCTCTGCTTCCAGCCGCAGCAGCGCTTCATCCACGAAGAGCTCGGCTGGAACGCGCGTATGACCAACCTCCAGGCTGCTCTCGGCGTCGCCCAGGTCGAGCGCCTACCGCGGACCGTCGAGATCAAGCGCCGCATCGGCCGACTCTACGAGAGCCACCTCGAGAACGTCGAGGGCATCCGCCGCCCCGTTCCCCGCACCAACTATGCTGACAACATCTATTGGGTTTACGGCGTCGTTCTGAACGACGACGTTCCCTTCGATGCCAAGGAGGCCATGCGGCGCCTTGCGGAGAGAGGCATCGGCACGCGGCCGTTTTTCTGGTGCATGCACGAGCAGCCCGTGCTCCGTCGCATGGGATTCATGCTGAACGAGCGACACCCAATCGCGGAGCGCATCGCTCGTCGCGGTTTCTATCTGCCGAGCGGCCTTGCACTAACCGAGGACGAGATCGCGCGATCCGCCCAGGCTCTTAAGGAGATTCTGGCGTGAGCGTGTTTGCCGACTACGCGCCGTGGTACGACCTTCTATACCGGGACAAGGATTACGCCGGGGAGGTCGATTTTGTCGAAGCCCGGCTGCGCGACCACGGTATCGCCACAGGCAAGCTGCTGGATCTCGGCTGCGGCACGGGCGTGCACGCGATCGAGTTCGCGCGCCGCGGCTGGGACGTCGCCGGCGTCGACCTCAGCGCCGACATGATCGCCAGCGCGAAAGCACGCGCGGCGGAAGCTGGGCTCGATATGCCCTTTCAGCAGGGCGACGCCTGCGAGGCCGGCGCAGAAAGCGACTATGACGCAGTCGTGTCACTGTTTCATGTCGCCAGCTATCAGAACGATCGCGAGCGACTCGAGGCGCTGTTCCGGACCGCGCAGGCGGCATTGAAGCCGGGCGGCGTTTTCCTCTTTGACTATTGGTATGGCGGCGCCGTACTGGCCCAAGGCGTCGAGACGCGCGTCAAGGTCATCGAGCAGCTTCCGTTGCGCCTGACGCGAATCGCGCAGTCGGAGCACGACGAGCAGAAGGCAACGGTACGCGTTAAGTACACTCTGTTCTGCGAAGACACCGAACGCTCGACGATCCGGCGCGTCGACGAGATCCACCGGATGCGCTACTGGTTTCCGTTTGAGGTCGAGGCATCGCTGAGGAACAGCGGGTTCGAGCCGGCAGGCAGTTATGCCTGGTTGTCTGGCGCCGCGCCGAACACGAAAGACTGGGCAGCCTATTCGATCGCGAGAAAGGCCGCGCAGCCGTGAAACGCTACCACGTCGGCATTTTCCTCGAACTTCCGCTCGACGTCGGCGGCGGTTTCCAGCAGTCGCTCACCGACATCATGTGGATGCGCGACTGGGCCAAGACCGTGGGTCTGGAGGTCACTGTATTCACGACACTACCGGACAACGTCGCGATCCTTGCCGATCTCGGCATCAGCAGCGAGTATCTGAAGCTCGGCTGGCTCGACCGCCTGTTCCTGTTCCTCAGGTACCTGGGACCGTTCGACCTGATGCAATTCACCATGCGCGCGTGTGCGCCGTTCGAGAAGAAACTGAGCCGCGCCGGCGTCGACATCGTCTACTTCACCACCACCTCGAACTGGAACTTGGTGCTCTACAAGCTGCCGTTCATCATTACGATTTTCGACGGCTGCTTCCGCGACAGTCCCGAGTTCGACGAGGTTCGCGAGTTCGGCCAGTTCGAGCGCCGCGACATCGTATGGCGCAGTGCCGCCACCAAGGCCGCCGTAGTCATCACCAACGCCGATGAGCTGATCGACCTGCTGTGCCGGCGCTACGCTATGGAGCGCGATCACGCCGTCTGCATTCCGTTCTCGCCGTCCGTCTACATGTCTCGACCGGGCACGAGTGAAGAGGCCCAGGATGCCGCGATTCTCAGGAAGCACCATCTTGAGCCCGGCTATTTGTTCTATCCGGCGCAATTCTGGTCGCACAAGAATCACGCCACCATCTTGCTTGCGATGCACCTGCTCAGGGCCCAGGGAGAGCGGCACACATTGGTGCTGTGCGGCTCAGACCCCGGCGCGCGCGCCGCCTTCGAGGCTCTGGTCGCACAATACGAGCTCGGCGATTCCGTGCGTATGCTCGGGTTCGTTCCCTCAACGGAACTGGGCGCGCTCTATCGCGGCGCCAAGGCGCTTGTCATGGCCACCTATTTCGGCCCCACCAATCTGCCGCCGCTGGAGGCGTGGGCGGTCGGCACGCCAGTGATCTATCCCGAAGCCTTCAAGGCGCAGGCCGGCGACGCCGCCGTTCTGTTCGACTACGATGATCCCACATCCCTCGCCAGGGCCATCGTCAAGGTCGGCTCGGTCGAGGAGCGTACCCGGCTCGTCGCCGCCGGCAAGCAACGGCTCGCTCATTTCGCCGAACGGATCGACGAGGGGCATCGCCAGCTTGCCCGGCACCTGATGCGGCTGCGATACCGCCGCTACCCCCGAATCTACTGACGCTAGTTCGGCACGGCCGCCAGCACTCGCCCACGCACCCGCTCCATCAGAAGCGGACTCGCTGCGATGGCAACGACCACGAGCCAGATCGTGCATTCTGCTAGGAAGCGCAGCAGCCCTGCTCCCGGCACAAGGCCCCGGATCGCCAATCCAAGGCCCCATCCACCGAGCATGATCAGGGCCATGATCGTGATCAGGACCAGCATGTGGCGGATCGGATGGGCCAGCGTCTGGCGCACGATCACGAGCGTCAGGATTCCGACCTGGGTCAGCAAGTCGCTTGCGACGATCGCGATTGCGGCGCCGAGCGAACCGAGCCGGGGAATCAGCACGGCCGAAAGGATCAGGAAAACGACCAGTTGGACTCCCTTGGTCCGCACCAGCAGATCGCCCCGATTGCTGTGATTGGCGAAGCCAAGGGCCATCAGGGAGGGCGCGACGACAGCTGAACCTATCAGCACCGTGACGGTGAGCGCGGCATCGTTCGGAATGCTGCCATGCGTCCACAATGCGAAGAAGTCCGACCAGAACGGCAACAGCCCGCCAACGATCAGGCTGGCCGTCGCGGTGATGAACAGCGATCCGTAGGCATAGAGGCTGCGCAACCGCACAATGTCGCCGATCGCAAAATCGTGGCCGAGCTCGGCGCCGATCGGCAATGTCATCTGGATGCAGACACCCCGCAGGAAGCTAGAGATGACGCGGATCAAGCCCCATTGCGCGACCGCTACGCGATCGGTAACCATCGCGCTGACCAGCAGCATCGGCGCATTGGCGAGCGCGATCTCCGTCAGATTGGCAACCGCGAACGGCAGGGCAAGTCGGAATTGCGCGGCATTCCATCGCCAGGACCGCGGCGCGAGCGCGCCTCCGCGCTTCAAGAACGGCAGTTGGCGCGGCGCGTCGTAGACGATCAGGAACATCGCGAACAGGATCTGCGGCGCAACCAAGGTGATCGCGACCGCAAGCAGGCTGCCGAGCCACGCAATCGCGATGAGCTGCCCGATCTGTCCGACCAGGAGCGCGACATTCTGCGCCCACACGGCGCGACTGTATTTGCCGCGCACGCGATAGAGCCCGGAGACGAGATTGGCCGGCAGGGCGAGCAGCGTACCGACCGTCATGACGATCATCGCAACATTGAAACTCTCACTGCTGTGAAACCCGAGGACCATCGCCGGCGAAAACAGCTCGGCACCCGCAATCAGCAAGACGCCGAGTCCCACGACGATCGCCAGATAGAGCCGCATCATGCGGGCGTAGAAATTCGCCGTTCGTCCATCGCAATCGGCGCAGGCCTTGAATGCAAGAAAGCGGTTGATAGCGCGAAGCTGCAGGCCGGCATCGGCAACGACGACGAGGCTTCCGGCCGCATAGAGCGCGAGCCAGGCCGCGAGCGTGTCACTGCTCCAGAAGTGCAGGAACATCGGGATCAGAAGAAGCTGCTGCGTCAGAGCGAGCAGCATTTGCACGAGGTTCGCAGACCAGCCGTGAATGAGCCGGTAGAAGCGTCCCCCCTCGCGTCCTGGGCTGTCCGGCCCATCAACTCGCGTATCGGTCAAGCGCTTCTTTCTTGGTGTGCGAGAGGGCTGAGCCGCGCCTCGATCGCCGTCGACAGTGGACCAACAGATGCGCCCACCGCAACGATCAACAGGAGGCTCCTCCAGAGGAAAACCAACGTGGATTTGGTCGCCGCAAATTTGCGTCTTACGGCCGTTAGACGGCTTAAGCAAGGGCATCCAGTTCGTCCCGTTCAATTCGGTTCTACCCGAAGATCGAGCGGCAAGCCTGCATCAGCGCCAGTTTACGAATTCTAGTGTGACCCGTGAAGGACCCGATTGCCGAAGAGACGAGATGCCACCTGCCCCAGAAGCCTCCTGTTCTCCACGATAGTGGCTAAGCGAGAGGATACGTAAACTGTAGGAATGAGGACAAGTGTCATTGTAGCCAGAGACACCATCCAATTGAAGTCGTGAAGAAACGGATGGAGGAGACTGAAGGCAAGAAGGAAGAGAGGATAGTGGATCACGTACAGCGTGTAGGAAAAGTTCGAAAGCCTGACAAGCGGGCGCGCGAATTGGCGGTGAGAGACTGATGCGGAGCGGACGACGACGGATAGGGCGATTGTAGCCAGCATTGAGTTCACCACCATAATCTTCTGAGCCGATGAGGTTTCGTATGGCAGAAGTATATCGCTCCAAAGGTGCCCGCCTCCGATCAAGAGAAGAGTGAGCAGTAAGATAGAAGCGAGCGCCGCGACAACCGGAAAGAAATATCTTGAATGAAGCCAGCGAGCCACATAGGCAATGGCGAGGCAAAATCCGCTGAGCCAGATCAATAAGAACCATAGGAAGAGACCATTCCGCCCGTAGATCAGCATACCGACCAAAAGTGCAATCGGAGCTAGGCGAGAAACGGACAAGCCGTTCCAGAGCCGCGCGACTAGGAAAGTCGAGACGTAGAACCACCATTCATAGCTCAACGTCCATAGCGGCCCGTCCATACTGATCGGGGGCGGAACGAACGGCACTGCTCCATATAGGAGAAGCAAAGTACTGGGCAGCGCGCTCCATTCCACTTGGACGCGTTCTCTCGCCAAGAAAAGTTCGCCCCCCAAGCGAAAACTCTCCGCCCCATGCAAACCAAGCCCTGAGACAATGACATAGACCAGCAACGTGACGGCGACAGCCAGAAGCAGAGGAGGATAAATTCGTACCACGCGCGCTCGGGCGAATTCGGCGGATCGGAAAGTTCCATTTGGATTTCGGTGACGTAGCGTGCTGATGCAGATCATGAAGCCGCTGACGACAAAGAAGGCGTCAACGGCGTATGTGGAGATCAGGCTCGTCAGGATATGACTCGGTGTGCCGGTACCAAAGTAGGGAAGGACGAATACCTGGAAGCCGTGGACGTACGCAACGATCAAGGCACTCAGACCACGCAAGCAGTCCATGAGGTGCGAAGTAGTAGTGTCGAGGCCGATGCCAACGTTCTTTGCCATTTCGATCCCTCGGCCGCACGAAAATAGAGAGCATTCACATGCTAGGTTGGATATCGACAGGCAAGTTTGACATCGTCACGAGCAAGATTAGTCACCTCGATCGCCGCTTCCGGCCTTGATCGGGGCATGGGGACTCGGAACCAACCCTGATCAATGGAGTATCAAGTAGCCCAAATGCGAATCAATCGTCCAGTGGGAGGAGTCCTCCACCCCGGTGTGGGCTTGACGTGCCTCGATCGCAGTGCTGAGGCGAGCACTGGCTGGTTCGTTCCCGCCCTGTTCCAAGGGGATTCCAAAAATCCCCGAAACATGAGGGCTGAAGCTATCGGTGTTTAAAGTCCCGTCCTGTCCATCCATGTAAGTTGTCAAACCGCTTGAAGATTTAGGCGCGGAGGCCGACACCCCAAGAACACCATCCCCATTCAGGTCCTGATGGAAGCTCGGCTCTAGCGCCTCCAGCACCGAACTTGAGCCCGATACGATCGCGCCGCCAGTCCCGTTGGAAACAACTGTGCCGTTCGAGTCGGTATTCCAAACCGTGTATTGGTCGCTACCAGGCACATGCAGTGCAATCTCATACCCGCTCGCCGTCTGCTCGGCTCCAATGAAGGTCCAGCTACCGAACTGACCCACAGTGACTACCGCCCCGCTATATTTCAGCGTTGGCCCCGTCCCGCCCGAGACTGGACTAAAGTAGAAGTTGTTGCCGGCCTGCACGAGGCTCGTCGAGCCAAACGACTCGATCACGACCGGAGGTAATCCTATCACGCCATCGCCGTTCAGATCCTGATGGAAGCTCGGCTCGAGCGCCTCTAGCACCGAGCTTGAGCCCGATACGATTGCGCCGCCGGTGCCGTTGGAAACAACTGTGCCGTTCGAGTCGGTATTCCAAACCGTGTACTGGTCGCTACCAGGCACATGCAGTGCAATCTCATACCCGCTCGCCGTCTGCTCGGCTCCAATGAAGGTCCAGCTACCGAACTGACCCACAGTGACTACCGCCCCGCCATATTTCAGCGTTGGCCCCGTCCCGCCCGAGACTGGACTAAAGTAGAAGTTGTTGCCGGACTGCACGAGGCTCGTCGAGCCAAACGACTCGATCACCACCGGCGCTACAGCAGCGGGGAGTCCTATCACGCCATCGCCGTTCAGATCCTGATGGAAGCTCGGCTCGAGCGCCTCTAGCACCGAGCTTGAGCCCGACACAATCACGCCGCCGGTGCCGTTGGAAACAACTGTGCCGTTCGGGTCGGTATTCCAAACCGTGTATTGGTCGCTGCCAGGCACATGCAGTGCAACCTTATACCCGCTCGCCGTCTGTTCGGCTCCAATGAAAGTCCAGCTACCGAATTGGCCCGCGGTGACTACTGAGCCGCTATATTTCAGTGTGGGCCCTGTCCCGCCCGATGCCGGATTGAAGTAGTAGTTGTTGCCGGACTGCAAGAGGCTGGTCGAGCCAAACGACTCGATCACCACCGGCGCTACAGCAGCGGGGAGTCCTATCACGCCATCGCCGTTCAGATCCTGATGGAAGCTCGGCTCCAGCGTTTCCAGCGCCAAGCTCGAGCCCGACACGATCGCGTCGCCGGTGCCATTGGAAACGACCGTGCCATTCGCGTCGGTATTCCAAACCGTGTACTGGTCGCTACCAGGCACATGCAGCGCGACCTCATACCCGCTTGCGGTCTGTTCGGCTCCAATGAAGGTCCAGCTACCGAATTGGCCCACCGTGACTACCGAACCGCTATATTTCAGCGTTGGCCCCGTCCCGCCCGAAACAGAATTGAAGTAGTAGTTGTTGCCGGACTGCACGAGGCTCGTCGAGCCAAACGACTCGATCAGAACAGGTGTGAGCTCTCTGATGAGAGTCGTACCCGTCACATTACCATCGGCAAACTGGAAATGCTCGACGTTCGTTACGGTGTCGGTGCCGTCAGGCGGATTGGCGCGTAAATCGGCCACCGTAAAAATCTGCGTCGCCGAATCGTAGGAGATGCCGTAGTTCGCCCGATTGCCCGAGTACACCGCGGTATCGGTGCTGGCGCCGCCGATGATGGTGTCGTTGCCACCGCCGCCAGTGATCGTGTCATTCCCCGAGCCGCCGTTCAGCATGTTGGCAATGGCATTGCCAACAATGACGTCGTTGCCGGAGCCGCCGATCGCGTTGTCGATGTAGGAGCGCGCGTCGCCGTTGTAGAGATAGGCATTGTAGACGTTGCCTGATGCATAATGGCCGTTGCCGAGATAGGCCAGCTGCACGTTGGAGAATACCGACGAGGCGCCGGGATTGAGGTTGATGCTCAGGTTGGTCGTGTAGTTCGACAGGTCGTACGTATCGACGCCCCCGCCGTCCCAGATGGTCTCGTAGATGCGGTTGGCCGAGCCGCCGACGCCATCGCCGGATGCGAGCTGACCGACGCCATTGATGAACTGCTGCCCCGTGGTCGGATTCCAGGTGTAGACGGTGTTGCCGCTCTGGGCCGTATAGTCAGCGCCATACATCGTCTGCAGCGCGAGGATATCGTTCGCCATGTAGGTCTGCGAATATCCGTACGCTTCGTTCGTATAGCCGCCCGTTGTCGAAGCGCCGACATAGCTGCGATAACTCATAACGGTGTATTCGCTGCTGTCATGCGCGCTGGGCACCGCGACGTTGCCGGGGCCACCGGCCTCCTGGCTATGCTTGAGGCCCAGGGCATGGCCGAGTTCGTGCAGCGCCGTGGTGAAGTAGTAGTTGCCGAGCTTGGCCAGCGAGAAATTGTATTGGTTACCAAACCAGATGTCGCCGCCTGGCGCATAATTACCGGGATAGTAGGCGTAGGCGGTCGGATTGGCTGCCGGCGACTGTGCGATCATGAGGTCGGCGCCGTTCGTGCCCGCATACTGGATGTCAGCGTTGGTGTAGCCGAGGATCAGCCCGACCGCGTAGTTGATTGCCGCCCGAATCTGCGTCGGCACCGAGGCAAAACCCGACGTGGTCGGCTCGCCGTCGCCGCCATAATAAGGGTTAGAGTAGTCGCCGGACGCGTCGGGAAAGCTGTAGGTGATCGTGCCGGTCCATTTGTAGCCGGATAGCAAACCGTCGATCTCGGCGTTGTTGGTGGCACTGACGTTAACAGCGGTGGCCAATGGACCCTCCGGGAGCAATCCGATCGCGCGATTCGGGCGACGGCGCGTGATTCTAGCTTCAGAGGTAAACGTTTGGCTTAAATTTGGCGCCTGTGACTGCCACTCTTCCATAAGACTGCGTTAGCCACCAAATCCCGTAGTCATACGGGCACGGCACGAGAGCTCGATCCCACGACGCCCCCGTAATTTGCAGGGTCTCATGAAAAGACGTTCACTCCCGGCCGGCCTGCTTGGCGCTTTGATGGCGTTCGGTGGGCTGGACTATCAACCCCTCGGAGGAGTGCCAGTCATGGCCAATAAAGCCAATACAAGCGCCAGCGGTGGCAGGAGCAGCACGGCGGGGCACGCACCTTCGATGCCAATGGCCCGCGATCCCGCCGCTGCGGTGGCAGAGGAATACGAAGCAGCGCGTCGGAAAGGAACGCGGGACGCCTTCGAACTCTTCATCGCGCGTCATGGTGAGTCCCCCCTTGCCGAGCAGGCGCGCGCCGAACTGAAACGCCTGTCGCGCTGATCTCGGCCCCCATAAGGCATGGCATTTCGGCAGGCCGCATCGGCGCCGAGCCGGCTTGTCGCGTGATCTTTCGGCATTATGGTAGGCCGCAATCTGTCCCGGAGCCTTTCACGATGCCCATTCCGCATGCCTCGGAAGCCCTGTCGCGTTTCACTGTGCTCGATCTGACCCGCGTCCGCTCCGGCCCTACTTGCGTGCGACAGCTCGCGGACTGGGGCGCCAATGTGATCAAGATCGACGCGCTGACCGAGGACGCCGCCGGCGAGCAGCCGGGCGGACCGCGGCGTGGTTCCGACTTCCAGAATTTGCACCGCAACAAGCGGGCGATGACTCTGAACCTGAAGGACGAGCGCGGCCTCGCCGTCTTCAAGCGTCTCGCCGCCAAGGCCGACGTCGTGGTCGAGAATTTCCGCCCGGACGTGAAGAAGAAGCTCGGCATCGACTACGACAGCCTCGTCGCGATCAATCCGCGCATCGTTTATGGCAGCATCTCCGGCTTCGGCCAGGATGGCCCCTATCACAAGCGACCCGGGTTCGATCAGATCGCGCAAGGGATGGGCGGGCTGATGTCCATCACCGGCGCGCCGGGCGAAGGGCCGATGCGGGTCGGCATTCCAGTGGCCGACCTTACCGCCGGCCTGTTCTGTGCCATGGGCATCCTTACGGCGCTGCTGGAGCGCGAGGTCTCGGGCAAGGGGCAGTGGGTGCAGACATCACTGCTGCAGGCCCAGATCTTCATGCTCGATTTCCAGGCCGCACGCTGGCTGATGGAGAAGGAGGTCGCCCAGCAGGCCGGCAACAACCATCCGACCAGCATCCCGACCGGCGTGTTCAAGACTTCAGACGGCTACATCAACATCGCCACCACCGGCGGGCGGATCTGGGAGCGCTGCGCGCAGGCGCTCGGCGCGCCGGAACTCTATGCTCACCCCGACTATGCGACGGCCCCTGCCCGCTCCAAGAACCGCGACGCGCTCAACGCCGAGATCGAGAGACGCACGGTGACGAAGTCGACCGAGACCTGGGTTCGCGAGCTCAACGAGGCTGGCGTGCCCTGCGGGCCGATCTATGCGATTGACCAGATGTTCGAGGACGCGCAGGTCAAGCATCTCGGCATCGCACAGGATGTGCCGAACGAAGAGGGCCGCCACATCCGCCTGGTCGGCCAGCCCGTGAAGCTGTCGCGCACGCCAAGCCGAATGGTGGCGCGGCCGCCGGAATTCGGAGAGCAAACCGAGGAGGTGCTGAAGGAGTTCGGATTGTCAGCCGACGAGATCGCGAGCCTTAGAAAAGCCCGCGTCATCTAAGGGCTCATTTTAACGAGGATTGTAGGCGAATCTGACGGCGAATTCTCATAGGCCTTGCGAAACCGGAAAATAAGCTCGGTCATCGGCACCACTCCAAGTGACGGCCTCCACTCGTGAAACAAGCAACTTAACCGACAATGGTATCGACGAAGAAAGCTCGGCTCACACCTCGGAGGACCTAATCAGATCTCCGCGCGGGCGGCCGGCTAGGCGGCGGCTCGTTCAAATCTTGAGCCCAAGAAGCACCCTTCGCAACTCTTGATTGCGAATGGTCAGAGCTGACACAGGATGAAGTGAGGAAACCTCCAGCGACGATAGCGGCAATACCCACAGTCCTCATTCCGCAAGTCAGCAACAAACCTTTCAACTGAAATGGAGCTTCCTGCATCACAGCGGACCACAAGGAACTGAAAGAGGCAGTTTAGCAAAGGGGGCCGACGTTGTCGATATCGGACTCCGCAGCTGCTTAGAGAAACGGGTCGAGTAGATCAACTTGCTTCAGTTGACCAGATCCTTGTTCGAGCCGCCTATTACGCGTTACCGCGCGCAGGTGGATGAAGGCTCGAGCTACTGGACTTGGCGAGCAAACCGATCAGGCTTGGCCGTTTCGAATCCGACGCGGACGAGCTATCTCTCCAGCAGATCAATGTGACTACACGAACGACCGCGATTTTTTCGAAGGACGTAGCGAGCGCAGGCCGCCAAGACAGAGCACCTAAAGGTAAGAAGGTCTGCGACAGAAGGCGCCGCCACTCCTATCTCGGGCAACAATGACAGGCGGCATAGCGTCGCACTGGTTGATATACCCAAGACATGCATCTGAACGCTGTACATTTCTTGAAGTTTCTGATTGCATCTCGAAACGTCTAGGACAACCGTCGGAATTACCGATGAGTTTGATGCGCAGACTGCGTCGGAAGCTATTCCCGCCCCACGGGGTCGTAGAAGGCTACGAAAACGAAGAGCTTGTCGAGACAATTCTCCGCAAGACAATCGCCTTCCAAGCGGAAGAAAACTGGCCTCTCGTTGCAAATGTAGGGTCGGTACTCGATTTCGGCGGCGGAGCTGGGATCCACTACAAGATTGCGCGGCAAACGTCGCCGGATACTCGCTGGGCGGTGGTAGAAACGCCAGCAATGGTCCGTCGCGCAAGTAAGCTGGCAACGAACCGGTTAAGGTTCTTCAGCGAAATCCACGATGCCGCCGACTGGCTTGGAAGCATCGATCTAATGCACTCAAATGGAGCGATCCAGTATGTAGATGATGCGATTGGCACCGTGAAGGCTTTGTGCGCCGCCAGACCCGCTACAATGGTTTGGTATCGCGTGCCTATCAGCAATGGATCGGCCAAGAAGGAGACTCAGAAATCTTTCCTTAGTCATAATGGGCCAGGCAAGATGGCAGTGGAAAGCGATAAAGTGGTGAAGTACACCCGGTGCTGGATTCCCCAAGCATCGTTTGTCGATGCGCATCAAGGTTACGCTCTGATTGAGCGTGGCCCAGATCCGCGAGAGCGAGGCACTCAGCACTTCTACTTCGCGCAGATAGAATAGGGCGACGACTGTATTCGTAGACAACAAGCGACGGCGAAAGCGGTGGAAGTTGCAGTGGGGTGTTCCCGCCCGTGCCGCTGGCGGCACAGCAAGGGGAGCCGCGCTATCAGGCGAGAGCGACGGGAATTGCTCGGAGGGCCGCCAATGCCCGTTGGCTAGACACTTGCCACAAGCCACGCATCGAGACCTCCTGCGATTTGGGAATATGGAGATCGAAGTTGCCGTCCTCGATGATGAGCAACGTGTGATTACTCACGATGGCCTGATGGTGGGGCTGGGTCGCTTGCGGCTGCCCAAAGGGCGTCAGTACTACCGGAACGGCGCCAATCTCCCTTGCTTCTTGACAGCCAAGAGTTTGAGGCCTTTCTTCGGTGAAGATCTTGTTAGGATAGCCGGCCAGATCGACTTCCGCACCTTGCAGGACACTAGGGCGTTTGGCTACACGCCAAACTTCCTCTGAAAAGTCTGCGATGTGTTTGTGCGCGCCCAAGGTGCCCGTGTCGAAAGGCTACTCAGTGCACAATTGCCAACGGCGCCGGCATTTCGCGAAGCAGCTGAACGTCCAGATATGATTCGCCTCCCTGATCAGGCTGCGGATCATCACGAGAAGGAGTTCGGCCTCAGTGCGAACGAGATCGAGCGGCTCCGGGACGCCAAGGTGGTGTGAACGTTACGTGCACCGTCTGCAACGACAAAGCCCGGCGCAAGCCGGGCTTTGCTTCTTGCTGACGCCTTTTTTGATCTTAGTACCGGCTTAGTACTTGGCGACCACCGGGCCACCGAACTGATAGTTGATGCCGGCGCGCAGGATGTGATCGGTGAAGCGCGAGGAGACGTTGGCGCTGATCGCGGCGGCCGGTGCCAGCGTGAACGGACCGGACGAGAAGCGCCCGAGGTCCATGTAGAGATATTCGAGCTTGGCGCTCCAGTTCTGCGTGATCTTGCCTTCGACGCCCGCACCAACGGTCCAGCCCGCGCGGGTCGTGGAGTTAGAGCCGACCGAGGCGATCGCCACGCCAGCCGGGGTGAAACCGGTCATGGTGCCCGTGGTCTTGATCTCGCCAAACGCCAGACCGCCGGTGCCGTAGAACAGGACCTTGGGGGTTGCCAGGATGCCGATGCGACCGCGAAGCGTGCCGAACCATTGAAGGTGCTGATCGACCGTCAGAGTAGTGCCGGCCAGACCGCCCGGGGGGAGGAACGTCAGGCCAGGAAGACAGGGCCCGCCGGCAGGCGCCACGCCGACGCAGCTGAAGGTCGCGCGGCCCTTTTCGTCGGACCAGTTCAAGTCGCCCTCGATGCCGTACACCCAATTGGCGCTCTGCCAGTTGTAGCCCGCTTGGCCACCGGCGACGGCGCCGTTCATGTCGAACGAGCCGCTCGTGATGGATCCCGCCGGAGGTGCGATCGCTGCACCCGTGACCGAGTTGAAGTAGGATACGTCGGTGCGCGAACGGCCCCAGCTGTATCCGCCGTTGGCGCCGACGTAGAAGCCGGTCCATGTCCAGACTGGCTCGAGGATTGGCGCCTTGACATAGGGCTTTGCTGCCAGATCGGCGGCCAGCGCGCCGGTGGCAAACAGCGACATCGCAGCCGCCATTCCGATCACTATCCGCTTCATGGAACTCCCCCTTGCAAGATTTCGTGATCGGAATATACGCCGTTGCCGTCCCAACGGCTGTGCCGCAGCGGCAACATCCAGCAACATTCGAGTTCCCGGTAGTGTCCGAGCCGAAACACTACCACCCCACTAAATCATTGATCTCGAACAGGATTGCTCCAGAGGCCTAGCGCGATGTCGCCCTGGTCCCATGCGTCAACCCGACACGGGCGAGCAGACTGTCAATCACCGGCCAGAACAGCAGCAGAATCGCCAGCGTCGTGATCGAGCCGACCAGGCCGTTCGACCAGAACACCTTCAAAGTCCCGCCGGAGCCGATCATGGACAGGCGGAAGGCGTCCTCGGCGCGGTTGCCGAGCACGAGCGCGAGGGTGAACGGCGCCAGCGGAATGCCGATCTTCTTGAAGACGTAGCCGACCACGCCAAATCCGAGCATCAGCCAGATGTCGAAGATCGCGTTCTGGATCGCATAGGCGCCGATCGCGCAGGACACCACGATCATTGGCGCCACCGCCGCAAACGGCACGCGCAGGATCGAGGCAAAGATCGGGACCGTTGTCAGGACCAGCACGAGGCCGACGACATTGCCGAGATACATCGAGGCGATCAGGCCCCAGACGAAGTCCTTGTGCTCCACGAACAACAGCGGACCCGGATTGAGGCCCCACACCATCAGGCCGCCGAGCAGGATCGCCGCCGTGCCCGAGCCCGGAATGCCGAGCGCCAGCATCGGCAGCAACGCCGACGTGCCGGAGGCATGTGCAGCGGTCTCCGGCGCGAAAACGCCCTCGATGCGGCCCTTGCCGAAGCTTTCGGGCTCCTTGGCGAAGCGCTTGGCCAGGTTGTAGCCCATGAACGAAGCCGCAATCGCGCCGCCGGGGGTGATGCCGAGCCAGCAGCCGATGAAGGAGGAACGCAGCAGCGTCACCCAGTATTTCGGCAGGTCCCTCCAGACGCCGAGCACGACGCGCAGCGAAATGCCAGCAGCGTGTCCGCGCAGCGCCAGCCGCTCCTCCATCGTCAGCAGGATCTCGCTGATACCGAACAGGCCGATGACGGCGACCAGGAAATTGACGCCGCGAAGCAGCTCCGGCGAGCCGAAGGTCATGCGGAGATTGCCAGACACGGTGTCCATGCCGATGCCGGCGAGCAACAGGCCCAGCGACATCGAGATGACCGTCTTGTGCTTGGCCTCTCGCCCGAGACCGACGAAGGAGCAGAAGGTCAGCAGATACACGGCGAAAAACTCGGGCGGGCCGAACTTCAGCGCAAAGGACGAGATCATCGGCGCGAGGAAGGTGATCAGCAGCACCGCGACCAGCGAGCCGATGAAGGACGATGTGAACGCCGCCGTCAGTGCCTCCGCGGCCCTGCCTTGCTGCGCCATCGGATAGCCGTCGAAGGTGGTCGCGACCGACCAGGCTTCGCCGGGAATGTTGAACAGGATCGAGGTGATCGCGCCGCCGAACAGCGCGCCCCAATAGATGCAGGACAGCATCACGATCGCCGAGGTCGGATCCATCGTGAAGGTGAGCGGCAGCAGGATGGCGACGCCGTTCGGGCCGCCAAGACCCGGCAGCACGCCGACGAAGATGCCGAGCACCAGCCCGACCATCATCAGGACGAGCGTCTTCCACGTCAGCAGGACCGCAAAGCCGTGGAGCAGGAGTCCGAAAGCTTCCATCGTGCGGGCCCGCTAGCGGCCGAGGGCCGCTTCGAGCGGCCCTTTCGGCATGATGACGTCGAAGGCAATGTCGAAAGTGACGAACATGATCGCCGTGAACACAAGAGCGGTGAGCAGCGACTTCCACAGCGTGATCTTGCCGACGAGCCGCATAAAGCCCGCGATCAGGAGAAAGCTCGCGACATACAGGCCGAGGAACTGCGTCACCAGGCAGAACAGCAGCGTCGGCACGAACACCGCCATCACGCGGCCTGCCTGCGCGCGCGCGACGAAGGTCTCGCGCGTCGCGCGATGCGAGACGAGCGTCGCGATCAGGCCATAGAGGCTGCCACAGCCGAGTATGATCGAGAGATAGAACGGGAAATAACCAGGCTCCGGCCCAGTCGCGTCCCAGGACGCGCCGGTGCGCCAATTGTCGTAACCGAGCGTGGCCGCCAGCGCGAGCAGCAGAAGGCAGATGACGATCTCGACCGTGCCGGAGGAGACGACGGACGGGGAATCGTCTTCAGGCGCTGTCGGATCGTCGACGACGATTTCGATATCGGTTTGGGACATGAGTTGAGCGAATGCTGTGGCCAATCCCCTCTCCCCGCCCGCGGGGAGAAGGTTAAGGTGAGGGGGAGGCTCTAAGAGGACGGTAAGGGTCAGACTAGCGGAGAGTCCCCCTCACCCGGATTGCATCTTCGATGCGATCCGACCACTCCCCGCACGCGGGGAGAGGTGAAGAACGGCAAGCTACTTCGCAACGAAACCGGCTTGCGTCATCAGCGACTTGTTCAGCGCATCGTCCTCCTCGAGGAATTGCACCATGTCCTTGCCAGTGAGGAAGATCGGCTTCAACGCCTGCTTCTCCATGTACTCCTTGTACTCGGCGGTCTGCGTCACCTTGTGGAAGAGATCGACGTAGAACGCCTGCTGCTCCGGCGTAACCTTGCCGGGCAGGAACATCGCGCGCAGCATCAGATATTGCACGTCGACGCCCTCTTCCTTGCAGGTGGGAATGTCGGCCCAGGACTGGGTATCGGTCACCTTGCTGGTGTAGGAAATGCGTTCCTTGTCGAACACGCAGAGCGGCCGCACCTGACCGGCGCGCCAGACTTCCAGATTCTCGGACGGATTGTTGACGTTGGCCTGGGTGTGGTTACCGACCAGCTGGGTGGCGGCCTCGCCGCCGGACTTGTAGGGCAGATAAGAGAATTTCGCGCCGGTCTTCTGCTCCAGGAAGACGGTCAGCACGTGGTCCTCGCGCTTCGAGCCGGTGCCGCCCATCTTGAACGGCGCGCTTGCCGCCTTCGCGGCTGCGACAAATTCCTTCACCGTCTTCGGACCGGCGCTGTTGTCCCACAGCACGAACTGGTCGAGCGCGACCACCGACACCGGCGTCAGCTCGCGCCAGTTGAACGGGATCTTCGCCGACAGCGGCAGCATGTAGATCAGCGAATAGGCGATCAGCACCTTGTTCGGATCGCCTTCGCTCGACTTCATGTACATCAGCGCTTCCGCGCCCGAGGCGCCGCCCTTGAGCGAGACGACCATCGGCTGCTTCATCAGATTGTTCTTCTGGATCGCGGCCTGCATCATCCGCGCCATCTGGTCGGAGGCGCCCCCCGCGCCCGCGGCGACCACGATCTCGACCGGCTTGGTCGGCTCCCAGCCGGCGAAGGCCGGCGTGCTCAACAACAGCGCCGTCGCGGCGCCGACGGCCTTCACTGGAATTCGCACGAGTTTCGTCCCCTGTTGTTTTTTTGAGTTGGTAGTTCGGTAGCTTCTATCCCTGCATTGTGCGGACTTATACCGACGAGTTCAAGCAAACCGGCAATTCAAGCCATATGACTTTCGGCTGACCAAGCAGAAAGCCGACAAGACTCTTTACCTGCCCTTCCAGACCGGCGCGCGCTTGTTGAGGAAGGCATCCATCCCCTCGCGAAAATCTTCGCTCATATAGGCCTTCAGGATCAGGTCCTCGCCCTCTTCGCGCGACAGCGTGCGGCGGATGCGGCGCACCGCTTCCTTGGTCGCTTCCAACGTGAGCGGCGCGTGGCTGGCGACGAGCTTCGCCGTGTCGTCGGCGCGGCGCTGTAGCGTCTCGACGTCGGGCACGACCTCATTGAGCAGGCCGAGAGCCAGCGCTTCCTGCGCCTCGACGAGGCGCGCCTTGAAGATCAGATCCTTGGTACGGGCAGGACCAACCAGCGCGACGACGCGGCTGATGTTGGACATCGACAGGCAGTTGCCGAGCGTGCGCGCGATCGGAAAGCCCATCCGCGTCGTCTCGGTGCCGATGCGAAGATCGCAGCAGGCGGCAATGCCGGCACCGCCGCCGGTGCAGGCGCCGGCAATGGCCGCGATCACCGGCACACGGCACTGCTCGAGCGTGCCGAGCACGCGGTCGATCCGCGCCTCGTAATCGAGCGCATCCTGCGCGGTCTTGAAGGCCCGGAACTGCGAGATGTCGGTGCCGGAGGCAAACGCCTTGTCGCCCGCGCCGGTCAGGATCAGCGCCTTGATCGACCGATCGGCGTTGATTTCCAGGCAGATATCCGCCATGCGATCGTACATGGCGAAGGTCATCGCGTTGCGCGCCTGCGGGCGATTGAAGGTGATCCGCGCGATGCCGTCCTGGACGGAGTAGAGCAGATCTTCGTTGGTCGTCGGTGCGTTCATCGCGCTCTCTTCTTCTCTGACTGGTTCAGGCGTCGAGCCTTCAAGCGGCTTGCGCCTCTAGGCTAAGCAACTTGGGCCTTCGTCATCGGCAACACGTCGCGTCCCTTCAGCACATCCATGGCCGCCAGCACGCCGCCGCTCCGATGCGGGATCTTGGCGAGGTCGAGCCCCATCTCGACGCCGGCGAGCGTACCCATCAGCATCAGATCGTTGAAATGGCCGATATGGCCGATGCGGAACACCTTGCCCTTGACCTTGTTCAGGCCCGTGCCAAGCGACATGTCGAAGTTTTCAAGCACCACCTTGCGGAAGGCGTCGGCGTCGTGTCCTTCCGGCACGCGCACACCGGTCAGCGCCGGGGAATGCGCGGCGGGATCGGCGCATTGCGTCTCCAGGCCCCAGACCTTGACCGCGGCGCGCGTCGCCGCGCTGTGGCGCTTGTGGCGGGACCAGACGTTCTCCAGGCCCTCCTCTTCCAGCATCCTGACCGCTTCGCGCAGGCCGTACAGCAGGTTGGTGGCGGGCGTATAGGGAAAGGTGCCGAGCTTGTTGAAGTTGATGACCTCCTGCCAGTCCCAATAGGAGCGCATGCCCGGATTGGCCTTGGCAACGCTGAGCGCCTTCTCGGAGATCGCGTTGAAGCCGAGGCCGGGGGGCAGCATCAGGCCCTTCTGGGAGCCGGCGACCGAGACGTCGATGCCCCAGGCGTCGTGCTCGTATTCCATCGAGGCGAGGCCGGAGATGGTGTCGACCATCAGCAGCGCAGGATGCTTGACGCGATCGAGCAGCTTGCGCACCTCCAGCGGCGGCGTCACGCAGCCCGTCGAGGTCTCGTTGTGAACGACGCAGACCGCCTTGATCGCGTGCTGCTTGTCCGCAGCCAGGCGCGTCTCGATCTCGGCGAGGTCGGCGCCATGGCGCCAGTCGCTCGGGATGAAATCCACGTCGAGCTTGAACTTGTCGGCAATGCCGCGCCACAGCACGGCGAATTGGCCAGTCTCGCACATCAGGACCTTGTCACCGGGCGAAAACACGTTGACCATCGCCGCTTCCCAGGCGCCGGTGCCGGACGAGGGGAAGATGATCACGGGCTGCTTGGTGCGGAACACGCGCTGCATCGCGGCGAGGACGGCGAAACCGAGTTCGGCGAACTCCGGACCGCGATGGTCCAAGGTCGGCATGTCCATCGCCCGCAGCACCCGATCAGGTACGTTGGTCGGTCCTGGAATCTGTAGGAAATGCCTTCCAGTATGCACGGTCATCGGCGTCCTTCCCGGTCTTTGAGGCTGTCTTGGCTCTAGCGTCGGCACGCTCGATGTGAGGGCTCCGGCGAGCCGTTCGCATATCACTATTCGCCGGGCTTGTCCCTCGCCCGCCTAGCTCCGTCAATGCAGAACAAGCAGGGCTTGCTTGCCAAGGGCCGTGACGGGAGGCAAGACGGTGCCGGCGAACAAGCGAAAGTGGACCATGGCGGCGGAAGTGGCTGGAAAATTGCCGAAATCGGTCCAGAAGGACGGCCTGGCGGCGCGTCTGGCCCGGGAAATCACCGGTGACGTCCTGTTCGACCCCTACAGCCGCGGCCGCTACGCCACCGATGCCTCGTTCTACCAGATCATGCCGGCCGGCGTGGTGGTGCCGCGCAGCATGGACGAGGCACTGCGGGCACTGGCGATCGCCCGCGATCAGGGGCTGAAGGTCACCCCGCGGGGCGGCGGCACCTCGCAATGCGGCCAGACCGTCAATGACGGGCTGGTAATCGATCTTTCCAAGCACCTGAACCGGATCCTGTCGCTCGACGTCGAGGGCCCAACCTGCGTGGTCGAGCCGGGAATCGTGCTCGACGACCTCAACCGCCAACTGAGGAAGCACGGTCTGTGGTTCCCGGTCGACGTTTCCACGGCCTCGCGTGCGACCATCGGCGGCATGGCCGGCAATAATTCCTGCGGCGGGCGCAGCCTGCGCTACGGAACCATGCGGGACAACACGCTGTCGATCGAGGCCGCGCTCGCCGACGGCACGCTGAGCCGCTTCGGCGAGGTTTCACGCGATCTTTCCCTTGTCGAGGTCATGGACAGTACCCGCGCGCTGTTCCGCGACATGCTCGATCTCGGCGCACGCGAAGCCGAGGAGATCTCCGCACGCTTCCCCAAGGTGCAGCGCCGGGTCGGCGGCTACAATCTCGATGCGCTGGTGCCGCGCAACGCCCCGAATAACATGGCCCATCTGTTGGTCGGCTCCGAAGGCACCCTCGCCTTCACCACCAAGGTCGAGCTGAAACTGTGGCCCGTGATCCGCAACAAGGCGCTTGGCGTCTGCCATTTCGGCAGCTTCTACGAGGCGATGGACGCGGCGCAGCATCTGGTGAAGCTAAAACCGATCGCCGTCGAGCTGGTCGACCGCACCATGATCGCACTCGGCCGCGACATCGCGATGTTCGCACCCGTTATTTCCGCAGCGATCAAGGGCGATCCGGACGCGGTGCTGGTGGTGGAGTTCGCCGAAGAGGACCAGGCGGATAATCTGGCGCGACTCAAACAGCTCGGCGAGCTGATGGGCGATCTCGGCTTCGGCTGGAACAACGACACGCGCAAATGGGGTGGCGTGGTCGAGATCGTCGAGCCGGCGCTGCAGAGCGGCATTGCCGATTTTCGCGCCGCGGGGCTCAACGTCATGATGTCGATGAAGCAGGAGGGCAAGCCGGTCTCCTTCGTCGAGGACTGCGCGGTGCCGTTGCCGCATCTCGCCGACTACACCGCCCGCCTGAACGAGGTGTTTGCCAAACATGGCACCAGCGGCACGATGTATGCGCACGCCTCCGAAGGCTGCCTGCACGTTCGCCCCGTGCTGAACCTGAAGCTGGACAAGGACGTCAAGGCGATGCGCGCGATTGCCGAAGAGGCGTTCGCGCTGGTGCGCGAGTACAAGGGCTCGCATTCCGGCGAACATGGCGATGGGCTGGTGCGCTCGGAATTTCACGAGAGCATGTTCGGCGAGCGCCTCGTCGCCGACTTCAAGTACGTGAAGCAGCGCTTCGATCCCGAGGGCGTCCTCAATCCCGGCAAGATCGTCGATGCGCCGAAGATGGACGACCGCTCGCTGTTCCGGTTCAAGCCCGATTATCGCGTAAGCGAGCTGAGAACAGAGCTCGATTGGTCAGCTTATCCCGGCGCGGACGGCGGCTTCCAGGGCGCGGTCGAGATGTGCAACAACAACGGCGCCTGCCGCAAGCTCGAAGGCGGCGTGATGTGCCCATCCTATCGTGCGACGCACAACGAGAAGGATGTCACGCGAGGGCGTGCGAACACGCTGCGGCTCGCGATCTCCGGTCAGCTCGGCCCCGATGCGCTTTCCTCCGACGAGATGATGGAGACCTTAAAACTTTGCGTCTCGTGCAAGGCCTGCCGCCACGAATGCCCGACCGGTGTCGACATGGCCAAGATGAAGATCGAGGTGCTCGCCGCACGCGCGCGGTCCCATGGCCTGACGTTGCGCGACCGACTGGTCGCGTACCTGCCGCGCTATGCCGGCCTCGCCTCGCGCTTCGCGCCGTTGGCGAATCTGCGCAATAACAGCCCGCTCTTGCGAAGGTTGTTGGAGCGGATTGCGGGCATCAGCGCGCGCCGCGCTCTCCCCGCCTTCCGCAGCGATGTGTTCGCACCGCCGGCCGACAGCGTCGGGCCTGAGGGCGGCCGCGAGGTCGTTCTGTTCGCCGATACGTTCAACCGCATCTATGAGCGCGAGAATCTCGACGCCGCGCTGCGCGTGCTCACGGCCGGCGGCTATCGCGTGCACCTGCCGAAGCAGGCAAGCGGCAGCCATCCGCTCTGCTGCGGCCGCACCTTCCTGTCCGCGGGACTCGTCTCTGAAGCGAGGGCCGAACTGGATCGGCTCGTGACCGCGTTCGCGCCCTTCGCCGCGCGGGGCGTGCCGATCGTGGGGTTGGAGCCGAGCTGCCTGTTGACGCTGCGCGACGAACTCGCCTCCTTACGCAAGGACGACGAAGCCAGGGCTGTCGGCGCCCACGCGCTGACCTTCGAGGAGTTTCTGGTGCAGGAAGCCGGAGCTGGCCGGCTGCAGCTCCCGCTCGGCACCGTCGCCGACAAGGCTGTCGTGCACGGCCATTGCCATCAAAAATCCTTCGGCGCCTTCAAGCCGGTCGAGCAGGTGCTGCGCCTTGTCCCGGGCTTGAAGGTCGAGACCATCGAATCGAGCTGCTGCGGCATGGCCGGTGCCTTCGGCTATGGCGCCGACACCTATGACGCCTCGATCGAGATGGCCGAGCTGTCGCTGCTGCCGACCGTGCGGCGCGCGGACCAGGCGACCCTGGTCGTTGCCGACGGCACCTCGTGCCGTCATCAAATCCACGACGGCACCGGACGCGAGGCACTTCACGTCGCCCGCGTGCTCGCGATGAGCCTCGACCGCGCCGAAACCCATTCCACCTCTCAAGCTGCAAAGGAAGCCAGCAATGACTGACCTCACGCTCGATACCGCTCGCAAGATCCTTGATGCCGCCTTCGCGAAGGCCGGTGAGCTCAAGCTCAAGCCGCTGGTCGTCACCATCCTGGACGCGCGGGGCGTGCTCAAGCTCGCAGCCGCGCAGGACGGCACCAGCCTGATGCGCGCCGAGATCGCCCACGGCAAGGCCTATGGCGCGCTCGCCATGGGCATGGGTTCGCGCGCCCTGTTCCAGCGCGCGCAGGAGCAGGCCTATTTCATCGACGCGGTAAACACGATCGCCAATGGCGCGCTGGTGCCGGTCCCCGGCGGCGTGCTGATCCTGGACGGCACGACCCTGCTTGGAGCGGTCGGCGTCTCCGGCGATACGTCCGACAATGACGAGGGCTGCGCAGTGGCCGGGATCGAGGCCGCGGGGCTGAAGGCCAACGCGGGCTGAGCGGGGTCGACACGACGATCTCGCCATCGAACGGCGGCTCCCGACCAAAATTGAAATAAGTGCAAAGGGCCGGTGGCCGGACGATTCGGTACGCCGCGGCCTCACAAGTCAATCAGCGCTGGCGGCGACTACCGAGTGGCCTCCGTGTATTTGGAGCGTTGCTCAAGCGACCGGTTGGAGACATCCGACCGGGATTTCAGAAACTCAGGGCAGTGCTGATTGTCACCGTCCCGGGGGTTTCGGCCCATGCGGGCGCTTTGGCTTCCGCCGACCGCCGTTGCGAAACGTGCCTTGAGATACGACCGACGGCTGAATATCGGGCGCAGGCAGGGCGGCGGAGTTTCTCGGCCCCCGTTAGCCCCGCATCGCGCAGGCACAATACGGTGCGATCGGAATTTTTCTGGTGAAGACAGATACTTGCGAGGGTCTCCCCGCCCTCAGTGACCGCATCCCCCTGAACCGATCATCCTTGCTCTACCCATGGCGCATTTCGCTCCAGCAGACGGCAGGCCTGCTGCAGGGCGGTTGTGATCTCGTCTCGTTCTAGCGACGGGTACTTCGCACGCACGAACTCGTCGATCGACGTGTCGGCCAGCAGGGCAAAGACGGGCCCCGGCGACACGCGCGTGCCCCGAAAGACCGGTTTGCCACCCATGATGCCGGAGTGCCGCACGATGACGGGCTCGTCCGCCGAGATGTTGCCGGCGACGGTATCAATGATAGCGATCCGGGCGAGCCACTCGAGGGGGGATTCGCCGGCCTTGCTCTGGCTGCCCCTGATGCGGCGCATCATTCCCGGCGAGACGAGATGAACCCCGCATCCAAGGATATCCGCCATCGCTGCCTTGGCGGCGAACATCTGGGCGGAGTTTCCGCGGAGGACGAGCAGCAATTCGCCATCGCACATCTCTGCATCCAGCAGTCTCATGACACTATCTCGCACAAATAACTTCCAAATGATCCTCAGCTTGCTGATGCCGGCCGTCGCAGCGCCCTCTGCGGACCATTGTTGATGGCGAAGGTCTGCGACGCGGGGGAGCAGTCCGCGGGCGCGTCGACGAGACAGATGTTGACGACGGTCATTTCAATTTCGCGCTGCCCGCTGATCGCGCTCGCGCAGGACCGCCTCCACCATCCGGCGCAGCCGCCGCATCGAGCCGCCGCGCCAACTCTGCCCGATCGCGGCGCGCTCGACGCCGTCCAGCGGCGGCACCCAGGCCGCATCGAGGCCACACTCCCGTGCGAGGTCATCCAGCACAGCCGGCAGCAGCGCGTCGAGGTCGTCGGCTGACGGTTTCGGGAACATCACGACGCGAAAGCGGTCGCGGATCGGCGAGGGCAACGGCTCGATGCTATTGGCAGTTGCGACGTAGGAGACCTGCGAGACGTCGAGGGTCGTCTGAAGTGCCGGATCAGGATAGCGGGCGCTGGTCTCAACTTCCAAGAAGCCGAGCAGGCAATCCCACAAGCGGCCGTAGTCCGACCGCGTGCCCGCCTTTTCCAGTTCGTCAATGAGCACCAGCGGGTTTCCAATTTTACCTCGCGCAATTGCGAGAAAGGGATGGCAGGGTTCGACCGAATACCAGCGCCGATCGGTGCCGCCAAACACCGCGCCATCGGAGCGCGAGGCGTCCTCCCGCCACACACTGACGCCGAGGATTTCGCCGAGCCGACGGGCGAATCTGCTTTTGCCGGCGCCGGGATCACCAACAAGCAACAGCGGCCGCAGGCGAACGGTCGCGCGGCCGACAAGGTCGGCCAGCGCGAAGTCGATCACGTTCAGTGCATAGGGAAACTCGAATGCAAGCGCGTTGCGGACCCTATGCAGCGGCGGCGCCTCGACCAGCGGCAGGGGCGTATTGATGACGTGCGCGAGTGGTTTGAGAATTTCCTTCAGCTTGGGATTCATCATCTCGCTCTTCTCGAGGTGAGCCACGATGACGTGGCCGGCGGGAATGGCTTCCGCGGTCGCCGCCGGCGTCACTTGCAAGGTGGCTGCCGTTTCCTGCTCTTCGGCCTCCCGTTTTTTCCGGTGCTCTTCCGCTAGCTTCCGCCGGACTGCCGCCTTCGCGGCAGTGACACGCTGCTCCGCAATGCGGCGGCCAAGATAGGCCGCATTCGTCGCCGCCGACGCCCTTCTGGACAGCATGCCGGTGCAGGCCGGCAGCGCTGCCCAGCCGAACGTGAATCCCTCGAGATCGCAGCAGAGCTCCTGCTCCACATGCCTGGCGCTCGCATAAAAAGCCTGGACTAGCGCCTTGCCGACACTTCGGTGCTCCTCGATATAGTTGGAACCATGCGGCGTCGGCAGCGACAGCAGCCGGACGCAGTCGGCCAGGCTGCGCAAGTTCGGCTGGTCCTGAGCGACCGCACGATGGTCGAGCTCGGCCGCCAACTCTAATGCGCTGTCAAGCGTGCGCGCGACCGCCCAAGCGACGGTGTGCGGCAATTGCGGGCACAGCTCATGGATCTCTGCTATCAGCCGCTCGATGACGTGCTGGCTACCATCGGTGACCAGCATGGCATAGCGCAGAAGGCGCGGTACTCCCTTCAGGCGCTCGTCACAGTCGGTGGAATCCGCCGCCGCGCCTGTCGAGACCGCGTTTTCCACGGCACCCGGAAGATCGGCTGTCTCCTCCTCAGAGCCCATGCGTGCCCGCTTGTACGCAGAGCCGGACGAGCGTGGTCGGGCTCAGCGGCTGGGAGAAGAGATCGAGGCAGACGAGATTGGCGCAGGCGAGCGCCATCACTGCTACCGCGGGCTCACCCTCTCCGTCCAAAGCCTTCAGGAGCTGGCCGAGCGCCATCGGCCCTTCCTCGAGCAGGACTTGCTGGATGCGCAGGCGCAAGCCCACCGGAACTGCCACGCCGCTATACGTCCAGACCAGGTTCGCATTGCTGCGCCGCGGCTCGCGGCTTAGCTCTTCAGCCGTCACTTCAAGCGGCTCGAGCTTGAGCTCATCCCATGCGATCAGCGCGAGGCCTCCCTCGTCGAGGTCGAGGACGCGTCGCGCCGGCACGATGTCGAGGCCATAACGACCATCCTCGCGCTGGAGGACGACGGCATCGAGCGCGACCTGCGCGGAGGCAACCTGGGCGCTGGCGACGTAATCGATGGAACGCACCTGCGGATCGAGGGACGCCTGAATCAGCGCATCCCGGACTGTCGGGTGTCGCACAGGGATCGCAGTGGTGGTCTTGGCCGAGATAAAAAAATCGTTCGGGGTCTGGGCGTCTGTCGTGTCACGCATACTCTTGCACCTTGTTTTACCGTCATGGAAAGGACGTAAGCACGTCCGCCTGCGTCCGGTGGTCTTCGATATCCGTCATGGCATCTCGCTGCCCCTTCAGATCTCGATAGTCAGTTTTGGATCGAAGCTCCGGTTGTCCCAGGCGCGCTGCTGCGGCGGCCAGGGTCCGTAGCCTTTTGCGTTCGAAACCACGCGCGTTGCGCCGATCACGGTGTCGTCGGACGCGTGGGTATGGCCGTAGATCCAGAGATCAGCGGGCTTCAGCGTGCCGCGTCCATCATTGGCGGCCGGGCGCATGAGAGCGGTCAGGTCGCTGCGATAGGCGGCGCTGAGGATCTCGTCCGGCCTCGGGGGATCGGACAGCGGCGAAGGCGCGCCGGGATGAGGGGCATGATGAGAGATCACGACCAGCCTGCCCGGACGGGGCCCGCGCATCTGCGATTCGAAGAATGCACGGGCTTGCTGATGCCGGATCAGCGCGTGGGGCGGTCGGAATCGTCTGGCATAGCCCCCGATCCGGATCTTCCGGAAATCGTTCATCCGCTCGCCCGCAAGAAACATGGCGCGATCCGCGTCGCCGAACAGATCGAAATCCGTCCACATTGTTGCGCCGGCGAAAGTGACATCACCGATCCGGACGTAGTCGTGCTGCAGCACATGAATGTTCGTGCCGGCTGCTGCCGCTCTCGCCTTCTCGACCGTCCGATCGATATCGGCGCCGTAGAATTCGTGGTTGCCGGGCACGTAGATCACTGGCCGATCAGGGACGCGTTCGTGCAGCCACCTCACGCCCCGCTCCATGCGGGGGATCAGATCGCCGGCGACCGCCAGGACGTCGAACCGCGGCCGCGCATCGGGAGCCGGCAGGTCCCAGCCTCGCGTCAGTTCCACATGTAGATCCGACACAACCCATAGACGCACGTCAGTCCTCATGCTCATTGTCGCCGTCATCGAGAGGCTCGGCATCGAGCAGCGCCGCCACGAGCTCTTCCGCCAGCTCATCGATGCCAGGCGCGAACACGATGTCCGCCGATCCGCAGAGCGGACATTCGTGGCGGTACGGCTGGTCATCGCACGCGCCCTCGCGCTCACACCGGAATCCAGCCATCCTATCGCTCCAATCTGCGCGCGGGCCGCGTGCCCTTCCGGGGCGCACGCGAAGCAAGGCCCCTGCGGTGGACGGATGTTCTCGCTCCGCCGATGGCTTGGCCTTTTGGCATTGCCCTGGGTGTGTTCGGAAAAGCATTGTGTTGAAAGACCTCAGCATGCTGCAGCGACCGATCCCTCCAGGCCGCAGATGTCACAGGTCCAGCTTGCGCGCTGGACGGCGAGGCTGATGGCGTCTTCGATCTTCGCGCGACTCTCGCCCGAGACCTCGCCCTCCCACTTGATCCAGAGCAGGCCCAGTTTGGTGCCGATGCGGACGAACTTGAAAGTTTCGTTATGCGCCAATGCGGCTTCAATTCTCCGGCAAAGCTGGTCGAGAACATCTCGCCACCCTGACCGGCAGGATGGATAACCGAACGACGCCTGAGGCTTGGCCTGCACGATCGCGAACAGCTTTGGATGAGCCTGCATGAGATCGACGCGCCAATCCGCGGTAACAGTTGTCTCAGGCCTCCTTGTTTCTCGAACTGCCGGGTCCTCGTCAGCGAAACGGTCAGCCAGGCGGTCGTAGCGTCGCGCCACTATCCGGTAGCCATCCGCCATCGAGACACGGACAAGGTGGACGTTCTCCCGGCCTGGCGGGGTCGGAATCAGCTCGCCTTGGACGTGGGCGGCGCAACGGATCATGTAGACACTGCCAACAAAGCAAAGCTGCCCCTCCGCGCCGCACGACTCGCAGGTGCAGGTGGAGCGTGCCTTGGCAAGCGCAATCGCTTCGTGCAGCCTGGCGGCGGTCTGCGGAGTGACGTCGCCGCGCCAGTAGACCCGCAGGCTGCCGGACTTCTTGTCGATCTGGATGATCCGGATCGTCTCGCCCGGCTGCAGCGCCGCTTGCATGCGCGCGCAGACACGCTCCAGCAGATCGCGCCAGCCGTCGGCGACGTCCGGCAAGGTCCGCGCAGGCGGCGGATCGCCGGCGGGATGAAATAAATCCGGGTAGGCCCGCACGAGTTCGCCCCGCCAATCCCTCTCGTCACGCGCCATCACAATCCCTCGCTACCACCGCTGTGACCGAGAACGAACCATAAACAGCGATACATGTCAACGTTCATCTATATACCTAGTGAGATAGGATATGCCCATATCCAGCAAGTTACCTATGGTTATTTGACCGAGCACGGCCTACATTCGGCCCGGCTTCAAGGATTCGCCTACCGGCGAATCCTTGCCCCCTCATCACCCACGGAGAGCCCATGGCCGAGCAAGGAAAACCCGCAAAAGCAGGCAAGACGGCGGTCCCGCAGCCAAGACGCAACTTCTTCGCAACCCTGGACGCCGAGCTGATCAAATCGATCAAGCGCGTCGCTCTCGAGGACGACACCAGTGCCTCGGAGATCCTTGAGGAGGCTGCGAGAGACTGGCTCGAACGGCGGAAGAAGTCGCCAAAGCGCTAGGCTTGCTGGTGGGTCGGCAGCGAGGGCGCGATCGGCTCGGGCGGCTTGGAGCGCACCCTCGCAACGAGTTCGATCGCCTCGGGCGTCCTTTGCGCAGCATGGATCCGCGCCAGGCTCCGCATGTTTCCGCGCGGCGGGTCCGACGGGCAGGCGTGGTGGTTTTGAGGACGAGAGACGACGGAAAGCTCATGCGCGGCCTTCCCTGCCCGGGCGCAGGGCATCGAAGGCCCGCAGCGTCTTCAGCAAGGCTGTCTCGGCCGGACTGAAGCCGCCGCAGCGGGCCGAGCGGCCGAAGCGAAACGCCAACCAGGAGCCGCACAGCTGATCTGCTTTTTGGGCATCGTGCTCGGCGCGATCGATCACGTGAGCGAGCACGAGCGCGCACCTGGGCTCCCCCTCGAGCGCGAGGGACAATAAGGCAGTCATCGCAATGTCGGTCTTGATCCCGCCCAAGCGCGTGATCGGCATCAATGAGCGCGCCAGCGCGATGGCCGCTTCGGCATCCCCTTGCAGCGCCGGCTCGACCTCGGCGCCTTCGATCAGCCTTGTGACCTCCTCGAGGGTGGACCGGACCGCGAGGTACTCCGCCGCCCGAAAAGCGTCCGCCGGCATCGACCGCCACCAGCGCAGCGGCGAGATCTCGACGAGCGCACGGACGATCGGCGATGAGACATCGAGCATCCGGCCATCGTGATCCGCACCCGGATGCGTCGCCGCCCCTCCAGCCGGCGCGGTGCTCTCGATCGGCGCGCCGCCTTCGCCAAGACGGCCGCGGAGACGGGCCTCGCCATCTTGCCGGGGCTCGTGCCCCGGCATTGCCGTGGAATTGGACATCCGGCCGCTCCTACTCCGCGCGCGCGATCGGCCCGGGAGTGCGCGGGCGCACCCACTTGGTGCTGGCCACATGCGCTCCCGCGACGAACTTGGCTGCGACCGCGGCAGAAAAGAAGCGCCAGTCGACCTGGAAGCGCAGGCGATCCTTGATGCCGGCGATCGGTACCACGACGCCCATGGCGAGGAGATCCGCGCGGAGCTTTTTGATGTTCTGCCTGAGGCTTGGGGTCTCGATGTTGCGCACCTCCGATCCGGCCCGGACCACGAACCCTTCGCGATCGTGGTGCCCGCGCGCCCAGATGCAGCAATAATCGAATTCAAGCTCGCCTTCGGCTGGCGGCGCCATCGGCAAGCCGGTCTCGACGACCGCATTCACAGCCTGATTGTCATCGAACTCGGCCTCCGCCGGCAGCTGCCTCACAAGGTTGGCGTTGAAGATCCGGCAGCCGGCATCGAACAGCAGGCGGCGGCCATCGGCCACTAGCCGCTCCAGGGCTGCGGCGTGTTCTCCCGGGCAAGGAAGACCCCGCGGCTCAACGGTGTTGGCCAGGGTGACCAGACCTGCCTCTTTGGCGAGTTCGTTCAAACGATGCGCGAGGCGGAGTCGCGCCGACCATGGCAGTACGTGCGGCTCCTGTGCGTGGAGCAGGTAGGCCTCCGCGCCAAAGATGTTGGAGGCAGCCGCGGCATGCTCGGCGACGCACCTGACCGCGCGGTTGCTCTCCCCGATATAGGCTTCGTCTCGCCCGGCAATGACGTAGCACGCGGACCACAGCTCGCAGGTCGCCGCCAGGCTCCTGGCCATCGACAGCGGAAACGCCGTGACCGCGAGCCGGCCGGCCGGATCGTGGATCTGGCGATAATCCTCGACGCCACCGAACGGGCGATAGATCGTGTGGGTGCAAGGCTGCACCATCGGGATGGTCTCGTTGGGAAATTTCATGGATCGATCTCTCTGTCCTCTGAGAGATCGCGAGGTCGACATCGGACTGGCTGACGCGCCACGCGACGCCCTGCCAGACGTCGCAGGGCGTGGGCCGTCATTGCAGCTTGCCTGGCATGATCCGCAGAGATCGAGGACGCCAGGATTGGCGTCCTCGATGCGCGGAATTGCCAGCGCAGGCCACGGACCGCGACCGATTCATGCGACGCCGTCGCGACGCATGACGTCGCGCCTCGCGATCCGTGCCTAGTCGATAGAGGGGGTGATGCTGGGCAGGACCGTGCCGTCCACCGTGGGCCCGCCCCCGGGCACCAAAGCGCAACCGCCGGTCACATCGGACCGGACACGGAGCATCGGAGAGGACGGAAGAAGGATCGCCGAATCGGCGATATAGTGGCGCTTAGCCATGACTGACTCCTCGTAAGTCGGTTGTGGTCAGGCCGCTCGTCGGTGTTGGTAGCACCGGCGGCGGCCGCCTCGCAGGGATCCGCGAGGGTAAGCTCAATATGCGGTCTGTTCTCGGAATATTCCAGCTGGCACGCCAACTGATGGTTAATGACCGGCAGGCAACAGCATTTTGAGAAAGGCCGGTGTTCTGCCTGCCGAGCATGAGCTGATGCACGAGCACAAGACCGCAGTGGCCGAGCGTCAAAAACGCGGCGCTTGGTAGTCGGGCTCCTCCGTCTCGACCGCCTCATCATTGAGGCCGGGAATTTCGGCAGGCCACTGCGGGATCGGCTGGGGAGGCCTCGTCGGCTGCTGAAGCTTCGCGTTCCTCGGCGAAGCGGCGCCCTCACGCCGAAGCCCGGGCGATTGCCCCGTCTTCCGACGCAGGAATTCGTCGAGCTCCTCGTGAATTTGCCGCTGCCGCTTGAAACCGACCTCAAGCGCAAGCGCATCGCGCCCCGACCTGATTGGATCGGGTTTGACCTTCCAGGAATCGGCCTGCAACGGCATTTCGAGGCCTCCGAGGGGTTCGGACGATGAACCGGCGGTTCGCCTCGCATCGGCACCAGCGGCCTCGTGTAGGCTGTCGTTGCCCGACGTCGCGATGGCCGCAACCGTTGAAGCCAGGCCGGCGACCTCGCTCGGGCGGAGCGGAGCGGTGCTCAGAGCCCTCGGGCCTGCCGGCGATCGAGAAGGGCTGTTCGATGCCACACCCAGTCGAGGCAATCGGGAGGCTTCTCTGCGATGTCCGGACGCTCGTGCGATCGTTTCGGATGAGGAAGCAGTGGCTCGCCTCACGTCCCCGCCGGTGGCCACGCGCCGGCTGCCATTCCCTGGGCTCGCAATGGGCGCGACCGCTGAAGCGAGCGCGCCGACCTCGCTCGCCACGATTGGAGCGGTGCTCGGTACCCTCAGGTCTGCCGGCGATCGAGGAGGGTTGGAGGGCCCGCCCACTCTGGACGGCCGGCGAGCCTCACTGCGATCTCCAGACGTTGGAGCGATCGCCTCGGACGAGAAAGCAGCGGCTCGCCTCACATCATCCCACCCGACGGTTACGTGTTTCTCGTTCTCCGACGTTGCGGTCGGCACAGCGACGATGGATGCCGGCTCAGCGACATTGCTCCACCGGGCTGGTGCGGTGTTCGGCACCACCGGCTTTGCCGGCATTTGAAGATCGCAGCCCACATCCACCTGCAGGGCAGCATCGAGCGCTTCAGCCACTTGCGGGGCAGCCTGGTTCGCCTCGAACTTCGCGTAGAACCCTGCGGCGATCCCGAGCAGATCGTGGCGCGCAATGTCGTCCTTCATCTCGCTGTAGAACGCCCGCGCAATGAGATCCCGGGCAGGGCCGCGGGGGGCGCGATTGACCATAAAGACGTGTTCCTTTGCGGCCTCGATTGCCACCAGGTCAGCAAGGCGTGCACCTCCCTTCACGACCAAGGCTGGCCAGTTGAGTTCGCGAGCGAACCTCGCAACGATAGCAGCATCCTCCGACCTGCCCGTTGCCGCGATCCTAAATTTGCCGCCCGCGAAAGTGACAGACGTCCCATGGAGCGCCAGCGCTTTGGAGTCCGATCGCGCATAAACCTCGTAACCCGCCTTCTGCGCCGCATCCGCGAACTTTTCCCTAAGTTCGCCCGACCGCTTTTTGGGGACAGAATACATGGCGGCGTTTGTCACGATCACGCTCCCCTCCTCCGGCTCTGGATCTTGCTTCGTCGCCTCGCCCTTCTTCTTCAGCTCTCGGCCCTTCGCCAGCTGTTCGATCGCCTCGACCTTCCTGCCCTCATTGCTGGCGCGAAACATCCACCGCGGCCGCCGCTTCTCCGGACTTCCCTCTCCCTTCGCCTTATTCCGGCGCGGGTCGACGTAGGCGTCAATGCCCAGAATCGCGCAGCCAAGCGTAAGCCTCCCCCCGATCAGGGCCCGCACGTACCTGCCGTCGTCGTACAGGAACAGCCGGCTCCATTCGATGCGCTCCTTCGGACCGAAGCCGTGTGGCTTCAACACGCGTTGCGAGAGCCAGCTGTGAGCGTGCGGGTTCGGCTCACCGTCGCTTGCCTCCACGCATTCGACATCCAGCCGCACCGCCATCCCCCGCTCGACAAAGGGCAGCAGCGCGAACGCCGCAAGCGGCAGTAGCAACATACGGTCCACCCCGCGGGGAAGAGCGAAATCAAGAACTCTGCCCTCCTGAGCGTCCTTCCGCTTTTCAGTCGACATGGCCGCGCTGCGAAAACGCTCCCAATTGGCAAACTCTGCGGGCGCTCCTATCGGCAGCAGCACGCCGCCTCCGACGTGAAAAGGGGCATAGCGGCGGTAGTCGACATGTCTGAAGCAATCGGTCGCGACGGAGCAGGTCTGATAGGCGAACCGCGCCGCTGCAGTATGACGGTTCTTGCGCTTGAGAGGTTCGGAGTGGATGGAGCAATGCGACATGATGACCTCGAACGTGTAATGGACGTCGTCAACATCGCATGAGCTCTTGCAAGCCAGAAATTGCATTCATTGCACGCTGAGGACCGTTCTGTTCATCGGTCGTGCGCAATCCATGCCATAACCATAGCAACCCGTCTCTCTGCGGATGCGCTACAAACAGATTGGAGCGGCTCGCCGGAGCTGGACAGATCTCCGCGCGATCATGGCCGACGGAGCAAAGCTCGCGCGCCCGAAGGCATACACATAAGGTCACAGCCGAAGACGCCCGGCTCAACCCGTCGTGACCTCAAGCTGCATCACCAGGTGAGCTAGACGCGCCGATTTGGGCCGCCGGTAACCGGCGGGTCAATGGCATGCGCACACGCACACTGTTCTGACGCAGGTCTTTCGCGATGCGCTCCCGAAAGCTCTTCATGAAGTGCCTATCATGTGCCCCGGGGCTAGCCCCGAGAAATTTCTGCAGTGCCATCTTCGTGGAGATGCCGATCTCGTTCGCAAGCATGTTGGACATCGCCGTAGCCCCCTCGGACACCAGCTGGTCAGGGTTGCCCTCCTTGCCCTTTGCCCGCCGAATGCATTCCTTCACGAACTCGACCGTCAGCCGTTCGCCACGGCGGGCACGCGTCAGGATGTCGACACAGGTCGCCTCGTCAACCGATGGCGCGGCGAGATCCAACGCAGCGCTGAGCGGCACGAGATACACATCCTCTCCATAACGGTCGAACAGATCCGGCAGATTCATGTAGAGCTGGGCGGTGCGCGGCTCGAAGCCCGCTTCCAGGCGGCACCACTTCAGGAACACCCGGCCAGGGAGGCCGGCCTTCGCCTCGCTCAGGGACCTACCTATTTCCACGGCCGTCCGCGTCAGCAGTCTCACACCCAGGCGGATCACGCCGGCAAGCTTGCGCAGTTCCTCTGCCCTGTCCGGCGCAACTTGATCGTAATTGAACTGCTCCGCGCCCCTCACGATGGGTACTCCTGTTGACATGTCTCGTTGCAAACCTTGCATTAATAATGAGAGCACATTTCAGAATTTGTCAACAATATCAAAATGATGGCAGCTTGCGACAGCCTCAGCAGAGCGCATCCCTGCGCCGAATGCGAAAAATATTCGCATTCGCTGCAAGCCCTAGTCGACGCGGGGAAACCCCAAGCCTGGTGCGCCGCCTCCATCATGGTAGCGATCCAGCTGTGGTGCGCCCTGCGCGACAGACACCGACAACATGTCCGAGCACGGTCGCCACACCTGTTGATGGTCGCCCATACGGGCGCGACGCACGAGTTCAGCAATCGAATCCATCACCACTGCGTGACACGCCAGCCAAAGGCGTCGCCAGCGCCGCTGGCACGGCAATTCCGTCTCGCCGGGACGGCCATCCAGCATTCCCGAGAGAGTTTTCAACACGCGCAAGATTCCATTGTACGCTTTTGAATCGAAAGGTCGAATTTTGATCGCACCGTATAATGCCGGCATTATACCCGCATTATGCCGGCACGATCGGCACCGCGGGGACACCCCGCGCGACCTACTGGTTTTCAATCCGCATCTGGCGCCCAGGCAAGCTGGCTTGGCACGCTTCCGTGGCGTGCCTCGTCGCCCCTTCCTCAACCACGGCTCGGCGAAATCGAGCAACACTGAAACCTTCCCGAATTACAGAGAAAGAGCCAGTTCGAGAACGTCGCTAGCAGGGGCCAGCTGCCGGCGCAGACCATGTGTCGTCCGTCTCGACAGATGCACGCAGCAATTGGCTTTCAAACGATCGATGCCAGGCGGCAGGTTAGACCTCTCTAGCGTCTGGCGTGGGCATCGTGACCTGCCCCTGAGTATTTCCTCCAGATGGAGTTAGAGTCCGGCCTGAAAAGGACGGACAGATGAAGCGAGCAAGGTTCACGGAAGAGCAGATTATCGCCGTGTTGAAGGAGCATGAGGCCGGGGCGAAGACGGCCGACCTGGCTCGCAAGCACGGGATTTCCGAGGCGACGATCTACAACTGGAAGGCCAAATTCGGCGGCATGGATGTCTCCGAGGCCAGGCGGTTGAAAGCGCTCGAGGAGGAGAACGCGAAGCTGAAGAAGCTGTTGGCCGAGCAGATGCTCGATGCGGCCGCGCTACGCGAGCTT
>NZ_AUGD01000025.1 GCF_000426845.1 Bradyrhizobium sp. in8p8 | reverse complement strand
TGGAGGACGCCTGCTCGGAGACGCCGGCGACCTGGCTCGACAGGCTCTGGGTGGTCTCGGCGGTGCGGGTCAGGGTGGAGGCCGCCGATTCCAGCTGCACGGCCGAGGCCGAGACGTTGGAGACGATGGCGCCGACCGCGCTCTCGAAATCGTCGGCGAAGCGGATCAGCTCGGCGCGGCGGCTTGCGGCCTGCTCCCGGTTCTGGGCTTCGCTGGCGGCGGCGTCGCGCTCGGCCTTGGCGACCGCCTGAACCTTGAACTCCTCGACGGCACCCGCCATCTCGCCGATCTCGTCCTTGCGGCCGAGGCCGGGCAGCACGACGTCGAAATTGCCGGCGGCGAGCTCGCGCATCGCCTTGCACATCGCGATCATCGGACGCGAGATGCCGGTGCCGAGCAGGAAGGCCAGGACCACCCCAACCAGCGTGCCACCGACGGCCAGCATCAGCACCAGTTGCTCGGTCTGGCCGATGGTCGCCTCCGATTCGGAATCCAGCCGCCGCTGCTCGGCGACGAGGTCCGCCTTCATGGTGGTCGCGCCTTGCAGGATCGCACCGGCCGAGCCGTTCATCGCGGTGACGAGATCATCGACGAGCTTGGCATTGGCGATCAGCTTCTCCAGTGCTTCGCGATAGGCCCCGAGCAGCGCCTTGGCGTCCTTCAGGCCCGCGACGACCTTGTCGTCCATGGAGTAGATCGCGCCGAGCGAGTTCTCGACGAATTTCAGCCGGGCCAGCGCGCTGGTGGCGATCGTCTGGTCGGACGTCAGCACGAAGTTGGTCGCCGCCGCGCTCGCGGTCTGGAATTGGGCATTGACCTGCTTGGTGCCGAACTCGATTGCCTGTGCTTCGGAATCGGACGCGTTGTTGCCGATGTCGTCGAGCTTGTATTTCAGGAGGTTGGCGTTACGCCCGAGCTGGTTCTGCACCAGCAGCGCACTATCACGCTTGGCCTGGAGGATCCTTCCGAACGTGCTGGAGAAATTGGAGAACTCCTTGGCGAGCTTGGCGAGGCTCTCCTGCCTTGCCGGCTTCTTGGCACCCTTGACGGCCTCGTCGATCGCATTCTTCAGGCTGCCTTCGGCATCCAGCGCGGCCTTGGCGTCGTCTTCCTTGCCGGTGACGACGAAATATTTGGCAGCAGAGCGATAGGCCAGCAGCTCGCGGTCGATGTTGCGGGCAAGATCGGCCTCCGAAACGCTGCTGCGGTACGACCCGACTCCGGAAGCGACCCGCTCGAAACCGAAATAGGAAAAGGCCATGCTGCCGGCGGAGATTGCCAGCACTGCAGCAAATCCGAGGATGATCTTTGCGCGGAACCTGAGGGTCGGAAACAGTGTGCGCTTAGACGGTGACGCGATACGCCCGGACATTCCCACCCCCAATTTTGTCGTCAGCCGTGATCTGGAGGCGCCCCGCCCCCGGACCTGAATGCGCAAAACTAAGGCAGAATGGATAAGGGCCGGTAAATTCGGCGCATCTTCAGCCTCTCGGCCAAAGGCCGACCAGAGACGGAGACCTGGCATCCCACGCCGGCCCGGCGCTCCGCCCGGCTCGGCGTATGCCTCCCGCGGATCAGCGCCACGAGTGGATCAATGACTTTTCCATGACGCCAGCGACCAAAATCCTAGTTGCAAAGTTCCGGGTCGCTGTCTCTAATTAGAAGCAATCAAAATCAATCCCGGGAGGACTCTCCGTGTCTACAGTCAAACTGACGGTCAACGGCAAGGCCGTTGCTGTCGATGTCGAGGACCGCACGCTACTGGTCCAGCTTCTGCGCGATCACCTCAACCTCACGGGGACCCATGTCGGCTGCGACACCAGCCAGTGCGGCGCCTGCGTCGTGCACATGGACGGGAAAGCCGTTAAATCCTGCACCATGCTGGCCGGACAGGCCGATGGTGCCAGCATTACCACGATCGAGGGCATCGCGAAGGGCGACGAGCTGCACCCCATGCAGGCTGCCTTCCGCGACAATCACGGTCTCCAATGCGGCTATTGCACGCCCGGCATGATCATGTCGGCGATCGACATCGTGCATCGCCACGGGGGCCAGCTCGACGAGGCCACCGTGCGTCAGGAGCTCGAAGGCAATATCTGCCGCTGCACCGGCTACCATAACATCGTCAAAGCCGTGCTGGATGCGGCCGGGCGCATGAAGGTCTCGCAGGCGGCCGAGTAGAGCGGCCCGTTACAAACAAGAAAACCGTCACTGCGGCTCTCGGTGGAGAGCGCGGGTGGACAAATTTCCGGTCGGGAGGACCAGACATGGGTGTTGAAGGCATCGGCGCACGCGTCGTGCGCAAGGAAGACAAGCGTTTCATTACCGGCAAGGGCCGTTACGTCGACGACATCAAGCTGACGGGCATGACCCACGCCTATTTCGTCCGCAGCCCGCACGCGCACGCCAAGGTGAAGAAGATCGACTCTTCCGCCGCGCTGAAGATGCCGGGTGTGGTCGCGGTGCTCACGGGCCAGCAGCTCGTCGATGACAAGGTCGGCAATCTCATCTGCGGCTGGGCCATCACCTCGAAGGACGGCAGCCCGATGAAGATGGGCGCCTGGCCGGCGATGGCGCCGGAGACGGTCCGGTTCGTCGGCCAAGCCGTCGCCGTCGTGATCGCCGAGAGCAAGAATCTCGCGCGCGACGCGGCCGAAGCCGTCGTCGTCGATTACGAGGAGCTTCCCGCAGTCGCCGACATGCAGGCGGCGATCAAGCCCGGCGCGCCGCAGCTTCATCCCGAGGCTCCGGGCAACCAGGTCTACGATTGGGTGATCGGCGACGAGAGCGCCACCGATGCCGCCTTTGCCAAGGCCGCCAATGTGGTGAAGCTCGACGTCACCAACAACCGTCTGGCTCCGAACGCGATGGAGCCACGCGCGGCGATCGCCGATTACGATCCGGCCGAGGAGCATTTCACGCTCTACACGACATCGCAGAACCCGCACGTCGCCCGTCTGGTGCTGTCCGCGTTCTACAACATCGCGCCCGAGCACAAGCTGCGCGTGATCGCGCCCGACGTCGGCGGCGGCTTCGGCTCCAAGATCTTCATCTACCCCGAGGAGATGGTGGCGCTGTGGGCATCCAAGAAGGTCGAGCGTCCCGTGAAATGGACCGGTGATCGCAGCGAAGCCTTCCTCACCGACGCGCATGGCCGCGACCACACCACCCATGCCGAGATGGCGTTCGACGCCAACAACAAGATCACCGGCCTCAAGGTGAAGACCTACGCCAATTTCGGCGCCTATATGTCGCTGTTCTCGTCCTCGGTGCCGACCTATCTCTACGCGACGCTGCTTTCGGGCCAGTACAACATCCCGGCAATCCATGCCGAGGTGATCGGCGTCTACACCAACACCACGCCGGTCGATGCCTATCGCGGCGCCGGCCGTCCCGAGGCGAGCTACCTGATCGAACGGTTGATGGAAACGGCGGCGCGGCAGCTCAACGTTGATCCGGCCCAGTTGCGCCGGACCAACTTCATCACCCAGTTCCCGCACCAGACGCCCGTCATCATGGCCTACGACACCGGCGACTTCAACGCCTCGCTGGATGCCGCGATGAAGGCGATCGACTATGCCGGCTTCCCCGCCCGCAAGGCCAAGGCGAAAGCCGACGGCAAGTTGCGCGGCATCGGCGTCTCCTGCTACATCGAGGCCTGCGGCATCGCGCCGTCCAAGGCAGTCGGCAGCCTGGGCGCCGGCGTCGGCCTGTGGGAATCGGCCGAGGTGCGCGTCAACCCGGTCGGCACCATCGAGATCCTCACGGGGTCGCACAGCCACGGCCAGGGTCACGAGACCACCTTCTGCCAGCTCGTCGCGGAACGGCTGGGCATTCCGATCAGCCAGGTCTCGATCGTCCATGGCGACACCGACAAGGTGCAGTTCGGCATGGGCACCTACGGCTCGCGCTCCGCTGCCGTCGGTCTTACCGCGATCCTGAAGGCCATGGAGAAGATGGAATCCAAGGCCAAGAAGATCGCGGCGCATGCGCTCGAAGCATCGGAAGCCGACATCGTCATCGAGAACGGCGAGTTCAAGGTGACCGGCACGGACAAGGCGATCGCCCTGCCGATGGTCGCGCTCGCAGCCTATACCGCGCACAATCTGCCTGAAGGCATGGAGCCGGGCCTGAAGGAGAGCGCCTTCTACGACCCGACCAACTTCACCTTCCCGGCCGGCGCCTATATCTGCGAGCTCGAGGTCGATCCGGGCACCGGCAAGACCTCCTTCATCAACTTCGTGGCGGCCGACGATTTCGGCCGGCTGATCAATCCGATGATCGTCGAGGGACAGGTCCATGGCGGCCTCGCGCAGGGCATTGGTCAGGCCCTGCTCGAGCACGCGATCTACGATGCCAACGGCCAGCCGGTTACGGCCTCGTTCATGGACTATGCCATGCCGCGCGCCGACGACTTGCCCTCGTTCAATCTCTCCCACACCACGACGCTGTGCCCGGGCAATCCCCTGGGCATCAAGGGTTGCGGTGAGGCCGGTGCGATCGGCGCTTCGGCGGCCGTGATCAACGCGATCACGGATGCGATCGGCAAGAACAACCTGGAAATGCCCGCAACCCCGGATCGGGTGTGGCGCACCATCCACGCGGCTTAAAGGAGGACCGAAGATGTACCAGACCACTTATCATCGCGCCTCCTCGGTCGACGAGGCCGCGAGCCTTTTCGCAAAAGGTAGCGACGCGAAATTCCTCGCGGGCGGCCAGACGCTGTTGCCGGTGATGAAGCAGCGCCTCGCCAGCCCCTCGGACGTCATCGACCTCGGCAGGATCAAGGAGCTGCAGGGCGTTGAGCTGTCGGGCGACCTGCTGACCATCAAGGCCGCCACCACCTACTACGACATCATGCAGAATCCCGATGTGAAGAAGGCGATCCCCGCGATCTCCTATCTCACCTCGGTGCTCGGCGATCCCGCCGTGCGCTATCGCGGAACGATCGGCGGCTCGATCGCCAACAACGATCCTGCCGCGGATTTCCCGGCCGCTCTGCTCGCGCTTGGCGCCACCGTGAAGACCAACAAGCGGTCGATCTCGGCGGATGATTTCTTCAAGGGTCTGTTCACCACGGCGCTCGAAGACGGCGAGATCATCACCGCCGTGTCATTCCCCGTTCCGGCGAAGGCAGGCTACGAAAAGATGCGGCACCCGGCCTCGCGCTTTGCACTGACCGGCGTGTTCGTGGCGCAGACCAAGTCAGGTGAGGTGCGGGTCGCCGCGACCGGCGCCTCGCAGAGTGGCGTAATGCGGGTGCCCGCGATCGAGGCGGCGCTGAAGGCGAACTGGTCGCCGTCGGCGATCGACAGCGTGACGATTTCGGCGAACGGATTGCTGGCTGACATCCACGGCACGGCCGAGTACCGCGCCAATCTCGTCAAGGTGATGGCTCAGCGCGCGGTCGCATCGGCTCGCTGATAGCGCCTCGACACAATTTTTCCGCGGCGCGCACTTCGGTGCGCGCCGTGTTTATTTGGTCGTGCGGCATGAAAACCGCTTGCCTCGCTGCCGTGAAGGCGAGAAAAGTTAATCGGTCAATTAACTCGCCCACAGAGGAACGTCCGAGGCGATTGCCGGACCACCGGCATCTGCCCGCGACCCGAGGAAACAACAACGTGCTCGATAAATCAGCCCCTACCTCATCCGTCCGCACCTCCGGCCCGCTGTCGGGCTTCCGCATCGTCGAATTCGCCGGCATCGGACCTGGTCCGTTCGCATGCATGATGCTGGCCGACATGGGCGCCGACGTCGTCACGCTCGATCGCATCGGCGCAAAGAAGAGCACGAAATCGGTGGCCGGTCGCGGACGCAAGGTGATCGAGCTCGACCTCAAGGACAAGGCGGCGATCGCGCAGGTGCTCGACCTCCTGGCCAGCGCCGATGCGCTGGTCGAAGGTTTTCGTCCGGGGGTGATGGAGCGGCTCGGACTTGGACCCGACGTCGTACTCGCTCGCAATCCCAAGCTGGTCTATGGCCGCATGACCGGCTGGGGCCAGGAAGGCCCCCTTGCCAACGCCGCCGGCCATGACATCAACTACATCTCCATCACCGGGGCGCTCGCCGCGATCGGACCGAAGGAAGCGCCGGTGCCGCCGCTCAATCTCGTCGGCGATTTCGGCGGCGGCGCGCTCTATCTGGTCGTCGGCGTGCTCGCTGCCCTGCTGGAAGCGGAAAAGTCCGGCAATGGCCAGGTCGTCGATGCAGCGATGTGCGACGGCGCGGCATCGCTGATGTCGTTTTTCTTCGACATGACCGCGATGGGGCGCTGGACCGAAGGACGCAACCAGAACTTCCTCGACGGCGGCGCGCATTTCTACGGCGTCTATGAATGCGCTTGCGGCCATTTCGTCTCGATCGGCTCGATCGAACCGCAATTCTATGCGCTGCTGCGCGAACATGCCGGGCTCACCGATGCCGATTTCGACGCGCAGATGGACCCGAAGGCCTGGCCAGCACTGAAGGAAAAGCTCAAGGCCGTGTTCAAGAGCAAGACGCGCGAGGACTGGTGCAAGATCATGGAAGGCACCGACATCTGCTTCGCGCCGGTGCTGACCATGTCGGAGGCGACACGGCATCCGCACATGGTCGCCCGCAACGTCTTCGTCGAGCGCCACGGCGTGAAGCAGCCCGCCCCGGCGCCGCGGTTTTCGCGTACGCCGTCGGCGGTTCGCGAGCCGGAAGCGGCGGAGATCGGGGCGGTGACGGCCGCGTGGAAGGCCGCGAAGTAACTTCCGCTGTCATCCCGGAGCGCGAGCCCGGGATCCATGATCCCAGGAGTAGTTGGGCGAAGACGCCGAGTTATCGGCTCGCAAAACTACTCCCCGTGGTTACAGGTCCCGCCCTGTGCGGGGACGACACCTCTTGTGTCGCACCAGCGTGCCTCAAAGCAGCGCCTACGCTGCCGTCCCGACCTTCAGCACCCCGCGCCGGATTTGATCTTCCTCGATCGATTCGAACAGGGCCTTGAAGTTGCCCTCTCCGAAGCCGTCGTCGCCCTTGCGCTGGATGAACTCGAAGAAGATCGGCCCGATCGCGTTGGCCGAGAAGATTTGCAGCAGCACCTTGGTCTGGCCGCCGTCGACCACGCCCTCGCCGTCGATGAGGATGCCGTTCTTCTTGAGGCGTGCGATGTCTTCGCCATGCTGGGGCAGGCGCGCGTCGATCCGCTCGAAATAGGTGTCGGGTGGTGACGGCATGAACGGCAGGCCGGCCTCGCGCAAGCCCTCGATGGTACGATAGATATCCCGGCAGCCGCAGGCGATGTGCTGGATGCCCTCGCCGCGATAGGTCTTCAGATATTCCTCGATCTGGCCGGCATCGCCGGCGTCCTCGTTGATCGGAATCCGGATCTTGCCGTCCGGGCTGGTCAGCGCCCGCGAGAACAGGCCGGACGCGCGGCCCTCGATGTCGAAGAAGCGGATCTGGCGGAAGTTGAACAGCTTCTCATAGAAGCCGGCCCAGACGTCCATGCGGCCGCGATGGACATTATGGGTGAGATGATCGAGATAGAACAGGCCGGCACCGGCCGGCCGTGGATCGCGTCCGCCCAGCCACTCGAACTCGGCATCATACGCCGATCCCTTGGCGCCGTAGCGATCGATGAGATAAAGCAAACTGCCGCCGATGCCCCTGATCGCGGGGACGTCGAGCGTCTTCTGCGCGGATGATAGGTCGGCGGGTTCGGCACCGAGCGAAATCGCGCGGTCATATGCTGCCCTGGCATCCACCACGCGGAACGCCATCGATGGCGCGCAGGGGCCGTGCGCGGCGACGAAGTCATGGCCGTGGGTGCCAGGCTCCTCGTTGACGAGATAGTTGATGTCGCCCTGGCGATAGACCGTGATCTTCTTGGTTCTGTGGCGCGCGACGGGTGCATAACCCATCAGCTTGAACAGGGCGTGCAGTTCTTCCGGATTGGGGTGCGCGTATTCGACGAACTCGAAGCCATCGGTGCCCATCGGGTTGTCGGCACTGATCGCGGCCGGCGGTGCATCGTGCGGAAACGGACCCATGGTATTCTCCCAGATTGCTGCTGGCAGGAACTATCCTTCATGGCGCCTGCAAGGAGCGTGCAAACGAGACGCGTTTTCGCTATCCTGTGCACGATCCGTGCACATATTGGGCGATCGGCGCATGATTTCAGTTGATGTCTTCGATCTCAAGATCCTCGGCGCGCTGCAGGACGACGGCCGGCTTACCAACCAGGAGCTCGCCGAGGTCGCGGGCCTCTCAGCCTCGCAATGCTCGAGGCGGCGGATGCGACTTGAGGAGGCGAAGGTGATTGCGGGCTATCATGCGGACCTGTCCAGCGAGGCGCTCGGCTTCGGCGTGATCGCTTTCATCCAGGTCGGGCTTGCGACTCACTCGCCGGATAACTCCAAGCGTTTTCGGGCGTTGGTGAACCGGATCGACGAGATCCAGGAGGCGTATTCGCTTACGGGCGATGCCGACTATGTGCTGAAGGCCGTGCTGCGTGACCTCAAGGGCCTCTCCAACCTCGTGAACGACGTCCTGATGCCGCACCAGAGCGTGGCCCATGTGCGTTCCTCCATCGTGCTGGATCGGCTGAAGGAGAGCTCAAAGCTGCCGCTCAGGGAGATCGGGGCCGGCTGAAATCGAGGGAACTATGGCATTCGCGCGGCGTGGGCGATCTGCGATGATCCAGCTCGATGTGCGGAGATTCGACATGGCCCTCCAGCTTCGGCCGAACTGCGAATATTGCGACCGCGACCTGCCGCCCAACGCAACCGATGCGCGGATCTGCTCCTATGAATGCACGTTCTGTGCGGACTGCGTCGAGACGAAACTCTTCAACGTCTGCCCGAATTGCGGCGGCGGCTTTGCCCCACGCCCGATCAGGCCGACGCAGGAATGGCGGCCGGGCGTTTGCACGACCAAGCAGGCGCCGTCGGACAAGCGGGTGCATTTGAAGTACAGCGTGGAGGATATCGCAGCGCATTGCGCACGGGTAAAGGACGTGCCGCCAGAAAGACGGTGATTTGGCCGGTCATTCCGGGGCGATGCGCAGCATCGAGCCCGGAATTTCGGGGTTCCGGGTTCGCGCCGCGCGGGCCCAACAAAAACGGATCTCACTCCGCCGACAAGATCGTTCCCTCGACCTCACCGAACCCGACGCGATAGCCCTCGCCCTGGCACCAGCCGCGCATCACGAGGCTGTCGCCGTCTTCCAGGAAGGAGCGCTTGACGCCGCCAGGCAGCTCGACCGGCTCGGTGCCGTTCCAGCTGATCTCCAGCAGGCTGCCGCGCTGGTTTTTTTCCGGGCCGGAGATGGTGCCGCTGCCCAAGAGGTCACCGACATTCATGGCGCAGCCAGAGGAGGCGTGGTGCATGAGCTGCTGCACCGAAGACCAGTACATGTATTTGAAGTTGGTACGGCTGATGCTGGCGGGTGCATTGGCACCTGCAGCGCGGAGCGAGACGTCCAGCTCGACATCGTAGTTCTGCGGCTTCGTCTGCTTGAGGTAGTCGAGCGGCACCGGTTCCTGCTCCGGCCCCTTCAGCCGGAACGGCTCCAGCGCCTCGCGCGTCACCACCCAGGGGCTGATTGAAGTCGCGAAGGCTTTGGCCAGGAACGGGCCGAGCGGCACATATTCCCATTGCTGGATGTCGCGCGCGCTCCAATCGTTGAGCAGCACGAAGCCGAAGATCATCTCCTCGGCCTGTTGCTCGCTGAGCATGCCGCCCATCGGTGATGACTGGCCGATGACGACGCCCATCTCCAGCTCGAAGTCGAGCCGCTTGCACGGCGCAAAGCTCGGCAGCTCGACATTCGGCGGCTTCAGCTGTCCCCGTGGCCGCTTCACTTTCGTGCCCGACACCACGACGGTGGAGGCGCGCCCGTTGTAGGCGATCGGCATATGCAGCCAGTTCGGCTGCAGCGCGTTGTCCTTGCCCCGGAACATCACGCCAACATTGGTGGCGTGCTCCTTCGACGAGTAGAAATCGGTGTAGCCGGAAACGGCGAACGGCATGTGTAACTTGGCATCGCGCATCGGAACCAGGGCCTGCTTGCGCAGCTCCTCGTTGTCGCGCAGCTCGGGATTGTCGTGCCGCAAGAGCTCGCTGATGCGCGCACGGGCTTTCGACCAGACCTTTGGGCCCAGCGCCATGAACCGATTGAGCGAAGCTTCGGAGAACACGCCGAGCGGCCCCACGTCGAGCCTGGACTCCTGCTCGAGCGTCCAAAGGTCGAGCACGCAGTCGCCGATCGCCACCCCAGCCCTCGGCGTCGGATTGGCTGCGGTTGAGAAAACACCATAGGGCAGGTTCTGGATCGGGAAGTCGGAAGCGGGATCCACGTCGATGAAGGAGCGGAGGCTGGGATCGTTGGGGTGGGTTGTCACGTTTGGCTCGGTTCTTTCTTCCTTCTCCCCTCGTGGGAGAAGCTGGCGCGAAGCGCCGGATGAGGGGTCTCTGTCGGCAAACTCAATCGCAAGAGAGGTCGCGGAGAGAGACCCCTCACCCGTCTCGTCGCTTCGCGACGAGCCACCCTCTCCTGCAAGGGGAGAGGGCGACGAAAGCTACGGCCTGCTCGGATCGAACCGCTTCTCCAATCCGTTCCAGCAATCGGCGTAGTCCTCCTGCAGCGTCGAGGATTTCGCCGCATGTGCGGTGACGCGCTGCGGGTAGCGGGTCTCGAACATGAAGGCCATGGTGCCGGTCAGCTTCACGGGCTTCAATTCGCCGTTGCTGGCGTGCTCGAAGGCGTCCCGGTCGGGACCGTGCGGCAGCATGCAATTGTGCAGGCTCATGCCGCCGGGGACGAAGCCTTGCGGCTTGGCATCGTAGACGCCGTAGATCAGGCCCATGAACTCGCTCATGATGTTCATGTGATACCAAGGCGGACGGAAGGTGTTGTCCGCGACCATCCAGCGCTCGGGGAAGATCACGAAGTCGATATTCGCGGTGCCTGCCGTCTCCGACGGCGAGGTCAGCACCGTAAAGATCGAGGGATCGGGATGGTCGAAGCCGATCGCGCCGACGGGAGAGAAGGTGCGCAGATCGTATTTGTACGGCGCGTAATTGCCGTGCCAGGCGACGACGTCGATCGGCGAATGAGGGAGCTGCGTCTTGAACAGCGAACCGCCCCACTTCACGAAGAGCTCGGTCGGCGTGTCCTTGTCCTCGTAATGCGCCACGGGCGTGAGGAAGTCGCGCGCATTGGCGAGGCAGTTGGCACCGATCGGTCCGCGCTCCGGCAGTGTGAACGCGCCGCCATAATTCTCGCAGAGATAGCCGCGCGCCGGCCCGCTCGGGATCTCGACGCGGAACTTGACGCCGCGCGGGATCACCACGATCTCGCCCGGCTCGGCATCGATGCGGCCGAACTCGGTGACAAGGCGAAGATTGCCTTGCTGAAGCACGAACATCAGCTCGCCGTCGGCATTGTAGAAATGCTGGTCCACCATCGACTTGGTGATGAGGTAGACATGCGCGGCCATGCCGGCCTGGGCGTTGACGTCGCCCGCGGTCGTCATGGTCTGCACGCCCTGAACGAAGGTGACTTCATCCTTCGGAAGCGGCGTCGGATCCCAGCGCAGCTGCGCGATCGGCAGGTCGTATTCATGGCAAGGCGCCGAGCGCCACAGCCCGGCATCGGCCTTCTCGAAGCGGCCGGAATGCTTCACCGAGGGGCGGATGCGGTAGAGCCAGGAACGCTCATTGCTGCCGCGCGGCGCGGTAAAGGGCGAGCCGGAGAGCTGCTCGGCATAGAGCCCGTAGGCGCAGCGCTGCGGCGAGTTGCGCCCGATGGGCAACGCGCCCGGCAGCGCCTCGGTCTCGAAGCTGTTGCCGAATCCGGACATGTAGCCCGGCGTCACCTGGGCCGAGCTGCGGACGATCTGGTCAGGCGAGGTATTGATGTTCATGACTATCCTCCTCCTTGCAGGGCGGCCCACATTTCCTGGTCGCGCTTGTCGGTCCAGATCACGGGATCATCGATCCCCGATGCCTCGTCGTAGGCGCGCGAGACGTTGAATGGCAGGCAGTGCTCGTAGATGGCGAAGCTGGAAAACTTGGGATCCATCACCTCGCGGGTCGCCGCCATCGATTCCTTCAGCGTGCGCCCCTTGGCGACGGAGATTTCGGCGGCGCCATAGAGCGAGGTGACGAAGTCGCGCGTCATGGCGATGGCCTCGCGAACCGTGCTAACGCCCTTCAGCGCATCGCCGCGGCCGGGCGCGATCGCCTTCGGATTGAAGTTGCGGATCTCGTTCAACGTCATCGGCCATTCGCGCAAATGCGCATCGCCGCAATAGCAGGCCGAGTGATACTCGATCAGGTCGCCGGAGAACATGACTTCAGCATCGGGCACCCAGGCGACGATGTCGCCGGAGGTGTGGCCGGCCCCTAGCTGCATCAGGCGTACTTCGCGCTTGCCGAGGTAGATTGTCATCTCGCCTTCAAACGTCAGCGTCGGCCACGTCAGGCCGGGGATGCTCTGCGCATCCTGAAACAGCCGCGGGAAGCGACCATATTCGGAATCCCAATCCTGCTTGCCGCGCTCTTCAATGAGACGATAGGTCTCCTGCGAGGCGACGATACCTTGTGCTTTGTAGGCGGAAGCACCAAGCACGCGCACGGCGTGATAGTGCGAGAGCACGACGTATTTGATCGGCTTGTCGGTGACGGCGCGGACGCGCTCGATCACCTTGTTGGCCATCGCTGGCGTCGCCTGCGCGTCGAATACGAGGCAGCCGTCGTCGCCGACGATGACGGCCGTGTTTGGATCGCCTTCCGCAGTAAAGGCATAGAGATCGGTGCCGATCTCGGAGAAGGTGATCTTCTTCTCGGAGAGATCGCCGGTGGATGCGAAATTCTTCGCCATCAATTCGTCCTTCAGGTCACAGGGTTATTGTTGTTGCTGTTGTTGCTGCTGGCCGTCGATCATGCGGCGCCTGGCAAGCCCGATCGCCTCGCGCAGCACGTCGATGTCGCCGATATGGTTGGCGAGGATCAGCACCAGCGCCGCGTCGAAATCGGCGCTCTGCTCCTCAGTGAGACCGCGATGCGCCTCGACGATGGCGCGGAAGGCGTCGTCCGGGCGAACGAAGTTCGAGCTGGTGGAGAGAGCCATTGCGCAAGAACCTCAGTTCAAACCCTGGGCGCGTGACAGCGCAGCCGCGATCATCGCGCCAGTCGGATGGCGGAACCGCGCCGCGACGTAGCCGTCGGGGCGCAGCAGATAGGCCGTTGCAGGCTGCGCATCGTAGCGCTTTGCGGCGAGACCCGCCGGGTCGGCCAGCCCGGCCTCGCCGCCGATGCGAATGTCCTTGACGCCGTCAGGGAGTTCGATCGGCGCACCATTGCCGAACGACAGCAGGGCGAAGTGTGTTCCACCCTGGCGAAAGACGTCGGTGAGATAAGCCTGTTCACCCTCGCGCGCAGCCACGGGCGCATCGAGCATGGAGCAGCCGGGGGGCGGCCCACCGGACCAGGCATCCGCATCGCGCGATGACAGCGGCGAGTCGTAGCTGCACGGCACCGACAGCCTGCCGCCATTGACCATGCGCTTGCCGAACTCGGTCTCCTTGGCGAGCGACAGCACCGCCTTGCGCAGCCGCGCCTCCTGATGCGAATTCGGCGCCATGAAGTCGGTCGAGCGGGTGGATTCCCGAATGTTCTCGTCGGCCGCCATGCTGCGCTCGATATGGTAGCTCTCCAGCAGGCTCGCGGGCGATTTGCCACGCAGCACGCGATCGAGCTTCCAGGAGAGGTTTTCGGCGTCTTCGAGCCCCGAGTTCGCACCGCGTGCGCCGAAGGGCGAGACCTGATGCGCGGAATCGCCGGCAAAGATCACGCGGCCGTGGATGAAGCGGTCCATCCGCCGGCATTGGAATTTGTACAGCGAGATCCACTCGAACTCGAACTTGTCGTGGCCGAGCATGCGCGCGATCCGCGGCCGCACGTTTTCCGGCTTCCTCTCGACGACAGGATCGGCATAGCGGTTGAGCTGAAGATCGATGCGCCAGACATCGTCGGGCTGACGGTGCAAGAGCGCCGAGCGCCCGGCATGGAACGGCGGATCGAACCAGAACCAGCGCTCGGTCGGGAATTCCGCGGTCATCTTGACGTCGGCGATGAGGAACTGGTCCTCGAACACCTGGCCGGCGAACTCGGCGCCGACCATCTGCCGCAACGAGGAGCGTGCGCCGTCGCAAGCGATGACATATTGCGCATTCAGGCGATAGGCGCCCTCCGGCGTTTCGATCGTCAGCAGAGCGGAATCGTTGCGCTGTTCGAGTGCCGTCACCTTGTTGCGCCAGCGCAAGTCGATATCTGGCAAATCGCTGACGCGATCGACCAGATAGGCCTCTGCGTAATATTGCTGGAGATTGATGAAGGCCGGCCGCTTGTGGCCATCCTCCGGCAGCAAATTGAACTGATAGAGCTGCGACTCGCCGTGGAAGATGCGACCGACGCTCCACACCACGCCCTTCTCGACCATGCGGTCGCCGACGCCGAGCCGGTCCCAATATTCCAGCGAGCGTTTCGAGAAGCAGATCGCGCGCGAGCCTTCGCCGATGCGATCGGCATCGTCGAGAAGCACGACGCGCTGGCCGCGCTGGGCGAGATCGATCGCCAGCGACAGGCCGACCGGGCCCGCACCGACGATCACGACCGGATGCGCCGCCGGGCCTTGGGCCGAACGATCCTGATCGGGATGACGTCGATAGCCGAACTGGGATTTGGCCTGCGCCATGCACTAACCTCGGCTCTGGTCAGGGGAGGACTGATCTGCTAGATAGTCTCACGTGCAACTATTTTGGACCGGAGCCGGCCGGCCGTCAACTGGAATTCGGAGCACTCTCCTTGGCGAGGACATCCAGCGACATCGCGCTCAAGGCGCGGGAGGCCGTCGAGACGTCGGCGCGGTCAAAACCGCGGCTCGACCTGTTCAAGTTCGTGCCCTTCCGTCTCAACCGGCTCGCGGCGGAAGTCAGTTCCGCGCTCGCGGAGGAATATCAGGAACGGCATGGCCTCGACATCCCGGCGTGGCGCGTCATCGCGACGCTCGGCTTCCGCAACGATGCCTGCAGCGCGCAATTCATCTCGCAATGCACCCGCACGCACAAGTCCACCATCAGCCGCGCGGTGACGGCGTTGTTGCATCAGGAGTTGATCGAGCGGGTCGAGAACGAAGCCGACCGCCGTGAATTCCGCCTGCAACTGACCAGGAAGGGCCGCGCGCTCTATGAGGAGCTGTTCCCCCAATTGCTGCGGCGGGAAGATGAGATCCTCGCCTGCCTCTCCGCGCAGGAGCGCAAGCAGCTCTCGTCCCTGCTCGGCAAGATCGAGCAGAGCCTCGACCTGATTCAGACCAGCAAGGAAGCGGACGCCAAGCAGGCGTATTAATCACTTCTGTCATTTCGGGGCGCCGTGACAGCGGCGCCCTCTGAGTGACGCTATCGCGTCACTTCGCAAACGACCGGGTCGGCGGCAGGTGCAGCGCCCAGGCCTCGACCTTGTCGCTGGCGCTCGGATAGATCTCCGTGACGATCGGATCATGCCCGGGAATGAAGCGATCCGGATGGCCGGCCAGGCGCTCGATCGTCTCCCAGCCCATCGCCATGTCGCCGACATTATAGACGATCGGGAACGGGCTTCTGCGCTGCAGATTGGCGTAGTAATGAGCCGCATCGGATGCCAACACCACCGGTCCGCGCGCTGTCTCGACCTTGACCACCTGCAACCCGTCGGAATGGCCGCCGACGCGATGCACGGTCACGCCGGGAGCGACCTCGCCATCGCCGGAATAAAACGTGACACGCTCGCCATAGACGTGGCGCACCATCAGCGTGACATGCTCGACCGAGAACGGATGCCGCAACAAGCCGTTGCACATGCAGCGCCCGGTCGCGTAGGCCATCTCGCGCTCCTGGAGATGGAAGCGCGCATTCGGGAAGCGGTCGAGATTGCCGGCGTGGTCGTAATGCAGATGCGTCACGATGACGTCGCGAATGGATGTCGCCGCGACGCCGAAACGCTCCAGCGCATCGACAGGATTGAGCGTCAGCTTGCGCGCCCGCGCGGTCGCCTCCTCGGCATTGAAGCCGGTGTCGACCAGGATCTCGCGGCCACCACCGCGGATCAGCCAGACGAAATAGTCGAGATCCTGCGCGGCGCTGTCATGCGGGTCGGGCAGGAGGAAGTTCATGCTGGGAGTGCGCGGCGACATCGTTGCATAGCGCAGAGCGTAGATTTCGTAGGCGTTTCCCATGGTCTTTGCTTTTTCTGGGTTGGATCTGGCGGGACGATCGAGCGCACCAAGCCATTGTCCGCCGCAAAGGTCAAACATTTGAGGTTGCGACAGAGGCAGGCCTGCAATGTGAGACCGATCACATCTTCATCGCCATGACTGCCATAACATGCTGCCGATGCAAATCGAACCAGGTCGCACCGAGCACATGACAGCCCGTTTATTCCACTACCGGCGCGCCCCTATGTTGCGGTCAATCGTCGCGATAACGACGAATCTCCAAGCGGTTGACGCCCCCTCCCCCCGGTTTGATAATGCCTGGAGCGTAAGTTAAGGTCGCCGCGGCGCAAGCTGGAACGGCGCCTTTTTGGCTGGACCGCGCTGATTATGAAAATTCGCTTCTTTTTTCTTCTGTCCCTGCTCATCTCGCTCGTTCCGACGGCTCCGTCGCTTGCGGCCGGCGAGCGCTTTGCGCTCGTCATCGGCAATGCCAAATATCCGGATGCCGATGCTCCGTTGAAGGAACCGATCAACGATGCGCGCGACATCGCCGATGAGCTCAAGCGTGACGGCTTTTCGGTCGAGATCGGCGAGAACCTGACCGGCGACGGCATGCGCCGCGCCTTCGACAAGCTCTACGGCAAGATCAAGCCCGGCTCCGTCGCGCTGGTATTCTTCAGCGGTTTCGGCATCCAGTCGGCACGCCAGAGCTATCTGCTGCCGGTCGATGCGCAGATCTGGACCGAATCCGACGTGCGCCGCGATGGCTTCAGCCTCGAGACCGTGCTCGGCGAGCTCAATACCCGCGGCGCCGGTGTCAAGATCGCGCTGATCGATGCCTCCAGGCGCAACCCGTTCGAGCGCCGGTTCCGCAGCTTCTCGGCCGGCCTCACGCCCGTCATCGCCCCGAACGGCACGCTGGTGATGTATTCGGCGGCACTGGCCTCGGTGGTCTCGGACGGCGGTGGCGACCGCAGCCTGTTCGTCCAGGAGCTGCTGAAGGAAATCCGGGTCCCCGACCTGATGGCGGAGGAGACGCTGAACCGCACCAAGATGGGTGTCACCCGCGCCTCGCGCGGCGAGCAGGTGCCCTGGATTTCCTCGTCATTGGCCGAGGACTTCTCCTTCATGCCCGGGACCGCCGGGTCGCGTCCCACAACGACGCCACCACCTGCGCCTCCGGCCGCGCCGGCCGTCGTCGCCAATAATCCGCCACCTGCTCCACCGACACCACCTCCGCCGCCGAAGCCGGCCGACACCGCTGCGGCACCGGCTCCTCCCGCACCGCCTGCACCCGCGCCGGCTCCCGCACCGAAGCCGCAGATCGAGGCCGCCCTGCCCCCGCCGCCACCGCCGCCACCGGTGAAACCGATTGATCCCGGTCCGGCGCCGAGCACAGAGACCGGCCCAAGCGCCGCCGTCCTGGCCGACGATCCCACGATCAAGGGCCTCACCGCCAAGATTGCCGCTAATCCGGACGACGTGAACGCGCTGTACCGGCGCGGCCAGGTCTATGCGAGCAAGGGCGCCTACAACCTTGCGATCAAGGATTTCGACGACACCCTCCGGATCAACTCGAAGGACGTCGAGGCCCTGAACAACCGCTGCTGGACCCGCACGGTGGTCGGCGACCTCCAGGGCGCGCTGAAGGATTGCAACGAGGCGCTGCGCCTGCGCCCGAACTTCGTCGATGCGTTGGACAGCCGGGGACTCGTCAACCTCAAGTCCGGAGCGGTCAAGAACGCGATCGCCGATTTCGACGCCGCCCTGAAGATCAACCCGCGCCTGACGTCCTCGCTCTATGGCCGCGGCCTTGCCAAGCAACGCAACGGCTCGGCCCAGGAAGGCGCACTCGATATCGCCAATGCCAAGGCGATGGACCCGAACATCGTTCAGGAATTCGCAAGCTACGGAGTGCGCTGATATTTTTGTGAGTCGAGGCCATAGAAGCCTCGAACCTTCAACAGCCCTGGGAAGACTAATGGGCGGATGCCGCAACGGCCTCTTTCCGGGGCGTGTTGCTGGAGTTTGGAAGCATGCGAGCTGGCTGCGCAGGAGGGACTGGCTATGAAATCGGCTGCAAAAGGACTTACCGCGATCCTGTCCATCATCACCGTCGGGGCCGCGCTGTTGTTGCCGACCTCAGCCACCTACGCGGGCGATGAGAGCAACAGCAAGAATGTCACCGAGGACGAGATCGTCCGCGCACTCGCGCCGCCGGCCAAGAAGCCCCTGACCCGCGGCCTCTCGATTGCCCCGCCGACCGAAGCCGCGCCGAACGCGGCGGAGACCAAGCTGCTGCAGTCGGTGCGCGGGCGGTCGACGCGCTCGCTGTCGTCGACCGAGCGCGAGGAAATCGCTTCGGTCGCCAAGGACAAGCCGAACATCGATCTCGAAATCACCTTCGACTACAACTCCGCCAACATCAGCGCCAAATCGCTCCCGTCGGTGCAGGCGCTCGGGCGGGCCTTGACCAGCCCCGACCTGAAAGGCTCGACCTTCGTGGTCGCCGGCCACACCGACGCCGCCGGCGGCGAAGCCTACAACCAGGACCTGTCGGAGCGTCGCGCCGATTCGATCAAGCGCTACCTCGTCGAAAAGTACAACATCTCGGCGACCGACCTCGTCACCGTCGGCTATGGCAAGAGCAAGCTCAAGAATCCGGCCCAGCCGCTGGCGGAGGCCAACCGCCGCGTGCAGGTCGTCAACATGGAAAACAAGACCACCGCATCGAAGTGAGCACGACGTATTCGTCTGCAGTGACCAGTCGCGATGTGGTGTAAGGTCTCGCTTCCAGAGCGCGTCCCGCGGCCTTGCGGGACGCCGCTTTATTTCAGGGAAACGCTCTGTCTGGGCCGCGCGCGGATGGCCGTGAGCCAGGCCAGGATGATCCGGCGATGAATTTGACTCAGTATCTCAAGCCGGCGGGGACCGTGGTGTTCGTCCTCGCAATCGGCGTCGGCTATTATCTGTTCGAACGCCGGCACCGTCCGGAACCGAAGGAGACGCCAAGCGAGGCGCTCGTCATCGTGACGAAGTCGACCAACGCCTGTTTCTCCGACCTGGTGCGGGTAACTGGCTTCTTTGTGCCGCGCCGCGAGGCCGTCGTCGTTGCCGACCAGGAAGGCTCCAGGGTCACCGACCTCCTGGTCACCGAGGGAGCCGTCGTTGCCGACAACCAGGAGCTGGCGCGCCTGACCGCGCCGCCGCAGATCCCGGGCCAGCCGCAGCGCCCCGGCCCGCAAGGCCCGATCTCGCTGAAAGCGCCTGCGCCGGGGCTGGTCACCGAGGTCCGCACCATCGTCGGCGCGCCGGCCTCTCCCCAGGCCGGTCCGATGTTCCGCATCGCCGTCAACAACGAGATCGAGCTCGAGGCCCAGGTCCCGGCGGTGCACATGTCCAAGCTCAGTGCCGGTGCGACCGTGCGCATCAGCCGCGACGACGCGCCCGACTTGATCGGACGGGTCCGGCTGGTTGCCCCCGAGATCGACCGCGCCACCCAGCTCGGGCGCGTCCGCATCAGCGTCGCGAACAATCCCTCGCTGAAGGTCGGCGTGTTCGCTCGCGCCTCGATCGACGCCAAGCGCAGCTGCGGCGTCTCGATCCCCAAGACCGCCATCGACCATCTCACGGTGCAGGTCGTCAAAGGCAACATTGTCGAGACACGCAAGGTGCGGGTCGGACTGTCGTCCGACAGCGCGACGGAAATCCTGGAAGGGCTCGAGGTCGGCGAAATCGTCGTGGCCGATGCCGGCTCTTCGCTCCATGACGGCGACCAGATCAAGACCATGTTCGCCGATGAACTCGATCGCACGCGGGTACGCTGATGGCTCTGAATATCTCGGCATGGTCGATTCGCAATCCGCTGCCGTCTGTCGTCTTTTCGATCATCCTGCTGGTTCTCGGCTGGGTGTCCTTCACCAAGCTTGCAGTGACGCGGCTGCCCTCGGCCGACATCCCCGTGATCTCGGTCGCGGTCTCGCAGTTCGGCGCGGCTCCGGCCGAGCTCGAATCGCAGGTCACCAAGACGGTTGAAGACGCCGTCTCCGGCGTCGAGGGGGTGCGGCACATCACCTCCTCGATCACCGACGGCCTCTCGGTCACCACGATCCAGTTCGCGCTTGAGACCAACACCGACCGCGCGCTCAACGACGTCAAGGACGCGGTGACGCGCGTGCGCTCCAACCTGCCGCAGAACGTCACCGAACCACTGATCCAGCGCGTCGACGTCATCGGCCTGCCGATCGTGACCTATGCCGCCATCTCGCCCGGCAAGACGCCGGAGCAGCTCTCTTATTTCGTCGACGACGTGGTCAAGCGCGCGCTGCAGGGCGTGCGCGGCGTCGCCCAGGTCGAGCGCATCGGCGGTGTGGAGCGCGAGATCCTGGTCTCGCTGGATCCCGATCGCTTGCAGGCGATGGGACTGACTGCCGTCAATGTCAGCCAGAGCCTGCGCGGCACCAATGTCGACGTTGCCGGCGGCCGCGCCGAGATCGGCAAGAACGATCAGGCGATCCGCACGCTCGCAGGCGCCAAGACGCTCGGCGACCTCGCCGGCACCATGATCCCGCTGTTCGGCGGCGGCGAGGTCCGACTCGACGATCTCGGCACCGTCACCGACACCATCGCCGACCGCCGCACCTTCGCCCGCTTCAACGGCGAGCCGGTGGTCGCACTCGGCATCAAGCGTTCGAAGGGCGCCAGCGACGTGAAGGTGGCCGAGGCGGTGCAAAAGCGCATCGACGCACTGAAGGCCGCCTATCCCGACGTCGACCTGAAGCTGATCGACACCTCGGTCGAGTATACCAAAGGCAATTACCACGCGGCGATCTCGACCCTGTTCGAGGGCGCCATACTCGCCGTCGTCATCGTGCTGCTGTTCCTGCGGGACCTGCGCGCGACCATCATCGCCGCGATCTCGCTGCCGCTGTCGATCTTCCCGGCGTTCTGGGCGATGGACCTGCTCGGCTTCTCGCTGAACCTCGTCAGCTTTCTCGCCATTACGCTGTCGACAGGCATTCTCGTCGACGATGCGATCGTCGAGATCGAGAACATCGTCCGGCACATGAACATGGGCAAATCGCCCTACCGTGCCGCGCTCGAGGCGGCCGACGAGATCGGCCTCGCGGTCATTGCGATCTCGCTGACCATCATCGCGATCTTCGCTCCCGCGAGCTTCATGTCGGGCATCGCCGGCCAGTTCTTCAAGCAGTTCGGCATCACCGTCTCGGTGCAGGTGTTCTTCTCTCTGCTCGCGGCCCGCTTCGTCACGCCCGTGCTGGCCGCCTATTTCCTCAAACACCATGCGCATGAGGAGCCGCCGCCCGGCCCCATATTGCGGTCGTATCATCGGATCGTGGCCTGGTCGGTGAAGCATTATTTCATCACGGTGCTGATCGGCCTTGGGGTCTTCGCCGCCTCGATCTGGAGCATCACGCTGCTGCCGCAAGGCTTCCTGCCGGCCCAGGACAGCGCCCGTTCACTGCTTGCCCTCGAGCTTCCGCCCGGCACCCAGCTCGCCTATACCGAAAAGGTCACCGAAGACATCGTCGCGCGCCTGCGCAAGCGGCCGGAAGTGAAGAGCATCTTCGTGGACGGCGGGCGCGTGCCGCCGGGCACCCAGGAGGTCCGTCGCGCCGCTTTGATCATCAATTACACGCCCAAGGACAGCCGCGACATCACCCAGCGCGAGCTTGAATTCTCCATCAGCCAGGAGCTGGAGAACGTTCCCGACATCCGCTTCTGGTTCCTGGACGAGAACGGCCTGCGCGCGATCTCGCTCGTGGTGACCGGCGTCGATGCCAACATCGTCAACAACGTCGCGAGCGAGCTTGCGACGCAGATGAAACGCATTCCCACCATCTCCAATGTGATCTCCGAAACCTCGCTGGAGCGCCCCGAGCTGCGCATCCAGCCGCACGCCGATCTCGCCGCGCGGCTCGGCGTTTCGACCGAAAGCCTGTCCCAGACCATCCGCGTCGCCACCATCGGCGACGTCGGACCCGCACTCGCCAAATTCGACGTCGGCGACCGCCTGGTGCCGATCCGCGTCCAGCTCGAGGATGCCGCCCGCGGCAATCTGAAGACGCTGGAGCAGTTGCGCGTTCCGCTCGGCGAGCGCGGCGAGAAGGGCGGCGTGCCGCTCTCGGTCATTGCCGACGTCAAGCTCGACCAGGGCCCGACGAGCATCAACCGCTACGATCGTGAACGCCAGGCCACCGTCGCGGCCGACCTCGTCGGCTCTGCCGCGCTCGGCGATGCCACCAAGAAGATCTACGACCTGCCGGTCATGAAGACGCTGCCGAAGGGCGTGAAGGTCTCGCCCTCCGGCGACGCCGAAAGCTTGAACGAATTGTCGGACGGCTTCGCGACCGCCATCACGGCGGGCCTGATGATGGTTTACGCCGTGCTGGTGCTGCTGTTCGGCACCTTCCTGCAGCCGATCACCATCCTGTTCTCGCTGCCGCTCTCGATCGGCGGCGCGATCGCTGCCCTGCTCCTGACCGGCAAACAGCTCACCACACCTGTGTGGATCGGCATCCTGATGCTGATGGGAATCGTCACCAAGAATGCGATCATGCTGGTTGAGTTCGCGATCGAAGCCATCAAAGCCGGCAAACCGCGCGAGGAGGCGATGATCGATGCCGGCATGAAGCGCGCCCGTCCGATCGTGATGACCACGATCGCGATGGCCGCCGGCATGATACCGAGCGCGCTCGCATTCGGTGCCGGCGGCGAGTTCCGCTCGCCGATGGCGCTCGCGGTTATCGGCGGCCTGATCTTCTCGACCATCCTATCGCTGGTGTTCGTGCCCGCGATGTTCATGGTGATGGACGATTTCGGCGCCCTGATCTGGCGCTTCTCCAAGCGGCTGATCGTGCACAGCGAGGATGCCGAGACCGACGGTCATCACGAAACTGCGCCGGCACCGAAGAACGTCGCGCACCGTGCTGCGGAATAATCGCGATTCAGAAGCACAAGGCATGCCTGCAAGCGACTCCCATGACCCTGACCTCGGGGAAGATCGTCTTCGTTAGGCTGGGAGATGTCCAAGCACGGGAGGCCGAGCCCTAGCGGCGAAGCCGTCAAATGGTGGTCTCCGGCCGGGGACTCGTCGAGGGGAAATCTCGCCGCGGCACCATTGGGGTGCGCTTGCCAGCACCTCACTCGTTCCGCGCGATCGCCGTCAGCTTGGTCATGTTCCGCAAGAGGATGCGGCCGCGCTGGAGATCGAGGATGGCTTCCTTGCGCCAGGCCTGAAGCTGTCGGTTGACGCTCTCGCGCGCGGCGCCGACGAAGACTCCGAGCTGCTCCTGCGAGATGTGGACCTCGGAGCCGAAATCGGCCGCGAGCGCGCAGAGCCGCCGGGCCAAGCGAACCGGCAGCGGCTGCAGCATGGACTCTTCCATGCGCTCGCTCTGCCAGCGGATGCGCTGGCACAGCAATGCGATGATCTTGATCGCGACCTTCGGCTCGCGCTCGAGAAAGCTGAGGAAATCTTCGCGCCGCAGCACGAACAATTCGCTGGCCTCGCCCGCGGTGGCATCCGCCGTGCGGTTCTGGCCGTCCAGCACCGCGACCTCGCCGAACAGGTCGCCCGGACCCATGAAGTTCAGCGTCAGCCGGCTGCCATCGGAGGCGCCGGTTTCGATCCGCACCTGGCCGCGGCGGACGCCGAACAGCGCGTCCCCGGGATCGCCCTTCTGGAACAGGACCTCGCCGTTTCCGAGGTGCTGGGTGTGACAGAGATTGGACAGCCGCTGGAGCTCGTCCGCGCCGAGATCGGCAAACATCGGGTTCATCTTCAGGATGACCGCAAATTCGGCCTGCTTGCTCATTTCAATGTCCTTGTGGGGTCCCGGTCATTTCTCTTGGCAAATCACTTGAAACCATCGACTTCAGGATCGCGTAAAACCGCGCCGGGAAAGTGTGTCATAAGTCACATAACTTTGCAGCATCCCCCGACTATTTTTACGCGCTTGGAGCCGCTTCCCGTCCGGGGATAAACTCAGGCGCAAAGGACGGGTCGTCGGCGGGATTCGACGCCGATCGCCCCGTCGCTGGAAAGTCGACATGAGAGCATTGAAATTCGCCGGCGCGGCTTTGGCCGCCGTCATCGTCGTGATCGCACTCTTGCTGGTGGTCGGGATCCCCTCGGGCTTCCTGACCTCGACGATCGCCTCGCGCGTCGAGAGAGCAACCGGCTATCGCCTGTCGATCGACGGCACCACCAAGATCAGCCTGTGGCCGACGCTGAACGTCACCCTGAACGACCTCACGCTTGCCAGTCCCAAGGACCGTAGCGGCATCACGCGCCTCACGGTCGACAGCGTGCAGGCCGACATATCGCTCGCCAGCGTTTGGTCGGGCCGCCCCGAGATCAGCGAGCTCGTCGTCACCCATCCCGTGCTGTACCAGCCTCTGCTGCGCGAGCGGCTGCCGAATGCCGGCGGCGCCTCGAAGCCGCCCGCGCTGGATACCAATGGCGCGACCATCGACCGCATCAAGATCGTCGACGGCGAAGTCGCCTTCTCGCGCCTGCGCGACAGGGTCGATGGCCGCATCAGCGCCATCAACGCCGACGCGATCGTTGACCGCGACCGCAAGGTCAATATCTCCGGCACCGCGCGTGTCGGCGAACATCCGACCAAGTTCGACATCAAGGCGGCCATGCCGGCCTCGGCGGCCGAGCGGCCGACGGTTCCCGTGGATTTCGCGATCGACATGCCCGACGTGCTGAAATCCCAGCTCACCGGCCATGCCGAGATGCGGCTCAATGGCGATGTCGTGATGATCAACGGCGTGAACGGCAGGCTGGGCGAGGGCGCATTCAACGGCTGGGCTTCCGTCGACATTGCGAGCAAGCCGCTGGTCAAGGTCGACCTCGATTTCCAGCGGCTGGCGATGCCGCTGGCGAAATCGCCGGAAGGCACGGCAGGGCAGCCCTGGAGCAATGCGCCGATCGACGTCTCCGGTCTCAACTATGTCGATGCGCAAGTGAGAATCTCCGCCAACGAGGCCGTGATCGGCGATGCGCGCATCGCGCCGCTTGCGCTCGATGCCAAGCTCGCCGGCGGGGTGCTGAAGGCCGGAATCGCCAATCTCGGCGCCTATGGCGGCCAAGTCTCGGGCGAGGTGATCCTGGACGCGACCACGGGGGCGCCGAGCTTTGCCATGCATTCCGATCTCGTCGGCGTGCGCGCGCTGCCGCTGCTCCAGGGCCTTGCCGAATTCGACCGCATCGATGGCAAGCTGCAGGCCAAGCTTGCCTTGCGCAGCGCCGGCAACAGCCAGCGCGCGCTGATGGCGAACATGCAGGGCACGGCCTTCGTCAATTTCCAGGACGGTGCCATCCGCGGCATCAATGTCGCGCAGATGATCCGTTCGCTGACGACGAGCACGCTGTCGGGCTGGCAAGGAAACCAGGACCCCAGCCCGGAACAGAGCACGGATCTGTCGCAGCTCTCGGCCTCGTTCCGCATCGACAAGGGCCAGGCGGTGACGACCGATCTCAATCTGATCGGGCCCCTCGTGCGCGTGACCGGCGCCGGCACCATCGCGCTCGACACCAAGATGATGGGCTTTCGCGTCGAGCCGAAGCTCGTGATGACGACCGAAGGCCAGGGCCGCACCTCCGAGCCGGTCGGTTTCGGCATCCCCGTGATGATCCAGGGCAGCTGGTCGCAGCCGCGGATCTACCCAGACATGGCCGGCATGCTCGACAATCCGGATGCCGCCTATGCCAAGCTGCGCGAGATGGGCAAGGGCCTGTTCGGGCCCGATGGTGCCGGGCTCGGCAATATCCTGGGCAGCCTTGGCAGTAACCTTGGGCTCGGCGGCACCGCCGCACCGGGGGGCAATGCGGCCGGCAGCGCCAATCCGCAGGCGCAGCAGCCGGGGCAGAACAACCTGCTCGGCGGCCCCCTGGGGGAGGCGATCGGCAATCTGATTCAGCAGGGGCTTTCAGGTGGCGCAGGAAGCAGCACTGGCAGCGCGCCGGGCAGTGGCCGTAGCCGCAGCCTGCCGGCAGCGCCCTCCACGCCGGCGCCGCAGGCCTCGCCTGCGACCCCCGCTCTGGAGGACCCGCCGCTCGCGCAGCAGGACAGTCAGCCAATGAACGACGTGCTGCGGCAGCTCTTCAATCGGTGACTGCTCGCTGGACTTCGCGGCCGACCCTTCATCCATTGCCTTCCTGCGGCTTCCTGCAACGATGAGGCTACGTCAATTTACATGCCTTTTGCCCACCGGGGTTCGCAGGGAGTAACCACGCCGGCCGGTCCCGGGCCGCGCGACGGCCCTTTGGCGCAGATTGTGGTAGAACGGCTCGAAAGGGCCCGTACGGGCCAGTAGCGCGCAGCGTCAGCGGCGGCGCGAGAGGATCGGGATGGCAGGAGCGAACGACAAGACACGATCTCTGCGCGGGGGCCTGTTCGCCAAGTATGTCGTCTCCCTCGTCGGCCTCGTCGTGTTCGTCCTCGCCGTCAACGGGGCGATGGAGACCTGGATCTCCTACCGCGCCACCCGGACGCAGCTGACCGACGGGCTGGAGGACAAGGCGCAGGCCGCCGCGCGGCGGATCGAGCAGTCGATCTCCGAGCTCGACCGCCAGATCAGCTGGGTGACGCGGGCGAGCCAGGACACGCTGGAGAAGCGCCGCGCCGACTACGCCCAGCTTTTGCACCAGGTCTCGGTCGTCAACCAGCTGTTCCAGCTCAACGGCGATGGCCGCGAGGTGCTGCGCGTCTCCAGGCAATCGACCACGACCGGCAGCAATGCCGATCTCTCCCGCGACGTGCGCTTCACCGATGCCGTCGCCCGCGGCGTCAGCTATGCGCCGGCCTGGTTCGCCGACCGGACGCCATTGATGTCGATCTCGGTGGCGCATTCCGGCTTCAATGCCGGGGTCACCGTGGCCGAGATCGATCTCAGCTTCCTCTCCGACTTCCTGTCCGACGCCCAGGTCGGCAAGGCGGCCTTTGCCTATGTCGTCGATCCGCGCGGCCGCGTGCTGGCGACGTCATCGAAAGGGCCCGAGGTCGGCAAGGACCTCTCCAAGCTGCCGCAGGTTGCGGCCGCGATCGCGCCCGGCCACGAGCCCGACACGTCGGGCACCGACTTCAACGGCCATGCGGTGATGAGCGCCGCGAGCATCGTGCCGAAGCTCGGCTGGAGCGTGCTGTTCGAGCAGCCGACGACCCAGGCCCTGATGCCGATCCGCGACCAGCTGGTGCGCATCGCGCTCCTGATCGGCATGGGCCTGATGGTCGCGATCCTCGCCGGCACGCTGCTAGCACGCCGCATGATCATCCCGATCACGGCGCTGCGCGACGGCGCGCACAAGCTCGGCGAAGGCGATTTCAGCCACCGCATCGACGTGCACACCTCCGACGAGCTGGAAGACCTCGCCGGGCAGTTCAACCGCATGGCCGACCAGATCCAGGAGACCTACTCGAACCTGGAGAGCAAGGTCGAGGAACGCACCCGTGATCTCGCGCAGTCGATCCACGAACTCAAGGTGCTGGAGGAGGTCGGCCGCGCGGTGGCCTCCTCGCTCGATCTCAACGCGGTGCTTGCCACCATCGCGGCCCGCGCGATCGAGATCACCCGTGCCGACGCGGTGCTGATCTATGGCTTCGACGCCGAGACGCGCCGCTTCAACCTGGTCGAGGCCAACGGCATCGACAAGTCCGCCGACGGCGCGCATGTCACCATCGCGCAAGGCGAGAACATCCTGAGCGATGCCGCCGACAGCGGCGAACCGATCGCGCTGGCCGAGCTCGGCGATGCCGCAGAGCAGCCGCTGCGCGAGGTCGCGCTCGCGGCCGGCTTCAGCTCCGTGCTCGTGGTGCCGCTGATCGACCAGCAGGGCACGCTGGGCTCGCTGGTGGTGCTGCGCCGCGCCGGCGGCGCGTTCGCGCCCAGCATCATCGGATTGATGCGCACCTTCGCCAACCAGGCCGTGCTGGCGATGCGCAATGCGCGGCTGTTCAGCGAGGTCGACCACAAGAGCCACGCGCTGGAGGCGGCAAACACGACCGTGCGCGCCCAGGCCGACAAGCTGCGCGAGCAGACCGAGCAGCTCAAGGACTGGAACAAGTCGCTGGAGGAGCGCGTCAGGACGCAGCTCGGCGAGATCGAGCGCATCCGCAAGCTCGAGCGTTTCCTGGCACCCCAGGTGGCGCAGCTGATCGCCTCCTCCGACAGCCCGGAGGGGCTGCTCACCAGCCAGCGCCGCGAGGTCACGGTGGTGTTCTGCGATCTGCGCGGCTTCACCGCGTTCACGGAAGCGACCGAGCCGGAAGAGGCGATGAACGTGCTGCGCGAATATCACGCCGCGCTCGGCCAGCTCATCTTCAAGTACGAGGGCACGCTCGACAAATATGCCGGCGACGGCGTGATGATCCTGTTCAACGCGCCGATCCAGTTCGAGGACCACACCAGGCGCGCGGTGAAGATGGCGGTGGAGATGCGCGACACCATCGGCCCCCTGACCGAGCGCTGGCGCAACCGCGGTCATAGCCTGGGGTTCGGCATCGGCATCGCGCTCGGCTATGCCACGCTCGGCCAGGTCGGCTTCGAGCAGCGCCTGGAATATGCCGCGATCGGCAGCGTCACCAACCTCGCCTCGCGCCTCTGCGGCGAAGCCAAGCCCAACCAGATCGTGGTGAGCCGCCGCGTCTACGGCATGGTCGAGCCATGGGTCGAAGCGCGCGCGCTCGACGATCTCCAGCTCAAGGGCTTCAATCACCCCGTGCTGGCGATGGAGATCCTGAGCTGGCGCGAGGAGGTGGAGAACGTGGTGGATGCCACGGCGGTGCGGCGACGAGGTTAGCCGCAAGCGAAAGTGCGAAAACAACCCCATGCACAGTAGGCGGGGGCTTTGAGGTCAATGACTTACGGCAGCCCCGCGCGGGTGCGGGCGCGGTTTGACACGTCGGGCAAAACACCGGCAGATTGGCACCATCCGCGCCCCTCTCCCCGAACCACATCCCTGCTCCCCGCGACCAACCCTCGCCTCAACGGCGAGGCTGAATCCGACTGGGAGACGACCCGTGGCCTTTGCCTTGCCTTCGCGTGCCTACGATCTGCAGATGCTGGACCGGCCCGCGGACCGTGCGCGGGACCATGGCTGGGTCTTTGGGTTGCCGCCGGGTATCAGCAGCGAGCAATGGCCGCTCGATCCCGTCACCGGCTATCCCCTGATGCACGGGTTCACCTTGCTTCTGCCGGAGGATTATCGCGTGCATGGCGAGGACATCGTCGCGGTGTCGTTCTTTGCCACCGCGCCCGATCACAATGACGGCGGCGCGCCCGACGACCCCGAGATCCGCGACGCGGTGATGGCCCGGCCCTCGCATCCGCGCCTGTCGCGCATGGCGGACGTTCTCAACTACGAATATGCCGCGCTGCTGCTGACGCAAGCCGAGTATGACGGCGCGTTCGCGGCACCGCCGGCGCCGCTTGCGCTGACAGCGGCTGAACGGCCGCGCTGGCTCGATGTCGGCGGGGCCCGCGCCTACTTCGAGGCAGCGCCGCCTTACGCGAAGAAGATGTTCGCCGCTCCGCCGCGCACCGATCTCGGCGAGAACCGCGCGATCGCCTTGACGTCGCGCGCGAACGATCTCAATGCCGGCAAGGGACCGCAGGACGAGCACGTCCGCGAAAAGCCGCCGACCGGCTATCAGCCCTACTATTACTATGTCGGCGACCGGCCGGGCCGCGACAATTTTCGCCTACACGACTGGGCCAAAGATCACGCGCACAACCATCTCGGCGGCACCATGCGGCCCTGCCAGGCCGTGCCGGAGATGAGTCCGTTCTACATCGAGTTCGAGGAATATTTCGGCGGCTACAATTTCGGCGGCGGCAACGCGCAGCTCGACTTCAAGGAGATGAAGTTCGATTGGGCGTGCGGATGAGGTGGCCCGGGCGCGGGGCGCGTCTCAACGTCATTGCGAGAGCGAAGTGACGAAGCGTGTTCCGGTCGCGGCGAGCGTGCGGCAGGAGCCAAGGCTCAACTTGCGCGCGGCGGAAAATCGATTTTCGATTTTTGTTGACCCGCGGATGGAGCGCTGCAATCATTTGCCCCGATGGGTCCGCTCCAGTTCGACATGTCGGGAAGTCCCGGTGACGGTCCGCGCAGCCTGACGTCGGCGCTGCACGAGCGGCTGCGCGCCGATATTCTGGCGACGCGGCTGCTGCCGGGCCAGAAGCTCCATATCGCCGGCCTCGCCAAGCAGTTCTCGGTGAGCCTTGCGGCGGTGCGCGAGGCGCTGTCGCGGCTCGTCGCCGATGGCCTCGTGCAGGCGTCGGACCAGCGCGGCTTCCGCGTCAGCCCGGTGTCGCTCGCCGACCTCGCCGACGTGACCCAGACCCGGATCGACATCGAGGGGCTTGCGCTGCGCCGCTCGATCGAGCGGGGCGACGATGCCTGGCTCGTGTCGGTGCAATCGACCTGGGCGGACCTGAAGGCCGTCCCCTATCACTACCCCGACGATCCGACCGTGCATTACGAGGAATGGGTGGTCCGCCACCGCATTTTCCACCGCGCGCTGGTCAACGCCTGCGGCTCGCCATGGCTGCTCGGCTTTCGCGACGTGCTGCACGAGCAGAGCGAGAGATATCGCCGCCTGTCGATCCGTCGCGAGCTCGGCGGCAAGCCGCGCGACGTCGAGGCCGAGCACGAGGCGATCGTCGCAGCCGTGGTGGAGCGCGACGCCGATGCGGCCGTTCGCGCCCTGTCGACGCATTTCGGCATCACCAGGGACTTCGTCGAGCTCGCCGCCTCGCGCATTGCGGAGGTGAGCCGCACGACCTGACGATTTCCAAGAATTCGGCACAAAAAAAGACAGACCGGGAGGAAACAATGAAGATCAATCGTCGTCACGCATTCATGTCGCTCGTCGCCGCCGCCATTTTCGCCGGCCCGGCGAACGCCGCCGAAACCATTCGAGTCGGCCTGCCCACGAAAACCTACTGGCCGACGACGATCGCCGAGACCGCGGTGCGGCAGAAGCTGTTCGAGAAGGAAGGCATCAAGGCCGAGCTGACGATCTATCGCAGCGGCGCGGAGACGTTCGAGGGCATGGCTGCAGGCGCCGCCGACATCATCCTCGACCCGCCGTCGCTGGTCTCCGCCGGTCGCAAGAAGGGCGTGATGTCGCGCATCGTTGCCAACGCCGCGATGGGCAATTTCGGCTGGCAATTGATGGTGCCGGCCAAATCGACGCTTCAAGTCAAGGACCTCAACGGCAAGAAGGTGGCGATCACCGCGGCCGGCTCGGGCTCGGACCTGCTTGCGCTGTGGACCATCCAGGACAAGAAGATCGACTTCACGCGCGTCCCCGTCGGCGGCGGCGGCCTGGTGCCGAACCTGCTCGCCGGGAATGTCGACGCCGCCGTGATCTATTCGCCGCTGAGCTTCCAGATCTCGAAATCGGGCGAGGCCAAGAGCATCCTGGATTACGCGACCGCGGTTCCGCCGAACCTCACCGCCGGCTGGATCGTGCTCGACAAGTTCGCCGAAACCAAGCCTGAGCTGGTGCAGAAGGCGGTCAACGCCCTCTACGGCGCGGTCGCGTTCATGCGCGCCAATCGCGACGTGACCGTCAAGCTGATCGCCGAGCTCTACGAGATGCCGCCGGAGATCGCGGCCCTCGAATACGACAACACCATCATGAAGCTCGAGACCAGCGGCGACATGGGCGCGGCCAATGTGGGCGCGGCCGTACAGCTCTCGCTCGATCTCGCCAAGCTCGGCGGGCTCAAGGACATCGTGCCGGCCGAGGAGGTGATCTCGACCAAGTTCAAGCCCGTCCCGACCAAGTAGTCGCGATGCAGGGCAAGCTCGCCATCAACCTGGCGCGGATCGCGATCATCGTCGCGATCCTGGCGCTATGGGAAATGCTGTCGCGCACCGGCATCGTCAATCCGCGCCTGCTGCCGTCGGCCTCCGACACGTTCGCGACGCTCGGCGAACTCCTGCAGCGCGCGGCCGTGCAGAAGGACCTGATGGTGACCGCGACCGAGGTGCTGACCGCGTTCGCTCTCGCCGTGCCGGTCGGCGCCCTGATCGGCTTTCTCGTCGCGGAGAACCGCTACTTTGCCGATGTTGCGAAGCCCCTGCTGTTCTTCGCCTTCAGCATCCCGAAATCGATCTTCCTGCCGATGTTCATCCTGGTGTTCGGCGTCGGCTTTGCCCAGAAGGTCGGCTTCGGCTTCTTCTCCACGATCTTCATCGTGATCATGTCGACCACCACGGCGGTGGAGTCCGTCAAGGTCGAGCATCTCACGGTGGCGCGCTCCTATGGCGCCACTCCGATGCAGACCGCGTTCCGCGTCTACCTGCCGAGCATGCTTCCGGTGCTGCTGGAGGCGCTGCGGATCTCCATGATCTTCAATCTCACCGGCGTGATCCTCGCCGAGATGTACGCCTCCCGCGACGGGATCGGCCATCAGATCGCAATCTGGGGCGAGAACTTCCAGATGAAGCAGCTCCTCGCCGGCGTCGTGATGGTTGCCGCGATCGCCATGACCTTCAACGAACTTGTCAGATGGGTGGAAACGCGATGCAGCCATTGGCGAACGTGACCCCGCTCAAGCCCGCCGCGCGCGCCGGCGCGATCGAGGTGAAGAATGTCGGCCAGGTGTTCAAGACCCGATCGCAGGACGTCGTCGCGCTGGAGGACGTCTCGCTCGAGGTCAAGCCCGGCCGTTTCGTCGTGCTGGTCGGCCCCAGCGGCTGCGGCAAGTCGACCCTTTTGATGATGATGGCGGGCCTGCGCCAGCAGACCGCGGGCACGATCACCATCAGCGGCGCGCCGATCCCGCAGCCGGACCCCGACAGGGTCGGCGTGGTGTTCCAGGAGGCCAGCCTGTTTCCCTGGCTGACGGCGGAGGACAATGTCGAGTTTCCGCTGGCGCTGCGCGGCGTTCCCAAGGCCGAGCGGAGGGCCAAGGCGCAGGATGCGCTCAAGCTGGTCGGGCTCGAGGGTTTCGGCAGGCGCCATCCGCACGAACTCTCGGGCGGCATGAAGCAGCGGGTCTCGATCGCGCGCGGGCTGGTGCAGGACCCGCCGGTGCTGCTGATGGACGAGCCGTTCGCAGCGCTCGACGAGCAGACGCGCATGACCATGGGCGACGAGCTGCTGCGCATCTGGGCCGCCACCGGCAAGACCGTCGTGTTCGTCACGCACAGCCTGACCGAAGCTGTGTATCTCGCCGACGAGGTGATCGTGATGTCGGCGCGGCCCGGCCGCATCGTGGACCATCTCCAGGTCCAGTTGCCGCGGCCCCGGACCTACGAGATGCTGAGCGGCGATGCCTTCGGCAGCCTGCGCGACCGCATCTGGCGGCACATCCGCAAATCGGCATGAGGCGGGGATGAGCGCCAGGATCAGCGCCAGGATCAGCGCCAGGACGCTGCGATATCTGATCGTGATCGGCCTGATCGCGCTGTGGGAGCTGCTGCCGCGCAGCGGGCTCATTGCCGAATTGTTCCTGCCGTCACTGTCGTCCACGTTGATGGCCGGGTGGACCGACGCGGGTGAATACGGCCATGCGCTTGCGGTCACGCTCTACGAGGTCGTGGTCTCCATGTCATTTGCCTGCGGCGGCGGCATCCTGCTCGGCGCCATCGTCGGCAGCCTTCCCGGCCCGCGCGTCCTGATCATGCCGATGGTGTCGAGCCTCTATGCGGTGCCGCTGGTGATCCTCTATCCGGTCTTCACCGTGTGGCTCGGCATCGGCTCGGAGTCCAAGATCGCGTTCGCCTCGATCTACGGCTTCCTGCCGACGATGCTCGCGACCGCGGCCGGCATCCAGACCATCGACCCGCAGCTCCTGCTCGCCGCCCGCAGCATGGGCGCGACGCTGAGCCAGCGGCTCGTCCGCGTCATCATCCCCGCGGCGATCCCGACGGTGCTGTCCGGCCTGCGTGTCGGCGGCGCTCTGGTGATCGTCGGCGTGGTCGTCTCGGAAATGCTGATCTCCTCGGCCGGCATCGGCTATCTGATCTCGCGCTACCGCACCATCCTCGACAGCGCGCATGTGTTCGCCGGCGTGCTGCTCGTGCTGTTCCTCGCGATCGGCTTCAACGCCATCATCAGATGGATCGAGCGCAAGGCGGCGATCTGGCAAACCGGCACCCGTGGCGGTCAGGCCAATGACGAGATCGCTTCGGGCGCGATGCAGCCGGCGACGTGAGGTACGCGCGTGTACGACTTGACCCTGACATTCGACAACGGTCCGGATCCAGACATCACACCGCGCGTGCTCGATATTCTCGGCGGGCGCGGCATCAAGACCACCTTCTTCGTCATCGGCGAGAAGCTTGCCGATGACCAGCGGCGCGGCCTTGCTGAGCGCGCGCACCGCGAGGGACACTGGATCGGCAATCACACCTTTACGCACAGCGTTCCGCTGGGCGAGCAATCCGGGCGCGACAGCGCGGAGAACGAGATCGGCCGCACGCAGGACGCGATCGGCAATCTCGCTCATCCGCAGCGCTGGTTCCGGCCGTTCGGTGGCGGCGGCAATCTGGACAAGCGGCTGCTCAAGCCGTCCGTGGTCGATTATCTCACCCGCGAGAAGCACAGCTGCGTGCTCTGGAATTCCATTCCGCGCGACTGGGACGACCCCGAGGGCTGGACCGAGCGCGCGCTCGGCCAGTGCAGCCGGCAGCCCTGGACGCTGATGGTGCTGCACGACCTGCCGACCGGCGCGATGGATCATCTGGAACGCTTTCTCGATCGCGCCGCCGCGGCCGGCGCCCGCTTCCGCCAGGACTTTCCGCCGCCTTGCGTTCCCATCCGCAACGGCGAGATCGCGCTTCCGATCGACGACTATGTTTCCTCCATCGAAGAGAGTGTTTGACCGATGAAAGTTGCAAGCTTCACCATCGCCGGCACGCCGAGCTATGGCATCGTCACCGACAAGGGTGTCATCGACGCGGGCAAGCGCCTGAAGGCCCATCCGGCGCTGAAAACGCTGCTTGCGAAGGGCTCGATGGACGAGTTGAAGAAGCTTGCCGGCGAGAAGCCTGACTACGCGCTCGAAGACGTCGCGCTGCTGCCGACGATCCCCGATCCCGACAAGATCTTCTGCATCGGCGTCAACTACGCCACGCATCTTGCCGAGAGCGGCCACCCGACGCCGGCGCATCCGATGATCTTCACCCGCTTCGCCAACAGCCAGGTCGGTCATGGCCAGCCGATGATCCGGCCGCTGGAGTCCGAGCGTTTCGACTATGAGGGTGAAATGGCCGTCATCATCGGCAAGGGCGGACGGCGCATCTCGCGCGAAGCCGCGCTCAGCCATGTCGCCGGCTACGCCTGCTACAATGACGGCAGCATCCGCGACTGGCAGCGGCACACCTCGCAATTCGCGCCGGGCAAGAATTTCGCCGGCACCGGCGGCTTCGGACCTTGGATGGTTACGACGGAGGAGCTGACAGATATCACAAAGCAGACGCTGATCACGCGGCTGAACGGTGTCGAGGTGCAGAAGGCTCCGATCTCCGATCTCGTCTTCGACGTGCCGGCCCTGATCGCCTATTGCTCGACCTTCACAGAGCTCGCGCCCGGCGACGTGATCGTGACAGGCACGACCGGCGGCGTAGGCGCCTATCGTACGCCGCCGCTGTGGATGAAGGGCGGCGACGTCGTCGAGGTCGAGATCTCCGGCATCGGTATCCTGCGCAATCCCGTCAAGGACGAGGGTTCAGCCGCGGCAACGCGCGCGGCCTGAACGGTCGCGCTGAACAAGAACAAGAAGGAGACCCCCATGCCCATGCCGACGCACATCCTGCCGACCACCGTGGTCGGCAGCTATCCCCAGCCGGAATGGCTGGTGAACCGCGCCATGCTGTCGAAGGTGGTGCCGCGCACCCGCCTGCACGACATGTGGCGATTGCCGCCGGAACATCTGGAAGAAGCCCAGGACGATGCCACCATCGTCGCGATCCGGGACATGGAGCGTGCCGGCATCGACATCGTGACCGACGGCGAGATCCGCCGCGAGAGCTACTCCAATCGCTTCGCCACCGCGCTCGACGGCATCGACGCAGACAATCCCGCGATGATCGTGGCACGCACCGGCAACACGCAGACGCCGGTGCCCCGCGTCGTCGGTCCCGTGCGGCGCAAGGGCCCGGTCGAGCTGCATGACATGCAGTTCCTGCGCAAAAACACCGAGCGCGCCGCCAAGATCACGCTTCCCGGCCCCTTCACCATGAGCCAGCAGGCCAAGAACGAGTTCTACAAGGACGAGGAAGAGCTGGCGATGGCGCTCGCCGAGGCCGTCAATGCCGAGGCGCTCGACCTGCAGAAGGCCGGCGCCGACGTGATCCAGCTCGACGAGCCCTGGGTGCGCAACAATCCGGAGCTCGCCAAGCGCTATGCCGTCAAGGCGATCAACCGCGCGCTGCAGGGCATCACGGTGCCGACCGTGGTGCATCTCTGCTTTGGCTATGCAGCCGTCGTGCCCGGCTCGAACAAGCCCGCCGGCTATTCCTTCCTTGCCGAGCTGGACGACACCATTGCCGACCAGATCTCGATCGAGGCGGCCCAGCCGAAGCTCGACCTCGGCGTGCTCAAGGACCTGTCGTCGAAGAAGATCATGCTCGGCGTGCTCGATCTCGCGGACCCCGCGATCGAGAGCGTCGATACCGTCGCCGACCGCATTCGCAACGGTCTGAAATATGTCTCGCCGGAGCGCCTGATCCCGGCGCCCGATTGCGGCATGAAATACATGCCGCGCGCGACCGCGTTTGGAAAGCTGAAGGCGATGTGCGATGCAGCGGCGAAGGTCAGGCGCGAGGTTGGCTAGCGGCTTTCGCCCGAGGCGTTTTGGCGCGAGTCTTACGCTCCCCGCTTCGGTCCGATCGCCTCGAACCCGGCCTTCTGCTCGTCGCTCAGATCCGCCTGGAAATCGTCGAGCGCATCGCTGACGCCGCCGACCTCTTGCAGCATCGTCTGCAGTCGCGCCTTGACGGCGGCGAGGCGTGCTTGCGGGGTCGCGGCGGCTTCCGTCGGGCAGGCGCTGAGCTTCTGCATGGTGCGCAGCGTGGTATCCTGCAGCACCTCAAATCGGGCGCGGGCGACCTCGTCGAGCTGAAGCGTGGAGGCGATGTCGGCGGCGGGCCATTGCTGCTGCACGAGCTGCTCATATTGACGCTGCGCCTTTTCGTCATAGCGGGGATCGTAGTCCGGCTTACAAGCGGCAGCCGCCTGCGAGTCCTTGCGCTGAACCGCGGCCAGCGCGGCACGACGCTCGTTGGCGAGCGCATTGAGCCTGCGTTTCTGGTCGTCATTGAGAAGATCGAAAAACTTCGAAAGCGGCGCTTCGATCGCGTCAATTGCCTTGATCATGGCCTCGATCCGCTCGCGCATCAGGCCGAGACGCTCCGAGGCATTCGCCGGGGCCTGCGACGGGCAGGCGTTGCTGATGGTGTCGCGCGCGGCAGTCCAGGCGGACGCGAGCTCGTCGAGCGCGGTGCGCTGCAACTCGTTCGCCTGCACGGTGCTCGCGACGCGGTCGACCGGCAGGCCGCCGCTATCGCTGGCCTCGCAAAGGGCCTCCGCGGAGGGGACCCTCCGCGAGCGCCGGCCCTGCGACTTGGTGTAGGCGGCGAGCTCCGTCGCTGCATAAGGCGCGAAGATCGCGGCATAGATGTCGCCATAGCCGTACAGCGAGAGGCTGGTACTGTCGCCCAGGATGATCGCGTTGGTGAGATCATCGTGCGCGAATGGCCAGAATACCGGGCCTACCCAGCCGTAGCTGCCATCGGGATGGCGCCACCAGCCTTGCGGCCGGCGCCCGCCATGCCAGCCCGACAGCGCGGCCTGCGCCGTGAGGGCCGCGCGCAGGACGTAGGGGTTGGATCGCTGACCACGCCCGGCGCCGCGGGGATCCTGCGATCTCAACGCGGCGGAGCGGTGGCGGCCGCCGCGCACCCCCATGCGGGAGTGGCGCAGCCGCGACAGTCCCATCATGTGGCCGACCGCGAAGCGCGCGACGCCGAGTGGTCCGTCACGCAATCCGAATTGTGCCTCGGCTCTGCTTGGCAGCAGCACTGCCACAATCACCAGGGCGGCGCCGGCCAGCGCCAGCCCCACGCGCCCGGACATGAACGCAGACTTGACCGCCGATCTGGCCACGTCCTGACCCTCTCTCCCGCGGCAAGCGCGCAATGCGCCGCAGTCACGATGACGCGCGAGGGAACCGAATGTTCCGGCGCGGCACAGGGCAAAGCGTCGCAACCCATGCACGCCGGCCGCCGCAGCGGCATCACTCCGCCTTAGGCGGCATCACGAAGGTCTGGCCGGGATAGATCAGATTGGGGTTCTGGATCTTGTCCCGATTGGCCTTGAAGATCACCGCATAGCGGGAACCATCGCCGTAGGCGAGCCGGCTGAGCGCCCACAGGCTGTCGCCCTTGGCAATGACCCGGTTGCCGCCCGCTTCCGCCGACGCGGCGTTGAGCACGTCTGCCGACGAGGCCGAAGCAACCGTCGTGGCTGCCGGCGCCCGCGCCAGGACCTTGGGCTTCGGCGCGCCAATCGGCTTCGGCCGGGCCGCCTGACCGTCGGGGACCGAGGCCAGGCGCGGTGAAGCCGACGGCAGCGCGGCCACGATATCCGACTTGTCGTCCGGCTTCTCAGCTTGCCTGGTGTCCTGCTTCGCCACCATTGCGGGCCGCGCGGGCGGCGGCGGCGCCTCGGCGACGGTCACCGGCATGGTCCGGCCGGACTCCGTGACCGTGCCGTCCGGCGCCTTGGCCCGGAGCGTCAGCTCATACGACCCGGCAGGCAGCTGCGGCGGGGTCATCACGAATTGGCCCGAGGCGTCCGCGACCACCGTATCGAGCGGCTTGCCGTCCCGCAGCAGTTCGACCCTTGCGCCCGGCGCGGCGCGGCCGGCAATCACCGCCGCCTCGCCGCGATCGTCGATTCGGGCGACGTCGAAACGCGGGCCGGCATCCGCAGCCGCCGGTGGCTTGCGAGGCGCGAGATCGCCGAGCGCGGCCACCTGCTTCTGCGTCTCGGCCAGCACGCCCGCCTTCGGCTCGGCGGCCGGCGGCGGCGCCGCGGCCGGTGCAGGCGGCGCAGCGGCGGCAAGCTCCGGCTTGGGCTCCGGTCTCGGCTCCGGTTTGGCCTCAGCCTTGAGTTCGGTCTTGGGCTCGATCTTGGGCTCGATCTTGGCCTCGACACTGGGTTCGATCTTTGCCTCCGGCGCGGCGGCGACGACAGTCTTCGTCCCGCCCGGCAGCAGGCGGCGCAGCTCGGTCGGGCCGACCACGAGCGCAGTGCCCACAAGGGCGAGCAGGCAAAAGGCAATGAAGGCCTTGGATGCGGTAATCATCTGAAAGGGACCTTGGGTGGCAAATCAGCCGACGGCGGCAAAGTGCGCCGATTTGGCTGCGGCAGCAAGACGGTCGATGTGATGATTCGTGCCATCCCCGGGATGAACCGGTGCTACCCCGCGGCACCCAAAGCTCGGCGCAGGCCGGCGTCGGTCACGCCCCCGCCGTGACGGTCCAGAATTCGCGCCATCTGCGGCGGCCGAGCGCAGCCAGCCGCCTCCAGGACCAGCGGGACAGGCCGGCGACCAGCGAGGCGCGGGCGAGAAGGAGGTGGAAGATGATGTCGATCACGGCAATTCTCGGCTTGCGCCCGCGGCGTACGGCCGGACTGCGCCCGCGCTGATCCGCCTCTGGAGGATGAGCGCGGCCCTCATGGCCGCGCTTCCAGGATCATGTTGAAGGGCGAACCGGCAGCCTTGGCGATCTGCGAGAAGCCGCCCTGCCGCAACACCTGCGCAATCCGCTTCTCGCCGGCCTGCGCCCCCAGTCCGAGACCGACATCCTGGCTCAGCGACGTCGGCAGACAGATGTGGGTGGAGCCCGCGTAGTAGACGCGCCCGACCGGATTGAGATTGTCGGCAAGGCTGTCGCCCGCCGCCGGCTCCACCAGCATCAGCGTGCCGTCGTCCTTCAGTGCAGAACGAATATGACGCGCCGCGCCAACGGGGTCGCCCATGTCGTGCAGGGCGTCGAACATCGTCACGAGATCGAAACCCGATCCGGCGAAATCCTGCGCCTTGGCGACCTCGTAGCGGAGATTGCGCACGCCGGACGTCTCGGACCTAGCGCAGCCGATCGAGGCCTCATCGTAATCGATGCCGATGAAGTCCGAGTTCGGGAAAGCCTCGGCCATCAGCCTTGTCGAATAGCCGTGACCGCAGCCGACGTCCGCGACCTTCGCACCTCGCTCCAGCTTCTCGACAACGCCGCCCAGCGCAGGCAGCCATTCTGCGATCAGATGCGCGCGATAGCCGGGCCGGAAGAAACGATCGACACCGCAGGACATGCAATTGCAGTGATCGCTCCAGCGCAGGCCCTTGCCGGTTCTGAACGCTTCGGCCAATCGCGGCTCGTCGTGATAGACCGCCGGCAGCAGGCTGAAGCCGCCGACCATCGCGACCGGACTGTTTTCATCCGCGAAGACCGCCTTCTGCTCCGGTGTCATGCTGAACGTATCGTTCGTCGCATCGTAGCTCACGAAGCCCGAGGCCGCCTGTGCGGACAGCCATTCGCGGACGTAGCGCTCATGGGTCCCTGTCCGATCGGCGAGCTCGCCTGACGTCATCGGGCGTTCGGCCAGCGCGCGGAATAGACCCAGCCGGTCGCCGAGGACGACGAGCGCCGCATTGGAGGCCGCGCCGAGTTCGTTGACCACGAGTCCGAGCAACTGCTCGAGCTTTGTCTCATCCAAGTTCATGACCTGCTCCTTCGAAGGCGCGGACGTGCGCCGTTGAGGTGCGACATACGGTGTCTGGACTTGCGGATGCAGAGGCAGAATAGTCAGTTTCGAGCCAATCGAGCCAGAGGCTGCAGAATGTCACGTGGACGTGTACGCGTGAGTATTCCGGTGTTTGCCGAATGCGATCCGTCGATCATCTACGGCGTATTCGACACATTGTGGGGCGCAGGGCGCATATGGGACGGCGTCAAAGGCGGCACGCCGGACGGCTTGTTCGAGCCGCGGCTGGTCGGCGCCGAGCCCGGCCCGATCACGCTGGTCACCGGCGTCAGCATCATGCCGCAGGACATCACCGATCACGTCGCATCGACCGATATCGTGTTCGTGCCGAATGTGATCGTCACTGCAAAGACCGGCACCGCCGGGCTTGATCGCCGGCTCATCGCATGGATCAGGAAGATGCACGAGGCAGGCGCACAGATGTACGGATCATGCGGCGGATCGCTCGTGCTCGCCGAAGCCGGCCTGCTCGACGGGTGCGAGGCGACGACACACTGGGTTTACGAGCCGGTGTTCCGAAAGCATTTCCCGGAGGTCAAGCTCCGCATGGACCGCGTCCTGGTGCAGAACGGGCCCGGACACAATCTCGTCTGCGGGGGCGGCGCATCGTCCTGGCAGGATCTCGCGCTGCTGATCGTCGCGAAATACGGCGGCACGGAAGAGGCGATCCGTATCTCGAAGCTGTTTCTCTACCAGTGGCATCGCGAAGGACAATTGCCGTTCGCCTCCATGGTGCAGAACGTGGATCACGGGGATGGCGTGATCACGCGATGCCAGGATTACATCGCGCAGAACTATCAGCGGCAGGATCTCATTGCGGCGCTGGTGCATCACTCCGGGCTACCGAAGCGCTCATTCGATCGCCGCTTCCGCGCAGCGACCGGCTATTCGCCGCTCGCCTATGTGCAGACGCTGCGCATCGAGGAGGCCAAGCAACTGCTCGAGACGACCGAAGCGGGTATCGAGGACATCTGTCGCGAGGTCGGCTACGAGGACGTGGCCTCCTTCCGCCGCCTGTTTCGAAAGCAGGCCGGCGTGTCGCCGAAGGATTACCGGCGCAAGTTTCAACTTCCCGACTACGTGGCGGAAGCCCGGCCCCCGGCCTCCGGCAAACCGGTCAGGGCGCGGCGTGCTGCCGGATAGCGGCAGCAGGAAGCAGCGGTCCCGACGACGCACTCAATTTTCCAGGGTCCGGCGACAGGTTAGCAGCTTAACGCTCGGCCCGCGCCGATCATTCGATCACTTCATCGGCGGAGGCGATGATGGAGTCGGGCAAGCTCAGGCCGAGCATCTTGGCGGTCTTGAGATTGACGACGGTTTCGAACTTCGTCGGCCGTTCGATCGGCAATTCCGAGGGGGCCGTTCCTCTGAGAACGCGATCCACATACGACGCCAGGCGGAGATAAGAGTCGGAGAGCTTGGGTCCATAGGTGCAGAGGGCGCCGCTCCTGGCGAATACGGGCCACCCCGAAATGACGGGCGCCCGATGTTTCATCGCATGCTCAATGATCCGGCTCCGATATTGGATGGCAAAACCATCCGCAAAGAGCGAAATCGCTTGCGGGGGCTTCGAGTCCATCGCTGCGAATGCAGCGGCAAGCTGGTCTTGGTTTGCGGTGGCGAAGAAGTCGGTTGCCAGTCGGAGTTTCTTGGCCGTGTCCTCCGCGTAAGCGCGTTCGATCTGCGAGCCGGGATGTTCTGGATTGCCGACGATGGCGACGCGTTGCAAGCCTGGAACGGTATCTCGCAAGATTTCCAAACGCTTGGCGTTCAATTCGGCGGCCATGAACGTCAAGCCGGTCATGTTGGCACGCGGCCGCGCAAGGCTGCTGGCGAAGCCGGCGACGACGGGGTCGCCGCTGAAGACATACACGGTGGGGGTAGATAGCTTCAGTTCGGACACGACCGCGACGGCAGCGCCCTGCACGACCATCAGGTCGACGGGTTTGCGAACCAAGCTTGCCGCCAGCGGCGCAACGCGGGCTAGATCATCGTCGCCATAGCAATAGGTGACCTCGAGGTTCTCGTTCTCACGATATCCGAGTTCGCGAAGACCGGTGCGAAACACTTCGAGAAAAGGAGCAAGGCTCGCCTCTCGTTGCGCCGTGAGCCAGCCGATACGGAAAACCTTGCCCGCTGCGCGTGCGACGTTACGCGACGCCAATGCAAGAAAAATGCTCGAAGACAGAAATGCGCGTCGATCCATCTCGTTCTGTGTCCTGAACGGACCAAAGCTTAGCCATACGCAAACCCATTATCCAGCAACTGCCGCGAGAGCCAGTCATCCGCAAGATCATGCTCCCGACAAAAGGCGGGTCGAGCCGAGGGTTCGGGAGCGGACCAGGTCCGCAGAGCTGACGTGTATCGGCATCCGCCTGCGCGAGGTCGGGAGGCTCACATCAACCGTCGGGCTGCTCGCACTTCGGCGAATTCGGCGTCGGGGTGGCTGACGATGGTGGCGACCATGATGCCGCTGATGATCAACGACCAGGCGGTGTTCCAACAGATCCAAAACACGAGCCAGCCTCCGTTTCCAACTCTTGTTGCCACTCCAGGCTAACGGCATCACGTTGCCGCCGTTCCGGCGCGCCGGCGGTGCGCGAGGCGCTATTTTGGTTTGGTCGGAGACGGCGCGCGATCGGTTTGGCCGGTGTGGCGCTTTGCCACGACGTCACCATCGCGCTCGCCCTCCTGCGGACGCGGCGGAAGCTTGGGCTGGCCGGCCTGACCGCCATGCTTGCCACCCATGTCGGGCTTACCTTCGAGATCGTTCTCACGCGGCATGCCGGTTCAATGCGTTCGCGCGGCATTGGTTCGCATCGGCATCGCAAGATCCCCGTCCGATCCCCTGCGGGCCACAGCGCGCGCCGGCCAAGGCGAAGCTACCCTGCCGGCAGGAGCCGAACGGGGTGGAGTTCTTGATCCCGCCGGGGGAGCCGCGGCCACCGACCTACGTAAACATCCGTAATTCCACGAGGCCCGCCTTGGCGTCATATCTTGCGCATGGACCGACAAATTGTCTTCAAATGCCCCCAGACGGGCCTGAACGTGCAGCATCGGCTGACCGATGAGCCGGCCGATCGTACGCATGTGTCCGTGTCCTGCCCGGCCTGCACGCGGCTGCATTTGATCGAGCGCTCGTCCGGCAAGCTGCTCGGGGAGCGCCGCAGCTGACGGTCAGCGCGGTGCAGCGACCTGCCCTGTGACGTCTTCGACGTGGTGCAGCAGGACGACAGGTTGGCCGGCAGCATCCCGGATCGGCGATTGACCGGCTACCAATGACCCTGGACGAACATGCCCCCAGAATCGTGGATGTCCTAGCGCCGCAGCGCCCTCACCCGCGTTCGGGCCGCGATGGCGACCAAGGTCAACAGGCGCGAACCTGTTCTCCAATCCCGCGACTAATCAAAGACTTGCCGCGACGCCTGCGGCGGCGCGGCATCCCGTCTTGGGACGACGCGGCCGTAGTGCGCGCGGCGGCCATCTGCTATCGGTTGGAGGCATAGCCCCCGTGGAATTTCCAATGCGTCATTTGTCCCGTGCCGTCGTTCGCAACTTGTGTCCCGCAGCCCTCGCCGGCCTGCTCGTCGTCAGCCCCTACCCGGCTGCCGCCGATGACGATGCGCCCAAGGGGCCGGCGGTCACCGTGTTGAAAGTCGCAAAATCCTGCTTCTCCGACATCGTCGAGGCGACCGGCACGATCATCGCGCGCGAGGAAACCTCGGTGCGGCCCGAGCGTCCCGGCCTGAAGGTCACGGACGTGCTGGCGGAAGCGGGCGACACCACCACCGCCGGACAGGTGCTGGCGCGGCTCGCGCTGCCCGAAGGCGGCACGCTTCAGGTCACCGCACCCGTCGCCGGCGTGATCGCAAATTCGACTGCGCAGATCGGCAACTTCGCCTCGGCCAAGGGCGAGGCGCTGTTCACGATCGTGGCGCGCAGCGAATATGATCTGGTCGGCCTCGTCGCCACCGCGGACGTGCGCAAGCTCGCAGTCAATCAGCAGGCCACCGTGCGGATCGCAGGTGCCGGCGACATCAGCGGCAAGGTGCGCCGCATCGGGGCGACCGTCGAGCCGAACATCCAGCAGGGCATGGTCTATATCGGCATTTCCTCGCAGAAGCGGCTGCTCCTGAACGGGAGCGGGCGCGCCCTGATCAAGACCGGGCAGAGTTGCAACGTCGCGGTGCCGCTGACCGCCGTGCAGTATTCCTCCGCCGGGACCGTGGTGCAGGTGATCCGCCGCAACCGCGTCGAGACCAAGCGTATCGAGGTCGGCTTGATGTCGGGCGGCAATATCGAGGTCCGCGACGGGCTCAACGAAGGCGATGTCGTCGTCGCGCGCGCCGGCGCGCTGCTCCGCGAAGGCGACCCGGTGCGCCCGGTGATGGCGAGTGCGGAAGCCGCGAAGTAGTCGCGGAGAAACAGGACACCTCACCCGTGCGGGCACTCCCCGAGAGGAGAGATCACCCCACCCCGCTCGCGCTTGCGCACGATCGACCCTCCCCCTGCAGGGGAGGGTAAGAAAAGCTAGCCGCCGGCTTCGCTCAACCGGACGTCTTCGAGCAACGAGGAGGAAACGGTCGGGACCTGCTCGCCTTCGCTGGCGCGCGAGATGGCGAGGCGCGTCTTGTTGAAGACGCTTTCGGCGCTGCCGGGCTGACCGAGGTTGTTGAGGAATTCGCTGACCAGCACGCTGTGCTCACCCCTGCCGTCGTCGACGACCTTGCCCGGCGACGCGGAGGTGAGGATCAGCGCGTTGTCGGACGCGCTGATCGGCGCGAGGCCGTGACTATAGGAGCGGAAGCGCCGCTCGTAAGGGTTACGGCGGGAGGCATCGACCACGACGAGCTTGGCCTTGGCGCCCTGCTCCTTCATCATGTCGAGCACGCCGTCGATGGAGACGCCATGCCGGCGCACGTCGCGTTCCTTCCAGATCACGGCATCGACCGGCAGCATGTAGCTCTCACGACCAGCCTGCACGCCGTAGCCGCCGAAGAACAGCATGACGACGCTGTCGCGCTTGATCCGGGACTTCAGGCGGTTGACGGCGCGGACCATGTCGTCCTTGGTCGCGTCTTCCACCATGTCGACGTCAAAGCCGTTCTTGCGCAGGGACGAGGACAGCGCGCGGGCGTCGTTGATCGACTGCGTCAGCGGCGCGCTGGCGTCGGGATAATGTCCATTGCCGATGACCAGCGCGAGGCGCGCGCTCTGACCGATCGAACCGGTGATCTGGTCGGTCGTGACGGCCTTGGCGGCATCGATCGCACGCATGTTCAGAGCAGCATGGGCGCCGATCGCGAGCGATACCGTGCCGATGAGGGCTGCGGCGACCGCGATCGTCCGTCTGGAAAGGTCGAGCTGCTTTACATTCATCTCGGTTCGTTTCCTGTGCCAAAGACCAGCCAAGCGCGCGCACACTGCTTGAGTAGCGAGCTAGCGTCTTTAGGTTTGAAGGATTGGCCGGGGGTGTGCCCCCGAATTGCGCGCAATTTGCGGCGCCGCACCAAACAAACCCTTAACCGCATATAGGACCTGGAGCAATAGATTGCCAAAAATTTGAGATAAGATCCTGAATATGTTGATTAATTCACCCCGCCAAACTTCTCGATTCTGGGCTTCCCCGTAGCCTTCCGGGGGCCGACCATGCAGCCCTCATGCCGGCATTTTCCGTGACCTCCTTCACGTTTGTATTTCCTGCGAATCCGGATAGCCTTTTCAAAGACTTGCAGGGGGTGGCGTGCGGACAGCTGCGCGCTCGCCGGCCCCGGCCAAGCCCCCGCAACCAGGTATTTCATGAGCTTTCATTATTTTGCCGGCGCCGCCTGCCGGGCGCTCACGGCGCGGAAGGACGGCCCCTCGCTTTACGACGTCTGCGACCCGGTATTGTCCGTGACGGCCGGCGGCGATCCACATCTGGCCCAATTCTACAAGACTGCACTCGGCAATCCCGCACTACGGATATTGCTCCGTCGCGCCGGCCTGCCCGAGCTGCGCGACGAGACGAAGCTGGCCCGGTTGCGCGAGGCGCTCGCCCGCGCCCGCGACGAGGCCGAGCCCGACTGGGCCGCGATCGGCCAGCCGATCGCCGATCTCGTCGACAGCATCGCGCTCGACCATCCCAAGCCGCCACCGGCGCCGTTCGCTGCGGACATGCCGCAGAGCGCGCAGATCGACGGCGCGATCCGCGACTGCGCACAGCATCTGCTCGGCTCGCACCGCCGAAACGGTTTCCTGCCGACCTATGCCGCCTTCAACCTGATCGGCGATCCCGATTTCCGCGGGCGTGAGCTGATCATGGCACTGACGGGGCTGAACGCCCGCGGCTACAAGAACTCCTCGCTGCTGTTCAATCTCGCCCGCGTCTTCATCGCGCGCTCGCCGGCGCGCGCCGTGGTCAATCCGCCCTGGAAAGGCATTGCCGAGCCGATGTGGGAGCCGGTGCAGATCCGCCATCGCTCGGCCTATTACGACGCGTTCTTCATCGAGGCGCTGCTGAGCTATGTCGAAACCGGACTCGCCTCGCCGGCTGACAAGACGGCAGCGGAGCGCGCCATCGCCGACATGGTGGATTTCTGCGTCAACATCAGCCGCGAGGAGGTCGAGGGCCTGGGTGGCGCACGCTTCAACGTGGTCACCGCACTGGCGCCGGCGCCGCATCCACGCTTCTCCCGCTACTTCGCACAGATCAAGCAGGATCTCGGCTTCGGAATCTACGTGCCGGATTGCGACACCACGGCGTGCTCGATCTCCGCAGCGACGCAGGCCGGGTGCACCGATCCCATCATCGAACAGCCGCTATTGGACTTCTACGCCGGCTATCAGGTGCGCGCCGGCGTCAACGCCCCCCGCGTGACCGTGCCGCTCAACGACAACATCGACTACGAGGGCGGGGTTGCGACCTGGATCGACAACCTCGCCGGCGAGCGCCCTTACGGCAACGATCTCGACCCGACGCTCAATCTCGACATCCTCGAGGTGAGCTTTCGCAACCTGGGGCGCTGGAAGGTCTTGGAGACTCCGGCGCGGCTCGCCACCGTCCATCGCATCATCGGCTTTCAGAAGCGGCTGGCGGCGAGCGGTGCCTTCGCCAATCCGCGCTCGCACATCTACTATCTGCCGGAGCTCTACAGCGCCTATTTCGGCCGCTGCTATGCCGCGTTCCTGTCGCTGCCGCTGGCCGCGCAAGCGGCGATCGACCCAGCCGGCGATTTCGATTTCATCCGCCACCGCGTGCTGGCCTACGTCAAAGGCGAGCTGATGGCTGCGGAGATGAACGTGTTCGACGCCGCGTTGGCGCTGATCGCGCTCGGCCATCTCGGGGCAGACCCGCGCGCCTTTGCGCCGGCCTTGAACGTCATCATCTCGAGCCTTGGCGAAGGCGGCCGCCGCGGCCCGTTCCGCGCCTACGAGTGGAACAAGATGAAGACGCCGACGCGGATTCTTGTCGGCGGCCCGGAGGTGACGTCGGCCTTCGTGCTGATGGGACTGGCAGTGGCGAAGCGCGCGATGGCGCGGGGGTGACGAACTCTGTTACCCTGCCCTGGAGGGGGAGAACGCCCTTCCACAATGACGGGAAGTTGAAAGCTCAATCGTGAGGCATAAGCTGGCCGACGAGTCAAAAGCCGACCACAATTGCGCCGTCTAGCAAAGACGTTCATCACACGCGGACCGGCATGTTGCGAAAATTCCTCCTTGCGCTGTCTTTGCTGGCCCTCCCGTCGCTGGCGTACGCCGCCGAGATCGCCGGGACCGCAAAGGTCCGTGCCGGCGATGCGGTCGTGATCGGCAATACGCGCATTCGGCTCGGCGGCATCGACGCGCCCGCAATCGACCAGCTCTGCCTTAACACCAAGGCCGAGCGGTGGACCTGCGGCGTCGCGGCCCGCGACGAGCTTGCCAAACACGCCGACGGCAGGAACTGGGTCTGCCACACCCGCTCTATCGACCGGCGCGGCCGCACCGTGGCGCGCTGCGAGGTCGGCGGCGAGGACATCCAGAAATGGCTGGTGCGCAGCGGCTGGGCGCTGGCCTATACCCGCATGTCCCGCGACTACGAGGCGGATGAAAAAGCCGCGCGCGAGGCCAAGGTCGGGATGTGGCAGGGCGCCTTCATCGCGCCCTGGGACTGGCGCGTCCGAAACAAGAAGACCACTATTCTGGGCGCGACCAAGCCGCCCGACGGAGCGCATGCCGTGCTGCTTGCCTCGGCCTCGGGGCCGGTCGCCCCCTCGCCGGACTGCACCATCAAGGGCAATGTGAACAGCGCCGGCGAGTGCATCTATCACCGGCCGACCAGCCGCTGGTACACCCAGATCAGGATGAAGGTCAGCAAGGGCACCCGCTGGTTCTGCTCGGTCGAGGAGGCCGAAGCCGCCGGCTGCCGCGAGACCAAACGATAACCCAGACCCGCGTTTTGCGCGCTTTTCCAAGGCTTCAGCGCCGCGTAAAGGTATGACCCAGCAACCCATCAGTCCGTCCTCAAGCAACAAGGACCAACAGCAATGACCGTTCGCGCGGGCCGGGAATTTCTGGCCATCCCCGGGCCCACCACGTTGCCCGACGAGGTGCTGCGGGCGATGCATCGCCCGGCGATCGACATCTACTCCAAGGAGATGCTCGACCTCACCGAGAGCCTGCTCGGCGACATCTCGAAATTGTTTGCGACCAAGGGCAAGTCCTACATCTACATCGCCAACGGTCACGGCGCCTGGGAAGCGGCACTCAGCAACGTGCTGTCGCGCGGCGACAAGGTGCTGGTGCTGGAGAGCGGGCGCTTTGCGATCGGCTGGGGCAATGCGGCCGCGCTGATGGGCGCCGAGGTCGAGGTGCTCAAGGGCGACTGGCGTCGCGCGGTGCGGCCGCACGAGGTCGAAGACCGTCTGCGCCGCGACAAGGAGCACGCCATCAAGGCCGTCGTCGTGGTCCAGGTCGACACGGCCTCGGGCGTGCAGAACGACATCGAGGCAATCGGCAAGGCGATCAAGGCGAGCGGCCATCCCGCGCTGTACATGGTCGACACCGTCGCTTCGCTCGGCTGCATGCCCTTCAAGATGGACGAATGGGGCATTGATGTCGCCATGTCCGGCTCGCAGAAGGGCCTGATGACGCCGCCCGGTCTCGGCTTCGTCGCCGCCAATGCGCGCGCGCTCGAGGTGCACAAGAAAGCCAACATGGCGACGCCCTATTGGAGCTGGAGCGAGCGCGAGGGTACCGAGAATTATCGCAAATATGCCGGCACTGCGCCGGTGCATCTGTTGTTCGCGCTGCGCCGGGCGATCGATCTCCTGCACGAGGAAGGATTGGAGAACGCCTTCCGTCGTCACAGCCTGCTCGGCGAAGCCGCGCGCCGCGCAGTCGCCGTGTGGTCGGAAGGCCAGGTGCTCGGCTTCAACGTCGCCGAAGCCAGCGAGCGCTCCAACACCGTGACCACCGTGACCATGAGCAACGGCCATGACCCCGCGGTGCTGCAGCGCTATTGCAAGGACAAGTGCGGCGTCGTGCTCGGCACCGGCATCGGCGATCTCTCGGGACAGGCCTTCCGCATCGCCCATATGGGCCATGTCAACGCGCCGATGCTGCTCGGCACGCTCGGCGTGATCGAGATCGGGCTCAATGCGCTGAAGATCCCGCACGGCAAGGGCGGACTGGAAGCGGCGGTGGCGTATCTGGGTGAGGAAGTGGCGGCGTAAGGTAACGCTGTCCCTGCCGACGCCGCGCCTCTTTCTTCCTTCTCCCCTTGCGGGAGAGGGTAAGATCAGTGCTCGAGGCGATATACTTCGATCTGGGTCTTCAACTCATTCAGCGATTTGAGCGGCGCTTTCGGGTCGACCCGATACTCCCCGCTTCTCAGCCACTTCAGCACCTTCGCATCGACTACCGGCGAGTGGTGAATGACGTCGCTGTAGTTGTCGAGATCGTGCGTCACCTGCCTGATCGCGCGGAAGTCATGGAGGCGGACATTGGGAAGCAGCGTCAGTCGCTGCGCAATGACGGCCGTCAGATCGGTGACGATCTTCAGCGTCTCGGGCGAGGCGTCGCGCATGGCGACGAATTGCAGGATCGAATAGGGCGGGAAATAGACGTCGAAGGTCACGTCGGGATGGCGTGAGATCAGGCCGAGAGCATCGCGCTCGAAATGTCCGACCATGGCGTCGTAGCCGTAGCCTTCGCCGAGGAAGCGGCTGCGCGCAGGATCTGTGATGTAGGTGAAGGCGGCAAGCGTCTTCTTCGCATTGTAGTCGCGCGCGACGTCGAAATCCCGCGGCAGCGCATAGATGTCGTCGACGTCCGCCAGCGCGAACTTGACGGGAAGAGACGGCGCTGCCCGGGTCAGCGGGTCGCGCAGCGGCGGAACCGACCTCAGCAATGCGAACAGCGACTCCTTCGCCATCGCCGCGCTGAACAGATAGGACGCGATGCCCGTGGCCGTTGCGCGGTAAAGATCGACGGACAGATAAGGATCCGCCTCGATGTCGGCGGCATCGACGAAGATGAAGTCGTCCATCTCCCAGACCACGCGCCTTGCGCCGCGATCGATCGCCTGCTCCAGCACGAAGCTCTGCTGGCGTGAATTGGAGCCGGTCATCGCCAGCTTGAGCGAACGGGTACCGAGCGCGCGGTCGATCTCGCTCTGGCGAAAATGGATCGCGAGCGAGGTGCCCATGAAGGCAGTGTCGAACGACTGGCTGCGGATCAGCCCGGCATTCTGCACGCGAGTGTCTTCGGAATAGAACGCGGTGAGGCGCGAGGGACGGAGCAATTGCAGGGGATCGACGACATAGGTGAGCGCGGCCGCGCCTAGCACGCAAACGATGCTCGCGAGGAGCAGACGTCTCACATTGGTGAATGGGGCGCCCATCAGAACCGGAAATAGATGAATTCGCTGTGGCTCTGGATGCCCAGAATGCCGAAGGCGAGCACCAGCGAGGCGCCATAGAGAAACAGCGGCCGCATGCGCCCTGCCCGCAAGGCCTCGCCGACCTTGCGGCTGCCGTGATCGTAACCCATGACCGCTTGCGTGTTCGGCGCCAGCCATACCAGCGGGGCGTAGATGGATATCAGCACCAGCGCCGCGATCTCCTGGCGGCCGAAGACGACCTCCGAGGGATCGACCATGGCGCGGAGTATCCGTAGCGCCCCGGCGACGCTCTCGGCCCGGAAGAACACCCAGGCGACGACCACGGCCAGGAAGGTGAGCGCGGCGCCAGCGATTCGAGCCGGCCTCGCAAGGGGTGACGGAATGCTCGGCACCACCGCGTTGAAGGCATGGTTGATGCAGAGATAAGCCCCATGCAGCGCGCCCCACGCAACGAACGTCCAGGCCGCGCCGTGCCAGAGGCCGCCGAGCAGCATCGTCATCATCAGATTGACGTAGCGCAGCACGCGGCCGCGGCGGTTGCCGCCGAGCGGGATGTAGAGATAGTCGCGCAGGAACTGCGACAGCGTCATGTGCCAGCGGCGCCAGAACTCGACGATGCTGGTCGCCTTGTAGGGCGAGTTGAAATTGACCGGCAGGAAGATGCCGAACATCAGCGAGATTCCGATCGCCATGTCGGAATAGCCGGAAAAGTCGAAATAGAGCTGGAATGTGTAGGCGAGCGCGCCAAGCCAGGCCTGGTCGAAGCTCGGCGAGCGCGCCTCGAAGGCGAGCGCGACCAGCGGCTGGATGCCATCGGCGAGGCAAGTCTTCTTGAACAGGCCGATTGCGAAGATGATGATTCCGCACAGGATCAGGTGCGCGTCCGGATGCTTCGATTCCTGGCGCTCGAATTGCGGAATCATGTCCTTGTGGTGGAGGATCGGCCCGGCAATCAGATGCGGGAAATAGGTCACGAACAGCGCATAATGCGGCAGCGCATAGGCTGCGACCCGCCCGCGATAGGCGTCGACCAGGAACGCAATCTGCGTGAAAGTATAGAAGGAAATGCCGACCGGTAGCAGGATGTGGACGACTAGATGCGTGCCGAGCAGCGCGTTGATGTTCTCAGCCGCAAAGCCGGCATACTTGAAGATGCCGAGCACGAGGAGATCGCCGGCGACGCCGAGAATGAGCGCGGCCTTTCGTTGGACGGGAGTGAGCTTCGCCACGATCAGCAGATGGCCGACGCCGTAGTTGAAGGCGATCGAGATCAGCAGCAGGGCCAGGAATTGCCAGCTGCCGATGGCGTAGAAGGCGAGCGAGGCCAGCGCGAGCCAGATCACCGGCGCCAGATTGCCGCGCCGGCCGAGCCAGAAATAGCCGGCCAGCACGATCGGCAGAAAAAGCAGGATGAACGGATAGGAATTGAACAGCATCAGGCTGGACCGGCGGCGGGAATCTCGTCCCTAAAGCATACGAGCGGCCGGTCAACAACCCGTCTGGTTCGGCGCTGCGCGGCTGGCAATTCGTGCTCTCGTCGCCATATTATGCGCGAACTGCCGCTCCTGCCGCCGTCATGGCCGGATTGACCCGGCAATCCATCGCTCACGAGTCTTCGTTGGTGGATGCGCGGGTCAAGCCCGCGCATGACGATCCGAGCCGGCGAGACACGAACGAGGATTGAGTGACACAAGCCAAGACGCCTTCCCAGCCCCCCGTCGCCCCGCGCCGGCCGTATTCCTTCACGCGGCATGGGATCGCCGTGACCGACGACTATGCCTGGTTGAAGGACGCGAATTGGCAGGAGGTGCTGCGCAATCCCGCCGTGCTCGACCCTGATATCCGCAAATATCTGGATGAGGAGAACGTCTACACCGAGAGCCTGCTCGGCCACACCGCGGCTTTGCAAAAGACGCTGGTGCGCGAGATGCGAGGGCGGATCAAGGAGGACGATTCCAGCGTACCGTCGCCCGATGGGCCCTTTGCCTATTTCCGCAGATTCCGCGAAGGCGGGCAGCACGAGCTGTTCGGCCGCATGCCGCGCGACGGCGGCGAGGGCCAGATCGTGCTCGACGGCGACGCCCTCGCCAAGGGCCACAAATATTTCAAATTTGGCGGCAGCCGGCACTCATATGATCACAAGCTGCAGGCCTGGAGCGCGGACACCAAGGGCTCCGAGTATTTTTCCATCCGCGTCAGGGACTGGGCGACCGGGACGGATCTCGACGACCTCGTCGAGGAGACCGACGGCAGTGTGGTCTGGACCGCGGACTGCAGGAGCTTCTTCTACGTGAAGCTGGACGACAATCACCGTCCGATGCAGGTGTGGCGGCACAGGCTCGGCACCAGGCAGGCCGACGACACGCTGGTCTATGAGGAGCAGGATGCCGGCTGGTTCACCCATCTGCATGAGAGCACCAGCGGCCGCTTCTGTGTGATCGCAGGCGGCGACCACGAGACCTCGGAACAGCGGCTGATCGATCTCGCCAATCCCGAGGCGCCGCCGCGCCTGGTCGCGGCGCGCCAGGAGGGCGTGCAATATTCACTCGCCGATCGCGGCGACGAGCTCTTCATTCTCACCAATGCGGATGACGCCATCGACTTCAAGATCGTCACCGCGCCGCTCGCTTCGCCCGAGCGCAAGAACTGGCGCGATCTGATCCCGCACCGCACCGGGCTCTACATCATCGACATCGACCTCTATGCCGGCCATCTCGTGAGGCTCGAGCGCTCCCATGCGCTGCCGGCGATCGTGATCCGCGACCTCGCAACGAACGAGGAGCACGAGATTTCGTTCGAAGAAGCCGCTTATTCGCTGGACACGATGGGCTCCTACGAATTCGACACGACGAATTTGCGCTTTGCCTATTCGTCAATGACGACGCCCTCGGAAGTCTATGACTACGACATGGTCAAGCGCACGCGCGTCCTGCGCAAGCGCCAGGAGATTCCGTCCGGCCACGATGCCGCCGACTACGTCACCACCCGCATCATGGCGAAATCGCATGACGGTGCCGAGGTGCCGGTCTCGATCCTCTATCGCCGCGGGCTCCCGCTCGAGGGCTCGGCACCGCTGCTGCTCTACGGCTACGGCTCCTACGGCATGGCGATGCCGGCCTCGTTCAATGCCAATCGCCTGTCGCTGGTCGATCGCGGTTTCGTTTACGCCATCGCCCATATCCGCGGCGGCGCGGACAAGGGCTGGGGCTGGTATCTCGACGGCAAGCGCGAGAAGAAGACAAATTCGTTCGACGATTTCGCCGCCAGCGCGCGCGCGCTGATCGATGCCAAATACACCAGCGCCAAGCGGATCATCGGCCATGGCGGCTCGGCCGGGGGCATGCTGATGGGCGCCGTGGCCAACCGCGCCGGCGAGCTGTTCGCCGGCATCGTCGCCGAAGTGCCGTTCGTCGACGTGCTCAACACCATGCTCGACGACACGCTGCCGCTGACGCCGCCGGAATGGCCCGAATGGGGCAACCCGATCGAGAGCGAGAAGGATTTTCGCACCATTTTGTCGTATTCGCCTTACGACAACGTTGCTGCAAAAGAATATCCGGCGATCCTGGCGATGGGTGGCTTGACCGATCCGCGCGTCACCTATTGGGAGCCCGCAAAGTGGATCGCGCGCCTGCGCGCCACCATGACCGGCGGCGGCCCGGTCCTGCTTCGCACCAACATGGGCGCCGGTCACGGCGGCGCCTCAGGACGATTCGACCGGCTGGACGAAGTCGCGATCGTGTACGCGTTCGCGCTGTGGGCGGTGGGGATGGCGGCGGCATGATCTGCTCCCGCGAGCGGTGAGAGGCGACTACCTCCCGTTCTTCTTCCGCCATTCCGCGAAATCGGTCAGCGTCCTCGGATCGGTGGCGGGATAGAGACCGAAGATGCCACGGCCCTTGCCGACTTCCTCGGTGACGAAATCCTCGAACGCGGTCATTTCGAAGGTTTCGTCGGCGATCTCCTCGGCCAAGTGTGCGGGGATGACGATGACGCCGTCGGCATCGCCGAGGATGACGTCGCCGGGAAATACCGGAGCGTCGCCGCAGCCGATCGGCACGTTGATCTCGATCGCCTGGTGCAGCGTGAGGTTGGTCGGCGCGCTCGGGCGATGGTGGAAAGCGGGAAAGCCGAGCCTGGCGATCTCGGCAGAATCGCGAAAGCCGCCGTCGGTGACGACGCCGGCGACGCCGCGCTTCATCAGGCGCGTGACCAGGATCGCGCCCGCCGAGGCGGCCCGCGCATCCTTGCGGCTATCCATCACCAGCACCGCGCCCGGCGGACAATCCTCAACCGCCTTGCGCTGCGGATGGGAGCGGTCCTTGAACACATCGATGGTGTTGAGATCCTCGCGCGCCGGCATGTAGCGCAGGGTGAAAGCCTCACCGACCATGGTCGGCTGGTCGGGGCTCAACGGGCGAACATCCTGGATCATCTGGATGCGGAGACCGCGCTTGAACAGCGCGGTGGCGACGGTGGCGGTGGAGACGGATTTCAGCTTGTTGCGCGTGGCTTCGGATAGTTTGGTCATGGGTGTACTCTCTCTGGTCGTCGTTCCGGGGCGATGCGTCAGCATCGAAACCGGAATCTCGAGGTTCCGGATTCGCGTCGCGCTCCGGAACGACAGAACCTAGTAGATCGACGGCTCGCCGATCGGCGCGCCGAAATCCGTCTCGAGGAAGTCGAAGTCGCAGCCGTCATTGGCCTGCTTGATGTGCCTGGTGAACATCCAGCCATAGCCGCGCTCGAAGCGGCGCTCGGGCTGCTTCCAGGCGGCGCGGCGCTTGGCGAGTTCGTCCTCCGATATATCGAGGTTGATGGTGCGGGCGGCGACGTCGAGCGTGATGAAGTCGCCGTTCTGCACCAGCGCCAGCGGGCCGCCGATATAGGACTCCGGGGAAACATGCAGGATGCACGCGCCGTAGCTGGTGCCGCTCATGCGCGCATCGGAGATCCGCACCATGTCGCGGACGCCCTGCTTCACCAGCTTGGTCGGGATCGGCAGCATGCCCCATTCCGGCATGCCAGGACCGCCCTGCGGCCCGGCATTGCGCAGGATGAGGATGTGATCCTCGGTGACGTCGAGATCGGGATCGTCGACCGCCTTCTTCATCGATGGATAGTCGTCGAACACCAGCGCAGGTCCCGTGTGCTTGAGGAAGCGCGGTGCGCAGGCAGAGGGCTTGATGACGCAGCCGTCGGGCGCGAGATTGCCCTTCAGCACCGCGAGCGCGCCTTCCTTGTAGATGGGATTGTCGATCCCGCGGATCACGTCGGCATTGTGGACTTCGGCCCCCTCGATGTTCTCGCCAATAGTCCTGCCGGTGACGGTGATGCAGTCGAGATGCAGGTGTGGCTTGATCTGGTTCATCAGCGCCGGCAGGCCGCCGGCATAGAAGAAGTCCTCCATCAAATACGTGTCGCCGCTCGGCCGGACATTGGCGATCACGGGCACCTTGCGGCTGGCGATCTCGAAGTCGTCCAGCCCAATATCCTGGCCGGCACGGCGGGCCTGCGCGATCAGATGGATGATCGCGTTGGTCGAGCAACCCATCGCCATCGCGACCGCGATGGCGTTCTCGAACGCTTTGCGGCTCTGGATCGTCTTCGGCGTCAGATCCTCCCAGACCATCTCGACGATGCGGCGGCCGCATTCGCTGGCCATGCGGATATGGTTGGCGTCCGCAGCGGGAATCGAGGAGGCGCCCGGCAAGGTCATGCCGATCGCCTCGGCGATCGCGGTCATGGTCGAGGCCGTGCCCATCGTCATGCAGGTGCCGTAGCTGCGCGCGATGCCGGCCTCGATATCGAGCCAGTCCTTGTCCGAGATCTTCCCGGCGCGGCGCTCGTCCCAGTATTTCCAGCCGTCCGAGCCGGAGCCGAGCGTCTTGCCCTTCCAGTTGCCGCGCAGCATCGGACCTGCCGGCAGATAGATCGCAGGGATGTTCATCGAGGTCGCGCCGAGCAGCAGCGCCGGCGTGGTCTTATCGCAACCGCCCATCAGCACGACGCCGTCGACGGGATGGCCGCGCAAGAGTTCCTCGGCATCCATCGCCAGCAGATTGCGGTAGAGCATCGTGGTGGGCTTGAGCAGCGATTCCGACAGCGACAGCGCCGGCAGTTCCAGCGGCAGGCCGCCTGCCATCAGGATGCCGCGCTTGACGTCATCGACGCGCGACTTGAAATGCATGTGGCAGGGCTGAGCGTCCGACCATGTGTTGAGGATCGCGATGATCGGCCGATCCTTCCACTCCTCGGGGGCGTAGCCCATCTGCATGGCGCGGGAGCGGTGGCCGAACGAGCGCAGGTCATCGGGCGCGAACCAGCGCGCGCTGCGGAGCTGGTCGGGCGTCTTTTTCTTGCCGGTCATGCTGTTCCTTGTCCGTCCGAAGAATTCGCCTTGCTCTTCTCACACGCTGTCCATCCCCGGCAAGACGCCGGACGGGCCGGAGGCGGACTTCAGCTATGCACTCAGGCCTGCGTACCGGTCCGTGCAGCGCAATAAATCCACGCCTCGGGCCGGAGAGGCTCCGAAGTGCTTGCGGGCAGAGCAGAATCCGCGCATCAATTTCATATTTGATGGCTTTGATTTTGGTCCGGGGACTTCCGCCTGACCAGGAGGACATTTGGACGTGGCCAACATCCTGATCGTGGATGACGATCCGGCCGTAGAGATCACCATCCGGCGGCGGCTGGAACGGGCAGGCCATCACCTGACGGTCGCAGGCGAGCCTCTTGCCGCGATCGATGGCTGCCTGGAGGCGGAAGAGCCGGAGGACGCCCATGTCCGCACCGGCTGCCGATGACAAGAACGCTCCCTCTGCTCCAGGCCAGACATGGCGCGGCGGGACGGCAATTGCTGCGAATGTCCCCATGAGGCTCGCAACCACGCTGGCAACGCGGCTGGCCGTCGCGATGATCCTGCTGGTGGCGATCACCGTGGCGGCCGTTGGATGGCTGGGCTATCGCAACACGACACAGGCGGTCATTCCGCGAGTCCTGGAGCGGTTCGAAGCCCAGGCACGCCTGCTCGCGAGCAATCTTCAATCCTATGCCGACGGAGTGCGCGGCGATCTGATCGGCTATCGCGCCGCGGCGGCCATCAAGGGCCTCATCCGCGCTCACGCCGCTGGAGGAATCGACCCTTCAGACGGCGTCTCGGAGCAAACCTGGCGCGAGCGTATCGCGACACGGCTCGTGGCCGAGATCGAGGCCAAGCCCATCTATGGGCAATTTCGGATCATCGGTATCGATAACGGCCAGCGCGAGCTGGTCCGTGTCGATCGCTCCGGACCGAATGGCGCGGCCCGGATCGCCCCGGACGACGAACTGGAGCGCAAGGGCGACCGAGCCTACTTCCAGGAAACGATACGGCTCAGGCCCGGCGAGATTTATGTGTCGTCAGTCGATCTCGCGACCCGCAGGGGAGGAACGACGGCTCCTCACGTTCCAACTCTGCGCGTCGCGATGCCGCTGTTCACCGACGACGACAGGCCGTTCGGCATCATCGTGGCCAATATCGACATGCGCCCGGCACTCGACCATGTCCGCTCGACCGTGCGCTCGGGAGGAGAGATTTACGTCGTGAACTCGCGCGGCGGCTATCTCCTCCATCCCGATCGCACGCGCGAACTCGGCGCCTCGCATGACCGTCCCACTGACTGGCGCAAGGACTTCCCCTATTTCGCCGCGTTGGCCGGAACGCTGGACGTGTCGACGCGGCTCCTGACCGATGAATCGGGCCGGCCGAGCGGCGCGGCGATCGCCCCGGCACTGCTCGCGGGCAAGGAATGGGTCGCAATCATCGAGACGATTCCGGCGCCTGTGTTCGGCCTCGTGCCCGCGGCCATCCAAAGAACCTCCTTGCTCGTCGGCGTACTGGCCGTGCTCGCGGCGGCGGCACTCGCCGTGCTGCTGGCCCGGTCGCTGACGCGCCCGATCGGGCGCCTGACCGCCGCGGTACAAGCCATCGGCAGCGGGCGCCCGGCGGACATTCCCGTCGATGCCGGCGGCGAGACCGGCGTGCTGGCGCGGGCTTTTGCCCAAATGGTCGAAGAGACGCGCGCGAAAGCAGCCGCTCTCGAACGCGAGATCGAAGAGCATCGCCGCACCGAGGCGGCGCGGAGCCATCACGCGGCGCGCGAGAGCTTGTTCAGCGCCGCGGTGGAGTCGTCCGACGACGCGATCGTGATGCAGACGTTAGAGGCCGTCATCACCGGCTGGAATCCAGCCGCCGAGCGTCTTTATGGCTATACGGCGGAGGAGGCGATCGGGAAGCCGACGTCGATCATCGTTCCGCCCGACCGCCGCGAGCAGGGCAAGGATTACTTGCGGCGAATCGCGCGGGGCGAGCCGATCGAACGGTTCGAGACGGTGCGCCTGCGCAAGGACGGAACGCCGGTCGAGATCTCGCTTGGCCTGTCGCCGATCAAAGGACCGTCGGGCGAGATCATCGGCGCCTCCGGCAGCGCGCGCAGCCTGACCGAGGCGCGGCGCGCCGAGCGGGCGCTGCAGCACCAGCTCGAGGAGCGGCGGCAAATCTTCGAGACGTCGCAGGACCTGATCATGATCATGGATGCGCGGGGCCACATCGCGCAGATCAGCCCGAGCAGCGAGGCCATTCTGGGCTACCGGCCCGAGGAGATGACGGGCCGCAGCGGCGCCGATTTCATTCATCCCGATCATCTGGAGACGTCGCGCGATGAGATGCGCGCCCTCCGGCGCGGCGAGCGTCCGAAGCTCGCGGACACCCGCTGTTTCCACAAGAACGGACATGAGGTCTGGCTGTCATGGCTCGGCAGCTGGTCCGAGCCGGCGCATCGCTTCTTCTTTGTCGGACGCGACATGACCGAAGCGCGGCTCGCGCAGGAATCTCTCCGCGAGAGCGAGCGGCTTGCCCGCAACATCGTCGAGACCTCGCTCGACGCCTTCGTCCAGACCGACGAAACCAGCAGCATCCTGAACTGGAACTCGCGGGCCGAGCAGCTGTTCGGCTGGCACCGCGACGAGGTGCTCGGCAAGCGCACGATTGATCTCATCGTCGCCGAGAGCGAACGCGAGAGGGTCAGGTCGGGACTGAAGCGCTTCCTTGAGAACGCGGACGGCGGGACGCTGAACCGTCGCCACGAGCTCATGTGCCGCCGCCGGGACGGCAAGGAATTCAAGGCCGAACTCAGCGTTACTGCCCTGAAGCGCCGCGAGGGCCTGCTGTTCAACGTCTTCTACCGAGATCTCACCGACAAGATCGCCGCCGAGGAGCGCATCCGCCATGTCGAGAAAATGGAGGCCATCGGTCAGCTGACCGGCGGCGTGGCGCACGACTTCAACAACATTCTCACCGTCATCACGGGAACCATCGAAATTCTGGCGGAGGCCGTCGAGAAGGAGCCGCAGCTCGCAGCCATCACGAAGATGATCGACGAGGCCGCCGCGCGCGGCGCCGATCTGACCCAGCACCTGCTCGCCTTCGCACGCAAGCAGCCGCTCCAGCCGCGTGAGATCGACATCAATTCGCTCATCGTCGACACCGCGAAACTCTTGCGGCCGACGCTTGGCGAGCAGGTCCAGATCGAATCGGTGTTCGAGGACGAGAATTGCGTTGCCATCGTCGATCCCAACCAGCTCACCACCGCGATTCTCAACCTCGCGCTGAATGCCCGCGACGCCATGCCGGGCGGCGGCAAGCTCATCCTGGAGACGGGCGTTGCCTACCTCGACGAGGTCTATGCCAGCGCGAACGATATGCCGCCGGGGCATTACGTGCTGATCGCCGTGAGCGACACCGGAACCGGAATCCCTGCGAACATGTTGACCAGGGTGTTCGACCCGTTCTTCACCTCGAAGGGACCGGGCAAGGGCACCGGCCTCGGACTTTCGATGGTTTACGGCTTCATCAAACAGTCCGCAGGTCACATCAAGATCTACAGCGAGGAAGGCCACGGCACCACGATCAAGATGTATCTGCCGCCCGGCAAAACGCCGACCGCTGCGGGCGAAGGCGTGGCGCCGGCAACGATCGAGGGTGGGCACGAAACGATCCTCGTGGTCGAGGACGACCAGCTGGTGCGGGATTACGTGCTGGCGCAACTGCACTCGCTGGGTTACGTCACCTTGCAGGCCGCAAACGCCGCCGAGGCGCTCGCGATCGTCGCAGCCGGAAAGCCCTTCGACCTTCTGTTCACCGACGTCATCATGCCCGGCAAGATGAACGGGCGGCAGCTCGCCGACGAGGTGATGAAGACACGCCCCGATCTCAAGGTGGTTTATACGTCGGGCTATACCGAGAACGCGATCATCCATCACGGCCGGCTGGATACGGGCGTTCTCTTGCTGGCCAAGCCCTATCGCAAGTCGGATCTGGCGCGGATCATCCGCAAGGCGCTGCAATCGTAGCTGACCTCTCGTGTCCCGGACAAGGCGCAGCGCCATGAGCGCTGCGACGCAGAGCCGGAACCCAGAGACTCTCAGGGCGGACTTGGAGAGATGGGCCCCGGCTCAGCGGCGCATCATTGCACGATGCGCTGCGTCCGGGACACGAGAGAGGATGGCCAATCGGCCTTACGACGCGCGTTGCGCCGCGGTCATCACGATGCGGATCAGGTCGGCGGCGTTGCGCGCGCCGAGCTTCTTCATAATGTTGGCGCGGTGGTCCTCGATCGTGCGCGGGCTGATGCCGAGCGTGCGGCCGGCTTCCTTGTTGGACGCACCCGAGGCGAACTGCTCGAGCACTTCGCGCTCTCTGCGCGTCAACGGCTCGCGTCCGGGGAAATGCAGCGAGCCGAACTTCGGTGATGCGTTCTCCGCCTGCCTGCGGGCATAGGCGCCGATCGCCTCATCGAGCCGGGCGACGATCTCGCTGCCGCGGAACGGCTTCTCGATGAAGTCGAGCGCGCCGCTCTTGATCGCGCCCACTGCCATCGCAATGTCGCCCTGCCCGGAGATCATGAAGATCGGCGCCGGATAATCCTCGCCGTGAAGTTCCTTCAGAATGTCGAGACCGGACTTCCCGGGAATGTGCACATCGAGCAGGATCGCAGCCGGTGTTCGGCTCCGCGCAACAGAGAGCAGCGCCGCACCGTCCGCAAAGCAAATCACCTCATAGCCCGCCGCCTTCAACACCATCGACAAGGTGTCGCGAACGGCAGGGTCGTCGTCGACCACGAAGATTTCACCAGGAGAGCTTTGTTCGGCCATGTGCCACATCCAGTTGGCATGAGGGACTCGCGTCCGCACCAATCATCATGGCGCTTGGCGCGGATTCGGCCCACCCGCATTTGTACGGGACATGGACTTAACGCACAAGTAGCGGCATGGCGCCTAATCGCAGCGGACGGAGAATATCCATGCCAATTTGGCCTACACGTCGCTTCTTCTCGTAGACATCGAGAGCCGCGAGCTAATTGCGGCGCACCTTCCCTTGCTGATCGCACGGATCGAGACCAGCATGCGCCGGATCGCCGCAGCCCAGAGAACACGGCAGCGATAAAGAAGGTTCCGCAGTCGTCGTCTTGTTCCACGACGACACGCGTCGTGATGCCACAGCCAACGCCGCTCTCGACGCTTGGCGGGCTGCCCTCGGTCTCGCTCGTGCAATGATTATCGGAATTCGGCAGCCCGGCCGTTGCGAGCAGCACTGCGGCCCACGCCCGGTCGCATGTCAGCACCGCGCCTAGGCGCGGTGCCGTTCCACGATGGCATCGGTGGCAACACCGCCCCAAGTGTGAATCGCCGGCAGTCCCATCGCGGCTTTGCCGAGATTGGCGAGGCAGATGCGCAGAGCCGCAAGATCCAGCGGCTTCGGCAGGCTCTGGAGCTCGATCCCCACCGAACGGGCAAAGCTGCGGGCGCCACTGCGGCGCTTGCCGTCCATGCCGCTGATGACGATCACGGAACCCGCGAATTTCGCGCTCGCCATCTCGCGCAGCACGTCGATGCCGTCGCCATCCTCCAACACGAGATCGAGCGTCACGCAATCGAAGCGGGCCGCGCGGAGCTTCTCGATCGCATCCGCCACGGACGGCGCCACGGTGACTTCGTGGCCGGCCTGCCTGGCGGCGACCGTGATCAGGTGGCGTTGCGTGGCATCGTCGTCGACCACCAGGAGCTGAAGCGCTCTCCGCTCGGCGGCGTCGGGCAGGTTTGACGAGATGGGGGAAAGAGAGCTTCTGGGCATGCCGTATTCCTGAGATTGAGACCAGCAATGGATACACGGCTCGCGCTTAGGCGACGTAAAGCTGTTGCGGTCAATTGACTCGGATGTATTCAGCAGATGTGAAGCAACGCCCAAGGACCGGCGACAGGGCGGCCAGATCACGCCGCGGCGTCGTGACCGCCGGCTGCACCGCGCTTCTTCCTGTTCTTGCCGCGCAGGAACTGGATGTCCATCTCGGCACCATTGACGCGGACCAGTTCGCAGCGCCGGTACGCCAGACCCGTTGACGACAACAGCAGGAAGAACTCTTTCAGGTTCAGACCCTGGATCGACCCCTCGACCGTGAGGATGGCGTCGGTGTCGGAGATCGCGTTGAGCTTGCAATCCCGCCGCCAGGTGCCGTCGATGGCCATGATGCAGACATCATAGCCGCGGCTGAACGTGACGCGCTCCGCGCCCTTGCCATCCTCGGCCATGCCTATCGTCCCGCCATCGCCGCCATGCGCGGCGGCGCACCGGCGAGAGCCGGCTTGGCCGACGCCGCACGCAGGTCGTTCGGCTTGTAGAGGCCGCGCCGCTCCGGAATCGGCCTGAACACATCGGTCAGGCCGACCACGGTTTCGGCGGCGCCCAGCACCAGAAAGCCGTCGGGCTCGACCTGGCGCGCCAGCCGGTTGAAGATGTTGACCTTGGTCTCCTGGTCGAAATAGATCAGCACGTTGCGGCAGAAGATGACGTCGAAGGTGCCGAGCTGCGAAAAATCGTGCAGCAGGTTGAGCTGCCGATGCTGGATCATCGCTCGCAATTCCGGATTGACCTGCCAGGTCTCGCCGGTCTGCTTGAAATATTTGACCAGCATCTGGATCGGCAGGCCGCGCTGCACCTCGAACTGGCTGTAGACGCCGGCCTTGGCCTTCTCCAGCACTTCCTGCGAGAGGTCGGTCGCGATGATTTCGATGCGCCAGCCGGTGAGGGCCGAGCTCATGTCCTTCAGGCACATTGCCAGCGAGTAAGGCTCCTGCCCGGTCGAGCCGGCTGCGCACCAGATGCGCACGCTGCGCTTGCTCGCACGCGCCTTGATGATTTCCGGCATGATGTGGTCACGGAAATGATCGAACGGGACCTTGTCGCGAAAGAAGAAGGTCTCGTTGGTGGTCATCGCCTCGACCACGCTGGTGACCAGCGCGCCGGAGCCGCCTTGCAGCTTCTGCACCAGTTCGCCGATGCTGGAGAGTCCGGCCTTGCGGGCGAGCGGCAGCAGGCGGCTTTCGATCAGATATTGCTTGTCCGCGGAAAGGTCGAGACCGGAATTGTCCTTCAAGAACTTGCGCAGATACTCATACTCGGTCGGATTCACGGAAGACCTCTTGCAGTTGTCGAGCGCGTTTCAGGCCGCCGTCTCTTCGCCCAGCGGGATCAGCCCGACTTCCTGGAATTTCGCCATCACGATGTCCTTGTCGAACGGCTTCATGATGTACTCGTTGGCACCGCCGCCCATCGCCTTCGTGATGTGGTCGATGCCGGTCTCGGTGGTGCAGAACACGACCATGGGTTCTTCGCCCCCGGGCATGCGGCGCAACGTGCTGAGGAACTGGAAGCCGTCCATCACGGGCATGTTCCAGTCGAGCAGGATGGCTTCCGGCATCGCCTTCTTGCAGTGGACCAGCGCCTCGACGCCGTCTTCCGCTTCGATCACCTGAAAACCCAGCGCTTCGACGATCCGGCGGGCAACCTTTCGGACGATGCTGGAATCGTCAACAACCAAACAAGTCTTCATTCTTGTTCTCCGACTCTAATATTTCCGGTGTGAGTTCACGCAGCCATCTGCACTTTGGTTTCGAGCTCGAGGACGCGATCGACGTCGAGGACGACCATGAGCTGGCCGTCGAGGCGGTGGACGCCGCCGGCGAGCTTGGCCATGCGCGGGTCGAGGTTGACGGGGTTCTCCTCCATGCCGGCCTCGGGCAGGCGCAGCACCTCGCCGATCTGGTCGATCAAGAGGCCATAGGATTCGCCGCGCAGGTCGACGCCGACGGCCATCGGGGTCTTGCCATCCTCGTCCCTGGGCAGGCCGAGACGAGAGCGCATGTCGACGACGGTGACGATGCGGCCGCGCAGGTTGAGGACGCCCGCGATCTCGCGCGAGGCCAGCGGCACGCGGGTGACGCGCTCGGGCATGAACACGTCCTGGACGCGGGAGATCGGCAGGCCGAACAGCTGGCCGCCGATCATCGCGGTGACGTATTCGACCATGGCGCCTTCGCCGATCTGGGTCTTGCTGCTCATATGCGTATCTCCTGATCCATCCCGCTTAAGGTTCAAGCCGCCGCCGCCCGGCTCAGCTCGGAGGCGCCGGCGGCGCCCGCGGTCTGCTCCTTCAGTGCCGCGATCAGGCCGGGACGGTCGAACTTGGCGACGTAGTCGTGGAAGCCGGCCTGCCGGCCGCGCTCGATCGCCGCCGGCGACACCAGTGCGGAGAGGCCGATGATCGGCGTCGCGGCGAGGTTGTTGTCGGAACGGACGACTTCCGCGAACTCGAACCCGTTCATGTCGGGCATCTCGATGTCGGTCAGGATCACGTCGAAGCTCTGCGCGCGCAGCGCCGCCAGGCCCTCCTGCGCGGTCGGCGCGGTGCGGACGCGGTAACCGGCGGCCTTGAGCACGGGCGCCAGCATGTTGCGGAAGAACGCGCTGTCGTCGACCAGCAGCACCGATTGCGAATGCAATGACGGCTTCATCTCCTTGCGGGTGAACCAGTCGGAGAACGCCATGGGCAGGAAGTGGCCGACGTCGATCACCTCGGTGGCCTGGCCCTTGATCACGGCCGAGCCCAGAATGCCCGAACCCGAGCCGCCGACCTCGATGTTGAGCCGTTCCTCGACGATGTCGATGATCTCGTCGACGACGAGGCCCATGGAGCGGCCGTCGTCGGCGAACACCAGGATCGGCTGGGCACCCTGGCTCGCAATGGT
>NZ_AUGD01000024.1 GCF_000426845.1 Bradyrhizobium sp. in8p8 | reverse complement strand
GCCGAGGCGATGGTGATGATCTCGACCGACAAGGCGATCGAGCCGGTGTCGATGCTCGGCCTGACCAAGCGCTTTGCAGAGATGTACTGTCAGGCGCTGGATCACGAGCTCGCAGCCGGAGTGCGCGGGGCCAAGCCGCCGATGCGGTTGATCTCGGTCCGGTTCGGCAACGTGCTGGCCTCGAACGGCTCGGTGGTGCCGAAGTTCAAGGCCCAGATCGAGGCCGGCGGACCGGTGACCGTGACGCATCCCGACATGGTCCGCTACTTCATGACCATCCGCGAGGCGTGCGATCTCGTCATCACCGCGGCCACGCATGCGATCGGAACGCAGCGTCCCGACGTCTCGGTCTACGTCCTCAACATGGGCCAGCCGGTGAAGATCGTCGATCTCGCCGAGCGCATGATCCGTCTGTCCGGACTGCAGCCCGGCTACGACATCGAGATCGTGTTCACCGGCATGCGTCCGGGCGAACGCCTGCATGAGATCCTGTTCGCCTCGGAGGAGCCGACCCGCGAGATCGGCGTTGCTGGAATTATGGCCGCCCAGCCGAACGAACCGCCGATGCAGACGCTGCGCAAGTGGATCGCGGCGCTGGAGCAGGCGATCGCGCGCGACGATCGCGCCACCATCAGGACCATCCTGAAGGACGCGGTGCCCGAATTCGGGTCGACCGCGGCCTGACCATGCAGCCCCGAGGCAAGATCGTCGTCGCGAGCCAGCATTACCCGCCTGACCCGAGCACCACGGCGGCGATCATGGCCGAGATCGCCTGCCGCCTGTCGGCCGAGCACGAGGTCGTCGTTCTCTCGGGCTCGCCGGGTGCATTGCCGGCCGCGCAGACCGGCCCCGGCAAGCCGCGCGTCGTCGCGATCAGGAACCGGATGGCCGGCAAGGCGGCGCTGGTGCGGCGCGGCGCTTCCGAGCTCCTGTTCGCGGGCCGCACGTTCTTCGCATTGGTGCGGAAACTGAGGCGAGGGGACGTGGTGCTCACGGTCACCGCACCGTTCATGCTGCCCTATGCGGTGGCGGCGGCAGCAAGGGTCAAGGGCGCGCGCTCGGCGTTGATCATGCACGACCTCTTTCCCGACGTGCTGGTGATGGCGGGTCTGTTGAAGCCAGGCTCAGTCGTCACGCGGACGATGCGCGCCGCCAACAGCCTGATGTTCCGCGCGCTCAACGCCGTCATCACCATAGGGCGAGATGCGGAGCGGCCGCTGCTCAGCTATTCCGGGATGAGGCGGAGCAAGATTCGTTTCATCCCGAACTGGGCGACGCTCGCGCCCGCGCCGCGGCCCGTCAGCGCGGACAATCCATTCCGCAAGTCGATTCCGGCGCGCTTCATCGTGGGGCTATCGGGCAATCTCGGCTTCACCCATGATCCGGACGTCGTGTTCGAGGCGGCGCGGCTCCTGCAGGAGGAGGCGGACATTCACTTCCTGCTGTCCGGCTGGGGCATCGGTTTCGAGCGGCTGAAGCAGTTGCAGGCGACGGCGAACCTCTCCAATGTCTCCTTCGTCGAGCGCGTCGAGGATTCCGAGCTCGAAGCGTTTCTCGCTTCCGCCGATGTCTGGATCATTCCGTACCGGAAGGACGTGGCGGGAGTGTCCGTGCCTAGCCGGTTCTACAATCTCCTGGCGGTGGGGCGCCCCGTGGTGCTGGTGTCCGAGCCGGAGGCCGAGGCCGCCTTGACGGTCGCGGAGAGCAGGCTCGGCTGGGTCGTGCCGCCCGGCCGTGCCGATCGGCTCGCCGAAGCGATCCGCGCCGCGTTCCGTTCCGACGACGGCGCCATCGCGGCGCGCGCGGTGAAGGCGGCATCGCGTTTCGACAAGACGACGGCGATGAACGCCTATGCCGAGCTGATCGGCGAATTGTTGCGCAACCCGGACCTTTCGGAGCAGCGATGAACGGGCCTCAACCGGTCGTGCTGGTGACGGGAGCGAGCGGCTTCGTCGGTCGTCATCTCGTGCCGGCGCTGGCTCATGTCGGATGGTCGGTCCGCCGTGCGGTCCGGAGCCCGGAAGGCGCCGGCGACGAGGTCGTGATCAAATCGATCGGCCCCGAGACCGACTGGCAGGCCGCGCTGGAAGGCGTCGACGCCGTCATCCATCTCGCCGCGCGCGTGCATCACAAGCACGAGGAGCACGCGGTCCAGCTGTACCGCAACGTCAACATCGCCGGAACGCTGCATCTGGCGCGCTCCGCGGCGACGGCCGGCGTGCGCCAGTTCATCTTCGTCAGCACCGTTCTCGTTCACGGCCGCAGCAATGAGGGCCGTGCGCCGTTCAGCGAGCACGACGTTCTGACGCCGCGCGGCCTCTACGGCATGTCCAAGGCCGCGGCCGAGGCTGGCCTGAGGACGCTCGCGCGCGACACCGATATGAAGATCACGGTGATCAGGCCGCCGCTGGTCTATGGCGCCGGAGCCAAGGGCAATTTCGCCCTGCTGACCCGTGCTATAAGCGCGGGGCTGCCGCTGCCCTTTGCGGCGATCAACAACCAGCGCGCCTTTCTGGCCGTGCAGAACCTCTCGGCGTTCATTCTGCACCGGCTCAGCCATCCCGATCCTGCGAGCAACTTCGAGATATTCCTGGTGGCCGATACCGAACAGGTCTCGACGCCCGAATTCATCAGGCGCCTGGCTGCAGCGTCCGGAAAGAACGCGCGTCTGTTCGGCATGTCGCCGCGTCTGCTGTCGACGCTGCTCAATGTGATGGGCCGGCAGGACACGCATGACAGCCTGATTGGCTCGCTCGAGCTCAACATCTCCAAGGCGCTGGCGACCGGCTGGCGGCCGCAGGTCTCCATCGACGAGGGGCTGCGGCACGCGCTTTCGGATCAGGACGCCTGAGCCCGCGAGAAGCGCTGCAGCACGAGGGCGACCGCGCCCGCGCCCGCGAACAAGGCAACAATCGTGATCGCCATCGAGCCGGCGCGAACCGTGGTGATGGCAAGGATTGCCAGAACGAGGTTGAGCGCGAATGTCTCGCCGACCACCCGCTCGACCGTGAACCCGTTGTCGGTTGCACGCTGATAGAAGTGTGTGCGGTGTGCCGACCAGAACGGCTCGTGCCTGATGATGCGGCGAAACAGCGTGATGGTGGAGTCTGCGAGGTAATAGGCCGGCAATAGCAGCGCCGCGGCCGGCTGCCCCCGGAAGGCCAGCTCCAGCAGGCACCAGCCGAGCAAAAGGCCGATCGGCAGACTGCCGACGTCGCCCAGAAAGACCTTTGCAACGGGACGGTTGAACGGCGCAAAGCCCAGCATGGCGCCGCATAGCGCGGTGGCGATCAGCACCGCCGGCCAAGAGAGATCCCCGAGCACTCCCAGCAGCAGCAGCGCAGCGGTGACCGGCACGACTTCCGCCACCGTCATCAGGTCGAGCCCGTCCATGAAGTTGACGAGATTCACGAACCAGACACCGGCCAGGACGATGAGGCCGCGCTCCAGCCCGAGCGGCAGAGCCGGCACGATGCGCGCGCTCTCGGGCGCTGTGAACACCACTGCGCCGACACAGGCTGCCTGCAGCACCAGCCGCACGAGCACGGGCAGCGACACGATGTCGTCGGCAAAGCCGACCAGGGCGATCACGATGGTCGCAGCGACCAGCGCCGGCGGGATCGCGACATTGGCCGAGGCGCTCCAGATCCAGGCGACGAGGAGAGTCGCGGCGATCACCGCGATGCCCGCGCCCTGCGGGGTCGGGATGCGATGCGAGGACCGCGCATTTGGCCGTGCCAGCGCGTAGCGCTGGAGCAGGGGGCGGCTGATCCAGGTGACGAGCGCCGAGATCAGCGCGGCGATCGCGGCGGCAAGCAGCAGGGGGACGCCGGCGAGCGCATCGGCTGCGGAGCTCACTCCGGCACTCCGATAGGGGCAGATCCTTGCGCGGCTTTCTCCGCGCTGAGGATCCAGACCAGGCCGCCGACAGCGCCGACCATGAAGAACACGGCGCCGAACAGCAGCGAGACGTTGACGCCCTCGTTGGCGGAAAGTCCCGCGAAGCCGAACGCCAGGCTCATCGTGGCTTCACGCACGCCCCAGCCGGCGATCGAGATCGGCATCATGGTGATCAGCATCACCGGCGGCACCAGCAAAAAGACGTCGCTGAAGCGGACCGGGGCCGCAATCGACTGCACGACGCACCAGGCGATCACGACGGCCAGCACGTGGACGAGGACCGACAGGATCGCGATGATCGGCCCGCGGGTGCGGCTGAAGATCACGCGATTGGCGATGACGGCGCAGGCGTGAATGTGATGCGTGGCCCACCAGGTCTTCAGCCAACGCCATTTCAGCGCGCCGAAAATCAGGAAGCCGACGCCGCCCGCGAGCGCCAGGAGGTCGATCAGCAGCAGTGCCGAGCGCCCGTGCGGATCGGTGATGAGGGTGTAGCTCCAGGGCAGGCTTGCGACGATCAGGATCGCGAGCGCGATCAGGCCGATCGCGCGGTCGACGAAGATCGAGTAGGTCGCCGCACGCCAGCCGGCCCCTGCGCGTGCGACCAGCCACAGCCGGACCGCATCGCCGCCGATTGCCGACGGCAGGGTCTGGTTGAAAAACGAGCCGATCACGTTGTAACGCATCGCGCGGCCGAGCTCGAGCGGCGCTCCGCAGGCGGCGCTGATCTCGCGCCAGCGCAGCACGCCGACGAAGATCTGCAGGAACGTGATCGCGATCGCCACGCCGATCCAGAACAGGCTGGTGATGGTGAAGCGCGAAAACAGTTCGGATAGATCGACCTTGCGCAGCGCCAGATACAGCAGCGCCACGGAAATCACGATTTTGGCCGTCGACAGCAGGATTCGGCGCATCTCGCCCGCATGAGGGTTTGCGAAGAATTGAGGCAACCCGACGCGAGGCGCCGAATTCGGCCGCTTTGGTATGGTCTTGGCGCCGATCTTGCAATAGCCGTTGTTAAGGACGCCATGAGGAGCCCTCGCGAGGAGCGGAGCAACCTATTGCGACCCCGTCAAGCCGGCGGCTAAACAGGATGGGGCACGGATCCAGGGAACAGGATGACGGATCAGGCGATTTTGGTCACCGGCGCGGCCGGCTTCATCGGTTTCCACGTCGCCCGCCAGCTCCTCGGCGAGGGCCGGCCTGTCGTCGGGCTCGACAATCTCAACAGCTATTATGATCCGGCGCTGAAGAAGGCGCGCCTCGAACTGCTCAAGGGCGATTCCCGCTTCTCTTTCGTCCAGGCCGATCTCGCCGACCGCGAAACGATGGCGGCGCTGTTTGCGCAACATCGTTTTGCCAAAGTCGTGCATCTGGCGGCGCAGGCCGGCGTGCGCTACTCGATCGAGCAACCGCAGGCTTACGCCGATTCCAATCTCGTCGGCTTTCTCAACGTGCTTGAGGGCTGCCGCAACGACGGCTGTCGTCATCTCGTCTACGCCTCGTCATCCTCCGTTTACGGCGCTAACACAAAACTGCCATTTGCGGTCGCGGACCGCACCGATCATCCCGTGAGCCTCTATGCGGCAACCAAGAAGGCGAACGAGGTGATGGCGCAGTCCTACAGCCATCTCTATCGCCTGCCGGTCACCGGGCTGCGCTTCTTCACCATTTACGGCCCGTGGGGCCGGCCCGACATGGCGATGTTTCTTTTCGTTAACGCTATCATGGCGGGCAAGCCGATCCGGCTGTTTAACCATGGCAAGATGCGCCGCGACTTCACCTATATCGACGATGTGACGCGTGTCGTATCGAAGCTGATCGATCTCGTCCCCGCGAATGATGCGGCTGCCGCAAATGCGCCGTCAAAGCTCTACAATGTCGGCAATCACCGCCCGGAGGAACTGATGCATGTCGTCGGTCTTCTTGAGCGGGAGCTGGGCCGGACGGCGATCAAAGAATTGCTGCCGATGCAGCCGGGAGATGTGCTGGAAACGTTCGCGGATGTCGAGGATTTGATGCGCGATACCGGCTTTGCACCGTCAACGCCGATCGAGCATGGGGTCCATAATTTCGTCACCTGGTATCGGGACTACTTCAAGGTTTGAGATCACGATGGACAAACGCATAATCCCCCTGATCATGTGCGGCGGTGCCGGCACGCGGCTGTGGCCCGCCTCGCGCGAGGTGCGCCCGAAGCAATTCCTGCCGCTGTTCGGCACGCGCTCGACGTTCCAGGACACGCTGCTGCGCGTGTCCGATCCGCAGCTGTTCGATCGTCCTATTGTCATCACCAATGCGTCCTATCGCTTCATGGTGCTGGAGCAACTCGCCGAGATCGGCATCGAGGCGGACGTGATCCTCGAGCCGATGCGGCGCGATTCCGGCCCCGCGATCGCCGCCGGCGCGGTGTTCGCGCAGAACCGCGCCAGTGAAGCGATCGTGCTCGCGCTCGCCGCTGACCACGTGGTGCAGGACAATGCCGCCTTCGTCGCGGCCTGCCGCGAGGGACTTGCGGCGGCGAATGCCGGGCGCATCGTCACCTTCGGCGTCAAGCCGGAGCGGCCGGCGACCGAATATGGCTACATCAATCCGGGGGAGGTGATCTCGGGCGAGGTGCATGCCGTTGCGCGCTTCGTCGAGAAGCCGGATGCGGTGAAGGCATCCGACTACGTCAATTCGGGTTATCTCTGGAACAGCGGCAACTTCATGTTCCCGGCCGCCCTGCTGCTCGATGAATATCGCAAGGTCGATGCTGCGAGCGTCGAGGCCATCACCAACGCCGTCAACCATGCCGGCCGCGATCTCGGCTTCGTGACGCTGGAGCCCGAGGCATTCGCCGCGGCAAAGGCGATCTCGATCGACTATGCGGTGATGGAGAAAACCTCGCGCGCAGCCGTGGTGCCGGTGTCCTGCGGCTGGTCCGACGTCGGCTCCTGGCACGCGGTGTGGGAGCTGTCGGAGAAGGACGCCCTGGGCAATGCTGCGCATGGCACCGCCGTGTTCGAGGACTCCCGCAACTGCAACGTCACGACGGATTCCGCGCTGGTCGCGCTCGAGGGAGTGGACGATCTCGTCGTGGTCGCGACCGCCGATGCGATCCTGGTCTCGCGCCAGAAGGATGCCAATGGTCTGAAGCGCCTGGTGACGAAGCTGAAGGCGGTCGCACCCAAGGTCACCGAGGAGCATCTCAAGGTGCACCGGCCCTGGGGCAGCTACCAGTCCGTGGACAATGGCGAACGTCACCAGGTCAAGCGCATCGTGGTGAAGCCGGGCGGACGGCTGTCGCTGCAGAAGCATCACCATCGCGCCGAGCACTGGATCGTGGTGCGCGGTACCGCCCAGGTCACGGTCAACGAGACCGTGAAGACCGTGCACGAGAACGAGTCCATCTATATTCCGATGGGCGCCGTCCACCGGATGGAGAACCCCGGCAAGATCCAGCTGGAACTGATCGAGGTCCAGACCGGCTCTTATCTCGGGGAAGACGACATCATCCGGATTGAAGACGACTACCAAAGGTCGTAACCAGCAAACTCCGAATCACGCGACCCGGGCCGGAAGGGCGGTATCCCTTTCGGCTTAAGGCCCGGGGAACGTGTAACTTTTTGAATCAAATCGTGTCCGGGCCGCCAGCGCGCCATTCGCCACATATGTGACGCCCGTGCTAGAAGCGCGCCGGGGATTTGGGTTGAATCGGGGTTGCTCAGATGAGTTCCAGGGGATCTGCACCGGCAAAGGCCGCCTTGCGCGTCGGCGTCATTGGTGCCGGCGTGATGGGCAGCAACCACGCGCGCGTGCTCAGCGGGCTTCCCGGCGTCACACTCGTCGGTGTCGTCGACCCCTCGCCGGCGCATCGTGCGCGGGCCATGGAACTTGCCAATTGCGATAGCTTCGAGACGCTCGACCAGCTCGTCGCCGAAGGCGTCGATGCCGTCACCATCGCAGCGCCCACCCATCTGCATCACGAGGTCGCGCTCGCCTGCATCGCCAAGAACATCCATGTCCTGGTCGAGAAGCCGATCGCTTCGACGGTGGACGAGGGGCACGAGATCGTCGCTGCCGCGCAAAAAGCCGGTGTCACGCTGATGATCGGGCACGTCGAGCGCTTCAATCCGGCGGTCGCTGCCGTCAAGCAGGCGATCGCGGGCGAGGATATCCTCTCCATCGCGATCACGCGGGTCGGCCCGTTCCCGCCGCGCATGTCCAATGTCGGCGTCGTCATCGACCTTGCCGTGCACGACATCGATCTGATCCGCTGGTTCACCGAATCCGACATCGTCGAGGTGCAGCCGCAATTGTCGAGCGCGGTGGCCGAGCGCGAGGATATCGCGCTGTTGCAGTTCCGCACCGCCAACGGCGTGCTGGCCCACATCAACACCAACTGGCTGACGCCGTTCAAGGCGCGCAGCGTCACGGTCGCGACCCGCGGCAAATACGTGATGGGCGATCTCTTGACGCGCCAGGTCACCGAGTGCTTCGGCTTCAAGCCCGATGGCAGCTACTCGATGCGGCATCTTCCTGTCGGCCACGACGAGCCGCTGCGCGCCGAGCTGATCGCGTTCCTGAAGGCGGTGCGCCATGGCGAGACGCCGGCTGTGACGGGCGATGAAGGCGTCGCCAGCCTCGCGATCGCCACCCAGTGCCTGGAGACGCCCTCGCGCCCCGCAGCCACGTCGCCGGCTCGCAAGGCTGCTCGCCGCGTCGCCGGCTGATTCCTTTCCATGTCGTCCGCTCAAACGTCACAAGGTGCCATGAACCAGCATCTGCGCTCCGAACCCATTCCCTTCATCGATGTCGCCTCGCAGCGGCGCCGGCTCGGCGCCTCGCTCGATGCAGCGGTGAAGCGCGTGATGGACCATTGCCAGTTCGTCAACGGGCCTGAGGTCTTCGAGCTGGAGAAGCAGCTGGCGGCGTATTGCGGCGCCAAGCACGTCATCGCCTGCGCCAGCGGCACCGACGCAATCCTGATGGTGATGATGGCGAAGAATTTCGGCCCCGGCGATGCCGTGCTGTGTCCGTCCTTCACCTTCATCGCGACAGCATCGCCGGTGGCGCGGACCGGCGCGACGCCTGTCTATGTCGACGTCGACGAGGCGACCTTCAACATGAGCCCGGAGTCGCTGAAGCGCGGCATCACGACAGCCCGCAAGGCGGGCCTGAAGCCCGTCGCGGTGATTCCGGTCGACCTGTTCGGCCAGCCGGCCGATCATGATGCCATCGCGGAGATAGCCAAGGCCGAGGGCCTGTTCGTGCTCGACGACGCCGCGCAAGGCTTCGGCGCGAGCTACAAGGGCCGCAAGCTCGGCACGTTCGGGCATGCGACTGCGACCAGCTTCTTCCCGGCAAAACCGCTCGGCTGCTTCGGCGATGGCGGCGCGATCTTCACCGACGACGACGAGCTCGCCGCCACCTTGCGCAGCATCCGCGTGCACGGGCAGGGCGTCGACAAATACGACAACGTCCGCCTCGGTCTCACCGGCCGACTCGACACCATGCAGGCCGCGATCCTGATCGAGAAGCTGAAGATCTTCGATGACGAGATCGCCGCCCGCAACGAGGTCGCGGAGCGCTACGCGCGCGGGCTGTCCAATGTCGTCACCGTCCCGCGCCTCGCGCCCGGCAACACCTCGGTCTGGGCGCAGTACACCATCCGCCTGCCCAACGGCACCGACCGCGACGGCTTCGCGGCCGCGCTGAAGGCCCAGGGCGTGCCGACCGCGATCTATTACGGCAAGTCGATGCATCAGCAGACCGCCTACAAGCACTATCCGGTCGCCGAGGGCGGGTTGCCGGGGTGCGAGAGCCTGTCGCAGGACGTCATCAGCCTGCCGATGCACGCCTATCTGACCGAAGCCGACCAGGAGAGGGCGATCGCCGCCGTCCGCGGCGCGATTGCGGGGTGATTTGCCTCTCGCCTCTCCCGTCGGGGAGAGGTGGACACCGAGCAAGCCGCTTTTTTGATCTCAAGGTCTTTCAAAGCCTTATCGGCGGCCTGATAAGCCTCTAGAAGAGTCCGCATGCTCGGACGCATCTTTACGGTCGGTGGTTACACGCTGCTCTCGCGGCTGACGGGGTTTGTCCGCGACATCATGCTCGCGGCAATCCTCGGCGCCGGGCCGGTGGCCGACGCCTTTTTCGTGGCGCTGCGGCTGCCCAATCATTTCCGTGCGATCTTCGCCGAGGGTGCCTTCAACGCCGCCTGGGTGCCGGCCTATGCCCACGTCCATGGCGAGAAGGGGGAGGCGGCAGCAAGCCTGTTCGCCGACCGCATCTTCACGCTGCTCCTGGCCTCGCAGGTGGTGCTGCTGGTCGTTGCCTGGCTGTTCATGCCACAGGCCATGAGCATCCTGGCGCCCGGCTTTTCCGAGGACGCCGAGCAGCGCAAGCTCGCGATCGAGCTCACCCGGATCACCTTTCCCTATTTACTGCTGATCACGCTGGTGACGCTCTACGGCGGCATGCTCAACGTCATGCAGCGCTTTGCCAGCGCCGCGGCTGCCTCGATCTTCCTCAATGTCGCGATGATGATGACGCTGGCGCTGGCCGCCTGGTTTCCGACCGCGGGCCATGCGGCGGCCTGGGGCGTGCTCATCTCCGGCTTCCTGCAATATTTCCTGCTCGCCGGTGATCTCGCCCGCCATGGCGGCCTGCCGCGCTTTGCGCCCTTGAGGCTCGACGAAGACATCCGCGACTTCTTCAAGGCACTCGGCCCCGCGACGCTGGGCTCGATGGGCACCCAGGTCGCGCTGTTCGCCGACACCATCATCGCGACCTTCCTGCCCGCCGGCGCGCTGTCCGCGCTCTATTATGCCGACCGGCTCAACCAGCTCCCGATCGGCGTGATCGGCATCGCCATCGGCACGGTGCTTTTGCCGGAGATGTCGCGACGGATCACGGCGAACGACGATGACGGCGCGATGAAGGCGCAGCGCCGCGCCTTCGATTTCACGCTGCTGTTCTCGATCCCGTTCGTCGCGGCCTTCCTCACCGTGCCCAACGAGATCATGCGCGCGCTGTTTGCCCGTGGCGCCTTCTCGCAAACCGATGCGGTTGCGGCCGGCGGCACGCTCGCGGCCTATGCCATTGGCCTGATCCCGTTCGTGCTGATCCGCAGCGCTGTCGCGACCTTCTATGCCCGCAAGGATACCGCAACGCCGGTCCGGGCGTCGCTGACCGGCATCGCCGTCAATGTCGCACTGAAGGTCGCCTTGATGGGATCGCTCGCGCAGATCGGCCTTGCGCTCGCCACCGCCGTCGGGGTCTGGACCAATCTCTTGCTGGTGCTCTTCTTCGCAGTGCGGCGAGGTTTCCTCGTGCTGGATCGCGGCTGGCTGCTGTCGCTCGGAAAATTCCTGCTGACCGGATTAGTCCTGGCTGCCGCGTTCTGGTTGATCGCGCATTTTAGCGGTCCGTTATTGGGCTCGATACACTTCCGCGATGAGCTGACGCTGGTTGTGCTCGCCGTCGGCGGCGCCATCATTTACGCGATTGCGGTCCTCGCGCTGTTCGGCCGCAATTGGGTGATCTCGCTGGTCCGTGGCTAGTTTTTGTTGCCAACCCGTTTGCCTTGCCAGTTTTTCCACGGCAATATGGCCCACAAAACAACCATGAGAACGGGAACAGAAAATGGCGGCTCCCATCAAGTTCGGCGTTGGCCAAAGCGTGCTGCGCAAGGAGGATGACGCGCTCATCCGCGGCAAGGGCCGCTACACCGATGATTTTGCGCCGCAGGCCGCGCTTCGCTGCCTGGTGCTGCGCTCGCCGCATGCGCATGCCACATACACCATCGATGCGAGCCGCGCACGCAGCTTGCCGGGCGTCGCGCTGATCCTGACCGCCGAGGACGTCAAGGATCTCGGCAATCTGCCGTGCCTGTTCAATCTTGAGACCGATCCGTTCACCGGCCCGCCTTACCCGATCCTGGCCAAGGACGAGGTGCGCCATGTCGGCGATGCCATTGCCTTCGTGGTCGCCGAGACCATCGATCAGGCACGCGACGCGATCGAGGCGATCGAGGTCAAATGGAGCCCGCTGCCGGCTGTGACCGGCGTCGTCAACGCCGTGAAAAAGGGCGCGCCGCAGGTCTGGCCGGACAAGCCGGGCAACGTGCTGTTCGACGTCTCGATCGGCGACAAGGCGGCGACGGAAGCTGCCTTCGCCAAGGCGCATGCGGTGGCCGAGATCTCGATCGTCAATCCGCGCGTCGTCGCAAGCTTCCTAGAGACGCGCGCGGCGGTGTGCGAATACGACGCCAAGAGTGACCATCTGACGCTGACGGTCGGCAGCCAGGGCAGCCATCGGCTGCGCGACATCCTTTGCCAGAACGTGCTCAACATCCCCACCGACAAGATGCGGGTGATCTGCCCCGACGTGGGCGGCGGTTTTGGCACGAAACTGTTTCCGTACCGGGAATACGCCCTGATGGCGGTCGCGGCGCGGCAGCTGAAGAAGGCGGTGAAGTGGGCGGCCGATCGCACCGAGCATTTCATGGGCGACGCGCAGGGGCGCGACAATGTCACCACCGCGAAGATGGCGCTGGCCGAGGACGGCAAGTTTCTGGCGATGGACTGCGACCTGATGGGCGACATGGGCGCGTATCTGTCGACCTTCGGGCCCTACATCCCGCATGGGGGCGCCGGCATGCTGCCGGGGCTTTACGACATTCAGGCATTCCACTGCCGGGTGCGCACTATCTTCACCAACAGCGTGCCGGTCGATGCCTATCGCGGCGCGGGCCGGCCGGAGGCCGCCTATGTGATCGAACGTCTGGTTGATGCCTGCGCGCGAAAGCTCGACATGACGCCGGACGCGATCCGCCGCAAGAACTTCATCCAGCCGAAGGCTCTGCCGTACAAGACCGCGACCGGCAAGGTCTACGATTCCGGCGACTTCGCCGCGCATCTGAAGCGCGCGATGGAGATCGCCGAGTGGAAGGAATTTCCCAAGCGCGCGAAACTCGCCAAGAAGCATGGCCTGATCCGCGGCATCGGCCTTGCGAGCTATGTCGAGGTGTGTGGCACCATGGGCGAGGAGACCGCGAATGTGCGGCTCGATCCCAATGGCGACGTCACCGTGCTGATCGGCACGCAGTCGAGCGGGCAGGGTCACCAGACCGCCTATGCGCAGATCGTCGCCGAGCAGTTCGGCGTTGCGCCCGAGCGCGTCCATATCCACCAGGGCGACACCGACGAGATCGCGACCGGTCTCGGGACCGGCGGCTCCGCTTCGATCCCCTCGGGCGGCGTCAGCGTCGAACGCGCCACGCGCGAACTCGGTTCGAGGCTGAAGGAGATTGCGGCGCAGGCGCTGGAAGCGAGCGCCGGCGACCTCGAAATCTCCGAAGGCGTGATCCGCATCGCCGGTACCGACCGCTCAATCTCCTTCGCCGATCTCGCCAAGCGGCCCGGCGTGGATCCGTCGAAGCTCAACGGCAGCGCGACGTTCGCCAGCGCCGACGGCACCTATCCCAACGGCACCCATGTCGCGGAAGTCGAGATCGATCCGGCCACCGGCATCATCAAGATCGTCAACTATGTGATCGTCGACGACTTCGGCAAGACGCTCAATCCGCTGCTTCTGGCCGGACAGGTGCATGGCGGCGCCATGCAGGGCATCGGTCAGGCGCTGATGGAGCAGGTGGTGTATGGCGCCACAGACGGCCAGCTCATCACCGCAACCTTCATGGACTACGCGCTGCCGCGCGCGGCGGACGGGCCGGCTTTCGTGTTCGAGACCAACAACATCCCCTGCAAGACCAATCCGATGGGAGTGAAGGGGGCAGGCGAAGCCGGGGCGATCGGCTCCTGTCCGGCCGTCGTCAACGCCATCGTCGATGCGCTCTGGCGCGAATACAAGATCGACCACATCGACATGCCGGCCACTCCGGAGCGGGTGTGGATCGCAATCCACGAGCACCATCGCCGTCACAGCCTGTGATCCCCAATCAAACGCGGAAAGTTCGGGACACCATGTTCGACAGCGATCCAATGCGTGACGATCCGCCGCCGCGCTTTGGATGGAATGAAATCTGCCGGGCGGTGTTGGTCCATTGAGGGGTCGGCACGGTCCTGCATCAGGAGAAGGGATGTTGCGAATGAAGCAAGTGTTGGTCGTTGGGGGCGCGCTGTTGCTCGGCATGGGCGCCGTTTGGGCGCAACAGGACTCCGTCAAGGAGGTCCAGAGCCTGATGAAGGGCAACGGCAAGAACGCCGGGGCGATGTCGGCGATGGTCAAGGGCGAGAAGCCCTACGACCAGGCCACGGTGGACAGCGCGCTCGCGCAGTTCGAGGTTACGGCCAAGAAGCTGCCGAACCTGTTTCCGGCCAGCGCCAAGGGCGTGAAGCTCGATGGTGATTACTCGCCCTCGTCCAAGGTCTGGGAGGACAAAGCCGGCTTCGATGCGAAAATCGCGAGTTTTGCCAAGGTCGTCGGCGAAGCCAAGACCAAGATCAAGGACCTCGATTCGCTCAAGGCAACGATGCCTGCCATCGGCCGGGAATGCGGCGGCTGCCACGAGACCTACCGCATCAAGAACGGCTGAGGCGGAAGCTTTGTAGCCCGGATGGAGCGCAAGCGAAATCCGGGGGGCATCCGAGTTGATAGTTCGTCCCGGATTGCGCTCCGCTCATCCGGGCTACCGGGATCAGCCGGCTATCGGAATCGAGAAGGGGCGGTTGCGAAAGCAGCCGCTCTTTTTCCGTCTGCAAGGTCTGACGGACCGCCGTCCGAGCAGTTATCTTCGCAGCAACGGCCGTGGCGTTGATGCGAGTCGGCACGCCTCCTTCCCGACTGCCTCGTGACGTCAGGAGTTCCAACCCGCGGCGATCACCTCCATCAGGACAAGCGAGACAGGCCATGGCGAAACCGTTCCCCTCGAAGACCCACATCGGCAACCATATGCTGCATCCTGAGACCTTGATGCTGACCTATGGCTATGATCCGCAATTGTCGGAAGGCGCCATCAAGCCGCCGGTATTCCTGACCTCCACCTTCGTGTTCAAGACGGCCGAGGATGGTCAGGATTTCTTCGACTACGTCGCGGGCCGCCGCGAGCCGCCCGAAGGCATGGGCGCGGGCCTCGTCTATTCGCGCTTCAATCATCCAAACAGCGAAATCGTCGAGGACAGGCTCGCGATCTACGAGCGGACCGAGAGTTGTGCGCTGTTCTCCTCCGGCATGGCGGCCATCGCAACCACGATCCTGGCGTTCGTTCGCCCCGGCGACGTCATCCTGCACTCGCAGCCGCTCTATGGCGGAACGGAAACCCTGTTGACGAACACGCTTGCGCGCCTGTCGATCGGCGCCGTCGGTTTTGCCGACGGTATCGATGAGGCGGCAGTCAAGCAGGCGTCGGAGGACGCCATGGGCAAGGGGCGGGTTTCTATGATCCTGATCGAGACGCCCGCCAATCCCACCAACGGCCTCGTGGACATCGCAATGATCCGCCGCGTCGCCGACGCGATCGGAAAGGCGCAGGGACACACACCGATCATCGCCTGCGACAATACGCTGCTCGGACCGGTGTTTCAGCGGCCGATCGAGCACGGCGCAGATCTCTCACTGTACTCGTTGACCAAATATGTCGGCGGTCATTCCGACCTGATCGCGGGTGCAGCGCTCGGCTCGAAGGCGATCATGAAGGGCGTCAAGGCGCTGCGGGGCGCGATCGGCACGCAGCTCGATCCGCATTCCTGCTGGATGATCAACCGCTCGCTCGAGACGCTGAGCCTGCGGATGGAGAAGGCCAACGTCAATGCACGCCTCGTGGCGGACTTCCTGCGCGAGCACCCGAAGGTGGCAAAGGTCCATTACCTCGGTCATCACGAGGAGGGTTCGCCGGCCGGACGTGTATTCACGAGACAATGCCTGGGGGCGGGATCCACCTTCTCCTTCGACATCGCCGGCGGCAAGGAAGCGGCAGTCAAATTCCTCAATGCGTTGCAGATCCTCAAACTGGCGGTGAGCCTTGGCGGAACCGAATCGCTGGCGAGCCTGCCTGCGACTATGACCCATTCCGGCGTTCCCGCCGACATCCGCCGCAAAATCGGCGTTCTGGATTCCACGATCCGGCTGTCGATCGGCATCGAGAACGCATCGGACCTGATCGCAGATCTCACACAGGCGCTGAACGCCGCTTGAGCGCAATCGAACGCGCTCAGAGGGCGGTGTCGTTCGTGACATTCTCCGCGCCGAACCCGTTCGGACCGCCTTCCAAGAGACCGTATTTCAGTCTATTCCCGTTCCCGGCCAGGGCGAGCTGAGTTCTTCGCGCTGGAGCCACGACGAGATCGGAATAAGTGCGCCCGCAACGAGTGAACGAGCCGCATGTTGCAACGAACAATTCTGGTGGTGCTCCTCGCTGCGATTGCCGCTGCCGGCGTCTATTGGTGGCTCAGCGCGCCGGTGGTCGCGGCCGCGAGCGCCACGCCCTCGCGCACGCCTGATCTCGCCAATGGCGAGGTGATGTTCAACGCCGGTGGCTGCGCGTCCTGCCACGCCGTTCCCAATCAGCCCGACCGTCTGAGGCTCGGCGGGGGCGTTGCGATCAAGTCGCCGTTCGGAACGTTCCACGCGCCGAACATCTCGCCGGATCCGAACGACGGCATCGGCAAATGGACGGAGGCGGATTTCGTCAACGCGGTGATGTATGGCGTCTCGCCGTCCGGGCAGCACTACTTTCCATCGTTTCCCTACACCTCCTATCAGCACGCCAGGCGCGAGGACGTGCTGGATCTCTTTGCCTATCTGAAAACGCTGCCGGCGGTTGCGGGCAAGGTGCGCGACCACGACCTCGGCTTTCCCTTTCACATCCGCCGCAATGTCGGGATCTGGAAACGCCTGTTCATGGACGACAGGCCATTCGTTGCCGACGGTAGCAAGTCGCCGCAATGGAATCGCGGCGCCTATCTCGTCAACAGCTTTGGCCATTGCGCCGAGTGCCACAGCCCGCGCAATGCGCTGGGCGGCATCATCGCAAGCCAGCGCTTTGCCGGCGGTCCTAATCCTGAAGGCGAGGGATGGGTGCCGAACATCACCCAGAAGCGCCTTGGCGAGTGGAGCGTGAAGGACCTCGCCTATTTCCTGAAGACCGGCGAACTGCCGGATGGCGACAGCGTCGGCGGTTCGATGACGCGTGTGATCAAGAATACCTCGCAATTGCCGGACGCGGACCTTACGGCGATAGCGGAGTATCTCAAGTCGCTGCCGCCGGCGGAGGGGCCGCCCCGGCCGGCACGCAAGGAGGGTAGCTAGGGCGGCAGCGCTAGCCGGTGCCGAACGCCTTGAAGGTGATAATGGTGAGGGTGTCCTGGATGCCCGGCAGCACCTGCACCTTCTCGTTGACGAAATGACCGATGTCGGTGTCCTTGTCGACGTAGAACTTCACCAGGAGGTCGTACTGGCCGGCCGTGGAGTAGATCTCGGAGGCGATCTCGGCCTCGGCAAGCGCATTGGCCACCGTATAAGACTGGCCGAGCTTGCACTTGATCTGAACGAAGAAGGGAACCATCGCGAGCACTCCGAAAGCCTACCTGGCGGCCAATAGGCCAAACCCGGCCGGATTTAGCAAGCGGCGGGCCGACGGCACAAGCCGCCAGATGCGAGCTCGAGCTTGGCTAGGTGGCAACGGCTGCCACGGCCAATGCGTCCCTGATCCGCTGGGCAAGCTCGATCTTGCGGTAGGGCTTGATCAGCACGATCGCTTGCGCCTGCGCGCGGCCCTGCTCGACCAGGGTCTCCAGCGCGTAGCCGGAGGTGAAAAGGACCGGCAGACCGGGACGAATCCGCCGCGCCTGATCGGCGAGCTCCCAGCCGCTCATGCCACCGGGCATCACGATGTCAGTGAACAGCAGGTCGATGCTGGGATCGCTCCGCAGCTGCTGCAGGGCATCCTTGCCGTTGACCGCGGCAACGACGCGATATCCGAGAGCTTCCACCCTGCGAATGACGGAGGAGCGGACGAACGGATCGTCCTCGACGATCAGGATCGTCTCGTAGCCTCGCGGCGCCGTGTCCTCGCCTTCGGGAAGATCGACGTGTGATTGTCCGGTGCTGGCGCGAGGCAGGTAGATCCTGACCGTAGTCCCGAGGCCCGCCTCGCTGTAGATCGAGACATGGCCGCCTGATTGCTTTGCGAAGCCGTAGACCATGCTGAGGCCGAGGCCCGAGCCCTTGCCGACCTCCTTGGTGGTGAAGAAGGGCTCGAAGGCGCGTTCGATGACATCAGGCGTCATGCCTTCGCCGTCGTCGGCGACCGAGATCAAAGCGTAGCTGCCGGGTACGACTTCGGGATGGAGGGCACGGTAATCGTCGTCGATCGCAGCCAACTCCGTGCTCAGCGTCAGATGTCCCCCTGATGGCATGGCATCCTGCGCGTTGAGCGCGAGATTCAGCACGGCGGATTCGAGCTGGCTGCGGTCGGCAAAGGCGAGGACCGTGCCGTGTCCGGAGGTCGTCCTGATCTCGATGTTTTCGCGCAACGTTCGCTTGAGCAGCTTGAACATGGAATCGAGCAGGCTCCGGCAGTCAAGCGATTGAGGCTGGAGCAGCTGGCGGCGGCTGAATGCGAGCAGCCGCTGCGTCAGCTCGGCGCCGCGCTCCCCTGACTGGCAGATGTCGTCGGCAAAGCGCCGCAGCTCCGGCCGCTCCTTGAGCTGCTCGCCGAGGTGCTCGGCATTGCCGATGATCACGGTCAGGAGATTGTTGAAGTCGTGCGCGATACCGCCGGAGAGCTGGCCGACCGTCTCCATCTTCTGCGCCTGCTGAAGCTGCTGCTCGGTCAGCTTGCGCGCGGTCAGGTCGTGGACGATGCCGACGAAGATCAGTTCGCCGTCCTGCCTGGCCTGGCCCACCGAGAGGTCCATCGGAAAGGTCGAGCCATCCTTACGCCGGGCGATGGCCTCGCCGCCGGTCGCGAAATGTCTCGCGCGGCTGTCGGGCGTTGCTTCCGCCTCTGGCATCAGCATGGAGACGTTCCGGTTCATCACCTCGTCGGCGCGGTAGCCGAACAAGCGCTCGCAGGCCGGATTGAACAGCAGGATACGGTCATGCGCATCGAACAGGATGACACCGTCAACCGCGGTCTCCACGATCGCGGTGAGGCGCGCGACACTGGCGCGCAGCGCGCGTTGGGCGTCGCTGACTTGCTGAAGCAGGAGCGCGGCGTCGCGGCTCTTGATCTCCTCTTCCTCGAGCGCCGCCTTGACCTGCCGAAGCTCGAACGGTGATGGAATGGTCAGGACCCTCGGCAGCAGTGGCCAGAGCGCGGCGGCGGTGAAGACCGACGCGACCGCCGTGGCCGCCTTGACCATGCCCTCGACGCCATAGACCGGAACCCAGAGCGTGTAGATCGACAGCACATGGCTGAGGCCGCAAGCCATGATGAAGATCGCGAACGCCCAGTAGACCCAGCCGAACTTGAGGTCCCGGCGCTTGATGACCAGTATCGCGAGGGCAAACGGAATCGAGAAATAGGCAGCGGCAATGCAGGCGTCGGAAACGACGTGGAGCCAGATCAACTCCGGGTCCCACAGCAGGCAGATGCCGTGCGGCGACAGCATGGACGAGTCGAGGAGACGTTCGAAAAAGGCCCACATCGTTCCACCCCAAGTTCCTGTTTCAGGTGGCTCGCGGGCCGGAGCGGCGCGCAATCGGCGTCACTCGACGGTTCCACCACCTGACGTCTCATGCAATCGGCGAAGCACGCTAAGGTTTGAGACTATACCAAGGGCCCGGCGCGACGCATTTTCAAGCCCGCATCATTGCGGGCGCCGCGCTGTGCCCGACTGATCCGCTGGGTGGCATCGCCCTCGCGAATCACGACGGCGGGCGGCTTGGCGTGGCTTGCTGGCGTTCCACGGTCGCGCTAGGACAGGCCATGGCGATGTCCTCCAGCATGTGTATCCGGCCATGACGACCCCGGTCGCCCTCACTATCGCCGGCTCGGATTCGAGCGGCGGCGCCGGCATCCAGGCCGACCTCAAGACATTTGCCGCGCTCGGCGTTTACGGCGCCTCCGTGATTACCGCGCTGACGGCACAGAACACGCGCGGCGTGAGCGGGATTCACGCGGTTCCCGCCGACTTCGTCACCGCGCAGATCGACGCCGTGTTCGCCGACCTCGAGATTGGCGCGGTGAAGATCGGCATGGTGGCCCAGGTCGCCAGCATCGACGCCATCGCCGCCGCGCTGTCGCGCTTGGCGCCGCGGCACGTCGTGCTCGATCCCGTCATGGTGGCGACCTCCGGCGACCGCCTGCTCGCCGCCGAGGCCGTCGATGCCCTGCGCACGGGACTGATACCCTTGGCCTCGGTGATCACGCCGAACCTGCCGGAAGCCGCGGCGCTGCTCGACGAGGTTGTTGCAACGAGCGAAGCCGAGATCGAAAGCCAGGGCCGTCGCCTGCTGGCGCTCGGCTGCCGCGCCGTTCTGATCAAGGGCGGGCACGGCGAGGGCGCCGAGAGCATCGACTATCTGGTCGATGCGAACAACACCATCGCGCTGGCGGCCCCCCGGGTCGCCACCCGCAATACCCATGGCACCGGATGCTCACTGTCGTCGGCCATCGCGGCAGGTCTCGCCAAGGGCGAAGATCTCGAGCGTGCCGTGCGCAATGCCAAGTCCTGGATCAGCGCCGCGATCGAGGCCGCCGACCGCTTCAGCGTCGGTCATGGCCACGGGCCGGTCCACCATTTCCACAGGTTCTACTGACGCGGGCCGTCCGAATGGGGACGGGGGGTGCGCGGCCGCAGTTTCACCGGCACCCGGTGCCCTCCATGGGCGCCCGCTGCGACCCCATGTCGCCTGATTGTCGCATGCGACTGATATTCGCGGGGAGGGCGAGGCGGAACTTGATTCGAATCTGAGGGGCCTCGAGGGTTCACCGGTCATCCCCCTGTCACGGGACATTGTTACAGGCTGGCGCATGGGAAGTTACGATGTGAGTGACGAAAGCCAGGAGCGGCGCTTTCGCACGTTGTTCATCTCCGACGTCCATCTCGGAGCCCGCGGTTCTCAAGCCGATCTTCTGCTTGATTTCCTTCGCTACCACGATGCCGACACGATCTACCTCGTCGGCGACATCGTCGACGGCTGGGCGCTGAAATCGAGCTGGCACTGGCCGCAATCGCACAACGACCTGGTCCAGAAGCTGTTGCGCAAGGCGCGCAAGGGCGCCAAGGTCATCTACATTCCCGGCAATCACGACGAGTTCCTGCGCAACTATTACGGCACCCATTTCGGCGGCATCGACGTGGTCGAGAACACGGTGCACACCGGCGTGGACGGCAAGCGCTATCTCGTCATCCACGGCGACATCTTCGATCTGGTGGTGCAGAACGCGCGCTGGCTCGCTCATCTCGGCGACAGGGCCTACGACTTCGCGATCCAGATGAATCGCCTGGTCAACTTCTTCCGCCGCCTGTTCGGCGTGCCTTATTGGTCGCTGTCGCAATGGGCCAAGCAGAAGGTCAAGAACGCCGTCAACTATATCGGCGCGTTCGAGCAGGCGCTCGCGGCCGAAGCACGCCGCTACGACGCCGACGGCGTGATATGCGGCCACATCCACTACGCCGTGATCCGCGACGAGGCCGGCATTCGCTACATGAATTGCGGCGACTGGGTCGAGAGCTGCACGGCCCTGGTCGAGCATGACGACGGCCATTTCGAGATCATCACCTGGGCGGATCATTTGCAGAGGCCGGCAGTCGTCCCGCAGGTCGCGGCGAGAGCCGCATGACAAGGACCACATGATGCGCATCCTGGTCGCGACCGATGCCTGGCACCCTCAAGTCAACGGTGTCGTTCGGACGCTGACCAAGCTGGCCGACGCCGCCAGAGGCCTCGACGTCGACCTCACGTTCCTGACGCCGCAATCGTTCCGCACCTTCGCGATGCCGACCTATCGCGACGTGCGGCTCGCGATGCCACGCCCGGCCCGGATCGCAAAGCTGATCGAGGAGGCGCGCCCCGACAGCATCCACATTGCGACGGAAGGGCCGATCGGACTGATGGTCCGCCGCTATTGCCGCCAGCGCAAGCTGCCGTTCACGACCAGCTTCCATACCCGCTTCCCCGAATATGTCCGTGCCCGCGTGCCCGTGCCTGGCTCGCTGATCTGGCGTGCGCTGCGCCGCTTCCACGAGCCCAGCCGTGCCGTGATGGCGGCAACGCCGGCACTGGCGCGCGAACTCAGCGAGCGCGGGTTCGAGAATGTCGTGCTGTGGCCGCGCGGTGTCGACACCGGCTTGTTCCATCCCCGCGCCGTCGATCTCTGTCTGCCGGCACCGGTGTTTCTCTCGGTCGGCCGGGTGGCTGTGGAGAAGAACCTCGAGGCCTTCCTCGACCTCGACCTGCCCGGAACCAAGGTCGTCGTCGGCGACGGCCCGGCGCGCGGCTCGCTGGAAGAGGCCTATCCCGACGCGATCTTCCTCGGCGAGAAGCACGGCGAGGACCTCGCGGATATCTATGCGGCCGCCGACGTGTTCGTGTTCCCAAGCAAGACCGATACATTCGGCCTGGTGCTGCTGGAGGCGCTCGCCAGCGGCCTGCCGGTTGCGGCCTTCCCGGTGAAGGGGCCCCGCGACGTGATCGGCGATGCGCCGGTCGGCGCGCTCGATCACGATCTACGCAATGCATGCTTTGCCGCGCTCGAGATCTCCCGGCAGGACTGCGTCGAGTTCGCCGCCAAGTACACCTGGGAGGTCTCTGCGCGGGTCTTCATCGACAGCATTCAGGCCGTCGGGGCGGTGCTGCCGGGCCGGAGCGGCGCGGAACGGCCGCGTTTCGTCGCCTAGATCAGGAAGGAACCTCGCGCGGAGGTGTCTTGCCCGGCCTTCATGGGCCGCGATAACATTCCACCATGACCGAACAGCTCCTCCCCGTCGGCCCTGCCGATATCGACGCCGCAGCGCGCGTGATCGCGCCTTATGCCATCCGCACCCCGCTGTTGTCCTTTCCCGTGCTCAACGAGCGTGTCGGCGCAAAAGTGTTCCTGAAGCCGGAGATGCTTCAGCGCACCGGCTCGTTCAAGTTCCGCGGTGCCTTCAACAAGGTGTTCTCGATCCCGCACGACAAGCGCGCCGGCGGCGTCGTTGCGTTCTCCTCCGGCAATCACGCCCAGGGCGTGGCGGCCGCGGCAAAGATCCTCGAGATGCAGGCCACCATCGTGATGCCGGCGGATGCGCCGCTGTCGAAGCGCGAGCGCACCAAGTCCTACGGCGCCGAGGTCGTGCTGTACGATCGCGACCGCGACGATCGCGAGGCGATCTCACGCGGTATCGCCGAGAAGCGCGGTGCGACGCTGGTCAAGCCCTATGACGATCCCTTCGTGATCGCAGGGCAGGGTACAGCCGGCCGCGAGATCGCGGAAGACATGGCAGCCCTCGGCCTCAGCCCCGACATCGTGGTGGCGCCGGCCTCCGGCGGCGGCCTGATCGCGGGCGTCGCCACCGCCGTCAAGGCCCGCTATCCGCAAGCCGAGATCGTAGTGGCCGAACCTGAATCCTTCGATGACCACGGTATTTCGTTGACCGCGGGCCACCGCGAGCCGCATCCCCCGGCGGGCCGCACCATCTGCGATGCGTTGATGGCACTGATGCCCGGCGAGATGACGTTCGCGATCAACAGCAAGCTGCTCGCGCGTGGCGTCACTGCATCGGACAAGGAAGTCGGTGCTGCCGTTGCGTTCGCCTATCGCGAGCTCAAGCTGGTCGTCGAGCCCGGCGGTGCCGTCGGCCTTGCCGCGCTGCTCGCCGGACGTCTCGACGTCTCAGGCAAGAACGTCGTCATCGTGCTCTCCGGCGGCAATGTCGACGCGGATCTGTTCGCCGAGCTGGTGGCCTAGTCGTCGTCAGGGCTTTTGAAGGATCCGGGCCTGCGCCTGTCGGCGCTTCCCGGACTGACGGCGTGTAAGGACTGATATGAGAAAGGGGCAGAGCGTCACCGCTCTGCCCTTCGTTTGTTGGTTCGAACTATCCGCTTGCTTAGTGCGACCTCTCCCGCTTGCGGGAGAGGTCGGCACGCAGCGCCGGGAGAGGGCTTTTCCTCTTGGGGTCGTCCGGTTGCGGAAAGATCCTCTCCCCAACTCTCCCCCGCAAGCGGGGGAGGGAGCGCACCTTCTTCATCGCAGCAATCAGCGCATGAAGCCGCCGCGGCGGTTGCTGCCGCCACTCATGCTCGGCGCCTGGTTCATCGACTGGCGGAAGTTGTTGTTGCTGCTGACCATGCGGCTCGGCATCGTGTTGAGCTGCGGACGGTTGTTCAGCACCTGCACCTTGCTCACCGGATTGTTGTTGGGCTTCACGATGCCGGTGTTGCCATTGTTGATGCGGATCGGGTGGTTCTGCGTCCGAACGGGCCTCACATCGATCTTCGTGCCACCCTTGCCGCCATGCACCGGCATGGTCGCGATCTTGCCCGGCGAGCCGTTCGTCGTGCCGTTGGCATTGCCGGTTTTGTTGCCGCCGTGCGGATTGTTGGTCGCGGGCAGCGTCAAGATCTTACCAATGCCGACCTTGCCGTTGGTCGTGTTGGTCGGTGCAGGGAGCGTGACGATCTTGCCTGGGGTCTGCGTCGGCGCGCCGTTGTGCTGGTTGGGCTGGTTGTTGCCCGAGGGCAGCCCGACGATCGGGCCGCCATTGCCGGGCTTGGCGATGACGCTGCCGTCGACCGGCTTCTGCACCAGCGGCAGGTTGCCACCCATCTGCGCGCCGCCATTGCCCTGCTGCATCAGCGGCATGTATTTGGGCTGGCCCAGATTGCCGATCTTGAAGGTCGGGGCAATGCTCTGGGGAGCCAGGAACTTGGTCGCCTGCATCAGGGGGATCTGCTTCGGCTGCGCCTGCAGCTTCAGCGCGATCTGTGCATAGGGGCTGTTGCCATAGCTGTCATAGAAGCTCTTATAGGCGACCGGCGAATTGGCGAGCACCGCCTTGTGCCAGGCCTGCGAGATCAGGATATTGTTGAGCAGCCAGCGGACGTGGTCGCACAGCGGGTCGTGCGGGTACATCCTGATGAACTCCTGATAATATTCCGGCCGGCCTTCGGACACGACGTAGTCATAGGCCTGGCGGGTCGAGCGGCTCGGCAGGTTGGACGCCATCTGCACCACCGGCGCCTTCACCGGCGCACGATTGGCGGCAACGGCGGTGTCGCCGAAGAAGGTGAAGTCTGAGGTCAGCGAGGAGCTCTCCCACGGGATCTGCGCACCGCTGGTCGTCTGGTTCACCTGCAGCCGCACACGCTTGAACAGCTGCTCGATCGGCACGTTGGGCTCGCGTGCGACGTTCAGGAACGCCTGCGTGTACGGGCTGTGGCCGCCCGTGCCGTCGAGCGCTTCTGCGCCGGGGGCAGTCGAGTAGCCGACGATCGAGCCGTTCGGCGCATCGACGATGGCCAGGCCGCGGCCGGCATCGTTGACCTCAGGGAAGGGATTGTTGCGGCATGCATCGAGAATGACGATGCGCATCCGGCTCGGGATCGTCTCCAGCGTCGACATCACGTCGACGAGGCGCACCGAATTGTTGACGAGATCGGTGGGGTTGGACACTTTCGCGTCCACGGGGACGAGGTAATTCTCGCCGGCGAGCTGCACGCCGTGACCGGCGTAATAGACCATCGCCACCGTGTTCGGACCTCGCGATGCGACCTTGGCGGAGAAATCCTGGACGACGCGCAGCATGTCGTTTTGGGTCAGGTCGGTCGCTGCGACCACTTCGAAGCCGGCCGAGTTCAGGAACTGGGCCATCGATTGGGCGTCGTCGTCGGGGTTCGCAAGCTGCGGCGCGTTCTGGTAGTTCGCATTGCCGATGACCAAGGCGACCCGCTGCTCCGGGCCCTGCAGCGCGGTGGGAGCCGGCTGGACCGGGGCGACTTGCGCGGAAACAGGCCCACAGGCGAAGCCCAACAGGCTCCCCATCAGGCTAACCGTCGTCAGGAAAGGCTTTAGGCGGAACATGGCGTGCTCCTTTGGCACTCATCTCGATGCGAGATTGGTTGCGAGCAAGCCTGGCTGCGTTCGAGTCTATCGTCCGTGATCCCTATCACCATGCTGGCATGCGTGATCTGAATCACGCCGCGAACCTGCTATGGTGAACGACCGATTGGGAGGTGAGTTCGTCACATGCTGAAATCGATCGATCCGGTCCTCACGCCCGACCTCCTTTGGCTGCTCGCCGCCATGGGCCACGGCGACGATCTCGCGGTCGTCGACGCCAACCATCCTGCGGCCCGCATCGCGCAGAGCACATCGTCGCAGCGCCTGATCCAGTTGCCGGGCCTGCAGATGGAGACGGCTGTCCGGGCCATCATGACACTCTTTCCGCTCGACGATTTCGATCCCGATCCGGTCCGCGTGATGATGCCAGTCGATGACCCCGAGCGCGTGCCCGAGGTGCAGCGCGCGGTGCTGGCCGAGATCGAACGTGGGGCCGGACGCGCCGTCGCGCCCGGCAAGCTCTCACGCACGGATTTCTATCGCGCGGCGGCTGCGGCCTTCGGCGTGGTGCAGGTGGGAGACAGCAGGGGCTACGGCTGCTTCCTGATCAGGAAGGGAGTCATCAGCTAGCGCGGCGCATCAGCTCCGAAGGCCAGCCGATTCGGACCAATAGGCCGTCAGGGCCGTTGATGCCCACTTCGTACATGCCCCATTCGCGGTGGCGCAGCACGCCGCCCGGACGGATGATCAGATCTTCGACGCGTGCGGCGATCGCCTCGACGTCTGGCGTGCGAATGAAAATGCCGAAAGGATTATGCTGCGGCACTCGCCATGGGCCGTCGCCAGCTTGCGTGAGATGCACCTCGCATCCCCAGCCGCTCATGATGACATAGCCGGCGTCGCCGCCGGTGCGTGCGAAGCCAAGGCGCTCCCAGAACGGAATCGCCGCGGGAAGATCGTTGTTCGGAATGATCGCGAAGGCGCCGACGCGCGGGAGCTCAGACATGGGTTCATTCCACTTGCAGACGTCCTCACAGCTCGTGCTGTGCCTTGCCAGCCTATCGAGACAGGTCCTTGAGCAGAAGCGGCGAAAGGCCTCGCACTCGAATTTGGGTGGCCTTCTCTCAACCGCCTGTCTATTCTCGATCCATGTCTCGCCCTTTGTGTCTATTCGTTGCTGTCATCCTGTCGTTGCTGCCGGCCGTTGCGCCCGCGGAGCCCGCGCAAAAGCGCCCCAAGCCGGTCTGGAAGGGCTACGGCTTCCTGCCGGGCTATCGCCAGCCGCTGAGCAACAGCATTCCGCTCTACAAACAGAAGGACGCGATGCGGCGCATGTCGCGCGCCGACCGGCGTCACTGGTACATCGACCCGGTTCCGCAATATTACCGATGGAACGGCGAGTGGCATTATTTCGGCCGGCCAGGCTTCAACGGCGGACGCTACAATGGCGGCAGTTTCGGTCCGTGCTGGACGCGAACGCCGATTGGACCGATCTGGAATTGCGGATGATCGGGTAGCGCGCTGCGGCGGATCCGTCGAGAGCGGACGTCCGTTACGAGAAGAACGCGATCTTCTCGGCCTGGGTCATGCGGCGGATCGGGGCGAGCGGGTCGTTGGCTGGCGCGCGGGGTTTTTGCAGAATGCCGCTGGCGAGGATGGTGGCGCCGAGCGACGGTTCGGGCAAAGACGCTGGCAGCGGCGAGGGCATCGGCAGCGTCGCGGTCGGTGCTGCGGCGAATGACGCCGCCGCCGCCATGGCCGGGGCCGGCTGCTCCATCTCGGCCGCGGCCTCCGCAATGGCGTCGGTCAGGCGCGCGAGCGATTCCATCGCGATCGGCGCGTCCGCGGGCTCCTCCGCGGCTGCTGCGACGACTGGCTCTGGCGCGATCGGCTCCGGCAGTGCGGCGGCAACGGGTGTTGCAACCTCCGCCGCAATCGGTTCCGGCGTTGGCGCGACCATCTCGACCGGTTCGATGATCTCGTCGAAGTCAGGATCGGGCGCGGCCATCTCCAGCGCGATGGCGTCGAGGATGGCTTCGTCCTCGGCTTCCGCTGCCGCGTCGAATGCGACCGCGTCGATTGCCTCCGTCAAGACGGCCGGCGGTTCAATCGCCGGCTCTTCAAGCGAGGCGTCCTCAAGCGCGGCACCGTCGGGAGCGACGTTGTCCATAGCGGCTCTTGCAAGACCGAGCTGGCTTTCGGCGACGATCTCCGGCGCGACGGCCGCGTCCGTTGCCTGATCGGCAACGGCGGCAGTTTCCGCGACGCCAGCTGCTTCGACGTCGGGAGCTGCTGCGATCTCCTCCTGCATCTCCGTAAAAGCCACGGGAGCTTCGCTGGCCATCGCCACAGGGGCCGTCTCAACAGGCGCGCTTTCTGCGATGGATGACGGCGGCTCCTGCTCCGGAGCCCGCGCAGAAGATGCGGCCTGCGGCGTAGCGTCGCCGCCAAGCTGCTCGACCCGATCCCTCAGCAGATCGAAGGCCGCCTTGAGCTCGAGGCGGGGATCGATGGTCGACAGCTGGCCGCAGGCAGCCTCGATCGAGGCGAGCTGCGAATCAATGAGATCGCAGATCCGCCCGTCGGCGCCGATCTCGCGCCAGCGCCAGGAGATCTCCTTGATGATGCGCACGCCGCGCGGTATCGGCGCGAGGCTGGCCTCGATCGCCGCGGGATTGGACGCCGCGATCGCGATCGTCTCAGCCTCGCCGATCGCGCGGCGTATCTCGACCAGCGCCTCGGGCAGGCGGTCCTCGACGACGGGTTGGCGCTGTGCCGCCAGGGTTTCCTCGATCTTCGCGACCGCATCGAGCACCATGCGCGTGTCGGCATTGCGGTTGCGCTTGGCATATTCGCCAAGGAACCAGCGGCCGCGCGCGGTCTCCATGAAGGCTTCGCGGATCGCGTCGTAATCCTGCTCGTTCGGCTCGGCCGCGCGGGCAGACATGGGCGAGAGGGCGAATGCTTCGTTGGCCATGACAATCTCGTCGCGCAAATCACCGCGCGTTACTGTAACGATCACCACGATATCGACCGAATCGCAATTGGTTTGATGCAGTCCGAATCACAAATCCCCATCGCGGCAGTGCAGAAGCGGCGATTCGCCGTGAGCCTCGCGGTGTTCTATTCGGCCTTCTTTGCGGTTCTCGGCACGCATATGCCGTTCTTTCCGGTATGGCTGAAGGCGATCGGCATCGACGCGGCCTGGATCGGACTCATCAACGCGCTGCCGGCGATCACGCGCTTCACCACGCTGCCGCAGGTCACGGCCTTCGCCGAAAAGCGACATGCCATCCGCGCCGGCATCATGGTGTCGGTGCTGGCGACGGCGGTCGGGTTTTCGGTCGTAGGCCTGCAGCAGCAGCCGCTGGCGCTGTTCCTGATCTACGCGCTGACCTGCATGATGTGGACGCCGACGATGCCGCTGACCGATGCCTATGCGTTGCGCGGTGTTGCGCGCTACGGGCTCGACTACGGACCCCTGCGGCTATGGGGCTCGGCGGCGTTCGCGGCGGGATCGCTCGCCTGCGGCTATCTTGTCGACCTCATCGCACCGCGCGACCTGATCTGGGTCATCGTCGCCTGGGCCGTCGTCGCGGTTCTCGCCAGCCTGTTGCTTCAGCCGCTCGACGATCCCGGGCGGCGGGCGCCGGAGAGGCACGCCGGCAAGGCGCTGCTGCGCGATGCCGCCTTCTGGGCCGTGATCGCATCGGCGGCGTTGATCCAGAGCAGCCACATCGCCTTCTACACCTTCTCGGCGATCAACTGGCAGCTTCAGGGTCTCAGCGGACTGACCATCGCGACCCTGTGGACGCTGGGCGTGTTGGCCGAGATCGTCGTGTTCGCGCTGTCGCCGCGCTTCTCGCTGCAGCCGTCCACGCTGATGGCGGTCGGCGGTTTGAGCGCCGTTGTGCGCTGGATCGTCACCGCCAGCGAGCCGCCGCTCGCGCTGCTCGCGATCGCCCAACTCGGCCACGGCTTCAGCTTCGGCATGACCATCCTCGGCACCATGAGTCTCCTGGTGCAGCGTGTACCCTCGCATCAGATCGCACGCGGGCAGGGCTATTACGCCGCGTGCAACGGGCTGCTCGGAGCGGCGACCTCGATCGCGTCAGGCGCGATCTACGCGCACATCGGCGACAGCGTCTATTACGTCATGGCCGCGATGGCCGCAGCCGGGGCGCTTCTGATCTGGTCGGCGCGGCACCGGCTCAAGGCTCAGCCCCACAGCGAGGCATCCGGCGGGTAGACCAGGCTGCCGTCATAACGCAGCCCGTGATCGCGGTCGCGCGCCAGCAGCAGGGGACCGTCGAGATCGACGAAGCGCGCATGCGGCGTCACCAGCATCGCAGGCGCCATCGACAACGAGGTCGCAACCATGCAGCCGATCATGATCTCGAAGCCGAGCGCGCGCGCCGCATCGGCCATGGCCAGCGCCTCGGTGAGGCCGCCGGTCTTGTCGAGCTTGATGTTCACGGCGTCATAGCGCTCGCGCAACGGCGCCAGCGAAGAGCGGTCATGCACGCTCTCGTCGGCGCAGACCGCGAGCGGGCGCTTGATCCGCGCCAGTGCCTCGTCCTTGCCGGATGGCAGCGGCTGCTCCACCAGGGTCACTCCGGCTTCGGCGCAGGCGGCGAGGTTGCGCTCCAGATTGGTCTCGCTCCAGGCCTCGTTGGCATCGACGATCAGCTCCGATTCGGGGGCGGCCTTGCGCACCGCCGCGATTCGCTCAGGATCGCCGTCGCCGCCGAGCTTGATCTTGAGCAGCGGCCGATGCGCCGCTTGGGCGGTCGCGGCGGCCATGGCCTCGGGGGTGCCCAACGAGATCGTGTAGGCGGTGGTGCGCTCGCGGGGCTCCGGGCGGCCGAGCAGGTTCCAGGCTCGCAGGCCGGCCGACTTGGCTTCAAGGTCGATCAGGGCGCAATCCAATGCGTTGCGGGCCGCTCCGGCGGGCATGGCAGCCTGGAGGGCCTCCCGCGTCAGCCCGCCCGCGACCGCCTGCTGCATGGCCTGGATGGCGGCCAGCGTCGCCTCGGGCGTCTCGCCGTAGCGGGGATAGGGCACACACTCGCCGCGGCCCGTCAGGCGGTCCTGGCTCACCTCCGCCACCACCGTCACGGCTTCGGTTTTGGCGCCCCGGCTGATGGTGAAGCTGCCCGCGATCGGGAAGCGCTCGATTCGCACCGCCAGACCATGAAATTTCGTGGAAGTCATTTTGAACTCTGGCGAAATCTGAACCTGCTAGTTACCTGTAGCAACTAACATTAACCACTTGGGGATACCTTCTCTGGGTAAGGGCGCGTGCGCAACCATCTGATTTCCTCCGCCCCGGTACGGGAGCGGACATTTTGAGCAGCGATCCGAAGCTGGAACGGATTGCCAAGGGCAACGCACTGGCACTTTGCGCGACCGGAACCTGGACGGCGAGCTTCGCGCCCGTCCTGGAGCGCATGGTGGCGGACGCCGAGAAGCTCGCAGGCACCCCGCAAAGCATTTTCATCGACGTCTCGGAGGTCGCCAAGCTCGACACCTTCGGCGCCTGGCTGATCGAGCGGCTGCGCCGCAGCCTGACCCAAGGTGCCGTCGAGGCGCAGATTGCCGGCCTCTCGGCCAATTATTCCAGCCTCGTCGACGAAGTGCGGCGCGTCCGGGCGACCCCCGTGGTCGACAGCAGCCCGATCACCATCAGCGGCATGCTGGAGCAGATCGGCCGGACGGTGGCCGGCATCGCCGGGACCGTGGCGGGCCTGGTCGACATGCTCGGCGCGGTGCTCGCGGCGGGCTTTCGCGTCCTGGTCCACCCTCGCTCGTTCCGTCTGACCTCGACCGTGCACCACATGGAGCAGGTTTGCTGGCGCGCGGTGCCGATCATCGTGCTGATCACCTTCCTGATCGGCTGCATCATCGCGCAACAAGGCATTTTCCATTTCCGCCGCTTCGGCGCAGACATCTTCGTCGTCGACATGCTCGGTGTGCTGGTGTTGCGCGAGATCGGCGTGCTCCTCGTCGCCATCATGGTCGCCGGACGCTCGGGCAGCGCCTACACCGCCGAGCTCGGCTCGATGAAGATGCGGGAGGAGATCGATGCACTGCGCACCATGGGCTTCGATCCGATCGAGGTCCTGGTGCTGCCGCGCATGATGGCCCTCGTGCTGGCGCTGCCGATCCTCGCCTTCCTCGGCGCGATGGCCGCGCTCTATGGCGGCGGTCTGGTGGCCTGGCTCTATGGCGGCGTCCAGCCGGAAGCCTTCCTGCTGCGCCTGCGCGATGCCATCTCGATCGACCATTTCATCGTCGGCATCGTCAAGGCGCCGGTCATGGCTGCCGTGATCGGCATCGTCGCCTGCGTCGAAGGGCTCGCCGTGCAGGGCAGCGCGGAATCGCTCGGTCAGCACACGACGGCGTCGGTTGTGAAAGGCATCTTCTTCGTCATCGTCATGGACGGCATCTTCGCCATTTTCTTCGCCTCGATCGGGATGTGACCATGGTCGGGGAAATCCAGGATCCCATCATCCGCGTCCGCGGCATCACCGTGCAGTTCGGCGAAACGCGCGTGCTCGACGGGCTCAATCTCGACGTCAAGCGCGGCGAGATATTGGGCTTCGTCGGCCCCTCCGGTGCGGGCAAGTCGGTGCTGACGCGCACCATCATCGGCCTCGTGCCGAAGGTCGCAGGCTCCATCGAGGTGTTCGGCGTCGACCTCGATTCCTCCAGCACATCGCAGCGCCGCAACGTCGAGCGGCGCTGGGGCGTGCTGTTTCAGCAGGGCGCGCTGTTCTCCTCGCTGACGGTCAGGCAGAACATCCAGTTTCCGATGCGCGAATATTTGCGCGTCTCGCAGCGGCTGATGGACGAGATCACCATGGCCAAGCTCGCCATGGTCGGTCTCAAGCCTGAAGTCGCCGAGCGTTTCCCCTCGGAACTTTCCGGCGGCATGATCAAGCGCGTCGCGCTGGCGCGCGCGCTGTCGCTCGATCCGGATCTCGTCTTCCTGGACGAGCCGACCTCGGGCCTCGATCCGATCGGCGCCGGCGATTTCGACGAGCTGGTCCGGACCCTCCAGCGCACTTTGGGGCTGACGGTTTTCATGGTAACGCACGATCTCGACAGCCTTTACACAGCATGTGATCGCATCGCCGTTTTAGGGAACGGTAAGATCATTGCGGCAGGGTCGATCGCCGACATGCAGGCCTCGCAGCATCCCTGGCTGAGGCAGTATTTCCATGGCAAGCGCGCCCGCGCGGTCATGAGTTGAGTAGCCGGAGCACCTGATGGAAACGCGGGCGAATTACATCTTGATCGGGTCGTTCACGCTGGCGGTGATCGCCGCGGCGATCGGCTTCGTGCTGTGGTTCCAGTCGCTGCACACCACCAAGCAGCGCAGTCCGCTGCGCGTCGTGTTCGAGGGGCCCGCGGCCGGCCTGCGCAACGGCGGAAGCGTCAATTTCAATGGTATCAGGGTCGGCGAGGTGGTCTCGGTGAAGCTGGACAACCCGCGGCGGGTTGTCGCACTCGCCATGATCGAGAACAACGCCCCGATCCGCAAGGACACGCTGGTCGGCCTCGAATTCCAGGGCCTGACAGGCGTCGCCGCGATCTCGCTCAAGGGCGGCGACGAGGCCGCGCCCCCACCGCCGCTCGATCAGGACGGCATCCCGATGCTCACCGCCGATCCCAACAAGCTTCAGGACGTCACCGAGGCGATCCGCGGCACGCTGCAGAACATCAACAAGATCGTCGCCGACAACCAGGAGTCGGTGAAGAACTCGCTGAAGAATCTCGAGACCTTCACCAACTCGCTCGCCCGCAACTCCGAGAAGATCGACGGCGTGATGGCCAAGGTCGACGGCGTGATGCTCAAGGCCGACAACCTCATGCTCGGCCTCAACACGCTGGCCGGCGGCAAGGACGGCGGCGAGCTGTTCCAGGCCGTGAAATCGATCCGCGAACTCGCCGAAGATTTCGACAAGCGCTCGGGCGCGCTGATGGCCGACGGCCGCCGCACCCTCGGCGACATCAGCCGGGCCGTGAACAATTTCGACCGTAACCCGACCCGAGTCCTGTTCGGCGCCAGCAACTCGTCGCAGCCGGCTCCGCCGCCCGAGCCGCCGAAGCCGGTGCCGAGGCGGTAGTGGTTCGGCGAATGGTGAGTAGCGAATAGGTTGCTCTCACGACAATCCCCAAACGAAAACGGAGGCCGAGCGGCCTCCGTTCCACTGGTTGCTCGCGCTCGGTGCTACCCCAGCCGTCCGGCCGCATGCGCAAGCAGCGTGTACACCAGCCCCGTCTCCGAGATCAGGTGAGTGCGCAGCTCCTGCGGACCGCGGCCGTCGCGGGCGACTTCATCGAGCAGCCGCTCGAACTCGACCACGTAGCGGTCGACCGTGCCCTTGAAGTTGCGGTCGGCGCGGTACTTGCGGGCGACCTCGTCGAAGGCCTTCTGGCCGGCGGGCGTGTACAGGCGCTTGGTGAAGGCCTTGTTCTCGCCGCGCTGGTAGCGATCCCACATCTCGGCGGCGAGGTTGCGGTCCATCAGCCGGCCGATGTCGAGCGACAGCGATTCCAGCGGATTGCCGCCACCCTGCGGTGCCTGCGGCTGCGGTGCGGGTGCAGCGCGGCCGCGCGGGGCCTCACGTCCGGCCGGGGCGCCCTGGTGGGCGTCCGTACGGTTGAGCAGGTCCGATAGCCAGCCGTCGCGGCCCTGATCGTTGCTGGCGGGCGCCACCGGCGGCGCTTCGGTGCGGCGGGGCGCCGGCATGCCGAGGTCCGGCGGCGGCAGCGTCGAGGCGCTGCCGGTGTCGCGCGTGCGGGTCTCGGGCGGCCGGCCGCCGACAGCGGCCAGCACCGGCTCCTCCTGGCGATGGACGCCGGCACGGCCAGCGGTGGTGACGTCGAGGCCGCGGCCGTGCTGAGCCACGATGCGGTTGAGCTCGGCGAGCGCCTCGATCTGGTCGACGATCACCTTGCGCATCTGCGCCGTGCTCTCGGCGGCCTCCTGCGGCATCTCGAGCACGCCGCGGCGCAGCTCATTGCGGGTGGCTTCGAGCTCGTTGTGCATCTCGAGGGCCATCTGCTTCATGCTGGCGACCAGATTGGTGAACTTCTCGGTCGACTGCTTGAACATCGCATCCGCCTCGTCCGTGGTCTGGCGGTAGATGTCGTGCATGGTCTCGATGGTCTGCCGGTGCTCCTCCTCGGACGCCGCGCGCACCGCCTCGAACTGGCGGGTGATCGCGGCAGAGCCTGCGCCGGCCGTCTCCGCGACGACGCGGGCGATGTCGCGGGCGCGCTCTTCGGCCGCCGCCAGCGATTCATCGAGCAGGCCGGTGAAGCGCGACAGCCGCTGGTCGAGGTCGGCCGTTCGCAGGTCGATGGTGGTGACGAGCGATTCCAGCGCCTGCTTGCGTTCGGCGAGCGAGGCGGTGGTGTTCTTGTTGCTCTGCTCGACGACCTGGGCGGCCTCGACCAGCGCCTGGCCGTGCTTGTCGAACTGGGTCGACAGCTCGCCGAGATCCTGCAGCGCCTTCGTGGTCTTGCTGTTGAAGACGTTGAGCTGCTCTTCCAGGTTCTGCGTCGCAGCGCCATTGCGCGAGGTGACGTCGTTCATCGCCGAGACGAAGTCGGCGACGCGCGTCACCAGCGCCCGCTCGAGCGAGTTGAGGTTGTCGTGCGCACCGGTCAGCACCTCCTGGAGCAGGATGTTGCCTTCGCGCAGGCGCTCGAACAGGGCCACCGTGTCGGTGCGCAAGATCTTGCTGGTCTCCTGCATCTCCGTGACGGCCGCGATCGAAACCTGGCGCGACTGGTCGATCGCGGACCGCGAGGCCTGCTCGAGGTCCTTGAGCGACTTGCCGACCGCGGTCGTGGCGATCTCGCTCGCCGCATTGATGGTGCGGGCGACTTCCGAGCCGTTGCCCATCATGGTCTGCGAGAAGGCCTGGCCGCGCGTCTCGATCGACTTCAGCGCGTCGGAGGTGACGCGGTCGATGTCGAGCGTGAGCTGGCTGGCCTTCGAGCCGATCGCGTCCACCAGCGCGCCGCGCTTGGCGTCGATCATGTTCGACAGGCGATCGGCCTGCTGCGTCACATAGGTGACGATCTCGTCGGTCTTGCCGGTCATGGCCTGGCCGAAGCTGGAGCTGGCGGCGAGCACCGACCGCTCGACGTCGGCCGAGCTCGACTTGACGCGCGAGCTCGCCTCGTTGGAGGCGGAGATCAGCGCGTTCTGGGCGTTGAGCGCGCTGGTCTGGATGTCGTTGGTCGCGTTGGCGGTGGCCGCGCTCAGCGTGCGCTCGATCTCGGTCGAGATCGAACGGATCTGGCTCGCGGCGTCGGCCGAGGTCGAGGTCAGCGAGATCTGCGCCTCGCGCGCGCTGTTGAGGATGGTCGAGGCGGTGTCGGCGCCGACCGCGGTCAACGTGCGCTCGATGTCCGTCGTCAGCGACTTGATCTGGGTCGCCGCATCGGTCGAGGCGGAGACGAGCGAGGTTTGGGCCTCGCGAACGCCGCTGGTGAGCGCCTCGATGGTGGCGCCGCCGGCGGTTGCCAGCGCGCGCTGCATCTCGGCCGCGAGCGAACGGACCTGGTTGGTCTGTTCGGCCGAGACCGCGAGCAGGGTGCTCTGGGCGTCGCGGGCGCTGCTGGTGATCGTCTCGGCGGTCGACTGACCGACTTGCGAGAGCGAACGATGCACCTCGGCCGCCAGCGACTTGACCTGGCTCGCCGCGTCCGACGACGCCGTGACCAGCGTGCTCTGGGCTTCGCGGGCGCCGCTCATGATGGTCTCGGCCGTCGAGGTGCCCGCCATCGTGAGCGAGCGCTGCACGTCCGAGGACAGCGCCTTGATCTGGTTGGCAGTCTCGGTCGAAGCCGCGATCAAGGCGCTCTGCGCATCGCGGGCCCCTGCGGTGATCGATTCCGCCGTAGCGGTGCCGGCCATCGACAGCGAACGCTGCACGTCGGCGGTGAGCGTCTTCACCTGGTTGGCCGCATCCGACGACGCCGTGACGAGGGTGGTCTGCACCTCGCGGGCGCCGGCCAGGATCGAGGCCGCGGTGGCGGAGCCAGCCGCCGACAGCGTGCGTTCGACGTCGGCCGCGAGTCCCTTGATCTGGCTGGAGGCCTCGCCCGATGCCGCGACCAGCGTCGACTGCGCTTCGCGGGCGCTGGTCAGGATCGAGTTCGCCGCGCCTGTGCCCACCGCAGTCAGCGCCTGCTCGACCTCGGCCGAGGTCATCTTGAGCTGGGCGTTGACGTCGGAGGAGACTGTCAGCAGCGACTGCTGGGCGGTGCGCGCGCCGGTCTGGATCGTCTCGCTGGTGTTGACGACGAGGTTGGTGAGCGAGCGCTCGGCGTCCTCGACATGCGAGCGGATCGCGGTCGAGATCATCTCGGCGCGGGACATCATGTCCTCGCTGGCCTGGCGTCCGCTGCTCTCGATGCGGCCGGCGACGGCCTCGACGCGCGAGCCGAGCAGGTCCTCGAACTGCGCCACGCGCACGTCGATGTCGCTGGCGACCGAGCCGACCTTGGTCTCGATGGCCTGCTGGATCTCCTGGAAGCGCGCGGTGACCGTGTCGGTCAGATGCATGCTGCGGCCGTCGATGATCTCGGTGACGCCGGTGATGCGGCGGTCGACCGCCTCGATCGCCTGCGCGGTGCCGTCGGTGAGGGTCGAGGTGAGGAGGGTCAGACGCGTGTCGATCGACTGTACGGCCTGCGAGGCGCCGTTCGTGACCGCGGTGGTCAGGTAGGTGAGGCGGGAGTCGATCGATTCGAGCGCCTGGGTCGCGCCGCCGGTGAGCGTCGTCGTGAGATGCGTCAGGCGGGTATCGATCGACTGGATGGTCTGCGACGCACCGTCGGTGAGCGAGCTCGTGAGGAGGTTGAGGCGCGCATCGATGGTTTCGATGGCCTGCGATGCGCCGCCGGTGAGCGTCGTCGTCAGGTGGGTCAGGCGGGAGTCGATCGACTGGATCGCCTGTGCGGCACCGTCGGTCAACGATGTCGCCAGAGTGTTGATGCGCCCGTCGATGGTTTCGGTCATGGACTTCGCGCGGGTGTCGAACGAGTGCTCGATCGCGGCGACGCGGCCGACGAGTTGCTCGTCGAAGGTCCTGATGTGGCCTTCGATCGTGCCGTCGAGGCTGGCGATCTTGCCGTTCAGCGAGGCGTCGAGGTTGCTGACGCGTTCGCCGATCGTGGTCTCGAACTGCACGAGGCGCTGGTCGAGCACCGCGGTTATCTCGCCGCCGTTGGAGGTGAAGCGGCTGTCGAAATTGTCGACATAGGTCTTGAGCGTCTCGGCGATGTCCTGCGTGCGCTGGCCCATGCGCTCGACGATCTCGCCGCCGAAGGTCTTCACGGTGCGGTCGAACTCGGAGATGTGGCGCGTGATCAGCGCGCCCAGCGTGCCGGAGTCGCGGGCGAACTTCTCGACCAGCTCGGTGCCCTGGTTCCGCACCAGCTCGTCAAAGGCACTCATCTGCAGCGACAGCGAATCGTGGGCTGTCTCTGTCTGGCTGACGACCTTGGCGACCAGAGCGTTGACGGTGGCGTCGAGCGCTTCGCTGGCCTTGTCGCCGCTCGTCATGATCTGGCCGGCGAGGCGGTTGCCGGCATCGTCGATCTTGGCCGAGATGTCGTTGGAACGCAGCTCGAGCTCCAGCAGCAGCGAGTCCGACGAGTTCTTCAGGGAATCGTGCACCTGCTCGGTGCGCTCGGAGATGCCGTCGACGATAGCGGCGGAACGCTGCTCGAATTCGCCGGTGATGCGGTCGATGCGCTCGTTCAGCATCTCATGGACGCGGTCGGCGAGATCGACGAACTCGTCGTGGACGTGACCGGTTTTGAAGTTGAGGCTGGTGGTCAGCCGCTCGCTCGCATCGAGTACGGCGCGCGTGGTCTCGTTGCTGGCTTCCTCCAGGCGGTCGAGCAGGTCGCCGCCGCGTTCGCCGAGAGCCAGGATCATGTTGTCGCCGGCATTGCTCAGCGCCTGCGTGATGTGGGCACCGCGCTCTTCCAGTGCGCCGGTGATGGACTTGGCGACCTCGTCGACGCGCGAGGCGATCGCGTCCGAGATTAGCGCGATGTCGTGGCGCAGGTCGATCTGGACGCCGGAGATGGCGCTGCGGACCTGCTCGGCCTGGCCGACCAGGTTGTCGCGCTGATGGGCGATGTCCTGAAGCAGGGCGCGAATGCGCACCTCGTTGTCGGAATAGGCGCGTTCGAGCGCGGCGACCTCGTTGGCAACCAGCGTCTCGAGCTCGCCTGCGCGCGCAATCGCGCGCTCGATGCCGTCACCCATCGCGGCGACCTCGCGGCGGATGGCCTGGCCGACGGTGACCATGGAATCGGAGGCCGAGCCTTCCGGCTCGGAGAAGCGGATCGCGACCTGCGCCATCGCCTGCGCGATCATGCGCATTTCCTGTCCGCGCCAGACGAGGCTGGCGAGGAAGTAGAACAGCATGATCGGCGCGAGCACCATCGCAATCAGGCCGGCAATGACGAGGACCCCGCCGCTCTGGCCCATGGCGGTCTGGATCGACGGCAGGAAGCCGATGGTCAGCGCGGCGCAGGCGGCGAGCCAGACGCCGGCGAAGATGGTGGCGAAGGTGTAGACACTGCGGGCAGGACGGCCCTTCTGAAGCGCCTGGAGCAGCTGGCCGATGGTCTCGCGGTCGTCATTCGCGGGGCGGCGCGATGAGAGCGGCTCCTCGACTGCATCGAACACGGTCGACCGCTCGTTGGCGGCCGGTCGCGGCTCGAAGCTCGGTTCATCGAAAACCGGAGGCACGGGCGGTACAGCAGGCGCCGCTTCGTTGCGCATGGTGGCGTTGCGGCTGGTATCGGCAGCCGTGTCACTGATGTTCAGGGCTTCCTGGATCGCAGAAAGCGCAACTTCTGTGGGGTCTTTGACCTTTTTCGGAGTGTTCGCCATGTTCAGTCCGAGCCCTCGTTACTTGTACGCGTCCCCCCGCGAGCCCTGCGCGCCGCGCAAGCCCACAGACCGGATCATGCCGCTTACGCGGATCTCCGAGCCGTCCCCACCCGGACGGCTTGTCCGCCAATTTCCGCAACATCCTATTGGCAGAGCGTTGCGAATGAAATGCCTGCGATTAAGACAATCTTAATCATCGTTAACAGGAGCGCTGCGTAACGCCTTAGCAATAAATGAAATTCTCCACCGAACTCGATTGATTGCGGCAACTTTTCGTCAATAACCGGGCGGATGTGCGTCAAGCAGCCCAAACACTTCATTAACCATTTTCATGCTTGGGTCAGGGGAACCTGACCGCCGGACCGGCGGGTGCGCAACGCCGGGGCCCGCGATGACTCCTGAACTGCAACGGATGGATTGGATGCCGTCGCCCCCGCTTGCACCGATCGAAAGCCCGCTTGACCTCGATCACCTCTCCCGGATGACGCTCGGGGACACCGAGCTGGAACAGGAAGTGCTGGCGATGTTCGCCGAGCAGGCGGTTCGTCTGCTCGCGGCGATGACGTCGGTGCCGGCCGAGACCGGCGCGCTCGCGCACAAGCTGAAGGGTTCGGCGCGAGGGATCGGCGCCTTCGCGGTGGCCGATGCCGCAGCCAGCCTGGAGACCGCGGTCCGCACCGGGCACGGGCGGCCCCATGCCCTCGCCGCCCTGAAAGAGGCGGTGACGGAGGCTCGCGCCGCCATCGAGGCGATCCTGAAGCCGTAAGCCGATACGGTCAGCGCCGGGTTCTAGTCTTTTGTTTTGACGGGGGTTCTTCCCGCAAAGCGGGATTGATTTCGGATCAAAACGCTATGGCGCCGGGCTTATCGACCCGTTATAGGACAGCCGGACCCTCCTTCATTCCCAGTACCGCTGCAGCACGAGCACACATGGCCAAGATTCACTTTGTCGACCACAAGGGCGAAACCCGCACGGTGGAAATCGAGAACGGCGCAACCGTGATGGAAGCCGCGATCCGCAACAGCATTCCCGGCATCGAGGCCGAATGCGGCGGCGCCTGTGCCTGCGCGACCTGCCATGTGTATGTCGACGAAGCCTGGCGCGAGAAGGTCGGCAGCCCCACGCCGATGGAAGAGGACATGCTCGATTTCGGCTTCGACGTGCGTCCGAATTCTCGCCTGTCCTGCCAGATCAAGGTCTCCGACGAACTCGACGGGCTCGTGGTCGCGACGCCGGAACGGCAGGCCTGATCGTCCCTATTTGCGCTAGATGCTCGGCGGCGCGACCTCGATGCCGCGCTTGTGCCACGGTCTGAGCTTCTCGATCACCTCTGCCGTCAGCGGCGTCGGCCGCCGCGTCGCTTCGTCGATCATGACGCCGACCGATGTCGCCGATGCGATGCATTTTCCTTCCGAGAACACGACCTGCTCGAAGGTGACTGATGTCCTTCCGAGCTTCACCACGCCGAGGCCAAGCTCGATCGTGTTGGGCCAATGCAGCTCGGCGCGGAAATGGATGTCGAGGCGCACCATGATCCACGCGAGGCCCGGCGGGGTCAGGCCGTATTCAGGGAGCTTCATCAGCGTGACGCGCCCGGTCTCGAAATAGGTTGCGTAGACCGCGTTGTTGACGTGCTGGTTGGGATCGAGATCGCCGAAGCGGACGTTGTCGCTGAGGCGGTAGGGATAGTCCTCCAGGCGCGGCGTCGTATCGAGGCGGCTTGGTGCGTTCACCGATTGATCTCCGTCATATCGCATCCCGTTACAGCTCAGTTATCCTGCGCCGGCAAGTGGGGGTGGCTGCGGGGCGCTCCCGCTTTTATGCCTTCCCTGATCCACCCCCGTTGGCTAGACAGGCAGGGTCACCTCTGCCCGGCGGGCGCCGTCCAACCGATAACGACAGACAAAGAGACGACATGAGCGACGCGATCAAAACCGATGTGCTGATTATTGGTGCCGGCCCCTGCGGTCTGTTCGCCGCCTTCGAGCTCGGCCTTCTCGACATGAAGGCGCATTTCGTCGACATCCTCGACAAGGTCGGCGGCCAGTGTGCCGAGCTCTATCCGGAAAAGCCGATCTACGACATCCCCGGCATTCCGCAGGTTTCGGGCCAGGGCCTCACCGACGCGCTGATGGAGCAGATCAAGCCGTTTCACCCGACCTTCCATCTCGGCGAGATGGTCGAGACCGTGGAGAAGATCGGCGATCCTGCGTTCCGCTGCACCACCGATGCCGGCAAGGTGTTCGAATGCAAGGTCGTGGTGATCGCGGCCGGCGGCGGCTCCTTCCAGCCCAAGCGTCCGCCGGTGCCGGGCATCGAGGCCTATGAGGGCACGTCGGTGCACTACGCGGTGCGCAAGATGGAGACGTTCCGCGACAAGAACGTGCTGATCGTCGGCGGTGGCGATTCCGCGCTGGACTGGACCCTCAATCTGCATCCGATTGCCAAGCGCATCACGCTGCTGCATCGTCGCGACGAGTTTCGCGCCGCACCCCACAGCGTCGAGCAGATGCGAGCGCTGGTCGCCGGCGGAAAGATGGATCTGCGGCTCGGCCAGGTCACCGCGCTCTCGGGCGCTGACGGCAAGCTCACCGGCGCGACCGTCAAGGGGAACGACAACAGCATCACCGAGATTGCCTGCGATACCATGCTGCCGTTCTTCGGGCTGACCATGAAGCTCGGCCCGGTCGCGAACTGGGGCATTGCGCTGGAGAACAATCTGGTGCCGGTCGAAACATCCGCCTTCGAGACCAACGTGCCAGGCATCTTCGCGATCGGCGACATCAATACCTACCCCGGCAAGATCAAGTTGATCCTGTGCGGCTTCCACGAGGGCGCGCTGATGTCGCAAAAAGCCCATCGCTACGTCTATCCGGAGAAGCGGCTCGTGTTCCAATACACGACGTCGTCCTCCAGCCTCCAAAAGAAGCTTGGTGTCAACTGACGGAACGGACCGGGGCGGCGATGCCCCATGTTTCTGGTGCTGGAACCGTTCGCGAAATCGCCGTAGTCTGCGGCCATTCCAATTGTAGGCTCGGCCAGCTTTTTGGCTCGGCAAAGTCTTGGCTCAGCAAAGTCTTGGCTCTGCGAAGTCTTGGCCCGGCAAGGTGATTGGCTCAGCAAGGTGATGACAATGCGGACACTCGTTTTCAGCTTTCGGCTGCTCTCCTTCCTCGCGCTCGCATTTCCGCTCGCGGCGGTGACACCGTCCGCAGCGCAGACGGCCGAGCCCACCGCGGCGGGCCTGTGGCAGAAGGTCGAAGACGGCAAGACTGTCGGATGGTTCCTCTTCGTCGACCGTAACGGCGTCTTCGAAGGCGTGATCGCGAAGACCTTCCCGCGGCCAACCGACGATCCGAACGAGGTCTGCTCCAAGTGCACCGACGATCGCAAGAATGCGCCAGTGCTGGGCATCTCCTTCGTCCGCAACATGAAGCGTGAAGGATTGAAGTACGAAGGCGGCAACGTGCTCAATCCGCGCGACGGCCAGATCTGGAAGGCCAACATGAAGGTCAGCCCCGACGGCCAGACCCTGACCCTGCGCGGCTATCTCGGCATTTCGCTGCTCGGCAAGGACGAGACCTGGACGCGCCTGCCGGATGCCTACATCGCGCAGGTGGATCCTGCCATCGTCGCAAAATATCTTCCGGCGCAGGCGGCGGCTGCAAAGCAACCGTCCCCCGCGCCCAAGAAGGGCGGCGCGATGATGGCGCCGGCGCCCAAGCAGTAAACGACACCTTTCGCGGTCCCTCATCAGATCCAAACCCTGGGCGATGAGTTTGTATCGTCGAAAACGAACAGGCGCCGCAGGGCAGGGAAGCACGGTGTCGACGGCCGTCCGCGTGTGCAGCTTGACGCCGGCCAGCATGGTGTAGACGTGCGTCGGTCCGAGTGGCGCGGAGGGCCTAACCCGGACCGAGAGGACGAGGCTCAGCGAGCCTTGCTGTCAGAACCTGCGCTCGCAAGCCGCTTCGCGCGCGGCGACAGCACCGCGACCTGCGCTGGAGAGGCAGGCATGCCGGCGACGATCATCGTGGGACTTGCCGACTGCTCCTCCACGCCGGCGCCGCCGAGCACCTGCACCTGGGTCGCCGTGATCGGAAACGAGGTCACTTCGTAAGAGGGAAGCTCGGTCGCGAAGGCGCCGGCCGAGCTCGCAATCATGGCGCCGGCGACGGCAATCATCGAGAGAACACGCATTGGAAATCTCCGTGGACAATGTCAATCGGAGGTTTGGTCGCCTCGATGCCGGAACAGGTTCGCTCGTGCGCGAACATTCCTGTGTCCGTGAGCGAACCTATTTGATTGCGTGATGGGACCGGACGAAACGATGACGAAGTTCTCCGCGTCAATGTTTCCGGACGGTTTCGCGAAGACTCAGGTCACCGGCGCCGGATTGAACAGCGTGAGATCGTTGTGGATGCCCCAGCGATCCGACCACGGCTTGGTGCGGCCGGAGGCGACATCGAGGATCAGGCGGAACAGGTCCCAGCCGCATTCCTCGATGGTCTTCTCGCCGGTGGCAATGCTGCCGGCGTCAAAGTCGATCAGGTCCTTCCAGCGGCGGGCGAGCTCACTGCGGGTTGCCACCTTGATCACGGGCGCGGCCGCAAGCCCATAAGGCGTGCCGCGGCCCGTGGTGAACACCTGCAGCGTCATGCCGGAGGCGAGTTGGAGCGTGCCGCAGATGAAGTCGGAGGCAGGCGTTGCCGCAAACAGCATGCCCTTCTGCGTTGCCTTCTCGCCGGGCGAGAGCACGCCGGCGATCGCGGATGATCCGGACTTCACGATCGAGCCCAATGACTTTTCGACGATGTTGGCGAGGCCGCCCTTCTTGTTGCCGGGCGTGGTGTTGGCGCTGCGGTCGGCGCCGCCACGGGCCAGGTAGGAATCGTACCAGGCCATCTCGCGCACCAGTGCGCGGCCGACGTCCTCGTTGATGGCGCGCCGCGTGAGCAGTTGGATGGCGTCTCGCACCTCAGTCACTTCCGAGAACATCACGGTGGCACCGGCTCGCACCAGGAGATCCGCGGCGAAGCCGACGGCGGGGTTTGCAGTCACGCCGGAAAACGCGTCGCTGCCGCCACATTGCAGCCCGATGACGAGATCGGAAGCGGGGCAGGTCTCGCGCTTGCGGGCGTTGAGCACCTTCAGCCGCGCCTCGGCCTGGGTCATGATCGCTTCGACGATCGCGCCAAAGCCGTCGAAGGCCTCGTCCTGCATGCGCACGATGGCATCGCTGACACCTTCGGGCACCAGCCGTTCGGGGGCGAGCTTCTCGCAGCCGAGACCGACGACCAGAATCTCGCCGCCGAAATTCGGATTCAGCGCGAGGTTCTGCAAAGTGCGGATCGGCACCACAGCGTCAGGCGCAGCGATGGCGACGCCGCAGCCATAGGCGTGCGTCAGCGGCACGACGTCGTCGACGCCAGGGTATTTCGGCAGCAGCTCGGCGCGGATGCGTTTGACCGCATATTCCATCGTGCCCTTGACGCATTGCACCGAGGAGGAGATGCCGAGGATGTTCTTGGTGCCGACCGAGCCGTCCGGATTGCGATAACCCTCGAAGGTGAAGCCTTCCAACGGCGGCAGCGGCGCAGGGACGGCGGTCGAGATTTCGAGCTTGTCGAGGGCAGGGGCCTCCGGCATGCGGATGCGCGCTTCATCGACCCATTCGCCGGCCAGGATCGGCGACAGCGCGTAACCGATGATTTCGCCATAGCGGACGATCGGCGCGCCTTCCGCAATATCGACCAAAGCAGCCTTGTGCCCCTGCGGCACGAAGGCGCGCAGCGTCAGCCCGCACGCAAAGCGCGAGCCGGCGGGAAGCCCGAAATCGTTGACCACGATCGCGACATTGTCGCGCTCGTTCAGCCTGATGTAGCGGGGCTGCTCTTTCGCTGCGACGTCCTGGTCCATCTGCGCTTGTCTCAAGAACGGAAGAAGCCGTGTTTTCGTTTACCTCTCCCCGGAGGGGATCGGTCGCGCCGGAGGCGCGGGTGAGGGGCAGCGGCTTGCAGGAGAGGGCGTAACCCGATCGATGTGCGATCCGACCTCTCCCAGAGGGAGAGGTCGGCACCTCCGCCGCTGCGTGAAGATCGCTCGTCAGCCCGGAAACGTATAAGCCGTCTTCACCGTGGTATAGAACTCGCGGGCGTAGGAGCCCTGCTCGCGGGCGCCGTAGCTCGAACCCTTCCGGCCGCCGAACGGCACGTGATAATCGACGCCGGCGGTCGGCAGGTTGACCATCACCATGCCTGACTCGCTGTTGCGCTTGTAGTGCGAGGCGTATTTCAGGCTGGTGGTGCAGATGCCGGAGGCGAGGCCGAACTCGGTGTCGTTGGAGATCGCGAGCGCCTCCTCGTAGTTCTTGGCACGGATGACGGCCGCGACCGGGCCAAAGATCTCCTCGCGCGCGATGCGCATGTTGTTGTTGGCCTCGGTGAACAGGGCCGGCTGGAGGTAGTGGCCGGGGTTGTCGCGCTTGAGCAGCTCGCCGCCGAAGGCGAGCCTGGCGCCCTCGTCCTGGCCGATCTTGATGTAGCGGAGGTCCTGGTCGAGCTGGTTCTGGTCCACCACGGGGCCGATATGCACGCCGGCCTTGAGCGCGTCGTCGACCGACAGGCTGTTGAGGCGCTCGGCGACCGCCGCGACGAAGCGGTCGTGGATGCCTTCGGTGACGATGAGGCGCGAGGAGGCGGTGCAGCGCTGGCCGGTGGAGAAATAGGCGCCGTTGACGGCGACCTCGACGGCGGTCTTGAGGTCGGCGTCGTCGAGCACGACCAGCGGATTCTTGCCGCCCATCTCGAGCTGAAATTTCTTCATGGGGTTCGAGAGCACGCAGGCCTGCGCGATCTTGCGCCCGGTTTGCACCGAGCCGGTGAAGGAGATCGCGGCGACGTCCGGATGCTCGAGCAAGGTCTGGCCGACCACCGAGCCGGAGCCGACGACGAGGTTGAACACGCCGGCTGGAATGCCGGAGCGGGTGATGATCTCGGACAAAGCATGTGCCGAGCCGGGCACCAGCTCGGCCGGCTTGAACACGACGGTGTTGCCGTAGCAGAGCGCCGGCGCGATCTTCCAGGCGGGGATCGCGATCGGGAAATTCCAGGGTGTGATCATGCCGACGACGCCAACCGGCTCGCGGGTGAGCTCAACGTCGATGCCGGGACGAACCGAGGCGCCCTTCTCGCCGATCAGCCGCAGCGCCTCGCCGGCGAAGAACGCAAAGATCTGGCCGGCGCGACCGACCTCGCCGATACCTTCCGGCAAGGTCTTGCCTTCCTCTCGGGCGAGGAGCCGGCCGAGCTCTTCCTTGCGCGAGAGGATCTCGATTGAGATCTTGTTCAGCGCGTCATAGCGCTCCTGCGGCGTGGAACGCGACCAGGCGGGAAAGGCGGCCTTGGCGGCGGCTATCGCCTTCTCGGTCTGCGCCTTGTCCGCCTTGGCATATTCCCCGACGAGATCGTTGGTGTTGGAGGGATTGATGTTCCTGGTGATGCCGGAACCGTCGACCCATTCGCCGCCGATGAAGTTCTTCAGGATCGCTGTCATCTTCTTTCCTCCTTGTTCAAGGGGCATGATCGTATCGGAAAACCGGTGTCCGCGCTCCGGGATCGCGCCTGAAGTTTTCTAACGCACGAGGCCCGGACGTTTGATCGGGTCCTGTATGGCCATAGCCCCATCCCGGACGCGAAGTCCATGCTTCTTGTGGAATTCGTGCGCGGCCTCGATGGCTGCGCGTCGACATTGATGCCGAGCCGTGATTCAGGGGCGCCTATCGGCCGGATGAAGTTCTTCCGCCGTCATGGACAGGGGAGCGCTCGATGCACGTCCAGGCCAAAGCCCCATGTCAGCCGAGGCGAGTGGAGCATCGAGATCACCCCCGATGCAAAGACGGCGACTGGTGAGCCGCCGTTGAGTTGCCTGGCCGAGCTAGCGCCGGAGCCTTCAGGAGGAATGTTGGAGCGTCATGATTTTCTCAATCGAGTCCTAGGGGCGGGCGCCGCGAACTGTCCAGGTTCAAGGAAGCATCGATCGATGTCGCTCTTGGATTGATCGCACCGACGGTATGGCGCGAGCCCGCGCTCGACCCTATTGCTGCGTGCCCGGCAGCAGCTGCGGCAGGAATCCGCGCGTCACGCTTGGCGGCACCGCGTCCAGCCCGAGCACCGCGCTCGCGGCCGGCAGCGCGGCATCCGCCATTGCAGCATGTCCTTCGGCGCTCGGATGCACGGCGCCGCCATAGACGGCGGAGAGCACGCCCCAGGTCGCGTCGTGAATGTCGGTCGGCTGGCTCGCTGCCGGCAAGCCCTGCGGATAGGTCATTGCGGCAAAATAACTGTCGTTCGCATCGCGGATCCAGCGCGCGCGCGGCAGGTAGGCGCGGTATTCCGAGGCGCCGCGCCCGCAAAGCATCGGCTGGCTCGCCGCGCTCACGATATCGGGATTGAAGCTCTGGCCGTTCTCGGCAAAGCAGGTCCGGTCGAATTCGGGATCATTGCCCGAATGGGCGCAGAAGCCGTGATCGGCGAACGCGGCCTGGTGCGCATCGACGAAGGTCATGCGGTCGGCTTCGGGATCGCGGCAGAGCGCGCCCCGGCTGCAGGTGGCGAGCCCCTTCAGCTGCGGCAGGAATTCCGTATCGACGAAGGTCGAGACACGGGCGAGCCGCTGCGGATCGGCATTGAACGATGGATGAATGTCGAAGCCGGCACGGCCGCCGCGGCAGGGCACGCCGCCGTCGGCGAGCGCAGGATTGGCGTAGGAGACATAGACCACGCGCGAGAGGTCGCCGCCGACGAGCGGCTTGAGCGCCTCGCGCAGCCTGGCGAATTTCTGCGGCAGTTCGCGCACCAGCGCATCGCGGGAATCATCGACGGTCGCCATCACGCCGGAGCGGCGGAACAGCGCGCGCTCCGTCGCGGTATCGACGATGACGTCGGCGACGAGGCCGGAGAAGTAGACGTCGTTGGCGCCGACCGACAGCAGCACGAGATCGAGCGTGCGGTCGGGCTGGCGTTTCTTTGCCGCGGCGAGCGCTTCGCGCAGCTCGGCGACCTGGGCGTTCACGCTGGTGTTGCACACGCCGGTCTTGCCGGGCGCGCATTCGCGGGCGCGCTGCGAGCCCAGCAGCCCATCGCTGATGCTGGCGCCGGTGCAGGCGAGTGGCAGGAAGGTCACCGCGATGTGCGTATAGCGCAGGGCGAGCGCCAGCGCGGTGCGCGCCTGGTAGCTGTAGAGCGAGCGGTGGCAAGGCGCGTTGAACCAGAGCGCGCTGTAGCGTTGCCAGTTGGCCAGCGTATCCGGCGCCTCGCAGGCGCGGCCGCCCTTGAAGCCCTGGCGGCTCGGCCGGTAATACTGCGCGCCGGCGGTGCCGAGATAGGAGCGGAAGCAGAAGCCTTCGTCCGCCAGCGCCAGTGGCCGGTCTGGGTTGCCTTCTCCGGAGGCGATGCTGTCCCCGAGGCCGGCGATGAAGATGTCGCGGACCTGAATCTCGGTCTGGATGCGCTGGGTCGGATCGGAGCCCGAGGAGACGTCGACCGTCGCGACGGTCTGCTTGCCGTAGCGGACGCGCAGATTGATCGGCTCGGCGCAGTCGAAGGTCGATTGTTGCGGCCCGTCGCCGTCGTCGAACGACCATGCACAGGTGGCGCCGACCGGCACCGCACCCGTGAGGCGCACGGTGACCGGATGATCGATCGGTGTGATGTAGTTCTCTTTGACGTTGTCGCGGGTGCAAGGCTGGTTGACCCGGCCCTGGAGGTCGATGCAGAGGCGGTTGACCGCGTTGCGGGCCCAGCCGCGGCCTTCGCTCTGCAGCTCCAGCGATTGCTCGGCGGCGAGAATGCTGCGGTCACGCGCGTTCTCGACGTGGAGCAGGAAGTCGCGCTCCTCGCGGAACAGCCGGAAGCGGTTGCGCACCTCCCAATTGATCTGCATGGCACCGGCGTCCTGCGCGGCGGCGCGACCGGGCGGCAAACACGTCAGAATTCCAGAAAGCAGCAGGGCGCCTGCGGAGAAAGTGCGAAGGGATACAGGGATCATGGCCCGGGTCTTCAACGGCAAAGTTGAGGCGGAAATAAGAGAGGATTGCTCCGCCGCCTGCAACCTTTGTCTGACGGGCCCAGGAAAAGGGGCCTATCGCTTGCCGGCCCGCCGCAGCGTCCGCTCGCGCTCCATCGCGGCCACCTGCTTGGGCAGATTGGCCTGGGCGCAGGCCTCCGCCAGGCGCCGCCGCTCCTGCCAGGGGGCGACCACGTTCATCCAGAGCTCGCGCGTGCCCATGATCGAGATGGCGAGGCCGAACGGGACGACGAAATAGAGGATGCGGAACACCAGGAGCGTCGCCAGAAGCTCCTCTCGACCGAATTGGGGCAGCGCCACCAGCATGGCCGCATCGAACACGCCGATCGAGCCGGGCGCATGGCTGGCAAAGCCGATCAGGGTCGCCAGAATGAACACGACCGCAAGCGACATGAAGTCGATCGGCGGATTGGCCGGCATCAACAGGTACATGGCCATGGCGCAGAAGCCGAGATCGACCACGCCGATCAGGATCTGCACCAATGTCAGCGATGCCGACGGCAGCACCACCTTCCAGCCCTTCTGGCCGAGTTCGCGGCGCTTCTCGCCCATGCACAGCCAGACCAGATAGGCGCCGATCGAGGCGAGGCCACCGAGCGCGATCAGGCGGTTGATCGAGGCGGGGAGCTGATCCATCGAGGAGGCGGCATCCGGATGGATGGCCATGCCGATCGAGAGCACGAAGATGTTACCGAGCCAGAAGGTCAGGCCCGACAGAAAGCAGATTTTCGCGACGTCGATCGCGTTCAGCCCGTAGTCCGAATAGATCCGGAAACGGATCGCGCCGCCGGTGAATACCGTGGCGCCGATGTTGTGGCCGATCGAATAGGACGTGAAGCTGGAGAGCGCCGCGATGCGATAGGGCACATGCTTCTTGCCGATCGTTCGCAAGGCGAAATAGTCGTAGAAGGTCAGCGTGCAGAATGCGAAGAAGACGCAGATCGCCGCCAGCCCGATATTGCCGCGGGGAATCTCGGTCAACGCCGTCAGGATGACCGCGGTATCGATGCCCTTGAGGGTTCGCACCAGCGTGGTGATCGCGAAGGCGATGATCAGGATGCTCGCGGCAATGCCGAGCCGTCGCCAGCCAATCCATCTCTTGAAGCCGCGTTGCAGCGCGGTCAGCAGTCCGTGCATTCATCCTCCCGGCGGGGGCAAAGACCGACCGGACCAGGTATTGGCCAATCGGGTTCGATCACGGCCAAAGGCAGGCATCGATCGCTAGGCATGATCCAGCTCATTTAAGGCAAAAACAGCGGCTTGTGCAGCCCTTGACAGCAACAGGTTCTGCGTTCGAGCGGCCACTTTTGTCATATGCGGTTCATATCCGACCCGCGTTAAGCATATGAGTCGCGAAACATTCGCTGCCCTCGCGCATCCGGTGTGCCGACACGATTTCAAATCCTCGCGCCGTCCGCCTTGTTCCAGCGCAAGCGCTGCCGGCGTTTTTTGGAACGTCGATGCTCCGTACTCGTTGGGCTCGATCAGCAATCGAACATGGCGAAATAAGCGGCTTTCTCCTGCAAGCCCGCGCCGTCGTGTTCCCGAAACCCGAGAGGATCGGAACGATGGGACTGTTCACAAAAGACATCAAGACCATGAACGACCTGTTCGTGCATCAGCTCCAGGACATCTATTACGCCGAGCAGCAGCTCACCAAGGCGCTGCCAAAGATGGCAAGCAAGGCCACCGATCCGCAGCTGAAACAGGGCTTTTTGACGCACCTTGAAGAAACCAGGCAGCACGTCGCGCGCCTCGAGGAAGTGTTCAAGATGCACGGCGTCGCGGCGAAGGCGGTCGACTGCCCGGCCATTGACGGCATCATCGAGGAAGCGGACGAGACCGCCGGCGAAGTTGCGGACAAGGCGGTGCTCGATGCAGCGCTGATCAATGCAGCTCAGGCCGCCGAACACTACGAGATCGTCCGCTACGGCAGCCTGATCGCCTGGGCCAAGCAGCTCGGCCGCAGCGACTGCGCAGCAGTGCTTGCCAAGACGCTCGAGGAGGAAAAGGCGACCGACAAGAAGCTGACGACTCTCGCCGAGAGCAAGGTCAATTTGCGCGCGGCGAGCTAGCTACCAAGGTATGTCGCCGACCGACGCCGCGCGCACGCGCGGCGTCTTCTTTTGATGCGCGTCACTCGGCTGGGATCAGCGTGGCCGCATGGGTCGGCGCAGCCCGTCAGCGCGTCGCAACGCGAAGTGCGCGCCGCAGAAAGCCATCACGGCGCCGAGGCACAGCGCAGCAAGCCCGGCGAGCACCCCTGAGACGGTCGGGATCGGGCTCGGCGCCGAAGCGGCCTGGCCGGCGCCCGCGAGCAGCAGCACGCCGACGGCGATCAGGAATTGCCGCATCCGTTGCGGGATCTGTCCGGAGACCGCGCTCTGCATCAATGACGCCGTGAAATAGCCGCCGGAAATGCCGACCGTGGCGATCAGCCACCAGGCGATCGCCGCGCCTGCGGGTATGAACTCTCGTGTGTCGCCGCGCCAGAGGCCGCCGAGATCGAGCCCATAGCGTGCGCCCAGCATGTGGACCGCGAGCGCGAGCAACACTCCGGAGATCATTGCGGCACCGAGAATCAGGCGGCGCGGGAAAAAGGTCGTCTCAGCCATGCCTCGCTTGTAGGATGGGCGAGGGCGACCGCGCAAGGCGATCGCGGACGGGACTGATGCCAGATGCTGGGTTCTGAGGCCGCGCCGGCCACGAGCTACGCCTACAAGGCGTCGCTGATCGGCTCGGCGCACCGCTTCGAACTGACTGAGGAGGGACTGTCCTGGCACATCGCCGGGCGCCAGGGCTTGTGGCGCTACGACGAGATCTCTGCGATTCGGCTGTCGTTCCGCCCGGTCTCAATGCAGCAGCACCGTTTTCGCGCCGATGTCACCCACGCCAGCGGCCGCCGCATCGCGATCCTGTCGACGAGTTGGCAGACTGCGGCGCTGATGTCGACGCAGGACAGCGGATTTCGCGCATTCATCGTCGAATTGCATGCGCGGATGGCGAAAGCGGGCAGCCGCGCGGTTCTGACCGCCGGCCTTGGCCGCATCACCCATGCGGCGGTGCTGGCATGCCTCGCGGTGCTGACTGTTGCGATGGCGGGCCTGTTGATCCGCGCCCTCGTGATCGGCGAGTTCGCCGGCGCGCTGTTCATTCTCGGCTTTGCCGCGCTGTTCGCCTGGCAGGTCGGCGGCTTCGTCCGGCGCAACCAGCCGCGCTCCTATACCCTGGCGAGGTTGCCGCAGGCGCTGCTGCCGTAGATATGCAATCGGCCGCAATCAAACGTGAGTTCGCCTTCCTGCGCCCCTGTCGCATCGTGCAGCCATGCCTTCCATGGATCCCACCACCCGCCCGCTTGCTGCGGACGAGATCGCCGAAATCAATCGCAGGCACCTGATCGAGACGCCGCTGGTGCCGGCCGACCTGCTGTTCGTGTTCGGTACCCGGGAGGACGACATGTTGCGGGCCGACACTGCGGCGCGCCTGTGGCGAGAGGGCTATTTCCGCTGGTCGATTGTTAGCGGCGGGGTGACGCCGGGCTCGGAGCAATCCGAATGTACGCTGATCAAGACGGCGATGGTCAACGCAGGCGTTCCGGCGGAACTTGTCCTCGAAGAGCATCGCGCGATGAACACCGGAGAGAACGTGATCTTCTCGCTCCCGATCATCGATGCGGCGCTCGGCCTTGCCAACATTCGCAACGTGATCTGCCTCGGCAACACCTGGACCGCGCGGCGCTACCCTATGACGTTGCACCGGCACTGGCCGGAGGTGGAGAAAATGCTGCTCACCGTTGACAGCTTTGCGACCCCTCGCGCCCTCTGGCACACCGATGCGGAATTTCGCCGCCGCATGCTGCACGAATGGGACAAGATCGAGCCGTACAAGGCGAAAGGCTTCATCGCGGAATGGCCGGAGGCGTGACCGGCGCGAGGGTCCGCGAGCTACTCCGTCGAGTCGAAATCCTCTTCCTTGGTGCCGAGCAGCGAGGCGATGGTGCGCAGGCCGGAATCGAGCTGCTCGGGCGAGGGCGGGGCAAGGGCGAGCCGCACCGCGTTGGGTGCATGGCCATGCGCGATCGCGAAAGTGGAGGACGGCGTCAGCGCGATGCCGCGCCGTGCTGCTGCGGCGACGAAGGTCTGGGAGCGCCAATGCGGTGGCAGCGTCAGCCACAAATGGTATGAGCGCGTGTCGGCGGCGAGCTGATAGCCGGCGAGCAGCCTGGAGGCAGTCTGCTGGCGCCGCGCGGCGTCGATGCGTTTCAGCCGCGTCAGCTCGGCAACGGTGCCGTCGGCCATCAGCCGCTGTCCGGCCGCCAGAGCGTGGCCGGAGGCGATCCAGCCCCCGGTGCGGATTGCGCTCATCACGCTTTCGCGCAAGTGAGCCGGCGCGACCAGGATGCCGAGGGCAAGCCCGGGCGCGACCTTCTTGGACAGGCTGTCGATCACGATGCAGCGCTCGGGGTCGAGGGCAGCCAAAGGCGTGTCGTCGGCCAGGAAGCCGTAGACGGCGTCCTCGATGATGGTGAGATCGAGCTTCTCGGCGACGCGCATGATGTCGGCGCGCCGCGTCGCATTCATGGTGACGCCGAGCGGGTTCTGGATGATGGGCTGGAGATACAGCGCCGACAGATGTGCCTCGCGATGCGCCTTCTGGATGGCGTCGGGACGCGCGCCGAAGCCGTCCATCGGAATCGGCACCAGCGTCACGCCGAGACGCGCGGCGATGCTCTTGACGTAGGGATAGGTCAGCGCCTCGACGCCGCAGCGGCCGCCGGTGGGAACGAGCGCCGCAAGCGCGGCCGCGAGCGATTGCTTGCCGTTGGCGGTGAAGAAGACCTGCTCGGGCTGAGGCGTGAAATCCTTGCGCGCGAGATAGGCGGCGGCGGCAGTGCGTGCGCTCCTGGTGCCGGTGCTGGTCGACACGCGCAGCGCGGATTCGAGCGCATCGACGCGCTCGAGCCCCGCAAGACTTTTGGCGATCATCGCCCATTGCTGCGGCAATAGCGGATAATTGACCTCGAAATTGATGCGCGCCTCGGCCGGCTCGCTCATCGTGCCGACTTCGCGCCTGATGTCGCCGGAGATGAATGTACCGCGCCCGACCTCGCCGACAACGAGCCCGCGGCGGAGCAATTCCGTATAAACCCGGCTCGCGGTCGACACCGCGATGCCACGGTCATAGGCAAAATCGCGCTGCGGCGGCAGCCGGTCGCCGGGCCTTAACGTGCCGTTAGTGATATCGGCCGCAATGGCATCGGCAAGCTTCACGTACTCGAACTTGGACATATTGCACCGAGAGCAATGTTTTACTTGCTCCGAGAAGTGTACTGGAGCATTTAGGTTCCATCAAGTTCCGCGGTTGGCCGAGGAGAGCGAGAGCAATCCGACGGCAGATGAGGTGCAGGCGCCGACAGCGTCCGCGCCAACGGCGCAGCTTCGTCGCGCGGGACGACAGGCCGGAGAAGAAAGATGACCACGATTTCGCAAACTGCCGGGCGGAGTTTACGCCCATCCTCGTCGGGCGGATTTCTTGGTGCGCTCGCCCATGGTGTCTCTGCGCTGTTCGACCGCCTGGAGCGCCGCTCCGCCGTCAAGACGCTGAATGAACTCGACGACCGCGCGCTGCGCGATATCGGCATCACGCGCAGTCAGATCGAGGACGCGGTGTACGGACAGTTCAAGGACGAGCTGTCGCGGTATTTGTGACGCCTCTCCCGCGTGTCCCGAAGCAATCCAGAATCTCTCCGCGGAGGGATTCCGGACGTCGTGGCAGCGGCAGCAACCCTCAGTGCCTCACCACCAGCACCGAGCACTTGGCGTAGCGCACCACGTGCCCTGCGTTGGAGCCGAGGAAATAAGTGCGCATCGCCGGCCGGTGCGAGGTCATGACGATCAGGTCGGCCTTCATCTGCGCGGCTTCCTCCAGGATCTCGTGGTAGATGCCGCCCTGGCGTACCACCGTGGAGATCCGCGCCGGGTCGATGCCGGATTCGCGCGCGACGATGGCGAGGGCCTCCTCCGACGTCTCGCGCTGCTGCTCGTCGAAATCGGCCGGGACGTATTCGGCGAGCATCACCGGCGTCATCGGCAGCACGTTGAGCAGGCGCACCGTGCCGCTCCAGGTCTGAGACAACGTCGCCGCGGTTGCGATCGCCGGCTTGGCCAGATCGGTATCGGCGAGGTCGATGGGCACGAGGATGGACTTGAACATCTGCGCCTCCAAATCTTTCGGTCAGTACGTCCTGGCGATACGTCGCGCGATCATCCCGATCGAAGCAGCTTGGGGCTGACGAACAGCACCAGCCTGCCGCGGCGGTAGGCCACATCAGCCCAATCCTTGACGTCAAAGTCGAAGATCGCAAGCCCCGCGGTGGGCAGATTGTCGCCGAGCGCCTTGGCGCCATCAGGATCGCCGCCGCCTGTGAGCATCAGGGCGATCTCGTGCATGCCGGGATTGTGGCCGATCAGCAGCAACTGCTTCGGGTCGGCCGGCGCGGTTGCAGTGCGAATGGTGTCCAGGATCTCCGCAGGATCGGCGCCATAGAGTTCCGGCAGGATCTCGACCTGCGGCGCCGGGACGCGGTCCTTCATCGCCTCCCAGGCGATGTCCCAGGTCTGCCGGGCTCGCACGGCATGCGACACCAGCACGGTCTCGGGAAAGGGTGGATGGGTGGCGATCCAGGCGCCGATCCGTGCGGCATCCTTGTGGCCGCGTTCGTCCAGGCGGCGGTCCTGGTCACGGCCGCTCGGCGCGTCGGTCTCGGTCTTGGCGTGACGCAGCAGCATCAAACGGCGCATGGCATTCTCGAATCGTTCCCCGTCCGGGATAATCTACAGGCGCGCGTTGAGGACAAGGTGACAGGCGCCCAGTTGGTATCTTAAGTAACGACATGAGCGAGACTTTCACAAGCGTGCCCCAGGAAGGCGCCGGCCTTCGCGATCGCGAGCGGCTGTCATTCGATCTCGACACCGACATCTGCGTCGTCGGTGCGGGCCTTGCCGGGTTGTCCATCGCGCTGGAAGCGGCCCGGCTCGGGGCCAGCGTCGCGGTGCTCGAGGGCCGTCAGGTCGGTTGGAACGCCTCCGGCAACCAGCTCGGGACGGTGATGCCGGGCTTTGCATTGCCGCTCACCGACCTGATCGAGCGCATTGGCTTCGAGGATGCGCGCGAATTGTGGATGCTGTCGAAGGAGGGTGCCGAGTTCGTCCGGGCCAATGCCACGGAAGAAAACATGCCGGGGATCGGCCCCAGCGACGGCGTGCTGGAGGTGTCCAACATTGATGCGGGCGACCGGCTGATCAGCCGCTTGCAAATGCTGAACGAGGACTTCGACACCGAGGTCGAGGGCTGGCAGGCCGAGCGCGTCCGCGACGTGCTCAAGACCGATCGCTACTTCCACGGCGTATATTATCCCAAAGCGTTCCAGGTCGACGGCCGCAAATATGTGCACGGCCTTGCGGCGCTGGCGCGGCGGGCGGGCGCCCGCATCTTCGAGGACACTCCGGTCGTCAGCATCGATCATTCCGGCATCCGCAAGCGCATCGTCACGCCCTCGGCGCGGCTGCGCGCGAGCCACATCGTGCTCGCCGGCAACGTCCATCTCGGTGCGCCGTTGAAGCGCCTGTCGGAGACGCTGCTGCCGGTCTGGCGCTATGCCGGCATCACCGCGCCGCTCGGCGAGCGCCTGCATGAGGTCATCGCCTTCAAAGGATCCGTGATGGATTCTGACGGCATCGACCATTTCCGAATCGTCGAAGGCGACCGGCTGCTGTGGGAGAGCCCGGAGACGACCTGGGCGGCAAGCCCCGAGCGCTTCGCCGGCGCCGTGAGGCGGCGAATCCGCACGATTTTTCCCGAGCTCGGCAACGTCGAGATCACCCAGATGTTCGGCGGCGCCACCGGCCAGACCGTTCACGGAATGCCGCAGATCGGTCAGCTGCGCAAAGGCCTTTGGGTGGTGAGCGGGTTCGGCCGCCAAGGCATGAACACCTCCGCCATGGCCGGGCAGATGATCGCGCGCAGCATTCTATGGGGCGACGAGCGCTGGAAATTGTTCTCGCCATTCGAGCTGGTCTGGGCGGGCGGTGCAACCGGGCGCGTCGCGGGCCAATTGGTCGGGATGTGGGGCAGGGCGAGTTCCGCCGCGACAGGCTCGCTCGCCCGCTACCGCGAGCGAGCGCGAGCCAGGGACAGGGACCGCGAGGCGCGGCTCGCCCAAGCCAACCGCGCCGCCGGCACCGGCCCGCGCCGCCCGCCACCCGGTGTTGAGCCGCGGCCGACCTCGCGGTTGACGCCTGCTGCCCACGATGCAGAACAGGCGATGGAACCGGTCTCCCACGACGCCGGCGTCTCACGATAAGCCTGCGAAAAATCCCGCCGGAGGTGTAACGTCGGGCCTTGAGGCCCGTATCTCAGGGCGTGGACTGCCCGCGCACGGAGAATGAGATGTTTGACCGCCGCATCCTGCTAACGACTGCCGCCGGCTTGCTCGGCCTTTCGGCCTTCCGCTGGCTGAGAGCGTCCCCCGCCGAGGCTGGCGAGAAGGCCGCGCAAAAGTTCGAGATCACAAAGACGGAGGCCGAGTGGCGCGCCCAGCTCACACCGCAGCAATATGAGATACTTCGCAATCACGGCACCGAGCGACCCGGCTCCAGCCCGCTTTTGAAGGAGCACCGCAAGGGCATCTTCGCCTGCGCCGGCTGCGACCTGCCGCTGTTTTCGTCCGAGACCAAGTTCGAGAGCGGCACGGGATGGCCGAGCTTCTATGCGCCGATCGAAGGCAATGTCGGCAAGACCGTGGATCGTACCTACGGCATGGTCCGCACCGAGGTGCATTGCCGGCGCTGCGGCGGCCATCTCGGCCACGTGTTCGATGACGGCCCGAAGCCGACCGGCTTGCGCTACTGCATCGATGGTTTCGGGCTGGTCTTCCATCCGGCCGCGGCGTCGGCGACGTAGGTTTTGCCTGGATCGTTGCGGAGCAATGCGCCGGCACCGAGTCGAGATTCTCAGGCGCGCAAGTGCGCACCTGAGCTCGGTCCTTCGGACCGCCCGGAATGACATCACGCCCCGGCAATTGTTGCCGGCCCGGCAATTGTGCCCCGGTCATCCGACCGGGGCATGTCTATCTAAGTCATTGATTTTTTGAAGATACCCGCATTGGCATAGGCCTTGCGACGTCTCTCCCGATTGCGGCCATGGTCGACCGGCCGCCGAGATCGGATTTGGAGACAAAGTTATGGGTATCTTCGATGCAATGAACACCTCGGTGGGTGGCCTGCAGGCGCAGTCCTTCGCGCTGCAGAACATTTCAGGCAACATCGCGAACTCATCCACCACCGGTTACAAGGGCATCGGTACCAGCTTCGTCGACCTCATTCCCGACTCGTCGGTCCCAAGCAAGCAGGTCGCAGGCGGCGTGCAGGCCAACGCGAAGGCCACCATCACCACGCAGGGCACGATCTCGTCCTCCACCGTCGCCACCAACATGGCGATCACTGGCGACGGTTTCTTCTCGATCCAGAAGGCGAGCGGCGTCGTCGACAACGTGCCCGTGTTCACCGGGGTGACCTACTACACGAGGCGCGGCGACTTCCAGCTCAATGCCAACGGCAATCTGGTCAACGGCGCCGGCTATTATCTGATGGGCGTCACGGTCGATCCGAAGACCGGCAACCCGACCGGCAGCGTGGCGAACGTCCTGCAATTCCAGAACAACTTCATTCCGGCGCAGGCGACCACCTCCATCCAGTACGCGGCGAACCTGCCGACGCAGCCGAACACGGTGGCGAAAACCACGGCGTCGACCGGCACGTTGCTGGCGGCCGGCGGGCTCAACCCGTCCGATTTCGCCGCGAACCCGCTGCCGGTCGGCACGCCTCCGGCGCCCTATGCCAACGCGACGGTGTCAGGCGCGGCAGCAACCGGCAACATCCGCTCGGCCTATTCGTCGACGACGGCGACGGGCACGGTTGCGCTCCAGAACAATTCGTCGGCGGTCGCTTCGACAACCACTTCCCTTGACAATGCCGCCGGCACGCATCTCGCATCCAGCATTCTGACCGCATTGAGCGGCCAGACGCTGACCATCAACGGCAACACCATCACGTTCGACGGCGGCACCACGGTCTCGACCGTCGGCAGCAACACCACGATCGGTCTCGGTGCAGGCACGACCGCGACCGTCGCCGACATCCTGAATGCGATCCAGACTGCCGGCGGCGCCGGCGTCACCGCTTCGCTCTCGGTCAGCGGCAATATCCAGATCTCGAGCGGCACCGGCACTGACGTCGCAATCGGCAGCGGCACGGCCGCCACCGCGCTCGGCATCAGCAGCGTGACACGCGGCGGCAACGTGCTGTCCTCGCCAGCGATCTCGGGCGCGACTGTGCTGAGCGGCACCGCGACCGCCGGCGGCGCACAGGTGCTCACATCCGGCTTCTCCGCGGGCGATACCATCACCGTCAACGGTCAGACGCTGACCTTCATGAACTCGGGTGCCTCGGGACCGAACCAGATCAACGTCACGGACAACGTCACGACCCTGCTCGGCAAGATCGACGCGCTCTCCGGCGCGTCGGGATCGTCGGTCAGCAGCGGCGGCGTGATTACCCTCAACACCGGCACCGTCTCGAACCTGACGGTCTCCAGCTCCAACAGCGCCGCCTTCTCGGCACTTGGCTTCACCTCGACGATCACCCGGAATCGCGACGGTGGCGGCACGGCCGGCACCGGCGGGGTGATCGGCAACGACATCGCCACTTTCACCAAGGAATCGATCAGTGGCGGCGCGGTGACCGCCTACAACGCCGCCGGTACGCCGGTGAACCTGCAATTGCGCTGGGCCAAGACCGACAGCGCTTCGCTCGGCGCGGGTCATTCGGATAGCTGGAACCTGTTCTACCAGACCGACCCGAACGCAACCGGTACGACCGTCGGTTGGGTCAACACCGGGCAGACCTTCACATTTGCCGCCGACGGCTCGCTCACGTCGCCGAGCGGCTCGGGCATCACCATCAACAACGTCACCGTCAGCGGCCAGTCGCTCGGCTCGGTCGCCTTCAACATCTCCTCCGGCGGGCTGACGCAATATGCCAGCACCAGCGGCGCGGTGACCATCAACACCATCACCCAGAATGGCTATGCCGCCGGTCAGCTTCGCTCGGTCGCCGTCAACAACAATGGCGTCGTGGTCGGCACTTTCTCCAACGGCCAGAACCTCAACCTTGCCCAGGTGCAGCTCTCGCACTTCAACGGCACCAACTATCTGAAGGCGATGGACGGCGGCGCCTATGCCGCGACCGAACAGTCGGGAGACGCCATCGACGGCGCCTCGGGGACCATCAGCGGCTCGTCCCTGGAGGGGTCCAACACCGACATCGCCGACGAATTCACCAAGCTGATCGTGACCCAGCAGGCCTATTCGGCCAACACCAAGGTGATCACGACCGCGAATTCGATGGTGCAGGATCTCTTGAACGTGTTGCGCTGATCGGCGCGTGACATAACCAAAGGCGGGTCAGTGATATGGGTTTGAGTTCAGCCCTCGCCAGTGCGATGAGCGGTCTGCGTGCCAACCAGGCCGCGCTCTCGATCGTCTCCTCCAACGTCGCGAACTCGCAGACGCCGGGTTACGTCGTCCAGACGCCGAACCAGATCGAGGTCACGACCGGCGAGTTCGGCGCGACGGCGATGACGACCGGTGTCAGCCGCCAGCTCGACACCTACGTGCTGAACCAGCTTCGGACCGAGATCGGCGGTAGCGGTTACGCCGACCAGATGGCCAACATCCTGAAGCAGCTTCAGGATGTCTATGGCACGCCCGGCAATGCCGGCACGCTCGAAAGCGCGCTGAACAAGTTCACAACGGCGCTTCAGGCGCTGTCGACCAGTTCGGGCGCATCGTCGGCGCAGACGGTGGCGCTCGGCGCGGCGCAGGCCCTGGCGCAGCAGCTCAACGTCACCACCAAGGGCATCCAATCGCTGCGCTCCAACGTCGAGCAGGACCTCGGCAACTCGGCGCAAGCCGCCAACGCGGCCATGAAGCAGATCGCCGACATCAACACCAGGCTCCAGGGCCTGTCTGCAAACGATCCCTCGGCCGCCGTGCTGATGGACCAGCGCGACCAGGCCATCAACACGCTGTCGAAATACGTCGACGTCCGCGTCACCACCGACGGCTCGAACCAGGCCAACATCTACACCACGACCGGCATTCAGCTCGTTGGCGCCGGGCTCGCCTCGGAATTCTCCTTTGCCTCCGCCGGCGCGCTGTCGGCAACCTCGCTCTACAACATCGATCCCGCCAAGTCCGGCGTCGGTGCGTTCAATATCAAGCTGCCCAACGGCTCGCAGGTCGACGTTGTCGCCAACAACGTGGTCTCTTCCGGCCAGATCGCGGCCGACCTGAAGCTGCGCGACCAGATCCTGGTGCAGGCGCAGAACCAGATCGACGAGCTCGCCGCCACGATGGCGAGCGCGCTATCCGACAAGACCACGGCCGGCAGCACGGTGTCCGGTCCGCCTACGGGGTTCGATCTCGAGCTCGCCGGAGCGCTGCCGGGCAACACGGTCAACATCACCTATACGGACACGGCGACCAATACCCAGCGTCAGATCACGCTGGTCAACGTGACCGACCCGGCCGCACTGCCGCTTCAGAACCCGACCAATGCGAACCCGATGCGGATCGGCGTCAATTTCTCCGGCGGCATGGGCGCGATCGCCTCCGCGCTCAACACCGCGTTGTCAGGCACGCACCTGTCGTTCTCCGCCGCCCCGTCCCCGGCGACAGCCACGACGCTGCGGCTGACCGACGACAATACCGGCCTTGCCAAGGTGAGTTCGGCCTCGACCACAAAGACGATCTCGTCGCTGACCTCGGGCAATCCGCAGCTGCCGCTGTTCACCGACGGCGGCCAGGCGCTCTATACCGGCGCTTTCACGGCATCGGGCTCGCAGATGACAGGGCTTGCCGGACGCATCGCCGTGAACACGCAGCTGGTATCCGATCCGACCCGGATGTCGGTCTACAGCACCTCGCCGGTGACGCCCGCAGGCGACACCACGCGTTCGGACTATCTCTACTCGCAGCTCACCAATGCGGTGTTTTCCTATTCGCCACAGAGCGGCCTCGGCTCGGCGAGCCAGCCCTTCACCGGCAGCGTTTCGAATTTTCTCCAGCAGTTCCTCAGCGTACAGGCGAACGCCGCGACGCAGTCGACCCAGCTCCAGGAGGGCCAGAGCGTCGTGGTCTCGACGCTGCAGGCCAAGTTCGACTCGACCTCCAGCGTGAACCTGGACGCGGAGATGTCGAACCTGATCCAGCTTCAGAATGCCTATGCCGCCAACGCCCACGTCATGTCGGTGGTGCAGAGCATGATGAACACGTTGCTCCAGGCGCAAGTGTAACCAGTACAGGGCTCTGACAGATGTCGATCAGCAGCATCAACTACTCTTCGTCGGTTCTCGGCGCGCAGATTCGCAACATCAATCAGCAGCTCACCGATCTGTCGACGCAGCTTTCGACCGGCAAGCTGTCGCAGAACTATGCTGGCATGGGCACCAACGAAGGCTTCGCAATCGCCGGTCGCGCGCAGCTCTCCAACATCGCCGCCTACACCGACACGATCACCAACGTCAACGTCAGCATCAATCTAGCGAACACTGCGCTGCAATCGCTGACCAAGATTCGCAGTACGGTGCAAACGGGCTCGGCCTCTACCGCGCAGGATCTCAATGTCAACGGCCAGACGATCGCGCAGAACACCGCCGCCGCCCAGTTCGGCTCGATGGTCGGCGTCCTCAACACGCAGACCGGCAGCCGCTATCTGTTTTCCGGAACGGCCGTGAATACGCAGTCGGTCGCGGATGCCGGCGACATCATCAATGGCACCACGACGCAGGCCGGCTTCAAGACCGTCATGGCGGAGCGCCAAGCCGCCGATCTGGGGGCGAACGGCATGGGGCGGCTGGTGCAGACGCAGCCGACGCCGAGCTCGGTGCAGGTGTCGGAAGACGTGGCCGGATCGCCGTTCGGCCTCAAGATCAAGGCGGTGTCCTCCACGCTGACGGGCGCGACCGTCACCGGCCCGAGCGGCTCGCCGGTGTCCTTCTCGGTCGATCTCAACGGCGTCAATCCGAACAATGGCGACAAGCTGAGCATTCAGTTCACGCTGCCGGACGGCACGACGGAGCAGATCGACCTCACCGCGTCCAGCGCGACGCCGACCCCTCTCGGCAGTTTCGCGATCGATGCGAGCACCCCCGTCAACCCGAACAACACCGCCGCGAATCTCAACACGGCACTGAACACCGCAATCGCCAAACTCGCCAACACCTCGCTGGTTGCGGCATCGGCGATCGTCGCCGGCGACAATTTCTTCAACACCGCGAGCTCGGCGATCGGCACGCCCGTCAACAACCAGGCCGCGCCGCCGGCCCCCATCGCCGGGGCGACGGCGCTATCGGGCCCGAGCCCCTCGGACTCGATCTCTCCGGGCTTCGTTGCGGGCGACACCATCACCGTCAACGGCACCACGCTGACTTTCGTCAGCTCGGGCGCGACCGGCAACCAGCTCAACGTCACCGACAACGTCCAGACCATGCTCAGCAAGATCGACCAGATCACGGGGACGTCGAAACCCTCGACGGTTCATGGCGGTTCGATCACGATCAACACCGACGATGCGGCGAGCCTCAGTATCACGACCTCGAATACGGGGGCGCTGAACGCGCTCGGCTTCGGCTCGACCCCGGTGACGGCCACGCAACCGCCGCTGCGCGTCGGCTCCTCGCCCGCGAACTCGGCAACCACGCTGGTGAACGGCTCGGCCAACACGGTGAAATGGTACCTGGGCAATGACGGACCCGGCTCGCCTCGCTCGACGGCGATAGCGCGGGTCGACGATGCCGTGACGGTGCAGTATGGCGCCCAGGCCAATGAGGATGCGATCCGCCGGCAATTGCAGGCGATCGCGGTGTTCGGGACCTTCTCGACCTCACCGACGGGACAATATTCGGGCGGACAGGTGGCGGCGCTGAGCCTGCGGGTGACGCAGGCGTTGACCCAGCAGCCGGGGCAGCAGCGCATCGAGGACATCCAGACCGACATCGCGATGGCCCAGAACACGATGAACGACGCGACCACGCGCCAGACCCAGGCCAAGGCGCAGCTGCAGACCATCATCGACCAGGCGGAATCGGCCTCACCGGACCAGGTCGCGAGCGAGATTCTGGCACTCCAGAACGCACTCCAGGCGTCCTATCAGGTGACCTCCAACCTGGCGCAGCTCTCGCTGGTCAAGTTCCTGTAAGGGATGCGTTAAGGCGTCGTTAACCATGCCTCTTTACCTCTTGGTGAGGATTGGAGCGGGGCGGGGCTGACGATGTCGGACAGGATGCAATTGGTGGTGGCCACGCCGTGCTTCGGCGGGCAGGTGTCGAGCATCTATGCGAGCTCCATCTTCGCGCTACAGCGCGCCGTGCACGGCATGTCCAATCTCGAGCTCAAGGTGCATTTGCGCGACGGCGATGCGCTGATCACGCGTGCCCGAGCCAACCTGGTCGCACTGTTCCTGGACGATCCCAGGGCAACGCATTTCCTGTTCATCGATGCCGATATCGGCTTCAAGCCGGAGCAGGTGTTCCGCCTGATCGAATGCGGTGCGGACGTCGTCGCCGGCTGCTATCCCATCAAGCGGGTCAACTGGGACAAGGCCAGACGTGCGATGGCCGCTGGCCGCACCGACGTGCCGGCAGCCTCGCTCGACTACGTGCTCGAGATCGAGGATCCCGATCGCATCGTCGTCGTCAACGGCTTTACCCGCGTGCGTTATGCCGGGACCGGCTTTCTGATGATCCGCCGCCACGTGCTGGAAGCGATGTGCCGCCATCCGGCCTACGCTGGCCTGCAATTCTTCCGGGAGCATTCGCACGATGCACTGGCAGCGAGCCAGAACCGGTTCGCGCTGTTCGAATGCATGATCGATCCGGCAACCGGCACCTATCTTTCCGAAGACTTCGCTTTCTGCAAGCGCTGGACCGATATCGGCGGCGAGATCTGGGCCGACATTCAGAGCTCGCTCGATCACGTCGGGCCGTCCGTGTTTCACGGCGATATCGCTTCGCAATTCGCAGCCGTGCCCGCAGCGGCGGCGGCCGATGCGGCGTGAGCCTGCCGGGATGAGCGGCGGCGCATCCCGCTTGTCGGAGGCGGAGCGCGCTTCCGACGGCGGCTCGCGCTATCGCCTGCGTGATCTCTTCACCCCCCTCGATATGCTGCTCGTCTCCGGCGGCGACCCGCGGCTCGCGCTCGATCCCAAGGACTCGACGAACGCTTATGGTTGCGCGGTCTCGCCGGACCCGGATGTCTGGGAATTCGCCTCCTCGACCGCATCGACGATCTCGCAAGCGGCCTATGACCGCGCCGCGCTGGCGCGGGACGAGCTGATGCACAAGTGCCTGTTCGACGAGGTCGAGGTCGCTTTCGATGCGCGTTGCGAGGAGATGCGCGACGAGCTGCGCGGCCATCTGGAGCTTTCGCCGCGCGTCGATGTGGTGTTCTCGCCATCCGGCACGGACTCCCAGCTCCATGCCCTGTTCCTGGCGCGCGCGATACTCGGCGCGCGTCCGGTGACCATCGTGGTCGGCGCCGAGCAGACTGGAAGCGGGACGACCCATACCGCCCGCGGTCATCATTTCAGCTCCATGACGGCGAGTGGCGTTGCGGTCCGCAAGGACGGCGCCGTTGCCGGACTCGCCGGCGCCAGCATAGCGTTGCCACTGCGCGAGGCCGCCTCCGGGATCGCGATGCGCGCGGACGCTGACGCCGCGGTGCTGCAAGCGATCGAGGCTACGATCGCGCAAGGTGCACCAGTGCTGCTCCAGATCATGGATTGCTCGAAGCTCGGCTGGCGCGCACCGAGTGCGGCCTGCCTCGACGAGATCGCCCGGCGCTGGCCGCGCAAGGTCCAGATCGTGGTCGACGCATGTCAGGCCCGGCTCGGCCGCCGCCGGCTGCGCGCCTATCTCGACCGCGGCTACATGGTGCTGATCACCGGCTCGAAGTTCTTCGGGGGGCCGGCCTTCAGCGGTGCGCTGCTGGTGCCGAAAGACCCTGCGAGATCGCTCGACCGGGTCGAGGGGATCGCGCCAGGCTTCCTGGACTACGCCGGCCGTTGCGATTGGCCGATCGCCTGGGCGGAGCTGCGTTCGCGGTTCGAGCGCCGCCCGAACTTCGGCCAATGGTTGCGCTGGGAGGCTGCGCTGGCCGAGATCGGCAGCTACTACACCGTGCCCGGGGCTTTCCGCGCCGCGATGCTCGCCGAACTCGCTGCGGGCATCGGCAGCAGGATCAGGTTGTCACCGTCGTTCCGAGCCGTGCCGACCGCGGCCGCGACGGCCGGCATGGAGGACGAGGAGTTCGCCCATGCCACGATCTTTCCATTCACATTGCTGCGCAACGGTCAGCCGGTCTCGACGGCCGAGATGGCTTCCGTTCATCACGCGTTGGCGTGTGACGTGATCGCGGCGATCGGCGGCAGCGCGGCGGACCGGGAGGTCGCCGCGCAGCGCTGCCTGATCGGCCGGCCGGTCCGGCTGGAGCGGCAGGACGAGGCGCCGCAGGCAGTGCTGCGCCTCTGCGTCGGCGCACGCCTCGTCACCGAGGCCTGGTCGCCCGATGCGCGGGAGTCGCAACGCAACGTGCAGCGCCTTCTCGACCGGATCGCGCACGTCCTGGTGAAGATCGAGCTGCTGCTCGACCGCGGCGGAGTCGCGGCCGTGCCGGCCGCGCCCGCGTTCGAGGTGTGAGATGCAGCATCCAGTTTCCGCTCCGATCGGCTTGACTGCGGCGAACTATGCCGACCGCATCGGCTTTGCGCAGCTGACACGCCGGGCCTTCGAAGGTGTCGATCTGCATCCCTTGCGCGACCAGCTCGTGGCGCGGATCGCGGCGGGGACGGCGCTGGCAGGCGAAGCGCTGGATCTGTCGTTGATCAGCCAGCTTCTGGGCGACAAGGATCAGGGGCTTGCGATTCAGTCTGAAGTGCTGGCCTTCCATCAATTGTTCCGCACGCCCAGCGCGGCGCCGAAGCCCGGCTTGCGCGTGCTCGCGCTCGCAGCCGACATCGACATGGGGGGCAATACGCCGATCGATTTCCTGCTCGAAGACTCCGACATCGAGCTGCTGACGCTTTACGTGGTCAAGGGCGTCGGTCTGCCGGAAACCTTGCCCGAGCACGATGTCGCCATCGTGGTCGCCTCGGATTCCGAGGAATGCCGCGAGGCGCTCGCTCTGATCGAAAAGGCCGCGCCGCAATGGCCGCGGCCGATGCTCAATCGCCCCGATCGCATCGGCAATCTCGATCGCGACAAGCTGTATCGGCTGCTGGCCGGTGTGCCAAGTCTCGATATTCCTGCGACCATTCACGCGACGCGCGCGCAATTGTCGGATCTCGCACGAGGCGCAATCGCGTGCGAGGACATCGCGAGCGACTTGCACTTTCCCATGATCGCACGGCCACGCGGCTCGCATGCCGGCGTCGGCCTCGCCAAGCTCGACGAGGCGGCGGCGCTTGCGGCCTACCTCGCCGAACGGAAAGAGCAGGACTTCTTCGTCGCACGTTTCGTCGACTATGTCAGCGCCGACGGGCTCTACCGCAAGTATCGCCTCGCGATGGTCGACGGCAAGCCCTACGCCTGCCACATGGCGATCGCCGACCGCTGGGACATCTGGTATCTCAACGCCTATATGGCGTTCAGCGAGGAGAAGCGGGCCGAGGAAGCCGTCTTCATGCGCGACTTCGACAACGCCTTCGCCGCGCGGCATGGCAGCGCGCTCGACGAGATGAGCCGGCGCGTCGGTCTGGATTATTTCATCATCGATTGCGCCGAGAACCAGAAGGGCGAGCTTCTGGTGTTCGAGGCGGACAACACCGCCGTCGTGCACAACATGGATTCGCCGGTCGTGTTCCCCTACAAGCCGCCGCAGATGCGCAAGATCTTCGCCGCGTTCACTGCGATGCTGTCGCGGCATGCAAAGACGGGCAAGGAGAGCGCAGCATGAACGAGATCATCCGCAATACGCAAAGCTCCGTCACGAGCACCTCGCTCGATCCGCAGGACTGGAGCGAATTTCGCGCGCTGGCCCATCGCATGCTGGACGAGACGATCGACGGCATCGCCAACGTTCGGGCGCGCCCGGTCTGGCGGCCGATCCCCGATGATGTCCGTGCGGCATTCAGAGCCGACGTGCCGCGCGAGGCGAGCGACCTTGCCGACGTCTACCGCGAGTTCGCCGAGCATGTCGCGCCCTATGCGACAGGCAACGTGCATCCCGGGTTCATGGGGTGGGTGCATGGGGGCGGCACCGCGGTCGGCATGCTCGCCGACATGCTCGCGGCGGGTCTCAATGCCAATCTCGGCGGACGCGACCACATGCCGATCGAGGTCGAGCGGCAGATCGTCGAGTGGATGCGCCGCCTGTTCGCATTTCCCGATAGCGCGAGCGGTGTGTTCGTCACGGGCACGTCGATGGCCAATCTGATGGCGGTGCTGGTGGCGCGCACGGCGGCGCTCGGCACGCTGGCGCGCCAGCACGGCATCGGCAATGACGGCGCGCTGCTTACGGCTTACACGTCGCAGGCCGCGCATGGATGTGTCTCCAGAGCGATGGACGTTGCCGGGTTCGGCACCGATGCGCTGCGCAGGATCGCTGTCGATGCCGATCATCGCATCGATGTCGCCGCGCTACGCGCACAGATCGCAGTTGATCGCGAGGTCGGCTTCAGGCCGTTCCTGGTGGTCGCGTCCGCCGGGACGGTCGATGTCGGCGCGATCGACGATCTCCGGGCGATTGCGGAGCTTTGCCGCGAGCAAGGTATCTGGTTTCACGTCGATGGCGCTTTCGGTGCGCTCGCGATCCTGTCGCCCGAGCTCGCGCCGATGCTCGGCGGCATCGAGCTTGCGGATTCAATCGCACTCGATTTTCACAAATGGGGCCAGGTGCCTTACGATGCAGGTTTCCTGTTGGTGCGCGACGGCGAGCAGCATCGGCAGGCCTTTGCACAGCCGGCGGCCTATCTGCGCCGCGAGGCGAGGGGGCTTGCAGCGGGGGCGGTCTGGCCCTGCGATCTCGGCCCCGATTTGTCGCGCGGCTTTCGTGCGCTGAAGACATGGTTCACGCTGAAGACGTTCGGCACCGATCGGCTGGGTGCGGCGATCGCACGAAGCTGCGCGCTGGCCAGATATCTCGAGGCACGCGTGCTGGCCGAATCTCGGCTGGAGCTGCTGGCGCCGGTCAATCTCAATATCGTCTGCTTCCGCTACCGTGCCGATGATGCGGTCAATCGCGAGATCGTTGCCGACATCCAGGAAAGCGGCACCGCGGCGCCCTCGAGCACGACGCTGGACGGCAGGCTTGCGATCCGCGCTGCAATCGTGAATCACCGCACAGAGGAGACCGACATCGATGCGCTGATCGCCGCGGTGCTGGAGTTCGGGGAACGACGGTGCAGCGGCCCGCTGATCGAGGTCGAAGCGCCGCCTCTCGCGGCGCAGTAGCATTGACGTGCGCCAGAAAAGACAACGGCCCCGGAGGCGATCCGGGGCCGTTGTCGTTTGCGCGGCTTGGTCGTCGCGCGGCTAGGGCGGGGCGCGATCAGGCGGCCGAGCTCACGTCGGCCTTGTCCGCTTCCGGCTTCGGATGTGTGGCCACATATTGATCCCGCAGCTTCTCTTCGTAGGCAATCAGCTTGCGGGCGTCCTTCAGCGCCCGGTAAAGGTCGCCGTTCAGGATGTTGTTGTTGATGGCCTCGATGATCGGCCAGGAACTCGGCACCGCGGTGACGATGTCGCGCACCAGGTTGAAGTAGGTGCCGTGCTGGGTCTGCGGATCCGGTGAGATGTACATGAGCTGGACCGCGAGATAGACGAGCTTGGCGGGCGTATCGGCGGTCTCCGGCGTGAGGATGTCGCGCTCGCGCAGGATCGGCACGTTGTCGCCGTCGATCAGGAGGCGCGCCCGCTGGTCGGTGTTGGTAATCACGCAGTTACCGACGATGATGCGTTCGTGCGGTCTGAGCTCGACCTTGAGGGCCATGCCTGTTCTCCATCAACGCTTTCGTAACCGAGCGTTCGTTGCGGCTCATCAAGGCCCAATTCTCGCTTGGAATAAGTTAACGAGTTGTAAATTCCGCGGATTTGCGGAGAAAAACTCAATCGTTTCAATGCCGCGCTTGGGGGCCGATGCGGCGATGCGGGCAGCGTCCGCGGCCGAATCAGGCGCAACCCGACAAAAGCACGGGTTTCATTTCATGTTTCGTTAGAGGTCTTGGCGCCACGGTCCGCCGGTCGCTGGGTCAATCGATCCAAGCAGACGCGTAACAGTAGCGTCGTTTACCAGAAAGGTAACAGAGTCATGTCCGGTATCGTTCTCTCCGCATCGGTTCGTCAGAACCTGCTCTCTCTCCAGTCCACCGCCGACCTCCTCGCCACCACGCAGAACCGTCTGTCGACCGGCAAGAGCGTCAACTCGGCCCTGGACAATCCCACCAACTTCTTCACCGCACAGTCGCTCGACAACCGCGCCAGCGACATCAACAATCTGCTCGATGGCATCGCCAACGGCGTGCAGGTGCTGCAGGCCGCCAACACCGGCATCACCTCGCTGCAGAAGCTGATCGACTCGGCGAAGTCGATCGCCAACCAGGCGCTGCAGACCACGGTCGGCTATTCCACGAAGTCGAACGTCTCCACCACCATCTCGGGTGCGACGGCGGCCGACCTGCGCGGCACGACGTCCTATGCCAGCGCGACCGCGAGCAGCAACGTGCTGTATAGCGGTGCGGCCGGCGGCACCACGGCGGCGACCGGCACCACGACGCTCGGCGCCAGCATCGGCACCCTGACCGGTGCGGCGGCGACGGCCGGCGATGGCACCACCGCGCTGACCGGTGCGATCACCCTGATCGCGAACGGTGCGGCGACGGCGACCGGCCTGGTCGGCAACGCCCAGCCCGCTGACGGCGACACGCTGACCGTCAACGGCAAGACCATCACCTTCCGCGCGGGTTCTGCCCCGGCGAGCACCGCGGTTCCGACCGGCTCGGGCGTCAGCGGCAACCTCGTCACCGACGGCAGCGGCAACACCACCGTCTATCTCGGCACCACGGCT
>NZ_AUGD01000023.1 GCF_000426845.1 Bradyrhizobium sp. in8p8 | reverse complement strand
GCCTCACCCTCTGAAATGAAAGAGGGCGCAGGGAAGACCGGGAGCCCGCTGGCACCCGAGGTCCACTGTGCGGAATCTGCGTGGTGAGAAGCTGCACAGCGGCATACAGGTGTAGCCAGGACATCCCGGCCTTCCCTGCGCAGTGGTTGGAACGGCTTATGTCGTGCTCTCCCCGGGGAGCGATGCACTATTGCCCCCGTCGCCTTGCGGATGGCTGGTGCGCGCGTCCGGTCGGACCGCCACATCACCGCAACACTTGGCGCACAGACCCCGGGCGCCAGGACCACACGATTTTGCCGTACGCAGATGGCACCTGTCGCATGCGCGGCGAGCTTGCTCACGGTCTCCCGCCCTGCAAATCCGTTCGCGCCAACGCCATCTGCGTCCACCGCCGCCCGGCCCGCGTTCGTGACGATCGCGATACGCCCCTCTTCCTTGGGCCGGGTTGCGGCGATGAATACGTATTTTCCGAATTTCGGTAAAGCGGAATATTTTGTCGGCTGCGTATTGACCTAGGGCTCGCGTGTCTTGCTGACTGGCAGCGCAAGGGGTCGTGGCAGGACACCCAGCCCGGCGCGGTCTGCCGCCCGTGAATCCTGTGCAATCGCCTGCCAAGGCTTTGTTGCCGCGGGATAACGTTCGGCTTTGGCGATGTCACGAATGCTTCGCAGGTAGCTGGGTCGCTGACGCACGAAGGCCCACCATCCCTGCGAACGGTGGGCCTCACGTCGCGCTGTGTTACCAGCGATAGCGGCCGGTCAGCGTGCCGTTGTTGTTGCCGCCGGGACCGACGTCGCCCTGTGTCGAACTCGGTGTTGGATGGTTGGTGCCGTTCAGTGCGCCGTAGGGTCCCGCGACATCCGGATAATATGCACGCGGTTGAACGGGTTCGTAGGAGGGCGCGGCGCGGTCCCAGCCCATGCGCGGCCCGTTCCAATCGTAGCCTTGCGCCGAAGCGGCCGCGGTGCCCGCGATAAGGGATGCCGTGATCAGGCACAGGAGTTTCGATTTGTTCTGCATTGGAGATGCTCCTCGCTTGTGTCGGAGGCCAACGGTTGCAGTGCGGGAGCGTTCCGGGCCACCGGCCGGAGAGCAATCAACTCCGATCAACTGGTTATGAGATACGTTGCGCGGAACGAAGTGCCCTGAGATGAGACGGGATTCCGGGCGTTCTGCCGCACCCGGTTCCCTGTTAATCCCGTGCCTTAACCAATAATTAATTATACGTTTGCGGGTGGGCGACAGCCCGGCCTAGCCTCTCGCGGGGAGCCGCTTTCGCTAAGCCAAACGAGTGTGGTGCGTATCATGATTGCCAGATCACATGGGGCGTTGTTCGCCTCGCTCAGCGCAGCCGCGCTGCTCCTTGCTGCAAATGACAGCTCTGCCGGACCTGCAGTCGCCGCGGCGCCCGGTGTCGTCACCGCCACCGCGCCGCCGATTGGAGCACATCCGCCGGTCGCGCCTGGTGCCCGGTTCCACCGCCGCAGCGCTCCATGGGTCTATTGGCCGGGCGGCGGCGGCTTCTTCAATGACCGTGCCGGCTACATCCAGCCCTTCGCCGATGTGAGCCAGTCGCTCTCTGCCGACGTGCGTTACACCTACACGTATGATGTGCCCTGGGACTGGACGCATCGCTTTCCGCCGAACGTCGTCCCGTCCAACCGGCCCTATGTGCCGAGCTGCCCGACAGAGCAGGTGACGGTGCCCGGCCGCGGCGGCAGCGAGCACACCGTGAACATCACGCGCTGCTACTGAACTAGCCTAGTTCGAAGCTGGTCACGCCGAAGAGGCGGTCGATGCGCAGCGGCGGGGTCGGCCCCGTATACATCCGCGCCGTCTCGAACACTGGCTTGAGGCCAAGGGATTCCGCGAGCGCGATCGCTTCGCCATTGACGGCGGGAGCGTCGAGGAAGATTTCACCGCCGCCCGTGCTTGCCAGCAAGGCCTGCGCCACCGCTTCCGCAGCGGCGCGATCGTCGGCGACAAGCGGTCCGATCTTGTGCCCGGTGCGGCACGGCCGGATCACGCCCCATGCGGTCAGCCTGCCATCGCGCAGCAGCGCGCGGCCGACATGCCCTGATGTGTGGATCCAGGCGCGCAGGAAGGCGCTGCGCGCGGCAGGGAATACGGTGGCGTCATCGGCCTCAACACTTGCAAACGGAATCCCGGTCAAGGCGACCATGTCTACGGGCGATTTCGACGGTGCGGCCACGATGCCGCCATAGCGGACATTGCCATGGGCAAGCCGGAAGCCTGATTTCCTGTAGTTGTCCTGCTGGGCGACCACGCCGTCGAGCCCGATCACGCGGGCGCCCGCATGCGCGATCGCCGCGTTCCAGATGCGCAGACCGTAGCCGCTGCCGCGGAAACGCTCGCGCACGATGTAGAAGCCGAGGAAGGCGAAACGGTCGTCGTAATTGATGCAGGAGACGGTCGCGACCGGCTTGCCATCGATCTCGCCGACGAAGAAGCCTTGCGCGTCGGGGATCGCAAAGCAGTCCGCGTCGGCAAGGCCCGGATTCCAGCCCTCTGTCGCGGCCCATTCGACGGCGATGGCGATTTCGTCAGGGCGCAAATTGCGGATTTGCAGATCGCTCATCTCGAACCGCTCATGATGGACGCCTTCGACCATGGACCTGGCGACAGGTCTGGCTGTAGAAGGCCCATGATAGGCCGAGCTTGCGGCTCGCCTCAACACGGGATGATCTGTCATGGCAGCAGAGAAGGTCGCGCTCGTTACCGCCGGCGGCAGCGGCATGGGAGCGGAGGCTGCGCGGCGGTTGGCCGCGGACGGCTTTCGCGTCGCGATCCTGTCGTCGTCGGGCAAGGGCGAGGCTCTGGCGGCCGAACTCGGCGGGTGCGGCGTCACCGGCTCGAACACGTCGAACGACGACCTGAAGCGCCTTGTCGACGCTGCGATGGCGAAGTGGGGCCGGATCGACGTGCTCGTCAACAGCGCCGGGCACGGGCCGCGTGCGCCCATCACCGAGATCACCGACGATCAGTGGCACGCCGGTCTCGAGACCTATCTCCTGAACGTGATCCGCCCGACGCGACTGGTGACGCCGCTGATGCAGGCGCAGAAGGGCGGTGCCATCATCAACATCTCGACGGCCTGGGCCTTCGAGCCGAGCGCGATGTTCCCGACCTCGGCAGTGTTCCGCGCAGGGCTAGCCGCCTTCACCAAGATCTTCACAGACACTTACGCTGCCGACAATGTCCGCATGAACAACGTCCTGCCCGGGTGGATCGACAGTTTGCCGCAGCAGGATGCGCGGCGCGACAGCGTGCCGATGAAGCGCTACGGCAAGGTCGAGGAGATCGCGGCGACGATATCGTTTCTGGCGTCCGATGGCGCGGCCTACATCACCGGTCAGAACATCCGCGTCGATGGCGGGCTCACGCGCTCGGTTTGACGCCGGCCGCCGCGCGTCGACGAAACAAATTACTTAGCTTTTGAGCTAACAATCATTGACGCCGCCTCGCAGCGCCTCTATAGTTAGCTTCATGGCTAACCAATCGTCCCGCCTCGACCAGATCTTCGCAGCGCTCGCCGATCCCACGCGGCGGGCGATCGTGATGCGGCTCTGCGACGGCGAGGCGTCCGTCGGGGAGCTCGCCGATCCCTTCGACATGGCGCTGCCGAGCTTCATGAAGCACATTCATGTGCTGGAGACGAGCGGGCTGCTTCAGTCCGAGAAATCCGGCCGTGTGCGCACTTGCCGCCTCAGCCCGGACGCGCTTCTCGGCGCGGAGGATTGGTTCCAGCGGCAGCGCGCGATCTGGGAGGCGCGGCTCGACCGGTTCGAAGCCTATGTGATGAAGCTCAAGAAAGAGAAGGAGAGGGCGGGTGCCAAGCGGCCGTCCCGAACAACCAAACGGAAAGGTTCCGAGTGATGACAAGTTCTGCCAATCCCGCTCTGTCGCAATGGTCGCTCGACCGTGAGATCGTGATGTCGCGCGTGATCGACGCGCCACGCGATCTGGTGTTCGAAGCGTGGTCCGACCCGAAGCACTTGCCGCAATGGTTCGGGCCGAAGGGATTCAAGATCGAGACGTTCGAGATCGACGTCCGCGTCGGCGGCGTTTGGCGCTTCAACATGATCGGTCCCGACGGCACGGTCTATCCGAACCGCATGCGATTCCGCCGTATCGAGCGGCCGTCGCTCATGGAGATGGATCATGGCGCCGACCAGGACGAGGATCCCGGGATGTTCCGCTTCACCGTCACATTCTCCGAGCAGAGCAACGGCAAGACCGTGCTGATGTTGCGCCAGCTGACTTCCAGCACCGAGCAGCGCGACGGCATGATCGGATTCGGCGCCGTCGAGTACGGCTACCAGACCATGGACAAGCTCGCGGCGTACGTGGCCGGCATGACGAGGTGAGGGATCGCCGTCATTCCGGGCGCTTCGACGTATGCGCCCGGAATGACAGAGTGAATCTGAGCTCGTCTGGTCAGGCCGTCACCCGAATGACGGCTCGCTTGGCGACGCTCAGGTGAGCGCGTTCGTGACGGGTGGCTCCTGCATCTGCTCCACCTGCGCGGCACTGTCCGGCCGTGCCGGACCGAGCACGGGCTCGTCGCCGAGCGGTTCGAATCCCGGGCGGAAACTGAATTCGCCGCGGCCGTCGAGCGACGGGCCTTCACAATAGCGGCCTGGCTGCAGCGGCGCTCCGTTGCGTTCGGTCCCCATGAACATGTAGCTGAACTCGGTCGCCTCCTTGCTGCGATCGAAGCTGTTCGGAATCGGCAGCGAGGCATCTCCGCCCAACTCCTCGATCACGGCGAGCCATTGCTGCTGATGCATGCTGTCGCGCGCGATCAGATAGCTGAGCATGTCCTGCATGCCCGGATCGCTCGTGGAGTTGTAAAGGCGCACCGCCAATGTCCGACCGGTAGCTTCGGCGGCAACGTTGCAATACATGTCGGCGGCGAGGTTGCCGCTGGCATAGACGTGCGAACAATCGAATGGAACGCCGTCGGAGTTGGCCGGAAATGCCGCCATGCCCGTCGAAAGGATATGCCGATGCAGCATGCCCTCGATCACGTGCCGCGGCCGCTCGCCGCCGGACATCACGGCGCCGACGATCGGATTGCCCTGAATGCTGCTCTCCTGCATCGTCGCCGGAGCATTCTCTAGGTTCAGTGCGACTGCGGTCGACAGCATCTCGATGTGGCTGATCTCCTCAGTTGCGGTGTTGAGCAACACGTCGCGATATTTGGCGGGACCACGCGCGCCCCAGGCCTGGAAGAAGTATTGCAGGCAGACGCGGATTTCGCCTTCCACGCCGCCAATCGCCTGTTGCAGCTGGCGGGCGAAGATCGGATCGGGTTTCTCGACCCTGACCGGGTATTGCAGCCGCTTGTCGAAGTAGTACATGCGCAACTCCTTTTTCTTGGCGCTAGGTGCAATGGCGCAATGAGACGGTGGAGGTTGCGTTCCTAAACATTTCGCGCCGCGGCTTGGACGCTTTCTAAATACCTTCGGCAATCCGGATACGAATGCGGCCCCGGCGGAGGAAAAATCCGCCGAGGCCGCTTTCATGCGCACGACTAGAAAAAAGATGGACCGCGGACGGTGATCGCCGCCGCCTCAACGCCGGGTCGTGCCATCCGATCGTGGGGTGGTCTCGTTGCGCATGCCCGGGGGGCTCGAGGCGCCTTGTCCGCCACGCTCCACATGCGTGATGCCACCGCCGCCACCGGAGCCCGCGCCCGCGCCGCCGCTGCCCGAGCCTGCGCCAGCTCCCGCACCTGCGCCTCCCGCTCCGCCTCCCGCACCGGCGCCGGCACCCGCACCGCCGCCGGCTCCGCCAGCGCCACCACCGCCAGCACCACCACCGCCGGCGCCTTGTGCGAACGCTCCGCCGGTGGTAGCGCCGGCCAGTACCGCAGCCGTAAAGATCGTCAGAACTGTCTTACGCATGTTGTGTCTCCTTGGGGTTTGCAATGAACAACCAATCCCGCTGGCCGAGGACCGTTCCTATGCTTGCCGATCAGGAGGCACCGCGACCTCATCGAATCGTTCGGCGAGGGCATTGAGCGCCGTGCGCATTTCCGCGCCCTGCATCGCCGCACCATGGCCGGTCACGACGATCTCGGGAGCGAGTGCGGCAAGTTCGCGCACCGAGGTTTTCGCGTTCGCCCAATCCGGTGTGAAGTACATCGGCGGCCCGTGCATCTCCGGCGTTTGGCTCATCGCCGCGTAGACGGATTCCTGGCGCGTCGTGATGAAGGCGTCCCCGGCGATCAGGACGCGGTCGCGCTCGCGCCAGAGCGAGACATGACCGGGCGTGTGGCCGGGCGTCGGGATGCATCGCCAGTCCTGCATGAAGGGGACGCTGTGATCCGAGGGAAGATCGTAGAGGTGCGATGCGACGTTGACCGGCCGGGTCGGAAACAGCGGAGAGAGCCGGGCGATCAGCCCGCCTCCGACGCTGGGATCGGCCGGCGGATAAGACTGGGTGCCGTCGAGATAAGGATGCTCGGCGTGATGTGCATAAACCGGCACGTCCCATTCGTTGGCCAGCGTTTCGAGCGCGCCGACATGATCGAAATGAGCATGGGTCATGACGATGCAGGCCGGACGGCCGTGCCCGCCAAACCGAGCGCCAGCGGCGGAGCGGATGGCACGGGCCGAGCCGGGAATGCCGGTGTCGACCAGCACCCAGTTGCCATCACCGGCGCCTTCGACGCCGACAAAGATCACGTTGACGATGGCAAGCTGCCGGTAGGCGACATCGGCGACGATCTGCCGCGTGCTGTCGTTGCGATCGAGATCGGATTGCGGATGTTCCGCTTCTGCTGCGGTGGAGAGGGGAATTTGTGTCATGTCCGGCCTCGGTGCGTTCGGCTATCTTTCGATCGTGCCCATTCGCCGGATCTTCTGCTGGAGCAGCATCACCCCGTAGAGCAGCGCCTCAGCGGTCGGTGGGCAGCCGGGAACATAGATGTCGACCGGCACCACGCGGTCACAGCCGCGCACGACGGAATAGGAATAGTGGTAGTAGCCGCCGCCGTTGGCGCATGATCCCATCGAGATCACGTAGCGCGGCTCGGGCATCTGATCGTAGACCTTGCGAAAGGCGGGAGCCATCTTGTTGGTCAAGGTGCCCGCCACGATGATTACGTCGGATTGCCGAGGCGATGCCCGTGGCGCAAACCCAAATCGTTCGGCGTCATAGCGCGGCATCGACATCTGCATCATCTCGACGGCGCAGCAGGCGAGTCCGAACGTCATCCACATCAGCGATCCCGTTCGGGCCCAAGTGATCAGCTCCTCCGCGGTCGCGGTGAAGAATCCCTTGTCCGCGAGGTCATCGCGGATCTGCATGAAATATGCGTCCGAACTGTTGTCTGGCTGGCCGTGTCCAGGACGCGGGGGCAGGAGATTTCCGGAAGCGGTGGGATCGTCGATCATCATTGTCTCGGACTTCGGGGGCGCAACTTCGCGACACTACCCCGCGCTGCTGTGAACCGCGGAGCGTCGGTGGCGTTCCAGACGTCGACGCCTGTTCTGCGTCTTGCTATCGCAGGTTAGCGCCGGGTCCTTCGGGCGGAACGCGCGTGAGATCGTTGGACCCTCCTGTTGGCAATTAGTACGGCCTCTTAGGAACAATGGCCCTTGCTTGCCTGTTGCGGGAGGGAAGCCAGTCAACGGAGGACAGGAATATGGCGAATGCAGCCCGCGATACGTTCGTGGTGGGACTACGAAATGCGCATGCGATGGAAGTGCAGGCGCGCGAATTGATGGAGCGCCAGTCGGAGCGGCTGGATGACTATCCGGAGGTCAAGGCGAAGCTCACGGCGCATCTTCAGGAGACCAACGAGCAACTGCGGCGGCTGGAACAATGCCTGGAAGCCTGCGGCGAGAGCACGTCCAGCCTGAAGGACACGGCGCAGTCGATGATGGCGAACATGCAGGCCATGGCGCACGCCGCTGCCGGTGACGAGATTCTCAAGAACACCTTCGCGAACAACGCGTTCGAGAATTTCGAGATCGCCGCCTACAAGTCGCTCATCGCACTCTGCGGCGCTGCCGGCATGTCCGAGGCGAAGGCGCCGCTCGAGACGTCGCTGAAGGAGGAGCAACGCATGGCTTCCTGGATCGACTCCAATGTCGAGAAGGTGACGATGGAGTACCTGACGCACCAGCGCCAGGCGGCGTAGTTCACGCGATCCTTCCGATATCGAACCACCGGCGCACCAGGGCCGGTGGTTCTTTCGTGTCGCAGCCTGGAGGCATCAAGTGCCAGGAACGATTCCCAGGAACGATCGCGTGCCGTCCGGCTTTGCCTGTCATGACGCACATCATCTTCAGTGACTATCGCAACCCGGCCGCGGAGCAGGCTTACGAGATCGCCTGGGACTTTCTCGCGCGTACGGGCGCCATCCGCGACGAGTTCGAGGCCTGCGTGTTCCTGGCGCAGCGCATCACCATGATGGTCGAGGAGGGGCAGACGAACCGGATCCGCATGGCCAACCGCGCGATCTCCCAATATCAGCGGCATGTCGACGAAAGCGACGACCTCGTCCGCAGCGGCGGCCGCCGTGCGGAAGGTTGAGTGCGGACCCGCGCCCCTCAAGCGCAACGAGATCGGGATGAATCCCCGTCGCGCTTAGATCCGGTTCGAGCATGACTCCGCGCAAACGCGTTCCGCGTCTGCTCTGGCCGCCTCACTCCCTGGCGTCGTCCGTCACGATCCCGCCGAGCTTCTGCCAGCGCTGGCCATCGAACTGCACCATCTGGAACTGCTTGTTGACGCGATAGTCCGTCGGCGTGGTCGTGACCGAGATTCCCGGAAGCGTCAGATCGAGCTCGACGTTCTTGAGGCTGGCGGCTTGTCGCATCACGTTCTCGCGGGTGAGATCGTCACCGCATTGCTTCAGCACCCGCACCAGGAGCTGTGCGGTGATGTAGCCGTAGACATTCAGGTTCGAGTCCTTGTCGCCGTCCGGATAGTACTTGGCCATGAAGGCGAAATAGCGCTTCATGCCGGCATCGTCCTTCCATTCGGGATCGGCAGCATCCTTGACGTAACCGACGCTGATGACGCCCTTGGCATTGTCGAGTCCTGCGGGCTTGAGCACGGCGCTGACGGAGGAGGCATTGATGTCAATGATGTGGAGCGGCTTCCAGCCGATTTCGGCCACCTTCTTGATCGCTTGCGCCGCCTGTTTCGGCGTCGTCGCGCTGAACAGCACGTCGGCGCCTGCGTCCCTCAATCTCAGAATCTGGGAATCGATCGTCGGCTCGGTGATCTCGTAGGACGTCTCGGCCACGACCATGCTCGCCTTGTCGCGGAGGCCGGCCTTGAGGCCGGCGAGATAATCCTTGCCGAGGTCGTCGTTCTGGTAGAGCACGCCGATCTTCGCATTCGGGTGGTTCTTCAGCAGGTATTGCGCGTAGATGCGGCCCTCGACGAGGTAGGACGGGTTGAAGCCCATGGTCCAGGGAAAGTTCTTGGGATCGGTGAAGCGCGCCGCGCCGGTGGCGGCAAAGAGTTGCGGGATCTTCTTGGCGTTCAGATATTTCTGCACCGCGACGTTCGGCGCGGTGCCGATGATCTGGAACGTCAGCAGCACCTCGTCGCTTTCGACCAGCCTGCGGGTCTGCTCTACGGTCTTGGGCGGCGAATAGGCGTCGTCATACTGGATCAGCTCGACCTTGCGGCCGTTGATGCCGCCCTGGTCGTTGATCATCCTCATGTAGGCGGCCTGGGTTTTGCCGATCACCGCGTAGGCCGAGGCCGGGCCGCTGAGCGGCACGGTCTGCCCCACCTTGATCGCGGTGTCGGAGGCGCCGGGATCATATTTCTTTTGCGCTTGCGCGGCCGCGATCGAGAGCGTGAGAAAGAGCGTGGACGCCGCGAAGCCTTTGATGAGATTGTTCTTCATACCCAGTGTTCCCCCTATTCGTTATTCGCCCTTGAGGCCGGCATCGCGGATCAACTTGGTCCACTTCTGCGTCTCGTTGTCGATGAACTGGGCGAACTCGGCCGCGGTGCCGGCGCGCACCTCGAGACCCTGGGCCGTCAGCTTGTTCTTGATCGCGGGTTCGGCGAGCGCGCGCAGCACTTCGGCCTGGAACTTGTCGACGATCGACCGTGGCGTTGTCGCCGGCGCCATGAAGCCGTACCAGCCGGCGGCAGCCACGTTGGGAAAGCCTTGCTCGCGCAGGGTGGGCGCCTGCGGGTAGAGTGCGCTGCGCTCAGGCGAGGCGACGCCCAGCACGGTGAACTTGCCGCTCTGGATGTAAGGCAGGGCGGTCGGCAGCGCCGTCAGCGTGGCATCCACGCGTCCGGCGAGCAGTTCGGTGTAGGAAGCCGCATCGCCGCGGAACGGGATGTTCAGACCCTTGACGCCCGCATCGCGGAACAGGAGCTCTCCGGCGAGATGAGGCTGCGAGCCGGCGCCGGGAGAGGCGAAGGTCAGTCCGTCCGGCTTTGATTTGCCGTAGGCGATCAACTCCGGGAGGGTCTTGAACGGCGCATCGGTACTGATGATGAGGAACAGTGGCGCGATCACCACCATTGCCACCGGCTGCAGTTCCTTGCGGTCATAGGTGAGCTTGCCGAACAACGCCTCGGCTGTAGCGTAGGGGGCCGCGACGTACAGGAAGGTGTAGCCATCGCCCGGCGCATGCGCGACCATGTCATTGGCGATACGGGTGCCGGCGCCCGGCTTGTTCTCGACGATGAACTGCTGACGCAGGCTGCGGCCGAATTCTTCCGCGAGCAGACGCAGCGAGATGTCGTTGGAGCCGCCAGGTCCGTAGGGTGAGATCAGCCGGACCAGGCGCGACGGCCAGGCGTCCTCGGCATGTGCCGTCATGCCAGATCCCGCTGCGAGGCCGCCGGCAATCGTGCCCAGCAGAGTTCGGCGTGTGACCTTGAACGATGCCACTGTTGTCTTCCTCCCTGTTGTTGTTGTTGCTCTTCTGTTGTTGATTTTCCGAGATCAGATCACCTTTCGTTGGGTGAGCTGCTCGATCCTGGCGTCTGACAGGCCGAGCCAATCCCGGTAAATCTCGTTGTTGTCCTGGCCGACGTCGCCCGCGGCATGGCGCAAGCGCGCGGGATCGACGGTGAAGCGCGGCACGACATTGGTCATGGCGACCGTGCCGAAGTCCCGGTCGGCAACGCGGGTGATCACTTCGCGCGCCTCCACTTGCGGGTCCTCGGCGATCTGATCGATCGAATAGATCGGCGCCAGCGTCCCCTGTGCGGCATTGAAGCTCGCGAGGACCTCGTCGAGTGGATGCGCGGCGCACCAGCCGGCAAAGATGTCGTTGAGTTCGGCGGCGTGCTTGACGCGCTCGTCATTGCTGGCAAAGCGTGGATCGGCAATGAGGTCGGGCCGGCCGATTGCGCGGCAATTCGCTGCGAAGAGGGTGTTGGTCGAGCCTGCGAGCGTCACCCAGTGATCGTCGCTGGTGCGAAAAACAGCGGCCGGCGCCGAATAGCCGTTGGCATTGCCGATGCGGCTCCGAACGGCGCCGAGCTGGTCGTGCTCTATGGCGAGGACGTCGAGCAGGCGGAACACGGCCTCGGTCAAGGCGAGATCGATCTCCTCGCCCGGCGCATGCGGGTCGCGCGCCCGTTTCCAAAGCGCCGCGAGCACGCCGACGGCGCCGAACAGGCCGCCGATCGAATCCCCGATCGGGTATCCGGGATGAGTCGGTTCGCCGTCGCTCTCACCGGTGATGTAGGTGAGCCCGCCCATGGCTTCGAAGATGCGGGCGAAGCCCGGACGCTCGCGATAGGGGCCGTTCTGCCCGAAGGCGGTCGCACGCAGAATCACGAGGCGCGGCTGGATCGACCACAGCACCTCCTTGGGAAGGCCCCAGCGATCGAGCGTTCCCGGGCGAAAATTCTCGATCAGCACGTCGAAACGTGGGAGAAGCTGCTTGAACAACGCAAGTCCGTCCGGCGTGCGCAGATCGAGGGTGGCGAACTTCTTGTTGCGATTGGCGGCCTTCCACCACAACGGCTTGCCGTCCTTGAACGGCGGGAACGATCGCACGCCGTCGCCCTGTCCGGGCATCTCGATCTTGAGCACCTCGGCACCGTAGTCGGCCAGCAGCGTGGCAGCGAACGGCGCGGCGATGATGGTCGCGATATCGAGAACCTTCAGTCCTTCGAGCGGTCCAGCCATGTCATGTCCCGACGCTTGTGGTTTTCTTGGTTTTGCGCGGCGGCGTCGTGAGTTCGGCCTGCCCGATGATGGCGCGGATGCTGTCGGCGAGCGCGGCAATGCGCGGACCGATCTCACCCTCGAGCTGACCTGGCTGGAGCCGGAAAGCGGGGATGCCGCAATTGATCGAGAACGACTGTTTCGATTCGCTGGCATGAAACAACGGTGCGGCAACGGCATGGATCGAAGCCATGTACTCGCCCCAGCAGGTGCAAAAGCCGCGGCTTTTGCACTGCGCAATCCCGGCGCGGTATTTGTCCCGCATCGCTGACCACAGCCCGGAATCTTCGGCGGCGATGTTCCGCTCCAGCCGGTCTGCGTCCGCAGGCGGCAAGGTCGAGGCCGCGGCGCGGCCCATGGCGGTCAACACCACGGGAATGGGCATGCCGATGTCGGGCACGTGCGGGCCGACATCGCCGGAGCGCGCAGTCTCGACATAGATCATCGAGGTGGCGTCGAGCAGGCCGATCGAGACCGTGCCGCGAACGCTGTGCGCCAGCTCCTGCATCATGGGGCGCGCCACCTGGCGGAATTGCATGCCGGCGAGCAGAGGATGTGCCATCCGCAGCGCTCGCGCGCCGACGCGGTACTTCGCCCGTTCGGCGTCGTAACGGAGATAGCCGAGCTCGGCCAGCGTATGGGTCAGCCTCGCCACCGTCGGCCGCGGGATGCCCGTCAAAGTCGACAGCTCCATATTGCCGAGCAGCGTGCTCCCCGCCTTGAACGCTTCGAGCACGACGAGCCCTTTTGCGAGCGTCGTCGCGAATGCGGCGTCCTCGGAGCTGACCGCCAACACGGCTGCGGCAGAGGAGGGCGGATGTCTGGGCTTGGATGCGGTCTGGACCATTTCTGGATATCAGACGCAAGCGGCGCGAATGTCCAATAGATTCGAAATAAAGGTGTCAATTGTCCAATATGTGGACGCAATGACGCATCAATTTCCGTCGGGGGACAGCGGTGGAACGACCGAACACACAGATTTTTGTCGTGATTGCATGCCGTCTTGTGACAGGATTATTACGACGACGTGTCAGATCGATAATTTTCGGAGCGAGTCATGTTGCAGTGGCAGGCGCGGTCAAATCCTCTCGCATGGTGGTGGGGATCGCTCACGTTTGTGAGCAGCGCCAACGTCCTCGTCTGGTTCATGCTGTACCGCGAGTTCTACCCGGCGGCGTCGGGCAGCCTGAGCGGCGGATCCGACATAGGGCTGATGCTGCTGCTGTGCGCCGGCTATGTGTTCGGCTGTGCGTTCCGATCGGTCCTGCCGCGAGCGGACGTTCAGCGCATCTGCCTGTTCGACACCTGGCTATCGAGCGTCTTCGTCGGCCGTTCGGTCGCGACGGTCGCCGAGGTTTGCTTCGCCGCCCAATGGGCCATCATTCTGCACCAGCTCGGCACCATGACAGGCGCCGAGACGACGGTGAACATCGCTTGGGTGATCGTGCCGGTGATCATCATCGCGGAGTGTTTCTCCTGGTACGCGGTGGTGACCACCAACTATCTCTACAATGCGATCGAGAATTCGCTGTGGGCCGTGACGTTCTTCCTGGCCGGGATCGCGTTGTGCCGCCTGATGCCGGAGTTCCAGGGCGTGGTGCGCTGGGCGCTGATCGTCGGCGTCGTCGGCATCGCCTGCTTTCTGGCCTTCCTGATCACCGTCGATGTGCCGATGTATCTCAGCCGCTGGCGGGCAGGGCATGCCGAGGGCAACGAATTCCTCGGCCTCCTCGAAGGCTTGCATGACGTCGCGACGCGCTGGGTGGTGACGCATGACATCGCGCATTGGAGGGGCGAGCTGACCTGGATGTTCCTGTATTTCAGCGCCGCCGTCTGGTCGAGCCTCGCGCTCTGCGCACTCTACGCCATGGAAGGCCATCTTGCGCGCTATCTGGCTTGAGCGCGAGAGCACCGTTCCGATGGACGCGAAACGGTGCTCTGGACTGATGCGTTTCGTCGCGCGAACCGGTCTCCACTCCGCCTGAAAACACCCTACTTGCCGACCAGGCTGCACTTGCTGCGGTCAAGCGGACGGAATGCCTGGTCGGGCGGGATCGTTGCGACCAGCTTGACGAAATCCCAAGGGCCTTTTGACTCCTGTGGCGTCTTGACCTGCACCAGATAGAGATCGTGCACCATGCGCTGGTCCTCGCGGATGCGGCCGTTGGTGGTGTAGGCGTCCGATACCGGCGTCGCCTTCATTTTGGCCATCACGGCCGTGCCCTCGTCGGAATCTGTGTCCTTCACGGCTTGCAAATAGTGACGCACGGCGGAATAGACGCCGGCCTGGATCTGCGAGGGCATCGCCTTCCGGCGGGCATAGAACGCATCGGCGAATTTCCGGGCCGCCGGCGAGACGTCCTCGAAGAACGAGGTGACGATGAGATCACCGCGTGTGGCCTTCAAGCCGACGGCTTCGATGTCGACGTTCTGGAACGACATCGGCACGATCTTCATGCCCTGATCGGTGAGCCCGAACTCCTCGGCCTGCTTGATCGCAGTCGCATTGTCGCCAGCGACGTTGATGGCCAGGATCTTGGCGCCCGACGACTGAGCCTGGAGCAGAAATGAGCTGTAATCGGGCGTACCGAGCTGCGCCTTGACGCTGCCGGCGACTTTGCCGCCGAGCGCGGCGATGCGGTCTCGCGCGGTCGCCTCGATCGAATGGCCGAAGGCGTAGTCGCCGGTGATGAAGAACCACGGCTCCTTGCTGGTCTGCATGATGCCGGAGACCACGGCGGTCGCCGTGGAATAGGCGTCCTGGGTCCATTGCACGCTGGTTGGGGCGCACGCTTCATCCGTGAGCTGGTTTGCACCGGCGCCGGAGATGAGGAATATCTTGCCGTTGCTGCGCACAAGCTCCTGCACCGCCAGCGCCGAGCCGGAGCTGCCGCCGTCGGCAATTGCCTGGACACCATCGCTGAACCATTTGCGGGCGAGCGATGCGGCCAGGTCTGGCTTGTTCTGGTGATCGGCCTGCAAAATCTCGATCGGCCTACCGTTGATCTTGCCGCCGAACTCCTCCGCCGCCATCCGCGCCGCCTCGACCGAGCCCAGACCCATGGCGGTCGCGAACACGCCGTTCATGTCGGTGAGAACACCGATCCGGATGGCGTCGCCCTTGATGTCGGCCCGCGCAGCGGACCCCGCGAGCGCGAGTGTAATGAGCAGGGTGGCTGCGGAGGTGGCGCGGGTCGTACCCATGGCGGTTCCTGAGTTTATCGTTGATTGATCGATCCTGACGGTCAGGCCGGTTCGGCGATCACCGTGTTACGCAAGGTGCCGATGCCGGAAATCTCGACATCGACGGTGTCGCCGGGACGCATCCACAGCGGCGGCGTGCGTTTGGCGCCGACACCGCCCGGCGTGCCCGTGACGATGACGTCACCGGGCACGAGCGGGCAGATGGTGGAGATGTAGGCGATCAGCTCGGGAATGGCGGTGATCAGGAGATCCGTCGTGGTGTCCTGCACGACCTTGCCGTTCAGCCGCGTCTGCAAGGTGAGCTTTGACGGATCGGGAATCTCGTCCGTCGTCACCAGCCAGGGACCGAAGCTGCCGCTTTCGGCAAAGGTCTTGCCGGCGAGGAATTGACTGGTGTGGCGCTGCCAGTCGCGGATGCTGCCTTCGTTGTAGCAGGAGTAGCCGGCAATATGATCGAGCGCCCGGTCGGCCGGGATGTGCCGGCCTCCCTTGCCGATGACGAGCGCGAGCTCGCCCTCGTAGTCGAAGTCGTCGCTCACCTTCGGCTTCACGATCGGCTGGAGATGGCCCACCTGGCTGCAGGCGAAGCGCGCAAACAGCGCCGGCTTCTCGGTGACGGTGCGGCCCGTCTCGGCGACGTGGTCGCGATAATTGAGGCCTACGCAGATGATCTTGCCTGGGTCGGGGATCACGGGGGCGAAGCTGATCTTGTCGAGCGGATGATCGGGCGCAGCGGAGGCGGCCAGCTTTGCCGCCTCGGCGAGGCGACCGGCTTCGAGCAGCTGGCGCAGCGTGGTGCAGCCCGCCATCCGGGCGCCGAGATCGACAACGCCGTTGTCCTTGACGGCGCCGAAGGAGGGGCGTCCGCCCACAATGAACGAGATCAGCTTCATGAGATGTCCTTGAGATGGTTCAGTCAGGCCGCGGAGGGCACGTGGGTTGGAGGCGCGATGCCGGCGATGAGCCGGTCGAGCTCGGCTTCGTTGCAGGCCGTCCCGCGCACGTAGCGGTCGGGGCGAACGAGCGCAGCGATGATGCCGTGCTCGCGCAGCCAGGGCCCAAGGCTGCTGGCATCGTCGCTAGTCAGGATCCTGATTCCCTGTGAAAGGGCCTGTCGCGATGACGGCGCCGCCGCCGTCTCGACGAGCAGCACGTGGCTGTAGCCGGTCCTGTCGTCGCTTGGGCTGCCGTCGCTCAAGGTGAATTGCGGCGCCAGATGTCCGGCGAGCGGCAGATCCCTTGATACGAGCCCGGGGCCGAGCAGAGGCTTCTTCACCTCGAGCTTCACGGGCGCGTTCTCGCGAGCCTCGCCGGCGGCAAGTCCCGCTTCGGTCGCCTTGGTGTTGATCACGCCGCCCAGCCGAATGGCGAGCTCGATGAATTCGCGCACATGGGGCAGGCGTTCGCTCTGATAGGTGTCGAGCACACCGGAATCTGCGGCGCCCCGTATGACCGCGTCGAGCTTCCAGGCGAGGTTCGCGGCATCGCGGATGCCGGCGCACATGCCTTGGCCGAGGAAAGGCGGCGTCTGGTGCGCAGAATCGCCCGCGAGCAGCAATCGACCGTTGCGCCATTGTTGTGCGATCACGGAATGAAAGGTGTAGACCGCCGCGCGTTCGAGCTCGGCATCCTCAGGCGTGATCCAGCGTGACAGCAGCTCCCACACCTTTGCCGGCTGCGCCACGTCGTTCGAATCCTCGTCCGGCAGCACCGTGATTTCCCAGCGCCGCCGCGCGCCGGTGCCGCGCACATAAGTCGCCGGCCGCCTGGGATCGCAATGCTGGAGGCTGTAGTCGCCGAGGTCATCGCGGTCGCGCTTGAGCAGGACGTCAATGACCAGCCAGCGCTCGTGGAACCCGAGGTCGTCCATGCCGGAGCCGATAAAGCGGCGCACCAGCGAGCGGGCGCCGTCACAGCCGACCACATAGCCGGCGCGAACCCCGCAGAGCTTCCCGTTCGTGAGGTCCTCGTAGCGGACGCGCACGCCATCCTCGTCCTGATCGAGCGCGAACACGTCGCACCGGTTGCGCAGGCTGACGTGTGGCCAGCGGGCGAGCCCTCGGATCAATACGTCCTCCAGATCCGGCTGGTGGAAGCGGTAGCTGAGATGCCAGCCCATCGGCGTCAGCGTCCGTGGACGGGACCAATCCAGCAGCATGCGGCCGTCGGCATCGAGAAAGAGCATCCCCGGGCTGAGAATGACGTGCGGCAGAATCGCGTCGGCGAGGCCGATCGTCTGAAACACGCGCATGCATTCGTCGTCGAAATGCACCGCGCGCGGCAGATGATAGGTCCGCGCCTCGCGCTCCAGCACCAACGTCCGCACGCCGCAGAGGCCGAGCAGATTGGCGAGCGTGGCACCCACCGGGCCGCGGCCGACGATCACGACATCAAATTCTTCGAGGGCGGATTTATCTTGCATGGGGTTATCTCTTTCCCAGCCGGTGCCGCCCCTTCAACGCCGGCGCGCCAAGTGTCCGCCCAGCGGACGACCTCCGCCACATCCGGCTTGTCCGCCAGCCGGACATTTCCGCAATGGCGCTACATCGGGCCTGCCTGCCTTGGCTACCTAACGTCAGGAAAAAAAGTGCAGGTTGTCGATCGAGGCAGCCGCGGAGGAGGAACGATGCTGAAATGCGCGGGAGTGGCGTGCCTTGCAATCCAAATGTTCATGGTGTCGGCTTCTGCCGCGGACATCAACGTGGGAATCCTGCTGTCCACGACCGGTCCGGCCGCAGCGATTGGAAATGCGGAGCGCAATGGGACCAGCTTTGGCCCACCCGAAATCGCAGGCCACAAGGTCAACTACCTGTTTCTGGACGAAGCCTCGGACAGCACCGCGGCCGTTGCGGCGATGCGGAAGCTGTTCCAGGGCAGCAGTATCGATATCCTCGTCGGTCCGACCACGACGCCCGGATCTTTCGCGGTTATCGATCCCGCGGTCGAATACCGGCTTCCCGTGATCACGCTTGCCCCCGTCAACGCTCTGGTGGCTCCGGTCGACGCGCGAAGGCGCTGGATATTCAAGACGACCACCAACGACGATCACGAAGCGGCGCCGTTGTTCGCGCACATGAAGAAGAGCGGGGTCAAGAAACTCGCCCTGATCGGTTTCGGCGATTCCTACGGTGACGCCTGGAGCAAGGTCAGTGCAGAGATGTGCGCGGCGGCGGGAATCGCGCTCGTCGCCGACGAGAAATATGCACGGACCGATAACAGCGTCGTCGGGCAGATCCTCAAGATCGTTGCCGCCGACCCGGACGCCGTCCTCATTGCAGCCTCCGGCGCGCCCGCGGCGCTGCCGCTGCTTCAGCTTCGCGAGAAGGGATTTGCAGGGAAGGTGTACGGCACGCTCGGCGCCACCTTTGGAGATTTCCGCAAGCTGACAGGCGCTCAAGGTGACGGCATCTTCGTGCCGCTGAGCCCGGCAGTCGGCGCGGCCTCGCTGCCGGATGAGCATCCCGCCAAGAAGGCCGCGCTGGATTTCATTCAGCGCTATGAAGCCAGGTTTGGTCCGGGAAGCCGCAATATCTTTGCAGGGTCCGCCTATGATGCTCTGCTGCTGATCGAGCGGGCTGCACCCGCCGCGCTCAAGAAGGGCGCGCCCGGCACCGCCGATTTTCGCGAGGGCCTTCGCAGCGCGATCGAAGAGCTCCGAGGCGTGGCCGGCTCTCGCGGAGTCTACAATTACGGCCCCAATGACCACACCGGCCTCGACCAGAGTGCGCTGACGCTCGGCCGGCTTGAGAAGGGCGAATGGGTGGCCGTGCGCTAAGGCGGACTTCGGGACGCGAGGGAGAATAGAGGATGCCGGCAATTCCCGGACAACCGGTCTACGACGTCGATCTCTACAGCGATGAGGTCTTGCTCGACCCATACCCGCACTACAGAGCCCTTCGCGAGCTGGGCGTCGTCGTCTGGTTGCCGCGTAATGAGCTTCATGCGGTGGCGCGATTCGACGACGTGCGTGCCGCGTTGCGAAACCCGACCGTGTTCTCGTCGGCACAGGGCGTTGCCGCCAACGACCACGTCAACGACATCTCGCGAGGCACGACGCTGGCGAGCGATGCGCCGCTGCACGATCGGCTGCGCGGGATCATAGCGGCGCCATTGATGCCGCGGGCGCTGGAGGAGATCGCGCCCCATATCAGGACAGAGGCCCGCCGGCTTGTCGACGATCTGGTCGCACGCGGCCAGTTCGATGCAGTGTCGGATCTGGCTCAGCACCTGCCGCTGACGATCGTCTCCAAGCTCGTCGGTCTGGAGGATCATGGCCGCAGCAGCATGCTGCGCTGGGCTGCTGCGACCTTCAACGTGCTCGGCACCATGAATGCACGGGCCTGCACGGCACTGAAGGACGTTCAGGAGATGCGCGCCTATCTCGGCGGGGAAGAAATCAGGAGCCGTCTGCGGCCCGGCAGCTGGGGCGACCGCATCTTCGCTGCTGCGGACCGAGGCGAGGTCGAGCCGGAGCGCTGTCCGGTGCTGATGAGGGATTATCTCGGCCCGAGCCTCGATACGACCATCTTCGCAACGGCGAACCTCGTGTTGCTGTTCGGCCGTCATCCCGCGCAATGGGATCTGGTCCGCAACGATCCGGCCCTGATCCCGAATGCGATCAACGAGGCGCTGCGGCTGGAATCGCCGGTTCGGGGATTCACACGCCATCTTGCGGCCGATGCGACGGTTGCAGACCTGACCATTCCGCGCGAGAGCCGGCTGCTGCTGCTGTACGCGTCGGCCAATCGCGACGAGCGAAAATGGCACGATCCGGAACGTTTCGACGTGAGGCGCCGCGCCAACGATCATCTCGGATTCGGCAACGGCACGCACATGTGCGCGGGCCTTCACCTGGCCCGGCTGGAGATGACGGCACTGCTCGAGGTCCTGGTGGAGCGAGTGGCCTCTTTCGAGATCGGGGAACCCGTGCTGGCGCTCAACAACGTGTTGCGTGGCCTGGCTTCCTTGCCGGTTCGGGTGAAGCACGCATAGCCGGCGGTCGTCGCCTGGTGTGGTCGGAGATCTGGAGCAGCTTCAGACTCCGACGTCGATAGCTGCCGCGGCGCTGCGCATCGGATCGACAAAGGTTGCGGCGGCTTCCTCGATTCCCAGCGCCGAGCGGATCCAGATGATGGAGATGCAGCCGAACACGACGCCGTCGCGCACGATCGAGACAGCGATCGAGGCCGTCTTGGGGTTGTACTCGCCGTCGCCGCGGATGGCGTAGCCGCGCGCCTGCGTCTCGGCCATCATCCGGTCGAGGCGGGCTTCGTCGAGGAACGGGCGATCATCGGCCTCATCGATGCGGCGGAGATGATTGACGATCAGATCGCGTTCACGCGCGGGGCAGGCGGCGAGATAGGCGCGACCCGCAGACGTGCGCAGCATCGGCAGACGCTTGCCGATCATGCCGCGGTCGATCGAGAGCGGGCTGCGAGAGTGAGTGGTCTCCTGCACCACCATCGCCGCGTTCTCATAGGTGGAGAGATCGACCGGCCAGACTAATTTCTTGCTCAGATCGGCGAGATAAGGCGCCGCCGCCTGGCAGATTACCACGCCGGGATCATAGCCGTCGCCGAGACTCAGTGCGCGCCGGGTGACCCGAAATCGGTCGTCGCTGGCGCTGCGGGCGATGTAACCGAGTTCCTCCAGCGTTTCGAGGAGGCGATAGACGGTGGGCCGGGGGAGATCGAGCGCGCGGGCGACGTCGCCGGCGCGGATGCCGCCGGAGCGGTTAACCTCATGCAGCACGTCGAGCCCCCGCTTGAAGGCGCGGACGCCCTCGGACTGCCGCGGCCTGCCGTTCTGCGTCCGCTCCTTGGACACTTCTCATTTCCTCCCTTGTGGCTCATCGCGGCGTGTCTATCGTCATTGCGAACGCGAAGCGATTGCGGGACGCCACCGTAGGATCGCGCGCGGCCGGTATCAAGTCGCCGCGGTGCGGCCAACGTGATGCCTTCCGGAGGAATTCGATGGAAATCACAGCACTCGGCTATATCGGAATCAGTTCATCCCAGCTCGATCAGTGGAGCCGGATGGCGACCGGGCTGCTCGGGATGCAGCAGGTCGATCGCGGCGGCAAGATGCGCGCCTTCCGCATGGACGACCGCAAGCAGCGGCTGATCGTCGACGGTGGCAGCGATGCCGGCCTTGCGGTGATGGGATGGGAAGTTCCCTCCACGGCCGAGCTCGACCGGTTGGCGGGACGCCTGGAAAGCCATGGCACGAAGGTGGTCCGAGGCTCGCGCGCGCTCGCGGACGAGCGGCATGTCGCCGAGCTGATCGCGTTCACTGACCCCGCCGGCAACCGGCTGGAGGCTTTTTGCAACCCGGAGCTTGCGAGCGAGCCGTTCAGGCCCGGCCGCCCGATCTCGGGCTTCCGCACCGGCGCGCTCGGCATGGGGCATGTCGTGCTCAATGTGGAGGATGTCGAGCAGCTCCTGCCGTTTTATCGTGACGTGCTCGGCTTTCACGTCTCCGATTTCGGGCTGAAGCCTTACGGGCTCTATTTCTTCCACGTCAACGGCCGCCACCACTCCTTTGCGATGGTTGGCTCGGGGCGGAAGGCGATGCATCACTTCATGGTCGAGCTCGGCAGTCTCGACGACGTCGGGCAGGGTTACGACCTCGCGCAGCTGGACGAGGGGCGTGTCGCCTATACGCTGGGCCGGCACACCAACGACCACATGACCTCGTTCTACGTGAATACGCCGTCCGGCTTCTTCATCGAGTACGGCTGGGGCGCGCGGGTCATCGATCCCGAGACCTGGCAGCCGCACGAGACCTTTGATGGTCCCTCGCTGTGGGGCCACGAGCGGCTCCATATGCCCGAAGAGCAGCGCAAACGATTGCGCGACATGCGGCTGGATGCAGCGGCGCGAGGCGTGCGCGTCCCTGACCCGCGCGTGCCGCCGCTGAACTGCGCCTGGCTGGATTCGGTCGTCGCGCGCGAATGATCTGCGGGCCAACAATCAACGACGCGGACTCATCGACGCGCAGCCACAGCCGAATCGACGCAAATTGAACGAAGGAAAGAATAGTTCTCGGCGTCGTAGCGCATCGCCACTCGACTATGATCCTGTTGAAGAACCGCCCGCTCCCAGCGGGCCATATCAGTGACACGCACGAATCTGATCAGGTAGAACCACTTCTCTTGGGCCGTCCGCAGCTTCTTCACGAGACTGGCGCATCGGAGCGCGCAAATCCCAGATCATTCAGCATGACTCGCTTGATTCCAGCGAGTAGAGCTCGATCGCGATTTGGCTTGTCATCGCATTCACAGTGCCTGATTGCGGATTTGGGCTTGAGCAAACGTAGGAAGGGCGGTTATTTCGCGGCTCTCGGCGGGACGAGCGCAGGCCATGCCGCGCGCCACAACATTTTCAGGAGCAATGCGAGCACCGTCATCATGGCGAAGCCGCCGATTGCGGGCGCGAAATGCTCGTTCAAGTCTACCCTCTGTCCAAATTCCATCGCGAGCCGTGCTGATTGCAGCAATCCATAGCCGCCAGCCAGCAGAATCAGGGCGTAGATGGCACTGCGCTCGGTCGGGCTGGCCACCTTGCCGAGCTCGGGCAGCAACAGAGCAAGTCCGACGCCGAGCATCGATAGATCGTAGTCATATGCATATGGACTAATCATCGCCGACACTATTGTGGCGGTGCCTAGGAGAAATCGCTGCGAAAATCCACGGGTCGCAACGAGGAAGACAGTTAGCATGACCGCGAGCAAGGCAAGCGCAGCAACGACTACCTGTCCCCAAAAGGCCACCTTGGGGGAGAACCCGGTTGTGGAAAGTGCGGCGTATGCTGAGATCATACGGAACAACGGATAAAGGCCCTGCTCGAGGTAGCTCGTCGATTCTCGAATTGCGCCGAACCATGCGGTCCAGATCTGCCATCCGAACAGGATTGTGCAGACGAGCGAGCTCGCCAGCACCACGGCCGCAGCGGCCGCGAGCGCGACCCAGCTCCGCATTGCAAGCAGGCAGACGCTGACGGCGATCACGAGGTGTGGCTTGATCGCCATGACGCCAAGCGCAATTCCAGCGAGCAGCGGTCGTCGTTCGATATTGAGGCAGATGAGGCCGATCAGTCCCGCCGTGAGAAAGCCGTTCTGCCCGCAGCCGATGGTGACTGAAAGCGCGGGAAAGAGAACCACCAACACATGCGCAAAATGATCGCGCGCCAGTGCGCGCAGCGTCGCAATATAAAATGCGAGAGTTGAAGCGGTGAACAGGAGATAGCCGACTCCGACGGGAAGGAAGGCGAACGGCGCTATCAGCAGACCATATTGGGGTGGATAGGTCCAAGGCATGAAGCTGGGCGCCGCTCCCGCGACCGCGGCCTGCATCTTCAACAACGTCTCGAAATGATAGACCTGCTCGAGATCGCCAATCCAGACACGCTGCGCGACGATGTGAAACGCATCGAAGTCGGCAAGCTCGCGGCTGGCCCAGCCGCCCCAGCGTCCAAACCAGAAGCTCTTGGCCACGATGATCGCGGCCATCGCCGCAAGCACAAGGCGGGCGTAGATCATCCGCTTTGCGGGAAAGAGCCGCACGTGTTCCAGTGATTCGGCGAGCACGCGAAATGACCCCATTGGACTGCTCTCGGAGGAAAGCGACTGGTCATCCAGCGCTCTCGGACTGCAGTTTTCCTGAGCAGCAACCGGTTGTTGCAACCGAGAGGTACATGTGGAAAATTAAGGACTTCTAAATCAATGCGGGCGATGCAGGGAAGGAAGCATCTTCCGCGGCTCAACCCGGCGGCGACGGCCTCGGATGCGAATCGCAATGATAATCGAGGCGAGATAGTCGATGCCCTCGCGGGCGTTGCGGATAACCTCGTGTCCTTCCCCGGGGGCCGCTGATCCTGCGGACCCGCACTGCTTACAAGGAGCCGTTGCTCGTCGGCCGTGACATGATGTCGTTCAGGATCGGCGACACGGTGGCGGCGTTCTCGCCTGACGGAGCGAGGCTGAAGCCGTAAGCCAGCGGCAATCAGACCTCCGTTAACAATCCCTGGCGAAGCGCCAGCCGGACCAGCTCGATGTCGGACCCAACGCCGAGCTTGTCCTTGATGAGGGAATGCAGGTTCGCCACCGTCTTCGGGCTGACATGCAGCATCTGGGCGATCTCCTCCGTCGTGTTCTCGGCGAGCAGCAGCCGCAGCACCTCGAATTCGCGCGGCGTCAGCACGTCCGCGGCCGAGCACTCGCCGCCGATGCGGCTGAGTGCAAGCTCGTGGTCGATATCGGGACTGATGGCGATCTTGCCGGCGAGCACGTCCTTTACCGCGCGCACCAGGGTCTCGGGCGGGCTTGTCTTGGTAACGTACCCCCTCGCACCGGCGCGGATCGCCTGCACGGCAAAGCCGGCATTCTCGTGCATGGTGAAGACGAGGATTCGTGCGGCCTTGTCCCACTGCCTGATCCGCCTGACGGCCTCGATGCCGCCGATGCCGGGCATGCTGAGGTCCATGATGACGAGGTCCGGCGCTTCGGACTTGTACAGCCGATAGGCTTCCGCGCCGTCGGCTGCCTCCGCGACGACGCGCAGGCCGGGCTGCTTCTGGAGCACGGAGCGATAGCCCTCGCGGACGACGGAATGGTCGTCGACCAGTAGGATGGTGGCATCGGCTGCGCTCATGCGGCGTGCTCCAGGGCCTGCCGATCGGCCGCGAGCGGGATGAACACACGCAACGTGGATCCATGAGGGCCGGTCTCGAAGCTCAGCCGGCCGCGAAGCGCGGCGACACGCTCGCGCATGCCCAGCAGGCCCATGCCGGATTTGACGGCAGTCTCATTCGGGCGGCCGTCGTCCTCGACCGCGAGGGCGATCTCATTGTTGGCCATTGTCAGTTGCAGGCTGACCCTTGTTGCGCCGGCATGCTTGGCCGCGTTGGTGAGCGCCTCTTGCACGATGCGGTAGAGAGTGGCGCTGATGGTGCCAGGCACGCTCTCGAAGGCACCGTCGAACCGGATTTCGAACCGGGTCTGGCCGCGACTGCGGCCGTTCCAACCCGACACCAGACCTTCGAGGCTTGCGACGAGGCCGAGCTCGTCGACGTCCGGTGGCCGCAACCGGAACAGCGCGCCGCGCAGCGTCTCCATCATGCCAGTCGCGGTCCGGGCAATGCTGTCGCACTCTCCGAGCAATCCGGGGCAGTCCTGCGCCGCGGTCTGGCGGGCGGATGCGGCAAGCGCGCGGATCGCGGCGAGCGACTGGCCGAATTCGTCATGCAGCTCGCGCGCGAGATGGCGGCGCTCCTCGTCCTGAAGCGCGATCAGCTTCCGTGTCAGCTCGTTGCGTTCGGCAAGCGCGATATCGAGGCTTTCGGCGAGATGGTTGAAGACGTCACGGATGGCGGAGAGCTCGGCGAGATCGAATGGCGGCAGCCGCGTCGTGAGGTCTCCGGTGGCAATGCGCTCGAGGCCTTTGCCGATCAGCCGGGTGGGGCGCAGGGCGCGGGCGAGTGCGGCATAGACCAGTGCGCAGAGCAGCGGCAGCGCGATTGCAAGCGCGATCATCAGTCGCCCCGCCTCGTGCCAGGCTTCCGCCGTCTGTACGGCCGGATCGACCGAAACCACGGTCTCGCCGAGGTTCGTTCCGCGCACAATGACCGGTCGTACTGCCTCCCGGCCGGGATCGAACAGGCTCCGATAGAAGGCGACGAAGGCTTGCGGCGGCGGGCTCGCGGGGGCAGGCGCGCCACTGCAGAAGCGCTGGAGGATGCCGCCGCTCGTGCCGCGGAATGCCAGACACAGGCCGGGTGTCATCACATAGGCCGAAACAGGATCGAGGTTCGGAAAGTCGGAGCGCGGGTTGGCCCCCCACTGAACCTTGCCCTGTTGCAACTCCAGCGATTTCGCCACGATGGCGGCGATGCCGTCGATGCGCGCATGCGCGGCCCGGTCGGCCGATACGAGGAAATAGGCGGAGATCGCAGCGAAGCAGACGGCCGATATCCCGGCCACGAGCAACGTCAGACGGACCTTGAGATCGAACCTCGGGCGATTCCACATCGGCAGGCACCTGGTGCGAACGGGTTTGTCGCTTTCCGCATTAAAGGGCAGAACGCATGCGGCGGAAAGCGTTCCCGCTGTACCGCACTGCAGCGTCGTGAAATTTTCCCGGCGCTTGTCGGGACGGTTGCGGCTGCGTCGCCCTCAGTGACCGATCCAGATTTGCGGCCGTCCCATCCTGCGAGGTCCGTTCATGCATTGCTCTCGCCTGATTCTCTCCGCCTTTCTCCTCTTCGTCCTTTCTTGTTCGCCGGCCGATGCCGAGAGCGCTATTGGCGTAGCCATGGATGATTTCAGCTATACCGATACTTCGGGCGAGCCGACCAACCAGACCGCCGCTCACGAGCGGCGGCTGGCCGCGTTCATGGCCGCGCTTCGAAGGGACATCGCTGCGGACTCGCGCTATCGGCTGGTGCCGTCCACCCGGGACGGCGCGGCGTTCAAGGTCATCGGCGGCATTCAGAAGACGAGCACGCTGGTGCAATGGGCCAAGGTCGCCGTGATCGACGTCGGCGCCAAGAAGCTCGTGATGGACAAGCTTTACAGCTTCCGCGGCGACAACGATGAATCCTGGGAGCGCGCCGAGATCTTCCTGTCCCGCGAGATCCTGGCCGCGCTCGCAACGCCGGTGCCGGTCGCGCTGGCGGTGTTCGATTTCGAGCTTGAGGATACGACCGGCGCCTCGGCGGAGGCATCGGCGACTTCAGACGCGTCATACATGGCCGAGGTCTCCGGCAGCGTACGCGAAGCGCTGGGTCAATCCGGCCGCTACCGCATCGTCGATGTCAGCGGCGTGCGCGGCGAGGCGGGGAAGGGGCGTGCCTTGCGCGACTGCGGCGGATGTGAGGCGGCGATTGCGAAAGAGCTCGGCGCGGATCAGTCGCTGATCGGCGTGGTGCGGCGGGTCAGCCGCACCGAATACACGCTCGGCTTCCAGGTGCGCGATGCCAGGACAGGGGCGGTGCTGGCGCGCGGCGACAGCGGCCTGCGCTTGGGCGCGGACTATTCGTGGAAGCGCGGTGCCGTGCGGCTGGTCAGGGATCGATTGATCGAGGGGCAGCAGGTCAACGACGCTCCTAGAAAGTAAGCTGCACTTTCATCGACTGCGTCCGGTCGCTGGCGAGCTCGAAGGCCGCGACCGCATTCTCGAACGGCATGGCAGCCGTGATCAAAGGTTTGACGTCGATCAGGCCTTCTCCCATCAGCCGCACCGCCAGCTCGAACTCCCGATCGAAGCGGAAGGTGCCACGGAGCTGCAATTCCTTCGCGACGATTGAATTCATCGGCAGCGTCATCTCGCCGCCGAGGCCGAGCTGCACCAGCGTCGCGCCCGGCCTGAGCAGGTCGAGCGCGGTGCGGAGCGCCGCCTGATTACCTGAAGCTTCGAACAGCGTGTCGAACACGCCCTTGCCGGCGCGCCACGGATCGAGGGCTGCGCCATTGGCCGCGACGTTGATGGCGTCGGTGGCGCCGAGCTTCTTCGCGACCGCGAGCGGCGCTTCGGCGACATCAGTCGCCACGATCTCGGACGCGCCGCCGAAGCGCGAGACCACAATCATCAGCGCGCCAATCGGGCCGCAGCCGGTGATCAGCACGCGCTTCCCGAGCAGGGGGCCCGCCTGCTTGCCGGCATGCAGGCATACCGCCAGCGGCTCGGCCACCGCGGCTTCCGCAAGCGAGAGCTTGTCCGCGATCGGCACGGCCTGCGTCGCGTCGACCGTGATGAATTCGCGAAAGCCGCCCTGCACGTGGGGGAAGCGCATCGCGCTGCCGAGGAAGCGCATGTCGAGGCACTGGTTGCGCATGCCTTCCTGGCAATGCAGGCACTGGCCGCATGGTCTGCTCGGATTGACCGCGACGCGCGTGCCGGGCTTCACATTGGTGGCGCCGTCACCGACATCGGCCACCACGCCGGCGATCTCGTGCCCCAGCGCCATCGGCTGCTGGATGCGGACCACGCCGAAGCCACCGTGATGATAGTAGTGCAGGTCCGAGCCGCAAATGCCCCCATTGGCGATTTTGACGCGGACTTCTCCCGGGCCGGGCATCGCATCCGGATAATTGTCAATCCGGAGATCCTTCGGTGCATGGATGACGACGGCGCGCATGGCTTGCTCCCTGGACTTCGCGATTACATCGCGGCGATCATGCCGCCATCGACATAGATGATCTGGCCGTTGACATAGGTGGACGCGTCCGATGCCAGGAAGATCGCGGCGCCCACCAGCTCGTCCGGCTTGCCCCATCGTTTCGACGGGATGCGGCCCATCAGCCAGTTGTTGAAGTCGGCGTTGTTGACCAGCGCCTCGTTCATGTCGGTCAGCATGTAGCCGGGCCCGATCGCGTTGGCTTGGATGCCGTGCTGGGCCCATTCCACCGCCATCGAGCGGGTCAGGTTCCTGATGCCGCCCTTGGCCGCGGTGTAGGGCGCGATGGTGGGCCGCGCCAGCTCGCTGCCGAGCGAGCCGATATTGATGATCTTGCCGTGCTTGCGTGGAATCATGCGCTTGGCCGCCTCGCGGCCGATCACGAAGGCGCTGGTGAGATTGGTCTCGATCACCTTGCGCCACTCGTCGGTGGTGAATTCTACCAGTGGCTTGCGGTGCTGGATGCCGGCATTGTTGACGACGATGTCGACCGCAAGACCTTCGCGGTCGAAACGCTCGAAAGCGGCGAGGATAGCCGGCTCGTCGGTGACGTTGAAGAGCGCGCCTTCGGCCTTGTGCCCTGCGCTGCGAAACTCGGCGACGGCCTGCTCGACGCGCTTGGGATCGACGCCGTTTACAATGATCCTGGCGCCTGCTTTGGCCATGCCTTCGGCAATGGCACGGCCGAGGCCACGAGAGGAACCGGTCACGAGCGCGGTGCGGCCGGAAAGATCGAAGAGGGACGTGCTCATCTGGTGAAATCCTCAGACGTTGGAGCGGCGCACGGTGAGATCGCTGCGCTCGAAGACAGCAGGCAGGAGGTCGACGCCCAGGCCGGGTCCTTCCATCGGATAGACGTAGCCATCCTTGATGGCAGGCATCGTGGTGACGAGCTCATTGTACCAGCCCTTGTAGAAGGCGCGCACCGATTCCTGGATCAAGGTGTTGGGCTGGCTGAACGACATGTGGATGGCGGCGATGAAGCCGATCGGGCCGATGCAATCGTGCGGTGCGAAGGGTCGGTGATAGGTCTCGGCCATGGCCGCGATCTTGCGGCCCTCGGTGAGGCCGCCGGTCCAGCAAAGATCCGCCATCACCACGTGCATGGCGTCGCGGTCGAGCATGTCCTTGTAGGGGAAGCGCGAGCCCAGCGTCTCGCTGGCACAAACCCAGACGTCGGTCGAGCGCGCATACTCGGCGAGCGCCTGGGGCGAGTTCATGCGGATCGGGTCTTCGTACCAGGTCGGCTTGTAGGGTTCGAGAGCGCGCGCGATCTGCTTGGCGGTCGGCAGATTCCATAGCGAGTGAAGCTCGACCATGATCTCCATCTTGTCGCCGACGGCCTTGCGGATCTTCTCGAACGGCTCGATCGCCTGCTTCATCTGCGCTGCGCTGATGTAGAGCCCCTTGTTCTCCTGTGCGGCCGGATCGAACGGCCAGATCTTCATTGCGGAGATGCCACTCTCCAGCAAGCTCTCGGCCAGCGCATCGGCGCGCGTCATGAATGCATCGAGATCCTCGTAAGGACCCTTGGAGGCGCCGAGATTCCAGTTGGCAACCGGGCTGATATTGGTCGAGCGGACATATTGCGTGCCGGCGCAGGTGTTGTAGATGCGCTGCTTGTCCCGGCAGAGGCCGCCGAGCATCTGGTGCACCGGCTGGCCGCAGACCTTCCCGAACAGGTCCCACAGCGCGATATCGATGGCGGAGGCGGCACGGTACTCGACGCCGGTCGACGACTGCGCCATCGGCAGGTTCAGCATGTCGCGATGAATCGCCTCGATGTGCAGGGGATTGCGGCCGAGCAGCCGGCCTGCAAAGGTGTCGTGGATCTGCGCCTCGACTGCGCCTGCGCCGTAAAAGGTCTCGCCGAGTCCGATCATGCCGGTATCGGTGTGGATGCGGACCCAGATGACGTTGGAGAACTCTTGCGTGCGCAGTGTCTCGATCGACGTGATCTTCACGGCAACAATCCTCCCGTCGGGGCGCATAAGCGGCCCTTGTCGTCATTTCCGCGCCATCAGTTGCGGCTGATCGCGGAGTCTTACGCCCGCTTGTAATATATCACAACATGTTTTAAGGGGCGCCAACAGCGCACTGTCCACGGTGCGTCGCAACGAAAACGCGGGCTGACGGGAGGATGAGATGGCACGGCGCAAGCGCGCACTCCAGGTGGTGAGGAACGAGGATGACACCGGAGGCCGGCCGTCCCGTAGCAACCGTCTCAACTTCTTCGAGTTGGCCTATCAGAGGATCGAAGAGCTCCTGGTTCATTGCGAGCTCAAGCCCGGCCAGTTCATGACCATGCTGGAACTGCAGCAAATCACCGGTTTCGGCCGCACGCCGGTGCACCACGCCGTCAATCGTCTCTCGGCCGACACGCTCATCATCATCCGGCCCCGTCATGGCCTGCACATCGCCCCGATCGATCTGGCGCGCGAGCGCATGCTGCTCGGCCTGCGCCGCGACATGGAGCGCTTCGTGGTCCGCCTTGCGGCCGATCGTGCGAACCTGTCGCATCGCAATCAGGCGCTGCACATCGAACGTCTGCTGCGCGAGCGTCGCGCCAGCCTGACCCTCGATGAATTCAACAGCCTCGACCGCCGCATCGACGCGCTGGTGCTGGAGGCTGCCGGCGAGCCCTTCTTGGTGCATACGATGCGGCCACTGCACACGCTGTATCGCCGCATCGGCTACATCCATCACCGCTTCATGCCGGGGCAGGCGGATCTGTCGGGCACGATCGATCATCATCTCGCCATTCTCGCAGCTGTCGCCAGTCGCCGCGTCGAGGAAGCGGTCAAGGCGAGCGATGCCCTGATCGACTACATGGGCGAAATGTTCACGGGCATGGAGGCGGGCATCGATCCGCGCTTGCTCGATTGCAGCATCGAGCCGCTGCTCGGCGCGTAGTGAGTTTTGCAGAGAGGACAAAAAAATGTCAACGATGGCGGTGCCACAACCGACCCCGAGCGAAGCCGCGGTCCGCTACCTCATCACGAACTACAGCCCCAAGGGCAACAAGGTCGGCTGGCTGATGATGGCCTCGATCCTGGTCGAGGCCTGGGATCTCTACTCGATCGCTTTCGTGCTGATCTTCATCAAGGAACAGTACAATCCCGATCCGCTGATGCTCGGCCTTGCCGCAGCGGGCACGCAAGGCGGGGCACTCATCGGCGCGCTGCTCGGCGGCTGGTTGTCCGACAAGATCGGCCGCCGCGTCATGTTCCTGGTCACGATGGTGATGTTCATCGTGCTCGCTCTGGCACAGGCCTTCGTGCCTGATGTCGCCTGGCTGGTCGTGATCCGCTTCCTGCTCGGAATTCCGCTCGGTTCGGACATCTCGACCGGCTACACCTACATCATGGAATCCATGGCCAAGGGCGAGCGCGAGGTCATGGGCAATCGCTGGCAGTTCATGTTCGCGGTTGGCGAGGTTCTGACAATCGGCGTCATCGTGATCTTCCTCCTGGTCGACATGAACCACGAGATGCTGTGGCGCGTGACGCTGGGTCTCGGCGCGGTGCCGGCACTGATCATTCTGATCATGCGCCATGACGTGCCGGAGACGGCGGTGTGGCTGGTGCAGAAGGGACGCTACCGCGAGGCCAAGCAGGTCGCGCGCGAGATGTTCAACGACAATCTGGATATGCTCCCGGATCGGGATGTCGTGGTTCCGAAGACCAGCACCCGTGCGTTCCTGGCCGATCTCAAGAAGGATCCGATCCGCTGGCGTGCCACGCTGTACGGCTGGATCGCCTGCTTCGCGCAGGCGAGCGAGTTCTCGACGTTCGCGTTCTACCTGCCGGTGCTGTTCGCCATGGTGGGCGTCTCGACGATCCTCGGCAACAATCTGGTCACGATGGCACTGTTCTCTTTTGCTGCGTTGTCGGGATGGGTCGGGCCGCTGCTGACGCCGAAGATCGGCCATCGCGGCATTGCCATTGCGGGCTTCTCGATCGTGCTGGTCTCGCTGCTGGTCGCCGCTTTTGCGCTTTACACCGGCAACACGATGTTGCTGCCGTTTGCAGCCGCCGGCATGCTCTGGGGGCACTATTGGGATGCATCGAACTGCATGACGATTCCGACCATGGTCGCCCGGCCACAATATCGCGGCACCGCCAGCGGCTTCGCCTACATGTTCGTGAAGCTGCCGTCGTTCCTGGCGATCTTCCTGTTCCCGACGCTGTTCGCGGCGATCGGACAGGCCAACGCCACCCTGTTCGTTGCAATCTTCCCGGTGATCGGATTGCTCGCCGCGATCTTCATCCTGCCGGAAGTCTACGGCTACGAGAACGACTGACGAGGCAGGGAGTGGTCGCGGCGTCATCGCCGCGACCGGGGGGTATCCAAGATTTCGCGCCGGCGATTACGGGCTCAGGAAGATCGGGTCTATACCGGTCCCATGGCCGAGCAGTCCGATCGCCTGCAGCTGAGCGCTGTGGAGATCGATCTCCACGATCGCGAGCAGGGTGAGCAAGACCATTGCGGACACGACCAGCAGAGGATGGGCCGTCTGGATGTGGATCTCGGGCGGTCCGGTGAGGTTCCGAAGCGCGCGGCGCAAGAGGGAGCTCCGCGCCAATGCCTTCGATTGAATCTGCATGACGAACCTTCCTTGCCGCGCCGTATCCACCCGATTGGTGACCTTCGCGATAACTGCAGATCCTAGCCGCAGCCTCGCCGGAAGCATTGACCCACCGCAAACGGCTTTACTTGGCTCCGAAAGCTGCGCTTCGGCCGCCACTACCTGATGGCCGCTGCCAACGCCGCGATCAGGGCAGGCGGCGTCACCAGCAGGCCGAGCTTGAGGAACGGCCAGGCGCCGACCTCGATCTTCTCCCGCCGGAGCGCGACCAGCCAGAGGATGGTGGCAAGCGATCCGGTCACCGACAGGTTGGGGCCGAGATCGACACCAATCAGGATGGCGCTGACGACCGATGCAGGCAGATGATCGCTGGCGGCGACCGAACCGGCGACGAGGCCGACGGGAAGGTTGTTGGCGATGTTGTCGGCGAGCGCCGTGGCGATGCCGACGCTCCAGGCGGCCTGGGGCACCGATTGCGCGACGGCCTGGTGCAGCAGGGCGCTGAGCTGTGCGATCACGCCCGTCTTCACCAGCGCTTCCACCATGACAAAGAGCCCACCGACCAACGGCAGCACGCTCCAGGACACGCCGCGCAGTACGGGCAAAGGCGATTGCCGACTGATCAGCAGCACGATGGCCGCCGTGACCACGCCGCAGATGAAGGTCGGCAGGCCCAGCTGCTTGTCCCGCGCAGACGCAGTGACAAGCACGACGCCGATCGCAACGATGCCGATCGCCGTCAGCTTGCCGCCGCGCCCGAGTTCCGGGTGCGGCACGCTGCGCGCGATCGTCTCTTCCTTGAGGGCGCGGTGCTGGGTCAGGCGCAGCACGACATAGGTCAGCAGGATCGACGCCGCCGAGGGAAGGGCGAACAGGCGCAGCCATTCCGTAAGCTGCGGCATGCGCGCGCCGAATACGACGAGATTGGCCGGATTGGAGATCGGCAGCACGAAGCTCGCGGCATTGGCAATGAACGCGCAGACAAAGAGATAGGGTAGGGGTTTTGCGCCGGCCGCGCGCGTCGCGGCATAGACGGCCGGTGTCAGCACGATCGCCGTGGCATCGTTCGAGAGCAACACGGTCACGACCGTGCCGACGAGATAGATCAGCAGGAACAGCCGCTGCGGCGAGCCACGCGCATATTCCACCGCAATCGCGGCTAGGTAATCGAACAGGCCTTCGAGCCGCGCCAGCTCGGCGATCAGCATCATGCCGATCAGGAAGAGATAAACGTCAACGCCTTTCTCGATGCCTGTCAGCGCGTCCAGCCAGGGCAGCAAACCAAACAGCAGTAGCGAGCCGGCGCCGATCACGGCCCAGAGCGCCTCGGGCAGGCGAAATGGCCGGACGATGACGCCTGCGGTCGCGATGGCGATGATGCTCCAGGTCCAGATGGCATCAGAGGGCACGGTCGGCAAGTCGATCTCCAGAATCCGGCCCTGACTAACGCGTCCCGGGGTGAACCGCCAGCATCAAGACGGCGACGTCCATGCTGTGGTCACGACCTGCCAAACACTCGGCTGTCGTGCCGGACAAGCGCAAGCACAGATTCGGGACGACGGCATTTTGCCTTGTTCACATTCACCGCGCCACTGACAGCTTCTCCGTGATCGCCTTGCGCAATATGCGCGAGAGCGACTCCACGGAATAGGGCTTCTGGATCAGCTCGAAGCCGCGATGGGCGCTTTCGGCGAGCACGTTGCTGTAGCCGCTGGTGAGCACCACCGGCAGCCCCGGATAGCGCTCGCGGATAACGCCGGCAAGCTCGACGCCGTTCATGCCGGGCATGATGACGTCGGAGAACACGAGGTCGACGGCGAATTCGTTCTCGCCGAGGATCGCCAGCGCCGCATTGGCATTGGCGACCCGGCGGACGACATAGCCGAGATCCTCCAGGAGTTCGGTGGAGAAGCGGCCGACCTCATCGTTGTCCTCGACAACAAGCACGCGATAGCCGCGCCCGGTGGTCGCCGCCTCGTGGGTCAGCGATGCGACCTCCTTGTCCGTCGCGGGGCTTTGTGCTTGCGGCAGATAGATGGTGAAGGTGGCGCCTTCGCCTGGCACGCTCATCACAGCGATGTCGCCTTCGGACTGTTTTGCGAAGCCGAAGGCCTGGCTGAGACCGAGCCCAGTACCTTTGCCGACCTCCTTCGTCGTGAAGAAAGGCTCGAAGATCGATTCGAGATGTTCCGGCGCGATGCCGCTGCCGGTATCGGTGATCGAGATCGCGACATAATCGCCGCCGCGCGCCGGTTGCGCGCGCAGGCTCGGGATTCCAGAGACCTTGCGCACGGCGATGGTGAGGTGCCCTTCGCCATCCATGGCGTCGCGGGCGTTGATTGCAAGGTTGATCAGCGCTGTCTCGAACTGGGCGATGTCGGCCATGGTGAAGCAGTCGGCGTCCTGGACCTCCACCGCGATCTCGATGCGGCCGCCGACCAGCGGCCGAACCAGCTGCGCCACGCCTTCAACCTGGCTCCCGACGTTGAATATCTGCGGCTTCAGCGGCTGCCGGCGCGCGAACGCGAGAAGCTGTGCGGTCAGCTTTGAGGCGCGCTCGACCGTCTCGGAGATGGCGTCGACATAGCGGCGGCGGCGCTCCTCGGCCAGCTCGCGACGGCGCAGGAAGTCGGTCGCCGACCGGATGATGGTGAGAAGATTATTGAAGTCGTGCGCGACGCCGCCAGTGAGCTGGCCGATCGCCTCCATCTTCTGCGACTGCCGCAGCGCTTCCTCGCCGCGACGCCGCTCGGTGATGTCGACCGCCTCGGGCACCGCGCCGGTGATGTTGCCGTGGCGGTCGAGCACCGGGCGCATGCCGAACTCGAAATCGCGCTTGCCGACGGGAAGGCGCAGGCGCATCTCCAGCCGGACCGCTTCGCCTCTCAGCACGGTGTGGAAGGCCTCGCGCACCAGTGCGCTCATGCCTTCTGTCGCGCTGAACCAGGGCGTCTCCCACAATGGCTTTCCGATCACATCCGAAGAGCTTGCCTTGATGCCATCCAGCGCGGTCTTGTTGGCGTAGAGCAGTTCACCCTTGAGGTTGACGAGGCCCTGGTACTGATTGCTGGTCTCCAGGATCGCGCGCAGCCGCGCCTCGTTCGATTCGAGCTCGGCGGTGCGTTCGGCGATGCGCTGTTCCAGCGTTTCGTTGAGCTGCCGCAGCTCGATCTCGGCCTGCTTGGCCACGGTGATGTCGTGGGCGACGCCGATGAAGCCGATATGCTTGCCGGTCGGGTCCCAGCGGGGCTGCGATTCCGATCGCAGCCACCGCCACTCGCCGCTTGCATTCCTGTAGCGCGCTTCCAGCACGAAAGGCTTGAGGGATGCTTCGCCTTCGACGGATTGCTGGAGAACGCGCGGCAGGTCGTCGGGATGCAGCACCTTGCGCCAGTCGAAATCGATGGCCTGTTCGTAGGGCAGGCCGACGAAATCGACATAGGCCCGGTTGGCGAAGGACCGCTTGCGGTCGAGCTTGGTCACCCAGATCGGCACCGGCGCGCTGTCGGCGATCAGCCGAAAACGCTCCTCGCTCTCGCGCAGCGTCTCGCGCGCCAGCGCCTGGTCGGTGATGTCGATATGGGCGCCAACGAGGCGGATGGCTCGGTCGTCCTTGTCGCGCTCGATCTTGGCGACCACCCGGATCCAGCGGGTCTCGCCGTCGCTGGGGCGGACGATCCGGTATTCGGCGCTGTAGTCTTCGCTCGCCCCAGCGAGAGCATCGAAGAAATGCTTGACGGTGGCGTCGCGGTCGTCGGGATGGATACGGTTGACCCAGTCTTCGTGCGACTCGTCGGCGGCTTCGGGCGGCAGGCCGTGGATGATCAAATACTCGGGCGAGCGACGGTTCTTGAAGCCTTCGCGGAAATCGACCTCGACGCCGCCGACCTTGCCAATGCGCTGGATGCGCGCCAACTCGGCTTCGCGCTCCTGAAGTGCGCGATAGGCATTATCGCGCTCGCGCGCGACGTCTTCGAGGTGTTGGCGCAGCCTTTCGGCGGCGACGGTCTCGGGCAAGGAGTCTTTCAAGGCATCGGCCGTTGTGATGCGGAAGCGCACGTGCCAGACCGATATTCACACAGACGGAGCGTGATAGCCATTGCCGAGAGGACGTGTGTGGCGGGAAAATGCGGATTTGCAGGATCGGCTAAAGTACGGCTTACCAACGCCGGTCCGTCAATTTTGTTCCAGGAACTGGAACGAACAGCCGGCGGATGCGTCTTCGCGAGGCGCAATACCAGCTTCCATGAAGCTCCCCTTTCCGAAGAGGCTAAATCTTGAAGCTCTTTGTCTGCCAGGCCTGCGGCAACGTCCTCTATTTCGAGAACTATGCCTGCGAACGCTGTGGCCATCGGGTCGCCTTCCTGCCGGAGAAGGAGACGATGTCGGCGATCGAGCCTGACGGAGAGGCCTGGAGGATATTGGCCAGCAACGGCGAAAGCCGGATGCTGTGCCGGAATGCCGAGTACGATGCCTGCAATTGGTTGATCGACGCGGCCGATACCACCGGCTATTGCCGCGCCTGCCGCCACAATGGGATGGTGCCGAACCTCTCCGATCCGGCGCAACTCGCCGGCTGGCGCGAGTTGGAGGTGGCGAAACACCGCCTGTTCTATTCCCTGATCCGCTGGCGGCTGCCGCTACGGACCCGGCAAGACGACCCCGAGCATGGTCTGACCTTCAATTTCCTCGCCGACGATCCGCACAGCGGCGAGAAGGTCATGACGGGCCACGACAACGGCCTGATCACGATCGCGCTGACCGAGACCAACGATATCGAGCGCGAGCGGCGGCGGCTGGAGATGGGCGAGCCCTACCGCACGCTGCTCGGTCACTTGCGTCACGAGGTCGGACATTATTTCTGGGACGTGCTGGTGCGCGACGGCGGCAAGCTTGCCGAATGCCGCGCGGTATTCGGTGATGATTCCACCGACTACGGTCAGGCCTTGCAGCGTCACTATGCCGAAGGCGCGCCGGCGGACTGGCAGCAAAACTACGTCTCGGCCTACGCCACCATGCACCCCTGGGAAGACTTCGCCGAGACCTGGGCGCACTACCTCCACATCGTCGACACCCTGGAGATGGCTGGCGAGTTTGGCATGGAGGTGCGGCCCAAGGTGGACCGCGACGGGGAGTTGACGGCCCGGATCCGGTTCAATCCTTACGAGGCCAGAGACGTCCAGGCGCTCATCGACGCATGGCTGCCCTTCACCTTCGCCATGAACAGTGTCAACCGCGCCATGGGCCTGCGCGACCTCTATCCTTTCATCCTGTCGCCAGCCGTGGTCGCAAAGCTGGGCTTCATTCACACGTTGGTTCGGGACGTGGCTAAGTCCAAGTCCAACGCCGGGATGGCGTAGGCTTCCGGGGTCGCCGCCCGGTCCCAAGCCCGTCTCGGTCTTGCGCTGGCACGCTGGATGCGGGCCGGATTTAGACCGTTGCCTCTGGCCCATTTTGATGTACCACGGGAGCTACACGGCCATCCCATGGGCCCAACGGCCAGGGGAATGGTCCCGCCCAAGGTCGAGACTCAAGAAAAGCATGTTCAAACGCATTCTGATCGCCAATCGCGGCGAAATCGCCTGCCGGGTCATGAAGACCGCGCGCCGCATGGGAATTCAGACGGTTGCGGTCTATTCCGAGGCCGATCGCGACGCCCTCCATGTCGAAATGGCCGACGAGGCCGTGCTGATCGGCCCGCCGGCCGCCGCCGAGAGCTATCTGGTGATCGAGAAGATCGTCGAGGCCTGCCGCAAGACAGGCGCCGAGGCGGTGCACCCGGGCTACGGCTTCCTGTCCGAGCGCGAGGCGTTTCCGCGCGCGCTGGAAGCCGCCGGCATCGTCTTCATCGGCCCGAACCCCGGCGCCATCGCCGCCATGGGCGACAAGATCGAGTCGAAGAAGGCGGCTGCCAAGGCGAAGGTCTCGACTGTCCCCGGCTATCTCGGCGTCATCGAAGACGACAAGCACGCGGTGCGGATCGCCGATGAGATCGGTTATCCCGTGATGATCAAGGCCTCCGCCGGCGGCGGCGGCAAGGGCATGCGCATCGCGCATTCGAAGGCCGAAGTCGCCGAAGGGTTCAACCTCGCCAAGGCCGAGGCCAAGGCCTCGTTCGGCGACGACCGCGTCTTCGTCGAGAAGTTCATCGTCGATCCCCGCCACATCGAGATCCAGGTGCTGGGCGACAAGCATGGCAACGTGATCTATCTCGGTGAGCGCGAATGCTCGATCCAGCGCCGCAACCAGAAGGTCATCGAGGAGGCGCCGTCGCCGCTGCTTGATGAGGCCACCCGACGCAAGATGGGTGAGCAGGCGGTCGCACTGGCCAAGGCCGTGAACTACGACTCCGCCGGCACCGTCGAGTTCGTCGCGGGGCAGGACAAGAGCTTCTACTTCCTGGAGATGAACACGCGTCTCCAGGTCGAGCATCCCGTCACCGAGCTCGTCACCGGAATCGATCTCGTCGAGCAGATGATCCGCGTTGCCGCCGGCGAGAAGCTCGCCATCGCACAGAAGGACGTCACGCTGACGGGCTGGGCGGTGGAATCGCGCCTTTACGCCGAAGATCCGTTCCGCAACTTCCTGCCCTCGATCGGACGCCTGGTGAAATATCGCCCGCCGGCCGAAGTCAGCAAGGACGGCATCACCATCCGCAACGATACCGGCGTGCAGGAAGGCGGCGAGATCTCGATCCACTACGATCCGATGATCGCCAAGCTCGTCACGCATGCGCCGTCGCGCGCGGCCGCGATCGAGGCGCAGGCGACCGCGCTTGATTCGTTCTACGTCGACGGCATCAGGCACAATATCCCGTTCCTGTCGGCGCTGATGCATCATCCGCGCTGGCGCGAGGGACGACTTTCGACCGGATTCATCGCCGAGGAATTCCCCAAGGGCTTTGCAGTGCGCGTGCCCGAAGGCGAGGTCGCACGGCGGATCGCCGCGGTCGGCGCCGCCATCGATCACGTGCTTGGCGAGCGCAAGCGGCAGATCTCCGGACAGATGGGTGGGCGCGTCGTGCAGCGAGAGCGGCGCCGCGCGGTCTGGCTGGATCGCCAGGAGATTCTGCTCGAGGTGGCGCGCGAGGGCGATGCTATCGCGATCCGCTTCATCGATTCCGACGGCAAGGCTGGCAATGCGCATCTGTTGCAGTCACCGTGGAAGCCGGGCGATCCGGTCTGGCAGGGCACCATCGACGGCCACCTCGTCGCGGTGCAGGCGCGCCCGATTGCGAACGGCGTTCGCCTCGCCCATCAAGGCGTCGAGGTGCCGGTCTATGTCTGGACCGAAGCCGAGGCGACGTCGGCACGGCTGATGCCGGTGACGACGGCGTCCGACACCGGCAAGAAGCTGCTCTGCCCGATGCCCGGCCTCGTGGTCTCGATCGCGGTGAGCGAAGGCCAGGAGGTCAAGGCGGGCGAGACGCTGGCGGTGGTCGAAGCCATGAAGATGCAGAACGTGCTGCGCGCCGAGCAGGACGGCACGGTGAAGAAGATCCACGCGAGCGCCGGCGCGACGCTCGCGGTGGACGCGCTGATCTTGGAGTTTGCGTAGGCTCCAGACTGCAATAGTCGACCCTCACCCTGAGGAGCCGCCCCTGCGCGGCGTCTCGAAAGGGCGAGGCCACCAGCCGGGCCTTCATCCTTCGAGATGCGCGCAACACCGCGCTCGTCAGGATGAGGAATTGAAAGTGAGGCAAGTATGGCCTTTCGTTCCCGCCGCGAGAAACTTCGCTCAGTCCTGTCGGACTCAAACTGCGTCCACCCCGGCTCGCTGTATGATGCGATCTCGATCCGCATTGCCGAGGACCTCGGCTTTCCCCTCGGCATGTTCGGGGGATCGGTCGCTTCGCTCGCGGTGCTGGGCGACCCCGACGTCACGCTGATCACCCTCACCGAGCTTGCCGAGCAGATGCGGCGGATGTCGCGTGCCGCAACGCTCCCCGTGTTGGTGGATGCCGATCATGGCTACGGCAATGCGCTGAACGTGCGCCGCACGGTGCAGGAACTCGAGATGGCCGGCGCGGCCGGCCTCACCATCGAGGACACGCTGTTGCCGGCTGCTTTTGGCGAAACGAAGACCCAGCTGATCTCTCTAGAGGAGGGGGTCGGCAAGATGAAGGCGGCGCTGGGCGGCCGCAGCGATCCCTCTCTGGTGATCATGGGCCGCACCGGTGCGGCCGCGATCACGTCGATCGACGATGCGATCCGACGCGCCAAGGCTTATGAAGCGGCCGGCGTCGATGCGCTGTTCTTCACCGGCATCAAGGCGCGCACTGAGCTCGAGGCGATCGCATCCGCCACGAGCCTGCCGATCGTGCTCGGCGGCGTGCCGGAGGAGTTGAGCGCGCTCGATTACCTTGCGAGCCAGCGCGTTCGCATCGCTCTGCAGGGCCATGCGCCGATTGTAGCTGCGACGCAGGCTGTCTACGACACGCAGAAGGCCTTGCGAGAGGGCGCGGCGCCGAAAAGCCTCAAGGGCTTGGCATCATCGGAGCTGATAGCCCGTATCATGCGGGAGAGCGAGCTCAGGGCGCTCAGCGCCGATGTCCTTGGATCGAAGAAGTGAACCGGGCGATTCTCCAGGTGGTGATCTGCGGGCGCGTGCAGGGCGTCGGCTATCGGGCTTGGGTCGAGCAGCAGGCGAGGACGAGCGGCCTCGAAGGCTGGGTCCGCAACCGCCGCGACGGCAGTGTGGAAGCGCTGTTCGCTGGTGCGCCGAGACACGTCGCCGACATGGTCGCGCTGTGCCGCCACGGCCCGCCGTCGTCACGCGTCGACAGTGTCACCAGCGAGACCGCCAGCGCGGATGACCTGAATCTGCGCCGGGCCGGAGAGATGTTTTCGGTGCTGCCGACGGTGTGACGCTCGCAAGAGGATTGAATCCTCACCGTGGCAGCTTGGCGATTGCTTCGCTCAGCTCGTGGATCTCATAGGGCTTGCGCAGGATCGGGAAATCGCCGCGCACGCCGGCGGCGACATCGCTGTAACCGGTGGCAAGCAGGATCGGCAGACCGGGACGGATCTGCCGGAGGTGATGGGCCAAGCTGAGTCCATCCATCTTGCCGGGCATGACGATGTCCGAGAACACGAAGTCCACGGCGTCGTTCTCGATCTCGCGCAATGCCGCCTCGGCATCGGCGACCCGGCGCACTTCGTAGCCGAGTTGCTCCAGAAGACCGGTGCTGACGAGCGCGACGTCGGGATTGTCCTCGACCAGCAGCACCGTGCCGCTGCCGCGAAAGGACATCGCTTCCGCGGCGTCCCGTACCGGCGCATCCATGCCGCGCGGAAGCAGTATGGTGAAAGTCGTACCCTTGCCGAGTTCGCTTGCAACCTTCACCGTGCCGCCGGCCTGATGCGCAAAGCCATGCACCTGGGAGAGGCCGAGACCCGTGCCCTTGCCGATCGGTTTTGTGGTGAAGAACGGCTCGAAGATCTTGTCGAGAACGTCGGAGGGAATTCCGAGGCCGGTATCGGTGACATCGATTGCGACGAAGTCGCCGGCGAGGGGCGGCTCGTTCAGCACGACATTACGCGCCTGGATCGTCACCGCGCCACCGTCCGGCATCGCATCCCGGGCATTGATGACGAGGTTGAGCAGGGCAGTCTCGAGTTCGGAAACGTCGGCCTTGATCGGCCACGTGTCGGAATGAATGTCGAAGGCGAGACGCACGGAACTGCCGACCCCTGCGTCGAGCACCTCGCGGATGGCGCCGACGCGTTCGGCGAAATCGATCGCCTGCGGATTCACGCTCTGCCGCCGCGCGAAGGTGAGGAGCTGGTTCGTCAGCGCGGCGCCGCGCTTGGTCGCGGTCTCGATCGCGGACATGGCGCGCTCGAGCTTGGGGTCGCTAGTGGCGCTCTTCTTCAGGATGTGAAGGCTGCCACTGATGATCATCAGGAGATTGTTGAAGTCGTGCGCAACCCCGCCGGTGAGCTGTCCGAGTGCATCGAATTTCTGCGACTCGGCGAGCTGCTTCTGCATCGCCTCGAGCTTGAGTTGGGCATTGCGACGTTCGGTGATGTCGCGCGTGATCTTGGCGAAGCCGATCAGCTCACCGTCCTCGTAGATCGGGTCGATCACGACGCTGGCCCAGAAGAACGTGCCGTCCTTGCGGACGCGCCAGCCTTCCTCCTCGTATCGGCCCTTTTCCCGCGCAATACCGAGCGCTCGCGCCGGCTTGCCGTTGGCGCGGTCGGTTTCGGTGTAAAACCGGGAAAAATGCTGGCCGAGGATCTCCCCGGGCGAATAGCCCTTGATGCGCTCGCCGCCAATGTTCCAGCTGGTGATGGTGCCCTTGGGATCGAGCATGTAGAGAGCGTAGTCGGCGACCCCCTCAACCAACAGCCGGAAACTGCGCTCGCTTTCGAACAAGTCTCTCTGTTGGTTGAGTTTTTTCACTATTCCAGACCCCGCCTCGACCGGAAGAAACGCTCTGGTTGGCGAAATGTTCCCGCGCTCTGGGTCATTTTTGGGCAACAATCGCGAGCCTGTACACTGGCCGCCGGGGACCAGGCTCAGCGGACTGCTAGCGCCGCTGCGCTCCGGAACGTCGCGACGATCGCCCGCAGCGCCGCGAGCTTGGCGGGATCGCTGACCTTCGAATGCAGCATCACCTTCGAGCTGCCGAGTTTCGGCAGCCTGTGCGCCGGTCCGATGTCGACCAGCCCGGGCAGTGCGATCCGCCGCGCCAGCGGCGCGATTGCGAGGCCGGCGAGCGCGGCGGCAACCACCGCCGTGACACCGCCGCCCACGAAACGCTCGCGCCAGCCGATAGCGGCCTTGTCGAGCGCGCGCACGGCCACGGCGCGGACGCCGCAGGGTGGGGCGAGTGTCGCAAGCGGCAGCGGCGCTCCCTTTGCCAGCGTGAAGCGCCGGGACGCGAACCAACCGAACTCGTCTTCAACCAGCTTCTCGCCGCCCCGGCGGCTGCCTTCCTGGCGAACGATCACCGCGTCCAGTTCGCCCGCGTCATAGGCATCCTGCATCTCGCGCGAGAAGCCGATGGTGACAGCGAGAGTGAGGTTCGGCGACATCGCGTGCAGCCGCTCGAGAAGCGGCACCAGTTCGGGACCCGCCGCGTGATCGGAGATGCCGATCGTGAGCGAGGGCGCGACTGAAGCTTCGCCCGACAGCGCGCGATCATGCGCCTCCAACAGCGCGCGGGCGCGATCGAGGAAGGCAGCGCCGTCGGCGGTGAGCCGGACTGCGCGCGGCGAGCGCTCGACAAGGCGTCTGCCCAGCAACGCTTCCAGCCGCTGCAGCTTCAGGCTGACGGCCGCCTGCGTCGTGCCGAGCGCTTCGGCGGCTCGCGTAAAGCTCTGGAGGTCGGCGACCAGCAGGAATGCCTGGACCGTAGCGATGTCGAGGGTCATGGTCATTATGATCGATTATCACTGATATCGTCATCGATAAGGTACCAGGATGAATCCGGCAGGTCTAGCTTCTCGCCAACGCCGCAAGTCGCGCGACATCTCGAGGAGAACCGCCATGCCCCTGATCACCGTGTCCTACACCACGTCCCGCCAGTCGCCATCGCTCAAGGCCGACATCGCGAACGCCGTGTCCGAGCTGACCGCTGAGATCCTGCACAAGGATCCCAGGGTCACCGCCATCGTCGTGAAGTCGGTGAATGCCAGCGATTGGTTCGCCGGCGGCAGGTCGCTCGCGGAGCAGAAGCTCGCAAGCTACTGGATCGACATCCACGTCACCGAGGGCACCAACACCAAGGACGAGAAGGCGGCCTATCTCGCTGCCATGTTCAAGCGTATGGCCGAGATCCTCGGCCCGCTGCATCCCGAGACGTACCTGCATGTCGACGACGTCAAGGGCGACGCCTACGGCTTCGGCGGCCAGACCCAGGAGCGGCGCTATATCGCCGGCAAGCTTGGCATGTCCTTCGAGGCAGCGTGATGGCTGTCGTCGCGGGTGAGGAATCTCACCCGGTACCTGAACCGTGTGGAGCGCTTCCAAGAGCGCGGAAGCTCAGACCACAGCTTCAGGCGCCGGAGCTGTGGTCGGTCCGAACAGCTGCTCGAATGCCTGCCGGAGTGCGATGTCAACATCGGCCATGGTCGCGAGCTGGCCGAGGTCGACCAGCGAGGTGACGCCGTAGCGGGCGTCAGTGACGCCGCAAGGCACGATGCCGGCGAAATGCGACAGCTCCGGCTCGACATTGATGGCGATGCCGTGGAAGGAGACCCAGCGCTTCAGTCGGACGCCGATCGCGGCGATCTTGTCCTCGTGCCCAGGTCCCTTGTCGGGCCGCTTCACCCAAACTCCGACGCGGTCCTCGCGCCGCTCGCCGCGGACGTTGAAGGCGGCCAACGTGCGCAGAATCAGCTCTTCGAGGCTCGCGACATAGGCGCGAACGTCCGGCCGGCGACGTTTGAGGTCCAGCATGACATAGGCCACCCGCTGGCCGGGCCCGTGATAAGTGAGCTGCCCGCCGCGTCCCGTCGCGAACGTCGGGAATCGGGCCTCGAGCAGGTCGGATTCCTTGCCTGAGGTGCCCGAGGTGTAGAGCGGCGGGTGCTCGAGCAGCCAGACCTGCTCCGGGGCCTCGCCCGCCGCAATCGCGGCGACGCGGGCCTCCATGGCCGCGACCGCCTCCGGGTAGGGGACGGGCGCATCCGAGATCCGCCACTCGACTGGCTCGCCGCCCGAGGCGGAAAACGAGGTCAGGTCCAGCGCTTCACGCCGATCCTGGCTGGGGTTCTTGGGGGAATTAACCATTGGCTAACCATAACGTGGTGATGATCGCAGGCGCAAATGCCAGTCTTATGTTGCGACGGTCCTGACAGTGCCCACTCTCGATAAAGTCACCGTGGATCTCATGGTCGTCCTGGGGACGACCACCATGCCGATCCATCAGGTATTGCGTCTTTCCCGCGGCGCCATCATCGAACTGGACGCAACTGAGGCGGACGAGGTCAAGGTGTTGGCGAACAATCTGCCGGTGGCCTCCGGGGTCGTCCTGGTCGACCGCAACCGGATCGCCGTCGAGGTCAAGCAGATGCTGCCGCGCTCGCCGGGGACCCGGTAAAAGCCCAGGGCACGCGGTGGCAGCCTTTGCACGGGACACCGGCTTGGTCACGAGCAAATGGCCAATTGGGGCAGGGGCTGGAACTTTCCTGCAAAGCTTGTGGAATTCAGGGCCTCTGCAGGCTTGTACCCCTCTGATGGATTTGTTAGATCGGCGCCGTTGATCCGGCCGGCCTTCAAGCCTCAAGCCGGCATCCCCAAAGCGCTCGTGGCGGAACTGGTAGACGCGCTGCCTTGAGGTGGCAGTGAGTAAAATCGTGGGGGTTCGAGTCCCTCCGAGCGCACCACCGGCCTGTATTTCGGTTGAAATCGTCGCGATGCCCGGTCGGCGTGCGGAACGCAGGCCTGCGTTCAGTGCGAATTCCTCGGTCTCAAACGCTCGCCTTGGGCGCGCGCTCAGCCGCCCTCTGCGAGCTAGTTGTGATCGTTTCGTGCGACCTTCGAACGCCACCTGCATTCCGTCACGGCTCCCTGTCAGCCAGAGGGTGGATCGACGTCCTCGGCTCGGTCTGATCATCGTCTTGCACGCCGGCGCTGGTGACCGGTGGGAATATGCTGTCGTAGATGGCGCGAGCTTCGCGGATCAGGCGCTCGCGTTCGAGCTCGGATTTCGATACGAATCGAACGACGTTTTCCATGGGGGTCTCGCTAGGCAGCGTCCGCACGGCGCCAAATCGGGAATGGGTCCGGGAGCTTTGCCCAATCCGCGATGTTCATGGCAGGTCTTCCAGGCACGAGGCATGCGTCCAGGCGGGAGCGGATCGAGTCCTCGTCCATGTTGGTGCCGATGAACACGATCTCCTGACGACGATCGCCATAGATCTCGCTCCAGTTGGCGCGCAGCCGCGTCCGCCAGGCTGGATCGTCCGGCCATCGTTCCGTTGGCACGCTCGCCCACCAGAAACCGAGCGCCTCAGTGCGGATGATCGAGCCTGCCTGGCTGATTTCGCCGAGCCATTGCGGTCGGGTTGCCAGCCAGAAATGTCCCTTGGCGCGGATCACCCCCGGCCCGGGCTGTTTGATGAATTGGTCGAATCTGGCGGGATCGAAGGGGCGGCGGGCACGATAGACGAAATGCTTCACGCCGTATTCCTCGCTCTCCGGCATATGATCGGCGAAGCCATACAGCTCTTTGAACCAGAGCGGATGCTGCTGCGCCTTTTCGAAGTCGAACCGGCCGGTGTCGAGGATGCGGTCGAAAGGGACGCGGCCGTAATTGGCTTCGATGAGATCGGCCTCCGGATTGAGCGCGCGAATGATCTTGCGCGCCGCCTCGCGCTGCGCCGGGGTGGAATCATCGACTTTGTTGAGCACGATGACGTCGGCAAACTCGATCTGCTCGACCAGCAGATCGACCAGCGTGCGCTTGTCGTTCTCGAGCGCCTGCCCGCGTTGTTCGAGAAAGTCGCTCGACGAATAGTCCTTGAGCAGGTTCACCGCGTCGACCACCGTGACCATGGCGTCGAGCCGTGCCACGTCGGAGAGGCTGTCGCCGTCTTCGTTGCGGAAATCGAAGGTTGCCGCGACCGGTAACGGCTCGGAGATACCGGTCGACTCGATCAGCAGATAATCGAAGCGCCCGTTTGCCGCGAGGGTGCGTACCTCCTTCAGGAGATCGTCCCGCAGTGTGCAGCAGATGCAGCCGTTAGTCATCTCGACGAGCTTTTCGTCGGTCCGGGACAGCTTGGCACCGCCATCCCGAACCAGGTCCGCATCGATGTTCACCTCGCTCATGTCGTTCACGATCACCGCCACCTTCAGGCCGTGCCGGTTGTTCAGGACGTGGTTCAGCAAAGTGGTCTTTCCAGCCCCGAGGAAGCCGGACAAAACGGTGACGGGGAGTTTTTGCATGGAGATCAAAGAGCCTTTTCAAGGGGATACGGCGTCGGCGCTGGGACTGAGGCATCGGGATCGAAATTGTTATGTTATAACATAACATTTGTTGGATGCCAGTCTGTCAAGTCGCATTCGAGTAACCATCCCAGCATGGTGACTGGTCGCTACCCACTTCAGCCACGCCAAGTCTTTCCCGATCCCGCGAGCGAGGGTCCGGATTGTGCGGTCCGGCACGTTTGGGCGGCGAAGCCTTCGAGCACCGCGCGCGCCGAGAATGTCAGGGTGGGGAAGCGCAGCCCGCGTGAAGGCGCACGGGGCAAATTCCGAGTCTGCCGCTGCTTCGCCGCGGTTCGGAACCAAAGCCTCCGTAAGCGCATTCGCAACGGGTCGCTGAATGCGCCTGACGGTGGAGGACGATGAGGGACAGCACGTCGGAGGTGGCCCCAATCAGGGAGGCCGTTCACCTCTGCATCGACATGCAGCGCATTTTCGCCCCCGGCGGTCTGTGGGCGACGCCCTGGATGGAACGGGTTCTGCCCACGATCGCTTCGATCGTTGCGCGCCATCAGGACCGAACGATCTTCACGCGCTTCATCACTCCGCAGGATCCAGAGGATCGCCGGGGCCAGTGGCAGAGCTATTTTCGGCGCTGGCCGCAGGCCACCCGCAGGCATCTGCCGCCATCCGCTCTTGAGCTTGTGCCGGCCTTGGACCGGTTCGTTCCGCCGGCCGCCGTCATCGACAAGCCGGCTTATTCGGCGTTCAGCAATCCCGGTCTTGCAAGCCTGCTCGTTGAAAAGAAGGTCGGCACCGTCGTGATATCAGGCGCAGAGACGGACGTCTGCGTGCTCTCGACGGTCCTGAGCGCCGTCGATCTCGGCTTCAGGATCGTCATCGTCGAGGACGCGCTGTGCAGTTCGTCCGACGTCGGGCACGATGCACTCATGACGATGTATCGTACCCGCTTTCATGGCCAGGTCGACCTGGTGACAGCGGAGGAGCTGGCCGAATTCTGGCGGGAGTAGGAAGCGGAACACGATCCGCGATCGCAGAGGCGCGCAACACGCTCCCAGCGTTCAAGCGACCGCGACGTCAGCAGTCATCGAGTTCGCGTGCGGCAGCCGCGCATCGTCCGTGCCGGATCGAATGCTCAGATAGGCCGGGTCGAAGCCGGCGAGCCGAACCAAGCCCGGCCAGTCCGTGATCGTCAAGGTCCTGCCTTGCCATTGCAGCAGATTGGCGCGGCGCAGCTCCTGGATAGTGCGATTGGCGTGAACGGGGGAGATGCTGCAGGCCGCGGCGAGGTCGGACTGGGTGAAGGGCGAAGACAATCTGAGGTCTCTGGCAAGGCCGACGATTTGCAGCCGCACGGTGATCTCGCATAGCAGATGCGCCACGCGGGTCAGTGCGTCCCGGCTGCCGAGGTTCACCGTCCAGTTGCGCTGGATCGCATGTTCGGCGAGGAGCATCAACAGCATGGCCTGCGACATCGCCGGCGAACGCGCTGCGACTTCGCGGAAGAAGCGGTGCGGCACGAGGGCGACGATGGCGGGTCCGAGCGCGATCAGATTGCCCTCGATGCGCGGGCGATGGAGGGTGTGCAGGTTGGCGATGTCGCCGGGCACGCAGATCGCGGTGATCTGCCCATCGGCGCTCTCGTGGTTCTGCCAGGACAGATATCCTTGGAGCAACAGGCAGCAATGGGTCGCCTCGTCGCCGTGCCGCAGGATGGTCTGATGCGTGCCGAAATGCGCAATGCTGCTCGGCATGTCCGCAAGCAGGTCGAGATCGTCGGTCGTCAATTCGACGAGGCTCGTCAGCCGATCGGCGAGTTTCGAGAAAGCAAATCCTGCCTGCATGTCACGTCCGATTGCCAACCCCCGTGTGCGACATTGACCGAGGAGGGGGACAGGAGGCATTAACCTTTGATACGTTTGCTCCGAATGCGAGCGGCGGAGCGAGACAAACAGCCGGAACTCGCAATGCCCGCGCGGCTCGCCGACCCAAATCTCTCAATTGACGTTGTCGCCGAACATGTTGCGAACCGCGGTGGTAACGGCGGCAACGCCGCTTACGCCTTGCATCAGCCCAATCTCGCCTTGCTGCTCATGGCGAATGGCGTGGGCCATGACGCGCAGACGCGGATCGCCGCTGCTTCGCCACATCTGGTCGGCCATCCTGACTGCACCCCGGTGATGCCTGCTCATTATCTCGACAAACAGCGCGTCGAACTGGTCCGGCGGCGCAGTCCTGATCTGTCGCATCTCGGCCGGCACCAGAAAGCCGGGCATCGCCGCACGCTCCTCCGTGCTGCAGTCTGGCATCTCCGTGTCGAACCAGCTCAGCCACCAGTTCTCGAAGATCCGGTTCTCGCCGCTTTGGCTCGCGACCATCATCATCGCGAGCTTTCGCAGGTGCGGGTCCTGCGCGCGCTCCGCGCCAACCCGCGCCAGCTCGATGCCCTGGGCATGATGCGCGGTCATGTGACGGATGTAGGTCTGGTCCTGATCCCTGTCGCGGCCCATCCATGGCAGCTCGTGACCATGACTGCCAAAGAATGCGATGGTTCCGAGCACTACAACCGCAGCCAGCGCGCCGGTGATCCAGGCGTTGGTGAACCGCACGTCGCGCCGCGGCGCATTGCCGTGTCTCCAGCGCAGGCGGGCGAACAGAGGATACATCACGGCCGAGGAGCCATGGACAAGCAGGCCGATCCAGTAGGGCTGCTGCAGCGTGAACAGCGGCTGCCAGAACGGAAACAGCGGCACCAGCACGAACCATTCCATGCCGGAAGAGAATACGGCCCAGGGCAGCGCGAGCAACAGGATCGTCATCGGCCGCAAGTCTGCGGTCCAGCGCCCGAGCACGCCGAAGAAAACCAGAGCCCAGGAAAAATCCGCCCATTGGTGAAAGGCGATCCCGGTCAGGATCGTGCTCCAGGATGGCTCGGAGCTGATCGCCCAGTCGCGCGCGGGAATGGCGGCGACCGTCATCCAGTCGACCGCGGCGTCGCGGCCGATGCGGGCGGCGGAGAGCTGGCTGACGATGGTGGAGAAAGTGCTGCTGATCAGGCCGAGCTCGGCGGCGGCGATCCAGCTCGAACGCCGCCGCTCGCCGGTAGCGGGTCGCGGTCCACTGCCAATTGCTGGTCGCGGCTCCGCGTTCACGTCAGCTGCTTGAGCTTCTTCAGCGGATTGAGCTCGCTCGGCTTGTCCTGTTCGTCGCGCCCGCGCTCGGCTTGCGCCTTGCCCTCATCGTGGAGATCCTGGTCGCCGATGATCTCGCCGACAGCCTGCTTCGTCTTGCCTGCGATGCGTTGCTGAAGACCCTTGGTCTTGCCCATGAGCTGCCTTCCGATATGTCTGCCTGCGGGCTCACGCCACTGGCCCCGGCGCCTGAACGGGGGCATTGGGCACCGGGGCTGCGGTTTCGTCCAAATTGCCTCCGGCGGCGGGGGAGACGCCGAAGGCGTTGATCAGACGCGCTGGCGCCCGGATGGTTCCTGCTTGCGATCACCGAGGCTCGAGCGCGATGATCACGCCTTCGTTGCCTCGAAGCAGGATCGAAGCGTCAGCCGACGGCCCGGACGGCCGGTCCAGATGCGTCGACATCACCAGGCGACCGCGACCTTGCCAATGGAGTTTTCGCGGCTCGGCTGCGATGTTGAGCGCGACCAGAATTTCGTTGCGGCCGTCGATGCGTTTGTAGGCGAGGACATCGTTCTGCGAGCGCAGCGGTTCGTAAGCGCCGCATCGCAGGCCGGCATGCTCGTGCCGCAAGGCCATCAGCCCGCGAAACAGCGCCAGGATCGACCGCTCGTCGCGCTGCTGTACGGCAACGTTGGCCGCGCCATCGGGTGGCTCCAGCGGCAGCCAGGGATGGCCCGTGGTGAAGCCGCCGTCGCGGCTGTCATCCCATCGCATCGGCGCGCGTTCGGGATCGCGGCACAAACCATATCCGGGCACGAGCTTCTCGAAGGGATCGCGGACGCGGTCGGACGGAATGGGGACGCGCTTGCGGCCGATCTCGTCGCCCATGAAGAAGAACGGCGTTCCCCGCAGCGTCATCAGCAGCATCGCCACGACACGCATCTGCGGCTCGCCGATCTTGCTCGCGATCCGCTGCTTGTCGTGGCCGCCGATGACCCAGACCGGCCAGGCATGATCGGGAATGGCACTCAGATAGGCATCGATCGTCGCCTGCAGCGACGGGGCGTCCCATTGTGAATCGAGCAGGGCGAAATTCAGGGGCAGGTGCAACCGCGGCCGGTCGTTTCCGTAGAAGTGCCCGATGCGGTCGGTCTTGCCCTGGACTTCGCCGCACAGCATGCGCCCAGGATAGGCGTCGATCACCTCCCGGATGAACTCGATGCAGTCCATCGTTTCCGGTCTGTCGTCGGTGAACACGGGTGTCTGCCGCTGCGGCGGCGGCTTGCCCTCTGCTTGCGGATTCGGCGGATTGTCGCGCAGCAGCTCGTCCTTGATCAGGACGGCGCTGGCATCGACGCGAAAGCCGTCGACGCCGCGATCGAGCCAGAAGCGCATGGCATCGGCGATGGCGGCCCTCACGTCCGGATTGCGCCAGTTCAGGTCGGGCTGCTCGACCAGAAAGGAATGATAGTAATATTGTCGCCGCGGCTCGCACCATTCCCAGCCGCTGCCGCCGAACCGGCTCAGCCAGTTGTTGGGCGGGCCGCCGTTCTCGGCAGGATCGGCCCAGATGTACCAATCGGCCTTGGCGCTGTTGCGCGAGCTCGAGCTCTCGACGAACCATGCGTGATCGTTCGCGGTGTGATTGGGGACGAGGTCGAGAACGAGCCGGATGCCCGCGGCGTGCAGCGCCTCGACCAGGCGGTCGAACTCCTCGAGGCCGCCGAAGGCGGGGTCGACCGAGCAATAGTCGGAGATGTCGTAGCCGAGGTCGCGGAACGGACTCTTGTAGATCGGCGTCAGCCAGACCGCGTCGACGCCGAGCCACTTCAGGTAGTCGATGCGCGACATCAATCCTGCGAGGTCGCCCTTGCCGTCGCCGTTCGAGTCCTGGAAGGAGATCAGCGCGATCTCGTAGATGACGGCGGATTCCCACCACGCCGTTTCGTCACGGGACGCGACGCTCATCGCCTTGCTTCACCTCGCTACGACCGGCATGCGCTGCGATCTGCCTTGCCGCAGTTCTGGCGTTCTCGATGCCCTTGGGGAAGCCGCTGCGGTTCGGGTAAAGCTTGCGCCGTGCATCGCGAGCCGGGCGTCGCGGCTTGGTGTCCTGTGCGGCCCGATAGTCGAGCACGGCGATACCGCCGACCATCAGCAGCGCCAGCGCGATGTTGCCCTTCTTGGGATTGTCAGCCGTCAGCCCCGATAGCAACGCGGCGGCATCGAGGCCGTCGCCGCCGACGCGGGCCCACAGGCCGGCGTTCTTGTCGACCGAGAGCGACATCACGCCGGCCAGGATCTCGCGCACGCCGAAAGCGCGGACCAGCGTCTCATGGCCTTCCATGCCGACCGCTTCCGTGACGCGTCTCGGCGCAAACAATTCGAAGGCGCCGAGGCCGATGCTGAACCAGCCGAGCGCCCGCGCGAGCTGGTCGGCGGGCTGCTTCAGGCTCGGCCCGCCCTCGACGATCTTGGGGTCGCCCTTGGTGCGTACGATGTTGGAGAAATGAAACATGAGTCTGCTCCTCAGGGCTTCAGCACGACCTTGACGCAGGAATCACGCTTGTCGCGGAACACCTGGTACATCTCCGGTCCCTGGCTGAGTGGGACGGTATGGGTGATGACGAAGGACGGATCGATTTCGCCTTCTTCGATGCGGCGGAGCAGGTCGTCGGTCCAGCGGTTGACGTGGGTCTGGCCGGTCCGCATCGTCAGGCCCTTGTTCATGAACGCCCCCATCGGAAGCATGTCGGACAGACCGCTGTACACGCCTGCCACCGAGATGATGCCGCCCGGCCTGCAGACATAGATCATCTCGCGCAGCACGTGCGGCCGATCGCTCTCGGCCATGACCATCTGCTTGGCGCGGTCGAGTAGCGTGTCGGGCAGGGACGGCATCACGTGCGATTCCATGCCGACGCAGTCGATGCACTTTTCCGGCCCCTTGCCGTCGGTCAATTCCTGGAGCCGCTCCACCACGCTTTCGGTCTCGAAGTTGATCGTGGTGGCGCCGCCGGCTTCCGCCATGCTGAGCCGCTCAGGCAGGCAGTCGATCGCGATCACCTGGTTGGCGCCGAGCAGGAGGGCGCTGCGGATCGCCATCTGGCCGACCGGGCCGCAGCCCCAGATCGCGACCGTGTCGGTCGGCTCGATGTCGCATTGCACGGCGGCCTGCCAGCCGGTCGGGAAGATATCGCTGAGGAACAGCAATTGCTCGTCGGGGATTCCCGCGGGCACCTTGATGTGGGTGGCATCGGCGAAGGGCACGCGCAGATATTCGGCCTGGCCGCCCGGATAGCCGCCGGTCAGATGCGTGTAGCCGAACAGGCCCGCGGTGGTGTGGCCGAACACCTTGTCCGCCAAATGACGCTTGCGGTTGGTGGTCTCGCAAACTGAAAAATTACCGCGCTTGCACTGGTCGCATTCGCCGCAAATGATCGTGAAGGGCACGACGACGCGGTCGCCCTTCTTCAGCTTGCCGTTGACGCCCGAGCCGACCTCGACCACTTCGCCCATGGTCTCGTGGCCCATGATGTCGCCGGGCAGCATGCCGGGAATGAAGTTATGGAAGAGATGAAGGTCGGAGCCGCAGATGGCGCAGCTCGTGACCTTGATGATGGCGTCGCGCGGGTCCTGGATCTCCGGGTCGGTGACGGTGTCGCACCGGATGTCCTCCTTGCCGTGCCAGACCAGCGCCTTCATCTCCGTCCTCCCGTTTGAACCAGCTGGCTTCTAAGTCCGGGAATGAACGATGGTTGCTATCGTCCCGCGCAAATTATTCGCACTGCGCAAAATAGGAACGAGAGGGCAGGGCAGCGATTGGAGGTCATCACCTCGATTCTAGGAATGTGCGCATGCCCGCCAATCAACTCGCCATCGTCACAGGCGCCTCAACCGGTATCGGCTTGGAACTCGCAAGATGCTGTGCCCAGGCAGGTTTTAACCTCGTCGTCGCCGCGGACGAACCGCAGATCGAGCGGGTGGCCGTCGATCTGCGCCGCCTCGGTGGAAGCGTGGAGCCTGTCGAGGCCGATCTCGCTACGACCGAGGGTGTCGACAAGCTGTGCGCAGCCGTCGGCGACCGGCCGATCGATGCGTTGCTGGCCAATGCCGGGGTCGGCCTGGGCAAGGCCTTTCTCGACCAGGACTTTGCCAGGGTGAAGCACCTCATCGACACCAACATCACCGGCACGCTGTATCTGATCCACCGCGTCGGCAACGGGATGCTCCGCCGCAATGCCGGCCGCATCCTGATCACCGGCTCGATTGCCGGCTTTATGCCCGGGAGTTTCCAGGCCGCCTACAACGGCAGCAAGGCATTCCTCGATTCATTCTCGTTCGCCCTGCGCGAGGAGCTGCGGGACAGCGGCGTCACCGTCACCTGCCTGATGCCGGGTCCGACAGAGACCGAGTTCTTCCGCCGCGCCGAGATGATGGACACTAAGGTCGGCACCGAAAAGAAGGACGGCGCCTACGATGTCGCCAAGGTCGGCTTCGATGCGATGATGCGCGGGCAGGCCGACGTCGTCGCCGGGATGAAGAACAAGATCCAGACCACGGTCGCCAACGTCACACCAAACGAGATGCTGGCCAAGCAGCACCGCAAGATGGCGGAGCCGGGCACGGCAAAGTCATAGGTTTCGTGCGCGCTTTGGCGGCGTTCGCCGCGGCGGCAGTCTCGAATTCGTTCAGGTAGGGAGAGACGATTCACACAGCTTAATGCGCAGCGGTCCGGTAGCGGTCACATTTTGACCGATGGAGAAAGGGGGCAGCGATGGCTATGAATCGTGTTGAACTGGCCTTTATCGCGACCGCTATCACGGGTTTCCTCGTGATGCTGGCGGCGCTCGTCTGGATGATGATGAGCTGACTTGGGGAGGTTGCCGCCTTGCGCGTCGCGCTACCTTACGCCGCAGTCATCCTGTGCCTGGTCGTGACGGCCTGGCTTGCCTTCGCGCATTTGTTCTGATCGTAGGTCGGCGGACTCGGGGCCGCGGGCTTTTCCGGTCGACGGCGCGAGCGAGCTGCGCAGATCGAGCTTCCTTCTATTCTTGTGCTGCGATGCAGGCCAAATGACACGCCTCGTGCTTGGTCACACCCTGGGCTCCGCGATGAGCCCAGTCAGCTTCTGCGCCATCGCGGGAAGATCGATCGGCTTTTCCATCAGCGGCACGTCCTGAAACTCCGGACCGAGCGCGACTTTGTCGTACCCCGTGGTGAAGACGAACGGGACGTTTCGCGCTCTCAATTCGCGGGCGATCGGAAAGACCATCTCGCTGCGGATGTTGACGTCGAGCACGGCGGCATCCAGGACGCTGCCGTCGCGCAGGACCCTGAGCGCGTCCTCGAAATCACCGAAGGGCCCCGCGATCTCCGCGCCCATTGCCCGGAATGTCTTGCCGATGTCATCGGCGAGGAAATACTCGTCCTCGACCACGAAAATGCGACGCCCCGCGAGCGGTGCGCCCCGGTGCGACCATGCCGTCATGCTGTCAACCTCCTAGGAACATAAAACGGCGCTCCGCCTTGGTGCAAACTGCAAACGATGCAATCGGAGGCGAGTTCCATGAGCAACCGTGACATCATAGTCATCGGGGGCTCGGCGGGAGCCACTGCGCCACTGAAGCAGATTTTGGGCCGTCTGCCCGCCGACTTGCCGGCCGCCGTTTTCGTCGTGCTGCACATCCCGGCGCAAGGCATCGGCATTCTCTCCACCGTTGCCAGCAGAGCCGGGCCGCTTCCCGTGCGCCAGGCACAGAACGACATGAAGATCGCGCCGGGCCGGATCTATCTTGCCGCGCCGGACCATCATCTGCTGCTGTCCGGGGATCACATTTTCCTCGGCCGCGGACCGCGCGAAAACATGGTGCGGCCCGCGATCGACGCCCTGTTTCGCTCCGCTGCCCTCTACCACGGACCGCGCGTGATCGGCGTGCTCCTGAGCGGACTGTTGTCGGATGGCGCGGCCGGCCTCAACGCCATCAAACGCTGCGGGGGGATGGCCGTGGTGCAGGACCCCGCGGACGCAATCTCAGAGGAGATGCCGCGGTGCGCAATGGAAGCGACGACGGTCGACCTCTGCGTTCCCGGCGCCACAATGGGTGACGTGCTGTCCGAACTCGTCAGGGAGCCGGCCGGCGCCGCCCTGGCCATCCCGCCCGAGATCAGGCTCGAGGTCGAGATCGCGGCCGGGGAGCGCATCGGCAGCGACAATCTGGTCGCGGTTGCGGACCCTGTCGGGCTGACCTGCCCGGCGTGCGGTGGCGTGCTTTCGAAAGTCAAGGACGCGCGCCCCATGCGCTTCCGCTGCCAGGTCGGTCACGGCTTCACGGCCGATGCGCTCGCCAAGGAGCAGGAGGGACGCGTCGACGAAGCCCTGCGCGTGGCGCTGCGGATCATCGAGGAGCGGGCAGAACTGGTGCAGCGGATGGCAGCCGATGGTCGGCGCAGCGGTCGCGCTGCCGTGGCCGAGATGTACGAGGCCAGGGCGGTCGAATATCGCGAATACGCCGACATGATCCGGCGCGTCGTGCTGAAGTCGCTCGACCGTCCCAACGGCGAACGGGAAGCTTGAAGGCTTGCTATGGCCGTCTCCCTTGCCGAACGCACCGCACAGCTCGAAGCCGAGCGAGGTCTGCTGGTGAAGGCCGATCAGGACATCGAGGAGGGCTGGCGGCGCATCCACGATCAGGAAGATCGGGTTCGTGAGCTCATGGCTGGCGGCCACGATACGTGCCAGGCGGAGCGGCTGGTCAGCCTGCTCAAGCAAACCGTGGTGGAGTGGGAGCGGCACCGTGTTCTGATCGCGGAGCGGGTCGAATATCTCCGCCAGGAGGTCGCGGCGGGATAGCACGCAAAGGCATCTCTCCTGAACTCTGTGCTCAGCTCGGATATGGCGTTGAGCTGCCATTCCGCTACTGGCGCCAGCGCTCGTTCTCCGCCAGCAGGCGGCTGGCGTCTGCGTTGGCGCGATCGGCGCGCCTGATCAGATCGGCAAGCTCCTCCCAGATTGGCATTGCGGGTTCCTCCGCTAGCGCCGGCGAGTTTGGACGCGGCAACGGAGCTGACGACGCCCCAAGTTCAGGGACATTTTTGCGTTTAATGTGTTGGGATAATATCGTTTCCTGTTATTTGCAGAGGCCGGGGCGCCATTGGTCCCGGAGCGAACGAGAGCCACCAGAGCCATGCATGACGTCGGCGACCAGCCGGTCCAGGGAGAGCGCCAGATCAAGACTCCGCTGATCATAGGGGTGGGCGCCTCGCCCGGCGCCCTGGACAGCATCGAGCGCTTCTTCAGCAGGCTGACCATCGGATCCGATCAGGCGATCGTGCTGGCGCTTCAGAACCATGAAGCCTTCAACGAGCGGCAATTGCGCGAGATCGTGCAGGCGTCCAATGGCGGCAAGCTCACCGATATCAGTGACGGCCACCCGATCGAAGGCGGCTCGGTCTATCTCTGCCCGCCGTCGATGATCACCACGATCCAGAGCAACCGGTTCGCGCTGCGCAAGGCAGAGCAGGCGCCCGGCGAGCGCGCAACGATCGACAGCTTCCTGGTCTCCTTGGCGGAGGAGCGCGCCGAGCAATCGATCGGCGTCGTCCTGGCCGGCACCGGCGGCGATGGTACGCTGGGCACCGCGGCCCTGAAAGACCACGGCGGTCTTGCCATCGCCGAGAAAGTCGCAGGGCTTGATGAGCCTGAGCACCTGCGCGACGGCAACACGCCCGCCGCGATCGCCGACTATGTGCTGCCGCCGGAGGATATCCCGGAGCATATCCAGGTCTATGCTCGTCATCTCAGGCGACTGGACGAGAAGCAGGGCTTCGACGAGGTTCTGGCAACCGCCGCGACCTCGCTGTTCCGCATCGCCGATATCCTGCGCAGCAGGACCGGCAATGATTTCCACGGCTACAAGCAGAACACCTTTCTGCGCCGCGTGCAGCGGCGCATGCAAGTGGTGCGGATCGACGACATCGCTGCTTACGCCGATTTCCTGCGCAACGACAACGACGAGGCTCAGCACCTCTTCAATGACCTCCTGATCGGTGTCACCGAATTCTTCCGGGACAAGCGCGAGTTCGAGGTGCTGGAAGACCAGATCATCCCGAAGATATTCGAGGGCAAGGGAGCGGGCCAGCAGGTGCGCGTCTGGGTACTCGGCTGCGCCACGGGCGAGGAGGCCTATTCGATCGCTATTCTCCTGCGCGAGCATATGGCGCGCATGGATTCCGTGCCGCAGGTCCAGGTCTTCGCCACCGACATCGATGGACGCGCGCTTGCGACCGCCCGCGTCGGGCGTTATCGCACCAATATCGAGGCGGATATGACCGGCGAACGCCTGACGCGCTGGTTCGTGCGCGAGGGCGACACTTATAGCGTAGTGAAGGAGCTGCGCGAGATGTGCATCTTCTCGCAGCACAACGTCATCAAGGATGCGCCGTTCTCCAGGCTCGACCTCGTTTCGTGCCGCAACCTGCTCATCTATCTCAATGCCGAGTTCCAGAACCGGGTCATCCCGCTGTTTCATTTCGCGCTGCTGCCGGAGCGCTATCTATTCCTCGGCAATTCCGAGAACGTGACCCGGCACCCCAAGCTGTTCGCGCCGGTCGACCGTCGCGCCCGGATCTTCAAGAAGCTGGAGACCGGAACCCGGCTGCCGCCTGAATTTCCGATTACGACCGCGGCCGGCCGGGTGCCGGTCGAGGTGCCGGCAATACGCTCGTTCGGCTCCGACGTCGGCCTGGAGCGGCGCGCGCAGCGCATCGCGGAGCGCTATGCGCTCGCCTATGTCATTACGGACGACAATTTCCAGGTCCAGCATTTCTCGGGGCGTACCGGCCGCTACATCGAGCCGATGGCAGGCGCTGCTACGCTGGACCTACTTCAGCTCGTGCACCGCGATCTGCGTCTGGAGTTGCGTACCGCGCTCTGCAGCGCCGCCGAAACGAACGAGCCCGCCCATGCCGAGCAGGTGCAACTCGGAGTGAACGGTCAACGCCTTCTGGTCGACATCACCGTCGAGCCGATCCAGGACGGCGGCGGGGACCAGCGCAATTTCGTCGTTCTGTTCAAGGAAGGTCCGGTGCGAAGCGTCGAAGCCGATCAGAGCGGCACCAACGCGTTGGTGCGCACCGAGCAGGTGGAGCGCCTCGAAAACGACCTGCGCGCCACGCGCGAGCGCCTTCAGGCGACCATCGAGGAGCTCGAGAGCACCAACGAGGAGCTGAAATCCTCCAACGAGGAATATCAGTCGCTCAACGAGGAGCTTCAGTCCGCGAACGAGGAGCTGGAGACCTCGCGTGAGGAATTGCAGTCGGTCAACGAGGAACTGACGACCGTCAACGGCGAACTGGCCCACCGCGTCCAGGAATTGACGCGTGCTACCAGCGACCTGAAGAATTTCCTCGAAAGCACGCAGATCGCGACCGTATTCCTCGACAATGATCTGCGGGTCATGAACTTCACGCCTGCGATTACGCAGATCCTCCACCTTGTCGAGACCGACACTGGCCGGCCCGTCGGTCACATCAAGGCCCGCGTGCCGATCGAGGAGCTCTATGATGACATTCGTCGGGTGCTGCGCACGCTCGCCAGCGTCGAGCGCGAGCTGAGCGCGCCGGACAGCGGCACGCGCTACATCGTGCGCATCCTGCCCTATCGCAGCATCGACAATTTCATCGCCGGCGTCGTCCTCACCTTCATCGACGTTACCGCAATCACCCGTGCCGAAGAGCGACAGCGCCTGCTGCTGGCCGAGCTCCAGCACCGCGTTCGCAACACGCTCGGCGTGGTGCGCTCGATTGCGCGACGCTCGGCGGAAACGAGTTCGACCGTGGAGGAGTATGCCTCTCATCTCGATGGCCGGCTGAACGCCTTTGCACGCACGCAGGCGCTCGTGACTCGAGATCCCGAAGGCGGCGTCGATCTCGAATATCTCGTGATCGAGGAGCTGCTTGCCTACAATGCCCGGGAAGGCGAGCAGATGCGGGTTTCGGGACCGAAGGTGCGCTTCCAGCCCAAGGCGGCAGAGACTTTCGCGCTTGCGGTCCACGAGCTCGCCACCAATGCTCTGAAATACGGCGCCCTGAGCCAGCCCAGCGGGCGGATCGAGGTAACTTGGCGTGTGGACGAGAGCATCGAGCCGGCGGAGCTGCTGTTCGAATGGCGAGAGCGCGGCGGGCCACCCGTGAGCCCGAGGCCACGGAAAGGATTCGGTACCGAGCTTCTGGAGCGTACGCTGGCGTTCGAGTTGAAGGGGCAGACCACGATGGTGTTCAATCCGTTAGGGCTGCAATGCACCATCGCCATTCCCCTGAGCAAGCGCGCCTTCCATACACCGGTGGTTGCCCTCTGATGCCGTTGTCGACAGCCGATCGCAGCGTTTTGGAGCCGGTCGTTCGCCGGCTGGGCGCGCTCAGGACGTTGTCGACCGAGGCTCGGGCATCGCTCGAACTTGCCGTTCTCGACGGTCTCCAGCGGGCCGGCTCGGGCGAAGACCTGGTAACGGAGAGTGATCCCGTCGATAGCGTCCGGGTCCTGCTGTCGGGCTGGCTTGGCCGCTACAAGATGCTGGAGGACGGCCGCCGCCAGATCGTCAACTTCATCTTCCCGGGCGAGAGCTGCGATGCGCACGCCTACCTGCTGGGCGAGATGGACCATTCGATCATGACCCTGACGCCGGTAGTCTATGCCGAGATAAAGCGCGCTCGCTTCGAGAGCCTGCTGGCGAAAAACCCGACGCTGTCTGAGGCTTTCTGGTGCGAGACGCTTCTCAACAATGCAATCCAGCGCGAATGGGCCATCAATCTCGGCCGTCGTGTCGCGCTCGAGCGCGTGGCCAATCTGTTCTGTGAGATATTCGAGCGGCTCCGCCCCGTGGGCATGATCGACCGCAATTCCTGCATCATGCCCGTGACGCAAATGGATCTCGCGGATGCCACGGGACTGTCCGTGGTTCACCTCAATCGGACACTTCAGGAGTTGCGTGGGGCTGGGTTGATCGTGCTGCGCGAGCGGACACTGACCATCCCGGACCTTGATGCGCTCAAGAACGCGGCGTTGTACTCGCCGAGTTATCTGCGACTGTATCGAGGGGCTGAAATGACCCGATGAGCCCGGCGTCCTTCGCGCGGGTTTCGTCGCCGCAAGTTGGTCCGGCCGGAAGCGTCCTTACACGTCACCACGTTTTGCGACGCTGCTCTCCTGGTGATCATCACCTTGTCCGTTTGGGAAGGGCTCGTGAGTTCTCCGGCCGAGAAACGTATCCGGCAGGGGAAGCTCCAGAGCTTTTCGTGCCTCGCGAATGGCGTCGCGAACCTGCTCCACGTGCTTCTCGTCCGACTGCAACGGAAAATGGATTTGCTTCGCCATCAGGCGCTCCCCGAGTTACGCAGGCGGGAGCACCATTGGTCTCTCAGCCACCGGCGCCTACGGGCAGAGCCTCAGCCGGTGATGGAGTGACCTTATACCAGCCGTGGCGTTTCGGCGAGCGGAAACGGGGCGCCGCCTGGCAATTCGCATCCCGGTCACCGGCTCTTGGTTGAAGAAGCGCCGCACCTGTTGCAAGCACTTGATCTAGGTTAGTTCTTTGAGCTTTTTGAGCCATTGGCTCGCTTTGAGTAACCTATGCAAGAGAACGCAAGCGAGACTCGTCGCACGATGCGGGATGCCTGATGCCCTGTTTGCACGCTCCGCACGCGCTATCGAAGAGAGCCGCTCCCTCCGGGAGCAGCACAGGCGAGATGCGGACCACTACCGCGAGACCGTGAACGATTTGCGTTTGGCGATCATGGACAGCGCGATGCTTCGCTCCGAGCTCAAGGCGCACCGGGACAACGAGAAACCGTGACCCTGGTCTTTTTGTGTGGATGCGCAACCCTTGTCCGTCTCGCGACGTTGATTGCTCGTACGGCCGCACGGCCGGCGCCTCATCGACGTCAGCACGCAGTGGCGCGCTCGGCCTCAAGTCCCAGGAGAACGCCTGATGACGCGACATCGATTCAAGCAAGTCGAGAATTTAGAGACGCGCTTGGCCGCGGAAGCTGAGCGGCTACGCGAGGAAGCCAAGGCGCTTCCGCCCGGCGCGGCGCGGGACGCCACGTTGCGCAAGGCGCGTCAGGCGGAAACGGGGTCTCAGATGAGCGAATGGCTACGGTCACCGGGCCTGCAGCCGCCTCACTGAGGGCGGGATGCCCGCAGCACGCGGCGGGAACGGGTTAGATCTCGGCGCGTAACGATGCGCTGATGTCGTGGGCAGAAACCTGAAAATGAGCGCCACGTCCATCGTCCCCGTTGCGTCCGGTTGTCGCCCCGGCGGTGCGTCGGTCAGCGCCGTTTCGCGGCTTTGGTTCGCCGGTTGTACGGCGGGCGGTTGACGGGTCTCAGAGAAATTCCTTCGCGTTGCGCCTTGCTCCGAATGGCCGCGACCGGGCGTTGAAGCTTGATGCTCATCACGCCGGTTGGCGTGTTGCCTTTCGCAAGCTGCTTAAGCTTGCTCACGTCCGCAGGAGTCCAAGGCTGCCGCGCCCGACGCTTGTACGCGGGATTTGCCTTGCGCGGTCCCTTGCGGCCGATCGGTGAGCCCGGCCGTTTCCATGCTGCTTTTGCCATGATGATCCTCCTTCAAGTCGTTCTTGAACATGCGAATCAGCATTTCGGTTCCGCCGTATCTGGTGACCGAGAGCCAAGCCTTCTCCTCGGCAAAATCTCGCGCCGTTAACTTATGGAAATGCTGGAACCGGAAGTCGCGGCGGAAGCTACAAACGCGCTTCCGGAACTGGGCCGCCCCGACCGGCAGCGCCTTTGACTGACAAGCGACTTGGGGCCCGGCGCCAACCTCCTGCCGGGCCAGCTTTCTTCAATCCCAAATCCAATGTGAAAGCCCGATGACCGCCAAACGTAACCGCAGGAAACAGACCCAATCACTTCAGGAGCGGCTGGCCGCATTCGCCGAGAACGCCCGCGAACGAGCGCGCAGCCTGCCACCCGGCAGGGAACGCGAGATGCTGCTGCGACGCGCCAAGCAGAACGAAGTGACCTCGAACCTGACAGAGTGGCTGAGCGGACCCGTGTCCCCAAGACGTGGACGATCATGATGGGGAGCATCAAGCATTACCGCGCGTTCCAGATCGATCCGGACGGGCACGTGTTCGGATGCATCAATCTGGTCTGCGACGACGACGAGCAGGCCAAGCGCGAAGCGGCCGCGCTCGTGCTGGTCCACCGCATCGAGCTGTGGCGGCTTGATCAGCGGATCGCGAAATTCGATGCGCCGCAGGAGATTGCTCGCCAGTAGAGCCGTGGGAACTGCGCGCTGCGTCCCGGGTTGGCCGAATGATATCGACTTGCGGACCAAATCAAAGATGACCGGCGCACCGCCACTTGAATGCCTGATCGTTGGCGGCGGCCCGGCCGGGCTGATGGCTGCGATCTATCTGGCGCGTTTCCGCCGCAGCGTCTGCGTCGTGGACGCGGGCGCGAGCCGGGCGGCGCTGATCCCGCGCAGTCACAACGTCCCGGGCTTCGTCCACGGCCTGTCCGGCACCGAATTGATCGAACGGATGTCGGCCCAGCTCGATGATCTCGCCGTCGTACGGGTCGAAGCGGAGGTCACGGCATTGCAGCGGCACCGATGCGGTTTCGAAGCGACGTGGAACGGTCGCGTGCATCAGGCGGCCACCGTGGTTCTCGCCTGCGGCATCGTCGATACTCATCCGCCATTCGCGGAGTGGCGCGCGGCGGTCGCGGACGGACTCCTGCGCTACTGCCCTATCTGCGACGCTTTCGAGGCCGCAGGCCGCCGCATCGGCGTCGTCGGGCCGCTTGATCGTGCGGCCGGCAAAGCGCTTTTCCTGCGTGGCTACGCGCGCGACGTGACGCTGCTTGCGACCGGCGCGGACGACCCGAAGGCCGCAACGTCGGAGCTGTCCGAGGCGGGTGTCGGAATCGTGTTCGCGCCCGACCTGTGCCTGACGCGACGAGAGGGCGGCGTTGGAGCGGACTTCGCGGACGGACGTACCGCGCAGTTCGACATCGTCTATCCTGCGATGGGCGCGGAGGTCCGCTCTCAGCTCGCGACGGCGCTGGGCGCCGACCACGCCTCGGACGGTCATCTGAAGGTCGACGATCATCAGCGCACGTCGATCGAGGGGCTCTACGGCATTGGCGACGTCGTCACCGATCTGCACCAGATCTCAGTCGCCTTCGGGCACGCTGCAAATGCCGCCTGCACGATCCACAACAGTCTGCCGCGGCGCCTGGCCTGAGGGAACGAAGTGCGCGCCTTCGTCTTGACTGGGCGGACGCGAGGGAAGAGCCCATGCTGGAAGAGAAGCTCAAGGAAGCCATTGTCGACGAGTTGAAGCGCCAGGCTGCTGACCGGCCGCAATCGCTGCAGGTCCAGGGCGCGGCAGACGCGAAGGGCTCGGAGGAGCTGACCGTCAACGGCAAGATCGACCTGGGAGCGCTCGCCATGGTGATCGCTGGATCGGTCGCCGGCGGCCCCTAGCCGGTTTCCTGCATCCTCACAACATTCGTGCGGAGCGCCGCAACGACTGCGGCGGCTGACCGAATGCTCGGATGAAGGCCCGGCGCATCCGCTCGGGGTCGCGAAAACCCGTGGATCGCGCGACACGCTCGATCGTCTCTCCGGAGGACTGCACCCGCTCGCGCGCCACCTCGACGCGCAAGCGCTCGACCGCCTTTGTCGGCGTGGATCCGGTTTCGGCGATGAAGGAGCGGACGAAATGCCGGGAGCTCAGCCCCGCGCGCTCGGCCAGCGTCTCGACCGTGAGCGGTGCATCCAAATTCTCGCGCATCCACGACAACAAGCTGCCGAAGCGGCCGTTCGGCGTCTTCAGCTCGAGCAGACTCGAGAACTGCGATTGCCCGCCGCTGCGGCGATGATAGAGCACGAGCTGGCGTGCGGTTGCCTGCGAAATCTCCTCGCCATGGTCCTCCGCGATCATGGCGAGTGCCAGATCGATTCCGGCCGTGATGCCGGCCGACGTCCATACGCCGCCGTCGCGCGTGAAGATCTGGTCCGGCTCGAGCCTGACCTTCGGATAGCGCCCGATGAAGTCGCGGGTGCAGGACCAATGCGTCGTTGCGCAGCGTCCGTCGAGGACCCCGGCTTCGGCCAGCAGATATGCGCCGGAGCAAACGCTGGCCATTCGCACGCCGCGGCGCGCCAGCCGTTGAATGAAGGCGATGGTGGCCTTGCAGCGCGCCGCAGCTTCGACGCCCTCACCACCGGCGACGAAGAGCGTCGTGACCGAGCTTGCCGATCGCAGGCTGCGCGCCAGCATCTCGGTGCCCGACGAGCTGCGCACGGCACCGGCCTTCGCCGCGACATTGATCACGCGCGGTGCATTCCGCGTGTGGCGTCTTGCGATCTCGAACACCGAGATGGGGCCGGCCGCATCCAGCAACTGGAATTCGGGAAAGATCAGAAAGCCGATCATGGATGCGTCCAAAAATGAGGGAATTACGCCGTTTCCGACCATAAGGCCAACATGGCAGGCTTGCATCGTCAAGCGCGATGTCGAGGTGGTTATGTCGGACCCGTTGCAGATCGGTCTTCTGGTTTTTCCTCGCGTTACCCAGCTCGATCTCACCGGTCCTGCCCAAGTCTTCTCCAGCCTGCCTGACGCGACGGTGCATCTGATCTGGAAGCGCATCGAGCCCGTGCCGAGCGATTCCGTGATCGCGCTGACGCCGACCGTCACCTTCGCCGATTGCGCGCAGCTCGACGTGATCTGCGTCCCCGGCGGTTACGGCACCGACGAACTCATGCTGGACGAGGAGGTGCTCGCGTTTCTGCGCCGGCAGGCGGGCAGGGCGCAGTATGTCACGTCGGTCTGCACCGGCTCGCTCGTGCTCGGCGCGGCCGGCCTGCTCGAGGGATATCGTGCGGCCACGCACTGGACGGCGACAGACGCCTTGCCCTTCTTCGGGGCCGAGGTGTCGCGGGAGAGGGTGTGCATCGACCGCAACCGCATCACGGGCGGCGGCATCACCGCCGGCATCGACTTTGCACTCACGCTGGTCTCCATGTTGAGGGGCCGCGCGGCTGCGGAATTGATCCAGCTGCGCATGGAATACAATCCTGCGCCGCCTTTCCAGGCCGGCTCGCCGGAAACGGCGCCGGCCGCGATCGTCGCAGCGATGAAGGAACGGGTTGCGCCGGCGCAGGCGCGGCGGCTGGAGCTCGTCAGGAAGGCTATCCGCCAGGAATGATAGCGCGGCGATTTCGGGGCAATCATCGGCGACGATCGTCGCGATGTCAGAGCGGAGGGGAAGATGGTGGATCGGGCAGGGGCGTCACGGTCATGGCATAACCGGCTTTGCCGGTCGGCTTTCGGTTTCATCCTGGCGCTGGGTCCGGTCGCATTCGCCGAACGAGGCCAGGCCGCCGATTTTTCCGGTGGCGCGATCCGGATCGGCATCATCAACGACCAGGCGGGACCCTTGTCGGATCTTGCCGGACCGGGCTCCGTCGTCGCCGCGAAGATGGCGGTCGAAGACTTTCAGAAGGCCGCGCCCGGGCTCAAGGTCGACATCATCGTTGCCGATCATCAGAACAAGCCGGATATCGGTGCCCAGATCGTCCGCAAATGGTTCGACGTGGACGGCATCGACATGGTGGCCGACGTCGGAAACTCCGCCGTTGCGCTCGCCATCCAGTCGATCGCGCGCGACAAGAACAAGATCGTGATCTACTCGGCGGTCGGCACCACCGACATCGGCGGCAAGCAATGCGCGCGCACCGGTCTGATGTGGTTGCACGACAACTACAATCTGGTCGCCGGCTCGGTTCGCAAGCTGGTCTCGCAGGGATACGACAGCTGGTTCTTCATCGCGTCGGACTATGCGTTCGGACGCAACATGGTGGATGTCTCCCAGCGCGTGCTCGCAGCGACCGGCGCCAAGTCGCTCGGCGCGGTTTTTCATCCCTTGGGAAATGCGGATTACAGCTCGTTCCTGCTCCAGGCCCAGGCGTCCAAGGCCAAGGTGGTCGCGTTCGCCAATGCCGGCGAACAGCTCGTGACCTCGATGAAGCAATGGAACGAATTCGGAATGCATACGGGGCCTCAGAAGGCCGTCGCCGAGCTCATGTTCCTGACCGATGTTCACGCCATGGGTGCCGAGACCGCCAAGGGCCTCACGACGGTCACCGCCTGGTATTGGGCCCTCAACGAGGCGACGCGGGCGTTCGCCCAGAGATTCTACAAGCTGCACAACGCCATGCCGACCGCGCCACAAGCCGCCGTCTATTCGGCCGTCCTGCAATATCTGCGGGCCGCGGCTGCCGCGGGCACGGATGAAACCAATGCTGTCCTGGAGAAGATGCGGTCGATGCCCGTCGACGATTTCTATGCGCCGGGCGCGCGGCTGCGCGCTGACAACAAGCTGGTGCACGATTTCCATCTGGTCGAGGTCAGAAAGCCTGCGGACGTAAAAGCCCCCTGGGACTACTACGACGTCGTCGAGACTATCCGTGCCGAGGACGCCTATCTTCCCCTGGACCAGAGCGAATGCCCGCTGCTGAAGACCTCGCAAAAGTAGAGCATCGCGCCGCGTCGAACTTGCGGCTCTTGAAGCGAGCCACTCAGCCATACTCCTCGCCGATGCCGTATTCCCGGTAGATCTGCAGCGGGTCGAGCTCGGGAAACAGACGGCATTTGGCCTGGGCGAGGTGCAGGCTCACCGCCGCCGGCTCCTTGCCGTTTGCGAGCAACTTTCGGATATCCTCCATATGCGCGTTCGGCTGGTGCTTTGGCTCGAGCTGCTCCAGCGCGACCAGGGCGGTCGCGAGCGCCTCGGTCAGAACCCAGTCGTCGTGGCCCGTGATTCCCTTCTTCGGCATCGGAAGAACCTCACATGTGGCGGTCGCAGCTTACCGCGACTTCCGCCAAATCGCCATTGAGAGGTTGCGGGCGTGCTGCGGGGGCGCGCCGATTGGTCATGCTTCGGCTTGCCTTGCGGCCGCGTGCGGCTAAAAGGCGAAGTTGCGGGGCGATCGTATCTTTGTTGAAACGAACTTGGCGTAGACGGGCCGCTGCCGCTTCCAGACTGGCCGTTCCGGTCTGGGTCCCGATCCCGAAATCGCAACGCCGTTGGGTGGCGCCCCGCAAGGTTCGAGCCAGCATGGTCTTCCTCAGCTTCGTCTACCGCTTCCTCACCAATTTCGCCTTCATGGCGGTGGTCTATTTCAGCCTGAACTTCATGGAGAAGTACCCGAACCGGGCGATCCTGGCGATCCTGGTGCTGGTCTATGCCGCCATGCGCTCGGCCTCGACTCTGCGCGCGTTCTACTTCTTCCAGAAGATCGAGAAGCTGGAAGCCGAGACCAGGCGCCTGCAGGCGCCCATCAATGACGGTTCAGGCGGAACCATGACGCGCAAGCAGGTCGTCGCCGACGTTGCGCGGCTGCGGCGCGACGGCGAGCTCAAGTCGTATATGGACCTGTTCTTCCTGGCCCTGATCGTGCTGCTCTGCGTCGCCGCCATCCTGCGGCAGTGAGGACTTAAGCGCGCTTCTTCAGGCTGGCGACGCGGGTCGGACGGGGCGCAGTACCCTTGGAGGCCGCGCCCTTGGGGCCTCCGCTCTTCGTGTCGGCGCTCTTGGGTGCAATATCGAGGGGCTGTGCGGCATGATCCGTTGCCACCGGCGCCGCATGAGCCGTACGCCGTAGCTGCGGCTTCTTCGCTGGCTTGCCTTGCGCTGCCTTGTCCTTGGCCGCATGAAAGGCCTGGGCGGCCGTCGCCAGCCGTGTCGCGGCACGCCGCGAAAGAGTCGTCGACAGCAGCACCTCGACCGAACCTTCCGGAATCGCGAAGAGCGCGCGGCCCGGCACCGGCAGGGTCGCCGCGACATTGGCCTGTGCCATCGTCCGGCGCGGCAGTAGCGGCTGATGCTCGGCCCGGGCATTGAGGTCGGCCAGAACGGGAGCCGGCAGCATCCGGGTCTCCGTGAACACGAAATGTGGCACGCGCGGCCAGCGCGCGATCGGCGTCGTTTCGGTCGGCGGACGCAGCAGCCATTCGACTTGCGTGGTCGGTGTCGCCGGGCGGTCGGGCGTGGCGGGCACCACATGCACGATGCGATAGCCGCGCGCCTTGAGGTCGCGGATGATCTTCGGCAGCGCCGCCACGGTGCGGGCCTGGATGTCGTGCAGCAGCAGGATGCCCTTGCCCTTCGCCTCCAGCCGCTGGATCGCGAGCTGGTAGACGCGGTCGGATGACACATGCCGCCAATCGTCGGCCGGGAAATCGGCGCTCCAGACCTGGATGCCGCGCGAGATCAGATGGTTCTCGACGCCCTCGGCGCGCATCAGGCCGGGAATGCGGAAGAACGGCGCGAGCTGGGACGGATCGGTCATCGCAGCCGACGTCCACTCGATCCCGCCGTTGATCTCCGCCTCGGCCTTTTCGATCGGCATCCGGTCGAAGGTCAGCGGATGATCCATGCTGTGGGTGCCGACGGTGTGGCCTGCCGCGACCAGCTTGCGGACGCCTTCCGGATTGGCCTTGGCCTGGTTGCCGACGATGAAGAAGGTCGCCTTGATGCATTCGTCGGCGAGGATCTTGAGCACCTGGTTGGAATATTTCGGGATCGGACCGTCATCGAAGGTCAGAACGACTTCATGGTCCTTCAACGGCAGCGTCTCGCGATACTGCATGGTGCCGATTAGTGGATGCTCGCGCGGATCGACCACGAGTGTGCGGGAGGTGCCGAGGGCATCCGGGTTGCCGGGACAGTCGGCCGCAAGTGCCTCCGGCGAAGCGGTGGTCAGTAATCCAAATAACAGGCCAAGGAACAGGCCACGGGCGGTCCACGATCGCGTCCGCAGAACAACGCTACTTCCGATCATGAACCCGGTCTGCCCTCATCCGCGTTTGCCGCCTTAATAGGTCGGACACGCCCCAAAATGGTTCAGGTGCACTAGCCCGACCATCTTTGCACGCGGTAGCATGAACGGAGTGTTAATTGGGCCCGGATCAGCCCATTTTGCGCCTGCGTGACATTCCCGCATCAGCGCGCATCGGCGTTCTTCTGTGATTTGCCCGCCGGCACGACGTGGACCACCCGATAACCGTTCTCCTTCAGATACCGCAGAAAGGCCGGCATCATTGCAGCCGTGCGCGCCTTGTTGTCGTGAAACAGGATGATGCCCCTTCCGCTTGCGGCAAGCCGCTCGGTGACGAGCTTCAATTGCTGCTCCGGCGTCATCTCCTCCCAGTCGCTGGCCCATAGATCGGCCCCGAACACGACGATGCCACGCGACTGGAGCAGGTCGAGCTGTGCCTGCGTCGACTCGAAATAGGGAAAACGGAAGAACGGCGTCGAGGGCGTCGTCGTCGAGGTGCCGTGCAGCGCCAGCTCGTCTGCAGCGATGCCGCGGTCGATGTCGGCCATCGCCTTCTCGAACGGGATGTGCGCCATGAACGGGTGCGACCAGGTGTGGTGGCCGACGGTGTGGCCCTCGCGTGCGATGCGCTTGACCATGTCGGGATATTGCGAGGCGTGCCGGCCGATCAGGAAGAAGGTCGCGCGCACGCATTCCTGCGCCAGCGCCGCCAGCACCTTCGGCGTCGTCGGCGGGTTCGGCCCGTCGTCGAAGGTCAGCACGACCTCGCGATCGGCCAGCGGCAGCGTCTGAGGGAAGCTCTTCAAGCCGACGCGCGGATACGTCTTGGCGTCGACGCTCAGAACCCGCGAGGTGCCGAGCGCGTCCTTGCGCGGGCACTCGGCGGCTTCAGGCGAGCTCACGCCGAGGAGAGCGGCCAGCGCCGCACCTGACATCATCGACGTCCATTTCAGTGGAAGCATCTTTGTCATTGCGCTTGGAGTTGCCTTGTGGGTATTGGCTAACCGTCAGCCCAGATCACCCGTTCCAACCTGTCAAACGGCGAGGCGCGCCATGGATGAACATATGGACGTTGCCCCATCCGCCTCGGATTCGGTACTCGACCACGTGCCGATGCGCAATGAGGACGGCGAGATTCGTCACGAATTCGTCGAGGAAATTGCCCGTGCGATCGAGGCCGGCAACAGCGCGGCGCTGCGTTCCTGCGTCGCGGAGCTGCACGAAGCCGATCTCGGCGATCTGATCGGCGCCCTTGAGCCGGACGACCGCGTCCGCCTGGTCGAGCTCACGGGCCGCGACTTCGACTTCTCCGCATTGAATGAGGTCGACGAGGCCGTCCGCGAGGAGATCCTCGAGGAACTGCCGCCGGAAACGGTAGCCGAGGGCGTCCGCGAGCTCGAGTCGGACGACGCGGTCGAGCTGCTGGAAACCCTCGATGAGGCCGAGCAGGAGGAGATTCTCGAAAAGCTGCCGCTCAAGGAGCGCGTCGCGCTCGAGCGCAGCCTGCTGTACCCGGAGAATTCCGCCGGCCGCCGGATGCAGACCGAGTTCATCGCCGTGCCCCAGGATTTTACCGTCGGCCAGGCGATCGACTACATGCGCGAGACGCCGGATCTGCCCGACCGCTTCTACGAGATCTACGTCGTCGACAAGGACCAGCACTGGCTGGGCGCCGTGCCGCTCGACGTGCTCTTGCGCACGCGCCGACCGGTGGCGTTGACCGAGCTCACCGACGAGGACCGCCGCCGCGTGTCCGTCCTGGAGGACCAGGAGGAGGTGGCGCGCATGTTCGGCAAGTACAACCTCGTTGCTGCACCCGTGCTCGACACCCAGGACCGTCTCGTCGGCGTCATCACGGTCGACGACGTCGTCGACGTCATCGAGGAGGAGGCGGACGAGGATCTCAAGGCGCTCGGCGGCGTCACCAGCGACGAAGAATTGTCGGACACCTTCCTGACGATTGCGCGTGGCCGCTTCAACTGGCTGCTGGTGAACCTCGCCACCGCGTTCCTGGCGTCCTCGGTGCTGGGCCTGTTCGAGGGGCAGCTGGAGAAGATGGTGGCGCTTGCGGTGTTGGCGCCGATCGTGGCGAGCCAGGGCGGCAATGCTGCGACCCAGACCATGACGGTAGCTGTGCGGGCGCTGGCGACGCGCGAGCTCGGCTCCTCCAACGCCTGGCGCGTGGTGATGCGCGAGGCCCTGGTCGGTCTCGTCAATGGCCTGGCCTTCGCCGTGATCACGGGCATCGCCGCGGTCGCCTGGTTCAAGATCCCTGGCCTCGGCATCGTCATCGGGCTGGCAATGGTCTGCAACCTCATTGCCGGCGCGCTCGGCGGGATCCTGATCCCGATGGCGCTCGAACGTGTCAGGGCCGATCCGGCGGTCGCCTCCGGCACCTTCGTGACGACCGTGACGGATGTCGTCGGATTCTTCTCCTTCCTCGGAATAGCGACGCTCTGGTTCGGGTTGAGGTAACCGTCCACTCGCTCTCTCCCCGTCATTGCGAGCCAACGGGTCCGCGCGAAGCGCGGCCCGATGACAGGCTCCGCGAAGCAATCCAGAATCCTTGCCGGTTTCGCGATCTGGATTGCTTCGTCGCAAGGGCTCCTCGCAATGACGGAGTATGGGACAGCTGCGCCAGCCACTCGTGTCGTCCCGGTCGTGCCGCGCCGCGTCCGGGGCGCAGGACCTTTTAATCCGAACTTAAGCGACCTGACGCATCATCGCGTGCGACTGGGGGAATGAGCATGCGGTTGCGGCTGAAGGCGGACGGGCGGATTGTCGAATTGCGGGACGGACATGAATTTCCGGTCCAGTCCGCAGTCAATGCCGCGCCCGGGGATACCGGCCCGCTCGCGGTGCGCGATTTGCGCCGCCGCGCCTGCCTGACCCAGATGGAGTTCGCCGCCAAGCTCGGCGTGCCCGTCGAAACCATTCGCAACTGGGAGCAGGGCAAGCGCGCCCCGCGAGGCCCGGCACGCGCGCTCCTCGCCGTGATCGCGCACGCGCCGGACACGGTGTTCCAGGCGCTCGCCAAGGTCTGACGCACACCTCCCGTTAGCATTGTGCTGAATATTCGGCCGGGTCGCTGCGGCTTTGGTTGGCAGCGTCATGAGCCGGGTCCATAATGACATCTGGGGCTGCCGCAACAGAGAGGATTCCTCATGCTGTTCGTCGAGGCCAATGGGGCAAGAATCCCCGCGATCGGGCTCGGGACCTGGGAGCTGAGCGGAAGGCCTGCGGCGCGCGTGATCGAGCAGGCGCTGCGGCTCGGCTATCGCCACATCGACACCGCCCAGGCCTACGACAATGAGCGCGAGGTCGGCGACGGCATGCGCGCCTCCGGCGTGCGCCGCGATGACGTCTTCCTCACCACGAAGGTGTGGACCAACCATTTCGCGCCCAACGATCTCGAACGCTCGGTCAAGGAGAGCCTCGCGCGGTTGCGGCTTCCCTCCGTCGATCTGTTGCTGCTGCACTGGCCCAATTCGCACGTGCCGCTCGCGGAGACGCTGGGCGCGCTGTCGCACGCCAAGACCATGGGGCTGACCCGCCACATCGGCGTCTCCAACTTCACCGTGGCGCTGATCGAGCAGGCGGTGGCGCTATCGCCGGAGCCGCTCGTCTGCAACCAGGTCGAATATCACCCTTATCTCGACCAGGCGAAGGTGAGGGCGGCCTGCGACCAGCACGGCCTCGCACTGGTCGCCTACAGCCCGATCGCCAAGGGGCGCATCAAGACCGACCAGACCCTCGCGGAGATCGGCCGCGCCCACCGCAAGACGCCGGCGCAGGTGTGCCTGCGCTGGCTCTTGCAGCAGAATGTCGCCGCGATCCCGCGTACCATGCGGGTCGAACGCCTGTCGGAAAACATCGACGTCTTCGATTTCGAGCTTTCGGACGACGAGATGGGCCGCATCGCCTCACTCGCCAATCCCGGCGGACGCCTGACCGACTTTGGCTTTGCACCGAAATGGGATTGAGGGGAGACCGCGGTATGCTAACAGCAGGGCGGCAATCCAAGATCGGTCGATGGAACTGCGGACAATCATACGGACGGACGTTGCGGCGTCGGCGATCGCGCATCTGACCCTGGTAGGACTGATCATCCTGATCAGCGAAGTCCATCCGTTTCAGGCCGGCGCGCCCGAGACGGTGACGGTCGATATCGTCACGCCGGAGCAAGTGAAGCAGGAGGAAGCCAAGGCCGAGCAGAAGGAACAGGCGAAGGAGAAGCCGCCGGAGCCGACTCCCGATCTGAGATTGCCGAAGCTGGATCTCACCGACAAGTCAGAGGCTGCGGCCAAGCAGCAGGCCGCCGCGCCATCGCCGTCGCCGCAGGCCTCGCCTGAGCCACAGCAGAGACAGCCGCAACCCTCGCAGCTGCCGAAGCAGCGCGAGGCTGATGTGCAACCGCAGCCTCGACAACCCTTGACTCAACAACCGCCGCCGCAGCAGCTGCAGTCCCAGCCGCCACCTCAGGCGATGCCGCAGCAGCAAACTGTGCCGCCGCCGGCTTATCCATTGCCGCAGCCGGACGTCACCGTGAAATACGGCGTCATGCTGGGTCTGCCGCCCGAATTGCCGGTGGAGCCGAAGGGCGCACCCAAGGACGACGGCGGCGACGCCAAGGACTCGTTTGCTGCGAAGCTTCCGCCCGAAATCATCGCGGAGCTTCGCCGTCATTTGAGAAGCTGCGCCAAGCTGCCGGCCGGAGTGGCGCCGACCGACAGCGTCCATGTCAAGCTGCGCGCCGTGTTCGCCACCGACGGCACGCTGGCGCGCGAGCCGATCCTGATCGAAGCTCCGCCATCTGCGAAGGGCGTGGCCATCGTGAAGTCCGCGATGAATGCGCTGCAGAGCTGCCAGCCCTACAAGATGCTGCCGGCCAATCTGTATCAGGAGTGGAAGGTGATCGACCTGCCGTTCAGCCCCCGGGATTTCGGAAGCTAGCATCGTAGCCCGGAGGGAGCGCAGGCGAAATCCGGGGTCGCTCGCCCGGCATCTCGCACCTTCCCGGAATACGCCGGCGCTCCACCGTGTCCGCGGCGTGCCTTTGTCGCCCTCTGTCAATCCGCGCGCGCGAAAATATTCCGCTTTACCGAAATTCGGAAACGGCGTATGTGTGGCCCATCCCGGCTCATCCTTGAGG
>NZ_AUGD01000022.1 GCF_000426845.1 Bradyrhizobium sp. in8p8 | reverse complement strand
GGCACCCGGCCTTCCCTGCGCCCTCTTGGACGAGAGGGCGGAGAGATCAAGCAAAGCTCGGGCGAAACACGCCGCGAGATCGGGCAGGCGTGTCTGAGAATTGAGATGCCTGTGCCTGCCGCAACCGAGAGGGGGTAGGCCCGACTCACTCACGGGTGCCGGCGTCGCCGTCGGAACGAGGTGCAGTTCTCCAGCTAAAAAATCAAAGGTTGTATAACATCGTCCCTGCGAGGTATCGCGGTAGGCTAATCCGTGTCTTCCTGGTTACGATTGTGCCGCCCGCGCAACACTCCTCTTCGATTTAACCCTCGTCGCGGGTGGTTCGCATCGCCGCCGCTTTTTGGCCACACCCGAACATGAATAAAATCGCTCTAATGTTTTAGAGAGCAGCGGCGGTCTTCGAAGGCAACGAGAAAATCCCAAGGTCGATTCAAATCTTGGCTCTGATTTTTCGGGTCTGAAAGGGTTGGCTGGGGAAACTGGTTGCATGGGCGCGAAGATCGACAAGCAGAGGCTGCCGAGCCGTCACGTGACGGAAGGCCCTGCGCGCGCGCCGCATCGGTCCTACTTCTATGCGATGGGTCTGACCACCGAGCAGATCCACCAGCCTTTCGTCGGCGTCGCCTCGTGCTGGAATGAAGCGGCTCCCTGCAACATCGCCCTGATGCGCCAGGCGCAGGCGGTGAAGAAGGGCGTGGCATCGGCCGGTGGGACGCCGCGCGAATTCTGCACCATCACCGTGACAGACGGCATCGCCATGGGCCATGACGGCATGCGCTCCTCGCTGCCGTCACGCGAATGCATCGCTGATTCCGTCGAACTGACCGTGCGTGGCCATGCCTATGATGCGCTGGTCGGGCTTGCCGGCTGCGACAAATCGCTGCCGGGCATGATGATGGCGATGGTCCGTCTCAACGTGCCCTCGATCTTCATTTACGGCGGCTCGATCTTGCCCGGCAATTTCCGCGGGCAGCAGGTCACCGTGCAGGACATGTTCGAGGCCGTCGGCAAGCATTCGGTCGGCGCGATGTCGGACGAGGATCTCGACGAGATCGAGCGCGTGGCCTGCCCTTCGGCGGGCGCCTGCGGTGCGCAGTTCACGGCCAATACGATGGCCACGGTGTCCGAGGCGATCGGCCTTGCGCTGCCATACTCGGCCGGTGCCCCGGCACCCTATGAGATCCGCGATGCGTTCTGCATGACCGCGGGCGAGAAGGTGATGGACCTGATCGCGTCCAACATCCGGCCGCGCGACATCGTCACCCTCAAGGCGCTGGAGAATGCGGCTGCCGTGGTCGCCGCGTCAGGCGGCTCGACCAATGCTGCGCTGCACCTGCCGGCGATCGCACATGAGGCCGGCATCAAGTTCGACTTATTCGACGTCGCCGAAATCTTCAAAAAGACACCATATGTCGCGGATTTGAAGCCGGGCGGCCGTTATGTCGCCAAAGACATGTTTGAAGTAGGTGGCATACCGCTTCTGATGAAGACGCTGCTCGACAACGGCTTCCTGCACGGTGATTGCCTTACCGTCACGGGCCGCACGATCGCCGAAAACCTCAAGAGCGTGAAGTGGAATCCGCACCAGGACGTGGTGCACCCGGCAGACAAACCCATCACCGTCACGGGCGGTGTGGTCGGTCTGAAGGGAAATTTGGCGCCAGAAGGTGCGATCGTGAAAGTCGCGGGAATGTCCAACCTCAGGTTCACCGGTCCGGCCAGGTGCTTCGACCGTGAGGAGGATGCTTTCGAGGCGGTTCAGAAGCGCACTTACCGCGAAGGCGAAGTGATCGTGATCCGCTACGAGGGGCCAAGGGGCGGCCCCGGCATGCGGGAAATGCTCCAGACCACAGCAGCGCTGACCGGCCAGGGCATGGGCGGCAAGATCGCGCTCATCACCGACGGCCGCTTCTCCGGCGCGACCCGCGGCTTCTGCATCGGCCATGTCGGGCCGGAGGCGGCGGTCGGCGGACCAATCGGGCTGCTTGAGGACGGCGATATCATCGAAATCGACGCGGTCGCCGGTACGCTTAACGTAAAATTGAGCGACGCCGAGCTCGCCCAGCGCAAGACCAAATGGAGCGCTCGCGCGACTAATCATACGTCGGGTGCGCTCTGGAAGTATGCTCAGCAGGTTGGACCAGCGGTCGGAGGGGCAGTGACCCATCCGGGCGGCGCGCACGAGAAACAGTGCTATGCGGACATTTAGGCGTGCCACAGTTGCGTTTGTGTTGGGGGCGGCCGCGCTGGCCGCGCCGGCGCTCGCCTTTGACGGTGCGCCGGTCAACCCCAAGGATGCGGCCATCCCGGTCGTGACCAACTTGCCGGGAAGCGCGACGACCTTGCGCGGCAAGGTCGCGCCGGTGACGCAGGAAACCTCGCTCAGCGCCCTGCAATATGCTGCCGAGGGCGGTCACCCGATCGCGCAGTGGAAGCTCGGCCGCATGTACGCCAATGGCGACGGTGTCGCTCAGGACGATCTGCGCGCCTTCGAATATTTCAGCCGGATCGCCAACGCGCATGCCGAGGACAGCCCGTCGGCCCCGCAGGCGCAGATCGTGGCCAACGCCTTCGTCGCGCTCGGCCGCTACTATCTGGCCGGCATTCCGAATTCGAAGGTCAAGGCCGATCCGGACCGGGCGCGGGAGATGTTCTCCTATGCCGCCTCCTATTTCGGCAACGCGGACGCGCAGTACGATCTCGCCCGTCTGTACCTGAAGACCCCCGACGCCTCGCGTGAGGACTTCCGCTACGGTGCGCGCTGGCTTGGTCTCGCCGCGCAGAAGGGACAGCACCAGGCGCAGGCGCTGCTCGGCCAGATGCTGTTCAACGGCGACCGCCTGCCGCGGCAGGCCGCACGCGGCCTGATGTGGCTGACCCTGGCGCGCGACAGCGCAGGTCCCGACGAGGTCTGGATCAAGGAAAGCTACAACCGCGCCTTCGCCAAGGCCTCGGACGACGACCGCGCCATGTGCCTGCAGATGCTGGAGCAGTGGGTGCAGGGCCGCCGGGAGTAAGCGGCCGAGGCGGCTTCAGGCCGCCTCCAGATCCAGATCCGCCCATACCGGCACGTGGTCCGACGGCTTCTCCCAGCCGCGGACATAGCTGTCGATTCCGACATTGGCGAGCCGGTCGCTGGCCTGTGGCGACAGCAGCAGATGGTCGATGCGCAGGCCCTGGTTCTTCTGCCAGGCTCCGGCCTGGTAGTCCCAGAAGGTGTACAGCCCCGGCTCGTCGGTGACGGCCCGCAAGGCATCGGTCAGGCCGAGGCCGAGCAGGGACTGAAAGCTCTCCCGCGTCTCCGTCTTGAACAGGGCGTCCTCGGTCCAGGCGGCCGGATTGTGCACGTCGCGGGCCTGCGGGATGACGTTGAAGTCGCCTGCGAGGATCAGTGGCTCCTCCGCCTTGAGACGCTCCTTCGAATATTCAAGAAGCCGCGACATCCATTTGAGCTTGTAAGGGTATTTCTCCGTCCCGACCGGATTGCCGTTGGGTAGATAGAGACAGGCGATACGCAGTACCCCGCGCTTGAGGGTCACCACGCCTTCGAGGAAGCGGGCATGCGTATCCTCGTCGTCGCCGGCGAGCCCCGACTTGGTCTCGTCGAACCGGAGCTTGGAGAGCAGGGCGACGCCGTTGAACGTCTTCTGCCCGTGCGTGACCACGTTGTAGCCGAGCGCCTCGATCTCCAGCCGCGGGAAGGCCTCGTCGACGCATTTGATCTCCTGGAGGCAGACGATGTCGGGCTGGCACTCCTTCAACCAGGTCAGGAGGAGATCAATCCGCTGCCGGACCGAGTTCACGTTCCAGGTGGCTACTCTGATGGACATATCGACGGCTCCGGGCAGGAGGCATGGTTAGAACAAACTGCAAACGCGCCCGTCAAGGACGCCGCAAAATCACCCACAAAATTAACCCGGCTTAAGCAGGCGGCAGGTCATTGATCGTCAAAAGGTTGCTGATGGGATGGCCGGACAGTCAATGAAGCGAATTGAGCCGCGTGACGGCCTGATCGGCGCATTCCTGTATTGGCTCGGCGGCTTCGAGATCGAGGACGGCCTGATCGCCGATCTCAGCGAGCGGCAGGTCCGCCGCATCCGCGCCAAGCAGATCGACGCCGTGACGCGGTTGATCCCGGTCACCATGGCGGTGACGATGCTCAACGTCGCCATCGTCCTGATCATGTTCTGGGGCAGGGGCTGGAACGACTTCCTCGCGATCTGGGGCCTGACGCTCGCCGCCACCGCTTCGCTTGCTGTGCGCTCATGGCGTCGGTCGCATCAAAATCCGCCGCAGGAAGCCTCCACCCGCGCTGGCCGACAGATGCTGCGGCAGGCCTTCTTCCTCGCCGCAGTCTGGGGCGCGCTGCCGCTCGCCCTGTTCAGCCGCGTCGAGCCGACCGGCCAGCTGATCCTGGCCTGCCTGATGGTCGGCATGATGTCGGGCGGCGCCTTCACGCTCTCGACATTCCCTCGTGCGGGTCTCGTCTATCTCGCCACCATGACCGTCGCCTGCGCCGGTGCGCTGCTCCTGTGCGGCACCGGGCCCTATCTGGTGACCTCGGTGTTCCTGCTGTTGTTCGCATTCTTCATGGCGCGCAACATCGTCTCGCAGGGCAACCTGTTCCTCGGCAATCTCAAGGCCCAGTTCGAGCTCGAGCGCCAGACCGAGATCATCTCGCTGCTGCTGAAAGACTTCCAGGAGAACGCCAGCGACTGGCTGTGGCAGACCGATGCCGACGGGCATCTGGTCGACGTACCCCAGCGCTTCGCGGACGTCGCGCAGCTGCCGCTTCCACTGCTGAAGGGATCACACTTCGCCGATGTGCTCGACATGCTTTGCCCAGAGGACAAGCGCGCAGCCTACAATGTCGTCGGCCTGATGGAGCAGAATGAACCGCTGCACGAGATGAACCTCACGGTCGTCGCCGGCGGCGAGGCGCGGCTGTGGTCGCTGACGGCCAAGCCGGCCTATGACCGCGACGGCCAGTTCCTCGGTTATCGCGGCTTCGGCCGCGACGTCACCGAACGCTGGCGCGCTGAAAAGGCCGAGGCCGAAAGCCGCGCCAAGTCCGACTTCCTTGCGGTGATGAGCCACGAGATCCGCACGCCGATGAATGGTGTCCTCGGGCTCGCCAGCATGTTGCTTGAAACCACGCTCGACCCCGAGCAACGCGAAGCCGTCGCCACGATCCGCGACTCCGGCGATAATCTCCAGCGTATCCTCAATGACATTCTCGACTTGTCCAAGCTCGAGGCCGGGCGCTTCACCTTCGAGGCGATCGATTTCGTCCCGCAGGCGCTGGTCGAAGCTGTCGCAACCGTTGTTCGCGCAGGCGCCAAGAGCAGGGGACTGACCGTCAACGTCGAGCTCGATCCAAACCTGCCGCCGACGCTGCGCGGCGACGTCGCGCGCATCCGCCAGGTGCTGCTCAATCTCGCATCCAATGCGGTGAAGTTCACCGATGAAGGCGAGGTGACGATTTCGGTCACCTGCCAGGCGCGGCGCGACTTGCTGGCGACCGTCGAATGGACGGTCACCGACAGCGGCATCGGCATCGCCCCGGAAAAGCTGGGCCAGCTCTTCAGCGACTTCGCCCAGGCTGACGCTTCGATCAGCCGCCGCTTTGGCGGCACCGGCCTCGGGCTTGCCATCTCACGGCGGATCATCGAGCAGATGGGCGGCACCATCGGAGTCACCTCGACGCCGGGCGAGGGCTCGAGTTTCCGCTTCACGCTGGTGTTGCCTTGGAGTCAGGTGCCGGTATCGGACCAGGCCACAGGCCGCGATGAGGCCGAGGAGCTCAAGGCCCGTATCGCCAGTCTCGACCGGCCGCTGAAGGTGCTGGTCGCGGAGGACGATGCAGTCAATCGGATGGTCGTAAGCAAGATGCTGGGCGCGTTCGAGGTCGAATTGCGTGTCGTCACCGATGGTGTCGAGGCCGTCGCGGCGGCATCCGAGAGCGATTACGATGTCGTGCTGATGGACGTGCGCATGCCCGATATGGATGGGCTCGCCGCGACGCGGGCGATCCGGGCGCAAGGCGGGAGCTGCAAAGCCTTACCCATCATAGCACTTACGGCCAATGCCTTCTCGGAGGATGTCAAGATCTGCCGCGAGGCGGGCATGTCGGACTTCCTTGCCAAGCCGCTGCGCAAGCCGGCGCTGGTCGCGGCGTTGCTGCGTGCGCTCGACGGCTACACCATGTCGGAGGACGCGCCGCTCCAGCCGGAGCTGGCGCCGATCGAGGTGGAGTGGACGGAGGAGGAAAGGCAGATAACCGGAGCGTAGCCGCCTCAGACCGAGAAGCTGGTGCCGCAGCCGCAGGACGCAGTGGCGTTCGGATTGTTGACGCGGAACGAGGCGCCGATCAGGTCATCGACGAAATCGACCTGCGACCCCGCCAGGAACGGCTGGGAGGCGGAATCGACCAGCACCACCGCATTGTCCTGCTCGATTACGAGATCGTCGTCGGTACGGGCCCGGTCGATGTCGAACTTGTACTGGAAGCCGGAGCAGCCGCCGCCCTCGACGGAGATGCGCAGCATCGCGCCGGAGCCTTCGCCCTTGAGGATCTCCCCAATCCGGCGTGCGGCGCGGTCACTGATGGTCACGGCAGTCGTCATGGTCGGTCTCCGATCGTCCCGCAGTCACAGAAAGGTCTTGCCCATTTCATTTGGTGTCCCGCGTCCGGCATAGTTAAGTGCAAGGATACGCAGAATCAAATGGATAGGGACTAAATTCGTCGTGTCCGTCGGAATGGCAGCCCCCCGCGCGCCCTATGCCTGCGACCCCGATCGCAGCCGAGGCCGGCTGGTCACCGAGCCCCCGAGCCGGACCCGCAGCCCGTTCCGGCGGGATTGCGACCGGGTCATCCATTCCACCGCGTTCCGCCGCCTGAAGTACAAGACCCAGGTGTTCGTGTTCCATGAAGGCGACCATTATCGCACCAGGCTGACCCACTCGCTGGAGGTGGCACAGATCGCCCGAGCGCTGGCCCGACAGCTCGGGCTGGATGAGGACCTTACGGAAACCCTGGCGCTCGCCCACGATCTCGGCCATCCGCCCTTTGGCCATGCCGGCGAGCGGGCGCTGGATGCCTGCCTGAGGGAGTTTGGCGGCTTCGATCACAACGCCCAGACGCTCCGCGTCGTCGCTTCGCTCGAGCACCGCTATCCCGAGTTCGATGGGCTGAACCTGACCTGGGAAGCGCTGGAAGGAATCGTCAAGCACAACGGTCCGCTCACCGATCGCAGCGGCGCCCCGGCCGGACGCTATCGTGAGCACGGCATTCCCGTCGGGATAGCCGACTACATCAAGACCTATGACCTTGAATTGTGGAGCTTCGCCTCGCTGGAAGCGCAAGTCGCCGCAATCGCGGACGATATCGCTTACGATGCCCACGACATCGATGACGGCCTGCGGGCCGGCCTCTTCAATCTCGACGAACTGAAGGTGATGCCGCTCACCGCGGAGATCATTGCCGAGACTTCGGCGCACTATCCCGATCTCGAAGACGTCAGGCGCGGTGCCGAACTGGTGCGCGAGCTGATCTCGCATCTGATCGGTGCGGTGTTCACCGAGGCCCAGAGGAACCTTGCGGCGCTCAAGCCGCAATCGGCCCAGGATGTCCGGCAGCAGAGCAGGGCGCTGATCGCGTTTCCCGCCGAGGTCGCCGAGGAGGAAGCCGCCATCAAGGGCTTCCTGTATCAGCACATGTATCGCCACGAGCGCGTGATGCGGGTGATGGGGCAAGCGGAGCAGATCCTGTTCGACCTGTTCGCAAGGTATTTGAAGGAGCCGTCCGAACTGCCGCCTGAATGGCTGCTGGGCGCGGAGGCGGACAATGAGGGCGACCGGGCGCGCCGGATCGGCAATTTCATCGCCGGAATGACCGACCGTTTCGCCCTGACCGAGCACCAGCGGCTTTTTGACTCGACCCCGGATTTGCGTTAGGCGGCGCCCATGCCCCAGACCTCCTCATCCCTACATCTGTTCGCCGACGTGCTGGCGCGCGTGCACGCCGCCTGCCGCGCGCTCGCCGCGGAAGCCAATTGGCCCGAGGGCATCGATTTCTCGCGCGTCGTTGTCGAGCCGCCGCGCGATGCCTCACATGGCGACATGGCGACCAACGCAGCCATGGTGCTGGCGAAGGAGGCGAAGGCCAAGCCGCGCGATCTTGCCGAGAATATCGCCGAGCGGCTTCGTGCCGACACGCTGATCGCCAAGGTCGACGTCGCCGGACCCGGCTTCATCAACTTGACGCTGAAGCCAGCCGCCTGGGCCGAGGCGCTGCGGACGGTGCTGCGCGAAGGGGCCGATTACGGCCGTGTCCGCGGCGGCGCCAAAGTCAATGTCGAGTACGTCTCTGCCAATCCGACTGGGCCGATGCATGTCGGCCATTGCCGCGGCGCGGTGTTCGGCGACGCGCTGGCGAGCCTGCTTCAGTTCGCAGGTCACGACGTCACGCGCGAATATTATATCAACGACGCCGGCGCCCAGGTCGACGTGCTCGCGCGCTCAGCGTTCCTGAGATATCGCGAGGCGCTCGGCGAGAACATCGGCGCCATTCCGGAAGGGCTCTATCCCGGCGACTACCTCAAGCCGGTCGGAGCGGCGCTGGCCAAGGAGCATGGCGACAAGCTCCTGGCGAAGAGCGAGGCCGAATGGTTGCCGACAGTGCGCGCCAAGGCGATCGGGATGATGATGGACGAGATCAAGGACGATCTCGCCGCCCTCAACATCCGCCATGACGTATTCTTCTCCGAGCGCTCCCTGATCGAGACCGGAAACAACAAGGTTGCCGAGACCATCGATTTCCTGAAGGCCAAGGGCGACATCTATGAAGGCCGACTGCCGCCGCCGAAGGGCGCGCCGGTCGAGGATTGGGAAGACCGTGAGCAGCTGTTGTTCAAGGCGACGGCCTACGGCGACGACGTCGATCGTCCGCTGATCAAGTCGGACAATTCCTACACCTACTTCGCTTCCGACATTGCCTATCACAAGAACAAGTTCGACCGCGGCTTTGCCGAGATGATCGACGTCTGGGGCGCCGACCATGGCGGCTACATCAAGCGCATGCAGGCGGCGGTGAAGGCGACGACGTCAGGCAGGGGGGCGCTCGACGTCAAGATCGTGCAGTTGGTGAAGCTGCTGCGCAATGGCGAACCGGTGAAAATGTCCAAGCGAAGCGGGGACTTCGTCACCTTGCGTGAGGTGGTGGATGAGGTCGGCCAGGACGCCGTCCGCTTCATGATGCTCTACCGCAAGAACGATGCGGTGCTCGATTTCGACCTTGCCAAGGTCATGGAACAGTCGCGCGACAACCCGGTTTTCTATGTCCAGTACGGCCACGCCCGCGGCCATTCGATCTTCCGCAACGCGCGCGCCGAGGTGTTCCCGGAGCTGCCTGAGGATACCGGTACTCGGATCGCCTGGCTCGGTGAGTCGGCGGTCGAGCGGCTGTCGGACCCGGTCGAGCTTGAACTTCTCAAGCGCCTCGCAATATATCCACGTGTGCTCGAAGCCGCCGCCGCGGCCCACGAGCCGCACCGAATCGCCTTTTATCTCTATGATTTAGCCAGCGAATTTCATGCACTTTGGACGAAGGGGCGCGATTTGCCCTATTTACGCTTCATTATCAATAATGATGCAGATCTAACGAAGGCGCGGCTGGCCATGGTCCAGGGCGTCGTCTCGGTCCTGGCATCGGGCCTCGCCATCCTCGGCGTCCATGCCCCGGACGAGATGCGGTAGTTTGGGGCGAACTACTTAAGGGGATTCGGGGGTAACCGGCAGAAGCCGGATCGCTTAGACTTGGTTGAAAGCCTTGTGGGTCGAAAGCCGTGCCTTGGTCGAGGGGCGCGCGGCTTTCCCGAAGGGACGCATCATCACGATGGCCGAACGATATCAGGACAGACCGTTTCCTTCCGATGACTATGGTCGCGGTGGCGATCAGTATGGGAAGGCGGAGAGCGATCCCTTGGCCGAGCTCGCCCGTCTGATCGGGCAGACCGATCCGTTTGCGGCGCAGGGACGGCCGGCTGCGCGCTCCCCGGCCGCGCCCACGCAAAGCTATGGGGAAGACGGGTACCGCCAGCACGACGACCGGCAGGACTACGCCGAGCAGGCCTCGCCGCCTGGGCCACCCTCATGGATGCGGCGCGCCAATGTGCAGCCGCAGCCGGCACCCGCGCCGGAGCCTGACTATCCCGTCTCGGTAAGCCCGGTTCATCCGCTACATCGCTATTCGGCCAGGTCCGCCGCGCCCGAACCTGTTCATCAGCCGCAGGCCTATCAGGATCACGGCCAGGAGAATCAGTCTTACCAGGATCAGTCCTACCAGGATCAGGCCTACCAGCAGCACCGTCCGTCTTACCAAGAGCAGTCCTATCAGGAGCCGTACGCGCCGGATCCTTCGCGCTACGATGATGCGCTCTACGGCCGCCTCGAGACAGGTGAGCAGGACTATCAGCGCGATCCGTCCTATCCGGACGATCCTTATGCGTTCCAGAGCGACTATCCCGAAGCCGAACTCGACGAGCCGAAGAAGCAGCGCGGCGGCATGATGACAGTCGCGGCGATCCTGGCGCTTGCCGTGGTGGGCACTGGTGCGGCCTTCGCGTACAAGACCTATATCGGCTCGCCCCGCAGCGGCGAGCCGCCGATCATCAGGGCCGACAATGCGCCGACCAAGATCGTGCCCGCGCCGAGCGATTCCTCGGCCAAGGTGCCGGACCGGATGGTCAGCGGTGACGGCACTGAGAAGATCGTGCCGCGCGAGGAAGCCCCGGTCGACGTCAACGCAAAGGCGGGCGGTCCCCGAGTGGTGTTCCCGCCACTGAACCAGAATGCGAACCCACCGTCTGTGGCGAGCGTCTCGCCGTCTGCAATTCCCGCGCCGAGCTCGGGAGCCGTCCCGAGCAATGGAACGTTGCCAAGCAATTCGCCGCGCCCGATCCGGACCGTGGCCGTGAAGGGAGACCAGACCGACAGCGCGCCACCGCAATCGGCTGCAGTCAAGCCGACGCCAGCGGCGCCGAAGCCTGTTGCTGCACCCGCTGTGCCGGCCACGCCGCGCAATCCGCCGACCTCGGCCAATGCCAGCGTCCATCAGCCGATGTCGCTGGCCCCGCAACCGGCGGCCGAGCCTTCGCAGAGGATGGCTGCGACTAGTCCGACTCCGCTCGCGCCCGCCAGCAGCGGCGGCGGCTACATCGTACAGGTCTCCTCGCAGCAGAGCGAGGACAGTGCCGCCGCGTCCTACCGCGTGCTTCAGAGCAAGTACGGCAACGTACTCGGCTCCCGCTCGCCGGTGATCAAGCGGGTCGACCTCACCGACAAGGGCAAGGGGATCGTCTACCGCGCCTTCGCTGGCCCGTACGCTTCGGCCGAGGAGGCGACGCAGGCTTGCAACAGCCTGAGGGCCGCCGGCTTGTCCGCCTGCTTCGTCCAGAGGAATTAAAGGCCGTTTCCTTGACCCCCTCGCGGGTCAGGGTTAATCGGCCGTCATGAGCACGCGGGCCTTCATTACCGGCGTATCCGGAACGGAACTCACCGCCGCCGAGCGGGAGTTTATCCGTGACCAGCGCCCGTGGGGCTTCATCCTGTTCAAGCGCAATGTCGCGACGCCGACGCAAGTCGCTGCGTTGGTTGCGGAATTGCGCTTTGTCGCGAATGCTCCCGACGCGCCTGTCCTGATCGATCAAGAGGGGGGACGGGTGCAACGGCTGGGCCCGCCGCACTGGCCGGTCTACCCGGCGGGCGCCACGTTCGCGGCCTTGTACGACACTGATTCGGCCCTCGGGCTTACCGCGGCGCGTCTCAGCGCACGGCTTATCGCGGCCGATCTCGCCGATCTCGGCATCACTGTGGACTGCCTGCCGCTGGCCGACGTGCCGGTGCCGGGCGCCGATGCGGTCATTGGCAACCGGGCCTACGGCACTGAGCCGGGCAAGGTCGCGGCTATTGCCCGGGCGGTCACCGAGGGGCTGGAGCAGGGCGGCGTGCTGCCGGTGCTCAAGCACATTCCTGGGCACGGCCGGGCCACCGCCGACACTCATTTCAAGCTGCCGACGGTCGACACGCCTCGGGCCGAACTGGAACGGACCGATTTCGCCGCGTTCAAGCCGCTCGCGGACCTGCCGATGGCCATGACTGCACATGTTGTGTTTAGCGCCGTGGACCCCGCCCATCCGGCGACGACATCTGCGACAATGATTGCTGACGTGATTCGCGGCGCAATCGGGTTCCAGGGTTTGTTAATGAGTGATGACGTGTCGATGAACGCGCTGTCGGGGAATATCGCCGAGCGGACCCGCGCCATCTTCGCGGCCGGCTGCGACGTGGCCCTGCATTGCAACGGCAACATCGAGGAGATGCGCGACGTCGCCGGCCAGGCACCCGAACTGTCCGGCAGGGCGCTGGAGCGCGCGAACGCCGCGCTTGCGGCCCGCAAGCCGCCGCAGCCGTTCGATCGGGCGGCCGCACGCGCGGAACTGGACGCATTGATCGCACGGGCAAACACGGCATCCGCATGACCGCAGAAATCCTATCGTTCGAAACCGGGCGGCCAGCAGAGCTCGCCGAGGGTGAGCCGGCGTTGGTGGTGGATGTCGAGGGCTATGAAGGGCCTCTCGACCTGCTGCTCGCGCTGGCGCGTCAACAGAAGGTCGACCTCGCCAAGATTTCGATCCTGGCGCTCGCCGACCAGTACCTTCACTTCATCGAGGCCGCGCGGAAGATTCGGCTGGAGCTGGCGGCTGACTACCTCGTCATGGCGGCCTGGCTCGCCTTCCTGAAATCGCGGCTATTGCTGCCGGAGCCGCCGAGCGCGGAGGGGCCGAGCGCGGAGCAGATGGCGACGGCGCTGGCCAACCGCCTGCGCCGCCTCGAAGCCATCCGCGAAGCCGCCAACCGGCTGATGAACCGGCCGCAATTGCAGCGCGACATCTTCCCGCGGGGCGAGCCCGAGCAGATCGCCGAGATCAAGCATCCGAAATACACGGCAACGCTCTACGATCTGCTGACCGCCTATGCCGCGCAGCGCCAGTCGCGCGTGCTGGCGAGCGTGCATCTGGCCAAGCGCACGGTGTGGTCACTTGCCGAAGCGCGCGCCACGCTGGAGCGATTGGTTGGCAGCCTCAACGAACAGGATGACTGGGGCGTGCTGGACGATTTCCTGATCCGACACGTCGCCGATCCGACGCAGCGGGCAACAGTGTTCGCCTCGAGCTTCGCCGCCGCGCTTGAGCTGGTGCGCGAAGGCCAGCTCGAGCTGAACCAGAAAGAGGCGTTTGCGCCGATCTATTTCCGGAAAGGGCGCCAAAAACCGGTCCTGGACGCAGCTCCTGCGCCTGATGCGCCGGTCGCCTAAGTGCAAGAAGGAGAATCTGCCATGGCAAGCCTGGCTGAAGTGCGCGTAGAAGAGGCCGAGCCGATGGAGAACGAATCCCAGGCGCGTCCGGAGGAATTGCGGCTGCTGGAAGCGCTGCTGTTTGCGTCGAGTGAGCCGCTGGATACCGCCACGCTGGCCAAGCGGATGCCGGAGGGCGTCGATGTCAAGGCCGCGCTCGAGCAGCTGCAGGCCGACTATGCCCTGCGCGGGGTAAACCTCGTTCGCGTCGCCAACAAATGGACCTTCCGCACTGCCGGCGATCTCGCTTGGCTGATGACCCGGGAGAGTACCGAGACGCGCCGCCTGTCGCGTGCCGCGATCGAGGTGCTGGCGATCATCGCCTACCACCAGCCCGTGACGCGTGCCGAGATCGAGGAGATCCGTGGCGTCGTCACCTCAAAGGGCACGCTCGACGTGCTGCTGGAGACCGGCTGGATCAAGCCGCGTGGCCGCCGCAAGACGCCGGGCCGTCCCTTGACCTTCGGAACCACTGAGGAATTCCTGTCGCAGTTCACCCTTGAACAGCTCGGCGATCTGCCGGGCCTGGAAGAGCTGAAGGGCACGGGTCTGTTGGATTCGCGCCTGCCGACCGGATTTAGCGTACCGACGCCGTCCGATGATCCGGCGCTGCGCGAGGACGAGGATCCGCTGGAACCAGGCGACCTCGATCTTGCGCTGGCGCCAGCGGTCGAGCCCGAGACCTCGCAGGAGCCGCCGGCAAGTGGCGATGAGGGAGCCGGCGAGGGTAGCAGCGAAGGTGGCACCAACGAGTGAGTCCCGGTGCTTTACGGCCCCTGCGACCGGTTAACACTAGCAAGATTGCGTAGTGCCGACAGCGAATTGGCGCCGCCTTGGTCCTTGTTTTTGAGACCTGCCAAGCCTAGGTTTCGGTGAAGATCGGCCGGGTCCCCGGCCATGCGCGTTTGGAGGGTTGCAGGATGGGTTCACTCAGCATTTGGCACTGGATCTTGGTGATCGCAGTGGTCCTGCTGCTGTTCGGCCGCGGCAAGATTTCGGATCTGATGGGCGACGTGGCGCAGGGCATCAAGGCGTTCAAGAAGGGCATGCAGGACGACGACAAGCCCGCAGACAAGCCCGAGCCGGCGAAGTCCATCGAGCACAATGGCGCGCCGACCGCGTCCCGGTCCGACGTCGGCAGCAAGGCCGTCTGAGCCGAAAGAGCACGCGAGACGTGGGTAGCGGCCCCGATCCTGCGCGCGAGGGATTGGGCCGGCTTCGGCTGGCGTGAACGGAAGACCTCATGTTCGACATCGGGTGGAGTGAACTGGTCCTGGTCGGGGTCGTGGCCCTGATCGCCATCGGCCCGAAAGAGCTGCCGGGCGTGCTGCGTATGGTCGGACAGTGGATGGGCAAGGCCCGCAAGATGGCCGCCGAATTCCAGGGCCAGTTCCAGGAAGCTATGCGCGAGGCGGAGATGGCCGACCTCAAGAAGAGCTTCGACGAGGTCAAGGAAGCCGCGACCGGCTTCACCAGCAACAATCCGCTCACCTCGCTCCAGAAGGACGTCAGCGACGCGCTTCGTGTTGATGCGCTGGACAAGCCGGCGGAGACGTCGACGACGACAGCCGTCGATCCGCCTTCGACGCCCACGACCCCGGAAGCGCCGACACCCGCGACCTTCATGGAAGCCGAGGCCCATGCAGCTGCGAACGAGCCGCTCGCGATCACTCGTGAGGTCGAACAGGCGGCGGTTGCGCAGGACACCGCACCATCCGAGGCAATCAAGGACGCCAAAGCGTCATGACCGACGCCGATATCGAGGCCAGCAAAGCCCCGCTGATGGACCATTTGATCGAGCTGCGTTCGCGGCTCATCAAGGCGCTGCTTGGCTTCGGCATTGCCTTCATCTTCTGTTTCTTCTTCGCCAAGCAGATCTACAACGTGCTGGTCTGGCCGTTCGTGTGGGTGGCGGGGCCCGAGAATTCGAAGTTCATCTACACGGCGCTGCTGGAATATTTCATCACGCAGCTGAAGCTCGCGCTGTTTGGGGCAGGCTTCATCTCGTTTCCAATCGTGGCGACGCAGATCTACAAGTTCGTCGCGCCCGGACTCTACAAGCACGAGAAGCAGGCTTTCCTGCCATATCTGGTCGCCACCCCCTTCTTCTTCGTGCTGGGCGCGGCGCTGGTCTACTTCGTCGTGTTGCCGATGCTGGTCCGCTTCTCGCTCGGCATGCAGCAGACCGGCAGCGACGAGACAGCACAGATCCAGTTGCTGCCCAAGGTCGGCGAATACCTGTCGCTGATGATGTCGCTGATCTTCGCCTTCGGCATCGCTTTCCAGCTTCCGGTGATTCTGACGCTGCTCGGGCGGATCGGCATCGTCAGCTCGACGATGCTGCGCGAGAAGCGCCGCTACTTCATCGTCTTGGCCTTCGTGATCGCAGCCGTGCTGACGCCGCCCGACGTGCTCAGCCAGTGCTCCCTCGCGTTTCCGCTAATGGCGCTGTACGAGGGCTCGATCCTCGCGGTGGCGATGGTGGAGAGGAAGGCGGCCGCCGCACAGGCTGCGACCGGTACCGACGTCTCGACGCCGGCCAATCCGGCGGAGTAGGGCGCTTTCGTCCGATCATCGCGCTGCTCCGCCATGATTCGTCATACCCGGGCTTGACCCGGGCATCCACGACTTGATCTAAGGCGGCAGACACGTGGATGGCCGGGATAGACCCGGCCACGACGGGAAAGCAGCCATGCACGACATCAAATCGATCCGCGACAATCCGCAAGCCTTCGACGCCGGCCTCGCACGGCGCGGTTTGAAGCCGATGTCGGCCTCGCTGCTGGCGATCGACGAGAAGCGGCGCGCGGCCATCCTCGCCTCCGAGCAGGCGCAGGCGCGGCGCAATGCGGCCTCCAAGGAGATCGGCGACGCCAAGAAGGCCAAGGACGAGGCGCGCGCAGCGAAGCTGATGGCCGAAGTGGCCGAGCTCAAAACCACGATGCCGCAGCTCGAAGCCGCTGCGAAGGCAGCCGACGAGGAACTGGCGAAAGAGCTGTCGGCAATCCCGAACATTCCTTTCGATGACGTGCCTGATGGGGTCGACGAGCACGGCAACGTCCAGCACCATGTGTTCGGTAAAAAGCGGAACTACAGCTTCGCACCGAAGCTCCATGACGATCTCGGCGCCGCGCTCGGCTACATGGACTTCGAGGCGGCCGCAAAGCTCTCTGGTGCGCGTTTCGTCGTGCTCAAGAAGGCGCTGGCGCGGCTCGAACGCGCCATCGGCCAGTTCATGCTCGACCTGCACACGACAGAGCACGGCTACACCGAGATCAATCCGCCGCTGCTGGTCCGCAATGAGGTGATGTTCGGCACCGGGCAGCTGCCGAAATTCGAGGACGATCAGTTCTGGGCGATCAAGGGCGAACTGCTCGCATCGCCGGACCATGAGCGGCTGAAGACGGAGCGCCTCGGCCTGATCCCCACCGCTGAAGTCTCGCTGACCAATCTTGCGCGCGAATCCATCCTCGACGAGAAGCAGCTGCCGATGCGCCTCACGGCGCTGACGCCGTGCTTCCGCGCCGAGGCGGGCGCTGCGGGACGGGACACTCGTGGCATGATCCGCCAGCATCAGTTCACCAAGGTCGAGCTGGTCTCGATCACGACGCCCGAGACCAGCAAGGACGAGCTGGAGCGGATGCTGTCCTGCGCCGAGCAGGTGCTGCAACGGCTCGGCCTGCATTATCGCGTGATGACGCTGTGCGCAGGGGACATGGGCTTCTCGTCGCAGAAAACCTATGACATCGAGGTCTGGATGCCCGGGCAGGGCGATGGCGGTATGTTCCGCGAGATCTCGAGCTGCTCGGTCTGCGGCGACTTCCAGGCCCGGCGCATGGATGCCCGCTCGCGCGGGCCGGACGGCAAGCCGCGCTTCGTGCACACGCTGAACGGCTCCGGCACCGCCGTCGGTCGGGCACTGATCGCTGTGATGGAGACATATCAGCAGGAGGACGGCTCGATCGCTGTGCCGGACGTGCTCCAACCCTATATGGGCGGCCTAAAGGTGGTCGCGCGCGAGTAGGGTTGCGAAGATTGGCCGGCCGGCTATCCTGCTGGCGCCTCAACGCGAACCCACCGTTCATGCCCTTGCACCGCGACATCTTCTGGGTCGGCCGACAATGGGCGGTGACTGGTGCCGGAATCCAGGCCATCGATCAGCGCCTTCGCGGTGTGCTCGACATCGCGATCGCGCGGCTCTGGGACGATGATCTCGTGCAGAGCCGACGGGCCAAGCCTGGTGTCAATGCTGCCGACTTCGACAAGGCGCTGACGGTGGCACGCGAACGCTTTCCGAAGGCGCCGGTGTCTGGTCCGGTCGTCGCCCAGCGGGGGACGCTCGGCGCGATCGAGACTCCCGTCGTAAGTCCTGTCGTGCCGGCGATGAGCCTGCGCGCGGAAGGCCGGCTCGCGCGCTTCCTGCCGCAATGGCGGATTCGTCGCTAGCGGGGATCGGGGGGAACCTGCCGCCCGGGCTCCGATCAGGCCGGTTTGCCTGATGGGCCACGGCCGGATATGACAGATCAAACGGCTTTTGTGGAATCGATCTGGCGCATGCGCATTCTCTGCACCAATGACGACGGCATTCACGCCCCAGGGCTCAAGGTCGTGGAGGAGATCGCGCGTGCCTTGTCCGACGATGTCTGGGTGGTGGCGCCCGAGCTCGACCAGTCCGGCGTGTCGCACTCGCTGTCGCTAAACGATCCCTTGCGCCTGCGCGAAGTCGGCCCGCGCCACTTTGCTGTGCGCGGCACGCCGACGGACTGCGTCATCATGGGAGCCCGCCATATCCTGGGGGCCAAGCTGCCCGATGTCGTGCTGTCCGGGGTCAACAAGGGTCGCAACGTGGCCGAGGACGTGGTCTATTCCGGCACCATTGCTGGCGCGCTGGAGGGCACCATCCTGGGGCTGCCGTCGTTTGCGTTGTCGCAAGAGTTCAGCGTTGAGACCCGCGACCGGCCGCCGTGGGACACCGCGCGCAAGTTCGGACCCGACATCGTGCGCAAGGTGATCGCCGCCGGTGTTCCAAAGGACACGGTGATCAACGTCAACTTCCCGTCATGCGCGCCGGAGGATGTGCTGGGCGTCCGCGTCACGCGGCAGGGCAAGCGCAACCTCGGCTTCCTCAGGATCGACGAGCGCAGGGACGGCCGCGGCAATCCGTATTTTTGGATCGGCTTCGAGCGGACAGCAATGCTCGACACGCCCGACGCCGGCACCGATCTGGCGGCGCTGCGGGAGCGCTACGTCTCGGTCACCCCGCTCAGGCTCGACCGCACCAATGAGGCGTTTTCGGAGCAGCTCAGCGCGACGCTGAAATAGGCCTAGCCGCCGCGAAGCGCGGCTTCGATGGTCTTGCCGAGCGCGTCGAGCTGGAACGGCTTCTGAAGCGCCGGCCGGTCGCGGTACTGTTCGGGCAGGCCGGAGGAGCCGTAACCGGTGGCGAAGATGAACGGGCAGCCCTTCGCCATGATGACATCGGCCACCGGCGAGATGACCTTGCCGTTGACGTTGACGTCCAGAATTGCCAGGTCGAAATCAGTGGTCTGCGCCAGCCGCATGGCCTCGGCGATGTCGCCCGCTTCAGCGGCAACCTTGTAGCCGAGCTCCTCCAGCATATCCGCGACCATCATTCTGATCATGACCTCGTCCTCGACGAGGAAAACAGAGCGGCCCGAAAGCCCTGTCGCAGTCATAGGTGAGTCCTTGCCCATTCTCGCGAACGTTCGCAGATAACGATAAGTGACGCAATGCGCGTTTCGGCGAAGGCAAACCCGCAAATGGCTTAGCGCCTTGAAGGCCCGATTGTGGTCAAATGCCGGGCCGAAAGGCTAGCATGAGTTCCTGAGCCGGAACAAGATTCTCGCCTCGGGGTCTTGCGGCGCAGTGCGGCGTTCCGCCAGACGAGATGAGCAGCAGCAATGACGTCCCAGCACCACCCGCCGGAAAAGATGATGTTTCAGCTGACGCTGAGGCGTCGCGGCATCAGCGATCAGGCCGTGCTGCGGACGATGGAGGAGGTGCCCCGCGAGCTTTTCGTCGACGAAGCCGATCGTGACGGCGCCTATCGCGATAGCGCGTTGCCGATCGCCTGCGGGCAAACCATCAGCCAGCCTTTCGTCGTCGCCTATATGACCGAGCAGCTCCAGCTCCAGAAGCAGCACCGGGTGCTCGAGATCGGCACCGGCTCCGGCTACCAGGCTGCGGTGCTGTCGCGGCTCGCCGGCCAGGTGCTGACGGTCGAGCGCTATCGCAAGCTCGCCGATACGGCACGCGCCCGGCTTGAAAAGCTCGATTGTCACAATGTCGAGGTGATGCTCGGCGACGGTCTCAATCTGCCTCCCAACATTGGTCCATTCGATCGCATCATCGTCACCGCCGCGATGGATCAGATCCCGGAGAACCTGGTCGAGCGGCTGGAGGTCGGGGGTATCCTGATTGCTCCCGTCGGCCCGCATCAGGGCGTACAGACGCTGACCCGCCTGACCCGCACCGACACCGGGATCGAGCGCAAGGAACTCGTCGAGGTCCGCTTCGTGCCGGCGCTGCCTGGCGTCGCGCGTGAGCTGTAGAATCCGGGATCGGCTGCGCTGCCAACGTCTTATTGGGAGGGTTAAGCCGTTATTTACTCGGCGGGTGTTTACTTAAAACACCAGTTCTGTTGCGTACGAGTGAGTAACCATGTCCGCTGTCGCCGAGTTGCTTTACTCGCGCCGCGTGCCGCAGGTCGCGGTGCTGGCGCTGATCTCCTTCAGCTTTGCAGGATGCAGCGCCGACATGTCGTCGCGGCTGTCCCAGTCGAACTTCTCCAATCCCTTCGCCTCGGAATCCACGGGCTCGGTGCAGCAGGCCCCGCCGCCGCAGCGTGAGTTGCCGCAATATGCGCGGCCGCAGACGCAGCCTGGCTATTATCAATCGCAGCCTTTGCCAGCGCCGGCCGTAGCTGCGCCGCAATCCTATCCGGTCTCGTCGGGCGGGGGAGTCTCTGGCGGTGGGCGCGGGGTCAGCTCCTATGCGCCTCCGGCGCAGCCGCATCTGGAAACGACGGCCACCGTGCCGCCGCGCTCGGTTGCGGCGGCCCAGCCAGCCGGCGGAACCAAGATCATCGTCGGCACCAGCGATACGCTCGATGTGCTCGCCAAGCGCTACCGCGTCACCCCGCAGGCGATCCTTGCCGCCAATGGCTACAAGGGGCCGCGCGCGCTGTCGCCGGGCCAGCAGCTGATCATCCCGCATCCGGCGACGGCGCCTGCCGCGGCTCCCGTCACCGCCGCAGCCGCTACCAAGCCCGTTGCGGCCGTGGCTGCGCCGTCGAGCACCCATTTCGTCAATCAGGGCGACACACTCGCCAGCATTGCCCGCAAGAATCGTATCTCGACAGCTGAGCTCGCCCGCGCCAACGGCATCGATCCATCGGCAAAACTCAAGCTTGGCACCAGGCTGACCGTGCCCGGTGCCAAGACCGCGGCCGTCGCTGCGCCTGCGGCTCCGGTCGCAGCTGCGCCTGTTGCGGGAACGCTTCAGCCCGTCGCCGCCGCTCCCGCACCTGCCACCAAGATGGCCGCCGTCGCGCCGGTGCAGAGCGCGCGTCTGGCTCAGGCGACGTCCAATGTCGAAGAGAAGCCCGCCGAGACGCCTGCGAAGGCGGCGGAAGCTACCGGCGCGCTGCCGACCTTCCGCTGGCCGGTCCGCGGCAAGGTGGTCACGAGCTACGGCGCCAAGACCAATGGCAAATCCAACGACGGCATCAATCTCGCGGTGCCCGAGGGGACGCCGGTCAAGGCGGCTGAAGACGGCGTCGTCGCCTATTCCGGCAACGAGCTGAAAGGTTACGGCAATCTGGTCCTGGTTCGGCACTCCAACGGCTACGTCACCGCATATGCCCATGCGAGTGAGCTGTTGGTGAAGCGCGGCGATACCATCAAGCGCGGTCAGGTCATTGCCAAGTCGGGTCAATCCGGTGAAGTGGCGTCGCCGCAGCTCCACTTCGAGATCCGCAAGGGATCGAGCCCGGTTGACCCGCTTCAATTCCTGAACGGGGCGTGAGGCGCCGCAGTCTGTAGAGCGGACGATGTCCGCGCGACATTCAAACTGTCATCGTCCGTCAAAGCGGACGATCCTGTGCTTCAGAGACAGTCAATATGGAGCCGAGAGGCCGCAGCGTACTGGATTCCCTGCTTTCGCGGGGAACGACAGTAGCAGGTTGGTCGATCGCGGCTGCTAATTCGCCGTCAGCTTCACGCCAAGCCGGCCCGCCAGTTCCTGCACGAACTGCCAGGCGACGCGGCCCGAGCGCGAGCCGCGCGTGGTGGACCATTCCAGCGCCTCGCGCTCCAGCGCTTCATCGTCAATCTTGATGCCGAAATGGCTGCAATAGCCGCTCACCATGGCGAGATATTCGTCCTGGCTGCAGCGATGAAAGCCGAGCCACAGGCCGAAGCGATCCGACAGTGAGACCTTCTCCTCGACCGCTTCACCGGGATTGATCGCGGTCGACCGCTCGTTCTCGATCATCTCGCGCGCCAGCAGATGGCGGCGGTTCGAAGTGGCATAGAGGATGACGTTCTCGGGCCGGCCTTCGATGCCGCCTTCGAGCACAGCCTTGAGGGACTTGTAGGAGGCATCGTTGCCGTCGAAGGACAGGTCGTCGCAGAACACGATGAAGCGGAACGGCGAAGCGCGCAGTTGGTCCATCAGCGCGGGCAGGCTCTCGATGTCCTCGCGGTGGATCTCGATCAGCTTCAGCCTGTCGGCCTGTTTGCGCTCCGCGTTGATGCTGGCATGCGCCGCCTTTACCAGCGACGACTTGCCCATGCCGCGAGCGCCCCAGAGCAGCGCATTGTTGGCCGGCAGGCCGTTGGCAAAGCGCTCGGTGTTCTCCATCAGGATGTCGCGCATCCGGTCGACGCCCTTCAGCAGGAACAGCTCGACGCGGCTGACCCGCGGCACGGCCGCAAGCCGCCCGTCGGGATGCCAGACATAAGCATCCGTCCGTTCGAACGACTCGCGCTCGACGGCTGGTTTGCCCTGGGCGGAGAGGTGCGCCGCGATGGTCTCCAGCGCGCGGACGATGCGTTCCTGCGCGAGCTCTGGGGCTGCCTTGATCGCTTTGGAGGCTGCCGTGGGGCGTTTTGCCGCGACGCGGGCGGCCTTTCTGGCAGGGGTGCGGGGGCCTTTGCCGGCCGGGCTTTTGCTAAGGTTTTTGGGCATGTCCGAAGTTCCTGAGAACGCAGCCTTATCGGGCCTGACGGTCCGCCGCAAGGTGGCCCAAAAGGGCAGCCTGGCAGCGTTGCAATTGGGGCAATGGCCGCTATAGTCCGCGCGAATTTGACCGAACCGGTCGCCGTTGAGGGCCTGACCGGCTTTCCCCCGTTCTCACGAGGATCGTCCGAATGCTGATTACTCCTGCGTATGCCCAGGCTGCGGCCGCCGGCGACACCAACAGCATGTTGATGTCGCTGCTGCCGTTCGCCCTGATCTTCGTGATCATGTATTTCCTGATTCTGCGCCCGCAGCAGAAGAAGGTCCGCGATCATGCCGAACTCGTGAAGAACATCCGCCGCGGCGACACCGTCGTGACTTCGGGCGGCCTCGTCGGCAAGGTCACCAAGGTCGTCGATGACGACCAGATCGAGTTCGAGATTTCCGACGGCGTGCGCGTGCGTCAGATGCGCCAGATGATCTCGGGTGTGCGCGCCAAGGGCGAGCCGGCCAAGGAGTCGAAGGACAGCGCGAAGGAAACCGCCAAGGACGACGCCGCGTCGAAGTGAGCGCTTCCGCGAGCATCTCAAGTCTCCCGATCTGACAGGTCCAGTCGATGTTGTATTTCACGCGGTGGAGGGCGCTGGGGGTTATCCTGACGGCGCTGATCGTGTGCCTCTGCGCGGTCCCCAACTTCTTCCCCGAGGAGCAGGTCAAGACCTGGCCCGCCTGGGCGCAGCGCAGGCTCGTGCTTGGCCTCGACCTCCAGGGCGGCTCCTATCTGCTGCTTGAGGTCGACTCGGCCTATGTGAAAAAGGAGCGGCTCGATCAGGTCCGCGACGAGGTTCGCCGGACGCTGCGCGATGCCAAGATCGGCTTCACCGGCGGCGTCACTGTGCGCAACGACGCTGTCGAAGTTCGCATCACCAAGGAAACCGACGTGCAGCCGGCGCTCGCCAAGCTGCGCGAGCTGTCCCAGCCACTCGGCGGACTGATGGGCTCGAGCGGTCAGCGCGACCTCGAGGTGACCGATGCCGGCGGCGGTGTGATCCGCCTGACCGTTCCGCAGCCGGCGACACTTGATCGCCTGCGCAGGACCATCGAGCAGTCGATCCAGATCGTCGAGCGCCGCGTCAACGAACTCGGCACCGTCGAGCCGGTGATCCAACGCCAGGGCAACGATCGCATCCTGGTGCAGGTGCCCGGTCTTCAGGACCCGACGCGCCTAAAGGAGCTGCTGGGCAGGACCGCGAAGATGGAATTCCGGATGGTCGACACCTCCGTGCCGCCGGATCAGGCGCAGCAGGGCAGGGTGCCACCGGAATCCGAGCTCTTGATGAGCGCCTCGCCACCACCGACACCGTACGTAGTCAAGAAGCAGGTATTGGTCGCCGGCGGCGATCTGACCGATGCTCAAGCGAGCTTCGATCAGCGTACGGGTGAGCCGGTCGTCAGCTTCAAGTTCAACACGTCGGGCGCCCGCAAGTTCTCGCAGGCTACGACCGAGAATGTCGGACTGCCTTTCGCGATCGTACTCGACAACAAGGTGATCTCGGCGCCCGTGATCCGCGAACCGATCACCGGCGGCCAGGGCCAGATATCCGGCAATTTCACCGTGCAATCGGCCAACGATCTCGCGATCCTCTTGCGCGCCGGCGCGCTGCCGGCACCGCTGACGGTGGTGGAGGAGCGCACGGTCGGTCCGGGCCTGGGCCAGGACTCCATCGAGAAGGGCGAGCTTGCGGCTTACGTCGGCTCGATCCTCGTCATCATTTTCATGCTCCTGACCTATCGGCTCTTCGGCGTGTTCGCCAACATCGCGGTGGCCATCAACGTCGCCATGATCTTCGGCCTGCTGTCGTTGCTCAATGCCACGCTGACGCTGCCCGGCATCGCCGGCATCGTGCTCACCGTCGGCATTGCGGTCGACTCGAACGTGCTGATCTACGAGCGTATCCGCGAGGAATTGCGCGGTGGCCGCAACGCGATCTCGGCGATCGATGCCGGCTTCAAGCGGGCGCTCGCGACCATCCTCGATTCCAACATCACCACCTTCATCGCTGCCGCGGTGCTGTTCTACATCGGCACCGGACCGGTCCGCGGCTTTGCCGTGACGCTCGGCATCGGCATCATCACCACGGTGTTCACCGCCTTCACCCTGACCCGGCTGATCGTGGCCTGGTGGGTGCGGTGGAAGCGGCCGCAGAGCGTGCCGATCTAGGAGCCTGATCGTGACTCACACCGTTCTCATCGGGCTCGGCGTCCTCATTGCCATTCTCACCGTGGTCTCGGCGCTCGGCCTGCTGCCGTCCCTGCGCATCGTCCCGGACGATACGCATTTCGACTTCACGCGATTCCGTCGCATCAGCTTTCCGATCTCGGCGGCGCTGTCGATCCTCGCGATCGTGTTGTTCTTCACCCACGGGCTGAATTTCGGCATCGACTTCCGCGGAGGAACGCTGCTGGAGGTCAAGGCCAAGTCGGGCGCCGCCGATATCGCGGCGATGCGCACGACACTGGATTCCTTGCGTCTCGGCGAGGTGCAGTTGCAGCAGTTCGGCGGACCCGAGAACGTCTTGATCCGCGTCGCGGAGCAGCCGGGCGGCGACGCCGCCCAGCAGGAGGCCGTGCAGAAGGTGCGCACCGCGCTCGGCGATTCCGTCGAATATCGCCGCGTCGAGGTGGTCGGCCCGCGTGTCTCCGGCGAATTGCTGGCCTTCGGCATGCTCGGCCTGATGCTCGCGATCCTCGGGATCCTGATCTATCTCTGGTTCCGCTTCGAATGGCAGTTCGCGCTGGGCGCCATGATCGCCAACGTGCACGACATCGTGCTGACGATCGGCTTCATGTCGATCAGCCAGGTCGATTTCGACCTGACCAGCATCGCCGCGCTGCTGACCATCCTGGGCTATTCGCTCAACGACACGGTCGTCATCTACGACCGCATCCGTGAGATGCTGCGGCGCTACAAGAAGATGCCGATGCCGCAGCTGCTCAACGAGTCCATCAACTCGACGCTGTCGCGCTCGATCATCACCCACGTCACGGTGACGCTGGCGCTGCTCGCATTGCTGTTGTTCGGCGGTCACGCCATCCACAGCTTCACTGCGGTCATGATGTTCGGCGTGGTGCTGGTCGGTACCTACACCTCGATCTTCATCGCGGCCCCGATCCTGATCTATCTCGGCGTCGGCGAGCACCGCGAGGATGCTCCCGACACGGCTGCGCCGGCTAAGAAAAGCAAGGCATGATCCGAACCTCGCGCCCTCGCAGGAGTTTGCGAGGGCAGTAAGCCCATTCGGACGAAGCTCATGGCCGGCGATCCAAACGCTCCGCATTTCCCGCGCTCGGCGCCCATCGAGGCCTACGGCAAGGGCGGTTTCGCTTTTGCCGGCATGTCGCATCGGGGCTCGCTGCTCTGCCTGCCCGACGCGATCTGGGCCTGGGATGTGACGGACCCCGAAAAGATCGACCGCTACTCGCTGGATCGGGTCTTCGCGGCCGCCAACAGCATTGACACGCTCCTGGTCGGCACCGGAACCGGGCTGTGGCTGCCGCCGCCGGAACTGCGTCACGCGCTCAAGGCGGCGAGGGTGGTGCTGGACACGATGCAAACCGGGCCTGCCGTGCGAACCTACAACATCATGATCGGCGAACGGCGGCGGGTGGCCGCCGCGCTGATCGCCGTGCCATGAGCCGCCCGGCACCGCCAGCCGACTCCGCCGCCTTCTGCGCCGATCTCGTGCGCAGCCATGACTTTCCGCGCTATGCCGCGACCTTGTTCGCGCCGGCCGCCGAGCGTCGCGCGCTGCTGGCGCTGTACGCCTTCAACGTCGAGATCGTCCGCGTTCGCGACCAGGTGAGCCAACCCCTGCCCGGCGAGATCCGCCTCCAATGGTGGACCGACATGCTGTCGGGCCATGTCCATGGCAGCGCCGAGGGCAATCCCGTCGCAGCCGAGCTGCTCCACGCAATCCACGATTTCGACCTGCCCGTCGAGCCGCTGTCGCTGCTTGCCGACGAGCATCAGTTCGATCTCTACAACGATCCGATGCCGACCATGGCTGCGCTGGAGGGCTATCTGGCCGCGACCTCGTCGGCGCTGTTCGGTCTGGCGGCGCGGGTTTTGGCACCGCCGTCGGAAGTGGTCGAGCATCTCGCCCGTCATGCCGGACTGGCGCAGGGCATCGTGCAGGTCATCGCCAATTTGCCGCGCGATGCCGCGCACCGGCAATTGTTCCTGCCGCAGCAGCTCTTGGAGAAGCACAATTGCAGCATGGAGGATGTGTTCGCCGGCAAGGATACGCCTCAACTCCATGCGGTGCTCACGCAGCTCTCGGGAGAAGCCCGGCAGCACGTGACCACGGCTTCCTCGCTGCTGACGCAGGTGGCGCCGTCCGTGCGGCCGGCGTTCCTGCCGCTGAGCCAGGTGCGGGCCGATCTAAAGCGCCTGTCGCATCCTGGGCGCAATCCGTTTACGCTGCAGCCGCCGTCCCGGTTGCGCACCCTCTGGACCTTGTGGCGCGCCTCGCGATCACGTGAGTTTACCAAATAGCGGCTGGCTTATCGCCTCAGCCTGCCAAATGCTCTATGCTGTCCCATGGCTGAGTTGTCCCAAAGCACGTCATCCGGTCTCAGCGGCTTTCCGGTCGCACCCGGCGACATTCATGCCGCCGCCGAGACGATCCGCGGCGCCGTCGTCGAGACGGCCTGTAGCCATAGCCGCACGCTGAGCAGCATCTGCGGCTGCGACATCTGGCTGAAATTCGAGAACCTCCAGTTCACATCTTCGTTCAAGGAGCGCGGCGCGCTGAATCGACTCACCGCGCTGGCGCCGGAAGAGCGTGCGCGGGGCGTCATCGCGATGTCCGCGGGCAACCATGCGCAGGGCGTCGCCTATCACGCCAGGCGGCTCGGCATTCCCGCCACCATCGTCATGCCGGTCGGCACGCCCATGGTGAAGATCGAGAACACCCGGCATCACGGCGCCGAAGTGGTGGTCACCGGCGCGACGCTGGAAGAGGCGGCCGCCTTTGCGCGAAGCCACGGTGAAGCGCGCAGCATGATCTTCGTCCATCCTTACGACGATCCACTCGTCATTGCCGGGCAGGGCACGGTCGGGCTGGAAATGCTCAAGGCGGTGCCGGAGCTCGACACGCTGGTCGTCCCGATCGGCGGCGGCGGGCTGATCAGCGGCATTGCGATCGCCGCGAAGGCGATCAAGCCGTCGCTGCGGATCTTGGGCGTCGAGGCCTGGCTCTATCCCTCGATGTACAACGCCATCCATGGCGGCAATTTGCCGGTGCGCGGCGACACGCTCGCCGAAGGCATCGCGGTGAAATCGCCGGGTAAGATCACTACGGAAGTGGTCCGCCGCCTCGTCGACGACATTGCGCTCGTCAACGAAGCCGAGCTCGAGCGCGCGGTCGCGACACTGATCTCAATCGAGAAGACAGTGGTCGAAGGCGCCGGAGCCGCCGGCCTCGCCGCGCTGATGTCCGATTCGTCCCGCTTTGCCGGTCAGAAGGTCGGCCTCGTGCTCAGCGGCGGCAATATCGACACGCGGCTGATCGCCTCCGTCCTCACCCGCGAACTGGCGCGCGAAGGGCGGCTGACGCAACTGTCCCTCGATATTCCCGATCGCCCAGGGCAGCTGGCAGCCGTTGCCGCGCTGCTGGCCGAAGCCGGCGCCAACATCATCGAGGTCTCGCACCAGCGGACCTTCTCCGACCTTCCGGCAAAGGCGACGCTGCTTCAACTCGTCATCGAGACCCGCGATGGCGCTCATCTCGATGACGTCATGGCCAGACTCAGCGCGTCCGGATTGAGCGCGCGCTGCACCTGAACCGCTCGCCGGCCATTCACTATCGCGACGCCAGAGCCGCGAGATGACCGATCAGCCGATCGATCTCGGCTTCCGTATTGTAGTAATGCGGGGAAGCGCGCACGAGCGGCGGCAGAGCCCGGTGCTCGGCATCGATGCGGGTGCTTGACGGGTCTGACGCGCCGATCGTGATGCCCGACGCCGCGGCGCTACGAACAATGGTGTCGGCCTCGTACCCCTCCATCGTGAAGCTGACGATGGCACCCGGCGCGCGTCCGAGGTCGCGAATGGTGATGCCGCGGATGGAGGCGAGGCCATCACGAAGGCGGCCCGCCAGCAGGCGACAGCGCTGCTCGACGGGACCCATGCCGATGTCGAGTGCATAATCGACGGCAGCACCGAGGCCAAGCCGGGCCGCGTAATTGTTCTCCCAGGTCTCGAATCGACGGGCATCGTCCCGCAGCCGATAGGCGTCCCGTGCGACCCAGGGCGCCGCAAAGTGGTCGATCATTGGTGGTTCAAGCTGCTGCAGGAGCGCCCGGCGGACGTAGAGGAAGCCAGTCCCGCGCGGGCCACGCAGGAATTTACGCCCGGTGGCCGACAGCATGTCACAACCGATCGCATCGACGTCGACCTCCATTTGCCCAACGGCTTGGCAGGCGTCGAGCAGATAGGGAATGCCGTGCGCTCTCGCGATCTTGCCGATCGCGGCTGCGGGGTTGACCAGCCCGCCATTGGTCGGAACCCAGGTGACGGCGATCAGCTTCACGCGCTCATCGATCATCCGTTCGAGCGCGTGGGCGTCGAGCTCGCCGCTGGCATCGCTGGGCACGACGTCGATCGTCGCGCCGGTTCGTTTCGCGACCTGTAGAAACGCGACATAGTTGGCGGCGTATTCCGCCTCGGCTGTCAGGATGCGGTCGCCCTCGCAAAACGGCAGCGCGTAGAACGCCATCTGCCAGGCAACCGTTGCATTCTCCATCAGCGCGATCTCGTCGGGGGCGGCATTGAGCAGGCGCGCCACCGAGCCATACACAGCGTCGAGCCGTTCGGACTCCTGGTCGGCTGCGGCATAACCGCCGATTTCGCTTTCGAGATCGATGTGCCCCTTCAGCGCCGCGACAACGGGCGCCGGCATCAGAGCCGCGCCGGCGTTATGCAGATACGCAAGCCGCGCTGTGGCAGGCGTGTCATCGCGTACCCGGCCGATGTCGATCATTGGCGCCTCCGCTTCTGACGATCCTCGTCCTGAATTATGCGCGTCCAGGTATGGGAGCAAGACGGGGCCAGGTTTGGCCTCAAATGCAGAGGCTGAGCAGCTTGATGTGGCAGCTGCTGGATTTGGGCTTGCTTGCCGGAGCAGCCTCGCGTTTCACCGCGACCAGCGGCTCCTTGTCCTTCTTGCCCTTACCCTTGCCCTTGCCCTTCGGCTCGTAATCGCCGGCAATCACCATGGCCCAATAGGTTCGTTTGCCGCTGGCATTCTTAGCGCTGGCAATGCCGACGCGGGAAGCCTTGTGCAGCAACAGGTTCTTGCGGTGCCCCGACGAGTCGATCCACTGTCTCAGCGTCTTCTCGAAACTATCGTAGCCGTAGGCGATGTTCTCGGCGGCGCGGCCCGCGCCAGCCGGTGCGACACGGCGGTTGAACGGGCCGAGCGCGTCATGGCTAAGTTCGTCCTTGGCCGCCATCGCGCGGGCCTGGTCCATGGCGATGCGATCGAGCGTGGCATCGCGGACGACGCGAACCTCACCATGCGTGAGGCGGAAGTTCGAGATCAGCTCGGCCGGGGAGTCCGCCAGCGCGGGCGCGCCTGTCAGCAGCAGAAGGCCAGCGATCATTCCCCCAAGCACACGATGCATTACGATCCCCCGAACGCCCATGTTCTTTGCCGGCCCTGCGTTGTCTGAACGCTTCTCGATCGCCAATGTGGACGCTTCAAGGCACGGGCCGTACTAGCTGGTTGGCAGGTTCGCTTCGAAATTGAAGCGGTCGCGCAGGTTCTTGCGCTGCTCGAGGATGTCCTTGAGGAAGGCACGGTCCTGGTCGTTCTTCATCATTGGCTCGATCAGATCGAGCTGGTTCATGGCGACCAGCTGAAGAACCTCGGTGCGCGGCTTGCCGCTGGTATCGCGCGGCAGGGCGTGGACGACCTGGATGTGTTCCGGCGGTTTCGGGCCCTTTGCGGCTACGAGCTCGCTGCGGAGCTCGCCTTCGAGCGCGGCTTGATCGGCTTCGACGAAGGCATAGAGCCCGACACCGGAACGGCGGTCGGCGAAGGCGACGATGGCGGTATCGCGCACCGCGGGGTTCCTGCGGATCAGCTCTGCCAGCACGGGCGCGTCGTTGACCAGCCGGCGGCCGCCGCCCTCGCGGTCGGTGAAGTTGAACAGGCCGCGGGTGATGGCGCGATAGACCTTCTTGCCGGTGGCGAGCCACAGGCTCGCGGCGAACGATTTCTTCGCCAGGATCTTCCGCTCCCGCGGAGTCAGCGCCTCCGGCGCGTAGGAGCGCTTGTGCTTGAGGAGATGGCGGAGATCTTCGTAGGCCAGGATTCGATAGAGTCGACCGCGGCGATCAAAGCACGCGGCGAGCTGGAAGTCGGTGACATAGGCTCGGCCGTCGCGCCCGACCAGCCAGTTCTGCTCCTTGGCCAGATCGTTGTGGCAAATGCCGGCGCGTCGCAGCCGGCGCAGCACGGCCTTGGCGGAGCGGAAATAGGCGAGATCGCCATGCGGTTTTGCCAGATGCAGCGCAACGCCGTCGACGAAGCCCCGCACGAGCGCGCGGCGTCCGATCCATAGCAGCTCTGGACCGGCATCAAGGCCCTTGGCACGAACCAGCGCGCGCTTCTCGCGGGCGAACAGATGGCGTGCCAGCAGGAACGACCACCATGGCACCTCGTCGAGCCGGCGCAGCACCGCATCGACCTCGCCGGTCTCGGTGCGGAAGCGGCCGCGCTCGACTGTCGAGAACACGTCGCGCTTGAGCAGCACGCCCTCGGTCCATCGCGCCGAGAGTGCCGCGGCGTCGTCTTCAGGGAGGCTCATCGAGAACTCATGCGGCGGCGGCGAAGCGCAGGTGATCGGCGATCCAGCGATCGAGATCGGCAAGCGCCCGTGCGCTCAGCGCCTGCTTCTTGGCCACCGTCTTCTCGTTGCCGCGCAACCGCGTGCCGTCCGGCTTCTTCGTCGGCGCAGTCGCAAGCGGCGGAAACAGCCCGAAATTGATGTTCATCGGCTGGAACGAGCGCGCGCCCGGCTCGATCGTCTCGATATGACCGCCTGTGATGTGGCCGAGCAGCGATCCAAGCGCCGTCGTGCCCGGCGGGCCGACGAGCGTCTCGCCCCGTGCGTCCGCGGCGGCGTAGAGGCCTGCGATCAAGCCGACGCTGGCGGATTCCACGTAGCCCTCGCAGCCCGTCATCTGACCGGCGAAGCGCAGCCGCTGCTGTGCGCGCAGACGCAGTTCGCCATCGAGCAGTTTTGGCGAGTTGAGGAAGGTGTTCCGATGCAGGCCGCCGAGGCGGGCGAACTCGGCCTTCTCCAGCCCGGGAATGGTGCGGAAGATGCGCTGCTGCTCGCCGTACTTCAATTTCGTCTGAAAGCCGACGATGTTGTAGAGCGTGCCGAGCTTGTTGTCCTGGCGTAGCTGAACGACCGCGTAAGGCTTGGTGGTCGGATCATTGGGATTGGTGAGGCCGACGGGCTTCATCGGACCGTGGCGCAGCGTCTCGGGGCCGCGCTCCGCCATCACTTCGATCGGCAGGCAGCCGTCGAAATAGGGCGTGTTGGTCTCCCATTCTTTGAACTCGGTCTTCTCACCCGCGATCAGCGCCGCAATGAAGCCGTCATACTGCTCCTTGGTCATGGGGCAGTTGATGTAGTCGGCGCCGGTGCCGCCGGGGCCGACCTTGTCGTAGCGCGACTGGAACCATGCCACCGACATATCAATCGACTCGCGGTAAACGATCGGTGCAATCGCGTCGAAGAAGGCGAGCGCGCTCTCGTCCGTCAGTTCACGGATCGCGTCGGCAAGCGGTGCAGAGGTGAGGGGCCCGGTCGCCACGATGACGTTGCTCCAGTCTGCCGGCGGCAGGCCCGCGATCTCGCCCCGGGCAATCTCGATCAGGGGATGATCGTTCAGAGCCTTGGTCACGGCCGCCGAGAAGCCGTCGCGGTCAACGGCCAACGCGCCGCCAGCAGGCACCTGGTTCGCGTCGGCCGCTCGCATGATCAGCGAATCGAGCCGGCGCATCTCCGCGTGCAGGAGGCCGACGGCGTTGTTGGCAGCGTCGTCCGAACGGAATGAATTGGAGCAGACGAGCTCGGCAAGCCCATCGGTGCGGTGCGCCTCGGTCATGCGAGTCGGCCGCATCTCGTGCAGCACGACGGGCACGCCAGATTTGGCCACCTGCCAAGCAGCTTCGGAACCGGCGAGGCCGGCACCGATGACGTGTACGATGTTGGATTGGGGTCCTGTCATGGGGCGGACAGGTAGCGCTTTTCGACGGGGAGTGGAATCGCCGAGATCGAGTTTTCTGCCACCAGATGCGACAACGCCCGCACGAGGCGGGCGCTATCGGTTCGTCCAGTGAAGGTGGCTGAATGGCATCAGCCCTGATACTGACCGGCGGCAACGCGCGGGATGTCCGAGCGATCAAGGCCGATATCGGCCAGCTCGCGATCGCTGAGCTGTGACAGCTCGGCAACATTGCGCTGATAGTCCCGGAAAGCCTGGATCATGCGGATGAGCGAGAGCAGCATTGGTAGTCTCCTGTAGTTCGATTCAGCTCTTGCCGGAGCCTCATCGTTGAAGTGAATATAGATGGGAGTGGTGCACTGCGAAAGTTCCGATGTTGCGATGCAGCTAGGCGAAGAACGCATAGCGCGAGTAACGGACGATTAACCGGAGGGCACTCCCACCCAAAGCTTGCCTCAAAGAGCGTCAGCTTAGTGATAAATATCCGTAACATCACGGATTTACGTCGGACAATTGATCTTGATCATCGCAGAAATGATCTGCTTGTAGACGGCCTGTCGGGGCGGCTGATCAGCTCCTAGACTCAATTCTTGCCTGCGTGATTCGCATGAGAAAAATGAATTTCAATTCATTAATTGAGGGCGGCCAGTATTGAAGCTCCGATTCACACCCATGGCGCGGGCGCTGCCGAGCGAATGGTTTGCGGCGGGACGCTTGGAGGTAATACGGTGCGTCTCGCTCCTGTGGAGTTAGGGGGCGCGTGCAAGCTGGGCTGCGAAATAGGCGATGGTCCTGGAGTAGACCTCGCTCTTGTTCCACTGCTGCAGGACAGCAAAGTTCGGACTGCCCGGCTGCCAATCCTTTCCTCGCTGCCAACCATAGCCGGCGAGATAATTGGCGGTGGAGGCGAGCACGTCGGGCGCGTTGTGCAAGAGGTCGCGCTTGCCGTTGCCGTCGAAATCGACGGCGTATTTCATCCAGGATGACGGCATGAACTGGGTCTGGCCGAGTTCGCCGGCCCAGGCGCCCTTCATGTCGGCAGGCGCAAGATCGCCGCGCTGGACGATGCGCAGCGCATCCATCAACTCGGCGCGAAACATCTCGGAGCGCCGGCAGTCATAGGCAAGTGTTGCCAGCGAGCGGATCGTTGCGAACTTGCCGGTGTTGACGCCGAAATCGGTCTCGAGACCCCAGATCGCAACGAGGATCTCGCCGGGTACACCATAGGTCTGCTCAATGCGCGACAAAACGGAGCCGTACTGCTTCATCCTGTTCGAGCCGCGCTGCAGGCGTGGCGGCACCATGCGGCCTGAAAACTCGTCGAAGCTCTGGGCGAAGACCTTTTGTGATCGGTCACGGTTAAGCACGCTCTCATCGAGCGTCACGCCGGCCAGCCCGGCGTTGATCGCCTGTTGCGAAATGCCTTTCGCCGCGGCGTCGGTTCTGAAATCCGCAAGCCAAGCGTCGAAATTGCCCGAACCGCAGGCGACGGCGGCCAGAGCTGGCTGGGCGGACAGGATTGAGGCGGAGAGGGCGAGGGCAGCAAGAGCGAGACGAGAAATCGTCGAGGTCATTCGAGCAAATGGATTCCGTGAAGCGATCTGACCGGCGGGCGCAATCTCGGTCGGAACCGCGGCCAAAGCAAGGCGCGCGACAGGGGAAGATCCTGCCCAGGCCGGGGCCAGGGCAGGGTCGCATGTCACGATATCGTCAGACGTCGATCCGGTTGCGCCAAGGGAAGAGGTTGGCCGGGAAGTCGGCGGCCGGTTTGCGCGGACGATGCGGCGGGGGCGGCACCGGATTTGCGCCCGGCTCTGAGACGATCACCTTGCGGTAGAGATGCCAAGTGGCATGCCCGAGCAGAGGGACCACGACGGCGAGTCCCAGAAATGCCGGAATGGTGCCGAGCGCGAGCAGCACCGCCACGATCAAGCCCCACGCCGCCATCGGCACCGGGTTTCTTGCAACGACGCGCAGCGACGTGCTTATCGCCTCGAACGCGCCGGCATGACGATCGAGCATCAAGGGGAACGATACGACGCTTACGCACAGCGCAGCGAGCGCGAACAGGAAGCCGGTGCCGCAGCCGACCACGATCAGCCACCAGCCCTGCTCGGTCGTCAGGACGCGCGTCAGGAAATCCGAGATCCCGGCCGCGCCCTCGTAGCCGAACGCCGCGATGTAGATCGCCTGCGCGGTCGCGACCCAGGTCACGAACAGAGCGAGCAGCAACGTGCCGACGCCGAGCATCGCACCGAATGAAGGCGAGCGCAGCACATCCATGGCATCCCAGGCGCTGGCAGATTCGTAGCGCTCGCGCCGGCTGGATAGCTCGTAGAGTCCGAGCGCCGCGAACGGCCCAATCAGCGCGAATCCGGCCGCCAGAGGAAACAACAGCGGCAGCACCGAATAGCCCATCACAACGCGGGCAAGCACGAGGCCGAGCACTGGATAGATCACGCAGAGGATGATGGCGTGGCTCGGAACAGCCTTGAAGTCTTCCCAGCCTCGCCTGAGCGCGTCGTGGAGATCGGACAGCTGGATGGTTCGGATCACCGGTCCAGCCGCATCGGAGGGCTGGGCCATCGTGGGGACATTGCCCTGATAGAGTGTGGCCATGGTCGCTAGCTCCCTTCGCGGCCCGGTCCTGCGCCGGTAAACAACGCAAGCGACCGCTCTCTTGAATGATCGCGATCCCGACCAGGCGCGAATTCCGGATGGCATCGCGAGCTGAACCGCAAGCATACTCCCAACTCCGAGTCCTGTCCCTCACGCTTGGGTGAATTCGATGCCGCGGCGCAACTACGACGGCGTCATTCTGTCGTCATTTCGCCGCAGATAAGCTGATGCTGCTGATGTTCGCCGAACTTCGCGGGCGCAACGCAGTCACTTCGTGTATGAGTGCCACTCAAGGCCCTTCCAACGGATCCTTTTCGGGGAGCAGACATGAGCATTTTCGGGAAAATCATGGGCGCGATCTTCGGCGGCCCATCGGCCTCCGCCGCGCCCGCCGGTGGCGCCGCTTCGCCCAGCGCGCCCGCAGGGACGCCGGGCGCTTCGGCGCCCGCCGCCGCGCCCATGCCCGCGGTCGACGTGGCTGCAATCGTCGACAAGGCGGCAGCTGCACACAAGGGCGAGAAGCTGGAATGGCGCACCTCGATTGTCGACCTCATGAAGGCACTCGACATTGATTCCAGCCTCGCTGCGCGCAAGGATCTTGCCAAAGAGCTGGGCTACAGCGGCGACATGAACGACTCGGCCAGCATGAACGTCTGGCTGCACAAGCAGGTGATGTCCAAGCTCGCCGCCAACGGCGGCAAGCTGCCGCCCGAGATCAAGCACTGACCCATCGTCGCCGGAAGGGCCCGCGATCTCGCGGGCCCTTTTGCTTTCAGGCGACCAGATCCGCATCCTCCGGATGCCGATCGATATAGTCGACGACGAAGCTGCAGCCGGCGATCACTTTCCTGCCGTCGCGCCGGATCAGGTCCAGCGCCCCCTTGACCAATTCGGACCCGATACCGCGGCCGCGCAGCGCGCGCGGCGTTTCGGTGTGGGTGATGATCACGGCCGAGGGCGTCAGACGATAATTGGCGAAGGCCACGTCACCCCCGACATCCAGCTCGAAGCGGCTTCTGTCCTTGTTGTCCCGTACCGATGCGGTCATGCAAGATCCTTCCGAAATCCAGATTGACACCTGATCTAGGGGGCAAATTCCGCTCTTGCCAAGGTGAGACCAAGGAGATTGGCGCTGACGAGACATCCGCAAGTGCGCGCCGTTGCAACGCAGCGCAATATGCACTTCTCGCTCCGCGGCCCGATGAATTGACCGTAAATATTCCTCCATGTCGCTCTTGCAAGGCGAACTACGGTTCCCACGTCGTGGATTAGACATACGCCCGAATACGGCTGGCAGGGTCGTTACACATTCGGAGTGATCGCCGGCCGCAGACGTATGCCTCTTTTGCAGGAGGGTACGATGTCGGACTTTGGTTTCCTGAAGACTCATCGGACATGGGAAGACTGGTGCGGGATGCTGGTCGGCGCGCTGATCGTGGTTTCGCCGTGGTTTCCCGTGCAGGATCAGGCGGCGATCGCCGGAAATCAGACGGCGGTTCTGAATACGATCGCGGTCGGTCTGGTCGTGTTTGGCGTCAGCCAGCTCGAGTACGTCGCCTTGCAGCGATGGCAAGAGGTGGCGACAATTCTCGTCGGACTTTGGCTCATCGCCTCGCCCTACGTGATCGGCTATTCCGGTGACGGCTTTCTCCGCGTCTATCACACGGGCCTCGGTGCGGTGGTGGTGCTGCTCGGATTGCTCCAGCTGTGGCAGGACTGGGACCTGACTGACCAGGACATGCTCAAGCATGGACAATAGGCCGGCGCTCTCGCAGGCTCGCCGCCCACGGGCGGCAGGCCCGCTCGCTCGCGTTTAATCGGCCGCTTTGGCGAGCCTGGAATCCTCGGGCCGTGGCTGTGGGCGGAGGCAGCCCTGGCAGATGACCAAGGAGCGGTTGACCCTGGCGTCCTGCTCGGCCTCGATGCCGTCCTGCGCCTGCCACCATTCCTTCGAATAGGGCTGAACGCCGGCTTGCATCCTGTTGTGCGCGGAGCGCGCAGCGGTCCGCGTCGCTTGCGCGGCAGGGCGCGGCCGATTGGGATCTTGCCCGGCGCCATCCCAAGCATAGCGCGCAGGCTTGAAAGCGGGGTTCTTGACCAGAGGCGCCTGCGGAGTCGCGGCACATCCGGCGAGCGCCAGCGTGAACAGGAGAATGACGGGCGCTTTGATCATGAGATGCACTCTGTACGCGGGGGACCGATGAAGGGTGCGTCGATCATGCTTAAGATTTCCTGAACGATTGCGGTCGTAGTTGCGACCAACGCCAATGCGATATCTGATCCTCTTGCTCACCTTGGTCGTGACTTGCGCGCGCGGACGACGCAACGCCGTTCAATCCGGCCGACTATCCGCCTGGCGTGCAGAAGGCGGTCCGCTACGCCAACGAGGAATGCGACAGCCAGGAGGGCGGCGAAGTGACTTTCGCAGCGAACACCGTGCGCAAGATCGATCTGACCGGCGACGGCCGCGTGGACTACATCGTCGATTTCCAGGACACCAAGTGCGGCGATCGCGAGACGACCTATTGCGGAACTGGCGGCTGTGTCGTGAAGATCCTGGTGACACTGCCCGACGGCGGCGTACGCGAGGTGTTCGAAGGCCATGTGCTCCGCTACAAGATCATGGGCCCGCCGATGAAGCGCGGCGCTGGGCGCATCGTCCGGTTCGATCTGCACGGGAGCTTTTGCGGGGGCTACGGCGCGCAGGCCTGCCAGAAGACGAAGGCCATCACGGCGACGCCGTTTGCCTTCGAGCAGCCGTAGGAAGCCGGAGGGAGCCGGCCTTGCAGGGACGCCGGCGTTGGCGATAAATGGGCTGCAATGAGCGGGTGGCTCGCGTGTCGCCCCATCGTCGAAGAGGAAGCCCGATGCAGCCCTTGCGTATGTCCCGACGCGTCATGAATCTCGCCTACATGCTGACGCAGAACGCGCGGCGGCACGCATCGCGCCCCGGCTTCGTCTGGGGCGACAAGTCCTGGACCTGGCGCGAGATCGATGCACAGGTCTCGGCACTGGCAGCCGCGCTTGCGGCGCGCGGCATCGCCAAAGGCGATCGCATTCTCGTTCATTCCAAGAACGGCGAAGAGATGTTCGTTTCGATGTTCGCCGCGTTCCGGCTCGGCGCAGTCTGGGTGCCCACCAATTTCCGCCTGATGCCCGACGAGGTCAGTTATCTCGCGCAGGCCTCCGGCGCCAAAGCGTTCCTGTGCCATGTCGATTTTCCCGAGCACGCTGCGGTCGTGAAGGGCGGCGCATTGGAGTTCACCTGGAGCATCGACGGCAAGGCCGCGTTCGGCGAGCGATCGGTGGCTGACGCGATCGCCTCGCAGCAGGATGCTGCCGTGGAGAACGTCGCCGTCGAGCACGACGATCCCTGCTGGTTCTTCTTCACCTCGGGCACCACCGGCCGCTCAAAGGCGGCGGTGCTGACCCACGGCCAGATGGGATTCGTCGTCACCAATCATCTCGCCGATCTCACGCCGGGGGTGACGGAGCAGGATGCCTCCCTGGTGGTGGCGCCATTGTCGCACGGCGCCGGCGTCCATCAGCTGATGCAGACCGCGCGTGGCGCACGCACCGTGCTGCTGCCGACCGAGAAGTTCGACATCAACGAGGCGTTCCGCCTCATCGAGGAGCATCGCGTCAGCAATCTCTTCACCGTGCCGACCATCCTGAAGATGATGGTCGAGCATCCCGCCGCCGACAAACACGACCATTCCTCGCTGCGTCACGTCATCTATGCGGGCGCTCCGATGTATCGCGAGGACCAGAAGGTGGCGCTGAAGAAGCTTGGCAACGTGATCGTGCAGTATTTTGGGCTGGGCGAGGTCACCGGCAACATCACCGTGCTGCCGGCGGCGCTGCACGATCCCGAGGACGGCCCGCACGCCAAGATCGGAACCTGCGGCTTCGAGCGCACCGGCATGCAGGTCTCCATCCAGGACGACGAGGGCCGGGAGCTCCAAGCAAACCAGAGCGGCGAGATCTGCGTCATCGGGCCAGCGGTCTTCGCGGGCTACTACGACAACCCCGAGGCCAATGCGAAGGCGTTTCGCAACGGCTGGTTCCGTACCGGCGATCTCGGCCACATGGACGAGGAGGGCTTCGTCTACATTACCGGGCGCGCTTCCGACATGTATATCTCGGGCGGCTCTAACATCTATCCGCGCGAGATCGAGGAGAAGATCCTGACGCATCCCGCGGTCGGCGAGGTCGCCGTACTCGGCGTGCCCGATGCGACCTGGGGCGAGGTCGGAGTCGCCGTTTGCGTTGCGCGCGAAGGCGCGAAGCCAGTGAGCGAAGCGGAGATGGCGGCGTTCCTGTCGCCGAAGGTGCCGCGCTACAAGATGCCGAAGCGATTCTTCTTCTGGGAGGCGCTGCCGAAATCCGGTTACGGCAAAGTACCCAAGCGCATGGTGCGTGACGAACTCGAAGCGCGCGGGCTGCTCGATCTCAATGAAAAGCAGGCGGGCTGAGCGAAGGGAATGCGGAGCATCAAGCAGCCCGGCTTGCCGTCCCCCGAACGCGTTCAATGGGTGGAGGCGAGGGGACGCGCGTTCACGTTCGCGCTTCAAACCGGCCTGCCGCTGCTCGAGGCTGCGCTGCGCGGCTTCGCCGCCGAGGGTTTTGCGGGCGGCGTGCTGAACTTTCGCCGCGGCGCGCTCGGACCGTTCGCCTATGTCATGCCGGCGCTGTCGAAGACCGGCGAAAACGCGGCATTCTACAGCGACACGTTCCGGCCAAAGGGCGTGACGCGCGTGCGGCTCGGCAGCATGACGCTCGGCATGCGCGACGGCGCGCCGTTCTTTCATTGCCATGCGCTGTGGACGGAGGCGGACGGTAAGACAAGCGGCGGTCACATGATGCCGGATGAGACCGTCGTCGCCGAACCGTTCGAGGTCGAGGCTTTCGGCATCGATGGCGCGATGTTCACGGCCGAACCCGATCCCGAAACCAATTTCAAGCTGTTCGGGCCGGTGTCGGCCGAGAGCACCGGCGCTCCGACGACGAGCCGTGCGTTTGCCATGCGGCTGCGTCCGAACCAGGACTTTGCCGGCTGCTTGGAAGATTTTTGCCGGGCGCGCGGAATTGCACGCGCCAGGATCCGCGGCGGTGTCGGCTCGACCATCGGCGCTCGCTTCACTCATGGTGGAGTAATTGAGCCGTTTGCGACCGAGCTTGCGGTCAAGGCCGGCACGATAGCGCCGGGCAGCGCCGGCGCGCTTGAGGCCATCCTCGATGCCGCCCTGATCGACTATACCGGCGGCATCGCCGAGGGCTGCCTGATCCGCGGGGACAATCCGGTGCTGATGACGATGGAACTGGTCTTGGAGGTGGTGGATTAGGTCACAGCCTGGGCTTGCCGTTCTCCGCGGAAACCACTTCCTCAGGATCGTTGTTCCTGATATGTTCCTGTGACCGGACGAGGCAAAGGGAGGGCTGGAGATGCGAGGGCGACAGCGGGACATCAGGCTGCCGGCTCCTTATCTTCGGCGCGTCTGGCTCGACCGCACGCTGGTCCCCGACTGGGAAACGTATCCGTACTGCCTTCCGATCTTCCGCCAAGAATTCGATCTGAGCTTCGACACCGCGATCACCATCATCGTCGGCGAGAACGGCACCGGCAAATCGACCATCCTGGAGGGCATTGCAGCGCTCGCCGGTTATGACGACGCCGGCGGGGGCAAAGGCTATCGCGCGGTCGATCATTCCAATGCGCGCGAGATCATGGGCGGGGAGTTGTCGGCCGCGCTTCGCGCCGGGTGGGTGCCGAAGATCACCAACGGCTGGTTCTTCCGCGCCGAGACTTTCTTCTCCGTTGCGCGATATCTCGACGAAGTCTCCGACATGCCGCCCGATTTTCTGTCCTACTCCCATGGCGAAGGCTTTCTGCGCTTCTTCCAGGAGCGATGTCAGAAGCAGGGCATCTTCATCTTCGACGAGCCGGAATCGGCGCTGTCGCCCGCGCGCCAGATGGAGTTCTTGAAGCTGCTGCACCGCATGGACACCTCCAGGAATTGTCAGGTCATCATGGCGACCCATTCCCCGATGCTGATGGCCTATCCCAACGCGCGGCTTCTGCAGTTGACAAAGCATGGACTTGAACCCGTGACGGTGGAGGAGACGGATCACTACCGCCTGATGCGGGAGTTCTGCGCAGATCCCCGTGGGTTCGTAGAAGCGACGCTGGCCGAGTGATGGCGCAGTCGGCGGCAGCTCTCTCCGTCGTCATTGCGAGCGGAGCGAAGCAATCCGGGTTCTTTCCGCGGCGACGACGGCTAGGGCCTCGCCACAACCGTGCCACGAACAAGTCTCCCCAGAGTCCAAAAATGCGCTACGATGATCTCAGCGCGCCCCAAGTCGCGCAGATCGAAGGATGAGGAAACGACATGAGGATGAGAAGCGGAGCGGCGGTCGCCGGGGTGGCGGCGCTGGTGGTTGCGGGGATGACTCTGACGGCTGCCTTTGAACCGGTTCGGGCCCACGGGCCGACACGGCAGAAGGTACGGGAAGCCATCGAGATCAATGCTCCGCAGGAGAAGGTCTGGGCCGCGATCCGCAATTTTCAGGACATGAGCTGGCTTCCACCCGTCACCAAGACCACGGGCGAAAAGGGCAACGAGATCGGCGCGACACGGACGCTGACCCTTGCGGGCGGCGCGACGGTCGAGGAGGAGCTCTATAAATACGAGCCCGACATGTTGAGCTATTCGTATCGGATCACCAAGGTGGACGTGAAGGTGTTGCCCGTCACCAATTATTCCTCGACGTTGACGGTGTCGCCTGCATCCGATGGCAAGGCGAAGGTGGAATGGGCCGGCGCGTTCTACCGCGGCTATCCCAACAACGATCCGCCGCCGGAGCTGAACGACGAGGCTGCCAAGGCTGCAGTGAGCGGGCTGTACAAGGCCGGGCTCGAGGCCCTCAAGAAGAAGATCGAGAGCGGTAGCTGATCGTGCGCGCGCTGGCTCTGGCGGCGCTAGCCGCCGGCCTTGGCGGCCTTGCGCTCGGTACTGCAGTCGCCGAAGAGGCGTTCGTCACCAACCAACTGAGCGATGATCTGATGGTGGTGGATCTCGCGACGTCGCGTAGCGTTGCGACGATCCCGATCGGCGGCAAGCCGGCGGGCGTCGCCGTCAGCACAGACGGGCGTTTTGCCTATGTGACGAGTCCCGACGCCAAGGAGGTGACGGTGGTGGACGCGGCCGCGCGGCAAGTCACGGGGCGGATCGAGGTCGGCGGCGGACCGCTCGGCATTGCCGTCGCACCCGATGGCCGTACCGCCTATGTCGCCGACTGGTATGCCGCTGCGGTGCGGGTGATCGATACGGCCTCGCGCAGCGTCACGGCCAGCATCGCAGTCGGCGCCTCGCCATCGGGCCTCGCGGTGACGCCGGATGGCGAGCTGCTGCTCTCGGCCGACCGTGACGACGACAGTGTCTCGGTGGTGGACACCGCGACGCGCCAGCGCAAGGCCATAATCAAGGTCGGTACGCGCCCGTTCGGCATCATCATCGACGCCGATGGCAGGCGCGCCTATACCGCCAATGTCGGCTCCGACGATGTCTCGGTCATCGATATAGCGGAGGCCCGCGAAATCGGCCGTGTACCGGCAGGGATGCGCCCCTATGCGGTGGCGCTGACGCAGGGCCGCGGCTTCGTCACCGACCAATATGGCGGCACCGTCACCGTGTTCGACTTGGCGAGCTTGAAGCCGATCAAGCGCATCAGTGTCGGCGATTATCCCGAAGGCATCGCGGCAACCGCGGACGGCAAGCGCATCATCGTCGCCTGCTGGGAGAGCAACACGCTCAGCATCATCGATGCGGCCGAACTGAAAGTCGTGGGTGAGATCAAGACCGGCGACGGCCCGCGCGCGTTCGGGGTGTTTTTGCGCAGGACCGAGTAGTTCGTCAAAACCCCGCGGTGACTTTCCCAAAGGGGCCCAAATCGGCCGATGCAGGGCCTCAAGCTGGATAGGGCTGGGGTTGATGGAGCGATGAAGGAGCGGCCGCGCGCAAGCGTGGGGCGTTTTCGAACGGTGCGGCTGCCGGGTCTCAACCCAGAACCATTCCGCCAAAGCTCAATTGACGTTCTGCGCCTCTGACACGGCGTCCTCTGGCGCACCCCGATCGGTCCAGTCCGGCGGCAAGCCGATCCGTTCTCCGACGAGGCCGGCCAATCCCGGCGCTCGGCCGAATGTCTCGCAGATCGCTTCCTTGGGCGCGCCACCGAGCGAGGCGCTCAATCTGTCGGCGGACGGTGGCGCTGGGACCTTCCCGAACGGACTCTCCGCGGTCACCAAAAACCTCCCGAAATCGCTTCCGAAAGCGTCGGCAAGATCATAGGCGTCGCCATCGCTCGATACACGCGGAGAGCTGGTGAAGGAATTCGCCCCGCGCGCCCAGATCATGGCCGCCTGTTGGTTGCCGCTGCGATCGCGGGCCTCGGCCTCGACGGACAGGCTCCCAAGTCCAATTGGAAGCCGCGGCACCGGAATGGGCACGCCGGGAGCAACGATGGACGGCACAACGCTCGCGACCTTGGAGACGCCCGCTGCCGTCGCATCGGTCGGCGCAATGTGTGTGATGATCGCGCGAACATTCAAGTCCGCAGCCTCCGTGGTGGCCACGATCCGGAAGCGCTCGCTCAGCGCAAGACACATCGATCTGTTGACCGCATTCTTGATCAGCGTGCGCTGCTGCTGCGAGAACGGCCGGCTCACCGCGGCTGCCGTGAAGGCGGTCGGCTCGATGCGAGCCGTCTTCGCTGCGAGAACATCGGCCTTGCTGATCCGGAGCTGCGACTTCGTCAGCAGACCATCGGACGGCGTAAGATTGTCGTATGAGGCGAGCGACCCGGCGCGTTCGAGCGGGGCGGCCGCGCAACCGGCCGCCATCAAGCTCAAGACTGCTACCGCGGGCCATCTCATGGCGAGGAAACGAGATCGGTCGCTCCCTGGGCCATGCGCCGGGAATGCGCGGCGGGCAGGGGAGAAGGTGCGGCCCCCGGCGCCGACGCCAGCAACGGCTGCCAAGTGACATTCCAGCGCGCCAGCGTTGCCCCGTTGCCTTCGAAAACCAGGTCGAGAAAGGCCAGAGTGAGCTCGGCGGTCGCGAGCTTGACTTTGGGGTTGAGAGCGGGACCACCCGTGAAGGCGCGATCGGTGAAGACGCTGTGCGAACCACCTTCGAACACGGCGAGCAGCTTTCGCGGTGTGGCGATGGCATTGAAGACCTTCAACCGGTCGGCAGCGGGCGAGTAGTATCCGGGAATCTGAATGACGTCGTTCGTCGCCGTCACGTGAAGGGTTGGAACGGTGATCCTGCTCAGCACCGAGGCAAGATCGGACTCGCCATAGAATGGAGGGGCCGAGATGACGATGGCGGCTCCAAAGCGCGGGTCCCGGGCCTCCACCCATCTCCCTTCGCGCATCACGCGGGCGCCAACGGCAACAAGAGCAGTGTTCGCTCCATATGAATGCCCCGCCGCTACGACGCGCTGGCGATCGACGTGGGCGCCATAGGGACTCGACAGCATGCGATCCAGGGCGAAGCGCAGGTCCAAGGCTCGCGCCAGCGCCTCGCTCTCATGGGCGGCTCGCTGCAAGCGGTCCACGACGGCGAGGGGATTGCCCGCCCAGAGCGACGAATCGCTGCCCGCATGCTGGACATGCAAGCTGGCAATGCCGCGGGCCGACCAATATCGCCCCAGATAGCTGTAGCCGCGGCGAGAGCCACCGAGGCCGTGGGAGAACACGATGAGCGGCACACGCGATCCCGGCGCGGCATCCGTCGGCCAGTGCAGGCGCGCCGGAACGGGCCGCGAACGCGCGGGATCGGCCCAGTCGAAATCGATGAAAGCGGGCGGAGCGGACTGCGCTTGCGCTGAATGTGCGGTGAGCGCCGCTGTAACCGCGGCTGCGAGCAGCATGGTGCCGAGGCGCCGTCGCGTCATATTTTCAGGAGCGATTGCTTCGCCGGCGCTGCGCGCAGATCGAACATGCCGAGAGGGAGTGTCGCCGCCCGACCGGTTCACCATGAATGCACCTTGCTCAAAGTCTCACCGAGTGTAAGTTTCAATTGCACTTAGTGTAATTTTGCAAACTGGTCGATTTCATGGCAGAAACGGGCGATGAAAAATTCGCCCCGAAAGGAGGAAGGCCTGCGCGAACGGAAGCGGCGCGAAACGCAGCATCGTATCGCCGAGCAAGGCCTGAAATTGTTCCTGACCAAGGGCTACGACGCCACCACGCTGGACGCGATCGCGGAGGCGGCGGGGATCTCGCGGCGGACGTTCTTCTACTACTTCAAGTCCAAAGAAGAGATCCTCCTGGCCTGGCAGGACGGCGGGTTCAGCGAGACGCTGCGTGCCGCCGTGCTGGAGCAAACGACCAGGCAGTCGCCTCTCGATGCCGTGAAGAGCGCCTTGCTGGACCTGACGGCCCGCTTTCAGGTCGACTACAAGCAGACCAAGGTGATCGAACGCCTGATGTCTGCGAACGAGGCGCTTCGCATCCGGCAGCAGGCGAAATACGTCGAGAAGGAAGAAGCCGTATTCGAGGCGCTGCGCCAGATGTGGGCGCAGCCCCATCGCCAGGCTGCGCTGCGCGTGGTCGCTATGATGTCGGTTGGAGCGCTGCGCCTGGCGATCGACAATTGGAATCGCGACCAGGGCAAGCGACCTCTGGCCACCCACGTGAAGGAGGCTTTTGCGTGCCTGGACAAGGAAATCGGAGGAGGGGCGTCGCGCAAGGCTGCCGGTCGATCCGGCGAGTGAGCTAGTGCCGGGCCGGGTGGCGGGATCCCACCTTGGTCCATGCGGGGCCTCGTGCTCGAACCGGAAGCCGCCTTACGCCGACAGATGCTCTCCAGGATTGATTCTCCATCGAGAGATGCACGGCAGGAAGCGGAAACATTTGCAATGGACAATAAATGGGTCGAACTCGCGGTGGCGTGGCTGCCGTTCGTGCTTCTGATCGGGTTCTGGTTCTGGTTCTCGCGACGAAACGGCATGCAGGCGCGCGGATCGTCCGGTGCGACCTTGATCGAGCTTTACGAGCAGCAGGTGGCCGAGACCCGGCGGATGAACGGCTTGCTGGAGCGGATCGTGGTCTCGATGGAGAAGCACGATCCGCCCCGCGGCAGCTAAGCCTGCATGGGATTTCTGGCACCGATCAGGGCCGGCGCGATGTCACTGATCTGCTCGAACACATGGTCGGGCCGAAGCGCTTGCAGCGCCGCGGGTGCCGCATAACCCCAGCACACTGCACCGCAAGCGATCCCGACGGCCCGCGCGGCGTCGATGTCACGAACCTCGTCGCCGATCGAAATCACCCGGGCAGGCGCGACGCCGGCGCGGCGGATGACCCTGCGGAATTTCGCGGGCTTGCCGAACAACGAAGCCGCGCAGTCGAAATGTGAAAACAGCGCCGCGGCGTCTCCGAGCTTCTCGCGCGCGTTGGCTTCGCTGTCGGAGGTCACGAGCGCCATCTGCACGCCGTTGTCGGCGAGCATCCGCAGCATCGCCTCGACGCCCGCAAACAGCGAAATCTCGCCAGCTGCCTCCGCCTTCAGCCGCCGCGCATGCCGCGCAATCGCCGGCAGCTTCCACAAGGGCACCTCGAGCCGGGAAAGGATTTCGCGGCTCGAGGCATGCCGCAGCTCCTCGATGTCCTCTTGCGCGACGCGGCGAAAATTGAAGTGATCGGCGACGTCGTTGATGGTGCGCAGGAACCACGGGAAGCTGTCGGCGAGGGTGCCGTCGAGGTCGAAGATGGCGAGGGAGTAGGGCGGGTTGGCCTTGTTCATTCCGTCCTATGCGCGCCGATGGCTCGCCCCATTTCGCTACCTACTCCGCCGCCTCGCTCGCCGCGCGCCGCCGCTTCGGCTTTCGCGCCTTCTCCAGCACAGGGGCCAGGAATTTGCCCGTATAGCTGCGCGGCGCCTTCGCGATGTCCTCGGGCGGGCCCCACGCCACGATCTCGCCGCCGCCGTCGCCGCCTTCGGGGCCGAGGTCGATGACCCAGTCGGCGGTCTTGATGACTTCGAGATTGTGCTCGATGACGACGACGGTGTTGCCTTGCGCCACCAACTCGTGCAGCACCTCCAGGAGCTTCTTGACGTCGTGGAAGTGCAGGCCGGTGGTGGGCTCGTCCAGGATGTAGAGAGTGCGGCCGGTGGCGCGCTTGGACAGCTCCTTGGCGAGCTTGACGCGCTGGGCTTCGCCGCCCGAGAGCGTCGTCGCCTGCTGGCCGACATGGATGTAGTCGAGGCCGACACGGTGCAGCGTGTTGAAGGTCTCGCGCACGCGCGGCACCGCCTTGAAGAACTCGGCGGCTTCCTCGACCGTCATGTCGAGCACGTCGGCGATGCTCTTGCCCTTGAATAGCACCTCCAGCGTCTCGCGGTTGTAGCGCTTGCCCTTGCAGACGTCGCAGGTGACGTAGACGTCGGGCAGGAAGTGCATCTCGATCTTGATGACGCCGTCGCCCTGGCACGCCTCGCAGCGGCCGCCCTTGACGTTGAAGGAGAAGCGACCCGGCTCGTAGCCGCGCGCTTTCGCCTCCGGCAGGCCGGCGAACCATTCGCGGATCGGCGTGAACGCGCCGGTATAGGTCGCCGGATTCGAGCGCGGGGTGCGGCCGATCGGCGACTGGTCGATGTCGATGATCTTGTCGATGTGCTCGAGGCCTTCGATGCGATCGTGCGGCGCGGCGCCTTCGCTGGCGTTGTTGAGCTTGCGGGCGATGGCGCGATAGAGCGTGTCGATCAGCAGCGTCGACTTGCCGCCGCCGGAGACGCCGGTGACGCAGGTGAACAGGCCGAGCGGGATCTCGGCGGTGACGTTCTTGAGGTTATTGCCACGCGCGTTCACCACCTTGATGGTGCGGCGATGGTTCGGCGGGCGCCGCTCCGGCACCTCGACCTCGAGTTCGCCGGTGAGATACTTGCCAGTCAGCGATTTCGGGTTGCGCATGATCTCGGCGGGCGTGCCTTCGGCGACGATGTTGCCGCCATGCATGCCGGCGCCGGGGCCGATGTCGAGCACGTAGTCGGCGAGGCGGATGGCGTCCTCGTCATGCTCGACCACGACCACGGTGTTGCCGAGGTCGCGCAGCCGCTTCAGCGTATCGAGCAGGCGCGCGTTGTCGCGCTGATGCAGGCCGATCGAAGGCTCGTCCAGGACGTAGAGCACGCCCGTCAGACCCGAGCCGATCTGCGAGGCCAGGCGGATGCGCTGGCTCTCGCCGCCCGACAGCGTGCCGGAGGAGCGGGACAGCGTGAGATAGTTGAGGCCGACGTCGAGCAGGAAGGTGAGGCGCTCGCGGATCTCTTTCAGAATGCGGCCGGCGATCTCGTTCTGCTGCTTGTTCAGCGTATCAGGCACGCCTTCGAACCACTCGCCGGCCTTCTTGACCGACAGCTCCGAGATTTCGCCGATATGCTTGCCCCCGATCTTGACGCAAAGTGCCTCCGGCTTGAGCCGGAAGCCCTTGCAGCCTTCGCAGGGTACGTCGTGGAAATATTTCGCCAGCTCCTCGCGGGCCCACTCGCTCTCGGTCTCGCGATAGCGGCGGTTGATGTTGGTGATGACACCCTCGAACGGCTTCTTGGTGTCGTAGGAGCGAACGCCGTCTTCGTAGGAGAACTTTATCTCGTCCTCGCCGGAGCCGTAGAGAAGTGCGTCTCTCGTCTTCTTCGGCAGATCCTTCCACTTGGTGTCGAGCGTGAACTTGTAATGCTTGCCGAGCGCGGTCAGCGTCTGCACGTAATAGGGTGATGACGATTTGGCCCAGGGCGCGATCGCGCCCTTGCGCAGCGTCAGATCCTTCTCGGGAATGACGAGGTCCTCGTCGACATGCTGCTCGACACCGAGGCCGCCACAGGCCGGACAGGCGCCATAGGGATTGTTGAACGAGAACAGGCGCGGCTCGATCTCGGGGATGGTGAAGCCCGAGACCGGGCAAGCGAATTTCTCCGAGAACAGGATGCGCTCGGGGCCGCTCTTGTCGTGGATCTTCGCCGTCTTCTTTTTCTCTTCCGCGGGCGCGGTCGCGGGTGCATCGGCGAACTCGATGACGGCTAGGCCTTCGGCGAGCTTCAGCGCGGTCTCAAAGCTTTCCGCGAGGCGCTGACCGATATCTGCGCGCACGACGATGCGGTCCACCACGACGTCGATGTCGTGCGGGAATTTCTTGTCGAGCGCCGGCGCCTCGCTAAGCTCATGGAAGGTGCCGTCGATCTTGACGCGCTGAAACCCCTTCTTGAGCCATTCGGCGAGTTCCTTGCGGTACTCGCCCTTGCGGCCGCGCACGACCGGAGCGAGCAGATAGAGGCGGGTGCCTTCCGGCAGCGCCAGTACGCGGTCGACCATCTGCGAGACAGTCTGGCTCTCGATCGGCAGGCCCGTGGCCGGCGAATAGGGTATGCCGACGCGCGCCCAGAGCAGGCGCATGTAATCGTAGATCTCGGTGACGGTACCGACGGTGGAGCGTGGGTTCTTCGAGGTGGTCTTCTGTTCGATCGAGATCGCCGGCGACAGGCCGTCGATCTGGTCGACGTCCGGCTTCTGCATCATCTCCAGGAACTGGCGGGCATAGGCCGACAGCGATTCGACGTAACGGCGCTGGCCCTCGGCGTAGATGGTGTCGAAGGCGAGGGAGGATTTACCGGAGCCCGACAGGCCCGTGAACACCACGAGCTTGTCGCGGGGAATCTCTACGTCGATATTCTTGAGGTTGTGCTCGCGCGCGCCGCGGATCGTAATTGCGCGCAGGCTGGAGCCCGCGTTCTGTTGTTGGCGCTTCGCCTTGATCACTTCGTCCATCCCGCTGGTCCTCAAGGAAGCCCAAAGACGCGCAATCGCGCCAAGGGAAAGGCGCGCTTCGCCCGGAACCGGATCGGCGCCGATGGGTATGTCAGCGAACGTAGGAAGAACGACAGAGGATTTCCAGTGCGACTTGCGAATCGTCAACGGATTGTTGGCGCGCTGGCGGCATCTGGCAGCAGGGACTTTCGGAGCTCTAACGGGCAAAACAAAAAAGGCCGGCGCAAGGCCGGCCTTTCGTGACGATGTGACGTCGGTCGTGATCAGTACTTCGCGACGACCGGGCCGCCGAAGTGATAGTTCACGCCGACCTGCACGGTGTGAAGGTTGAGCGTGCCGCTGGGAACGGGACCCGAGAAGTAGGTCTCGCCGCCGAGGCTGCGATAGAGGTACTCGCCCTTGACCGACCACTGCGGAGCAAAGAACGCCTCGACACCCGCGCCAACGGTCCAGCCGGAGTGAAACTTGCTGTCGGAAATCGAGGCAGCGCCCAGGGTGGCGGTGACCTTGTTGTCGATCCAGGCGTAACCGCCGGTGCCGTACAGCAGCACGTTGTTGACGGCCCAGCCGATGCGACCGCGCACGGTGCCCATCGCGTCGGTCCTCGAGGACACCGAAGCGGGGACGCCGCCGACGCCGGCGACGAAAACGGTGCCAGCCGCCGAGGCGCTGACGTCTGCCCAGGCGCCATCGGCCTCGAGGCCGAACACGACGTTGCCGGCCTGCCAGTTGTAGCCAGCGGTGCCGCCGACGAAGCCGCCCTGCATCTTCGGGTCGCCCGAAGAGGCTTCCCAGGCGCCGCCGCCGACGATACCGAGATAGAAGCCCGTCCAGTTGTAGACGGCAGCGGCCGGAACCATCGGAGCCTTGGTATAGGGGCGAGCCGCGAGATCAGCAGCCGAAGCAGGAGCTGCCAGGGCGAACAAGCAGGCCGAAGCCAACAAAACCTTTTTCATTTTCAACTTAATCCCAGTACCAGTTTCTGTTGTTGCCTTCCGTGACCGGAAGGGAGCGGACTCAACGGCCCAACTGGCGCTGCATTACACCATCAAAGCTGCAAGTTGTGTCTCCGAAAAGCCACAACGTCACAAAAGGTGATGGTTACTGACCCATTACCCCGAGCGAGCTGCATCCAAACGACAAAGGCCGGCGCGAGGCCGGCCTTCGATCGTCACGCGCGATTCGCGCTATCAGTACCTCGGAGCGGGCGCGCCCCAGTTGAAGTGATAGTTCACGCCAGCCTTGACCGTGTGAACGGTGTCGGTCCACTCGGAGCGGTTCGCGGCAACAGCCGGAGCGGTGTACTGCAGCGTGCTTGTGCCGAAATCGATGTAGTTGTACTCGACCTTGGCGGACCAGTTCGGGGCGAACATGTATTCCGCGCCGGCGCCGACGGTCCAGCCCCAACGCCAGTCATTCCGCACGACACTGCCGACGAGAGGAACATCATAGCGATGCTGCAGGTCGCCAACGGCGGCACCGCCACTGACAAAGAACAGAGCGGGACCGGTCGAATAGCCGAGACGGCCCTTGATATCGCCGAAGCTGCGGATCTTCGTGAAGTAGGTGTCGCCTAGGCCGGCATTGATTTCCGCCGAACGGCCGCTGATATCAGACCAGTGATAGTCGCCCTCGATGCCGAAAACGACCGGGCCCGACTGCCAATTATAGCCGAACACGCCACCGACGAAACCGCCGCTGATGTCGTAGTTCTGAGTTCCTGCGAAGCCCGGGCCGTTCGGAAGGAGGAAGAACGTCTCGTCGCTGTCGCCCCAGCCGCCACCGCCCTGAATACCAGCATAGAAACCGGTCCAGGTGTAGATCGGCGCGGGCGCAGCCACCGGCGCTTTCGTGTACGGACGAGCGGCGAGATCCGCCGCGTTTGCCGGAGCAGAGAGGCCCAGCGCAGCGGCCCCAAATGCAATTACTAAGGTCTTTCTCATTTCCTAAAGCCCTCCAAAGTTGTCCGCTTCTTGCGAGATCCCCGAAGCGGTTAAGCGCGATGCCCATAACGTCCAAGTCCGAGTCAACCGTAGCGCGATTTGGTGATCGAGTCCGTCTCCGAAATGCAACAGTCCCTCACGATCGTGAGCCAGCTAAGTAGATGATGTTCATTAAGTTTCGTGCTGTCACGGGAACCGCAAAAAGTTCCATCGGGTTCCCCGCCCGCCTCAAATTTTTCGGCAGAGTTCCATTCCAGGTTGTTCCATCGATTTTCTGGAACAAATCTAGAACAGGCGAGGAATTGGTGCTATATGTGGGGATAACCTGCGGTGCGACGGGCCGATCCGGGGCCGCGAGCGTATAGGGTCGCCTCAACGAGGCGCAGAGGAACGCGGGCAGCGGGACTCGCCCTATTGAAATTCAGTGGCATTCGGAGTGGAGAGCGGCGATGGCGGGAAGCGTCAACAAGGTCATTCTGGTTGGAAATCTCGGCAAGGATCCTGAAATCCGCCGGACCCAGGACGGGCGGCCGATCGCAAATCTGAGCATCGCCACCTCGGAGACGTGGCGTGACAAGAACACCGGCGAGCGCAAGGAGAAGACCGAGTGGCATCGCGTCGTGATCTTCAATGAAGGGCTTTGCAAGGTCGCCGAGCAGTATCTGAAGAAGGGCGCGAAGGTCTACATCGAGGGCGCGCTGCAGACCCGCAAGTGGACCGACCAGAGTGGCGTGGAGAAGTATTCTACCGAAGTCGTGCTCCAGGGCTTCAACTCGACCCTGACAATGCTCGACGGCCGCGGCGGAGGAGGGGGCGGCAGCTTCGGCGATGAGCCCGGCGGCGATTTCGGCTCCTCCGGTCCCGTCAGCAGTGCGCCGCGCCGGCCGGTTGCAGCCGGCGGCGGTCGCAACAGCGACATGGACGATGATATCCCGTTCTGAGAACGCGGACCGCACAGCCAAGGCGCACCGTCTGGTCGGCTGCTTAGCGTGTCGTGGCAGCAATTCGTGTTGATCGGCGGCGGGCTCGGGTTTTCCGGGCCCGCTTCATGTTTGAAGCGAGCTTGAGTTGCGTCCGGCAAGCAGGCTGACGGTTCGTCGCGCCATTGAGCAGGGGAGGCGATTCCGGGCCTCTCGGGAGCGGGGTTCGTAAGGGCCTAAGTTGTTGGAAAAATAGGCGGAAAAATCGCTTGCAGGGACATGCGCGAGGGTGGTTATCACAGGCCCGATGCGCTATATGATTCCCAGATAAACCTCACCGGATTTCCCCTTGGCTGACGACGACGACAAGCCCGGCGACCAGCCGGCGCAACCCTCGGATATTCGCCCCGTCTCCATCTTCGAGGAGATGAAGAAGTCCTATCTCGACTACGCCATGAGCGTGATCGTGGCGCGGGCGCTGCCCGATGCGCGCGACGGTCTGAAGCCGGTGCACCGCCGCATCCTGTACTCGATGAACGAGCAGGGGCACACACCCGACAAGAAGTACGTCAAGTCCGCCCGCGTGGTCGGCGACGTCATCGGTAAGTACCACCCGCACGGCGACCAGTCGATCTACGACGCCATGGTCCGCATGGCGCAGGACTTCTCGATGCGGGTGCCGCTGATCGACGGCCAGGGCAATTTCGGCTCGGTCGACGGCGATCCGGCGGCCGCCTATCGTTACACCGAAGCACGCCTGACGAAGGCGGCGCTGGCTCTGCTGGCCGACATCGACAAGGATACCGTCGACTTCCAGCCGAACTACGACAACAACGAGACCGAGCCGTCGGTCTTGCCGGCCAAGTTCCCGAACCTTCTGGTAAACGGCGCGGGCGGCATCGCGGTCGGCATGGCGACCAATATCCCGCCGCACAACCTCGGCGAGGTCATCGACGCCTGCGTCGCTCTGATCGACAACCCTACGCTCACCATTGACGAACTCATCAACATCGTGCCGGGACCTGACTTCCCGACCGGCGGCGTCATTCTCGGCCGCGCGGGCATCCGCGCCGCCTATCACCTCGGTCGCGGCTCGGTCGTCATGCGCGGCAAGGTCGCGATCGAGACCATCCGCAAGGAGCGCGAGGCGCTCATCATCACCGAGATTCCGTACCAGGTGAACAAGGCGACGATGGTCGAGCGCATCGCCGAGCTGGTGAAAGAAAAGAAGATCGAGGGCATCGGCGACCTGCGCGATGAATCCGACCGCGACGGCTACCGCGTCGTCGTCGAGTTGAAGCGCGACGCCGTGCCGGATGTGGTGCTGAACCAGCTGTACCGATTCACGCCGCTGCAGACGAGCTTCGGCGTCAACATGGTGGCGCTCGACAGCGGCCGTCCGCGGATCATGCATCTGAAGGACCTGCTGACGATCTTCGTAGACTTCCGTGAGCGAGTCGTCACGCGGCGCACCAAGTACCTGCTCGCCAAGGCGCGCGATCGGGCGCATATCCTGGTCGGTCTCGCGATCGCGGTCGCCAATATCGACGAGATGATCCGCGTCATCCGGAGCTCGCCCGACCCGACCGCCGCCCGCGACACTCTGATGTCGCGCGACTGGCCGGCCCGAGACGTCGAGGACATGCTGACGCTGATCGACGATCCGCGCCACCGCATCAGCGCGGACGGCACGATCCGCCTGTCGATGGAGCAGGCGAGGGCCATTCTCGACCTGCGCCTGCAGCGTCTCACCGCGCTCGGCCGTGATGAAATCCGGGAGGAGCTCGACAAGCTCGCCGGAGAGATCGCCGATTATCTCGACATCCTTCGGTCGCGCGAACGCGTGCTGGGCATCATCAAGACCGAGCTCGCCGAGGTGAAGGCGGAGTTCGCCACGCCGCGCCGCACCGTGATCATGGAGCAGGAAGGCGAGGTCGAGGACGAGGACCTGATCCAGCGCGAGGACATGGTCGTCACCGTGTCGCACGCCGGCTACGTCAAGCGCGTGCCGCTGTCGGCCTACCGGGCACAGCGTCGCGGCGGCAAGGGCCGCTCCGGCATGCAGACCCGCGACGAGGATTTCGTGTCGCGCCTGTTCGTGGCCTCCACGCATACGCCGGTGCTGTTCTTCTCCTCACGTGGGCAGGTCTACAAGGAAAAGGTCTGGCGCCTGCCGATGGCGGCACCGAACGCGCGCGGCAAGGCGCTGATCAACATCCTCCCGCTCGAGCAGGGCGAACGGATCACCACCATCATGCCCTTGCCCGAGGACGAATCGACCTGGGCTCAGCTCGACGTGATGTTCGCCACGACAGGCGGCAACGTCAGGCGCAACAAGCTGTCCGATTTCGTCGACGTCCGCCGCTCCGGCATCATCGCGATGAAGCTCGACGACAACGAGGCGATCGTCGACGTGCAGATCTGTACCGAGCGCGACGACGTGCTGCTGACGGCGGCCGGCGGCCAGTGCATCCGCTTCCCCGTTACCGACGTGCGCGTGTTCACCGGGCGCACCTCGATGGGCGTGCGCGGCATCGCGCTCGGCGAGGGCGACAAGGTGATTTCGCTGGCGATCCTCCGTCATGTCGAGACCACGTCGGATGAGCGCTCGGCGTACCTGAAGATGCGACGTGCGGTGGCGGGCGAGGCTGCGGTGGAAGAGGCTCCGGCCGATGCCGAGGCCGAGGAGACCTCAGGCAGCTTCCAGCTGTCGCAGGAGCGTTATGCCGAGATGTCGGCGCAGGAGCAGGTCGTGCTGACGGTTTCCGTCAACGGCTATGGCAAGCGGACCTCGTCCTACGAGTACCGCACCACGGGCCGCGGCGGCAAAGGCATCGTTGCCATGAGCGTCAACAATCGCAACGGCAACCTGGTTGCGTCCTTCCCCGTGGAAGAGGCCGATCAGATCATGCTAGTTACGGACAAGGGGCAACTGATCCGCTGCCCGGTCGAAGGCATCCGCATCGCCGGCCGCTCGACCCAAGGTGTCATCGTGTTTGACACCGCCGAGGACGAGCACGTGGTGTCGGTTGAGCACATCACCGAAGAGGCGGAGAGCAACGGCGCGAACGGGGAGTAGCGTTCGCCCGCAGCTCGGATTGCGCTCCGCTCAAGCCGGGCTAAGCACCGCTCAGCGGATGCGGCGTGGTCAGACCCGGCTACGGGGTGCGATCCGCGGTGACGAGACGGGCTTCGCGGATGTTGGCCTTGGTGCCGGCGCGACGCAGGCACGAGGCCTCGAAGTTCGGCCATGCCTGATGCGAGCAGTCCCTGCCAATGGCGCGGACATCGAGCCGGTCGCCCTTGGCCAGCGGCTGCGGCACGCTGGCTTCGACCTTCGGGGCAAAGCCGGGCAGGAGGGTGAGAGCCGCGGCGACACACGCAGACAGAGCGATCGCTGAAAGAGTCTTGAGCATTGACGGTCCCCTGTGATGCGGCCGCTCACGCCCGGTGTGCGGCCCGTCATTCGTTGGCTGGATTAGTAACCATGGCCAGTTTCCGGACGTCTTCGCCGATGCGGGAAATGGTTTCGTTTCTGCGCCGTTTTGTTTCGTGGCTACCCCGAGGACGAAACAATCCGGCCGATCCGACCAGGGTTTGCCGACTATCCGACAGGGAACCCGGCCGGCTTGCCGGGGCGGCCCGGGCGCGGTAGGACGGATGCCATGTCGCGCATCGCCTTTTACCCAGGTTCCTTCGACCCCATCACCAACGGCCATCTGGACGTGGTCCGTCACAGTGTGCCGCTGTGCGACAAGCTCGTTGTCGCGATCGGGGTCCACCCCGGCAAGAAGCCGCTGTTCTCGACCGAGGAGCGGCTGAAGATGCTTCATGACGTCTGTGGGCCAGTGGCGGCCCAGGCCGGCTGCGTGCTCGAAGCCGTCACATTTGACGATCTGTCGGTCACCGCGGCGCGCAAGCATGGCGCAACCATCATGATCCGTGGCCTGCGCGACGGCACCGACCTGGATTACGAGATGCAGCTCGCCGGCATGAACGAGGCGATGGCGCCCGAGGTGCACACTGTCTTCCTGCCCGCTTCTCCCGCGGTTCGCCCGATCACCGCCACTTTGGTGCGCCAGATCGCTGGTATGGGCGGAGACGTCTCGGCCTTCGTCCCGCCGCTGGTTGCTGCACAGCTCAAGGCCAAATTCGCCTGATGTGGCGCTATTCCTGTTGTCTCTGATCCGGAGTTATCATGATCCGAATTCTCGCAGTCCTTGCCGCGCTTGTATTCGCGGTGCCGGCGGTGGCGCAGCAATTGCCGGCAAGTCTCGACAAGGCCAATGCCATCGTCATCGACAGCACCAAGGGCCGCATCGTCATCAAGCTCAGGACCGACATCGCCCCTCAGCACGCCGAACGCATCAAGCAGCTCGCGCGCGAGGGCTTCTACAACAACGTTCCGTTTCACCGCGTCATGGACGGCTTCATGGCGCAGACGGGTGATGGTCAGAACGGCAACGGCACCGGCGGCTCGAAATACCCGAACCTGAAGCAGGAATTCTCCAAGGTTCATTTCGCCCGCGGCATCGTCGGAATGGCGCGGCGCGGGGATAGCGTCGACAGCGCCAATTCGCAGTTCTTCATCATGTTCGCCGACGGCGGCAGCCTCGATGGCCAGTACACGGTCATCGGTGAGGTCGTGCAGGGCATGGACGTCGTTGACAAGCTGAAGAAGGCACCTCCCGGCTCACCCGGCGGCAGCGTCACCGATCCAGACAAGATGGTGAAGGTGCAGGTCGCATCCGACATCAAGTAGGCGCAGGCCGTGGCGCGCCGCCGCGGCAGGCTCATGCTGGTTGCCGCGATGCTGCTGCTTGGCATCCCCCGTCCGGCCGCCGGGGACGCGCAGGTCAACACCATCCAGGACATCTTCCGGCATCTGCGCACCTGCTGGAGACCGCCGTCGCCCGCCAGGGCGCGCCCACTCGACATCACCGTCGTCGTGAGCTTTAACCGCTCCGGAAACATTCTGGGCCATCCGAGGATTACCTATGAATCTGCGGAGGCTTCCGACAATGACCGGCTGCAATACCGGATCGCGGTGATGGAGGCGTTGCAACGCTGCACGCCGGTGCCATTTACCGATGCAATGGCCGGCGCCGCAGCGGGGCGTCCATTCGCCATCCAGTTCCGCAGCCGCAAGACGTCGCCCGACAAGACTTCACCCCAAACGCAAGAGAGACGAGCATGAGCGTCACCGAAAACACCCTGATCCTCGAGACCACGCAGGGCCCCGTCACGATCGAGATGCGGCCTGATCTGGCCCCCGGCCATGTCGCGCGCATCAAGGAGCTGGTCCGCGAGGGCTTTTACGACGGCATCGTCTTCCATCGCGTGATCGAGGGCTTCATGGCGCAGACGGGCTGTCCGCACGGTACCGGCACCGGCGGCTCCGGCAAGAAGCTCAAGGCTGAGTTCAACAAGGAGCCGCATGTGCGCGGTACCGCCTCGATGGCCCGCGCTGCAAACCCGGATTCCGCCGACAGCCAGTTCTTCATCTGCTTCGACGACGCCCGCTTCCTCGACAACCAGTACACGGTCTGGGGCAAGGTCACCGAGGGCATGGAGAACGTCGACAAGATCAAGCGCGGCGAGCCGGTGATGAATCCGGACAAGATCGTCAAGGCGCGGATGGCCGCGGACAAGGAATAGTCATCCGTCATTCCGGGGCGATGCGCAGCATCGAACCCGGAATCTCGCGCCACAATCTCGGGATTGCCGGATCGCCGCGCCTGGGGCGCCGGCGGTCCGGATGACTGTGGTATTGAGACATGCGCACCGATCTCTTCGATTTCGATCTGCCCGCCGAGCGCATCGCGTTGCGCCCGGCGAGCCCGCGCGATTCCGCACGGATGCTGGTCGTGGAGAACGGCGCGTTGCACGACCAGGCGATCGCCGACCTGCCGCAATGGCTGAAGCCGGGCGACCAGCTCGTCGTCAACGACACCAAGGTGATCGCGGCGCAGCTCAAGGGCCGCCGTATCGGCCGCGAGACCGAGCCCAAGATCGAGGCGACGCTGATCAAGCGCCTCGACGGCTCGCGCTGGCAGGCCCTGGTCAAGCCGGCGAAGAAGCTCACAGCCGGCGATCGCATCCGCTTCGGCAACGAGGGCAAGGTCTGCCTGCTGGGCCATCTCGACGCCGAGGTTGAAGCCAAGGGCAGCGAAGGCGAGGTGACGCTGTCCTTCTCGTTCCACGGGCCGGCGCTGGATCAAGCCGTCGCCGATCTCGGCAGCCCGCCGCTGCCGCCCTACATCGCCTCCAAGCGCACACCCGACGATCAGGATCTCGCCGACTACCAGACCATGTTCGCGGCCAACGAAGGCGCGGTGGCCGCGCCGACCGCGGGGCTGCATTTCACGCCGGCATTGGAGGAGGCGTTGTGCGCGCGCGGCGTCGGCATCAATCGCGTCACGCTGCATGTCGGGGCAGGGACGTTCCTGCCGGTCAAGGTGGACGACACCGAAGGGCATAAGATGCACGCCGAGTGGGGCACGATCTCGGCCGAAACGGCGGAGCGGCTCAACGCCGCGAAAAAGAATGGCAACCGCATCATCGCCGTCGGCACCACGTCATTGCGGCTGCTCGAGAGCGCAGCGCGCGAGGACGGAACGATCCAGCCATTCGCGGCGGAGACCTCGATCTTCATCACCCCCGGCTATCGCTTCCGTGCGGTCGACGTCCTCATGACGAATTTCCATCTGCCGAAGTCGACGCTGTTCATGCTGGTGTCGGCATTCTCAGGGCTGGCGACGATGAAGGGCGCGTATGCGCACGCCATCACGACCGGGTATCGGTTTTATTCGTATGGGGATGCGTGCTTGTTGTTTCGGGCAGCGCCGTAGGGTGGGGTTGGCCGTAGGGCGTAACCCACCCCTGTCAGTCTTCGCGGAAGCAGAAGAGGTGGTGCGCCAGCGGACTACGCTTCGCGTAGCCGCGGCCATTCACCCACCCGCCTTCCGTTATGCCATCACCCGCTGCGGCAGCAGCTCCGCGATCTGCACCGCGTTCAGCGCCGCGCCCTTGAGCAGCTGGTCCGCCGCCACGAACATCGAAATCGAGTGCCCCGAGGGATCGCTGAGATCCTTGCGGATGCGGCCGACCAGGACGTCGTCTTGGCCCGAGGCGTCGATCGGCATCGGGAAGTAGTTCTTGGCGCGGTCGTCGACCACCTTCACGCCGGGCGCCCGGGCCATCATGGTGCGGACCTGGTCCTCGCTGATCGGCTTCTCGCATTCGAAGGTGATGGCTTCGCAATGGGCGCGCAGTACGGGCACGCGCACGCAGGTGACGCCGATCGCGATCTTGTCGTCCTCGAAGATCTTGCGGGTTTCCTTGATGACCTTGGTCTCTTCGTCGTTGTAGCCGGTCTCGGGATCGACGGCCGTGTTGTGGCTGAAGAGGTTGAAGGCGTAGGGGTGCGGCATCACCTTGGGCGTATAGACCTGCCCGTTGAGATTGGCCCGGGTGGATTCGACCAGCTCGTCCATCGCGGCGGCCCCGGCGCCGCTCGCGGCCTGGTAGGTCGAGATGATCACGCGCTTGATGCGGTTCTTCTGGTGGATCGGCCACAGCGGCACCAGTGCGGTGATCGCGGCGCAGTTCGGGTTGGCGATGATGCCCTTGTGGTCGCGGATGCGGCGCGCGTTGATCTCGGGGATCACCAGCGGCACGTTCGGATCCATGCGGAATGCGGAGGAGTTATCGACGACGACGGCGCCAGCCTTGACCGCTACGGGCGCGAACTTCCTGGAGATGCTGCCGCCGGCCGAGAACAGGGCGACGTCGACGCCCTCGAACGAGCGCTCGGTCAATTCCTCGATGACGATCTCCTGCCCGCGGAACGATACCGCCTTGCCGGTGGAGCGTGCGCTGGCGAGCGCCTTGAGCTTGCCGACGCGGAAGCCGCGCTTGTCCATGGTGGCGATGAATTCGGCGCCCACTGCACCAGTGACGCCGACAATCGCGACGACGGGATCGTTACTCACTTTGTCCTCCATTGCTTTGAAATCAAGACAACAAAAAAGCCCCGGACCATCGAGGGCGGGGCTTCGGCAGAGCTGATGCGTTCTAGTCGACGACTACGCGCGCACGCCTCCCCGGGCCCCTGAGGCCGTGGTGGTTTTGGTCGTGCGTTTGGTAGTCGTGAACATGGCGCAGACTTATGCGGGAGAGTCTTGCGGGCGTCAATGGCCATTCGGCCCCATCGATGTCCCCGGGCGGACAGCCGCTGCTATCTGGCCCGTGCGCCAGGCGGCTCCAGAATGACCTCCTTGAGGTCGTCGCCGCTGATCACGACGATCGCAAAACTGAGCCGGCCGCGCTCGCGCACCAGCCCACCGCTGATCGCCTTGCCGGAGGCCGCGCGCTCGGCGACACGGACGGCATCGGCGAGGCGGTGCCTGATCGCGCCCAGCGCTGCGAGGTTGCTACGGTCCTCGCGGTCGAGCTCCGTGAGGGGGAGGGCGGCTTCCCCGCCGACCAGCTCGCCGGTCGACGCACTGATGGTGTGGCGCCAGATGCGGTCGTTGTGCACGGTCTTCACCCGATACACCGGCACGCCGGCGGCACCGTCGAAACTCACATCCGCTGTCGTGGCGCCGGCGTGCCGGCCTTCGGCAATCGCCATGGCCTGGCTGATCGAGATCGGTACACTGCGGAAGCGCTCGATCTCGCGGCTGATGGCCAGACGGTCGGCATCCGCGTTGCCAACCGTCTCGCCGTGCAGGGCGATTGGGGTGCCTCCGGCGGAGACGATCGCCTGCGCCGGCGCTGCGACGAGCAGCGCTGCGAGGGCGGTGGCGGAAAGCGTCCAGGGGTGTGCTGTCGTCATACTCGAAACCCTCGGCCAGCGAGTGTGCCGGATGATCGTAAAGAATTCGCGGCCGGCCTCGGGCAAAGGCCGGCCGCGGAGCGCCGCGGCGGGCCTTACCTGCCGTGGCGACCGAAAGCGATACGGACCTCTTTGGGGCTGTGAAAAAGCGATCCGCACCAACTTGTAACTAAACAATACCGTATCGTTTTATTTCGGTCAACGGTGGCGCGACCGTTCCCCATGGAAACCTCAAGAGCTCACGAGATCGTCAGCGCGAGGAACGGCGCCTCGTTGGGACCCGCGTCGAGTCCTGGACCCGGTCGGCAGGTCCCAGCGCGCCGGCCAGGAACAGCTTGATCGCCGCGCGCATGCGCTTTTCGGCTGTCTTCAGCTCCAGCGCCGTTCCGAACGTCGCCATGCGGTGAGTGTGACCGACGACGACGTCGAGAAATACCTCCGCGGCGATGGTGGTATCTTCGACGTCGAGCGCACCTTGAGCCACCAGATGATCGAAGAAACGCGCCGTGGTCGCGACCGCCTTGAGCCAGCCTTCCTCCTTGCCGAGCTTGGCGACATCGGGGAAGTTTATGGCTTGCGCCGTCATCATGCGGCTGAAGGCGACGGCATCGGGACCACAGGTGAAGGTCAGCATCTCGCGGCCGATCTCGACCAGCCGCTGCTCGACCGAGATGTCCGAGGCGCTGCTGAGCTGCGTCTCTGCTGCGGCCGAGAGCGGTGCGAGCCAGCGCGCGATCTCGCGTCTCAATACTGCCGCGAACAGCCCGCGCTTGTCGCCATAGCGCGAATAGACCGTGGGCTTGCTCACCCGAGCGGCTTCCGCAACGGCGTCAAGCGAAGTTGCATCGAAGCCGCGATCCAGGAACAGGCGGGTGGCGACCTCGATCAGCCGCTGGTCTCGCTCGATCGCAGCTGACTTCGTCGGCCGGCCGCCGCGGGATTTCGGCATCTCGCGCCGTGGTGCTGCCGGTTTCGTCCTGGTCGCAGTCAATCCCATGCCCAATGATTCCTGCGCATTGCTCTCGTCAATCGCTCTATATCGTGCAGGGGCGGGTGCGTCATCGCCAATTTGGCCGAATTGGCCGCATCGTCAACGGTCTCCGTTGGACCGCGTTCCGTCACGAAGGATCAAGGAAGCGTCGAGGTCCAGGCTTGGCCGGATGCAGCCCTCTCGTATCCGTATTGATACAGCGCCCGCATATAGGCGGTATCAAATCCCTCCGAGGGCGGGGCGGGGTAGTCGCGCGCGATGTAGGAGAGATGAAAGCCCAATCGGTTGCGCTTGGCGAAATCGTAGGTCGAGAAGATGATCGAACGCGTCTGCGATTGCGTGATCGCCGAGAGGCTGCGCGAGGCAACGTCGATGGTGCCGTTGGCGACGAGTTCGAAGTTGCGTTCGATCTTCTTGTTGACAAGGATGTAAATGTCCATCCTCGCATTGCCGGGCAGGCGGCCGCTCTGGAACAGCAGGGCTTCCGGCAACGTCAGCACCGGCGCCGTCACGCCGCCGTCGACATGCATCTCCTGAAACTTGCGGCCTTGTCCTTCGGCATCGATCATGATGGGCGGAAACACCAGGGGAATGCTGGCCGAGGCCGCCATCACGTCTCGGAACAGCTTCAGCGCCTCCGGGCTTCCGACCGTCGCGATCTTGCCCATATCCCAGATCGCGGTGCGCTGGGTGTCCAGGTCGGTCGTCACCACCAGGAGCTTGCGCCCCTTGGCGTGCTCGCGCGCGACCTGCGCCATGATCTCCGGACCGACGTAGGCTGCGACCAACTCGCGCAGCCGCGTGTTGCCGAACAGGCCGGACCCGAACAGCACGCGCATGATGCTGGGATCGTCCAACAGGCTTTCCGCGATCCCGCTGGTGTAGACCTCCTTCAGCGTGTCGTCGTATTGCGGACCGAGAAATGCAAACGGAGCGATCAAGCCTCCGGTGCTGACTCCCGAGACGACCGAGAAGGTGGGGCGGGTTCCGGCCGCGGTCCAGCCTTTGAGCACGCCGACGCCGTAGGCGCCGTCGGCACCGCCACCGGAGAGTGCCAGATAGGACTTGGGCGCGGTGCGGGTGTCTTTCTCGAAGCTGAATTTCGTGACGGGATCGTCCGCGTAGCGCCGGAGACCATCGATATCGAGCACGCGCGACGTGCTGGCTTCAGCGGCCGTGTAGGGCGTGCGAGGCAGAGAGGTGCAGGCGCCGAGCCCCAGGCTGCAAGTCAGCACCAGCAGGCCGACGCCTCTATGTCTGATCCGGTCACGCGAGGAGACCGGTTCGTCGTTCGAAGATGAAGGGTGGGACATTGTCGTTGGCTGGCGACCACGCATCTACCGCCGTCAGCAAATCGCCGCGGCATATCGACCAGCCCCCGGGGAAAAACTATACTGTATCGTTTTGTTTTACAAGGGCGACGGGGCACTGATCTTGCGCTGATGGCTGTCCCGGTCTGAAGCACAAGGGGGGCCCGAGCATGGCTTTCGCGGTTGATCGGCTTCCTCCGACACGCAATAAGCACCGCCATGAATCCCGACAATGACCTTCCCAATCACTTTGAGTTGCTCGCCACCGATGGCGCCGCGCGCACCGGGCGCCTGACCACGCCTCATGGCATGGTACGGACGCCTGCCTTCATGCCGGTCGGCACCGCCGGCGCCATGAAAGGCATGCACTGGCGCGAGGTCCGCGATGCCGGCGCCGATATCGTGCTCGGCAACACGTACCACTTGATGCTGCGTCCGAGCGCCGAGCGGATCGCCGCGCTCGGCGGCCTGCAGCGATTCACCGGCTGGAACGGGCCGATGCTGACGGATTCAGGTGGCTTCCAGGTGATGTCGCTCGCGGATCTGCGCAAGGTCAGCGAGCACGCCGTCACTTTCCGCTCGCACATCGACGGCGCCAAGGTGGAGCTCTCGCCGGAGCGCTCGATCGAGGTGCAGCGTTTGCTCGGCTCCGATATCGCCATGCAGATGGACGAATGCGTGCGGCTGCCGGCCGAGCCGGCCGACATCGAGCGGGCGATGCAATTGTCGCTGCGCTGGGCCGAGCGCAGCAAGCGCGCCTTCGAGAGCGCTCCCGACGGCTACATGCTGTTTGGCATCGTGCAGGGCGGCGATGTGCCTCAGCTCCGTCATGCAAGTGCCGAGGGCCTCGTTGCGATCGGCTTCCACGGCTATGCAATCGGCGGCCTTGCGGTCGGCGAGCCGCAGGCGGTTATGCTGGCAATGATCGACGAGACCGCGCCGCTGCTGCCAGCAGAGCGCCCGCGCTATCTGATGGGTGTCGGCACGCCCGACGATATCCTCGAAGCCGTGAAGCGCGGCATCGACATGTTCGATTGCGTGATGCCGACGCGCAATGGCCGGCACGGCGTCGCCTTCACGCGCTTCGGCCAGGTGAATTTGCGCAACGCGCGCCACGCCGACGATCCACGTCCGCTGGACGAGGCGAGCTCGTGGCCTGCGGCACGCAACTACGCGCGGGCCTATCTGCATCATCTCGTCAAGGCAGGTGAGACGCTGGGGGCGATGCTGCTGTCCGAGATCAACATCGCTTACTACCAGTTCCTGATGCAGGGCATCAGGGACGCGATTGCGCAGCGAAAGTTCGATGAATTCTATCAGCGTACGCGCGAGGACTGGGCGAGGGGCGACATCGCCCCGCGCTAGCTCAGTTGCAGATGAAGCTTTGCTTCAGAGCGTGCTTGGTCACGAAGCCATAACCACAATTGTCGCAGGTCCAGAGATAGCTGATCACGTGGTCAGAGACGTAGGCTGATGCTTCGGCGGCGACCATGGTGTCGGCGCAGACGGGACAGGTCGGCAGCTCGCTGCAACGCGGATCGCGGTTCAGTGCGACGGTCGACATCACTTCAGCAATTGCTGACATCGTGGTGACCTCCCTACTTTAAGACATAAGTCTAACATAAGCAGAAGCGGTTGACGAGGTCGCAACACAAATGCGGTGGTTTTCTGATCTTTGTTGCTCACGCGATTTTGCGATGCAGCGTACTTAACATGTGCCGGATTGTCGCTTGCTTGTCGCCGTAAGCTGTCTGTAACTGCGCAAATGGTCGCGACAGAAATTCAGATCGTCGCCATAGGGAGTTCATTATGGACACATCGTCCACCACGGGTGCAACGCACCAACCCGGCCGCGGCCGGATCTATGACTCGGTCGTCGAGGCCTTCGGCAATACGCCCACCGTGCGTTTGCGCCGGCTGCCCGGCATGCGCGGCGTCAACGCGACCATTTTGGCAAAACTCGAATATTTCAATCCTGCCGCAAGCGTGAAGGACCGCATCGGCGCGGCCATGATCATCGCGATGGAGAAGGCGGGCATCGTCAAGCCCGACACTGTGCTGATCGAGCCGACCTCGGGCAATACCGGCATTGCGCTCGCATTCGTGGCGGCCTCCCGCGGCTACAGGCTCAAGCTGGTGATGCCGGAGTCGATGTCGATCGAGCGACGCAAGATGCTGGCTTTTCTTGGCGCCGAACTGGTGCTGACGCCGGCGGCGCAAGGCATGAAGGGTGCGATCGCCGCCGCCGAGGAGCTGGTGAAGACGACGCCGAACGCCGTGATGCCGCAGCAGTTCAAGAACCTCGCCAATCCCGATGTGCACCGGCGTACCACGGCGGAGGAGATCTGGAACGACACCGGCGGCAACATCGACTTCTTCGTGGCCGGCGTTGGCACCGGCGGTACCATCACCGGCGTCGGTCAGGTGCTGAAGCCGCGCAAGCCGGGCTTGCGTGTGGTCGCGGTCGAGCCGGAGGAGAGCCCGGTCCTGTCGGGTGGACAGCATACCCCCCACAAGATCCAGGGCATCGGCGCCGGCTTCGTCCCTGACATCCTTGATCGCGCGGTGATCGACGAGATCGTGAAGATCAACTCCACGACGGCGATCGAAACCTCGCGCGCGCTGGCGCGTCAGGAGGGCATTCCCGGCGGCATATCTTCGGGCGCGGCGATCGCGGCGGCCCTGGAGATCGGCAAGCGACCGGAGGCTACGGGAAAGACCATCCTGGCGATCGTGCCGTCCTTCTCCGAGCGCTATCTGTCGACGGCTCTGTTTGAAGGAGTTTAGCAGATGGCAGATCAACCGAGGCGACCGCGTACGCTTGGCGATGCCAGGAGCGAAGCGGAGGCCGCGTTCAAGAAGGTGACCGCAAAGGTGGCCGCCGCGCCACCCAGGCAAATCGCCGTTCCCGGGATCAAGGAGCAGGTCACGCTGCGCATCGATCAGGACGTGCTGGAGTTCTTCCAAGAGGGCGGGCCGGGCTGGCAGGACCGCATCAACGAGGCGCTGCGAAAGGCGGCGGGGAAGTAGGCAGCGTCGTGATTGCGCGCGCAGCGAAACAATCCAGATGTCTCCACGGGACAGCCTGGATTTGCTTCATCGCAAGGGCTCCTTGCGATGACGGAGCATGCGGCGACATCGTCTTACAAAGAAAAAGCCCGGCATGAGCCGGGCTTTGTTTTGAGAGTGGCTGGCGCCTCAGCGGCGGAACATGCCGCCCATCATGCCGCCGACGACACCGCCAACGAAGGCCGCGCCGGCTGCATCGCCGGGATTGCTGCGGTGAGGAGCCGGTGCCGGCGCGCTGCTCGGAGGCGGCGCGCTGGCGCGCCGGGCAGGCTTCTGACTGGTGTCGCTCGCCGTCGCGGGCGCAGCCACGATCTCCGAAAGCAGGGCCTTGTGCTGGTGCTTGTTGAGGTAGCCGGACGATGGATAGCCACGCGCGGCCTGCCAGCGCCTGAGTACCGCGCGGGTCTCTTCGCTGAACACACCGGTCTGCTTGGTATCGAAGCCGAGGCTGGTGAGCCGGCGCTGCACGTCGCGTCGCTGGGTCTTGTTGAGTCCGATCTGGTCCTCGGTGAGCTGGGTGGCCTCGTCCGTGAAGGTTGCGGGATCGACGCCCGCGTTGAGAGTGCGGGTCGCGGTCGAGGTGCCGCTCTTGATTGCTGCGAGGCGTGCCAGCGCCAGCGCCTTGAACTGGCCATTCGGATAGGCCGAGAGATAGGCGTTGAGCTCCTCCGGCTTGTTGGACTCCTTCACCGAGCGCCAGTATTCGAGCTCCACGCCATCCGAGCTGCTGCTGGCCGCCGGCACGATGCCGGAAGCGGTCGGCGCTGCGTTGGCGACCTGGGTCGTCGGAGCCTGATTGAGATAAACGGAGCCGGTCAGATTGGTGTGGCCCCAGGGCAACTGGCTCTTGCGGGTCTCTTCATTGACTTGGGCGCGCACCGAGGTCATCGCCTGCTGGATCTCGACGCCGGGCTTGGTGATGTTGTCGATCAGCGCGCGGGTGAACGGGCTGTTGTTGCCCTCCTGGCCGTCGAGCGCGGTCTGGCCGGGACCGGTGGCGAACGCGATCAGCGTGCCTTCACCGGACTTCATCTCGGCGAGACCGCTCTGCACGTTGACGCTGCGGGTGGCGGCATTCGATTTGATCTTGGCGGCGAAGGGATTGTCGCGGCAGGCGTCGAGGAAGACCAGCTTGACCTTGGCATCGCCCATGGTTTGCTCGAGCGTCAGGTCGATGTTGATGGCAGCTCCCAGCTTGACGTCCATCTCCGATTTGATGTCGGCATCGACGGGCAGCAGGTAGTTGGTACCGCTGACGGCGATGCCGTGGCCGGCATAGTAGAACAGCGCGATGTCGGAGCCCTGCGCCTTGCGGCCGAAGTCGAGCAGCTTTTCGGTCATTTGGTCGCGGCTGAGATTGGAGCCTTCGATCACCTCGAAGCCGACATTGCGCAGCGTGGCCGCCATCGCTTTGGCGTCGATCGGCGGGTTCGGCAGTTGCGCGACGTTCTTGTAGGAGCCGTTGCCGACGACGAAGGCGACACGGCGGTCGGCCTTGGCAGCACTGATCGACAGTGCCATGCACATCAGCGAAGCGAGGAGGGTGAGATAGCGCATTCTGAAATCCCCAGAATCGAATTGCAGGCAGCAACAGACTGGCAACGAACCTACACGAAGTGCCCGACTTCGCGCCACCAAAACGGCCGCCCGTTGGGTTCAACCCGCTGCTGTGTGGCCAATGTGCACGATGGAGTGCCTCTCCAACGTGATCCAAATCACACGGTCACTTAGTTTTGTCGCTCGGGGGCGGCGCGAGGTTCACTGCGCGCGAGCGGGGACCGGCGAAGTGGGCTTCAAATTCAGGAGATTGCCACCGAGGATCAGCGCCGCCCCCAGCACGGTCCAGGCATCGAGCCGCTCGGAATACAGCAGCCAGCCGGCAGCCGCGGTCAATGGAACCCGCAGGAAGTCCATGGGGACGACGATCGTTGCGTCGGCATAGCGCATGGCGCTGGCGAGACAATAGTGTGAAAATGTACCGCAGACGGCAATCACGCCGAGCCAGGCCCAGACGTAGGTCGATGGCCAGGTCCAGACGAACAGCGTCGGAACGAAGCCTGCGGCGGACTGCACCACCAGCATCCAGAAGAGGATCGAGAGCGCACTTTCAGTGCGGGTCAGCGATTTGACGAGGGCCATGGAGATGCCAAAACCCATGGCTGCTCCAAGCGCGATGAGCTGACCCGGATTGACCTCGCCAGTGGCGGGCCGGACGATGACGATCACCCCAACCAGTCCGAGCACGATGGCGGCGATCTTCCAGGGCGTCATGCGCTCGGATAGGAAGCTTGCGGCAAGGATGGCCGTCCAGATCGGCATTGTGAACTCGATCGCGACCACCTGACCGATCGGGATCAGCGTCAGCGCAAAGAACCAGCCGAGCTGGGCAAAATAGTGCACCAGATTGCGCCCGATGTGTTGCGGCAGGCGCGATGTCTTGACCGTCTTCAAGCCGCCCGCGCGGTAGATGATGGGGGCGAGTAGCACGAAGCCGATCAGCGACCTCACCTCCATGATCTGAAAAACATTCAGCTCGCGCGTGGTCTCGCGCCCGGCAACCGCCATGACCAGCATCAGCGAGAGCCAGCCGGCCATCCACAGTGCAGCCATCGTTTTGGACGGTGTCGTGCTCATGAGGGGTCGGATGCCGGAGGATGGAAAGCCGAAAAGGACGGCCGGTATCGGCGACATTGCCGATGTTTGCAACGGTCAAATCTGCGGATGCAGCGATGCAGGGCTCGTGCTAGGCATCTACTGGATAACGAGAATATCGGGAGACCTTCGCTCATGCATATCTTGCAGCCGGCCGAATGGAAAAAACCGCGTGGCTTTTCCCATGGCATTGTGGTCGACGGACCCGGGCGCTGGGTGGTTCTGGCCGGCCAAACCGGCGGCGACGAGTCCGGCAATTACGCGCCCGACATGGCCGCGCAGGTCGCGACTGCGCTGAAGCGGATCATCAACCTACTCGACGAGGCCGGGGCCGGCCCTGAGCACATCGTTCGCCTGACCTGGTACCTGACGAGCCGCAGCGAGTACGAGGCGGCCGGTGCTGGCATTGGTGCCGCCTGGAAGGAAACGCTCGGACGTAATTTTCCACCGTCGACGCTGCTCTACATCCCTGGGCTCGTGGACGAGCGGGCCAAGGTTGAAATCGAGGTCACGGCGTTCGTGCCGGACGCATAAAAAAGACCCGGCGAAGCCGCCGGGTCGGTTTTCAAACGCGCGGCTCGCCTCAGCGCGACATCGAGATGTTGGCGCCGCGGAATTGACTGTCAGCGTGTATATTGACGGTCTGCTTGTTGCCGCTCGTCTTCAGCGCGATGTTGGCGTTGAAACCGGCGGCAGACGCGACCAACTCGAAGTTTCCGCCGCTGCCACGACCCTGGAGAGTGCCAGAGATGTTGCGGCTGGCCTCGCTCCAGCTGCCCGAAATGGCACGGCCAGCAGACTGAACGTTGGCGGCGAAGGCCAACTTATAGGCGTCGCTGGCGCACGTCAGGGTCAGTTCCATGGTGGGACCGATGGGTGCGTATTTGGCCCGGCAACGAATGCGTTCCGTCGACCCGTCCTCCAGGCTGACCGTGCCGGCGCCACTCCAGCTTCCCGCCATCGGCGCGAATGGACCGGATTGCGCCTTGCTCTCGGAGCTGACGGCTGTGGCCGCAAGCAAAACGGCAGCCGCGATCAGCAGCCGCCGGTTCCGAGCGGGAGCCTCCGCTGTTCTATAGGCGCGATGCTTCCCAGCGCCCGCTGCACGGTATGCCTGCTGATGCTCCATTCCACTTCCCCGATCCGGCGTTGCCGTTGAGTTGACCGTTGGCATATGCACCATTGATCGAAACCTTCACAAGTCCCCCACTGCCGATGGTGCCGGAAACGTTAGCGCCAGGCGCGGTGATTTTGCCGCCAGCTACTGTCAGCATGGAGCTGGCGGTCGGCTCGCACGAGCCGGTCTTGGTCACGATGGTGACCTGCCAATTGCCATCATAGGGGCTCTGGGCAAGAGCGGGGGCGGCGAGGGTGCCGGCGAAAACTGAGGCGGCGCAGAACGCCGCGATGCGACCAAAACGCATGAATCGTCCTTGAATGTCTCTGAGATGCTGACGGTTTATTCGGACGAAATGTGACGGAAATTTGATGCGACGCCAAACCGAAAATTATTCGTTTCGGGACAATGGTTTATTTGCGTTTTCGGCTCCAATTTCCAAAGTGAAATCAAGGCCCCTTCACGTTAAAGGTAAACATCAAGGAGCCTCAGGAGAGGCTCGGTGCGGATGTCGCGAACTGCTCGTCCTGGACTTTGGCTGGCAGCGCCTTGTGGACCTTGGCGTAGTCGATCACATCGGCCAGCAGCTTGAGCCCGAGCGGCGCCAGCGCGCGCTCCCAGAGTTCGCGTGCGGTCTCGCCCTTTTTGACGAAGCACCAGTCCTGGGCGGCGATCGCGCCGGCGTCCATGCGGTCGGCGAGATGGTATATCGTGCCGCCGGCGATCGGATCGCCCTCCTTGATGGTCCATTCAACGGCGGCCTTGCCGCGATGGCGTGGCAGCAGCGAGGGGTGATAGCCGATCCCGCCGAGCTTGGCCGCGGCCAGCGCGTCCTTGCCGATCCGGGCGTGGCTATGTGCGGTGACGATCAGATCGGTGTCCGGGGCAATCTCGGAGGCCACCACCAGCTTCGGATTGGCTTGCACCACGACGTCGATCCCGGCAGCTTTGGCGGTCGCGGCGAGGCGATCCTCGGCATCGGCAACCACGACCCGGATGACCGAGACGCCGTGCTCCCGGAGCATGTTCAGGGTGGTCACGCCGAAATGGCGGGAGCCGACGAGGGTAATTCGCATGGGTATCCGATCCGTCTCGCAACTGCGTCATCCCCCGATAACACGTCCGCACGCCCTGTCACCACCCGTGGAGCGTTTGCGCAGGTTATCAACAATGCGCCGGGTCGCCGGCTGCGCACATCGGACGAGGAGCCGCCGGCGCTCCATCGCGCCTGTTACTGCTACGGCGCCGATCGCGGCTTGTCGCGTGTCTTCGCATCACCGTCTGGCGTTGCCGCGCCGCCACGGCCCGCGGGCAAGCGGCCGCTGAGCGGTTCCTGTGTTTGGTTCTTGACAGAGCGGTCTCCGATCGGCTGATAACGTGCGCCGAGCGGGGCTGGCGACACTTCGACCGCATCCGTTTTCGAACCCGGCTTGGCCGCTCGCATGATCGCCGGCGGCCTTTTCATGCCGCGCATCACGAAGTCATCCAATGGTAACGCGATCTCAACCAGCTTGGTGTATCGACGAATCCGTCGCGGATTTGTATTGCGTACCGCGACATCGAAATGGCCGGCGGGGCGGGCGCGCCATCGAGCCTTTTCGCCGGGACAGATTTAATGCCGAGCGCAATCGAGCAGATCGTCGACGCGTATGTGCGTCTGAAGAACCGCGGCGGCCTCGATGAGCTGATGATGCACAGGCAGCGACTCGCGGTCGATCTCAAGAGCAGGTCTGGTTATGACTTCAGCCTGCCGATCGGTCAGATCGACGAGGAGATCGCTATCATCGAGGCGGGGCTCAGGCGTCTGAAAGCAGAAAATTCTACGGCGGTCTAGCACGGTCGCGAGCCGCCTCGTGCGCGGAATTCGAGGCCCACGCTTCGTCGGAGTCCAAGTCGCGTTCATGCACGGTTCAGGCCGACCCTGTCTTAATTGCGAAGTCCATGCCGCTGCCTCTATCGCTCAGTCGCGCCGGCCGCCGTCAATGACTGTGAAAAGCGGCCGCGCCGGCGTCGGCTCGACCAGCAGCTCGTCCACCAGTGCGGTTGCCGCATCAACGTATTTGCGTGTCGGCTTGTCGAGAGGACGCTTGGCCTCGTCGTCGAGCGCCACTTTTGCGGCCTCGACCAGCTTGCGCATGCGCGCCGCATGGTCGTCGCCCGCCGTCAACGTCGCGCGCGCCAGCGAGCGCAGCACGAACAGCTCGCCCTCGAGGCGGAGCAGACGGTCATTGAGCCTGGTCAGGACGGCGTTGAGGTCGGCCATGCGGTTCGTCGCGGAGGATCTTCCTGATCTAGCGGCGATCGGTGAACGGAATCCAAATAGCGCCGGTGCAATTCGGCCGATCCCGCGACGCCGCGGGCAGTTACCACTCCACGTCCGCCCAACGCCTCCCGAACACAGGCGGCCTCGTTTTCACTGCTTGCCAGCCAAAGAAATGATGCTTGCCGGACCAAGCGTGCACAACGCTGTTACAGATGCCGCATTTGAAACTGCCGGTGTGAGCTTCGCTGTGCTCCTCTCTTGTCGCGGTGTAGTTCATGCCGCAACCCGCGCAGGTGAACTCTTCGATCTTCCAGATGCTGTTGGCCATTGCACCGACTGCGTTTCTGATCTCGATGCACCGTAGGCAGCAGCGTTTGCAGCGGCGTAAACCGGCGCGGGGGAATCCGGTTAACGGGCGTTAGCCAAGGCGAGTGGAAGACCGGGCATTTCGGAATGCGGAGTGGCCCGACATGGTCCTGGTCCTGGACGTCAGTTCCAGTCATCTTGACGGCGGTTGCGTTGCTGGCAATAACGGCCAGGCTGCGCCGGAAGTCGCGTTCATGCCGCAAGGAAAGCTGTGCCCGTGAAAAGTCTCCGTCAGCTCCTGACGGGAGAGGACGTCATCCAGCTCGTGATCCGGCTCGGCCTGCTTGCCTTGCTGATCATCTGGACTTTCCTGATTATCCGCCCGTTCGTGCCGATCCTGGCCTGGAGCGGCGTGCTCGCGGTCGCGTTCTATCCGGCGTTCAGCTGGGTTGCCAAGATCCTCGGCGGCCGGCCCAAGACCGCGGCAGCGATCCTGACCCTGATTACGCTCGGCATCGTCATCGGTCCAGCGACCTGGCTCGGCATCAGCGCGGTGGACGGCGTGCGAGAGCTGGCGCACCAGCTCGGCACCGGCGACCTCGCGCTTCAGTCGGCGCCGGAACAGCTCAAGTCGTGGCCGCTCGTCGGCCCCTGGCTCTACGAACTCTGGGACCAAGCCTACAACAACGTTCGGGCGGTGGTGCGCGAGGTGGCGCCGTATCTTCAGCCGCTGGCTGGCCCGCTGCTCTCGCTCGCAGGCGATGCCGGCGTCGGAACGCTCCAGTTTCTCGTCTCCGTGTTCGTAGCCGGCTTTCTCTTTCCGCATGGGCCGAGGCTGGTCGCGGCCGGCCGCGGCTTTCTGTTTCGTATCGTGCCCGAGCAGACCGAGCATTTCCTGGGGCTGGCGGGCGCGACCATCCGCGCCGTGGCGCAGGGCGTGATCGGCGTCGCGATCGTGCAGGCGCTGCTCGCCGGCATCGGCTTCAAGCTCGCCGAGGTGCCTAGCGCAGGGCTTCTAGCGTTCATCGTGCTGCTGCTCTCGATCGTACAGATCGGGGCCTTTCTCGTCCTGCTGCCGGTCATCATCTGGATATGGACCGCCAAGGACGTCACTACGGCGCTGCTCCTTACCGTGTTTCTCGTCCTTGTCGGCTTCATCGACACCATGTTGAAGCCGCTTGTCATGGGACGCGGCCTGACCACCCCGACCATCGTGATCTTCGTCGGCGTGATCGGCGGCACGTTGGCCCACGGCATCGTCGGACTGTTCATCGGACCGATCATCCTGTCGGTGGCCTGGGAGATGATGATGGCCTGGATCAGGACGGAGGACCGGGCGGAGGCGGGGGAGCGCTGATCGCGCCTCGACGGCTTGTCTGCCGATCTTGCCGGGCTGGACCGATGGCTCGCCGTCTGCGATCGAAGCGTGCCGCGAACTTGTCTATTCGACTAGACAAGTTACGATTGAGCCGATTCTCTTTCGATGACGGCAGCAATGGCGAAGTCTTCCAAGCTGGTTGCCGCCAAGCGCGGCAAGGTATTGTTGGTCAGACGGCGGTCGGACGGCCTTTGGATGTTTCCGGGCGGCCGCAAGCGTGCGCGCGAGTCGGACAAGGACTGCCTGCGGCGGGAGATCAAGGAGGAACTGCCCAAGCTGAAGCTCGGCAGGATCAGCCTCTGGAAGGAAGTGAAGGCGAGGAACAAGGTCTCTGGTCGCAAGATGAGCGACGCGATCTTCATTGCCAAGGCCGCCAAGGGCAGGCTGTTGATCGGCGACAAGAAGGAGCTCGACCGCGCCGCCTGGCAGAAGCCCCGTGGCATCCGCCTGACGCCGACATCGCGCTACATCCGCGACCGGCTGTTTCCGAGGAAGCAGCGGCGAAGCTGAGCTAGTCCTCCCGCTCCGCCGATCGCGTCCGCCCGGCGAATCTCCTCGATTGCGGCGCTTGCCGTTCGGGTGCAGCGAGCCTTGCGGCCTCGAGCTCGCGCATCTCCTTGCGGACCTGGCGCGCGGAGCGCATCGCGCGCTTGATGAAAGCGTGCTGGGAGTCTTCGGCGAAGAACAGCACCACCTCGCAGCTCGGACATTGCCTGGAATAGCCGTCCTGCAACCGCCCGGCGCGGTCGCGAAACACGTTCTTGCACCGCGTGCACTGAATCTGGACCGAACTCATGCGCGGACGACAATGACTTTTTAAATGGATCGTCAGCTGATCCCAAATATCTGAAGAAAGCTTGAATGCGTTCGTTGCTGGAGTTTGCAGAGCGCACGCGGCCGAGCGTCCTCGGCGGGCGCGCCTGTTTGCGGAAGAGCCCGTTGGAACACCCGACCGCTATTGCTTGGCCGCCATCGTCTCCAGGCAACGGTTGAGAAAAGCGGTGCGATCCCTCGGCAGCACCTTCTCGAGATCTGCCTTGAGCGCGCATTCACGCTGGCGCAATTGCTCGGCCCGGCGCTTCTCCGCTGCCTCGCGGTATTCGGGGGCAACCTTGTTGGGATCGACCAGCGTCTGGGCGTGGGCAGGGGCCATCGCGAGCAGCGCGATGATGCTGATGAAAATGAACGACTTCAAATTTTCCTCCATCAAAGCGACCATCCTAGCGCGCGGCGTATGCGCGCTCAAATGGGGATGAGGTACCCTGTTCCGGCAGGAGGTGTGTGAGCCAGTTCACAAGCGCGCAGCGAGATCGCTGCTATCGAGATGACATTGCTTGACCAGTTCATTTCGAACGAAACGCCCCAGCGTGGCTCCAAGCGCTGGGGTTTTTTCATGGCCATATGCAAGGCGTCGCCCATCGCCGCGCCGCATGCATCGCGAGATGCAGAGATTGCCCGCGTCGGTTCCGTCTTCGAGGCTGAACAACGGCCAGCTTGTAAGGGATCGCGGCGCCGCCTTGAACGTTGCCAACGAGGGGTGCGTTCGCAGGGCAAATCCCATATGCATGGCGGCGAGTTGCCGATTCGACAGAGAGGGCGGCTCGCATTCTGTTGGCGACGGGTTAAGATTAGAGACGGGTTCAAGTGAGGCTTTCCAAGAAGGCGCGGGTGGCCAAGAAGGCGCCGAAGAAGAGCAAAGGATCGCAGCGCGCCACGATCTCGTCTTCGTCGCCGCTCGGCATGATGGCTCTCCATCTGCTTGCACAATGGAAGCAGTCCGGACGCAGTGGCATCGTGTTTCTCGCCGAGAGCGAGAACCGGGCGGAGCGGCTTGGCAGCGTCATTCACGCGCTCGACCCGTCGTGCGAGGTGCTGGTGTTTCCGCGATTGAACACGTTGCCGTTCGATCAGCTGGAGCCGTCCCACGAGCTGGCAGGGCGCAGAGCCTCCGTGCTGAGGCGCCTCGCGAAATCCAAGAAGCCGCTGTTTCTCGTTTCGACGGCCGAAGCCGTGATGGAGCGCCTGCCGCCGCCGGCGAGCCTGGCGCGCCTGAGCCTCAGCTTGAAGGTGGGCGGTGCGTTCTCGGAGGAGGACCTAGAGGCGCGCCTGCAATCCCTCGGATACGATCTGGACGATGAGCCGGACTATCCGGGCGGGGCGCTGTTCCATGGCCAGACCTTCGAGATATTTCCCGCCGGTGCGCTGGGGCCGTTCCGGATCGAGCATTCGGATCGTGCGATCGAGCGGATCGTGGCATTCGACCCGAAGGAGCACAGGATCATCTTCGAGACCAAGGAGCTGCTCGTCGATCCCATGTCGGAGCGGCTTGGCCTCTCCGGCAAAGGCAGCAAACGCGCCAGCCTGTTCGACTATTGCGGTGGCGCCAAATGGATCGGCGATGCAGGCGTCCCCTCGCATGCAGACAGATGGCTGGATACGATCGAGGAGGCCGCGCCCCGCGCGGAGCGCGAGCGCGAATATCTCGGACGGCGCGACTGGAAGCAGCTCTCCAAGGGCATGAAGGTGCTGCCGCGGACGGCGTCGTTTCAGGCCGTCCCGGAGTTCTCCAAGCTGACATCGTCGAGGAAGGCGCTGCGTGGCTTCGTCGAGGAGAGACGCCGGGCCGGATCGCGATTGATCCTGGCCGCCGCGCACGAGGACGATCTGCGCGTGATGGAGCGGATGGGCGGCGTCAAGGCGGAGCGCTGCGATGATTGGGAGGAGGCGGCGTGCGGGCGGGGCGGGGCGGCTGCGCTGCTGGCCGATCTCGATGCCGGCTTCGTCGCGCCGGGGAAGAAGCCTCTGGTCGTGGTGACGGCGTCCGACGTGCTCGGCAGCCGCGCCCATCATCCGCAACCCATGGCGCGCGCCTGGAGCGCGGCCTTCGATCATGCCGACGTACCCGAGCAGGGCACCGTGGTCGTCCACCTCCAGCGCGGCCTTGCCGTGCTCGACGGCCTGCAGACGGTCAACACCGGCGGCGGCGCGATGCGCGAGATGATCCGCCTGAAGTTCGCCGGCGACAACGCGGTTCTGGTGCCGCCGGCCGATCTCGCCTTGATGTGGCCCTATGCGGCGGAGCTCGGCAAGCTTTCGCTCGACAAGGCGGACGGCAGCACATGGTGGGCACGCCGCGGCGAGGCCGAGCGCGAGATCCAGGCTGCCGGCAAGGTGCTGGCCAAGCACATCAGCCAGCGCCGCCGGCGGCGCGGCGAAAAGCTGGTGCCGCCGGGATCGGCCTATGAGAAGTTCGTCGCGCGTTTTCCCTATTTCACCACGAGCGATCAGGCCAAGGCGATCGACGATGTGCTGGACGATCTTGCATCCGGTCATCCCATGGACCGGGTGGTCTGCGGCGACGTCGGGTTTGGCAAGACGGAGGTCGCGCTGCGCGCTGCGGCCGCCGCGGTGCTGTCGGGCAAGCAGGTGGCCATCGCGGTGCCGACCACGGTGCTCGCACGCCAGCACGTCGCAACGTTCCAGAAGCGCTTCGCGCCGTTCGGGATCGAGGTGGGCAACCTGTCGCGGGCGACATCCGGCGCGGAATTGCGCGAGACCCGGGAGGGACTTCGCAGCGGCCGGATCAAGGTCGTGATCGGCACGCAGGCGCTCACCGGCAAGGACGTAAGGTTCGACGATCTCGGCCTCGTCATCATCGACGAGGAGCAGCATTTCGGCGCGGCCGAGAAGGCAAAGCTCGCAGGCCTCGCCAAGAACGTCCATGTGCTGATGATGAGCGCCACGCCGATCCCGCGCACGCTGGCCGCGGGCCTTGCCGGCTTCCGCGACCTCAGCGTGATCGCCTCGCCGCCGGTGCACAGGCTTCCGGTGGCGACCAGGATCGCGCCGCTGTCGGATGCCGCCATCGCCTCCGCGTTGCTGCGCGAACAGCGGCGCCACGGCCAGAGCTTCCTGATCTGTCCGCGCATCCAGGACCTCGAACCGATGCTGGCGCGGGTGCAGGCGGTGGCGCCGGATCTGCGTATCGTCTGTCTGCATGGCAAGCTGCCGGCGGACGAGATCGACGACCGCATGATGAGCTTCGTCGAGGGTGGAGCAGACGTCCTGCTCGCGACCAACATCGTCGAGAGCGGCCTCGACATTCCCCGTGCCAACACCATCGTGGTGTGCTGGCCGGAGAAGTTCGGGCTTGCCCAGCTGCATCAGCTGCGCGGACGCGTCGGCCGCAGCGGCATCCGCGCCTTCGCCCATCTCTTGACCGAGACGGAGTCCGGACAATCCGAGAAGCGGCTCGCCGTGCTCGAAGAGTTCAGCCGGCCGGGCGCCGGCTTTGCCATCAGCGAGCGCGACCTCGACCTCAGAGGTGCCGGCGATCTGTTCTCCGAGCAGCAATCAGGCCACGTCCAGGTGTTCGGGCCCGTGCTCTACAGCCATCTCCTCAGGATGGCCTCGGAGAAGGCCGGCGAGGCGCAGGCCGCGCTGTGGGTGCCCGATCTCAACCTCCCGGTCGGAGACATGCTGCCCGAGAGTTACGTGCAGTCCGAGCCGGTGCGGCTCGAACTCTATGCGCGCGCCGCTAGGTGCAACGATGAGGACGACCTTGAAGACCTCGAGGAGGAAACCGCCCGCCGCTTCGGACCTTTGCCGAAGGTCGCCCGCGACTTCTTCGCCGCGGCGAAGCTCAGGATCGCGTGCAAGCGCAGGGGCATCATCCGTCTCGACGTCGGTCCTGAGGCGGCGGCCGCGACGTTCCTGCCGGGGCGCCTGCGCAAGTCGCGCGGCAAGTCGCTGCAGCGCGACGGCGACCGCGTGATCCATCACAGCCCGATGGGCGACGCGCCGTTTGAACGGGTCGAAGAGCTGTTCGAGCTGCTGGACGAAGGGTAGGGCGCGGCCTCGATCCTCGCGATGCAGTGGAACTCGCGAGTGGTCTGCGGGAACCCGGAGCACGTGTAAATTGCGCGGATCTCGAAGCGACTTGGTAACGCCTGCTGCGTAGCTTGCCGTTCGATCAACGGAAGCGAACGATGCAATCGTACATCTCAAAGGGGGCGAGCTTGTGCCTGGTGTCCCTGTTGCTGGCGCCTCTCGCCTCAACGGCAGCTGCGCAGGAGAGCCCGCCGGACTACGCGCGATACCGCGAAGGCCTGTTCCTGCGTTACCTCAATGCCGACGAGGGCGACCTGCGCGAGGTGCCGCGGATCGGACTGTCCTTCGGTGAGCGGCCGATCCGGGCGGTGCTGGATTCCGGCTCGACGGGCATCGTGGTTGCCGCGAGCTTCATTCCCAATTTCGACCGGCTCGCTTCGCTTGGCGAAGGCAAGCTCACCTATTCGAGTTCCGGCCGCGTCATGCTCGGACAATGGGTCGTCACGCCGGTCGCCCTGGTCGGCATCGATGGTGCGGCGGTGCAGACCGAGCCGATGCCGGTGCTCGCGGTGACGCGTGTCGATTGCCTGCAGCACGCCCGCGACTGCACGCCGTCGGATGCGCCGCACGGCATCGCCATGGTCGGCATCGGTTATGGACGCGAGGGCGACCTGCAGAGCCAGAGCACGCCGGAGAAGAACCCGCTGTTGCGCGTGACCGGCGGTCACGGCGAACGGCGCCGCGGCTACGTGCTGACGGCGCACGGCGTTCATGTCGGCCTCACCGGCGCGAATACACGAGGGCCGTTCTCGTTCACGAAGCTGTCGCGGCAGCCGGACCGGCCGGACTGGTCGGCGACGCCTGCCTGCATTTCGTTGAACGGCCGGACCCCGCCGGCCTGCGGCACCATGCTGGTCGACACCGGCGTGTCCGTCATGTTCATGACCGTTCCGGCCGAGCAGGCGGGCGGCGCGACCGCGTCGCTCAACACCGGCACCAGCGTGTCCATCCGCGTGGGAACGGCGGAGAAGTCCACCGAGCTTTACCGCTTCGCCGTCGACGGCGGCTCGGCGCTGGCGCCGGATCGCATTCACCTGCGGGTGTCGCCCGACCGGACCTTCGTCAACACCAGCTTCCATCTGCTGAACGGCTTCGACGTCCTCTACGACGCCGACGGCGGCTATGCGGGCTTCCGCCGGCGCGAGGCCGGCGCATCGCGATAAGCTTTCCCATTGGAGTACCCGAGATGAAGAGACCGAACGTCGTGGCGAGCGGAGCCGTGGTCCTGGCCGCATTGATCACGCTTTCCACCTGTCCAGCCCGTGCGGCGGGCCAGCTGGTCAATTCCTGGCGGACGCCGGACGGCTGGCTCACCGAGATGCGCGTGCATCCGAACGGCGCCAGGGTCTGCTCGACCGGGAAGGCGGTGCAGGCTCCCCGTCCGTTCGGGCTGAGCATCGTCCGGAGCGGAACGGAGAACGTGCTGCTGGTGGTGGATGAGGCACAGCCGCCGACCAGCGCGGGCGACATGTCGTTCGTTCAGGCCGGGAAGACCGTGGGCACGCTGCGCACGCAGGTTGCGGGACCCGCCTTCGCCTCGGCCGATCCCTTCAGCAGCCAGACGCCCGACCTCATCGCAAAGCTGACCACGGCCGCGCTGACCATCGATGTGGCCGGACGGCAATATCAGACGGACATGGCGGGCCTGCCCGACGCATTGGCCCAGCTCGCCAAGTGCGAGGCCGAGCCGAAATGAGCTAGGCGGGGAGTCCCTGCAAAGACGGGCGAAACGCAAAACCCGAAAACAACCCCATGCACAGTAGCCAGGTGCTTGCCGCAGGAGCGCTTCTGCGGCAGGTCTCGCCTCGGCCGAAAATTCCCCCTTTGACCCGTCAGGCAAAACAGTGGCATCCTGCCATCTTCGGAAAATCCGCTGCGACGAATGCCGCTGCCGCGGACCGAAGTGATCGCACGCGAGCGCGGTACGGAGGAACCCGTAGTCGGACGGATCGGCAAGCCCGTCCGCCGGCCGCGCCGCTAACGTGGAATTAATCCAGAAAGCCGACAATTTTAGGCAGTTGCGTATGGGTGCTGCGTAAGCGGAGCGTCGTGATGGCGTTCCAGGGGCGGCTTCCTGTTGCTCGCTCCATGGGGGTCAGTGCCAATGAGCGCCTCACTAGAAACGCCAAGCTTCGCCGAAGAGCTCGACGCCGTCGCGCTGGCAGCCGCCGCATCGGCTCACGAACCTGCAGTCACCGATAGTCCAGCACCGATCGAGCGGCCAAGCCGCAAGACGGTCCTGCTGCTGGCGGCGTGTGCCGTCGCCATCGCCATCAACGGCGCGGCGGCGGTCTATACGCTGCCCTCCGCCCTGCCTTCGTTCAGCATCGCAAGACTGGCTGAACTGCTTCCGCGCAAGGAAGCGCCGGCGCCCAAACCTGATCCCGTCGTCGCGACCTTGAAGGAGATCCAGTCCGCGCAGCAGCAGCACACCGCTTCGCTGCAGGAGAACAACCAGGCCCTGCAGCAGAACGCAGCGCTGCTGCAGCAGGACTCGCTGGTGCTGCTGTCGCTGCGGCAGAGCATCACCGAGGAACGGGTCGACGTGAGGAAGATATCGTCGCAGCTGTCCACGCTGATCGCGAAGGTCGACTCGCTTTCGCAGAATGTCTTGATGTCGGACGTCACGTCGTCCGTCCGGCGCGCCAATGCCCGCTACGGATTGTCCGCCGCGATGCGCAAGCGGATGGTGCGGCCGTCGAAGCCTTTGGGGCCGGTTTCGGTCGGAGGCGCGCCGCTGAGCGTACCGGCCGTGGTGGCGGTGCCGGAGAGCTGAAGGGCAGGACAAGCGGAGAGAGGCGCTAAGCCGCCTGCTCCTCGAACGAGGTGTGGACCCGGCCTGCGGGATCGACGACCTGAACGTCCCAGCACCCGTCCTCGACCAGCTCCCTGGCCTTCTTGAGCGCGGCGGGGAGCGAAGGCCGCTTGAGACTGACGACGCCTGCCGTGTCGAAACCCTTGATTTCAAACATGCCGCTCCTCCGGTTTTGGTGAAGCGTACACGTTTCTCGAGGGATGTCAGCGGGCTTTGTGAGCTTAGAGATTGGCGCAGCGTCGAGGGAGCGGCAATCGGCAGGGCTTCCGTCTGCGACCTCGATCCAGCGCGCGATTTCGCACGGCACGATGCGTAGTTCTTGCTGCCCGCGGGGAGATGCCACAGAAGCCGGTCGGCTCAAGGAAGCCGGGGAAGGCCAAAATGACAAAATGACAAGGCTCGCCGGTTCGCTGGCGGGCCTTTTCTTGAGCCCTATCCGTCTTGGTACGGAACGCCGTTGTCGTCGCAAATGCGAGCGAAGGCCGTTTTAGCCTTGTCATTGTCGAAACAGAAACGGGTGCCGATGGCGGCGCGATCGGTATACCAATTCACATCGTTTGCTTTTGCGATGCGCGCCGCTTCCCCGCGCAGCAGATCCAGCTGCCGGCCAGGGGGAGCGCGAACAATCAAGGAAGGTTCGGTTTTCATCCAGCGCTCCGTCTCAGGCAAAAGGCCGCAGCGAACGCTGCTGCGGCCTTCGGCCGGAGAAATATAAATTCGTGAAGTATGCTCCAGCCCCGGCGGCGCGAGACTAGAAAGAATTCGCGGTGTCGCAAATCATATCTGGGGCCGGCGTACGATAGCGGACCACCAAAGCGCAGCTGCTTCGATTGAAGCGGCCCCGGCTGAGGGCATTGGGGGGCTTCTAAAGGCCGGGGCCGCATGCCGGCTACGGGGACACCGGCGTGAAGATAATCGTATGCCGCTGCAGGCGTTCCTCATAATGACAGTGCGGTAGCGCACCCAATGACATTATCGCGATACCGCTGATGCTTTTGAAGCGTATATGAAGCAGAAGAAGTTTCCGCTTAGCGCAATTCCCAAAGACATCACTGACGTTCAAAGTCAGCTGCGCTTACGCAAGATGGTGTTCTCCAACAGCATAAAGTTTACGGCCCCGCCAGAAGCATTTAACGACATGGTGACGGTGGAGACGGTTGAGGGTAGAGCGAAAGACGGCACGCCACAGCAATGGACGCGAATTACGGTTCGCGATCACATTCGCGATCAATGATGACTGAGGAAGAGTTCCTAGCAAGATGGACAAGCGAACGCCCCATGTACGAAAAATGGGGCGAACACGTCGCTACGTGCATTTTGGATGATCTGGCTGCACGCGTTGCTCCCATCTCGACCGAACTGTTCGTGAAGCTTCCCATTAAGCCGCGCCTTAAGGCTGGCGGTTCGTTTATCACTAAGGCCTTTTACAATACCAAGCGCAAAATCCCGTATGCCAATCCTTATGAGGAAATTACGGACAAGGTAGGGCTCAGGCTGGTCGTGCTCCTACCGACGCAGATTTCAAAGGTAGAAGCTGCCCTCGAAAATTGTCCAGTGTGGGAATTTTCGAAAGATAGAGATTTCGAACAGGAGATCGCCGAAAAGCCTTACGTGTTTAACTATCAGTCCGTACACTACATCGTGCGAGCTAAAGCCGATGTAGATCTCAAAGGCACAATCGTACCAAAGGGCACACCCTGTGAGGTGCAGATTAGAACTTTGCTGCAGCATGCACACAGCGAACTAACACACGACACTATCTATAAACCCAGTGTCGAAAAGACTCCTGAAATGGAGAGGGCGGTCTCGAAGGCGATGGCCCTGATCGAGGCCACTAGCGACTACTTCGAGGACGTCGCGAGGCTAATTGAGCGCCTCGTAACGCCTAGCAGGCAGCTAAGCGAAGAACTCGCTTACATATATAAAGAGCGGACCGGAATATTTGCCGAACCTACTCGGGCCGAAGCTATGCTGCTTGAAGCATACGGGTCTGACGATCCTACGCTGCTGAAACATCTTAGGGATTTCTTGAACTTGAAGACCTTTGTGCCGGAGCGCGTCGCAGAACGTTCAAAAATTAAAATGCTCTTCCGGCAGCCGAGCATTTTGCTCGCGTACAAAGCTGTGTCTGAATCTCCAAGGCAGGCGGCCGGAAAGTGGCCGCTCACGCCCAACGAGATAGCTCCCATCTATGCCGATCTTGGAGTTGCAATGCCCCGTTAGTGGGCAAAGATGCTAGCCGTTTAGGATTTGCATGGATTGGAGGGTGTGAAGCCCCTCGGCAATTTCTGCGTTCTCCGAGTCTTGCTCTTTGATCCAGTCCATTACCTGAGCTAGTCCGGCTTGCTTCTTGGCCGATGGAACGTAATCGAAACCGAAAATGGATTTGAATGCATCAACAAACTTCGGATCGTCGCGGACGCCGTAAAACACCGGCCACTCCTGATAATCTTGAGCATCTACTTCGCCGCGGTCACCGATGCGGCCCATCAACTCTACGACATCGTCAACGCTTTCCTTCACGGCTGCGACGCAAACCTTGAACTCGTTTCCAGCCGCAGTCCAATCCTCGGCTGCGAGCACCTTAATCGCAGCAGCTTCGTTCTTTGCTAGTTTGTGCGCATTGGCTAGGTTCACGACGAACATGCGACGTCGCCTCTCACTTGAAACGTTACGGAGGTTCCTTGCAAATTCTAAAATTTTGATCGCGAGTTCATACTGCCCCCTCGCAATTAGTTCGTATCCAAGATCGCCGATAGCTCTATCCGCGCGCTCATTCTCATCAGGGGCGCTTTTCCGCCACACCACATGCAGAAGCATCGCCCCGAAATGAATGACGTGCTGCACGGAGGAATTATAATACCTTGATCCCGCATGGAGCTCGTCGCCAAGCGCCCGATCTTTTGCATCGGGAAATTTATTCCTGACGCTTGCCCTTAGGTAGGTGTCATTGACAATGCCGTTCGCATGCACGAACAGATTCCTACGCTCAAATAATTCTAGTAGGCGAGGCCAATCTTCGTACTTTGGTCTGAAGTCCTCCATGTCCGCTTTGGAGATAATCCAGCCTACTTGCTCGTCAAAGCTGTCGCGTTGAGTGCGATCTATCTCGTCATTGATCAGATGTTCTTTCAATTCCTCGATAGAGGAAAATCTAACGATCTCGTGGACGGGCAGGCTTTTCTCTCGACCAAAAATGCGCTCTGGGTTTCTCGCAGCGATTTCCTTCATGATCAGTCCGAGATGGTATTCCAGCGAAGCTACCAACCCCACAGTCAGCAAACGAGGTAGCGATCGGCTGGTCGTAGCTGCGGCTGACCTGCCCCTGAGTTTTCATCCAGAGGCAATTAGAGTCTCGGGGGTTTGTACGCCGATTGGCGCAGGTGGAGCAACGGGCGATCGGCGGAGCTGGTCGGGGTTGCGCAGCCGATCGCCCGTTGCGGTGAATGTGGCAGCATAGGCCGCCGGGGTGAGGTATTTCAGCGATGAGTGCGGGCGGTCGCCGTTGTAGTCGGCAACCCACGCCGCGATCTTTGCCCTGGCGTCGTCGAGGTCGAAGAACAGGGTCTCGTTGAGTAGTTCATCACGCATACGCCCGTTGAAG
>NZ_AUGD01000021.1 GCF_000426845.1 Bradyrhizobium sp. in8p8 | reverse complement strand
ATCCGGCGCGAGGTCCCGATCCGCACGTTCAATGACTGGAACAGCCCGGTGCCCGGCTTCTGCGAGGTCGACATGGTCGCCCATGGCGGCACGTCGGTGGCTGGCTCGTTCATCCAAACCCTCACAATGGTCGATGTCGCCACCGGCTGGACGGAGTGCCTGCCGTTACTGACGCGGGAAGGTTCGCTCGTCGTCGAGGCGATCAACCGCGCACAGAGGCTGTTCCCCTGGCTATTGCGCGGCGTGGACTTCGACAACGATAGCGCCTTCATGAACGATGTCGTCGTGCCATGGTGTCGCGAACAGAAGGCTCGAAGTCACTCGCTCGCGCGCCTATAAGAAGAACGATCAGGCGTTTGTCGAGCAGAAGAATGGTGCGGTCGTCCGCCGCCTCATGGGCTATGGCCGCTTCGATGGCGTCGAGACGGCGCGTATGATGGGCCGCCTCTATGCGGCGGCACGGCTCTACGTCAACTTCTTCCAGCCGTCGTTCAAGCTGAAGGAGAAGCGTCGCGAAGGGGCCAAAGTGATCAAGCGCTATCATCTCCCATCGACGCCCTATGAGCGTGCCTTGGCGCATCCCAAGGTGACCGCGGCCGTGAAGAAACGGCTACGCGATCAGTATCGCTCGCTCGATCCGGTCGCACTGTTGGCGGAGATTCGCGCAACCCAAGAGGAACTAGGCAATCGCGTCGATCGTCGTGCCGGACAGGCGCGCGGCCTGCAACCGGCTCACACTAGCGCCCCGCCAGCGACCGCGGCGACCTTCGCGAAGACGCTCGGCAAGACGGTGACGGTCGGCGAGCCGCGTGCCACGCACCGGCGAACTCGTCGGCCTTATAAGACCAGAGTTCGCATGCCGTCCAAGCTCGACCCGCATCTTGCCGCGATCGAAGCCTGGGTCGCAGAGCAGCCGCAGCTGACGGCGCTCGCAATTGTCGGCCGGCTGAGTGAGAAATACCCCAAGGAGTAAAGAGACAGCATTCAATTGTGCAACTTCTGCTGAGGGCGCTCAGACGGAGAGCTGCCGAACGGTTGGTCGCCCAGGGCCCGCTCGACGACGCCACGACCGCTGCCCCAATGCCCGGGGTTGTGGACGGCTCGGGCTATGTAGGGCCCGACCCGACCACAGCCCCTCTCGTCGAGCAAGCCGGGAAAGTGATCTGGCGCGACCGATTAATCGACATCGGATCGTCATCACCAATGGCGCCATCACGGTAACATTCGCAGATGCGGCAATACGGGGGGTCAATTTTGCATGCCGAATGACAACCATCCCGGCGGCTGATCCGGAAGAGCGCCGCCGTCACCCGAAGCGCAGCCGACATTTGACCGCCTTCGGCAAACCGCTTCAAAAGGGTGTGCGGCGACGCCGAGACCGGCGCAAATTCCGGCGTCAACCAGCCTTCCACGACATCGACCATCGCTGCTGCTTCCGGCACCGGTAACGCTGCCACCGCATCCAGCCCGGCATGCTTGACGTCCGGATGGGTAGACGATCCCACCGCCCGGAGCGCGCGCGCCACGATCGTTCGGGTTTCTTCATTCGTCGATGAGGCCATGCGGACGAGATATCGCCCGGCCGGCCAGGCCCGGAGCTGCGACACATCCGCCAATTGATCATCTGGCAGCGGCTCGCCGAGCAGGCCTTCCTTTTCGAGGAAAGGTAGCCAGTCTTCCGACAGGTTATCGTAGAAATACCGTAGAAGGGGCAGCGCTCCCGGAATCTCGCGCCGGAACAGCTTCACACCCTCCGCCGGACGCATCGCGGCGATTTCCTTGGCCCGGAGCGTCAACGCGGTGTACCGGTCTTCCAGCTGGGTGACGACCGCGCGAATGACGGTGTCAAACTTTCGGGCAAACTCCGTGCGAAACGTTTCATCGACCTCCAAGCGTTCATGAAATGAACGTTCGTGCACGCGTCCATGGGCCTTGGTCAGCTCGATCCAAAGCTTGGAAATGTCCCCGTTCGGAGCGAGGCCAAGCTGCTTCACAATCTTTTCGATCTGCGTGCGGTGGTTGAACTGCGGCTTGAGGGCTTTTTCAGCGCGCTGGCGCGTCTCCTCATCGAACTTCATGTCTTTCAGAGCACGCAGCGCCTCTGCGCGTTTCTTGGCGTGCTGTTCGTCCTCCTGCGCCAGCGCATCCATCGATGCCGCGAGGACGCCCCGAATGAGCGAATCCAGTTCCCGCAGGGCGTGACCCGCGAGGGGGCGCGAAACCTTCAGGGGAAGGCGCCCACTGCAAAGGCGGCAAAAGTCGACGTAGCGGTTGGCTATGGCCGTGCCGAAAAGCTGGCGAAGGGCGCGATCCGTATCCGCCTGCTCCGCAGGCAGCGCGTAAGAATCCTCCTTGTCTTCCTCGCTATCCACCGCACTCCCTTCCATTCGATCGATCCCTCGCATCGCCCGCGCTATCAGCTGTCAAGCTCACCCAGCGGGCCGCCAATCGGAAAAGGCGGCATGTGTTCGGGCGGCACCGCCGCAATGAACAGAAACTCATTCGCGAGCGGCGTGCGCGATAAAATCTCCATTGTGCCGAGGCGAGGATTGAAGACCTGCCAGCCTACCTGGCCGGTCTCCACATCCCAGCAACCCGTTGGATAGTGCGACGGCGACGGCGACGGCACGCCCTTGACGCTCTTGGCCTCGTGCTTCGCAAGAGGCATCCGCAGGATCTCCAGTTTCTGAAACAGTTGCTGCAACCCCGCGAACTGGGACGCGCCGGACTCGCGAAGTGTCCGCAAGATCTCGTACAGCCCAAAGACCCACAGCACCGAATGTGCTGAGCATTCGGATAGCAGGAGGTCGCGTTCCTTCTTCACTTTCCCATCAAGTGCCAACGCAGCCAGCTTCGCTTCCATCTCCAGAAGCAACCGCTCGGCATAGCCGAGGGTTTGCACGCTTAAGCTTGCGTACGGGCAATCGACATGGTTCAGCCAAAGGCTGCTGTACACCCAAAGGCGCTTGCGCTGCGAAAACGCAAGTGGGATGGAGCCGCTGATCGGCTGATGTGATCCCTTGGGGCCGGTCATGCGCCGCCGAGCTCCGCCAGCACCTTGTGGCCCACCTCATCGACCGTGTTGAAGTCCGCCAGAAGCTGCGGGTGAAACACCACGGGCTTGGCGCCTTCGGCGAACGACTGACTGATCCAGGGTTGAAATCGGCCAAGCTTCAGCTGCTCGGCCGAGAGGGTATCATAGGCTGCAAAATCGAGCGCCTTGATCGCCGCGCTCATCTTCTTCGCGAGCTCGTCATAGGCGGCTGCGTCCGCATCCTCGATCACATAAGGCGGGATATAGAGCGGGATGCGATGCGCAAGGGCATGCCGGAGGCTTGCGAGATACTCCATCCATTCATCCAGCGTCGCAAGGTACGCCTGCAACGCCGCCGGCAGGAGCTGGCGGACACTGATGTTCTTTGGCCCTAATCCCACATGCGTATCCGGGATCGAGGTGCCATCGTTGCGATTCTGCCCCTTCTCAGAGACCCATGTCCACGCCAGGTTGTCGATTGCCCCGAAGGTGTTGAAAATGAAGCTCTGGATATTGATGGTGGCGTCCGAAAGCTCGTCGATCGAGGGGAGCTCCTGGCGCTCGGGCGGGATGAGCGCAAAGACGTTCTTGATGCAACGCGCCATCGTCTTCACGCGCCGGGGAAAACCTTGCGAGGCGAATTCCCGGGCTCTCGGCTTTTGCAAGTTCAACAGGACGTAGCCTTCGACCAGCTTGTTGAGCTTTTCGTCCAAGGCTGCGTAGCCGTCCGCTAGATTCGCCAAGGCGGCTTCCGAGAAGTACATAATTTCCCCCCGTTTTATCGCGGCTTCGACCTGGCGCCCGTAACGGGCCGCACTACCCGCAGGGAATGTAGTTGCATCGAGTCGACTTGCAACCGGGAGGGAAGACGTTCTTTATCGACAGACCATGAACAAGCCGGAGTTTGGCTCCAGAGGCCAGGCCTCAGGTCACCATCGGCTCCGGAGCAGGTAACTTGCGCTCCGCACCCTGGATACAGCTTCTCCGCAGCAGGCGATGTGTATTTGGCAGCCTTGCCCCAACGAATAGGTTCAAAAGCGCACATTAAGAACATCAAATTCGCGCTCAACAAAAGTGAGCCAGCAGCCTTACGCCACCAGGGCCCGCGTGGCACTTGGCGATCACTCAGCCGGATCAGGGGATGCCAATTCGACCAGCAATTCGTTGAGGACTGTAGCCAAACCCGTCGCGCGGATCAGACGGCGGACGCCAATGGCCCGCAGCTTCGGTAACGCTCGGTGATACACGGCGAGGTTGGTTTGCCCGTTTAGCCGCGAGGGATAAATGATTCCGTCTGGCTGGGACGGATGTTCGTGCCAAGCGAGGGACCATTTCCGCGCTAGCGCTTGCGACGAAGCACGAGCAACATCGGTTGGAACACCCATCCGGACAGCGCAATCGTTCCGTAGGTCGACCATATTTAGGGCCGAGGCGACTTCGATCTCCGCATAGTTCCTCTCCTGGAGCTCATCCTCGCCGAGGAGCAACGACCCGTCCGAACCGTCGTGGCGGTCGCGCAGGACGGCCTCAAGGAAGCACACTTTCAGCGTATCGCCGAGGTACAATACGCCGAAACGGTTGGCGTCGACGCGCCGTCGCGGGTCGCTGAAGCGGCTGGGTGATTTACCGTATCCGAGCGGATCCCGATAACGTCCAAGATAGATTCGGCCGAATCTCGCACCCGCAGTCACGGTGTGGAGCTCAAGTCGCGACTTCGCCGAGGTCGCCGGTGGGTCCTTGGCTGCCACCTAGCGAAAATCTCCTCGTCCGACGCTCTCTGCTGCCGCGAGCAAGGCTTCGCCCTGCCCCCGCTCTAGGACCTCGCGACCCGTCAGGCCGTCAAGTTCATCGTGACGCTGCACAAGAAAACGGAAGATGGCCCAGGGACCGCCAAGCCGTTCCCGCAAGGCCGGCAACTCGGGATAGGGTTTTCCATTGCGATCGAGTTGCCAAACCGGGAAGCGGAAGCCGCGTTTGGCGCCGTCCAACCCGAGAAGTTGTCCGTTTTGTCGCTTAGTGTTGATCGTTACGCGCGTTGTGTGCAGCAACTCGGCAAGTTCGTCGGCACTGCGCATGTCTTTGCCAGACAGGATCTCCGCAGCTCTGATCCGGCCTCGGTCCCGCGCTGCAGCCAACGCCTGATCAAGCTCGGCGCTGTTTTCCTCATCTATTTCGACATTTTCTTTGGAGGTCACCTGCTCGACGGGCGCGGCGACAGCGTTGCCGGTTGGATCGACGTTGACGCGGAAGCTGAAGGGATGTCCCTCTTTGCTGCTCTTTTCGAGGGCTTCGCCGTAACGCTCGATCAGCAGGCGGACGTATTTCGGTTTCATGGCCATCGCCTTGGCGGCGCTGCTGGATGCATTGACCTTAATGTCCCGGACAGGCCTAGATAGCAGTCCCTTCAAGTCTGTCATAAAGGACATGGTCAGCAGCGCCTTGGGCTTGCGAACCCGTGTCGCGGTCTTTCCTTGTGCTGATTTCTTCGCCTTTGCCATGGCGGGCAGCTCCTGTCCTGAAACGCGGGCACCTTTCATAGACAAAATGAGGACTTCCGTTAAGTTCGTCAAGTCCGTAAAGTTAGATTAATCTGTTCATATTTCGTTCTCATTGCGGCGAGCTGGTGTAAAACCGTGCAACCTGCGCGAACGAACCAGCCACCTAGAACCGGAGTATTGATGTGTTCTTGAATGACCAGGAGACGGCAACCGATCTGCTGTATTACGAGGCGATCGCCAAGACCGTCGTCAGTCTTATCCGGAAAACGCCAGATGCCCCAGTGACGATCGGCGTGCACGGCGACTGGGGTGCTGGCAAATCAAGCGTTCTCAAAATGCTGGAAGGCGCCTTCGCCGAGGACGGCCGGGTGCTCTGCCTGTGGTTCAACGGCTGGACGTTCGAGGGCTTCGAGGATGCGAAGACCGTCGTCATCGAAACCATTGTCGACGAGTTGCGCCGCGCCCGCCCTGCCTCGACGAAGGTCGCCGATGCCGCCAAGAAGGTGCTCAAGCGCGTCGACTGGCTGAAACTGGCACGTCAGGCCGGCGGCTTCGCCTTCACCGCGGCGACCGGGATCCCGACATTCGACCAGGCCAAGGGGCTCTATGACCTCGCCACCTCGTTCCTGTCCAAGCCGCAGGAGCATATCTCGATCGAGGACCTGAAGAGCGTTGCGAACAAGGCCGGCGAGTTCATCAAGGAGGCGCCGGAGGAGAGCGACAGTCTGCCAGAACACATCCATGCGTTCCGCAAAGAATTCAAAGAGTTGCTCGATGCAGCCGATATCGACCAACTCGTCGTCATCGTGGACGACCTCGATCGTTGTCTGCCGAAAACGGCAATCGCGACACTGGAGGCGATCCGGCTGTTCCTCTTCGTCGAGCGCACGGCCTTTGTGATCGGAGCCGACGAGCTCATGATCGAATATGCGGTGCGGGAGCACTTCCCGGACCTGCCGCCGAGCTCGGGCCCGATCAGCTACGCGCGGAATTACCTCGAGAAGCTGATCCAGGTCCCATTCCGGATCCCCGCGCTTGGCGCGGCCGAGACGCGGGTCTATGTCACGCTGCTGCTCGCCGAGAACGCGCTCGGCTCGGCGGACCCGCGTTTCCTGCGGCTGCTCGCCGCGGCTCGCGAGGATATGAAACGTCCCTGGAAGAGCCGGGGCCTGGATCGCCGCACCGTCGAAGCGGCCATGCAAGGACCGGTGCCGCCGGAGGTCGAACAGGCACTGGTCATCAGCGCGCACGTCACCAAGATCCTTAGCGAGGGCACAAGGGGCAACCCACGCCAGATCAAGCGCTTCCTCAACTCGATGATGCTGCGTCACGGCATCGCCCAGGAGCGCGGCTTCGGCGCCGAGATCCAGCGGCCGGTGCTCGCCAAGATCATGCTGGCGGAACGCTTCTATCCGGACTTCTACGAGCAGATCGCAAGACTTGCGGCCAACCATCCCGATGGCTCCCCGGAGGCAGTTCGCGCCTTTGAGCAGTTCATGCGAAGGCCTGCGGCAATGGAAGAAGACGAGAAGCCATCGGGCAAGGGCGCGCGCAAGGTGGCGGCCGAGCTGCCGTCGCTTCCGCCGGAAGCAACCGAATGGGAAAAGAACGAATGGGCGACGGGCTGGGCCGCGATCGACCCACCGCTCGCGGGCATCGATCTTCGCCCCTACGTGTTCGTCACGCGGGACAAGCGCAGCTCGTTGGGAGGGCTTGCCGCCGCCAGCCACCTCGAGGGGCTGGTGGAGAAGCTGATGGGTCCGCAGCTCATGGTACGGGGCGCAGTGGCCGAGATCGCGAAACTTACCGGGCCCGAACCGGAGGAAGTCTTCGAGGCGATCCGGGGACGCATTCTCCAGGAAGACGAATTCAAGGGGAAGCCGAAAGGTGTCGACGGCCTCGTCCGCCTCGTAGAAGCCCATCCAGCGCTACAGCGCCACCTGCTCGAGTTCGTCCGCGAGCTGCCCGCGGCGAAGGCTGGTGCGTGGGCTGCTTCGAGCTGGGGCAGTTGCTTCGCCGACACCGGCATCGCAGCCGAGTACCGGTCCGTCCTGCAAACCTGGGCCGAGCAAGCTGAGAACGTGCCCCTCCAGAAGACCGCGCAGGGCATTCTGAAACTCCCGAAGGCCAAGTAGATGGGGACCTCCAAGGGCTACGGCGGACCGGCCAACGGCTTGGTCCCATCATTCGTCGATGATCCCCCGCCCCCAGTCCGGCCGCGACCTCCCTCGGTCCAGCCGGCCGTCCCTGCCGCTCCCGGCGCGCCTGGAACGCCGACGTCACAACCTCCGTCGCCCGCGGTCCCGACAATGCCCGCCTCCCCTCTCGGCGGTTCGCCGCCGCGGCCGGACAGTGGCGCTGGCGAATTTAGCGGGGCGCGCAGCAATTTTACGCGCTTTGCCCGCACCGGCAGTCGCGGCTCGCTTGGCAGCGCTCTCTCCGACTACGTCCGCAAGGGGACCGGCAATGCCCGCCGCGCGGCCCGGCGGATGGGGGCGTCGCGTACAACCGCCGGAGGCCTTCTCGGCATCGTGCGGGATTTCCAGACGGTCGGCCCGACGGAAACGCTTCGCCGCCTGGATCTCGCCGCCTTAGCCGGAGCTCCCGCCGCAGACGTCTTCGTCGCGCTGATGGAATTCGTCTGTCCCCCCGGAGGTGCCGTCGACGAGGCCATCGCACGCCAGGCGATGCTGGAGTCGATCGGAGATATGGCGGAGGCCGGTGTCGCGAGCTTTGACACGCTGACGCCCCAGCAGATGCAGGACTTCTTCCTCGATTTTATCGCTCGCTCAATCGAGGGGCGGGTTATGGCCGACCTTGGTTCTCGCGGGATCACACTTCCCGACGACGTTGCCGCCGTGGAGAACGCGCAGGTCCAGCTCCATGATTTCGTAACCGGCGCGACGCGCGGTGAACTCGCCGGCAAATTGGACAATTTGGACCGGCTCTCCGATCGGGACGTCCAGGCGGTCGTTGACCAGATCTATGAAACGGGCTTCGAGCTCGTTGCCGCAGCCGGAGAAGCCGCAGCATGAGGCATCATACGATCATCGGCCGATTGGGGCCCGCAGATACCGTCGCTGTCGCTCCGACGCGCGCCGACACGTTTTCGACGGAAATCAACTTTGTCGACGGCGACCATCGACCGGGATTCGGCCTGGGGCAGGCTCTCGACCAGCTCCGCGCGCTTGGCCTCAGGCCTAGCGAAACCGCCGTCGACCTTGCCATGCTGGCCGCGGCCGTTACGGCCGCCGACACGCGCATCTCGCGGGAGAACGATGCAGTCGATGCGTGGACCCGCGAGATCGAGCTCAATGTGCCGGTCCGCAACCCTGACCTTTGGACGAGTCTTGCACCGCTGATCCGCACGACGCTGAATTTCCTGACCGGCGATCGTTGGCAGATCTACTTCCGCCCCAGGATAGCGACGATCGGCGAGCTCGCGTCCGCTCCCACCAAGCTGCGCACGGCGACTCCGACCATCGTCAGCCTCTTCTCGGGTGGCCTCGATAGTTTCATCGGCGCCATCGATCTCCTCGCATCCGGGCAGGTCCCAATGCTCGTGAGCCACTACTGGGATGGTATCACGAGCAAGCATCAGGCCTATTGTGCGGAGGTTCTCAAGAAACGATTCGCCGGTACGACCGTGCACCACGTAAGGGCACGGGTCGGCTTTCCGACGGACATTGTCGAGGCCGATTCGGTCGAGGACACCCTCCGCGGCCGCTCGTTCCTGTTTTTTGCGCTTGCGGTGCTGGCCGCAGACGCTGTCGGCGGCGACATGGTCGTGTGCGTGCCGGAGAACGGTCTGATCTCGCTGAACGTGCCGCTCGATCCCTTAAGGCTCGGCGCGCTCAGTACCCGCACGACCCATCCCTTCTACATGGCGCGCTTTGACGAGCTACTGAAGGGGCTCGGTCTCCGGGTGCGCCTCGAGAATCCCTACGCCTTCCAGACCAAGGGCCAGATGGCGATGGCCTGCGCGGACCTCGCGTTCCTTCGCAAGGAGGCTCGGAACACGATGTCCTGTTCCTCGCCCGCCAGCCGTCGCTACGATCCGGACCCGAGCCAGCGCGATCCCAAGCATTGTGGCCGTTGCGTCCCATGCCTGATCAGGCGCGCGGCGATCCTGGAAGCCTGGGGCGTCGACGACACGCCTTATCGGATCGCTGATCTGCACGCGCGAGTGCTCGACACAAGAAAAGCCGAGGGAGAGCATGTCCGCTCCTTCCAGCTCATGCTATCACGTCTGGCGCGAAGGCCGGATCGGGCCCGTTTCGACATCCATCGCCCAGGCCCCCTAGTTGATCATCCGGATCGGCTGAAGGACTATGAGGCCGTCTATGTCGCAGGACTGCAAGAGGTCGACCGATTGCTGCAGGGCGTACGGGCGCGACCGCAATGACAACTTCTCCGAACCGGCCTGCCCGCTGGGTCGACTTCCACTGCCATCTCGACCTCTACAGAGATCACGCGGCGCTGATTGCCGAATGTGACCGTGAGCGCGTGGCAACGCTTGCGGTTACCACCACGCCCAAGGCATGGCTTCGCAACCGCGAGCTGGCAGCGCGATCGGACCACGTGCGCGTGGCTCTCGGCCTCCATCCCCAGCTCGTCGGCGAACGCGAAAGCGAGCTGCCGCTCCTCAAGCACTATCTCCGAGACGCTCGTTACGTCGGCGAGATCGGCTTGGATGCAGGACCTCGCTTCTACCGAAGCTTTCCAGCCCAGGAACGTGTTTTCGTACGAATCTTGCGAGCCTGCGCCGATCAAGGAGGCAAGGTGCTCACGGTGCATAGCGTGCGTGCGGTCGGAAAGGTACTCGGCCATGTCGAGCGCGAGTTGCCGCCGGATCGGAGTCGTGTTGTCTTGCACTGGTTCACCGGAACGGCCGCCGAAGCGCGCCGGGCCGTCGCGTTGGGCTGCTATTTCTCCGTGAACGGCGAAATGCTCCGGTTGCCGAAACATCGTCAGCTTGTCGCCGGCTTACCTGCAGATCGTCTGCTGACCGAAACGGACGGTCCGTTTGTGGAGGTGGAGGGACGCCCCACGCGACCACGCGACGTGGCCCAAACCGTAGCTGAACTTGCCGCACTGCGAGGCGTCCCCGTCGAGGCGATGGAAGGCGCCGTTCTCAACAACTTGCGCACCCTTCTGGGCGAGGCGCGTCCGTGAGCGTCGAGGCCTCAAAGAACAACCTCGCCCGCGAGCTGTTTGTGCGGACCGCGGACGAGAACTATGTCACCGCCCGCTGGTGTGCCAATAACCGACTGAACACCGACTTCCTTTGGCTCGCGGTGCATGCGCTCGAGAAGTATCTAAAGGCGGTGCTGGTGACCTGCTCCCCAATTTGCCCCCGTTTATAAGTAGATTCTGTTCTGGGTTTGGCCCCTGTTGGGGCGGGTTGCGAACTCGGTCGGTGTGAGCCCGTTGAGGCTCGTGTGCGGTCGGTTGGTGTTGTAGTCGATCCTCCATTCCTCGATGAGCTGGCGAGCCTCGTTGAGATTTGCGAACAGGTGCTCGTTCAGACACTCATCACGCAGTCGGCCGTTGAAGCTCTCGACAAACCCGTTCTGCACCGGCTTGCCGGGCGCGATGTAGTGCCACTCAATCCCGAGTTCCTCTTGCCAGGCCAATATCGCGTTTGATGTGAACTCGGTGCCATTGTCGCTGACGATCATGCGCGGGCAGCCGCGGGTCTCGATGACGCGGTCGAGCTCGCGCACGACACGCAGGCTGGTGAGCGATGTATCGGCGACCAGGGTCAGGCACTCTCGGCTGAAGTCGTCGACCAAGGTCAGAACGCGGAAGCGCCGGCCGCTGGAGAGCGTGTCCATCACGAAGTCGAGTGACCAGCGCAGGTTCTGATCCTGCGGGATCGTCATCGGCGCCCGGGTGCCCAGCGCCCGTTTGCGGCCACCACGTTTACGCACGGTCAGTCGCTCCTCCTTGTAAAGCCGATACAGCTTCTTCCGATTGATCCGGATCCCTTGCCGAGCCAATAGCAGCCCCAGGCGACGGTAGCCGAAGCGGCGGCGCTGCGAAGCCAATTCCTTCAGCCGGGCCCGCAACGCGCTATCGTCAGGCCGTGTCGAGGCATAGCGGTAGGTTTTCGGCTGCAGGCCAACCAGCTTGCAAGCCCGCCGTTGCGAGTAGCCCTTCTGATCGATCGCCCAGGTCACAGCACGTCTCCGCAAGCCGGGCGTCAGAAGTTTTTTCCGAGCATCTCCTTCAGCGTCGATGCATCCAGCATCGTCTCCGCCAGCAGCTTCTTGAGCTTGCGGTTCTCTTCCTCAAGGGCCTTCAGCTTGCGGGCGTCGGAGATCTCCATCCCGCCGTAGCGCGACCGCCACTTATAGAACGTCGCATCGCTGATGCCGTGTTTCCGGCACAGATCGCTCGCCGACATCCCGGCAGCGTGTTCCTTCAGCACCTTGATAATCTGCTCTTCCGTGAACCTGCCTTTACGCATCGTCCGTCTCCTCGGTGGAGAACAGAACCCTAACTCAAAATCGGGGCGTTTCAGGGGAGCAGGTCACTCGTGGCGAGATGCCTCGGGCAGGGACTAAATGCGTCGGAGACGGGTTGGTTCAAAGCCGAGATCTGCCGAGTCTGGCCCTGGCATCCACCAAGGCTCAACTGGCGACATCCAAGGCGGCCAGCCAGAGGGGCGATTCACGCGTCTAAGTCGCCTCGGACCTTGCGTTGCCTGTCCGGTATCGGCTCCCTCGCTACTTCTTCTTTGCGGGTCCGAAATCCGGCTGCCAAGCGGCTTCCTTGCGGCTCGGGGCCGCGGCGATCACCTTAGTTTTTTCCTTCTTCGGCTTCTTGGCTTCGCGATTACCACGTTGCTGCTCCTTCTGGAGGGCTGCTTTGGGGCGAGGACCGGCGGCGCCGATCGCGCTGGCGCAGGCCCCCGCCATACTCGCAGGCGACGACCGCTTCCGCTTCATCGCTGCAAGCTGCCTTACTCGAACCTAACCCCGATGCGTTTCTCTCTTCGCCAAATGATGCGGCAACGTCTCTTGAGATGGTCTTTCGGTACGAAAAGGGTGAATCGATCCGGGATGTAAAGTGGCGACACGACCTCTAGCGCCGCACCGATCTCGGATATGTTCTTGACGGTGCAGTCGATGGCGCCGCCGCCGAACTCGATGGTCCCGGCCTTGAAGATGCGGTGACGTGGCGCGGCTCGATGCTCTTCCATGGAATTGTAGCCTGACGCTGAGCTGAAGAGTTTTGTAGAATTCCAGGTTGGCGGAGGCGACCGAGGCCCCGACGGGGCTGGGGGTCCGGGCCTCACGCTCCGAACAGCCGAGACGACCCGGTAATTGTTCGCTGCGGTCGCCTGCCATTTAGCATGGAAAACCTAAAGCAGGCCTGAAAAAAGGGACCTAGAAGAAATACGGAGGCCCGAAATGCTCCTTAAGCGGAGCGCCTATCGCGCGCCGCACCGACCGCTTTGCTGGATCGGCGGGCATGGGGCCGAGCCGTAAGAGCAGAATACACAGCAGTCCCCAGGCTTGGGCTTCAAACGAGCGCCGCACGCCTTGCAGTCGTAGAAGAACTGGCAGGCATCGGCGGGCATCGTCTCAACCGAGGCGCGGCCGCAAACGGGACAGGTGATCGTAGATTGAGTCTGCATCCCTGGTGCCTCCTAACTCTTGGCCGGGCCGTTGCGCGTGGCGACCGGCAGCAGGCCTCGATCGCCGCCGCCCACCGCCTCCCATTCCGGCCGCTTCTGCATGATCTCCAGCACGGCCGAGATGTCGCCAGCACTGCGCAGCATATTTCCGCCCGGTACCATGATCGGATCATCGAACCGAGCGGCCATGGTATCAGGTACGGGTGCCCACCCTCGGTTGATGGAGGCGGACCAAACAACAGAGTCTATGCCATTTCGGACCGAAGACAACGTGACGACTTTCCCTTGGACAGCAAGTCGGCAAGGCCGCTATGCGCAGCCTCCTCATCAAGAGGATGATTGGCCGCTGATATGAGGCTGGCCCAGCCGGTCAGCTCCGGAGCCGGGGACGTGTGGTTCCGCTCGCTTCAACAATATCCGAAATTGAACGAGGTCCCCCGAACTGGAGGCGAATCCTGGTCCGAGGACCTCGTAACCATCGGCGTCTGACACGGGGACGCCGATCGGCTCGTGATACAGCGTGACGGAGCCTTCGACACTTGATTGAGAATAATCTAAGTTATTAATCTCGATTGCTTGATATCCACGACGATGAAGCCTTCGAAACTCGAAACTAACTAGAATTCGTAACGCGATCTCCATTTGTGCCGTGCACGGTGTCCCCCGTTGGGGGGGCGTCATGGAAGGGCTTGCTTGGGAGGTGGTGCATGTGACGGCCAGTCGGATGAGCGACGACCAGATCGACCCGATCGAATCCAGGCGCCAAATCCGATGGTGAAGACGCAACGCCATCTCCGTTTTGGTCTACTAGACGAAGGACCAATCGGTCGGGCGCCTCAACGGCAAGCCGTCTGCGAGTCATCCGAATCGAGGCCTTACGCCATTTTCGGATGGCTCCGTGCGTTTGCCCAGACGACGGCGGCCCTCGGAGTCGCGATGATCGGCCTCATTTGGGCTGGAGTCGTCTTTCTCTCAAACGCCGAGCATGAGCGCGCCTATGAGGCTGGGTTACGGCAGGGGAGCAGCCTGACCCGCGTTTTTGAAGCCTACATTTTACAAGTTATCAAAGGAACAGATAGCGCGCTCCTCGCTATGCGCGATTCCTATGAGCACGACCCTCGCAGCTTTAATCTGATGCACTGGGTCGATCGCGCCAAACTGCAAAGCGGTCTCATCAGCCGATTCGTGGTTATCGGACGTGATGGAATGATGGAGATGTCGAGCCTGGCGCCGAATGGCCCGCCGATCGATCTGCGCGATAGCGATCATTTTCATTATCTTGCTGGGGCAAAGACAGACGAGCTTTTCATCAGTCCGCCGGCCTTGGGGCGTGTGTCGGGGAAGACGACAGTTCGGTTGGCGCGGAAGCTAAGAGCGCCAGATGGGTCGTTCAACGGCGTTATCTTCGCCTCGCTCGATATCTCGCAGATCGAGAAATTCTACAACTCGATCGATGTCGGCCACTCCGGGACGATTGCGCTCGTCGGCTTTGACGGGATCATTCGCGCCCGCAGCAGCCGCGGCCACGATGCGGAGGGGTTGACTGGCCGTTCGATCACTGGAGCAAGGATATTTAAGCTCTATCGGCAATCCCCTGCAGGCAGTTACTGGACCTCACCTGATATCGCCGTTCGAATGGATGGCGTTCCCAGGCTCATTTCTTATCGCGCGGTCGAGGGGTTGCCGCTAATCGTGATTGTCGGCCTGGCGAGACAGGATATTCTTGGTCCAGCGGCAATCAAGATCAGCCAATACCGCCAGGTCGGTTTAGCGCTGACTGCGTTCGTGCTCGTCGTGATCGGCTTCAGTGTCGTACGGCAAAGGCGCCTCACCTCAACAATGGTCGCGCTTGAGCGTTCCCGGCACGTGCTTGAACAGACCAATGTGCAATTCAATACGGCGTTGGAAAACATGGCGCATGGGCTTTGCATGTTTGATGCCGATCAGCACTTGATTGTCTGTAATCGGCGGTATGGCGAGATGTATGGCCTGACGGCCAAGCAGAGCGCGCCTGGCACAACGTTGCGTTCCATTCTCGAGGCTCGTGTCGCGGCGGGTCAATGTCCCGAAGATGCCGAAGCCTACGTCTCCGCCACTCTTGAGGAAAGTAAGAGGCCCCAATCATTCAACGTCGTCAATAAGCTACGCGACGGCCGGGTGATTGCAGTCAACCATGAACCGATGCCGGGTGGAGGCTGGGTTTCCGTGCATCATGACATCACGGAGCAACATCACGCCAAGGAACGTCTCGACGAGGTCAGGCAGGAGTTGATTGCGCAACGTTGCGCCATCGATCAAGCCGTGATTTTGGCCATCACGGACGTGAAAGGACGTATCACCTACGCGAACGAGGTATTCTGTCATATCAGCGGCTATAGCCGCGAGGAGTTGATTGGAAACGACCATCGCATTCTCAATTCCGGCGTTCACCCTGCCGACTTTTTTGGCGCGATGTACCGTCAAATCGCGCGCGGTGGGGTCTGGCGTGGCGAGGTCTGCAACAAGACCAAGAGTGGTTCGCTCTATTGGGTTGATACGACCATCGTCCCGCAGCTGGGTCCAGACGGCAAGCCAGTTCGCTACTTAGCGATCCGGATCGATATCACGTCGCGGAAGACGGCAGAAGCCGCCCTGCGCGAAAGTCAGGATGAGGTACTTCGAAAGTCATCGCAACTTGAGCTGGCGCTCGCCAATATCAATCAGGGCATTTGCCTGTTCGATGCCAACCAGCGGGTCATCGTAGCCAACGCGCGCTATGGAGAAATCTACAAGCTCACGCCAGAGGAGATCAAGCCCGGCACCACGTTGCAGGAGATCCTCGAGAGCCGAAAAAGGCAAGGAACGAGTTTCGCGATTGCGCCCGATGTCTACCGCGCCACCAACGTCAAGAAGGTTCGTGAAATCCAAGACCTGGCTGATGGTCGCACGGTATCGATTTCGCGCAGCGTTCTCCCGGACGGTGGTTGGCTCACTTCTCATGAGGATATTACCGAACGACGGCAGAGCGAGAAAAAGGTTGCCTACCTTGCCGCCCACGACCCACTCACCGGCCTGCCGAATCGCGCTCGTTTCATCAGCGAACTTGAACGGATCACTGCCGAGTCCGGCGCCATCGGGAATACTGCCATTTTCCTGCTCGATCTCGATCGCTTCAAGGCGGTCAACGATACTTTGGGCCATGCGGCAGGGGATCAGTTGCTCAAGGATGTGGCGGCCCGCCTGAGATCTGAAGTTCGCGAACACGACATCGTGGCGCGTCTCGGCGGTGACGAATTCGCGATCATTCAGAAGCTCGATAGTGCAGTTCATGAGCCGGCCATCTCGCTCGCCTTGCGGATCATTGACGCGATCGGCAGGCCGTTTGAGCTCGATGGCCATATCGCAAGCGTCGGAACGAGCATCGGCATAGCGCTGTGTCCCGAGCAAGGCCGCGATGGGGCGGAACTGATGAAGAAGGCGGATCTGGCTCTCTATGCGGTCAAGGAGGGAGGGCGAAACGATTTTCGGATCTACGACGCTGAAATGACGGAGATCGTCGAGCACCAAAAACGGCTCGAGGGCGAACTAAGTCGTGCAATCGAGCGGGAGGAGTTCGAGCTCTACTACCAGCCCGTTCTTGACCTGAAGACTCACAGGGTAACGGGTGCCGAGGCGCTCATTCGCTGGAACCATCCTGAGCGCGGCGTGCTCTCGCCGGATCAATTCATCCCGCTGGCCGAAGAAACGGGCTTGATTGTTCCGCTTGGGGAATGGGTCTTGCAGCAAGGCTGCAGGGATGCTGCGGCCTGGCCCGAGGACCTGAAGATTGCGATCAATCTGTCGGTACATCAGATCAACTGCGGCAACCTGTTCGACGTGGTGCTCTGTACGTTGGTGGAAACCGCGCTTAGCCCCGCACGTCTTGAATTGGAAATCACCGAATCGGTACTGCTGGACAATCAGCCCGAACATCTCCAGACCTTGCGCCAGCTGAGGAATATTGGGGTCTCGATCGTTCTAGATGATTTCGGGACGGGGTATTCTTCGAGCAGGTACCTGACGCTTCATCCATTTGACCGGATCAAGATCGACAAGTCCTTCGTGCAAGGTATGGCCAGTCAGCGCGAAAGCTCGGCGATTGTTGCCTCAACGATTGTGTTGGCGCGAGGTTTGGATATCTCGGTAACGGCCGAGGGCGTCGAAACACACGAGCAGCTGCGCCAGCTGTCTCTCGCCGGAGTCGATTTCGCGCAGGGCTATCTCATCGGCCGACCGATGCCCCTCGGCGACTTCCTGAACGAGCGCCGGCAGTCGCACGCCGAAGTGGTTGCCTGAGCGCTTTGGCGGAATGATCGGTCAATTTGGCATGAGCCCCCAGGAAAGTCTGATAGACCAGCTTGAGGACGCCGTCTCAGGCAGGAGCCTCGCGCGGCGAGCCGATATGCTCAAGCGCGTGACCGACCTGTTTCTTTCTGGTTCGGGGAGGCATTCCCGGGCCGAGATCGACCTCTTTGAGGAGGTCATGACCAGGTTGATCGATAGCGTTGAGATCGCGGCCAGAGCCCAATTTGGCAGCCGGCTGGCCGAGGCAGCCGATGCCCCAGGCAACGTCATGCGCCTGCTGGCTTTTGACAGGGAAATTGAAGTCGCCGGCCCCGTGCTTTCCAGGTCAGGGTGTCTCAGCGAGCAAGACCTGATAAGAAACGCAGAGACAATGAGCCAGCGACATCTGCTCGCCATCTCGAAGCGACGGGAGCTGAAAGAGGGCTTGACGGACGTCCTCGTCACGCGCGGCGATCGGGCGGTACTGGTCAGCACCGCGACCAATCCCGGCTGCCGTTTCTCTTCGTTGGGCCTCTCTAGCCTCGTCGAAAAGGCCGGGTCGGACGATACCCTTGCGCTCTCCATTTGGGCTCGTCAGGATATACCGCGCCAACAGATGGTCAGGTTGTTCCGGCAAGCGTCCGAAGGCCTGAGACTTCAACTCGAGGCGGCCAATCCACTGCAGGTGGGCTCTATCCGCGCAGCCATCGCCCTCGCCTCGGAACGCCTGCAGGCGATTGCCCGGGCCGGATCCTCCGACTTCCGTCGTCTGAGCGGTTATCTCGAAGAACTTCATTCCACCAACAATCTGGACGAAGGCATCCTTGATGAACTCGTGAGGCAGGAGAATTTTGATGGAGTCGCTGCGGCCCTCTCGTTGATGTGCGATCTTCCGATAGCTACAGTTGAACGCGCGCTTGCGCAAGGTCACTATGAGCAAGTCCTGCTGTTTGCGAAAGCCGCCGGACTGTCCTGGAACACAACCCTGGCTCTCATCAAGTTCCAGGCGTATGGGCGAGCCGTCGCCCAGTCGGACGCGGATCAGTATTTCGCAAGCTATTCCCGAATGCGAGTGCAGACAGCTCAGACAGCGCTCCAATTCTATAGACTTCGCGAAGCCTCGGACCGGCCAACGATGGCCAATCGTTTCTAATCTGACCCCGGTGCGCTCGCTACGCTCCTTCGCTCGCGAGCGCTGCATGCGGAGTTGGTCGGGCGCCCCAACGGGCTCACACGGACCGAGTTTGCAACCCGCCCCAACAGGGGCCAAACCCCGGAAAATTCCAGCTTCGGCTGGCCTAGTTTTGGGGAGCACTTCACGGCCGCCATACCCTGCGACGGCGGACGGCTTGAGGTCGATGATGCAGCAATTTCCCGACTCAGCTAGGTTCCCTTAGTGCGAATCGCGCTTCACGGGGGTGGGGTCATGAATGGCATACAGAAATACCGCGCCAAGAGTTGCGAAAAGCGGCGGGCAATCGGGCGAGAGAACTAGGTTCCAGTCAATTTCGCCGCGAGGCGCCATCGTGAGATCTTCCGCGATATGCAAGCCTCACTGAACTAGTGGAGTTGGTCATGAGCCCAATGTCCACGGATGATGAGGTTTGTCTGCACGCATGAGGTGCCACTCATGACCAGGAAAAGCCTGCTGAAACTCTTTATCGAGGCACAAGCGCGCTTGGAGCGCCCCGGTCAAAAAGGCTCGCGGAAGCTTGAGACGATATCAAAGAAGCCACCACCGAATAAGCAGAGCAGAAGTGCGAGCCGTGCTTCAAGTCGAAAGAATAGCGCTGCCGAAGGTAAGCAAATGAGATTATTCGACGTGTGAACGAATGACCCAATAGACGATTTGGAGACAGTGGTTCTCGATTTTGGGCAAGCGCCGTGACTGATGCCAACATAAGCCCGTCCTGGATATGGGGAGCAAGAGATCGGGCACCCGTCCGAAATTGGCGCCGGTAGAAAACGAAGCCGCAACCGACTCGGCGGACGACATATGTGCGTGGCAGTTGAAACGGTAACCGGGCGTCAACTGCTTTCCTGATATTGCGGAGGTGTCGCGGAACTCGTAACGCGTACCGCGGCCATTGCAAACTGCCCGCCAGCTCCCAGGTTGGCGGGCTTCTTGCCCCGCACCGACATGTACTTGGCCGTCATTCTCCCTCTTCGGGTAGACCGCCTTTGAATGGAACGATCGTCGTCCTTAATATGTGGTGGATTTCGCGCGGCGCCGGGCGTTCGGACGGATCGAGGCCGAGCTTGGACGCTTGGACTGCAGTTCAAGCAGATCGGTGAACACGTCGGCTTGGCGGCGCAGTTCGTCGGCGACCATCGGGGGCTGCTGGCGATGGTGGAAACCACGGTGACCCGCACGCCGCGCCGCTGCATCGCCTCGACGAGCGAGCGGAAGTCGCCATCGCCCGAGAACAGGATCATCCGGTCGATATGCTCGGCGAGCTCCATGGCATCGACCGCAAAGCTCGATGTCCATCTAGCCCTTGACCTTGCGGCGGCCGCTGGCGTGGATGAATTCCTTGGTCGCCTTGGTGACGACGATGCAGCTGTTGTAGTCCAGCCAGTCGATCAGCGCCGTTTTGCCTGCGGAACATCCTCCGGCGATACGAGAGGTCGTCTATTGGACGGATTTGCGCGACGAGACCGTCATTTTGCGTCAGTACGATCCGGGGCGAGAGATTGAAGATCTGTGGGTTTCAATGCTTGTTTCGCCGGACGAGGGTCCGAAGATCGAACGTCATGACGTCAGTCGTGGCGTGGTCAAAAGTCTTGTTACCATGAGGGCCGGGATCAGCCTTGTTCTGAAATCGGACATAAGTGCTACCTTTTCTGTTCTTGTGTATCGAGAGCTTGCGCGACGGTACAGGGCCGAGCGTATTGGGCTATTCAGCCTATTGGCAGAATGACAACGAAAACCCCCGCACTGGTAGCCTTCTTGAGGCTATTGTCCGAGCGCTACCCGTCACGTTGTCTGGCAACCTGATGTGCACGACGGAGCTTTGCAAACGCCCGGTCCGTTGCCATGAAGCGGGCTAGCATTGGGGCGATCAGCTTGATAGGGTCGCCGATTGGCTGATCATTATCGCGCGCAAGCAGCTCGGCATACGCAACCAGATCCCGATGTACACTTGCCGGAAGCTCATGCGTGACCTTGACCGGTTTATCGTCGATGAGCGTACCGAGCTTGAGTTTGGCCATGCTTACCCCCTGTACGGCTCGAGCACGAGATCGCGATTCACGATAACCCGCACCGGAAACCCCGGACGGATCGTCAACGTCGGCTGGATGTTGAGATTGCGCCGAACAATCTGCTGACCAGTCTGGTTGATGGACTCGCCTGCACCTCGCCGCAGCGCTTGAATAATTCCGCTGTTGCTGTTGTTGACGTCGCTCCCCGAATTCACCTCGGTGCCGACGGCCAGCAAAGTTGAGAGCGCGGCCGCACCCAGCAATTCTTTCCAGTGGTTGTCGACCCCGTCCTCAAGGCCCGAGTAGCCTGCAACATCGGCTCCCGGCTGCCGCTCCAGCACGATTGACCGGCCGTTCGGCATGATCAGCCTGGTCCAGACCAGAAGCACACGTGACTGCCCAAATGCGACCTGGCTATCATAAGTACCTATCAGCCGTGCCCCCTGCGGAATGAGCCGGGTGCGCCCAGTAGGCGTATCGTATACCGCCTCGGTCACTTGCGCCGTTATCAGGCCAGGGAGATCGGAGCGAATTCCCGTCAGTAGCGCACCAGGAATCACTGTCCCTGCTTGCACCACGAATGGCGATGCCGGTTTGACCACACGATCGGGGCTCGTCGTGCGTCGATCGACCGGCGCGTTCACGAAGGCAAGCTTGCGGTCCTGGCCATTTTGCGCGGAGGCTTCGTCGGACGACATCGTCCCATTCGCCGGAGCATCGTTGGACGGCGCCGTCGCGGTCGGCATCCGGGCATTTGTAGACGCGAACACTTTGCTGGTGCGAGCAGCTTCACTCTCCTGATTGACACGTTGTTGTTCAGCGTCAACCGCCAATGGACCGTTCTGGGTCTGCGCCGCGACGATCGGCCGACCCAAATCGCCGGGCAAAGGCGGTCCAAGCGGTGGCACGTCTTTCGGGACGCTTGTGTAGTCCTTCGGCAGGCCGGCAAGCTGGTCGGCGACATTGTGGTGATCGGTCGAGTAGAGCTCTTCCGGAGCAGGAGCGCGCTTCTTGCTGGATTGCAGCGCCAAAAACACGGCTCCCGAGATAAAGGCAAGAACCAAGGCGGTGCCTCCGATCAGGGCCCTACGCGATATCCGCGTCACGCCCGGACGTTCAGGACGCAACTGGAAGGCTTTTGATGCATCGCCCTGCGCCTTTGGCGGCACGGCATTCCGATCCGGTGGACCTCCGCTTGTATCGGTCATGACGACCTCCCATCGGTTCTGACGACGCGCACCTTCTGCTGGTTCTCACCTCCTAGCCTCAATTCAGCGGCGGCAAACAGCCGATCGACGATCAGCAGGCTTCCGAAAGCCCGATAATTGACAAGCTCGGTCTTCCCGTCTTGCCCGATAACGAAGAGGGGCGGCATCTCACCCTGCCCAATGCCCGGCGAGAATTCGATGTAGACTTTGCGTCCGTCGTCGTAGGCGTTGATCGGACGCCAGGGCGGGTTGTCGCCCTCGATGGTGTAGCGATAGCGGCGCTGGGTTGGATCAGGGATGAATGGCGTCGGCGGCACGGTCCGGCCTCGTGTGCGATCTTCGGGATAGAACCAGGTCACCGAAGGCATGTACGGCTTTTCGCGAGAGTGAAGTTCGATCAGGTAGGTGCGCCGATCGGTGTTGACGACAAGGTTGGTCGATATTTCCGGACGGGTCGGCTTGACCATGATGTGGACGCGACGCGTATCCCCATTGCCGCTCTCTGTATCACCCACAACCCAGCGCACGGTGTCGCCGGCGGCCACAGGTCCCGACCCGATCAATTGCTCACCCGGGTCGAGCGCTATGTCGGTGATCTGCCCCGGTGCTGCGTAGATCTGGTAGAGCGCGCCCGGGCTATACGGAAACACCTGCACCGCGTTGTAGTACGCCGCCTTGCGGGGCTGAACGCGAGCCGCGTCGTTGGCGCTCTCGATTCTTTCGATCGGTTCCTTCGCTTCTTTCTGCTTTCCGCCACGCGCCGGAGTCCACGAGGGCGGCACGTGGAACGGTCGCGGCCGATCGTCGGTCGCCGCAGGAGGATCGGGGAACGGCGGGATATCCGAGTCGTAACTGATCTGCGGAGGCTTGAAAGCCGTGCATCCACCAAGCGTGAAGACCGAGACAAGAAGGGTCGACGCCACGCTGCGCCGCAAGGTCACTGACATCCGACAAATGGAGAGCATGACTATCCCAGCTCCTTCGACCAATTGATGGCGTTGACGTAGATGCCGAGTGGATTCTTGCGCAGCCGATCGATGTCGCGAGGCGGCTCCAAGACGATGGTGAGAATTGCGCTCCAGCGTTCTGTGGCGGCCATCTGGCCGTTTTCGTAGCGCCGTTCGATCCAGGCTAGACGGAAGCTTTCGGGTGAGGCCCTGATGACGCTGGAAACCTCGACCGCCACCTGCGCTTTCCCAACCTTGGCGAAGGGATCGTTGGCGCGCGCATAGTCGTTCAGGGCTGCAGCGCCGCGGTCCGTCGTGAAGTCGTAGGCGCGAAGCCAATCCTGACGCAGCACGATCGCGTCCATGGGAAGGCCGCGAACATGTTCGATGAACCGAGCGAGGTGAAAGGCAATCTGGGGATCGCTGGGTTGGTAGGAAGCATCTGCGGGAGCGACGGCTCTCACCTCGCCTAGTTGATCGACCTCGACCACCCAGGGGGTGATGGTGCCCCGTGCTGATTCCCACGCAAGCGCAGCGGCGAAGCCGGCGGATAGAAATAGAGAGCCGAATGCCATCAGACGCCAGTTTTTGGCCTGGACTCGTGCCGATCCGATGCGGTCATCCCAGACCTGAGCTGCTCGTTGATAGGGCGTGACGGGTGCAGGCGTGCGGCCATAGTGAACGGCCGATCGTTTGAACATGCTTTGACCTCAGGAGATGATTGGGAATGGAACATGGGTGGGTGATCGCGGGCATTAGCTCTCGCCTTGTGAGAGATCGACGGACGCCCCTCCTCCGCCATGATCGCCCGCGCGTATCGCCTGCGTAGCGCTTGAGGCTCCATGACTAATGGTCTGCGTCCGTTTCATGCGACGAACCCAGGCGGGCGCCCTCTGGGACGACGCGGAATCGCCACCATTCGAGCTGCCGCTCGATCCACCGGATTGGACGGCAACAGAACGCAGGGGGCTAGCTGGAGCCGACGTAGCTCTTTCGGCTGCGCCGGACAGACCTCCTGCACGGAAGGCGCTCAAGGAGGCGCCCGCAATGGCGCGGCCTCCCCCAACGGCGCTTCCGGCCAGCGCGGCGCCACCGGCTGCGAGCGCGGCTCCGGCTGCAACCACGCCACCGGCAGCCAAGCCGGTGCCGACAGCGCTACCTGCGCCGAGTTGTGGTCCACCAGAGACGATCCCGTTGGCGATGCCCGGTCCGAAGATGCCGAGACCAAGCAGTGAGAGCGCTCCCAACACCAACGCCATCGCGCTTTCAATGGTCGGCTGGTTGCCGCCAAATCCCGCCGTGAACTGCGCAAAGAGGGTCGAGCCGATGCCGACGATCACGGCCAGCACCAGGACCTTGACGCCGGAAGAAATCACGTTGCCGAGCACCCGCTCCGCAGCGAAAGCGGTCTTCCCGAACAGGCCGAAGGGAATCAGCACGAAGCCCGCAAGCGTCGTCAGCTTGAACTCGATCAGGGTGACGAAGAGCTGAATCGCCAGGATGAAAAAGGCGAGCAGGACGACGATCCAGGCGAACAACAGAACGACGATCTGGACAAAGTTCTCGAAGAAGCTGACGTAACCCATCAGGCCTGAGATGGACTCTAGAATCGGCCGTCCGGCGTCGAGGCCTACCTGCGCAATCCGGCCGGGACGCAAGAAATCTGCTGACGAAAGGCTCGTGCCGGAGGCCTTTAGGCCGAGGCCGGCAAAGCTTTCGAAGACGATCCGGGACAAGCTGTTCCAGTTGCCAATGAGATAGGCGAAGACGCCAACGAACAAGGTCTTCTTGACGAGACGGGCGATGATGTCCTCATCACCGCCCCATGACCAGAACAGGGCAGCCAGCACGATGTCGATCGCCGCGAGCGTGGTGGCGAGATAGCCGACCTCGCCACCCAGCAGGCCAAATCCGGAGTCGATGTAGCGGGTGAAGGTTTCCAGGAACTGGTCGATGACACCGGTGCTATTCATCGCTCGTTTCCTCCGGGCGTCGGCACGGAGAGGTAGCCAGACGGTAGACGGCTTTCATCCATCACTGACGATGGGATCGATCCGTTAGCCGAGGCCCCGTCGCCGACTTGTCGCGTAGCCCCCTTCCTCTGGCTCAAGAATTGGCGCCGCTTCTCAGCCCAGATCTTGCGACATTCGAGGAGCTCCTCCTTCTGCTCGTAGTTGACGCTACGGCACTGCGCGAGCTTGGATGCGAGAGGATCGGTTTCCTGGGTGGCCGATGCAGGAGCCGGTGCCTCATCGTCGCCGGCGCTTAACTGGATTGCGCAGGCCCCGACGGCCACGGCGAGAAGCACTGCGGCTACCCCGATCGGAATGCGCTTAATTGTGTACATCATCAGTGAAACATCTGCACGGTTGCAGGCTGATAGCCCTGGCCCGACGTTAAAAAGCGGCGCAGTTGCTCTCTGCCCTGATCTTGTGCAACTGCGCGCTGCGCGGACTCCAAGCTCTGAGCTCGACCCTGTGCAGCGATGACAGCGGTGAGATCGGCGAGCAGCTGGGCCTGGAGTCCAAGGAGTTGATTACCCGCCTGATTGGCTTGGAGTGAGCCGGTCGCACCTTGGCTCGCAGTTACGAGCGACGACATTTGGGCTCGGTTGGTGTCGAGATTGCCGACGACGGTGGCCTGCACCCGCATCGCGTCCTGCATGCCTGCGACAGCGTTCTGCCAGCGTGCTTGTGCATTGGCCACCAAGGCCTGGTCCGACGCACCTGACGACGCCGGCGCATAAGTGGTCGAGAACGCTCGATCGATCTGCTGGATGTCGTAGGCAATGCGCTGTGCCTGTCCGAGCAGCTGCTGGGTGCGCAGGATCGACTGCTCGAGCTGCAGCAAGGACGAGAACGGCAGGGTCGCGAGGTTCTTCTCTTGGTTGATTAGCATCTGCGCCTGATTTTGCAGCGACGTGATCTGGTTGTTGATCTGCTGCAAGCTGCGCGCGGCGGTCAGCACGTTCTGCGCGTAATTGTTTGGATCGAACACGATCCATTGCGCCAACGACGGCTTGGGGTTACCGGCAAGAACGAATGCGATGGCGCTTGCCGCCACGACACGACGGAGGAGACTCATGAGGAGGCCTCCAGGTTAGTAAGATGTGGAATGAGATCGCAGGCCCAGCCGACATCCCTGGCCTGCAGCCAACCGGCTACAAAGTTCTCGCCACCCTCTTCAACCAGCACCTTCTCGATCAGCACCTGGTCGGCTTTCGATGAGGCGGCGGTAAAGGCCAAAGCGACTTCCCCAAGACCAAGTTCAAACAGGCGGTTGCCGCGACGCGACTGGCAGTAGTAGTCCCGTTTAGGTGTCGCGCGCGCGAGGATCTCGATCTGACGGTCGTTCAGCCCGAAGCGGCGATAGATAGCCGTGATCTGTGGCTCGATGGCTCGATCGTTGGGGAGCAGGATCCGGGTCGGACAGCTCTCGATGATGGCGGGTGCGATCGTCGACCCGTCGATGTCGGCCAGCGATTGGGTTGCGAAAATTACGGAGGCATTCTTCTTGCGCAGTGTCTTCAGCCACTCGCGAAGCTTTCCGGCAAAATCGGCGTCATCAAGCGCGAGCCACCCTTCATCGATGATGAGCAGCGTCGGCCGGCCATCGAAACGGGCCTCGATCCGGTGAAACAGGTATGACAGGACGGCAGGCGCCACCGCCGTTCCGATCAATCCGTCGGTCTCGAAGACTTGGATCGAGGACTCGCCAAGTCGTTCACTCTCGGCATCGAGCAACCGATCGTAGGGACCACCCAAGCAATAGGGCTGGAGCGCCCGCTTCAAGAGATTCGACTGCAAGAGCACGGAAAGACCTGTGAGGGTCCGTTCAGGAAGTGGTGCTGAGGCAAGCGACGTCAGGGCCGACCAGACATGATCCTTGACCTCAGGTGTGACCTCGATCCGTTCGCGGGTCAGGATCGAGGCGACCCAATCGGCGGCCCAGCCACGTTCTGCGGGCTCGTCTATCCCCGCAAACGGCTGGAGCGAAACAGACTCGGATGCTTCTCCTGCAACCGCGCCTCCAAGATCATGCCAGTCGCCCCCCATAGCGATTGCGGCCGCCCGGATCGATCCACCGAAATCGAATGCGAAGATCTGGGACCCCGGATAGCGTCGGAACTGCAAGGCCATGAGCGCCAGGAGCACCGACTTGCCGGCGCCGGTCGGACCAACGACCAGCGTGTGTCCGACATCGCCGACATGGAGGGATAGCCGAAACGGAGTCGATCCCTCGGTCTTGGCAAAGAACAGAGGCGGCGCCTTGAAGTGATGGTCCCTCGCCTCTCCCGACCATACCGCCGAGAGCGGAATCATATGCGCCAAGTTCAAGGTCGAGATCGGGGGCTGGCGGACATTGGCGTAGGCGTGCCCCGGCACGCTGCCGAGCCATGCCTCAACCGCGTTGACCGTCTCAATCATGCAGGTGAAATCACGTCCCTGAATTATTTTCTCGACGAGGCGAAGCTTTTCGTCGGCGGCGCGCGCGTCCCTGTCCCAGACAGTGACCGTCGCGGTGACGAAGGCCTCGCCGATCTGGTCCGTTCCCAGTTCCTGGAGCGCGGCGTCGGCATCGATGGCCTTGTTGTATGCATCGGTGTCGAGAAGGCTGGACGCCTCGTTGGTCATCACCTCCTTCAGGATCGCGCCGATCGATTTTCGCTTGGCGAACCATTGGCGACGAATCTTGGTAAGAAGTTTTGTCGCATCCGTCTTGTCGAGCATGATCGCTCGGGTCGACCAGCGGTACGGGAATGCGAGACGGTTGAGGTCGTCGAGGATCCCGGGCGTGGTCGCGGTCGGAAATCCTACGATAGTGAGGACTCGGAGGTGAGCCTCGCCCAGCAGTGGCTCAAGCCCCCCCGTCAGAGTTTGATCGGCGAGCAGCGCATCAAGATACATGGGAATCTCTGGCACACGGACCCGATGCCGCTTGGTCGAAACGGTGGAGTGCAGGTAAGTCAGCGTCGCCTCATCATCGAGCCAAGCGCACTCCGGCATAAACCCTTCGATGAGCTGGAGTATGCGGTTGGTCCGGTCGACAAACCCGCTCAGGACCTCACGCGCATCAGCGCCGACGGTGCGGCTGCTATTCTCGTACAGCAGCCGCTCTGCCATCGCGGCGCCTTCCTCGGGCGGGAGGTGGAGGAACGTGAGATAGTAGCTTGAGTCATAGTGGGCGCCCGCTTCCTCGAATTGCGCTCTTCGCTCCGCATCGACCAGGGCAGATGCGACGTCGGGAAACGTGCTTGGCGGATATGCGCCGGCGGAATGCCGCTGCGCCTCGACAAAGACGGCCCACCCCGATCCAAGGCGGCGAAGCGCATTGTTCAGACGACCCGCCACTGCGACGAGTTCGGCCGGCACTGCGCTGTCGAGATCTGGCCCCCGAAATTTTGCGGTCCGCTGGAACGAACCGTCCTTGTTGAGGACGATTCCCTCATCCACCAACGCTGCCCACGGAAGAAAGTCCGCCAGGCGCGTCGTTGAGTGTCGGTATTCGGCAAGGTTCATCATGATGAAGGACTCACAGGCTGAGGTGACCGGGGAAGCGGACGTGCCGGCGCACGACCTCGACGAAGGCCGGATCGCGCTTTGTGGCCCATACGGCGACCATGTGGCCGACGAACCAGAGGAGAAGCCCTGCCAGCCAAAGGCGCAGGCCGAGGCCAAGCGCCGCGGCCAAGGTGCTGTTAATGATGGCGACCGAACGCGGCGCACCGCCCATCAGGATCGGCTCCGTCAAGGCCCGGTGCACGGGCGCGACAAAGCCTGTGATCTGCCCTTCCATCAGATCACCACGCCGCCGCCGAATGAGAAGAACGAAAGGAAGAAGCTCGAGGCGGCAAAGGCGATCGACAAGCCGAACACGATCTGGACCAGGCGGCGGAAACCGCCCGATGTGTCGCCGAATGCCAGCGACAGCCCGGTCACGATGATGATGATGACGGCGATGATCTTTGCGACTGGGCCCTCAACCGACTGCAGGATCTGATTGAGGGGTTGCTCCCACGGCATGTTGGAGCCCGCGGCCCACGCGGGAACAGCAACTAGGTAGTACCCGGTGAATGCTGCAGTCGAAAGAATGATCTTTCCGCAAAACGAATGCGAATTCATGGTTGGTCTCCCATTGGTAAGAGGCTGTAATCGCCGGAGGGTCCAAGCCCGGTTACACCGGCCAGTTCTGCAAGCCGGCGATCGGCACCACGGCCGACGAGCACGGCGATAACGTTGATGGTTTCGGCGATGAGAGCGCGTGGTACCGTGACGACGGCTTCCTGGATGAGCTGCTCGAGCCGGCGTAATGCGCCGAGAGCTGTACCGGCATGGATCGTGCCAATACCGCCGGGATGCCCCGTGCCCCAGGCTTTGAGAAGGTCAAGCGCTTCCGCCCCGCGGACTTCCCCGATCGGAATACGGTCAGGCCGCAGCCGCAGCGACGAGCGCACGAGATCGGAGAGCGAGATCACACCATCCCGCGTACGCAAGGCGACGAGGTTCGGCGCCTTGCACTGAAGCTCTCGTGTATCTTCGATGAGAACGACGCGATCGGCAGTCTTGGCGACTTCCGCAAGCAGCGCGTTTGTCAGCGTCGTCTTGCCGGTCGAGGTGCCGCCGGCGACCAATATGTTCTTCCGAGCAATGACGGCCGCGCGTAGCGCAACGGCTTGGTCCGAGGCCATGATCCCAGCCGCGACGTAGTCATCGAGCGAGAACACGGCGACGGCGGGTTTGCGGATCGCGAATGCGGGAGCCGCGACGACCGGCGGCAGCAAGCCTTCGAAGCGTTCACCCGTCTCGGGCAACTCGGCCGATACGCGCGGCGCGCCGGCGTGGACCTCATGGCCAACATGATGCGCAACCAGCCGGACGATGCGCTCCCCATCGGAAGCGGACAGGCTCTCGCCGGTATCTATGAGGCCGTTTGATAGCCGGTCGATCCACAACCGGCCATCGGGGTTGAGCATCACCTCAACGATCGACGGATCTTCCAGAAAGCGTGCAATGGCGGGGCCAAGCGCTGTGCGCAGCATTCGCGCCCCACGCGAGGTTGCCTCCGACTGAAGAGAATGGATTGGCACCGCCGTCCCCCAACAACTGAGGACAAATCAAGCGCCTCAGATGGGGATCATTAGAAAAAGCAGGAGACCGATCAGTTCAACGAGAGGCTCACTGCGTTCGTAGGCTGGCGTAGAGAAAGAAAGATTGAGCAAGATGCCCGAGAGAGGGCGCGCACGAGCTATGCCGTATGCAAGACAAGCGCCCGTGCGGGATGGCGCTACCATTCCGCACACTCGTGCGCTTCCATGATCGAGATTTCGATAGGTGGAATGATTGCTTCAACCGCGTCCTCATGTCCTGAGCGGTGATGCAAGAGGGTTCTGACGATCCACCCACCCAATTCTCGAATCCAGGGAACGCTAAACCAAGCCAGGGCCGCGGCCTGAACCGCAACGCTCAACCCAAAGGCAACCTGATAGGCTATCAGCGGATAGTGCCCATCTTGAACGGGCCATTGCTGCAATATGAATCCAGTTCCGGATTGAATCGCGAAGGCCCATCCGAAATGCAAGAGATTCAGGCAGCCATTCGCTCGCGCGGCGAGCTCGGTTGGAAAGTATTCTGCTATCGTCGCGTAGCTGAGGACAGTGGCGGCGCCGACGACGGAAACCACCGACCATGGCAGCATCGACGGGACCGGCAGACGCAGGATTAGCGCGAGCTCGGCCAAGACGAACGATAGCGCCACCAGCGCCAGCAGCGTTTCCGAACCGATGCCACGTCTTCGCAACCGGTCGGCAATCGTGCCTAGGAGCCACGCGCCGACGCATATGCCGACCGTCATGGCGAACAATTGGGTGACCAAAGCTTCGCGGTTCAGTCCCTCGACGTCCGTGAGCCACGGCGCGGCCCACAATGCCTGCAACGACCAGGCCGACCCAACACAGCTCGCGGAAAGCGGTGCAATTTGCCAGAACCGTCGATTTGTGAAGATCACTTCCAGTCGGAGCCCTGCCGGTGGTGCTTGCTGTGCGATCTTTCTCTCTGGGACGGCTAGAAAGATCAAAAGGGCGGCTGCAAGCGTTGTAATCGCCAAAACCTCGAATATTCCACGCCAACCCGCCGAGCTCAGCAGCCATTCGGCAGGTCGGGTTGACGTCACCGCTCCCAAAGCACCCAGCATGATCATGTAGCCGTTCATCAGCGCGACCCGCTCTCTGGGAAACCAGAGAACGATTGCTTTCAGCCCAGCCATCAATGCTGCCGCGACGCCGAGTCCAATCAATGCGCGGGCGAGCATGAGCGACACGAATCCGCTTGAAGCACCGAACAGCGCGGCCCCTAGGGCCGCGACCAGCAATAGCGCGCTCTGAACCCGGCGCGGACCAAAGCGATCCAACAGGATTCCGATTGGAATCTGGGCTGCCCCGAAGCTCAGGAAATACACCGACGTCAGCAGCCCAAGACTGCCGGCGTCCAAACCCAGGTCGGCCGATAGAGGTTCAGAAATGAGCGTATTGATGGTGCGAAACAGGTAGGAAAGGAAGTAGCCTGCCGCAAAAGGCAGAAAAACGCTGAATATCAGCCGCCATTTTGGAAGTCGCCTCGCGGCACTTGCTTCGACGATTGCAGATGCGGCAGATGGGACCAGCGGGACCTGGCCTGCCCTCCTTCTGGCCGCCTCAGTCGAGTCAGCAGAAGGCGTTTGGCAAATTTCGAAAGTTGGGGTTGCTGCCGTCCTCCTGGACGGCAGCCATTTGCTTGGATTCCGCGTCTGGGGCGACGTCGCAAAGGACGTCATTCTGATCTTCTGAACGATCGGGCACGGCCCCCCCATCTCTCTCAGGCGGAGAGACCGTGCGCTCACTCATGCTGAGACCGGCGATTGTCTCCCGCATCAGCGGTTGGCTCGCGCGCACGCGTCGGTCAACCTGCTCGGCCAGGGCTTTGAACCGCCGGTAACCCAGCACACACGCGTCGCGCTGCTGCGATGGCGGCATCGGGGGTGTCACCGTGAGGTGATAACGGACGTGCAGCGCGACCGTCTCGGCGATGATCGCAATTTCGCTCTCCAGGCGTTCAATTTGATCGCCGATCCGATGGAGGGCCTCATGAACCATGCCTTCCACCGGCGGAGCCGGATTCAGGAACCGTTCGAGAGCGGCCTCCACGATCATGCTCTTGCCCGCACCCGGCTGGCCGGTTGCCGCTTCCAAGCGCTCGAAAATCGTCTCGGAGAGCTGAACACTGACTTTTCTGGTTCGAGGAGTCTCACTCGGAATCGGCGAGGCGGTCGCCTCAATTTGATCCAAACTCAAGCTGACCTGTCCATCGCGTTCGCCGTCGACCGTCACGATCTTCGCTCCCCATGCAACTGAATCGATCGGAGCCGCGGCACTCGCAATCAGCGAGGCGAGATCCGATCATCGAAAAGCCGTCTTGAACGGCGGCAGGATGACAGAAGGGACAGTCCCGCTTTTGCTTCAACCGCACAGGCATCGATGTCGTAGTGTGGCGTAGCGAAAGAAAGAATCGGCGGACCAATCAGGCGGGATCAGGTTTGTCGGCCGACCCAACGCGCGGCTCGACGTCCAAGGTGAGTTCCTGCGCGAGGCTCTGGCCTCTGGCGAGCCGCCGGCCCAAAGCTTCAATGAAGCCTTCATAGCGCTCGCGTCCTTTGGCCTGTGCAGCAGGTTGTGCGGTATCCGGCAAAGGCGGCGTCGCCGTCAGCCAGAAGCGGACGAACAGCGCCAGCGCTTCATTCGAGATCGTCACGTGACGCTCGAGGCGCTCGACCTGGCGTGTCAGCCGGTCCAACCGTCGGCCGAGGGCCGCTTCCATGCGCTCGGAGCCATCCGGGGAGAGGAATGATGACAGTGCCGATTCGACAACGAGGACCTGTGGCACCCGCTTCCGGTTGGCATAATCCGCCAACTGGCTGGCGAGATCGGGGGGCAGGCGAAATGTATGCTTGGTCCGCATCAAGTCACCTTAGAGATCAAGGCCATCGTCGGGATCCAGCGCCGCCTGGCGGGCTACGCCCGCCGCCGCCCTGCGCAGTTCGCCTGCACGCTGGATGTCATCATCGGAATCCTCGTCGGTAAATTCGAACTCGGTCTTCGCGGGAATCGGATCTGGCGCCACATCTTCATGCACGGGAAGCTCCGGCTCCCGCCTGATGCCACCATTGGCGGGATCGTCTATGGATCCACCTTGAACCTTCGGCTTCTGCATGTTGCGCGGGGTGACCGGCAGGGGCAACTTGCTCCAGTCATCCTCCGCAGGCAAAACACGGCTCTCTGCCCCGCTTGACGTGGCCGGCGGAAGCACCCGCTCGCGAAACCGCAAGTCTTCGTAATAGCGCGCCTTTTTTGCGCGGATCGGGGGGCACCCCGAAATCAGAACCAATTCATCGTCCGGCGGCAATTGCATCACCTCGCCCGGCGTCAAAAGCGGACGTGCCGTCTCCTGCCGCGACACCATGAGGTGACCAAGCCACGGGCTCAACCTATGGCCGGCATAGTTCTTCATAGCGCGCAATTCGGTTGCGGTTCCCAGCGCCTCCGACACGCGTCGCGCGGTCCGTTCGTCATTGGTGGCGAAGGACACGCGGACATGGCAGTTGTCCAGGATCGAATTGTTCGGGCCATAGGCCTTCTCGATCTGGTTGAGTGACTGTGCGATCAAGAAACTCTTAAGCCCGTAGCCGGCCATGAACGCGAGCGCCGACTCGAAGAAGTCCAACCTACCTAGGGCCGGAAACTCGTCGAGCATCAGCAGCACACAATGCCGGCGTCCCTTGGCATTCAAATCTTCCGTCAAGCGGCGGCCGATCTGGTTGAGGATCAGCCGCACGAGCGGCTTGGTCCGGCTGATGTCGGATGGCGGTACGACGAGGTAGAGCGTTGTCGGCTGGTCTGCCTCCACCAGGTCACGGATCCGCCAGTCGCTGTGGCGCGTCACCTGCGCCACAACTGGATCGCGGTAGAGCCCAAGGAATGACATCGCGGTTGAAAGCACGCCAGAGCGTTCGTTTTCGCTCTTGTTCAGGAGCTCGCGAGCAGCAGACGCGATAACCGGGTGAACGCCGGCATCACCCATATGAGCCGCCGACATCATCGCGCGCAAGGTTGCCTCGATCGGGCGCTTGGGATCCGACAGGAATTTTGCGACGCCAGCCAGGGTCTTGTCCTGCTCGGCATAAAGGACGTGCAGGATCGCACCGACGAGCAGGGAATGGCTGGTCTTCTCCCAATGGCTACGCCGTTCCAGGGCGCCTTCCGGATCGACCAACACGTCGGCGATGTTCTGGACGTCCCGAACTTCCCATTCGCCGCGACGGACCTCCAGGAGGGGATTGTACGCCGCCGAGTTGCGGTTGATGGGATCAAACAGCACTACCTTTCCATGGCGGGCACGGAAGCCGGAGGTCAGATGCCAATTCTCGCCCTTGATGTCATGGACGATGCAACTGCCCGGCCATGTCAGAAGCGTCGGTACCACGAGGCCGACGCCCTTGCCCGACCGCGTCGGTGCGAAGCAGAGCACATGCTCGGGGCCGTCGTGTCGCAGGTAGTTGCGATCAAAGCGACCGAGGACGACACCGTCTGGGCCCAAGAGCTGGGCGCTACGGATTTCATTCTGTAGCGCCCACCGGGCAGAGCCATAGGTAGCTGCGGTCTGCGCCTCCTGCGCCCGCCAAATCGACATTGCAAAGGCGACGACGATCGAGATCACCCCGCCGGACGCCGCGATGCAGGCGCCCTCGACGAAGATTTTAGGGGCATAGGCATCGTATGCATACCACCACCAGAAGAAGGCGGGCGGAAGGTAGATGGGCATGCCGAGCTCAAACCAGGGGGACCCAAGTCGCGGCTGAAATCCCAACCTCCAGGCAACCCATTGCGTCGCTGCCCACGTGGAGATGAGCACGATGGCAAGGACAAGCGTGATCTGGCCCCAAAGCACTTTTGTCGTCGACATGGCCGGGATGCAGCAAAGTCGTCGCCTGGCATCAAGTACGAGGCGCCCGCGAGGGTACGTTGTGCGGTCGCCTCGCGGAATTCGGACAGATCTGATCCTGCCGACGCCGCTAGAGGCCCAGTCCGCGCTTACGACCGAAATCCCAATCGATCCTGCCGCCTGGCATCATGACGCCTGTCACCTGCTTTCCGAGATGCTGCTCCAAGGCTGGCCGCCACGGCACGAGCTGAAAACCGAGCCCATCATCGATCATGGCAAAGCGCCCCGAGGCGAGGCTCGCTCGTTGCCTGTAGATGCCGGAAATAGAATCGCCCTCAGCAGCCAAACGGTGGTCAAGCCCCGTTTCGGCCCCAAGCTTGGCACCGGCCTCCTGCAACTCCCGACGCCGCAACGTCGCGAGCAAGTCGCGTGCGAACACCACGCGCTGCCCATGCCGGCGGGCCAGCCCCTCCTCCACGAGATGATCGATGCGCGCTTCCATTGCCTCCCGCACCTCGGCACCAAAACCGGCGCGGCTGAGCGGCGGATCCTTGGTAAGGAGCTGGCGGTCGAGCCAAGTGCTGCCCCTCGCCGCCACCTGCTCTTCGATGGACATATCCGATCGGATCGCGAGTGACACGTGCCGGCGTCCGTTCGCATCATCATAGAGGCGCGCCTCGACGATGGCGCCGGCCGGCGCATCGCCGGTCATGTCGATATCGCCAAAGCGCAGGTGGTGCGTGCGTCCGTCGACGCTGGCGACAATCGCGTAAGCGGTGCCTTTAAGCTCATCGTCGAGCCCGCGTTGGACAAGGCGGCCAAGAATCGGATCTGTTGGCTCGTTGCCGTGCAGGGCAAAGGTGCTGACGTCTGGCTCGCGACCGTTACCAGTCAAGGCTTGGTGCATCGTCTTGATGATGTCACCGCGCATGCCTAGCTGACGAAGTGTCTGTTCAAGACCAGGTTTCAGGGTCCAACAAGCCGGGCCGGCAGGCTCTGCCAGGCCGAGGCGCTCAAGCTTGCCCGCCCTGCCGATCAATAGCCGGCGCAATTCGGGATCTTCAACATCTTGGCTCAGCCTAAGGTCTGCCACGCCGCCGGACGCGTCGGAGACGTCGCGTAGCGCCCGGTCGAGGCCGGTCCAGCGCTCCGCATTCACCTCCCGTTCGAGGCTCGTGCGAATTTCCATCTCACTGCGAGGGCCGAGCTCAAGAGTGACGCGGTCGGCCGCGCGATCGCGAAAACCGCGGCTGATGTACTCGCGGCTAATGACAAGGTCCTGACCATCATCGGCACGCCCACGGATGAGAACATGGACATGCGGATTGTCCGTATTCCAGTGATCTACCGCGATCCAGTCGAGCCTGGTTCCGAGATCCTTCTCGACGTCGCGCATCAGCTCACGCGTGAACGCCTTGAGGTCACCGAGCGCGGCCCCGTCTTCCGGCGAAACGATGAACCTGAAATGATGGCGATCATCTTCGCAGCGTGCGGCGAAGGCACGCTCGTCCGCCGTATCGGAGGCCGCGTCAAACATACGGGGGTCTTCGCCATCGCGCGTGACGCCATCGCGCTTGAGATACGCGAGGTGCTTGGGTAGCGGCGCAGATCGAAAGCGCGAGCCCTTGTGACGCACGACGCGTGCTTTCGTCACCACGCGCCGGGCATTCGAGCGCAGGCGGATCGCGGCCGCCGCGCGTCGGCCCCGCCCGAACTGGGAGCGGCTGCGCACCTGGCTTGATCGGAAACTGTTGCCGACATGCCCCGCTCTCTTTGCGGACCGCATCACCTCGCCGACAAAGGTCTGCGGACGTTTGCCGCCGCGGTTGCCGTGGTGGATGCGTCCGGGGCGAATGCGGAGATCGTCGTCGCGCGCCTTCACGGCCAAAAACCTTGCTCTTTCGTAGACGTCTGGCGCGAGAAGCGTTGATTTCGTTCGATGAATCGCCAAAAGCGCCGGCAGGATGCATCGGCAGCATGACCAAATCCTCGAACCCAACCAACCACATAGGCCGAACCGACGGCCGGCCTTTTCCCTTGCCATCTCCGGTCGGCTAACCCCTGCGCTCTCCCTTCCATTCTCCAATGCGCGAAAACTTGCGACTGCCTTCGACCGCATGCGATTGCACTCATCGGAATCGCGCCTCACTAGCTCTCTGCACAAACAGACCCGCCTCGCGCGGGACCAGCATGGATGCATTCGTCGTGGACGAGACCCTGGAGGAAGGCAGGATGTTCGCGGGCGGCGCAAATCGGGCGTCAAAGGAAGGTGCGCGGGACCGCTCGACAAAGAGCGGTCCCTCCTGCCAAGAAGCAAATCGTTTGACGGCCGTGGTGCCGCGCTCGCGTTGTTCATCGCGAATTAGCGGTGCGAGTTTCGCGACGTAGGTCTGTGTTTCCTCCGGAAGCGGCTTGCCTGTGGTCAAGTGCTCCAAGTAGCGGCGCGGCCCTGCATTGTAAGCCGCAAGGAACCCCTCCAATCCGAAGCGGTCGAGCATCTCTCGAAGGTACGCGGTACCTGCCAAGATGTTGTCGCGCGGATCAAAGGGATCGATACCGAGCTGGTAACGGACGCTCAGTTCGACCCAGGTGTCCGGCATGATTTGCATCAGACCGAGTGCGCCTCGGGGTGATACTGCGCGCGTGTTCCAGCCACTCTCGACCTCGATGACGGTGCGGATCCAATGCTCCGGGATCGCAAACTGATGGAACGCTTCCGTGACGAATGCCGCATAGGTAGCGGCCTTCGAGATGCTGTGTGACGGTGCGACTGACTTCTCCAATTCAGCAGCATCAATTGTCTGCATTGGCAGTACGATCGTCAGCAATATTGCTATAACGCATGAAACGGCGCTGATCGTCTGTAGGCAAGCGGTCGTGCTAGGGGTTGGCTGGGTTAACGTGCCCTTATGGCGATGTAGCCAACGTCGTCGCCCCCCGCCGAGCCCCATGGTTTTCACAGAAGCGGCCGGGATGGAAGATTGACGCCGCGACCGGCCGAGCGGAGGAATGGCTGACCGATGTACAATTAAGAACAAACTCATTCCTCCTTCGTCCACACGGGAAGTGCATGTCCAATGACCGCGGATGCCGGCACGGGACCGAAGTAGCGGCCATCGAACGAGTCCGGGGACTGCCAGTTCATGAGAAAGATTTCATCGGCGGCGACCACGCGGCATCCGCGCCAGACCGGCAACGGGCGTCCGCGGCCGTCGCGCTCGCGGGCCTCGCCCACCTCGATGCTGTCGACGGTCACTGTGAAGCCGGTTCGGCAGATGGTTTGTCCCGGGAGCGCCAGGACGCGCTTGAGCATGGGAACACCAACGGGCAGATAGCCGTTCAGATCCAGGAAGCTCGCCAGCGGCTCGGGGGGTCGAACCACGACGAGTTCGGTGACGACCAATCGTTCCGCAGGCCGCACACGATAGAGACCAATCGGTACGCTCTGCGAGGCATTCCAGATGTAGAGCGGCGACTTGGCCTGGATCGAGAACAGCACAAGAGCTGCCGTCGCAGACGTCACAAGAAGGAGCTTCAGCCGACTCTTCATGGCGCAACCCTCCGCCGATGCAGCCATGCCTGGTGGCGGGAACGGGTGTAGATCCGCGGCGCCTCGTTGACCGAGAGACGGTTGTGGACGTGATGCCAATAGTCGGGGGCCACGTCGGAGGGATGGATGCCGAGCGCCTCCACCGTATCGATCAATTGCAGTGCGCGTTCGACTCTCGGCCAACCTGACAATCGTAGCAGACTGTCGCCGCCAGGATTGATCCAGGGCACGGTCGAGTAACGCTGCCCGGTCCGCACCGCGCGCAGGATATCGATGCGCGACAAGACAGTTCCGAAGTCATTGGATGTCCAGCGCACGAACGCGAAAATGCTGCCGGGCGCGAACGAGAGGACGCGGCGGTGACGGTCAACGATCTTTTCTGATACCGGACGGCCGAACCGGATCCGGTTTTCTATCCGCTTCTGGAGCCACAAGAGCTCAACAGTCGTGAGGTCGTTCACCTTGGGGCTCCATGCTGCTGAGGGGTACCGCGGCGGGTGTAGAGTTCGCCACAAAGTTTTGGTATCGGCCGGAACGTGGCAGCGAGATCATGCTGACGATCGGCGAGTGGTGGCATTGGCGATCGCCAGGTGGCGGCGCGCTTCGCTATCGTCCCCTTCGCAATCGCCGTTCGATTGTCAGGGTCCGTTAGAAAGACTCCGGAGGATTCCAGGTTAGTAGGGTTACGAGAGCGGGAAGGCCTTGCGCGGCAGGGCGTTATTGGCGATTCCGGTCCCCGATGGCACGAGGATCGGGTCCCCGATGGCACGAGAATGTTGGTCCCCGATAGCACGAGAAAATTCACAGGTTGTCCCCCGGACGAGGAACGAGCCCGCGCTTGCGCAGTCGCTCGGCAAAAGAATCGACCAGGACTGGCGCGAAGTTCAGCCGCTCCGCGCCATTCAGGTCATGCGTGATGACAAGCTGGTAGCCTGGCAGCGTCTGGCGGTGGACGATCTGGCGCAGGTCGTACGCAAAATGTTTGAGCGGCGACAAGCTGCCGGATTTGGCGTGGAGGTGCACGAAATCGAAGCTCCAACCGCCTGCCTGACGACCGCCATGCTTGCGCACAAGACGATAGAGCCAGCGCTCGAGTCCGCCGGTCAGATCGAAATAGGCGCGGTCGATTGTCAGCACGAGCGCTTCGTTCAAGACGCCGGAGTAGAACCAATCCGGTAGAATCAGTTCGAGTCCTCTGGCGTGGCCGTGCATGTCAGCCGTCTCTTTCCATTCATTGATCCAGGAGAAGCGATGCCGCCGGCGCTCCGTCGGTTGACGAATGGACGTCATTACCGTGGTCGATTGCAGCCGGTCGAGTGCTGCCTTGAGGCGGTCGTAGTCGCGCACACTCGTACCGCGGCCGACAAAGGTCAGGATTTCGTATGGCGTGGCGGCCATCAGCCGGGACGTCTTCAGGCCGGCATCGCGGGCTTCGACAATCTGCGAGGCGGCCCAAATCAGGACGTCGGCGTCCCAGATCGTCGCCATGCCGTGTTCCGGCACGGCCTCGACGCGGATCGAGATGGTGCCTGCGCGAAAGTCGATGGGGGCGATCCGCTTCGATTTAGCGAGCGAAAAGAACGGATAGGCCATCAGGTCCTGCGCGTCGCGCGGGGCCAGATCTCCGGGGAGAGTGCGAAACAGATCGAGTTGATCGCGCTCCGAATGGCGCCGCTGATGCGCAGACGACTTGCTGTCCGACATGGTCAGCGCCGCTCCTTGCCCGCATAAGGAATGGGCCTTTGCCGTTTGGCCGGTGAGACGGTGCCGATGCCGGGATCGCTGGTTGACGTCTTGGCGCCGCGGTCGACCCATGCCTTGAGATCATCGACGGCATAGACGACGCGACCGCCGAGCTTTCGATAGGTTGGGCCAGTACCGTAGGTGCGGTGCTTTTCCAGCGTGCGGCCGGATAAACCCAGAAAGCGCGCGGCTTCCGGCGTGCGCAGGTATCGCGGCGGTAAGCCGGCGTTCGGGTCGGGCATTTGAGAGGCTCCGAGATCGTGTGGAGCGCGGACGAGTTCGGCCGCGCGTCGACGGTCATGATCGCGGAGTAGAGGGGCGCAGGGGGATGCCGAAGATGCGAGGGGTCGATTTCGATACCCCGAGGATTGAAGGAGAGCGAGACGCGCCTTTAGCGTTCTTTGCGACTGTCGCGCAGCAATGCGCGATAGCCGCCCCGCATCAGAGCCAGGCCGGTTTGAACCAGGCGGATGGTCCGGCTGCGCAGATCATGGGTTTTCCAGGCGCGGCTGGGAATCCTATATTTGCCAAACAAGCCCTCCGCGATCTCGCGATAGCTATTTCCTTGCGTCCATCCATCCAGCGCACGTATGGCAAGCGTAAGCCGCTGCCGACGCTGCAAAGATAGCGGGGGAACAGAAGGCCCGATGGGGCGCTCCTCGAGAGCCGACCAGAACCGATGCGCCGCCTGCAAGCGAATGTCGAAATCGGCGTCGAGCCGCAATTCGACGGCAATTGATGCGCCGCTGGCCGGCAGTTCCGGTAGCCACAGGCGATGAATCGCGCCTCCAAGCGGCACGACGGCGTGCCATCCGTCTGAGGCGCGGCGAACCTCGCCAGCCGCAAGTCTGTCGAGCGAAAGAGCATGCGGCCTGGCGACCACCGAAGCGTCAGCCCCGCGGATCTGTAACACGGCCGGCAGGGCCTCAGGCGCCCAGAAGATTGCTTGTCTGTCGAAAGATTTTTTCGGATCAGCTGCGAAAAGACAGCCCCCATTGCTGCCGGAGGCGGTCGTTTATTCCGCTCCCCTTTAGGGCGCGATAATCTCTTTCGTAGTCACCATTACGTCGGAGCCACTCCCAGGCCACGTCCACGGCTTCAGCCTTCTCCATGTTTGCGTAGGCTTCCCGTGATCTCCAATCAAACCCTGACATCGTGCTGTTGTCCCCACCGCTCTAACGATGAGGGATTGCAACACGACAATTGTGACCATTTCTAGTTGCACTCATTCGCTCGCCCAATAGCGCGATTTGATTTTGCAATCGGATGTCAACAAGTCGTCATGTTTGTTTCAAACGGCCTTCATTTTTCATTTCTCGGCCATCCACGGCGGAGCAAATGACGATAGCCTTGGCTCGTCACCCATTTTGCACGAGCTAGATGACTCTCGAAAGCGCGGCGAGCGCGAGCCGGCTCAAGATCAGGATCCATGTTCAAAACGAGACGCGCGACTTCGCGCCAGTCGGCGTTATCTGCGTCGGCATCGAGAAGGCGCATATACGTGACGGCGTGTTGCTCGTCATACGGCGTCAGCGCCGGCTCGTTGGGCGCCAAATCGGAAACCACGGGATCAAGCGGCGGCACTGCTGAAACTCCTATTGGTCTAGAAGCTTCGATTGGGCGAATGCTAGCTGCACTTGAGCCATCTTCGTACTCATTAGCCCGAGCGGTCTACAGAATTTGTGCGCTTCAGAGATTAAATAATTGTTCGAATGGCGCGCCCCCAAGGTCCACCCGAACGATTGTAGAGAATACTCCGTGGAGGAATACTCTTCAAGGCGCTGCCCTCTCGGTCATGAACATCCGAGAGGTACTGGCGCTGAACTTGAGAAAGCTTCGACGAGCGCGTCGCTTGTCGCAGGAGGAACTGGCCCATCGCGCGGAAATCGACCGTACCTATATCAGCTCGCTCGAACGAAGCGTGTATTCGGCAGGGATTGACGTCGTGGACAGGCTAGCCAAAGTTCTTGGCGTCGAAGCATCAGATCTGCTGAAGCGTCCCACGCCTGAGGGCCGAAAGGGGCGACATTCCTCCTGCGCCGAAAAGTAGCTCTCGTGCCCTTGCTGGCCGGCCGGCGACCAGACGAGCCCGCAGGCGAACGCGACCGTGCTCTGATTCGGGTTAGCAGGTTGGGCGATGCAAGTGTCTTTTAGCGGGAAGCAATTGATGCCCTCCTGCGGCATGAGCCGGAAGGAGAGGAATTCGCACTCCGCCCGATAGCTGACGCGATTGTTGGACGAGCGTGTATCGCGGCGTCGACGCGGTGCTTCGCGGGTCTACCAAGCCTGAACAAGCGAAAGCCCCGCCCGAACGGATCGGGCGGGGCTTGGCAAAGCTCAGTCTCACTCGCCGTTCTTGCGCGGCCGCGACCAGAGCAGGGTGTAGCCTTCGCCGCCTTCGTCGTCGAACAGGTTCGCGTAGATCGGTGCGGTGAACGAGGGATCGTCGAGCTTGAGCGAGAGGTAGTCGCGGCCCTCTTCGGAGCGCTTCGACCATGCGGCCCCGATCTCGGCCCGGCCGACATAGACGCGGTGGCTGGGAGCGTTGTCGTTGGAGCGGTTGGGTTCGGCGACGATGCGGACGCCTTTGGCCTGCAAGCTCAGGGTGATGATCTCGCCCTGGAAATCGTTGCCGACCTTCTTGAAAGAACCGATGTTAGCCATTTCACTTCTCCTGTTGTGTTTCGAGCCCGCGACCACCGCCGCCTCGATGGCGATCTGGAGGCCGGGGACGATCGGCGACGCACCCGCTTTCCAAGGGCCGGAGCGCAGCGGAGGACGCCGTTGTGGCGACTTTCTTGTCTCGCGAGGAATGGGCGTAAGCCCAGGGGAAGAAAGTCGCAGCAACGGCGTTGCGGCTCAGACGATCGAGGCGAAGCCGGTCTTCGGCCAGATCAAGCCATCAACGAGGCCACGTGCGTCCGCGTGCTGAACCGCAAGCTCGGGAGAAGACCTGGCTTATCTCGGTAGTGCTGAACAAGAGGTCAGAACGATTCGGCGCGGAAAGAGAAACGATCGGCTGCAAAGGGCGGCATCGTCTCCGAAGGGATGATCGAGATAACGCTGCTCCGCCGTAGCTGAGTGAGCCGGGCCGAATGGCCGCGGCTTGGTCGGGGCACTCCGAGGGGGACTGCCCCCTCCCGCTCAGGGCCCGATTGTCCCTCGTTCAACGCGCCGATCTACGCAAACCTGTCCGACGACAAAGGTTGTGAACGGTCATCCCTCGCCCCTAGCGGCCGTAAGCATTGGTCGAGACGGATTCTGCACCACCCCAGCCGGCCCGAGCGGGCGGGTCTCCGCAAAAATGGTCAAGCGCGTCCACGCCGTGCCGCCAACGCAAATCGCGCCCAGGCAAGCCAAGACTTCACGCCAAGCCAGCGAAGGCACGCCGATCTGGGACAGGGCGAACACCACATGATAGCCGGCAAACGCGGCGGGAATGGCGAATGCGGTCGCGATCGCGATGCGCAAGGTCAAGGACTGAGTGACAGCGAGGGCGACCTGACCGAGGACAAGCGTCAGCGCTCCACTGGCCGTTCCGACAAGCAGCGCCGCAACAACGCCGGCACCGCTCTGAAACGCAGTCATCCCGATACTCAGTGCGACGAAAAATGGCAGGGCACACACTGCGAGCGCGAAGATCGCCCAGCAGAACAAACCAATGCCGAGTGTGTTGAGAACAAGCCCAATGGCGAGCATGGTGGTGGCTCCATGTGCATGGTTTTGCGAGTTGCGCCTTCCACCACCACCACGGCGCAAATTCCGATATAGAGCCGAAACGAGGCGGAGTTACGGCGCATGCAACTCCGCTTTGATGGTTTCGGAGGCGCGAAGACGGCGCTCACGCGCCGCCAAATTTCCAAACCGGGATGCCGATCCGCTTCGCCTTGTCGGCAAGGTTGTCCTGGATTCCCGTGCCCGGGAAGTGCAGGACGCCGATCGGCAGGAGTTCGAGCATGGTGTCATTGCGCTTGAACGGTGCCGCCTTGGCGTGTTTCGTCCAGTCGGGCTTGAAGGCGACCTGAGGTACTTTGCGGATGGTCGCCCATTTGGAGGCGATCAGCTCGGCCCCTTTCGGGGAGCCGCCGTGGAGCAGCACCATGTCGGGATGCTTGGCGTGAACCTTGTCGAGGCGGTCCCAGATGAGGTGATGGTCGTTGAAGTCGAGCCCGCCGGTGAGTGCGATCTTCGGTCCTGACGGCAACAAGACCTCGGTTTCGGCGCGGCGCTTGGCCGCGATGAAGTCGCGGGAGTCGATCATCGCTGCGGTCAACGTGCGGTGGTTCACCAGCGATCCCGATCGAGGGCGCCAGGATGAGCCGGTGTGTGTCTCAAAGCGCTCAATGGCCTGGTCGCGGAAGAGCTCCAGGCAGTTGCGCCGCTCGATCAGCGTAATGCCTTCGGCCGTCAGGCGCTCGAGTTCGACCGACCGTATTTCGGAGCCGTTCTGCTCGCGCTGGCTCTTCTGCTGCGCCTGTTCGTTGTCGTCGAGATGGCGTTCGATGCGGTCGACGGCACGATGAAACAAGCTCACGGTCGACCAGAGGAGATCGCCAAGGTCCGGCTCGAGCCGCGTGTCGCTCAACGTCGCGACCAGGGCATCGAAGATGTCGGCGACGGCTCCAGCGATGATCTTGCCCTCGGGGAGCGGCCGTGGATCAGGCTGGTCGTCGAAGGGGCGGTAACCGAAGAGCTGCAATTCGGTGAGAACGTGATCGGTTGGAGAAGAGGCATGCGGTGGCTCGATGTCATCGTGGTCGGTCATGGAGAAGGTCCTTTGCCGGATCGGCCGCGCCCATCGCGGCCTTCGTGGCGATCACTCAGACGGCGGGCGGAACGGGCCAGAACCCGAAAGGGCCGAAGCGGCAGCGGAGGATGGCGGAGGCCGGCTATTTTGCTTCGCGATGCAAAGCGCGTCGGGCTGTCGGCTAATGCTTCTTCCCATCGCCGGCGCGCGGCGGAAAATAGCCGGGCGTAGCCATTGCCGGCCCGGGCCGCTTGCCGTCCGATCGCCATCTAGAAGGCCGAGGTCGCGCCCGATTCCGGGAATGGTCTCGCTATGACCGACCTGTCGACGCCGATCGAAGCACCGGGGCTATTCCACGGCCACCGCCGACGAGTGCAGGAAGCGGGCGACGTCCTCTGGCACGAGTTGAAGCCGCAACGCTGCTCGCAGCGCCCCGAGACCGAAGATATGCAGATCTTCGTTGAAGTCGCCCAGCCGGGGCGACAATGCGATCACTTCAACGCCGACGGCTTCCGCGCGCTGGGTGAGAGTCGCCTGTACCGCATCTCCGGCGGCATCGGCGTCGCGGGCGATATAGAGCCGACGCAGGCCAGACGGCAGCAACATGGCAGAGAGGTGATTGGCCGAGAGCGCAGCAGTCATCGGCAAGGTCGGGAGTACGTTACGCAGCGACAACATGGTCTCGATACCCTCGCCGGCGGCGAGCACGTCGTCCACCACGCCAAAGCGAACAGCGTTGCCAAGCAGATCGCCCATAGCCCGTCGTGGTGTGTCGATTGGAGCCTTGCCGAGCCGCACGCGATCAAAACCGTCTGGATCGAGCCAGGTGCGGTGAACGCCGGTGATCCGTCCCTCAAGGTCGGTGACGCAGGCAATCATCGCCGGCCAGGTTTCGGTCGGCAAGTGCTCGTCCGGTCGATAGTAGCAACGAGGGTGGAAGCGCAGGCTGCCGCCATGGTTGATGCGGGCTATTCCGCGGCGCTGCAAATACGTTTCGACCATCGTCCCCTCAATTGGGCTGGATATCGCAAAGAGCCGACGGGCGGCTTTCTGCGATCCGACCGGCGCAAGCGAACGAACGGGTTTCGAGGCCAGCTGCGGCTCAGGACGAGGCAGCTTCAGAAACCGCCTCGCTTCCTCGGTGACCTCGCTAAAGTCGCGCAAACCCCGGCATTCGCGAATGATGTCGAGGAGGTCGCCATGCTCGCCGGTCGCAGCGTCAGTCCACTTTCCGGCGGGGCCCTTAGATGATTCCTGGAGCCGCACGAACATCGAGCGCCCCGGCGTGTTATGGACGTCTCCGACCACCCAATATCGCCCCGCGCGCTTGCCGTTGGAGAGATAGTGTCGGCACACCGCCTCGGCTTCGTGCGCGAGGCGGCGGACCAGTTCGGAGGCATCGCGGGACATCACGCGGCCTCCCGCTCACTGATACGCGCAACCGGATAGGTCTCGAGCACCTTCGACAGGATCTCGACGCCGCTTGCGTCCGTGGGCACGAACATGCGCAGCTTCCAGGAGATGATCTCGCCAAAGAGCCCGTAAGCGCGGAGGCGATCGCGCATCGTGTCGTTGAATCCCGACAGCTCGATGCGGTATGCGCCCATGACCCGGACGCGCCGAAGCTGGAGCCCCTCCGCGAGGTCGAGGACGGTCCGTCCTTCCATTAGCCCGCCAAAGGCAACCTCCGGCGTCAGCGAAGGCGCGTCCGCGGCAAGGGCGTTTGCGACCCAGATCGCAGAAACCTTGCGGCCGATGATGCGCTCGCCCGTGTCGGTCTGAAGCCGATAGACGCGCGTCGATTCGTTCGGCAACCGCTTCCAGATGGGGAGCAGCAAGCCGGCCACGACATGGATCGTGCTTTCCGTGTACTCGGGCACCTCGGCAAGCTCCGCCAGCCAGGCCGCGGCGAAGCGTTCGCGATCCGCTTCAACCCAATGGCTCTCCATCATCATGTTCAAGGGGACCTGGTGCTGTTCCATAGGCCGGATCAGGCGGACGCGGCGCTCGATCTCACCGTCGTCGAGCATGACGCTCGGGGCCGGGACCTGCACGGCGGCCCGTCCGGAGTGCTCGTTGATCAGCAGGACAGCATGATTGGAACGACGAGCAAGGGCGTCATCCAAACCAACAGGATGGTTGCGCTGGCGCTGGGTTATGCTGAGCAACCGTGTCTCGGCACGCGTGCGCGGATGGACATAAATCGTCCGCCGGCCGCTGACGACAAAGCTCTCGGCGCGGAGCGTTTCCAACCCGACGTCGTAGGTGCCGGATGCGACCGCGCCCTCGATGCGAGCAGTCAACAGCTGCTCGAAGGCGGTGAACAGCACATTCTGCAGGCCGATGGTGAGCGCCAACAACCTGTTCAGGAAGGTCGTGATCGGCGGCAGGTCATCCCTGAGCCCATTGGCATCTGTCAGCTTCAGGCCGGTGGCATCCTCGAACCGTTCGAGCGAGCATCCGTCGACCTTGCCTCGGACGAGCAACGTGTAGAGTTGACGCAACGCGTCACGCCCGTACTGGCTTTCGAGATTGTCCTCGGGCCGGAACAGGCCCTGCCCGCCGGTCTGGCGTTGGCCGCGTGTAATCGCCCCCAATGTGTCGAGCCGGCGCGCAATGGTGCTGAGAAAGCGCTTCTCGGCCTTCACATCGGTCGCAATGGGACGGAACAGCGGCGGCTGCGCCTGATTGGTCCGGTTCGTGCGGCCGAGGCCCTGAATCGCGGCGTCCGCCTTCCAGCCGGGCTCGAGCAGGTAGTGAACCCGCAAACGGCGATTCCGCGCCGACAGTTCGGCATGGTAGCTCCTCCCCGTACCGCCCGCGTCGGAGAACACGAGGATGCGCTTGACGTCGTCCATGAAGGCTGAGGTCTCGGCGAGGTTGGCCGAACCGGCCCGATTTTCGACCACCAACCGGTCGTCCTTGCGAACGACGCGGCGCGAGCGGCCGGTCACCTCGGCGACCATGTCGGTGCCGAAGCGCTGAATGACCTGATCGAGCGCGCCAGGCACGGGCGGCAGCGAGGCGAGTTTTTCGATGAGGCGGTCACGCCGGGCGACAGCTTCCCTGCTCTCGACCGGCTGGCCGTCGCGATAGACAGGCCGAGAACAGAGATTGCCCTCCTGGTCGGTGAACGGTTCGTAGAGCTGGACCGGGAAGGAATGGGCGAGATAGTCGAGCACATACTCGCGCGGGGTGATGTCGACCTGGATGTCGCCCCACTCCTCGGTCGGGATCTCGGCGAGCCGGCGCTCCAAGAGCGCTTCGCCCGTCGACACGATCTGGATGACGGCGGCATGGCCGGCGTCGAGATCGCGGTCGATCGATCGGATGAGCGACGGCGTCTTCATCGAGGTCAGCAGATGACCGAAGAAGCGCTGTTTGGCGCTCTCGAAGGCGGATCGGGCCGCGGATTTTGCCTGCCCGTTCAGCGTTCCGGTTTCGCCGGTGATGTTGGCGGCCCGCATCGCCGCGTCGAGATTATTATGGATGATGCTGAACGCATCGGCATAGGCGTCGTAGATGCGAACCTGCTCCGGTGTAAGCTGGTGTTCGACGAGTTCGTACTCGACGCCCTCATAGGACAATGAACGGGCCGCGTAGAGACCGAGCGCCTTGAGGTCGCGCGCCAGCACCTCCATCGCCGCAACCCCACCCTCCTCGATCGCTTCAACGAACTCGGCCCGCGTGGCAAACGGGAAATCGGCGCCGCCCCAAAGGCCAAGGCGTTGGGCATAAGCGAGGTTGTGGACCGTGGTTGCGCCTGTCGCCGACACATAAACCACGCGAGCATTCGGCAAGGCGTGCTGGAGCCTCAGGCCCGCGCGCCCCTGCTGAGAGGCCGCCTGGTCACCCCGCTCGCCCCTGCCCCCGACCGCATTCTGCATGGCGTGGCTCTCGTCGAAAACGATCAGTCCGTCGAAATCGGAGCCCAACCATTCAACGATCTGCCCGACGCGCGAAAGCTTCTCGCCACGCTCGTCGGTGCGTAGCGTGGCGTAGGTGGCAAAAAGGATGCCTTCCGAAAGCCGGATCGGTGTGCCCTGGCGAAACCGGGACAGAGGCGTAACGAGCAGCCGCTCCATGCCGAGCGCGGACCAATCGCGTTGCGCGTCTTCGATCAGCTTGTCGGATTTGCTGATCCAGACCGCACAGCGGCGGCCCTTCAGCCAATTGTCGAGCAGGATGCCGGCGACCTGCCGACCCTTGCCAGCGCCGGTGCCGTCGCCCAAGAACCAGCCGCGGCGAAAGCGGACGGCATTCGCTGCGTCGTCGCGCGCGGCGGCCACAACGTCAAAGGTCGCGTCGACCGTCCAGGAGCCCGCCAAGAATTCGGAATGCGCCTCGCCGGCATAAATGACGCTCTCGAGTTGGGCCTCGGACAGAACTCCATCTGCCACCAGGGTTGCAGGCAGATGCGGACGGTAGGACGGCTTCGGTGGCGCAACGGACGCCATCGCCGCCGACTGCACGAGCTTGGTCGGATGTGCGCACGATCCGGGAATACGGATCGACTGCAATCCGTACTCCTCATAGAGCGCATCGGTAAGGCGGGCGCCTTCCGGCGGCGACCATTCGACCGTCTCGTACGTGAGTACGACGCCATTTGGCGCTGCGCTTTCCGAGGTGGACGACAGACAAGATGCGGAAGCGCCCGCCGATCGGGGCATTGCGGGGCGCCTAATGACGCCGGCTACGACCGGCGCGGCGACGGGCAGCCTCGGGGGCACATGCAGGGCTACCCAATTGAGCAAGGTGGCGACATCGCCGGCCATGCCTTGCGAGGCAGGAAACGCCTTCGGATCGGCAGCGGCCAACTTATCGATGACGAGCAGCCTCGTGTCCGTCTGAGTGCCGTGCTTGGCGTAGACGGCGCCGTCGATCGCGGCAGAAAACACCACCCGTCCGCGTTCCTGGAGCCGCACAAAGGCCTCGGTCCATGCCGGGTTATCCGGCGCAAGGCCTGCGCCAGCGATGGCGACGAGGCGTCCACCGTCGCAAAGACGCGCGAGCGCCGAAGCGATGTGCCGGAAAGCCGCGTCCGCCATCCGTCGATCGACATTCGCCACCGCGGAAAACGGCGGGTTCATCAGGACGACGCTCGGTACGACACTCGCGTCGAGGTGATCATCGATTTGCGCGGCGTCGAACCGCGTGACTTTAACGTTGGCGAACAGATGATCGAGCAGCGCCGCGCGGCCTTCGGCCAACTCGTTCAACATCAGAGAGCCGCCGGCGAGTTCGGCAAGGATGGCGAGCAAGCCGATCCCCGCGGAGGGCTCCAGAACGCGGTCGGCAGGCGTAATACCGGCTGCAGTGCATGCGGCCAGCCCAAGCGGGATTGGCGTCGAGAATTGCTGAAGTGCCTGACTGTCCTCGGAACGCCGCGTATGGGTCGGCAGACAGCTCACGATTTTCGCGAGCATCGGCAGCATCGCGGCCGTTGAGCCAGCCTTGGCGCGCATGGCCGGGCCGAACTTGCGAAGGAATAGAACGGTTGCTGCCTCGCAGACGTCATAGGCGGTCTTCCAGTTCCAGGCGCCGGTCGCGTCCGAGGCGCCGAAGGCAGCCTCCATGGCGCCACGCAGGACAGCGGCATCGATGCGACGGCCGCGCTCGAGGTCAGTCATGAGCTGTCGGGCGGCCCTGAGGGCGGCAGAGGTGAGAGTAGCAGCGGCACGCATCGAGAGCGGCGCGGCGGCAGCGCCGCCGGCGAGAGATTCGGTCATGACAGGATTTCTCAGGAGAGCAGGAACGGGTCGAACCGCCCGGCGCTCTCCTTAAGACCACGGCGATTCAAACCCTTCCCGGCCCAGCTCTCCCTCTCAGCGCTCGCCCATAAAAATGGGGACCGGCGCTGCACACCGGTCCCCAAGCAACTGCGGGACGGCCGGAGCCTTCCTACTCTATGATGTCACTCAGCCGCATCGAGCTGTTGCGGATCGTCGTCGTTGGGGTTCTCCCGATCCTCGTCGTCGCCGAGGAATTCGGGCAACGAGTCCGGTTCACCCTCCTCTTCCGCAGGGCACGCGCTAGCGTCGGCGAGGCGCAGCGGGTCCGGCAACCAGCCCGACCCATCGAGAAGACGTTCGGCCTCCTTGGCCATGTCGGCCTTCTTCAGGTGATCGATCAACTGCGCAGAAGATTCGCCTCTTGCTTCCCGCACCGCCTCCAGAATGCGAGGCTTGGTGACCCGGCCGAGATAGTTGTCGACAGTCGGTCTCCAACCCGCCCGGACCATGTCGAGGTCAACGGCGCGCGCCAGCACATCGGCCTGATCGAGACGCGTGCGAACTCCGTGAGCGGAGACACGACCCTGATTGTAGCGGTTCGCCGGCTCATAGACGGCGTTGACCGCAAATGACGCACAGTGAGCGAACAGGGACGCTTGCGCGTCGCCGTCGAGGGCCGTAAGCGCATCCCAGAGACCGTTCTCGCCCTTCGGCAATCGTGCTTTCCAGGACTCGTGCCGTGCCTCGACGGCCTTCGCGGACGCGCTCTCCCTCAGGCCCGGGGCTTGAGCGGGAAAGGTCGGCGTACGAAGTCCGATCTCAAGACAGCTTCCGGATGACGCGAACCGGTAAAAGGCCGTCAGCACGAAATTGTGCAGCACCGCCTGGAACGCGATCGCCGGATTTTCTGCCAGCGCGTCCCGCAGTGCCAGCGTACGATGCGCTGTCAGCTCTGTGATCAATCGATCCGGCAATGGCCTTGTCGAATCGTCATCATCCTCATCGGTTTCGACCGGGCTACCCGCGACCGAGACCACTGTGCGCGGAACGGAAGGATCGACCTCCCCTCCATCGGTTGATGACGTCTGCCCGACATCAGGAGCGGGTGCCGCCACTTCATCCTCCGGCTGGACGTAACCCCGATCCACTGAGAGGCGTCCTTCGGAATCGATGCTGACAAAAACACCAGCTCGCGCGATCTCGGCGGGATCGTAGACTACCGACCGACCTTCGAACGCTATCAGTGCCGCCTCGATTTCCCCGAGACGTCGATCGACCTCGTCGGGCAGCTCATCAGCATCCTGGTAGTCGGATTCAAGCTTGGCCTGCTCGGCGTTGAGGGCGTCGACGGTGGCTTGCTCCTCAGGCGAGAGATCGACAAGTTCGCCCTCGATTTCTCGCAGGCCATCAGCGTGACCGTAGGGGAAATCGACCGCGACAGAAATCCACTTCCATCCCTCGGCGGCAATCGCCTCGGCCTCGGCCTTGAGCTTTTCCGTCACGAGACGGTCGAGCAAAGCGACATCTTGAAGCCAGCCGCCGTCATCGTGCTCGAAAAGGTCCCGCAAAACGCCGCCGCCAGCCTGCTCGTAAGCATCCAGCCCAATGAACTGCACACGGCGATCGGATGCGCGCACGGTATTTTCGGTCAGCATGCGACGGATCTGATACGGTTCATCATAGCCAGATCGGCTGACGTTTTCCCAGACCTGCTCCTGTCTGGCGTGGTCGGCTGTTACAGAGAAGGCCATGAGCTGCTCGAGTGTCATGCCGTCTTCGGCATAGACGTCGTGCAGCGTTGGGGACACGGACGCCAGCCGCAGTCGTTGCTTCACGACCGCCGGGGACACGAAGTGCCGAGCAGCGATGTCCTCCTCGGACAAGCCGGCGCCACTCAAGGTCTGGAAGGCTCGAAACTGATCGAGCGGATGAAGCCCTATCCGTTCGTCATTCTCTGCAAGCGAGTCGTCTTCAGCGATGCCTCCCGCGCGCACGACACAAGGAACAGGCTGCGTCTTCGCCATGCGCTTCTGCTTTACGAGAAGTTCCAACGCGCGGTAGCGCCGGCCGCCTGCAGGTACCTCGAACATGCCGGTCTCATTGCCTTCCGCATCCACGACCGCTCGCACGCTGAGACTTTGCAGGAGGGTACGTTGCGCGATACTTTCGGCGAGCTGCTCGATCGAGACGCCTGCTTTCACGCGGCGAACGTTCGATTGGCTGAGCATGAGCTTGTTGAAGGGAATATCGCGGGAAGACGACAGTGTGATCTTTTGGACGGCTTTCGTCATTTTGACTCTCCACGACGGGCAGCCGTGAGACTCTCTCTCGGCTTCCACCCCGTCGCGAACAGCGTTCCCTCCTCTCACTCTCGGCGCGGCCGCCGCGGGAGGCCAAGCATCAAGCCGCCTCGTGATCAGCGACAACCGAATCCAGCGAACCCGGCACAGTGGATTGGGGAACGAAACTGAGCAAATAGTCCGCGGCCTTGCTCGCCTGCGAGGCCGCGCGAACGATGGCGCGATTGTCTTCGCGCAGGACTTCAAGCCATGAGCCGATGTAATCGGCATGACGGACGGTCGGCACAATCCCGAGCGATGCACAGCCGAACGCGGCGCTCAACTCAGCCACCAATTCCTCAAAGGCGTATTTCCTGGTACCATAGGATCCTCCCTGGTCGCGATTGAGGCGCGAGGGATGCCCGGTCGCATGACCGAGTTCATGCAGCGCTGTGCGGTGCCAGTTGATCGGCTCGAAATAGGCCTGCGGAGGCGGGACCTGCACATAGTCTTCGGCCGGTGCATAGAATGCGCGATCTCCGCCGATGCGAAACGGGATTCCGCTGGCCTCGATCAGGGCTTCGACCGTGGGCTCGATCAGGCCTGGCGGCGGTGGCGGCGCAGCGGTGGCGATCTCGTCCGGCAGTTCCTCGCACTGATCGGTGTTGAAAACGGTAAATCGCTTGAGGAATGAAATTGCCTGCGCGGCTTCGCCGGTCTCGTCCGCCCGTCCCTTTTCGTCATTCGGCACAAAACGATCCGCGTAGACGACGGTGGTGCCGCGCTCTCCCTTGCGGACGTGGCCGCCAAGTGAAAGCGCCTGACGGAAGGTGAGCCAACTTTGAGCGGAAAATCCGCGTTCGATCGCGGCTCCCCAGAGGATGAGGATGTTAATGCCGCTATATTGCCGGTTGGTCGATGCGTTTTTCGGCATGGCCAAACGCGCCTTTGCCGCGGCGGTCCCCCAAGGCTGAACCCAGGGGACGCGGCCAGCCTCGAGTTCGGCGATAATCTTGTCGGTGATTTCGTTGTAGAGGTTCGCCCGGTCCTGGCCGGCGCGCGAGAGAGCATTAGGGTTTAACATCGCGGATCTCCGCGACGGGCGCCGCGAGCCTCTCTCGCAGCTTGTAACCCGTCACGGAAAAACCGAGCCTGCACTCTTACTCTCAGCTCTTGCGCAATCTGCCCAGGGCCGAAGGCCCTGATCAGGCGTGCGCAAGGGGCGCATCGCCTTCGAGAAATGGCACCCGCAGGAGCGTGAGCATAGCGACGCCGAAGGCGGCACGCGGGACCGAGTGCAGCAACGAGACCGGTTCGGTGGGCAGTTCAGCACGCTCGCCAAAGGATCCATCGGAGCCGACTGGCCGTCTGAGAACAACGCCCGGTTCCTTCAAGGTCGCAGCGATGACGGCTGGATCGTCACTTTCCTTCGCCGCGCCCTGATGGAAGAGATTGCTGTCGGCGCCCCACGCTTGCAGCGCCGCTTTCATCGAGGGAGCGGCGATCGCTAGATCGAAGAAGCCCAGCGAAGTCTGATAGGTTTTCAGTTTTCTGGCCATCGGTCTGATCCGCTCTCCCCGATCCAGCAGGTCCCGGATACACCTCGGCGCAGCCGGCTTTCCGAAATTCGTCCTCCGTGAAGCCTCCGCGGCCCTGGCCCAGGTTGTGGTGAGGATTCGGCTTTACGCACGGCAAATGCTGCTACAGACTGGCAGCAGATGGGGGAGAAGACTAGTGGGCGCGAAGGAAGTCCAGGCGGCGATCAAGAACGCCTTGGGCGCTATGTTTCCTCGGGATCTGGTGAAATCTGAATGGAGCGTCCGCTCGGATGCGACCGACGATGTGTTCGGCCGAGCGCTCTATGCACCACGGCTGGATATTGACGTTGGGCCATTCAATGTCACGCGTGAGCGCAAGGAAGCGGACCTGGAAAGCATCGACCGCTATGGGCAACATCCGTTGCTGCTTCGACTGAGAAACGAGGTCACCCGCCAGAACCATGGCGGGTTCTACTACAACCCGAGCCCCCGTTGCCTGCTGGCCATTGAGCTTGAGTACTCGACCTCGTCGAAACACATCCTGGGTGGCATCACCAACGCCGGCTTGCTCGGCTCCATCGGAGTGATGATTGGCCCCGCGTCTTATATCAACAAGATCCAGCGCATTTGCGCCTATGCAGCGAAGCTGCGGGAGATCGAGAAGGCCCATGACGATATGTTCGCCAATATCGTCTGCTTTCCCGACACGCAGTTCTTGGAGCTCCTGAATGCCGCGTACCGGTAATATTCAGTAGCGTCGCAAAAGCACAAATGCGATTTTACGACGCGCCTCGCGACGATGCGTGGTAAATCGACATCCTACCCAGCGGCGCGGAGCAGAACAGTGCTGAATTTCGACCCCTCCTGGCGCTTTAGATCTCCTGGCAAAATCGCCAGGGGCGTGATCGATGAATTCGCCGTCCTGATCAAGCGGGTTGCGGGCCAATACGGCCAGCGTCAACCGATTATCGAGCACTACAAGCGCTACTTCGCGGATGCGGCGGGCCGCCCCGCGCACCAGAGCTCCTCACTGAGCTGGGCTGAAAGCGATCTCGACGATTACATGCGTGAGGCCGGGGACAACGCGCCGATGTTCATCGAAGCGTTCTTCGACGCTGGCCAGGCTATCAAGAACCAGAACCCGGACCTGGTAGTGCCTGATACGGCGATGATCAACTATGTGTTGGGCACGCACGAGGCCGGCTACGAGCTGAACCCGCCCCAGCTGATAGCTCGCAATGCCCCCTCGCCGGTGGCGATGGAGATTCTGCCGCCATCGCTGGACGCGCAGGCGCTCGATAAAATCCAGCAGTCCACGAAGCAAGCCGAGGAATATCTAACGGCTGGGAAGAACCGCGCGGCCGTACAGGAGATCCTTTGGCTGCTGGAGACGGTGTCGACGGCGTTTCAGGGCATTCCCGTTGGTGATGGTACGATCCAGGGGAAGTATTTCAACAAGATCGCGGATGAGCTGCGTACCCACCGCAAGGGCCAAGTCGCAGAGCAGGCCATCGGCTGGATGAAAACCCTCCATGGCTATCTTTCCTCGCCCACGGGCGGTGGTGTCCGGCACGGAGCAAGGCTGTCAGCCGAGTCTGAGCTTTCGGCCCATGAGGCCCGCCTGTTCTGCAATCTGATCCGCAGCTACCTGCACTTCCTCCTGGATGAGTACGACAGCCTGAGAGGTTCGCGCTAGGCGAGCTTCATCCGACGCGGAATATAGAGTTGGGCGAGCTCGCGATCGGCCGGAACAATGGCGAGATAGCCTACCGTCATCTCCCAAGAGGGTTTGTCCCCCCAGTCGGCCGCCCGAAACTTGCGATCGCGGGTGGCCGAATAGACGCTGGCCCCCAGTCCGTACAGCTCCTGCAGGATTCCATCGAGGTCCTTCGCGAAGCCGAGGCGGCTGGAAACCGGAAGACCATCCACGTCCATTAGATCCTGGATATAGTCGCAGAAGCTGGCGGCGAGCTGCTTGGTCTCGTCGGTCAGAGCCGGGTCGATCGTGAACGACACGGCGTTGACGACTTCGGCAAAGTGGGCGGCCGCGTCGCCGGTGACCAGCGCCTGCGCGTCGATCCGCACATGGTCAGGGTGCTGGTCATCAAGGTTCTGCTGCTGGGCCTTGAGGCTGTCGAAGAACTTGAGCACGGTTTCGATGAACTTGGGAACATCGAAGATGTCCGGGTTGGTGTAGCCAAGCGCCTTGGCGATGACCCGCCGCGAGGGCACGTTGATGGGCTGGCCGGCCTCAAAGCGCTGGACCGTCCTGATGTTAACGGATGCGTTGGCGGCCAGTGCCTCCTGCGACAGATGCTGCGCTTCGCGGACGCAGCGGGCCCAGAAGCCGAGCGTCTTGGGGTCAAGCAGGGTGGTGTTCATGTCGTCCTCCTATGACCCGAACCATAGGCTGCGCTGACGGAGCGGAACACATCAGAATGCCGACAGTACGCCGGAGAGATCGCATTCCGAGCGAAGGGCAGTAGCCGCGGAAAGCTGCCGGGATACGAATACGCGGCTAACGCCAGCGCGCCTGTTGGTCTCTGAAGCGTTGCGACGATGTCCGGTCGTCGTCCACCTCTTCAGGCTCCTCGACCTCGAGCCAGAGCATCAGCAGCGCGAACCCATCTTGCTGAGGATAAATCTGCTCAAACAGCTCCGCCCGCTGCCCGTGCTTCAGCTCCACCCAGTGCTCCGCAATGATGGATGATAACTCGCTGGCGACCCGCTGGCGCAGATCTTTTCCATAAAAGCTGGAAGCCCGAGGGACGGGCTTGCCATAGGGCACGGTAATCCACGGGAACATCGGCCCCTTGTGGGCACGCCGGACGATGCCATCCTTGATGACGACGATGGCCAGCTGCTCGGGATGATAACGAGCATAGGCGCGGGCGGCGGCTTCCTTGCTAACGTCGAAATGTTTCGCGACCAGCGGGACGTGCGCGAGAGTCGGGTCGCCCTTGGGGATGAACTTCTTCAAGGCCGGCGGCGGGATCAGGATGAGACCGGAGAACTCGTTCGCTTCGGCTTCCATACGCGCATAGCGGTCGCCCTGCTCCGTCGACCATTTGGCCATGTCGGCCCGCGAGCAAAGGAATTTGCCGGCCTCGACTGGCTGGTGAGACACGATCAGAAAATGTCCCAGCTCATGCCCAATGGTGAATCTTCGGCGGCCGGACGGCGCAGCGCGGTTGACCAGGATGAAGCCGGTCGAGCGGACATCATCAGTCACGAGGCCGCCCTCAAAGCCCTCGGTCTCAAGCGGAGCGATCCGCTCGATATCCAGTTGCCGGGCCAGCTCTTCAATCGGCACCGGTATCGGCAGATCACGCTCGACGGATAGAATCTTGGTGACGAGGCCCATGGGCGAGCCCGTATCGGCCAAGTCCATCCGCGAGATCTTCATGGCTACCCCTTGGGCTTCCTGTTCTTAAGGTGGTCCATCATGGCCTGAATGGCTTGGCGGTCGGCAGAGCTCAGCTCATTCAATTCGCGGTACATGGCCACGACCTGCGGGTCGGCATCCTCGCCGGCTGGATTCTCGCCGATCAGCTCGGCCACGCTGACGCCGAAGCACTTCGCCAGCTTGGTCAGCAGCTCGATTGATGGATTACTGCTCTTGCCGGTCTCCAGATCCCATATGTGCGCCTTGGATGCCCCCACCTCATCCGCAACGTCTTGAAGCGACTTCTTTTTTTTGAGCCGTAGTTCTTTGATTTTTGAAGCCAGCGCCATCGAAACCTCTCGTGAATCGTAACGGCGCGGCTTGGGACCGCGCCGCATATCTGACGATTTTGTACCACAGCCATTGACGCGCCGCAAACCGTACAGATATAATTGTACAGAATCGTCGACGTCAGTCGGCGATTGGAAAGGAGCGATTTATGTCGAAATCAACTAAAGGCGGCGGTCCCTACCGCAGCGCAACTACAGGCCAGTACGTGGCGCCGAAGTATGGACGCAGCCACCCGAGCACCACGGTTCACGAGGCGCCGGGTAAGCACGGGTCGAGCGGGCCGCACTATCGCAGCGCAATTTCGGGCCGGTACGTCACGACCAAGCATGGCCAATCCCACCCCAACACGACCGTGAAGGACAAGTAGCCATGAACTTCATTCATAACGACTTGGGCTACTTGAACGGCGGAGAGGTGGTCGAGGTCAGCCTCGACCACGCCGCCAACGTGCGGTTAATGGATGCCGGCAATTTCCAGAGTTACCGGCAGGGCCGGCAGCATCGCTACTTCGGTGGCGAAGCACGGCAGTCGCCGGTGAGGCTGCGGGTGCCGCAGTCGGGCCATTGGCACGTGGCGATCGACTTGGGCGGCCGGGCAGGCACGATCCGGGCCGGCGTCAGGGTGCTCTCTTAAGAACGGTCCATCGATGAATGCGCTCGAATTGCGTGGCCTCGTCAACTCTCAAGGCTGGCGGATGATGTCCGAGCAAGACTACCTCTCCGCCATTTTGATGCGCGAACAGGTCGGCGGCGGCCTGGCATCGCCGGCATTGTTCGTGCCTGGCGTAATCAGACCGGCCATCGAACAATGGGCCGGCCGTTACCTTCTCGACATCGCGCCGAGCGGCTCTTACGCGAAGGGCACCGCCAACCGGAGCGGCACAGACCTCGATCTGTTCATCTCGCTTTCGCCGGACACGGCGGAAACCCTGTCCGACATCCATAAGACACTGGCCGCGACGCTGAAGGCGACCGGTTATGAGCCGCGCCCGCAGAATGTCTCGATCGGCATCAAGGTAAACGGCTACGCCGTGGATCTCGTCCCCGGCAAGCGGCAGAACTGGTTGTTCAACGAACACAGCCTGTACAAGCGGCGCGGCGATACCTGGACCAAGACCGACATCTCGCAGCACATCGCAAAAGTAAAGGGTTCGGGACGCCAGGCGGAAATCCGGCTCATCAAGCTTTGGCGAAGCCAGAAGGGTTTGGAGTTTCCATCTTTCTACCTTGAGCTCGCGGTCATCAAGGCGCTTGAGCCCGCCTGGCTGTCGCCGCTCGCCGACAACATGCGGACGGTGTTCGCCTATCTGCGCGACAACATCGCCACGGCGAGGTTTGTCGACCCCTCCAACACCAACAACATAATCTCGGACGATCTTACCGTCGCCGAGAAGCAGGCCATCAGGAAGGCGGCTACGGCGGCGCTCGCGGCGCCCTACTGGCGGGATATCGTCGTATGAGCGGCTGGTCGCTCGAAAAGCTCCTGGCCGGCCTTCACGGGGAGATTTCGCTGCGGCTTGAGCGCAGCCGTTCCGCGCTTGGCCATCCCGTCGCCAAGGGCGATGCCACCGAGGGTATCTGGATTGAGTTGCTGAAAAACTATCTGCCGGAACGCTATCGCGTCGACAGAGCTTTCGTCATCGACAGCACCGATACTACAAGTCAGCAAATCGATATCGTCATATACGATCGCCAGTATACCCCGCTCATTTTCAAGCAAGACGGCACGCTGGTGATCCCGGCCGAAAGCGTCTACGCCGTCTTCGAAGCCAAGCAGTCAATCGATGCGGCTCAGGTCGAATACGCCGCGCACAAGATCGCGAGCGTCCGGGCCCTGCACCGGACGAGCCTGCCGATACCCTCGGCCAGCGGCTTGCAACCGGCCAAGACACCCGGAGTCATTCTTGGCGGCCTGCTCACATTCGACAGCGAGTGGAATCCCCCACTGGGCGATCCGCTGCTAAAGGCGCTGACGGCAGCTGATGCGCTCGCGTCCCTGGATTTGGGGTGCGTGGCCGCGCACGGGATCTTTATGAAGCAAGATGGCTGCCACATGATCGAAGCCGACAAACGCGCAGCAACGGCGTTCTTGTTGGAGCTGATCGCGAGGTTGCAGACCATCGCGACAGTGCCGATGATCGATGTGCGGGCCTACGCTAGATTTTTGAAGGGCTGAACCGCTTCTCTTTTTACCTCGTCCCATCGACCTATGGACGAGCTCCGGCGGCCTTGGACAGATAGAGTTCAACCGACTGCAGCAGATCGATGACGTCGGCGGGTCCCATAAAATCGAAGAGGACAGCCCCGCTTATGCCGGGCGTGATTTCGTAGGTGACGCCAGCAGGGCTATTCGCTATCGCATCACGATTGTGCGCTGGATACTGCACCAAACGATGCTGACCATTTCTCGTAATGTTAAAGCGGTTACCATGAGCAACACCGTTGCGGAGGTGGTACACCAGTTCCAAAATCGGTGCTCGGTCGAAATACTTGTGCGCCGACAACTCGTCGCCCAGGGTGAGCAGCGCGCCCATGGCCCACGACCTCAATATCTCGCTTTGCATGCCGTGATCTTCGCGGAAGAGATCAAGATAGAAGCGTAAATTCAAAGTGTGAAATGTGCCATCCTTACGCTTTATCTCCCCGACGGGGTCCCGTCCAAATTCCTCCGCCGGCGGGAGCGAGTTTATCGACTGCGGGTTTGCGGCGACATACTGAGCGACGAGGAATGCGTAGTATCCTAGAGCCAGCCGGCCAGCCGTTCGGCTGACGGCAAGCATGTCAGAGGTTTTGGACGGCATATCACCCCTGCAAAGTCACACTCGCGCCGGGATCTCGGAAGAGTCCCCGACCAGCTAGCGGCGAGCTGCTGCGACTGTCAGGCCACTGCGTGGTTCGTCCCGCGCGACCAACCAGCTCCATCAGTCTGTCGAAGTGCTCCAAAGGCGTGTGGGCTAGGCTCGGGGCTGCTCGGCGCCCCAATTTCTGATGCGAGCTGCTGCGATCGATCGAGAGGTGCAGGATGACGTGGTGGTTCGGGCAGAGCCATTCGTGCTCATGATCGGGCGCAACGAAACCAAGGTCAAATTGCTCGTTCAGAGGTATGACGTGGTGTGCCTGCGTGATCGGTCCAAAACCACCACAGACATAGCAGGCCTTGCGAGGTCCTGGCTGAAACGTCAATCGCGCGGAAGCGATCCAGGCGCTCTTCCGTGCGGAGTATTGTGCAACCAACCTCTGCTTCACGACACCCATCCTTGCCGCCAGCATGGCGCGCCGAGATGGATTCGGAATCTCCCGGGCTCGCGCGACCCAGTCCTCGAACGTCTCATCGGCTTGGAACGGGAAGCTGCCGGAGACCTCCTTCTTGAGCGCCACAACGAAGGCAGCCCGGGTAACCCGCTGCATGGTTAGTATCCTCCACCGGCGTGGAAGGTACAGAAGTCCCGCTGATTCGATTAGGCGGGGGGCAGAAACTGAATGACCCCAGGCGACACTCTGGTTTGTCCGTGGACGTCGGTCACCAGGATCGGTACGCCTCGCTTGGTCCCTACACTTGCATACCTTCGGGGCAAGCTTTTCGAGAGGCCTGGTCGAGCACAGCTCCCGGGCCTCTTTTCATTCTAACCCCTTGATCTTCCGTGAAGCCTCCGGCGACCTCAAGGGATTACATGTCCACAGCTAGGCGGCGCAAGTTCCCAAACTTCGCGTTCTTGGTGTAGGCTTCCCCCGGGGAATCGGGAACCAGCTGAGGGGCAGTCGTCTGACTGGCATCACTAATCGTGAGCTTGTTTAGCAAGTGGACGCGACCGGTCCGGCTGCCGGCGCTCCCTGAGCGCCGGCTCGTGTTCGGAAAGAATACGGTCAGCCAGAAGGCCTTCCCTGGCGAGGTGGTGCAGGCCCAGTTTTTCCCATCCCAGCATCCCGGACACGACCAAATCACGACCCGCCTGGCGCCTCCGCTCGACGCATTTCTGATCCGCTTTCCGAAGGTCCACCGCGTCGAGAGCCCCTTGCCCGTCCTGACCTGCGTCAATCCCAACGATTACAAGGAATCGACGTCACCCCTTGAACTGGCTTGGGACCGGCTTGCCGCCCTGGAGACCTGGGCCGATAGCCCCGAAAAGGTACTGGAGTCCTGGCGAAACCGCTTCATTTTCGCCGTCGAGGATCTCGACCACGGCCATCCCGGTTTGCGTCTGCCGCAGATCGGCGCCCTGCACGCTATCGCGGCGCACTTCTCAGTGGGCAGTGAGTTCGAGCCTGCGACCATTGTTCTCCCCACCGGTACGGGGAAAACCGAGACCATGCTTGCCGACCTCGTGTATCGACGCGAGCGCAAAATGCTCGTCCTGGTGCCAAGTTCGATCCTGCGAAACCAGATCGGCGCCAAGTTCTCGACCCTGGGCGTGTTACCTGCCGCTGGCGCCATACCGGTTGAACTCGCTCGGCCGTTCGTGGCCAAGATTACGAAGGGCATCAGCACGGTGGGCCACGCCGAGGCCATCGTGAATGCATCAAACGTCATCATCGCCACTCCCGACATCCTGAAGGCATCGGCCCCCGACGCGCTGCGCCGGCTGCTGGAAGGCTGTTCGATCCTGGTCGTCGATGAAGCCCATCACATCACCGCGGCGACCTGGAGCGAGGTGCGGGACCGCTTCACAGCGAAAAAGATCATCCAGTTCACCGCGACACCATTCCGTCGCGATGAAAGGAAGGTCGACGGCAAGATCATTTTCAATTTCAAGCTCGGCGATGCGCAGGAGGCGGGCTACTACCGGCCAATCAATCTCAGGAGCGTCGAAGAGTATGGCGACCAGTCGACTCGCGATCAGAAGATCGTCGCTGAAGCCGTCGCCGTTCTGAGACGCGACCGGAACGAGCTGGGCCTGGACCACCTGCTGATGGCGCGGACCCGGACCAAGGAACGCGCTGAGGAGGTGTGGAAGCATTACCGCAAGCTCGCACCGGAAATGAAGCCCGTCCTGGTCTATTCGGGCCCTGGCCGCAAGACGGGGAACGCAAAATCGATGGCGCAGCTCTACGACCGGGGCGTCAATGGATCCAGGATCGTCGTCTGCGTCGACATGCTGGGCGAAGGCGTTGACCTTCCGAACCTGAAGATTGCGGCCTTGCACGATACGCACAAGTCCTTGGCCGTCACGCTGCAGTTCATTGGCCGCATCACCCGCAAAGGCGACGACAAGACGATCGGTGAGGCCACCGTTGTCACCAACATCGCCGACCCCGAGGCCGAAAGAAAGCTGGGCGATCTTTATGCGGAAGGAGCCGACTGGGACAAGATCATCAAGCGGCTCAGCGAAGAGCGGATCGAGCAGGAACTTCGGCTCCAGGATGTCGTGGCTGGGCTCAAAAGCAAAGGCACCCTCCACAATCAGCTGTCGCTCTGGAACCTGCGGCCCCGCTTCTCTACTCAGATTTACCGCACTCGCTGCCTGGCCTGGTCGCCGACCCTTTACACGCAAGTGCTGAAATCAAGGGACGAGAGCTGGTACGCACTGGACGAAGCCCAAAACCTGATGGTGGCGGTCGTCCACCGTGAAGAGCCGGTGGACTGGGGTAATTATCAGACCCTCGAGGAGACCAACTACCACCTCCTGGTGATGTGGTGGGACCAGGCAAATCAGGCCCTGTTCATCTACGCGAGTGACTACGAAGCCTTGCGCACCGAGCAACTAGCTTCCATCGTGACGGGCGACAACGCCCGCCTGCTCTCCGGCACGCCGATATTCCAGATTCTCAACAACGTGGAGCTACCACTCGCCAAGAGCCTGGGGTCGTCGCGCGTCGGCGCGATCAGTTTCACATCCTACTTCGGACCAAACGTCACGGAGGGCCTGGCCAGCATCGAGAAGGCGGAGTCCGAGCTGAACAACATCGCCTGTATTGGGTATGAGAACGGAGATCGCGTGCTGTGGGGCGGTGCCAAACGCAAAGGCAAGGTCTGGCAGCAGAGGGCCGGCACTCTCGCTGAGTGGGTTGAATGGTGCGGCAAGACATGGCTGAAGGTTTCAGCAGAGAAAGCATCCGCGCCCAACATCACCGAAGACTTTCTGAGGCCTTTGCGGCTGACATCACCGCACAACTCCTATCCGATCGCAATCGAGTGGGGAGAGCACGCGCAGAATGCCTTTTCGGATCAGTTTGTGTTATTCGGCACGACGAGCGTTCCGTTGTACCTGGTCGATCTGGAGGTCGCCGCGGTCCAGCAGGATGGGTCGATCGATATCCAGCTCTCGTCAGAGAAGTTGAGCGCGACCTACCGGTTGAGCATTTCGAACGGCTTTCCGGCTGGCTACCTACATACGAAGGTCTCGGGGTCAGATGTCGGCTTCAAAAAGAAAAACAAGGAAGTCGTGCCGCTCGACGAGCATCTCGCGGTCGATCCATTTGTCGTGAGGTACGCTGATGGGACCTACTCCTACAATTGCTATCACATCCCGACCAGCCTGAACGCAGGCCGTTTCCCGGCAGCGCGGCTCGAATCCTGGCCCTGGAAGAATATTCCGCTGAACCGAGAATCCATGGGCAAGTCCCGCGCCGCGAATACCATCCAGCATTACGCCTTCCAACGCCTCAAGGCCGATTTTGATCTCGTCTTCAACGACGACGGTTCGGGTGAAGCGGCCGACCTCGTCGGCCTGAAAGAGGTTGACGAGAAGACCATCCGCCTCTGCCTCATTCACTGCAAAAACGCTTACAAGGGCGCGATTTCGCAGGACATACAGAATTTTTATGTGCTTTGCGGACAGGCGCAGAAAAGTGTGACGGTCAAGCACCATGGGATGTTGCGGCTCTACAATGATCTCAAGCGCCGCCACGAACTTTGGATGAAGGATGGCCACACTCGCTTCCTCAAAGGCGACATCAAGCAGTTGGCCTATTTCAGGGACAAATCCCGTCGCGCAACGGTCGAGTTTGAAGTCATCATCGCGCAGCCTGGTGCATCTGCAGCTGCTCTCAACGACGATGCGCTGCTGCTCCTCGGAACAACGGAGTTATACTTGAAGAAAACGGCAGCTGCCGGCTTGCGCGTCATCGTTTCGCCGTAACGCGTCTCCGGTCAGGCGAGCGCGGCCTTGGCCGCAAATCTACCTCTGCCAATCAGGAAAGAAGGTCAGCGCGCTCTTCTGCATTTCCGTCAGGCTATGCCCATGCCGGCGCGGCATTCGGCAGAATTCCGTTGCCTAACGTCAGCAAGCCGGATTATTGGATAGGCCGTTCAGTCCGGCTCGTCCTCGATAAGCCCCTGGATCAACGCGGCAAGAGGCGCTTCGTCGCCGTGAAAGCTGGCGATCATCGCGTTAAGGAAGGCCTCGGGGTCGAGGTCCTCAAGATCGATCGGGTGTCCAGCCTGATCCGCCAGCAGGAGGAAGAACGACAGCTGGGTACGGCCATTGCCCTCGCGGAACGCATGAATGACGTTGAGTTCGGAGAGGAAGTGGGCCGCCTTCTCAGCGAACTCCTCCACCTCCAGCCCGGCCAGAAATTTGTCTTTCTTCAGCTGCCCGAACAGCAGGTTCGCCTGATTTTCGATGCTTTCCGGAAATCAGAACGGGTTCCCGCCCTTGGACATGCGAACGGTTCGGATCTTCCCGGCCCAGTCGTAGACGTCCTGAAACAGGTGCCCGTGAACCGCCTTGAAATGCGCGAAATCCAGATCACCGGCCGGGAGTTCTTCATCGGCCCTGGCGTCGCTTACTTCCGCTTCGAATGCGTCGAGCTCATCGGCGTCGGTAAGATCGAGCTTGTTTTTCAGGACGGTGGTGCCGGGATAGCAGTAGTCATCGGCGACTGCATCGTACATCCCGGGTTATGCCTTCCGGTAGGCCTTGATGATCGCTTTCCGGCGCTCTTGATGCCACAAGTGAGTCTCGGCATCAATTAAGTCCACTGGACTGCCTTTGGGCCTCCTTGATGGCGGCCGGGTGGAATTTCACCCCCAACGCTGCGAACGCCTACCGCAACAAGATACGGAACCTGAAGCAGGCGCTGGCAGAGTCAGATGAGGACAGCCGTGTGGCCGCCCATGAGGCCATTCGGGAGATTGTCGAGAAAGTCGTCATTCATCCACGGGGCCGGTACAAACCCGTGCAGATCGACATTTACGGCCAACTTGCCGCCCTGCTCAGGATTTCCGAGCGAGCGGCTGAACCCCCAGAGTTCTAGGGAAGCGCTGGTTGCGGGGACTGGCATTGGCCAGAACTTGCGCGATCCCCAAGTTGAGGTGGTTGCGGGAGGGCGCAACCATCAGAACTTGCGGACGCAAAAAAGCCGCCCGGTTGGGGCGGCTGATCTACGCGATTTGGCATCGCAATTTGAGATGGTTGCGGGGGCACGCAACCATCTCAAATTGCTTTTTCGAGCGGCGGCATAGCTACCTGCCGGCGCTGTGTTTCCGACGATAGCGTACCACAATGAGGAAGTTCGAATCCCCCACGGCCCGGCAACGAGCCCGGCGATGCCGGCAACGAGGATTTCGTGCTGGGCTGTTGTAGCGGCGGCGACGCCCACGATCAGGCTCGACGTCCATATCAGCCCGTCATTGGCTCCGAGCACTGCGGCTCGAAGCCAGCCGATACGCTCGATGAGATGAGCTTCCTTGTGAATTGTGCGCATGTTTCCCCCTTATCCAAATCCCGGAATCGAGACGCCGAAGACCTGGAGAAGCAAAATGACGTTGAGACCGAGGACGGCGATCGTTCCGGCAACGGCGGTGAGATGGGTGAGACGACCATTGGCGAATTCGCCCATGATCGCGCGGCTGCGCGTGAAAATGACGAGCGCAATCATGGGAAGCGGCAGCGCGAAGGAGAGAACGACCTGGCTGTAGATCAGCGCGTCCGTTGCGTTGGCCCCGAGCAGAACGACGATAAATGCCGGCAGCATCGTTGCCAGCCGGCGCAGCCAGATCGGAAGGCGGAATCCGGTGAAACCCTGCATGATCAGTTGGCCCGCCATGGTGCCGACGGCTGATGAGGAAATGCCGGACGCCATCAGCGAAACCAGGAACACGGAAGCGGCGGCGGCCCCCAGCAAGGGCGTCAGCGTATGGTAGGCCGTGCTGATTTCCGCGACATCGGGATGGCCGGTATGGAAAGCGGCCGCCGCCATCATCACCATGGCGATATTGACCGCGCCGGCGACCGCGAGCGCGACGAAGCATTCCAGATTGGAGAAGCGCACGAGGGCACGGCGCTCTGCATTGTCACGGGCCGACGCCCGGTTCTGCGTCAGACCAGAGTGCAGATAAAGCGCGTGCGGCATGACCGTCGCGCCGATGATGCCGACCGAGATGGTCAGGGCAGCCCCGTCAGGCATTGACGGCATCACGATACCAAGCATCGCTTCGCCCCAGGCGATCGGCGCGATGACCAGTTCGATCACGTAGCAAAGGCCAATCGCTGCTACCAGCGCGCCGATGATGAGTTCCATCGGGCGATAGCCACGCCCCTCGAACAGCAGGACGCCATAGGTCACGATCGCGGTAACGGCCATTCCTGCGATCAGAGGTATGCCGAAGAGCAGCGACAGACCAATGGCGCCACCGAGAAACTCGGCGAGGTCCGTCGCCATCGCGGCAATCTCGCTGACGACCCACATGGCATAGCGCACAGGCGTTGAAACCTGATCGCGGCATATCTCGGCAAGGTTCCGACCGGTGACGATGCCAAGCTTGGCCGAAAGCGCCTGGAAGAGCATGGCAATTAGGTTGGCCATCAGTACGACCCACAGCAGTGAGTAACCGAAGCGGGCGCCCGCCTGGATGTTGGTGGCGAAGTTGCCGGGGTCCATGTAGGCGATCGAGGCGATCACCGCCGGCCCGGCAAAGAGCAGGGCTGATCGCGCACCGCGCCGCCGTCCTGCCAGCACCTCGCGAATTTGCGCGTCGGTTCGCTCCGACAGGCTCTCGCGAACAGCCGTTTCAGTCATCGCGCCTCCTCGGCCTTGCCGCGTCGCGCCGCAGCGCCTGGAGGTCTTCCCGCGCGATCGGCAGCGAGCATGCGTAACGGACCTGGCATCGGCTTGGGCCAGCCGTGAGCAGGAGCTGCGTCAGGCAATCGGGCAAGCGATTACCCCCGGAAAGTATGGAAGCCATCGCTACCGGCGACGAGGTGGCGTTGTTCCTTCGCTTGAACATCAAGCGCTGCCGATGAAGATGCCCGTGACCAGCACGAGAAGACCGCCGAGGACGACCTGAATAATGGCCGAGGTGAAGGGCGTCTCCATGTACTTCCAGCGAATCCAGGCAATGGCGAACAACTCCACCGCCACCACGATCATCGCCGCGATGGTCGCGGTCCAGAAATTGGGGATCAGATAAGGCAGCGTGTGCCCGAGGCCTCCGATTGCGGTCATCAGGCCGCAGATGCCACCGCGCAGCCAGGGATGGCCGCGATCCGTGATCTCGCCGTCGTCGGACAACGCTTCGGTCAGCCCCATGCTGATGCCGGCGCCGATCGATGCGGCAAGGCCGACGACAAACGTGTTCCACGAATTGTGCGTGGCAAAGGCGGCCGCAAAGATCGGGGCCAGGGTCGAGACCGAGCCATCGATCAAGCCGGCGAGGCCGGGCTGTACCACCTGCAAGAGGAAGAGGCGCTTGGCTGTAGCCTCTTCCTCCTCGCTGGCATCGACCGTGCGGGTCGTCTCCAGATTAGCCGCAATGTTGACGTGCTGATGCTCCTCTTCAGCCAGATCGGTGAGCAACGTGCGCATGCCGACATCCGTCGTGCGTTCAGCCGCCTTCGCGTAAAACTGGCTGGCCTCATATTCCATGAGTTGAGCCTGCTTGCGGATCGCATCGAGGCGCAGGTCCTTGAGGAGCCAGACTGGATTGCGCTTCAGGAACCCCTTCACGTCCTGCCGGGTGATATAGGGTAACTCGTCCCCGAACTTGTCAGTGTAGACCTTCAGCAGCCGGCGGCGGTGTCCCTGCTCCTCGGCAGCCATTTCCTCGAACGCCCGCGCCGAGGCCGGATAGGTGCCACGCAGCTTCGCTGCGAAATTGAGATAGATTCGTGCGTCCTCCTCCTCATTTGCAACGGCCAGGGCCAGCACCTCGGATTCGGAGAGGTCGTCAAAACGCTTCATGGATCACCAGATTTAGAATGATTCTAATCATGGTAACCGTTGGCGATCGAGTCTGTCAATATTTTAGAATCATTCTAAAAATATGCACCCACTTCCAGTCGTTGAGACCGCTCCTCTGCTCCAGTTTGTGGTCACGCCGATCCGAACGAGGGCCGCCGCTACCACCAAAAGAACCAGCACGTCGTAAGTCGGGGCGAGACCGGGGGGGCAAGGCGCAAGGGCGGCCGAGACGGATGGGAACCCGGCCCGGCCGAGCGTCAGCGATCCCTTGCGCCGCGCCAGGGGGCAGCGCCCCCAAGCAACCTGTCCGGCGTGAGCGAAGCGGGAGCCGGAGGGAAGATCCGATCGGGATGCCGGAAATCTGAAAGTCGAAATCTCCTCATCCCGATCTCTCTATTTTCTTGAAGGCGGCGGGCATGAGCATAAAGAAGCCCCGATCTTGGCGGGGCTTCTGGAAGGCTGGCCTCAATCGCCGTTGCGGCGGGACCAGATGAGGTTGTGGCCGCTGCCGTCCTCGGCTTCGACCAGGCTGGCGTAGATCGGGGCCGGGAAACTCGGATCGTCCAGCTTGACGGAGAGGTATTCCCAGCTGCTCTCGCGGGCGGTTTTCTTCCAGGCCGCACCGAACTCGGTCGCACCGGCGAAGATGCGGAAGTCGGGGCCGCGCTTGCTTTCGCCTTCGGTGGGGACGAACTTGGCCTTGACGTTGAGGGTCAGGGTCTTGACCGCGCCGGTGAAGCCCGCGCCGTTTTCGTTCTTGGTGAAGGTGCCGATGGTTGCCATTGCCGTATTCCTTTTCCTGTCGGGCCGCACCATTGCGACCTCGATAAGGGTCGTGAGACCGGGGACGATCGGCCCCGCACCCGAAGGGCCGGAATGAAGTGGAAGGCGGCCGGCGACGGCTTTTTTGGATCGCGATGCAAAGCCGAAGGCGGCGGACAAAAGTTGGCGACGGACGTTGCGGGAGACGAGCGAGGCGAAGCCGGTTCTCGGTCAGACCCATGCCAATCGAGATCGCGGATGGAGCGCCCGTTTCAGGAAATCAGGGGAATACGGCAATGGCGGCCGTCCCTGCGCCTCGCCGCTCGAGAACGGAAACGGCGCGGGGTTCGCTGGTCGATGTTCTGCCGCCTGACCTTCATCGTCAAGGCCGGCAACCGCCCCCGATGGGTGTAAGCGATGCTCGGCCGAGCTTTCGCTCCCTCGCTGCACAGGCTGGGTTTGATGCTGCCGGAACGACTGCTCACGAGAGCAGCCATGAATGCCTTGGCCCGCAACTTCGATCCGGGTTTCCGGTGCTGCTCTGCTCCCTGCCGTGATCGACCGAGTGGAGCTGCCTCATCACACTGGTGTCAGTGCGATGGTGAATGAGGCCCGCCTATGTGGGGCGCTCGCGAAATGACCGCCGCTGCCTTTGCGTTTTGCGTTAGCGATCGAAGCCGAATGGCGGAAACGCGCCATGGGCGTGGTTCCGGCGCAGCCGAGAGCGCGGCCCGAAGGGCAACGCCAAAGCTCTTTTTATACCCTCATCGGGTAGCCAGCACCGGTAATGGATCGTGGGGCATCGCCCTAGCTAGGACCAATCGACATTCAGGATTCAGTTCTGTCGTGATGTGTGATTCATGGGGCTCCAGACCCGTTGGTCTGGAGCCTGCAGATGTCGAAGCCGAAGCGCTACGAATTGACCCTTGAGCAATGGCGCCGGGTCGGGGGTTTGTTGCCCGGCAAGCCCGGTGATCCGGGCCGTTCTGGGGCGGATAATCTCAATTTCGTCAATGGCGTGCTCTGGGTACTGCGCTCCGGCGCACATTGGCATGACCTGCCTGATCGCTATGGCAAGTGGAAAACTGTCCACAAGCGCTTCACGCGATGGGCGAAGGCCGGCGTATGGGAACGTGTCTTCGCCCACCTGATCGACGATCCCGACAACGATTATGTGAGCCTCGATTCAAGCCTCGTGCGCGCTCATCAGCAGGCAGCCACCGGAAGGGGCGGCGGGCAAAAAGGGGGGACCAGGCTCTGGGGCGCTCCAGAGGAGGACTGACGACCAAGATCCACATGGCCGTGGATGCGCTGGGCCGACCACTGAAGCTGATCCTCACGCCCGGACAGCGCGGCGATGCACCGCTCGCCCCGGCCCTGCTCCAGGGCCTCTCGCCACGCCGCGTGCTTGCCGACAAGGCCTATGATGCCAATACCCTTCGCGGCTTGATCGCCAGCATGGGCGCCGAAGCCGTCATTCCCTGCATCCCCACCCGCAAGCAGCCGATCCCCTACGATTTCGAGGCCTACAAGGTCCGCAACACCATCGAGCGATGCTTCAACAAGCTCAAACACTTCCGACGCATCGCAACCCGCTTCGACCGGCGCGCCGCAAACTTCCTCAGCTTCCTACACCTCGCCGCAGCAATGCTATGGATGCGCTGAATGTCGATTCAGCCTAAACCTTCCTCCAGCGCGCATTGAATTCAGTGTGTTGGAATTTCGAAGGACACTTATCTTTTTGGATAAATATCGTTGACAAGGCCACGCCGCTGTATTTAGCTTACCCAAATGGGTAACCAATTGCATCTCCAGTTCCATGCCCTTGCAGACCCGACACGGTTGGCCGTTGTCGAGCGTCTTCTGGCCGGCCCAGCAACGGTCGGTGAGCTTGCAAAGCCTTTTGACATGGCCTTGCCGCCCTTTACGAAACATCTCGGCGTTCTGGAGCGCTCCGGCCTCATTACAAGCAAGAAAGTGGGGCGCGTTCGGATTTGCGCGATCAATCCGGAAGTCATGGCCCGGATTGAAGACTGGTTTTCCGACCGCCGCGCGCTCCTGGAAGCGCGCCTGAATGCTCTTGAATCGTATCTCGATCACGACCGGCAACATTGAGGAGTCTAGTATGTCGAACAGCCCCGAAATGATTTGCGACACAATCAGGGTGGAACGCCTTCTAAAGGCGTCGCCCGCCCGCGTGTTCGCCGCCTTGACCGACCATGAAGCTCGGCGTCGTTGGGAGCCGACGCCGGAGGGTATTACGGCAGGGCCGGTGGCAAGGTGTTCTCCGATCCTCACCGGGATCGCCAGCCAGACCGGGAAATCCGTCGCACAGCTCGTCTTGCGCTTGCTGATCCAGAAGGATGGCGTCGTTGCACTCTCCGAGACGGTGGGCGAGGACCCAGCCGCCGAGAACCTCGCGATCTTCGATTTCGAGCGGTCACCCGAGGTCGTGGCCGCCATAGACAGTCTCGCCCGCCGCGATGACCGTCTGGTCTGCCCGAGGGCCTGGCGCCGGATTGGGATTGACGTTCTGACGGCCGGCGCATTGGCGCTGGCCGGACATCTTCAACCGCCGACGGCGATCAGACGAGCACCGCGGTGACGGGCCTGCGCGGCGAGAAAGGCAGCGTCGGCCCGTAGCCGAAACGCATTACGAGGTCCGGACGCTTGCCCGAGGCGCCGACAAGCACCGCAAGCTGCGGCCGCAGCGGCGCGACTTCCACCGGCTGATTGACGAACGACGTCCGCAATCCAAAGCTGGTCGCGGCAAGGGCAAAGCGCTGGCAGGCACGGCCCACCGCGATCCAATGTGCCTTGTCCTCCCGTTCGCCGATGAAGACGGCAAGCCCGGCGGAACTGTCGATCTGACGGGCGTATTTGTCATTCTCGGAAGCGACCGTGAAGAAGTGGTCAAATGCGGGTCCAGCCAACAGGTCGGGCAAAACGGGATTGCCGCTCGCGGCGGAGAACAGCCCGTCGCCTGTTTCCATCGCCTGCTTCGGATTGAAGCGCAGCCAGTGCTTCAGCTCCACCATGAACGCCGGATCAGCCATCTGCACACCGTTGCCAACGAGGATGAGATCTCGAATCTGGTTGATCCTCGGCCGTTCAGTGACAAGCGCCAAGCCGACTCCTGGCATGGAAGCCGCCCGAGCCAGCGCCTCAAGATCAGCCGCAGGAACGGGGCGTCCGTCGAACTCGGCGCGCGTGGATTGGCGCTTTGGAATGGCGGCAAACAGCGGGTCCGACCATCCGGTGCCTTCCGTAAACGTGAAGCGGACACCCCCATCTCCTGCGACCTCAATCGCCCCTGGTCGGCCCGTCGCCTCGGCAGCAATCCGCAAGGTCTCGGCGACACAACCGAGACTGACAAAGAGATGGTGGTCGTCGGGGTCGACCGCGGACGTCGCGCGGGACGGGTCGGGCAGAATGTCGATGGCGTTTCCCTCGATCGTGAAGCGCCAGGGTTGGGTATTGTGCCCATTCGGGGCGAGCGTTGCGTAACCTATGAGGTCCCGAAGCGTCGGACCGGCGGGAAGCTCCTTTCGCAAGGCCGCGGCGTATCCGGCATAGTCCTCCATCAATCCGGTCGATGCACGCCAGCCCAGGGTGCTCGCGCCGCTGAGCACAAGCAGGCTGCCCGCTCCAATGATGAGACCGCGTCGATTCATGCTGACTCCTGTTGCGCCGACACCATGTGTTCACCAGTCGAGAGTTGTTGACCCCGGTCAAAGCGGCCTGCACGGTGCCTCAAAGCGGAACGACATGACCGTCGGGGCACTCCTTCGGCATGACGGCGAGAGGCGGGGCGGCTTATTCGTAGTCGATCCTGTTAATGCTCCTTCCTGGCATCCGATTGCCGCCACTCTCCGTGCTTACGACAAGGTCGGGAAGACTATTTCGCTGAATCCTGCGTCGCGCCTAGGGGCTGCTTCGAAGAAACGCCACGAACCGGCCCTTCAATCTGCCGGCAATGATGTCGCCGTAAGTCAGTACCGACTGAATCTCCAGACGCGCGCGCTTTCTGCGGATGAGCGTTTTCAGGAATTCTGGCCAGTCTGAAATTTCAGGCAAGGACGCTATGGCGGTAAATGGCCCACTGATTGGGCAATTGTAGTCCATTTGATTGGATTGGATCACAATCTCGCAATGATGGCCCTCATTCAGAAGGCGCAAATGTAGAAGCGACCACGCGGCGAGGATTGCAACAGCGGAAGCACTGCCACCAAAGACAGTGCTCTTGTGATTAATGTTTGGCTCTAGCGGCGCGCCAAGCATGACGGATTCTGGCGAGGCTGAAAGCACCGAAACGTTCATTGCCGCCGAAAGAGGAATCTGCCGATGTAGATATTGCTCCAAATAAGGTTCCATATCGATATATTTCCTGCGACATACCGGCAATACCGCGTACTATTGATAGCTTCTTACTACCCCGCTGGCGGTACGCTTAGATTGATGCGAAATTGATACAAACAAGAAGATGCGCTCGCCATTTATCCCTCAAGAGGAACTTGAATCGGGAAAAATGAGACGGACGAGTGCGCCTCCACCCGGCGCATCCTCGATGCGGATCTCGCCTCCATGCAAGGTCATGATGGTCGAGGCGATAGCGAGGCCAAGGCCTGCGCCTTCGGTGCGACTTTTGTCCAGCCGATGGAAACGCTCCAGCACGGCGCTACGTTGAGCAGCCGGAATGCCCGGACCGTGATCGCGCACTGAGCATTGTCCGCCCGGTCCCGCAACCACCTCAACCACGGTCCGCGGCGGGGTGTGGGACACGGCGTTCTCGACGAGGTTCCTGAGTGCTCGGCCAATCGCGTCGGCATGCCCGTGCACTTCGGTCGCGCCGGCATCCCGGAACGCGATGGAGCGACTGCGGGCAACGGCAAGGGGCGTCAGTTCTGAGGCGACGTCAGAGGCAATCGCACGAAGGTCAGCGCGCGTATTCGCGTCGATCTCAAGCGCCGTAACGTGAGACAAGTCCAGCATCTGGTCCACCAGGCGCTTCATTCCCTGCGCATCGGCGGCAAGCCTTGATTTCGCCTCACCCTCAGGCAATTTGCCGATGCTCAGCATCATGATGGCCAGCGGCGTTCGCAGCTCATGGGCGGCGTCACCGGCAAAATCCTTCAGCGTCCGCACGGCACGCTCGACGCGCTCCAGCATCCTGTTGACGGCGCTTACCAGCGCCTGCACCTCCCGCGACGAGGCTTTCGTCTCGATCCTCATCGCAACCTGTGCCGGGTCGATTCCATCGACGGCGGCGATCGTGGCCCTGAGAGGCCTCAAGGTGCTGCGCACCACGCTGAAGTTGAACAGCAGGAAGAGCAGCGAGAGCAGCAGGAGCGGAAACAGCACATGGAAGCGGATTTCGTTGAAAATAACTGGAACGAAGGGGCCAAAACCCTGCCCAGCTATGGCGACCGTGATCCAGAAGGGTTCATCCGCCACGGTGACGCGGCGCGTCCCTGAGAGCAGAAAGCGGTTGCCCCAGTTCTCCCGCTGGGTGCGGATCACCAGGAATGACGCCGGGGCCTCGTCAGCGACCTTGATATCGCCGTCATCGAACTGCCCGATGACGCCGCCGCCCCGCTCGTGGATGAGGAATGCTCGCTGCGTTCCTTTGGCGATAGGCTGCCGGAGATCTTCTGGGACAGTGCTGCTCGCGCGCATCTGCGGTATGTCGCTTGCGATCCGATCGGCCTCCGCGCTGATCAGGAGCTGATCTAGCTCATTGGGCCTGTTGACATACGACCACACCACGGCGGACAGTTCGACCACCATGAAAACCAAGCCCACCAGGGCGAGCCGCATGGAAAGCCGAAAGAACAAACTGCGTGGCTGGTGAGGACCGTCGCGAGACATCACGCCCGGTCATCCTGTTCAACCGCCGGCGTGATCATGTATCCGATGCCGTGGGCCGTATGCAGGACGACATTCGCGCTCTCGGCCGCGAGCCGACGACGCAATCGAGATACGGCGGCCTCCACCGCATTGGGAGTCACCTCCGAGGAAAGGGCGTAAAGCGCTTCTTCAAGGCTGGCCTTGCTCACGACGTGACCGGCCCGTCGCATCAGGCGCTCGAGCAGACCCAATTCACGCGGCGGCAGGCGGATCACGCGCTCACCGATCCGAACCTCGCGCTCAACACTATCGAAGGCAAGGTCCCCCACGCTCAAGATCGTGCCGAGGCAACCGCCGGGCCGGCGTAGTAGCGCGCGGCAGCGAGCCGCGAGCTCCGGCATCTCGAACGGCTTCACCAGATAGTCGTCAGCCCCGGAATCGAGTCCGCCAACGCGATCGCCGAGCCCGTTTCGAGCGGTGATGACGAGAATGGGCGTCGTGCCTCCCGCTCGCCGGATAGAGCGGATGAACGCAACGCCATCGCCATCCGGCATGCCGAGATCGACGAGCAGCAGATCATAGCGTGCGACAGCAATGCTCTCCTCGGCCTCGGTGAGGGTAGAAAAGCAGTCGAGCACGAAGCCTTGCTCAGCAAGGCCTTCCGAGATCAAGGTCGAGAGGCGGGGATTATCCTCCGCCAGCAGTACCCGCATGGTCGATATCCGTTCCGCTGGCGCGGCGTTTGCGCCCGGTGATCATGGCAAGAATGAGATTTTCCCGATGTAGCACACTCTCCATTATGGCTGCGAATACATGGATAGCGGCCATCGCGATGATGAGATTAGCGCAGAGCGCATGCACCTCCTGGAGCCATTCGACGCCCCAGAACGCGTCGAGCCCCTGCATCCAGCCCGTGAGGCAAGTTAGGGCGATAAGCGTCATGAGCACCAGGACCATGGCCCCGCCGGCGGGATTATGACCGACATAGCGACGATCCCGCCGGGCCTTGACGGCAGCGAGATGCAGAAGGACGGCTCGCGGCGAGGTCACGAAGTCGGAAAAGCGCGCATGGGTGCTTCCGACAAATCCCCACACGACGCGCACCGCCAGAGCGGCGGCGATCCCATAGCCGACATAGCGATGGGGCGGCTTTCCCGAGGCCAGCACGAAGTAATTAAGGGCGGTGCCGAGGACCACCGTCCAGTGAAAAATCCTGACCAGCGGGTCCCACACGCAGACGGCGTCCTGGCCACGTGGTGGCGCCACAGCGCGGCTAACCTCGGACGTCATTGGCTCAATCCACATTCTTCTCGACGATCGCGGCGGTGACGGGGTTGAAGTAGACTTCAGCCTTATGGCCGTCCGCCGTATAGCCGTAGATCTCGTAGCAGCCGGTGGTGGTCTTCTTGAATATCTTGATATCCTTGTATCCCATGTCGGCGATCTTCTGCTTCATCGCGGACTCGCTGAGCCATTTGCTCTCAGGCTCCTTCGTGCAGGTGGGGCTGGCCAATGCAGCGGACGACACAAGGCACAGTCCAGCGGCGGCAATGAGAAGAGATTTGCGGATCATTTGCTTTCCTTAGAGACATTTTTGGTTCGCTGCGGTCAGCGCGACACCGGGATTTCTATGACCTGGTCCTGACGAAAGCCTGACGACACGAACGATACTTGCGATGACCGGCCCATTGTCAGGCTTTCGTCAGGGCGCCCTCCTATCGATGAGCCGTTGCTCCAGTGAGAGCAGACAGACATCCCGTCAGGAGACAGACCATGAAATTCGTTCGAAGCTTCCTCGTTGCTGGCGCGCTCGTCGCCGCATCGCTCGCCACGGCGCCCGCTTTCGCGGAAGACGGCCTGCATGAGCAGACCAAGAAAAACCTGGAAGCGGCCATGCATGGCGAAGCTTTCGCAAACCTCAAATATCAGGCCTATGCCGAGCATGCCCGCAAGAGCGGCCACCCCGAGCTGGCCAAGCTGTTCGACGAAAACGCCAATGTCGAAGCCAATGAGCATTTCGCGCGCGAGGCCGATGCGCTCGGACTGGCGAAGTCGGACGAGGCCAATCTCCTCGACGGCATGGCCGGCGAACACTACGAGAACACGAAGATGTATGTGGACTTCGCCAATCAGGCCGACGCTGTCGGCGACAAGAAGACGGCCGCCCTGTTTCGTCAGATCGCCGCAGACGAAGGCGATCACTATGCCTCCTATAAGGCGGCCGTGGAAAAGCTGCGCGCCGGTAAGTGAGTCGATGCGCGGCGCGAGCACCTTCTCGCGCCGCGTCCATCAGGCCGCCGAATGTTTGCCGCTTGTTCTCGCGATTTACCTCGCACCGCGAGCATGAAAATCCGCAATCCAAACTCTTGAGCCAGGGGCATTTTTCATGCGCGCTCTCCACAAGGAAACGCATCTGATCGAGCGTATCGGTTGGCTTCGGGCTGCAGTGCTCGGCGCCAATGACGGGTTGATATCGACGTCCAGCCTGATCGTGGGCGTGGCGGCCGCGACGACGGCCCAACATGAAATCCTCGTCGCCGGCGTCGCCGGGCTCGTGGCCGGCGCGATGTCGATGGCGGCGGGCGAATATGTATCGGTCAGTTCCCAGGCCGATACGGAACAAGCCGACATGGCGCGCGAACGCCATGAGCTGGCCACGCAACCCGAGGCCGAGCTGGCGGAACTCACCGCGATCTATCAACAGCGCGGCGTCAAGCCCGATCTGGCGCGGCAGGTCGCCGAGCAGATGATGGCGAAGGACGCTTTCGCAGCCCATGCGCGTGATGAGCTCGGGCTTGCGAGTCATGTGATGGCGAGGCCCGTCCAGGCGGCTCTTACTTCAGCGGCGACCTTCGCCTCCGGCGCGGCGCTGCCTTTGATCATCGCGCTGCTTTCGCCGGCGGCCACTGTCGTCTGGAGCGTATCAATCGCCTGCCTGATCGGGCTCGCGGTCCTCGGCGCCGTCGGTGCGCGGGCCGGCGGCGCGAAGGTGTTCAAGCCGACGCTTCGGGTCGTGTTCTGGGGTGCAGTCGCCATGGCATCGACCGCGCTCATCGGCGCTTTGGTGGGCAAGGCGGTTTAGCTGGCCGCCACCGATCCACGACCCCAAGCAGGAGACCTTTATGTCGACGCAAACAACGCAAATATCTTCCCCCTCGAAAATCGTGGACGAGAGCGGCCGGCTTCAACCGTATCGCGATCGGTACAATGCAACGGCGCGCCTCTTCCATTGGACCATCGCGCTTCTGATCGCCGGTATGTTCCTTACGGATTGGATGCGAGGAGCTGCCGAGCGCGGATCGTCGGGCAGAGTCTGGTGGCTTTCTGCGCATGAATCACTAGGACTTCTCGTCCTCATTCTATCCATCGTCCGGCTCGGCTGGCGGCTCGCCCATCCGGCTCCCGCGGTTCGCGGGTCGCCTCTGGTGAGAAAGGCAGCCGAAGCCGGCCATGTGTTGCTTTATCTGGCGACCCTCGGCCTGCCACTGGCTGGTATTGGCCGGGCGATGTCGGGAGGAGGAGATGTCGTGTTTTTCGGCCTCGTCATTCCCTCCATGACGGGCCGCAACAGCCTGCTTTCGACCATCACGCACTTCGTGCATGGCGGCTTGGTGATGAACCTGCTGCTGGCATTGATCGCAGGCCACGTGATCGCGGCGCTCTGGCATCAGTTTCTTCGAAAGGATGGCACGCTTCAACGCATGCTTTAGGCAGAAGGTCCGATAGTTGGGGCCTCTCCCTTGCTCGTCGGGAGGTTGGTCATCGCCGCCAACGCGGCGGCGGACGCTGGACAAGTGTCATTCGCTGAAGATGTCGACAATACGCAATTCTGATCTGGAGGGGACACCGAACAAGGTCGCAAGCCGACTGGAAATGTCGATGATCGAGTTGCGTCATATCCGATATTTCGTCGCTGCATCCGAGCATGGCAGCTTCCGAAAGGCAGCTCACGCGCTCGGTATCCGGGAATCGGCCGTCAGCAGGCGCATACGCGATCTTGAGGACGAACTCGGCGCCTCACTTTTTCATCGGCACAATGGCGGTGTGAGCCTTACGCAAGCGGGCCAGCACTTTCTACTTCGAGCGCGCAAAGCGCTTAGGCAAATCGGCGAAGGGGCACGAGACGTTGCCGCCATCGGGCGTTGCGAGGACGGACGCGTCAAGATCGGCATCTTCTCCTCACTCGCTTCGGGCTTCCTCTCCGATCTGCTTCGAGTTTACGATCAAAACCATGCAGGCGTGCGAATCGAATTCGTCGATGGCAATCCCGCAGAACACGTCTCCGCCATCCGCCAACTACGTCTCGATGTAGCCTTTATTACGGGGACATCCGGCTGGTCGGAGTGCGAGACCGATCATTTATGGTCTGAACGGGTCTTTGCCGTACTCCCTGGCAGCCATCCTCTCGCCGACAAAGTCGAGTTGGACTGGTCCGATCTCGCTGGCGAGACCTTTATCGTCAGCGATACCGCACCCGGACCGGAGATTCACGACTATCTTGTGCAACGTCTCGCTGATCTGGGCTATCACCCTGAAGTTCATCCTCAGCATGTTGGGCGCGACAATCTTTTATCGCTCGTAGCGGTTGGCCGCAGACTGACGTTAACCAGCGAAGCAACGACAGTCACCCATCTGCCGGGTATCGTCTATCGCCCCATTACAAAGGAAATATTGCCATTCAGCGCCGTGTGGTCGCCAAGGAATGACAATCCAGCTTGCCGTCGGCTTTTGAGTCTTGCGCGCTCTATGGCCCGATCGAGCAAGGTGGTCTAGATCAATCCTTTCCTTCGGAATTAGCGCGCAAGCGCGAGCAGCGATCTTGCCCACGCAATGGCGAAGCGGTCTACCGTGGTGCGCGGGCCCAAGGGGAGAGAGTGACGTCGTGCTGCTGACTGACACTGACCAGTGCGATCGCGGCCACCCGCACCAACCTCCCATCGCGACCGCAGGGATGGCTCAGATCGTTACCGTTTCATTGTGTCTGGCACGTCAGTGTAGAAACACCCATCGTACGGTTTGACCAAGAAAACCGAAGACCAACGCCTCATCCCAGTAGCTCAGGGTCCCGATTCTAAACCGCTCGTGGCTCGCGATGGCCAATACACAGCTGATAGCTGCACTCATGAACAACATCATCGCAAGCGCGTTTCCGAAGCCCCAAGGCAAGTGGCTTTGGGCGACAGCAAACATCAGAATTATATACACCTTAAGAAGAAAACGACGTGCGACATAGCGCGAGTCGGAGCCCAGCTTTGACACGCGCATGTTCGGAGCATTCAATGGCGGCATCTGTCTCGAAGTAGGAAGCCCTCGCGATTCGGGCTGACGGTTAGCATTCAGATTACGCGTCCTCGATGAGGCAGTTCGGAATAGGTATTGCGATAGATGCAGCGCCAATCGGGTAAGAAAAATTGCTCCTGCGCGGCGAAGCCAGAGCGTAACTTTCAAAAGTCTCAAAGACAATAAATAGAGCAGCCGCCGGAGGCGTTGGCTCCGCTTGACGAGGATCGTCCAAATACCCACGACCAACCTCAGATTAACAGAAAATCCGAACACCCGGCCGCGTAAACCTGTGTGCTCCTTCTCCCAAACATAAAGAGCGGGACAATCAGCAGATAGATACCGCTGAAGTCCCAGAAATATACGATGGTATATAGGACTTTTGATTTCGAACATCAGGACGACCCTGCAAGGCACTGTCACCCCAAGAATGGCAGTGATATGCAGCCAACGTCATCTCGCGGACAGAGTCCGCTACCGACGCATGAGGATCAACGAGCAATGCCAAGCGACAGTAGTCGAGAAAGCGCGCCGCTCGGGTCGTTCGGACGAGTCTGAAAGCTGTCAGTCTCGCCTGTGATGGCCCAAGCGGCCGGTCACGGAGGTGAGACATGAATATTCAGTTTTTTACCATGCCAGGTTCGCGTCACGGTTCTCGCGCTGCCTTGCCGAGGAACAATCGCGCGTTCTCTGATCAGCGGCGCCGGGATAATCGACCTTCCACGAAACCTGTCTCTGTGAACCGGATTCGAATGGTTGCGGTATGGCCCCTGAACATTAAAGGGGCACAGATATACGGCAGGCGGATCATGGGTTGAACGGGATGGCTCGGAACCCGTTTTTGTCGAGAGCCGGCTTTTCTTCCCAGAGGTAATCGCCGGTCAGGTTCACATGCTCCCATGTGAGAGGCGACAGGCTGGACAGCAGATGATCCGGGATAGCCTGTCCTGCACTGCGCAGGGCATCGATGACGCGGCCGATATAGATTGTGTTCCAGTGAATGATGGCGGTGACAACCAGATTGAGAGCGGATGCCCGGATCGACAGGTTTTCCTGACTGCGATCGCGGAAACGGCCGAGACGATGAAGATTGACTGCCCGAACAAGGCTGTTCCGGCTTTCGCCCTTGTTCAATTCAGCGGTAGTTGTCTTTCGCAATTGCTCGTCGTTGATCCAGTCGAGGGTGAAGAGGGTTCGTTCAATCCGTCCCATCTGGCGCAACGCCTGGGCAAGACCGCTTTGCCTCGTTGTCGCCGACAATCGCTTCAGCATGAGCGAGGCGCTGACGGTGCGCGTGCGTAGCGAGGTCATCAGGCGCAAGATATCATCCCAATGCGTCCGGATCAGATCGGCGTCAATCCGGTCACCCATGACATTCTGAAGAATTCCGTATTGTTTGGCCAGTCCGAAGGCGTAGAGGCATCGCCCGTCGAGATCGGGGATGCGCGGCACGAATGCGAAGCCGAGCGCATGACAGAGGGCGAATACAAGATCGCTGACGCCGCCGCCATCGACGTGGTGTCGGACAATATTAAGGCCAGCGTCGGTTTCCAGCAATGCGTCAAGCACGTGAACGGCTTCACTTGCCGTTGCGGCGATGATTTTGGTATGAAAGGGCGCGTAGCGACCAGAGATTGCGGTGTAGAGCTTGATAATCGGGTTGTTTCCATACCTGCCATTGACGCCGCCTGCGACTTCGCCGCCGTCGCCAAGATGGATATGTTGTCCGTCCGACGAGGAAACAGCGTGCGAGCCGAACACTGTTGAGAACGGGGCAGAGTGTTGAGCCTCAACCAGTTTGGCGAGCGCCAGAGCGAATGTCTCCTCGCGAAAATGCCAGATTGCCATCTGCTGTAGCTGGCGGCGCGTGATGCCGGGACAGGCATGCGCCATCTTCGAGAAGCCGAGATTTGTGGCTTCGGCGATCAGCGCCGCATAGAACACCCGCAGATCGGAAGGTGACCGACCGGTCTGGAGGTGCTCGAATAACGAACTGAAGCCGGTCATCCGGTCGATATCGGCCACAAGGTCCGTCAACCGGATTGGCGGCATGGCTGTCGCCACCCGCCTTGCGAACGCGATTGCGGCTTCGGTTTCCGTGCTTCTGACCGCTGGGACCCGCAATCCTTTTGCGCCGATGCGGGTATCGCCTCGACTAGTTTCCAGGCGACGTGTCGCCTCACGCAGCTTTTGATCCAGAGCGTCGGCCTTCTGGGCGAGATAGGTCTCGACATCGATCGGAATCGCGACCGGAATGCGGGCCTCGGCTTTGATGACGGCAAACGTCTGGTGCGAGATCATGTACTCGTCGAGTGCGCGGTAGGCGCGGGAACCCCTGATCCATATGTCGCCGGCGGCAATCCTGTTTTTCAGCTCGACGATGAGAAAGAGTTCCAGCATCTTCCGGTCGATCACGTCATCAGCGCCGACGATTTCCTTGCGCCATCGCGCATTCGCCAGCAGCAACGCCTTGCGGATCCAGGGCCGATCGTTTGATCTGGCCCCTTTCCTCCAGGCAGTTTCCATCTGCACAATAGCTTCAATGATATGTACGTTTCGGCGGTTTCCTTCAAAGGTGAACGAGGCCAGAAATGCAGCCGCGAACCGCCGGATGCGAGCATATTGAGCCGGCAGGTAGGTGATCAAATCATCCTCGCTGCGAGGCCTTCTCACTGCCTTCGCCGAAGCTGTTGCCTGAATGAGCTCTTCCCAGCTCGCGACAGTGGTCACCGCCTCATCAAGAGAAAGCCCAGCTTCGCGTTGGGCGGTTATGGCTTCGCCAAAATTGACGAAGAAATCGAGTGCGGATGTCGCCGACGATGCGGTTTCGAGGAGTTGCTTGTCACGGGCTGCCTCTGCCTGCCGAAAACTCTTGCCAATCAACGTCTCGAACATGCTGATCGCCGCGTCGGTGAGTGCTATTTCCATTTCCAGAAAAAACGCGGCCAATGTCGCGTGACGGCGGCCTGGCCGCATCTGCTCAAAATTCTGGGCAGTCAGACGACGACCTTCCTGTGCCATCCGACGAACACGGTGAGCCGGGATCGCTTGAAGCACATCATTGGGGACACCGACATGACGCACGGCCTCCAGTCGATCTATCAATCCCCGCATGGCCGTTGCCCCGGCTTTACCGGGAGGTTCTCGCAACCAGGATATGCCGCTCTGTTTTGCGCGTCGTCCCGCGCCGAGCAATGTTTCCATCCGAAGAACAAGGTCCGGCGTCAATCTTCCGGCGACATCGGTATACAGCGCCTCCTCGGCTTCAGTGCAAGCCTGCCCCGCCAACCGTTCGAGCACGGTAATGCCGGGAATAATGATGCGCCTCCGCCGCATCTCGTCAGCCAGTGTTGCAACGACAAATTTGTCTTTCGTCGAAGCGATCGCAATGCCGCGTGCAAATGCAAGCAGATCGGCGCGCAACGGGTGTGACAGTTCAGTGAAGCCATAGTGCTGGCGCAGGATGGCGAGCTGCTCATAGCGGGTTGGTGCTCTCCGTGCAAAAGTGGAAAGTGCCTCTGGCTCGATCCCGAGTTGTTCGGCCAGAAACGACAGCGCCACAGAAGGGATGACTTCCCCCCGCTGAATCAGGCGGCCGGGATAACGAAGAGCAGAGAGCTGAAGCGCTAATCCCAACCGAGTGTCATCATGGCGTCGAGTTTCGATAAGATGGCGATCATCGTCATCGAGGCACCAATGCCGGATCAGAGTGTCGTCATCAATGGGAAGAGCAAGGAAATTCTGCCGTTCGGCATCCGTCAAAATCATCCGGCGGGGCATGGGTACTCCGTTCGTCACAAAAAGATCGGAGATAACCGTTCATGGAGCTTACATTGCAAGACGGGTTATGTGACAATCTACAGACTTTGGCGCGACCAAATGAAGAATGTCACACAAACGGACGTATAAATGACATTGTTGATCGGATACGCACGGGTCTCGAAAGCTGATGGCAGTCAAGCCCACGACCTGCAGCGCGACGCCCTGATCAGGGCCGGCGTTCTGCCTGACCATATCTATGAGGATGCAGCCTCGGGCCGCCGCGACGACCGACCCGGTCTTGAGGCATGCCTGAAGGCGCTGCGTGTTGGCGACACACTCGTGGTTTGGAAACTGGATCGGCTCGGCCGTGATCTACGTCATCTGGTCAACCTGGTCGGCGATCTAACCAAACGCGCCATTGGTCTGAAGATATTGGCTGGCGAAGGCGCATCGATCGACACCACCACTACCAACGGCCGACTGGTATTCGCCATCTTCGCCGGGCTGGCTGAGTTCGAACGTGAGTTGATCGTCGAACGGACTAAGGCAGGCCTGGCGTCAGCCCGCGCCCGAGGGCGCAACGGCGGCCGCCCCTTCAAGATGACGCCAGCCAAGCTGCGGCTTGCCGCCGCATCCATGGGACAACCGGCAACCAAGGTGCGCGATCTCTGTGCCGAACTCGGAATTACCCGGCAGACGCTCTACCGGTTTGTCGGGCCAGAAGGCGAGTTGAGAGCCGATGGTGAAAAGCTGCTCAGTCGTCGCAAGCGCGAAACCTGAAGTATGCGAGGGGGACAGCTTCGTGCCTTCTCCGGCCGCTCCCGGTGACGTTGCCCCCTCGGCTTAATCCAGCTTGAAGTAGGCTCTGGCCCCACGACAAGGACCAGAGATGAAGCGCAACAGGTTCACCGAAGAGCAGATCATCGGGATATTGAAGGAGCAGGAGGCCGGGGTTCCGGTCGCCGATCTGTGCCGCAAGCACGGTGTGAGCAACGCCAGCATTTATAAGTGGAAGGCCAAGTATGGCGGCATGGACATCAGCGAGGCGAAGCGGCTGAAGGCACTCGAAGACGAGAACGCCCGGCTGAAGAAGCTTCTGGCCGATGCGATGCTGGACAACTCGGCGTTGAAGGACCTCCTGGGAAAAAAATGGTAGCGCCCGCTGCCAAGCGGGATGCTGTCGCCCATCTCCAGACTGTCTATGGGATGAGCGAGCGGCGGGCGTGCCAGGTGCTGGGGTGCTGTCGGATGACAATGCGTTACCACGCCACCAGGATCGATGATGGTTTGCTGCGCGAGCGGATGAAGGCCATTGCCCATGAGCGGCGACGGTTCGGCTATCGACGGCTGCACATTCTGCTCCGACGCGAGGGACATGTGGTCAATCACAAGCGATTGTTCCGGATCTATCGCGAGGAGAAGCTGACTGTGCGTCGCCGAGGCGGCCGCAAGCGGGCCATGGGCACGCGGGCACCGATGCTGATCCCGATGGCGCCGAACCAGCGCTGGTCGCTTGACTTCGTCTCCGACCAGATGACGGACTGCCGGCGCTTCAGGGTGCTGACGGTGGTGGACGATTGCACGCGGGAATGCCTTGCCCTGGTTGCCGACACTTCGCTGTCTGGACTGCGGGTGGCGCGCGAACTCGAGGTGCTCATCGCCAGGCGCGGGAAGCCGGCAATGATCGTCAGCGACAACGGCACCGAGTTTACCTCGAACGCCATCCTGAGCTTCGTCGACCGCATGCGGATCGATTGGCATTACATCGCCCCGGGCAAGCCGATCCAGAACGCCTTCATCGAAAGCTTTAACGGCCGGCTACGCGACGAACTGCTCAACGAAACGCTGTTCCCCTCGCTCTCGCACGTGCGGGCGACGGTGGCGTCGTGGCGAGCCGACTACAATCTCAACCGACCCCACTCGCGGCTCGGCTGGCTAACACCTGCCGAATACGCCGACACCTTCAACCCGCGACGGGATCTGGCGCTGCGCTCAATGGCCAGCTCCACGCCAGCCCCCGTCGCTCACCCCGCCCAGATGGGCAAAACCAACCGTCAGAGTCTACGTCACGCTGGATAGAAGTTGGGGGCAACGTCA
>NZ_AUGD01000020.1 GCF_000426845.1 Bradyrhizobium sp. in8p8 | reverse complement strand
CGGCAAACCGACCCAGAATGCCTTCATCGAGAGCTTTAACGCCCGCCTGCGCGATGAACTCCTCAATGAGACGCTGTTCACTTCGCTCGCACAGGCGCGAGCCGTGCTGGCCGCCTGGAAAGACGACTACAACAACGCCCGGCCGCACAGCGCCCTGGGCAACCTCACGCCGACCGAATACGCCAAACGCAACGCTCTTGGGCCGCAACGGGACGGGACGCTGCGCTATGCCGAGGGCTCCGCGCCTCGCCCCGTTGCTTCACCGAGCCCCTTGGGCTCATATTCAACCGGGACTCTTTCCATTGCTGGATGAAGCGAGGGGCTCAGACCACGATCTGTGGCAGGCCGCATTCGCCGCAGGCCAGCACCTCGAACGGCTACTGCTCCTGCTGCTCGTCTTGGCCATGCCGAAGCCGATGCGCAATCGGCATTAGACCGAGGTCGATGACCGGACGCAGGTTGATCGAATGGCAAAGGCGGCATTGGTCGGTCACGGGTTTGACTCATTGGGAGAGTAGGACGAAATCAGCATCATTGGTTGGTTGTCATCGAACATTCGCGGCGCGACAATCGAATAGCAGCAGCACTCGATCTACGGCCCCCTCAGATGCTTGCCGCGAGCGTACCGATCCTTGTAACGTAGTCCTGCACGGTTCGGAGCCTGGATGGCGCCTTGCGGGGCAGGGATAAGCCCTTGATCCCACGCCGGTCTGCGCGGCCGTCGCGCGGCGCCGGCTGGTCCGTGCAAGCCCCGATACCTTGACCTTTAGCCCTATCCGCAGTAGATACCCCGCACTCGCAGCCGGCCCGTTAGACGCGGATTTCCGGCGCGGCCTTGAAATCCCCGAACAATCGAGCCCGGTTTCCGGCTCATCCTTCGCGACAGAGGGCTGGGTCAACAACGGCGGCTGTTCGGATCCCTGAAATTCATTTGCGTCTGTCGACGGACGTTGGACATCAAACGATGGCAGTCAGCCCGTTCAAGTTCTTGCAGGAAGTGCGCTCGGAAACTGCCAAGGTCACCTGGCCGACCCGCCGGGAGACCACGATCACCACCATCATGGTGTTCGTCATGGTCGCCGTCGCCTCGATCTTCTTCTTCGCCGCCGACCAGATCATCCGCTATCTCATCACCTTCCTCCTGGGCATTCACTGATGGCAACAGCAACCGCTCAAGTGTCCGACAAGCGCTGGTACATTGTCCACGCCTATTCGAACTTCGAGAAGAAGGTCGCCGAATCGATCCGCGAGCAGGCCAAGCAGCGCGGGCTCGAGGATCTGTTCGAACTGGTGCTGGTTCCGACCGAGAAGGTCACGGAAGTGCGCCGCGGCCGCAAGATCGACGCCGAGCGCAAGTTCTTCCCGGGCTATGTGCTGGTGAAGATGAAGCTGACCGACGAGGCGTTCCATCTGATCAAGAACACCCCGAAGGTGACGGGTTTCCTCGGCGCGGAAAACAAGCCGATGCCGATCTCGGAAGCCGAGGCCATGCGTATCCTGCACCAGGTGCAGGAAGGCGTGGAACGGCCGAAGGCGTCGGTATCATTCGAGATTGGCGAGAACGTGCGCGTGGCCGATGGCCCGTTCGCCTCGTTCTCGGGCGTCGTCGAGGAAATCGACGAGGCGCGCTCGCGCGTGAAGGTCGCGGTCTCGATCTTCGGTCGCGCGACGCCGGTCGAGCTGGAATTCGGTCAGGTCGAGAAGGTCTGATCGTTGGTCATTGCCGGGCTTGACCCGGCAATCCATCTCCTTTGCAGAAGTCTCTGCGAAGATGGATGGATGCCCGGATTCAAGTCTGGGCATGACAGAGTGGAGGCGGCGACGTCTCCGATGGAGGCCGTGGGAGGACGAGGGCGGTTGCCAGCCGCCTGAGATCCCGACCACGAACCTGAAACCGCCGGCGGCACGCCGGCACAACAGGAGTGATATATGGCAAAGAAAGTGACCGGATACCTGAAGCTTCAGGTCCCGGCCGGTGCGGCGAATCCTTCGCCCCCGATCGGTCCCGCGCTCGGTCAGCGCGGTCTCAACATCATGGAGTTCTGCAAGGCGTTCAACGCCCAGACCCAGAAGGAAGAGAAGAACACCCCGATCCCGGTGATCATCACCATCTATGCGGACCGTTCCTTCACCTTCGAGATGAAGACGCCGCCGATGTCCTACTTCCTCAAGCAGGCCGCCAAGATCCAGTCCGGCTCGAAGGCGCCGGGCCGTGACAAGGCCGGCAAGGTGACCAAGGCGCAGGTGCGCGAGATCGCCGAGAAGAAGATGAAGGACTTGAATTGCGACACCATCGAATCGGCCATGAAGATGGTCGAGGGCTCGGCCCGTTCGATGGGTCTGGAAGTTGCGGGGTAAGCGGTCATGGCAATCGGAAAGCGTTTGAACAAAGCCCGCGAAGGCATTGATCGCGAAAAGCTTTACCCGCTCGCGGACGCCATCAAGATGGTCAAGGAACGTGCGAAAGCGAAGTTCGACGAGACCATCGAGGTCGCGATCAATCTCGGCGTCGACCCCCGTCACGCCGACCAGATGGTTCGTGGCGTCGTAACCCTGCCGAACGGCACCGGCCGCACACTGCGCGTCGGCGTGTTCGCCCGCGGCGCCAAGGCCGATGAGGCCAAGGCGGCGGGTGCCGACGTTGTCGGAGCCGAGGATCTGGTCGAGAAGGTGCAGAACGGCAACATCGACTTCGACCGCTGCATCGCCACCCCCGACATGATGCCTCTGGTCGGCCGCCTCGGTAAGGTGCTCGGCCCGCGCGGCCTGATGCCAAACCCGAAGATCGGCACCGTGACCATGGACGTCACCGGTGCGGTGAAGGGGGCCAAGGGCGGCTCGGTCGAGTTCCGCGTCGAGAAGGCCGGCATCCTCCAGGCCGGCGTCGGCAAGGCCTCGTTCTCCGAGGAGAAGCTCGTCGAGAACATCAAGGCTCTGGCTGATGCTGTCTCGAAGGCGAAGCCGGCCGGCTCGAAGGGCACCTACATCCAGCGCGTGGCGGTGTCCTCGACGATGGGCCCAGGCGTGAAGGTCGAGCCGGGCACCATTCTCGGCTAAGGTTTGGAAATTGCATGAGGCGAGGGGCGGAATTGGGCAACCGATTCCGCCCCTCGTCGTTTGTGACGGCTTTCACCGGAAACAAGAACAATGACTGACAAGGTCCTGATCTACTCGCGCTTTCCCAAGTCGATGATGGTGCGTTTCGCTGAGCGTTTCGAGTTGCTCGATACCGGTGGCAAGCCCGCGCACGAGGTATTTTCGGCTGATGAGCTGAGCGGCATCCGCGCGATGCTGACGGCGGGCGGCACCCCGCTCGGCCCGGAGGCGATGGACGAGTTTCCAAAGCTGGGTGCCATCGTCTGCTATGGCACCGGCTATGACGGCGTCGACTTGAAGGCGGCAGCCAGCCGCAACATCGCGGTCGGGCACAGTCCGGGCGCCAATGCGGCCTCGGTCGCCGATATCGCGATGACCCTGATGCTGGCGACGACGCGGCGGATCCTGGTGGCCGACCAGTATGTCCGCAGCGGCGATTGGGCTGCGTCAAAACAGTCGCCGATGATGCGGCCCCAGGTCGGCATGCCCGGGCGCCGGATCGGCGTCTACGGCATGGGCGAGATCGGCCGCAAGATCGCGGCGCGCTGCGCCGCCTTCGAGAGCGAGGTCGGCTATTTCAGCCGCACCAGATACGATCTGCCCTATCGATATTTCCCCTCTCTGGAGGCGCTCGTCGACTGGTGCAGCGTGCTGATGATTGCCGTGCGGGCAGGGGGCGAGACCCAGCACGTGGTCAATGGCGATATCCTGAGGCGGCTTGGCGCGGATGGCTATGTCGTCAACATCTCCCGCGGCTCGGTCATCGACGAGAAAGCCTTGGTCGCGGCCCTCTCCGACAAAACCATCGCTGGCGCGGGCCTAGACGTCTATGAGAAGGAACCGCACGCGCCTGACGCGCTGACCGCGCTTCCAAATGTCGTGTTCGCCCCGCATATCGGCGGCCACACCGTCGAATCGCACGTCGCCATGCAGAATTGCGTGCTGGCGAATCTCACCGCGTTCTTCGAGGGGAAGCCGCTACCTTATGCGGTCAAATCCGCCTGAATCGGCCCTTTTCGGCCGTTTCAAGTCCGGCCGGCAACGAACTGGAATTGGTGTGAATTTTGCTCTTGGCAAGCGGGCATAGAGCGGTTAAAGAACCGCCTCCGGACGTGCCGGCCTCGGCTGGCGCGTTCGTGCACGCATCCCGAAAAACCCGATACGACAGGAGATCATTCCTTTTCAGGACGTCCGTAAGGATTTGCCGGAAAAGGAAGAGAGAAATCCGTCGGTTGGCTGGGGTGCGGGCAGAGGTCGGGCGGTTCGCCGGCTGACCTTGTCCTGTCCAAGACTGCAGGCGCCGGCGGGGAATTTCGATTTCTCAACGGCTTAATCGCATAGCCTGCATAGACGGGTGAAGACCGGATTTCACTTCGCACCCAGCTTTAGCGGCTGGTTTCGCGAAACGGGTCTGGTTCGGACCTCGACACGCCGTGGGCCTCATGGGCTCCCGGAGGGCAGGCTTTGAATTGTCGTCTTGCCCGGCGTGTCCGAAGGGCTTTGCCCCGGAGGTTCAGGTTTGGGTGGGACGATGGGTGCAACCCGGTGGTCCCGCTTTTGCGATGACCGCCAACCGGAGAGAGCTTGCTGTGGAACGAGCGGCAAAAAAAGAAGCGGTCGAACAGCTCCATGAGGTCTTCAAGACCACGGGCGTCGCGATCGTTGCTCAATATTCCGGCCTCACCGTCGCCCAGATGCAGACTCTGCGCAAGCAGATGCGGCAGGCTGGCGCATCGGTGAAGGTCTCGAAGAACCGTCTCGCCAAAATTGCTCTTGAAGGCACTGACGTCGTTGCCATCGGCCCCATGCTGAAGGGACCGACCGTGATCGCGACTTCCAGCGATCCGGTAGCGGCGCCGAAGGTCGCCATCGACTTCGCCAAGGCGAACGAAAAGTTCGTCATCGTCGGCGGATCGATGGGGAAGACCGTCCTGAATGTCGACGGCGTGAAGGCGCTTGCCTCGCTACCGTCGCTTGACGAACTGCGCGGCAAGATCGTCGGCCTCATCGTGGCCCCGGCGACCAAGCTGGCCCAGCTCGCCAACGCGCCCGCGGGCAAGCTCGCACGCGTCATCCAGGCTCATGCCTCAAAGGGCGAAGCGGCCTGACGCCCTTCGCAAAACTCAAACCCGAACCAGACTTACACTTAAGGAAACTGAACAATGGCTGACTTGCAGAAGATCGTTGACGACCTCTCGAGCCTCACCGTGCTCGAAGCTGCCGAGCTCGCGAAGCTCCTCGAAGAGAAGTGGGGCGTTTCGGCTGCCGCGGCTGTCGCCGTGGCCGGCCCGGCCGCAGGTGGCGCCGCCGCCGCTCCGGCCGAAGAGAAGACCGAGTTCACGGTCGTTCTCGCCAGCGCCGGCGACAAGAAGATCGAGGTCATCAAGGAAGTCCGCGCCATCACTGGTCTCGGCCTGAAGGAAGCAAAGGACCTCGTCGAGGGTGCTCCGAAGCCGCTGAAGGAAGGCGTGAACAAGGAAGAAGCCGACAAGATCAAGGCCCAGCTCGAGAAGGCTGGCGCCAAGGTCGAGCTCAAGTAAGCAGCACTTACTGGCAAGGATCCCGGCTGCGTTCGGCGCGGTCGGGGTCTTGGTCCGCTGCTCCAGAGGGTGGCCGAGATGCAAAAGGCGTGCGACGGAACCTCCCGACGTAGGCCGAACACGAAAAAGTGTGGAGATTTGAGGGTTTGACCCTCGAATCTGCACTATTGTCGCCCCATATCGGGTCGACAGCACGAAAGCGCGGTGGGCAGGGATGCCGGATTTCCCTGTAAGCCGTTGGGAGAGCAGGTTATTTCGGGCTTTTGCAGTCCGTGAAGTTGGTCGATGTGACGGGCGGGTGCGCTCTTGCGCCCCGCGCGTCGTTTTGCGTTTTGAAGGTCTGAAGAACAGATTCAGGACATTCCTGCCTGAAGCTGAGGCTCCAGCCCCAAGACGGTTCGAAGAATTCAACCCGGAGAGCGGTGGCAGCCGCGTTCCGGACGGCGCGCCCCGAGCGGGCGACGAAAATGAGAGGCCACGATGGCGCAGCAGACATTCACCGGTCGCAAACGAGTTCGCAAGTTCTTCGGACACATCAAGGAAGTCGCCGAGATGCCGAACCTCATCGAGGTTCAGAAGGCGTCCTATGATCAGTTCCTGATGGTCGACGAGCCCCCGGGCGGCCGTCTCGACGAAGGTCTGCAGGCGGTGTTCCGCTCGGTGTTTCCGATTTCCGACTTCTCGGGCACCTCGATGCTGGAATTCGTCCGCTACGAGTTCGAGCAGCCGAAATACGACGTCGACGAGTGCCGTCAGCGCGGCATGACCTTCGCTGCACCCCTCAAGGTGACGCTGCGTCTGATCGTGTTCGATATCGACGAGGAAACGGGCGCCAAGTCGGTGAAGGACATCAAGGAGCAGGACGTCTACATGGGCGACATCCCGCTCATGACGATGAACGGCACCTTCATCGTCAACGGTACCGAGCGCGTCATCGTCTCGCAGATGCACCGGTCGCCCGGCGTGTTCTTCGACCACGACAAGGGCAAGACCCATTCCTCGGGCAAGCTGCTATTCGCCGCCCGCGTCATCCCGTATCGCGGCTCCTGGCTCGATATCGAGTTCGACGCCAAGGACATCGTCTATGCGCGTATCGACCGTCGCCGCAAGATTCCGGTGACGTCGCTGATGTTCGCTCTCGGCCTCGACGGCGAGGCGATCCTGTCCACGTTCTACAAGAAGATTCTCTACAAGCGGACGAAGGAGGGCTGGCGTGTTCCGTTCGACGCCAACCGTTTCCGCGGCTACTCGACCGTCAACGACCTGATCGACGCCGACACCGGCAAGGTCGTGCTCGAGGCCGGCAAGAAGCTCACTGTCCGCGCCGCGCGCCAGCTCCAGGAGAAGGGGCTGAAGGCGCTGCGCATGGCTGACGAGGAACTGGTCGGCAACTACGTCGCCGAGGATCTCGTCAACCCGAAGACCGGCGAGATCCACGCCGAGGCCGGTGAGGAAATCACCGACAAGCTGATGAAGGCGCTCAACGAGCAGGGATACAAGGAGCTGCCGCTGCTCGACATCGACCATGTCAATGTCGGACCCTACATCCGCAATACGCTGTCGGCCGACAAGAACATGACGCGTGAGGACGCGCTGTTCGACATCTACCGCGTGATGCGTCCGGGCGAGCCGCCGACGCTGGAATCGGCGCAGGCGATGTTCCAGTCGCTGTTCTTCGACGCAGAACGCTACGACCTCTCCGCGGTCGGTCGCGTCAAGATGAACATGCGCCTCGACCTCGATGCGCCCGACACCCAGCGCACGCTTCGCAAGGAGGACATCCTCTCCGTCATCAAGACGCTGGTGGATCTGCGCGACGGCAAGGGCGAGATCGACGACATCGACCATCTCGGCAACCGCCGTGTGCGTTCGGTCGGCGAGCTCATGGAGAACCAGTACCGCATCGGCCTGCTGCGCATGGAGCGCGCGATCAAGGAGCGCATGTCCTCGGTCGACATCGACACGGTCATGCCGCAGGACCTGATCAACGCGAAGCCCGCAGCTGCCGCCGTGCGCGAGTTCTTCGGCTCCTCGCAGCTCTCGCAGTTCATGGACCAGACCAACCCGCTGTCGGAAATCACCCACAAGCGCCGCCTGTCGGCGCTTGGACCGGGCGGTCTGACCCGCGAGCGCGCCGGCTTCGAGGTGCGCGACGTGCATCCGACGCATTACGGCCGCATCTGCCCGATCGAGACGCCGGAAGGTCCGAACATCGGCCTGATCAACTCGCTCGCGACCTTCGCGCGCGTGAACAAGTACGGCTTCGTCGAGACGCCGTACCGCAAGGTCAAGGACGGCCGTGTCACCGACGAGGTCGTGTACCTGTCGGCGATGGAAGAGGGACGCTATTCCGTGGCTCAGGCCAACGTGCCGGTCGACGCCAAGGGTCGCTTCACCGAAGACCTGGTGGTCTGCCGCTCGAGCGGCACCCGCGACGTCGTGCCGATGACGCCCGACAAGGTCGACTACATGGACGTGTCGCCGAAGCAGCTGGTTTCGGTCGCCGCGGCGCTGATTCCGTTCCTCGAGAACGACGACGCCAACCGCGCGCTGATGGGCTCGAACATGCAGCGCCAGGCGGTGCCGCTGGTTCGCGCCGAGGCGCCGTTCGTCGGCACCGGCATGGAGGGTGTGGTTGCCCGTGACTCGGGTGCCGCGATCGCGGCGCGCCGCTCCGGCGTGATCGACCAGATCGACGCGACCCGCGTCGTCATCCGCGCGACGGAAGATCTCGATCCCACCAAGTCGGGCGTCGATATCTACCGTCTGATGAAGTACCAGCGCTCCAACCAGTCGACCTGCATCAACCAGCGTCCGCTGGTGAAGGTCGGTGACGTCGTCAAGAAGGGCGACATCATCGCCGACGGTCCGTCGACCGATCTCGGCGAACTCGCGCTCGGCCGAAACGTGCTGGTCGCGTTCATGCCGTGGAACGGCTACAACTTCGAAGACTCGATCCTGCTCTCCGAGCGGATCGTGAAGGAAGACGTCTTCACCTCGATCCACATCGAGGAGTTCGAGGTGATGGCGCGCGACACCAAGCTCGGACCTGAGGAAATCACCCGCGACATCCCGAACGTCTCAGAAGAAGCGCTGAAGAACCTCGACGAGGCCGGCATCGTCTACATCGGCGCTGAGGTGCGCGCCGGCGACATCCTGGTCGGCAAGATCACGCCGAAGGGCGAAAGCCCGATGACGCCGGAAGAAAAGCTCCTGCGCGCCATCTTCGGCGAGAAGGCCTCCGACGTTCGCGACACCTCGCTGCGCGTCCCTCCGGGCGTGCAGGGCACGATCGTTGAAGTGCGCGTGTTCAACCGCCATGGCGTCGACAAGGACGAGCGCGCGCTGGCGATCGAGCGGGAAGAGATCGAGCGCCTCGCCAAGGACCGCGACGACGAGCAGGCCATCCTGGACCGCAACGTCTACAACCGTCTTGCCGAGCTCCTCGAGGGGCGGCAGGGCATCGCAGGCCCGAAAGGCTTCAAGAAGGACACCAAGATCACCCGTGCGGTGCTCGAGGAGTACCCGAAGTCGCAATGGTGGCTGTTCGCTTCGCCCAACGACAAGCTGATGGCCGAGATCGAGGCCATGCGGAAGCAGTACGACGAGTCGAAGAAGGGGCTGGAACAGCGCTTCCTCGACAAGGTCGAGAAGCTTCAGCGCGGCGACGAGCTTCCGCCCGGCGTGATGAAGATGGTCAAGGTCTTCGTCGCGGTGAAGCGCAAGATCCAGCCCGGCGACAAGATGGCCGGCCGCCACGGCAACAAGGGCGTGGTGTCGAAGATCGTGCCGATCGAGGACATGCCGTTCCTCGAAGACGGCACGCATGCCGACATCGTACTCAATCCGCTCGGCGTGCCTTCGCGCATGAACGTCGGACAGATCCTCGAGACCCATCTCGGCTGGGCCTGCGCCGGCCTCGGCAAGCGTATCGGCCAGACGGTCGATGCCTATCTGTCGAAGCAGGACATCAAGCCACTGAAGGAAACCTTGAAGAAGGTCTACGGCGAGGACGAGACGATCAAGTCGCTCAACGACAACGAGCTGCTCGAACTCGGCCATAACCTCAGCCGCGGCGTTCCGATCGCGACGCCGGTGTTCGACGGGGCCAAGGAAGCCGACATCGAGGAGATGCTGAAGCTTGCCGGTCTCGACGCGTCGGGGCAGTCGACCGTCTATGACGGCCGCACCGGCGATCCGTTCGATCGCAAGGTGACGGTGGGCTACATCTACATGCTCAAGCTGCACCATCTGGTCGACGACAAGATCCACGCGCGTTCGATCGGTCCGTACTCGCTCGTCACCCAGCAGCCGCTGGGCGGCAAGGCGCAGTTCGGCGGCCAGCGCTTCGGCGAAATGGAGGTGTGGGCGCTCGAGGCTTACGGCGCGGCGTACACGCTCCAGGAGATGCTGACGGTGAAGTCGGACGACGTCGCCGGCCGTACCAAGGTGTACGAGGCGATCGTGCGCGGCGACGACACGTTCGAGGCCGGTATTCCGGAATCGTTCAACGTGCTGGTCAAGGAAATGCGCTCGCTCGGCCTCAACGTCGACTTGCATAACTCCAAGATGGGACCGGCGCCGACGTCGGAAGCGGCCGAGTAATACGATCTTTCATGCCCGGCCCTCGCGGCCGGGCATTGGTGCCCCTCCCGAGGCCTTGAGGGCAGGGCGCCCCGCTAAGTGATTTTCGAATTTGCGGCCGGAGGCGACCGGCACGCGAGGAGAAGACGATGAACCAAGAAATTATGAATCTCTTCAATCCGACGACGCCGGCTCAGGTCTTCGACCAGATCCGGATCTCGATCGCGTCTCCGGAAAAGATTCTGTCCTGGTCCTACGGCGAGATCAAGAAGCCGGAGACCATCAACTACCGCACCTTCAAGCCCGAGCGCGACGGCCTGTTCTGCGCGCGCATCTTCGGGCCGATCAAGGACTACGAGTGCTTGTGCGGCAAGTACAAGCGCATGAAGTACAAGGGCATCATCTGCGAGAAGTGCTCGGTCGAGGTCACGCTGTCGCGCGTTCGGCGCGAGCGCATGGGCCACATCGAACTCGCAGCCCCCGTCGCCCACATCTGGTTCCTGAAGTCGCTGCCCTCGCGCATCGGTCTTCTGCTGGATATGACGCTCAAGGATCTCGAGCGGATCCTCTACTTCGAATATTACGTCGTGCTGGAGCCGGGTCTCACCGCGCTGAAGGACCGTCAGCTGCTGTCGGAAGACGAATATCTGAAGGCACAGGACGAGTACGGCCAGGATTCCTTCACCGCCATGATCGGCGCGGAGGCGATCCGTGAGCTGCTCAAGGGCATGGACCTCGAGAAGCTCGAGGCCTCCTTGCGCGTCGAGATGCAGGAGACCGACTCCGACATCAAGCACAAGAAGCTCGCCAAGCGCCTGAAGATCGTGGAAGCGTTCCGCCACTCCGGCAACAAGCCGGAATGGATGATCATGACCGTGGTCCCGGTGATTCCGCCGGACCTGCGTCCGCTGGTGCCGCTGGACGGCGGCCGCTTCGCGACCTCGGACCTCAACGATCTCTACCGCCGTGTCATCAACCGCAACAACCGGTTGAAGCGGCTGATGGAGCTGCGCGCGCCCGACATCATCATCCGCAACGAGAAGCGCATGCTTCAGGAGGCCGTCGACGCGCTGTTCGACAACGGCCGCCGTGGTCGCGTCATCACCGGCGCCAACAAGCGTCCGCTGAAGTCGCTCGCCGACATGCTCAAGGGCAAGCAGGGCCGCTTCCGTCAGAACCTGCTCGGCAAGCGCGTCGACTATTCGGGCCGCTCGGTGATCGTGGTCGGTCCCGAACTGCGCCTGCATCAGTGCGGCCTGCCGAAGAAGATGGCGCTCGAACTGTTCAAGCCGTTCATCTACTCGCGGCTTGACGCCAAGGGTCTGTCCACCACCGTGAAGCAGGCCAAGAAGCTGGTCGAGAAGGAGCGGCCCGAGGTCTGGGACATCCTGGACGAGGTCATCCGCGAGCATCCGGTGCTGCTCAACCGCGCGCCGACGCTGCATCGCCTGGGCATCCAGGCGTTCGAGCCCGTGCTCATCGAGGGCAAGGCGATCCAGCTCCACCCGCTGGTCTGCTCCGCCTTCAACGCCGACTTCGACGGCGACCAGATGGCCGTCCACGTTCCGCTGTCGCTTGAAGCGCAGCTGGAAGCGCGCGTCCTGATGATGTCGACCAACAACATCCTGCATCCGGCGAACGGTCAGCCGATCATCGTGCCGTCGCAGGACATCGTGCTCGGCCTGTACTACGTCTCGATCATGCGCGAAGGCCTGCCCGGCGAGGGCAAGGTGTTCGGCGACATGGCCGAACTCGAGCACGCGCTGCACGCGAAGGTCATCCACCTCCACACCAAGATCAAGTACCGGTGGGAAGGCATGGACGAGACCGGCAAGGTCTCCAAGCGCTGGATCGAAACCACCGCCGGCCGCGTCATGCTCGGCAATCTGCTGCCGAAGAACCCGCGGATTTCGTACGAGATCATCAACAAGCTGATGACCAAGCGCGAGATCTCCGGCGTCATCGACCAGGTCTACCGCCACTGCGGTCAGAAGGAGACCGTGATCTTCTGCGACCGCATCATGGCGCTCGGCTTCTACAACGCGTTCAAGGCCGGCATCTCGTTCGGCAAGGACGACATGGTCGTGCCGCACGGCAAGTGGAAGATCGTCGACACCACCCGTACGCTGGCGAAGGATTTCGAGCAGCAGTACAACGACGGTCTGATCACGCACGGCGAGAAGTACAACAAGGTCGTCGACGCCTGGTCGAAGGCCACGGAAGAAATCGCCAAGGCGATGATGAAGGAGATCTCCGCCACCAAGAAGACGGCGAGCGGAGCCGACGCCGACATCAACTCGATCTACATGATGGCTCACTCCGGTGCCCGCGGTTCGCCGGCCCAGATGCGCCAGCTCGCCGGCATGCGCGGCCTGATGGCCAAGCCGTCGGGTGAGATCATCGAGACGCCGATCATCTCGAACTTCAAGGAAGGCCTCTCGGTGCTCGAGTACTTCAACTCGACCCACGGCGCCCGCAAGGGCCTCGCGGACACCGCGTTGAAGACCGCGAACTCCGGCTACCTGACCCGTCGTCTCGTCGACGTGGCGCAGGACTGCATCATCACGCAGAGCGACTGCGGAACCAAGCTCGGCATCAAGATGCGCGCCATCGTCGACGCCGGCACCGTGGTCGCTTCGCTTGGCTCGCGCATCCTCGGACGCACGGCCTGCGAAGACGTGCGTGACAGCTCGGGCAAGGTGATCGTCAAGCGCGATACGCTGATGGAAGAGAGCCACGTGGATGCCATCCATCAGGCCGGCATCCAGGAGGTGAAGATCCGCTCGGCGCTGACCTGCGAGCTCGTCAACGGCATCTGCGGCAAGTGCTACGGCCGTGACCTCGCCCGCGGCACGCCGGTCAACCACGGCGAAGCGGTCGGCGTCATCGCGGCGCAATCGATCGGCGAGCCCGGTACCCAGCTGACCATGCGCACCTTCCACATCGGTGGTGCGGCGCAGCTCAACGAGCAGTCCTTCGTCGAAGCCAACTTCGACGGCAAGATCGTGATCAGGAACAAGGCCATCGCCCGCAACAGCGAAGGTCACCTGATCGCGATGGTGCGCAACATGGTTGTCGCGATCGTCGATGCCGACGGCACCGAGCGTGCAACGCACCGTATTCAGTACGGTTCGCGCCTGCACGTCGACGAGGGCGACATGGTCAAGCGCGGCCAGCGTATCGTCGAGTGGGATCCCTACACCCGTCCACTGCTCACCGAAGTCGAAGGAACCATCGGCTTCGAGGATCTTGTCGAGGGGCAGTCGATCTCGGAAACGCTGGACGAAGCCACCGGTATCGCCAAGCGCGTGGTCATCGACTGGCGCTCGACGCGCGGCGGCTCGGACCTGCGTCCGGCCATCGTGGTCAAGGGCAAGGACGGCAAGGTGCTCAAGCTCGCTCGCGGCGGCGATGCCCGCTACATGCTGTCGGTCGACGCCATTCTCTCTGTCGACATTGGAGCCAAGGTTGCGCCGGGCGACATCCTCGCCCGTGTCTCGACCGAAAGCGCCAAGACGCGTGACATCACCGGCGGTCTGCCGCGCGTGGCGGAACTGTTCGAGGCCCGGCGCCCGAAGGATGCGGCGATCATCGCCGAAATCGCGGGCACCATCCGGTTCGGACGCGACTACAAGAACAAGCGTCGCATCTCGATCGAGCCGATGGACAAGACCGACGAGCCGCGCGAGTACCTGATCCCGAAGGGCAAGCACATCCACCTTCAGGACGGCGACGTCGTCGAAAAGGGCGACTTCATCGTGGAGGGCAACCCGGCGCCGCACGACATCCTGGCGGTGAAGGGCATCGAGGAACTCGCGGCCTATCTGGTCAACGAGATCCAGGAGGTCTACCGGCTGCAAGGCGTGCTCATCAACGACAAGCACATCGAGGTGATTGTCCGTCAGATGCTCCAGAAGGTGGAAGTCACCGACCAGGGCGATACGGACATGATCTCGGGCGAGCAGGTCGACAAGATCGAGTTCGATGCGCTGAACGCGAAGGCCAAGGAAGAGGGCAAGAAACCCGCCACGGGAACGCCGGTTCTGCTCGGCATCACCAAGGCGAGCCTGCAGACCCGGTCCTTCTTCTCGGCGGCATCGTTCCAGGAGACCACACGCGTCCTCACCGAAGCGGCGGTCAACGGCAAGATCGATCCGCTCGAGGGCCTCAAGGAGAACGTCATCGTCGGCCGGCTGATCCCGGCGGGCACCGGCGCCTCCATGGCCAAGATCCGCGAAGTCGCCATGAAGCGCGACAAGCTGATCCTGGACGAGCGCGAGAAGCAGGCGGCCGTCGTGTCGCCCGCACCGGAAGCCGAGCTTCCTGCTCTGCCGCCTGCGGAATGATCGTTCATCCGTAGGAATACGTAGGACAATGAAAAGGCCGGCTTTTGCCGGCCTTTTTGCTGCTATCTTTGCCTGCTGCGACGCAGGCTCAGCCTCCATTCATCTTTCCTTCAGCCGCAAAAGGGCTTCTGCTAGGAGAGCGTAGACCGGTGGTCCCGCGATGGGGGCAGGGCCGGAAGACCACGGAACCCACATGCTTGATCTCGCAATCGTAGGCGGCGGCCCCGGCGGGCTGATGAGCGCCTGGTATCTGAAGCGTAAGCTCGGCGATCTCTGTCGCGTCACCATCTACGAGGCTTCCGATCGGCTCGGCGGCAAGATCGTCACGCGCAAATTCGATTCAGCCCCCGCGATGTACGAGGCCGGCGTTGCCGAGATCTACGACTACTCGATGACGGGACCCGATCCGCTGCGCGAATTGATCCAGCATTTCGGCCTCCAGACCATCCCGATGGACGCCGAGCAGGTACATTTTGGCGGCGAACTCATCAATGATGTGCCCGGCATGCGCCGCAGATATGGCGCCAAGACCGCGGACGCGATCGAGGCGTTCCGGAAGCGCTGCACCGAGGCAATGTCGCCCGTCGAGTATTACGAGGGCGTTGGTGCGCACGACAACGAGAATCCCTGGGCTTACAAGACCGCCGAGCAGGTGCTCGACGAGGAGGTCGAGGACGAGACGGCAAAGCGTTTCTTCAAGGTGATGGCGCGGTCCGACATCGCGACCGAGAGCCACAACACCAACGGTCTCAATGCCCTCAAGAACTATCTGATGGACGTCGATGGCTATATCGGCCTCTATTCCATCCAGAACGGCAACGAGCAGCTGATCGAATGCCTGCAGTCCGAGGTCAACGCGGACATCCAGCTCAATCACCGCGTGCTCACCGTCGGCAAGGCGCCGACCGGCCGCTATCAGCTCAAGATGATGAACGGCAAGGGACCGGAGATCCGCGATTTCGATCTCGTGCTGGTCTGCCTGCCGCATTCCTGGCTCGCCACCCTCGGCTGGGAGGGCGAGCAGCTGCGCAGGTCGATGGTCAAGCACGTTGCCTACTTCGATCGTCCCGCTCATTATTTGCGCGTGTCGATCCTGTTCGACGAGCCGTTCTGGGGCGAGAAGATTCCCGGAGCCTGGTTCATGTCGGAGGCCTTCGGCGGCTGCTGCGTCTACAATGAGGGTGCGCGTCACGACGTCGGCAAGCATGGCGTTCTGAACTGGCTCATCCCCGGCTCCGACGCGCTGGCTTTCGCCAATCTGTCGGACGGGGAGCTGATCGATGCCGCCCTGAAGTCGCTGCCGGCGTCTCTCGGCGATGCGCGTTTGCATTTCATGGAAGGCAAGATCCACCGCTGGCTGTCGTCGGTGAACGCAATTCCAGGCGGCTTGCCGGTGCGCGACGTCATGACCAATCACCGGCCCGAGCCGAAGGATCATCCCGGAATCGTCGTGGTCGGCGACTATCTGTTCGACTCGACGCTGAACGGTCTGCTCGACTCCTCGGACGCAGCGACCGACATTATCCTGACCGAGATGATGCGCCTGCGCCGCGAACGCACGCAGGAGGATAAGCCGCTTTCGAACAAGATCGATCGCGATTATTTCGAGAACTATCGCGGCCTCGGACCCTATCACCAGGCCTGGCGCCACTTCACCGACCCCGATTACCTCACCAGACTGATCAGCATCGTCTGGGGCAAGGCGACGGGCGCCAAGATGCTGGTCGCGGGTTCCGCCAGCGGAGAATTGGTCGGTGCGCTGCGCGATCGCGGCATCGATGCATGGGGAATCGAGAACAATCGCGGCATCCACGCCAAGACGCCAAAAGCGCTGAAGAAGTACAACAAGCTCGGCTCGATCACTGACATGCCGTTCAAGGACCGCGCGTTCGATTTCGTGTTTGAGACCAGCCTCTGTCACGTTGCCCCCAGGCAGGTGGGCCGCGCGATCCGCGAGCTCAACCGCGTGGTCAAGACCGGCCTCGTGTTCGGCTCGATCACCTCGGACATGGCGCCGGCATTGATCGACCGATACGATCTCCTGCGCGGCGTCAAGAAGCTGGGTACCTGGTGGGAATGGTCCGAACTGTTCTTCGGCAACGGCTTCGATCTGTCGATGCACCGCAAGGATTGCACCGATGCGCTCTGGGAAGCGACGCTCGCCGCGAACAAGGGGCCTGGGCAATGGTACGCCGACGCCGACAGCTTGCGTTATTCCTTCTTCGACAAGGTCGAGGACGAGGATTAGCCCGCGGGATGCGGTGCGAATTCGCCAATTGTTTTGCCGAATTCATCCTGATCGCATAGAATCGGTGCAATAGCGGTTGCCGCTATTCCTGCATTCTCTGCGGTCATGCCGGCCGTCAGCATCGGTTGGTTTCATGGCGTCCAAGCCCCTCCCTCCCGACAAACAGAAGCTCGCCGCGAAAGAGGCGGTCGAGCTCGACGACAAGCTGGCCTCTGCCGCCAAAGTCGATCTCGACGACGAGGACGAAGAAGACGGAGAGGACGAACTGGAACTCGACGACGATGAGGACGAGGACCTCGTCGTCTTTACTGCGCGCGAGGCCGCCGGGGCGCTTGCGACCATCGTCGGATTCGTCAGGCCCTATCTGACCAACTACAAGCGGATGCTGTCCTACGTGGCGTTCGGTGTCCTCGTGGAGACGCTGTTCAACGTCATTATGCCCCTCAGCCTCAAGTATCTGATCGACGACGCGCTGGGCGAGGAGGACTTCCGGGCGCTCTACAAGATCCTCGGCGTGCTCGCGATCGCCGGCATATTCACCTCGATCGTCGCGGTCTGGTACGAGCGCTGGGACGCGCGGCTTGCCGCCTGCATCATCTCCGATGTCCGCAAGCGCCTGTTCGAGCATGTCCAGGACCTGCCGGCCGCCTATTTCGGCCGCACCAAACGCGGCGAGATCCTGTCGCGTTTCTCGGTCGACCTCTCGGCCTTCGAAGGTTCGGTCAAGACGTTCGCCAACAGCGCGGCGCTGCCGTTCCTGGAACTGATCGCCGGCATCATCCTGATGTTGTTCCTGAACTGGCAGCTCGCCGTCGTCGCGCTACTGGTGTTCCCGATCACACTGATCGGCCCGCGGATTCTGACTCCTAAAGCGGTGCAGGCCAACTACGAGCAGAAGCTCAACGAGAGCGCGCTGCTCGGGATGGTGCAGGAGAATGTCGCGGCGCAGGCTGTGATCAAGGCGTTCAGCCTCCAACGCAAGATGTTCGGCTTCTTCACCTTGCGGAACGACGAGACCCGCAACAGGATCGCTGCAGCTACGTTCCTCTCGACGATGGTGGAGCGGACGGTCACCATCTCAGTTCTTCTCCTGCACCTCGTGGTGCTCGCGATCGGTGCCTATCTTGCAACCACCGGCCAGATCACCATCGGGACCTTCGTCACCTTCGAGAGCGCGTTCTGGGAGGTGTCCTACAACATCGCTCACGTCATGCATTTCGTCCCGGTGTCGATCTCCTCGGCCGCCGCGATCCGCCACATCCAGGAATTGCTCGATGAGCCGACCCGCGCCGCCGATCGTCCGGGTGCGCCCGATCTGCCGCGCATCATCAACGACATCACTTTCGATCACGTCACCTTCAGGTACGAGGGCAGTCAGACGCCGGTGCTGGATAATCTCAGCCTCAAGCTCAATGCCGGCAAGCGTATCGCCATCGTCGGTCCGAGCGGCTCCGGCAAGAGCACGCTGCTCAATCTGATCCTGCGGCTCTACGTTCCCGACGAGGGCCGCGTCACCATCGACGGCGTCGATGTCCGCAGGGTGACGCTGGATTCGCTGCGGCGGAGCATGGCAGTGGTGTTCCAGGAGAATATGCTCTTCAACATGTCGATCCGCGAGAACATCCGTCTCGGCAAGGAGGGCGCAACGGACGAAGAGGTGGAGGAGGCGGCCAAGAAGGCCGAGATCCACCGCTACATCATGAGCCTGCCGCAGCGCTACGATACGCCCGTCGGGGAACGCGGAGACACGCTGTCGGGCGGCCAGCGCCAACGCATCGCGATCGCCCGCGCAATCATCCGGAACCCTTCCGTGCTGCTGCTGGACGAAGCCACCTCGGCGCTCGATCAGACCACGGAGGCCGCAATCAACCGTACGCTGCTCAAGGTCGCCAAGGGTCGCACCATGATCTGGTCGACCCACCGTCTGACCTCGGTGGTCGAGATGGATGAGATCATCGTGATTTCAGGGGGCAGGGCGATCGAGCGGGGCTCCCACGCCGAGCTGCTCGCCAGGAACGGCATCTATCGCAAGCTGTGGAACGACCAGATCCACCAGCCTCATGGCGCGTCGGCTCACGCCGAGGACAGCGGCGATGACGATGATGACGATCTCGACGATGAGGACGAGGAGTGATCGCGGGCGGGCGTTCAGCTCCGGAAGAACAGACCCTGTCTGATCTATCTCGCCGTCGGGGCTGCGCAAACGCAGCGCCGGCATAGCGATTCTCGGATCCAAATCGTTCGGCCGGCGCGGAGCCGCTGATTTTCTCGGGCCTCTGCGTGGGTGGCATAAGCTTCTGCAACGGCGATCAGTGTCGTCGGAAATCAGCTCGCGGGGCTCGACATCGCAACGCGCGATTGCGCCGGAACCCGACCGCGGAGGGCGGATTGGCGCCCGGCCATCAAAAGAACCTCATTCTAGTAATAAAGGAATATTTAATCCGGATGAAATATGATCGATACTGGCACAGCGGACACTCTGTTGCTCCGTCGGTTGGACGCGGTGGGTACGCCGAAGAGGCTAATTCTGCAGGCGCATGAAGCGCTTTGTGACTGTCGTTTCGCCTTGACTAGACCGATTCTCGCTTATAGAAAGCGCCTCACTTAACGACAGGCGGTGAGCATCGCCAGAGTCGGAACGGGCCACCCGTTGATCCCCAAGGACTAGTCCACAAGGGTCGCTCAAGGCGGGCACCAACCTCGACGAATGCCGCTCAAACGCTGTCGATCATAGCTAGGCAATGCCAGTGCGATTTTAGTTCTCTTGAGCACGCTCTCTTGAGATCGAATTCGGATGCATGACCTCAGTATTCGGGCCGCGGCGTTACGCTGAACGGCTTCAAGACTGCGGTCCTCTGTGGCGTCGAAGCGCTTTCCGCTCGGTGATGGAGCGGTTGGCGCAATTTCGCTTTGCGCGGATTGTTCCGCTTGAGGCGACCTCGTCGGGCGGGTGGCTCGAAAACAATTTGCGGTCCCGGCAACGGGCCGCGGCAAGACAGCGGGTCCGGAAGGGCCTGCGGCAGAACAAAGGGTAAGGCCAGGATGCCGACGATCAACCAGCTGATCGCTCAACCGCGGGAAGTGCAGAAGTCGCGCAAGAAGGTGCCGGCGCTGCAGCAGTCGCCTCAGAAGCGTGGTGTTTGCACCCGCGTCTACACCACGACCCCGAAGAAGCCGAACTCGGCGCTTCGCAAGGTCGCCAAGGTGCGCCTGACGAACGGCTTCGAGGTGATCGGCTACATCCCCGGCGAAGGTCATAACCTCCAGGAGCACTCGGTGGTCATGATCCGCGGCGGCCGCGTCAAGGACTTGCCCGGCGTGCGCTACCACATCCTCCGCGGCGTTCTGGATACCCAGGGCGTCAAGAACCGTAAGCAGCGTCGTTCGAAGTACGGCGCCAAGCGTCCGAAGTAAGCGGGAACCAAGCCTATGTCTCGTCGCCACTCTGCGGAAAAGCGCGAAGTTCTCCCGGATCCCAAGTTCGGGAACATCATCGTCACCAAGTTCATGAACTCGGTGATGTACGCCGGCAAGAAGTCGGTTGCGGAAGGCATCGTCTATGGTGCGTTCGGCATCATCGAGGCCAAGACCAAGCAGAACCCGCTCGGCGTGTTCGAGCAGGCGCTCGAGAACGTCATGCCGACCATCGAGGTGCGCTCCCGCCGCGTCGGCGGCGCGACCTACCAGGTTCCGGTCGAAGTTCGCTCGACCCGCCGGCAGGCCTTGGGCATTCGCTGGCTGATCTCTGCCGCGCGCGAGCGCAACGAGAAGACGATGACGGAGCGCCTCTCGGCGGAGCTCCTGGACGCATCGAACAACCGCGGGAACGCCGTCAAGAAGCGTGAAGACGTGCACCGGATGGCGGAAGCCAACCGCGCCTTCTCGCACTATCGCTGGTAACGGCGACACACTCGGACTCGCAAGGAACGCCCCATGCCCCGCCAACATGCCATCGAGGACTACCGCAATTTCGGTATCATGGCGCATATCGACGCCGGCAAGACCACGACGACCGAGCGCATCCTCTATTACACCGGCAAGAGCCACAAGATCGGCGAAGTGCACGAGGGTGCCGCGACGATGGACTGGATGGAGCAGGAGCAGGAGCGTGGCATCACGATCACCTCGGCTGCGACCACCGCCTTCTGGAACGGCAAGCGCCTGAACATCATCGACACCCCCGGCCACGTCGACTTCACCATCGAAGTCGAGCGCAGCTTGCGCGTGCTCGACGGCGCCGTCTGCGTGCTCGACTCCAACCAAGGTGTCGAGCCCCAGACCGAGACCGTCTGGCGCCAGGGTGACAAGTACAAGGTTCCTCGCATCGTCTTCGCCAACAAGATGGACAAGATCGGTGCCGATTTCTTCAAGTGCCTGTCTGACATCGTCGACCGTCTGGGTGCCAAGCCCGTTGCGATCCAGCTTCCGATCGGCGCCGAGAACAACTTCAAGGGTCTCGTCGACCTCGTGAAGATGAAGGGCGTCGTCTGGAACGATGAAGCGCTCGGCGCGAAGTTCGACTATGTCGACATTCCGGAAGACCTCGTCGACCAGGCCAAGGAATACCGCGAGAAGATGGTGGAAGCCGCCGTCGAGCTCGATGACGACGCCATGGCCGCCTATCTCGACGGCAAGGAGCCGGACGAGGCGACCCTGAAGCGCCTGATCCGCAAGGCGGTGCTGACCGGCGCGTTCTATCCCGTGCTGTGCGGCTCGGCCTTCAAGAACAAGGGCGTGCAGCCGTTGCTTGATGCTGTCGTCGACTATCTGCCGTCGCCGCTCGACGTGCCCGCGATCAAGGGTACCGACGACAAGGGCAACGAGGTGGTGCGCAAGGCGGACGACAAGGAGCCCCTGGCGCTGCTCGCGTTCAAGATCATGGACGACCCCTTCGTCGGCACCATCACCTTCTGCCGCATCTATTCCGGTATCCTGCAGAGCGGCACCGGCGTCGTTAACTCGACCCGCGAGAAGAAGGAGCGGATCGGGCGCATGCTCTTGATGCATGCGAACAACCGCGAGGACATCAAGGAAGCCTATGCCGGCGACATCGTCGCGCTGGCCGGCCTGAAGGAAGCGCGCACCGGTGACACGCTGTGCGATCCCGACAAGCCGGTGATCCTGGAGAAGATGGAGTTCCCCGAGCCGGTCATCGAGATCGCGATCGAGCCGAAGTCCAAGGCCGACCAGGAGAAGCTGGGCGTGGCGCTGGCCAAGCTCGCCGCGGAGGATCCGTCCTTCCGCGTGTCGACAGACCACGAGTCCGGCCAGACCATTCTCAAGGGCATGGGCGAACTCCATCTCGACATCAAGGTCGACATTCTCAAGCGCACCTACAAGGTTGACGCCAACATCGGCGCGCCGCAGGTGGCGTTCCGTGAGCGCGTCACCAAGCGGGTCGAGCATAGCTACACCCACAAGAAGCAGACCGGCGGTACCGGCCAGTTCGCGGCCGTGTCGTTCATCGTCGAGCCGAACGAGCCCGGCAAGGGCTACGAGTTCGAGTCGAAGATCGTCGGCGGCGCGGTGCCGAAGGAGTACATCCCGGGCGTCGAGAAGGGCCTGGAGAGCGTACTGTCGTCCGGCGTGGTCGCGGGCTTCCCGGTGGTCGACGTCAAGGTGACGCTGGTCGACGGCAAGTATCACGACGTCGACTCGTCGGCGCTCGCCTTCGAAATCGCGTCGCGCGCCTGCTTCCGCGAAGCGCTGCAGATGGGCAAGTCCGTCCTGCTCGAGCCGATCATGAAGGTCGAAGTGGTGACCCCGGAAGACTACACCGGTTCGGTCATCGGCGACCTGAACTCCCGGCGCGGTCAGATCCAGGGCCAGGACATGCGCGGCAACGCCAACGTCATCAACGCGATGGTGCCGCTCATGAACATGTTCGGTTACGTGAACAACCTGCGCTCGATGAGCCAGGGTCGCGCGACCTTCACCATGCAGTTCGACCACTACGCAGAAGCGCCGGCCAACGTGTCGGCAGAAGTCCAGAAGAAGTTTGCCTGATTGTCGTCGGTCTCAAGCTGACGATTGAACGGAGAGTCAAATGGCCAAAGCAAAGTTTGAACGTACCAAGCCGCACTGCAACATCGGCACCATCGGTCACGTCGACCATGGCAAGACGTCGCTGACCGCGGCGATCACCAAAATCCTCGCCGAGACCGGCGGTGCGACGTTCACCGCGTACGATCAGATCGACAAGGCGCCGGAAGAGAAGGCGCGCGGCATCACCATCTCGACCGCGCACGTCGAGTATGAGACGCAGAACCGTCACTATGCCCACGTCGATTGCCCCGGCCACGCCGACTACGTGAAGAACATGATCACCGGCGCCGCGCAGATGGACGGTGCAATCCTGGTCGTGTCGGCCGCTGACGGCCCGATGCCGCAGACCCGTGAGCACATCCTGCTCGCCCGCCAGGTCGGCGTGCCCGCGCTCGTCGTGTTCCTCAACAAGTGCGACATGGTCGACGATCCGGAGCTGCTTGAGCTCGTCGAGCTCGAAGTTCGCGAACTGCTCTCGAAGTACGAGTTCCCCGGCGACAAGATCCCGATCATCAAGGGTTCGGCGCTCGCCGCTCTCGAAGACTCCGACAAGAAGCTGGGCCACGACGCCATTCTCGAGCTGATGCGCAATGTCGACGAGTACATCCCGCAGCCGGAGCGTCCGATCGACCAGCCGTTCCTGATGCCGGTCGAAGACGTGTTCTCGATCTCGGGCCGCGGTACCGTCGTGACCGGCCGTGTCGAGCGCGGCGTCGTCAAGGTCGGCGAGGAAATCGAGATCGTAGGTCTCCGCGCCACCCAGAAGACCACCGTCACCGGCGTCGAAATGTTCCGCAAGCTGCTCGATCAGGGCCAGGCCGGCGACAACATCGGTGCGCTGCTTCGCGGCACCAAGCGCGAGGACGTCGAGCGCGGCCAGGTTCTGGCCAAGCCCGGTTCGGTCAAGCCGCACACCAAGTTCAAGGCTGAGGCCTACATCCTCACCAAGGAAGAGGGCGGTCGCCACACCCCGTTCTTCACCAACTACCGTCCGCAGTTCTACTTCCGCACCACCGACGTGACTGGTGTCGTGCACCTGCCGGAAGGCACCGAGATGGTGATGCCGGGCGACAACATCGCGATGGAAGTGCACCTGATCGTGCCGATCGCGATGGAAGAGAAGCTGCGCTTCGCGATCCGCGAGGGCGGCCGCACCGTCGGCGCCGGCGTCGTCGCCTCGATCATCGAGTAATCACGCGAATAGGGAACGGTGAGTGGCGAATAGGGAATTCTGTTCGCTACTCGCTACTCGCCACCCACTGAGAAAGACACGGCAATGAACGGCCAAAATATTCGTATCCGTCTCAAGGCGTTCGACCATCGTATCCTCGATACGTCGACCCGCGAGATCGTGAACACGGCGAAGCGCACCGGCGCGCAGGTCCGCGGACCCATTCCGCTGCCCACCCGCATCGAGAAGTTCACCGTCAACCGTTCGCCCCACGTCGACAAGAAGAGCCGCGAACAGTTCGAGATGCGCACTCACAAGCGCCTGCTCGACATCGTCGATCCGACCCCGCAGACCGTCGATGCCTTGATGAAGCTCGACCTCGCTGCCGGTGTCGACGTCGAGATCAAGCTCTGAGCAAGACCCCGAGAGTGGGCGCCGGTTTCTGACCGGGTCTTGCTCACACCGAAGATTAGCTAGTCCGCAAGGACAGAAAGAACAGGAAGCAAGCCGATGCGCTCCGGAGTGATCGCACAAAAGGTCGGGATGACGCGGGTCTTCACGGAGGCCGGCGAACATATCCCCGTGACCGTGCTGAAGCTCGGCAATTGCCAGGTCGTAGGCCACCGCACCGAAGAGAAGAACGGTTACGTCGCGCTCCAGCTCGGATCTGGCAGCCGCAAGACCGTTTACATGCCGAAGGCTGAGCGCGGCCAGTTCGCGGTCGCCAAGGTCGAACCGAAGCGCCGGGTCGAGGAATTCCGGGTCAGCGCCGATGCGATGATCCCGGTCGGCGCCGAGATCCAGGCCGATCACTTCGTCGTCGGTCAGTTCGTCGACGTCACCGGCACCTCGGTCGGCAAAGGCTTCGCCGGCGGCATGAAGCGCTGGAACTTCGGCGGTCTGCGCGCCACGCACGGTGTGTCGATCTCGCACCGCTCCATCGGTTCGACCGGTGGCCGTCAGGACCCCGGCAAGACCTGGAAGAACAAGAAGATGCCCGGCCACATGGGCGTCGACCGCATCACCACGCTCAACCTTCGCGTCGTCCAGACCGATGTCGAGCGCGGCCTGATCCTCGTCGAGGGAGCCGTTCCCGGCTCCAAGGGCGGCTGGATCCGCGTGCGCGACGCCGTCAAGAAGCCGCTGCCGAAGGAAGCTCCGAAGCCCGGCAAGTTCAAGGTTGCTGGCGACGCGGAAGCCGCTCCGGCTGCGCAGGAGGCGTGAGATGGAATTGAAGGTTACCACCCTCGAAGGTAAGGAAGCGGGCTCGGTCCAGCTTTCCGACGCCATTTTCGGCCTCGAGCCGCGCGAGGACATCATCGCGCGCTGCGTGCAGTGGCAGCTCAACAAGCGGCAGGCCGGCACGCACAAGGCCAAGGGCCGCGCCGAGATCTGGCGCACGGGCAAGAAGATGTACAAGCAGAAGGGCACCGGCGGTGCTCGTCATGGCTCGGCCCGTGTGCCGCAGTTCCGTGGCGGCGGCCGTGCCTTCGGTCCGGTTGTGCGTTCGCACGCCACAGACCTGCCGAAGAAGGTCCGCGCCCTTGCGCTCAAGCACGCGCTCTCGGCCAAGGCCAAGGACGGCGATCTGGTCGTGATCGAGAAGGCTGCTCTCGATACCGCCAAGACCAAGGCGCTGCTCGGCCACTTCTCGGGCCTCGGGCTCACCAATGCGCTGATCATCGACGGTGCCGAACTCAACAACGGTTTTGCCGCTGCCGCCCGGAACATCCCGAACATGGACGTGCTGCCGATCCAGGGCATCAACGTCTATGACATCCTGCGCCGTCAGAAGCTTGTTCTGACCAAGGCCGCCATCGATGCGCTGGAGGCGCGCTTCAAATGACGAAGAACATCGAGCCTCGCCACTACGACGTGATCCTGTCGCCGGTCGTTACCGAAAAGGCGACGATCGCCTCTGAGCACAACAAGGTGCTGTTCAAGGTGGCCGCGAAGGCGACCAAGCCACAGATTAAGGAAGCGATCGAGAAGCTGTTCGACGTCAAGGTCAAGAGCGTCAACACGCTGGTCCGCAAGGGCAAGACCAAGGTCTTCCGCGGTAATCTCGGTTCGCAGTCGAACAGCAAGCGCGCGATCGTGACCCTCGAAGAGGGCCACCGGATCGACGTGACCACCGGTCTGTAAGGTCGTACGACGATGGCACTGAAGACATTCAATCCCACGACGCCGGGCCAGCGCCAGCTGGTCATGGTCGATCGTTCGGCCCTGTACAAGGGCAAGCCGGTCAAGGCACTCACTGAGGGCAAGAAGTCCTCGGGCGGCCGCAACAACACCGGTCGCATCACCGTGCGTTTCCGCGGTGGCGGTCACAAGCAGACGCTGCGTACCGTCGATTTCAAGCGCGAGAAGATCGACGTCCCCGCCACCGTCGAGCGGCTGGAGTACGATCCGAACCGAACCGGCTTCATCGCTCTGATCAAGTATCAGGACGGCGAGCAGGCCTATATCCTGGCGCCGCAGCGCCTGGCCGTGGGTGACACCATCATCGCCGGCAACTATGTCGACGTGAAGCCGGGCAACGTTATGCCGCTCGGCAACATGCCGGTCGGCACGATCATTCACAATATCGAGGTCAAGATCGGGAAGGGCGGCCAGCTCGCCCGTTCTGCCGGCACCTATGCCCAGCTCGTTGGCCGCGACCAGGACTACGTCATCATCCGCCTGAACTCGGGCGAGCAGCGCCTGGTGCACGGCCGCTGCCGCGGCACGATCGGCGCGGTGTCGAACCCGGATCATATGAACACCTCGATCGGCAAGGCCGGTCGCAAGCGTTGGATGGGCCGGCGCCCGCACAACCGCGGTGTTGCGATGAACCCGATCGACCATCCGCACGGCGGTGGTGAAGGTCGTACCTCGGGCGGCCGTCATCCGGTCACCCCATGGGGCAAGCCGACCAAGGGCAAGAAGACCCGCACCAACAAGTCGACCAACAAATTCATTCTCCTAAGCCGCCATAAGCGGAAGAAGTAAGGAACGCCGGACATGGTTCGTTCAGTCTGGAAAGGCCCGTTCGTCGAGGGTTCTCTGCTCAAGAAGGCAGATGCCGCGCGCGCGTCCGGCCGTCACGACGTCATCAAGATCTGGAGCCGTCGTTCGACGATCCTGCCGCAGTTCGTCGGCCTGACCTTCGGCGTCTACAACGGTCAGAAGCACGTGCCGGTGGCCGTCAACGAGGAAATGGTCGGTCACAAGTTCGGCGAGTTCTCGCCGACCCGGACCTTCCATGGCCACTCCGGCGACAAGAAAGCCAAGAAGGCTTGAGGATTAAACGATGAGCAAACCTAAGCGCGAACGGAGCCTCGCCGAGAACGAGGCCAAGGCGGTCGCCCGGATGCTGCGGGTGAGCCCGCAGAAGCTCAATCTGGTTGCCCAGCTCATTCGCGGCCGGAAGGCGTCTGCCGCGCTCGCCGACCTGCAGTTTTCGCGCAAGCGGATCGCGGTCGACGTGAAGAAGTGCCTGGAATCGGCGATCGCCAATGCCGAGAACAACCACGACCTCGACGTCGACGATCTGGTCGTGGCGCAGGCCTTCGTCGGCAACGGCCTCGTGATGAAGCGCTTCGCCGCCCGCGGTCGCGGCCGCTCGGGCCGTGTCTACAAACCGTTTTCGCAGCTGACGATCATTGTTCGTCAGGTCGAAGCTGAAGCCGCCGCTTAAGGGCGCAGGAGAACACGATGGGTCAAAAGATCAATCCGATCGGTCTGCGTCTCGGCATCAACCGGACCTGGGATTCCCGCTGGTTCGCCGGCAAGCAGGAATACGGCAAGCTGCTGCACGAGGACGTCAAGATCCGCGAGATCCTGCACAAGGAGCTCAAGCAGGCGGCCGTCGCCCGCATCGTGATCGAGCGTCCGCACAAGAAGTGCCGCGTCACCATCCACTCGGCCCGTCCGGGCGTGGTGATCGGCAAGAAGGGCGCCGACATCGACAAGCTGCGCAAGAAGGTCGCGGACATCACCTCGTCCGACGTCGTCATCAACATCGTCGAGATCCGCAAGCCGGAGCTCGATGCGACGCTGGTGGCCGAGTCGATCGCCCAACAGCTCGAGCGCCGCGTGGCGTTCCGCCGTGCCATGAAGCGCGCCGTGCAGTCGGCGATGCGTCTCGGCGCGGAAGGCATCCGCATCAACTGCTCGGGACGTCTCGGCGGTGCGGAAATCGCGCGCATGGAGTGGTACCGCGAAGGCCGCGTGCCGCTGCACACGCTGCGCGCGGACATCGATTACGGCGTGGCGACCGCCTTCACGACCTTCGGCACCTGCGGCGTCAAGGTCTGGATCTTCAAGGGCGAGATCCTCGAGCACGATCCGATGGCCCAGGACAAGAGAATGGCCGAAGGCGAGACCGGCGGCAGTGGCGATCGTGGTGGCCGTCAGCGCCGCGATACCGCCGCTGCCTAGAGCCAGACAGGAATTTGAGGGCTTAAAGCCATGATGCAACCTAAGAAAACGAAGTTCCGGAAGGCGCATAAGGGCCGCATCCACGGCGTTGCGTCTTCAGGCGCGACGTTGGCGTTCGGGCAGTTCGGCCTGAAGGCGACCGAGCCTGAGCGCGTCACCGCGCGCCAGATCGAAGCCGCCCGTCGCGCGCTGACCCGTCACATGAAGCGTGCCGGCCGCGTCTGGATCCGCGTGTTCCCCGACGTTCCGGTGTCGAAGAAGCCGGCCGAAGTCCGCATGGGCTCCGGCAAGGGTTCTCCGGAATTGTGGGTCGCGCGCGTCAAGCCGGGCCGGGTGCTGTTCGAGATCGACGGCGTCAACACCCAGACGGCGCGTGAGGCGCTGACCCTGGCGGCGGCCAAGCTGCCGATCAAGACGCGCTTCGTCGAGCGCATTGCGGAGTAATGGCCATGGCCCAGATGAAGATCGAAGACATCCGCGCGATGAGCCCCGACCAGCAGGATGACGCCATCCTGAACCTGAAGAAGGAGCGCTTCAACCTGCGTTTCCAGCGCGCCACCGGGCAGCTCGAGAACACCTCGCGCCTGCGCGAGGCTCGCCGTGACATCGCTCGGATCAAGACTGTCGCCGCGCAGACGCGCGCCAAGAAGAAGTAAGAGGCTTACGAAGATGCCGAAACGTACTTTGCAGGGCGTGGTCGTCAGCGACAAGCAGGCCAAGACCATCGTGGTGCGGGTCGATCGCCGCTTCACGCACCCGATCTACAAGAAGACGATCCGCCGCTCCAAGAACTACCACGCGCACGACGAGAGCAACCAGTTCAAGCCGGGCGACATGGTGTGGATCGAGGAAACGAAGCCGATTTCGAAGTTGAAGCGCTGGGTCGTGATCCGGGGCGAACACAAGAAAAGCGCCTGATCTGTTGGCTCTAGCCGACTGACTTCAGGGAAATGTTGAGCGCCGGCTGGGCTGGCGCAAATAGAAAGAGGACGAGGTGCATCAATGATTCAGATGCAGACCAACCTCGACGTGGCCGACAATTCTGGCGCACGCCGTGTCATGTGTATCAAGGTGCTCGGGGGCTCCAAGCGCCGCTACGCCACGATCGGCGACATCATCGTCGTCTCGATCAAGGAAGCTATCCCGCGTGGCAAGGTGAAGAAGGGCGACGTGATGAAGGCCGTCGTGGTGCGCGTCCGCAAGGACATCCGCCGCGCCGATGGCTCGGTCATCCGGTTCGACCGCAACGCTGCCGTCCTGATCAACAATCAGTCCGAGCCGGTCGGTACCCGTATCTTCGGGCCCGTGCCGCGCGAGCTGCGCGCCAAGAACCACATGAAGATCATCTCGCTCGCGCCGGAGGTGCTGTGATGGCTGCGAAGATCCGCAAGGGCGACAAGGTCGTCGTGCTGACCGGTCGCGACAAGGGGCGCACCGGCGAAGTGTTCGAGGTTCGCCCCGACGCCGGCACGGCGCTGGTGCGCGGCATCAACATGGTCAAGCGTCACCAGAAGCAGACGCAGGCCCAGGAGGGCGGCATCATCTCGAAAGAGGCGCCGATCCAACTGTCCAACATCGCGTATGTCGGCAAGGACGGAAAGCCGACCCGCATCGGATTCAAGATTCTGGCGGACGGAAAGAAGGTCCGCATCGCCAAGAGCTCGGGAGCTGAGATCGATGGCTGAGGCCGCTTACACGCCGCGCCTGCGCGCGGAATACGATGCGAATATCCGCACCGCTCTGACCGAGAAGTTCGGTTATGAGAACGTCATGCAGGTTCCGCGTCTGGACAAGGTCGTCCTGAACATGGGCGTTGGCGATTCCGTCAACGACCGCAAGAAGGCCGAGACCGCCGCAGCCGAATTGACCCAGATCGCCGGCCAGAAGGCGATCGTGACCTATTCGCGTATCGCGATCGCGACCTTCAAGCTCCGTGAGAACCAGCCGATCGGCTGCAAGGTCACGCTGCGCAAGGCTCGCATGTACGAGTTCATCGATCGCCTGGTGAACGTCGCGCTGCCGCGCGTTCGCGACTTCCGCGGCCTGAACCCGAAGAGCTTCGACGGGCGCGGCAACTACTCGCTCGGCATCAAGGAGCACATCATTTTCCCCGAGATCGACTTCGACAAGGTCACGGAAGCCCGTGGTATGGACATCACCGTCTGCACCACGGCCAAGACCGACGAAGAGGCGAGGGCCTTGTTGACCGCTTTCAATTTCCCGTTCCGGCAGTGAGACGCTGATTTAAAGCCTCTCAAACGCGGATACCCAGGAGCCAAGCATGGCAAAGAAGAGTTCAGTCGAGAAGAACAACCGGCGCAAGCGGATGGTGAAGAACGCCGCCGCCAAGCGCGAGCGGTTGAAGGCGATCATCGCCGACAAGACGCTGCCGATGGAGGAGCGGTTCGCCGCGACCCTAAAGCTGGCGGAAATGCCGCGCAATTCGTCGGCGACCCGCATCCGTCTGCGCTGCGAGCTGTCGGGGCGCCCGCGCTCGAACTACCGCAAGAACAAGCTGTCCCGTATCGCGCTGCGCGACCTTGGCTCCAAGGGCATGGTCCCGGGCCTCGTGAAGTCCAGCTGGTAAGGAGGGTCGTTTAGATGTCTACGCACGATCCAATCAGCGATCTGATCACCCGTATCCGCAACGCGCAGATGCGTTCGAAGACCAAGGTCTCCACCCCCGGCTCGAAGATGCGCGAGAACGTGCTCGAGGTCCTGAAGGCCGAGGGCTACATCCGCGGATACGCCACGCTCGAGCATTCCTCCGGCCGCAGCGAGATCGAGATCGAGTTGAAGTATTTCGACGGCGAGCCCGTCATCCGCGAGATTGAGCGTGTTTCCAAGCCTGGGCGCAGAGTCTACGCCTCGGTGAAGAACCTGCCGCGGGTGAACAACGGACTCGGCATTTCGGTGTTGTCGACACCGAAGGGGATCATGGCCGACCACAGCGCGCGCGACGCGAATGTGGGCGGCGAAGTCCTCTTCACGGTGTTCTGAGAAGGATTTTCGATCCATGTCACGTGTTGGCAAAAAGCCTGTGGCGGTGCCGTCGGGCGTTACCGCGACCGTCGACGGCCAGACCGTCAAGATGAAGGGGCCGAAGGGCCAGCTTCAGTTCATCGTCCACGACGACGTCGAGGTGAAGCTCGAGAACGGCCAGGTCAAGGTCAAGCCGCGGACCGAGACCAACCGCGCGCGGGCGCTGTACGGCACCGCTCGCGCCCAAGTCGCGAATCTGGTCGAAGGCGTCACCAAGGGCTTCGAGAAGAAGCTCGAGATCACCGGCGTCGGCTACCGCGCCGCGATGCAGGGTAAGAACCTGCAGCTCGCGCTCGGCTACAGCCATGACGTGATCTATCCAATCCCCGAGGGGATCACGATCACCGTGCCGAAGCCGACCGAGATCACGGTCGCGGGCAGCGACGTCCAGCGCGTCGGCCAGGTCGCCGCCGAGATACGCGCCTACCGTCCGCCGGAGCCCTACAAGGGCAAGGGCGTGAAGTATGTGGGCGAATTCATCTTCCGCAAGGAAGGCAAGAAGAAGTAACGGAGCCGGTCATGTCGAAAGCCAAGGTTACGAATGCCCGGCGCAAGCGGAGTGTGCGGCTGAAGCTGCGCCGTTCCGCCGGCGGCCGTCCGCGCCTGTCGGTGTTCCGCTCGTCAAAGCACATCTACGCCCAGGTCATCGACGACCTGAAGGGCGAGACGCTGGCCTCTGCCTCCTCGCTCGAGAAGTCGATGCGCGATGGCGGCAAGACCGGCGCCGACATCGATGCGGCGAAGGCGGTCGGCAAGTTGCTGGCCGAGCGCGCCGCCGAGAAGGGCGTCAAGGAAGTCGTGTTCGATCGCGGCAGCTATCTCTATCACGGGCGCGTCAAGGCTCTGGCCGACGCGGCGCGTGAGAGTGGGCTGAGCTTCTAACGGAATTTGAGGATTGGGGCGTAAGCCTCTGAAGGATTGGAAAAACCATGGCAGCTGAACGCGAACAACGTGGTGGACGCGATCAACGCGGCGGCGGACGTGAACGCAGGGAGCGCGAGGAGCGCGACAGCGAGTTCGTCGACAAGCTCGTCCACATCAATCGCGTGGCCAAGGTCGTCAAGGGCGGCAAGCGCTTCGGTTTCGCAGCGCTGGTCGTGATCGGCGATCAGAAGGGCCGCGCCGGCTTCGGTCACGGCAAGGCGCGCGAAGTGCCCGAGGCGATCCGCAAGGCGACCGAGTCGGCCAAGCGTAACCTGACGCGCGTGTCGCTGCGCGAGGGCCGCACGCTCCATCACGACATCGCCGGCCGTCACGGTGCGGGCCGTGTCTACCTGCGTGCAGCTCCGGCCGGTACCGGCATCATCGCCGGTGGCCCGATGCGTGCCGTGTTCGAGACGCTCGGCGTCCAGGACGTGGTGGCGAAGTCAATCGGCTCGTCGAATCCGTACAACATGGTGCGCGCGACCTTTGACGCGCTCAAGCACCAGGATTCGCCGCGTTCGGTCGCAGCCCGCCGCAACATCAAGGTGTCCACCCTCCAGTCGCGTCGTATCGGCGGCGATGCCGAGGCGGCTGCCGACTAACGGAAGCTTTTCGGAGTAACTCCCATGGCCAAGGCCGCAAAGACGATCAAGCTCGAGCAGACCGGCAGCGCGATCCGCCGCCATCACTCGCAGCGTTCGACGCTGATTGGGCTCAAGCTCAACAAGATCGGCCGCACCAGCGAACTGCCTGACACCCCGGCAGTCCGCGGCATGATCGAGAAGGTTCACCATCTCGTCCGTATCGTCGACGAGAAGTAAGCAAGAGCGCAGGATCCCGAAAACCGGGAAGCGGTTTTCGGTGAAGATCGTGCGCAAGACACAAGGAGAAGGGCGATGAAGCTCAGCGATATCGCCGACAACGCCGGCTCGCGCAAGAAGCGCATGCGCGTCGGCCGCGGCATCGGTTCCGGCAAGGGCAAGCAGTCCGGCCGCGGCGGCAAGGGCCAGACCGCGCGTTCGGGCGTGCGCATCAAGGGGTTCGAAGGCGGCCAGATGCCGATGCATCGCCGCCTGCCCAAGCGCGGCTTCAACAACATTTTCCGCGTCGAGTTCGCCGAGATCAATCTCGACCGGCTCCAGGAAGCGGTCGATGCCAAGAAGATCGACGCCGGCAGCGTCGTGAACGTCGAGGCCCTGGTAAAGGGGGGTGTGCTGCGCCGCGCCAAGGGCGGCCTGCGGCTGCTCGGCCGCGGCGAGCTCAAGTCCAAGCTCAACATCGAGGTGCACGGCGCCACCAAGACGGCGATCGCGGCGGTCGAGAAGGCCGGCGGCTCGGTGAAGATCCTCGCCCCCGCCAAGGAAGAAGGCGAGGCGGCGTAACAACTGCGTCATCGGCCCGCGGCGCGCGGGCCTTTACGCATGCGGGAACGTAGACTTATCGAAGGCGAGCCTTAGATAATGTCCGGTGTCCGCCAAAGCATGATACGGAAAAGTGTGAAGCGGTTTTCCGGGAAGATCATGCTTAATGCGACAACCTAAAGCGCGATGACGAGGCATCCTGATCTCATCGCGCCTTAGCAGCCCGGCCGCGGGCATGACGGCGCAACAGGCGGCGGGAGAAAGTCCAAGATGGTCTCTGCAGCGGAACAACTGGCAGCCAATCTCAATTTCGGCGCGTTTGCCAAGGCCGACGAACTGAAGAAGCGCATCTGGTTCACTCTGGGTGCGCTGCTCGTTTATCGGCTCGGGACTTACATCCCGCTGCCGGGCATCGATCCCAACATCTGGGAGCAGGTGTTCCGCTCGCAGGCGGGCGGCATCCTCGGCATGTTCAACATGTTCGCCGGCGGCGGCATCCACCGCATGGCGATCTTCGCGCTGAACATCATGCCGTACATCTCGGCCTCGATTATCATCCAGCTTCTCACCACCGTCTCGCCGCAGCTCGAGGCCCTGAAGAAGGAAGGCGAGGCCGGCCGCAAGACTCTGAATCAGTACACCCGCTATCTGACGGTGATCCTGGCCGCATTCCAGTCCTATGGTATTGCTGTGGGTCTCGAGGGCGCCGGCAATGTCGTCAGCGAGCCCGGCCTGTTCTTCCGCCTGTCCACCGCGATCACGCTGACCGGCGGCACCATGTTCCTGATGTGGCTGGGCGAGCAGATCACCTCGCGCGGCATCGGCAATGGCATTTCGCTGATCATTCTCGCGGGCATCGTTGCCGAGCTCCCCGCCGCGCTCGCCAGCATGCTCGAACTCGGCCGTCAGGGTGCGATGTCGACCGGCCTGATCCTGGTCGTCATCATCATGGCGGTCGTCGTGATCGCCTTCATCGTGTTCATGGAGCGCGCCCAGCGCCGCCTCTTGATCCAGTATCCGAAGAGGCAGGTCGGCAACAAGATGTTCGAGGGTCAGTCCTCGCATCTGCCGCTCAAGCTCAACACCTCCGGCGTGATTCCGCCGATCTTCGCATCCTCGCTGCTGCTGTTGCCGACCACGGTTGCGAACTTCAACGCGGGCAGCGGGCCGGAATGGTTTCAGTGGATCACCACGCAGCTCGGCCATGGCCGTCCGCTGTTCCTGATCATGTATCTGGCGCTGATCGTGTTCTTCGCGTTCTTCTACACCGCGATCGTGTTCAACCCGACCGAGACCGCGGACAATCTGAAGAAGCACGGCGGTTTCATTCCGGGCATTCGCCCCGGCGAGCGCACCGCCGAATACATCGACTACGTGCTCTCGCGCATCACCGTGCTCGGCGCCATCTATCTCGCGATCGTCTGCTTGATCCCCGAGATCCTGATCTCCTACGCCTCAGTGCCGTTCTATTTCGGCGGCACCTCGCTGCTGATCGTGGTCAGTGTCACCATGGATACGGTGGCGCAGGTCCAGGGCTATCTGCTGGCGCATCAGTACGAGGGCCTGATCCGCAAGTCGAAGCTGCGGGGCCGCCGTAGATGAACAGGGAGCTCGCCCGCCGAATCGCTTTGACGATCGGCGCGCTGCTTCTTTTCAGGCTCGGCACGCAGATTCCGATTGCCGGGGTAAGCACGTCCAGCCTCTTGCCGACCTCGGCCCTCATCGCCCGCCTCTCGCTCTTTGCACTCGGCCTTGTTCCCTATCTGACCGCTGCGATCTTTGTTCGGCTGCTGTCGGTGGTGTGGCCCGGCGTGAGTTCGCTTGAGCGCTCCGGTGAGAGCGGTCGCCGCAAGATTGCGCGGGCTACGCTCGGGCTCACCTTGGTTCTCGCTGCCTTTCAAGCCTATGGCATTGCCTCAGCGTTGACGTCCATTCCGGGCCTGGTCAGGAGTCCCGATGGCTGGTTCGTGGCGGCGGCGACGGCCTCGATGGTCGGAGGCGTCTTCGTGCTGGTGTGGTTGAGCGAACAGATCACCCGCCACGGCATCGGCAACGGCCTGGCTCTGATCCTGAGTGCCGGCTTTCTCGTCTCCATTCCGCAGGACGTCTCGGGCATCGTCGGTCTCGTGCAGAGCGGGGCAATCTCGGGCTATCTCGTGCTCGGCCATGCCGTGTTCTGGATCGTGACCGTGGCCGTGATCGTGCTATTCGAAGAGGCCCGGCGGAACATTCCCGTCACATTTGGCGCGCGCAGGGTCGGTACGCGATACCTGCCCGCGCGTAATGCCGTGCTGCCTATCAAGCTCAACAGCGCCGGGTTTCTGATTCCGGTTACCGTGGCGCCGTGGATATTCTTTCTGCCGCTCACCTTTGCTGGCCTGGTCCTGGGCGGCGATCACTCGGCGGTCGCGGCGGTCTACGGACATCTTCAAATGGGGCAGCCTGTGCACCTCATGCTCGTGTCGATTGCCGTGTTCGTTCTGGCCTTCGTCTACACCGCCTACGTCGTGGATCCCGAGTACACCGCCAAATGTCTTGCCGCCCGCGATGGCGCCATTCCCGGTGTTGCTCGCGGCGAGGCTACCGCCGATTATCTCGATCGCGTCGTGTCATTGACGACGGTCGTCGGAGCCGTCTACCTGACGGCGTTGCAGGTGATTCCGGAGGTCTTCGACCTTTACGGGATCGGACTGCCTTATAGTATGGTTATCAATGGCGGTGCGGTGCTGGTTGTGGTTTGCACCGCTCTTGATATCAAAGCACAGGTGCGCGACGTATCGCTCACCAATCCGGGGGGCGTACGCCGATGAGAATTATACTTCTGGGACCGCCGGGATCGGGCAAGGGGACTCAGGCTCAGCTTCTGGTGCAGCGCTATGGCATCGTTCAGCTCTCGACCGGCGAGATGCTGCGTGCCGCTGTTGCTGCTGGAACGCCGGTCGGACTGAAGGCCAAGGAGATCATGGCCAGCGGCGGCCTCGTGCCGGACGATGTCGTCGTGGGAATCATCTCCGACCGGATCGACCAGCCGGACGCCAAGAAGGGTTTCATCCTCGATGGCTTCCCGCGCACCGTGCCGCAGGCCGAGGCGCTGGACGAGTTGCTCAAGCGCAAGCATCTCAAGCTCGACGCCGTGATCGAGCTCCGCGTCAACGAGAGCGCGCTCTTGAACCGCGTCGAGACCCGGGTAGCCCAGATGCGCGAACGGGGGGAGGAGGTCCGTGTCGACGATACCCCGGAGGTCCTGACCAAGCGGCTGGCCAGCTACCGCAGCCAGACGGAACCGCTGATTCACTACTATTCCGAGCGTCGAAAGCTTTCCACCATCGACGGCATGATGGCCATCGACGAGGTCACCCAGGCCATCCATCGCCAACTCCTGGCCCTCGGTGCGGTTGAGCCCAAGACCCGCGCCCGAAGCGCAGCGAAGGCGGCGCCTGCCAAAAAGGCCAAGACCACCAAGAGGACGGCCAAGAAACCGACGAAAACCACCAAAAAAGGCGCCAAATCGGTCAAGACTGGCAAGAAGGCGGCCAAGAGGGTCGTGAAGGGCCCCAAGACGGCGACCAGGAAAACAGCCAAGAAGGCGGTCGTGAAGACCGCCGGGAAGGCCGTCAAGAAGGGAGCCAGAAAGGCCGCAAAAAAGGTCACGAAAAAGCGAGCCAAACGCTAGCAGCGGTTGACGAAAGCCCCCGGAATCCCCTAATAAGCCCCGCATCCAAGTCGGATAGTTTCAGACGATGCCGGGCCCCAGGAAGACCGGGGGTGGGCGTCGTGTTCGCGTTTGTGAACACCTGCCCGAGAACACAAGCACTTAAAGCCCGGTCCTGACGAGGATCGGCGACAGGAGAGAAGGCCGTGGCCCGTATTGCCGGCGTGAACATTCCCACCAACAAGCGCGTGCTGATCGCGCTCCAGTACATCCATGGCATCGGTCAGAAGATCGCCGGTGAGATCCTGGAGAAAGTGAAGATTCCCGTGGATCGTCGCGTCAATCAGCTCAGCGACGCCGAAGTGCTTCAGATCCGCGAAGTCATCGACCGCGACTATCTCGTCGAGGGCGATCTGCGTCGTGAGGTCGGCATCAACATCAAGCGTCTGATGGACCTCGGTTGCTATCGCGGCCTGCGTCATCGTCGCGGTCTGCCGGTGCGCGGCCAGCGTACCCACACCAATGCGCGTACGCGCAAGGGCCCGGCCAAGGCCATCGCCGGCAAGAAGAAGTAAGTTTTCGAATCCAATCGCGGCGTGTGGCGAAGAGGGGATGACCCGTTCGCCACGCGCTTTTCGTTCCACAGGTGTAGCCGCTGGCATTACGGCGGCGTTTGAGATCTTCAGGAAAGGGACTCAATGGGCAAGGAAGCCACCCGCGTTCGTCGTCGTGAGCGCAAGAACATCGCGTCCGGCGTCGCGCACGTGAACTCGTCGTTCAACAACACGACCATCACCATCACCGACGCGCAGGGCAACACGATCGCCTGGTCCTCGGCCGGCACGATGGGCTTCAAGGGCTCGCGCAAGTCGACCCCGTATGCCGCGCAGGTCGCCGCCGAGGACGTGTCGAAGAAAGCGCAGGAGCACGGGATGCGCACGCTCGAAGTCGAGGTCGCCGGTCCCGGTTCAGGCCGCGAATCCGCGCTCCGCGCGCTCCAGGCCGCAGGCTTCACCGTTACTTCGATCCGCGACGTGACCACGATCCCGCACAACGGTTGCCGTCCCCGCAAGCGTCGGCGCGTTTGATACCAGGTTGCGGGCGCATCGGCGCCCGCAATGAGTTTTGCAATAAGCCGCAGGTACGGCCCGCGGCCTTTCTCCAACGCCAGTGTCTGCATGGCAGTTCGACTGGCCTGTATGGGTGAAACAGTGACGATCCAGAAAAATTGGCAAGAACTGATTCGGCCGAACAAGCTCCAGGTCACGCCTGGCAGCGACCCCTCGCGTTTCGCGACCATCGTCGCCGAGCCGCTCGAGCGCGGCTTCGGCCAAACCCTCGGCAATGCGCTGCGCCGCATCCTGCTGTCGTCCCTCCAGGGCGCGGCGGTGCAGTCGGTGCATATCGACGGCGTGCTGCACGAGTTCTCCTCGATCGCGGGCGTCCGTGAGGACGTCACCGACATCGTGCTCAACATCAAGGACATCTCGATCAAGATGCAGGGCGAAGGCCCCAAGCGCATGGTCGTGAAGAAGCAGGGTCCGGGCGTCGTGACCGCCGGTGACATCCAGACCGTCGGCGACGTGGTCGTGCTGAACCCCGATCTGCAGATCTGCACCCTCGACGAGGGCGCCGAGATCCGCATGGAGTTCACGGTCTCGACCGGCAAAGGCTACGTGCCCGCCGAGCGCAACCGTCCCGAGGACGCGCCGATCGGCCTGATCCCGGTTGACAGCCTGTATTCGCCGGTCCGCAAGGTCTCCTACAAGGTCGAGAACACCCGCGAGGGCCAGATCCTCGACTACGACAAGCTGACAATGACCATCGAGACCAACGGCGCGATCACGCCGGATGACTCCGTGGCCTACGCTGCGCGCATCCTGCAGGATCAGCTCAACGTGTTCGTCAACTTCGAAGAGCCGCGCAAGGAAGTCGCCCAGGAGATCATCCCCGATCTCGCGTTCAACCCGGCCTTCCTCAAGAAGGTGGACGAGCTCGAGCTGTCGGTGCGTTCGGCCAACTGCCTGAAGAACGACAACATCGTCTACATCGGCGACCTCGTGCAGAAGAGCGAAGCGGAAATGCTCCGCACCCCGAACTTCGGCCGCAAGTCGCTGAACGAGATCAAGGAAGTGCTGGCCCAGATGGGTCTGCACCTCGGCATGGAAGTGCCGGGCTGGCCGCCGGAGAACATCGACGAGCTCGCCAAGCGCTTCGAGGATCACTACTGAGCGGATGGCGAATAGGGAGTGGCGAATGGACGATTATTCGCCATTCGCTACTCACAACTCGCTTTCAAAGGGCGAACGCAGGCAGCCCACCTGAGCAACATGTCCGACGAACCGTCGCGGCAGTTTTAACGTAAAGGACTACTCACATGCGTCACGGCAAGGTTCATCGGAAGCTCAACCGCACGGCCGAGCATCGGCGCGCGATGTTCGCCAACATGGCGGCCGCGCTGATCAAGCACGAGCAGATTGTCACCACGCTGCCGAAGGCCAAGGAGCTCCGTCCGATCGTGGAGAAGCTGGTCACCCTCGGCAAGAAGGGCGGCCTGTCCATGCGCCGCCAGGCGATCTCCGAGATGCGCGACAAGGATCAGGTCAAGAAGCTGTTCGACGTGCTCGCGCCCCGCTACAAGGACCGCCAGGGCGGCTACACCCGCATCATCAAGGCCGGCTTCCGCTACGGCGACAACGCCGCGATGGCCGTGATCGAGTTCGTCGACCGCGACGTCGATGCCAAGGGCCAGGATTCCGGCCCGGTGCAGGAGACGGAAGCCGAGGCGGCGTAAGCCGGCCGGCATTTCGATCTGACAAAGCGGCGCTCTCGCAGGCGCCGCTTTTTTGTACATGGATGCGCATTCGGCGAACCACCTTGCGAGCACCGCGCCACTCACGCGTGAGTGAGCGCCGATTGCACTCCATCGAACGCGCCCGATATCTCCGCCATCATCATGGAGACATCGTATGAAGATCGACCTATCCGGCAAGACCGCTCTCGTCACCGGCTCGACCGCCGGAATCGGCTTCGCCATTGCCAAGGGCCTCGCCGGCTCGGGCGCGAGCATCGTGATCAACGGCCGCGGCCAGGACAAGGTCGATGCGGCGGTGCGCAAGCTGGAAGGGACTGGCGCAAAGGCCCGCGGCATCGCCGCCGACGTCTCGACTGCGGCAGGCTGCAAGGCGCTCGTTAGGGCAGTGCCCGAGATCGACATCCTCATCAACAATGCCGGCATCTTCGAGCCGAAGGACTTCTTCGATATCCCCGATGAGGATTGGACGCGCTTCTTCGAGGTCAACGTCATGAGCGGCGTGCGGCTGTCGCGCGCGTACATGAAGGGCATGCTCGATCGCAACTGGGGCCGCGTCGTCTTCATCTCCTCTGAGTCCGGGCTCAACATTCCCGTCGAGATGATCCACTACGGCATGACCAAGACGGCCCAGCTCTCTGTCGCGCGCGGACTGGCGCAGCTCACCCGCGGCACCGGCGTCACCGTCAATTCCGTGCTGCCTGGCCCGACCATGTCGGAGGGCGTCGAGACGTTCGTGAAGGATCTCGCCAGGCAGAACGGCCAATCGGTCGATGAAGCCGCCGCCAATTTCGTCAAGCAGCATCGCCCTAGCTCGCTGCTGCAACGCTTCGCCAGCGTCGAGGAAATCGCCAACATGGTGGTCTACGTCGCATCCAAGGAGGCGTCCGCGACCAACGGTGCAGCGCTGCGCGCCGAGGGTGGCATCGTCAACACGATCGCCTGAGACGATGCGCATGGCGGCCCCTGTGATATCGAGGCCGGGGTGCGCGACAGAGCTACGATGGGGCCTACCGCACGCTCGCGGCGCAGACCATTGCCCAATATGGCGGCCGCTATCTCGCGCAGGGCGACGCTGCCGAGGTGGGGGAGGGTGGTCCGCCGGCCAAGACCATCATCATCGTCGAGTTTCCCTCGATGGCCCGGGCGCGCGAATGGTACGCATCGGCAGAATATGCCGATGCACTGAAGCTTCGGCAGACGGCGCTCGAGCGGCAACTGCTATTCGTGGAAGGTGTAGTGCCAGCTTACCTGATCTGCCTACTGGGTGCTTCAATTTGGCGCCCGGCAGGCTAGAATGAACTTCTATGTTCTGGCCCCTATCGACCCGCCATAGACGTCTGTTCAGCCTGACATCCGCGCGGTGGCGGCGGCAGGCGATCTTTCTGCTCGGTGGGATCGGAGTCGGCGCCATTGCGGTGGCGCTAGCGCAAGTTGCCGACCTCGCCCAGCACGCCTTTGCGTTGCTGCTCGCGAAATCGCGCTATGCCGTGCTGGCGGTGACGCCGCTCGGCTTCGTGCTGTCGGCCTATCTGACCATCCGTCTATTCCCGAACGCGCAGGGCAGCGGAATTCCGCAGGCAATTGCGGCGCGGCACCTGACCGATCAGGGCGCGCGAGAGAGCCTGGTCTCGATCCGGGTTGCGATCGGAAAGGTGATCCTCACTCTGTTCGGTCTGTTGTGTGGCGGCTCCGTTGGGCGGGAGGGGCCGACGGTGCAGGTCGGTGCTTCCATCATGTTCGCGCTCGGCCGCGTCTCGCCGCGCCGCCAGCCCGGATTGATCCTGGCTGGTGCCGCGGCCGGCTTGGCCGCGGCGTTCAACACGCCGCTGGCTGGCATCGTCTTCGGCATCGAGGAGATGAGCCGCGCTTTTGAAACCCGCACGTCCAGCCTCATCATTGCGGCCGTCATCGCGGCCGGCCTCACCTCGCTCGCGCTCGCCGGCAATTACGCCTATTTTGGCAGCAGCGCGACGACGCTGGCGCGTGGAGCGGACTGGCTCGCCGTTCCACTTTGCGGGGTGGCCGGCGGCCTCGCGGGCGGCCTGTTCAGCCGCATCGTCATCGCGATGGCGCGCGGCTTCAATAATCCGCTCGGACGCGCGATCAAGAGCCATCCGCTGTGGTTTGCATTCGCCTGCGGTCTCGTCGTCGCGATCTGCGGCCTGGTATCCGGCGATACCATCTATGGCACCGGTTACGAGCAGGTGAAGGCGGCGCTGGAGCACAGCTCGCCGCTGCCGCAGGATTTCTGCGCCCTCAAGTTTCTTGCCACCACCTTTGCTGCGATCAGCGGCATACCGGGCGGCATTTTCTCGCCGTCGCTCGCCGTCGGTGCCGGCATTGGCAGCAACATCGCCTCGTTCTTCCACGATGCGCCGCTCGGCGCGATCATGCTGCTCGGCATGGTCTCGTATTTCGCGGGCGTGGTGCAGGCGCCGATTACCGCCTTCGTGATTGTGACGGAGATGACCGACAATCACGGCATGGTCGTGCCGTTGATGGCGGCGGCGCTGATCGCGCACGCGACTTCGCGGATGATCTGCGAGGAGGGCATCTATCACGCGCTCGCCAAGGGATTCATCGAACGGGCGACGCGTCCGCAGGAAAAGATGCAGTAGGGTGGGCAGAGCGAAGCTTGCCCACCACTGACTTGTTTGCCCTACGAAGTTCGCCTACCACCCCTCCAGCACGATCTTGCCGCGCGACTTGCCACTCTCCAGCAGCGCATGCGCGCGCTTGAGGTTGGCGGCGTTGATCGTGCCAAAGGTCTGGTCGAGCGTGGTGCGCAGCACGCCCTTGTCGATGAGGTCGGAGACGTCATTGAGCAGATGATGCTGGGCGATCATGTCCGGCGTCTGGAACGATGAACGCGTGAACATTGATTCCCAGTGCACCGAGATCGCCTTGCCCTTGAAAGTGCTCATGGTGAACTCCGGGGGATCGTCAATGAGGCCGAACTTGCCCTGCGGCGCCATGAACTCCGCGATCGCCTTGTAGTGCTGGTCGGTGAAGGTGAGGCTTGCCACCAGCGCGACCGGCGGCAGCTTCAAGGCCTCGATCTGCTCCTTCATCGGCTTGCCGTGGTCGACCACTGCATGTGCACCAAGATCGAGACACCACTTTTGCGAATCCGGCCGCGTCGCCGTGGCAAGCACCGTCAGACCGGTGAGGCGGCGGGCGAGCTGGATCAGGATCGAGCCGACGCCGCCGGCGCCTCCCGTGATCAACAGGGTGCGCGGATCGACGCTCTTGCCCGGTACCGCGCCGAGACGGTCGAATAGCAATTCCCAGGCCGTGATGGAGGTGAGGGGAAGCGCGGCGGCCTGCGCGAACGACAGGCTCTTTGGCTTGTTGCCGACGATGCGCTCGTCGACCAGGTGGAATTCGGCATTGGTGCCCTGGCGCAGGATCGAGCCGGCATAGAACACCTCGTCGCCCGGCTTGAACAGCGTGACGTCAGGACCGATAGCGTCGACCACGCCGGCGGCGTCATAGCCCAAAATCTTGGTCTCGCCTTCGGACGGGGCAGCGCGCTTGCGGACCTTGTAGTCGACCGGATTGGCCGAGATCGCCTTCACGGCGACGCGGATGTCGCGCCCCTTGGGTTCGGGCTTTGCGGTCTCGAAATCGATCAGGGACTCTGCTTCCTCGATAGGAAGCGATTTCTTGTAGCCGACGGCTTTCATGGCTTGTCTCCATCAGATGGCGTGTTCGCCTGCCGCTCTAACTGTCGCCCTGGCCTCCAATTGGCAAGTACTGTAAATTTGGGGATATAGTCCCTGTTTGGATACTATTGGGAAAACACGAATGAAACGGCGCGATTTTGCCCGTCGTCCGGGTTGTTCGGTCGAGGCGACGCTGGACCTTATCGACGGCAAGTGGAAAGGCGTGATCCTCTACCACCTCCAGAGCGGCACGCAGCGGTTCGGCGAATTGCGCCGCCGGATGCCCGGCATCACCCAGCGCATGCTCACGAAGCAGCTGCGCGCGCTGGAGGAGGACAAGCTCGTCATCCGCAAAGTCTATGCCGAGGTGCCGCCGCGCGTGGAGTATTGCCTCTCCGAACTCGGCGAGAGCCTCAAGCCGGTCATCGACATCCTGAAGGCCTGGGGCGAGAGCCACCAGGAGCGGCTGTCCTGCGCGTCGCCGCCGGTGGTCGTGAAGAAGCCGCGGCGCGCGGCGTAGAGCTTCCGGGAGCGGATCGCACCGCTCCCGGAAAAGCCGGCTGTGTCAGAACGCGAACTGGGTGCGCATCGCGACCGCGTCGAACTTCGAGCCGACATCGGCGGTCGATACGGGCGAAGCCTGTCGCGATACCGTGCCGTGCAGATAGTCCAGCATGAAGCGGACGTTGCCGTTGACGTACCAGTTGAGCGCCAGCGTGTAGACGGTCTGACGTCCGCCGGCAACGCCGGTAGCCGTTGCAAGCTGATCGTTGAGGTCGATCGTCGAGAAGCGTCCTGCGATCTCCCACGCACCCCAGCCGCCGCCATCGAGCGAGAACGGATGTGCCGGTTTGACACCGTGATAGGCGGCGTTCGCCGCATTGTAGGTCCGGCCTTCGCCCGTCAGCACGTAGCCAGCCTGCGCATAGCCGCCCTGGAATTTCAGGCTTGGTGCGCCAGCCAGCGGCACGCTGGTGTTGGCCGTGCGATCGACGTTGTACCAGAAGTACTCGCCCTGGACGATGAACGGACCGTAGGTCGCCGCGGCTTCGACGCTGTAGACCTGCGCACCCGAGACGTTGGCGATGGCGCCGGTGGAGATCAGCGGTGTCGGGTCGAGGCGCAATTCCGGACGATCGCTCAGCGTGACAGTCTGCGTGTTGGCGATCAGATTGCGCGGCGGCTGGATCAGCCATTGCGCATTGGCGCCGATATGCACCGAGTAGTCCTTGGCGCTGATGGGATTGCCAGCGACTCGTGCCACGGCGCCATATTGCTCGCTCGTGCCCGGCGGCGAGACGCTCGAAGCGGAATGGATCGCGCCCGTCGTGGGGCCCGTGACATAGCCGCCGATCCAGAGCTGGTCGTTGAACCAGCGCGCACCGGCTGCGGAGCGGAAGTCGCCGGCGCCGATGTTGGTCGCGATCACGCCTGGCGAGGCGCGCTCCATGAACATGATGTCGTTCGAGCTCGTGGCCTCGTCGAGAGTGTATGGCAGATCCATGATGCCGGCCTCGATCGCCATCTTGCCGCCGAACGGCTTCAGGCCGGTATAGCTGAGATAGGCGTTCTCTACGCCGGAGAGGCCACCGCCCGGAAGCGATCCCGGTGCGGCGCCGCCAAATCCGTCCGACGAGCCGCCGAAATCGTAGATCAGCGCGAAGTTCCAGTCGTGGAAGAACTTGCCGGTGACACCGATGCGTGCGCGGCGGACGTTTTGGCCGCTATCGAGCTTCTGCGGCACAGTCGCCGCCGTATTGGGGCGATAGTCGTAGCCGCCGACATCCCAGTGCAGGCGGCTGGTGATGCCGACGCAGTTTGCTCCATCGGCGGTGCAGATGGTCGGCCGGTTGTTCGGCATCGTCACGACGACACCGGATGCAGGTGCCGGCCCTTTGACCGGGATCGCCGCGTTCGCGTTGGCCACGGCCGCCTTCGCCTCCGACCGCGCCTCGGCTTTCGCCTCGGCCTTGGCTTCGGCTTTGGCTCTTGCCGTGGCCGCCGTATTCGCCGCGGTTTGGCTCTGAAGCCTGTCGAGCTTCTGCTCGAGCAACTTCAACTGCTGCTTCAGGAGCGCGATCTCCTGCTCGCTGCTGCTTGCCGATTGGGCCTGGGCCTGCGAGGCCGCCAGCGCGCCGGCGAGACCAATTGCCGTGGCCGCAATTCTTGTTCTGCTCACGTACGCCTCCCATCGTTTGACGAACTTTCCAAGTCGCGAACGGAGAGCCTAGGTGGGATCGATGACTGCCCCGCGACGCTGCGTCCGGTTGTGCGGTTCCCACTGATGCCAATTCGCCGCAACCGAATCCTGCGTCACTCCACAATGCTGGATGACACGCATCATGCCAATCGATCGCTCAGGCAAATTGCCGAATCGCACGCTGCGCTTGCATGCCGGGTACAGCGGGCACGGGCCGAATATTGCCCTCCGGCGCCCTTCTATTGCGGGACGAACGCGCCTATATTCCGGCGTCTTTTCCAAGAGGTAGGAATGTTTCGATCGACCTGGAGCGCCGTCGTTACGGCATCGTGCATAGTCTTTTCGGCCCATTTCAATCCGGCTGCCGCGCAGGACCGTCGGGTCCCGGCGTCGCCGGTCGAGCTGCGGCTGTCCTATGCGCCGATCGTGCAGCGGGTGCAGCCGGCGGTCGTCAACGTCTACGCCGCCAAGGTGGTGCAGAACCGCAATCCGCTGCTCGACGATCCGATCTTTCGCCGCTTCTTCGGCGTGCCGGGCCAGCAGCCCGAGCAGATGCAGCGCTCGCTCGGCTCCGGCGTCATCGTCGATGCCTCCGGCCTCGTTGTCACCAACGTGCACGTCATTGAGGGCGCGGATCAGGTGAAGGTGTCGCTGTCGGACAGGCGCGAGTTCGAGGCCGAGATCCTGCTGAAGGATTCCCGAACCGATCTTGCCGTGCTCCGCCTGAAGGACACCAAGGAGAAATTCCCGACCCTCGATTTCACCAATTCCGACGAACTCTTGGTCGGCGACGTCGTGCTCGCGATCGGCAATCCCTTCGGCGTCGGCCAGACCGTGACCCACGGCATCATCTCGGCGCTCGCACGCACGCAGGTCGGCATCACCGACTACCAATTCTTCATCCAGACCGATGCGCCGATCAATCCCGGCAATTCCGGCGGCGCGCTGGTCGACATGAGCGGCAGGCTCGCGGGCATCAACACCGCGATCTATTCGCGCTCCGGCGGCTCGCAAGGGATCGGCTTTGCGATTCCCGCCAACATGGTGCGCGTCGTCGTCGCCTCCGCCAAGAGCGGCGGCAAGGCGGTGAAGCGGCCGTGGCTTGGGGCAAAATTGCAGGCGGTGACGCCCGAGATTGCGGAAAGCCTCGGCCTGCGCTCGCCGACCGGTGCGCTGGTCGCAAGCGTGGTACCGACTGGGCCCGCAGCGAGGGCCGGTCTGAAATCCTCCGACCTCATCATCGGGATCGATGGCCAGACCGTGGATGATCCCAACGCTTTCGACTACCGCTTCGCAACCCGTCCGCTCGGCGGCACCGCGCAGATCGACGTGCAGCGCGGCAGCAAGCCGGTCAGGCTCACGGTGGCGTTGGAGACCGCACCCGATACGGGGCGCAACGAACTCGTCATCACCGCGCGTTCGCCATTCCAGGGCGCGAAGGTCTCGACCATCACGCCCGCGGTGGCCGACGAACTGCGTCTTGACGCCGATACCGAGGGCGTCGTGATCACCGATATCGGTGGCGATACTGCGGCCGCGAGCGTCGGCTTCCAGAAGGGCGACGTCATCCTTGCAGTCAACAATCAGAAGATCAGCAAGACCGCGGACCTCGAAAAGGCGGCAGGCGAGCGACCGCGCATCTGGCGTATCACGCTTGTGCGCGGCGGCCAGCAGATCAACGTCACGCTGGGCGGATGAGTCCGAGGCGACCACAGGACGCGCCCACCCTGTTCGGTGCTGCGGGGCTCGACCGCGACGCTCCGCATCCGCTGCCGGATCGGTTGCGTCCACGCGTGTTGTCGGAGGTCGTCGGTCAGGATCATATCCTCGGGCCCGATGGTGCCCTGACGCGCATGCTGGAGACGCGCTCGCTCGGTTCGCTGATCTTCTGGGGCCCGCCGGGCACCGGCAAGACCACGGTGGCGCGGCTGCTGGCGGACGCGACGGATCTGCATTTCGAGCAGATTTCGGCGGTGTTCTCCGGCGTCGCCGATTTGAAGAAGGCCTTCGATGCTGCGCGCGCCCGCCGCGAGATGGGCAAGGGCACGCTGCTCTTCGTCGACGAGGTGCATCGTTTCAATCGCGCCCAGCAGGATTCCTTTCTGCCCGTGATGGAAGATGGCACCGTCGTCATGGTCGGCGCCACCACCGAGAACCCATCCTTCGAGCTCAACGCGGCGCTCCTGTCCCGCGCCCGTGTGCTGGTGTTTCGCTCTCTCGATGCCGCCGCGATCGAAAAGCTGTTCGCGCATGCCGAGGCTGTGGAGGGCAAGAAGCTGCCGCTCGACCCCGAGGCACGCGCGGTGCTGGTGCGGATGGCCGACGGTGACGGGCGCGCCTCGCTGACGCTCGCCGAAGAGGTCTGGCGGTCGGCGCGGGCGGCCGAGATCTTCAATGCCGCGCAACTGCAGGAGATCTTGCAGCGCCGCGCGCCGATCTACGACAAGTCGGCCGATGGCCACTACAACCTGATCTCCGCGCTGCATAAATCGGTACGCGGCTCAGATCCCGATGCGGCGCTGTATTATCTCGCGCGCATGTTGGACGCCGGCGAGGACCCGCTGTTCCTGGCCCGCCGCGTCGTGCGCATGGCAGTCGAGGACATCGGTCTCGCCGATCCGCAGGCGCTCGTCGTTGCGAACGCGGCCAAGGACGCTTTCGACTTCCTCGGCCATCCCGAAGGCGAACTCGCGATCGCCCAGGCTGTGGTCTATCTCGCCACCGCTCCGAAATCGAACGCCGTCTACACTGCCTTCGGCACGGCAATGCAGGTCGCCAAGCAGGCGGGCTCGCTCCTGCCGCCCAAGCACATCCTCAATTCTCCGACCAAGCTGATGAAGTCGGAAGGCTACGGCGCAGCGTACGAATACGACCACGACACGCCGGATGCCTTCTCCGGCCAGGACTACTTCCCGGAATCCCTGGGCCGCCAGACCTTCTACGACCCGCCCGAACGCGGCTTCGAGCGGGAGATCCGGAAGCGGCTCGATTACTGGGCCAAGCTGCGCAAGGAGCGGGGCGGCAAGTAGCCGAAGAACGCATTATGCCGGCGCGATGAGTTACACTTTACGTAATCCGTAAATCATGCTAGGGAACGGCATGATCGTCAGCTACCGTGACAAGCGCACGGAGCGATTTGCCGCTGGCCAGCACGTCAAGGACTTCTCGGGGTTTGCCGGTCAGGCAGAGACCCGCCTCGATCGATTGGGCGCGGCAACAAGCCTAGCGGACCTGGCGGCATTGCCGGGTAATCGTCTGGAAGCCTTTAGGGGCGATCGTGCAGGACAATTCTCGATCCGGATCAACGATCAATGGCGGATCTGTTTTAGTTGGCCGGAAGGGTCGTCTGGCCCAACCGATGTAGAGATCGTCGGCCATCAGTGAAGGAAGCTTATGCCCCGCACGCCCATGCATCCCGGCGAACAACTCGCCGAAGAGCTGCGCGAACTCGGCATCACGGCCGCAGAGCTGTCGCGTCAGATCGACGTGCCGGTCAATCGCATCACTGGCATCATCAACGGACAGCGCGGCATCACCGCCGATACGGCGCTGCGGCTTGGTCACTGGTTTGGCACCAGCCCGCAATTCTGGATGAACCTGCAACAGCAATATGAGCTGCGGCTGGCGGAGAAGGAGGTGGGCGCGCAGGTTGCGTCGCTGCCCCGCCGCGCCAATGCGCAGTCGACACGAAAGCTTGGAAAGACCGCATGAGCCGCCGCATCAAGAGAATGAATCCAAAACCGCGTTCGCGTGACGAGCGCGACAACTCGCGCCCGCATCAGGCGCATAGCGCGAAGAGGGCCGGGCCACGTCCTAGTGGCAAGCCCGGCAGCAAGCCACCGCGCTTTGCGGGTGAGCGCGCCGAGCGGCGTGGGCCCAAGGTGGAACTGGAAAGGTCCGCGCCGGCAAAGCCTGTCGAAGCATTGCTGCCGACCAAGGTGCAGACCGTCACCGTGACGTCCGACGAGAACAACATGCGCGTCGACCGTTTCCTCGAAGCGCGCTTTCCCGGCCTGTCGTTCTCCCATATTCAGCGCGTCGTTCGCAAAGGCGAGCTGCGCGTGGACGGCAAGCGCGTCGACAGCAAGGACCGGCTGGAGGAGGGGCAGAGCGTCCGCATTCCGCCGCTGAAGCTCGACGCCCCGAAGGGCGGCGGCGAGCTCTCGGAGGCTGCCCAGAAGACGCTCAAGGCGCTGAAGGAGATGACGATCTGGGAGGACGACGACGTCCTCGTGCTGAACAAGCCGGCCGGCCTTGCCGTGCAGGGTGGGTCGGGCATGACGCGGCACATCGACCAGATGCTTGAGGTGATGCGCGATGCCAAGGGCCAGAAGCCGCGCCTCGTGCACCGCATCGACAGGGAGACGTCGGGTTGTCTCCTGATCGCCAAGACTCGCTTCGCCGCCTCGCACCTGACCGGCGCATTCCGCTCACGGTCGGCGCGCAAAGTCTATTGGGCTCTGGTACCGGGCCTGCCGAAGCCCAAGCAGGGCCGCATCTCGACGTTCCTGGCGAAGGAGGAGGGCGAGGACGACACCATCATGCGGATCGCCCAGCATGGCGATGAGGGCGCGAGCCACGCGGTGACCTATTATGCCGTGGTCGAGACCGCCGGCAACAAGCTGACCTGGGTGTCGCTGAAGCCGGTGACCGGCCGAACCCACCAGCTCCGCGCCCACATGGCCCATATCGGCCATCCCATCGTCGGCGATCCCAAGTATTTCAACATCGAGAACTGGCAGTTGCCGGGCGGACTGCAGAATCGGCTGCATCTCTTGGCACGCCGCATCGTCATTCCGCATCCGCGCGGCGGCGTCATCGACGCCACCGCACCGTTGCCGCCGCACATGCAGCAGTCGTGGAACCTGCTCGGGCTGGATGCAACCAGATTTGATCCGATCGAGAACGCGCCTGAGGAATAGCCGGGTTGAACGGGCGCGGCCGGTCTACGACATGTCCCCGATGAGTCGGCTCTCGATCTGTTTTGTACTGATGGCGGCGCTCTGCACGGAGCAGGCTGCGCACGCGCAATATGTGTCACCGGGCGCCTCGCGCCTCGCTCCACTATCGCCCCAACCACCGCCGCCGCCGAAGATCGAGGCACCGAAGGTTCCGCAATTCGACGCGCCACCGCGATACAATTACCAGCCACTTCCGCGCAATTCGTTCGGCGATCGCTTCACAAAGTGTCTCGACGCCGCCGCGGCCGCGGGATTGGGCCCGGCCGATCGCGGCACTTATGCACGCAGTTGCGCCAACTAGCGGCGCTCATCGTCGTCCTGGTGAAGTCTCGGCGACGCAGGTAATTTGACTGACGAAGGATCGAAGAAGCAGATGCGCGAGTTGTTCGAAGAGGCAGCAGGCCAGCCCACGCCGGATCCCCGGGCATCGGCGCGCGCGTCCGCGCGTCCGCCGCAGCGCAAGCGCTTCTACAAGGAGGCGGGCGTTGCTGAGGCCGAGGGCGGTTTCGCCGTCACGCTCGACGGCAAGGCGATCCGCACGCCAAGCGGCCGTCAAGTGCTGATTCCGGCGCGGACGCTTGCCGATGCCGTGGCCGCTGAATGGGCGGCTCAGGGCGAAAGCATCGACCCGGTGAGCATGCCCCTGACGCGCATCGCCAACAGCGTCGTGGAAGGCGTCGTCGACCGCGTCGAACTCGTCAGCGACGACCTCGCGAAATATTTCGAATCCGACCTTCTGTTCTATCGCGCTGGCCATCCCGAAAGGCTGGTCGCCCGCGAGGCCGCGCATTGGGATCCCGTGCTGTTCTGGGCGGCGGAGGCGCTGGGCGCACATTTCATCCTGTCCGAGGGGGTCATGCATGTGAAGCAGCCGGACGAGGCGTTGAAGGCGGCCCGTGCCGCCCTGCCGCAGGATGCCTGGTCGGTCGCCGCGCTCCACATGGTGACGACCCTGACCGGCTCGGCGCTGCTGGCGCTGGCGCTGGCTCATGACGTGCGCGATGCCGGGCAGGTCTGGGATGCCGCCCATGTCGATGAGGACTGGAACATCGAGCAATGGGGGGTGGACGAGGAAGCGGCCGCGCGCCGCGCCACGCGCCTCAGGGATTTCGAGGCCGCCGTGACGGTCTTGGCGGCGGCAAAGGCGCTCGCGGCCAAAGGTCCTTAACGAGAGGTTTACGACGCCGGCCTTAGGGTGGGGGCGTGCTCCCTGGGGCCTTTTGCGATGCCGACGCCGGTCACGTCCATTCTTCCCGTCAGTGCCGCCAGCTCCCTGGCTGATGCGACGACGCCCGACCTCGTGCTTCAGGCGGGCAGCGTCGTCAATGCCAGGGTGGTCGGCGTGATGGCCGACAATCTGGTGCGGATCGCGATCGCCAACCTCTCGATGGACGTCATGTCGGAGGTCCCGCTGACGCCGGGGCAGAATCTCCAGCTCGCGGTCTCGCAGAACAACGGCACCATTCGGCTCGCAGTTCTGGGTGGGGCAGGCGAAGCGGCTGCCGATCAGATCACGCTGACGCCCCGCGCGGCATCGTTGCTGGAAAGCCCGCCACTTGCCCCGTCGGCGGGTGCTTCGCGCAACACGCTCACGCCGTTGGAGCATGCTGCTGTTGCGGTGGCTTCGGCCGATGCCGCGACCAGACAGGGCAGCCAGGCCACCCTGTTTGCCAATCTGGCCTCCGTCGTCACCGGCAGCGATCTGCCCGCGGGCTTGAAGCAGGCGGTGCTGGACGTGCTGGCACAGCAGACGCCGCTCAACACCGGGCTCGACGGCGGTGATATCGAATCCGCCTTCCAGAAGTCAGGGCTGTTCCTCGAGGCCTCGCTTGCCGCGGGGGCGCCGTCCTCCGGCACGATGCCCGATTTGAAGGCGGCGCTGCTGGTGCTGCGCCATGCGCTGGCGACAATCGGGACTGCGGTACCATTGACGCAAGCCGCCGCGACGACTCCGGCAGCAGGGGGAGCGGCGCAGGCCGCATCGCCGTCGACCGAAACCGCCCAACAGCCGCAAGTGCCGCGCGGCGCCAATTCCGCAGCTGCCCTGCCCGCCGAGATCGCTGGCAGCGCTTCGCAGCCGGCGGCACTGCGAACCATGTCCGCCGGCCTTGCGGCGAGCTTGCTGCAAGAGGTCGCGCAAGAGCTGCCGCGTCTGGCCGGCAACGTGCCGGGGTCCAGCAAGGGCGTGCCGGATGGCCGCCTCTTCGAGGCCGCCACGCAGCCGACGCCCCCGCCGTTCCGCGGAGCGCTGCCGGCGCCGCAGTCCATCGCCGCGCCATCGCTCGCGCCGGACACGCCGCTTGCCGCGACCGTGGATCGCCTGCTCGACGACACTGATGCTGCGATCGCGCGGCAGACGCTGTTGCAGATTGCTTCGCTGCCCGATCGCAGCGGTGCGACCGGGCACCGGATCGATCCGGCCGTGCCGCAGTGGAATTTCGAGATTCCATTCGCGACCCCGCAAGGAACTGCCATGGCGCAGTTCGAGATCTCGCGCGATGGTGGCAATGAGGCCGCCGATCCCGTCGCGCAGGCTTGGCGTGCACGCTTCTCGCTGAATGTGGAGCCGGCGGGCCCCGTCCACGCGCTGATCACGCTCAACGGCGACAAGACCTTCGTGCGGATGTGGGCCGAGCGGCCGGCGACGGCGCAGCAGCTCCGTGCCGGCATCGGTGAGCTCAGCCAGGCGCTGACGCGCGCCGAGCTCAAGCCGGGCGACATCCTGGTCCGCGACGGCACGCCGCCGCAACCGGCGCCGGCCCCCGCCGGACATTTTCTGGATCGCGCGACATGAGCGATTCAACCAAGCTCGCGATCGCGCTGCACTACGAGAAGGGCACCAACGCCCCAGTCGTCGTGGCCAAGGGCAAAGGCACGATCGGCGAGAAGATCGTCGAGATCGCCAGGGCGCACGACATCCCGATCGAGGAAAACGAGGTGTTGGCCGGCGCGCTCTCCAAGGTGGAGCTCGGTGAAGAAATTCCGCCGGACCTCTACAAGGCCGTGGCCGAGGTGCTGGTGTTCGTGCTGCGGCTGTCGGGCCGGGGAAGGTAAGGATCACCCGTCATCGTTTCACCACGTAGCGGCTGCATGGTCGCGCCGGTTCTCCATGCTCACGGATGTCGCTTTTGCTGACCCGTCGTTCTACCCTCGGTCTTCTCGCTGCAGTCTCGGCCCTGCCATCGCGTGCGCTTGCCCATGTCGCGCCGCCGCGCAATGAAATTCGGGAGGGCATCGCAAAGCGCTTCACCGACCTCGGCACGTCAGGCACCTTTGTCGGCTACAAGGTCGAGGACTATCTCGTTGTCGCAAGTGACAAGGAGCGATCGGGTGAGGGCAAGCTGCCGGCCTCGACCTTCAAGATTCCGAACGCGCTGATTGCGCTCGAGACCGGCGTGGTCACTGATCCCGACAAGGACGTGTTTCCCTGGGACGGCGTCAAGCGTCCGATCGAGGCCTGGAACAAGGATCACACGCTGCGCAGTGCGATCGCAGTCAGCGCGGTGCCGGTCTATCAGGAGATTGCGCGCCGCATCGGCCAGGAACGCATGCAGAAATATGTCGACGAGTTCGATTACGGCAATCGCGACATCGGCGGCGGCATCGACCAGTTCTGGCTCACCGGGGCTTTGCGCATCGATCCGGTCGAGCAGATCGACTTCGTCGACAGGCTGCGCCGCCGCGCACTGCCGGTGAGCAAGCGCAGCCAGGATCTCGTCTGCGATATCCTGCCGGTGACCAAGGTCGGCGACAGCGTCATTCGCGCCAAGTCCGGTTTGCTGGGCGCCGAGCGCGGCGAGCCGTCGCTCGGCTGGATGGTCGGCTGGGCCGAGAAGGGCGAGTCGCACACGGTTTTCGCGCTCAACATGGATTGCAAGGAGCCGCGTCTCGTCGGTGAGCGCATGCCACTGACACAGGCCTGCCTTGCCGATATCGGCGCGATCTAGCTCCATCCGCAGCCGCGTCTGCGAACGCAGGCCGAGCAGTTCTCTTGCAGCCATTCCGCCTCGCCGTGAAATCCTGGCTCCCAGGCAGGCAAGCCCGGCCATGGCGATCTTGGGTGCATGTTCATTGAGCCCGTGGCACCGGTCGCGGGCGGGAAGCCGATCTGGTGTCCTGTTGCCGCCGAGCGCGCGAGCTGGGTGACCCCGGCCGATCCATGCTCCATTCCGCCTCCCAGGCAAAACTTTGTATTTCCTTGCGCTTTTACGCTGCTCAAGGCAGCCCTGCAGGCCCGAAAGCCGCTTCCCGGCCCGCAAAATGCCGTGTTAGAACCCCGGCATCGCGTAAGACTTAAGAACTGGCGGGAGCAAATGAAGCACATCCTGGACGCCCTTGAACATCGTCGTGCCGGCGCGAAGCTCGGTGGCGGGGAGAAGCGCATCGAGGCGCAGCACGCCCGCGGCAAGCTGACCGCGCGCGAGCGCATCGAGCTCCTGCTCGACAAGGGATCGTTCGAGGAGTTCGACATGTTCGTCGAGCACCGCTCCACCGAGTTCGGCATGGAGAAGAACAAGATCCCCGGCGACGGCGTCGTCACGGGCTGGGGCACCGTCAACGGCCGCAAGACGTTCGTGTTCGCCAAGGATTTCACGGTGTTCGGCGGCTCGCTGTCGGAAACGCACGCGCTGAAGATCACCAAGCTCCAGGACATGGCGATGAAGGCGAGGGCGCCCATCATCGGCCTTTATGACGCCGGCGGCGCCCGCATCCAGGAGGGCGTCGCCGCGCTCGCCGGCTATTCCTACGTGTTCCGCCGCAACGTGCTGGCCTCGGGCGTGATCCCGCAGATCTCCGTCATCATGGGCCCCTGCGCCGGCGGCGACGTCTATTCGCCGGCCATGACCGACTTCATCTTCATGGTGAAGAACACCAGCTACATGTTCGTGACCGGCCCCGACGTGGTGAAGACCGTCACCAACGAGGTCGTCACGGCGGAAGAGCTCGGTGGCGCCTCGGTGCACGCCACGCGCTCCTCGATCGCGGACGGCGCCTTCGAGAACGACGTCGAGACGCTGTTGCAGATGCGGCGCCTGATCGACTTCCTGCCGTCCAACAACTCCGACGGCGTGCCGGAATGGCCGAGCTTCGATGACATCGAGCGCGTCGACATGTCGCTCGACACGCTGATCCCCGATAATCCGAACAAGCCCTATGACATGAAGGAGCTGATCCTGAAGGTCGTGGACGAGGGCGACTTCTTCGAGATCGCGGAGAGCTTTGCCAAGAACATCGTCACCGGCTTCGGCCGCATCGCGGGGCGCACCGTCGGCTTCGTCGCCAACCAGCCGATGGTGCTCGCCGGCGTGCTCGACTCCGACGCTTCCCGCAAGGCGGCGCGCTTCGTGCGCTTCTGCGACGCCTTCAACATCCCGATCGTCACCTTCGTCGACGTGCCGGGCTTCCTGCCGGGCACCGCGCAGGAATATGGCGGCCTGATCAAGCACGGCGCGAAACTGCTGTTTGCCTATTCGCAGTGCACCGTGCCGCTCGTCACCATCATCACCCGCAAGGCCTATGGCGGCGCCTTCGACGTCATGGCGTCGAAGGAAATCGGCGCCGACATGAACTACGCCTGGCCGACCGCCCAGATCGCGGTGATGGGCGCCAAGGGCGCGGTCGAGATCATCTTCCGCTCAGACATCGGCGACCCCGACAAGATCGCCGCGCGAACGAAGGAATATGAAGACCGCTTCCTGTCGCCCTTCATCGCCGCCGAGCGCGGCTATATCGACGACGTCATCATGCCGCACTCGACCCGCAAACGGATCGCAAGGGCGCTGGCGATGCTGAAGGACAAGAAGACGGAAATGCCGGCGAAGAAGCACGACAATCTGCCGTTGTGAGATGGAAGTGGCCCGGATAAGCGCAGCGACATCCGGGCCCTTACTCAGGTCCCATGTTGCTTTGCTCATGCGGGCTACAGGTCCCTCTGATTTGGCATCCTGGATGCAATGACCGAAGACGATCCGGCTGGCGAGATTTCCGATATCGAAGCGCGGATCGAGGCGCTCGCCGAAATCGCCGAGCGCTGCCGGAAGTACATTCTCGCGTCCAAGATCGCGATCGGCGGCGGGGCGACGCTGTTGTTGGTGACGATCCTCGGCTTTTTTGGCTTCGGTCAGACCGCCGCCTTGGCATCGATCGCGCTGGTGCTGGGCGGGATCGTCTCGCTCGGTTCGAACGTCAGCACGCTGCGGCAGACGGACGAGGCCATCAGTGAGGCGGAGGCGCGGCGTTCGGCGTTGATTGGCAGCATTGATCTCCGCGTCGTTGCCGATGCGCCGCTGAAGCTGGTGTGAGGCGCACCAGCACGCTTCACGCGGCCCGCTTGAACGTCAGCTCCGACAATTCGGTGCGGCACTCGGCTGCGAAGGCTTGAAGCCGCTCGGCGGCCTGCCGGTCGAGGATGGCCTTGGCCAGCCGCTCGGCGCGCGCAATCTGTTGCTTGAGATATTCGATGCGGGGCATGTGGCACCTTTCAGAGGAGTTCTGCGACGAATGGCTTCGTTCCAGCTGGGGCGACTCTAGTCCGAGTGCCTGATTTATTGTGTGAGGCAGATCACGCCCCGCGCCTGGCATCCGCCATAGCAAAATGTGCCATCTGATCGGCATGAGCCTTGGCGAAGGCGGGACGGGCGGTGGCGCGCGCGAGGTAGGCGCGGCAGGCCGGATGGTCCATCAGCCCGTCGAAGCCGTCGGCAGGGCGCAGCACGTCCGCCATCAGGATGTCAGCGACGGAGAAGGAGCCCGCCAGCCATTCGCGGCTGCCGAGCACCGGCTCGAGGTGCTTCAGCCGAAGCTTGAGGAAGTCGTCGACGAATTTCCACGCGGGCGTATCGGTCGGATGGCCCATGAACTGCGACATTGCCCAAGGCAGGCTCGCCATCTCCACCGAATTGAGCGCAGCGAACACCCATTTCGTCGCTTCAGTGCGGCCGCGCGGATCCGTCGGCATCAGCTTCTCGCTCAGTCCGCCGAGATGCAGCAGGATCGCGCCGGTCTCGAAGATCGAAATGTCTCCGTCGGTCAGCCACGGCACCTGGCCGAACGGCTGGTGCGCGATGTGGGCAGGCCCGCGATCCTCGAAAGGCACGCTCGCAACGTGATAGGGCAGGCCGGCTTCCTCCAGTGCCCAGCGCACGCGGAGGTCGCGCACGAAGCCTCGCGGCGCGTCGGGAACCCAATTGAAGGTGGTCAGGGTGAGGTCGGCCATTTGCTGTCTCCGTGTGTTTCGGGATCCAAGCGAAGGACGATCGAAGGCGGCCCGTTCCGACACCGGCACGAACTCTTTTGTCGCCGCTCGCCGAAGCGGCTATCCTGGCTCAAACAATCAGGAGGAAATCCGATGCCCGCTGCCTTCTTCGTCGTTCGCGCCATCGTCACCGATCCCGCCAAGCGCGCCGCCTTCGACCGGTGGTACGAGAGGGAACACCTGCCCGACGCGGTGAAGGCGTTCGGTGTGGCCAAGGCTTGGCGATTCTGGAGTCTGGATGACCCGTCGATTCACCAGGCCATGTATGAATTCGAGGACGAGGCGAAGCTTACGGCTATGCTCGAGGGCGATGTCTTGAAGCAGCTCGTCGCCGACTTCAATCGCGACTGGCCCGACGTCAAGCGCACGCGAGAAATGCTGGTGCTGGCGCAGGCGTTTGCGAGGTAAGCCGAAGACATCTGCTGGGCGCGATAAATCTGAATGCACGATTCAGCCTCGGTTCATGCCGTCACGGCGACACTCCTTCTGCATCACAGGCACGATGATCCAAGAAGGAAGAAGCCATGGAGCGCCGGAGTTTTTTGAAACTTGCATTGGGATTGACGGCGGGCGCCGCCGCCTTCGCCGCATCCGCGGCGCAGGCCGCGCCGCTGTCACCGCATCCGCTCGCTGATCCCGCCCGCATGCCGCAAGGCAATCCCGACGCTCACCCCGCAGTCACTACGGGGGAGGAAGCCGCCGAGCTGACGCCCGAGCAGGTCCACTGGCACGGGCATCGCCGCCACGCGCATGGCCATCACCGCCACTGGGGCTGGCACCGCCGTCATTGGCGCCGGCATCGCCGACGCTGGCACCGCCGCCATCATTGGTAAGGAATCCAAGTCGAGGACTGGATGGGGATCGCCACTGGCGGTCCTCTTTCGATTCCGACGCGCGTCAGTTCAACGGCGGATGGGCCGTGGGCCGCACCCACAAAAAAGGCCGCGCAGGCTCCCGCCGCGCGGCCATTCTGCAACGAAAATGGAGGGATATCAGAACGGGCGGCAGCGACCGGCGTACCAGCGGAAGCCGTAGGGGCACACGCGGGCGCGCGGCACCACGACGACCGGTGCCGGGGCGATCACCACGGGTGCCGGGCGCACGACCACAGCGCCACGCATCGGGCGGCAATTACCGTAAGGACCGCGATAGAACCCTCGGCCGCAGCCTTCAGCTGCGCTGGCAGCTTCGCTGAAACCGACCACGGCCGCGCTTGCGAGCATGACGGCGGCAAACAGGTATTTCATTGAATTCTTCCTTCTTGTCCTTTGAGGCAGGCACAGGGGCATGGCGCTTCTGGCGCACAATGAATCAAGCGACACGATTCGACACGTTAAAATCCTGCAACATGCCGACACGTAGCGATCCAAACCTGCCAATCATGACCTGAATGCGGCATGAACGTTCTCCGCATGCGGCTTCAGGCGACGTCGGCGGCGCTAGCGGCCGAGAAAGCCCAGCACCAGCTCCCTATACCTCTCCGGCGCTTCAAGGAAGACGAGATGGCCGGTGTCCGGGATTACCTCCGCCCGCGCATTCCGCATCGTCGCGGCCAGCATCTTCGCCAGTTCAGCGTTCTGCCCCATCTTGGCCCGCAGCGCCTCCGGCGCGAGCGGCCGGCCGGGAGCATTGTGATCGTCGGCGCCCATGATGAACAGGGTCGGCAGCGCGATGAGCGGGATCTCGTGCGCGACCGGCTCGCGGTAGATCATCTGGCCGGAGCTGACGAAGGCGCGCAGCCAGCGCGGATAATCCGGGCTGCCCTTGATGTTGAAGCGGGCATCGATGAACGGCGTGATTGCGTCCGCCGGCAGCTTGATCGCGTAGTTGGTCTGGAGCTGCTTCCGGTAGCCCTCCGCCGTGAGCTTGTCCTCGGTCTCCATCATCTTCTCTGTCGGCGTCGGCGGCACGTAGAGGCGGTAGTCCTCGAGTCCGATCGGCGCGGTCAGCACCAGATGGGCAACGCGGTTCGGGTAGGCCCGCGCGATGCGCACGCCCAGCATGCCGCCAAGCGAATGGGCGACGATCTCGGCTTTGTCGATCTTGAGATGATCGAGCAGTGCCATGGTGTTGCGCGCCAGATTGTCGAAGTGCAGCTCGCCCGCCGGCTTGGAGGATTTGCCGAAGCCGATCTGGTCCGGAACCACGACGCGATAACCCGCCTCGCTCAGCATCTCGATCACAGGCGCCCAGTAGCTCGATGGGAAATTGCGCCCATGCAGCAGCACCACGGTGCGGCCGTTCGGCTGAGCCGCGGCGACATCCATATAGGCCATGCTGAGAGGCTCGCCGTCGTTGACGACCGGGATGAAATGCACGGGGTAGGGATAGGCGAAGCCTTCGAGCGCGATGCCATAGGGCTCGCGAGGCTTCGTATCGGCGGCGTGGGATGCAAGCGGGATGCTGAAGAGGACGGCAGCAAGTGCAGTCGAGAAGATGCGGTTCATCAAAATCTCCGTCATGCCCGGGCTCGTCCCAGGCATCCACGTGCCAGCCGCAATAAAGACGTGGATGGCCGGGTCAAGCCCGGCCATGACGAGAGGAGGAGTTCACACGGGATTGTGTGCCGTCGCGAGGGCTCGCGTGATCAGTCCCGCCGATTCCCGAACAGCGCGGCGAATTGCTTCTCGCCGATACGGGTGAAATTCACCACGCGGCTGCCCGGCGTGGCATCGCGCGTGGCCCATTTCAGCTCGGCAAAGCGTTGCATCAGGGTCGCGCCCAGCATGCCGGCGAGATGGTGACGCCGCTCGCTCCAGTCCAGGCAGGCCTTGCAAACCGGGCGGCGCGGGTGGCTGAGCATGTCGGGGGAGATCTGCAGATGTTTGGCAAGGAAACGCGCCCCCTCGGTGGTGAGCTCGATGTCCTGTTTCTTCTGCCTGACCAGCTGCCGCTGTCGCAGCGAGTCCAGCATCTGCACGCCGAGATCGCCGGCGAGGTGATCGTAGCAAATCCGCGCGCGCCGCAGCGCCGGGTCCTTCGGTCCGGTACGCACCCGCATGTGGCCGGTGCGCGCGGCAAGTCCCGCAAGCCCCTCGAGCACGCCGGCGACGTCGTCGTCGGTGAGGCGGTAGTAGCGATGCCGGCCCTGCTTCTCCGGCGCGACGAGGCCGCCTGCCTCCAGCTTCGAAAGATGCGAGCTCGCGGTCTGCGGTGTGATGCCGGCCTCCTGCGCCAACTCGCTCGCAGTGAGCGCGCGGCCGTTCATCAGCGCGGTCAGCATATTGGCGCGGGCGGGGTCGCCGACCAACGAGGCGACCATGGCGATGTCTGGGCCTGCCTTCATAGTTCGATGATAGGCGAAGCATTGTAGCGAGGCAAGCGCGTAGTCCTCACTCAAGTCGTCATTGCGAGCAACCCGTGACAGAATTGCCAAGCAATTTTGCACTGGCGACGAAGCAATCCAGACTGTCCCAGCGGAGGGATTCCTGGATTGCTTCGCGAAGCCTGTCATCGGGCCGCGCTTCGCGCGGACCCGTTGGCTCGCAATGACGGAGCAACGAGGAGAACCCCATGTCCGTTACCGTGTTCATCCGTTACCAGCTAGATCCCTTCAAGCGGGCGCAATTCGAGGAATATTCGAAGCGCTGGCTTACCATCATCCCGCGATGCGGCGGCGACTTGATCGGCTATTTCATGCCGCATGAGGGCACCAACAACATCGCGTCCGCCCTGATCTCGTTCGAGAGCCTGGCGGCCTACGAGGCCTATCGCAAACGGCTGCGGGTCGATCTCGACGGCATGGCAAACTTCAATTTTGCCGAGTCTGAGAAATTCATCCTCGCCGAAGAGCGCACATTCCTGCGCAAGGTGGTATTGTAGGCCAACCAACAGCAGGAGACGCCTATGATCGCCGTGATCTTCGAGGTCTGGCCCAAGCCGGAACATCGCCAGGACTATTTCGACCTTGCGGCGGATCTGAAGCCTCTGCTGCAAACCATGGACGGCTTTATCTCGGTCGAACGCTTCGAGAGCCTGAGCGAGAAGGGCAAGATTCTATCGGTGTCGTTCTGGCGGGATGAGGGCGCGGTCGAGGCTTGGCGCAACACGATCGAGCATCGCCGCACGCAGGCGAAAGGCCGTGCCAAGATCTTCTCGGACTATCATCTGCGCATTGCGAGCGTCATTCGTGACTACAGCATGACCGATCGTGAGCAGGCGCCGAAGGACAGCCGCGCGGTGCACGATGCGCACTAGCGCACTTGAAAACGCGCGCCTATGTCTGCGCGGCCAACGAGGGAGAGATTCATGCATGTGACAACTGCTGACAAGCGCGCGGCGTTCAGGAAGATGCACGAGAGCGGCTGCTTCATCCTGCCCAATCCGGTCGATGTCGGCAGCGCCAAAGCGCTGCAGCATCTCGGCTTCAAGGCGATCGCGTCATCGAGCGCGGGCTTTGCCTGGACCATCGGCAAGGCCGACAATCACGTCACCGTCGAGGACGTCTGTCAGCATCTGGCAGCATTGAGTTCGGCGGTCGACATTCCCGTGAATGCGGATTTCGAGGGCGGCTTTGCGGTTGAGCCGGACAGGGTCGCCGACAATGTCGAGCGCTGCGTGCGCACCGGTGTCGCGGGCCTGTCTATCGAAGATTCAACCGGAGACAAGAACAATCCGCTCTATGACCACAGTCTCGCAACCGAGCGCATCAAGGCCTCGCGCAAGGCGATCGGCGACAGTGGCACGCTGTTGGTCGGCCGATGCGAGGCTTATCTCTGGGGTGTCACCGACCTTACGCTCGTCATCGATCGGCTGACCGCATACGCCGATGCCGGCGCCGACTGTCTCTACGCGCCGGGTTTGAAGAGCCGCGAAGACATCGCTGCGGTGGTGAAGGCGGTACATCCCAAGCCGTTCAATCTCCTGATCGGCGCGTCCGGGCTCTCCCTGCAGGAAGCCCAGGATCTCGGCGTGCGCCGCATCAGTGTGGGAGGCTCGCTCGCCCGCGTCGCCTGGGGCGGCTTCATGCGCGCCGCAAAGGAGATGGCCGAGAAGGGAACGTTCACCGAGCTCGGCAGCGGCTATCCTGGCGGCGAGCTCAACAAGATGTTCAGCTAGGCAAACGAAAAGCGGCGGGACCTTGCATCCCGCCGCTCACCCATCTCACTGAAACTGTCACTTCGCGCCGTCAGGCGGCGTCTGCGACTCCGGCGCCGGGGCAGCCGGTCTGCTCGGTGCAGCACCCGTCGTTACGCCCGGCTCGGTGTTGTTCCGCGGCGTCACGTCTCGCATGCCGGGAGGTGCAGCCGGATTGGAAGGCGCCTGTTGAGCGGTTTGCGAGGCCGGCGTGTTGCTGGCCTGATTGGTCGTGCTGGTATTGTTCAGGCCGTAGAACATGGCGCCCAGCACCAGGGCGATCGCCACTGCAAACACCGCGATCTTGCCGCTGGAAGCAGGGCCTTCGCCAAGTTGGGGATCGGCCTGAAGGTCGGTATCCCGGCGCGCCGTGCGAGAATACTCATCATCGGCGAGGTTCGGGCGGTACGGATCGTTGGGAAAACGGTCGTCAGCCATCGATTGGATCTCCTCGGGTTATGACGGCAAGACAACCCTTAGCTGCGACATTCCGTTCCGCGCCACCTTATGCTTTCGTCGCATGTTGCTGACCCGTGGGGAATCGGGAACCTGTTCGGCAGGAACTGCGCCCAAGTTCCATGTCCGGAGAAGGGGAACAACCGATGTGGAGCTTGCCGCCGACCGACAGCGTGCTGCATGTTCTGGCACTCGTCGCCATCACTGCGGAGGGGATGACGGCGGCGCTCGCCGCGGGCCGGCGCAGCATGGACTATGTCGGCGTTTGTCTGCTCGCCTGCATCACCGCGCTCGGCGGCGGCACGCTGCGCGATCTGTTTCTCGGTCACTATCCGCTGGTCTGGGTGGCCAATCCAATCTACCTCGCACTGCCGGGTGGAGCGGCGCTGCTGACCATCCTGATCGCGCGGCTGGTGCATCGGCTGCACCTCGCCTTCATCGTGCTCGATGCCATCGGGCTCGTCGTGTTCACCATGATCGGCTGCAACGTCGGCTGGCAGATGGATGCCTCGCTGCCGATCGTGATCGTCTCGGGCATGGTGACCGGCTGCGCCGGCGGCGTGTTGCGCGACGTGCTCTGCAACGATGTGCCGCTGCTGTTTCGGTCCGAGCTCTATGCAAGCGTCTCGGTCGTGACAGGGTTGTTCTATGCGACGGCGTTCGGCCTCAATCTCAACGCCGAACTCTGGACGATTTTGACCTTCGTCCTCGGCCTCAGCTTCCGCCTGCTCGCGGTGCGCTACAAATGGGAAATGCCGAAATTCGTCTTTACGGGAGACGAGCGTTAGCGCTTCGCTCACTTGGAATGTCGGAGCCATGCCATCTACAGCGTCATGGCGGTCTCCTCCTGCCATCCGCGACCTCTGCAACCGCACTGCACAACGTCGGGTCCGCAAGCGCCAAGCTAGTCAGAAACGTCCGTTCGAGGGACCTTCCCTGCGACCAATCGCCGTCACCCGCACGATGGGGATGTCCGTTCATTTCGCGGCGGCGGGGGTATTGTGACACAAACTGAAAACGCCCGGCGTGTTTCGGGCCACGAAGTTGCGATTTTTGCCCGGCGCGCCCTTCGGTCCAGATTTGTGGTGCGGATCATGAAATATCCGACATAGAGTGGCGGCGGTGGTCGGCGCGCCCTAGCTAAAAACAACGGGAAGGCAACGGCTTAAGTCAGCAAGACTTGAACAGGGCGGTAGCGAGGACAGCATGGGCATAAACCAGGGTCCGATCAGTCTCGATCAAAAATACACCCAGCAGACGGGACACGTCTTCACCACCGGCATCCAGGCCCTGGTGCGCTTACCGATGGCGCAGATCCGGCGCGACCGCGCCAATGGCCTCAATACCGCCGGCTTCATCTCCGGCTATCGCGGCTCGCCGCTCGGAGGCTATGACCAACAGCTCTTCGCCGCGCGCAAGCACCTCGAACAGTACAACATCAAGTTCCAGCCCGGCGTGAACGAGGATCTGGCGGCCACCGCCGTCTGGGGATCGCAGCAGCTCAACCTCTCGCCCGGCGCCAAGTACGACGGCGTCGTCGGCATCTGGTACGGCAAGGGCCCCGGCGTCGACCGCTGCGGCGACGTGTTCCGCCACGGCAATGCCGCCGGCTCGGCCAGGAACGGAGGCGTACTGTGCCTCGCCGGTGACGACCACGGCGCAAAGTCCTCGACTGTCCCGCATCAGTCCGACCACGCCTTCATGTCTGCACTGATGCCGTATCTCTATCCCTCGAGCATCCACGAGATGATCGAGATGGGCCTGCTCGGCATCGCGATGTCGCGCTATTCCGGCTGCTGGGTCGGCATGAAGGTGATCACGGAGACGGTGGAGACCACCGCCGAGATCGATCTCAGCGACGAGATGAAGCCCTTCATCATCCCGACCGACTTCGAGCTGCCGCCCGGCGGCCTCAACCTGCGCTGGCCCGACGACCGTTTCGAGCAGGACCGCCGCCTGCAGGACTACAAGGGCTTTGCCGCCATCGCCTTCGCGCGCGCCAACAAGGTCAACCGGATCACCATGGATTCGCCGAACGCACGCTTCGGCATCATGGCGTCGGGCAAGAGCTACGAAGACGTCCGCCAGGCGTTGCGCGAGCTCGGGATTACCGAGGAGGTCGCCGCCAAGATCGGACTGCGCCTCTACAAGATCGGGATGCCCTGGCCGCTGGAGCCGGAAGGCGTGCATCAATTCGCCGTCGGTCTCGAGGAGATTCTCATCATCGAGGAGCGCCGCGAGATCGTCGAGAACCAGGTCAAGCAGGTGCTGTTCAACTGGCGCGACGACGTCCGCCCGCGCATCGTCGGCAAGATGGACGAGCACGACAAGCGCTTCCTCACCTTCGCCGCGGAGCTCAGCGTCGCTTCACTTGCGACCTCGCTCACCGAGCGTCTGCTCCGGCTTGATCTCAACCCCGAGATTGCGGAGATGCTTCGCGCCAAGGCCGATTGGTTCAACGGCCGTCAGGCGTCGCAGATGATCCCGACTGCGCCCGTCTCCCGCACGCCGTATTTTTGCTCCGGCTGTCCCCACAACACGTCGACCAAGGTCCCCGAAGGAAGCCGCGCGCTTGCCGGCATCGGCTGTCACTTCATGGCGCTGTGGATGGACCGCTCGACGGAGACCTTCACCCATATGGGCGGCGAGGGCGTGCCGTGGGTCGGCATCGCGCCCTTCACCAACGAAAACCACATCTTCGCCAATCTCGGCGACGGCACCTATTTCCACTCGGGAATTCTGGCGATCCGTCAGGCGGTCGCCTCCAAGGCCAATATCACCTACAAGATCCTCTACAATGACGCCGTCGCCATGACCGGTGGCCAGCGCCATGACGGCGATCTCTCGCCGCAACAGATCACCCATCAGCTCCACGCCGAAGGCATCCGCGAGATCTATCTGGTCTCCGAGGCGCCCGATGCCTATCCGGCCGATACCATTGCGCCCGGCGTGAAGAAATATCATCGCGACGAGCTCCAGAACGTCATGAAGATGTGCCGCGAGTTCAAGGGGACCTCGGCGATATTGTTCGTGCAAACCTGCGCGGCCGAGAAGCGCCGCCGCCGCAAGCGCGGCCTGATGGAGGATCCGGCGCGCCGCGTCATGATCAATCCCGCGGTCTGCGAAGGCTGCGGCGATTGCTCGGTGCAGTCGAACTGCATTTCGGTCGAGCCGCTGGAAACCGAGTTTGGCCGCAAGCGTGCCATCAACCAATCGTCCTGCAACAAGGATTATTCGTGCCTGAAGGGCTTCTGCCCGTCTTTCGTCACCGTGGACGGAGGCAAGCCGCGCCACCGCGCACCCGCGGAACTCGCCGACATCGGTGAGCTTCCGGAGCCGGCCTCGCGGCCCACACTGGACAAGCCCTACAATATCGCAGTCGGCGGTGTCGGCGGCACCGGAGTTCTCACCATCGGCGCGCTGCTCGGCATGGCCGCGCATATCGAGGGCAAGGCTTCGATGATCCTCGACATGTCGGGCCTGGCGCAGAAGGGCGGCGCCGTGCTCAGCCATGTTCGCCTGTCGGATCATCCCGCGGAGGTAACCTGCTCGCGCATCGTCACCGGTACGGCGGACCTCGTGCTTGCCGCGGACGAGGTGGTCGCGGTCGCCAAGGACACGATCTCGCTCTGCGACACCAGCCGCACCCGCGGCATCATCAACAGCCATGTCATTCCGACCGCCGACTTCGTCCTCAACCGCGATTTCAACTTCCAGACTCGGAAGCTGCACGCGCTGCTGGAGACCGCGCTCCACAAGGACTCCGTCTTCTTCGACTTCACCAAGCCGGCCGAGCAGCTCCTCGGCGATGCCATCGCCACCAACATGATGATGATGGGGTACGCCTATCAGAAGGGTCTCTTCCCGCTCTCGGCGGAGTCCATCGAGCAAGCGATCGAGGTCAACGGTGTCTCGATCAAGATGAACAAGGAAGCTTTCCGCCTCGGCCGCCTCGCGGTCGCCGATCCGAAGCGACTTTCCGACATGCTCAAGGGGACGGACGAGGTGGTCGCGCCCAAGACCCTGGACGCGATGACGCTGGATGAGGTCATCGAGCATCGCGCCAAGCATCTCACGGCATATCAGAACAGCCGTCTCGCCAGGCGCTATCGCAAGCTGGTCGACCAAGTCCGAGATGCCGCGGTGAAGGGCGGCTATGGCGACGCGCTGCCGCGCGCCGTCGCGGTGAACTATGCCAAGCTGCTCGCCTACAAGGACGAGTACGAAGTCGCGCGTCTCTACACCGACGGCGCCTTCGAACAGCAGCTCCGCGAGCAGTTCGAGGGCGACTTCACATTCAACTTCAACCTGGCGCCGCCGATCCTGGCGCGTGGCGTCGATGCCCTCGGCCGCCCGAAGAAGCGCACCTTCGGCCCGTGGATGCTGAACGTTTTCCGCGTGCTGGCAAAGTTCAAGTTCCTGCGCGGCACCCCCTTCGACGTCTTCGGTCGCAGCGCCGACCGCAAGCTCGAGCGCGACCTCATCGCCGGCTACGAGAAGGATGTCGCCACCGTGCTCGGCCTCCTATCGCCGGTGACGATCGACACCGCGGTCGAACTGCTCTCGCTGCCTGATCGCATCCGCGGCTACGGCCCGGTGAAGGAGAAGGCGGTGGCGGATGCAAAGGCTCGCTACGCCCAGCTCGCGGCGGACTTGGCAACCCCGCCGCCTGCGCCCAGACAGATCGCGGCGGAGTAGGGCAGTCTCGTAGGTGGGTTAGCTCCGTAGACAGCCACTTCTCCGTCCACGCGGAAAGCCAAGAGGTGGTTACGCCTTCAGCTAACCCACCGAAGAATTCCCGTGTGAAATCAACCACCGTTCTACTGTGCATGGGGTTGTTTTGCAGAATGGATGATCGGCGGCTCCGTTCGCAATGACGACGCGGAGGCCGGCGAGAACCTCTCCACTTGCGCCCACTCGCTGCCCTCTCGCGGGGCGGAATATTTCCACGCTTGCCAATCAGCCCACCGCGGTTCAGAAAAACCACGCAACAAGAAACGCGAGCGGAGACCTGAAGTTTGACCATCAAGGGCAAGGCCTACATTGCCGGGATCTACGAACACCCGACCCGGCATGCGCCGGACAAATCCACCGCCCAGCTCCACGCCGAGGTCGCCAAGGGCGCGATCGAGGATGCCGGGATCAGCAAGGACGACATCGACGGCTATTTCTGCGCGGGCGATGCCCCCGGCGGCGCCTGGCCGATGGTCGATTATCTCGGCCTCAACACCAAGAAGCTCCGCCATGTCGATTCCACCGAGACCGGCGGCTGTTCCTACATCATCCATCTCGGCCATGCCGCCGAGGCGATCGCGGCGGGCAAATGCTCGATCGCGCTGATCACGCTGGCCGGCAAGCCGCGCACCGGCGCGATGCCGCCGCGGGCGCAGGGCGCCGAAGCCGATTTCGAGACCGCCTACGGCGCGACCACCCACAATGCCTATGGCATGTGTGCCATGCGCCATATGCACGACTATGGCACCACCAGCGAGCAGCTCGCCTGGATCAAGGTCGCGGCCTCGCACCACGCGCAGTACAATCCGCATGCGATGCTCAAGGACGTCGTCACCGTTGAGGACGTCCTGAATTCGCCGATGATCTCCGATCCCTTGCATCGCATGGATTGCTGCGTCGTCTCCGACGGCGGCGGCGCAATGATCGTGACGACGCCCGAGATCGCCAAGAGTTTGAAGAAGCCGCTGGTGCGGCTCATCGGTCACGGCGAGGCGATGAAGGGCCCGCGCGGCGGCAAGGACCTCGATCTTACATACTCCGCCGGCGTCTGGTCCGGCCCGCGTGCGTTCGAGGAAGCCGGCATCACGCCGAAGGACATCAAGTACGCCTCCATCTACGACAGCTTCACCATCACAGTCCTGATGCAGCTGGAAGACCTCGGCTTCTGCAAGAAGGGCGAGGGCGGCAAGTTCGTCGCCGACGGCAACCTCATCTCGGGCGTCGGCAAGCTGCCGTTCAACACCGACGGCGGTGGTCTTTGCAGCAACCATCCCGTCAACCGCGGCGGCATGACCAAGATCCTCGAGGCCGTGCGCCAGCTGCGCGGTGAGGCGCATCCGAAGGTGCAGGTCAAGAATTGCGATCTCGCCATCGCCCACGGCACTGGCGGGCTTCTCGGCGTCCGCCACGCCGCGTCGACGGCCATTCTGGAGCGCGTGTGATGAGCGAAGCAAAGAAGTATCCGGCCCCGGTGACGAATCCGGAGACCGCAGCGTTCTGGGACGCCGCCAAGCAGGGCAAGTTCATGATCAAACGCTGCACCGCGTGCGGCGAAGCCCATTACTTCCCGCGTTCGATCTGTCCGTTCTGCTACTCGGACAAGACGGTGTGGGAGGAAGCGTCGGGCGAGGGCACGATCTACACCTACAGCCTGATGCGGAAGTCGCCGACCGGTCCTTACGCGATCGGCTACGTCACGCTGAAGGAGGGGCCGTCGGTGCAGACCAATTTCGTCGACTGCGATCTCGAACAGCTGAAGATCGGGCAGAAGGTGAAGGTAGTGTTCAAGCCGACCGACGGCGCGCCGCTGCCGTTCTTCACGCCGGCCTGACGCGAAAACAAGGTGTAACCCTCTCCCCTTGTGGGAGAGGGTGGCAGCCGAAGGCTGCCGGGTGAGGGGTCTCTCTCAACACGAGAAGTGTCACTGCGGAGCCAACCGTCACCCGAGTGAGTTTGTTGCAAGGGCGGTGCGGCCCTCTCCCACAAGGGGAGAGGGCACAATCAACGGGCATCGCCGCCTGCGGATAAGAAACTCGGAGAGGAAGACAAAACAACATGTCCGCCAGATATGAAGAACTCAAGGGCCTGAAGAACATCGGCCAGAAATATGCCTACACCGACCGCGAAGTCATGCTCTACGCCTACGGCATCGGGCTCGGCGCCGATCCGATGGATGAGAAGGAACTCGCCTTCGTCAACGAGGGCACCTACACGCCGCGACCGCTGAAGGTGGTGCCGACATTTGCGTCCGTGGCCGCCTGGGGCTCAGGTCCGGGCGAGATGAACCTCAACCGCGTCATGGTTGTCGACGGCGAGCGCGACATCACCTTTCATCAGCCGCTGCCGGTGGAAGCGAATATCACCGCCGATTCCTCCGTGCTCGAAGTCTACGACAAGGGCAAGGACAAGGGCGTCGTCATCGTTCACCAGACCGTACTGAAGAACGAGAAGGGCGAGAAGCTGGCAACGCTGGTCGCCTCGCGCTTCGCGCGCGGCGATGGTGGCTTCGGCGGGCCGAACCTGACGCAGCCTGATCCGCACAAGATTCCCTCGCGCAGCCCAGACAAGACCATCGATATCACGACGCGCCCCGATCAGGCGCTGGTCTATCGCCTTTGCGGCGACCGCAATCCGCTGCACTCGGATCCCGAGTTTGCCAAGAAAGCCGGCTTCCCGCGCCCCATCCTGCACGGGATGTGCACCTACGGCATTACCTGCCGCGGCGTGCTCCAGACCTATGCCGATTACGATGCCAGCGCTTTCCGCCAGCACGTCGCGCGGTTTTCTTCCCCCGTCTATCCCGGCGAGACCGTAACCATGGACCTCTGGAAAGACGGCAACGTGATCTCGTTCGAAGCCAAGGTAAAGTCGCGCGGCGTCACAGTGATCAAGAACGGCAAGACGGTCCTGGGTTAGCGCTCTCCGCCATTCCGGGGCGCGCGATGCGCGAACTATGGTGCGCAGTGCGCACCCGAGAATCTCGCGCTAATAGTTCCGGATTCCGGGCTCAGCCCTGCGCGATCCCCCGGAATGACAAAGAAAACAGGGAGAAACCACCATGGGACTACTCGACGGAAAGGTTGCGCTGATCACCGGCGCGGGTGGCGGGCTCGGTGAAGCCTACGCAAAGCTGTTCGCGCGGGAAGGGGCCTCCGTCGTCGTCAACGACCTCGGCGGGCCCCGAGACGGCTCCGGCGCCGACAAGTCCATGGCGCAACAGGTCGTGGACGCAATTACGGCGGAAGGCGGCAAGGCGGTCGCCAACGGGGCCGACATCTCCACCATGGAGGGCGGTCAGTCGGTGTTCGACGATGCCATTAAGCACTTCGGCCGCGCCGACATCCTCGTCAACAACGCCGGCATCCTGCGCGACCAGACCTTTGCCAAGGCCTCCGAGGCCGATTGGGACAAGGTCATCAAGGTGCATCTGAAGGGCACCTTCTGTTGCACCCTTCCGGTGTTTCGCTGGATGCGGGAGAACGGGGGCGGCGTCATCGTCAACACCTCTTCGACCTCGGGCCTGATCGGCAATTTCGGCCAGACCAATTACGGCGCGGCCAAGGGCGGGATCTGGGGCCTGTCCAACGTGTTGGCGATCGAAGGCCGGAAGTACAACATCCGGATCTGGACGCTGGCGCCGGGGGCCCTGACCCGCATGACCGCAGACCTGCCCCGCTATAAGGAGAACCCCGGTGCGGCGCTGGGGCCGGACGGCATCGCGCCGGCCGTGCTATACATGGTCAGCGATTTGTCGGGTGACCAGACCGGCAAGGTGCTGGGCGTCTCCGGGCCGCGCGGCGTGCGCGAGATGCGGATGATGGAAATGGAAGGCTGGAAGCCGCCGCATTCGGGCTGGAAGGCCCAGGACATCGTCGATCACGCCAAGGAGATTTTCTTCTCCGAGGAGCAGATCAAGATGGGGGCGAGGCGGTTTTAGCTTTCCCGTCATTCCGCGGCGTGCGAAGCACGAACCCGGAGTATCGAGATTCCGGGTTCGGCTCTTCGAGCCGCCCGGAATGACGAACATTGAGATAGGGAAGACGATGAAACTCACCGCCGAGGCCAAGGGCACTTTCGCAATCGCGCCGACGCCGTTCCACGACGATGGCCGGATCGACGAGCGCTCGATCGACCGCCTGACCGACTTCTACGAGGAAGTCGGCTGCGACGGCGTAACGGTGCTCGGCATTCTCGGCGAGGCCCCCAAGCTCGATGCTGCCGAGGCCGAGCAGGTGGCGGTGCGCTTCGTCAAGCGCGCCAAGAAGATGCAGGTGATCGTCGGCGTCTCTGCACCGGGCTTTGCCACCATGCGCTCGCTGGCGAGGGCTTCAATGGATGCGGGCGCGGCGGGCGTCATGATCGCGCCGCCGCCCTCGCTTCGCACCGACGATCAGATTGTCGGCTATTTCAAGCAGGCCGCGGAGGCGATCGGCCCCGACGTGCCCTGGGTGCTCCAGGATTATCCGCTGACCCTGTCGGTGGTGTTCACGCCTGCCGTGATCCGCAAGATCGTCATGGACAACCCGAACTGCGTGATGCTCAAGCACGAGGACTGGCCAGGGCTTGAGAAGATCTCGGCGCTTCGCAACTTCCAGAAGGACGGATCGTTGCGGCCGCTCTCGATCCTCTGCGGCAACGGCGGGCTGTTCCTGGATTTCGAGATGGAGCGGGGCGCCGACGGCGCCATGACCGGTTACGCCTTCCCCGAGCTTCTGATCGACGTCGTGCGGCTGTCGAAGGAGGGCAAGCGCGACGCCGCGCATGATCTGTTCGACGCGCATCTTCCGCTGATCCGCTATGAGCAGCAACCCGGCGCGGGCCTTGCCGTGCGCAAATACGTGCTGCAGAAGCGCGGCGTCATTGCCTCCAGCGCCCAGCGCAAGCCCGGCGCGACAATCACGGCGGCGGCGAAGGCCGAGGTCGAGTACCTGCTGTCGCGCGTCGCCCGTGTCGACAAGCGCGCCAATCTCGGCCCGCAATCCAGCGCCGCAGGTTAGTTGCATGGCCGAGACATCAGCATCACGCCCGGCCTCCACGATCCTCCTGCTTCGGGACGGCGCGGCACACGAAATCGAGGTCTTCATGATGGTCCGCCATCATCAGATCGAATTCAACTCGGGTGCGCTGGTGTTTCCAGGTGGCAGCGTCGATGCTGGCGACAAGGAGATCGTCGCCCGCGCCGGCCTTTACTCGGGCGGCGAAGGCTTGAGCGAAGCGGACCGCGGTTTTCGGATCGCCGCGATCCGCGAGACGTTCGAGGAGAGCGGCATCCTCCTGGCGCGGTCGAAGGATACCGGCGCGCCAATCGATGCCAGGCGTGCCGGCGAGATTGCCGACGCGCACCGTGTTGCGCTGAACGAACACAAGATCGGCTTCCTCGACATTCTCGCCGACAACGGTCTCCAGCTCGCGCTGGACACGCTCGTGCCATACGCGCACTGGATCACGCCGGAGGGCTTGCCGAAGCGCTTCGACACCTGGTTCTTCCTTGCCGCCGCACCGCCGGACCAGCTCGGCGCGCATGACGGGCTCGAGTCCACCGATTCCATCTGGGTCTCGCCGCGCGAAGCGGTGGAGGGGGGCGAGAGCGGCCGCTTCAAGCTGCCGTTCCCAACGACGCGCAATCTGATCCGGCTGGCCAAGCAACCAAACGTGAGCGCGGCGATGGAGCACGCCCGCGGCCTGTCCATCGTCACGGTGATGCCGGTCATGACCAAGACTGAAACCGGCCGTCAGCTCCGCATCCCGGCCGAGGCCGGCTATGACGGCGAGGTGTTCGAGGTAGGGGCAGCCGGCTAGTACACCTCTGTGAAGCCAAACATCCGGAGCCGGAGGGCGGATACGCCCGAGCTTTGGCCGGACGGTCTGGCCTTGGCGTGCGTCCTCTCGGCGTCACCGCCATGGCCAATTCGGCCGGCAGCCCGCCGGCGTCGACCTGTCGTAAGGCGCGAGGCTGAAGGAGCGGCAAGCCTTGATATTAAGGATATTCCGCGCCACGAGGCATGTTCCCCCTGGGCGGCAATACGTCGTATATTGGGTTTCCAGCAGCCCGGTCCTTAAACCACCAATGTCCGCCGAATTGACGCCGTCCCCAGAGAAAAGGCGAACATTTTCGCTCTCCATCGGCCAGCTCACCTTCGGCAGCTTCCTGTTGGTGCTGGCGGTGATCATCGTTACCTCGACCGCGAGCGTGATCGCGATCCGGCACATCGACACCACCTTCGCCGAGCTGCAGAGGCTCCAGAGCGTCGGCGACCTCGCCGAGGATATCGACCGCCGCATGAACGAGTTGCGCCTCGCCGCGCGTGACTTTGTCACAGACCCAGGCGCCGGCATTCAGTTCCAGCAGGTGGGCGAGGCGGCCTCGACCCTGAGCGAGATCCTGAAGAAGACCCGTATCGAGCTCGCGCCCGAGCAGCAGGACATGCTCGACGGGGTCACCGAGCGGCTCGCCACCTATCGTACCGGCTTGGAGCGGATCTCGACGCTGATCGACCGCCGCGCCCAGCTGCTCGCCGGCCTGCCGCCGCTGCGCGAGCAATTCGATGCAGCTGTCGCCGGCACTGCGGACCGGGAGCTGGCGTCGCACCTCTCCGAAGCGCAGAGCCGGGTCGCGCTCGGGCTGCTCGCGCGCAACCCCTCCGCGGCCGAGCAAGCGGCGCAGAGCATGCGAACGATGGGCATCGCCGATCCCAGGCTCAAGTCCGCGGTGAACGACTACGCCGAGGCGATCATGGCGGTGGCGGTCCGGGAGCGGCAGATCGCCGACATTGATCGCGAGGTCTTGGGAACTGAGGGCCGATTGATCGGCCGCGTCACCGAATTGCTGCGCGAAGTCAGCTCCCGGCGCGGACACGTGCTGTCGCGCGACTTTGCCCGAACCCTGACCGAGGCGCGATGGCAGAGCATCGTGCTCGGTACGGTCGGCGTGTTGATCGGTATCGGCGCTTCGTTGTTCGTGGTGCGCAGGACGGTTCGTCCGCTCGCCCAGATCGCACGATCCATTCGCGCGCTTGCGGCCGGCCGGAAAGACACCTCGATTCCATCCGCCGACCTCGACAACGAAATCGGCGACATCGCGCGGGCGGCCGAAGTGTTCCGCCGCGCGCTGGAGGAGGCCGACACCGCGCGCGAGGCGGCGGTGCGCGCTCTTACCGAGCAGCGCCTCGCCGAGGAGAGCTACCGCAAGCTGTTCGAGGGCTCGGTCGACGGCATCTATGTGACGACGCCCGCCGGTGACCTCCTCAACGCCAATCCGGCGCTGGCGCGGATGATGGGTTATGACAGCCCACAGCAGCTCATCGACAGCATCAACGACATCGCCCACACGATCTACGTCCATCCAGAGGCGCGCGCCGAATACCAGCGGCTGATGGCGCGCGACGGCATGGTGCGCGAGTTCGAGTACCAGGTGCGCCAGCGCAGCGGCAATATCCTGTGGCTCTCCGACAGCGCCACGGCCGTGCGGGACGAGCAGGGCAGTATCGTCCGCTATGAGGGCACGCTGCGCGACATCACCGACCAGAAGCGCGCGGAAGACGCCATTGCCGAAGGCCGGCGCCTGCTCCAGCAGGTCATCGACACCGTGCCTGCGGTGATCAACGTCAAGGACCGCAACCTGCGCTACGTGCTGATGAACCGCTACATGGCGGGCATTTTCGGCATCGAGCCCCGCGATGCGCTTGGCCGCACCACCGCAGACTTGATGTCGCGCTACGGCGCGGCGAAGACCGACGAGAACGACAAGCGCGTGCTCCAGCTCCGCAAAGGGCTCGGTTTCTATGAGGAGGAGTACAAGGACGCGGCAGGCAACATGCGGCAATGGCTGGTCAACAAGCTGCCGCTGCTCGATGCCGAGGGCGAGATCGAGCGGATCGTCACCGTTGCGCTCGACATCGGCGAGCGCAAGCGCGGCGAGCAGGAGATGCGCAAGGCCAAGGAGGCTGCCGAGACCGCGTTGCGCAATCTTCGCGAGACGCAGGCCTCGCTGATCGAGGCCGAGAAGCTCGCCGCGCTCGGGCGCCTCGTTGCCGGCGTCGCTCACGAGGTCAACAATCCGGTCGGAATCAGCCTCACGGTCGCGTCCGCGCTGGAGCGCAAGACCGCAGTGTTCGCCGCCGAAGTCGAGCGGGGGGAGCTGCGCCGCTCGACGCTCAACGATTTCCTCGGTACAAGCCGCGATGCATCCTCGCAACTCGTCTCCAACCTCAACCGTGCCGCCGAACTGATCCAGTCTTTCAAACAGGTCGCCGCCGACCGCAACTATTCGGACCAGCGCACATTCGATCTCGGCGACCTCACCGAGCAGGTGGTGATGAGCCTGCGGCCGGGCCTGCGCAAGCACAATCTGACGCTCAACGTCGAGTGCCAGCCGGACCTGACCATGAACAGCTATCCCGGCCCGTACGGCCAGGTGCTGACCAACCTGTTTCTCAATTCGGTGGCGCACGCCTTCCCGGATGGCAGGCCGGGGACCATCGAGATCCAGGTGCGCGAATCCGGCAAGGACAATGTCGAGATCATCTTTTCCGACAATGGCTGCGGCATGTCGCTCGACGTCCGCCGCCGCGCCTTCGATCCGTTCTTCACGACGCGGCGCGACCAGGGCGGCACCGGTCTCGGCCTGCACATCGTCTACAGTATCGTCACCAACCGGCTGGGGGGCCGGCTCGATCTCGATTCCGAGCCGGGGGGCGGCACGCGCATCCAGATGATCTTGCCCCGGGTGGCGCCGCTGGAGCAGGCGGCCGAATAGCTAATCGACGTCCGCGAGCTTGTGCAGCGTGGCGCCAAAGATCTGGCTGGCCTTGCCGACCAGCGCAGTCCCGGTCATCTCCCCGCGCGTCTCGGTGAAGCTGCCGGTGACGCCGATGCCGACGGGGGCGGGGCCGCCGAACAGTGGGTTGTCATCGCCCCGAGGCGTCGTGTGCCGTTGCACCAGTACTTCGCCTTTGAAGGTGCTGTTGTCCTTCACCGTGTAGCTGCCGGTGTAATAGAGGTAGGCGTCGCCGCCAAGAATCTTGCCGTCGCGGAACAGAATCACGCCGCTGCCCTTGCCGACTCGACCATCGAGCAGGGTCACGTGAATTGAATAAAGGCCGTTCTTCATAACGTCCCACGGGCCGGCCGCCATCGCCCAATGGCGTAACCGGTCCAGCTTTTATGCCAAAGCCCGTCTTCTCGCGCAACGCGGCAGTTTGCCGGCTGGGCGCGGGAGCACGGCGCGCGTCACGTCAGCTATATTTCTTGTCGCGCTCGAGCAGCTCGATGGAGATGCCTTCAGGGCCTTGGATGAAGCAAATGCGTACGCCGGGCCGGATGGTCGTCGGCTCACGCGTGAAGGTGACACCCTTGGCCTTGATCTCGGCGGCCACGGCGTCGATGTCCTGCACCACAAGGCCGAAATGGTCGAGACCCTGATGCGGGTGAGGGGGCGGCGGGTTGACGTCGCTGTCGCCCTCTAGAGGTGCGATGAAGATCCTGGCGCCGCCGAGGTTCACGTCGATCCGTCCCGGCGCGCGAGCGATCTCGCCACCAAGGATGTCCCGCAGCCAAGCCGCCGTGGCCTCCGGATCGGGGCTGCGCAGGTGGACATGATCCCAAGTGACGGCGAATGGCATTACCTGTTCTCCCAACGGGCTGCGATGTTGCAGCGCATGTTAACGGGCTCGGCTGGTGCTTACCATGCTCCTGGCCGACTCGCATGAAGCGGGGAACCTTAGTTCGTTGCGCGAATTAGGGTAAGCTGTGGCCGAGCCCATCTCCATGGTGCCTTGGCCGCAATTGGTAATGCACCATGAACGCCAGGCTCGACCGGATCGGATTTGGGCGCCTCGCCGGGACCGGCGAAAGGCTGGCACGGGCCGTGACGATCGCCAGTGTTTCGTTTGGCCGCAGTCTTCTCTGGCTGCTGGCGGCGATCATCCTGGGTTGTGGTGTCTGGATTTTGCTACCTTTTTCCAGAGGCAATAGTGCTGAGCCGGCGACGCCGGAGCTGGCCTCTGTTGAGGCGCTTCCGTCGGACGATGCGTCGGTAGACGTGCGGCCGGCATCCCAAGCTCAGGCGCCGGCGAGGGCAGAACTCGGTCGTCTCAGGATCTCATCGCAGACCTGGCGCCGCGGCGGCCTCGGTTCGAAGGCCCTGGTGACGTTCACGCTCCGAAACGACAACGACTATGCCGTAAAGGATGTCGAGATCGTCTGCGCCTTCACGCGGCATGACGGCAGTCGTCTTACGAACCGCACCCGCGTGGTGGCCGATCCGGTCAGCATGAAGAGCCGCAAGACCTTTGTACGTGTCCTCGTCGGCTTCGTTAACGTGAATGCCGATCATGCAAATTGCTCGCTGGTTGCAGCGCGCCGTGTCTAAGGCGACGCGATCGGGTAGCGGAAAAGTTACCCTCCTCGGTGCTTGGGCAAAAAACCATGCATCACCATTTGAACCGAGCGGCTGGGTCAGGAACCAATTGAGAAATCGCCTGTTGAGGCGGAGAGCCCACGCGGGGATGCGGGGGGCGGAGCGCGGCCAATGCCCATCTTTAGGTATTTCATTTTCGTCGGTGGAGCCTTGCTCGCACTGCTGTTCGCGGCGGATTTCGTTCTCCCGCCGGCGCCGGTCACGCAAGCCATCGCAACCGCCGGCATCGATCAGCCCCTGATCCGAATCCGGTCCAATCGGCACCTGCCTGAACGCGTGGTGCTCGACACCAGCCAGCCGACGATAGCCGCGCCCGCGGTGCAGACCGCCGCTGTTGCGGCACCGGAGCCCCCGGCGCAGGAGAGCCTAACGCCGGCTTTGGCCGAGATGTCGGCCAAGACCCGGGTGCGCGAGACCTTCGCCCAGTTCACGCCGGCGCCGAGGACCGAGACTGCCGCGACCAGGAAGACCGAGACGAGGACCGAGCCGAGATCGCAAGCTCGTCAGCTTCAGGCTGCTCAGGCTCAAACTTCTCCGGCCCAGCCCAAGCGCAAAGTTGCCAGGACACCTCCGCCGCAGCCCGGTCGTCCCATGATGCTGGTGGCCCAGCAGCCGCATTTCGGCCTTTTCAACAACACTTGGTGACAGACGCCTGCGACCCCGCTTCGATGAGGCGGGAAGGGCTTTTTATTGGCCGGCCTCTCTGCTAACTCGAAGCAGTCCAAACGCCGTTTGCTGTGCTGGCCTGATCGCCAGCGCCGGTGAGGGGATCTTGGTGGCCCGTCACCCCGGGCTCAGGCGCTCGTAGCTCAGCTGGATAGAGCATCGGATTTCGATTCCGAGGGTCGGAGGTTCGAATCCTTCCGAGCGCGCCAGACCTCGCCTTTTCTAAAGGTCTAGAGAAACTGTACGCATGCTGTGTGGGCCGGCGGGAGGGCTCCTGCGTCCGCGGGCTAGCGTGTCGGACGGCGCCTCCTGGAAGGTCGCGCGGTAGGCCGCGGCAAACTCACCGAGATGATGGAAGCCCTGGGCGCGCGCGCAGGTGGCGACGGTGACGCCGCCGCCCCTAAGCAGGCGGGCGCGAGTCGCCCACAGCCTCTTCAGGCGAATATACTGGTGCAAGCTCATGCCGCGCACCTTGCTGACGGCGCCGCCGAGCGTCCGAACCGAGACGCCAAACTCGCCGGCGAGGTCGGCCGTATAGATGGGTGCTGTCGGATCGGCCGCCAAGAAGTCGTCGATCCGCTGCACGAGCTTGATCGCTCGCTGGCTCTGGACCGAGGCGATCCGGTCCGACAACGATTCGATTCGAAACAGGTCGTCGAGCGCGAGCAGCAAGCCTTCCTGAAGATGGGCCGCAGCCTCGGTGCTTTCGAACAGGCCCGGCTGCACTGACGCCGTGCGTAGGATGTCGAGCAGGAGTTGCCGCGTGTGGAGCAGTGCGGGCCGGTTCGCGACATGGGCCCGCAAGTCGTCGGCATTGTCGAACCAGCCCCGGTCTCTCAGCTCGGGAGAGAAGATGATCATGGCATGATGATTGGATTGGGGTTCGACGAAATGGCACTCGTCGTTGCCGCGCAGCGCAGCGAAGAAGCGGGCGTCGATATCCACTCCCTTGAAACTGGCCTGAACGTCATCGGTCATGGACAGGATCACCATCCCGCCCGGCATGCGATAGGCGGTATCGAGAATGCGCGCGAACGATTTCATCACGATGATGCGGCACGCCGGCAGGGCGACGACAGCGCGGGCCGGCGCGAAGTTGGGGATGTCGAGCGGAATGCTTCTCGCATCCTCCATCGTCTCGATCGGCCGAAATGAATCGACGTCAGAAAAGCCGATCAGTTGAAGCGCGGAGGAGGGAGCAAGGTTGTCGAACAACATGGTTTCTGCCAGCCGCTGAAATGTACAATCAAATGAATGTCGAAGCATCGCCATCAATGACGGAACCGCGCGTTTCAGTAAACCGAATTTCAGGCCGTAGTATTGCGGACGTCATGCCATGAAGTCCGTCGGCTCAATGTCACGCCCAACGTTCTGCACATTCATGCCTGACGACCATCGGGCGGGCAATTAACTCCTTGTTAAAGGATGACCGAGGTCGGCTGATTCATCCTTGATCTGGATCAGATCGGCTCCCATTGCGGTGGCACCGCGCAAGACATGAGCTCGCAAAAAAGCGAAGGGGCCCCGAGAGCCCCTTCAGATGTCACCAGCGGCGATAGCCGTAATAGCCATAATAGCGCGGCCCGTAATAGCGCGGCGGCCCGTAATAGCGAGGGCGGTAATATGGCCGAGGCCCGTAATATCCATAGTAGTTCGGGCGCCACCAGCACTGCCCCCATGCGTTGCAGACCATCCGCACCTGCTCGACGCCGGACATCTGCGGTGTCGCGGGAGCCGGCGCTATCGGCATGGCGGATGCCGCCTGCGATGCCGCGAGGGCGCCAAACAACAGGGACGCGGCGACGCCAGTCTTGAGAGTCATAATGTCTTCCTCCGCTTACGCGATGCAGAATATCGAAGTTGTTCGGATCAAATTGTGGCGGAACCGAAATGTAATGCTGATGAACAAGCCTTCACCAAGTCGACCGGCCCTGATGCCGGCTCGAGGACTGGCCTAGGACCATGCCGTGCCGGAGACCTTGATCCTGCGCAAATCGCAAGTGTGCCTTGGCTCTTACTGTCGTCGCCGTGGCAGCGGCGTGGTGCATGCTGCCGGGTAAGGTTAGCTGGATGCGAATCATTCCAAATCTGTCGATCTCGCCGGAGAAGGTCTTCTTCGTCATCGCGAAATCGCGCCGCTCCGATAGCGAAGCGGCCGGAGGCGGCGTCATCCTGGACTCAGGTGACGACGACATGAGCTACGGACGCGGCGGACGTGGCGAAACCACCGACCGTACGGAGTTGGCGGGCTTCATCCGCGATCTCAACGTTGACGAGCAGATCGATCTGGTGGCGCTGACCTGGCTCGGCCGGGGCGACGGTGATCTCTCTAATTGGCGCGAACTGCACGCCCAGGCCGTACAGGCGCACAATCAGCGCACTGCTTCCTACCTGATCGGCACGCCGATGCTTGCCGATTATCTGGAAGAGGCAATGGCGCAGTTCGGCAAGTCTTTCGAGGAATTCGAAGAACACCTCTGATGCCGGACGCGGGGTCGATAAGTTTCAAGGAGAAGTTGCAATGAACAAGATGAGAATCGAGAAGGGTGACTGGCTGGTCGTGTGCGACGGGCGCAAGGCGCTGATTCTGGAGAACGTCGGCGACGAGATGTTTCCCAATCTGCATACCAGAGAAGTGCACGAGCAGCCCAACCCCTCGACCGCCGCGCAAGGTAGCGATGCGCCCGGCCGCTTGCATTCGGCGGCCGGTGGATCGCGCAGTTCGGTCGAGCAGACCGATTGGCACGATGAGGCGGAGCGCGCCTTCCTGCGGGGACTTGCTGGCCGGCTCGATGCTGCCGTCAGCTCCGGCGAGACCAAGGCGCTGACCATGGTGGCCTCCCCGCGCGCGCTGGGCATGATCCGCGCCGACTATTCTGACACGGTGCGTAAGGCGCTCCAGGGTGAAGTCGGCAAGGACCTCGTCAAGCTGCCGGTCTACGAGATCGAGAAGCAATTGTTGCTGTCGGGCGCCGCGAAATAGAGGCGCCAGCCGGAAGGACGCGCGCGGCGCCTCAGTGGCAGGGGTGCCGCCGTCCATCCTGGCCGATATACGCGGCCGCGCTGCGATAGCAATGGTTGGTCGACGGGCCGTCGTAATAGGCAAAGGTGCCGGGGGTGAGGCCCGGTCCGTAATTGTGCAGATAGCTGATCGGATAGGGCAGCGGGTTGGCGTAAGAGCGGTGATACCGATGGTGTCCGCGCGCTTCCGCAAGGCCGGGAGCCAGAACTGCAGCCGTCAGGGCCACGATCGCGGCTACAAACGTCAACTTGCTCATCTCGATTCTCCGAAGCCCGCTCAAACAGATCAACCATTTATAGCCATTTCGGGTGGTCTGGCATCGCTCCGGAGGCCCAAAATCAGGTGCAATCCCGCAGATTTCCGGGGTGTGTGACAGAATTGTCGGACTTGGGGTCAAAAGCTGCCCATTTTTGGCCTTTTCGGGATGCTTAACGAATTCCCCACACAACTATGACCAAAGAGTATTTCGGTAAGAATCCTGTCGCCGGCGCCGAGGATCATTTCTCTGGGTCCCTGGAAGTCGGTGGTATTCCTGAAGGTCGTCGCCGTCACCTCGCCATGCGCATCACGCTTCTGAGCCTGCTGTTGCTCTGCCTCGCCGCCGTAACTCCGGCGCGCGCCGAACTGCGCATCACCCGCGACCATGGCGGCTATGTCGAGGAGTACAAGGCCAAGTACAAGCGGGTGCGCGAGAAGGGCGAGCGCGTCATCATCGATGGCATCTGCAATTCGGCCTGCACGCTCGTGCTCGGCATCGTGCCCATGAACAAGATCTGCGTGACGCCGCGCGCGAGCCTCGGCTTCCATCAGGCCTATTACGACAAGGCGTTCACCTTCGGCATCAAGGTCACCAGCGCCGAAGGAACCTCTGATCTCATGTCCTACTACCCCGACACGGTGAAGGACTGGATTCGCCGCAATGGCGGGCTCACCACCGACATGAAGAAGATCAAGAACGGTGTCGAGCTCTGGAGGATCGTCAATCCCTGTCCGGAAGAATGGTGACCGGCTGAGCTGGGCCGCTGTGGGCTGACGCAGCGCAGCATCGTCAGAACGAAATTCGCATTGCCGCATGGCCTCCGGTGGGGCAATGAGGGCGGCAATGAACCATAACCAAGAAATCCTGGCCGCCCGCGCCGCGCCGATCCTGTTCGTCCTGCTCTGGAGCACCGGGTTCATCGGCACCAAATACGTCGTCAACAATGCCGATCCTTTGACCTATCTCGCCATCCGCATGGCGATCGTGGTCGGCCTGATGGCGATCATCGCCGGGATTGCGCGGCCGAAATGGCCCGACCGGATCGGGCTCGCCCACAGCGCGGTCGCCGGCATCCTCGTCCATGGTTTCTATCTCGGCGGCACCGCGATCGCGATCGCGCATTCGATTCCGGCCGGCCTCTCTGCGCTGATTCCCGGCCTACAGCCGATCCTGACATCGACCATCGCCAATCGCTGGCTCGGCGAGAGAGTGACGCCGGTGCAATGGGCCGGTCTCGTGCTCGGTCTCGGCGGCGTCGTGTTGATCCTGCACAACCGTCCCATGACCGGCGAAGCCGGACTTGGCTGGCTGGCCTCCGTGGTCTCGCTGATCAGCATCACGCTCGGCACGCTCTACCAGCGCCGCTACTGCAATCACATCGACTGGCGCGCCGGCAATCTCGTGCAATATGTCGCCGTCACCGTCTTCTTCGCGATCGGAGCATTTCTGTTCGAAGACCGCGTGGTGCACTGGACACAGGAATTCGTGCTCGCGCTCGCCTGGCTCGCCGTGGCGCTCTCGATAGGCTCGATCGGGCTGTTGTACTGGCTGATCCGCCACGCTGCGGCGACCTCGGTCGCGAGCCTGTTCTATCTGGTGCCGGCCGTGACGGCGCTGATGGCCTATCTGATGTTCGGAGAAAAGCTGGACGCAATTGCCATTGCCGGAATGGCGACGTGCGCGGCGGCGGTCTTCGTGGTCAATCGACGCTCTTAGCACTGTGCGCAGCACTGACGTCCGTTGACCGCGTCGTGCTAGGGTGGAGCATTCAATTCCACTTCTTTTGTCAGCGCGGCTGTATCAATGAAGGCGAGGCGTGCACTGCTCCATCATGGTTCGAGCCGTTCGCGCATCGCAACGGCACCAAGTTCGATCATCCGGGGTCGATGAAGGCTCCATTCACGATGACCGCGGGCGCAACGTGATCAAGAAGGTCAATGGCCAGCGAGTGATCAAGCAGTTCGGCTCATCGGAAAAGCGGAAGCGCTTCAACGCCGAGGACCGCTCGTTCATCGCAGCGATCCGCAATCTCAAGGCAAGCACCATCCGGGCCGACGGGCAGCCAGGCGGTGAGGATAGGGCGGCGCCGTCTCCGGGCGCGCCCGCACCCGGAGACCTGATCTGAGGATTGCGATCAGCGCTTGGCCTTCTTGGCCTTCTTTTTTGTTTTCGTGGTCTTCTTGGCGGCCTTCTTTGTGGATGTCTTGCCAGCCTTCTTTGCGGTCTTCTTTGCGGTCTTCTTTGCAGTCTTCTTTGCAGTCTTCTTTGCAGTCTTCTTGGCTGCCTTCTTTGAGGATTTACCGGCCTTCTTCTTGGACGTCTTCTTTGGCGCTACTTTCTTGGCGACCTTCTTGGCGGCGCGTCTGACCTGCTTCACGGCCGTGACCGCCGCGTCCTTGGTCGCTTCCACGGCGCTGGTGATCGTGTCCATCGCCTGTTCGGTGATCGGCTTTTCGTCGTCCATCTCATCCCCCGCGGTTTGACAGGAGTCATGACGATAGCGGGTTTCGAAATTGTGTCAAAGCCGCGCTCAACCTCCGCGGATCTTTGCGAAGGCGGCGAGCGCACGCTCGCGTCCTCCGGCATGATCGACAATCGGCTCGGGATAGGTCTTGCCCATTGTGATGCCCGCGGCGGCAAGCTCAATGGGCGTTGCCTGCCAGGGCCGATGGATCAGCTTGGCGGGCATCCCCTTCAGTTCCGGCACCCAGCGCCGGACGTAGGCGCCATCCGGATCGAACTTCTCGCCCTGAAGCAGCGGATTGAACACGCGGAAATAGGGTGCCGCGTCGGCCCCGCAGCCGGCGACCCACTGCCAGTTCGCGGGATTGCTCCCGGCGTCCGCGTCGACCAGTGTGTCCCAGAACCAGGCTTCGCCTTCGCGCCAGTCGACCAGCAGGTGCTTGACCAGGAAGGAGGCGACCACCATCCGGACACGGTTATGCATCACCCCCGTGTGCCAGAGCTCACGCAGGCCGGCATCGACGATTGGATAGCCGGTGCGCCCGCGCTGCCAGGCGGCAAGCGCCTTGTCGTCGCGCGACCACGGGAAGCCATCGAAGTTCGTCTGCAGGTTTTCGGTGGCGAGGCCCGGGTTGTCGTGGAGGAGGTGGCGGCAGAATTCGCGCCAGCCAAGCTCGCTGAGGAATTTTTCGACGCCGGGTCCGAGTGCCGGATCTTCCGCCGCGGCGAAGCGCGCGGCGTGCCAGACCTGGCGCGGGCTGATCTCGCCGAACCGCAAATGCGGCGACAGCCGTGAAGTGCCGTGCCGATCCGGGTGGTCGCGATCGCCGACATAGCCGCGCACTGTGTGCTTCAGGAAGTCGCGCAGGCGCTCGCGTGCAGAGGCTTCGCCGGGAGTCCATGCTTCGCGCAGGCCGGCCGCCCAATCCGGCTTGCTCGGCTCGAGCGTCCAGCTCTCCAGTCGATCGCTGGCGATCTCCGGCGCTGGTCGCAGCTCCTTGGGCGCGGGCAAGGGCCTTGGCGGGGTGCCGAGCGACAGCACCCGCCGCCAGAATGGTGTGAACACGCGCAGGCCCCGGCCATCCTTGTTGCGGATTGCCGAGGGCGGGGCGAGGAGGTCGCCGGGAAAACTTTGCGAGTCCGCTCCGAGCTTTGCCAACGCCGTTTCGAGCTGTCGCTCAACCGCTTGATGCGGCACCTGCGCGATCCCATTCCAGTAGACAGCGCGTGCGCCACTCTCGCGCGCCACTTCAGGGATCACCTTGGTCGCCGGTCCCCTGCGCAGGACCAGCGATCCGCCGCGTGCGGCGATCTCGGTCCCGAGCGCCCGCAGCGACTGCGCCAGCCACCAGCGCGCCGCGCCGCCCGGCGCCCGCCCCACGGATTCATCGAGCACATAGAGGCAGATCACCGGCCCGCCGGTCTTCCCGGCGGCGTGGAGAGCGGGGTGGTCAGATAGACGAAGGTCCTCGCGAAACCAGACGATGACCGGCTGCGGGTTTGGCATGATCGGGAGCGCATCTCGCTGAGCAGGTTCTCAATATACGAGACGCACGCGCCGGGTTTCATCAGCAAGGTCATCCCGAGGAATAAGTGCCCCCGGGATGATGCCCGCTGCTCAACGGCGGAATTATTTCGGCTGCGGCACGATGCGGAGGTAGGGCTTCGGCTCCTTCCACCCCTGCGGGTAGATCGTCTTGGCCTCTTCGTTGGAGACCGAGCCCGCGATGATGACGTCGTCGCCCTGTGACCAATCGGCCGGGGTGGCCACACGATGCTTGGCGGTGAGCTGCAGCGAGTCGATGACGCGCAGGATTTCCTGGAAGTTCCGGCCCGTGGTCATCGGATAGACCAGCACCAACTTGATCTTCTTGTCCGGTCCGATGATGAAAACGTTGCGAACGGTTTGATTGTCGGCGGCCGTGCGGACCAGGGGATCGCCCGAAATGGCGGCCGGCAGCATGCCGTAGAGCTTCGAGACGTTGTAATCGGTGTCGCCGATCATCGGATAATTCGGCGCCGCGCCTTGGGTCTCCTTGATGTCCTCCGACCATTTGGCATGGTTGTCGACCGGATCGACCGAGAGGCCCATCAGCTTGACACCGCGCTTGTCGAATTCCGGCTTCAGCTTGGCGAGAGCGCCGAGCTCGGTCGTACAAACCGGCGTGAAGTCCTTCGGATGCGAGAACAGCAACGCCCAGCTGTTGCCGATCCAGTCGTGGAACTTGATCTTCCCTTCGGTGGTCTCGGCTTCGAAGTCTGGTGCGGTGGCGCCGATTGGAAGTGTCATGATTTTACCTCATCGCATTGAATTTGTTGAAGAATGCGTCTCTGCCGTCGCGGGCAGTATAAGGGGCTTGCAAGACCAAGTGAACGCCAACTGAACCGGCTCAAGTAAAATGTGAATTCCTTCCGGGAAGAGCCCATTTCTCAGCAACTTATTGTTACGGCCGTCCCCGCCGCGAAACGTCTCTTCCGGGGTCACACGGTCTCGCTCGCCCCGATAATGCCTTTTATGACTTCCATCACGCTCCTGGGGCGCGCCCTAGAACCAAATCAGTCCTGACAGCGACCAATTGGCAACCATCTGGACAAGTCGCGATCCCCAAATCGAATCATTAACCACCCCTTTACGTCGGCATGAAAATGCTGGCCGGTCAGAAGAAATCTGGAAGTGAACTATGTCTGCCGCTGCGCCCAAACCCACCGAGTCATCGTCCCTCGAACCGTCCTGCCGCGATACCGCGGCTCACGCGCTGAGCGTGGTGCGCGACGGCATAATCACGGGAGAAGGCCCGACCACCAAGGGAAGGGTGCATTTCTCCCGTTCGCTCGATGCTGATGACACCGCATGGTGCATCCGCATCCTGACGGCCTCCGCCGTGAACGATCAGCCGGTGAGCCGCGCCGAGGCCGAAGTGCTGTTCGAGATCAACGAGGCCGCGACTGAGCGCACCGATGGGGGCCGGTTCGACGATCTGCTCGCCAAGGCGGTCGCCCATTATGCCGCGAGCGCTTCGGGCCTGAAGGTGCCGCCGCGGAACATGGCGCTGTCGGCCGACACCGACATCGAGAGCTGGGCGCCGTCCTATGCCTCCAAGGTGAACAGCGAGATGCTGGAGTGGATCGCCGGCCAGATGCGCGGCAAGCGCCAGAACAACCGCCGGCTGATGGCCATGGTGGCGACCTTCCTCGGCGCCACCGCGTTGCCTCTCGCCGGCCAATTGCCGAACGTGTTCGACATTGGCATGTGAGATTTCGGATGCGTGAGATCTTCGCCGCCTGATGACGGGGAGACGTGGCGGCGGGGCTCTTTCCCCGCCGTTTTTTGTCTGCCGGCGTCCGGCTCAAGCCCGGGCGCGGTACCGGGAAAACCGATGGCGTCGGAGCAACGGCATTGCTCATTCAAGACGCATCGTCATTGCAGACACGCTTTGGCGTCCTCGCGGCTGATCTCGCCCGAGCCTTGCTTTGTGGCCTCACCCTCTGAAATGAAAGAGGGCGCAGGGAAGACCGGGAGCCCGCTGGCACCCGAGGTCCACTGTGCGGAATCTGCGTGGTGAGAAGCTGCACAGCGGCATACAGGTGTAGCCAGGACATCCCGGCCTTCCCTGCGCAGTGGTTGGAACGGCTTATGTCGTGCTCTCCCCGGGGAGCGATGCACTATTGCCCCCGTCGCCTTGCGGATGGCTGGTGCGCGCGTCCGGTCGGACCGCCACATCACCGCAACACTTGGCGCACAGACCCCGGGCGCCAGGACCACACGATTTTGCCGTACGCAGATGGCACCTGTCGCATGCGCGGCGAGCTTGCTCACGGTCTCCCGCCCTGCAAATCCGTTCGCGCCAACGCCATCTGCGTCCACCGCCGCCCGGCCCGCGTTCGTGACGATCGCGATACGCCCCTCTTCCTTGGGCCGGGTTGCGGCGAT
>NZ_AUGD01000019.1 GCF_000426845.1 Bradyrhizobium sp. in8p8 | reverse complement strand
ACTGGCACTTCATCGCGCCGGGCAAGCCGATCCAGAATGCCTTCGTCGAGAGCTTCAACGGGCGTATGCGTGATGAACTACTCAACGAGACCCTGTTCTTCGACCTCGACGACGCCAGGGCAAAGATCGCGGCGTGGGTTGCCGACTACAACGGCGACCGCCCGCACTCATCGCTGAAATACCTCACCCCGGCGGCCTATGCTGCCACATTCACCGCAACGGGCGATCGGCTGCGCAACCCCGACCAGCTCCGCCGATCGCCCGTTGCTCCACCTGCGCCAATCGGCGTACAAACCCCCGAGACTCTAATTGCCTCTGGATGAAAACTCAGGGGCAGGTCAATCGCCCTCAAGCTGCCAGCATGATTGTAAATCAGGATCGAGCAACGATCATGACGGCTCCAAATAATTCGCTCGCTACAGAAAAATCCCCGCGCTAAATGTCGCCGCCCAAGATGGCACGTGAACAGCCGGCGTGCGAGGCGCGAATACGGGCTGGGCATTTCGCTCCGGATCAGAACGAGTCAGCCTGAACATTGCACAGCTCTGACGTGGGCACCCGCCCGGTACTGTGCGACGACCGCTTCTTGGATCAAGACAAGCGCTTACCGGCTACCCAACTAGTAATATCATAACAAAATCTGGCGATACTCCACCGGGATTTGATCTCACCAGTTATCCTGGTTCGCGCCACCACCGTCTGCTCTTCGCCTGTGTCGATGATCCGCATAGGGCAGTTAATCGTGAAACGCTGCCCATCAGATCGGAGCTCCTTACAGTGACCGCTCGAGCCTTGGAACGTAGCGCCCGCCTTTCACATCGGAAGTGTTCTCTCAGCTCGCGTGTCTCCCAGATTTTCCGGCGTTGTTAACCATTGGGATTGAGGTCTCGTTGTTCGAGCTAATCTCGCGTGCTACCCAAGCCCTCGATTGTAGGAACCCTTATGCCATGTGAGGCGTGGGGGCGGTTGAAAGTGCGATAGCGTGTGCTTTCTGTGCAATCGGATGTCTTGACCCCTCAATGGGGTGGCAAAAGAGCGTCTCTCCGGAGGCGCTCTTTTTTGCTTTCGTCTAACGCATCGCAAGGCTGCCTTCCAGCGCGAGTAATAGTGTCAGGCGCGCATCGACCGTGATCTCGCATCCGCCACTTCGGTCGTTAGAAATTTCGCCGCAAAGGGCAGTGAATCATAAAATGCTGCCCATCAGATCGGACTTCCTAGTTCAGGAGCACCCAGCTTGAGCCTGGGAAGGTCGCCCCGCCTCTCGTCCGGAAGCGTGCCCCGCCTTCGTGGGCGTCTCGAGACTTTCCGGCGTTGTTAACCATTTGCAGTGAGATCTTGTTGTTCGAGCTAATCTCGTGTGCTACCTAAACCCTCGATTGTAGAAACCCTTGTGCCAAGTAAGGCGTGGGGCGGTTGAAAGTGCGATAGCGTAGTGCTTTCTGTCCAATCGGATGTCTTGACCCCTCGATGGGGTGGCAAAAGAGCGTCTCTCCGGAGGCGCTCTTTTTTTTCATATATCCGTCAAGGCGCGCGAGCGCCTCTCTCGCGTTCTACTGCTTGAGCAAGTCGCATCAGGCGCGCATCGACTACCATCTAGCATCGGCGTGGCCACTGACGCTGGTTTTGACCACTTCGCCTGATCTTCCGAGGCGCGCAACTTGCTGGCCTTAGGCATCAATGGTGCAGACAACCTCCCGCGGGCCGATGGATTCCCTTGGAGGTCGATCCGAACTTCTGAGTCTCCCGAGACTACTTCAGCTTCATCGCCCAAGTCCCATGTTCAGCTAGCGCCAATAGGCAGAATACGCGGTCCGGACACTCGCCAGGCGAGACGGAAGTTGAAGGGTTCGCATTTATCTTCCCGACCAGGACGGTTTGCGCTTCTCGCTGAAGGCTTTCAAACCTTCCTTGGCGTCCTCGGTCATTGCGAGCAGCGCGATCTGGCTCTCGGTGTAGGCGATGCTCTCGTCGAACGACATCGAGGCAATCGCGCGCATCGCATATTTGCCGCGACGGATCGCCGTCGGGGACTTGTCGACGATGCGACCGATCAGCCAGTCGACCTTGGCGTCGAGTTCGGCTGCGGGCACGACGTAGTTGAGGAGGCCCGCGGCCTGCGCGGCCTTGGCGTCGAACGGCTCGCCGGTGAGCGCCCATTCGTTAATGAGCCGCGGCGGCGCGATCGACTGCAACAGGCTCAGCACCTGCATTGGGAACACGCCCACCTTGACCTCCGGAAGACCGAAGACGACGTGATCGGCCGCGACCGCCATGTCGGTCATGCAGAGGAGGCCCATGCCGCCGGCCATGCAGACGCCGCCCACCCGCGCGATCGCCGGCTTGGTGGCGTTCTGCGACAGCCGCAGCAGATCCGCATAGTCGACATTCGGCTTGGAGTAATCCATCGCGAAAGCCGCGCCTGAATTCTGCAGGTCGGCGCCGGCGCAGAACGCCTTGTCGCCCGCGCCCGTCAGCACGATCACGCGGACGTCCTTGTCGTCATGCGCGTCGCGATAGCCCTTGCTGATGCCGGCGATCACGTCGCCGTTCAGCGCATTGCGCTTCTCCGGCCGGTTGATGGTGATCCAGAATGCCTGGCCGCGCTTCTCGGTAATGACGGCTGTGGTGTCGCTCATGGCACGCTCGCTTCCTTGGCTCCGTTTGCGGCCATTTGCGGCAGCTCGGGCACGAGGTGCAAGGGCAATCTGCAGCAAGGCTGCCGCTTTAGCGCCTCGACGCAATTTGCAGCGGTCGAAGCGCGGCGCGCGTCAGGCCGCGACGGCTTTCCTGAGCCAGACCTTGTTGTCGTGGAATGCAGCTCCGCCGATCGGCGCGATCGTGTCCGCGCCGGTCAGCATGTTGATGCCGCGGCCGCCGATGTGGTTCTTGTTGGGGTGAACGGATTCGGCGATCAGCACGCCGCGCCGTACGCCCTCGAACAGCGTCGCAATCAGCGTGGTCTCGCCACGGCTGTTGCCGAGCGTCACCGCATCGCCATCGGCAATGTCGAGCGGCGCTGCGTCCAGCGGATGGATCATCACGCTGGCCCTGCCCTCGCGCGCCTGGGAGGATGGCGTCTCGTTGAACGTCGTGTTGAGAAAGCTGCGCGACGGGCTGGTGGCAAGCCGGAACGGATGGGCCTGATCGGCGTGCTCGATCACGGCCCAATGGTCCGGCAGCGCGGGCATCTTGTCGTAGTCGCCCATGGTCTGGCCGAAAGGCGGATGTGCCCAGTCGGCTTTGAAATGGAACTTCCCATCGGCATGGGCAAAGCCGTCGAGATAATGCGAGGTGCGGAAATCCGGCTGCAGATCGCGCCAGATGTCGGCTTCGAGACCCGCGATGTCGCCGTGATTGCTCAGCTTCAGCGTGGCGTCGATCAATTCGCGCGGGCTCATCTCAAAGCCCGGATGCTTTGCGCCAAGCCGCGGCGCCAGCGCCTGCAACACCTCATGATTGGAACGGCATTCGCCGGGCGGATCGATCAGCTTCGGCCCGACCGAGATGTGCTGGTGGCCGCCGCCGTAATAGAGATCATCATGCTCCATGAACATGGTCGCCGGCAGCACGATATCCGCCATTTGCGCCGTCTCGGTCATGAACTGCTCGTGCACCGCGACGAACAGATCCTCTCGCGCAAAGCCCTGGCGGACCAGCGCCTGCTCCGGCGCCACGGTCATCGGATTGGTATTCTGGATCAGCATGGCCTTGACCGGGCCCCTGCCGTGCAGGGCCTCGGCATCACCGGTGAGGATGCGTCCGATCTGCGACTGGTCGAGTGCACGTGTCGTCTTGTCGATCGCGTCGTGGCCTTCGATGATGGATTCGTTGAAATGCCAAAGCGCGAAGTTGTTGAAGAAGGCGCCGCCGCCTTCATATTGCCAGGCGCCCGTCACCGCAGGAATGCAAAGCGCCGCATGCATCTGCGTCGCGCCGTTGCGCGAGCGGGTGAAGCCGTAGCCAAAGCGGAAGAACGCCCGCCTGGTCTCGCCCACCGCCTTGGCAAAGGCTTCGATCTCCGAAACAGGCACGCCGCAGATGGCGGACGCCCATTCCGGCGTGCGCGTCTCCAGATGCGCCTCGAGCTCGGCGGGACAGTCCGTGTACTTGTCCATGTAGGCGCGGTCGGCATAGCCGTCGCGGAACAGGACATGCATCACGCCGCAGGCGAAGGCGCCGTCGGTGCCGGGACGCAGGATGATCTTGATGTCCGCCTGCTTCATGGTCTCGTTGTCGTAGATGTCGACGGCGGCGATCTTCGCGCCTCGCTCCTTGCGGGCGCGAGAGGCGTGCGTCATCACGTTGACCTGGGTGTTGACGGGATTGGTGCCCCAGATCACCACGAGGTCGGACATCGCCATCTCGCGCGGATCGACGCCGGCGATCTTGCCGGTGCCGATCGCAAAGCCGATCCGCGCGACGTTGGCGCAGATGGTCTGATAGAAGCGCGAGTATTTCTTCACATGGGTGAGGCGATTGAGGCCATCGCGCATCACGAGGCCCATCGTGCCGGCGTAGTAATAAGGCCAGATCGATTCCGCGCCGAATTCGCGCTCGGCCGCATTGAACCGAGCAGCGATCTCGTCCAAAGCCTCGTCCCAGGAAATCCGCGCAAATTGCCCGGAGCCCTTCGCGCCTGTGCGGCGCATGGGAAAGGTGACCCGCTCGGGGTGATGGATGCGCTCGGCGTAGCGTGCAACCTTGGCGCAGACAACGCCGGCCGTATATGTCTGCTTTTTCGAACCTCGGACGCGGCCAATGCTGCGACCTTCGATCACCTCGACATCGAGGGCGCAGGCCGAGGGGCAATCATGCGGGCAGGTCGAATGGCGGATTTCGATCTTGGCGTGCTGGTTCATGCCCCAGTTCGTAACACTAAAATACCGGCCAGCCGAGCGCATTTATCCGGCAAGCCCCCTGTGATTTGCTCAAAGCGGACGCGCCGCGAGTTTTTGCTGCAACCGCGAAGACGGCTCGCTCTGCCTGAAGCGCAGCCTCGCGCGCAGCACTCTCCCCCCTAACGAGCTGCGCCCTGCGCTATTTGTGCAATTGGGTAAGACCGGTCGGGGGGCCGTCGACCGCGGTCCAGCCGCCGTCGACGAACAGCGTGCTGCCGCTGACATAGCTTGCGGCATCCGAAGCGAGATAGGCCACCGCGGCGGCGACCTCGTCGGCACTGCTCCAGCGGTTGAAGACGGTGTGACCGGCGTAGAGATTGTAGATGTCAGGCCGCTGCTTGAACGGGCCGGTCAGTGCGGTCTCGGCAATGCTTGGCGCGACCGCGTTGACGCGAACGCCTGCGTGCCCGACTTCGGATGCAAAGCCCTTCACCAGAAGACCGATCGCCGCTTTGGTCGAACCGTAGACTCCGAGGCCAGGCTCAATGGTGACCGCGCGCACCGAGGAGCAGGCGATGATGCTGCCGCCCTTCTGCTCGACCATTATCCTGCCAAAGGCCTGGAAGAACCAGACCGTGCCCTTCACATTGAGATTGAGGACGCGGTCGAGATCCTCCTCGGTATAGTCGAGGATGGTCTTGCGGATGTTGAGTCCGGGCGTCGTCACGGCGATGTCGAGCCGCGAGAATTTTTGCATCACGGTCTTCGCCAGCGCATTGACGTCCATCGCGCTCGCGGCGTCGCACGCCGCTGCCTCCGCCCAGCCGCCCTTGTCGCGAATGCCGGCGGCGGTCGCTTCCGCCGCGTCGAACGCGCGATCGGCGCAGATGACACGGGCGCCCAGCCCGGCCAGCGCCTCGGCCGATGACTTGCCGATGCCGGACGCGGCGCCGAGAACGACTGCGGTCTTGCCGGTGAGATCGAAGAGCTTGCGATAGTCCGTCACTGATAGCGTCTCCCTGATGTTGCCAGCCCTTGTAGCCCATCAAGAGGCGTGGCAGCCACAGCGAGAATGCGAGCAGATCGGCATCGATCAATGCAGGAGTTGCATCGAACGATCCGGCGCATCCATGAAGGCGACGTGACTTGACGCTGCCGATGAAGCCCGCTCAAGATGCCGGAACGCCGGAACCAGGTTGAGGGAATGCCGATGCCGCGCAAGCTGATCGATATTTCGGTGGCGCTCGCGAACGACGTGACCGCCGATCCCCCAGGCAATCACCCGACCATCCAGTATATCGATCATCAGCAGGGCCTGCCGCGCATGCTGCAGTTCTTCGACGGCCTCAAGGCGGAAGACCTTCCGGATGGCCAGGGCTGGGCCGTCGAGCAGGTCTCACTCTCGACGCACAACGGGACGCATCTCGACGCGCCCTGGCACTTCCATCCCACCATGAACCGCGGCGAGCGGTCGTGGACCATCGACGAAGTGCCGCTCGAATGGTGCTTCCAGCCCGGCGTGAAGCTCGACTTCCGGCATCTGCCCGATGGCTACGTGGTGAATGCCGAGGATGTCGAGAACGAACTGAAGCGCATCGGGCACACACTGTCACCGCTGGAGATCGTCGTCGTCAACACCAGTGCCGGCGCAAAGTTCGGGCAAGCCGACTACGTCAGTTCCGGCTGCGGCATGGGCTATGAAGCAACCATGTATCTGCTCCAACGCGGCGTGCGGCTGACGGGCACCGACGGCTGGAGCTGGGACGCGCCGTTCGTCTACACTGCGAAGAAGTATGCCGAAACAAGAGATGCCGGCCTGATCTGGGAGGGCCACAAGGCGGGACGGCACATCGGCTATTGCCATCTCGAGAAGCTGCACAATCTCGACCAGCTGCCTTCGACCGGCTTCACGATCGCCTGCTTTCCTGTGAAGATCGAGAGGGCGTCCGCGGGCTGGACCCGCGCGGTCGCCATCCTCGACAACTAGGTCAGGGGATCACGTACCGTCGACGCCGCTCTCCGCAAGTGCGCGTAGCGCATCCGTATCCAGCACGACGATGGCGCCGTGCTCGAGGCGAACCCAGTTACGGCCGGCCCAGGCGCGCAACTGCTTGTTGATGCTCTCTCGCGTCATCCCCACCATCTCGCTGATCTCCTGCTGCGTGATGGAGAGCGTGCCACTGCCGGAATCGAGCTTGCGCTCTTCGGTGAGACCGAGCAGCGCGCTCGCAAGCCGGCCCGGCAGATTCTGCAGGATCACCTGCTCGACCTGCTGACTGGTCCAGCGCAGACGCGCGCAAAGCAGCTCGATGAACTTCATCGCCAGCGCCGGCTGGCTCTTCACGAACGGAAGGAAGTCCCGGCGATCGATGACGTAGAGCTCGCAATTTGTGTTGGCGGTCGCATCCGCCGACCTGGGCGCGCCGTCGAGCACTGCGATCTCGCCAAAGATTTCACCCGGACCGATCAGGTTGAGGATGGCATTCCGACCATCGGGCGACGACGACGAGATCTTCACCGTCCCCGCGATCACCGCGAACAGGCTGTTGCCGGGATCGCCCTTGGCGGCGATCGTTGCGCCGCGCTTGACCGTCGTGTGCTTGGCGTAACGGCAGAGCTGATCCAGCGCCTCCGGCTCCAGATCCGCGAAGATCGGGTGCTTGCGCAGGACCGCTAGTTTGTTACCCGCCGGCTGTCGGGGGTCGCCGGTCTTGTCCTGAGGCACGCCGCGGGGCTCCCAAGGCTACGAGGTACTGGGTTCCTGCGTAGTCAACGTTGCCAAGCTTTTCAACCGGAAAGCAACGGGCGCGATTTGAGGCAAATGTCATCAAAGGCCGTGCGAGAGCCCGAAGTTCGCATCCGAAGGATGCGCCGATGCGTCTGCGTCGATGCAGAGTTGCAGGTTGCGCAAGCCACGATTGCGCTGAGATGCCACCAAGCGTCAGCGAGGGCCGGCGAGCGTCGGCCATGAGCGTGCTGGAGGCGGACTAATCCTGACGGAAATTCAGCTCTTGGAATTCGAATCGAGCCGGCCTGAGCTGGTTTGCCGGTCTGCCCAAGCCAGAACTGCGGCGAATGCGACGAAGATCGAGACGACGACAAAGGTCACCAGTAGCGCGTCAGCAGGCATCATGCTCCCCCCCCATTTGTTTGGAGCATTATTGGCGGTGCGCGGCACGCGTCATTGATCGAGATCAAATGCCCGACGCCGTGCCGTACAGGATCTCAGGCGGCCGCCATTGCTTCGACGCGAGCCGGATCGAGCAGGCTGATGCCGCCGTGAATGATCTCGATCACGCCCTGCCGCTCCAGTTTGGTGAAGGTGCGGCTCACCGTTTCAATGGTCAGACCGAGGTAGTCGGCTATATCCTGACGGCTCATCGGGAGGGGTACCGTGTCCGACAATCCCTTGATTGCGACCTGCCGCTCGCGCCAGCCGAGCAGAAAGGTTGCAACCTTCTCATCGGCCGAGCGTCGACCGAGCAGGACCATGTGGTCGCGAGCCTGGCTTAGCTCCCGAATGGCCAGCTCATTGATGCGCCTGAGCAGTTGCGGCCGGTCCTCGATGAAACGCGTGAAGAGCGCCTTTGCGAACTGGCACACGGTCACCACGCCGATTGCATCGGCCGAAAAATTGTGCCGGCCGGATAGATTCATCCCAAGGAAGTCGCCGGGCAAGGCAAAACCCACGATCTGCCGCCGGCCATCGGGCAGCAGCTTGTACAGCCGCATGACGCCTTCGAGGACGTTGTAGAACGAGGTAGTGATGTCCTCTTCGGAGAACACGGTGTCGCCTGCCCCGAAATGAACGCGGCGGCCGAGATGCTCGAATTCCCTGAGCTCGGCCGCATTCAGCGACGAACAGACCGCCGCTCCGCGTACGGCGCAATCGTCGCAAAAATGCCCGTTCGGCTCAATCATGACCACGGAAGGCTTCATCCACCGCTCCTCGCACCAGCTGCCCCCCGACACCAAGCCGAGTCCACCGCGCGGTTTGCATTTTACTGCACCGCGCCCAAGCCGATTGACTCAGATCAAATTTGGGTGGCATCCCCGTCTTATTCTGCCTCCAGAGTTCGACGGGATCACTCCTTATGCTGCAAAGCGCACTGCGTCACGGCCTGATTGGGCTGCTTCTGATCACGCCTGCGCTGGCGGCCCCGACCGCCGAGCAACGCGGCAAGGCCTTTGCTCGGGCCAATTGCGCACGCTGTCACGCGATCGACCGCGTCTCCAAGAGTCCGCTCGGGACCGCGCCTCCGCTACGCAGCCTGCACCGGCGCTATCCGATCGACAGCCTTGGTGAGGCGCTGGCGGAGGGAATCTATACCGGGCATGACGATATGCCCGCCTTCGAGCTCAGCCCGGGCCAGATCCACGACCTGCTGTCCTACCTGAAGACGCTGGAATAGCCGGCCTCACACCGCCTGCACGGTCCACCCGATCAGCTCCTTCACGACGCGCGCGAAGGCTGCATCGAAGGCCGCGACTGAAGCGGCCGGTTCGACCTTGTCGAGCTTTTCGCTGGCCTCGACGAGGCGCGAGGCCACCACCTTGCCGCCCTTGTCGACGATCCGCGCCGACAGGGCGATCTCGACCCGTGCATCACCCTCCGTAGCGATCCGAAAGCGCCTGATGTCGATCAGGAGCTGGTAGTCCGCCTGTCCGAGGTCGCTCGTGCGGAGCGGGGCGTGGGCGATGTCGTAGTTCTCGAAGCTGTCGATCAGGCGGGCCTGCACCAATTTCGGAATGCTGTCGGCCCAGAGGAAATCGGCAAAGTCCGGCCTGTCCCCGCTAGGGGCGAACAGCATGCGCTGGGTCTGCAGCATCGCAACCGCGGTCGGCTCGGGGATCGCCAGCGACGCGGACAGCGTCTTGTCGGCAGGCCCGATGTTCTGCGGCGTACGCAGGTCGTAGGTGATCTTCTGCGCGGGCGCGCCGCCGCCGGTCATCTTCTCGAGCCCCGCCAGAATGCCGTCGATCTTGCCGGTGTTGCGCGCGAGCCCCTCAGAGAACGTCTTGAAATTCGCGATAGTGTCCTTCAGCGGGCCGGAATTGTCTTGGAGGACCGTGTCGACGCGCCGCAGCGCGTCGCGCGCCGCCTGTGTCATGCTCTGGCCGGCACCGGCGTCCGCGATCAAGGTCAGAGGCTCGCCGGATTTGGCGACGATCACGCCGCCCTCCAACGTCACGACCGGAACGCCGGTCAGGCCCTGGAATTCGAGTCCAACCTTGGTGTCGGCACGGACCGGCGTGGCAGTGGCGACCGCGATCGTCGCATTGACGAAGCGCGGGTTGTCCGGCGCGAGCCCGAGCTGGGTCACCTCTCCAACGCGAATGCCGTTGAACAGCACGCCTGCGCCGACCAGCAGGCCCGGCACCGGTCCCTGGAACTGCACGTGATAATTCGTACGCGGGCCGATGCCACCGGTGTTGTTCAGCCAATAGACGAAGCCGAACACCGCGAGGATCGCGGCCAGCACGAAACTACCGATCAGCACATAGGGAGCGCGGGTTTCCATCTCTCATCTCATCTCGTGTTGCAGCATCTGCGAGCGCTTGCCGTGGAAATAGGCGCGCACCCAGGGATGCTCGGATTGCAGCAGTTCGCGCATCGGACCGATCGCCACGATCTTGCCATCCGCGAGCGCGGCAACGCGGTCGCAGACCGTGGTCAGGCTCGCAAGGTCGTGGGTCACCATGAAAACCGTGAGCCCCAGGGTCCTTTGCAGTGTCTTGATCAGCGCGTCGAAATCGCCGGCGGCGATCGGATCGAGGCCGGAGGTCGGCTCGTCCAGGAACAGGATCGGAGGATCGAGCGCGAGCGCGCGCGCCAGCGCCACGCGCTTGGTCATGCCGCCCGAGAGCTCCGCCGGATACTTGTCGGCGTCCTCGGGGCGCAGGCCGACCATTTCGAGCTTGGCGATCGCGATCTCGTCCATCAGCTCCTGCGACAGGACGAGATTTTCACGGAGCGGAAACTGGACATTCTGGCGGACCGTCAGCGAGGAGAACAGCGCGCCCTGCTGGAACAGGATGCCCCATGCCGTGGCTGCAGCTCGACCATGGCCGCCGGCGGGCTGCCCCATGACCTCGATGGTCCCGCTCCGGCGCGGGATGAGACCGATGATGGTCCGCATCAAGACCGACTTGCCGCCGCCGGATGCCCCCACCAGGCCGAGAATCTCGCCCCGGCGGACGTCGAGCGACAGACGGTCGAGCACGGTCTGGCGACCGAAGCCGACCACGAGGTCACGGACGCGGATCGCGAACTCGTCTTGCGCCGCGTCCATCGTCACATTCCGATCGAGGCAAAGAACACGGCGAACAGGCCGTCCAGCACGATCACCAGGAAGATCGACTTCACGACCGAAGTCGTGGTCTGCCGCCCCAGCGACTCAGCGCTGCCCTTGACGCGCAACCCCTCGCTGCAGGCGACGATCCCGATCACCAGCGCCATGAACGGTGCCTTCAGGATGCCCACCTTGAAGTGGGTGACCGAAATGGCCTCGTGCAGCCGGGCGATATAGATAGCCGGTCCCATGTCGCCGTAGAACTGGGCGACAAGGCCGCCGCCGTAGAGCGCGGCGATCGATCCGATGAAGGTGAGGATCGGGAGCGCGATGACCAGGGCTGCAACGCGCGGCAGGATCAGGACGTCGACGGGATCGAGCCCCATGGTCGAGAGCGCGTCGATCTCCTCACGCATCTTCATCGAGCCGAGCTCGGCGGTGTAGGCGCTTCCCGAGCGCCCCGCGACCATGATGGCGACGATCAGCACGCCGAGCTCGCGCAGCACCAGGATCCCGACCATGTCGACCGTGTAGGACTCGGCGCCGAATCTGCGGAAGTGGAAGAAACCCTGTTGCGCGATGATGGCGCCGATCAGGAAGGTGATCAGCGCGACGATCGGGATCGCCTGCCATCCGATGCGGTAGAGCTGATAGACGAGCGACGTCAGCCGCAGAGAACGCGGCCGGCGCAGCACGCCTATGATGGCCATGAACAAGGCACCGAGCATCTGGAGGAAGATCGTGATGTCTTCCCGCGCGCCGACCGTCGACTTGCCGAGATCGCCCAGCCTCGCCAGAACCGGATTGGGCGCAGCCGTCGGGGCCGGCGTATGGCGGTTGACCTGCCGGACCTCGTCCATCAGCCCGCTGAAATGGTCGGCGACGCCGACGAATTCGGCCGATCTGCCTGAAGATGTCGCCCTGCGCGACAGCTTCTCCAGAACCCAGGCGCCGAGCGTGTCGAGCGCACTGACGCCCGACATGTCCAGTGTTACAACGCGCGAGCGATCGACATCGGCTCCGACCGACCGGGACAAGGTCTCGAGCGTCACCACATTTGCGGCAGTCCAGGGCCCCTCGGGTCGCAAGTTCAGCACATCGCCGGACGGCGCTGCGAGCAACATCGGTTCGTGGTTCACGCTTCCACCTCAACGGGACAATCGGTCTCCATTCAGCCGGCATTTCTAGGCCGGCATGTGGCGGCCGGCTTGACCTGTCTCAAGCCCGAACAGGCCCTGCCGCTTGACGCAAATCAAGCGGGACCGCGCCAATGGGTCCTAGGCTTACTTCAAATCAGTGAGGATACCAAATCCATGTTCGACAGTGACAGGATGGGCGAAGAATTGCGGGCTCTGAAGCTCGACGTCACGCGCTTGCTGAGTTCCGCCGGCGAGGAGATGTTCGAGAGTTCGAAAGAGCGTGCCGAGGCACTCGCCGATCAGATCAAGGCTGCGCTCACCGAACTCGGCGAGACCGTCGAGCAGGAGCATGAACAGCTCCAGGGCCTCGTTGCGCAGCGTCCAATCACGTCGCTCGCCTCCGCCTTCGCGCTGGGCGTGGTCGTCGGCTTCATGCTGAGGAGACATTAGGTGAATACGGAGAACGTCGTCAGACATCTGCGCGTGCTGTGGCGCACCGACAGGATCATCGCGGACATCAGGCTGCGTCATTTGCTTGTCGGCCTCGGCCTGCGCGCCTTCGCGGCGCTGATCGCAGCCTTCGGGCTCCTGATGCTGGAGCTGTCTGCCTATTTCGCGCTGGTGCAGATCTGGAGCGCAATTGCCGCGGCCGCGATCCTCGGCGCCGTCAATTTCGCCATCGCGGCAGTGCTCTTCGTGATCGCCGGCCGTGCCCCGTCGGGTCGCGACATCGAACTCGCCAACGAGATTCACGACACCTCCATCGAGGCCCTACAGCTCGAAGCCCGCGCGCTCCAGGCTCAAGTGTCGGGCGCAATGCATCATCCGCTCAGCACGGTCGCACCGCTGCTGATGCCGCTGATCGCGACCATCATCAAGAATTTGCGGACGACGACCAAGGCGTCTGCCGACGCGCCATCGGCTGGGGCGCGGTGATATCCGAAGTCACCGCGCTCCAGAAGCGCGATGAGATCGGATGAATCGTCGTCGCACACTTACCTGACGCAGGCCTTGGGACCCCGACACGGTCCAGCGCGCGCTCAGAGCTTCAGCTTGACGTCGCAAATGTCGGGCTCTGCCGGATCCGGCTTGACCTCGAAGCCGAGCTGCCGGCACATCTCGAGCATGACGGTATTCTCCTGGAGCACGTCGCCCGAAATGGCTTTCAGGCTTTCCGAGCGCGCGTAGTCGATGATCAGCTGCATGAGCGCCCAGCCGAGCCCCCTGCCCTTGAGGTCGGACCGCAACAGGATCGCGTACTCGCCACTCTCGTAGATCGAATCCGAATGGAGCCGGACCGCACCGACCATTTCGCCGGTGGCCTCGTCGAATGCGATGAAGGCCATCGCACGCGCATAGTCGAGCTGGGTCAGGCGCGCGATGAACTCGTGGGTAAACTCCTTCATCGGTGCGAAGAAACGCAGGCGCAGATCGTGCGGCGTCACATGACGCAGGAACTCGTGGATCGTCGGCTCGTCCTCGGGGCGCATGGGCCGCACGAAGATTCGCCAGTCGTCCTTGAGCTTGAGGCGGCGCTCCCACTGCGAGGGATAGGCGCGAACGGCAAAATTGGCCGGACCGGAGCCGACAAACTTCCGCTGCGGCGGCCCGACCGCGACGCGGGCATCGACCGCGGTCACGCCCGTCTCGTCCGCCAGCAGCGGGTTGATGTCGAATTCGCGGATCTCGGGAATATCGGCAGCCATCTGCGCGAGCTTGACCAGTACCAAGGCGACTGCGTCCGGCTTGACCGCCGGCACATCACGATAGGCCTTGAGCAGCCGCGACACGCGCGTGCGTTCGATCAGGTCGCGGGCCAGCTGCAGATCGAGCGGCGGCAGTGCAAGAGCCTTATCGTTGATGATCTCCACCGCCGTGCCGCCCCGGCCGAAAACGACCACCGTGCCGAAGGTCGGATCGTCGGCGAGACCCAGGATCAGCTCCCGCGCTTTTGCCTTGACGACCATCGCCTGGACGATGACGCCGCCGATGCGGGCCTCGGGACGCAGCTTCTTCGCCCGCGCGAGAATGTCGGTAGCGGCCCCTCGGACGGCCTCGGGCGTGGTCAGGTTGAGCACGACGCCGCCGACATCGGATTTGTGGATGATGTCCCGCGACATGATTTTCAGCACGACGGTGCCGCCCTGTGCGAAGATATCCTCCGCATAGGCCACCGCCTGCTCGACATCGGTTGCCGCGTAGGTCGGCACCATGGCGATATCGTAGGCTTCGAGCAGGTGCTTGATTTCGACAGGCTCGAGCCATTCGCGACCGTCCGCAATCGCAGCGGTGACGATCTCCCGCGCGCCTTGGGCGTCCGGAACGAACGTATCGGGCATTGCAGGAGGAACCTGGCTCAGTTCCTCCACCACTTCGCGGTGCCGGACCAGATGCATGAAGCCGCGCACGGCGTCGTCCTCGGTCGGATAGTTCGGCACCCCGGCGTCTGACAGCGTCTGAATGATATGCTGATCGGCTCCAACCCAGGCCGCCAATACAGGCTTCGCCCAGCTGCGGTGCTGCTGGCGATATTTGCCGACGAGCTCCGTCACGGTCGTGGCGATCTCGGCGGCCGAGGCGATCGCCGTTTGCACGTTGAGGACGAGGACGGCGTCGTTGTCGGGATCGCCGAGCAGTACCTCCAGCGCTGCCGCGTAGCGCGAGGCGTCAGCATCGCCCACGATGTCGACGGGATTTGCGCCGGACCAGGTCGGCGGCAGCGCCGCATCCAGCTTCCTGCGCGCCTCTGCCGAAATGGTTGCCGGAATTCCATCGAGTTCGACCAATCGATCGATCGCGAGGACGCCGATGCCGCCGCCATTGGTCAGGATGGCAAGACGCTTGCCCGTCGGGGACTCGACGCGCCCAAGCGTCTCGGCACAATCGAACAGCTCACGCAGATCGGAAACTCGCAGGACACCCGCGCGGCGGAAAGCCGCGTCGTAGACGGCGTCGGCACCGGCGAGCGCGCCGGTATGCGTGGCAGCCGCCTTCGCGCCCTGCGCCATGCGGCCGGATTTCACCACGACGACGGGTTTCACGCGCGCGGCGGCGCGCGCAGCCGACATGAACTTCCGCGCGTCTTTGATAGCCTCGATGTAGAGCAGGATCGCGCGAGTCTTGTGATCCATTGCGAAATAGTCAAGCATATCGGCGATATCGACGTCGATCTGGTCGCCGATCGAGACGATGCCGGAGAAGCCGACGCCGCGCTGCGCGGCCCAATCGACCATGCCGGCGGCAATTGCGCCCGATTGCGAGACCAGTGCGAGGTTGCCTGCCCCCGGCATATGTGCGGCAAAACTGGCATTCAGGCTGACGCCGGGCATCATGATGCCGAGGCAGTTCGGCCCGATCAGCCGCATGCCGTGTTTGCGGGCAGCAGCGCTCGCAGCCTCGTGCAGCGATCCCGGTCCCTGACCGAGCCCGGCCGACACGATCAGCGCGCCCGCAGACCCGCGACGCCCGGCTTGTTCGACAATACCCGGAATCTCTCCCGCCGGGGCGGTGATGACCACGAGTTCGGGCACGAAATCCAGGCGGTCAAGGCTCTTCACCGCCGCGATGCCGCCGATCTCGGCATGGCGCGGATTGACGAGGCCAAACTGTCCCTTGAATTCGGCCTTATGAATATTCTCCAGGACGGCACGTCCCACCGAGGCTGGACGGGCGCTCGCCCCGACGAGCGCGACCGAGCGCGGCGATAGCAGGTTTTTCAGGCGATAGACTGACATGAAAGCAAATGCGCCGGGTCAGCGGCGGTTCCGATGATTGCGATGCGGCCGAAACAAGGAGCCTGGTGCGAGATCATAATCCAGCACGGTGGCTGGCCAATGACGGCCTTTGTCACATTGTCGACGCCATGGAAATTCGAAGACGAGCCCGGCGGGAATTGGAAAGCTCCTCGACTTCAAAAATAGGCCAGCGCTTCATCGAGATACTTGATCCTCGTCAAGCCATGGAACTCGGTTCTGGTCACCCGGGACGGGCGTTGACTGACGTCAAGGACTGGTCACTCGGTCATTCTATGAATAATTCAATCGGAGCGGTTCGCCCCGGAGAGACTCATGCACGCCATGGTGTTGCCCGCCCCACGAGCGCGGCTCCAGATGGAGGAGCGGCCCGACCCGCTGCCCGGTGAGGGTCAAGTCCGCGTGAAGATCAGCGCCTGCGGCGTGTGCCGCACCGATCTTCATCTCGTCGATGCCGAGCTGCCCGACATCCGCTATCCGATCGTGCCCGGCCACGAAATCGTCGGCCGGGTCGACCAAGTAGGCCCGAATGTTTCCACACATGCGCTGGGCGATCGGGTCGGCATTCCATGGCTCGGCTTCACCTGCGGAAAGTGTCGCTTCTGCCGGCACGGCATGGAAAACCTGTGTGACGCACCGTTGTTCACCGGCTACACGCGCGACGGCGGCTACGCGACGCATACCATCGCCGACGCACGCTACGCATTTCCGCTCGGCGAAACCGCCGGCGACGTGGAGATTGCGCCTCTGCTCTGCGCAGGGCTGATCGGCTGGCGCTCGCTGGTCCTGGCCGGCCCTGCCGAGCGGCTCGGCATCTATGGCTTTGGCGCGGCCGGCCACATCATTGCGCAAGTCGCGGTTTGGCAAGGACGAGCCGTCCATGCCTTCACCCGGCGCGGCGACGTCGCCGCACAAGACCTTGCACGTCGTCTCGGCGCGGTCTGGGCGGGGGCATCTGACGAGATGCCCGACGAGCCGCTCGACGCGGCGATCATCTACGCACCAGCCGGCGAGCTTGTACCCGCCGCCTTGCGTGCCGTCCGCAAGGGCGGTCGCGTCGTATGCGCCGGCATTCATATGACCGATATTCCAAGCTTTCCGTATGACTTGCTCTGGCAAGAGCGGCAGCTCGTCTCCGTCGCCAATCTGACCCGGCAGGACGGCCTCGATTTTCTGAAGGTCGCTCCGCAAGCGGGCGTACGCACCGAGACGACGGCATTTCCGCTAGACCAGGCCAACGAGGTTCTGAGCATGCTGCGGAACGGCCAGATTCTCGGCGCCGCCGTGCTGACGCCCTGATGGTGCTCCGGATGTCCGTGTCGATGAAGGATGAAACGGCGGCCCAGGAGCGCATCTTCCAGATGCTGACCGACCATCCCGGCGTGACGCGGATCGACACGCATGGAGCTTCCGTGTTCCTGGATGGAAAGCGCGCGCTGAAGATCAAGCGTGCCGTTCGGTTTCCGTTTCTCGACTATTCGACACTCGAGAAGCGCAAGGCGGCCTGCGAGGAGGAGATCAGGATCAACCGGCCGCTGGCGCCGCAGATCTATCAGGGCGTCGTTGCGATCACGGAAGACCCGGATGGGTCTTTGCAGGTCGGCGGTCCAGGCCGGCCGATCGAGTATGCGGTCGACATGTCGCGTTTCGACGAAAGCAGGACGCTGGATCATCTGGCAAAGGCCGGGCCGCTGGACGCGAAACTCGCCTCGGCTGCCGCCGACGCAATCGTGGCTTCGCATTCGGCGGCGACACCCGCGGACGGACAAGCATGGCTCTCCGCCATCCCTGCGCTGATCGACGGCAACAGCGACGGTCTGCGGGCCGGAGGCCATTTCAACACCGAAGAGATCCAAGAGCTCGGCGAGACCTCGCATGAGGCATTTCTGCGTATTCGCCCCCTGCTCGCCGAACGCGGCCGCCGCGGCTTCGTGCGCCGTTGTCACGGCGATCTGCATCTCGCAAACATCGTTCTGATCGATGATCGGCCCGTGCTTTTCGACGCCATCGAGTTCGATGCGCAGATCGCGACCGTAGACGTGCTCTACGACCTTGCGTTCACGCTGATGGACCTGTTGCAGCACGCCCAACCCGGCGCGGCCAACATCGTCCTGAATCGCTATCTCGCCACGACGCCGGCCGACAATCTCGAAGCGCTTTCGGCCCTGCCGCTGTTCATGTCCGTCCGGGCGGCGATCCGCGCCCAGGTTACGCTGGCTCGGCTCAACCGGCCGCATTCCGACCGTCGCGGCATTCTCGACGAGGCGCAAAAATACCTAGATCTCGCCGGGAAGCTGATCCGTCCTCCCGGTCCGCGCCTGATCGCGGTTGGAGGACTATCCGGCACCGGAAAGACGGTTTTGGCGCACGCGCTCGCGCCGGTCATCCCGCCGGAGCCGGGCGCCGTGGTGCTGCGCAGCGATCTCGTGCGCAAGCAGATGTTCGGGGTCGAGGACACCCACCGCCTGCCATCATCTGCCTATACGGCGGAGATCACGACCCGCGTCTACGACACGCTGGCTCGACGCGCCCGGCAGGTGCTGACCCAGGGCCATTCGGCGATCATCGACGGCGTATTCGCCCGCGAGGACGAACGTGACGCGATCGCCGCGCTGGCACGCGAGTGCAACGTGCCGCTGAACGGTCTATTCCTGGTCGCAGACCTCGCGACCCGGCAGGCACGCATCGGCAGCCGACGAGGAGACGCATCGGACGCCACCCAAGAGGTTGCCGCGCTGCAAGAGCACTATAATATCGGCCATCTCGGCTGGGCGACGATAGATGCATCGGGAACGCAAGAACAAACGCTCCAAAACTGCCGCCACGCGATCGCTGTGAGCAACGAGGCAATCTGATTGATGCGGGCAAGGATGTCGCGACCCACCACAAAGGCGGCGGCGACCACGCAGGGCAAGCCGTCGGCGCGGCGCAAGGCCCTGCCCGCTCGCCTCAGCCCCGGCATGGCCTGCGACACCGCCTTCCGGATCATCGCCCGTCGTCACCTCGACGCCGTGCTCGCCCAGCACGACGGCACCTGCCGCGGCGATCCTGACGCGCTGCACCAGATCCGCATCGCACTGACCCATCTGCGGACTGCCATCCGCTTCTTCTCGCCGATGGTTGACGATACCCAGCGGCCGAATGTCTGGGCCGAACTGAAATGGCTGAACGGTCAGCTCGGCATGGTGCGGGACCTCGACGTCGCAATCGAGCGGATCGTCGCTGAGAGTGGCGACGAACTCGCGGTGGTCGCCGAGCTTCAGCACTGGAACGAAAAACGGGCCGAGAGCCACCGGCTGCTGGCGCGCGCGCTGCAATCCGCGCGGTACCGCCGTCTGGTCGAGCAGGTCTCGACCTGGATCGATAGCGGGCCCTGGGCGACCCGCCGAAGCAAGGAAGCCATTCGATTGCGCCGCCGCACGCTCGCCGACCACGCGACAGAGCGGCTGGCGGAGTGGGAAACGACGCTGCTCAAGAAGGCCCGGAAGCTGAAGAGGATCGATGTCGGGAAACGTCACAAGCTGCGGCTCCTCAACAAGCGGATGACCTATTCGATCGAGTCGCTTGCGGATCTGTTCGCCGATGGGGCAGCGACGAAGCAGAAGTCCATTCTCAAGCAATTGCGCAAGGCGCAGCGGTCGCTGGGGCAGCTGAACGACGATGCACGCGGACAAGCTCTGGCAGCATCGTTGCATGGCGCCGGCCCCAATGCAGGCCAGCGCTTCCACAACCGCAAGCGGGAAAAGAAGCTGTTGCGGGCGGCGTCTGTCGCCTACCGGAAACTCGACGAGGCCACGCCCTTCCGCTCCTCGGATCTCGCGCCAAGCTCGGAGCCGGAGGTTTAGGTGTGGACGTAATCTCCCGGAGCATCCGGCAGGTCGGGCGCGTCACCAAGCCCGATCGGCGGCGGGTCGCAGGGCGGGCCTGAGCGTGCCGCCAGCCATCTGGTCCATTCCGGCCACCATGACCCTTCAACTCGCGGCGCCAGCTTGAGCCACTCATCCGCACCGACATAGGGCGCGTCGGCAGCCTTGGTCAGCACCTGATAGAAGTGGTCGGGGTCCTCCGGAGGCGCGACGATACCGGCGTTGTGGCCGCCGCTGGTCAACAGGAACGTCACGTCTGCATCGACCTGATAGTGGATCTTGTAGACAGATCGCCATGGCGCCACATGATCGGCAACCGTGCCGACCACGAACATCGGTGCGTGAATGTCGGAGAGCGAAATACTCCTGCCTTCGACGAGATAGCGCCCGCCCGCCAGATCATTGTCGAGAAACAGCTTGCGCAAATACTCGGAGTGCATGCGATAAGGCAGCCGCGTGGCGTCGGCGTTCCAGGCCATCAGATCGCTCGGCGGCGCGCTCTCGCCCATCAGATAATCATGTGACAGCCGCGACCAGATCAGTTCGTTGGAGCGCAGCAGCTGGAAGGCGCCGGCCATCTGCGTCGTATCGAGATAGCCGCGCTGCCACATCATGTCCTCGAGAAAGGCTACCTGGCTCTCGCTGATGAAGAGCGTCAGCTCGCCGGCCTCGGTGAAGTCGGTCTGGGCGGCAAGGAGAGTGATGGTGCCGAGGCGGTTGTCGGCGTCACGCTCCATCGCGGCGGCGGCGATCGACAGCAATGTACCTCCCAGGCAATAGCCCAGCGCATGAGTCTTCCGACCCGGCATGATCAGGCCGATCACGTCCAGCGCGGCCATGACGCCCAGCTTGCGATAATCGTCGAAGGCGAGGTCCCGATCCCTGGCATCCGGGTTGCGCCAAGAGATCGCGAACACGGTGAATCCTTGGCCTGTCAGATATTTGACCAGCGAGTTCTGTGGCGACAGGTCGAGAATGTAGTACTTCATGATCCAGGCCGGCACGATCAGGATGGGTTCGGGTCGCACCTGCGCGGTGGTTGGCTGGTACTGAATCAGCTCAATCAACTCGTTGCGGTAGACGACCTTGCCAGGCGAAACCGCCACCGTCTTGCCGATGACAAACTTTCCGTCGTCGGTCAACTTCGAGCCGGAGAGCAGGCGCAACAGGTCGCTGCACCAATTCTGCCAGCCAAAGACGAAATTCTCCCCGCCACTCTGGAATGCCTTCTCCAGCACTTTCGGATTGGTCGCCGCGAAATTCGACGGCGCTAGCATGTCAAGCATCTGGCGCATCGAGAACTCGACGATGGCCTCGTTTGCGTGCGACACGCCGCGCACGCCCGTCGCGGCATCGCGCCACCAGCGCTCTGCGAGCAGAAACGCCTGCGCCAGCAGATTGAACGACGGGGTCTCCCATTGCGGTCCGCTGAAGCGGCGATCCCGCTGCTGCGGCGCGATCACAGCCCACGGCTTTTGCTCGGGCGACATCGCGTGTGCAGCAGCATCCACGAGCCGGCCGGTGTCGCGAACGATGTTACGATAAGTTTCCATCTGGCGCTGGGGCGCCGCGGCGAGATGCGAACTCCAATCGAGCCAGGCGAGCGACAAAGCCAGCGGTGAAATCCCGCCCGTGAACCGCGCCAGCATCGCGTGAAAGGCACGGTCAAAAGGATACGGCTCAGATCCAGGCGGAGGATCGGCGGAGACTGGCATACGCTCGTGCCGTTCGAGGCTCACCGTCGAGGCTTCAGAACGAGCAAGGGGATGGGCGGGAGCAACCTGCGTGACTTGCTCTTCGGCCCGTGGAAATATCTGGACGACGCTCATAGCTCTAGTTCCTGCGGGCTTCGGTTCGACGTCGGCAGCAGGATAAGGCGCGACCTCGAATACGTCTTGAGCTGCATCAAATCCGGGTGCGGATCGTCACAGCTGCCGAATTGGCATCGAACGTGTCGTCACTTGACCTGAGTCAAACCGCACCTTGATACCCGAGCTAGTTTTCGCGCATCGAATTCAACAAGCCAAGCGGAGTTGTCCATGCGCGCCCACCAGATCATGACCCGGTCGGTCATCTCGGTAACCCCCGACACCAGCATCGTCGAAGCGGCAAACATCATGCTGCAGCGGCATGTCAGCGGTCTCACGGTGGTCGATGAGACGGGCAAGCTGGTCGGTGTGGTCTCGGAAGGAGACTTCATCCGCCGCAGCGAAATCGGCACCGGGCGCAAGCGCGGGCGGTGGCTGCGGTTCATCCTTGGTCCGGGCAAGTCCGCCAGCGAGTTCGTTCACGAGCATGGCCGCAAAGTCTCGGAAGTGATGACCGACTCGCCGGTAACCATCACGGAGGATACCGCGCTCGCAGAGATCGTCGAGCTCATGGAGCGGAACAACATCAAGCGGCTGCCGGTCGTGCGCGGCGACAAAGTCGTCGGGATCGTATCCCGAGCCAATCTGCTGCAGGCAGTGGCGGGGCTCGCCCGCGAGGTGCCCGATCCGACCGCGGACGATGATCACATCCGCAGCCGCATCATCGACACCATCGAGAAGAGCGACTGGTGCCCGTTCGGGCTGAACGTCATCGTGCGCGACGGCATCGTTCACCTCAGCGGCGTCATCACCGAAGAGGCTGCACGGCAGGCCGCGATCGTCGCCGCGGAGAACGTCGAGGGCGTGAAGAAGGTGCACGATCATCTGTGCTGGGTCGACACCATATCCGGCGTCTATTTCAACTCGCCCGAGGACGACGAGCTCGCCAAGGCGAGCTGATCAAGGCAAGCCAATCGCAGAGGAGTTCAGCGAGGGATGACGGCGGTGGCCTCGATTTCGACGCGCGCCGCCCTCTCCACGAGACGGCCGACCTGAACCAGAGCCATCGCAGGATAGTGCGCGCCGAAGACGTCGCGGTAGATCCTGCCCAGCTCCTTCAGATTGGCGAGGTACTCGTCCATGTCGACGACGTACCAGGTCAGACGTACGAGGTGCTCGGGCCGGGCACCAGCCTCGGCCAGGATCGCGGAGATGTTGTCCAGGGTTTGGCGCACCTGCGCGACGAAGCCGTCGGCGAGATGCTCTTGGGCATCCCAGCCGATCACCCCGCCGGTGACGACGATACGCCCTTCGGCAGCCATGCCGTTGGCATAGCCTTTCGGCATCGGCCAGCCTGACGGCTGGAGGATTTGCGCTTTGCGCGTTCCGTCCTCGGCTGCTGTCGGCAGCACCGCGAGTTGCGGGCCTTTCGGCGTCGTCACGGACAATTCTCTATCCTTCTCTCATTCCGCCGCAACGCCCGAGGACGTCGCCGCGGCTTGCGCCAACTGGCGCAGGGCAAAGCGTTTCAGCTTGCCGGTCTCGGTCTTCGGCAATTGCGTCACGAACTCGATCGCGCGTGGATATTTGTATGGTGCGATCTCGCGTTTGACATGCTCCTGCAACTCGGCCGTGAGCTGAGCATCGGGCGTCACGCCGGGCGCGGCGATGACATAGGCCTTCACGATCATGCCGCGCGCCTCGTCTGGGGCGCCGACCACGCCGCACTCGGCAACCGCCGGATGCGTCAGCAGCGCCGCCTCGACATCCGTGCCCGCGATGTTGTAGCCGGCCGACACGATCATGTCGTCGGAGCGCGACTGATACCAGAAATAGCCGTCGCTATCCATCACGTAGGTATCGCCGGTGATGTTCCAGCCATTCTGGACGTACTTCCGCTGCCGCTCGTCTGCCAGATAGCGGCAGCCGGTCGGCCCGCGCACGGCAAGACGGCCCATCGTCCCGGGCGGAACGTCGCGGCCCTCATCGTCGACGATCTTGGCTTCATACCCCGGCACGGGCTTTCCGGTTGCGCCCGGACGAATCTCGTCCTCGGTCGCGCTGATGAAGATGTGCAGCATCTCGGTCGAGCCGATGCCGTCCATCAGCTTGATCCCGGTCGCCTTGAGCCACGCATCGAACGTCGGCTTGGGCAGGGTCTCGCCCGCGGAGACGCATTTGCGAAGCGAAGAGATATCGCGGCCCGAAAGCTTACCCAGCATCGCCCGGTATGCAGTCGGCGCCGTAAAGCAGACCGTCGTCTTGTGCTGCTCGATCGCGTTCAGAATGTCGTCCGGCGTCGTCTTTTCCAGCACGACAAAGGAGGCGCCGATATGCATCGGAAACAGCACGCCGCCGAAGCCGAAGGTGAACGCGAGCGGCGCCGAGCCGATGAAGCGATCGCTCTGCTCCGCACGCAGTATGTTGCGCGCATAGCCGTCGCAGACCGCGAGCATGTCGCGATGGAAATGCATGGTCCCCTTGGGATCACCGGTCGTGCCCGAGGTGAAGGCGATCAGGCAGATATCGTCGGATGCGGTATCGACGGCCGCGAACTCGGCGCCGGCATCCGCGATCAGCGCCTCGAGCGAGTCTGCCGCGCCGTTCCCCCAATAAACGACCCGCTTGAGATCGGGCGCCGTCGCTTTCGCCTTCTCCATCTCGTCGGCGAGCTTTCCATCGCACAGCGCCAGCGTGATCTCCGCCTTCTGGATCGGATAGGACAGCTCCTTGGCGCGTAAGAGCGGCATGGTCGCCACGCAAATCCCGCCGGCCTTGATCACCGCCAGATACGTCGCAACCATCATGGGACTGTTGGCCGAGCGCAGCAGGACGCGCTCGCCGGTGACGAGGCCCAGCTTGCCGACCAGCACGTTGGCAATGCGGTTCACCAGCGCCTGCAGCTCGCGATAGGTGTAGCTGACGGCGGGGCTGATGACGCAAGGCGCGTCGCCATGGCCCTGCTCGACCCAGCGATCGAGGAAATAGCTGACGCAGTTCAGTCGCGGGGGATAGCGCAGTTCCGGCCGTGTGAAGATGAACTCGGGCCACAGTTCGCGGGGCGGCAGATGCTGCCGCGCGAACGTATCGACATGGGCCGACGCGGCGTTGCCGTCATGCGAGCCCGTCACTTGAACCTTGGCGGCGTTGGCCATCGCACGCTCCTTTCAGCATGGATTGCACCCGGCAGCACGATCTGGAAACATTTTAGGCTTAAAACAATTCGGCGCAATAGCGGATTTTGGGCATGCCGTGCTTTTTCCTGCGGCAGAAGGGACTGGGCGCGCCTGCCGGCTTGCGCCTACGGCCGACGCCGCGCGGCCGATTTCTGCGCCGACGCCTTGGTCTTGGCCAAGAGCCGCATCAATTCGCGCACATCCTTCGGCGTGAGATCGGCGAAGAGATCGGCGATCCAGGTCTCGTGCTCTGCAGCCATCCGGCGGAACTCGGAGCGACCGAGCTTTGTGAGGCGGATCACCTGGACGCGGCGGTCGGTCTCCGACGTCCGCCGGTCGAGATGGCCGGATTCGACCAGCCGTTCCACCAGGCCGGTCACGTTGCCGTTCGACACCATCATGCGCTTGGAGACATCGGACAGCGTCATACCGTCGGGCGCCTTGTCGAGCTGCGCCATCAGGTCGAAACGGGGCAGCGTGACGTCGAACCGCTGCCGCAGCCGGCCGCGCACCTCGCCCTCGATCAGCGTCGTGCAGGTCAAGAGCCGCAACCACAGCCGAAGTTCTTCGGCGTGGTCCTCCGGTGTTTCGACGGCCTTGGTCTCGGAATCGAGCATGTTGATGCAGTCACTCACGGCCGACATTGGCGTCGGCACGGATTCCCCAACGTTTTGAGCTTCAAGTAAATCGGCGCCGGCCGCAAGTCCAAAGCTGCAACAATCGACCGCACGCCAGTTCCTTTAGGCTTCAAATGATTGGCGCGCTGCTTGCATGCAGACCGCCTGCCGAGATGACGATGCCTTGAGCTTGCTTGCCGCGGCAGCCATCGTCAGCATAAGCTTGGATTGAGTATGCGGCTCGCAGCGCTTGCCGATAGTCACGAGGGACAGATCATGAAGATGAAAATGACGTTGGCCGCAGCCACCCTGCTGCTTGGCACCGCGATGACCCCTGCCCTCGCCCAGGAGAAGATCAAGCTGGGCGTGATCGTGACCCTGTCCGGGCCAGCGGCTGCGCTCGGCCAACAGGTACGGGACGGGTTCGCGCTCGCAGTCAAGGATCTCGGCAACAAGATGGGAGGCCGCGATGTCGAGGTCGTCGTGGTCGATGATGAACTCAAGCCGGATGCGGCGGTCACCAAGGTCAAGGGTCTCCTCGAGCGCGAGAAGGTCGACTTCGTGGTCGGACCGATCTTCTCCAACATTCTGCAGGCGATCCACCGGCCCATTACGGAATCGAAGACGTTCCTGATCAGCCCCAACGCCGGCCCGTCGACCTTTGCCGGCAAGGACTGCAACCCGTTCTTCTATGTGACGTCCTATCAGAACGATCAGGTTCACGAGATCCTCGGCAAGGTCGCGCAGGATCGCGGCTACAAGCGCATGTACCTGATGGTGCCGAACTATCAGGCCGGTAAGGATTCGGTGGCCGGCTTCAAGCTCGACTACAAGGGCGAGATCGTCGAAGAGTCCTACATGCCGCTCAACACGCTGGATTTCCAGCCGGAACTCTCCAAGATCTCCTCGCAGAAGCCGGATGCGCTGTTCACGTTCATGCCGGGCGGCCTCGGCGTCAACCTCGTCAAGCAGTATCGGCAGGCAGGGCTCGCCGACAGCATTCCGGTTCTCTCGGCCTTCACCGTGGATGAATCGACGCTGCCCGCGCAGCAGGATGCAGCCGTCGGCATGTTCGGCGGCGCGAACTGGGCCCCCAATCTCGACAATCCCCAGAACAAGAAGTTCGTCGCCGCCTATGAGGCCGCCTACAACAGCGTGCCTGGAACCTACGCTTTCCAGGCCTATGACACCGCGATGCTGATCGACAGTGCCGTCAGGGCGGTGAAGGGCGATCTGTCGAACAAGGACGCCGTCCGGGCAGCGATCAAGAAAGCCGACTTCACCTCGCTGCGCGGCGCGTTCAAGTTCAACACCAACGGCTATCCGATCCAGGATTTCTACCTGACCAAGGTCGCCAAGCGTCCCGACGGCAAATTCCAGACCGAGATCGTGCAGAAGGTCTTCGAGAATTACGGCGACCGCTATGCCAAGGATTGCAAGGCGACGAATTAAGCCGAGCGTCGCGTTAAGGGAGGACTGCAATGAAGAGCGAAATCACCGGCATCACGCGGGCCAATGAGGGCATCCAGGGCATTTCCTGGAACATCCTCGGCCAGACCTATGTGCCGAAGAGCTACGCCGAACACAGCTTCTCCTGGCATGCGACACTGCCGCCAGGCACGTTCGTGCCGCCGCACATTCATCCCGACCAGGATGAGTATCTCTACATGCTGGAGGGCAAGCTCGATTTCATGCTCGGCGATTCTGAGTCGCAGGCCAGCGCCGGCGACCTGATGCGCCTCGGCATGGGCGTGCCTCACGGCATCTTCAACAAGTCGGAGCAGACCGCAAAGGTGCTGTTCTGGGTCTCCCCGAGCCGCAAGCTGTTCGACCTGTTCTGGGGCCTTCACAACATGAAGGAGCAGAAGCCCGAGGACGTCGTTGCGCTGGCCGCCGAGTTCAACATCCACTTCCTGCCGCCGCCTCCGGGCGGCTAGCGGCACGCGTCAGGCGCGCACCGCAGCAAGTCCCGGCACGGCGGCGAAGCCGGCCTTGGTGGCATAGCCGCGCACGATGGCCTCGCGCTGGGAATAGCTCAGGACGTTGTCGACGTTGTCGAAGCCGTCGGGCGCGAGCTGCTCGACGGCGTCGATGACGCCTTCAGGCCCGCCGCGCCGGTTGGAGCGGACGATCTCGGCCGTCATCGGCAGGCGCTTCTTCTCGTATTCGAGCAAGGCCTGGCGCGGATGTTCGGCACGCACCAGCGCATCCGCAAGGCAGCGCGCGTCGAGGATGGCCTGGGAGGCGCCGTTGGAGCCGACCGGATACATGGGATGCGCGGCATCGCCGAGCAACGTGACGCGCCCCGATGACCAATAGGGCAAGGGATCGCGATCGCAGGTTGGATATTCGTAGAACTCGGGCGTCGCCGAGATCAGGCTCTTCACGTCGATATAGGGAACCGAGAAGCGGGCGACGTGCGGCATCAGTTCCTCGCGGCGGCCCGGCCGCGACCAATCTTCTTTCCGGGGCGGGGGCACGTTGCCCTCACCCACCTTCACCAGCACCGCCCAATTGGTGAGGCGGCTTGCGGAGCTCGATCCTTCCGCGATCGGGTAGATCACCACCTTGGCATTGAGACCGCCGGCCACGATCATGGATTTGCCGGTCAGAAACAGCGGCCAGTCCCGGGCACCGCGCCACAGCATGAGGCCGTTCCAGCACGGCGGGCCCTCGTTCGGAAACAGCGTCTCTCGGACGCGTGAGTGGATGCCGTCGGCGCCGATCAGGATATCGCCGCGCGCGGTGTGGACATGGGCGCCGGCGCGATCGAAAAAGTAAGCGGTGACGCCGCCCTCGTCCTGCGTGAACGCACCGAGCCGGCAACCGGTGTGAATCGCCTCTCGCCCGAGCCGCTCCTCGACCGCGCGATGGATCACGCCCTGAAGGCGGCCGCGATGGATCGAGAATTGCGGCACGTCGTGGCCGGCCTCGATGCCGCGAGCTTCGCGCCAGACCTCCTGGCCGTGGCGATTGAGGTAATAAAGCTGATCGGTGCGGATCGCGACATCGTCGAGCTTCTGGAGCAGGCCAAGGCCGGCGAGCTCGCGCATGGCATGCGGCAGCGTGTTGATGCCGACCCCGAGCTCGCGAATGGTGTCGGCCTGCTCGTAGATCTCGCAGTCAAGGCCGCGCGAGCGGAACATCAATGCCGTGGTGAGACCACCGATACCGCCGCCGACGATAATCGCCTTCATCGCCCTAACTCCACTCGAAACACAGGCAACGGGTTAACGTCGCACGGGCGGTCACTCCGCCGCAAGCGGCTTTGTCGCCTCGGTCTTGAGCTCGGCCCGGGTCTTGGGCTTAGCCTTAATCCTCAGCTCTTCGAGGTCCTGCCGGTCGCGGACGCTGTTGCGGAAAATCTGGTCTTTTCCGGGCAGATATTGCGGAGGACAGAAGGCGTCGTTTGCGCCGTACCAGGCCGCCGCCTTCATGGTAAAGAAGGGGTCGACGAGATGCGGACGGCCCAGCGCAACGAGATCCGACCGGCCCGCGGCCAGGATCGTGTTGGCCTGGTCCGCCGTGGTGATGTTGCCGACGCACATGGTGGCGACGCGCGCCTCGTTGCGGACCTGATCCGAGAACGGTGTCTGGAACATGCGCCCGTAGATCGGCTGCGCGTCACGCACGGTCTGGCCGGTCGAAACGTCGATGAGATCGACCCCGGCCTCGGCAAAGGCGCGCGCGATGGTGACGGCATCATCGCCGGTGATGCCGCCGTCGGCCCAGTCGGTTGCAGAGATGCGCACAGACATCGGCTTGTGCGAGGGCCATGCCGCGCGCAGCGCTTCGAACACCTCGAGCGGGAACCGCAGCCGGTTTTCGAGCGAACCGCCATACTGGTCCGTGCGGGTATTGGTCAGCGGCGAGATGAAGCTCGCGAGCAGATAGCCATGGGCACAGTGTAGCTCCAACATGTCGAAGCCGCAGCGCTCGCCGCGCTCGGCCGCCGCAACGAAAGTATCCCTCACCGCGTCCATGCCGGCGCGATCGAGCTCGCGCGGCACCTGGCTATCGGGGAAATAGGGCAACGGCGATGCCGAGAAAATGTCCCAGCCGCCCTGCTCGAGCGGCCGGTCCATGCCGTCCCACATCAATTTGGTTGCGCCCTTGCGGCCGGCGTGCCCCAGTTGCAGGCAGATCTTTGCGGCCGAGTTGTCGTGGACGAAGTCCACGATGCGTCGCCATGCGGCTTCCTGCTCGTCGTTCCAGAGACCGGCGCAGCCGGGCGTGATCCGGGCGTCGCGGCTGACACAAGTCATCTCGGTGAAGATCAGCCCGGCGCCGCCAATCGCGCGCGAGCCGTAGTGCACGAGGTGGAAATCCGTCGGCACCCCCTCCTTGGCCGAATACATGCACATCGGCGACATAACCGCGCGATTGGCGAGCTCCATCTCACGCAAGCGGAACGGCTGGAACAGCGGCACCAAGGGCCGCTCGGTGTCGACATCGAAGCCGCTGCTCCGGACCTGTCTGGCAAACGACTTGTCGACCTCGGCCACGAAATCCGGCGCGCGGAGCTTGAGATTGTCATAGGTGATCGCCTTCGAGCGCGTCATGACGCCGAAGGCGAACTGCACCGGGTCAAAATCCCAGAAGCGGTCGACATGCTCGAACCAGACCAGGGAGACGTCGGCGGCATGCTGCGTCTTTTCGACCTCCTCGCGGCGGCCGTGCTCATAGACCTCCAGCGCCGCCTCGATGCTGGGCGCCTTCTCCATGGCTTCGGCCAGCGCAATCGCGTCTTCCATCGCGAGCTTGGTGCCAGATCCAATCGAAAAATGCGCGCTGGCCTTGGCGTCACCGAGCAGGACCATGTTGTCCTTGACCCAGCGCTTGCTGCGGATCATCGGGAAGTTGCGCCACATCGAGCGGTTGGTCAGCAGCTTGTGCCCACCCAGAAACCAGCCGAAGATATCCGCCATCCGCGCGGCGGACTGAGCCTCGTCGAGGCCCGTCAGCCCCGCGCGCCCGAACGTTTCAGGATCGGTCTCGAAGATCCAGGTCGAGTGCCCGGCCTCATACTGATACGCATGGGCAATGAACGGCCCCCACTCTGTCTCCTGGAAGATGAAGGTGAAAGCATCAAGCGGTCTGGTAGAGCCCATCCAGGCGAATTTGTTGGCACGGACGTCGACCTCAGGCTGGAAATGCTCGATATATTTCTCGCGGAAGCGGCTGTTGATGCCGTCCGCGAGCAGGATGAGATCGGCGTCGGCGAATCGGGTCTCGTCGTCGATGTCCACTTCGAAATGCAGCGCGACGCCCAGCTCGCGTGCACGTTCCTGGAGGATCAGGAGCAACTTCTGCCGCGAGCAGCCGCAGAAGCCGTTGCCGCCGACGCGATGCACCGTGCCGCGGAAATGCACGGCGATATCGTCCCAATAGGCGAATTCCTGAGTAATACGGCGATAGCTCGGGAGATCGTGCTTCTCGAAATTGTCGAGTGTCGCGTCCGAGAACACCACGCCGAAACCGAAGGTGTCGTCGGGCCGGTTGCGTTCGTAGACCGTGATGTCGGCGCTCGGGCGCTGCTTCTTGAGCAGGATTGCAGCATAGAGACCCGCAGGTCCGCCACCGATGATCGCGACTTTCATGGGAGCCTCGCCAATTCACCCGGCCATGAAACTATTTTAAGCCTAAAATAATTTCGCGCAAGTCCCCGTTGTTGGTGCGCCGCCATAAGGGCGACCAGACTAGTCGCCCCTGAAGACCGGCTTGACCTTGTTGGCGAAAGCCTCGAAGGCGCGCTCGAAATCCGCCGTGGTCATGCACAGCGCTTGGGCAACCGCCTCCGCTTCGATCGCCTCCTCCACCGACATCGCCCATTCCATCGCCAGCATTCGCTTGGTCATGGTGTTGGCGAAGGTCGGCCCCTCCGCAATCTGTTTCGCCAGAACTTGCGCCTGGGACAACACCTGCTCCGGCGTGACGATGCGGCTGAAGAAGCCCCAGCGCTCGCCCTCGTCCGCGGTCATGAACCGGCCTGTGTAGAGCAGCTCGGAGGCGCGGGACTGCCCGATGATCCGCGGCAGGATTGCGCAGGCGCCCATGTCGCAGCCGGCGAGGCCCACCTTGTTGAACAGGAATGCCACCTTGGCGCCGCTCGCCGCAAGGCGCATGTCGGATGCCATGGCGATAATGGCCCCGGCCCCGGCACAGATGCCCTCGACCGCGGCCACGATCGGCTGAGGACATGCCCGCATCGCCTTGACGAGGTCGCCGGTCATGCGCGTGAAGGCAGTCAGCCCCTTGGTGTCCATCTTCACGAGCGGACCGATGATCTCGAACACGTCACCGCCCGACGAGAAATTACCGCCGGCACCGGTGACGACGATGCACTTGACCGCGTCGTCGAAGGCGCAGGCGCGGAAGAAATCGGTCAATTCCCGATAGCTCTCGAATGTCAGGGGATTCTTCCGCTCGGGCCGATTGAGCGTGACCGTCGCGACGCCGTCGACCACAGCCAGCAAAAAATGCTGAGGCGAATAATCTGCAAGCGGGAGGGTGACGGGATTGGCTGGCCTGCTCATGCGATCTCCTTGGATTCCCTGTTCCGCATTGCACACAAATGCTAAATTTCACCGCCGGCAACCGCAATCGCCTGTCCGGTGATCGCGCCGGCGCCCTCGCCGCAAAGCCAGAGCACCGCATCGGCCACCTCCTGGGGAGTGATCAGACGCCCCTGCGGATTGTGCTTCGCAAGCTCGGCGATCGCCTGCTCGCGGGTCCTGCCGGTCTTCTTCATGATGTTTTCGATGCTGCCGGCGACCAGGTCGGTGTCGGTGAAACCGGGACACACCGCATTCACGGTCACCTTGCTTCCGGCCATTTCGAGAGCAAGGGAGCGCACCAGACCGACGACGGCGTGCTTGGCGGCAGCATACGCGCTGACATAGGCGTAACCTTTGAGCCCGGCGGTGGACGCAACCGCGACGATGCGGCCGTACGGACGATCCTTCATGCCCGGCAGCACGGCACGGACGGCGTGAACCACGCCCATGAAATTGACATCCATCATGCGCGCAAAAAGGGCCGAGTCCGACTTCGAAAATGGCGCCGATTCAGCGCTGCCGGCGTTGGCTATCAGGATATCGATCGGCTTGTGCGCACTCGCTGCGGCGATGGCGGCGTTCATTGACGTTTCGTTCGAGACGTCAGCGACGGCGGCAAAGTGCGCGGCACCTGCATTGACTGCCTCTTCGAGAACCGCCGCGTTGCGGCCAAGCACAGTTACGGTTGCGCCAGCGCCGACGAGAGAAGCAGCGATTGCGCGGCCGATGCCGCGACCGCCACCGGTCACCAGCGCGTGCGGCAAATGCGGCAATCCGGACATGCGCAGGCTCCCTCGATCTCGTGATCGTTCTGCCGATATATTTTAACCTTCAAATTTTTGCAACGAACCGCCGCTCGCACCCCGCGAATGTAGAACAGGAGAGCGGCCCGAAAATTGCTTTAAGTATAAAATTATCGCTTTCCAATGCCAGCAGGCCTGTTAGCATCAAAGGGCCCCAGCAAAAGGATGTCGCGTGTCGCAGCCTGTGCCAATGATAACAAAAGACGGACGCTTCGCCTATGAAGCCGCGGGCGATCCGGCTGCGATACCTTTGATATTCCTGCATGGTATCGGCGGTGCCGCACGGGCTTGGCGGCGGCAGCTTGCCACATTCAGCGACCGCTTCCGCGCTATCGCATGGGATATGCCGGGGTACGGCGGATCGGAACCGCTCGCCAGCGTCAGCATCGCTGCCCTGGCGGAGGCACTCCAACGATTCATCGAACAGCTCGATGTCAGCAGGCCTGTTCTGGTCGGCCATTCCATCGGCGGCATGATCGTCCAGAGGTGGCTGGTGGAATCTCCCAAACTGGCACGTGCGGTTGTGCTGGCGCAGACCAGCCCTGCCTTCGGCAAGGCAGATGGCGACTGGCAGAAATCATTCATCGCTGCACGGCTAGGGCCGCTCGATCGCGGCGAGACAATGAAGTCTCTGGCGCCATCACTGGTGAAAGAGCTTGTCGGCGACGATCCCGATCCGGACGGCATGGAGCTGGCGCGCGAATGCATGGGAAGCGTGCCCGAAGCAAGCTATCGCGCCATGATGCTGGCTCTGATCGGCTTCGATCAACGCAGCACGCTTGGGAACATCTCCGTGCCGACGCTGCTGCTGTCCGGCTCGAAGGACAACAACGCACCTGCGCCCATGATGGCAAAGACGGCGACCTATATCCCCGGGGCTAAGTATGTCGAGCTCGCCGGTGTGGGCCATCTCGCCAATCTCGAGCGCCCTGATGCCTTCGACGATGCCCTAGGCGGGTTTCTGAACTCTCTCGCGAGCAAAGCGTAAGGTGACTGCGCAATGACCATGCAAGTCAGTAAGACCCTCGACACGACCAACAAGGTCGCGCTGGATGCGCCGATCTTCGATCCCATCGCATTCCGTCTGAGCGACGAGCAGGCCGGCATCATTGCCCGCGCAAGGGAGATCGGCCAGACCGTGTTTGCCGGCCGCGCCGCCACTTACGATCGCGAGGCGACCTTCCCGACCGAAAACTATCGCGATCTGCATCGCGTCGGCCTGCTCGGCATTGCCGTGCCGAAAAAACACGGCGGCCTCGGCGCGAACTACCAGACCTATGCCTTGGCGGCGGCCGAGATCGGCCGCTATTGCGGCGCCACCGCGCTGACCTGGAACATGCATGTCTGCTCGACCCTGTGGTCGGGGCCACTCGCCGACGATCTCGACATGGATGCGGAGACCCGTGCCGAGCACGAGCGGCGGCGTGCGGTCCATTACAAGCGCATCGTCGCGGACGGTGCGATTTACTCGCAACCGTTCTCCGAAGGTGGCGCTGCCGCTGCAGGCGGCGTCGCTTTCGGCACCGAAGCAAGGCCGGTCGCGGGCGGCTGGATCGTCAACGGCAAGAAGATCTTTGCATCGCTCTCAGGCCACGCCGACTATTACGGCGTGCTCTGTACCGAGATCGAGGAAGGCGAGAAGGCGTCGCGCCGCAACACGCTATACCTCGCGATATCGGCCAAATCAGACGGCGTCTCGGTTGTCGGCGACTGGGATCCACTCGGCATGCGGGGCACGGTCTCTCGGACCCTCCTGTTCAAGGACGTGTTCGTGCCGGAGGATTCCGCGCTGATGCCGCGCGGCGTCTATTTCCAGGCTGCGATGCGCTGGCCGCACATGTTCCTGACGCTGTCGCCGACTTATATGGGCCTCGCGCAGGCCGCCTACGACTTCACGGTGCACTACTTGCGCGGCGAGGTCCCGGGCATGCCGCCGGTCAAGCGCAGGATGTACCCGACCAAGCAGATCGCCGTCGCGCAGATGCAGATCAAGCTGGAGCAGATCAAGGGGATCTGGTTCCAGGCTGTCACCGAAGCCTGCGCCAATCCGAGCAAGGAGCAGGTGTTGCGGGCCTATGCCGCGCAATATTCGGTGATGGAAGGAGCCAATGAGCTCGCCGCGCTCGCGATCCGCACCTGTGGCGGCCAGGCGATGCTGCGCTCGCTGCCGCTGGAGCGGATCTATCGCGACAGCCGTTGCGGCTCGCTGATGCTGCCCTGGACCGCCGAGCTTTGCCTCGACCGGATCGGGCGCGAGGCGCTGTACGAGGCCGGCGAAACGGACGACTGACCGTGGACCTCTGCAGCCTGATCGACCGCAACGCGGCGTTCGCGCCAGACAAGACGGCCATTGCCTTCGAAGGCGAACGGCTGAGCTATGCCGCATTCGCCGCACGCATCGAACGGACCGCAACGGCTTTGAAACAGGAGTTCGGCGTCGGCCGCGGTGACCGCATCGCGATCTTGAGCCTGAACAGGCCGGATTACCTGGTTCTGCTCTACGCCTGCGCGCGGCTCGGCGCGATGCTGGTGCCACTGAACTGGCGGCTTGCGGTGGCGGAGCAACTGTTCATTCTGAGCGATGCCGGCGCCAAGGTCCTGGTGCTCGAGCAGGCGTTTTCCGGAGTGCTCGCCGAGCTGGGGCAGACCGCCCCGGGAAAATCCGTCGTCGGCCTCGACTTCGCGCCGCCCGGCGGCATGACATTCGAGGATCTGCTGGCTGGGAGCGGCGGCACCGGTCGAAATCCACACACCGACCTCTCCTGCCCGTTGCTGATCGTCTACACGTCGGGAACGACCGGACGGCCGAAAGGTGCGGTGTTGCGCCAGGAGGCGCTGTTCTGGAATGGCGTCATGAGCCAGCACATGCACAACATGACGTCCGATGACCACGTACTCACCGTATTGCCGTTCTTCCATGTCGGCGGCCTCAACATCCAGACCACGCCCGCGCTCCAATTGGGCGCCACTGTCACGGTGCACGCTCGCTTCACGCCGGACGCAGCACTCGCCGCCATCGAGCAGGAGCGGCCGACACTCACAGTCATGGTGCCCGCGGTCATCCAGGCCGTGAGCGAACATCCCGCCTGGGCGACCACCGATCTCTCGTCACTCAAGGCCGTCGCCACCGGCTCGACGATCGTGCCGCCGCACCTGATCGAGCGCTTCGTCGCGCGCAATGTCCCCGTGCTTCAGGTCTATGGTTCGACGGAAACCTGCCCGATCGCCGTCTACACGCGGCTTGGCGGCGATCTGTCGCGCGCCGGATCGACCGGCCTTGCCGGCTTGTGCTGTGAGGCGAAAGTGATCGACCAGGCCGGCAACGAACTGCCGGCGGGCACACCGGGCGAGATCGCGGTGCGCGGGCCCAATGTGTTCTTCGAATACTGGGGCAACGAGGCCGCGACGCGCGACGCATTGCACGACGGCTGGTATCGCACCGGCGACATCGGCCTGTGCGATGCCGATGGCTATTTCTGGGTTCGCGACCGCAAGAAGAACATGATCATTTCCGGCGGCGAGAATGTCTACCCGGCCGAGGTCGAACGCGTCCTGCTCGAACACCCTGATGTAAGCGAATGCGCGGTGATCGGCCGGCCAGACCCGCGCTGGGACGAGGTGCCGATCGCCTATGTGATTGCGAGATCCGGCTGCCGGCTCGAAGCGGACGATTTGAGGGCCCATCTTCAGGCGCAGCTCGCGCGCTACAAGGTTCCGCGCGACATCGTCTTCGTCACCGACATGCCGCGGACGGCGCTGGGCAAGGTTCAGCATTTCCTGCTGAAACAGCTTGATGCGCAATCCCGCGGGCAAGGAGAAGCATCTTGAAGATCGCAGTTCTGGGTGGGGGAAACGGCTCTTTCGCGGCCGCGGGCGATTTTGCGCTATCGGGGCACGAGGTTCGGCTTTGGCGCCGCGATGCCGATCAGGTCGCGGCGCAGCGCGCCGCCGGGACGCGCATCCTGGTCAAGGATCACAACGGCCGTCACGACGTGGAGGTCGCCCTGGTCACGACCGACATGGCCGAAGCCGTCGATGGCACGGAGCTGATCCTGTGCCCTGCACCTGCTTTCGCGCAAGCAGATATCGCTCGGCTGCTTGCCCCGCATCTGCGGGACGGCCAGGTCGTGTTTCTGCCGCCGGCGACATTCGGCTCGATGATCTTCGCCAAGGCCGCACAGGATGCTGGAAACCGGGCCAAGGCGAGCTTTGCGGAAACCGGCACATTGCCCTGGTTGACGCGCAAGCATGGACCGTTCGAGGTGGCGATCACCATCCGCGCCAAGCGACTTCCGGTCGGGGTGTTCCCGCTTGATCAGGCGCCGCATGCCCTCGACGTGATCGGACGTGCATTCCCGGGCGTTATTGAGCCCTGCGGAGACGCGCTGTCCGGGGCGCTGATGAACGCAGGTCCGATCATCCATCCGCCGCTGATCGTGATGAACGCAGGGCCGATCGAACATTTCGAGCGCTGGGACATTCACAAGGAAGGCACGCAAGCGGCGATCCGCCGGGTCACCGACGCGCTCGATGACGAGCGCATCGCGGTGCGCGAGGCGCTTGGCTACGGCGCGCCGCATTTCCCGCTCGCGCATCACTACGCGAAGAAAGGCGAGATCTGGATGTACGGCCGCGGCTCGCACGACCGGCTGACCGATTCCGGCGACTGGCGCGAGCGGATCGTGCTGACCGAGCACCGCTACATGCGGGAAGACCTGCGGCTTGGGCTATCGCTGCTGGTGTCCGTCGCCGGGTTGGCCGGCGTTGCAACGCCGCTGGCCAACGCGTTCCTGTCGATCGGCGGCGCGATCTGCGGCGAAGATTTTGCCCGAGGTGGCCGAACGCTCGAGACGCTCGGGCTCGGGAATCTCAGCAAGGCTGAACTACAGACGCTGCTCCGCAATGGATTCTGATCGATGACCAATCGCATCAATATCGCCTGTCTCGGCGCTGGCCGCATGGGCCGGGGCATCGCCGTCGCCTTCGCTTATGCGGGGCACAGGGTCACGATGATCGATATCAAGGCGCGCTCGGCCGAGGAGTTCGCCAAGCTCGAAGCGGACGCGCTTGGTGAAGTCAGGAAGACCTTCGCCAGTCTGTCGAAGCTGGGGCTCTTGGCCGAGGCGGATGTCGATCTGCTGATCGCGCGCGTCTCGGTTGTCGCGGCCGGCGGAAGCGCTGCAGCTCTGTCCGAGGCCGGCATGGTCTTCGAGGGCGTTCCCGAGGTGGTCGAGCTCAAGCGCGAGGTGCTGGCGGCAGCGTCGCGACAAGTCGGCCCGGACACCATCATTGCATCGACGACATCGACGATCCTCGTCGATGATCTCTCCGGCGCGATCGTGAATCCCCGCCGCTTCCTCAATGTGCATTGGCTCAACCCGGCCTATCTGATCCCGCTCGTCGAGATTTCGCCAGGCAAGGCCACCGACCCGGCTGTCATCGACGAGGTCAAGGCATTGCTCGAAGGCATCGGCAAGGTACCGGTGGTCTGCGCCGCCACACCCGGCTTCATCGTCCCGCGCATCCAGGCGCTGGCGATGAACGAAGCCGCGCGCATGGTCGAAGAGGGCGTGGCCAGCGCGGAGGAGATCGACAAGGCGATCCGCTACGGCTTCGGCTTCCGCTATGCCGTGCTCGGCCTGCTCGAATTCATCGACTGGGGCGGCGGCGACATCCTCTACTACGCGAGCAGGTATCTGGAAGGCGCGCTCGGCAGCGACCGGTACCGGGCGCCGGACGTCATATCACGCAACATGCATGAAGGCCGGATCGGCCTGCGCACAGGAGCAGGCTTTCTCGACTACTCAGGCCTCGACGTCGACGCGTACCGCGCGAAACGGCTCCAGGCCATGGTCGATCTGCTCCGCCACTTCGGGCTGGCGCGCCCCCCGGTGCTCGGCAACAATTAGCCGAAGACGTCCTGGAGCATCCCCTCCCGGACCACGGCAACGCCGTCGAGTTCGATCGTCGTTCCCATCATCGGCAGGTCGAAATGCCCTGCCGTATAGCGCGCTGCGAACTCATTCGCGCCGGTCGAGAACAGGAAGTTGCCGGAGACGGCCCGAATTTCGGTGCCGTTGGTGTCGCGCTGGTCGTACATGGACAGCGCCTCGTAGCGAGCGCCGGGGTTCATGCCGAAGCCGACATGCGAAACCGCATAGGCCTCACGATCGCCCCAGGCGGCGAGATAGGCGCGCATCATCGCCGCGTCCGTGCCGTCGCCTTCCAGTTCGACGACATAATCGTCCTTCAGCGTCATCTTCACCGGCGAGGTCAGGTAACGCTTGAAGGTCAGATTGATGTCGCCGGGCGCCATCACCAGCGTGCCGTTGATGGTCCCGCTCTTCGGAAAGCTGACGACGATGCCGCCCGGCCAATGCGCCAGCGTGCCGGGCTTGTCGGTCCAGCCCCATACGCCCACCGTGGACGCCCCGACCATGTCGACATCGAGCGCCGTGCCTGCCTTCGAGGTGACCCGCATGCGCTTCGTTCCACGCAGCATCTTGGCCGCTGCACGAACGCGCTTCTCGAGCGCGGAATCCGGCACCATGCGCTCCAGGGCCTCGGGATGCTCGTTCGAGATCACCAGGATGCGCGCGCCGGCTTTGAGGATCTCCGGCGTCTCCACCGCGTGCATGAGGCCTTCGATGGTACAATCCACCACAAAACCCGCCTGCTGAAGCGCGGTGATGACCGGGCCGAGCCGCTGAATCGCCTCGCTCGCGCCGGTGGAGCGAACCGGAACGATATTCCGGTTGCGCGGTGTTGGCATCACCACGTGAAACGGCCGGGCCCCCATGCGCAGCAGGGCCAATTCCGCCAGATGCACGTTCAAGGCGCGCGACTGGGTTTCCGAGAGGATCGCAGCCGTATCGCCCGCCTTGACGGCGCAACGTTCGAAAATCTCGCAAAACGCGTCGATCCATTTTGCTTCGATGCGGTCAGCCAGCATGGTCCACTCCCGGTCTTCTGAATTCTTGTTTGTTACGCTTCGGGGAAGCCCCGGAGCAGGTAAGAGCGCAGGACTCCCAGCAGCCCGTTCAGGATCAATCCCAGCAGCGAGATCGTGATCAGCGGCACGAACATGTCCACCGCCTGGAAGGTTCGGGCCGCCGTCACGAGGGCGTGTCCCAATCCGTCCGTCGACGTGATCATTTCGGCCAGAAACACCACGATGCAGGAAATGACAAGGCCAATCCGGCACCCGGTCAGGATCGACGGCATCGCCGCCGGCAGCACCACTTTGAAGAGGATTTCGCGGCGCGGCGTTCCCGCCGCCATGGCCGACCAGATCAGCTTCTGCTCGACCGTCGATGCACCGTAATAGGTGGACAGCAGGATCGGGAAAAGAGCATCGGCAGCCACCAAAGTAATCTTCGATCCGTGGCCAAATCCGAGCAGCAGCAGCAACGCCGGATAGAGCGCGACCTTGGGCAGAGGAGCCAAGACACGCACGATCGGCCGGACCACGGCGTTGATCGCCGGACTTGCTGCAGCGGCGATGCCGACGCTGACACCGACCACGACAGCAATCGCGAAACCGGCAAACAGCCTGATCAGCGTCGCCGCGATCTCCTGCTGGAATGTTGAAGTCACAAGCTGCTGCAATAACCGGCCAAAGACGAAGCCTGGCGGCGGCAGCAGAACTGCTGGCGCGAAGCCGAAAGACACCAGGCCCTGCCACAGCGCGATCACCATGACGATCGGGGCGATCCCAAGAGCGACATTTGGTGAGAGAAACCGCGACATCATGAGAAACTCAGCGGCATGTCGAACTGAGGTTCGGACCAGCGCACCAATCTTGCGCGGACTCGTTCGAAGATTGCATCGAGGCAGATTCCCATCGCTCCCACGATGATAATCATCGCAAATACGGTGTCGTATTGGCCCATATCGAGCGCATTGAACAGGATGTTTCCAGCGCCCGACTGACGGGCGATCATCTCGCTGGTGATCATCGTGATCAGCGCCAGCACCAATCCCGTACGACACCCCGTCAGAATTTCCGGGAGCGCCGCCGGCAGCACGATGCGCACCAGGCGTTGCAGCGGTGAGAGCCCCATCGCGGCGCCTGACCAGAGCATCTTCTCCTCTATCGCTTTGGCGCCTTCGAAGCTGTGATAGATCACGGGCAGACTGACCCCGAGGAAGATCACGAGCGTCTTCGTGATGTCGCCGACACCCAGCCACAGCATGATGATCGGCATCAAGGCAGCCTTCGGCACCGGATAGATCACCATCAGGAGCGGATTGAAAAAGGCCGCGATCGCAGCACTACGTCCCATCAAAAGACCAAGCGGAATCGACACGAGCACGGCCGCGCCAAATCCCATCGCCATGCGCCGGAGCGAGGCCAGGATGTTGATCAAGGATTCCTTGTCGCCAAGGATGCTGGGAATCGCACTGATCGCTTCGATCGCCGTCGGAAAGCTGTCGTTCTTCAGCGCCAGTGACGCGACTTGCCACACCGCCAGCAGTCCAATGCAGGCGAGCACCGGGGCAGCGTATTTGGTCACGGCAGCCGGCGACATCATGCGGACACGCCGCCTTCGTCGCTCTCATCGAACATCCGCTCGATATCGACGACGTACTTCTGGTAACGCGGGTCGAGCAACAGCTCATTGCGGCGCCGCGGCCGCGGCAGGTCGATGTCGATGACTTGCCGGATCCGTCCGGGCGATTTCGACATCATGACGACCTTGTCGGAGAGGAAGACCGCTTCGTCGACGGAATGCGTGACGAACAGCACCGTCTTGCGGTCACGCTCCCAGATGTTCAGAAGATCGTTCTGCAGGCGTGTCCTCGTGTGCGCGTCGAGGGCGCCGAACGGCTCGTCCATCAGCAGCACTTCGGGATGATAAGCAAGCGTCCGCGCCAATGCCACGCGTTGCTTCATGCCGCCGGACAATTCCTTGGGGTAGAAGTTCTCGTAGCCCTTGAGGCCGACCATCTCGATCAAGGCCCGGCTCTGCGCTTCGGCCTCGGTGGCGCGAACGCCTTGCTGACGTGGCCCGTACATCACGTTGCCGAGCACGGTCTTCCAGGGAAACAGCGCAAATTCCTGGAACACCGGTCCGCGATCCGGACCGGGCGCCGTGATCGCCTGCCCCTTCATCTTCGCCGCACCGCTGGTCGGACTGACGAATCCGCCGACAATGTAGAGCAGTGTCGACTTGCCGCAGCCGGACGGGCCAAGGATGGAGACGAAGGCTCCCTCCTCGATCGTGAGCGAGATGTCTGAAAGCGCCACATGATCTTTGCGCGCCGAGGTCTGGAAGACCTGCGAGACGCGATCGATCTCGATGATTGCAGAAGCCGGCTCCTGTTGCGCCACCGGTCTCACCCATTCGCTCGATCTCGCAGGCACTATCGTCATCCCGTCTTCCGCCTCACTCGCACGACCCTTCACGGGACGAGCTTAGCAAGAAGCCTGCCAGACAGGTCGTCATTTTCGCACAAGCGCGGCGCGTCATTCGAACCACGGCCATTCCGCCGGGCCTTCATGCGTAACGGCTCCGCCCGGCGCCTGCCCGACCAGGCGCGCGTATTTGGCAAGCGCACCTGCGCGGTGACGGGGCGGTCGTTGCTTCCATTCGCGTCGCCGCGCGGCGAGTTCCTGCTCCTCGAGCAGGACATCCATCCGTCGGTTCGCCGCATCGATCCTGATGCTGTCGCCGTCGCGAACAAGCGCCAGCGGACCGCCGACAAAAGCCTCGGGCGATACGTAGCCGATGCACATGCCACGGGTCGCGCCAGAGAACCGGCCATCGGTGATCAGCGCCACTTTTTCGCCCATGCCCTGCCCGTAGATCAGCGCCGTGACGCCGAGCATCTCGCGCATGCCGGGTCCGCCGACCGGCCCCTCATTGCGGATCACGAGAACCTCGCCCGCCTTGTAGCTGCGGTCGCGAACGGCGGCGACGCAGGCTTCTTCATCCTCAAAAACCCGCGCCACGCCTTCGAAGAACAGGCTCTTCAAACCTGCAACCTTGATCACCGCGCCGTCGGGACAGAGGTTGCCTTTCAGCACCGCGACGCCGCCGTCAGCCATGATCGGCGCGCCAGCCGCGTGCACGACCTCTCCGTCGGGCGCATTCGCCGCACCATACTCTTCGGCAAGTGTGCGGCCAGTAATGGACAAGCAGTTGCCGTCGATATGCCCGCTCTGGATCAGCTCACGGATTATGACCGCAGCGCCGCCGATATCGTAGACATCCTTCGCCGTATATTTGCCTCCGGGCCGAAAATTCCCGATCAAGGGCGTCCTGGCGAAGACCTCACCCACATCATCGATCGTGAACGCAATTCCGGCCTCGTTCGCGATCGCCGGCAGATGCAGGGCAGCATTGGTGGAGCCGCCCGTCGCGGCGACGATCGCCGCGCCGTTCTCCAGAGATTTCCGCGTCACCATGTCGCGTGGCAACGGCCCGCCGCGCTCCAGCATCTCCATGATCAGGCGCCCCGCACGTCGCGAGATCTGTGCACGCTCGGAATAGACGCCCGGCACCATCGAGACGTTGGGAATGGTCAGCCCCATCGCCTCCGACACCATGCCCATGGTATTCGCCGTGAACTGGCCGGCACACGCGCCGATCGTCGGCAGGCAGGCGCGCTCGATCCGCTCGAGCGTGGCGCCGTCGATCTCGCCCGTCATGAAGCTCCCGACAGCTTCATAAGAGTCGAGCACCGTCAACGTTCGTCCGTCAATGCGCCCCGGCAGCGAGCTGCCGCCGTAGATGAAAATGGACGGCACGTTGCAGCGAACCATGCCCATCATCACTCCGGGAAGCGTCTTGTCGCATCCGCCGTATCCGATCAACGCATCGTAGGCCAGGCCATGAACCACGGCCTCGATCGAGTCGGCAATCAGCTCCCGCGAGAACAGCGAGAACTTCATGCCCTCATGATTCATGCTGATGCCGTCGGAAACCGAGACTGTCGAAAATTCCCGTGGTGTGCCGCCGGCTTCCTCGATTCCGGTCTTGGCTGCAGCCACCTGGAAGTCGTGGGTCATGTTGCAGGGCGTCTGCTCGCCCTTCATGCTGACGATGCCCACCATCGGCCTGGCGATCGCAGCGTCGTCGAGCCCCATGGCACGCATGAATGCACGATGCGGGGCCCGGTCGAGCCCATCCGTGGTAACGCGTGATCGCAGTTTCTTCATATCAGCATCTTCTTCAGACAGCGTCCCGGATAATCCGGAACGCCGCGATCTTGTGGTCGGATATCGTCTGCCCCATTATTGCAACGGAGCGACGATCGACGGATGCTTGAACTGTGCGACATCCAGCTTCGGCAGCATTCCTGTCTCCGCATAGATGTCCAGCATCTTCTGGATCGCCGGAAAGTTCGGCGCCGCGCCCGGGTCGCGGCCGAAATCGTTGTCCTTGAGCAAATAGGTCTCGAGCACCGGAACGGGCGCCTTCAGCACTTCGGACACGACTTTCAAGGTTTCCTCGCGGTTCGCCAGCGCCTTCTTCATGCCGGACGTGATGTCGCGGACATAGGCTTTGACCAGTTCCGGGTTCTTGTCGACGAAATCGGCACGGCAAGCTTCCAGGATGTGCACGATGTTCGGCATGGCCTCGGACAGCGAGAACAGCTTCCTTGTCCCGCCCTTTGCCTCCGCGCGCGCGGCAAAGGGCTGGTTCATGTTCACTGCATCGACGCGCCCCTGGCGCAGCGCGTCCTCGGAGACGGCAAAGCCGACCTCGACCAGCTTGATGTCCTTGGCCGGATCGACGCCATTCTGCTTCAGCAGCAGGTTGAATGGACCTTGCGTACCTCCGCCGATCACGGAGATGCCGACCGTCTTACCCTTGAGGTCGGCAATTGTCTTGATGGGCGAGTCATCCTTGACGGCCCAGTACACCGAGAAGCCGCCGGGCTTCTCGAAAACATGCTGCGCGACGATGTAGGCCTTGAGATTGCCGCCAACGACACCGTTGGAGAGCGAGAGAGGCGCCTGCGTCGCGCAATCCAACGCACCGGCCGCCAAGGCCTGCGTCATCGGCGCCGTGCCCTGGAATTGGGTCCATTCGATGTTGTAGGTCTTGCCGATGCTGGGGAATTCGGTCGGCCTGCGCATCATCCAGTACTTGGATTCCTCGGCCGGGATGGTCCAGCCGACGCGGATCGTCTGCTGTCCCCATGACGGGCTTGCGCCCGCGCTCACGGCTGCTGCCGCTCCCAAAGCCAGGATCCATTTCGAAACGGTTCGCATCGTGCCACTCCGCTGCTACGGCGCCGACCGGCGCCCCCAACCCGACTGCATCAAATGTTTCATGGTTCAAACAATCAGGCAAGCCATGCGGACCGGGGCGGTTTCGCCTTCCCGTCCGCAATGTATGGTAAGGCGGCGCCACATTGCGGCAGAAGGAGGCAACCTATGGCTGAAGAGAGCAACGCAAGCCCGCGGGGTACCGACAGGCTCGGCTATCTCGGCCTCGGACTGATGGGCGCGCCGATGACCCGACGCCTCCTCAACGCCGGCTATCAGGTCGCTGTCTGGAACCGATCGGAGGGCAAAGTCGCTCCGCTCGCCGCGGCGGGGGCCAAGCGCGCGGGCACGCCGCGTGATCTCCTGGTGAACTCGGACATCGTCTTCATGTGCGTGACGGATGCGAGAGCGGTCGAGGAGGTGATTTTCGGACCCGAGGGTCTGGCGGAAGGGCCCGGCGCAGGCAAGCTTGTGGTCGACTTCTCGTCCATCCATCCTGACGCGGCGCGCGATCTCGCAGCGCGACTGAAAGACGCGAATGGTACGAGTTGGATCGATGCGCCGGTATCCGGGGGCACGAAGGGCGCGGAAGACGGCACGCTGGCGATCATGGCCGGCGGGGAAGCTGGTGATATCGAGAGGGTGCGACCCTATGTGCTGGCCATGGCGCGCAGGTTCACTCATATGGGTCCGATTGGCGCCGGACAGACCACCAAACTCTGCAACCAGGTAATCGTGGGATGCGCGATGGCCGTCCTCGCGGAAGCAGCGCGATTGGCCGTGAACGCGGGTATCGACGCCAACCGATTGCCCGAAGCGCTCGCCGGCGGCTTTGCGGATTCCATTCCGCTCCAGCTGTTCGTGCCGCGGATGGTGCAGGGCATTCACAGCCCTCCGCTCGGCCACATCGCCACGATGCTCAAGGACCTCGATACGGTCGCCGATGTCGCACAGGCGACCTCGACGCCGGTGCCGATGGCCTCGCTCGCGGGACAGCTTTTCAGGATGGCGAAGGCGGCGCGCGGCGCAGAGGCGGATGCGCTGGAGATCTACAAGCTTTCAGCGACAGAGCACCCGTCCAAGGCAAGCTGAAGCGCTTCATGACGACTTCTTCCGCTCATCGTCAGCCATGAAGCGACCGAACGCTCCCCGCGCGAAAAGCAGCGGCTCCTTCGCATTGTATGTGTAGGCCTCGACTGCACCGAGAAAGATCACGTGGTCGCCGCCATAGTAGCGGTTCACGGAGCGACATTGAAAATTGGCGACGCTCTCGGCAAGCACGGGTGCATTGCCGAGGCCAGGTGTCCAGGCGACGCCGGTGAACTTGTCGTCCGACGATTTCGCGAACTTGTTCGCAAGCGCTTGTTGCGAGGCGCCTAGAACGTTGACGGTAAAATGGCTGGCGTTCTGGAAAATGGTCAGGCTGGAGGAATAGACGACGAGGCTCCACAGCACCAGCGGCGGATTCAGCGAGACAGAGGCGAACGAATTGCAAGTCAGCCCGTAGGGCTTGCCGTCGGGCGCTGCCGCGGTGATGATCGTCACGCCGGTTGCATAGGTCCCGAGCGCGTTCCGAAAGTCGCGCGGATCGATCTGCGAGCTGTCGCTCGCGAACTCGTTGGCGGGATCGGGCGCGCGGGGCTGCTTCGGCAGATCATTCATCGACCGACCTCACAGCGTGAGATTTTCGGAGGGCAGGCCCAGCGCCACCCGTCCGTAGTTGGTTCCGGCCGCGTCGAAATTGAATGCCAGATGCGAATTGATCGCGTGCGCATCGCGGAACTGTCGCTGCAACACACCGCTCGTGAACAGACCGCGCGCACCACTGGCTGCGAACAGCATCGAGACCGCATCCGTGCACAAGTTCACTGAATACGATCCGTCGCGCCGATATCTGGTCTTGGTCGCCATGTCAGGGATATGGCCGCGCCGCGCGTCATCCATGGCATCCAGGCAGGCCGAACGCATGATCAGGCGTGCGGCATCGATTTTGGCGGAAGCCTCCGCGATCTTGATCTGCGTGCTCTGAAAATCGCTAAGCTTGGCGTGGTTGTAAGTCGAAATGCGATGCCGCGCGACCTCAGTATAATCGTCGAGACACGCCTGTGCATTCCCCAGCGCCACGCCGGAGAGGACGTATGGGAAGAGCGAGAACACGGGCAGTGCGTAAAGCGGATTCGGATTGACGGAGCTTCCCGGCGTCGGGCCACCTGAGAGATCCCCGACCCCGACGGTCATGTGGTCGGCCACGAAGGCCTCCCTCACCTCCACGTCGCAAGACCCCGTCCCGCGCAGTCCGGCGACATTCCAGGTGTCCAGCACCTTGTAATCGCCCTTCGGCAGCAGGAAGATTCGATATTCGATACCATCCGCCTCGTCGTCGGAGTAGACCACGCTTGCCAGCATGTTCCATTCGCAAGAGGCAACGCCGGACGAGAACGGCCAGCTGCCGTGCAGCCGGTATCCGCCCTCGACCCGCGTGGCGCGTCCGGCCGGAAAAATGAAGGAGGATGCGATCAGCGTATCCGGATCACGGCCCCAAATGAGATCCTGTGCCTTCTGCTCGAACATGCCGAGCATCCAGTGATGGCTCGCCAGGTTGGCGAGATTCCAGGCAACCGACGCATCTGCCTTTCCGAGCAGCTCAGCGCAATCGACGAGGGCGACATAGTCAAGCTCGGCGCCGCCGACCCGTGATGGCTGGAGCATCCGGAACAAGCCGGAATCGTGGAGATCTCTTTCGGTTTCCGGCGGGAGACGCCGCAGTTCCTCCGTCTGCGCCGCTCGCTCGCGCAGCTGCGGCAGAAGCGCCCGGGCCTTCGCGATCAGTGATGCATAGGCCCCTCCACCGGCTTGCGAACCGGTGGGTTGGATCATGCTCGGCTCCTTGCCAGGCGCCATTGGTGTCCCTCGCTGTTACGCATTTATGCGGCGGGACCTTCGCCAAATCAAGCCGAGGAAGCGACTCACGCCGAGGTTGGAGGCTTGACCGCGCCAAACGCGCCCCTCTCGGCAAATTCCGCGATCCGGCTTTCGTCGTAGCCGAGCGTATCATGCAGGACTTGCCCGGTATGCTCGCCCAACAGAGGTGCCGCAACGGGATCGATCGCGCCGGTCAGGCTCATTGTGATTGGCGGCTCGATATTCGGCACCCATTCCGCCGTCGGGTGCGGAATCCGATTCAGGCGATGGCGCTCGCGAGCCTCGGGCGCATTGAACCCCTCCTCGACCGTCCGAAGATAACCGACCGGAATATTGGCCCGCTTCATCTTGGCCATCCAGTTCTCCAGAGTATCGCTTGCGAAGACCTCCGCGATGGCCGCGCGCAACAGCTCCTTGTTCTCCGAACGCGCTTTGCGCGTCGCAAATTGCGGGTCGGTGATGAGATCAGGCCGATTCAGCACGTCGACCACGAGCCGACGGTAGAGCCGGTCGTTGGCGCAGGCCATGTAGAGCGGCCCGTCGGAGGCTTCGTAGACGCCGACCGTGGGAGACCCACTGGGCGAATTGCCGAACCGGCCGGGGTTTTCGCCGTTGATGAGATAGGCCATGCCGTAGAAGCCTGTCATGCCCATCGCAACGTCGAACAGGGCGACTTCGACATGCTGGCCCCGCCCGAGCCGGTCGCGCGCCAGCAGCGCGAGCAGGATCGCATTGCAGGCAGACATGCCCGTCGCCATGTCAACGATGGGCGGACCGGTACGAACCGCAGGGCCGTCGGCAAATCCGTTGAGCGACATGAAGCCGCTTTCCGCCTGGGTGATGGGATCGAAGCCGGGCCGCGAGGCAAACGGTCCGGTGCGTCCGTAGGCGGAGATCGAGCAATAGACCAGCCGTGGGTTCAGCGGCGCGACCGACTGATAGTCGAGTCCGAACTTCTTCATGACCCCGCTCGAAAAGTTCTCCACGACCACATCTGCCTTGCGGATCAAATCCAGCGCGATCTCTCGAGCCTCCGGAATGGCAAGGTCGAGCGCAATACCGCGCTTGTTGCGGTTCAGGCTGAGATAGGCGGCGCTTTCACCACCGATTTCGGCGTGCTCATAGGCACGCGTGTCGTCGCCTCCATCGGGATTCTCGATCTTGATGACGTGTGCACCGAAATCGGCGAGCGTCTGTGTGCAGGCCGGTCCGGCGACCACCCGCGTAAAATCGACGACCAACAGACCATCGAGCGCAGCCGGACCTGCCGTCCCTCGCGGTGAACGTTCCGGCAATTGGGGCTTGGTGGGCATCGATAGAGCGCTCCCTTACATCGGCTTATGGCCGCCGATTTGCAGCAAGAGCAAAGCTTAAAGCCCGGCGCCGCCGACTTCGCAAGTGCCTCGCCTGCATCGCTTCAATACGCAAAAGGGGCCCGGCAGCGCTCGAGCTGCCAGGCCCTGGACATGCCCATGCGCATGAAGCCGGCGCGGCATCTCGCCCGCATCCCGGGGCTGTTGCAGGCACGCTCCCTGCGATGTAAACCTGCTCAGCGGATGCGCTTTCTCCAGTAGAGGGTGTGCGCTCAGGCCCATGGCGTCTTCGGCGCGAAGAGCCGATAACCAGCCTGGATGAAGTTGTTGGCAGATACCGGTTTGTCCGTTGTGTCGGAGACGATGCTGTCCCAACCCATGCGGCTTCCCCTTGCCTCGACCGCACGCATCATCTGCGCTGAAGGCCGCGTCCCCCAATGCCGTTGCAGCACGCCGACCCTGGAGAAATAACCACCATTGCTCACGTGCGTCGATGGAACGATGCCGGCGAAAGCGACTGCAACATCCCCATGATAGGCCAGCCACCACGCTCCAATCTCGAATTGAGGCATGGTGGCTGAATTGAGGAACGTCAACCGATGCAGTTCACACAACGAATCGACGATGTCGTCATCGGACGCATCGACAATACGAATCCTGTAGATGGATCGAAACCGTCCGCTAGGATTGACGTAACCGCAAGTGCAGCATCGCCGTCGTCGTGAAGGCTCACTTGCCGAGCACGACCTTGACGCCAAGCCAGACGGCCCCCATCAGGCCGGTGGCGATCATCGTGATCACGGCCTTGAGAGTGTAGCTCTGGGCCTGCTCCACGCTCCTCCGCCACCTTCGCAAATGTTGGAGATCGGCCCTCAGCTCCCTTCGATCGTCATCTTCGATGCCGAATGAGGCCAGCACCGAAGCCACCGCCTTCAACACGATCGCGTTGATGTTTTCTTGCTGGAGCCTGTGATGTTCAGCCAGCGCTTCGGCCACAATGGCCTTGATCTCGTTTTCCGGCATCTTCATCGCTTGATTATCCTCGCGACGTTCTCGAAACCGCGCTTGGCGAAGTAGAACGAGACCACAAGATTGGCCGTGATCGCCGCAAATCCGGCCAGGGCATCGGTCGAGCCCAATCCGAGAACCTTGTCCCAGACCAGGAGCTTTGCGAAATAGAGCGCGACGCAATAACCCATCAGCTTGTCCGGCTCGTAACGGCGAGTGTTATCAGATAAGCGGTCATCATCTCTCCCGTGAAGAAAATGCGCGGCGGATCGCAGCATCGCGGCGCGATCGTTTCGGGCGCGAACCCTCTCTCCATCCCGGAGACCGCAGCGGCGCGGGCGAATGGCCCGGCGCCGCGGACCGGCACGTTAGCGCGTGCCGGCCAGCAATGGTTCGGACGACGGCGCGCCGATTGGCGCCCCAGGTCTGACGAGTGCGTGGCCGCAATGCGCCGCCGCCGTCCGATTCCGCAATCGAGAACGAAAAAACCCGCGGCGGATCTCTCCGCGCGGGTCAACCAAACTCGTCTCGATGATGTCATTCTGCCGGTGTTTTGCCCGACGTGTCAAACGAACTTGCAGGCTGCGCGAAAGTTAACCGATCAGGAGGATCGGCCCATGACATCCAACTCGATTCCACAAGAGACATCGCGCAACCTGGCCGGAGCCGGCCCGCGCAGCGAACAGAAGCCACGCGGCGAGGAGGCGCGCGACGAGCGAGGTATCGTCAAAGATAGCGGCGAGAACGAAGATACGGGCCGCGACCTCGCGCATGGCGAGGGCGGCGCCATGGACCTCCCCGCCAAGCCCGGCGATTTGTCGAAGGACGACTAGGCTTGCAGGAACTTCCCCGGCGAGCGGCGCGTTTATCTCTCTTGCGGAAGGAACATTCGTGACATGAGCCACACCGTCCTGGTTGTCGACGACGATCCCGCTGTCCTCGGCGTGATCGTGGACATGCTGGAGGATCTCGGCTGCGAGGTGATCAGCGCCCACGACGGCGCGCATGCGCTCGAGCGGCTCGAGCAGAATCCGGACATCTCCATCCTCATCACCGACATCAACATGCCAGGCATGGACGGCCACGAGCTCGCCGAGCTGGCGAGGCGGGCGCGTCCGGAGCTGAAGATGCTGCAATTGTCCGGGCGCGAGCCGCGGCGCGGCGGCCTGCCGATGATCCGCAAGCCCTTCTCCTTCGAGGAGCTCGCCGACGTGATGCAGCGAACCACCGGCATCTGCTGAGACATCGCGCCAAAAAGAAAACCCGCAGCGGATCACTTCCGCGCGGGCTCGGCCGAACTCTTTCGATGATGCCATTCTGCCGGTGTTTTGCCCGACGTGTCAACGCGGCCGGCACGGAAGCCGAAAGCCCCTCCTCCCAGCTCGATATGTGGTGCGCGAGGGACTTGCTTCAAGCCCCCGGCGATCGCGTAAGACCCCTCGACCCGAACAACCAGTCGAGGGGTCACGCCATGCCTGTCTTGCTTCCGACGTCCCAATCGCGCCGCCGACCGCGTGCAGAACGCGCGATCACCGGCCATGAGGTCGTCATCGCCGGCGGCGGCCCGGCCGGCCTGATGCTGGCGGCCGAGCTCGCCCTCGCGCATGTCGACGTCGCGATCGTCGAACGGCGCCCCGATCAGGCGATCGTCGAGACGCGCGCCGGCGGACTGCACGCCCGCACGATCGAGATCCTCGATCAGCGCGGCGTCGCCGAGCGTTTCCTGCGCGAAGGGAAGATCACCCAGCTCGCCGGCTTCGCCTGGACCAGGCTCGACATCGGCGACCTCCCCACCCGCCATCCTTACGGGCTTGCGCTGCGGCAGAGCCACATCGAGCGCATCCTCGCCGGCTGGGTCGCGGAGCTCGCGGTGCCGGTCTATCGGAGCCGAGAGGTGACGGGCTTCGCGCAGGACGAGACCGGCATCGACGTCGCCCTGTCCTGCGGCGAGCGCTTGCGCGCCGATTATCTCGTCGGCTGCGACGGCGGCCGCAGCGCGGTGCGCAAGGCGGCCGGCATCGACTTCGCAGGCTTCCCGCCGACGCTCAGCAATCTGATGGCCGAGGTCGAGATGCACGATGAGCCAGTCCTCGGCCTGCGCCACGACGCGCTCGGCTTCCACGGCCTCAGCAGGACGGAGCATGGACGCATTCTCGTCGTCGTCACGGAAGCGACGCTGGCGCGCGGGGGCGAGCCCACCTTGCGCGATCTCGGCGAGGCCCTCGCCGCCGTGTACGGCACGGACTTCGGCGTGCGAAATCCCGCCTGGATCTCCCGCTTCACCGATGCGGCGCGGCAGGCCGCGTCCTATCGCAAGGGCCGCGTGCTGCTCGCCGGCGATGCCGCGCACATCCATCATTCCGTCGGCGGCCAGGGCCTCAACCTCGGTGTGCAGGACGCGGTCAATCTCGGCTGGAAGCTGGCGCAGGTCGTCAGGGGCATCTCGCCGGACGGCCTGCTTGAGAGCTACCATGCCGAGCGCCAACCCGTCGCCGCGCGCGTCTTGAAGAACACCATGGCGCAGATCGCCCTGCTCCGCCGCGGCGACGACGGCCGCAAGGCCGCGCGCGAGATCGTGTCCGAGCTGCTCGCCATGGACGAGCCGCGACGACGGTTCGGCGCGATGATGAGCGGGCTCGACATCGCCTACGATCTCGGCGAAGGTCACGCTTTGCTCGGCCGCCGCATGCCCGATCTCGATCTCGTGGTGGATGGACGCAAGCAGCGGCTGTTCACGCTTCTGCACGGCGCGCGCGGCCTGCTGCTCGATTTCGGCAAGCCGGGCGGCATCGACATCACGCCCTGGGCGGATCGCATCGTGGCGGTCGATGCCGATCACGACGGCGCATGGCAACTTCCGGTCATCGGAGCGGTGCCCGCGCCGGGCGCCGTGCTGGTGCGGCCGGACGGGCATGTGGCCTGGGTGGGCGACGAGAATCAGAATGGCCTCAAGGACGTCTTGACGACGTGGTTCGGGCCGGGTGGTGCGTAGCGCGTCTAGCCGGGGACCCATTGCGGCTCAACCGGACAAACGTCGCGCTATTTGCCTGTTCGTCGCATTCCGGATCATCGTCCTTCGGCGTCGGCGAGACCTGCGGCATGCTTTCACCGATCTTGTCTAGGTCCGCCAGGATTTGCGCGATCGGCAGGTGTGCGATACCAAGCGCTTTCACCTTCTCGATCATCGCCTGAGTGACCTGTGCCTCCTGGGCCGCTTCCAAGCGGGATATTTCGGCGTCGATCTCTGCCCGCTGGCCGCGAAGGCGGGCGAGTGCTGCCTGGGTGTTTTGCAGTTCCTTCATGCGTATTGGACGTCTCACCCATCCAAAGCTGAGAGGGGACTACACAGACCTGCAAGACGGCAGATCTGGCGGCGAAAAAAAACTCGACGGCCGGAGCCGGTACACCGGACGCGCACAACTCCCCCTGAGCACTTTCGCCCCCATTTCTCAACCGCAGAGCGATCGCCGCTATCCTTTGCGAGGCCGAGCCGCGCGAGTTTCGTACCCTGCCGCCGATCGCGACCAACCACGCGGGCGGCCTGCACAGTCGCTCTTCCGGCTCCGCCAGAAGCCACCATCCGCAACCGCCGAGATCCTCGGGAGGATCGTTATCGCTGGTGGGGATCGTAGCGTTCCGATCGACCTGACGATCCATAATGCCGGGATCGTCGCTATGGAAACGCGCTTAGACTAAGCGGTGTTGAGAGCGCCCCCTGCTCGGAACGCGCGCACCCTAGCAAGGAAAGCGAGACGGCTCGCAGCAGCAGCGTCACGGGTCTCGTCGAGGGCTATCCGCCGTTAGGTGCGCGTTCATCCAAGTCGAGTTTGGCTGGCCTACCGCGTATGGCTGTCCGAGCCAAAGATCAGACCGTTGGACCGTGAAATTGGCTGCCCATAGATCTATTGAACTGACTAGATGTATTTCCATCGCAACCGGAGGCCCAATTAGCACAGCGGCGGCGGCGCCAGCTCAATCCACCTGGGAACCCGAATACTTCACAATCGGCGTCCACTTCTTCACCTCGCTCGCGACAAAGGCCTTGAAGGCCTCAGGGGTCGAGCCCTGGACGATGAAGCCCTGCGCCGCAAAGTAATCCTTGATGTCAGGGGATTGCAGCGCCTTGTTCACTTCCGCGCTCAGCTTTTCGATCACCTCGGGCGGCGTACCGGCCGGCGCAAACAAGCCTTGCCATGACAGCGCCTCGAAACCCTTCAATCCCGCTTCATCCAGCGTCGGCACGTCCGGCAGCAAGGGGTGCCTGACTTTCGATGTGACGGCCAGCGCGCGAATCTTTCCGGCTTGAATCTGCGGCATCAGCACCAGGACGTCGCCAAACGTGACCTGGATCTGACCGCTCATCAGGTCGGTGAGCATGGCGGCGCTGCCGCGGTAGGGAACGTGCACCATCGACACATCGGCCGCCTGCTTGTACATCTCGCCAGTAAGATGCATCGACGTGCCATTGCCGGCCGAACCGAAACTCAACTCGCCCGGCTTTGACTTGGCGAGGGCGAGAAACTCGGTTGCCGTGTTCGCCTTCATGTCGGGGTTGACGGCCAGCACCAGCGGCGCAGTCACCAACGTCGACAGCGGCGCGAAGTCCTTGATCACGTCGTAGGGCAATTTTGCGTACAGCGCCTGCGCGATGGCGTTGCTGCCGGTGACGCCGGCCAGCAGGGTGTAGCCGTCGGGTGCGGATTTAGCCACGAAGTCGGCGCCGAGAACGCCGCCGGCGCCCGCTCGATTGTCGACCACGACGGGCTGGCCCAAGGCCGCGGCGAGCTTGTCGCCAACACGACGCGCGAGCACGTCGGTGCTGCCACCCGGTGCAAAGGGCACGACGATGTGATCGCCTTGTTCGGGTAGTTGGCCTGCGAACGACCCGGCGCGGGCAGCAGCATCGCGAGACCGGTCAACGCCAGCATCGCGCGGCGCGAAATCAGGAAGCGGATCATGGGCAACTCCTTACGGGTGGATTGGCGGCTTCGGCTGGAGCTAGGGATCCCCAGCCGCCGCCGCCCGCGGTTTCGATAATCAGCAGGTCGCCGGCGGACCACGCGATGCGGGCGCGCGCAGGCAGGAGCTCGATCGCTCCGTCCACACGCAAGACCCGGGCCATCGACGTTGCGCCGGCCCTGCCACCTCGAGCACCGCGCGCACGGCCGACATGGCGCTCGCCGCGATAGGCGATCCACCCCTGGCCTTCGAGCAGCCGATAGGCGCGCCGCACGCCGTCGCCGCCACATTGCAGACCGGCGCCGCCGCTGCCGCGGCGAATCTCGTAGCATTCCACACGCAGCGGCGCTTCGGTCTCGATCACCTCCACGGGGGTATTGCGTGCATTGCCGACGTCGGTGGAGACGCCGGCGCGGCCGGGCGCGTGGATGCTGGCGCCGGCGCCGCTGGCAATGATCTCGGTGAACATCCAGCGCCGCCCGTCCATCCGCGTGCCGCTGAGCGCGAGGACCGTGGCCACCCCGGCGTGCGGCGCCACGCCCACCCCACTCACCGACTGTGACCACGCTCCGAGGATCGCGTTGCACGCCAGCTTCACGGTCGCCGTGCGCGCATTGACCGCCGCCGGCAGCACCGGATTGACCAGGCTGCCGGGTGGAAGCTTCAGCGTCAGTGGCGCAAGGCAGCCGGCATTGTTAGGTGCGTCCGGCGCCAGCGTGCGCATGAAGAACAGAGCTGCCGACAGCATCGCCGCCGGCGATGCATTGAGCGGACCCCTCACCTGCAGCGCGGTCCCCTCGAAGTCGATGACCAGTGTGTCGTCCTGCTTTCGCAAGCTCACCACGATGGGAACCGGGGCGGTGTCGATGCCGTCGCCATCGAGTTGATCGCGCCAGGTCCATTCGCCGTCAGGCGCGGCCGCAAGGGCGGCGCGAGTCATGCATTCGGTCTGCGCAATCAGGGCATCGCAAACCTCGGCAAAACGAGGTCCGGTGTGACGTGCGATCTGCTTCAGTTCGCGCGCGCCTTGCGTCAGCGCGGTCCATTGCGCCTCCAGGTCGCCGCGCAGATTGTCAGGCGTGCGTGAGTTGGCGGCCAGGATGGCGTCGATATCGGGCAGCACGCCTTCGGCACTGCGCCAGCGTACCGGCGGCAGGCGCAGGCCCTCCTGGTACACTTCGGTTGCGTCGGGCGGAATGGAGCCGGCGGCTATGCCCCCGACATCCTGATGGTGCAGATTGGCGGCGGCGAAGGCGATCACCTCGCCATCGTGGAAGACCGGATGGACCAGAGCCAGGTCCGGCAGATGCGTGCCGCCGGACCAGGGGTCGTTGAGCAGATAGGCGTCGCCCTCGGACATCGTTGCGAGCGGAAAGCGTGCGAGCACACCGGCAACGGCCGGAATCAGCGATCCCAGCAACAATGGCAGCGAGCGCGCCTGGGCGAGCAAGCGTCCGTCCGGCAGGAACAGCGCCGCGGCACAGTCGCCGCTCTCGCGGGCGATGGACGATACCGCGGCACGCATCATGCCATGCTGCATGCGGTCGGCCGTGCCTTGCAGCGCCAGACGCAGCGGCTCCATGCGCAGGGCAATGACCGGATCAGATGCGACGTCGCCCGCGCGCGGCATCATGCGTTCACCTCCAGCACCAGCGTCTGATCCGGCGCGAGCCGCCAGGACCAGCCCGCCGGCACAAAGGCAGTGGTCATCGGCGCGAACAACGAATGCGGCCCTGCGCCTTCCGGCGGCAGCGAAGCCCACGGACTATTGCTCACCGTCAGGCGGACGTCGCCGTCTTCCGGACCGCAGAGCATGCCCAGCGCCGACATCACGCTGGCGTTCGGCATCACCAGCACGCGGCGGATGCCCACAAGTTCGGCAATCTCGGCCGCATGCTGCGCGCCGCCGCCGCCGATGGCGACGAGCACCGCATCCGCCGGATCCAGGTTGCGCTGAAAAGCGTGGGTCTTGAGCGCCTCCGCCATCCCGGCGGCAGCCGCGCCCACGACGGCTTCAGCGGTTCGAAGCACCGACAAGCCGAGCGCGCCGGCCACGCCGCCAAGCGCGGCCTCAGCTGCGGTGCGGTCCAGCACGATCCCGCCGGCCAGCCGGGGCGGCAAGCGGTCCAGTACGCACAGCGCATCGCTCAGCGTCGGCAAGCCACCGCCGAGACCAAAGGCGGCCGGTCCTGGCCAGGCTCCTTGCGAGCGCGGCCCCAGGCGAAGCGCGCCACCCGGCACCACCGACACCACGCTGCCACCCCCGATGCCGATTGAGGCGATGTCTGCGCAGCGCTGACGGATCGGCAAGCCGCCGCATTCCAGCGCATCGGCAAAGGTCGGCCTGCCGTCGAGCAGAATGCTGATGTCGGCGCTGGTGCCTCCGATATCCAGAACAATCGCGCTAGCGGAGGCTGCGAGGCCGGCGGCCACGCCCTGCAGCGCCGCGCAGGGACCGGACATGGCAAGGCCGATCGGCTGCTCGGCGAGATCACGCCAGGGCGCCGTGCCGCCGGCCGATCGCATCAGGCGCAGCGGCGGCAAGCCACGTATCTTCAATGCGTCGGCCAGCGCGTGCAGATAATTCGCCGCCAGCGGTTTGGCATAGGCGTCCAGTGCCGTAGTCAGCCAGCGCTCGAATTCCCGCACTTGCGGGTCGACTTCGCTGGATAGTGAAATGTGCAAGCTGGGAAGGCGCGCATGCAGCGCAGCCCGCAGCGCGCGCTCATGGGTCGGATTGCGGTGCGAGAACAACAGACCAACCGCCAGCGCGCGCACGCCGGCGGCGCTCACTGCATCCGCGATGGTGTCAACGGCCGACAGGTCGAGCGGCTCCACCTCACGCCCCTCGGCATCGATGCGCCCGCCGAGCTCGAAACGCAGCGGCTCCGGAAACAGCTTTGCTTCGGGCACAGCCGGCATGATCACCGGCTCATAGAGTTCCTTGCGGTCCTGGCGCGCCAGGACCGGTACGTCGCGCATGCCGCGCGTCAGGACAAGGGCCACCGGCGGCTCGTTCAGCTCCAACAGCAGATTGGTGATCACGGTGGAGCCGTGCACGACGCGGGCGACGTCAACTGCCCCGATCCCCGCCTGCGCACACAACCGATCGAGTGTCTCGACCACCGGCTCGACCAGCCGGCGCCCTACGCGCGGATATTTGAGCGATGCAACGTGCCCGTCGCTCCGCAACGCCACCGCATCGATGAAGGTGCCACCCATGTCCACGGCGATTGACCAGGACGCGCTCAACGGAAGCGCTCCGGGGAAAACGGCATCAGGTCCACTTGCGTCGGTCGTCCAGCCACCAAATGCGCAATCTCGCGGCCGGTCGCCGCGCCCATGCACATGCCCATATGGCCATGGCCGAAGGCGAGCCAGGCGTTGTCGGCCGCGCGGACCGGACCGACCACCGGAAGACTGTCGGGAAGACAGGGACGATGACCCATCCAGCGCGTGAAAGACGATGTGTCCAGGTGCGGGAATAATTGCTGTCCCTGACGAAGCAGCGCATCGGCACGCGCCATGTTGGGTGGCGCTTTCAAGCCGGCGAATTCCACCGTACCGGCCAGCCGCAGACCCATGGCCATCGGGTTGACCATCAGATTGTGCTCCACCGCCATCACGGTGTGGCGCAGGGCCAGGTTCGAGCTGTGCACCGTGACGTGGTAACCGCGCTGCGTCTCCAGCATCACCGGGCTGTCGAGCTGTGTCGCCAACGCGCCCGACCAGGCCCCGGCTGCCACCACCACGCCGTCCGCCGCCAGCGGCTCGCCCTGCTCCAACAGCACGGCGGTGACGCGCCGGCCCTGCCGTTCGAAACCACGGACGCGGTCACGGACGTGACGCGCGCCGTCGCCGATGCAGCGATTGTAGATCGCCTTGACGAGGGCAGATGGATCGGACGTGGAACCGTTATCGGGCGCCAGAATGCCGAACCGAAAACGTCCCTTGAGGTCCGGCTCGAGACTTTCCAGCTCGTCCTGCTCCACGTCCTGCATCCGCACGCCCAGCGATCGCCGCAGATTCATGCCCCAGGCCCACTGCGCCGCTGTCTCGCGAGAGGAAAAGACGTACAGGCAACCGCTACGCCGCACCAACTCCCGGGCATCGGCATTCGCAAGTAGCGGATCGTAGCAGTCGAAGATAGGCGCAAGCAGCGAACGTAACGCGGTGGCGATACGTGTCACCTCTTCGCGTGATGAATGATGCAGCATGCGCAGCAGCCATGGCGCCACGAGCGGAGCATAGGCCCAACGCACCGTCAGCGGCCCCAGTGGGTCCAGCAGCCAGCGCGGGACCTTCTTCCACATGCCAGGCATGCCGACCGGCAGGCAGGCGCTCGGCGACAGCGAGCCGGCATTGCCGAAGGAGCAGGCCTCGCCCGCGTCCAGCGGGTCGACGAAGGTCACCGCGTGGCCGTCGCGCTGCAGCCACGCCGCAGTGCAAGCGCCGACGATCCCCGTTCCTATGACGACAATGTGCATGCTGGAATTCTGAAGAATAATTCCCCTATCACACAAGCCAATTCTTTTAATACTTTCATCAGGTTTCCTGATATCGATCCGTTCGAACGAGGATATGTGATGCGGCCCACCATTCTCTCCACTCTTAGCTTGCGCCAGATGCGCGCCTTTGCCGCGGTCGCTCGAGCGGGCAGCTTCACGGCCGCGGCGCGACAGATCAACCTGACGCAGTCGGCAGTCAGCATGCTGGTTCAGCAACTCGAGGACACCCTCGGGCTGAAACTGTTCGACCGCGGCGCGGTCGTGTTGTTGACGGCGGCCGGCCAGCAATTGCTCCCCCTGGCGCGCCGCATCCTGGATGACGTGCAGCAGATCGCAGAGGGCGCTTCGGATCTTCGCTCCCTTCGCACCGGCTTGTTGCGCGTGGTAGCGCCGCAGATGCTGGCATGCACATGGGTCGCGGCAGTGCTGGGCGAGTTCGAGCAAGCCCATCCGGATGTCGGCCTGCGCGTGACCGACGCGATGGCGGACGAAGTGGTGGGCACGGTCCGCCGTGGCGAGGCTGAACTGGGCGTTGGCCCGGAGCGAGCCACCGGCGAGGATGTCACCAGCACATTCCTGATGGATGTACCGATCCGAGTGGTCTGCTCAGCGCAGCACCCGCTGGCGCAGCAACGCGCCGTCTCGTGGAAAAAACTGCGCGACGAGAGCTGGGTCATTTATTCCAGTGAATTCAACCGGCACCTGGAGAGCCTGCTGCATGCGCACGATAGCTCGCTCTCCATGCAGACCGCAGTCGAGGTCAAATATCTGACCACCGCTTTGGCGTTGGTGGGCGTCGGTACCGGCCTGGCGGCCGTTCCCGACTACGGACGGCTGTTCGCGCCAAATTTCGACGTGCGTTTCATCAAGCTGCGCGCTCCGGAAATCCGCCGCCGCTACTATATATATCAACGGCGCGGGCTCGTGCTCTCACCGCCCGCGGAGGCGTTCGCCAAGCTGCTGCGCCAACGCGCGGCGCGCAGCGGTGGGTGACTCCGTGCACACGAACTTGCGAGCGCGAGGCGGGTATATTCAAGGACAAGCGCTTCGAAAAAGGCTCAGGGGCGTCGCTTAGCTGCGAGCATTCCCCGCTCCAGACCGCCTTGCCCCGTTCAACCACCATGACCCGATCGGCAAACCGCAGTGCTCGTTCGATCTGTTGCTCGACCAAGAACTCGCCAGCGGTAGTCCCGAGGAGTCATCCTGCATCGATGTCCTCACCCCTCGATGGCAGGCGCGAAGGCAAGCTCGCGCAACACCTGGGCCAACACCGACGCTCCCGCGGCGACATGATCGGGCTCGGCCCATTCATGCTCGACATGGCTCGCGCCGTCGCGGCATGGGATGAAGATCATCGCGGCCGTGGAGACCTTTGCGAGATGGCGGGCATCATGACCGGCCGCCGAGAGCATGGTCAGGGCCGGATGCCCCTGTTCATGCGCGGCCTTCGCGATGCCCGCCTGCAGACGCGCATCGAAGGCGTTCGAGGGCGCATCGACGAGCGGCGTCGCCGTGACCGCGCAAGGCGATGCGTTCGCCTTGCAAAGAATTGTGATTCGCACACCGGCCGCGTCGAGCATCGCGTTATCGGGATGGCGCAGATTCGAGATAGGGCCGACTGCGAAGCCGAGCGGCCTATGCGGCAGATCAGGAAACGCCTGGTGCAGGCGATCGAGCGCCTCGCCGACGCTGATGCCGTTCGAATCGCGCGCGACGCGGATCGTGGCCAGGTCGCGCTCGCCGGTGAAGGCGTCCGAGCCCATCATGCCCGGCGCGAAGCGCGAGCCCTCCACGTTCATCCAGGCGACGACGATGATGTCGCGCGCAGGCTTTCCGCCTTGGTCGGCGAGCGAGACCACCGCTTCGAGTGCCGCCATCACGCCGGCCGCACCATCGAACCTCCCGCCGGTCGGCTGGCTGTCGAGATGACTGCCGAGCAGCAGCGGCGACGCCTTGCGGTCGCGGCCGGCCAGCGTCAGGAAGAGGTTTCCCGCAGCGTCCGTCGACGGCGTCAAGCCCGCCTCGCCGACCCAGCCGATGACGCGGCGCCAGGCGGCGATCTCGCCGTCGCTCAGAGCTTGCCGGTTGACCCCGCCGGCCGGCGTCGCACCGATCTCCGCGAGTGCCATCAGGCGGCTCCAGAGCCGGTCGGCGTCGATCAGGGGCTGGCTCGTCATTGACTACTTCGTACGCATGATCTGGCCCGGCAGCGCATGCGGATCACGCGATAGCCATTGTCCCGCCTCGACCTGGGCGATGAACTCGGCAAGCAGCATTGAACGCCGCGGGCTCTTCCAGATTGAGCGTGTGGCCCGTCCTGGGGAAGACCGAGAGGCCGCAGGCCGGAATCATCATCTTCAGGAGGATGCCGGGCTGGAGACAGTGATCGTCCTCGTCATTGACGACGACCAGCGTCGGCACCATCATCTTCCTCAGGCCGTCTTCGAGGTCGTAGAAGGAGGGCCGGCGGGCCTGACGCCGCGCATGGTGTTGGCGGCGCCGCGATCGGAATGGGTGGCGAGGCGGTCTGCAAACTCTCGCCAGCAACCGGATCCTTGTTCTGGAACCGCACGCGGTTCGCGCCGAGAGCATAGATCTTGGCGAATTCCCTGGCGCCCTGCTTCTCGAAATTGTCGGCTACTTCGAGCGAGACGCCGCGAAAATACTCCTCGAACTCCTTCTCGCAGCCGTAACCCGCGCCGGCCACCGTGAGCGACAGCGCGCGCTCCGGCGTTTGCAGGCCGAAATGCACCGTGCAGAAGCCGCCCATGGAAAGGCCGACGATATGCGCCTTGTCGATTCCGAGCGTGTCGAGCACAGCGACTACGAGGGGACGACATTGCGCGACCATCTCGGCCTCGCAAGGCCGGCCAATCCATTTTTCGCTGCTTAGAACGCGAAAGCGACGCGCAGTGCTCGCTTGAGCCCCGGGAAATCGGCGCGAGTCGAGTGCGCTGCGGCGGCGAGGCCGCGTCACATCATGGACGAGGTGGCGGGGAGGGTCCGATAGATCACTTTCACGGCCTCAAATGCTTGACGAATGCATCTCAACTCCAGGGCTGCCAGACGGACCCCAATCCCGGCTTTCGCAGGCAGGGCGCTTGCCGCACCATAGAGCCCGCTGATCCGCTCCAGGATCCTTGTCAACTTACCCTGGAGATCCGCCGGATCATGGCCGGTGGGCAGCACCATAAATGCTGACCCAAAGGCGGCGTAGCCATGAAAGAAGCTGTGGTCTGGACGGTAGGCCCGCGTGCGCTCCATCACCAGCGGCTCGCCACCCGATCTTCTCAGACAGAAGGTCGATTCCAGTTCCCGGAAGTAGCGGCCGTCGCCCAAGGGGTCGTGCATAGTGAACGCATCGAAGATCAACGCGTGAGCGTCGGCCGCGCAGTCAAGTTCCATGGTCTGTGACAGCGCGGCATCAGGAAAGAGGATGCGCGGCCCGGGCAGGTACTCCAGACTGGCGCCGCTCGCGACACCAAGCTTCACCGTCTCTACCGCGCGCGCCCCGGGCGCGGCGCGATGAACCGACGTCGCCCCCTGATTGGTCAAACAGACGGCCGTTCCTGGACCAAGCGACAAGCGCTGCGCAAGACTGTCCTCACCGTGGACAGCGCCGCTTGCCGTCTGCACGATCACGCTCAACAAATCCTGTCGTTCCGGATCAAGATGGAAGCTGCGCGTGAGCACGAACGGCCAGGCGAACAACCGCCGGTCGATCACAGTATGACCGGCACGCCGGACGAAACCAAGGTCGAGCCGCGCTGCGTCGCTCGCCGTTGCGCGATTCATGTCCTGAACAACACTTCGCGCTCGAGGAGATCGACGATTGACTCGATACCCTCGCCTCGACGGCAATTGGTAAGCAGCACCGGACGATCCCCTCGGACTTTCGATGCCTCGCGGTGCATGCGTTCCAAATCCACGCCGACGTAAGGCGCCAGATCGATCTTATTGATGACAAGGAGGTCGGCGCGAATGACGCCCGGACCGCGCTTGCGCGGAATATCGTCGCCTCCGGCGACGTCGATCACGAACATCCAAAAATCAGTCAGATCTCGCGAAAACGTCGAGGCGAGATTGTCGCCGCCGCTTTCCAGCAGGATCAGCTCGACTCCCGGGAAGCGGCGTTCAAGCTCATCTGCGGCTTCGATGTTCAGCGTGGGGTCCTCGCGAATGACGGTGTGAGGACATGCCCCCGCCTCAACCGCCGACACCCGTGCCGGATCGATCAGCCCGGAGCGTCTGATCCGTTCGGCGTCCTCGGCCGTGACGAGATCGTTGGTGATGACGGCGATATCGATGCCCCGCGCAGTCAGTGCAGGAATCAGGCACTCCACCAATGCAGTCTTGCCTGAACCGACCGGTCCTCCGATTCCAACCCGTGAGGCCGCGATCCGTGGTTGTGCCAATCCCTTGTTGAGCGAGAGCCGGCTCATCGGATCATGTACCGTCTTGTCAACGGCACCTTCGTCGCGGGCAGGCACATCAGAAGCTTTCCATCAGCACGAACCTCGAACGTTTGCGGGTCAACCTCAACATGCGGTGTCGCGGCGTTGCGTAACATGTCTGCCTTCCGTAATTTTCGTACATTCTTGATCTGGACCGGATCGCGCCCAAGGCCGAGCTTACGGGTCACGTCGGCCTCCATCGCGAGCTTCGACATGAAGTTGACGCCCAGTCTTTGCGGTGCGGCACCGAGTGCGCCCCACATCCGCTTCTGGATCATCGGCTCTGACAGCCCGAGGCTGCCGTTGCCGTCTCCCATGGCAGCCCAGACGACGAAGCCGTTCTTGATCACCATATAGGGCTTGATGCCGAAGGAGGCGCGCGGCCAGAGAACCAGGTCGGCCATTTTGCCAGGCTCAATCGAGCCGACCATGTGGTCAATGCCAACCGCGGTTGCCGGATTTATGGTGAGCTTGGCAATGTAGCGCTTGATACGCTCATTGTCCGCACGTGCTGTCTTTTCCTCGGGCAGGCGGCCGACCCGATCCTTCATCACGCTCGCCAGCTGCCAGCACTTCGCCACGTTCTCGGCGAGGCGTCCCATGCCTTGCGTATCCGTACCGAATATCGATATCGCCCCCATGTCATGGAGAAAATCTTCAGCCGCCATCGACTGGGCACGCACACGCGACTCGCCGAACATCACGTCCTCGGGTGCATTGTAGTTGAGCTGATGGCAGATCATCGTCATCGGCACGCCCTCTTCCATTCCGTAAGACGTGTACGGATTGGTCGGATTAGTGGATGAAGGAATGACGTTGTCCCACGACACAACCTTCAGCAGATCCGGTGCATGACCGCCGCCGGCTCCCTCCACGTGATACATATGGATGGTGCGGCCCTCGACAGCAGCCATCGTATCCTCGCAGAAGCCATACTCATTGATCGAGTCGGTATGGAGGTGAACCGCGAAATCATTACGATCTGCCGCAACGAGGCTCTGGTCGATCACCGCGGGGGCGGCGCCGAAATCCTCGTGGATCTTCACGGACATACCACCGGCCGCGACGGCTTCCTCGACGGCTTCTGGATTGGACCCTGCACGCCCGAACAGGGCAAAATTGAGTGGCGAGAACTCGATCGCCTGAAGAAAGCGCGCAAACGTCGACGCAGCGCCGCTGCCGACGTCGAAGACCGGCCCCGATCCGTTCCCAACAAGGGTGGTCGTCCCGCCAGAGAGCGCGTGGTCGGATTGTTCAGGCGAGATCAGATGAGCGTGCGACTCAACTGCGCCGGCGGTGACGATGAAGGGTCCGCCAGCGATCGGCGCCGTAGTGTGCCCTACAACCATGTCGGGATGCACGTCCGGCATCACGTCGGGATTGCCTGCCTTGCCTACGCCGACGATGCGCCCGTCGCGGATGCCGATGTCGGCCTTCACGATGCCGGCGACGGCGTCAACGATTGTAGCATTCTTGATGACGACGTCGAGAATCTTGTGCGAGGCCGTCCTGTAGGCGTTGACGCCCTCGCCGTCGCGTAAGTTCTTTCCGGCACCAACCAGCAGCTCGTGTCCGTATGTGGTGTAGTCGTGCTCGATCTCGGCCAGCAGACTGGTGTCGGCCAATCGCACCAGGTCGCCCTTGGTCGGTCCGTAGAGCTCGCTGTAGGCCCGGCGGGACAGAATGGCCATGTCAGGCTCCCAGATAGCCGCGGTCGCGAGCCTTCTTCAGCGCGTCGTCCCGCGCTGACGGCGCATCTAGTGGACCGTTGACGAGGCCCGCCTGCCCGTGCACGACGCGATCACCTGAAATCGGAACGAGCCGTAGGGACTTGGTGACCCCCGGCTCGAACCGGGTACCGGCGCCGGCAGGCTGGTCGACCTTCATGCCCCAGGCCGCCGCGCGATCGAAGAGCAAGGCGCGATTTACCTCGAAGAAGTGGGTGTGGCTGCGAACCTGAACATCGCGGTCGCCGGTGTTGGTGACATCTATGGTGATACCTGGCAGGCCTGCGAAACTCTCAATGTCTCCGACGCCAGGGACGATCTCACCGGGTACGATATCGTCCACGACGGATGCGTCACTTGGACCGATCGGTTCGAAAAGCGCCATTACCTTGGTTCCTTCCGCGAACATGCATTCGATATAGAGCAGCGGAATCATCTGCCCGACGCCGGGCTCGACATCGTCCCACGTCAACAATCGGCCCGCCATGTCGCGGATCTCTGCGTAAGACATGTTACGGCGCGCCGCGGTCATCACCTCGTCCGTGATATAAGCGACCGCCTCCGGATGGCTTAGCCGAATTCCGAGCGACCGATTGCGGCGCGCCATTTGCGCGGCATTGAAGATGACGAGGCGATCCATCTCGGTCGGCGACAGATTCATCATGGGCAAGCATCCTCCCTCATGTCGTGAACATGCGAACGTGTCGTAGTGGTCCGCGCGAGACTGCGATGTCGATGAACGGCGTGAAGCTCGCGGGCAACGCATCGGGCGGCGGGGTTTCCTCGAGCAATTCCGCCAGCAGCATGCGTGCGGCTTCCTGGCTGCGTTGCGCCTCGATGTGGCCGACGATCCCGAGCCGCACCGCGGCACTAACGAGGCCAGTCACGAGCGTCCAGCCTGAGACCAATTCGGCTGCTTCCAGGCTGAGTCCTGCGTCCCGGCCCACGACGGCCTGCACGATGGCAAGATGGCCGAGCCTGGTGTCGGACGACACCAAGCCGCGATAAGCGACAGATAGCGGCCCATCGAGCTTGAACCACACCCCGAGCAGCGCTCGGCCCGCCCGCCGCGATCCCTCCCGCATCTCGGCCGAAGGGGTCGCCGCCTCAGCCAGGCGATCCACGCGCGCGATGCCAAGGCAATCCTCCGCCCGGAAGGCTTGGCGCAGTAGAATGCGGTCCATGCTCGCCCAGCGGCGCTCGAGCTGGTCCAGGATGATCCGGTCCAGTTCGCCGCGACTGGCGAGCATGCCGTCTGCGGCAAGTCCCTCCAGCCCCCAGGAGAACGCAAAGCCGCCGGCCGGATAGGCACTGTCCCCGAGCTGCAGCAAAGCCAGGGTCTGCAGTCTGTCAAACAGCATCGCTTTCCACCACCTCGCCAGCTTCGAGCAGCGACTTGATGCGCGCCCGGTAGGTGTCTAGCGGCCCGTCCAGCAGGACGACGAGAAGATCACCCTCGAAGCGAACCCGCCAATGGAGATTGCCGGCATTCCAGCCGAGCTTGAGCGCCGCCGCCGGGTCGGCCGGCTTCAATCGCCAACATTCCTGCTCGCCGAAGCGGACGATGATAGCGCGGTCGTGTGCGAGGAACAGCAGTGCACCGTCGACAAGGTCCTCGTCGCGGCCCAGGCTGACCGCGCACTCGGTTCCGCGATCGGTCGTCATGCGAAAACGCTTGCGGCCGACTTCGGACGGCGGCACAAACAACAGCTCGATCCCGCCATGATGCTCGACATGGTGAAGACGACCCGCATAGGCTGCGTCGTCGGATCGTCCGATGATGCCGTGAAGCCGTAACGTCACGATGTTCTCCTGCAATCGGCTGGACGGCCGGTCTACCGGACCGTCGCCGACAGCTCCGTCGAGGTCACCAATGTGACCTCGCCATCCAGAATGGGCTTGGCGATCCCGAAGAAGGTCTCAACCACCGCTGAACCGTTGTGGCGGTCCATCGCGGCCCTGTTGGCAAATCGCTCGTACGTCGTGAACACGCGGGGATCGTCCTCGCTCTGTGAGATAAAAAACCCAAGGGTCTCCGGCTCGTTCGCCGCCACATTCGCGGCGACGGCCAAGAGCGCGTCGCGCATCGTCACTTCGTATCCCGACTTTGCCGTGATGATGGCTGTGATGGTGATCATCAGAACTTCTTCCAATCGCCATCGGCTTCGAATGCGCTGGCCGCCTGATAGATCGTCGCCTCATCGTAGTCCTTTCCGATCAGCATCAGCCCGACCGGAAGGCCATCCGAGAGGCCGCAGGGTATCGTCATCGCGGGATGGCCGGTGACATCGAACGGACTGGTCGTGGCTGTCATCTCGAAAGCGCGCTGAACGATCTCGGAGAGCGGCGCATCCTTGGCGGGGATCGGCGTCGCAACACAGGGCAAGGTTGGCATCAGCAGCAGATCGTAGGAACCGAACACCGCGTCATAGGCTGCCTTGGCGGCAATCGCGATGTTGCGCGATTTGGCGTAGTAGCGACCGCGATAATGGCTCACACCCCACTGCCCGACCAGCATGGTGAGCTTGAGCGTCTCCGACAGATCGTCGGCACGCGTGCGCCAACCAGAATGGGCGTCGAGCAGGCCCACGTCATAGAGGCCCTTCCAGTTGAAGCCCATGCCGTTGCCGATCATCATCTGGACCAGGAATCCTTCCAGCGTGATCGGGTTCCAAGCCGCGAGCGCATGAAGGTGTTCGGGGATGGATACCTCCGACACGCTGGCACCGAGCTTTGCGAACCGCTCCGCACCGGCCTTCACCTTGGATGCCACGCCCTCCTGCATGTTCGCAACGGCAAATCCCTCCTTGAGGATGCCGATCTTCATGCCCTTCACGCCCTTACGGAGCATTTCCGTGTAGCTCGTGACCTTCGGCGCATACTGGCGCGGATCAAGCCCGTCAGGCCCGGCCAGCACCTCCAGCAGCAACGCGTTGTCGGCGACGTTTGCGGTCATCGGGCCGGTGTGGTCGATAGTCGATTCGATCGGCATCACACCCGTGTACGGCACGAGTCCATGCGTCGCCTTCATGCCATAGATGCCGCAATAGGATGCAGGGATACGGATCGAGCCGCCCTGGTCGCCGCCGATCGACATGTCGACCTCGCCGGCCGCGACCAGCGCGGCGCTTCCCGACGACGACCCACCGGCCGAATAGCCCATTTTGAGCGGGTTATGAACCGGTGCAGGATGGGAAGTATGGCTGCCGCCTGACAGGCAGAAGTGCTCGCAAACGGCCTTGCCGACGATAGTGCCGCCTGCATCGAGAATCCGGGTCACGATCGTCGCATCGGCGGCGGGAATGAAGCCTTCGAGCGTCGTCGAGCCGTTCATCATGGGGACGCCGGCCAGGGCGACGTTGTCCTTCAGCGCGATGGTGCGTCCAGCGAGCTTACCGCTCGCCGCGCCCTTGACTTCGGTCTTGATCGCCCACGCGCCGTACTTGTTGTCCTTCGGCGTCGGCTTGGAGCCCGGCATGCGCGGATACTTCACCGGCGGCAGCGGGTTCGGCAACTCGTCGATGACGTCGTAGGCGTCGAACATCCCGCCCATGAGGGCAAGATAGCTTCCGGCTTCTTCGACCGTCATGTTCATGTGCAGGCTGGCGGCGAGCTCGGCGACATCTTCGGCGGTCGGGCGTTTGATAGACATGAGTTATCCTTTCTTGTGAGGACAAGCTGGCAGGAATGAGGTCAGCAATTGCAGCGGCCGGCGCCCACGCGCCGGAATTCGGATCTAGATTGGGTGCATGGCGCCGTCCCGGGCCAGAAGACTTTCCCCGTCGAGTTCTCCGGTGATGCGCCCCTTCTGGATATTGAGGATCCGGTCCGACAGGGATGTGATGAATTCGAGGTTCTGCTCGACGACGATCAGCGACATGTTCCACCTCCTCTTCAATGTGAGCAAGGTCTCGACGATCTCTTCGATGATCGACGGTTGGATACCCTCGGTCGGTTCGTCCAGCAGGATCAGCCGAGGCTTCGTGCAGAGACAGCGCGCCAGCGCCAGCAATTGCTGCTCGCCGCCCGACAGGGCTCCCCCACGCCGGTCGAGGAGGCGCACCAGGCGCGGAAAGTCCTGGAGCACCGTGTCGATGACCGAACGGTCCTCTTTCGGAGCCGCTGCCAGTCCCATTCGCAGGTTCTCGAGAACGCTCAAGTCGGGGAAGATCTCGCGTCCTTGCGGTACAAGCCCAATCCCAAGCCTGGACCGTTCGTGCGGCTTGAGATGAGTGATCGTCTTGCTGGCGAACGTGACGGCGCCGCCTGTCGTCGGCAGATGCCCCATCAACGCACGCAGCGTCGTGGTCTTGCCCATGCCATTGTGGCCGAGAATGCCGAGATACTCGCCATCCTGAACCGACATGTCGAGACCGAACAGGATCGGAATGCGGCCGTAGCCGGATCGCAAATCACGGACTTCGAGAAGCGCGCTCATGCCGTCACTTTCTTTCCAAGATAGACGTCGCGCACGCGCTGATCGGCCAGGACCTTGTCCACGGTATCTTCGACCAGCACCCGGCCCTGATGGAAGACCGTCACCTTCTTCGCGATCTGCTTGATGAACTCCATGTCGTGCTCGACGACGATGATGGCGCGGGTCTGGTTGATCTCACGGATGATGGCGGCTGTGTGCAGTGTCTCCTCGTCCGTCATCCCGGCGGCCGGCTCATCGAGCAGGATCAATTCCGGCTCAGCCGCAAGCACCATGCCGATTTCGACCCATTGTCGTTGCCCGTGTGACAGCGTCGCGACGATGCGATCGCCCTGATCCGTCAAACGGATCATCTGCAATACGGCATCGACGGCAGGCCCCTGGGCGCGCGGCGTCGCTTTCCGCCGAACGGCGAGCCAGATGTTCTCTCGCACCGAGAGACCGTTGAAGACGTTCGGCACCTGGGTTTTGATGCCGATTCCCATGCGGGCGATCTCGTGCGACAGCTTGCCGGCGATTGGCTGGCCGCGAAACGCAATCGCACCCGACGTCGGTACAAGCTGTCCAGTCAGCGTCTTGAAGAAAGTGCTCTTGCCCGCGCCATTGGGCCCGATCAGGCAGCGCAGTTCCATCTCTTCCAAGGTGAAATTGATGTCGTCATTGGCGACCACGCCGCCAAAACGCATCGTGAGGTGCTCGGCCTGGAGCAGGGGTATCAGGTCCGCCATGGTCATTCGGCTCCGGCCATGCGGGAGGCGGCTACCGGCGGCGGCGCATGATCATCTGCATGTTGTGCCTTCGGTTTGGAGGCGGGTACGAGCCGCATCAGCAGGTCGCGCGCCGTCGGTACCAATCCCTTGGGAAGCAGCAGCACAAAGACTACCAGTACGGCGCCAAGCACAAGGTTGGAGTTCAGGGCCTGTTGCGAGCCAATATAGGCGACGATGTATTCGATGAGCACGCAACCAATAATGGGACCTAGCAAAGTGCCGAGCCCGCCCACCGTGATCCAGATGATGATCTCCGCCGACAATGACAGACTGAAGATGGTCGGCCCGACGAACGCGCCCCAATTTACGTAGAGCGCACCGGCGAAGCCCGCGATCGCACCGCTCAGAATGAAAGTGAGCAGCTTGACCTTTCGCGGATCGTAACCGAGCAGCGAGGCACGAACCTCGTTCTCACGAACTGCGACGATAACGCGTCCGGCCGGAAGGGACAGCAGCAGACGCAACAACAGGAATATCCCGAGCAAGGCCCCACCCGTCACCCACCAGGATTGTTCGGGCGACAAAACTTGGTCCGGATGGAACGGAACATTGAAGGTCGGCACCGCCGGTATGCCATTGAAGCCGCCGAGCAATGCCTTGCCAATCCTGTACTCGTCGCCCGAGGTCGAGTTGACGCAGTTGAACAGGATCAGAGTCACGGTGAGCGTAATCACACCGAGATAGACGTCGGAGATGCGGCCGAAGAAGATGAAGTAGCCGAGGATCGCGGCGAACAACGCGGGAACGATAATGGCAAGCAGGATCGACGGCGTGGAATCCTGGAAATTGATTGCTGATATCGCGTAAGCATAGCCGCCGAGGCCGAAGAATGCCGTCTGTCCGAAAGACAGGATGCCGCCAAAGCCCCAGATGAAGGCGAGGCTGAGCGCCAGCACCGCCATTGCCGCGAACAACGTCAACTGCATCATTGCGAACAGCTCGATGACGCTCGGGATCAGCACGATCGCGACGATCGCGATGAGGACGGCAGCCGCCTGAGCCACAAGGCGAAAGCGGATGGTCATCACAGATTTCCCTTAAAGAAGCGGCCGGAAATTCCCCGCGGCAGCAGGCGGATCAGCACGATCGCCGCCGTGAACACCAGGACTTCGCCATAGACCGGCGTGGTGAAGAAAGCGCCGACCTGATTGACAGCACCGAACAGGCTCGCCGCCGACATCGTCCCTGACAGAATGGCGGCGCCTCCCCCGACGACGGTCATGAAGGCCTTGGCGACGTAAGCGCCGCCCATCCCGGGCGTGATGCCCGAAACTGGAGCCAGCAGGCCTCCGGCAAGACCCGTGATTGCCGCTCCGACTGCGAACGTGCTCATGTAGACCCGCGCCGGATTGACGCCCAGCGTGGCCGCCATTGCCGGGTTCTGCATGGTCGCGCGGGCGATCAGGCCAAAGCGGGTATAGCTCATCACGCTGTAGACCACGGCCATCATCACCACCGCCATTCCGGCCAGGAACAGCGTGTAATAGCTCGATTGATACGAACCGATGGAAAAGCCGCCGAGAGGAGTCGGCACACCCTGCTGCGTGTTGCCGTAGATCGTCGTGACGATCCCGATGATGAGAAGGCTGAGCCCCCAGGTCGCGAGCATCGAGTCGACCAAGCGCCCATAAAGAAAGCGAATAAGGCACCGCTCGATGACGAGACCGACGAGACCGACGAAGAGCGGAGCAACGACCAGCATCGCGATCCAGATGTTCACGCCTGCATTGGCCGATATGACAGTCGCATAGGCGCCGAGCATGATGAACTCGCCATGGGCGAGATTGATGATCTTCATCATGCCGAAGATGATCGCCAGTCCGAGGCACAACAGGAATAGCGACGATATACCATTCAGGACGTCGAGCGCGACAATGAGATAGATCGCCATTCCCGGAGTCTTTCATCCTCTATATTGCGAGCCCCGCCGATGGCGAGACCCGGCGCACGTCAGAGATTGATGATGTACTGCTTGGTGTCGTTCGGGTTCTTGACGAGATCGCAAACACTCGCAGTATCGGCCGGCTTAACGTCGGAGTAGCTCTCCAACACTGACCATTTGCGGTCCTTCACCTCAGCCAGGAACGCGTTGCGGGTGGTATGATGGGTCGGCTTGTCCAACGTGACCTTGCCGCTCGGGCCATCGAAGGCGATACCGTCCTCAAGCGCTGCAATCACCTTCATGCGGTCGATGCTGGCGGCCTTTTTCACGCCGGCGGCCCAAAGCATGACACCCTCATAGGTGCAGGCAGCCAGTTCGCTGACATAAGGCGAGTCGGGATGGGCCTTCTTGATCTTCTCGACGAAGCTCTTCGAGGCCGGCGTGGTAAGTTCCTCGAAGTAACCGTAGGCGCCGAGAATGGAATCGCTTTCGGCGGCATCGAGTGTGGTCGGCTCGTTGACGAGACCGAAAGTGGTCGACGCGATCGGAATCTTGCCCTTCATGCCGGCCGAGGTCCACTGCCGGTAGAACGCCGTATGGTTCCCTCCGACCAGGGCTGACAGGATGAGGTCGGGCTTTGCCGCCTGGATCTTCGAGATGGTCGTACCGAAATTGGTGACGTCGAGCGGGAAGAAGTCTGTCGACAGCACCTCGCCGCCATTGTCTTTCACGTATTTCGTCATCCACTTCGCGGTGATCTGACCGTAATTGTAGTCGGCGGCGATGATGTATGCCTTCTTGCCTGCTTTCTTCATTGCGCTCGGGACGAGCTTTTCCACGGTCTGGGCAGGCGTCGTTCCCGTGCAGAACGTATTGCGATCGCAAACACCGCCCTCGTAGAGCACATTGTAGAAATACAGCACCTTGAAGCGATCGAAGGTCGGACGCACCGCCTCGCGCGAGGCCGAGGTAATGCCGCCGTGGACAACATCGACCTTGTCCTTCACGGCAAGCTGCTGGGCGAATTGCGAATACATCTGAATGTTCGACTGCGTGTCGTAGTGGATCACCTTCAGCGGCCGCCCCAGCAATCCGCCACCTGCGTTGATCTCATCCACCGCAAGCTGAAGGGCGTAGACCATGGGCGTGCCGGACGCTGCGATCGGACCAGACTGGTCATGAAGGCTGCCGATGACGATCGGGTTTTCAGCGCCGAAGGCGCCGGAGCGGAAAATTGCAGGTGCAGCAATCAACGTCGTCGATGCAATTGCTGAGCGCTGCAGGAAGCGACGGCGGGAGAAAGTCATACATTGCCCCATCAATCTTTGAGATGGAAAATATTAATAATACAATATTTGAAAAGGCAAGCTCTTTTATCGCCGCGCGATGATGGAGAAATCGTACCCGTCGAGCTTCGCCAGATAGATCGGATGGCGGCCGCCGACCACCGATTGCGCTAGATCGCCTCGTGCGGTGCGTCGTTGGAACGTCCTTCCGTACAGGCGCGTCAACTTGCGCGCATCGAGACTGGCGGCTTCCTCGATTAATGACGCGAGCGAGTAGATGCCTTCGTAGCAGGACTCGCCAAAGGCATTCACCGGAGGCGGATTATCGCCGAACGCCGTATGATAGCGCTCCAGAAACGCGCCATTGTTGCGTGAGCGGATCGACCCGTAGTAGCTCGAAGCGGCGTAGAGATTCTCGGTTTCATCTACATTGAGGCCGTACGCCACGGTTTCATCGATCGCCGAGGAAAACCGCAGCGCGCGCGAACTCAGCCCCGCCGCACAGAAGGCGCGATTGAATGCGATGCAGTCGGAGCCCAGGAAATACGGAAGAACGACGTCCGAGCGCGTAGCCTTGATCCGGTCCAGGATCTCGTCGAAGTCATGCTGGCCGACCGGCAGATAGTATTCACCCGTCACCGTACCGCCGAAGCGGGCAATCAACTTGCGTGCAATCTGAAGGGATGAGCGAGGCCATACGTAATCGTTGCCACAAAGGAAATATCGGCGCGCCCGCCTCGTCTCCGAAAGCCATTGAATCGCAGGAGAGAGCAGCTCTTCGGCGGTCTCACCGGTCGCCATGATATCCAGCGTCGATGAGCGGCCTTCGAACTGCGGCGTATATATGAACGGAACGCGACCACCGGTCGCGCGCGCCACGAAGTCGCGTGCGAAGCTCGGTAACATCCCGACTATGCCGTCGACACCATCGATGTCGATTGCATCGCGCGCGGCCCATCCCGCACTTGGGCCGGTTTCTCCGGCATTCACGACATGCAACTCGACAGGACGCCGCAGGACACCGGACATGGCGTTAATCTCGTCGACGGCCAAGCGTCCGCACGCCTCGGCTGACGGGGCCCAAAGCCCCGCAGCGCCGCTCTGCGGGATAAGCAGACATATCCGGACGCTACGCAACGGTGGTGCCTCCGCACTTTCGTGCACAGAACACTCACGAATCGTGCCAACGCGATCCAGTGCCGCTTGGGCCCGTTTCACTGCGAAAGCACTCGATCTGGAAAGCAACTTGCCCATTTCTGCGGCGGCAGTTGATGCACTCGCCGCTTCACTAGGCATTCGCGCTCAAATCTGCTTTTCGCTTGCTCGCTTTTACATTCCACGGCAAATATTGAAAGATCAAATAATTCGCCGTGGGTGTGACGTGGACCTCCCTGAACTCATCCGAGGTGTGAATCGCCGGCTTGAGCAGATGCTGGAAGCGGAGCTCAAGCCCCGAAGCATGTCTCTTCTCCAGTACCGCGTGCTCGAGTCGCTGACCGAAGCAGACGGGCTGGCGATGGGCGACCTGGCAACCCGCCTCTTTGTCGATGGTCCAACGCTCACAAAGATCATCGATAGAATGGTCGAGTCGGCGCAGGTCTATCGCGCTCCCGATTCCCATGACCGGCGAAGGGTCCTGATTTTCCTCTCGCAGCGGGGCGCAGCGCAGTTCCGGAATATCGGCCCGCTCATCAAGTCCGTTCAGCAGGACGTTTTGGATAGGCTGGACGCATCGGAGGCCGCAGCTTTGACGAACCTGCTTTCGGAGCTGCTTAGCGACCGCGTTGGCCCGCATCCATATCTCGATCGCGGGGCGTGAAGCACCGAGCTAATAATAGCAGCTCTTAGGCAGCGCAAAGCGATAGCCGAACGTCGCCCGCACATGCAATGCAGGCGTGCCTCAAGCCGCTTCGTCGCGCAGTTGATACCAGCGATATAGCAGCCGTTGGCCGATCCGGCGGAATGACGAAAAGGCGTGGGTCGGCAACGGCGAGGTGAAAGTCGGCAGATCCTGCCCCTTGAATTGCTGTCCGACGATCATTTGCGCCATACGGCGGCCGGCCTGCGCCGAGTAGGAGACACCATTGCCGCCGTAACCGAGCGCATAGACCAGCCCATTGGCGCGCTCGGACTGGAATATCCGCGGCATCATATCGTGGCTGACGTCGACCCAGCCCCACCAAGAATATTCGATCTCGATTCCATGCAGTGCCGGAAATTTGCGATGCAGGCCATCGATCAACAGTTGCAGATGTCTTGGATGGTCAGCATCGGCGCCTGTGATCGACGAGCGGCTGCCGATCTGCACGCGATTGTCGGGTAGCAGTCGGTAGTAGAAACGTAACGTCCTGGTATCCGTCAACACCAGTTTGGTCCTGAACCCGGTGGCATCCAATTCGGCGGGGGTCAACGGCCGCGTGACGATTGAGTTCGACAGGATGGGCATGCATCGCCCGCGCAGCAACGGCGTCAGCCCGGGCGCAGTGTAAGCCCCGGTGGCGATACCGACAGCACGCGCCTTCACCGTACCGCCCGGCGTGTGCAGATGAAATACGCTCCCGTGCTGTTCGATTTCGGTCACCGGGCTGCCCGGATGAATCTTTGCGCCGGCGGCGCGGGCCATCTGTTGATAGCCAAAGGCGAGTTTTGCTGGATGCACGCCGGTTCCGCGCGGTTCCAGCACAGCGCCGACCGCTTCGGCCTCGTTGAGATAGTCGCGACGAAGCTCATCGGCGCCGATGACGCGGGTCGGTTCACCAAACACGTCGGTCAGAACGTTAGCTTCGGCTGCTATCTTTTCGAAATTCCGCTTGCGGTGGGCGATGTAGAGATGGCCGCCGCGCTGCGGTTCGCAATCAACCGGGCTTTGCCGAATCATGTCCTCGAACGTGTCGAAACCGTCGCAGATTTCGGCGTGCAGGCGTTTTGCGACATCGAGACCCCAGCGCTCGATCCATTGCGATCGGGTCAGGCGGCCGGAGGCGTTCTGCCCCTGGCCGCCGTTGCGTGTGCTGCATCCCCAGGCGACGCGGTTGGCCTCGAGCACCAGCGGCTTGACGCCATGCTCGCGCGCCAGGAATGTTGCGCATGCGAGGCCCGTGAAGCCTGAGCCGACGATCGCAACGTCGGTGTCCACGTCACGCGTAATCGGTCCATCGTCCTCCGGGGGCGCGCCGGCGGTGGCGAGCCAGTAGGTGGGCGCATAGTCACGATTGCAGCCCGGTCCGTCGCTCACCAGCGGATCGTAATGCGGATCGTAGGCCGCGAGCGGCGGCGTCTTGAGCGGCCTGTTCATGATGCGGCGGCCTCGTCCGCCTTTGCCGGCTGCTGCGGCCGATCCTTGCGGAACGCACTCTTGCTGCAGATCTTGTCGCCCCGGAAGCCGAACAGGTCACACCCCTCGGCCTCGATCCTGCTGCCGTCCTTCGTCGTCGCGCGAAAAATCCATTCGGAGATGCCGCGATCTCCGAACACGGCATGGCGCGTGCACTCCCAGCTCACGTCCGGAAACATCGCGAAGGTGGTTTCGAACACCTCGCGGACGTCCGCGGTACCCACGATGCGGCGGCCGCAGATCTCGGGGCCTGCGGCAGCATCGAATACGACATCCTCCGTCATCGCCGCCATCACGCCGGCGCCATCGTGGCGGTTGAAAGCGTCGAAAACCCGTTCCATGGTTCTCAGCCGGTCGTCGTCAAGCTCGGACATGTCAATTCCAGTCTGCTTCGCGCTGCGGAGTAAACCTGCCGCAGTTTCCCAGCCAAACTGGCATGCGGATTGGCCGCCCCTTAGAACCAGATGACGCGCGATCGACGGACCAGAACCGGCTCCGTGGAACTGGCCCAATCGCTGGGCTCGCGCTGGACCTTCGCGATTGCCCGGGAATGCCCAACGTGGCCCCATGATCAACATCGCTACACGCATCAACCCCTCCATCGCTCCCGCTGTTGCGGAGACGATCTCGCAGCTCCAGAATCGCCATCTCATTGCCAGCGCGTTGGTGCCCGCAACTGCCGGCGGCACGCTCGAGGTGATCGATCCGGCCACGGGTCAAGTCATCGGCGTCGCGCCCGCAGCCCAATCAACCGACGTCGCGCGCGCAGTCGAGGCCGCAGCGGCGGCGTTTCCGCGCTGGGCCGCGACGCCGGCAAGGCATCGCGGAAAGCTGATCGCGGAGGCGGTCCGGAGCCTGGCCGAGCGCGCCGATACCATTGCCACCGTGCTGGCACTGGAGACCGGAAAGGCGATCCGCACCGAATGCCGCGGCGAGGTCGCGACCGCGATCGACATCGTCGCGATGTATGCGGGGCTGGCCTCGGAGCTGAAGGGCGAGACGCTGCCGTTCGATCCGCAGATCCTGACCTATACCAGCCGCGAGCCGCTGGGCGTGGTCGCCGCGATCCTGCCGTGGAACGTGCCACTGGTGCTGATGATGCTGAAGATCGCGCCGGCGCTGGTCGCGGGCAACACCGTCGTGGTGAAGGCCTCGGAGGAGGCGCCCTATGCCACGATCGAGATGGCGCGGCGAATGGCCGAGTTGCTTCCGGCCGGCGTGCTCAACGTGATCTCCGGCACCGGGCGCGATTGCGGAGCGGCGCTGGTCGAGCATCCCGCCGTGGCAAAGGTGACGTTTACCGGATCGCAGGCCGTCGGCGAACTGATCTACCAGACCGCGGCGGGAAAGATCATTCCGGTCAGCCTCGAGCTTGGCGGCAAGAGCCCGATGATCGTCTATGGCGACGCCGATCTGTCCCGCGTCGTCGCCGGCGCGATTGCCGGCATGCGCTTCACCCGGCAGGGCCAGAGCTGCACGGCGGCGAGCCGCATCTACGTCCATACGACCTTGTTCGACGGCTTCGTCGCCGCATTGCGCGAGGCGTTGGCGAGGCTCGTGATCGGCGACCCGCTCGACGAGGCCACCGACATCGGCACTGTGATCTCGCAGCGGCAGAAAGCCAGGATCGAAGCCTATCTCGCGCTCGGCGAACGCACGGCCGGAGCCACGGTGATACGTTGCGGCGAGCTGCCGCGAGCCAGCTACCTTGCGGACGGGCTTTACCTGCAACCGACCATCGTTACTGGTCTCGGTGAGGACAGCCCGCTGATGCGCGAGGAGATCTTCGGACCCGTCGTCTGCGTGCAGCCGTGGGACGACGAAGATGACGTCATCGCCCGCGCCAACGACAGCGATTTCGGCCTGGCCGCTACGGTGTGGACGCACGATCTGCGCACGGCGCTGCGTGCCGTGCAGCGGCTCGATGCCGGCTACGTCCAGGTCAACCAGAGCCTGACGATCCAGCCCAATCTCAGCTATGGCGGCTTCAAAAAGTCCGGTCTGGGCAAGGAGGCCTCCCTCGAAGCCATGCTGGAGCACTTCACCAGGAAGAAGACCGTCGTTATCGACATGCGCTAGGACCGCCCATGCACGCGCTGATCGTCGCGACCGAGGCAAGCTTCCTCGCAAGCCTGCCGTCATCGTCGAGCATCGCCGCCACCATGACGGCCGTGATGATCGCGGCGCTGCTGCGCGGCTTCACCGGCTTCGGCTTCGCGCTGGCGGCGGTACCGTTGATGGGGTTGTTCTCGGCGCCCGCCACGGCGGTGCCGATCGCGGTGCTGCTGCAGTTTCTCGGCGGTCTCAATGATCTCAGGCGAAATCATCGCGACTGCCATTGGGGGTCGTTGCGCTGGCTGATCGTCGGTGCCGTACTCGGCTCGCCGTTAGGCGCGATGGCGCTCAGCGTTGCGCCTGCGCCCGTTGCGCGGATCGTCATCGCCTTGATCAGCGCGGGTGCGGTTTGTGTTCTGGGCCGCGGCTTTGCGCTCGACGAAGTACCGTCGCGACTGGTCACGACCGGGTTCGGCGCCCTAGCCGGCGTCTTCAACGGGCTGGCGGCGATGCCGGGGCCGCCGGCGGTGGTGTACTACATGTCAGGGCCGTTTCGCGCAGTGGCGGCGCGAGCCTCGCTCATGATCTTCTTCCTCGCCACCTCGGTCGCCGCTTTCGTCAGCATTGCCATGGTGGGGCTTGCGACCGCCAACGTCGTGTGGCTGTCGTTGCTGACGCTCCCAGTGATGTTCGTCGGTACCTGGATCGGCGAACTCGGCTTTCGCCGCGGCAGCGAGAAGCTGCATCGCCGCGTCTCGATCGCCAGCCTCGGAGGTGTCGCGCTGCTCAGCGCGTTGAAGGGCATCAGCGAACTGACGTGAGCGCTGCTCTCATGGCCGGCGACCGAGATGGTCGGCGATGACACCGCCGAGCTTCTCGACCCCGACCTCGATGCGGTCGGTGCGGATCGAGGAGAAGCCGAGCCGGAAGCAGTGCCGGCTGACGTTCTCGTCCATCGAGAAAACTGCACCCGGCTCGATCACCACGCCCTGCGCGAGCGCGGCCTGCGCCAGCTGGGTCGTATCGGTGCCTTCGGGGCACGCGATCCAGTAGTTGGTCGAGCCCTGTCCACGCGAGAACGTGCAGTCGGGCAAGTGGACAGGCAACAACCGGTCCAGGATCTTGGCGCGCTCGAGCAGCACCCGGCCAACCTGGGCAAGGTGCGAGCGATAATGGCCGAGGCCGATGAACAGGGCAGCGACGCGCTGATTATTCAGCGGCGGGTGGCGCAGCATCAGTCGCCGCAGCGCGCGCAACTCCCGGATTACTGGCGCGGGCGCGACGACGTAACCCAGCCGCAGGCCGGGCGCCAGCGTCTTCGACAGGCTGCCGACGTACAGCACGCTGTTGTCGCGGTCGAGGCTCTTCAGTGGCGGCAGCGCCGCCGCTTCCGGCATCAGTTCGCCCTCGTAGTCGTCCTCGACCAGCACCACGTCGCCGGCCTTTGCGGCCTGCAGCAGTTCCAGCCGCCGCTGCAGCGGCATCACCGCGGCGGTCGGGCATTGGTGGCTGGCGGTGACGTAGGCCAGCGCGCAGCTCGCAAAGGTCTCGTCCGGCAACAGGCCATGGACGTCCGAGCGCAGCGGCGTCACGTCCGGCGTCAGCATCCGAAAGATGTTGCGCGCGTCGGGATAACCTGGCTCCTCGATGCCGACCCGGGTCTGCCCGCTGATGAACAGCGTCGCGATCAGATAGAGCGCGTGCTGCGCGCCGATCGTCGTCATGATTTCGTCGGATCGAGCATGGATGCCGCGCCGCGGCAGCACCTGAAGCTGCAACTGCTCGATAAGCGCAGGATCATCGCCGTCGATCAGGTCGCGGGCCCAGTTGTTGATTTCCGGGACGCTGAGTGCGGCACGAGCGCTTTCCCGCCAGTCATTAGTCGGGAACAGACTTGGGTCGAACTGACCGAAAATGAAGGGATAGGGCTGGGCTTGCCAATCGGCGGGCTTGCTGATGTTGCGCTGCACCGACGGCCGGATCGCGTAGCGCGCCGACCAGCTCTGGTCGTCGCGGCTCACCGCTTCAGCCGGCTTTGGTCGGGCAGAGGCGACCTTCTTGGACAGGCCCGCGACGAAATAACCGCTGCGCTGGCGCGAGACCAGGAAGTTCTGATCGACGAGTTGCTCGTAGGCAATCACCACCGTATTCCGCGCGACCTTGAGTACCGCCGCGAGGTCCCGGCTCGAGGGCATCCGCATGCCGAGCGGGAGCCGGCCGTCCTCGATTGCCGTCACGATGGTCTGCCGGATCTGCAATTGCAGGAATGCGCCACTACGGTCCATGCCGCGGAACAATGCGCGCCAGAACAGCTCGTCGCTGCCCAATCGGGAGGCAGTTCCGGGAGCATTTGCCGCGTTTGCGTGCGGCACATCGTGGGACTGGTCGAGATGCAGCAATCTTCCCAAGAGATACACCTAAAAAGCAAACGGATCTGAACATGTCGGGTCTGCAAGCGATAGGCAAGAACTCTGCCACCTAGCCCGGCGCTGGACGAATGGCGCTGGCTCCATTTGAGCCGACCATCTGGCGCTAGTGCGATCCTGCCGACCGCCTCACGTTACCACCCGCAATCTCGTTAAAGGTTTAGGAGACCCGCGGATCGTGGCATCAGGCACCGTCGTCTTTGCAGCCCGCAAGATCATCACGATGAATCCGTCGCGGCCGTTCGCAACGCACGTTGCAGTGCGGGAGGGTCGCATTGTGGCGACCGGCACGGCGGAGGAATTGTGCGTCGGCGACGCGCAGCTCGATACCGGCTTCGCCGACAAGGTGCTCATGCCCGGATTCGTCGAAGGTCACAGCCACATCATGGAAGGCCTGATGTGGCTGATGCCTTATGTCGGCGCGTTCGACCGCCGCTCGCCGGAAGGTCGACTGGTCACGGGAGTCGGCGACATCGATGCCATCGTCGCGCGCCTCAAGGAGGCGGAGGCGCAGTTGCCGGACGATCGGGCGGCGCTGTACGCTTGGGGCTTCGATCCGCTGCATATCAGCGGCAGGATGCTGAGCCGTCACGATCTCGACCGCGTTTCGACCAAACGGCCGGTCATCGTGGTGCATGCCTCGTTTCACATCAACAACGTCAACACGCACACACTCGAACGCGCCGAGCTGCTGCACGCCACCAACATCTCCGGCGTCGTTTCCGGTCCCGACGGACTGGCAAGCGGCGAATTGCAGGGCATCCCGGCGCGGATGCGTCTATTCCGCGCGCTCGGCAACAATCCGCAGAGCGGCGACATCACCGAAGCGGACGTCAATCGGTACGCGGCGTCCGCATGCGTGCAGGGCGTTACAACGATCACCGACCTGCACAACGATCTGACCGACCAGACCGTCGAAGTGTATCGCAGCGCGACGACTGCGCCTGATTTCGGCGTGCGCCTCGTTCCGGCACTGGCTTCAGCTTCGCACAAGCCGGAGCAGGCCATCGCCAAGCTCGACATGGTGCGCGAGCACTGCAACGACAAGCTTCACTACGGCATCGTCAAGCTGGTGGTCGACGGGTCGATCCAGGGCTTCACCGCGCGGCTGCGCTGGCCGGGCTATCACAACGGCGCCGCCAACGGACTGTGGTACATCGCGCCCGAGGAGCTGCCACGGCTGGTCGACGCCTATCATCGCGCCGGCATCCAGCTCCATATCCACACCAATGGCGACGAGGCGACCGAGTTGGCACTCGACGCGGTCGAGGCGGCACAGACTGCGCTGCCGCGGCCGGACCACCGCCATACGCTGCAGCATTGCCAGATGGCGGATGCGGCTCTGTTCCGGCGCATGAAAAATCTTGGCGTCTGCGTCAACCTTTTCGCCAATCACCTCTACTACTGGGGCGACTCGCATTATGCATTGACCATGGGTCCCGAACGCGCCGCGCGGCTAGACGCGACCGGCACCGCGCAGCGTATCGGCGTGCCGTTTGCGATCCACTCCGACGCTCCGGTAACACCGTTGGCGCCGCTGTTTACCGCCTGGTGCGCGGTGAACAGGGTGACATCCGGCGGCCGCGAGCTCGGCCGGGACACCGAGGCGCTCACCGTCGAGCAGGCGCTCGCCGCGATCACGATCGGGGCCGCCTACACGCTGAAACTCGACCATCTGGTGGGCAGCATCGAAGCTGGCAAATATGCCGACTTCGTCGTGTTGGAGGAGGATCCGTTGACCGCCGATCCCCGGCGGCTGAAGGACATCGCAATCTGGGGCACCGTGCTTGGCGGCAAGGCCAGGAAGGCACCGCGCGCATGACGCCTGCCTCCGCCAAAATTCCCGTCACGGTGATCGGCGGCTTCCTCGGCGCAGGCAAGACCACGTTCGTCAATCACCTGCTTGCGACCGGAACCGCGCGCACCGCGGTTCTGGTCAACGATTTCGGTGAAGTCAACGTCGACATGTCGCTGATCGCGAGCCATGACGGGGACACGATGACGCTCACCAACGGCTGTATCTGCTGCAGCATCGGCACCAGCTTCATCGATACGATGTGCCGCGTGCTCGACGCTCCGGTGCCGTATGAGCGCATCGTGATCGAGGCCAGCGGTGTCGGTGATCCCTGGAAGATCGCGGAGATCGCGCTGATCGAGCCGGCCTTGCGACTCGACCAGGTGATCGTGATCGCGGATGGCAGCCGGATCGTCCAACTCGCCGGCGATGCCCGGGTCGGCGACACCGTGCGCAGCCAGTTCGACCGATGCGATATCGTGCTGTTGAACAAGATCGATCTGGTCGACGCAGACGGTCTCGCAGCGGCCCGCGCCGCTGTTCAAGGCCTGCGGCCCGAGTTGCGCATCGTCGAGACCGCGCGCGGCGCGATGCCGGCGCTGGCTCAACTCGAGACGGGACCGTCGCTGAGCGGGTTCCGCGTCGACTCGCCGTCGCTCGACGGGACCGATCATGGCGCGCAGTTCTCGAGCTGGTGCTATCGTCGCGACGGCGCGTTCGACCGCGCTGCGCTGGCAGACGCGCTCGCGGATATGCCGCCGCAACTGTTGCGCCTGAAAGGGTCATGCCGGCTCTCGGGCCAGGACGGGAGAACGATCTTCCAGATGGTCGAAAAGGTCTGGTCGGTATCACCGGACACGGTCGACGACATCGATCATGGCTCCGACATCGTTCTGGTCGGCGTCGGCACGGCCGACCTGCCAGCGGCCGCAATGCTCGATGCCATCCTGGACCGGGCGCTCGTAGTCGAACCCGTTCTCTCATTCACACCCTATCCAGCGGAGACTTGATCTATGATGTTGTCAAAGCGATCTTTCCTGACCGGCGCGCTCGGTGGAATGGCCATGATCGGAATGCCGTTCGAGACGCGGGCACAGTCCGCCGGCGGCCGTGGCGGCACGCTGGTGGTCGGCAGCAGCCAGGTACCACGCCACTTCAACGGCGCGGTGCAGTCCGGCATCGCTACGGCGATGCCGAGCACGCAGATATTCGCCTCACCGCTGCGGTTCGACGAGAATTGGAAGCCCCAGCCCTATCTTGCGAAGTCCTGGGAAGTTGCGCCGGACGGATTGTCGGTCACCCTCAAGCTGGTCGACGACGCCGTATTCCATGACGGCAAGCCGGTGACGTCCGATGACGTCGCGTTCTCGGTGATGATAATCAAGGAGAACCACCCGTTCAAGACGATGCTGGCCGCGGTCGACAAGGTGGAGACGCCTGATCCGAAGACCGCGGTGATCAAGCTCGCCCATCCGCACCCGGCCCTTCTGCTGGCGATGTCGCCGGCATTGATGCCGATCCTGCCCAGGCACGTCTACGGAGACGGCCAGGATATCAAGACCCATCCGGCGAACCTCAAGCCGATCGGCTCGGGCCCCTACAAGTTCGTGGAGTACAAGCAGGGCGACTATTACACGCTCGAGAAGTTCGAGAAGTTCTTCATTCCGGGCCGGCCGAAGCTCGACAAGATCGTGGTGCGGCTGATTGCCGATCCGAACGCGCTGCTGGTCTCGACCGAGCGCGGCGAGATTCACGCGGCTCCCTTCATCACCGGCGTGCGCGACATCGAGCGTCTCGAGAAGGTGCAGGACCTGGTCGTTACCGAAAAGGGTTTCGCCGGAATCGGCGCGCTGAACTGGCTGGCCTTCAACACCAAGAAGAAGCCTCTCGATGACGTCCGCGTGCGACAGGCGATCGCCTATGCCGCCAACCGGGACTTCATCGTCAAGAAGCTGATGGGCGGCAAGGCCCCGCCTTCGACCGGGCCGATCGCGCCGGGATCGCCGCTCTACGAGGCCCGCGTCGAGCAGTACAAGTTCGACATCGAGAAATCCAAGAAACTGCTCGACGAGGCCGGGCTGAAGCCCAATGCCGACGGCGTGCGCGCCACCATGACGATCGACTACATTCCCGGCGGCGACGAACAGCAGCGAAACGTCGCGGAGTATATGCGCTCGGCACTCAAGCGCGTCGGCCTCAATCTCGAGGTCAGAGCTGCGCCCGATTTCCCAACCTGGGCGCAGCGCGTGTCGAACTACGATTTCGACATGACCATGGACACCGTCTACAACTGGGGTGACCCCGTGATCGGGGTCGACCGCACCTACCTGTCGTCGAACATCCGCAAGGGCATCATCTGGTCGAACACCCAGCAATATTCCAACCCGAAGGTCGACGATATCCTCGCCAAGGCAGCAGTCGAGACCGCACCGGAGAAGCGCAAGGCGCTTTACTCCGAGTTCCAGAAGATCGTCGTCGAGGACGTGCCGATCTTTTTCATCAACGCGACACCCTACTACAATGCGTTCGCCAAGGGGCTGAGCGGCCTGCCCACCACAATCTGGGGCGTCGCCTCGCCGCTCGACGAACTCTATTGGGCGACTGCGCCGAAAACCTGATTGATCAAGGCCGACAGACCCCGCCGATGACCCTGCTCACCCACTTGTTCGGAAGACTCGCCAACGCCGCCATGTTGCTTCTTGCGGTACTGGTGCTGAATTTCTGTTTGATTCATGCTGCGCCAGGCGACCCCGTGCAGGTAATCGCGGGCGAGATGGGCGGGGCATCGGCGGAGGTGATCGCGGCGTTGCGCGCCAAATACGGGCTCGATCACAGCGTGCTCCAGCAGCTCGTCACCTATCTGCGCAACGTGCTGCTGGGCGATTTCGGCTACTCCTATTATTTCAACCAACCCGTGCTGGGACTGATCGCGCAGCGGCTTCCGGCGACCCTGTACCTGGCGTTCGCCTCCGTCGTGGTCGCGGTCGTGATCGGCACGCTGCTCGGTGTGGTCAGCGCGCGACGCCCCAACGGTTTGCTCAGCCACATCGTCACCGTACTCTCCCTCGCGGGTTATGCAGCGCCGATCTTCTGGACGGGGCTGTTGCTGCTGTTGCTGTTCGGACGGGTATGGCCGGTCCTTCCGGTCAGCGGCATGGCCGACGTCGTGCATCCGAAGGCAGGTCTCGCCTACGTGCTCGACGTCATGACGCACCTGATCTTGCCGGCCACGACGCTGGCGCTGGTGTTCGTCGCGCAATATTCGCGGCTGGCGCGCGTCAACATGATTGACGTGCTGTCCGCCGACTACGTCCGCACCGCACGGGCCAAAGGGCTTCCCGAACGCGTCGTGATCTTCAAGCACGCGCTGCGCAACGCGCTGATCCCAATCGTCACCGTGGTCGGCCTGCAGTTCGGCAATCTGTTTGCCGGCGCCGTCCTGGTCGAAACGGTCTATAGCTGGCCTGGCATGGGCAGGCTCGTGTTCGACTCGATCCTGCGTCGCGACTATCCGACCCTCATGGCGGTATTGTTCTTCTCCGCAGTGATCGTCATCGCAGCGAACATCGTCACCGATATCGTGTACCGGCTGATCGACCCACGCATTCGTGGAGGGGCGCGGTGAGCACGGTGGAGCAAACCCTGATCGTGGCCCCTACCGAACCCTCCGACGCCGGAATCACTGCCAACGCTGCTGCTCCGGGCACGACTTCGGCACCCGCGCAGCCGGTCGCCAAAGCGGCGTCGCCGGCGCGCGCTGCGCTGCGCCAATTCCTGCGCAGCCCCTCGGGCGTCGCCGGTGCAATCATGCTCCTGCTGCTGATCCTGGTCGCGATCTTGGGGCCGATCCTTTGGCCGACTGACCCATTGGAGATCGTGGGACTGCCGTTCGCGCCGCCGGACCCCGACGCGCTGCTCGGCACTGATTATCTCGGCCGCGACGTGCTCGCCGGATTGATCCATGGCGGGCGAGCCACGATGACCGTCGGCGCAGTCGCAGCCTTCATCACAATCATAATCGGCGTCAGCGTCGGTGCGCTCAGTGGCTTCTTTGGCGGGTGGATCGATTCGCTGTTGGTCAAGATCTCGGAGTTCTTCCAGGTCCTGCCACCGCTATTGTTCGCGATGGTTCTCGTGACCCTATTCGGGCCGAAGCTGACGACCATCACCATCGCCATCGGCGCCGTGAGCTGGACCCCGGCCGCGAGGCTGACCCGGGCGGAGTTCATGCGGCTGCGGGACCTCGATTTCATCAAGGCCTCGCGCGCCGCGGGCGCCGGCAATTGGCACCTCATCATGCGGGTGGTGCTCCCGAACGCGCTACCGCCGATCATCGTTTCGGCAACGCTGGCGATCGGCGTCGCCATCCTATTCGAGGGCGGTTTGAGCTTCCTCGGCCTCGGCGATCCCAACACCATGAGCTGGGGGCTCATGATCGGCCAGAATCGCAATTACGTCCTCGACGCCTGGTGGGCCGTGACCTTCCCCGGTGCAGCAATCTTCCTTGCGGTGCTGGCGGTAAGCCTGGTCGGCGACGGGATCAACGATGCGGTCAATCCGCGGCTACGGCGGAGGTAGTGATGGCGCCCGTACTATCGGTCGAAGATCTCAGCGTTAGCATGACGGACCGCGACGGCAAGCTGGTCCCGGTGCTGGAGAACCTGTCGTTCAGCGTCGACAGGGGCCGTACCATCGCACTGGTCGGGGAGTCCGGCTGCGGCAAGAGCATGACGGCGCTGGCGATCATGCGGTTGCTGCCCGAGGGTTTTGTCGTGACGTCCGGACGCATCCTGCTCGAGGGCGAGGACGTCCTGACCGCCCGAAACCAGCGAATGCGGGCCTTGCGCGGCGACACTGTCTCAATGGTGTTCCAGGAGCCGATGACTGCGCTTAATCCGCTCTACACCGTTGGCGACCAAATCGCGGAAGCGCTGTATCACCACCGCAATCTCAGTCGCAGGGAGGCCAACGAGCAGGCAGTCGAATTTCTGAAGGCCGTGCAGATCCCGGCGGCGGAGCACCGGGCCAAAACCTATCCGCACCAGATGTCCGGCGGCATGCGCCAGCGAGTGATGATCGCCATGGCGATCGCATGCAAGCCGAAACTGCTGATTGCCGACGAGCCGACCACGGCGCTCGACGTGACCGTGCAGGCCCAGATCTTCGATCTCCTGGCGAAGCTGCAGGAGGAAACCGAGACAGCGATCGTGCTGATCACCCACGATCTCGGCGCAGTTGCCGAGCTTGCCGACGACATCGCGGTGCTTTACGCTGGCCGCTGCATCGAGACTGGCCCATCGCAGGAGATTGCGGCTCGCCCGCGTCATCCGTATACCCGCGGATTGCTAGCCTGCATGCCGCATCTCGCCATCGGCCAGCCCAAGCCGTCTGTCTGGGTCGATCTCGGCGAGATCCCGGGCATGGTCCCCGGGCTTGGCAACCGCGGCCCGGATTGCGCATTTTTGGCGCGCTGCAGCTATGCGTCCGAAGTGTGTCGGTCGCAACCGCAGCCGCCGCTCGGGGCGATCGATACGGGACATGCTGTGTCGTGCTGGCTTGCCCGGGAGATTGCGGCATGAACTTTCACGCGATCACCCATCTGGCCGACGGCAATCCCTATCTGCTCGACGTCAACGACCTGGTGGTGCATTTTCGCTCCGGCAGGCAGCGGCCGTGGACCAAGCACGCCGTTGTCCATGCCGTCGACGGCGTCAGCTTTCGCGTCAGGCGCGGCACGACGTTCGGCATCGTCGGCGAGAGCGGTTCGGGCAAATCGACCACGGCGCAAGCGATCATGCGGCTGGTGCCCGCGACCTCCGGCCAGATCGTGTTTCGCGGCGAAGACATCATGCCGCTGACCGGCGAGCCGCTGCGGCAGGCGCGAAAGCACCTCCAGATCGTATTCCAGGACCCCTTCTCCGCACTCGACCCGCGCCGCCGCGCGGGAGATCAGATCCGTGAGCCGCTCGACCTGCTCCATATCGGCGCCCGTAGCGCTCGCGACGAACGGGTACGGCACCTGCTCGGCGAGGTCGGGCTGCCTCCGGAGGCCGCCGACCTGTTCCCGCATCAGTTCTCGGGAGGTCAACGCCAGCGATTGTGCATCGCGCGCGCGCTCGCGCCAGAACCCGAGCTGATCGTCTGCGATGAGGCGGTGTCGGCGCTCGATGTGGCGATCCAGGCACAGATCCTCAACCTGCTGAAGAAGCTGCAGCGCGAGCGCGGGCTGACCTACATCTTCATCTCGCACGACCTCGGAGTGATCCAGCAATTCTGTGACGAGATCGCGGTGATGTATCTCGGCAAGATTGCGGAGCAGGCACCCGCTTCGACGCTCTTCACCGAGCCGCGCCATCCCTATACATGGTCGCTGGTGTCCGCGGCGGCGCCACCCGGACCGCTGCGGGATGCGCTGAAGGCGAAATATCTGGTCAACGGCGAGCCGCCGTCGCCGGTCAATCCCCCGCCCGGCTGCCGCTTCGCAGGCCGGTGTCCGTTCGCTATCGATCAGTGCCGCGCGCAACAGCCCCATCTCGATGCGGTCGGTCCGGAACATTTCGTTGCTTGCCATAGGCAGAAAGAACTTGCGGGCCCCGATTTCACGCTGCCCGCGCTCTAACTGTTATCGAACCACTCCTGCGAAGCCGCGACCGAACGTCCTGCAAACAACGAGGCCAGCTTTGGGTCAAAAGCGCCGGTCTAGACAGCTGCGATTAGTTTCCGCTCCACGCGCGACAGCCGACACCCCAACGAGCATTCGGCTGGGTCGCGGCGGGCCAAAGGCAGACATTGCTTGCCACCGCTACCGAATGCCAGCTCGAGAACGAGCCTGATAGAAAAGCCTTTTAAGGTCCGCCGGACGAATTGGCTCTAAGGGTAGCGCAGTGAGCGTGATCTTCGGAAACACCTGCTTCAGGAGCTGCGCCGCGGTGCGCGCCTCTTCAACTCTCCCTAGGAGGTTGAGCGACGCTGTTTGCACGGCATGTGGTACCCAATAGATTGGCTTGCGGTCGATCGCGAGATTGGACCACTTTAGTGCTGAGCATTCTTGATGCATTCGCGGGCAGGGTACGCATCCGGCGGCCGCCGCCTTCTCTGGCACGCTAAAATTCGTCAAGCGTGTGACCTTAAGTCTAGCCTTGAGGTTATCAGGCGATGCGGGTCGACGTTTTGGGCGGGCTGGAGCGTCGTCGGCGCTGGTCGCAGGATGACAAGGCACGGATTGTCGAGGAGACATTGGCGCCGGGCGCAAAGGTGACTGCGGTTGCGCGTCGCAACGGAGTAGCGGCCAGCCTGGTGTTTACCTGGCGTCGACAAGCGCGGACATCCGAGCAGGTCGTACCATCTTTTGCGCCGGTGCAGATCGCCGCCACGGAAGCGGGGGAAGCTCCGAAGCTTTTACCTGCGAGTGATAGCCGAGCGCGGTCTGTAGTGGCTGCGCGTATTGGATTGATCGAGATCGACCTTGGCAACCGGCGACGTATCCGAGTGGACGCGCACGTCGATCCAGAAGCGCTGGCGCGGGTCCTCGAGGTGCTTGAGCGCCGATGATTGCCATTCCGGGTAATGTGCGGGTGTGGCTTGCAACCGGTCACACCGATATGCGCCGCGGCTTTCCAGGCCTTGCGCGGTTGGCCCAGGAGCTTTGAAGCGTGATCCGCACGCTGGTGATCTCTACGTTTTTAGGGGCCGCCGCGGCGACCTAGTCAAGATCATCTGGCATGATGGCCAAGGCGCGTGTTTGTTCACGAAGCGGCTGGAGCGCGGCCGTTTTTTGTGGCCATCGTTGGCGGGCGGCGTTGTGACGATCAGCGTTGCACAGCTATCCTATCTTCTCTCCGGAATTGATTGGCGAATGCCGCAGGCAACTTGGCGTCCACAGGCTTCCGGTTAAATCGGCTATCTGGATTAGGGTGTGGGGGTGATCAAAAAAACTTCGCATTATCTTTAGCTGGGGAGCTGAGGTTCTGCGGCGCGTGAGCGCCGCAATCATTCTTATGCTATCATGCGTTCTTAGCATCGCAGTCAGTCACCGGAGGACGCCATCATGGCCGCTGTCACCATCCGCAACCTCTCCGAGGAGGCGTACCGCGCCCTGAAAGTCCGCGCGGCGCAGCACAATCGCAGCGCGGAAGCGGAAATGCGCGCCATTCTGGAGGCCGCCGTGCGTCCCGAGGGCCGGCTGCGGCTCGGCACCGCCCTTTCGGAGATGAGCCGAAAGATCGGCCTCACCAATGCCGATGTCGAGGCACTTGAACAGAGCCGCGACGCCCACTCCGCTGAGCCGACGCGCTTCGAATGATCCTACTCGACACCATTGTGGTCTCCGAGGCGATGAAGCCCGATCCGCACCCATCGGCCCGTGACCGGCTCGACGCTGAGCGAGACTGTTCGGAAAAGCGTCGGTTGATTGTGAGTTCAACATTGTAATTCGACTAGCCGTTAAATCGAGCGGGATTTCTTGCAACGAGTATGGTTGATTCGTCTTTGACGACGCCTGCCGTTCCGCTTCCCGCCGACCTTGCCGCTGCGCATGCGATGATCATTGTGCAGCGTGAACAGCTGACGCTGGCGAAGAGCGAAGTGACCGTCGGCCGGCTGGAAATCGAGCGGCTGAAGCTGATGCTGGCCAAGGCACGGCGAGAACAGTTCGGGCAATCTTCTGAACGCGGCAAGCTGCTGGTCGAGCAGCTTGAACTTGCCATCGAGGATATTGAAGAGACCCAGGCGGAGCAGGAAACCAAAGCCGAGTTCGCAGCGCCGGAAGCCGTCCAACAGCAGCGCGCGCAAAATCCGCGGCCGCCGCGACGTCCGCTGCCGGACAATCTGCCCATCGAGAGCGTCGTCGAACCCGCGCCTTGCGTATGCGGCAAGTGCGGCAGCGAGCGACTGCACAAGCTCGGCGAGGTGATATCGAAGACCCTGGAATGCGAGCCGCGGCGCTGAAAGATTATCGAGCATGTCCGCGAAAAGTTCTCCTGCCGGGATTGCGAAGCGATCACAGAGGCTCCGGCGCCCTCCCATCCGATCCCGCGAGGCTTTGCCGGGCCGAGCCTGCTGGCGATGGTGCTGGTCAACGAGTTTCTGCTGCATCAGCCGTTGAACCGACAGAGCAAGACCTATGCCCGCGAAGGGATCGAGATCGACGCCTCGACCCTGGCGGATCGGGTCGGCGCCTGCGTGGTAGCACTGGATCCCATTATTGAGGCTATCCGGATCCACGCCATGAGCGCGGAACGCATCCATGCCGACGATACGACGGTGCCGGTACTGGCCGAGCTTAAGACGGTGACCGGTCGGATCTGGACCTATCTATGGACGGTCCCCGCTTTGCAAGGCCATTTGCTTTGTTTTGGCTAACGATCGTTTGCAGCTATCTATCCGGCTTTATGGCATGCCACGAGCCTTGATGAGATCCGCGGATCGGCGCCCAATTACGTTGGCGAGCTCTGAAGCTCGATAGGTCCAACGGGCTTAGCCGACCCCGGTCCGACCGGTTGCCATCACTCTGCTTTGCCCTCGCAAACGGAGCCACGCTCGATTTATACTTGCGCGCGGTATTCTTCACCATTGGCCATGATCGCCCAAGCGATCCGTGCAGTTTTGTGAGCGAGCGCCACCGTCACGACATTGAAGGGACGCCTGCCGAGCAGCTCTGTTATCCAGGTATTGGTGACCTGATGGATACGGACGCGATGAACGGCCGCTCGGGCGCCATGTATTAGCAACTTACGAATGTAGCCGTCGCCGCGCTTGCTGATACCGCCCAAACGCTCCCTTCCCCCGGTCGAATGCTGCTTCGGTACTAATCCAAGCCAGGCGGCGAAATGCCTTGCCGAAGCGAACTGTTGTGGATGATCGACAGACGCCGCCAGGGCGGTGGCGGCAAATGGGCCGATGCCCGCCACCTTCATGAGACGCCGACAGACTTCATTGTCTTTGGCAGTTGCAAGGATCATTTTCTCGTGGCTTTCAATGTGTAGCTCAAGGTCTTCGATCTGATCGACAAGGATTGAAAGAGCGCTACGCGCGCTCTGTGGGATGCGCTCGTCAACGTCCACGAGTGCCATGAGCTCTCTCGCGTTTGCTTTTCCCTTCCCGGTCACGATTCCCAACTCGCCCAAATGACCACGCAGAGCATTTATCGCGCCTGTGCGCTGTCGAATAAGCAAATCTCGCGTGCGATGTAGCATTAAAATTCCCTGCTGTTCGACGGTTTTTACAGGGACAAAGCGCATGCCAGGCCGTTGGACGGCTTCCCAGCACGCCTCCGCATCAGCAGCATCATGCTTGTTTGTCTTCACGTAGGCTCGGACGTAGCGGGCCGGCATAAGACGTGCTTTGTGTCCAAGCTTTATTAGTTCACGAGCCCAATGATGAGCGCTGCCGCAAGCCTCAAGACCAACGAGACAACTTGGAAGCCGTGAAAAGAAATCGAGAACCTTCCCGCGGGCGAGCTTCTTGCGGATAATTTCTCCATCCGCCGTAATCCAGTGGATTTGAAACCAGCTCTTCGAGATATCAAGCCCGATTGTCACCATAGCTTGTCCTCCTTCTTGGGGTGCCCTTTCGCAGCTTATCAGGGCGGGGACCGTCCATCTCATTA
>NZ_AUGD01000018.1 GCF_000426845.1 Bradyrhizobium sp. in8p8 | reverse complement strand
GTTCGGCTCCTGCTCGAACTTCACCAGCTGATTGTCCACGGTGTCCAGGCTCTCGCTGGTCTCCGTCAAAAACTCCCGCAACAGATCATCCATGAAAACAGGCCTTCATACAGGAAGGGCGCGCACGAGGCGTGATGCGCCATTTCGGAATGAGGCCAGCTTCACCGCAAAGCGTTTAATATTGGTTGAGTATGTGCAAAAGAACGGAACCAACAAAGATATAAGGCGCCGCGGACAAGCCGAAGCGCCTCGTAAAGATTCAATTAACGTGCCGAGCGCAACGTTGCTTCACGAAGCGGTAACGGTGATGGCTTCGCCTTCAGGCGCGAGCTTCACGGTGAGTCCGCAAGCCTCTGCCAACAACCGCGTATAATAAGGCTGGATCGCATGCGCATCCGCGGCAGGCCCGCGCTCGCCGCTCAGGAGCTCGGAGATGTTCTGCGGCAGGCGCGCATTATGCCCGCTCGCAGTGATCCGGAAGCTCATCGTCTCACCCTCGCCGATCGGGTCGACCGTCAGCATGCCGCCGCGCGGGATCGTATGTTGAGCGACGACCAGCATGTTGAGCAGCAGCTTGACGCGATTCTTCGGCAGCAGGAGCCGCGGCAAATTCCAGGTGATCGAGCACTTGCCGTCCTCGATATGGCCGCGCGCCATGGTCTGGGCATCACCGAGATCGATCTGTGCGCCGGATGAGCCGGCCGCGCCGAATGCAAGGCGGCAGAACTGGAGCCGGGCCGAGGCGGTCTTGGCGCTCTTGCGGATCAGGTCGAGGGCAAACTCGCGGTCCTCGGGCTTGGGATCGTCGTCGAGCACTTCGAGCCCATTGACGATGGCCCCGACGGGGCTGATGAGATCGTGGCAGACCCGTGAGCACAAGAGCGCTGCGAGTTCGAGCATATCGGGAGCAGTAGCGGTCGCGGGCGACGAGGCGTCAGACATATAATGGGGTCCTGGAGGGTTCCTGGAATTGCACGGCGCCGGGCGCCGCGAATCACGCATGCTTGACGGATGCTGCGGGTTCTAACACTCGCAAGCCCGCGGCAGCTAGCTTGCGATCGGTTCGAGCGGGCCATAATGCCCCAGTCGAATCGATCGGGGCGAATCAGTGACGAGGGACGGATCGCCGATGAATGAGGCATGCAAGTGAATCGGATCGTTGACGAGTCAGCCGCCTTTGGCCTGATGGAGCCGCTGACGGCGCTGGTGGTGAAGGCGGGCGAGGCGATCCTTGCCGTCAACCGCGCCGCCATGCAGATCGAAGGCAAGCAGGATGGCTCGCCGGTAACGGAGGCCGACCTTGCCGCTGACCGCATCATCGCAGACGGCCTCGAGCAGCTCGCGGGCGACCTTCCGACGCTGTCGGAAGAGCGGACCCAGCTCGCCTCGCCGCCGTTTCAGGGCAGCTTCTTCCTGATCGATCCGCTCGACGGCACCAAGGAGTTCGTCGCCGGTCGCGACGAGTTCACCGTCAACCTTGCCCTGGTGACGGAAGGCGTGCCGCTGCTCGGCATCGTCAGTGCGCCTGCTCTCGGACTGCTCTGGCGCGGCATCGTCGGCCGCGGCGCGGAGCGGGTAGATTTCAACGGCGCGACCATCAGTACCGCCAAGCCCATCAACACCCGCAAGCTGCCGGCGCGCGGTGAGCCCTGGATCGCGGCGGTGAGCCGCTCGCATGGCGACCCCAAGAGCGAGGCGTTCATCGACAGCAGACCCAATGCGGTCAGACGGACCGTCGGCTCGGCCGTGAAATTCGGCCGAATCGCGGAAGGCAGCGCCGACGTCTATCCCCGCTTCGGACCGACCTCGGAATGGGACGTCGGAGCCGGCGCTGCTGTCGTGGCCGCGGCGGGCGGCAGGGTGACCGATGGCAAGGGCGGCGAGCTCCGCTTCGGTCAGCGCAGCGATACAGGCTTCATCATTCCGGACTTCATCGCCTGGGGCGATCCGCAGGCGGTAGGCTGCTACTGACCGAGCTGTTCCCGAAGCGCCGGCCAGCGCTTGCGTACCTCATAGAGGAAGCGCTCCGGATTGGCGACGAAGGCGTCGCGATTGGCTTCCCGGCTGAACAGATAGAGCCGCTGCGCCACGATCGCGAAGAAATAGGGATTGCCGGCAATGGTGACACCGCGGGCGATATCGGCCGGATCATAGCCGCCGAATTGCGGCCCGTAGATCTCGGGATGGGCCAGGAACGAGGCCCGGTTGCCCTCGTTGCGAAAGCGCCAGACCGCGCCCCAGAGGTTCGCCTCGAACTCCGCCGTCCCCTGCATGGCCACCCCATCGACGAAATAGGCCACGGGGTCGAACCCCTCGATGGCAGTGCCGGTGAAGCGATTGACGACGATCCGCTCGGTGGTGGCAGCCTTGGCCGGCACCACCGCGCCGGCGATCCAGAGGCCCGCCAGCAGACACACGAGGCGGCCGATCAAGGCAATTCCGGGGCGCAAAGGGCTATCTTCCTGCCGTTGTGCCGTCATAGTTGCTGCGGATAACATCCGAGTCGAGGGGACATCCGGCGCAACCTAGAGCCGTGCCTATTGGCGTCAGGTTAAGGAAGCGACCGGATTCGGTACCAGGGGTTCTTTATGACTTTCGCATCACGCCTTGCAGCGCTCGCGCTTGCCGCGATGGTAGGCTGGATCGTGCCGGCCTCGGCCCAGAATGCGCCGCCGCCTGACCTTCCGCCGCCGCAGCGAACCCCTACGCCCAATACCTACGGCCCGGACGAACTCGTCGGCGCCGGACACCGCTTCTTCGGCAACGTCTCGCGCGGGCTGGCCTCGATCATCGAGAAGGCAGTCAGCCAATGGGGCCTCCCCAACGGCTACATCCTGGGCGAGGAAGGCTCCGGCGCCTTCGTCGCCGGCCTTCGCTACGGCGAAGGCACGCTCTACACCAAGAACGCCGGCGACCTCAGAGTCTACTGGCAGGGGCCCTCGCTCGGCTTCGATTGGGGCGGCGATGGCGCGCGCACCATGACGCTCGTCTATAATCTGCCTGCGACCAATGCGATCTATCAGCGCTTTGCCGGCATCGACGGCTCGGCTTACATCATCGGCGGCTTCGGCATGACGGCCCTCACTGCCAACGACATCGTGCTGGTGCCGATCCGCTCCGGCCTCGGCCTGCGGCTGGGCGCCAACATCGGCTATCTCAAGTACACCCCGCGCGCGACCTGGAACCCATTCTAGGATCGTCGCCTCCCATTCGGTGACGGATCAAGGTTAACGACAGTCCAGGGCTGGCTTTTTGCCGGCCCCGCATGCATTGTCGTTGGTAAATTTTTCCTTAGCTCTGGGAGTTCTGGCCCATGGTCGAGCCGATCATGTACCTGGCGATCGGTTTCCTGCTCTCGATGCTGTGCGGGCTCGCGATCGTGCCGCTGGTGCATAACCGCGCGGTGCGCCTGACCACGCGCCGGCTCGAGGCCGCCACGCCGCTGTCGATGGCCGAGATCCAGGCCGACAAGGACCAGCTTCGCGCCGAATTCGCCATGTCGGCCCGGCGCCTCGAGATGAGCGTCGAGCAGCTCAAGAACAAGACAACGAGCCAGCTCGCCGAGCTCGGCAAGAAGAGCGACGCCATCAACCGCATGAAGATCGAGCTCGGCGAGAAGAATGCCACGATCTTCGCGCTGGAGGCGCGCGAGAAGGCGGTCAAGGAGCAGCTTCGCGCCACCGAAGAGGAGTTCAACGCCAAGACCGCAGCCTTGCGCGAGGCCGAGATCGCGCTGGCCGACAAGCAGGCCGAGCTTGCCAAGATCAACACCGAGCTGTCCGACCGCTCGATGATGGCGGAGAGCCGGCAGGTCGAGCTGATCGCCGTGCGCACGCAGATCGAGGAACTGAAGAGCCGCGTCGGGGATGCCGAGAAGGAATTTGCCGCCACGCAAGCACGCCTCGCGCAGGAGCGGATTGAATCCGAGACTGCCTCGCGCGAGCTCGGCGAGGCGCGCGGCCGCGTCGAGAATCTGAGCCAGCGCGTCACCGAGCTCGATCGCCAGCTCATCATACAGGTCAAGGAAGCCGAGATGCTGTCGGCGCGTGTCGCCGATCTCGAGGGGCGCCTTGCCACGCAAGGCAAGCTGCTCGCCGAGCGCGACTATGAGAACAACCAGCTGCGCCAGGCCAATGACAGCAACGAGCGCACCATAAAGGAGCTGCGCGTTGAGATCGCCGCGCTCAGCGGCGGCAGATCGTCCGCTGCGATGGAACAGCTACGCGCGGAAAAGTCCGCGCTGGAGGAGCAGCTACGCACCGCGCGCGACGAGCGCGCCAAGCTCCAGCGCGACATCAACGCAATTCAGCAGCAGGCGGAGAGCTCCTGGGCGACCGAGCGCATGGAGAACGCGCTTCTGCGCGAGCGCATCAACGACATCGCGGCGGAAGTCGCCAAGCTCGCGATGCAGCTCGAAGGCCCGAACTCGCCGATCGAGGCGCTGCTCGCGGCCGAGGCCGGCCAGCCGGCGAAACCGGCACCGCGCCCGGCCAATGATGCCGCGACCAACGGCGCCCCCGCGGCCCGCCTGCCCGAAGGCGGCGGAACGCTCGCCGAGCGCATCCGCGCGCTCCAGGCCCACGCCTCCCGCGCCCGCCAGCAGGGCGCGTAACCGGCCGAAACCCCGGCCTCGCTTGCCGAGGGCGTGTCCTGCCGCAGGTTTTCCGCCGCTGCACCGCCTGAAAACTTGACACCTCCGGCCCGCACTTCTAAATCGCGGGCTCCGATGTGCCGGCCGGCCGAAAGTCACGGCCAGCTGTACGATGGTCCCGGGCGCATAGCTCAGCGGGAGAGCGTTCCCTTCACACGGGAGAGGTCCAAGGTTCGATCCCTTGTGCGCCCACCATTCATCTTCGTGAACCAGACCGGCTGTTGATGACCGCCGACGGGCATGCGGGCTGCCGGGTGAACCGCCCCAAGCAAAAGCGCGAAAACAACCCCATGCACAGTAGCGGCATCAGCCGGATCAATGGGTGATATGCATTCTCTTTTCCCGAATATGCGTTTGACGCGTCGGGCAAAGCAGCGGCAGAATGACACGATGGTCGGAGTGCCAACGTGGATCGGCTGGAACGCGAGGCACTATCAGGATCGGCAGTAATGCGCGGGCGGCGTAGAGCGCGTCCAGGAACACTTGAAGGAGCAGCGCATGGCGATCGTATTCATCACCGGCAGCACGGACGGTCTCGGCCGCGCGGCGGCACAATCGCTCCTCGATCAAGGTCACCGCGTCGTATTGCACGCGCGTTCGGCTGATCGTGCCGCAGCACTCGGCGGGCTCGCCTCGCGTGCCGCGGGGCTGGTAGCCGGAGATCTCGGAAGCGCAGCAGAGACGAAGAGCATCGCGGATCAGGTCAACGCGATCGGACGGATGGACGCGGTCATCCACAATGCCGGCGTCTATACGCGGCCAAGTCGCGGCTCGACGCCGGAAGGTCATGCCGAAACCCTGGCCATCAACACGCTTGCGCCGTACATGCTGACGGCGCTGATCGAGCGGCCCGGCCGATTGGTGTATCTCAGCAGCGGATTGCACCGCGGTGGCGAAGGCTCGCTCGACGACCTCGATTGGACGAAGCGGGCCTGGGACCCGGCCAAAGCCTATGCCGAGAGCAAGCTGCACGTCGTCGCACTTGCCTTCGCGCTGGCGCGACGCTGGCCCGACGTCCTGAGCAACGCGGTCGATCCGGGTTGGGTGCGCACGAAGATGGGCGGTGCGGGCGCGCCGGTCGATATCGACACCGGACAGCGGACTCAGGCCTGGCTCGCAGTGAGTGAGGACTCCCGTGCCAAGGTGAGCGGCCGCTACTGGCATCATCTCGAGCAGCAGCAGCCGGCCGGCGAGGCAACCGATGAAGAATTTCAGGACCGGCTGATCGAGAAATTGAGCAAGCTGACGGGCGTTGAGCTGCCGGCGGTCTGAGCGGGCACCGAATACCGACGATCCGATTGTCGCCTCTCTCAGGCAACCCGCTGCGCTCGCAAGGCCGCATAGAGACCGACGAGCGTCCCGATCGCGACCAGCGCTGCTGCCAGCAGCAGCTGCAACTGCCCATCATCGGTGGGGCCCACCGCCGACACGAGTCGCGTCACGATGACGAACAGAACTCCCACGGCTGCCGTAGCACCTACGCAGAGATAGACGAGCTCTCGCATCAGGTTGCCGCCGAGAAGTCCGAGCGCGGTGAAATACATCGCGCAGGCGTTGGGGTGAACGAACAGGGCAATGCGCGCGTAAGGACCGTAGGCGTGGAGGAGTGACTCACATCGGCGCAGCGCCGCTTTCGAGGCAACCCGCTGCAAGAGCGGCCTGAAGAAACGCGCCTGTCCGTAGCTCAAGACGGCACCCAGGATGATGGCGAGCCACGCCACGGCAAAGACGGAGACATCCGCGGACTTCGGATTGAGCGCCACGGACATCAGGATGAGGGCCGTGCCGGGAAAATAGCCGAAATACGGGAAGACCGACTCCAGGAGCACGCAGACGAACATGAAGGCCGGAAACCACCACGAACCGTTCGCCCCCTGGACGATGGCGTTCAAGTCGAAGAGGTTCGTCTTGTACAGGACGAGGTACATGCATACGGCCAGCCCAGCCAGCGCGTAGAACGGCAACGCTCCCGACAGAAACCGTCTCATTCGACCGAGCTTTGTTTCGCGGACAAGGCGGAGACCATCGAGATCAGGACAAGAGAAGGAAACCCGTGGCGGATGCTTTAGGCGAATGAGATCGCTCCTGTCGATAGCAATCCTCGCGATCCGTCTGACCGCGCCTACGCGATCGACAGAATCTCGATCTCCTGCGCACCCGCGCCCACGACATCGCCAACCGCCCTTCCCATCAGCGACCTCGCGACCGGCGAGACGAACGAGATCGATCCCGCTTTCGGATCGGCCTCATCCTCGCCGACGATGCGATAGGTCTGCACGCGACCGTCAGCGCGGCTGAAGGTCACGGTGCTGCCGAACGCGACGACGTCGGTCGAGACTGAGGTGGGAACAACCTGCGCGGTGCGTAAGCGTTCGGCAAGATAGCGGGCGTCACGCAATGGCACCGCCGACTGCCGGCGTTTTTCGTTGACGTCCTCGATGGCTTGCGCGGCTTCATAGGCCGCGCGCGCGTCGGCAAGCTGCGCCTGCAGCGCCTTGAAGCCTGCCTCCGTCACGAGGTTTGGATGCGGCGAGATCGGACGGTCCGGCAACAGCGTCTCGGACGCGGTTTCGGCGCTCTCTTCCTTGGTGAAGGCAACGCTCAATTGAAGATCCTGTCGAGCTGTCTGACGACGACCCAAACGCCGCCGATTGCCCGAGATTATATCTCAAGTTCGACGAAACGGCGGAGCTTGAAAACCACGTCCGGCAGGGCCTGGCGGAACCGGGTCGCGTTCTGGAAAGTGGTCGAGAACGGCGCGAAGGTGAGCATCGCGTTCCAATTCCGGTAGCCATAGACCGTGACCGACACGCCGGAGGCCGGAAAATCCTCCAGCTTGCGCAGTTCGCCAAGCACGAGATCGGCGATCGCTTCGGCCGGCAGCAATTGCTTGCCGTCACGCGTGGTCGCAATTTTCGATGGCGCTTCGACCGCATTCGTTGCAGCCGGCGCGGCATCGGGCGCAGGCTCGGAGCTGGCGGGCGCAGGATCGGCTGGGGATGGCTCGACCGCCTCGTCCGCCGGTGCTGTCGGTGGAACCTCGGTGAGCAGCGGCGGAGTGATATTGTCTGCGCGCTTGTTGCCTCCCAGGATGCTGCTGATCATGGCGACCAGGCCAGCATCCTTCCCGTCGTCGCTCGTCATTCCCCAAGCTTCCCCCAAGACATCGGCCTATTGTAGCACCGGACTTGCCGATCGCCACAATCGAGCCTCGGACACGCCTGGCCAAGGCCCCTATTCCATAGGCCCCCTCGACCACATCAGCGGCGCAAACGCTCATGGCGTCGCGCCGCCGCGCGATCCGCTACCGCTTATCGAACGGAATATACTGATGGTACTGCTTCGGGACCGAGCTGCGGTAGCGCGCAGGCACGGTGCCGGTCTCGACCGAATGATCGATCTCCTGCTGCCGCGTCATCTTCTTCTTCGCCGGCTTCTTCGACGCGCTCTTCTTGGTGTCGGTGGGCTGGCTGGCGCTGTCGGTGGTCGCGGTTGGCGCCGTCGTCGCCCCGGCCGGCGGAGCGGTTGTCGCCGCAGGCGTGGAGGTTCCACCGGCGGCCGGTGCGCCCTGCGCCAGGGCAAGCGGCGTTTGCATCACGAGCACCAGCGCTGCCGTCGCAGCCAGCAAGTATGACTTCTGCATCAGAACCTCCAAAATTGCCCTGTCCGAATGAGGCAAGCCTAGTCCCGCGGGATCGAGGCGTGCAAGTTGGCCGAGAATAGGTCGGAACATGGGGCCCAACTGTGGTGGAGATCACATTGTCTGTCGCGGGCTGCGTCACGATGTACCTCACCTCGAACGCATCCGGCGTCGCGGACACCAACACTGGCATGACCGTGCATCAGACAGTCCACTGGGAACGCCACGGCACGGCCGTTCCACCCCAATCGAAGGAGATTGAAATGCGTCGCACCATCCTCACGCTTGCATCGTTTGCAACCTTGATCGCCGCGTCATTGTCGGCGGCACCGGCCCAGGCCGCGAACGACAGATACTGCCTGCAAGGCCGCAGCTGGGGCTATCCCGGGAACTGCCAGTTCGCCACATACCAGCAATGTGCCGCCACGGCTTCCGGCACGTCGGCCTTTTGCGGCATCAACCCGCGCTACGCCTATTCGCAGCCTTACTACTACTGACGAAAGGGCGGCTGAAGCATAGCGGCGTGCGTGAAGGCGCACGCCGCGCGCCTTGGGCGGATCCGCTCACGCGGCGCTCTACACTTTCACTCAAACTCCATCGCGAGCAGCTACATCGCCAGCGCGCTGTTCGCGCGAGGTGCCAAGTTGCCACAACCGGCCGTCAATCTCCTGCGCAGGCGAGATTACGGATTGCCTCGCTTGCAGCAAGCCCCGACAATCCGCCTCGAGATTCTCATTCCGATTCGCAGACATCGGAACAGGCAGGCTGAGGGCGTCGTGCACAGGGCAGCATTCTTCGCATCCGGCCTGTTCATGCTCATCGCTCCGGCAATCGCCGCCGATCTGCCGGTCAAGGACGTCAGGACTCCCGAGCCGCCCAATCTCTGGCAGATCGAGGTCGGCGCACGGTACTGGTACAGCATCGGCCGCACCGCTTACGACCTGCACACCACCGGCTCGCGGTCTTCTCCGGTCATCTCGCGGCTCGACTATCACAACATGAGCACGCATTCGGGAGAGGTCTTCTTCCGGGTCGACAGCCCCATGAAGTTCTTCGTCAAGGGCTACGGCGGATATGGAGGTATCACGGGCGGCACCATGAACGACGAGGATTTCCCGCCGTTCTTCAACGGGCCGTACACGAAGACGCAGAGCCAGACACGCGGCTTTCTGAGCTACGCCAGCCTCGATATCGGCTATTCCTTCTACGAATCGCACCCCGTCAACGCGGAGCCGCGCCTGCGTCTGGGTGCCTTCGTCGGCTACCATTACCGCGGCGAACTGGCCGACGCATGGGGGTGTCGGCAGACTGTGTCCGGCGGTCAAATCTGCGAAGGAGCCGACGCCCTCGCCGGCAGCGTCAAGGTCATCACAGAGCGCGATATCCTGCACACCGTACGCGCCGGCGCCGTGGCCGATCTCTGGTTTACGCCGGCGCTCAAGCTGACCGTCGATGCCGCCTACACCTATTCCGACGTGAGAGCTTTCGACACGCACTACTTTACCTTCGGGACCGAGCCCTCTCGCGGCTACGGCCACGGCTTCCAGCTCGAGACGGTGATGTCCTATGCCGTTACGCCCAACGCGAATGTGGGAATCGGCGCCCGGTACTGGCACACGGGGATCAACGACTTCACCGAGCCCCCGGGCGGAGCGGGGCAGGCGCAGACCTATCAGGTCGACCGATACGGCACATTCATCCAGAGCAGCTTCAAGTTCTGAGCGAGGAGGCTCGGGGTCCTCGCCAACAGGACCGCGGGACGTGCTGTTCGCCAGCGCCCTCACGTGGCCCCGGCAAGGTCCGCCTCGCCCAGCTGCTTGGCGAACCACACCGCCAATGCCGGGTCGGGGGCCCCGCCGAAATAGACGTCCGACAGCGTGACGCCGGGTTTATCCAGCACCAGCAGCACGCCGATCGTGTAGGCGAACCAGACATGCGGGTCGGTGAGCGCCCTCAGCTTGTGCTCGTCGTGCTCCAGCGGCGTATGATTGCTTGCCTTGCGGATCTCGATCGCGAGCAGATTGTTCGGGATCTCGCGCTGATGCACGACGACGTCGGGGTAGATCGACTTGCCGAGATGGTCGTCGGTCGAGATGATGCTGCCGTGCGGCAGGTGCAGCGTGCGCTCGCCGAGACGGTCGTAATTGCAGTCGACCGACCAGCCTGAAAAATGCTTCTCCAGATGCACGGCAAAGCGGTGTGTGATCGCGCGCTCGCCGACGTCCTTCTCGAACAGAAAGCCCTCGTGGGCATAGAAGTCCCGGAGCGCTGCGATCACCTTGTTCAGCTCGGTCTGCATCGTGCCTCCGGGCCCATCACGCGCACGCAAGAGTCGGTAGCCCGGATGAAGCGTAGCGCAATCCGGGATTCTCGCAAAAACACACCAGCCCCGGGTTACGCGGAGCCTGTCATCGGGCGGCGCTTGCGCCGACCCGTTGGCTCCATCCGGACTACATGAGGCCGGAATTGGCGGCGCAACCGGCCAGGCCTATATCTGGACTTCGATCAGGCGCGGCCCGGGTTCGGCGACGGCTTCGGCCAGCGCCTTGTTGAACTCGTCGGCATTGGTGACGGCGCGGCCCGGCACGCCCATGCCCTTCGCCATTGCCACGAAATCCAGCGTCGGGCGGTCGAGCCTGAGCATGTCGTTGGCGCGCTGGCCGGGCTCGCCGGCGCCGACATTGTCGAACTCGCCACGCAGGATCTGATAGATGCGGTTGGCGAACACGATGGTGACGACGTCGAGGTTCTCGCGCGCCTGCGTCCACAGCGACTGGATGGTGTACATCGCGCTGCCGTCGCCGACCATGGTGATCACCTTGCGATCCGGACAGGCGATCGCGGCACCGATCGACAGCGGCGTCGAGAAGCCGATCGAACCGCCCATGTTCTGCAGCCAGTCGTGCGGCGCGGCGGCCGCCGTCGGCGGGAAGAAGGCGCGGCCGGTGGTGAGGGATTCGTCGACCAGGATCGCATTCTCCGGAATCGCGTAGGCAATCGACTGCGCAATCGAGGCGTGGGTCAGCGCGCCGGTCGGCTTGAGCAACTCCTGCAAAGCCTGCGGCTTGACATCCTTGGCGCTGGCCTTCACGGCGTCGGCGAGGGCCTCGAGCGCGGCGACCGAGTTCTCGCCCCACGAGGTCATGCGATGCACGTCGCAGCCTTCGGGCCGCAGCACGCTCGGCTTGTTCGGATACGCAAAGAACGCCACGGGATCGTCGGACTCGACCAGCACGATATGGCGGAACTTCGCCAGCATCGGCAGCGCCTGGTCGATGACATAGTGGATGCGGTCGATCGAGAAGCGCCCGCGGCCGCGCGCCATCTTCGGGCGGAAGGTCGGCCCCATCACGGTGCAGCCGGTCTTGCCGGCGATGCGCTCGGCGAGTGCCAGGCCTTGCTCGCTGAGCGCGCTGCCGGTCATCAGCAGGAGCGTGCCTTCGCCGTCGCCATGCAGGATCTTGGCGGCCTGCTCGACCGCCTGCGGCGAATAGCTGGCGCGCTGCTGCTCGGCCGGAACCTCGGCGATGCCGTCGGCCTCGTTCCAGGCGGTGTCGGCGGGCAGGATCAGGGTCGCAATCTGCGGCGGCGCGCTCTTGGCGGCGGCAATCGCGGCGGCGCCGTCAGCGGCGACCGATTTGGCATCCGGCGAGGTGCGGACCCAGGACGACATCGGCCGGGCCAGGCCCTCGATGTCGGAGGTCAGCGGCGCATTGTAGCCGATGTGATAGGTGGCGTGCTGGCCGACGATGTTGACGATGCCGGAATTGGCCTTCTTGGCGTTGTGCAGATTGGCGAGGCCGTTGGCGAGGCCCGGACCGAGATGCAGCAGCGTCGAGGCCGGCGTTCCCTTCATGCGGAAGTAGCCGTCGGCGGCCCCCGTCACCACGCCTTCGAACAGGCCGAGCACGCAGCGCATACCGGGCACGCGGTCGAGCGCTGCGACAAAATGCATCTCGGAGGTGCCTGGGTTGGTGAAGCAGACGTCCACCCCACCCTTGACCATCGTTCGCACCAGGCTTTCCGCACCGTTCATCCCAAGCTCCTGCAACCGGCCATAACCAGATATCCGTCGGGATCAATCATTGTTCGCGCGTTCCGTCAAAGCAATAGCCGCCATCGCGGCCCTGCCCCGCGCGACGGTGCGCCGGTTTGGCTAATGGTTTCCGGCAAATTGTGGTTGCCGATTCGGTAACGCCAAAGGTTAAGCATGGCTCACGGGCCCGTGGCTTGCGGAATGCCTGCAAATGTGGCCTGTGGCATTCATTGAATCGATTTCTTTCCGGGGGAGACAATGATCCGGTTTTTTGCCGCGCCGATTGCCGCCATCGCACTTCTGTCGGCCACGGCAGCCGGCGCGCTCGCCGAGGAGTTCGACACGCGCGACATCATGGGCGGCGGCCCGAACTTCTTCCGTTCCGGCGCCAATCCCGTTCCCCGCACGACCGTCATGTACAATGGCAACTACGCCCCCGGCACGATCGTGGTGAACACGAGCGAGCGCCGGCTCTACCTGGTGCTCCCCAACGGGCAGGCGCTGCGTTACGGCATCGGCGTCGGCCGCGACGGCTTCCGCTGGGGCGGGGTGCACAAGATCACCGCCAAGAGGGAATGGCCGGACTGGACCCCGCCGGCGCAGATGCTGGCGCGGCGCCCCGACCTGCCGCGCCACATGAAGGGTGGTGTCGACAATCCGCTCGGGGCGCGCGCCATGTATCTTGGCTCGACCCTCTACCGCATCCACGGCTCCAACGAGCCCGAGACGATCGGTCAGGCCGTGTCCTCGGGCTGCTTCCGCATGACCAATGACGATGTGACCGACCTCTATAGCCGCGTCGCCGTCGGCACCACCGTCGTGGTGCTGAACAACTAGGCGCGGCACGCGACTGGGGCGCAACCCGTACGGCGCGTGAATTTGCGGACTTGTGCGCGCGGGGGGAATGCGGCAGCGTCGCGATACGATGAGCGCAATGAATCCGCCCTCGCCTCGCCTTCGCATCGCCTTCCTCGCGCTCGCCGCGTTCACATTGGTGCCTGACACCGCACCCAGGGCCGCCGCGGGCGAATTGCCCGCGATCTCCTCGCGCCAGCGAACCGAGAAGAAGACTTTCACCGACCGCGAGATCGTCGAGGGCTTCCTGAAGACGGCGTTCGGCGCCGAATATCACCTCGCCGGCCGTGTCGACCGCATTCGCAAGTTCGACGGGCCGGTGCGCGTGTTCGCCGAGAGTGACCGCGCCGATCGCAAGACGCAGCTCGCCAAAGTCGTGTCTGACATCGGCACACGCGTGCAGCATCTCGACATCGCCATGACCGAGACCAGGGAGGCTGCGAATGTGCGGGTGAAGCTGGTGCGCGACCGCGACCTCTTCCGCACCCTCACCAGCTTCTACGGCGCCGAAAAGGCGCGTGAGATCCGCTCCTCGCTCGATCCGCAATGCCTGTCCGGCTTCCGCAAGAACGACAGCTTCGAGATCGAGCATTCCGATGTCATCCTCACCGTCGACAACGGCGACTTCGTCTTCCTCGACTGCGCTTATGAGGAGCTGCTGCAATCGCTCGGGCCCATCAACGACACCGCGAGCGTGCCCTGGACCATGTTCAACGACAACGTCTCGATGGGCTATTTCGACGTCTACGACCAGTACATCCTCAATCTGCTCTACGATCCCCGCGTCAAGGCGGGCATGACGGTCGCGGAGGTCAAGGCGGTGCTGCCCGCGGTGCTCAAGGACGTGCGCGCCTGGGTGAAGCGGGTAAATGATCTGAAGGAGTGAAGTCGGTCGTCATTGCAAACCGCACGGCCCTATTGCACGAGATCGGCGACGGTCGTTGCAGCCTTCAGCCCAGTGCCGGTGAGGACCGCCACCGTGGTCTCGGTCGGCTTGATCGCACCTGCGGCAGCGAGCTTGTCCAGCGCGGCCGCCGCGCTGGCGCTGGTCGGCTCGGCGAACAGGCCCTGGCGGGCGAGACGGCGCAAGGCGGCGACGATCTCGTCCTCGGTGAGCGCAATGGTGCCACCGCCGCTCTCGCGCAAGGCGCCGATGATCTCGCGCAGGCGCAGCGGATTCTTGATCGCCGTGCCCTCGGCGATGGTCTTGTGCACCTCGCGCGCGACGGGCGTATCGACACCGGCCTTGAAGCTCGCATCGATCGGCGAACAATTGAGCGGCTGCGCCGCGAACAGGCGCGGCAGCTTTGCGATCTGGCCAGCCTTCAGCAGCTCGCGGAAGCCGAAGGCGCACCCCAAGAGGCTGCTGCCGGCGCCTACCGGGACGATGACGTTGTCGGGCGAACGGAAGCCGAGATCTTCCCACATTTCATAGGCCAGCGACTTCGTGCCTTCGAGGAAGAAGGGCTGCCAATTGTGGCTGGCGTAAAATGTCTGGCTGGACTGGCGGATGGCCTCGGCTTCCGATTCCTCGCGCGGTCCTTCGACGAGTTGCACCTCCGCCCCGTAGGCACGCACCTGTGCGATCTTGGCGGGCGAGGTCGAGGCGGGCGCGAGGATCTTCACGCGCATGCCGCCGGCGGCGCCCAGCCCAGCCATCGACGAGCCGCCATTGCCGGAAGAATCCTCGAGAATGGCCGAGATGCCGATCTGGCGCAGGAAGGACAGCATCACCGCCGAGCCGCGATCCTTGAAGCTGCCGGTCGGGTTGAACCATTCGAGCTTGAACAACGGGCGCAGATCGCCCCAGGCCTGCTGCAGCAGCGGCGTGCAGCCTTCGCCGAGCGAGACCGGGCTCTTGATCTCGACCGGCAGCGCCGCCCGGTAGCGCCACAATGAGCGCGTGCGGCGCTCGATGTCCTCGCGCGAAATTCCGGCGCCCGGCGTCACCAGCAGCGGCGTGCGCTCGTCCGAGCACCAGCGCGGCTGGTCGAGGCGATAGAGCCGTCCGTTGCGGGGATCGACATAGCTGGCGGCGGGCATGGCAGTCTCCAACGCAGGCGGCCCGTACGGACCCGCCCGCACAGCCAAACCATTCAGTTCCTTGAAAACACGAAAACTGACAATATTTCAATCTCTTGAAGTGACTGCGCGTGCGCCGCCGCGAGATCGGCAGGCGTCAGGGAACCGGCCGCAGGCCGCCCTGTCCGCCCGGCACGATTAACTTGTCTGTCGTCGCAGCCCGCTACACTATGTTGGATTGAGCTTGCGTCGCCGGCGCTTCCAGTCCCGCAACGCAAGCGAGCCAGGCCCGTCCGAGCGGCGGGCCGTGGCTTTTTGGGAGCCTGGACATGAGCCGCGCGAACCGTACCGACCACATCCGCCTGACCTCACATCCGGAGCCGGGCCGGAAGGCCGCCTTTCCGATCCACTGGGGCGCCGCCGATGCCCGCGCCCGCGGGCCGATTGTCGGCACGGTGTCGCGCACCGGGGATCGCAACGTGATCGGCAGCCATGGCGGCTCCTATGCGATGTACCGCGCGCTCGCGGTCTCCGCCGGCGCTCTCGATCCGATTCGCAGGCCCGACCTCACCAACACCTTTCCGGCCGCGACCATCGGGCCTTTCGAGCAATGGCGCGATCCCGCAAAGATCGTCGCGCTCGATCCCTGGGGGCATCTGGTCGCGGAAAACTTTCGCCCGGAGATCACCGAGGGCGCCGACATCCGGCCAAGCATCGCGGTGACGCGGGCGCGGCTGGACCTGCCGGAGATCCGCGAGGCGCTCGCCGCAAAGCGGCTGCGTGCCGACGGCGACGTCGTGCACGCCAATGGCAGCGTCTCCGTTGTGAAGATCGCGATCGATCCGGTCTGGCATCTGCCGGGGCTTGCGGCGCGCTTCGGCACCGGCGAGACCGAGCTGCGTCGCACGCTGTTCGAACAAACCGCCGGCATGTTTCCCGAACTCGTGACACGGCCGGACATGAAGGTGTTCCTGCCGCCGATCGGCGGCACCACGGTCTATCTGTTCGGCGACGTGACGAAACTGCCCGATCATCGCACCAAGATCACCTGCCGCGTGCATGACGAGTGCAACGGCTCCGACGTGTTCGGCTCCGATATCTGCACCTGCCGTCCCTATCTCATCCACGGCATCGAAGAATCCGCGCGCGGCGCGCAGGAGGGCGGGCTCGGGCTCGTCGTCTACAACCGGAAAGAGGGCCGCGCGCTCGGCGAGGTCACCAAGTTCCTGGTCTACAATGCGCGCAAGCGCCAGGAGGATGGCGATGCGGCCGCGGCGTACTTCGAGCGCACCGAATGCGTCGCCGGCGTGCAGGATGCACGCTTCCAGCAACTGATGCCGGATACGATCCACTGGCTGGGGCTCAAGCGGATCGACCGCTTCCTGTCGATGAGCGACATGAAATACGACGCAATGACCTCGCAGGGCATCGACATCGTCGAGCGCGTGCCGATCCCGCTGGAGCTCATTCCCGCCGACGCCCATGTCGAGATCGCCGCGAAAAAGGCCGCCGGCTATTACTCGACCGACATCGCGCCGGAGAAGGACGTGAATGGCGTGGTCGGGCGTTCGCTGGAAAAGTACTGATCGCGCGATGGACGCTTTGGAAATGCAGGCACGCTCGCTGCTCACCGCACACGCGGTGCGCGCGCGGGCGGGCCAGATGCTCGAACTCGGCCTCGCCGGCAGGCTCACACATTTCGCGATCGATCTCGACCGTATGGACGGCGTCGCGGAGGCCGTGCTCACGGTCACCCGAAAAGCCTATCCGACGCTGGACGTTCCCTTTCATGCGCGCTGGCGGCACTTCGTGCTTGGCGGCGCCGATCGCTGGGCGCGGCTGGCCGACGCTGCGTCCTGGCCGGATCGCGCGGCGCGGGCGCGCTCAGAATTCGATCTTGCCATCGTCAGCGTCCTGCTCGATGCCGGCGCGGGCGCTGCGTGGCGCTACCGCGATGCGGTGACGGGACAAGCCATTGGCCGCTCCGAGGGGCTCGCGATCGCAAGTCTCGACATGTTCGCAGGCGGGCTCTTCTCGCATGATGCCGGCTCTCCGTTCAGGGCCGATGCGGATGTGCTCGCAATGCTGCAGGCCGCGGCACTCGCATCCGCCTTTCAGGCGAGCGATGCCAATCCGCTGCTCGGGCTCGAAGGACGTACCGATCTGTTGCGGCGCCTTGGAAAGCTGGCCGCGGATCGTCCAGAGGTCTTCGGTCTGCGCGATACGCCGCGGCCGGGCGGGCTGTTCGATTACATCGCCGCGCAGGCCTCAGGCGGGGTCATCACGGCGCCCGCCATCCTGTCGGCGGTGCTGAACCAGCTCGGTCCGATCTGGCCCTCGCGGCTCGAAATCGCAGGCATTCCGCTCGGCGATTGCTGGCGGCATCCAGCGATCACGGCGGATGACGCGACCGCAGGTCTCGTGCCGCTGCACAAGCTGTCGCAATGGCTGAGCTACTCGCTGATCGAGCCCCTCCAGCGCGCCGGCTTCGATGTGACCGACATCGACGGCTTGACCGGACTTGCCGAATACCGCAATGGCGGCCTGTTCGTCGATCATGAGGTGCTGCGCCTGCGCGATGCCGCCGACGCCCAGCGCGCGCATGCGGTGGATTCGCTGCTCGTCGTGGAGTGGCGCGCGCTGACGGTCGCGCTGCTGGATCGTCTTGCCGAACTCATTCGCGCCAAGCTCGGCCGCACGCCCGAGAGGTTGCCGCTCGCCAGCATCCTCGAAGGCGGCACCTGGGCCGCCGGCCGCACGATTGCCTTTTTGCGACGCCCCGATGGTTCGCCGCCGCTGAGGGTGATCAGCGACGGCACGGTGTTCTAGAATGGTCTGCGATTTGCGACCACGCGCGTCATTGCGAGCGCAGCGAAGCGATCCAGAATCTTTCCGCGGTGACAGCCTGGATTGCTTCGCTGGGCTCGCAATGACGACTCGGTGAATTTGAGGAGCATCCGACCATGGAAGGCGTCACGATCGTCGATCATCCCCTGGTGCAGCACAAGCTGACGCTGGTGCGGGACAAATCCATCTCGACCAAGTCGTTCCGCGAGCTCATCAAGGAGATCGGCATGCTCCTGTGCTACGAGGTGACGCGCGACCTGCCACTCACCGACACCGTGATCGAGACGCCGCTGGCGACGATGCACTCGGCCAAGATCGCCGGCAAGAAGCTGGTGTTCGTGCCCATGCTGCGGGCCGGCACCACCTTCGTCGACGGCATGATGGACCTGGTGCCGACCGCGCGGGTGGCGCATATCGGGCTCTACCGCGAGCCGCACAGCTTTGCCGCGGTGGAGTATTTCTTCAAATCGCCGTCCGATCTCGGCGAGCGGCTGGCGATCGTGGTGACGCCGGTCGTGGCCACCGCCAACACCGCCGTCGCCGCCATCGACCGCCTGAAGGAGCGCGGCGCCAGGGACATCCGTCTCGCCTGCCTGATCGCCGCGCCGGAAGGCCTTGAACGGCTGCGCGGTTTCCACCCGGACGTGCCGATCTGGACAGCTGCGGTGGACGAAGGCCTCGACGAGACCGGGTTCATCCTGCCGGGCCTGGGCGATGCGGGCGACCGCGCCTACGGAACACGGTAGCGCTTCCCGGCGCAGCCGCGGCTAATTCGTTCTGTCGCAGTGCGCTCGTGGAACAGCTTGCAGTGCGCGAGGTTCTCCCCCTGTGCAATGGAGAGCATGATGACTCATCAGAATGACGACCCCAGGACTGACCGTGCGCGCCGCAACAGCCCGGTGGGCTGGGCAGTCGGCGCCATCTTCGTGATGGCCGTGGTCGCCGTCGTCTTCTTCTACAATGGGCGCGAGATCGGTCCGCAGACCACGACCTCGAACCCGAATACGGCGCCGAACGTCACCACCGGATCGAATCCGCCCGCTGCGCCTGCGAAATGATGCAATCGCGGCGCGTCATGTCGGCGGCCTCGGAGGCAGGTCCTTTGCGTCGGCCGACGGCGGCTTCTCTTTGAGATCGGCGATCAGGCGTTTCATTTCGTCGATCTCCCGCACCTGCGCCTCGATGATATCGTCAGCCAGCTTGCGAACGCGGGGATCCCTGATGCGCGCACGCTCGCTCGTGAGCACCGCGATCGAGTGATGCGGGATCATTGCCTCCATATAGGCGACATCGGTCACCGTCTGTTGGCTGCGGACCAGCCAGAGCGACGTCAGGAACACCGCGGCGCTGCCCGCGAGAATGGCGATGTTCGCGGTCCGGTTCCTGTACATGCTCCACATGAAGCCCAGCATCAGTGCGGCCATGACGGCGCCCATCAGCAGCGCCATCCAGGTTCGGGTCTGGCTGTACCAGACGTGATCCAGGGCAAACGTGTTGAGGTACATCAGGCCGAACATGATGACCGTAGAAGTCGCGATCATCGCGGCGAAGCGACCATAGCTCATGTGGAACTTCCCAATCTCCGCGTCGAAAGGATAACTTTGCTCGGAGAGATCGTTCCTCGCCGCGGACAACCAGTCTGTGGACCGTCACACCTTGCCGCTGCCGCAGATCCCCTTCAGGGCCTGCCATTCCTTGTCGGTCAAGAGCGGCGCGCCGCTGGCGGGACGATCTTCCTTGGTCATCCGCGCGAGGCGATCCTCGGTGAGCGGGTGGCTGGCAAGGATATTTGTCAGACCAGAGCCGCCTTCCTTGCCCGTGATGCGGAACATCAATTCGGCTGCGGGCTTGGGCGAGCGGCCGAGCGCATGCATGATCTCGATCGCAAACGTGTCGGCACCGGTCTCGGCTTCGCGCGAATAGGAAGCCTCGACCAGGCTGCGCGAGGCGAAGATCACGGCGGAGGAGCCGGTGACGTCGCCGAACAAGAGCCCGATCAGGAACGAGGTGCCGCCGTTGTAGATCAGGCCGCGCATGTTGTCGTGATGCTTGAGATGGCCGAGCTCGTGGGCGAGGATGCCGGCGAGCTCGTCGGGAGTCTCGGCCTTGTCTAGCAGGCCCTTCAGCACGAACACCTTGCCGCCGGGCAGCGCAAACGCATTCGGCACCGAGGTTGGCAGCACGCCCGCCGTCATGCTGTCGTCGAGGCCGGCAGCATCGCGCAACCGGTTGACGAGCTTCGTGAACGCCGCCTTGCCCGCGGGATCCTCGCACACCTTGCGGCCGAAAAGCGCCTTCATCTGAACCTCGGCCGCATCGCCGATGCGCCGTTCGACCGGCTTGGGCACCAGCGGGGCGAGCCGGTCGGCGGCGAGCGGCACGCCGAACAGGACGACGCACACGATGGAGACGGCGGCGGCCACCGACCAGCCCACGATCTTGGCGACACCGCCGCGCGTCGTCCGGTGTTCGTCGAGCCGCAAGCATCGCGTGGTCAGATCCGCGGCCAGCGCGGCATCTCTAATCTCCAGCCGCGCCAAGGACGGCGCGGAGGTCGAAGCCAGGCGCAAGACCCCGGCCGGACTGTCGGCGCGGCGGATATCCGCATAGGCCCAACGGACGGGCGCTGCGCCATCCTCGAGGATTTCGAGCGCATCACCGAGCGTCAGCGTCACCTCGCGCCTGCGGCTCGAGGTGCCGTCGAAGAAGATGGTCGGCCTGACCGGCTGCGCCGGAGCCTCGGTCAACAAATCACTCACGGCTTAGAACCCTGCAACATCCAGTCCATCGGCAAAGCCCTCGCCGAGCGCGCCCGCGAGCTGGGCGCTGCCACGCACATCCGCGGCGGCCGCGATGTTGTGCACCTCGATCGTCTCCAGCACCTTGGCCCAGAGATCGCGCTGGAGATAGACGCGCATGACGATGTTGATGGCAAGGGCGAGCGCAAAATAGCCAAGCACCATTATCACCACCATCGGGATGCTCTTGGCAGCATTGTCGCCCCCAAAGACCTCCTCGGCCGGAACGCCGCTCAGCGCGACGAGCAGAAAGGCGCCACCCGCAATATAAGCGATGAAGGCGATCGTGAGCAGCGTCCACCACCCCACCACCTTCCAGTACAGGCCGTAGAACGCATCGTGCGGCAATCGCGAGGACAGGCTGACGTCGCCGATGCGAATGCCGTCGAGCCACCAGCGCCATTGCCGCGCCTTGAACTCGGCGAAGAAGAACGGCGCGAGCGGAAAGACGACGAGTGCAATCGGGCTCAGCAGCCACAGCCACCAGGCGCGCTTGAAGAACGTCCAGCCGTCGCCTTCGAAATCACCGGTGAGATTGCCGTAATGGGTATGCTGCATCTTGTAGCGCTCGAGCGCGGCATCCCGCCAAGGCAATGCCAGGCCGAGCGTCAGGAGCACCAGCAGGCCCCACAGCATGGCGCGGAGGGAGTAGGCCCAGCCCGAGCCGTCCATCCAGAAGCGGACACCGCGCCAGATCGTGCGCGTCAGGCGATAGCGTCGCGCGCGAAAGATCGCGAACTGGCCGAAAGCGTAAAAGGCTAGGAACAACGGCACCGAGGCGAAGGCCTGCCAGCGCTCGAACTCGATGCCAACAAGGAAATAGGCAAGATAGATCGGCACCAGGATCGCGAGCGCCACCAGGAAGCCGACCAGGAGCTCCCTGGCGCGACCGGTATATTCAGCGGAATCGCCGTCGAGCGCTGTGTGCGCCCACAGATGTCGGCGGATGTCGGTGACGAGCCAGAACCGGTAGAAGCCGAAGGTGACGAGCTCGAGCAGGGCACCCTTGGTGACCAGTTTGCGGAACTCGGAGCGGTTGCCGGTGAAATCGACCCGCGCCGGCGGCAGCGGCGGGGGCAGGGGTTCGGAACCGACGGGGGCCCATTGCATATCGTTCACGGCAGCAACCTCGGGATGCGGGTACCTTGCGGTCAAACTATAGGTCAGAGGTTAGTCGATCCCCAACAGGGGCGGGTTCGATTTCGCTCGATTCCAGGAGGTTTCTGGCACGATTCCAAGACAAACGGTGTGCGGGGGATCACGCTCGTCGTGTCCCGTAGCCCGGATCGAGCGGAGCGCAATCCGGGACAGTGTCGATTGCGGCCGCAATCCCGGACTACGCTCTCGCTTCATCCGGGCGACGCGCCCTGCCCACTCAGCTGGATGTGGCAAAACTCTCCCTTGCCCCGGCGCCGACAACCGGCTGTAATTGCAAATCAAATACCGTCGCGCAGAATTCAACGACGCGCGGTTCACGCAGGGAGAGAGTGGTCATGCATGGGACCATCGAGAGCGCGGCCAAGCTTGACGTGCTTCGCGCGCGCGCCACGTCACTGCCGCTGGAGCAGTTCGATCCGGGCGATCCTGAACTGTTCAGGACCGATACGTTCTGGCCCTATTTCGATCGCCTGCGCCGGGAAGACCCCGTGCACTATTGCAAGGACTCGATGTTCGGGCCGTATTGGTCGGTGACGCGCTACAACGACATCATGGAGATCGAGACCAACCATGCGGTCTTCTCCTCGGCCTCCGCGCTCGGCGGCATCACCATCCGCGACATCGATCCGGACCTGCGCCGCGAGAGCTTCATCTCGATGGATCCGCCGCGCCACGCGGCCCAGCGCAAGACCGTGGCCCCGATGTTCACCCCGACGCATCTGGACAATCTCGCGATCAACATCCGCAAGCGCTCGGCCGAGTGCCTGGACAACCTGCCCCGCGGCGAGGTGTTCGACTGGGTCGATCGCGTCTCGATCGAGCTGACCACGCAGATGCTGGCGGTACTGTTCGACTTCCCCTGGGAGGACCGCCGCAAGCTGACGCGCTGGTCGGACGTCGCCACCACCATACCCGGGCCCGGCGGCCTTGTGGCCACCGAGGACGAGCGGATGGCCGAGCTGACGGAATGCGCGGCTTATTTCTCGCGGCTCTGGAAGGAGCGCGCCGAGCAGCCGCCGAAGAGCGACCTGTTGTCGATGATGGCGCATGGCGCCGCGACGCGCGACATGGACGCGAAGAACTTCCTCGGCAATCTGATCCTCTTGATCGTCGGCGGCAACGACACCACCCGCAACACCATGTCGGGGTCGCTTCTCGCCCTGAGCCAGCATCCGGAGCAATATCGCAAGCTGCGCGACAACCCGGATCTGCTCGACAGCTTCGTGCCCGAGGTGATCCGCTGGCAGACGCCGCTGGCGCATATGCGGCGCACTGCGCTGTCCGATTTCGAGTTCCGCGGCAAGCAAATCAAGAAGGGTGACAAGGTCGTGATGTGGTACGTCTCGGGAAATCGCGACGAGGAGGTGATCGAAAGGCCCTACGATTTCATCATCGACCGCGCTCGCCCGCGCACGCACCTCTCCTTCGGCTTCGGCATCCACCGCTGCGTGGGCCTCAGGCTTGCCGAGCTCCAGCTCAAGATTATTTGGGAAGAGATTCTCAAGCGTTTCGACCATATTGATGTGGTCGGCGAACCCGCGCGGGTCTATTCGAGTTTCGTAAAAGGTATCGAGACGCTGCCGGTGAAGATCGCGGCATAGCAATCTCCCCTCCCGTTCTTGCAGGGAGAGGGTCGGGGTAAGGGCTCTCTCCGCGAAACCGCTGAGACACGGTCGCGGAGAGCCCCCTCGCCTGGCGAAGAAGAGAACCAACTGGAGCCATGAGCATGAACATCCAAGCGCCGATCAAAGTGCACAAGGCCGAACGCCTGCGCAGGGCGCGCGAGGAAGCCTATGCGACGCCGTTGTCGCAATTCCACCCCGGCGCGCCCCGGCTGTTCCAGGACGACACGCTGTGGCCGTGGTTCGAGCGGCTGCGCAAGGAAGAGCCGGTGCATTACTGCACGAACGCGCCCATCGAGCCCTACTGGTCCGTGGTGAAATACAACGACATCATGCATGTCGACACCAACCACGGCATCTTCTCCTCGGATTCGAAGCTCGGCGGCATCTCGATCCGCGACGTGCCGGAAGGCTACGACTATCCTAGCTTCATCGCGATGGACCAGCCCAAGCATTCGGCACAGCGCAAGACCGTCTCGCCGATGTTCACCCCGCAGCATCTCGACGAACTCGCCAAGCTGATCCGGCAGCGCTCGCAGACAGTGCTCGACAATCTGCCGCGCAACGAGACCTTCAATTTCGTCGAGCGCGTCTCGATCGAGCTGACGACGCAGATGCTGGCGACCCTGTTCGACTTCCCATGGGAAGAGCGGCGCAAGCTGACGCGCTGGTCGGATGTCTCGACCGCGCTGCCAAAAAGCGGCATCGTCGCCAGCGCCGAAGAGCGCCGCCGCGAGATGGACGAGTGCTACGCCTACATGTCCAAGCTCTGGAACGAGCGCGTCAATTCCGCGCCGCGCAACGATCTCTTGTCGCTGATGGCGCACAACGAGGCGACGCGCCACATGGATCCCGACAATCTCATGGGCAACATCATCCTGCTCATCGTCGGCGGCAACGACACCACGCGCAACACCATGACCGGTTCGGTGCTGGCGCTGAACGAGAACCCTGAGCAATACGACAAACTGCGCGCCAACCCGGCGCTGATCGATTCCATGGTGCCCGAGGTGATCCGATGGCAGACGCCGCTGGCACATATGCGGCGCACCGCGTTGCAGGACACGGAAATCGGGGGCAAGCACATCAGGAAGGGCGACCGGGTCGTGATGTGGTACGTCTCCGGCAACCGGGACGAGGAGATGTTCGAGAAGCCGAACGAATTCATCATCGACCGCCCGCGGCCGCGCACGCACCTCTCCTTCGGCTTCGGCATCCACCGCTGCGTGGGCATGCGCCTCGCCGAGCTGCAGCTCCGCATCGTCTGGGAGGAGATGCTGCAGCGGTTCGACCGCATCGAGGTGGTCGGCGAACCGAAGCGGATCTATTCCAGCTTCATCAAGGGATATGAATCGCTCCCGGTGCGGATTGCGGGGTAGGCTCTCTCCTCCGTCATTGCGAGGAGCTCTTGCGACGAAGCAATCCAGACTTCCTCCGCGGAGAGATTCCTGGATTGCTTCGCTGCGTTGGCAATGACGGGGCCCACCTGTACGTCACCTTGGCTGCCGCAGACGCCGCAGCCCCCAGCTATAAAATTCCGGCATGACAGGTCGCGCCAGATGCGAAGGCAATGCGGCGCCCGACTGTTCTACGACACGACATCTAACTCAGTTTGATGTCCCACACGCCTTCCTTGCGGCAGGCGGCGACCTCTTCGCGCAGGAGCGCGGTGATCGCGAGAGAGGCCGTCGAGACCGGCCGGTCGATCGGAGAAGCGAAAATGAGCTCGCGCGACATCGGCTTCGACACTGCCGTCGTCTCCAGCCGCCCGTCGGCGACCTCGCCATGAACCGACGACGGCGGCAGCAGCGCGAAGCCGAGGCCCTCCTCGACCAGGCTGGTCAGCACGCGGAACGAATCCGCCTCGAGCTGGACGTTGAGCTTGATCTTGCGCTGGGCGGCCGCGTGCTCGATCAGTGCGCGGAGGCCGTGGGAATGAGAGGGCAACACCAGGCGCTGGCGCAACAGCCAGCCGATGTCGACGCTGCTCTTGCGCGCCAGCCCACAGCCGCGCGGGCCAACCGCAACGATGTTGTCGCGCCCCAGGCTCTGCACATTGAGATGCAGATCGGCCGAGCGGCCGTAGAGGATGGCGAGATCCATCTCGCCGCGGTGCAGCCACTCGACGAGGTGGCCGCTGTAGCTCTCGACGATACGCAGCGAAATGCCTGGAAATTTCTCGACGCAGCGCCGCGCAAAGCGCGCCGAGAGCACGCAGCTCACCGTCGGAACAAGGCCCAGCACGACCTGGCCCGAGGGCGGGCCCTTGGCCGACTGGATGTCGTCGCGGATCTGATCGATCTGCCGCACGATGCCGGAGGTGCGCGCCAGCAGGAGCCGGCCGGCCTCGGTCAGCACCATGCCGCGGCCGTTGCGGGTGAACAGCTCGGTGCGCAGCTCATGCTCGAGAAGCTTGATCTGCCGGCTCAGCGCCGGCTGCGCCACGCGCAACGTGTCCGACGCCTTGGAGAGGCTGCCGAGCTCCGCCACGCAACTGAACGTCCTGAGCTGCCGGAAATCCATGCTTGCCAATCCTGGAAGGCTACTCCATACGCTATAGCAAATGAGCATAGGGGGCTGGCGTTGTTTTCACAACGGCGGGGGATTGGCCGGCGCTATCTTAACTGCCGCTATCGATTGGAAACGCCATGAGTCAAGAACACCACACCGAAGACTACGCCGACATCCGCGACGCCGTCGCAAAGCTGTGCGCGCAGTTCCCCGGCGAATATTGGCGCAAGCTCGATCGCGAGATGGCCTATCCGAAGGCGTTCGTGGATGCGTTGACTGAAGCCGGCTATCTCTCGGTGTTGATCCCCGAGGAATTTGGCGGCGCGGGCCTGAAGCTTTCCGCAGCTGCGGCGATCCTGGAAGAGATCCAGCGCGCGGGCTGCAACGGCGGCGGCTGCCACGCCCAGATGTACACGATGGGCACGGTGCTGCGGCACGGCAATGCCGAGCAGAAGGCAAAATACTTGCCGAAGATCGCGAGCGGCGAACTGCGGCTGCAGGCCTTCGGCGTGACCGAGCCGACCAGCGGCACCGACACGTCCTCGCTGAAGACATTCGCGCGCAAGGACGGCAACGACAGCTACATCGTCAACGGCCAAAAGATCTGGACCAGCCGCGCCGAGCATTCCGACCTCATGATCCTGCTCGCGCGGACCACGCCCAAGGAGCAGGTCAAGAAGCGCACGGACGGCCTGTCGGTGTTCATCGTCGACATGCGTGAGGCCAAGAACAATGGCCTCGAGATCCGCCCGATCCGCACCATGATGAACCACGCCACGACGGAAGTGTTCTTTACGGACATGAAGGTGCCGGCGGAGAATCTGATCGGCGAGGAAGGCAAGGGCTTTCGCTACATCCTCTCCGGCATGAATGCCGAACGCATCCTTATCGCCGCCGAATGCGTCGGCGACGCCAAATGGTTCATCGCCAAGGCGACGAACTATGCCAAGGAGCGCAGCGTTTTCGGCCGGCCGATTGGACAGAACCAGGGCATTCAGTTCCCGATTGCCAAGGCCTATGCTTCGATGCGGGCGGCCGAGCTGATGGTGAAGGAAGCCACGCGCAAATACGAGGCCGGGCTCGACTGCGGCGCCGAGGCCAACATGGCCAAGATGCTGGCTGCCGATGCCTCCTGGGAAGCGGCCAATGCCTGCATCCAGACCCATGGCGGCTTTGGATTCGCCGAGGAATACGACGTCGAGCGCAAATTCCGCGAGACGCGGCTCTACCAGGTAGCGCCGATCTCGACCAACCTCGTGCTCTCCTTCGTCGCCGAGCACGTGCTCGGCATGCCGCGCTCGTACTGAGGTCACGCCATGGGAGCACTTGACGGGATCAGGGTGATCGCGGTCGAGCAGGCGGTGGCGGCGCCGTTCTGCTCCTCACGCCTGGCCGATGCCGGCGCGGAGGTGATCAAGATCGAGCGGCCCGAGGGCGATTTCGCCCGCGGCTATGACGCGGCGGCCAAGGGCCAGAGCAGCTACTTCGTGTGGCTCAACCGCGGCAAACAATCCGCCGTGGTCGATCTCACCACGAAGGAAGGCCGTGCCGAGCTGGAGAAGCTGATCTCAAGCGCGGACGTGCTGATCCAGAACCTCAAGCCCGGCTCGATGGACAAGCTCGGCTTCTCCCGCGAACGGTTGCTGAAGGATTATCCAAAGCTGATCTCGTGCACCATCACCGGTTATGGCGATGAGGGCCCCTACGCGCACCGCAAGGCCTATGACCTGCTGATCCAGGCCGAGAGCGGCCTCGCCTCGATCACCGGCAACCCCGACGGCGCCTCGCGGGTCGGCATGTCGATCGTCGATGTGGCGACCGGCGCCACCGCGCACGCGGCGATCCTGGAGGCGCTGATCGCACGCGGGCGCACCGGCAAGGGCGCCGACATCCGCATCTCCATGTTCGACGTAATGGCGGACTGGTGCACCGTGCCGCTGCTCAACTCGGAAGCCGGCAATCCGCCCAAGCGCATGGGCCTGCGCCATCCCTCGATCGCGCCCTACGGCGTGTTCACCTCCAAGGACGGCAAGGACATCTTGATATCGATCCAGAGCGAGCGCGAGTGGAAGACGCTCTGCGCGAAGGTGCTGGACCAGCCGGATCTGCCTGCCGATCCGCGCGTCGCCAACATGGTCGAGCGCGTGCGCAACCGCGATTTCACCGACAAGACGGTTGCGGACGCTTTCGCCAGGATGACGCGCGACGAGCTGCTGAAGCGGCTGTCGGACGCCGACATCGCCTTTGCCGAGGTCAACACCATGGAAGACCTCACCAAGCATCCGCATCTGCGCCGCATCGAGGTCGATACGCCGAACGGGCGCGTCAGCTATCCCGCGCCCGCACCGATCATCGTCGGCGAGACGCGCAGCTATGGCCCGGTACCCGCCATCGGCGAAAATCCAAAGTCCAAGAAGTAACAAGAGCGAGGCATCATGACCGAGAAGCTCGACATCGATCATCTCAGGCAATGGATCGGCCGCAGCACGGAGGCGACCGATATCGTCACCGCGCAGCTCGTGAAGGGTCTCCGCGCGACGTTGTTCCAGGAGGTCGGCGAGCCCAAGGCGGGCGACGCCGCGCCGTTCACGGTGCATTGGTGCCTGGCGCAACCGGTGTTTCCGATGTCGATGCTCGGTCCTGACGGCCACCCGACCCGCGGCGGCTTCCTGCCGCCGGTGCCGCTGCCGCGCCGGATGTGGGCTGGCGGCGAGATCGAATTCCTGCAGCCGCTCTGCGTCGGCGATGAATCGACCCGGACCTCGCGAATCGCCGATGTGCAGGTCAAATCAGGCTCGACCGGCACGTTGTGCTTCGTCTCGGTCGAGCACAGCATCTCCTCGCCGCGTGGCACCGCGATCCGCGAACGGCAGGACATCGTTTACCGCGAAATGACGGGTACGCAGGCGGCTCCCGCAAAGGCCCCGCCTCCGGCGCCGAAGGCGCAGCACCGCGAGACCCATGTGTCGGACCCCGTGTTGCTGTTCCGCTACTCGGCGCTGACGTTCAACGGCCACCGCATCCATTACGACCGCGACTACGTCACCAAGGTCGAAGGCTATCCGGGACTGATCTTCCACGGGCCGCTGCAGGCGGCGCTGATCATCGAGATGGCGGCCAAACTTCACGGCGGCAAGGCGCCGAAGAAGTTCACCTACCGCGGACTCCAGCCGCTGTTCGAGGGCACGGAGTTCTCCGTCAACGCCAACGAGATCGAGGCGGGCATGGAGCTGTGGACGGCCAACGCGGAGGGGCAGCCGACGATGAAGGGCACGGCGGTGTGGTGATGTCTCTCCTCGTCATTGCGAGGAGCGAAGCGACGAAGCAATCAGACTGCCTCTGCGGAGAGATTCTGGATTGCTTCGCTTCGCTCGCAATGACGGGCGGGGCTGGTAGCGCGGCAATAAACGACAGGGACGGAAACCATGGCCAAGAACGGCAAGAGCGGCAGCAAGTCCGTCACCGTCAAGCAGGCGACGCTCGACCTGCTGCGCTCCTTCCGCATCGACAAGGTGTTCGGCAATCCCGGTTCGACCGAACTGCCGTTCCTGAGCGACTGGCCTGATGACATCGACTATGTGCTGGCGCTGCAGGAGGCCAGCGCGGTCGGCATGGCCGACGGATACGCGCAGGCGACGCGCAATGCCGGCTTCGTGAACCTGCATTCGGCGGCCGGCGTCGGCAATGCGCTCGGCAACATCTACACCGCGCACCGCAACCAGACGCCGCTCGTGATCACCGCGGGCCAGCAGGCGCGCTCGATCCTGCCTTTGCAGGCGTTCCTCTATGCCGAGCGCGCCTCGGAGTTTCCGCGGCCCTATGTCAAATACAGCGTCGAACCGGCGCGGCCCGAGGACGTGCCGGCCGCGATCGCGCGGGCCTATTACACCGCGATGCAGCCGCCGTGCGGGCCGACCTTCGTGTCGATCCCGGTCGACGACTGGGCGCATGCCTGCGCACCGGTCGAGGTGCGCAAGGTCAGCCGCGAGATCGGGCCCGAGCCGGAGGCGATGCAGGCGCTGGTGAAGGCACTGACGTCAAGCAAGCATCCTGCCCTCGTCGTCGGCCCCGGCGTCGACCGCGCGGGCGCGGTCGATCTGATGGTGCGCGTGGCTGAGAAGGCCAAGGCGAGCGTCTGGGTCAGCCCGTTCTCGGCGCGCTGCTCGTTCCCCGAGCGGCATCCGCAGTTTGCGGGCTTCCTGCACGCGTCCCCCGCGCAGCTGTCCGATGCGCTGCGCGAGCACGATCTCGTCGTCGTCATCGGCGCGCCGGTGTTCACCTTCCATGTCGAGGGCCATGCCGCGATCTTCGATGGCGGCGCAGCCATCTTCCAGATCACCGACGATTCCGACGCCGCGGCGGTGACGCCCGTCGGCACCAGCATCATCGCGACGATGAAGCCGGCGCTTTCGATGCTGCTCGACCTTTTGCCGGAGAGCAAGCGCGCCATGCCGAAGGGCCGCGCGCTGCCTGCGGCGCCACAGGCCGCCGATCCGCTGCCGGTGGAATTCCTGCTGCATTCGCTATCGCATGCGATGCCGGATGGCGCTTCACTCGTCGAGGAAGTGCCCTCGCACCGGCCGGCGATGCAAAAATTCATGCCGATGCCCGGCCAGGACAGTTTCTACACCATGGCAAGCGGCGGCCTCGGCTACTCCCTGCCCGCCGCGGTCGGCATGGCGCTCGGCAAGCCGAAGCAACGCACGGTGTGCCTGATCGGCGACGGCTCGGCGATGTATTCGATCCAGGCACTGTGGACCGCGGCGCAGCGCAAGCTGCCGCTGACCGTCGTCGTCATCAACAATTCCGGCTACGGCGCGATGCGCTCCTTCAGCCAGGTGATGCAGGTGCGCAACGTGCCCGGGCTGGAATTACCGGGAATCGACTTCGTGCGGCTCGCGGAGGGCGTGGGGTGCCACGCGGTGCGGGTGACCAAGGCGGCGGAACTGGGCGAAGCCCTGAAGCGCAGCTTGGCGCATGAGGGCACGAGCCTTGTCGAGGTCGTCGTGGATTCGGCGGTGCCTGTGCTGTACGGGCAGAAGCATTGAGGCGCGCGTAGTCCGGACGGCGCGAAAGCGCAATCCGGGAATCGCGCCACAAGCGGGTCGGCCCGGATTGCGCTCCGCTCCATCCGGGCTACGACGCCACGGCGAACTACGACGCCAAGAATCCCCCGTCCGCCGCCAGCACGTGCCCGACGACGTACGACGACGCATCCGACGACAGCCACACCACGGCCTCCGCAACTTCCTCCGGGCTCCCCATCCGCCGCAGCGGAAGGCCGGCGCTGACGGTCGCGATGTCGCCGACACCGGCGCGCAGCATCATGTCGGTGACGACGCGGCCCGGCGCGATGGCGTTGATGCGGATGCCGCGCGGGGCGTTCTCCAGCGCGGCCGAGCGCGTCAGCGAGATCGCGGCGGCCTTCGAGGCCGAGTAGAGCGAGAAGCCGGGATTGGGATTGCGCATGCCGCTGACGGAGGCGTTGACGACGATGCTGCCGCGGCCCTGCGCCAGCATCGCGGGCAGCTGGTGACGCAGGCACAGGAACAGCGCGCGGACATTGGTGTCGAACACGTTATCGTAAATCTCGGTGCCCTGCTCTTCCAGCGGCGCGCGGCGCTCCTGGAAGCCGGCATTGTTGAAGGCGACGTCGAGCCGACCGCAGCGCTCGATGGCTGTGCCGACGAGTCGCGCGACCTCGTCCTCGCGCGTGATGTCGGTCTGAAGCGCGATCGCGTCCGTGCCGAGCTCACGGCACGAAGTCGCGGTGGCCTCGATCTCGGCCGCGCGCCGGCCGGCGACCAGGATCGCCTCGGCGCCTTCGGATGCCATCCGCAGCGCGGTGGCACGGCCGATGCCGCTTCCGCCGCCAGTGATCAGGCAGACCTTGCCTCTCATCCGCATCCCGGTCGGCAAAGCTTCGCTCATGACTCACTCCAAGACGCTTGCGCGCGCCGTTGCACGCCTATAGTTGTATGATACAACTATATGCCGGGAGTCAAGATGGCCGAGCTTTCCTTGATCGACGACATCCGTGCCGCCTCGCGCCTGATGGTGCGCGAGCTCGGCTTCATGGATGCGACGGTCGCGGCGTCGGATTATCCGCCCTCGGCGGTCCACACGATCCTGGAGATCGGCATCCGCGGTCCGATGACATCGGGCGAGCTCGGCGATTTCCTGCGGCTGGAGAAATCCAGCGTCAGCCGTCTGGTACGCAAGCTGATCGACTGCGGCGAATTGCGGGAGACGCCGGATGAGACGGATGCCCGCAGCAAGAAGTTGTCGCTGACGGCAAAGGGCCGCCGCACGCTCGAGGCGCTGCATGCGTTCGGCCGCCAGCAGGTGCGCGGCGCGCTGGCGGCGCTGACGCCGGCCGAGCAGCGCACGGTGCGCGAGGGCATGATGCTCTATGCGCGGGCACTGCGGGCGAGTCGGGTGGAGAGCGAGTCGGCTGCTTGACCACCGCTGTCGTTCCGCCTTCGCGGGGACGACAGCGAGTGTTTGGCGCAAATGTGCTTCAATCGCCCCGGGATGACCTAACGGTCACTTCCCGAACTCCTCCCGCATCTTGGCCTGGATCTTGGCCATGCCGCCGATCCAGCGGTCATAATTCTCGGTCTTCTTGCGCATGTAGCCGAGCACCTGCGGGTGCGGCAGGATCAGGAAGGTTTCCTGCTCGAGGCCGGCGAGCACGTCTTTCGCCACCTGTTCCGGCGTCAGGTCGCCGTCGCCGGATTGCGGTCCCTTGGGGATCGAGCGCAGCATGTTGGTGTCGACGCCCTGCGGACACAGGATCGAGACCTTGATGTTGTGGGCCTTGTGCGAGATTGCGAGATTTTCGGCAAAGCCGACCGCGGCGTGCTTGGTGGTGGAATAAGCGGGGCTGCCAACCTGGGACAGCAGACCGGCGGCCGAGATGGTGTTGAGAAAATAGCCGCCGCCGCGCGCCCTCATGCGGGGGATGAGATGCCGCGCCGCGTAGACATGGGCCATGACGTGGATCGCCCAGCTGCGCTGCCAGGGCTCGTCCGAGGCGCCGCCGGCATTCTCCGACATCGGGTCGAAGCCGCCGCCGATGCCGGCATTGGAGCAGAACAGGTCGATGGGGCCGAACTGCCGTTCCGTCTCCTCGATGACGTGGACGATATCATTCTCCTGCGAGACGTCGCATTTGAAGGCAGCGCCATCGACCATGGCCGCGACGGCTCTCGCATTGGCGGCGTCCAAGTCCGCGACGACGACCTTGGCGGCGCCCGCATTGTGAAAGGCCTCGCACAGCGCCTTGCCGATCCCGTTTGCGCCACCCGTGACGACCACGACCTTGCCGGTCACCTGCATGCGACGTCTCCCCCTTTGCGGCTTCGGACCGCGTCTCTTATTCCGTCTCGCGGCTTGCTCAGCTCAACACGAGGTCGAGCACCGCGGTATAATGGCATGCCGCGCCGGCCAAGACAAAGCCGTGCCAGATTGCATTCTGGAAACGCAGCCGGCGCCAGGCGTGGAAGATCACGCCGAAACTGTAGAGCAGGCCGCCCGCCAGGATGAAGCCAAGCACCAGCGACGGCAGCGCCTTGACGACCGGGCCGTAGATCATGACACCGCTCCAGCCCATCGCGAGGTAGATGCCGACCGAGACGCGATCGAACCGGCCGGGATAGAACAGCTTCAGCACGATGCCGAGGATGGCGACACACCAGACACCCGCGAGCAGCACCAGCGCGAACCCGCTGTCCTTCACCTCCAGGATGAAGGGGGTATAGGTCGCAGCGATCAGCAGATAGATCGCGGAATGGTCGAAGCGCCGTAGCAGCCACTTGGCGGGCGAGACCGGCCAGAGATTATAGGTCGCCGAAAACACCAGCATCGAGAGCAGGCCGGCAACGTAGATCGATACGCCGACGACGTCGGCTGCATCGGCATAGACTGCCGCCAGCACGACCAGCACGGTCGCGGCGATGATGCCGGCGAGGACACCGATCGCATGGATGACTCCGTCGGCAATGAGTTCGGCGCGATCGTAGTTCCAGCCGATCACGTCCGCGGCGGCGTGGACGGAGCTGGATGCGAATTGTTTCAGCTGGAAGACGGTCATGGCAATCCGTTAACGTGAGGCAGCACTCTTCTATGGGTGTTTCGGGATCGGCGCGTCGTTCAAGCGGCTGACTTGCCGACAAAGGCGGTGGAAGTATGAAGCTTGATTTTCCTCATGCAATTGCCACTTTTGTGAACAGCCGCACGTTCCTCCCGCTTCAGATCCGTTAACGTTCATATGGCATTCAGTTTCCAGGATATCGTCGAAGAAGCGCGGCTGTCGGCGAGGGCCTTGATCGACTATGGCGAGCACTTCTTCAACCCGACGGTGCGGTTAGGCGTTACCGGCCTGTCGCGGGCCGGCAAGACCGTGTTCATCACCGCCCTGATCAACGGTCTCACGCGGGGCGGCCGGTTTCCGGTGTTCGAGGCCTATGCCTCGGGCCGGATCGCGCGGGTGCATCTGGCGCCGCAGCCTGATGATGCCGTGCCGCGCTTCGCCTATGAGAGCCATCTGCACGCGCTGATCGAGGAGCGGCGCTGGCCGAGCTCGACGGTGGATATCAGCGAGCTCAGGCTCGTCATCGACTACCAGCGTCCGAACGGCGCCGACCGCACGCTGACGCTGGACATCGTCGATTATCCCGGCGAATGGCTGCTCGACCTGCCGTTGCTGCAGAAGAGCTACGAACAATGGTCGGCGGAGAGTCTTGCGCTGTCGCGCGAGGCACCGCGCGCGCATCTCGCGACCGAGTGGCACGCCCATCTCGCGACGCTCAAGCCTGAAGCGCGCGAGGATGAACACGCGACGCTGACCGCCGCAAAGCTCTTCACCGATTATCTGCGCGCCTGCCGCGACGAGCGATTTGCGATGAGCCTGTTGCCGCCCGGCCGTTTCCTGATGCCCGGCAATCTCGCAGGCTCACCCGCGCTGACCTTTGCGCCGCTCGATTTGCCCGCTGGCGGACAGGCACTGGACGGATCGCTGTGGGCCATGATGGTGCGGCGCTTCGAGGCCTACAAGGACGTCGTGGTGCGGCCGTTCTTCCGCGACCATTTCGCGCGCCTCGATCGCCAGATCGTGCTGGCCGATGCCCTCGCCGCCTTCAATTCCGGGCCCGAGGCGCTGCACGATCTCGAAGCTGCACTCGCCGGCATTCTCGATTGCTTCAACATCGGCCGCAGCACCTTGCTCACCAGCCTGTTCCGACCGCGCATCGACCGCATCCTGTTCGCGGCAACCAAGGCGGACCACCTCCATCACTCAAGCCATGACCGGCTCGAGGCCGTGCTACGCCGCGCCGTCTCTCGCGCCGTTGCGCGCGCGGAAGATACCGGGGCGGAGATCGACGTCGTCGCGCTCGCTGCCGTCCGCGCCACCCGCGAGGCGCAGGTGGCGCATGGCCGCGACAGACTGCCGTCGATCCTGGGAACGCCGGCTGCGGGCGAGAGCGCGGGCGGCGAGTTCTTCGACGGCAACACCGAGGTTGCGACGTTTCCCGGCGATCTGCCCGTCGATCCCGAGCCGCTGTTCAACGGCACGGACGCGTTCCGCGGCCTCTCGACGCAGGCCGCCGGCAAGAGCGACTTCCGCTTCCTGCGCTTCCGCCCGCCCAAGCTCGCACGCGAAGGCACTAGCGAGCCGACGCTGCCACACATCCGCCTCGACCGTGCCTTGCAGTTCCTGATCGGAGACAAGCTCGCATGAATGATCGATCCCAGCAGCGGCGGCCGGCGACATTCCGGCTCGACGATCCCGCCGTCGTCGTCGCCGAAGCCGACGAGACGGGACGGCTCGGTCGCGGCACGATCCAGATCACGCCGGAGCATGATCCGGCGATGCTACCGGTGCCGATCGAGGCCGCGCTGACCGCGCGACGCCGTTTTCCCTGGGGAACCCTGTTCTGGTCCGGTCTCGCCGGGCTGACGCTGCTTGGCGTGGGGCTGGGCGTGGTCCATCTGATCGAGGATTTGTTTGCGCGCAGCGAAACGCTCGGCTTCGTCGGCCTCGCCTTCGCTTTCGTCACCGCGCTTGCACTTGCCGTCGTGATCGGACGCGAGGCATTTGGGCTGGCACGGCTTGCGACGATCGAGAAGTTGCATCAGCGCGCAGCGGCCGTGCTCGCCAGCGACGACCGCAAGGAGAGCCGAGTCATCGTGCAGGACCTGCTCCAGATCGCGCATCAGAATCCGCAACTCGCGCGCGCCCGCGCCACGCTGGAGAGCCACGCCGGCGAGATCATCGATGGCGCCGACATGATCCGCCTTGCCGAGCGCGAGTTGATGTCGCCGCTGGATGCCGAGGCACGGCGGCTGGTGTCGTCGGCCGCGCAGAAAGTGTCGATCGTCACTGCGGTAAGCCCGCGCGCCGCGATCGACGTGCTGTTCGTGTTCGTCGCCGCGCTGCGCCTGATCCGCCAGCTCGCCTACCTCTATGGCGGCCGCCCCGGCGCGCTCGGCATGATCCGCCTGCTCCGCCACGTCATCGCCCATCTCGCCATCACCGGCGGCATGGCCGCGAGCGACAGCCTGGTGCAGCAGATGCTCGGCCACGGCATCGCGGCAAAGCTGTCGCAACGGCTGGGAGAAGGCGTGCTCAACGGACTGCTGACGGCCCGGCTGGGCCTCGCCGCGATCGACGTCACGAGGCCGCTGCCGTTTGCGGCATTGCCGGCGCCGAAGCTGTCGGATCTGGCGACGGATCTGCTGCGCAAGAAGGACGGGGAGGAGTAGTGGCTCCTCCTTACGCTCCCCTGGAGGGGGACGAAGAGCCGCGCAGATCTCGCGCCGAATTGCCTGCCAATACCTTCCACCGGAACAACGGCGAGTCCTTCGGCGGGGACAGCTCCGGGGTCCAGCCGGTCAGCTTTTCGATCACATAGGTATCCATCACGAGGCCGCGCCAGCGGCGTTCGACCCTGCCGAGCAGCTGGCGCTTCGCCGGGATATGTTCCCACACCGACGATCGATCATCCGGCTCGCGCCCTACGTAAATTCCCGCCTCGCCTCTGATCTTGTCCATGCCGGGATCGCGGAAATCCTGGAAACGGCCGCGCTCGTTGAGCTCGATCACCGGCACGCGACCGCGGAACAGCCAGCGCATCATGGCGTAGGTGCGGTAGTCCGTGGTGGCGATCCAGCGGGCACCCGTTTCGTCGAGTGCGGCCTGCGCGCGTGCAGCGACCTGCTCGTAGCCGGCCTCCGCTCCGATCGGATCGATCTTGCCGAGGAGATTCCAGGGCGCGGCGACATAATAGAGGAACACGATGACGACGAAGGCGATGCCCGAGACGATTGCGGTCTTGACCCAGAACAGCGACGAGTGGAGCATCCGGGCCGACCATCCCTCCTTCCTCATCAGCACAAGGTTCACGGCCGCCGCGGCAAAGCCGACCGGCCACATGAACATCGGCCAGGTGTCGCCAACACGAAGCGTCAGCGACTTGAAGAAGAAATAAAGAAACGGCACCAGCACCGCGGTCGAGAGCAGGATGGCGACAGGCTCGCGCTTGCGATAGCCGCGCCATGCCGTCATGACCAATCCCGTCAGCACCACCGGCAGCATGACGAAACCGACGAGGCCGAATTGCAGGCCGATGTAATCGCCGATGGTGCGCGGCGAGATGCCGTAATTGGCGGTGGCGCGCACGCCCTGGAACCGGAACGAGGCCCAGTCATGCTGCGCGTTCCAGATCAGCACCGGCGAGAACACCGCTATCGCGACCAGCACGGCAAGATAAGGGTAAGGGCTGCGCAGCCAACGCCAGCGCCACTCCGGCACCAGCAGAAAGGCGGCCACCGCTGGCGCAAACATGATCGCGGTGAATTTCGACAACATCGCCAGGCCCGCAAACAGCCCGGCGGCGAGCCACCAGCGGCCGTCGCCGCCTTGCGTCAGCCGCACCAGCGACCACATCATCGCGACCGCAAAAGGGATCATCGCGACATCGGGCGCGACCTTGGCCATCAGCAGGCCATAATAGAGCGCAGCTTCCGGCATCAGCACCGCGAACATGATCGCGCGCGCATCATGCGTGAGGCGGCGGACGATGTCGGCGAGCAGAAGCTGCGTCACCAGCATCGCGACGATGCCGCCGAAGCGGACGCCGAGCGTGGTGTCGCCGAAGATTGCTGTGCCGAAGCGAATGAGCCAGGCGATGCCGGGTGGATGATCGAGGAAGCTGAGCGCCGTCTCCTTGGACCAGGTCCAGTAATAAGCCTCGTCGGTGCGCAGCTCGATCGCGGAGGCGTAGACGATGCGCAGCACGGTCATCGCGGCGATGACGAACGTCGCAACAAGGATAAGCCGGCGTTCGGCGCCGTCGGGCTTCTCAGAGATGTCGGGCGCGATCGTCACGGCCGCGCTTTTCCCCGACTTGGGAAGGGGAGTCAATGTGAAGCAAGCTCTCTCCAGGACCCACACAGGGAGGGATCGGCGGTCAGTCCGAGTTACCGGCCCGCCACAAACATCTCAATGTGGCTCTGAGTCCCGGATCGGAGCGCCCGGGGGCGCGCTGGCCCGGGCCGGTGGATTGATGGCTCCTCCTTGTTGGCTCCTGGGGGGTATGACCTCACAGCCTGTCCACATCGGAAATTGAGCGCCAGGCTGGCCGTTCTCGTTCGTGAACTGATACAAACACGTCATGGCCACCGCTGCTGCACCCATGTCCGAACTCGTCCGCGCCACCGGCGCGCGGCAGGTGCGGCTCGTCTGCGGTGTCATCCTGTTCGCATACGTGGTCAGCCACTTCCTCAACCATGCGCTCGGCAACATCTCCGTCGAAGCCATGGAGGCCGGGGTCTACTATCATACGCTCTTTTGGCAGTTCCTCCCCGTCTCGATCATCTTTTACACGGCCGCACTCAGCCATATGGGGCTCGGCATCTATGCGCTGTACCAGCGTCGACAGTTTCGCTGGCGAACGATCGAGCCGCTCCAGCTGGTCCTGGGGTTGAGCATCCCCGCTTTGGTCATGGGGCATGTGATCGGGGTGCGGCTCGGCTACACGCTGTACGATCATCAGAAGCTCTATCCGCAGGAGCTTTATCTGTTCTTCGTTGCCGCGCCCGGCCGGCTCTGGCAGATGACCATCCTGCTTCTCATCGCTTGGGTGCACGGCTGCATCGGAATCTATTTCTGGCTCCGCCTCAAGCCGTTCTTCCCACGCGCAGCGCCCTATCTTCTTGCGACTGCCGTGCTGATCCCGACGCTGTCGCTGCTCGGCATCTATCAGGGTGGCCGCAGCATCGAGATCGAGAGCGACGATCGAGACTGGCGCGCGCAAAATCTCGGCCGCCGTCAGGTCGGCACCGTCGCGGAAAACAACGCGCTCGACCGTATCGCCGGTGGTCTCAACGCAGGCTATTTCGGACTGCTGGGACTCGTGCTGGTGGCGCGCGGCGTGCGCGCCTGGCGCGAACGGCGTGGCGGCATGATCGCGTTGTCCTACGGCAACGGCAAGACAGTGCGCGTTCCCAAGGGTCTCTCCGTGCTGGAAGCAAGCCTGCGCCACAACGTGCCGCATGCCAGCGTCTGCGGCGGACGCGCCCGCTGCTCGACCTGCCGCATCCGCGTCATCGGCGATCACGACGCCCTGCCTACACCGTCACAGCGCGAAGCCTTCGTGCTCACCCGCGTCGGCACGGCAGATCCCTCGATCAGGCTGGCCTGCCAGTTGCGGCCGACGTCCGACCTCTCCTTCTTCCAGCTCTTCGCACCTCACACTCATTCGACCGACGAGGCCTCGACATCAGCCAGTATCGGCCAGGAGCGCTATCTCGTCAGCCTGTTCGTGGACATGCGCGGCTCGACCCAGCTTGCGGAAAAGCGACTGCCGTTCGACACCGTCTTCATCGTCAACCGCTTCCTCGGCGCGGTGTCGCAGGCCGTGATCGAAAACGGCGGCCAGCCGAACCAGTTCGTCGGCGACGGCATGCTGGCGCTGTTCGGGCTCTCGGCCGATCCGCAAACGGCCTGCCGACAGGCGCTGAAGGCGGCGTCCGGCATTGGAGTGCATATCGACGAGCTCAACGACCTCCTGAGCCACGATCTGCGAGAGCCGATCCGCTTCGGCATCGGCATTCACGGCGGCGAGGTCATCATCGGAGACATCGGGTATCGCGATCACGTCGTCTTCACGGCGCTCGGCGATGCCGTCAACGTCGCCGCCCGCCTGCAGGAGATGACCAAGGGGCTGGCTTGTGAGGCCGTTGTCTCGGAAGAAGTGCGCGACAACGCCGGCCTTGCCGAAGACGCCCTGCCACAGCAGGAGGTCGCGATCCGCGGCCGCGACGAGCCGCTTGCCGTGCGCGTGGTGGCGAATGCGAGACAGTTGGCCGCGCTGGTCGATCGAAGCGAGCGCGTTGCTGCTTAAGGCAACCGGGCGACGCGCTCCTCTCCCGCTCGCGGGAGAGGTGAAACGCACGCCCGCTGACGCAGCTCGGCTCAATCTGCTACAGGCGTAACACCGGCCTGCTGTAACGCAGCGGCATGGGCTCGCTGCGAAAGCGCGAATTGACTTCACGCAAATGGTTGCGACAGATGCGCGCAGGGATCGTGGTGACGACCATGGGCCCAACGAAAAGCTCCGGGAGGAGAAAAGCATGTTCGATCGACGCGACCTGCTCAAGGGAGCAGGTCTTGCCGCGATGGCGGCCGCACTGAATTCCACCAAAGCGTTGGCGCTCGACACCGTCACGCTGCCCTTCGCCAATGGCGAGCGGCCGCTGGTGAAGTATCCGCAGAAGCGGCCGATGATCGGCCTCACCAGCCGTCCGCCGCAGCTCGAGACGCCGTTTGCGGTGTTTAACGAGGGTCCGATCACGCCCAACAATGCGTTCTTCGTGCGCTATCACCTCTCCGACCTGCCCTACAATCTCGATCCCGACAAGTTCACGCTCGAGGTCAAGGGCAAGGTCAACAAGCCGCTGAAATTGTCGCTGAAAGACATCAGGAAGATGAAGGCGACCGAGATCGTCGCCGTCAATCAGTGCTCCGGCAACAGCCGCGGCTTCGTCGAGCCGAGGGTCGCTGGTGGGCAACTCGCCAACGGCGCCATGGGCTGTGCGCGCTGGCGCGGCGTACCGTTGAAGGCGGTGCTGGAAATGGCGGGCGTGCAGGCCGGTGCCAGGCAGGTCACCTTCAACGGCATGGACGGCCCGGTCAGCGACAAGACGCCCGACTTCGTCAAGGCGCTCGATCTCGATCATGCCACCGACGGCGAGGTGATGCTGGCCTATGGCATGAACGGCGAGGATCTGCCGTTCCTCAACGGCTTCCCGCTGCGCCTGATCGTGCCCGGCTATTACGGCACCTACTGGGTCAAGCACCTCAACGAGATCACGGTCATCGACAACATCTATGACGGCTTCTGGATGAAGTCGGCCTATCGCATTCCCGATACGCCCAACAACGCGATCGAGCCCGGCACCGCGCCGAAGGCGACGATTCCGATCAACCGTTTCACCATCCGCTCCTTCATCACCAGCGTCCCCGACGGTGCCAAGCTGAAGGCCGGCCGCACGACCCTGCGCGGCATCGCCTTCGACGGCGGCAAGGGCATCAAGGAGGTCCAGGTCTCCACCGACGGCGGCAAGACCTGGGCCGGCGCCAAGCTCGGCAAGGATCTCGGCAAATACGCGTTCCGCGAATGGAAGCTGCCGGTGAAGCTCACGGCCGGCAGCCACGAGTTCAAGGTCCGCGCCACCGGCACTGGCGGCGAGACCCAGCCGGATATGCCCCGATGGAACCCGGCGGGTTATCTGCGCAACGTCGTCGAAACCGTCCGCGTCACCGTAGCCTGAAGAGAATGATCATGCAGCCCGCCGTTCTCCTGACCATTCCCCTCGCGCTTGCCCTCGCGGTGGGGGCGGCACTTGCAGCGCCGATCAATTACAAGACCCCGGACGAGGTCGCGGCCTTCAAGCCCGGCCCCAGTCTCGAAGTCGTGCAGGGCAATTGCAGCGCCTGCCATTCGTCCGACTACATCGCCACGCAACCGCCGATGAAGGACAAGAAGGCCTTCTGGCAGGCCGAGGTGACCAAGATGATCAAGATCTACGGCGCGCCGATCGACGATGCCGACGTCGGCAAGATCGTCGACTACCTGGCCACGACCTATTGACGGAGCCCAAGACACGCGCAGTCAATCGACCGCGAAACGGGCAAAACCGGCAAAAACGCTGCGAAGTTGAGCGGAATTCGGCGAAATGCGGATGTGGTTTGAGCTACCAAGCCCGCCACATTCCGCGTATCCTGTTAGGACCGAACCGGCCGGTTGGCGGGGATTGGCGGTTCGAGATCTCGGAGGAAGACCCGCGGAGAAGTCGTGATGGCTAAAGGTACGGTCAAGTGGTTCAACCCGACGAAGGGTTATGGATTTATCCAGCCTGCGTCGGGTGGCAAGGATGTGTTCGTGCATATCTCGGCAGTGCAGAAGGCCGGTTTGTCCACGCTTAACGAAGGGCAGACGGTGGAATACGAAGAAATCGCAAACCGGGGCAAGACCTCCGCAGAGAACCTCAAAGTATAAGCCCGCGCCAGCCTTTGCTGCCTCCCGGATTTGTCCGGGAGCGGGGCCAAGAAGATTTCAGAAGACGGCCAGTGCATTCGACGACAGGCGTTGCGATTGCACGAGGATAGTTATTTTTTCCTGCGAAGACCGCTTGTTCAACGCCCAGCAATGACAATCGCGACGGCATTTCGTCAGCCCACCGGCAACGGTGCGTCGCGCTTGATCTCCTCCATCACCGCATAAGTCCGCGTCTCGCGCACGCCCGGCATCGACAGCAGGGTCTCGCCAAGAAAGCGTCGATAGGCGGCCATGTCCGCCAGCCGCGCCTTCACAAGATAGTCGAAGCCGCCGGCAACCATGTGACACTCCAGAACTTCAGGTGCGAGCTTCACGGCGCGGGCAAACCGCTCGAAATTGTCGGGCGTGGTCTTGTCCAGCAGCACCTCGACGAACACCAGAAGACCGAGGCCAAGCCGGTGCGGGTTCAGCCGGGCGCCATAGCCTTCGACAAAGCCCTCGCGCTGCAAACGCTTCAGCCGCTCGCCGATCGACGTCGGCGACAGCCCGATGCGCTCGGCCAGCTCGACATTGGCAATGCGTCCATCCTCCTGCAAAATCGAGAGGATTCTCCGGTCAATTCGGTCTAGACCCATATTTTATAAGGCCATTTCGCGTTTCAAATCAATTTTCTAAGGCAATACCTCAAAATTGTCTATCGAACTACGGGAGCGGGCGTCTTATCCTGGATTGCAGCCACGGGACACGTCATGCCGAATACCCCCCCGCCCTTCTCCGCTCCCTACGCCCCCGATGACGCCGAGATCGCAGCAAAGCTCCTGCCGGCCTCGCAGCCAGCCCCCGCGCTGGAGGCGCGGATCGACCGCACCGCGACGCGGCTGATCGAGGCGATCCGCAAGCGCGACGATCGGCTCGGCGGGGTGGAGGACATGCTGCGGGAGTTCGCGCTCTCGACCAAGGAGGGGCTTGCGCTGATGGTGCTGGCGGAAGCGCTGCTGCGCGTGCCGGATGCGCAGACCGCGGACCAGTTCATCGAGGACAAGCTCGGCGAGGGCGATTTCATCCATCACGAAACCAAGTCCACGGCGTTCCTGGTCAACGCCTCGGCCTGGGCGCTCGGACTGTCGGCGCGGGTGATCCAGCCGGGCGAGACGCCCGACGGCACCATCGGCCGCCTCGTCAAGCGGCTCGGTGCGCCCGCGGTGCGCACCGCCACGCGGCAGGCGATGCGGCTGATGGGGAATCATTTCGTGCTCGGCGAGACCATCGAGCAGGCGCTGGAGCGGGGCCGTCCGCGCTCCGGGCAGAAGCCGCGCTATTCCTTCGACATGCTCGGCGAAGGCGCGCGCACGGCTGCCGACGCAACGCGCTATTTCGATGCCTACGCCAGCGCGATCGACACGATCGGCAAGGCCGCCGGCAACCATCCCCTGCCCGACCGGCCCGGCATCTCGGTCAAGCTCTCGGCGTTGCATCCGCGCTTCGAGGCGATCAGCCGGAACCGCGTGATGATCGAGCTGGTGCCCCTGCTGCTGGACCTCGCCCGGCGGGCCAAGGCGCACGACCTCAACTTCACCGTCGATGCCGAGGAGGCCGACCGGCTGGAGCTGTCGCTCGACGTGATCGCGGTGACGCTCGCCGATCCGTCGCTCGCCGGCTGGGACGGATTTGGCCTCGCCATCCAAGCCTATCAGAAACGCGCCGGTGCGGTGATCGACTATGTCGACGAACTCGCGCGCGCGCATGACCGCAAGCTGATGGTGCGGCTCGTCAAGGGCGCCTATTGGGACACCGAGATCAAGCGCGCGCAGGAGCGCGGGCTCGACGGCTATCCCGTGTTCACGCGCAAGGCGATGACCGATCTCAACTACGTCGCCTGCGCGACGAAGCTGCTGGCCCTGCGGCCGCGCATCTTCCCGCAATTCGCCACCCACAACGCGCTGACGGTTGCGACCGTGCTCGAGCTCGCCGCGGGCAGCGGCGGCTTCGAGTTCCAACGCCTGCACGGCATGGGCGAAGCCCTCTACGAGCAACTGGCAACAGATTATCCTGACATCGCCTACCGCACCTATGCGCCTGTCGGTAGCCATCGCGATCTGCTCGCTTATCTCGTGCGGCGTCTCCTGGAAAATGGCGCGAACTCGTCCTTTGTGGCCCAGGCCGCCGATTATCGCGTCCCGGTCTCGGTGCTGCTGCAGCGCCCGGCGGACGCGATCGGCCGGCCGCAGGCGGCGGCCCATCCCAAGATTCCGCTGCCCGGCGATCTCTTCGCGCCGGAGCGGCGCAATTCGCGCGGTGTCGAATTTGGTGAGCGCGCCGCCCTCGATCGGCTGCTGGCCGATGTGAAGGCCGAGGTCGCCGACCTCGAGCCCGTCGTGGACGCAACGCCGGACCAGGCCAATGCGGCGGTGGCCGCAGCGCGCGCCGGCTTTGCCGCCTGGAGCCGAACCCCGGCAGCCGCGCGTGCGGCGGCGCTGCAGCGGGCCGCGCATCTGCTGGAAAGCCGTGGCGGTCATTTCATCGCGTTGCTCCAATGCGAGGGCGGCAAGACGCTCGACGATGCGCTCTCGGAACTGCGCGAAACCGTGGACTTCTGCCGCTATTATGCTGCGCAGGGCCGCAAGCTGTTCGGCGGCGAAATCGCCATGCCGGGTCCGACCGGCGAGAGCAACACGCTCGCAATGCGTGGGCGCGGCGTGTTCGTTGCAATCTCGCCGTGGAATTTTCCGCTGGCGATTTTCCTGGGGCAGGTCAGCGCGGCGCTGATGGCCGGCAACAGCGTCGTGGCAAAACCGGCCGAGCAGACGCCGCGCATCGCGCGCGAGGCGGTGGCGCTGCTGCACGAGGCCGGCATTCCCGAGAGCGCACTGCATCTCGTCCCCGGTGACGGCCGCATCGGAGGCCTGCTCACCGCACACCCCGAGGTCGCCGGTGTCGTCTTCACCGGCTCGACCGAGGTGGCCCGCAGCATCAACCGGACGCTCGCCGCGAAGAACGGGCCGATCGTTCCGCTAATCGCCGAGACCGGCGGCATCAACGCCATGATCGCGGATGCGACCGCACTGCCGGAGCAGGTCGCCGACGACGTCGTGACGTCCGCCTTCCGCTCCGCCGGCCAGCGCTGCTCGGCGCTGCGGCTCCTGTTCGTGCAGGAGGATGTCGCCGATCGCATGATCGAGATGATCGCGGGCGCCGCGCGCGAGTTGAAGATCGGCGATCCCTCCGACGTCGCAACCCATGTCGGCCCGGTGATCGACGAGGACGCCAAGCAGCGCCTCGATGCGCACATCGCGCGGATGAAGCGCGAGGCGCGGCTGCACTTCGCAGGCGAGGCACCGGACGGCTGCTTCGTCGCGCCGCACATTTTCGAGCTGGAGGACGCCGGCCAACTCACCGAGGAGGTCTTCGGCCCGATCCTGCATGTCGTCCGCTATCGCGCCGAGAACCTCGACCGTGCCTTGCAGGCGGTCGAGCGCACCGGCTACGGGCTCACGCTCGGCATCCATTCGCGCATCGACGACACGATCGAGGGCATCATCGACCGCGTCCAGGTCGGCAACGTCTACGTCAACCGCAACATGATCGGCGCGGTGGTCGGCGTGCAGCCGTTCGGGGGCCACGGCCTGTCCGGAACCGGCCCGAAGGCGGGAGGCCCGCATTACCTCGCACGCTTTGCCACCGAGCAGACCGTAACCATCAATACCGCGGCGGCCGGCGGCAATGCCGCGTTGCTTGCGGGAGAGGAGTGAGGCCCTGCGCCGGGCGCCGTTGCATCCCGCGGAAACATCGGTCTAATGCTTCCATCACTCACCCGCGCCTATTCCAGCGCGCGGGAAACGACAAGAGCGAGGGAGCAACGCCGCGATGGACAAGGGCATTTTTGCGGGGCTGAAGGTTCTGGACTGCGCGAGCTTCATAGCAGCGCCGGCGGCCGCGACCGTGCTGTCGGATTTCGGTGCCGACGTCATCAAGATCGAGCCGCCCGGCGCCGGCGACCCCTACCGCAACCTGCCGAACCTGCCCGGCTATCCCACCGGCGAGCATAATTTCGCCTGGCTGCTGGAGGCCCGCAACAAGAAGAGCATCGCGCTCGATCTATCCAAGCCTGAAGCGCAGGCCGTGCTGTACAAGCTGGTGGAAGAGGCCGACGTCTTCATCACCAACATGCCGCCGCCCGTGCGCGCCAAGCTCGGCATCACCTATGACCACCTCGCCCATCTCAACGACCGGCTGATCTACGCCTCCTTCACCGGCTATGGCGAAAAGGGCGAGGAAGCCAACAAGCCCGGCTTCGACAGCAACGCCTATTGGGCGCGCTCCGGCCTGATGGACCTCGTCCGTGCCGACACCGACACGACGCCGGCGCGCTCGGTCGCCGGCATGGGCGACCACCCCTGCGCCATGGCGTTCTACGGCGCCATCGTCACCGCGCTCTATCAGCGCGAGAAGACCGGCAAGGGCTCGCATGTCGCCTCCAATCTGATGGCGAACGGGGTGTGGGCGGCGAGCGTGCTGGCGCAGGCAAAGCTGTGCGGCGCCAAGTTCGGCGAGCGGCGCCCGCGCGAACGCGCGCTGAACGCGGTCGCCAATCACTACCAGTGCAAGGACGGCCGCTGGCTGATCCTGTCGCTGCTGAACGAGGAGAAGCAGTTTCCGACGCTGGCCAAATGCCTGGGGCGCGAGGATCTGATCAATGATCCCCGTTTCGTCACCAAGGCCGACCGTCACGCCCGCTCGGTCGAGCTGATCAAGATCCTGGACGAAACCTTCGCTACGAAAGATCTCGCCGAATGGCGAAAAATCCTCGATGGTAGTGGCCTGGTGTTCGGGGTCGTCGCCATTCTGGACGACATCCCCAACGACAAGCAGATGCTCGACAACGAGGTGCTGGTGCCGTTCGAGAATGACACCATGCTCACCATCAACAGCCCGATCTGGATCGATGGCGCGAAGAAGGTGCAGCCGCGCAAGCCGCCCGCTGTCGGCGAGCACAGTGACGAGATCTTGCGCGCTGCGGGATACGACGAGGCGGCGATCAGGCAGCTTCGGTCGAACGGAGCGGTGGGATAGGCCGGCGCGCGGGCGTTACTTCCGCGCGATCAAGCCGCCCACCAGCTCCAACAGCTCCGCCTTCGCCTCACGGCGGAAGCCGGCCCTGGGCGTGGCGAGTTGACGAAACAGCAAGCCGATCAACGCCGAGACGAACAACTCGGCGTGAGGGCGTGGGTTTGGCGACTTCGCGGCCTTCAGCGCAAGCTCCGCACTCTGCCGCCACGTGTCAAACCACTCGGCGACCACGGGCCGATAGCAGGGTTGCCTCGCGGCAGCCAGGAAAGCCTCATAGCAGGCGATATGCGTCTCGGCTTCTGTGCCGAGTTCCCGGACATAGAAGTCGACCAGCGCATCGATCCAGGCCTCGACCTCGAATGCCTTATCCTGAAGGCCGAGGGCCAACGCACGCAGCCGGCCGACCTCGCGCGCCAGAGCGAACTGCAGCGCCGCCTCTACCAGCGCATCACGGGGTCCGAAATGATGCGTGACCGCACCGAGTGAAACCCCGGCTTCGGCCGCGACCGCCCGGTGGGTCACGCCGTCCAGCCCATGTCGCCCGATGATGCGCAGCGTCGCCTGCATCAGGGACCGCTCGCGCTCGCCCGACTCCGTCTTTGAATCCCTGCTCATCCGGTCCAGCATCCAGCTCTTGACCAACGACAGAACAAATGTTCTGTTATGCGGATCATATGTAATATCGTCGTCCAGGCCGCCGAAGGCAAGGAGCGTTCAATGCCCAGCTACCGCCTCCACTATTTCCCCGAGTCAGGCAACAGCTACAAGCTGGCGCTGATGCTGACGATGTGCGGCGAGACATTCGAGCCGCTGTGGACTGATTTTGCCGGCGGCGTCACGCGTAGTGCGGAATGGCGCAAAGCCGTGAACGAGATGGGCGAGATCCCGGTGCTCGAGGTCGACGGGGTGAAGATGACCCAGACCGCGCCTCTTCTGCTCAAGCTCGCCGAACAGTACGGGCGTTTCGGCGCCGAGACGGAGAACGAGAAGTTCGAGCTGCTGCGGTGGCTGTTCTGGGACAACCACAAGCTCACCGGCTACATGGCGACCTACCGCTTCATGCGCGCGTTCACCGAGAAGAACGACCCGCAGGTGCTGAAACATTTCCGCCGGCGGCTGGAGGATTTCCTCGGCATTCTCGACGGCCATCTCCAGCACAATGCTTTCGCGATCGGACCACGGCCGACAATCGCCGACATCTCGATGATGGCCTATCTGCACTATCCGAGCGACGAGCACGGCTTCGATTTCGCGGTGAGCCATCCGGCCATCCATGCCTGGCTCGGCCGCATGGCGGCGCTGTCCGGCTGGAAGCCGGCCTATGAGCTGCTGCCGGGAAAGCGGATGACGAATTACGCGAGGTGAAGTGCACCGCTAGCGCAATGCGAGCCAGCCCAGCGCAAACAAGATCCCGCATACGATGGCGGCCATCGCGATCGCCCAGATGCTGACGCGCGCGCTGCCGATGACCTGCTTGGCTTCCTCATTGCGCGCGATCTTGCGATTACGCTCCTTATTGGCCTCGCTGGTATTCATGGATCATCCAAATCGCTTGAGGTTTAGCGCGTCTTGATGAAGCACATGCCGATACGGCCGGAGGCCGAGGCAGCCTGACAGGTGAGACCTTTAGCACAGCTCCACGACGTAAAACTCTTGTCCGGCGCTCCCGGTCCCTGATTTTGGAGGGAACAATGCGCGCCCCAGCCGTCCTGATATTGGGTGCCGGCAAGCTCGCGGCTGCCGCGGGTCTGTGGCCTACTGGCGAATCCGCGTGAAAAATCAGGGCGTTTCCCTGCGGCAAAGGCGGCCAGGATGTCGCGCCGGCGGAGCTGGTCGCCGAAGAAATGCGGCGAGGCCGGGACGATCGTGGAATGCGACGGCTTGTCGGCGAGCCAGTCGACGCCCGGGAAATGGAAGCCGCCGATGCCGCGGGTCTGGTGGCAGCCGGCGCAGGTGACGTCATTGAGGCGGCGCTGGAAGCCTGCGACCGAGCGGACGTTCTGCATGTCGACGCCGCGTGCCGCCACCTGCTTCAGTGCGCTGACCACGTCATTGTCGGTAAAGACGGGATCGCCTTTAGCTTCCCGGTTTCCTTCCCCCTGCATCATTCCGAACTCCGGCTGCAACGCTGAGGCATCGAGGCCGGCGGGGGTCGGCACCACCGCGCCCTTGGCCAGGAACTTCTCCGGGATCATCACCGTGCCGCGATCGAATTCGCGCAGATGATCGGGCGCGAGCAGCCAATCCTTGAACTCACGCCGGAGCGCATCGTCGGCAAGAATGCGGTCGCGGTCGATCTGGTTCTCCAGCGTCGATTCCCAGAACGTCTTCGTGGCGCCGTCGTACTTGAACACCTTGAGCAGATAGTCGGAGCGGAAATCGTGCAGGGCCGATTTCGGCGCGACCGAGATCTGGATGTTGGTCTCGATGCGGTCGAGCATGGCGTCGTAAGGCGGGGCGCGACTGCCGATCAAGCCTTGCCAGTCGCCATTGTCGAGCCAGCGCCGCGCGAGCTCGGCGCAGGTGATTGGTTTGCCGCTCGCATCGGTCTGGCGCGGATCGCGTGCCTTCATCGCGAGGTTCAACGTCATCGGCAGGCGCGTTGTGGTCTTGCCGCCTTCCGGGCTGCTGTCGAAACGCGCCAGACGATAGATCAGCCGGATCTCGCCGCAGGACTCCTCCGAGACAAAAGCGCGGTCCATGCGATTGACGATGCCGGCCAGCACAAACCGCGTGTCGCGGGATTTCAGGCTGGCCCGATCGAACAGCTGGACGTCAAAGCCTTCGCCGGCACCGATGGTCTCGCCCGGATAAGTCGCCTTGTACCAGGCGATGTAGCGGTCAAATTCCGCATCGATCGCGGGCGGAATGTCTCTCAGCTGCGGCAGCGACGCGAACATCAGCTCGGTCGAGAGCGGGACGTCCGAATTCCGTTCCGGCGACAAGAGGCGCGAGATCGTCAACGTGTCGCCCTGATCCAGCTGACGCAGCAGAGCGGGGTCGGTGATCGCGGTGCCGCGCGTCAATTGCGGGGTCTCGGCCGCTGGAAGCGAAACGCCACCGCCCAGCAATGCGGCAGCAGCAACGAGAATTCGCAATATCCGGCTCATGCCTGAGCTAACACCGCCCGGAAACGCCTGATCAAGCAAAAAGGCGCTTCACACCCTGGTGAAGCGCCTTTCGAAAAGTCGTGTCTGGGCCGCTCAGCGACCGACGATCAGGCCCCTGCTGGTAACGACCACCCAGCGGCCGTCCTGACGGCGGATCGCATCGACGCGGCCGACGCCGGGGATGGGGTCGCCGGGATAGACCTCGTAGAGGCCGTCGCGACCTTCGATCAGCGCACCGCCATTGCCGGCGTTGCGCAGCCTCCAGCCTTCGATCGTCGGCAACCGGCCGACCTCGGTCTTGGGCGCGGCAGCTACCGGAGCCGGAGCAGCTGCGGCGGTCGCAACCTGGGTCGGCGCGATCGAGCCGGTGGTCTCCCTGGCGGGCGCGGCGGCCGCGGCCTGGGCAGGCGCGGCGCGGAGCTTGTCCAGGGTCTCCGACAATTTTGCGATCTTGGCCAGCGGCTCGGCCTGCGCCTTCTCGAGCTTGTCGAGGCGATCGTTGGTCCGGTTGAACTGGCTGAGGCCGGTCTTCGAGCCGTGCTCGACATTGGCCTTCAGTGCGGCGAGGTCGGCATCGATCCGCGCCACGGACGCATCCAACGCGCTTGTGTCGGCGACCTGCACCGGAGCCTGGGCCGGCGCGGCGAAACGCATCATGCCCGCGGTCGCGAGCGCACCGCTGATCGCGCCGACGCCGGCGGCAATAGCCACCACCGCGGCCATCGCCGACAGGCGGCGTTTGCTGCCGGTTTCGCGCGGCTCGTCCGCCTTCACATGCGGGGCGAACTCCTCGCGCTCCCAGCCGCGGTCGGAAGGCGACATGACGATGAGCTTGCCTAGCTTCGGCTCGGGCTTGGCTTCAGCCTTGGACTCGGTTCGGGCCTCCGCCTTTGCGTCGAACTTCGACACCTCGAGCCGAGGCGGCTCCACCTTCGGGGCTTCCGCCTTGACCGGATCCGGCTTCGGCGGCGCCTCGTGATCAGGGGCGATCGAGGGGGCGTCAATGCCGGGGGCAGCCGCGACGGCCTGCGGTGCTGCGGCGTCGACAACACCGGTTTCCCGGGCATCCTGCTCGGACAGTGGTTCGCTCACGGCTCAAATACTCCAGTCTCGGTTGACTTTTTGGTAACTTTCATTGCTTGCGAAATCCTTACCTCGGGACCCGCTAACCGAAATTTTAGGAAGTTATCCGGGGCCGAATTGAGCCGGGAAAATGGAACCGGTGTGGCGGGCGTGAAACAATTCGTAACCGGACGAAGATGAATGGCGACGAAATGGGCCGTCGCCCTTTCCATTCGCTACGCGCGCGCGTGACGGCGAGAGGACGCGTCAATCGCCCGCAGCTCCTGCATCGTCATTGCCGATGCGGCTTCATCCACATCACTGTCCGTCACATCACCACCGGCGCATCCGGCAGTTCGTTCGCATGCGGACCGTGCGGAGGGAAATGCCGCGCCAGCTCGCGCGACACCGCCTCGATGCCGGCGATCACGCCGCGCTCGAAACGGCCCGATCTGAACTCGGCCTCCATCGCGCGGCAGATGGTCTCCCAGCCTGCGGCGCCGACCTTCGAGTCGATGCCGCGATCGGCGACGATCTCGACGTCTCGATCGGCGAGCAGGAGATAGATCAGCACGCCGTTGTTGTGCGCGGTATCCCAGATGCGCAAGTGCGCGAACACGTCGAGCGCGCGCTCGCGCGCCGGCTGGTTGCGGAACAGTGGCCCGCCGTCGAGCGCGCCTTCGACCACGAAGCGGACCTGGCCGGAATGGGTGGCTTCGCCGCGCTTGATCGCCTGCTCGATGCGATCGAGCACGGCTGGCGGAAAGATCTGCTTGGCTCGCCAATGATGCTGCACGAGATGCCGGGCGATACGCTTGATGCTCATGACCGCTACCAGTTCCCCGAGGCGCCGCCGCCGCCGAAGCTGCCTCCGCCGCCGCTGAAGCCGCCGCTGCCCGACGATCCGCTGCTCCAGCCGCCCGAGGAGCCGCTCGACCACCCGCCGCCGCGCGAGCGGCCGGTGCCCGGCGGTATCGCCGAAAACAGATCCGCGACAAATCCGATGATGAAGCCGAGGACGCCCACGGCCATGGCGAGCGCGGCGGAGCCGAGAATCAGCCAGGTCACCGCCGCGATGATGCCCCCGGTCACCAACGATCCGAGCAGCCGTCCCAAGACCGCACGAAAGAATCCGCCGACGCCGATGGAGGCAAACAGCGCCGCGGCAAATACCGGCGCGAGGTCCTCCAGATTGTGGGCGAAGTTCGCGCTGCGCGAAGGAGACGGCAGCGGCTCGCCATCTATCACCCGCATCATGCGGTCGACGCCTGCGCCGATGCCCGCGGCGAAGTCGCCGCTCCTGAACTTGGGCGTGATATCTTCGTCGATGATGCGCCGTGAGGTCACGTCGGTCAGCGCGCCTTCGAGGCCATAGCCGACCTCGATGCGCAAGCGCCGGTCGTTCTTGGCGACCACAAGGATCGCGCCGTCGTCGACCTTCTTGCGCCCGATCTTCCAGGCCTCGGCCACGCGGATCGAGAACTGCTCGATCGTCTCCGGCTGGGTGGTCGGCACGATCAGCACGGCGATCTGGGTGCCCTTGCGATTCTCGAAATCTTGCAGCTTTTGCGACAGCGCGGCGATGTCGGCGCTGGAAAGCGTGCCGGTCTGATCGACGACGCGGCCGGTGAGTTGGGGGACGGCAACGTCGGCGGAGGCCGAGAAAGCGAGGCCGAGCGTGAGGAGCAGCACAAGGGCGAGCACGCACGAGGCGGCCACCGAATATGCCCGCCACACACCCGCTGTCATCGCCCGCGAAGGCAGCCGATGCAGTATTCCAGAGGCAGCAGTGCTTGAACGGAGAGGCTGCGGCGTACTGGCTTCCCTACTTTCGCGGGGAATGACGGCGAAGTGTGGGGCGCGCATGGGAGCCGAACGCGCTTACTTCGACGGCGCTGGTGCAGGGTTGAAGTCCACCTTCGGCGCGGTCGAGATTGCCTTCTCGTTCTCGACCGAAAAGTTCGGCTTCTCCTTGTAGCCGAACATCATTGCGGTGAGGTTGCTCGGGAACGAGCGGATGGTGACATTATAGTCCTGCACCGACTTGATGTAGCGGTTACGCGCCACAGTGATCCGGTTCTCGGTCCCCTCGAGCTGCGACATCAGGTCCTTGAACAAGGCATCCGACTTCAGCTGCGGATAGTTCTCGGTGACGACCAGCAGCCGCGACAGGGCGCTGGAGAGTTCGCCCTGGGCGGCCTGGAATTTCTGGAACGCGGCGGGATCGTTCAACACCTCGGGCGTCGCCTGGATGCTGCCGACCTTGGCCCGGGCATTGGTGACGCCGAGCAGCACGTCCTTCTCCTGCTGGGCAAAACCCTTCACCGAATTGACGAGGTTGGGCACGAGATCGGCGCGGCGCTGATATTGGTTCACGACCTCGGACCAGGCGGCCTTGATCTGCTCGTCCTCGCTCTGGATCGCATTGTAGCCGCAATTGGTCAGGCTCAGCGAGGCCAGCGCCGCCAGCACGGTCAGGATCTTGCGCATCAAATTTCTCCCGGTGGAATCTCTCGCAAACTATCAGATTGCGCGCGCAAGACGCCAGCTTGCCGATGTCATTCCAAAGCGAACTATGGTGCGCATTTGCGCACCTGAGAATCTCGAGATTTCGGGTCTGGTCCTCGGACCATCCGGGAATGGCTGCGCCGATGACCACACGCCAGCCGGCTGACGCAAGCCTCTTGCCTATCGCGGGCCGACATAGTCAACTCCGACAAAACAAAAGCGGAAACGCCAGGGGGAACGCAATGAGTTCGTTCGAGACCATCCTCGTGGAACGGCCGGACCCGGCGATCGCACGGATCGTGATGAACCGGCCCGAGGCGCGCAATGCGCAGAACCTGCAAATGACCTACGACCTCAACGCCGCCTTCGACGCGGCGGTGCAGGACGATGCGGTCAAGGTGATCATCCTCGCCGGAGCCGGTCCGCACTTTTCGTCGGGCCATGACCTGCGTGCGGGCGGCAAGAACGAAGCAGGCACCGATTTTCCGCCGGTAGGAAATTGGGGCGGCTTTGCCGAACCCAATGCGCACGGCCGCTTTGCGCGCGAGCAGGAGATATATCTCCAGATCACGCGACGCTGGCGCAACCTTGCCAAGCCGACCATTGCCGAGGTCCACGGCAAGTGCATCGCCGGCGGACTGATGCTGGCCTGGGCCTGCGACCTCATCGTCGCCAGCGACGATGCGCAGTTCTGCGATCCCGTCGTCACCATGGGCGTCTGCGGCGTCGAATGGTTCGTGCATCCCTGGGAACTCGGTCCGCGCAAGGCCAAGGAGTTCCTGTTCACGGCCGACAGCTGGAGCGCGCAGGAGGCTCACCAGCTCGGCATGGTCAATCAAGTCGTGCCGCGCGCCGAGCTGTCCTCGCGCGTGCTCGAGCTGGCGCGCCGGATCGCGACAAAACCGTCCTTCGCACTGAAGCTGACCAAGGAAGCCGTCAACCGCTCGGTCGACGTGATGGGCCAGCCCGCCGCGATCGATCAGGCCTTTGCTCTGCATCAGCTCTGCCACGCCCACAATCTCCAGGAATTCGGCATGATCGTCGATCCTTCCGGCCTGCATCCCTCCGTGCGCAAGCCGCCGGCGGCCGCGGAGTAGCGATATGGACCTCAATCTCAGCGACGAACAAAAGCTGCTGCGAGAAAGCGCGGAACGCTTCGTGGCCGAGAGCTACGATGCCGCTCACCGCCGCAAGATGGCGAACGACCCGCTCGGCTTCAGTCCTGCCGTCTGGAAGCAGTTCGCCGAGCTCGGCTGGCTGGCGCTGCCGTTGCCCGAAGAGTTTGGCGGGCTCGGCGGCGGCGCGGTCGATGTCGGCATCCTGATGGAAGCCTTCGGCCGCGGCCTGGTATCCGAGCCCTATGTCGCAACGGTCGTGCTGGGAGCCGCGCTGATCGACAGATGCGGCACCACGGAGCAGAAGCAGGCGAGCCTGCCCAAGGTTGCGGACGGGTCGCTGAAGCTCGCCCTTGCCCATTCCGAGCGCGCAGCCCGGTTCGATCTTGCCAAGGTCGCGACCAGTGCCAACAAGACGGCGCAGGGCTGGCGCCTCGCCGGCAGCAAGATCGCCGTGCTTGATGGCCACGCCGCCGACGAGATCATCGTCTCCGCACTGATGCACGACCATCACGGCCCTTCGGGGCGAATCGGCCTGTTCGCCGTCCCGGCAACGGCGCCGGGCCTTGCGATCTCCGACTATGCGCGCCTCGGCGGGGGGCGCGCCTGCAATATCGAGCTGTCTGACGTCAATCTGCCCCAGGACGCCTTGCTTGGAGACGGCAGCGACTCGCTGCCCGCGATCGAATGGGCGGTCGACCGCGCTATGGCCGCGCTCGGCGCGGAGGCCGTCGGCATCATGCAGACGTTGCTCGACACGACGCTCGAATACACCAAGATCCGCAAGCAGTTCGGCCGGACGCTGTCCGCCAACCAGGTGATCCGCCACCGTCTGGCCGACATGGCGATGCAGGTCGATGAATCCCGCTCGATGGCGCTGCGGGCTGCGTTGAAGGCCGACAGCCCGCCGGTCGAGCGCGCGCGGGCCGCCTCGGGGGCGAAGGCGAAGATCGGCAGATGCGCGCGCTTCGTCGGCGAACAGTCGATCCAGCTGCATGGCGGCATGGGCGTCACCGAGGAACTCGAGGTCGGCGCCTATTTCAAGCGGCTCGTCGCCTTCGACACGCTGTTCGGCGGCAGCGCGCATCATTATGGCCGCCACGCCGAGCTGAGCCGCCGGGCCGCCTCGGCCTGACAGGAGGAGCGCATCATGGATCTGTCGTTCAATGCCGAAGAGCGTGCCTTCCAGGACGAGGTGCGCAACTTCATTGCGAAGAACCTCACCGACGAGATGAAGCGCGCGACCGCGCTGACGCCGTCGGTGTTCTCCGATCCCGACGTCGGCATGGCCTGGCAGCGCGCGCTGCACAAGCAGGGCTGGGGCGCACCGGGCTGGCCGGTGGAACATGGCGGACCCGACTGGACGCCGGCGCAGCGCTGGATCTTCGAGACGGAATGTGCACGCGCGGGCGTACCCAACGTCAACGTGATGGGCGTGAAGATGGTCGGGCCCGTCATCATCGGCTTCGGCAGCCCTGAACAGAAGAACTTCTACCTGCCGCGGATTCTCTCCGGCGAGGACTATTGGTGCCAGGGCTATTCCGAGCCGGGCTCCGGCTCCGATCTCTCTTCGTTGAAGACGCGCGCGGTGCGCGATGGTGATGATTACATCATCAACGGCACCAAGATCTGGACCACGCACGCCCATCACGCCAACCGCATGTTCGCGCTGGTGCGCACCAGCGACGGGCCGCGGCAGCAGGATGGCATCAGCTTCATCCTGATCGACATGAAGACGCCGGGCATCACCACCCGCCCGATCCTGACCATCGGCGGCGACCACGAGGTCAATCAGGTGTTCTTCGACGACGTGCGCGTGCCGGTCGCCAACCGCGTCGGCGAGGAAGGCAAGGGGTGGACCTACGGCAAATATTTGCTCGAGTTCGAACGCGGCGCCGGCATCGCCTCGGCCAAGCTGCGCGAGGGGCTGAGGGCGATCGCGGATCTCGCCGAGTCGGACCTCACGGGCCGGGCCATCGATAGCCCCGATATCGCAACACGTATCTCCGAGGTCGAAGTCGATATCGACGCGCTGGAGATGACCGAGCTTAGGGTGCTTTCGGCGCTCCAGACCGGACAAAATCCGGGCGCGGTGTCGTCGATCCTGAAATTGCGCAACAGCGAGATCCGCCAGGCCGTGACGCGGCTGGGCGCCGACGTGATTGGCCATGACGCCCTCGCCGTCGAACCGATGCGCCCGCTCTACAAGCTCAATCACGAGCCGGCGACGCCTGAGGAGATGCTGACCGTGATGCCGGAATATCTCAACGGCCGCGCCTACACGATCTTCGGCGGCACGTCGGAGATCCAGCGCGACATCATTGCGAAGATGATGCTGGGGATTTAGCCGGGCTGGCGCTCCACCCTCCGCCGTCGTCCCGGATAAGCGGAGCGCCGATCCGGGACGACGGCGGAGATCGGAACGACGAGGAGAGTTAACCCGCCGCCTTTGCGTCCCGGATCGCCTGCCAGACCTTCTGCGGCGTCAGGGGCGTGTTGAGCTGGGTGATGCCGAGCTCGGCGAGCGCGTCCATCACACCGTTGGTGACGCAAGGCGGGCCGCCGATGGCGCCGGATTCGCCGCAGCCTTTGGCGCCGAGTGGATTGGTGCGGCATGGTGCGGAATCATCCAGCGTCACCACGATCGGCGGGATGTCGTCGGCGCGCGGGATACAGTAATCCTGGTAGCTCGCGGTGAGGAGCTGGCCGTCGGCATCGTAAGACACGCCCTCATACAGGGCCTGGCCGATGCCCTGCGCCACGCCGCCGTGGATCTGGCCGGTGACCAGCATCGGATTCACGGCGACGCCGACATCGTCGACGGTGGTGTAGCGAACGACGCGGGAGACACCGGTCTCGGGATCGATCTCGACCTCGCAGATGTGCGTGCCGTTCGGCCAGCTCGGACCGTCGACCTCGCCTTCGGAATCGACACTGAGCTTTGCGCCGCTTTCCTTCTCGGCGAGATCGAACAGGCTGATGCGGCGGTCGGTGCCGACCACGGTGAGCATGCCGCCCTGATATTCGATGTCCTCGACCGAGGTCTCGAGCACGTTCGCCGCCTTCTCGCGCGCCTTCTGGACCAAGTCGTTCGAGGAGACCGCGACGGCCGTGCCGCCGACGAACAGCGAACGCGAGCCGACGCTGCCGAAGCCCATGGCCAAATCGGTGTCGCCCTGGACGACGTCGATCTTATCCATGGGGATGCCGAGTGTATCGGAGATCATCTGGGTGTAGGTGGTCTGCAGGCCCTGCCCCATTGCCATGGTGCCGGAATGCAGCACGACGCGCCCTTGCGAGGTCGCGTGCAGGCTGACCTTCTCGGTGTGCGCGCGGCCGCCGGTCCACTCGATATAGGAAGTCAGGCCGCGACCGTAGAGCAGGCCCTTCTTTTTCGCCGCCTTCTTGCGCGCGGCAAAGCCGTCCCAGTCGGCGAGCTTCACGGCGCGGTCGAGCATGTGGGCGAAGGCGCCGGAATCGTAGACCTGGCCGGCGGCATTGGTGTAGGGCAGCTGTGCCGGCTTGATGTAATTGGCCTTGCGGATCGCACGCGGGTCCATGCCGATCTTTCGCGCGGCAGCGTCGAACAGGCGCTCCACGATGAACACCGCCTCGGGGCGGCCGGCGCCGCGATAGGCACCGACCGGCGCGGTATGGGTCATCACCGACTTGACCTCGAAATGCACCAGCGGCAGATCGTAGACGCCGGTCTGCACGAAGGGCCCGAGCACGAGCGGGATGATGTTGGCCGCTCCGGAAGAATAGGCGCCGGTGCATCCGATCGACTTGACGCGATAGGCCAGCACCTTGCCTTTTTCATCCAGCGCGAAGGACGCGGTCGAGGTGAGATCGCGGCCGTGGGTGCCGCCGACGAACTCGTCGGTGCGGTCGCCGCGCCAGCGGATCTTCTTGTTCAGCTTGGTCGCGGCATAGGCGACGATGCCGTCCTCGGGATAAAGGTTGGTCTTCTGGCCGAAGCCGCCGCCGATGTCTCCGACGAGCACGCGTACGCTGTCCTTCGGGCGTTTGAGCACGGCTTCCGCCAGCACGTCCCGGGTCGAGGCCGGCGTCTGGGACTGCACGTGCAGGAGGAGGCGTCCGGTCTTCTTGTCGATCTCTGCGATCGTCGAGCGCGGCTCCATCGCGGAGGGAACGAGGCGCTGGCTGACGATGTCGAGCTCGACCGTGTGCGCCGCCTTGGCGAAGGCCTCGTCGACCTTGGCGGCATCGCCATAGCTCATGGCGCCGACGATGTTGTCGGGCGCCTCCGGCCACACCACGGGCGCGCCGGGCTTGACCGCTTCGACGGGATCGACCACCGCGGGCTGCACGTCGTACTCGACCACGATCGCCTCGGCCGCGCTCTGCGCCTCCACGCGCGACGACGCCACCACGGCGGCCACAGCCTCGCCAGCATAGCGCACGACCTCATGGGCGAGCAGCCGGCGCGGCGGCACCGTCATCGGCTTGCCGTCCGGGCGCTTGAAGATGTTCAGCGTCGGGATGGTACCGATGTCGTCCTTGACCAGGTCGGCCCCGGTGTAGATTGCGGTGACGCCGGGCATCGATGCCGCGGCGCTGGTGTCGATCGAGACGATCTTCGCGTGGGCGTGCGGCGAGCGCAGCACGTGCAACCACAGCGCGCCGTCCTCCGGCTTGTCGTCGATGAATTGCCCCTTCCCGGTGAGCAGCCGCTGATCTTCCAAACGCTTGACGGGCTGCCCCGCCCCGAAACGCAAATTGCCGGGAAGAATGTTCATTCCGTTCTGTCCTCGAAATCCGGAAAACGACCGCGGCGGTTTTAGCCGATTTTACGGGCCAGACAACCGAGCCGCGGCACATCTGCACTGCGTGCCACGCCCCTAGGCCACGCAGATCGCCCCGTCAGGAACGCTCGATGTCGATGATGCCCACATTCACGTCGCGGGTGTCGGAGCCCCGCTTGAGGGTGAGGCGGACGGTCTTCCCGGCCCCGGCCTGCTCCAGCGCATCGGTCAGATCGGCGAGGCGCCGCACCGGCTTGCCTTCGACGGCGGTAATGACGTCTCCGACCGCTCCAGTCGAAAAGTTGACGCCGCGAATGCCCGCCCGCTCGGCAGGACTTCCGGGGGCCGTCCGCACCACGATCACCCCCTCGACACCAAGCCGGGTCGAAACATCCTCGCCGGCGGCCACGATGCCGATGCCGGGAGTCGGCACCCGGCCGTTGCGGATCAGTTCGGGGACAATCCGGTTCACGACGTCAACCGGGACCGCGAACCCGATGCCGGCGTTCGAACCGGAGGGCGAGATGATCGCGGTGGTCACGCCGATCAGCCGGCCGGCAGAATCCAGCAATGGCCCGCCAGAATTGCCCGGATTGATCGCAGCATCGGTCTGGATGACGTTGGCGATCTCCCGACCGCCATGGGTCGGAAGCCTGCGCTTGAGCGCACTGATGATGCCGCTGGTCATCGACTGATCCAGCCCAAAGGGATTGCCGATCGCGAAGGCCGACTGCCCAACCTTCAGGTCGTTCGAACTGCCGAGTGCAATCGGAGCCGGAAGCTGGCGGACGCTGCGGATCCGCAGCACCGCGAGATCGTAGTTGGGCGCCCTGCCGACCAGGTCGACCTCGGCCACCTCTCCCGACGCGAAGCGCACCGCAATCTCGTTGCTATTGGCCACGACGTGGTTGTTCGTCACGAGGTGCCCGTCCCGGTCCCAGACGAACCCCGTGCCGGAAGCGCCGGCGCCGCTCTGCCCTTCCTCGCCCATGAGAGGATTGGCCGCCGACCGGACCGCAACCTGGACGACCGAGGGCGACACGCGCTCGAAGATATCGATGGTAGCCTTTTCGCCATCGGATAGCGGCCCGCGTTGCTCGACGGCGCGCGCGGTTGGAGCCGCCCATGGGACATACGAGATCGGGACATGCAGGATCTTCGAGCTCGTGACGGCGAGCAGCAGGGCGGCGAAGACTGCCGCGGCGATCGCATAGCGACGATTCATTAGGGATCACCGTCTCTTGTGCTGAATACGACGCTTGAGGCACATGCATGGGGCGATAGAACTCGCTCACGCAGCAACGTCGTAGACGAACGGAAGTTTCTCACTCAGGTAAGGGCCATTTTGCGTCCGACAGGGGTGCCGGGGCAAATTGCCGCGTGCCAACCAGCTAGGCCAGCTCGCGCAACGCCGCCTCCACGATCTTGCGTGCGTCGGCCGTCAGCGGTACCTGCGGCGGGACGGGATCGCCGACGTCGTAGCCCTGGACCGAAAGGCCGGCCTTGATGCAGGCGGCCAGATTGAAACGCGCGAAGGCTTCGTTGATGCGCCACAGACCGCGCTGCAATGCCATGGCCTCGTCCCAGCGGCCAGCCTTGCAGAGCTCGTAGAGCGCAACGCTCTGACGCGGGATGATGCAGGCGGGCCCCGCCATCCAGCCGCGGCCGCCGATCAGCATCACTGCGGCGGGAATATGAGCCGAGGCCGAAAACACGCGCAAAGAATCGCCGCAGCGGTTCATGATCGAGAGCAGCCGGCCGGTGTTGGTCGAGGCGTCCTTGATATAGCCGATGCGCGGATGCTCGGCGAGCCGCGCGATGACGTCGAGCGTCAGGTCGGAGCGCTGGAATTGCGGGTTGGTGTAGATGACGACGGGGATGTCCACGGCATCCGCAATGGCGCGGAAATAGGACTCGACCTGGGCATCGGGAAGCGGAAAATACGCTTCCAGGATCGCCAGGATGCCGTCGGCACCGAGCGTCTGGTAGGCCTTGGCTTGCGCGACCGCGTCTGCCGTCGAGGTGGAGGCAACGCCTGCGATCACCGGCACGCGGCCCTGCGCGGCCTCGATCGTGGTCTGCACGATTGCGGTGCGTTGCGCGGCATTGAGATAGGCAAACTCGCCGGTCGAACCAAGCGGCGTCAGGCCGTGAACGCCGGCGCCGACCAGATCGTCGCAGAGCCTGCCGAGGACTTCGGTACGCACCGTGCCGTCGGCATCGAGAGGCGAAACGAGGTAGGGGAAGACACCGCGAAAATCGGACATGGCAGGCAATATTCCCACGCATCGAGGCGCGCACGGCGCCATTAGCCGCTGCTAACACGCCGAAAATCCGCCAGCAAGCATTCCGCGTTGACCACTTCTTAAGGACGTTGCACATCGAGCCGTCGTGCCGCGCCTCGCATCCAACCCCTTGTTAGGAAGATGCAGTGATGGTGCCGGCATGCCGCTGACAATGCTGTCCAGGTTCCTGCATCCCGATCCGCGCATCAGGCGCGAGCTCGTCGACCTCCTGTACACGTCGTTGCCGCAGGTGTTCGCGATCGGCGTGACTTCGGTGACGGGGGCCGTGGCGTTGGCCGTCATGAGCGGGGACACCGGCTACGCCGTGATCTCGATCTTCATATTCATCACGGCCACAGCCCGCATCATCTCGCTGTTCCGCTACAAGTCGCGCGCCGCGCAATTCACCGATGCCGACGTGATCCGCTGGGAGCGGCTTTACGGTGCGGGCGCATCTGCCTTCGGCCTCTCGCTCGGCATGCTGTCGTATCGGGCGCTCCAGCTCGACGACGCGCCCGGCGCCTGGATCGCGTTCGGGCTCTCGATGTCCTTCTGCGTCGGTATGGTCTCGCGAGCTGCGATCCGTCCCTGGATCATCCTCACCACCGCGGCGGTCCTGCTGACGCCGACCATCTTGGCCGGCCTGCTCCGCCCCGAGCTCGCCTACAAGCTCGGCGCAGTCATGCTGGTGTTCTTCTGGCTGACCTTGCGGGAGGCCTCAAAGCATCTCAGCGCCGCCTTCGTCGAACGACTGGAGGCCAAGCATCGTTTGGCCCGGCAGGCGACCCACGACTTCCTCACCGGCCTGCCGAACCGCGCCGCGTTTCTCCAGGCGTTGGCGGAGACACAGGGCGACTTCGCCATCATCGCCATCGATCTCGACGGCTTCAAACCGGTCAACGACCGTCATGGTCATCACGCCGGCGACGATCTGCTCCGCCAGGTGGCGGAGCGATTGTCGTCGTGCGTCGGAGAAGGCGGCCTCGCGGCACGGTTCGGCGGAGACGAGTTCATGATGCTGAAGCCCGTTGCCGCAGGGGCTGGCGGCCGCGACGAAGCGCTCGCACTGGCGCGCCAAGCCATCCGCGACCTATCGATGCCGTTCCTGCTGACAGATATTCCAGTCCGCATCGGCGCAAGCGCCGGCATCCTGGTCAGCACCGGGACGGCGGCCGCAGGCAAAACCTCTCAGCTTCTGGAGCAGGTCGATCGTGCCCTTTACACGGCCAAGCGCGCCGGCGGCGGACGATGGAATTGGTCCGAAGAGGAAACCGCCTCAAACGTGCGGCAAGCTGAAACGGCCGCACTTGTCACGTCCTGAGCAACCGGACCCGCGTGCCCCAGGGATCGACCGCCTCAAAGCCATCCGCGAGCCCCGTGACCTGCGCACCACTCTGGCGCAACCGCTCTTCCTGCGCGGCGAGCAGTTCCTGCCTTGCCATCACCAGCGAGAACCAGGCGAGGCCCGTCGCCTGATGGTCGCGCCGGCCGGCACCCTGGCTCTGCCAGACGTTCAGGCCCAGATGATGGTGATAGCGGCCCGACGACAGGAATGCGGCGCCGGCGCGGCTGCGGGTCGGATCGAGCCCGATCACACCATGATAGAATCTCTGGGCCTCGGCGAGATCGCCGACGCGCAGATGCATGTGGCCGATGCGCAGACCGTCCGGCGCCTTGGCATAGTCGGGCACCCGCGTGTTGGTCAGCGACAGCAAATCGGGGATGTCGAGCTCGTCCGTCGCCATCTTCACGCTGCCCTCGCTCCACTGCCATAGGGAGGGATCGCGATCGGCATAGATCTCGATGCCGTTGCCTTCGGGGTCGTCGAGATAGACGGATTCGGAGACGAGATGATCGGCAAAGCCCGTCAGCGGCACGCGGTGCGTGGCGGCCGCGACCAGCCAGCGAGCGAGGTCCTTGCGTGTCGGCATCAGGAAGGCAGTGTGGTAGAGGCCGGCGGCATTGCGAGGCTCGATTGCAGCACTGGGGCGGGCCTCCAGCACCAGCAGCGTGATGCCAGCCGTTCCGAGCTTCGCGGCGGTGCCCGAGCGCTCCATGACGCTGAGACCGATCACGTCGCGGTAGTAGTCTGTGACCTCGTCGAGATTCTTCACCCGTAGCGTCACCATGCCGATCCGCATCGGCGTGCGACTGGCATAGGTCGGCCCGCCGCCTTGCCGATCACCCTCGGCGCGCGCCGCAGCTGCGGCTGCCATCGCAAGCGAGGTCGCGCCGGCAAGCTGCAACAGGGTGCGGCGGGTGAGGTCGACGGTCATCGTCAGGGCTCGCTGAAAAGGTTGAAGCGGTGCGGCGCAATGTCGGGCGATTGCTACACGTTGCCGTGAGCGGCTCCCAATCACATGTTCGTCGGCCGCGTCCTGCGCAGGCGCTGCCTGCGTCCTGGCCACCCGGCCAGTTTCGCAAACGATCGCGGCACCCCAGATTGAGAACAGCTACAGGAGCCTGCCATGACCGACCCAACCGCTCTGACTTCGCTGTCGTCCGCGCTCGCGGATATTGTGGGGCGCACCGCGCCGTCCGTCGTCTCCGTGCACTCCCATCGCTCCTACGCCACCGGCTTCGCCTGGAAGCCCGGCCTCATCGTTACGGCCGACGAGACGCTGGCCGACGAGGGGGAGGTGGGGATCGGCCTTGCCGACGGCGGCCGAGCGACCGCCACGATTGCCGGCCGCGACCATACGACCGATATCGCGCTGCTGCGCGTCGATGCCGCCACCGCGCCGGTCAGGCTGACGGCGACTGTGCCGCCGCTGGGCGCCCTGTCGGTTGTGGTGGCCACCAATCGCGACACGCCGAGCGCCGCGCTCGGGATGGTCTCGGCGTCTGGCAAGAGCTGGCGCTCCCTGCGCGGCGGCGACATCGATGCGCGGATCGAGCTCGACGTGCGCCTGCGCGAGAGCCAGCAGGGCGGGCTCGCGCTCGATGCAACGGGTGAAGCCTACGGCATGGTCGTGCTCGGGCCGCGTCGGGTTCTGGTGATCCCGACCGCGACGATTGAGCGGGTCGCAACGCAGCTCGAAACCCGGGGTCGCATCGCGCGGGGTTATCTCGGCCTTGGGCTCCAGCCGGTGCGGCTCGAGGACGGCATCGGCGCCATGGTGATGAATGTCGACACGGCCGGACCTTCGGCTGCGGCCGGCATCCGCCAGGGTGACGTGATCGTGGCGGTCAACGACCAGAAGCTCTCCGGCGTGCGCGCGCTAGCCGGCACGCTTGGACCTTCAAGCGTCGGCGCCGTGGTCGATGTCGCCGCGCTCCGCGGCGGCGAGCCGGTCGGCTTCAAGGTCACGGTCGGCGAGAGGCCGGAGGCGTGAGCGAGGACACGTCGCCTGAGATCGTGCTGTCCCTGGAGATAGACGATCCAGCTTTGGCCGACCGCCTGGCCGCCCTGCTCGGTAATATCGCCGGACTTCGCCTCGCCGCGCCGGGCGAGCAGGCGGCCGCGGCGATCGTCGGCCGCGACCCTCGCATCATGCCTGAGGACATCGCGCTGACGCAGCGCGAGCTCGACGTGCTGGCGCTGATGGCGGAAGGAGCCTCCAACAAGATGATCGCCCGCCAGCTCGGCATCTCCGTGCACACGGTGAAATTCCACGTCGCCTCGCTGCTCGACAAGCTCGATGCCACCGGCCGCACCGATGCGGTCACGCACGCGGCGCGCCGCGGCGTGATCGAGCTGTAAGCGAAGCTCCTCTCTCCCGTCATTGCAAGGAGCTCTTGCGACATAGCAATCCAGAGTCTTTCGGGCGAAGCATTCTGGATATGCATCGCTGCGCTCGCATGACGATGTGGAGAGAGCTCTCCATAGGCCCAACAGTCACCTCTCCCCGCGAGAGCGGACAGAGAGATGGGGGAGCTCACGCCCGCTTGCCGCCGCTCTTCTCGGCCGCGCGGCGCAGCGCCTCTGCAAGGGCGCCGCCGCCGGCCGGCTCCTGCTTGCGGGGTGGCGAGGAGGTCATGCGGGCGGGATTGCGTGAATTGTTGTCGCGCTGCATGCCGGGTGCCTCCTTCTTGGCACCGACCTCGTCGTCGAGCCGCAGCGTGAGCGAGATGCGCTTGCGCGCGACCTCGAAGTCCAGCACCTTCACCCTGACGATGTCGCCGGGCTTCACCACCTCGCGCGGATCCTTGATGTAGTTCTTGGACATCGCCGAGATGTGCACGAGGCCGTCCTGATGCACGCCGATGTCGACGAAGGCGCCGAACGCGGCGACGTTGGTCACGGTACCCTCGAGGATCATGCCCTTCTTGAGATCCTTGATCTCCTCGACGCCTTCCTTGAACACCGCGGCCTTGAACGCCGGGCGCGGGTCGCGACCGGGCTTTTCGAGCTCGCGCAGGATGTCGGTGACGGTCGGCAGACCAAAAGTCTCGTCGACGAAATCCTTCGGCTTCAAGGTGCGCACGATCTCGCTGTTGCCGATCAGAGCCTTGATGTCGCTCTTGGTCGCCGCCAGTATCCGGCGCACCACCGGATAGGCCTCCGGATGCACCCCGGAGGCGTCGAGCGGATCCTCGCCACCCAGGATACGCAAAAAGCCCGCGCACTGCTCGAACGCCTTTGGCCCGAGCCGCGGCACGTCCTTGAGCGCCTTGCGCGACTTGAACGGACCGTTGGCGTCGCGGTGCGCCACGATGCTCTGCGCAAGACCCGCGCCGACGCCCGACACGCGCGCCAGCAGCGATGCCGAGGCGGTGTTGACGTCGACGCCGACCGCGTTCACGCAGTCTTCGACTACGGCGTCGAGCGATTTTGCGAGCTTGGCCTGGCCGAGATCGTGCTGGTACTGGCCGACGCCGATCGCCTTGGGCTCGATCTTGACGAGCTCGGCGAGCGGATCCTGGAGACGACGCGCGATCGACACCGCGCCGCGCAGGGTGACATCGAGTCCCGGCAGCTCTTCCGAGGCGAAGGCCGAGGCCGAATAGACCGACGCACCGGCTTCCGACACCACGATCTTGTTCATCTTCAGCTCGGGGAGACCCTTGACCAGCTCGGTCGCGAGCTTATCGGTCTCGCGCGAAGCCGTGCCATTGCCGATCGCGATCAGCTCGACGCGATGCTTCAGCGCGAGCCTGCCGAGCGTCGCCAGCGACTCGTTCCACTGCCTCTGCGGCTCGTGCGGATAGATCGCAGTGGTGTCGACCACCTTGCCGGTGGCGTCCACGACCGCGACCTTCACACCGGTGCGGTAGCCGGGATCGAGCCCCATGGTGACACGGGTGCCCGCCGGCGCCGCCAGCAGCAGGTCGCGCAGATTGGAGGCGAACACCCGCACGGCCTCGGTCTCGGCCGAATTCCACAACCGCATGCGCAGGTCGATGTTGAGATGCACCTGGATCTTGGTACGCCAGGCCCAGCGCACGGTGTCGATCAGCCAGCGGTCGCCGGGCCGCTTGAGATCGGCGATGCCGAACCTCTTCATGATCTTCAGCTCATAAGCGCTTGGCACGCCCGGCGGCGGCGCCTCGGCCTCGGCCTGAATTTGCAGATCGAGGATTTCCTCCTTCTCGCCGCGGAACATGGCGAGGATGCGATGCGAGGGCAGCTTGGTCAGCGGCTCGGAGAAATCGAAATAGTCGGCGAACTTCTCGCCTTCGGTCTTCTTGCCGTCGCGTACCTTGGAGGCCATACGCGCGTTGGTCCACATCTCCTCGCGAAGGGCGCCGATCAGGTCGGCGTCCTCGTCGAAGCGCTCGACCAGAATGGCGCGGGCGCCGTCCAGCGCGGCGGCCGCATCCGCAACGCCCTTCTCGGCATTGACGAAGCCTTCGGCCACGACCTTGGGATCGTTCGCGGGTTCCGCCAGCAGCTGATTGGCGAGCGGCTCGAGGCCGGCCTCCTTGGCGATCTCCGCCTTGGTGCGGCGCTTCGGCTTGAACGGCAGATAAATATCTTCGAGGCGGGCCTTGCTGTCGGCGGCCATGATCGTCGCTTCGAGGGCGGCATCGAGCTTGCCCTGCTCGCGAACCGATTCGAGGATGGCCTTGCGGCGGTCCTCAAGCTCGCGCAGGTACACCAAGCGCTCCTCCAGGGTACGCAATTGCGCGTCGTCGAGCGCACCGGTGGCTTCCTTGCGGTACCTGGCGATGAAGGGAACGGTGGCACCGCCGTCGAGCAGCGTCACTGCCGCCTCGACCTGTTCGGCGCGAACCCCAAGCTCCTGCGCAATTTTCTGGTTGATGCTGGCCACGCGAGATTCCCTCTATCAAAGCACGCTGCGCAGGGCGAACCACCGGCCGCGGGACGCCGCTTATGGACCAACCGGGGTTGATTCATCAAGGTGCGGCGGAGGGCCGTCGACAGAGGATTTTTTGCTGGATCGATGCGATCTGGCCACAATCGTGCGATGCGAACGCGAGCGCGCTAGGCGCTTGTGGCCGGGTCGCATCGGACCGAACGGCTCTTCGTATCGCCGGGAGCGCTGCACCGCGCCCCGGGATATGCGCGCGGTTTGTGGTCCCCACTATCGCCACGTTGTCATTGCCAGCGCTTGCGACGAAGCAATCCAGGATCCCTCCTCGAAGAGACTCTGGATCGCTTTGCTTCGCTCGCAGTGGGGAACAGGAGGCGGTCTCCACGCGGCCTGCGGACAAGGTCAAAGGCCAGGCAGCCCTCAGTTGCGGCGATCCCACGACTAATGGATGCGACGCCCTTGATCCTTCCGCCCTGCGACCCCTCCGTCCCGCGCAACCCTGCCCCCCGCGCCGGCTCGGTTGATTCACGCGGTCCCTTGCGAAAAAGGTTTCGCTGCACCTGAGGAGTATGGACGTCATGACTTTGCCGATGAGCTGGAATGAATGGGCGCAGCACGATGGCATCGCGCTGGCGGGGCGCGTCCGCAAGGGCGAGCTGACGGCGAAGGAATTGGCGCGGCAGGCCGCTGCCGGGGTCGCCAAGGTCGACCCCGCGCTGTCGGGCGTGGTCGAGCTGTTCGAGGACGTGATCGCGGACCCGGCCAAGGATGGCGCCAACCTCGCCGGCCCCTTCGCCGGCCTGCCCTTCCTGATGAAGGATCTGGGGCCGACCATGAAGGGACGGCTGCAGGAAATGGGCTCGCTGCTGATGCGCGGCAACCGTGCGAGCGCAGACACGTTCCTGACCGGCAAATTCCGCCAAGCCGGGCTCAATCTCATCGGACGGACGACGACGCCGGAATTCGGCGTGTGCAGCTCCGCGGACAATCCCGCCGTTTACGTCACACGCAATCCCTGGAACACCGACTACACCACGTGCGGCTCGTCCGCCGGCAGCGCGGCGATGGTCGCCGCCGGTGTGGTGCCGATCGCGCATGCCACCGATGGGGGCGGCTCGATTCGTATTCCCGCCGGCGTCAACGGCAATATCGGACTGAAGGTCTCGCGCGGCGTGTTCTCGCTCGCGCCGCACATGTCGGATCTCACCGGCCTCGTCTCGATCCAGGGCTGCCAGTCGCGCTCGGTGCGCGACACGGCGGCCTTCCTCGACCATGCCCGCGGGCCGGCCCCCGGCGAGTTCATGCCCTTCTGGAACACGGCGCAGCCCTATTCCGAGATGATCAAGCGCGACCCGGCCAAGCTTCGCATCGCGCTCTCGCACACCTGGGGCGATTACACCGCGACGCCCGAGATCGCCGCCGAGTTGGAGAAGGCGGGCCGCTTCCTCGAAGGCCTCGGCCATCACGTCGACTACGCCCTGCCCGAGATCGACTTCCGCGCCGCGTTCGCGGCGCAGACCACCTGCTACATTTCGAACTTCGCAGTCGTGATCTCCAACATGCTCGCTGCGCGCGGGTTGGAAAAACCGCCGGAAGATCTGATCGAACCCATGAATATTCGCATCTGGGAAGCTGGCCGGCACACCAGCTTCGCGGAGCGGGCGAAGATGCAGGCCGTGTTCAACACGACCTCGCGCGGCTTCGGCACCTTCTTCGAGCAGTGGGACGTGATTCTGACGCCGATCACCGCGCTGCCGACGCCGAAGGTCGGTACCAGGGAATACCTCACCATCTCCGACAATCCCGACGTGCTCGACTGGTTCGGCAATCTCTGGCGCAATTTCGCCTTTACGCCGCTCGCCAATCTCTGCGGCATACCGGCGATCTCGATGCCGATGGCATCTCAGAACCACGGCCTGCCGCTCGGCATCCAGGCCATTGCCAAGCAGGCCAATGACGGCCTCTTGCTGCAACTCGCCGCCCAGATCGAACGCGCGCTCGACGGCAAGTGGAACGGCGGCAAGAAGCCGAAGGTGCATGTAGCCTGAGAACCTGCGATTGCGCTGACAGGCAATCGCACTCCAGCCTTAGTTCTTCACCGCTGGAATTTCCTCGTTCGGCTGCTGCTGACCTTGCTTGTACATCGCCAGCGCCTTGTCGAGCGCTTCACGCAGCGCCAGCGCCGCGGCCACGCTACAGCGCAAGTGCGCTGTCTGAACCACGTCCACCCTGACGGCGGCGCCGACAGGCATCAGGAGGTTGGCGGCGAGCTCGATCTGGATCGCGCCGTTGTGATGGCCAAAGCAGGAGGCGCCGTCGAAATAGATGATCGGCGCGCGCTCGGCGCTGGACGTCGAAATAGTGACGGGCCCCTGGGCGGTCGAGGGCGTTTCGGGGTCGGCCATGGGCGCTCCTTGCTGGTCGAACGAAGCCCCACCATCGTCGCTTCCGCCGGCCCTGTCGAGGCCAAACCACTCGGGGCCCGCCAGTAACGCCCATTCGGGGTTTTGCAGGGCGCCACACTGGTCTAGAACATCGCCATGTCCACTTCACCGACCACCCTCCCATTCGAGGAACTCGCCGAGGCGATCAAGGGCCGCCGCTCCGATTATGGCCATATCAGCGGGCTTCAGCTCGACCGCTTCGCGCCCGCCGAAGCCTGGTCCAGCCTGCCCTACCGTCCCGTTTTCGTCGGCGATACCGAGACCGGCGTTATTCATGGCGGTGTCGTCACTGCGATGCTGGACGAGAGCTGCGGCATGGCGGTGCAGCTCGCGCTGGACGGCACACGCGCCATCGCCACGCTCGACCTGCGGATCGATTACCAGAAGCCGGCGACGCCGGGCCTCGACATCAAGGCGCACTCGGTCTGCTATCGCACCACGCGCTCGATCGCCTTCGTGCGCTCAACCGCCTATCAGGAATCCGAGGACGATCCGGTCGCAACCGCGACCGCCTGCTTCATGATCGGCGCCAACCGCACCAACATGCTTGCCGACCGCCGCATGGATGCACGCAACATTCCGACGCTGGAGGCGCCGGAGAATCCGGATGGCCCGTTCGCGAACAGCCCGTTCGCGCGCGCGCTTGGCATCCGCGTCAACGACGACGGCACGCTGACCATGCCGTTCTCGCCGCAGATTGTCGGCAACCCGATCCTGCCGGCGATCCACGGCGGCATGACCGGCGCCTTCCTGGAGACCACCGCCATCATCGGCGTCGCGCGCGAGCTCGGCGCTGCGGCGCCGCCGAAGCCGATCGGCCTCACCATCAACTATCTGCGCTCCGGCCGCGCCCTCGACACGTTCGCCAATGTCTCGATTGTGAAACAGGGCCGGCGCATCGTCGCATTCGAGGCGCGGGCCTGGCAGGACGATGCGGAGAAGCCCATCGCCACCGCTTTCGGTCATTTCATGCTGCGCCCGACGCCGGGGAGTGACGAGGAATGATTAGCGGGTTTTAACTTGACGGATGGAGTTCCGGCCACAACGATAACGCTCCCTGCAGGAGGTATTGGATTGCGGCATCCGCTCGACATCGTCGCCATGTTCGCCGCGCTCTGGCTGCTGGCCTCGATGGTGCTCGACGCGCTGACGCCGAAGGAGCTGACGGCGATCACGATTGCCGTCGCGATCGGTCCCGCCATCATCATCACTGCAGTGTTCTACCATCTGCGCTCTCCGCGCGCGGATTTTGCGGTGATGTTTGCGGCACTCTGGCTGATCTCCGACATCGCCATCGCTTTCGCCTCGCCGAAGGCGCTGCCGCATTTCCTGATCGCGCTCGGCTTCTTGCCGGCGCTACTGATTGGGGCCGTGCTGCATTGGCGGACCTTCACCTCTCCCCGGCGTGGAGAGGTCGGATTGCGCAGCAATCCCGGTGAGGGGCCGCAGCCCTCTGCGAGACCGTGACCCCTCACCCGGATCGCATCTTTCGATGCGACCCGATCTCTCCCTTCGGGAGGGGTGAACCGAACCCGCCTCAGTCGAAATCAGCGCGACAGCAAGTTCGTTTTCGCAAGATCGAGCACCTCGTCGCCGCGACCGTTCATCACCGCACGCAGAACCCAGAGGCTGAACCCCTTGACCTGCTCGGCCGTGATGGTCGGCGGCATCGACAGCTCCTGCTTGGCGGTGACGACGTCGAGCAGCGCCGGCCCGTCATGCGCCAGCATCTGCTTGACCGCGCCGGGTAGGTCGCCGGGGTCCTCGACGCGCTTCGCGAAGATCCCCATCGCACGGGCCATCGCGGCGAAATCGGGATTCTCCAGGTCGACATTGGTATCGACGAAGCCGGCCGCCTTCATCTCCAGCGCGACGAAGCCGAGCACGCCATTATTGAAGACGACCACCTTCACCGGCAGCTTCATCTGCGTCAGTGTGATCAGATCGCCCATCAGCATGGTGAAGCCGCCGTCGCCCGACAGCGAGATCACCTGACGGCCAGGCTGGGTGGCCTGCGCGCCGATCGCCTGCGGCATAGCATTGGCCATCGAGCCGTGCACGAAGGACCCGATCAGCCGGCGGCGACCGTTCATGTCGAGATAGCGCGCGGCCCACACCGTCGGCGTGCCGACATCGGCGGTGAACACGGCATCGTCCGATGCATGATCGCTGATCACCTTGGCGAGGTATTGCGGATGAATCGGCTTACTTCCCGGCGTGCCCTTGGCGAGCGAGTCGAGGCCCTCGCGTGCTCTCTTGTAGTGCGCGATGGCGTCGTCCAGATGCTTGCGTTGCGTCTTTGTCTCGAGCAGCGGCAGCAGCGCCTCGATGGTGAGCTTGACATCGCCGACGAGGCCGAGATCGATCTTGCAGCGGCGGCCGAGGTTTTCCGGGCGGATGTCGATCTGCGCGACCTGGCAGTCAGTCGGAAAAAACTGCTTGTAGGGAAAATCGGTGCCGAGCATCACCAGCGCGTCGCAGGCATGCATCGCGGCATAGCCCGAGGAGAAGCCGATGAAGCCGGTCATGCCGACGTCGTAAGGGTTATCGTACTCGACATGCTCCTTGCCGCCGAGCGCATGCACGATCGGGCTCTTCAGGGCCTCGGCGAGCTGCATCAGCGGCGCATGCGCACCGGCGCAGCCGCGGCCGCAAAACAGGGTGATGCGCCCGGCGCCGTTGAGGAGATCCGCGAGGGCCTTCAGCTCATCCGCCTGCGGCACCACCTTTGGGGCAGCCAGCGTCAGGCCGCGCGTCGTCGACAGCGCGCGTTTCGGGGGACTGCGGAACGCGACGTCGCCGGGCATGGCGACGACGGCGACGCCGCGCAGGCCGACCGCGGCGCGAATGGCATTCTCCAGCACATAAGGCAGCTGGCTCGGATCCGACACCAGCTCGCAATAGTGGCTGCATTCGCGGAAAAGGTTCTGCGGATGCGTCTCCTGGAAATAGCCGCCGCCTATCTCGGCCGAGGGGATCTGCGCGGCAATCGCCAGCACCGGAACGCGGCTGCGATGCGCGTCGAACAGGCCGTTGATCAGATGCAGATTGCCAGGGCCGCAAGAGCCGGCGCAAACCGCAAGACTACCCGTCATTTCGGCTTCGCCGGCCGCGGCGAACGCCGCGACCTCCTCGTGCCGGACATGGACCCACTCGATGGTGCCGCGTCGGCGCAGCGCTTCGGTCAGCGCATTCAGGCTGTCTCCAACGATGCCGTAGATGCGCTTGACGCCGGCCTGTTCGAGCGTTGCCACGAACAGATCGGCCACGTTGTTGATCGCCATATCGGTCTCCTGCTTCAGCCGGTCACATGCGCGCGATGGACGAACGTCGCCACGGATGTACCATGAACACAATCGATTGACGCGATCACCGCTCGTTCAATGCGCCTTCATTTCTTTCACAGTTGCCCGATCGTAAGCCGTAATCGTCGCTTTCGCGCGCGCGGCGACATCGGCCGCCGTCATGCCGGGCTTGTAGAGGCTGGAGCCGAGCCCGAAGGCGGTTACACCGCCCTTGACGTACTCCGCAAAATTCTGGTCGGAGACGCCGCCGACCGCGGCAATCATCACGCCCGGCGGCAGCACGGCGGCGATCGCGGCGATGCCGGAGGCGCCGAGCACGCTGGCCGGAAAGAACTTCAGACTCGATGCCCCCGAGCGCGCGGCGAGCAGCGCCTCGGTCGGCGAGAAGACCCCGGGCATCGTCACCATGCCGTGCCGATGCGCCTGCGCCAATACCCCGGTATCCACATTCGGGGAGACCATCAGCCTGCCGCCAACGTCATGGAGACGATCGACGTCGGCGACGGTCAGCACCGTGCCGGCGCCGATCAACACGCCGGCCGGCGCCCGCTTCACCGCGATGGCGATGGACCGGAACGGATCGGGCGAGTTCAGGGGAATCTCGATCGCGGTCATGCCGGCATCGATCAGCACCTCGACGATGGCCTCGGTCTCCTCGGGCTTGACGCCGCGCAAGATCGCGACCAGCGGTCGCTTCATCGGCGGAAAGGCAACGCTCATCTCGAGTTTCCTTCTACTTCGTCCAGATCGCGGCGGCCGCCATCGAGAGGCCGTGGCGGACGGCCTCGTCCGCATCGACCGGCTGCACTGCAACCGACAGTGTATCGAAGGCCAGCCGGTACAGCATCGCAAGCCGGCCGGAGGCGATCAGCTTGACGCCCGCTTGCGGCACAGATCCGGAGAGCCCTGCGGCCACCTCGATACCGATCAACGTGCCCGACATCGTCTCGCGCGCCGCGGCCGGCGCGCCACCGAACAGAAGCTGTCGCGACCGTGCGCCGAACAGGAGATTGGCCGCGAAGGCCGGCGCCTCGTACGCTGCTTTCACGGCCGCCTTGAAGCTCGCGACATCCTCGGCGTCGTCTGCGCCGGCGACGGCGAGCGACAGGATCGTCTCGCGCGAGATCGCGCTGAAGAGCTCGCCGGTCATGAACGTGGCAAACCGTTCGACAATGCCGTTCTTCACGCAAACCCATTTCGAATGCGTGCCGGGCATGCAGACCAGCGCCTCGCCTGCGGCATCGACGCCGAGCGCGCCGAGCAATTGCGTCTCCTCGCCGCGCATGACGTCCGGCGCGCCGGCGTCGCGCTGCGCGATTCCCGGCAGGATCCGGACGTCTCGCACCTCGCTCGGCACGCGCACGGCCTGTTTCAGAACGGCAGAGAGCGGCGCCGGCGTATCGACATAGCCGGCCTCGACCCATCCGGTGCGCGCCCCGGCCATGCCGCAGACGAGCACCGGCAAATGATCCGGCGCCTCGACAGCCGCAAGATGCGATCGCAGCACCGCCGGGAAGCCGGCCTTCGCCGCGGCCAGCATGCCTTCGCCGCTGCGGCGCTCGGCCAGGACGTCGCCAGTGCGGTCGACCAGCCAGAGCCGGAAGCTGCTGGTGCCCCAATCCACCGCGACATAAGCGGGTTCGATCATATCAGGCCTCGTCATCGTCTCATGGCCAAGACGCCGTCTCGCGACAATGAGACGATGCCTCTGAGGCTTCCGCCGAGATACCGGCTATTGCGCGTGCAAACCAGCCCCTTCTAATGAATTCGCGGCTTCGTTGGGCTGGCACAGCGCTTGCTCGAGCTTCGCCACTCAACTCCGTCAACGCGCGACAAGACGCGTCAACATCAGATGAGGAAACCCATGGAGATCGGCTATTTCACGATGCCTTCGCATCCGCCGGAGTGCGGGCTGAAGGAGGGGCATGACTGGGACCTGCAGGTCCTGCGCTGGCTCGACGAGCTCGGCTACCAAGAGGCCTGGATCGGTGAGCACCACACCGCGCCTTGGGAACCAAATCCCACCCCGGATCTCTTGATCGCGCAAGCCCTGCTGCAGACCAAACGTCTGCGCATCGGTCCCGGTGGTTTCCTGCTGCCCTATCACCATCCGGCCGAGCTCGCCAACCGCGTCGCGATGCTGGACCATCTTTCCGAGGGCCGGCTCAATTTCGGCGTCGCGGCCTCGGGCCTGCCAAGCGACTGGGCGATGTTCAACGTCGACGGCATGAGCGGACAGAACCGCGACATGACGCGCGAGGCGCTGGAGATCATCCTGAAGCTGTGGACAGAGCCGGCGCCCTTCACCCACAAGGGCAAGTTCTGGACGGTGACCAAGCCGGACACGATGTTCGACTTCCTCAAGCCCCACATCAAGCCGCTGCAGGCGCCGCATCCGCCGATCGGCGTCGCCGGTCTCTCCAAGAACTCGGACACGCTGAAGCTCGCAGGCGAACGCGGCTTCATTCCGATGAGCCTCAACCTCAACCCGGCCTATGTCTCCAGCCATTGGGATTCGGTCGAGATCGGTGCCGCAAAGACAGGGCGGAAGCCGAACCGGCAGGACTGGCGACTGGTGCGTGAGGTGTTCGTGGCCGACACCGACGAAGAGGCCTGGAAGCTCTCGACCGGCGACATGATGGGCCGGATGATGAGCGAGTACTTCCTGCCGCTCCTTGGTCATTTCGGCTTCAAGGACTATCTCAAACACGCGCCCGACGTGCCCGATAGCGATGTGACGGTCGAATATTGCGCCAAGCGGAACTGGATCGTCGGCTCACCCTCGACGGTCGCCGAAAAGATTGAGAAGATCTACGACGAGGTCGGCGGCTTCGGCGTGCTCTGTGTGTTCGGCTTCGACTACAAGCACAAGCCGGAAGCCTGGCACCACTCGCTCGCGCTGCTCAAGAACGAGGTCATGCCGCGCCTGAAGCATCTCGGCTCCGCGAAGAAGGCGGCTTGACCAAACGCGGGTGCGGCGCGAACGTGCCGCACCCACCTTTGCTTTCGGAGCTTTCCCGCGTGACCGTCGATGCCAAGGATTTCAAGCAGGCGATGCGCCAATGCGCCGGCGCGGTTGCCCTGGTGACAGTCGGTGCCGAGCACGGCAGGCGCACCGGACTGACCGTAACGTCAGCTTGCTCGCTCTCCGATAATCCTCCATCGCTCATCGTCTGCGTCAACCGTAACGCCAGCGCCCACGCGCGCATCCGCGAGGAAGGCGCCTTCGCGATCAACTTCCTGCACGAGGATCACGCGCTGCTCGCGCTCACCTTCAGCGGCCAGAAGGGCGTCAACGGCGACGATCGCTTTGCGTTCGGGCAATGGAGGCGCGGTGTGACGGGCGCACCGGTGCTGGCGGACGCGGTCGCCGCGTTCGACTGTGTGCTGGCGCAGGAGTTCGAGACCAGGACGCATTCGATCTTCGTCGGGGAGGTCCGCGGCGCGACGCATTCAGCCACGGCGACGCCACTCGTATACCTGCGCAGCAGCTTCCACATACCGGAGGAAATCCGTGAAACGGTTTCAGTCGGCGACCTCGATTCGCGGCATCTGAGCTGGACGGATTTTTCCTGACGAGCCCGCCGCCCGATGCCGGATCCGGCAATCTAGAACAGCTTATAGCCCGGAGTGAGATGGCTGCCGCGATCATGCTGCGCCTTGGCTTCACGCAACAGCGGCCATTGCGCGCCGAAATGATCTGCCCAATCCCGGGACGACATCGGAAATGCGCTCACCGGGTACAGCACGCCGCCCGCGCCGCGAATGCGATCATACAATTCGCGATTTCGCGCGATCAGCCGCTCCGCATTCGCCTTGTCCGCCGATGCGGGGATACGGATGAGATTGAACGGGAACACGATCCGCTCGCCGGGCAACCGGACCAGCGGCGTGCGGCATTCATCCGTGACCATGGGATAGTAGGTAATCCGCCCGAACGGACCGATATCCTCACTGTTGATCCCGGCAATGACCTCGCTCGCGATCTCCATCGCGTTGCTGCCGGGCAAGAAGGTGAGGAGCCAGGGATGCGGATTGAACCACTGGCCGTTCGACCTCAGGAGCGTTTCGAGCTTCGCAAATGCATTGGCGTCGTCGCGGAAGGTGAGGTCGGTGATGACGGCGCTCTCGCGGCGATCCGATAAGCCGGCAAGCAGCGCCTCGTCATCGACAGGAGACTGACCGTCATGGAATACGCCTGCCTCCAGCAGGTATCGCCAGCCACCGGCTCCGTCGGGCACGACGGCTCCTTGCAACTGATCGAAGCGCGCCGCGTCCAGAACGCGCCGCTGATCGGCCGTCAGCGACGGGAGATCCGGATATGAGAGCTGAAAGCGGCGGACCCGTTCCGGCGCACGCACCAGGCGGAGCGTCGCCCTCGCGATGATCGCGCATTGGGCGAGCCCCGCCCGAACGGCATCGTAGAGCCCGGCGCTGGAGGTTGGCGAGCAGGTCAATTGCCGGCCCTCGCCCGTCACCACATCGAGTTCGAGAACCTGGTCCGTCTGCAGGCCGTGTCGCGACGACGATCCGCCGATTCCGCCGACGGCGAGAGTGCCACCCACGGACAGGCCGAGATAGTTGGTCAGGACCGGCGGAACGAGCCCCTTGGCCAGGGTCGCTTCCAGCACTGCGTGCCAGGTCGCACCTGCATCGACCACGACACGGTCCGGCTCTACCCGATGGATCGTGGCCAGCGCGCCGAGGTCGATCACGATGCCGCCCTCGGTCATGGACCGACCATAGATGCCGTGGCCCTGTCCGCGCGCGGCAACCGTCAGCCCTTGCTGCCCGGCCCATCGCAGAATCTCCGCGATTCCGGCAGACGTCGTCGGCCTGAACACCGCACGTGGCCGCTTGTGAATGATGTGACCGAAATCCTCGCTCGCGGCCGCGCAAGCTTCCGGGCTGCAGTTCAATTCGGCGCCGGCCGGCGATCCGCTGGACGGACCGTGCGATTGTCCGGCAAGAGCGGTGGAAGCCAGCATCGCGGTGGCGCTGACACTTGCATTCAAGAGCGTGCGTCGATTGGGGGTCATGGTGCGGTCCTTCACGCCGAGCCGGGCGGGTATGTGCCCGTGGCCCTCAAGCTGCGGTCGCCCGAGCCGGCGAACAACCGGCGCGTCGCGGGATAGACATTGCCGCAAACCGGTAGAATGCGGACGAAACGCCTCGCCGGCGCGGCATGGCCAATGCGTGGGAACACCGGAAATCTCAGAGCCGCTCGCGCTTCAGCCGCTCCGCCAGCAGATCGAGAAACAGGCGCGTCTTGGCTGGCGGTGCCGAGCTCGGCGGAACCACGGCATACACCGGCATGCGCGGCGCCTCGAAATCCGCCAGCACGATCTCCAGCGCCCCCTGATCGACGCGATCGCGTATCTGCCAGAACGGCGCATAGCCGATTCCGACGCCGTGGCAGGCGGCCGCCTGCGCGGCATTGGTATTGTCGGTCCGGAAGCGGCCGTACACCTGCAGCAGCTTCGCCTTGCCGCCGATCTGAAACCGCCACACCTCCGTGTCACCCGGGCCGGTCTTGCGCAGGATGCATTGATGATCCGCAAGATCGTCGGGATGACGCGGACGACCGTGGCGCGCGAAATAGGCCGGTGCGCCGTACACGACCGTACGCAGTTCACCGAGGCGCCGCGCCTTCAGCGACGAATCCGGCAACTCCCTGATCCGCACGGCCAGATCGAAACCGTCGCCGACGACGTCGACGGGCCGATCGGTGACATTGAGATCGGTCTCGATCCGCGGAAAGCGCGCCATGAAATCAGCGATCGCCGGCACGACGTGGGTCGACCCGAACAGCACGGGCGCGGCGAGGCGGAGCAGGCCCGACGGCTCGACGCGGCGATTGGCCGCTTCCAGGCGCGCCTCGCTGATTTCGGCAAAGGCGGGCTTGACACGACGATAGAACGCCAGCCCCGCTTCCGTCGCCAGCGACTGCCGCGTGGTTCGCCGCACCAGTTCGACACCGATGCCGCGTTCCAGCGCCGCCAGTGCCCGGTTGACCGATTGCAGCGACCGCCCCAACCGCCGCGCAGCCGCGGTCTGGCTGCCGGCCTCGACGACAGCCAGAAAGACTTCGATCTCCTCCATCGAATCCTCTCCTCTCATAATTCCTGGAGATGCACGTTCACGACGGCGTGCCAGCCGCGCGAAGACCCAAGCTGCGCCAGAATTCCGACTTCTTTCGGCAGAGGCGGGACGTCGAGCCGGTCTAGTATGAACCCGGGTCGATCTTCAGTTGCTTGATCTTCCGATACAGCGTGGCGCGGCTGAGTTTCAAGGCACGCGCCGCTTCGGTGACGCGGCCGCCGTGCCTGCGTAGCGCCTCGACGATCGTGGCGCGTTCGGCCGCTCCAAGATCCGGCTCCGCCGCCCGTCCGCCGAACGGTGGCAGATCGAGATCCGCGTCGGTGATGACGCCGTTTTCCGCCGTGCAGCCGGCGAGCCGGAGCACGTGGCGGAGCTGGCGCATGTTGCCGGGGAACGGATAGGCTGCAAGCTGCGACCATGCCTCGTCCGAAAGCCTGCAGTTGGGCGCTTCCTCGCGCGCAATCTGGCGGATGATATCGTCCCTGTCCGTACGCTCGCGCAACGCCGGCAGCCGCACCTCCATGCCGCGCAGGCGAAAATAGAGATCGGCGCGGAAGGCGCCCTGCTCGGCCATGCGGCCGAGATCGCGATGGCTGGCGCTGATCAGGCGGATGTCGACGGCGACAGGTTTGAGCGCGCCGAGCGGCCAGACCTCGCGGTTTTCCAGCACGCGCAAGAGGCGCGTCTGCAGCGCGATCGGCATGTCGCCGATCTCGTCGAGGAACAGCGTGCCGCCGTCGGCCTGCACGATCAGGCCCTTCGAGCCGTCGCGGCGCGCGCCGGTGAAGGCGCCGGCCTCGTAGCCGAACAGCTCGGCGTCGATCAGGCTTTCCGGCATCGCCGCGCAATTCAGCGCGACATAATTGTTGAGCGCCCGCTTGCTCGCCGCGTGAATGGCGCGCGCGAACAAATCCTTGCCGACGCCGGTCTCGCCCTGCAGCAGCACCGGTAGATCATGATCACTGACGCTGCCGAGCCGCTTCACGCTCTTGATCAACCCGGGATCGCGACCGGCGAGCCGATGCAGCGCATTGAAGCGATCGACAGGCACGTCACGGCGCGGCGCAAGCGGGCGCGCGGAGGATCTCGCGCGCAGCGGCGGCGCGACATGGCCCCGGCCCAATGCCGCGCCATCGGCGCGACGCAGCTCGACGATCTCCTCGGAGCCACGCGCGGCGTGCTGGTCGAATCTGACGTAGCGCGACAGATCGATGCCGGATGCGATCATGCCGTCGGTGAGGCCCAGCAGGGCGCGCGCCGAACGGCAGGCGCCGACGATGCGGCGGTCGTCGTTGTAGGCGAGCAGGCCGCTGCCGCCGTCGCCCGGTACGGTCGCGATCCAGGCGTCGCGGAAATGACCGCGGAAGATCGCTCCCTCCATCCGCCGCGTCGCTTCCAACGTGACCGCCAGCGCGAGCTGATGCGCGGTACGCTCGAGATCCGCGCGGCAGGAGGTGATGTTGACGGCACCGGCAAGCCGCCCGGCGTGGTCGAACAGCGGCGCCACGGCGCAGGAGAACATGTGCCATTGCGCGCGAAAATGCTCGTCGCGATGCACCAGGATCGGCTTCTGATCGGCCAGCGCGGTGCCGAGCCCATTGGTGCCCTCGAACGTCTCGGCGAAATTGGAGCCGGTGTAGATCTTCCAGTCCAGAAACATCCTCGCATCGGCTTCGCCCGGCAGGCGGCTGAACAGCATGATCGCATTTGTGTCAGCGAGATTGACGCAATAGCCGGCGTCGCGCAGCACGCGGGCAAGGTCGTCGAGTTCGGGCGTTACAAGCCTGATCGTCTCTTCCATCGGCGCGACGACGTGCCGGATCTCGGCCTCGGTCAGCGTCTGCGGCGGGCCCTGTCGGGCGGGATCGAGCTTGTGGCTGATCAGGCAGCGCCGCCACGAATTGGCAATCCGCGAAGAGGCGTCGACGTCGGCCACGTGGTTGGCCACCGACATGACACGGGCGACATGGTTCGAGGCCGAAAGGCTGGCCATCGCAGACGTCTCCACCCTGTATTATTGTGCAAAGTCTGGCACCACAGGCGGGGATGTCAATCGGGAACCGGGACGCAGGCTATTGCTGCACTGCCCTCACCACGTATCGATGCATGGTCGTTTCTTCGCCGTCCGCGCCGGCGGTTTCGGCACGGAGCGCAGGCCCGCCATGATCCAGCGCCGCGTCTCGGCGGGATCGATGACGTTGTCAATCTCGAACACCGAGGCGATCGAGACGGCCTTGCCGTTGGCGTAGAGCTCGGCAACCTTGTTGCGGTAATAGGTCTCGCGCTCCTCGGGATCCGCGATCGCCTCCATCTCCTTCCGGAAGCCGAGGCGGACGTAGCCTTCGAGACCCATGCCCCCGAACTCGCCGGTCGGCCAGGCCGCGGTGAAGAATGAGGCATGGAAGCCGCCGCCGATCATCGACTGCGCGCCGAGCCCATAACCCTTGCGCAGCACGATGCCGAACAAGGGCACGGTGAGGCTCGCGCCGGTGACGAACATCCGCGAGACGTGGCGCACGATCGCGGTCTTCTCGGCTTCCGGCCCGACCATGAAGCCAGGCGTGTCGCAGAGCGAGACGATCGGCAGATCGAAGGCGTCGCAGAGCTGGAGGAAGCGCGCGGCCTTGTCGCCGGCATCGGCATCGATCGCGCCGCCGAGATGGCGCGGATTGTTGGCGATCAGGCCGAACGGTTTGCCTTCGATGCGGATCAGTGCGGTGATCATGCCGACGCCGTAATCGCGACGCAGCTCCAGCACGGAATCCTTGTCGGCGATGAGGTTGATCACGCTGCGGATGTCGTAGACGCGCAGGCGGTTCTCGGGGATGGCACGGCGCAAGAGGCGCTGGTCCGCGGTTTCCCATTCCGTCACCGCGCCCTGGAAGTACGACAGATATTTTTGCGCGACGCGCGTCGCCTCTTCCTCGTCCTCGACGAGGATGTCGATGACGCCGTTCGGCGCCTGGAACGTCACAGGGCCGACCTCGGCAGGATGATAGACGCCGAGCCCGCCGCCCTCGATCATGGCCGGGCCACCCATGCCGATCGAGGCATTCTTGGTGGCAATGATGACGTCGCAGCAGCCGAGCATCGCGGCGTTGCCGGCGAAGCAATAGCCGGAGACGACGCCGACGACCGGCACGAGCCCGGAGAGCCGAGCGAACTGCACGAAGGACGGTCCGTCGAGCCCGGTCATGCCGAGCCGGTCGGTGTCGCCCGGCCGGCCGCCGCCGCCTTCGGCATAGAACACCAGCGGCACGCGCCAGTCTTCCGCCAGCGTCAGCATGCGGTCGATCTTCTTGTGGTTCATGTGACCCTGCGTGCCCGCGAGCACGGTGTAGTCATAGGCCACGACGATGCAGCGCGCGCCCTCGGGGCCGAATTGCTCGGCGTTCACCGTGGCGACGCCCATGACGAGGCCGTCTGCCGGCGTGTTCTTGATGAGGTCGTCGAGCTTGCGCCGCCGCCGCTGCGCCGCGATCGCAAGGCTGCCGTACTCCATGAACGAGCCGTCGTCGACGAGCTGCGCGACATTCTCGCGCGCGGTGCGCTGGTTGGTGTTGCGGCGGCGCTCGAGCGCGGCGGGGCGGTTCTCGTCCAGCGTATTGGCCTGGCGCGCGATCAGTTCAGCGAGATCTGGGCGAATGTGATCGAGATCGATCTCGGCTTCCGCCGCCGTGCTGTCGGCCGCGACGTCGAGCGGCTCGAGATAGAGGATCGGCTCGCCATGCATCAGCGTAACGCCATCGCCGGCGACGAGCTTCATGACCCGGCCACCCTGCTCGGTCATGACCAGATGCTCCATCTTCATCGACTCGATCACGGCGAGCTGCTGGCCGGGGCGCACGATCTCGCCTTCCTTCACCTGGATGGTGACGATGGTGCCCTGCAAGGGCGCCGCGACCATCACCGCACCTTCGGGCACCGTTTGCGCAACGAGAGCTTCAGCGCCTTGGACACCGCCACGCTCGGCCGCGGCAAAGTAGAGCGGCTTGGCCGCGCCATCGGCCGCCTCGACCAGCTTGCCGATATTGCGATCGATGAAGTCGGTCGCGATGCGGTTGATCCTGAAATCGGAATGCGCGAGCACCGCCTGGAGGAAGGCGATATTGGTGACGACGCCGTCGATGCGGAATTCGCGCAAGGCACGCGAAGCCTTGGCGACCACGTCATGCCAGGATTCGCCCGGCGTATGCACGATGACCTTGGCGAGCAGCGAATCGAACGCAGCACTGGTCTTGTAGCCGGCATAGCCAAAGCTGTCGACGCGGACGCCGGGGCCCGATGGCGGCTCAAACACCGCGAGCACGCCGCCAGTCGGATGGGTTGCGCCCGTCTCGTCGAGCGTTTCCATGTTGACGCGGAGCTGCATGGCATAGCCGCGCGGCTTCGGGATCGATTCCTGCGCAAGACCCAGAGCGGCTAGCGGGCTGCCCCCGGCCACCGCGAGCTGGGCGCGCACCAGGTCGACACCAAGCACCTCTTCCGTGACGGTGTGCTCGACCTGGAGCCGCGGGTTGGCCTCGATGAAGGCAAAGCTGTCCTCGGCGCCGCCATCGACGAGGAACTCGAACGTGCCGAGATTGTCGTAGGATGCAGCCGCCGCCAGTTGCTTCGCCGCCTCGATGATGCGGCCGCGCAACGCATCGCTTAGCGAGGGGCTCGGTGCCACCTCGATCAGCTTCTGGTGGCGGCGCTGGATGGTGCATTCGCGTTCCCAGAGATGGGAGATCGCACCGTGGCGGTCGCCGATGATCTGCACCTCGATGTGGCGCGCCTGCCGGATCAGCCGCTCGGCATAGACGCCGTCGAATCCAAACGCCGCCCTGGCCTCGGACTGGCAGCGCGCATAGGCTTCCGAAAGATCGGACGCGTTCTCGACGACACGCATGCCGCGGCCGCCGCCGCCCGCCATTGCTTTGATGACGATGGCTGCGTTGCTGCCGAGTGATGCGAAAAAGGCCGTGATCTCCTCAAGACTCGATGGCCCGGTGGTGCCGGCGATGATCGGCACGCCGCAGCGTTTTGCCAGCTGACGCGCCGCGACCTTGTCACCGAACAGCTCGAGCGCTGTCGCCTGAGGACCGACGAAGGTGATATTTGCGTCGGAGCAGGCTTTGGCGAAGGTCGCGTTCTCGCTGAGAAAGCCATAGCCGGGATGCACGGCGTCACAGCCCATCGCCTTGGCCGCCTTCACCACGGCGTCAATGTCGAGATAGGCCCGCGCGCCGCGGCCAGGAATTTCGATCGCTTCGTCCGCAACGCGCACATGCAGCGACAGCGCATCATCCGCAGGATGAATCGCGACCGTCGCGATGCCGGCGTCGGCGGCCGCGCGGGCAATGCGGATGGCGATCTCGCCGCGGTTGGCGATCAGGAGCTTCTTGAACGGCATGATCTCTCTCACTCAGACAGCAGCAGGCAGAATTGGATTGAGGTCCTGCTTCTTCACTTTGCCCGTTGCGGTCAGGGGCAGGGCTTCGATGATGCGTATCTCGGGGACCTTGTAGACGGCCATGCGCTCGGCGCACCAGGCACGCAGATCCTCCGCAGAGACGCTGCCGACCGCCTCCGGCTTGAGCTGGATGAAGGCCACCGGCACCTGCCCCCTCTCGGGGTCCTCGCGCCCGACCACGCCCGAACCCAGCACCTTTGGATGTTGCCCCAGCAACGCCTCGATCTCCGGCGGAAACACGCTCATGCCTTTGACCTTCAGCATCTCCTTGCGGCGGCCGAGGAAGTGCAGGAAGCCATCCTTGTCGATGGCGCCGATGTCGCCGGTGCGAAGCCAGCCGTCGATCAGGGACTCCGCGGTCGCCTCCGGCTTGTTCCAGTAGCTCTTGAGCAGTGACGGCGTGCGCACGCGGATCTCGCCTTCGGCACCCAGCGGCAAGAGTGCGCCGGTTTCGAAATCGGTGATCTTGAACTCGGCACCGGGGACCGGCAGCCCGACGAAGATCGGCTGGTTGTTGAGATCGAAATCGTCGTCCTGAAAGCCAGCCGTGAAGGTGTTGGAGGTGTGGGTCTCCGTCATGCCCCAGGCCGCTTCCATCAGGATCGTGCCGGTGAGATCCTTCCAGCGCTTGCGATAGTCGGCGTTGAGCTTCTTGACGAAGGAGACCACGCGCACCTGCTGCAGCGACGACAGGTCGAACTCGTTCCAGCGCGGATGATCCATCAGCTCGACCGCACCGTCCACCGGCATCGCCGTGATTGTGACCTTGTATTTGTCGATCGCGGCCATCGCGCCGACGGCATCCCAGCGCGCGAGCAGGACCAGCGTCGCGCCCGAGAACAGCGGGAAGATCAGGCCAAAGTTCTCGCCCGCGATCCAGAACTCAGGAAAGAACGACAGGAAGACGCTGCTCTCGTCGGACAGCACCGAGATGCCGTAATTGGCGGCGGCCGTGTAGACCATGTCGCGATGGGTGTGGACGCAGCCCTTGGGCATGCCGGTCGTGCCGCCGGTGTAATTGAGCGCGGCGACGTCATCGAGGCCGGCAGGCGGCAGCGGCACAGGAATCGGCATCGCAGCAAGCGCCGGCAACAGATCGGTCGCGCCGGTGACTGCGGCGCGCGGCACACGGATCGAGTCTGGCGCCGGAATTGCCGGCTTTGCCGGTACGACATCGGCAAAACTCGTGACGATGATCTCGCGCAGCCGCACCTCGTCCCTGACCTGCTCGACAACCGGCATGAGCTGGTCCAGCGCGACGATCACCTCGGCCTGGGTGTCGTTCAACTCGTAGGACAGCTCGAACGCGCGCGACAACGGGCTGACGGGAACATGGACCGCGCCGAGCTTCAGGATGCCGAAGAACACAATGTGGAACTGCGGGCAGTTCGGCAGAAAGACGGCGACGCGGTCGCCTTTGCTTATGCCCTTGGCCTGCAACAGCGCGGCAAACCGGTCGCTCTGCCGGTCGAGGTCCGCGTATGTCGTGACGTGGCCATAGAAGATCACCGCGGGCCTCTCCGGACTTCGCTTCGCCCAGGCGCGCAGATATTCCGTCAGGGGAACTTCGCCGTGCAGATAGTTCGGCGAGCGCGGCGTCCCTTTCGGCCAAGCCTTGTTCCATAGCTCGTGCAAGGTGGCGAGGTAATCCTGTTCGTTGAGGCTTACGCTCACGACGTCCTCCCGTGCGGTTCTTCTCGTCGCGAGGGCACGCACTCACAATCACGCGACGTCGTTACACGTCGAGCACGGCAGACCTCATGTCAAGGAAAACAGTTTCCGCATCACGGCCGATGCCGCGCCGCGGAAATTGCTGGTCGCCCCGGTTCTTTGTTACACCGCGACGAGACGAATGATCCGCCGCACGGCTGACGGGACCGGCGCGATGACCGGCACGGTAAAGATCGCCTCAAGCTCGCGTGCCGCTTCACCCAGCGGGCCGCCGCCGACGATCACCGCTTCCGCTCCGTCCTGCGCAATGCAGGCCTCGACCGCGCCCGCAAGCGCAGTGCGCAAAAGCGATGGATCACGCATCAACTCATGCGGATCGCCTACGGTGAAGCGTGTACCGGTGTAGTGCGATCGCAATCCCAGCACATCCGGCAGTGCGTCGATCTTCGCTTTCAGCAGCGGCGTCGTGGTCGCCACGCCGAAGCGTCGGCCGTTCTCCGCGGCTTCCAGCATCGAGGACTCACCAATGCCGACGGCAGGCAATCTCATGGTCAGCTTGATCCTTGCGAGACCGGGATCGCCAAATGCCGCGACGATGATGCCGTCGCAATCGCCAGAGCGGGCACGCGCGATCTCCTCGACCTCAGGCGCCGCTGCCTCCAGCGCATCCGCCGAGACGATCATTGTGGGCGCACGCGCTGCCGTGACGCCGGCAATGTCGAAGCCATCCGCGGCTGCAGACTTGGCAATCGCCACCATCATCGTAGTGGTCGCCTCGAGGCTGTTCGGATTGATCAGGAGGATGCGGCGGCCCGCCATGCTATCCGCCCGCCCGCGCCCGCGCGCCAATCTCCTGGAAGATCGCGGTCAGCTCGTCGACCTCGTCCTCGCCTTTCTTCGGCCGGATCCGCTGCTCCATCTCCTCGATGTGATGATGCATGGCATGGATCGCACCAGCCTTGTTGCGGGCAAGGATCAATGCGCCGATGTCGGGGTGGGCGTCGGGCGAGCAATCCGGCTCGCCTGGCTGCTCGAAGGTCGCGATCGCCAGCGACGTCCGCAGCATCAGCTCGCGCGATATTTCCAGCAACACGCGGTTGCCGGCAAGCTTGGCCACCAGGATGTGGAACTCGGCCGTCAGCGACAGCGAGGCCCAGCGGTCATTGCGATCGTGACGCGCCTCGCGCTCCATATGCGCCTTCAGCTCCGCCTTGCCGGCCTTGTCCAGCCGGTCGACCGCGGCGCTCACAGCTGCGGTCTCGATGATCCGACGCGCGGCAAAGATGTCCTGCGCCTCCTCCCAACTCGGCCGGTACACGAAGGCGCCCCGGTTGGGGATCTGCATAACCGCCTTGCGCGAGGCGAGATGGGACAAGGCCTGGCGGATGTGAATCCGCGTGGTACCGAAAGCTGCGGCAAGCTTGTCCTCGCCGAGCTTGGCGCCTGGCTTGAGCCGCTTCTGGCTAATCGCGGTCAGGATGCCCTGGACCACCGGATCGTCGTCAATGTTGCGCGGATCGACGACCTCCGGCTCCCTGTGCTTCGGCTCGGAGCGTTTCGGCTTGCGCTTGAAGGGACGGGTTCGCTTCATGCATCGCTTTTACAGGATTCTGGAATGCTGCCGGAGCCCATTTTTTAGACAAACCCATGGCATTTATGTCTACAATATGTACAATAAATTGGCGCCAATATATGGCGCCTAAAATTGTCGTAATGCTCGCAGGACCTTAGCGGACGAGCCGCGCTGGCACGACGATTGCTATCTCTCGCGCAGGACAACGCGAAGGATGGAGCTGGCGTTGAGCGATGTACGCGGACTTTCGCTGGATCTGAAGGGCATCGGTCACGCGTTCGGCGCGACGGTTGCGCTCGACGAGATCGATCTCTCCGTTGCAGCCGGTGAGTTGATCGCCCTCCTCGGCCCGTCCGGCTGCGGCAAGACCACGATGCTCCAGATCATCGCGGGCTTCCTGCGTCCCTCCCGCGGCGAGGTGCGCTTCGACGGCGCGCGGGTCGAGCATGTTCCGGCCAATCGCCGCCGCATCGGCATGGTGTTTCAGAACTATGCGCTGTTTCCGCACCTGACTGTGTTCGAAAACGTCGCCTACGGCCTGCGGGCGCGCAAAACCGCGAAGAATGTTGTGGCCGCGAAAGTCGAACAGATGCTCGGCCTCGCCCAGATGGCGCCGTTTGCGCGAAGGCTGCCCGGAGAACTCTCCGGCGGGCAGCAGCAGCGCGTCGCGCTGGCGCGGGCGCTCGCGATCGATCCTGGCCTCGTCCTGCTCGACGAGCCGTTCTCGGCGCTCGACAAGAACCTGCGGCTCGACATGCAGATCGAGATCAAAAGCCTGCTGAAGACCTTTGGCGTCACCTCCATCATCGTCACGCATGATCAAGAGGAGGCACTGTCGATGGCCGACCGCATCGTCGTGCTGAACAAGGGACGCATCGAGCAGATCGACAGCCCGGACGCGCTTTACGACCGGCCGGCCAGCCTGTTCATCTCGAACTTTATCGGCCACACCAACCTCCTGCGCGGCACCGTCACCGACGCGGACCGCGTGCAGCTGGACGCCGGGCCTGAGCTCGATCTCGGCCGTTCGGCCCAGCGCAGGCGCGGCACGCCGGTGACGATCTCTGTCCGGCCTGAAAACATCTTGTTCGGCGCAGAACGGCCCGGCGCCATCCCCGTCACGATCCGCGCCACCCTGCCGCTCGGTGCCGTCAGCGTGACGGAGGGCGTCACCGCGAGCGGCGAAGCCGTGAAGGTCAGCCAGGCCCGCGCTGCCGGCAGCGCGAAGACGCAGGCCGGGGAGACGGCTTGGCTCACGATCTCCGACGTCTCGCGCGTCAGCATCTTCAGCACGCCGGTCGACGAGCTTTCCCTGCATCACCCAAGGAGTATTTGACATGAGCCTATCCCGGAGATCGCTGCTCACCTCAGGTTCGGCCGCGCTTGCCGCGGCTGGTCTCGGGTGGCCGACGTCATCACGCGCCGCTCCCTCGATCGTGGCAACGACCTATCCCGGCAGCTTCGACGAAGCCTTCCGCTCGGTGGTCGGGCCGGCCTTCAAGAAGTCCAGCGACGGCAGCGTCACCTTTACGCCCCTGCTCGGTGTCGACCAGATCGGCAAGATCCAGGCCTCGCGCAACACGCCACCCTTCGACGTCGTGCTGTTCGACGAGGGACCGCTGATCCCGGCGATCGCGAGCGGCGTGCTGGAGAAGTTTCCGGTCGATCACTCGAAGTCATATGCCGACATCCCAAGCGTATTCCGGCATCCCGACGGCTACGCCCCTGTCATCACCGTGCAATTGATCGGCATCGCCTACAATCCGAAGAAGATCACCAAGCCGCCGACCTCATGGGAGGATCTCTGGAAGCCGGAACACAAGGGGCGCGTCGGCATCACCGGGCTCGGCTCCAGCCTCGGCACCGCCTTCATGGTCGAGATCGCCAAGCTAAACGGCGGCTCCGAGACCAATATCGAACCGGCGTTCGAGGCCATCAAGAAGCTGCTGCCGAACGTCGGTGCGATCGCGGCCTCGCCCGGCGCGCTGGCTGCGCTGTTCCAGCAGGGCGAGATCGATATCGCCTTCAACTTCTGGAACAACGTGGCGCTGCTCGCCGCCAAGGGCGTCGACATCGCCTTCGCCAAGCCGAAATCCGGCGCCGTCGTGATCCGCACCAGCGCACAGATCGTCAGGAACAACCAGGATCCGAAGGCGGTGCTGGATTATCTCGACACCGTGATGTCGGCCGAAACGCAGAAAGGCCTGGAGGCGGCGCCATGGATGATGATGCCGACCAACAGCAAGGTGAAGCTGACCGGCGCCAATCTCACCGTCGCCAAGAGCCTCGACGACCTCGTTTCCAACAATGTGCTGCTTGACTGGACCAAGTTCCAGCCGCTGCGCGGCGAGTGGATCACCCGCTTCAACAAAGAAGTGAGGATCTAAGTGCCGCGGTCAAGCACGGTTGCATCACGACAAATGCTGCCGGCGGTCCCGCTGGCGGCGTTGTTCCTCGCCGCCTTCGTGCTGCCACTGATTGCCCTTGTCGCGATCAGCCTGTTCCGCACGTCACAGTTCGAAGAACTGTCGCTGGCGCAATACGTGCGCTTCTTCTCGGACCCGTTCAGCATCAAGGTGCTGACGGACACCATCTGGCTGGGGGCGGAGGTCGCACTGGTGACGCTGATCATCGCCTATCCGATCGCACTTGTTTACGTCGCGAGCGGTCAGCTCATGCGCACCTTGATCACGTTTCTGATCATGCTGCCGCTCCTGACCAGCACGGTGGTGCGCACCTTCGCCTGGATCGTGCTCCTTGGCCGCGACGGCATCATCAACACGGCGATGCTGTCGCTCGGGCTGTGGCAGGCCCCGGCTCGCCTGCTTTACACCTGGGAGGGCATGGTACTGGCGCTAATCCAGATCCAGCTTCCTCTGATGGCACTGCCTGTCATCAACAGCCTGCTGCGGCTCGACGGCAATCTGACGCGCGCGGCAGAAGGGCTGGGTGCAAGCCGCGCCCGCATCTTCGTCACCGTCATCCTGCCGCTGACGCTGCCGGGCGCCATTGCCGGCTGGCTGCTCGTCTTCGCAGCCGCTGCGACCGCCTTCATCACCCAGACACTGGTCGGCGGCGGCCGCATCATCCTGATGGCATCCCATATTTACCAACAGGCCGTCGGCGTGCAGGACTGGCCGTTCTCGGCAGCGCTTTCGCTGATCTTCACGCTGGCCGTGACCGGCATCGTCTTTGCCACCGGCGCCCTGTCGCGCCGCTACGTGCGAGGCGTCGATGCAGCGTAGCCTCATTGATCGCGTCTACTCGGGCATCATTGGTGCCATCACCGGCTTCGGGTTGCTGCTGCTGTTGGCACCGACGCTGGTCGTGCTGATCATTTCCTTCACCGGCGGCGTCACGCTGAAATTCCCGCCGCCGAGCTGGTCACTGCGCTGGTATGTCGATCTGCTGCAATCCCAGGAAATCGTGGAGCCCGCGTTAACGAGTCTCAAGGTCGCAACGGCGGCGACGATTCTCTCCGCAGTGCTGGGCGGCGCGGCGGCACTCGGACTGGCACGGAGCCGGTTGAAGATCGCGCGCGTCCTTGACGCTCTGTTCATGTCGCCGATGGTGCTGCCGGCGATGGCGTTCGGCCTGTCGCTGCTGCTGGTCTTTAACCTGCTCGGCATCCGCCTGTCGGCGGCAACGCTGGTGCTCGGCCACACGATCATCTGCGTGCCCTTCGTGATCCGGATGGTCGGCGCCTCGGTGCAGCAACTCGATCCGGTGCTGATCACTTGCTCGCTCAGTCTGGGTGCCGGCCGCTGGTACACCTTCCGGCGCGTCACGCTGCCGCTGATCCGCCGCGGCATCGTTGCGAGCTGCTTCGTCGCGTTCCTCACCTCCTTCGACAATGTTCCCGTATCGCTGTTCCTCGCCGACGCGCGCACCGAGGTCCTGCCGATCAAGCTCTGGGCAATCCTGGAAGGCAGCCTCGACGTGCGTGTCGCAGCCGTCTCCGGCGTGATCGTGCTGCTGACTTTGGCCGGCCTCGTCTGCGCTGAAATCTTCGGCGGCTTCAGTCGCCAGATCGGGAGCCGCTGATCATGCCGATCGAACGCGATCTTCGCGGATATGGAAGGACCCGGCCCGATATCGTTTGGCCCAACGGCGCCCGCGTCGCGGTGTCATTGGTGGTGAATTTCGAGGAGGGCGCCGAGCTCGCGATCGAGCAAGGCGATGCGGAGACGGAACACTATGGCGAGGTCGCCTCGACAGCGCCGCCGGGCGTACGGGATTTCGTGCAGGAGCAGGTGTTCGACTATGGCATGCGCGCGGGCCTGTGGCGATTCCTGGACGCCTTTAACGAGGCCAAAATCCGTTCCACCTTCATGATGTGCGGCCGCGCCGTCGAGCGCGTGCCGGACCTTGCGCGTGCCGTGGTCGAAGCCGGCCACGAACCGGCGGTGCATGGTTGGCGCTGGCTGCCGCATGCACTCTATGGCCGTCCCGAGACGGAACGTCGTGACATCGAAAGGACGCGCGACGCCATCGCCGGCGCGACGGGTCTCACCCCCGTCGGCTTCATGTCACGCGGGAGCCAGAGCGCGTGGACGCGCGATATCCTGATCGGGCTCGGCTTCGCCTACGATTCCAACGCACTCGATGACGATCTGCCCTATTGGAGCCCGTCGTCCCAGGGAGCGATGCTGGTCCTGCCCTATGGCTTCGATACAAACGACATGAAGTTCTTCCATCCGAACGGCTTTGTGCAGCCGGAGGACTTTTCGAACTACGTCAGCGCCGCACTCACGACGCTGGTCGAGGAGGCAGAGCGCGGCCGCTCCGCGATGCTGTCGGTCGGATTTCATCTGCGCATTTGCGGCCGGCCCGCGCGTTTCCGAGCGGTGAAGACCATTCTGGCCGAGCTGGCGCGGCTGGAGGGCCGGGTCTGGGTCGCAACACGCGCCGACATTGCGGCGCATTTTCGTAAAGTCACGCGCTAGGGCCGCCCGCACGACACGGGAGATGTTTGCCCCGCAATTCCGCGGGAGAGCTGCCTGCACGCACCTGGCGAGATACGAACTCTTCCAATCTAGAACATCTCGACAACGCCCCTCCGAGCGTTGACTTGAAGAGGTCTCTGGCAGAACGATCGGCGCGGATCATCCGCGCCAGCCATGGTGCGAGAGCAGCCAAAGGCCAGAGGCTCATGCATCATTCGACACATACCAGACCCGTCGATCTTCCGGCGCTGAGCGCAGCGGAGCGGCTCTTCATTTGGGGCTTCAGGGCGAAGGCCCGCAGCGGAGGCGCCGTTCCGACCGCCGCTGATATCAAGGAGGTGTATGATCACTTCCGCGTAGGCGACGCCGTGCCCTCGCTGGACTCCATCATCGAGATCTTCGCCTGTACGGCCCACACGGCCATCGAAGTGCACTGCCCGACCTGCCCGCGCATGTCGGACAGCGAGCGCGGAATTCTGCGCGCCATCGCCGCAGCACAGCAGGATCGCGTCGACATCGCCCGCGAACAATTCGAGCGCTGGCTGCCGCCGGTCGGCGCCGATTGGGCGCTCGCGCCGGTCGAGGGGCTTGCAACGATCTTCCGTAGGGCCGGTCTCATCCTTCCCGACCGGCATGTGCGGTCTGTCGGCCATGACCGGATCATGGCGATGAAGAGCTGGCTGGTCGGAACCCCCACGCTGCACTGACGAGGACGTTTCATCATGCAGGATGCACGCGATTGCGTGGCGGTCGCGGACGCCGGCCAGTCGCAGCTTTGTCCGCTCCGGGCCGCGCTTGCGGCGCCGCCATGCGTCGAAAGCTACGACGAGTTCTGCCGCGTCGCACTGTCGCTGTTCCGCTTCATCGGAGCGGCCTATGCGACCGGCGCCTCGGATTGCTGGGAAGCTGCTTATCGCTTTGCCGACGAGGCGCCCGGCATTGCCGACAGTCCGCTGCTGGTTGCGCGGGCGGCCCTTGTCAGGATCCTCCGCGGCGGCCGGCCATGCGAGCTGTGCTTCATGCCGCCGTCCTGCCGGCGCCTCTCCAAGGACGAGGCGGAGCTGATGCGCCTGCTGGCCGTCGCACGCCGCAAGCAACCGGGCGAGCTCGAATCCATGATTTGCCAATTCGTCGGCTCGGACAAGGAGGATGCGGCGACACGGGCGGTCAACGCGCTTGCGTTGTGCTGACGCCCAACTTTCTTGTGCCGCCGAGCACGAGAGTGAACATGTGCGCGGCGATCCGGCGCGACTGCGCTCGATGCCCGCCAAAAGAGCTGATCGGCCGGTCACGCCTCGGATGGAGACGAAACGTGGACCTCACACGGCTGCAGCGCAGGCTTCCATGATTTCATCGAGCTCCGCCTTGGAGAGCACCCCAAGCTCCGCGATGAAGACGATCCGCGTCCGCGGCACGCCGGGTGCCGATGCAACGCCCGGTGCGAGCGTGGCGCGGCCGGCGGCGAACTGAAGCACCATCGGACGTCCGGGCTGCTCGATGCTCTCGATCAGGCCTTTGGCGCGCGCGAGCTTCGGTGCCAGCCGGTTGATGGCCTGCTGCAAACGGGGCAGCGACACCGGCTTGTCCGAAGTCCAGCTCAGCGTTTCGAAGCGCTCCTCGGTCGGCCGGCGCGGACCCGGATCACGTGCCGGCGCGCGATCGAGGTTCGCGGGGAATAACAGTGCCGCGGGTATCTCGCCGCGGTTAGCATCCACCACCAGGGCAGGCAGGCGTAGTGCGCGAAGAGCGTCGCGAATTCGCACGCCTGCCCCCTCGTCCGCCAGATCCAGCTTGCTGAGCGCCACGATATCGGCGACGCGCAACTGCGACCGCTGGAGCGCGTCCTCGAAGGCCGCGGGCGGCGCCGTGGCATCCAGCACGCAGACCACCGTCTCCAGCGGCGCCTCGCGCAGAATCACCGGGTCCATCAGATTGCGCACGATGTCGGCGGGATCGGCGACGCCGCTGGTTTCGATGACGATGTACTCGGGCTTGGGATCGCGCCGCAGCAGCGCCGAGAGCGTGCGGAGCAGATCGCCCTCCAGCGAGCAGCAGATGCAGCCATTGGCGAGGCTGACGACGCCGTCGCTGGCGCCCGCGAGCAGTTCCGCATCGATGTTGATCGCGCCGAAATCATTGACCACGGCGGCGATCCGCCGCCCCTCGGCATGCGCCAGCAGATGGTTCACGACCGTGGTCTTGCCCGCCCCCAGAAAGCCCGTCACCAGGAGAATGGGGACCGGCATGGGTCAGCTCCCGATGACGGGACGGCGCACCGGTTTTCCAGGCCGCGCGTTCACATCCAGCACGCCGTCGCTGATCAGCGGCTGGCCGCTGACGACCAGATGCCGCACGCCCTCCGAGGGACGGTTCATCGCGGTGAAGGTCGCGCGGTCCGAGAGCTTCTCGTAGTCGAACACGACGATGTCGGCATCCGCGTTTTTCGCGAGCCGGCCCTTGGCGCGCATCGCCGGCGTGCTCTGCGACAGGATTTCCGCCGGGATCAGCGCGCATTTGCGCACGCCTTCCAGCAGCGACAGGGTCTTGCGCTCGCGCACCCATTCGCGGATGAACTTCGTGAAGCAGCCGGCCGAGCGCGGATGCGAGGTGGCGTCGTCGGGCAGCGGCCAGGCATCGCCGGTGTAGGTGGTGCCATCGGAGAGCGTCCAGGGCATCGCGTCGGAGGCAATCGCTCCGCCGGGATACAGCACCGACATGTCGAGCAGGTCGCGGTGATGCGCATTGTTCTCGGTGTCGAGGATGTGCCAGAGCACCAGCGAGGACGGCTCCTCGGCCTGCGCCTTGAGCAGCTCCTCGCGATCGTGGAAGCGATAGCCATCGGTGACGCGCTGCACGGAATCATAGCCGGTGCCGTTGCGCTCGACGAACTCGGGATCGCTGAAGAAGGCGGCCGCCAGCACGGTCGAGCCGGTGCCGTAGGGGTAGGCCTCGACGGTGATCGGCAGCCCCTGCGCCTGTGCTTTCGCGATCAGCACGCGGCAGCGTTCGACGTCGGTCTTGCTCGACGAATTGAAATGGCAGATGTGCATGTGGGCGCCGGTAGCGCCGGCATAGCCGATCAGGCGGATATAGGCTTCCACCGCGCTTTCGGGATCGATGCGCGACATGAAGGCCACGTGCGTGAAGGTCGGCACGTTCTGCGCGGCTGCGAGCTGGCACACCGCGGTCAGCTCCTGCACGCCGGCTCCCGGCGCGTAAGCGTTCAGAATGCCGATGCCGATGCCGCCTTCGTTCAGGCCGCGTGCGAGACGCTCCAGGATGCCTGAGACCTCCGCATCCGTTGCAACATTGTCGATCCAGCGGCGATCCCGCATGGCATTGCCGAACGCCTCCAGCGAACTCTCCGCGTTTGAGCCGGTCATCGCGCCGATGCGGGCAAAGGCCCAATTGGTGGCAGCGCCGTAGTTCAGCACGCGCCCCTTCCTGGCCTGGCTCTCATACCAGGACCCGACGGGCAGCACGCCGGCTTCGAGGTCGAGGGTGGTCGTAATGCCGTCGAACGCCTGCATGCGGTCGGCCGGAATCGACTGGCCATGCGCGTGCAGGTCGATGAAGCCCGGCGCGACCACGAGCCCGGTCGCATCGATCACCCGCTCGGCGCCGCCGAGGCCAGTGCCGACGGCGGCGATCCTGCCGTCCACCACCGCTACATCGCCGATGGCATCCATCCCGCTCGCGGGATCCACCACCCGGCCGCCAGAGATCACCAACCCGCTCATGTCGTCACTCCACCACGAAGGCCGTCGCATCTGCCGGCCTCATCCCGGCCCCCATCAAGACAGATTTTCACTGCAACGACCACCTCCGGCGACGCCAAGGCGGCATGCAGAGCGATGCATGCCCTTCGGATATGAGCAATGGATACACAGCGCCACGGCCGGGCTCGTCCCCGCCATCCGCTGAGTGCGAAGAACGTGGATGCCCGGGGCGAGCCCGGCCATGACGGCCGCATCAAAGCCCGTCGAACCATGCCTTCCACTTCGGCACAGCCGTCGCAAAAGTGCCGCGATGGGTGGTCGGACCGGTGGAGACGGCTTCGACCGCGGGATTGCCGTTGCCGATCGCCTGCTGATAGGTCATGGCGAGCCGGCCGAGGCCGACACTGATGGCCTCGTCGGTCTCGCCGTAATAATTGCGCACTGGGCTCTTGATGATCCAGCGATAGGCCTGTGTCTGCGCGACGAGCCGGCCGTAGGCCGAAGCTGCGAAGAACTGCGGATCGAAATAGTCGGGACGGAGCAGCTTGTGCAGGTCCGTCGGCACGGCGGCGGCGTCGTAGGGTTCACGCAAATAAGCCTTGCGTGCCACGTCGTAATAGGCATCCGCGATCAGCGAGCGGGCCAGCCCGGGCACGCCATAATAGTTTTCGAACGAGAACGCCGACAGGATGAACAGCGAGTTGACCCAGCTCGCATCGTTCTTGCGGGGAAAATTGAGAAAGCCGTTCAGCGCCACGAATACGTCGACCGGCGCGCTGGCGGTCGCCGCGGCGTCAACCTTGATGCCGGCTTGCTCGAGCTTCTCCAGCATCGCCATGGTGACGAATCCGCCCTGCGACCAGCCGGCGAGAAACAGCTTGGTCGTGGCGAGTTTGAGATGATCCAACACGGCGCGGCTGGCCACGAGCATGTCGTAGGTCGCCTGCTGGTGGCTTCCCTTCACCATGTAGCCTTCCGTCTCTGCCGACGTGCCCATCCCGAAATAGTCGGCTCCGATCACGACATATCCCTGCCCCGCGAACTGCGCGATCATCAGCTGGGTTTCGGGTGACTGGTCGGGAAATGAAGGCACCTGCTGCTTGCCGTAGACCGTGCCGTGCTCGTAGGACAACAGCGGAAACGACGTGGCCTGTCCTTCCGGGATCGCAATCAGTCCGGATGCGACCGTCGGCTTGTTGCCGCGCTCGGGCACCACCGACGAATAGGTCACGCGATAGAGCCGGACGGGATTGCGCGCCGGACTGTAGGTTACGGTGATACCGGCGAAGGCGGGCGTATCGGCTTGCAAAATCCTGTTCAGCCGATCGACATCCCAGCGCGCAATGAACTGATACTGTATCGCAGCAGACAATCTGACGGGCTCACCATCCTGTGCCGCCGCCGGCCAAATGGTGATGACGTGAAGCAGAACGAGAAGGAAGAAGCGCGGGAGCAATGCCATGCAGGGACCCATTGAGAGAGGATGGGCCGGTCCTAGACAATTTGCGTTGAGATTGTGTTTCGCAACGCCTTGTGCCGTTGGGAATCCGCCGGTTTCGCCGTACGCAGGCTATCGGCTTCGCCAAGAGGCTTCGCCGGATATGGGCGCCGTCCGCCCTCGCGATCCGAGCGCGCTCTCGCCTTGCACGCAACAAACCGCCGTCAATGCCGCCGCGTCCACCGCGACCAAGCCAGCGCTCGTGACGACGTACGACCGCCCCCTTGGCCGAATACGCTGGATCCGAATTAGGTAGAATGGAATAATGTTCGGGGGGAGAGTTGAGAGCGGATTCGTGTTTCGCCCGACACCGCCCGGTGGACGATCCGTGCGTCGCCGATGAAGGTGCGACGCGCTGAACCGTGTCGGGAACAGCCAGTTGACAGCCCTTTGAAAATAAAACTAGGGTGACTGCGACGGTTCTCCTTCGGGAGATCAATAGGGAATACGGTGCGGGATTTCCCCAACGCCGTGGCTGCCCCCGCAACTGTAAGCGGCGAGCCTTCGCCAAACGCCACTGAGCTCGCGAGCTTGGGAAGGCGGCGCAAGGTAGCGACCCGCGAGCCAGGAGACCTGCCGTCAGTCGTGGTCACACGCGAGCACATTGGGCGGGGTGTCCTGGTGAGTGTTGAGCTGCCTTGCTCTTGAGGCAGCGGCCAAGCTGCGTTCGCGGTGACGTGCCACGTTATCGCGAGTCCATTGATGACCTCCCGCACAATATTTGCGCCACGACATCGGCGGGCGTTGCTCTGTTTAGCGGCTTTCTCCTGCCTCATGGTTTCGACCGATGGCTGGGCACAATCCGCAGGCCCGGCCCAGACGCTCGATCCGGTCGTGGTGGCACCATCGGCGAAGCCACCGAATGTCAGGAGTACCCGACGCAGCGAGGCTGCGCGTCTCGCGCGCTCACGACAACAGCGAAACCTGGCTGCCGCCGAAACGCGTGCTCCGACAGCCAGCCCGGCGGGATCGGCATTCGCCGCACCGACGCTCAATCTCACCGGCGCGAGCACGGCCGGCAGCCGGCTGGGCCTGACGCGATTGCAGACGCCGGCCAGCGTGGAGGTGATTTCGGCCGAGACGCTTTCCGAACGCGGCCAGCAGAACGTTCTCGACGCGGTGACGCAGAACGCCACCGGCTTCACTGCGAGCCCGGCACCGGGCAATGGCGGCGTCTCCTTCAACACCCGCGGCTTCACGGGCCTTGGCTCCGTCATGACGCTCTATGACGGCACACAGCTCTATATCGGCGCGGGAACGGTGACCTTTCCGTTCGACACATGGTCGACCGAGCGCATCGAGGTGCTACGCGGCCCTGCGTCGGTGATGTACGGCGCAGGTGCGGTCGGCGGCGCCATCAACATCGTTTCGAAACTGCCCTTGTGGGTCCCTCGCAACGAGGCGGAGGTCTCGCTGGACAGCAACATGACGCGGCGGATTGCCGTGGACAGCGGCGGTCCCGTGAGCAAGAACGTCGCCTATCGGATCACCGCCATCGGCAACATGTCGGACGGCTGGGTCGATCGCGACAACACATCAAACGTTGCACTTCATGCCGCGGTCCAGGTCCGGCAGAACGAAGACGTCACCTGGACGCTGTCCACGGACTACGGTGATCGCCATCCATCGCGGTACTTCGGCACGCCGTTGATCAACGGCAAGCTCGAAGAAGCGCTTCGCTTCAAGAACTACAACGTCAGCGACAGCCACATCCGCTACCAGGATAGCTGGAACCAGGTGAAGACCGACTGGCAAGCCGCCGACGGCATCTCGATCCAGAACACTCTCTACTACTTGAACTCCAAGCGGCACTGGAAGGACGTCGAAAGCTACGCCTACAACCCTGCCACCGGCCTGATCGACCGAGCCAGCTATATCGAGATCTTTCACGATCAGCAGCAGGTCGGCAATCGCATGGATACGAAATTCCGCGGGCATGTGCTTGGCATGGCCAACGAATTCCTGGCGGGCTTCGACGTCAACAGCATCAATTTCACGCACACCAACAACTCTCCTTATGGCGGCGCTTCGTCCGTCAACCCCTACGTCTTTAGCCCAGGCTCGTTCAGCAGTCCGAACGCCACGATTCCCGGTTACGGCAGCGTGACGAACCAATATGCGCTGTTTGCCGAAAACAGGCTGTCGGTGACCGAGCAGTTCTCCTTGATTGCCGGCGTCCGCCAGGATCAACCGACCATCACGCGCACCGACTATGTCGTGCCCGCAAACAGCTTCGAGAAGTCGTTCTCCTCGACGACATGGCGCGCCGGTGCGGTCTACACTCCGGTGAAGGACCTCGCTTTCTATGGGCAGTATGCCACGGCCGTCGATCCGGTCGGAGGGATCATCTCGCTGTCCTCGGCCAACAAGAATTTCGATCTGGCCACCGGCAGACAGATCGAGATCGGCGTCAAGCAATCGTTCTGGGGAGGCCGCGGCGAATGGACCCTGGCCGGCTACGAGATCGTCAAGAACAACCTGCTGGCGCGCGATCCGAACATTCCTTCCCTGACCGTTCAGGTCGGTCGGCAATCATCGCGCGGCGTCGAAGCATCGGTCGGTTTCCTGCTCGACTACGGCTGGCGAATCGATGCCAACACCGCTTTCCTGCGCGCGAAGTATGACGACTTCGTGCAGTCGGTTGGCGGCGTAGCCGTGAACTATGCCGGCAACGTGCCGGTCAACATACCGCAGAACGTATCCAATATCTGGGCGACGTGGGCCTTTGCACCCAACTGGTCGGCCAACGCGGGCGTGCAGATCGTCGGAAAGACCTATGCGGACAATGCCAACACGGTGACGCGCCCGGCCTACAACATCGTCAATGCCGGTGTGCAGTGGAAGCCCGATCTCCACACCACCGTGTCGTTCCGCATCTACAATCTCTTCGACGAGGTGTACACGACCTCGGGCGGCACGACCCAGTGGCTGCTCAGCATGCCCCGCACGGCGCAACTGGGTGTCAACGTGAAGTTTTGAGCGTGGCACGGCCCCTGAAACGCACGCTCCGGCGGTGGCTGTATATCGTCCACCGGTGGATCGGCATCACCACCTGCCTGTTTTTCGCCATGTGGTTCATTTCCGGCGTGGTGATGATGTATGTCGCCTTTCCCGGCCTTTCCGACAAGGAAAGGCTGGCAGCGCTTCCCGACATTCAATGGGAGAAGCTGGCGCTGTCGCCGGACGACGTGATGAAGACGGCAGGCGCCACCCGCTATCCGCGCGATCTCCGCCTTTCCATGCTGGCCGACGAGCCGGTGTATCGGATCACCGGCTGGGATGGCAGGCGGCAGACGATCTCCGCAGCCGACGGCCGCGTCATCGCGGGCGTTTCCGAACAGCAGGCGCTCGCGGTCGCGCAACATCATCCCGCGAGCAGATCACCGCAACTCGAAGCCATCATCGATCGCGATCAATGGAGCGTAACGGCCCGGTACGATCCGCTGCGACCGCTTTACCTCATCGGGCTCGGCGATAATGCCGGCACCAGGCTCTATGTCTCCTCGCGCTCCGGCGAGATCGCGCTCGACACCAATCAAACCGAACGCGTCTGGAACTGGCTCGGCTCGATCCCGCACTGGATCTACCCGACCGTGCTGCGCAAGGACGGGCCGTTGTGGCGGCTCGTCGTGCTTTGGATCTCCGGTATCTGCCTGATCGTCGGCGCCAGCGGCATCTGGATCGGCATCCTTCGCGTGCGGCTGAAGCGGCGCTATGCGAGCGGCAGGATCACGCCGTATCGTGGCTGGATGGCGTGGCACCACGTCACCGGCCTGATCGCGGGCATCTTCGTGCTGACGTGGACGTTCTCCGGTTGGCTTTCGCTCAATCCCGGCGAATACTTCGCAAGCCGCAGCACGACGCGCGAGGTGCTGCAGCGCTACGCCGGCCATGAGGCGCCTACGATTGCGACGAAGCTGCCAGCGCCGCAATCCGGCGCGGTCGAAGCGCGCTTTATCTGGCTTGATGGCAGCCCGATGATTGTCGTCGCATCGCGTGATGGCACGCAGAGGCCGCTGGATGTGACGTCGGGCCGGACTACGGCAATCCCGCAACATCGCCTTTGGACTGCCGCAGAGAAGCTGCTGCCGCAAGCCCGCGTGGCGGAACGGATGGTCCTCGAAGAATACGACTCCTACTGGTATGCGCATCATCACGACCGCGAGTTGCCGGTGCTGCGCGCTGTGTTCGATGATGACGCGAAGACATGGTTTCACATCAGCCCTGTCACCGGCGACATCCTTGGCCACGTAGACGGCAGCCGACGCACCTATCGATGGCTGTTCAACGCGCTGCACAGTTTCGATTTCTGCCTGCTGCTGATGCATCGCCCGGCCTGGGACATCGTGGTGTGGCTGCTGTCGATCCTTGGCGTCATCGTCTCGGTGAGCGGCGTCGTCGTCGGCTGGCGCTATCTGCGCCGTTGAAGCAAACCCACTTCGAACGAGTATGAGAGCGACGCGGGCCGATTAACCGTTCGCCGCAGTTCAGGAGGCGAACGCCGGCGCCGTGATCATGCAAACCGACCGCAAAGCAACTCCGCCGTCTTCTCGCCCCCATTGTCATTCAGGGAGCTAGGCGGGGCGGCGTTATGGTGGGCAAAGTTCCCGAGGGTTCCGTTTGATCGTCCGACATTTTCTGCAACGCGACTCCAATCATCCTGTTTCGCGCCGCGCGTTCCTCGGCGGATTTCTGTCGGCCGGAAGTGCCCTCGCGCTCGGCGGATGTGCCGGCTTGGGGGCGACCGGTGCGCGCTTCGACGCCTCATCGCTCTCCGTTGAGCCCACATTGCTCGTCACGACCACGCGCAAGCCCGTCAACGGCGGTCGCACGAAACCCTGGTTCGGTCCGGAGCGCGCGACCAGCATGACTGTCGCGCAGGTGAAGCTGTCGGCGCCGGACGAGAGCCGCCTTTCTCTCGCCTCGGTCGGACTTGGCACCTGGCGTCTCGATCGGGTCGAACCGGTGCCGGCGGACGTGGGCGATCTCGCCGCGCAGGCGGGCGGAGGGGACGTGCTGATCTATGTGCACGGCTTCAAGCAGACATTCGAGACTGCGGTGCTGGATGCCGCCCAGCTCTCCGACGGGATCAGGTTCCGCGGTCGGACCATGGCGTTTTCCTGGCCTTCAAGGGCAGGATTGTTCGACTACGCTTATGACCGCGACAGCGCGATGTGGTCCCGCGATGCTTTCGAACGCGTGCTCTCGTCGCTCGTGTCGTCGCCAGGCGGCGGCCGCGTGCACATCGTTGCTCACAGCATGGGAACCATGCTGACGCTGGAGAGCCTGCGTCAGCTTTATGGGCGATACGGCGATACGGTCACGAGCAAGATCGGCGCCGTTGTGTTTGCCGCGCCGGACATCGACATGGACGTGTTCTCGTCTGCGGTTCAGCGCATTGGGCCGCTGGCCGGCAAGATCACCGTGATCGCCTCGACGAACGATCGCGCCCTGGCATTGTCGGGGCAGCTCGCAGGCGGAATGACGCGGGTCGGCGCGGCCGAGAAAGCCGTGATCGCGCGGCTCGGCGTGCGCGTGGTCGATGCCTCCCAGGAAGGCTGGGGCATCATCAACCACGATCTGTTCCTGTCTAACTCGGAGGTACAGAAGGTGATCCGCCGCTCGATCGACGGCACGATGGCGTGAGAGAGCGCCCGGCGCGGCGTCCGTCTAGGCGATCAAGCGTTGCACCAAGGCGGACTCACTCGAGTAGGTCAGGAGCGCCTCGTGAGTTGCCCGTGTCACTCCAGCATACGTCAGCCGGACACATTCCTCGATCGTCTTGCCGTGGCGGCCGAGCAAGCCCAAGCCGGCGATGGCGACGCAGGGAAACTCCAGCCCTTTCGGATTGTGCATGCTCAAGAATCGCACCGCCACCCGCCTAATCGAAACCCTGTTGCGATTGTCCTTGGCCATATCGATCGGCACGTCATGCCTGGCGAGGATCTGCGCGACCCGCCCGCCGATCCAGTGCTCAGGGTAGAGACACGCGGAGCATGATGAAGTCGGGATGCCGGTCGAGCGGACCAACAGGAAGGTTGTGCCAGACGACAACCTCTTCGAGAAAATCCTTGAGCCGCTCCGCGAGTCGTAACTCTCCGCGGCTGTCGAAGCGCGCGAAGCCCAGACTTGGGATGAGGATTGCCATGTGACGACCGCAAGCGCGCAGTGGACCGCCGAATGAGCTACGTGTGTAGCAGGGCGGCCTCTCCAGGCCCACATGGTTGCCCAGAGGGTGCAGCTTTTCAATGGCTTAGGATTGAATGGCGCTCCCTAGGGGAGACGAAGGGCAATTCAGAAAATCACTGAAAAACAAGCGCAAATCAGCTTGGCTGCGTGTGCATTGCTACCACCATCTACTACCACCTGCAACGCAGTGCCTCTCCCGCAGCAATGGACACGCGCGCGCCACGGGGAAATGGGGCAGTGGACCGGGTTGATTCGGGCACCCACTGGCGCGGGATGTGGGATGACCTTGCTAGAAACCAGATCAAATTGGGCCAAGGTGTCGCCAGACGGTACTTTTCGCCATGGATCGGCGCTCTATCTCGCCTGCCGTACTTGCATCCTTGCCCCAAGCCTACTCAAATTGCATGATCACCATTTTGGTCACGCTTATGCTCTCCGAATAACGATCCCGCAGCCAATTCCACCATGCGAGGATAGTACTCCAGCTTCTTTATAGCCCGCATGTGTAGCACGAGATGCTTCACTTCATCTAGGAGAGCCAACTGGTCTCCCTCACCCGATTGATCATTGTCGGACTGCTTTTTCGAAATTAGCGACCTGACAAGCAAGAACGCAAAAAACGCCCCTGCACAAGCCTCTGGCGCTTTGCGCAGCTGGGTGAGTAAGCGCTTCCATACTGGCAGTGGCGCTGATTCTCCCGCGAATAAGGGGTTGAAATCGACCTTGGCGAGGGAGCCGTTCGTAAATCCATAGCGCCCGACAGCTGCTAACGCGTTTACTGCCTGCTCCTCACTAAACCCTTCCGGGCGCAAGTATCCGTCATTAGCAAGCAACACGAGGCTCGTCAGACCATCTACTCCGAAATACATGCCTTCCAGAGAGACGTTGAAGTATGTCGCTATTCCGTGCCGCCTTATCAGCTCCTCTGAAATTACACCGTACCAAGACCAAGCCACGGTTGCGAAAAAACTATTCGTCGGCGCGCCATCTACGACCATCTTTCTTAGCGCACTCTGCGCCTCAGCGCGGAGGTCTTCTGGGAGCAACGATGAGGGCCCTCTCCGCCCATACGAGTAGTCCGACATCGCGCGAAAAAGGTTCTCGGCAGCCGGTTGCTCGACCTTCCGAAAGGTCTTCACTATCAACTCCAAGAGCAATTTCCGTACAAACGAACGGCGTTCAGCTGAGCACTGAGCACAGTATTGCATCGCCCTCATATACTGCTCGTCGCTTCCATTCGTTGTGGCCTCGGCGAAGACGATTTCTACAAGAGCCTTAACCTGCGCTTCCGAAGCGACGAGGTACTCAAGTGACCGGGCGGCAAAAAGGCTCAGCGCCTTCTGCTCATCAATCGGCCGTGTTTCGCGTAACAATGCGATTAACGCATCAGTGGCCTGGTTCTGCCGTCGCAAGCTGCGATGTGTTTTAATTTGCAGACTCAGATGCGCGACAACATCCCATTCTCGCTGCAATACATGTGGAATGATTTCGTTCAGCACATCAGCTGTCATTCGGCTTGCAATATTGGCTCTGACTCATATGTGGAACGGCCCGGGCTGCAAGGTCTTTCTCTGGTTGAACAAGGGATGACGGTGCGGTCATATGTTCGGCCTGTGAA
>NZ_AUGD01000017.1 GCF_000426845.1 Bradyrhizobium sp. in8p8 | reverse complement strand
TGGCCTCTTCGTGCTGCACGCCAGGGCTCTGCCCGATAACCCGTACGACGGTCACACCTTGCGCGACGTCATCGACCGCACCGAGACGCTCACCGGCTGCGCGATCGAGCGGGCCTATGTCGACAAGGGATACCGCGGCCACGACGCGCAAAATCCCCGTCGCGTCTTCATTTCGGGTCAAAAACGCGGCGTCTTCGGTATCATCAAGCGCGAGCTGCGCCGCCGCTCCGCTATCGAACCCATCATCGGACACCTGAAGACCGATGGTCACCTCGGCCGCTGCTACCTCAAAGGCCGCGCCGGCGATGCCGCCAACGTCATCCTCTCCGCCGTCGGCCACAACTTCCGCCGCATCCTCGCCTGGCTCAGGGCTCTTTGGTGCCTAATCCTGCGCGCCCTCATCGCTGCAATCAGCGACCGCTCATCGCTGCAATCGGCTTCTTAACGGACGACTATCTCGCACGGGACTTCCGCCGGCAATAAGAGAGCTAACCGCTGGAGATTGTCGCTACTTCTCGCGTTTGCCTTATTGCTGCTCTACTCGCAAAGAGCATTTTCTCATGCAATCGTCATACAGTCCTCCCCGGCGGTCGATGCCAGTGTCGCCGCTGGCGACGTGGCAATCCGCCTTCGTTTCAACAGCCGCATCGATCATGCTCGTTCGAAGCTGCGGCTCTATACAGCCGATGGCAAAGAGATCATCTTGAAAACTGATCCAGATTTACCACACAGCCTCGAAGCGGACGCCAGAATTCTTGCGATTGGCGCCTGGCACCTGCGTTGGCAAGTCTTGAGCGTGGACGGTCACATCACCCGCGGCGATATTCCCTTCAGCGTCCGCTAAAGCTCGCTGTGTCATCCTTCCCTGAGATCTTTGGCTTTCTTTCGGTGATTCTGCGCGGCTTATTTCTCATCGCGCAATCTCTCACGCTTGGCGGCATCGGTTTTACAGTTTTGCTTTGGCAGCCCTTGAGCTTACGACTTTCGACTGAAAGCTCCGAAATAGGAAGGCGATGCCGTATCATCCTTGCCAATAGTAGCATCGCTTTCGCCATCTTCACGCTCAGCACTCTGATAGTCAACGCGGCGGTGCTTGCCGGTACCTTGGATCTCCCCTGGCGAGATACGCTCGATGCTGATTTCGCTCGGGCCGATATCGCCATCGCTGGCCGCGCTTTGCATCGGCCTCTTAAGCTGTGGACGAGAAAGCGGGTGGCGAACGGCAGCGCTGATCAGCTTCGCGGTCGCGGCTTTGGCCGGACAGCTTTCCTTGACCCATGCGGTGAGCCGCCCAGGTTTGCGCTGGCCCTATCTACTCGCAGATGCGTTGCATATGACCGGCGCAGCCATCTGGATCGGCGGCCTCCCCTATTTTCTTCTCGCGTTGGGTCTCTCTCGGGACGGCACCGATTGCAGAGTTGTTGGGCGACGTTATTCGGCTATATCGCTTACCTCTGTCACAGTCATCATTGGCAGTGGGATGCTGATGGCCTTCGGTTACATCGGCGTGCCTGAGGCGATCTATGGCACGGCTTGCGGTGTCATGGTGACGACCAAGATTGCACTTCTCCTCATGTTGCTCGGGCTCGGCGGAGCGAATTACCTCATCGTGGAAAAGCTACAGCGCGATCCGTCCACCTCCATTCTTCGTTTGAAGCGTTTCGCGGAGGCCGAGATCGGCATTGGCCTAACTGTCTTGCTGGCTGCAGCCTCGCTTACGTCCTTGCCTCCGGCAATCGGCCTTGTGCAGGACAGGGTTACCTGGCCGGAAATTGTCGAGCGCTTCTCGCCGCAATGGCCGCGCCTCACCAGCCCCAGCTCGGACCAACTGACGATTAACCAGTTGCAGGCCCAAATCGCTGAAGCGGATGCGCGGCGAATCCCAGGGCCCCGGGCTTATGTGCCTGGAGAAGGCATTATATTGCCCCGCAATGCGGAAGACGTGGCCTGGTCCGAATACAACCACCATTGGGCTGGCATTTTCGTCATGCTGATCGGCGTTCTCGCGTTGATTCAGCACTCCAGATGGGGCAGATGGGCTCGGCACTGGCCGCTGCTCTTCATGGCTCTGGCAGCCTTTTTGTTTTTCCGCGCAGATGAAGAAGCGTGGCCAATCGGTCAGATCGGCTTTTTCGAATCGATGCGCGATGTGGAGGTGGCGCAGCATCGAATATTTGAGCTGCTTATCGTACTTTTTCGAATGGAGAGTGCAAACGAGTCCCAAAAAAGACCAAAGGGCGACCCTGGCCTTTCCGCTGCTGGTTGCCATCGGAGGCGCGATGCTGCTTGCACATTCCCATGCTTAGTCATATCCACCGCCACGATTGCGAGCGACGACCGAGATCGTGGGATGAGCCGCCAGCCAGGCTTGGGCGGTCGCGGGCTCACGATCCGGCAGCAAGGTAACTACCCGGCGCCTTTCCGGGTTGCAGATGATGCTGGCGTATCGGTGATTGCGCCGCCAAGCCCAATCATCATCGCAGTGGACGCCGTGATACGCCTTGCTCCAAGCATTCCGCTCGCTGATTGCCGACCTTTACGGGCAACTGCTCCTCGACCAGATAGGGGTTCTCCGGCAGCGGCAGCAGTTGCCGCTATTCCTGAGCCAGGGCCTGCCGAATGGTCATGGTCCGATCCTCGGGACAGGGCCGGTCGGCCGCCTGGCCGCGACACCAGTGCTCGGCCTGGGCGTTCAGGTCGGCCAGATCGGTAAAGCTGCGCGCGGCGAAGAAGGCGTCGCGAACGTGACGAATCGCGCGTTCAACCCGGCCCTTCTCGTTGCCGCGGGCAACCGCCACGGGCCGGGGTTCGAAGCGATAGTGGCCCGCGAATGCCAGGAGCGTCGGATGAAAACGGATTGCCTCCCCCTGGCGCTCGAGCACCGCGCTCTTCAAATTATCGTAGAGCAGGACTCTCGGCACGCCGCACCAGGTATTGAAGGCGCCGACGTGGCCGCGCAAAAAGTTCTCCATTCGCGCATCGAGGAAGAAGCGCAGGTGGATGTCGCGCGAGTACGAAAGCACCATCACAAAGGCCATCAGCGGCCGGCGGGCGCGACTGATCTGTATATGGCCAAAGTGAGCCCAGTCGACCTGGCCCTGCTCGCCAGACAGCGTGCGCAGCCGCAGGTAGGCCTCGGCTGCTGGCCTTGGCCGATACAAGCTGATCAGTGTGATCAGGGCCGCCTGGTATCCGCGTTCGCGCACCATGGCATGCAGCCGGCTGGCGGTGATGTCGGGAAATTTGGTCAAGGTCTGCCGGATGAACGGCAGATAAGGGTCGATCATGGCGGAGCGCAACTGCGGCCCATGCCGGGGCGGTCCAGCCTGCGCAGCACGCGACGCACGGTCGTGTGATGCAAGTGGAGCTGGCGCGCGATGGTGCCGCAGCGCCACTTCTCGACGTGATGCAGGCGCAGAATCCGGGCCTCCAGTTCACCGGGATAGTCACGAACACGCTCCGTGGTCAGTCGGGTGGATCGAGGGAGGGCCTGCGACGTCGCACGAAGTCGAGCCGCACGAACGGTGGCAGCCGGCTGCAGCAGCGACAGCATCGTGATGAACGCGAATCGCTGTCGCCGCTGGGCCTTCGAGACATGCCGGTTGTCCGCCGGCGACAGCGATCGAGGCCGGCGGCACTACATCATCCATGGCCGGACAGGGTGAACCCTGATGCGTCACGATTTTATTGCGGGCCCGGTAACGTCGGGCGCGAGCCGCATGCAGATGGCGGCCGCGACGGGTGCGTTGATAGCGCCGGCCGGCGTCGCGCACGCTCGCCCGTCGCATCGTCCTGGAGCACTCGGCAGTGCAATAGCGCTGGCCGCGATCGCAACGGCCACAGATCAGCACCTGGGCCCGGCAACGGGCACACAAGAACAAGCGGCCTGCGGCCTGCATCGGCGATCCCCGGCAAATGCCGAAGACGAGGCCGACGTGAGGCTCGACGGATGCGCGATGGCCGCTATACTGCGCGCCACGCAATCCGCGGTCTGCCGATCACGCAGACTGTTGGTGGATTGGGTACAGGCGCGGCTCCGCTTCACTTTGCAGGGTTACGACGGCGCCGCGCCTGTTGGTCTGTTCAGGGACCCGTTCCCTATCCGCCGAGGCGGGGCGCTGCGCAACCCGGGGACAGCTCCCCGCCTCGGCTACCAGCCCGTCGTGGGGAAACAACGTCTTCCGCCATCCGCAAGGAAATAGCTTCCCGCCCAATCTCGCCGCGCGCACGATGTCGCCAGATTTACGCGGTTCTCGAAAGCCATTGATAGTGCGTCGATGCCGCGCCGCTCGATCGCGCCGAAAATCTTGGCGTAGACATAGCCAGCATCGGCGGTGACCGTTTTGATGTCGATGCTCGCGAAATGTCCGTGGCGCTCAGCTCGAGCCTGGTTCTCTGTACCCGAGGGATCCGGAAAGTCGTCGGGCTGCATCGGCGACCACCTTGCCCAAGACTCCATCTGGGCTTGCGTCCACCCGATTTGCTCGGCCGAAGACTGTCAAGGCCATGCAAAGGCTGCCGGTCACATCGAACACCGGAGCGCTCACCGCCCCATACCCGTCGCCGCCTCCATCAGACATGCAGGCAAATCCACGCGCCCGGGTTTCCTGGATCGCTCGAGCCAAGATGGCGCCATCGTGCGGGACGTTCAGCCTTCCCGATCGCCGATTCTGTTCGAGTTCGCGCTCGATCACTGTATCGGTTCTGGCGGCATCTTCGAACGAACAGAACAGTAGCCCAGTTGCGGAATAGGTCATCGGGCAATGATGGGTGAGCGCAATCGTCGTAGCGAACTCGTGGCGGGCCTCGATGATGCGGATCATCGTAGGTCCTTTCTCCCCCCAAACTGCCAGCGCGGCAGTTTCGCCGACTTGGTCGACGATTTCGCGTAAGGTCGCCTCCGCGAACCGGAGCGGCTCGAATCTCGAGAACCCCTTTAGGCCCAACTGTAGTGCGATTGGGCCAAGGTCATAGCGCGCCGATACTCCGTCGCGGGTAGCAAGACCGATCCGGATCAGACTCACCAGGTAGCGATGTGCTTTGGCGGACGGCATCCCAGCGCGCTGCGCCAGTTCCGCCAGCTTCAAAGGTCCGTCGGCTTGGATCAAGGCGTTCAGGATGTCGCCGGCGACTTCAACCGACTGGATCCCGAGTTGAGGCGACTCCGAGGCGCTTCTCCTTGTTTGCGCGCGATTCTCTCTCAGCATGCGACCGGCCTGCCCAAACCGAAGGTAATTGTCAAAACCAAAAAAGCCTCTTGACGCGTTTCGAGAAGGAAATAAGAATTACAATATAAGAATTATGTTACACAATATAAAATCTAGCTTTCGAAATGGATCGCACTTTGGGAGGAACGTCATGGTTGGAGGAGCGGTCTCCAGGCTCTTGGAAGGAGACGTCGCTTTCGTCACAGGCGCAGCCCAAGGTAATGGAGCTGCGATAGCGCGAGGAATGGCCGCCAGCGGTGCAAGCGTGATCGTTTCCGATCTGAATGCAGCAGGAGTTGGGGCGGTGGCCGAGGCTATAGTGAGCGCTGGCGGGAGAGCTGTCGGCATCGGATTGAACGTGGCAGACCGAGAGGCCTGTCAGGCGGCGGCGGCTCGCGCGGCAGAATTTTTCGGCGACATTTCGATCCTTGTGAACAATGCCGGCATCACTAGACGGACACCTCCCGACGATCCTGCTTTTCTCGACCACTTGGACGAACAGATAGCCATAAACGTCCGGGGCTGCGCCACCATGGCGATCTCGCTGCTTCCCCAACTCTTTCGCACGAAGGGCCGGATCCTCAATATCGGCTCGATCGCATCATTCGTTGCCTACCAGAATTCAGCGGCCTACGCGGCTTCGAAGGGCGCGGTGAAGCAATTGACGACGGCCCTGGCGGTCGATCTCGCAGAGCACGGCATCAGGGTCAACGGGATCGCGCCGGGCGTCATCGCCACGCCGATGACCGAAACGACGCGCGCCAATCCCGATGCCATCAATCGCTTCCTCCGTCACACGCCCATGGGGCGAGTGGGCGAACCCGACGAGTTGGTAGGCCCGGCCATCTTTCTGACCTCGCGGCTCTCCTCCTACGTCACCGGCGTCATGCTCCCGGTCGACGGTGGATATCTGGCGAACTGAGCGCAGCGTCCCGATCAAGAGCACAACGTCGACAGCAGGGAAGTTCGATGCCCGAAAGTCTTCTGGAATACGATCTCCTCGTCGCCGGATCGGGCGCAAGCGGACTCACGGCGGCCGTAGTCGCGGCCAAACACGGACTGAAGGTCATCGTCGTCGAGAAAGAGGCAGTCTTCGGCGGAACGACAGCCCTCTCCGGTGGCTACCTGTGGATACCCAATAATCATCTGGATGCGGCCGAAGGCATCAAGGATTCCATGGATGCCGCGCGGGCATACATGCGTCACGAAGCTGGCAATCACTACGACGCGGAGCGGGTCGAAGCCTTCCTCGAAGCCGGGCCGAAAATGGTCTCCTTCATGCAAGACAAGACGGCCGTCCGTTTCGAGGCTTCCCCTCTTTTTTCGGACTATCACCCCGATGCCCCAGGCGGAACACCTGGTGGCCGGTCGATACTCACGAAACCGGTGGATGCTAAAATTCTGGGCGAAGACATCGAGCGATTGCGGCCTCCGCGCCCCGAACTCACTCTGTTTGGTCTCGCCATTGGATCCGGTAAAGAGCTTTGGCACTTCTACCGAGCTACCCAGCGTCTGGAATCCTTTGTCTATGTGGCGCGCCGCCTTACGAAGTACGGTTTCGATCGGCTCCTAAAGGGACGAAGCCAGCTTCTGACGAATGGTAATGCTCTGGCCGCCAGGCTTTTCCGCTCCGCGCGAGATCTCGGAGTCGAGTTGTGGCTGGACAGTCCGGTTAAGGCCCTTCTTCAGGACGAGAATGGGGCCGTGACGGGTGCCGAGGTTCAGACGCCGAAAGGCTCTCGTCATATCGTCGCTCGTCACGGTGTAGTCTTGGCTTGCGGCGGATTTCCTCTGGATATTGCTCGTCGGCAAACGCTCTACGGCCACCGCGCGGATCTCGACGAGCATTGGTCTGCAGCCAGCCCGGGCAATACGGGCGATGGCATTCGTCTCGGGGAGACCGTCGGCGGAAACGCGGTGAAAGGCTATCCGAATGCGGCGGCTTGGGCTCCGACGAGCTTGGTGCCGCGCGAAGACGGCACCAAAGGACCGTTCCCTCACTTCATTGATCGCGGCAAACCTGGAGTGATCGCCGTCACGCGCGCGGGACATCGTTTCGTTAACGAGTCGAACAGCTATCATGACTTCGTCCAAGGCATGAAACACGCATGTTCGTCGGACAAGCCCGTCGAGGCATTTCTGATCGCCGATCACAAGACCATCCGAAAATACGGGTTGGGCCATGTGAAGCCGGCGCCCCTGCCGCTTGGTCCGTCAATCCGTTCGGGATATCTCATCGTCGGCGAAACGCTTGCCGACCTCGCTAACAATGCCGGCATCGAGGTTGGCGAGTTCGAAAGGACCATCGCCAAATGGAACGCCGACGTTCCCACCGGAACGGATTCGGTCTTCGGAAAAGGATCGACAGCGTACAATCGCTTTCATGGAGATCCAAAAGTCAAGCCGAACCCGTGTATGGCGCCGATCGCGAACGGCCCCTTTTACGCGGTTCGCGTCGTTCCCGGTGACATCGGTACCTTCGCAGGCCTACGCACCGACGCTCACGCACGAGTCATCGACGCGAACGGACGTCCGATTCCCCGGCTCTACGCAGTCGGCAACGATATGGCGAGCGTGCTGGGAGGCAACTATTCCGGTGGTGGCATCACGCTGGGTCCCGGAATGACTTTCGGGTACATCGCGGCCCTGCATGCTGCGGGCGCAAGATCTTGAACCGGGATCAATCGATAAACAAGGGGGAAATACCATGGTGATACGCAGAGCGCTTCTTGCGGCAGGTCTCATCGCGACAGTGATCCTCCCGGCTAACGCCGAGGACAAGGAGATCCGGATCGGTGCCTTGATGGCGGCAAGCGGTCCTGCAGCGTTCCTCGGCGCTTCGCAGAAAAACGTGTTTGAGCTGCTCGTCGAACAGATCAATGCCCGCGGTGGTATGTCAGGTTATAAGGTCAAGCCCTTCTTCTATGACACTGAGGGCAACGGAACCCTCGCGGCACAGCAGTTCAGGCGCCTCGCAGATTCCGACAACGTCTCGGTCGTAATCGGTCCGTCGACCACGGGCGAAAGTCTCGCCATCCGGTCGGTTGCGAACGAGATGAAGGTGCCGCTGATTTCGATGGCCGGCGCCGAAACCGTTGTCGTGCCGCCTACACCGTTTGTGTTCAAGACGCCGCCCACCGATCGCATCGTCGCCGAGCATCTTCTGGATTTTATGAAGAGCAAGGGCATCCATTCCATCGGTCTGCTGTCTTCGAACGACGGATATGGTCAGGCGGGTGCCAGCGTGGTGAAGGAAGTCGCCAGCAAGACCGGAATGAAGATAGTCGCAGCCGAGGAATTCGGACCGCGCGATACGGACATGACACCGCAAGTTCTCAAGATTCGATCGAGCGGCGCCGACGCGCTTCTTATCTGGAGCGTGAACCCCGGCCCGACGATCATCCTCAAGAACGCCGCCGCCGTCGGCTTCAACAAACCAATCTATAATTCTTATGGAGCTGCAAGCCCTCAGTTGATCGAGCAGGCCGGTGCGGCCGCGGAGAACTCGTTCGTATCTTCCATGCGTCTCCTTGCACCGGAGAGCCTTCCCGCGGACGATCCCATGCGTGCCGTGGTCAGCAAGCTCGCGGAGGACTACAAAACCAAATACAAGTCGGACGCCACGACGTTCATCGGTCATCCAGCCGACGCGCTCAGGCTTGTAGAGGAGGCGGTGAAAAAGACCGGCAGCATTGATCGCGCGAAACTCGCCGAAGCGATGGCCGACGGCATTAGCTTCCCGGGGGCGAACGGCATATTTAAGTTCACGGCTGACAACCACAACGGCCTCGATGCGTCGTCTCAGTCAATGGTCATGCTCAAGATTCAGAACGGGAAGTTCGTCGTGGTGAAGTGATCGGCGCGGCCGACCGCACACGCGTCACCCGGCTACCCTCCGAAGGATTCGATGGATATGTTTCTCCAAGTGGTGGTCTCCGGCATCGTCGTAGGCTGCGTCTACGGCATGGCTGCGTTGGGCTTCACCATCGTCTACAATGCGACTAAAATCATCAATTTTGCCAACGGCGAATTTATGATGCTTGGTGGAGTGCTTCTGGCGGGACTCGTCGCCGCCGCGAAAGTGCCGATCCCGGTCGGAATCCTTGCCGCGATTGCCGGATGCGCGCTCGTCGGGTGGGTCCTGCAGCGCGGCGTGCTCGATGGGGCGCGAAACTCAGATCCCCTCACGCTCGTCATGTTGACGATCGGGTCGGCATTGGCATTGCGGGGCGCCGCTGCTCTCGCCTTCGGCAGGGATGTCAGCTTCGTGCCGGAATTCGGCGTGCTCCCGCTCGTGCTGCTCGGCAATGTCTACATCCCTAGCCAAGGGCTTTGGATCATTATGGTTCTCGTCGTCGTCAGCGCGGCGCTCTGGTACGTTTTTTCCCGGACGATGCTGGGAAAGGCCATGCGTGCCGCGAGCCAGGAACCTCGGGCGGCCGCGCTTTGCGGAATAGAACCCAGGCGGACGGCGGCTCTGGCCATGATCATGGCCGGCTCCATCGGGGGTCTCGCGGGGGCGATGCTCGCTCCGATGTCCGCGGCATTCTACGAAAACGGCATTTTTCTCGGACTGAAAGGCTTTGCGGCCGCTGTCGCCGGGGGATTAGGCAATCCGCTGGGCGCCGTCGTAGGTGGCCTGTTGATAGGCCTCGTCGAGAGCCTCACCTCGGGATTCGTGGCATCTGGCTTCAAGGATGCGGTAAGCTTTATGCTTCTCATACTCGTGTTGATCCTGCGGCCTCAGGGGCTCGTCGGAAAAGCCGTCGTGCGCAGGGTCTGACGATGACACTGCACAAGACTTCGAGGCTGCGTCGCGACTGGCAGATTTTGGCGTTGGTAGCCGCTTTACTCGCACTCGTCGAATTCTGCGTATCGAGCCAATTTCACCGTTCGGTCATCATCTTGTCGATGATTCATTCGGTTGCGGCCGTCGGGCTGACTTTGCTTGTCGGCTACGCCGGCCAAGTATCGCTCGGACACGGAGCCTTCGTTGGGATCGGTGCCTACACCGTAGCGTTCTGTCTACAGCGGCTGGGATTGCCTGTCGTGTTCGCGCTGGCCGCAGCGGTCGTACTACCCGGCATCCTCGGATTTTTGATCGCTCGTCCAATCCTGAGATTGTCGGGACATAACCTCGCTCTCGGTACGTTAGCGCTGGGTGCGGTCTTCTACGTGGTAGCAGCACAGGTGCGCGATGTGACCGGCGGGCTCGATCCGGGGATCGTCGATCTGCCGAGCATGGCCTTCGCGGGTCTCGCCCACGAGCGCGTGGTCTTCTGGCTGTCGATTTTCGCGCTCTGCCTTGCCGCAGCGATAGCAGCCAGTATCGTCGACGGTCGGTTCGGACGGGGATTGATGATCCTGCGATCGTCGGAGCTCGTCGCCGAATGCATAGGCATGAACACGGCGCGGGCGAAGTCCATGATTTTCGCCGTTTCCGCCTCGCTCGCTGGCTTGTCTGGAGGGCTCCTGGCGCTCTATCTCCGCTCGTTCAATGCTTCCGCCTTCGGCGTCGGTCTTTCCATTGAGCTTCTAATGATGGTGATCGTCGGCTCATTGTCCACGATCTGGGGAGCCATGTTCGGCTCCTTCGCTATCATAGTCCTGCCGAACCTCCTCGAAGGATTTGATCAAGCCAAGCAAGTGGTCTATGGGGTCGCGATGATCTTGATCATGTTGTTCGCGCCGAACGGCTTGGGCGAGACCTTATTCCGCGTTTTCACGTTCCGGCGGAAGTCGGCATGACGCTCCAAGCGACCCTTGAAATCGCTGGCGTTTCCAAAAGCTTCGGCGGTGTCCACGCCGTTGCAGACGTGTCGTTTTTCATGGCGCGCGGCGAGGTGACTGCCTTGATCGGTCCGAACGGGGCCGGAAAAACGACATTGATCAACCTCCTCACGGGTGTTCTCCCGGCCGACCGAGGAACGATACGCCTCGATGGACGCGATCTTGCGGGAACGCCCGCATATATGCGTGCTAGGGCCGGAATCGCCCGCACCTACCAAACGCCGCAGATGGCCCAGGGCATGAGCGTTCTGATGAACGTCATGGCGGGCGCCTATCGCTTCGGAAAGCATGGCCTGCTGGGTTCTCTACTCCGCCCATGGCTTGTCATGGCCGACAACGAAGAACTTGCCGAACGCGCCGGCACATGCCTCGCGCGGGTAGGGGTCTCCGAGGAATGGTGGGGGCGGCCTGCGGCCGATCTGCCGTACGGCCATCAGCGCCGGGTCGAAATCGCGCGCGCACTCGCGCAAGACCCGAAACTTCTGCTGCTCGACGAACCGGCAGCAGGGCTCAACCGGAGCGAGGCGGATGAACTCGCTTCACTCCTCGTGAGCATCGCCGCCGATGGCCGTGCCGTCCTGCTAGTGGAACACGATATGGGAATGGTGATGTCGATTTCGTCCCACATCGTCGTGCTGAACTTCGGGCGAAAGCTGGCCGAAGGAGCGCCAGAAACCATCAAGGCCGATAAGGATGTAATCGCGGCATATCTCGGGATAGTCGAGGAAGTCGCATGACGGCCCTCATGGAGGTCGACGGCCTGCGGGCGGGATATGGATCGGTCGAAGTATTGCACGGCGTTTCGCTCTCGGTGCGAGAAGGCGAAATCCTGGCGCTCGTCGGAGCGAACGGCGCAGGGAAATCGACGCTACTGAACACTATCTCCGGTTTCATCCGCCCCAGCGACGGCGACATTCTCTGCCGCGGACACTCTATTCTCGGTAGGGCGCCGGCAGTCATCGCTCGTGCCGGGATAAGACACGTGCCGGAGGGGAGAAGGATCTTCGCCGAACTCGCCGTCGAGGAAAACCTGATGCTCGGCGGGTACGGCCTAGACCGAGAGCGAGTGCTGGAGCGGATGAAATGGGTCTACGAGCTCTTTCCGAGGTTGATCGAACGACGCTCGCAGGCTGCGGGCACGATGTCGGGCGGTGAGCAGCAGATGCTCGCGATCGGTAGAGCCTTGATCGCAGATCCGAAGCTATTGATGCTGGACGAGCCCTCGATGGGCCTGGCTCCCATCGTCGTCGCGGAGATATTCAAGCTCATCGTTAAGCTGCGCGACGCCCACGGGCTAGGCATTCTTCTGGTTGAGCAGAATGCGCACGCGGCGTTACGCATTGCCGACCAGGCATGCGTTCTTTCCCTGGGTTGTGTCGTCAAGCAAGGCACGGGCGCGGCGCTGCTTTCGGATCAGACCTTCATCGAAGCGTTTCTGGGAGGACGATCGAGCGTCTGAATGTGCGTAGATTTCATAGTCGACGATGATCTGGTTTTCGGCTTCTTGCAGCTTGATCATCTTGCCGAACTCGTTGGGCTTGCCGGCCTTGCCCTTGCGGATGACCTCGGTCGACGGCTCGAACACGTTCAGAATCTTGCCCTCGACATGGGTGTCGCCATGGAAGAGGCGCGCCCGGGTCTGACGCATCACCTGCCGCACCAGCGGCACCATCTCCTCAAGCTCCGCGCGCAGGCCCTCCAGCGCGATTGCTGCAGAACATCCGCCGATCGCTTTACGCCTTGCGATATCTCCGCCGAGAACCGCTTCGCCTGTCCTGCGACCCGGCTCGTCGTATCGAGCAAGCGACGATACCGCCGCTGCAGCCGGTCCCGGTTGAGCGGGACCTTGGCGCGCGCTATTCGCGCGATCTCGAACAGACTGCAGCTTCACGCTCCGGCTGCGGTCATGCAGCTTGGTTCCGGCCGCGCCGACGATCCCCGTGATCTTCTTCATGGTCCGGGTTAACACCCCACACTCCGTCCCCCAGCAGCGTGCTGTCGGTCGGATAGTGGATGTTGGTCTCCACGACGATCGTGTCCACGCGCATCCGCCGTCTCGCGATGACGCCGTTCTCATGGGCAAGCTTCACGACCCGATCATGAACCTGCCTGAGCACTTGAGGGCCGACCGCCAGGCCCCATCGGCGCATGGTTGCGGATTCCAACGCAGCCGGCCATGCGTTCCAATTCGAAGCCGGCCAGGTATTCCGATCTGAAGCCGGCCACCCGTGGCGTCTTTTGCGCGGCGGCGATCAAGGTGAGACTTCGTATTGCCTCACCCAAGTTTGTTCCCGAGCCTATTTTCGTTTATTCCTGTCAAGTGAGGCGATGCCGCGCATCGCGCAATTGTCCTTTCCGGCATGGCAGCCCGATGGCGGCGCGCGCAGGCGCCGTCAAGGTTGGCCGTCGGATCGACCTGGAGGCTGGGGCCGAAGTCGACAGGCCACACCTTGACGGTGACGAGCACGACGCCACGCTCGGTCCATCCGGATGGACTTTAGGTTTGCAAACCTGCGGCTGATGTTGGCTCCGGACGCTGTGCGTCTGCGAGAGTAGCTTCGGAGGCTCCCAGATCTCGCCCGAACACGAGTTCATGTGCCATGGCGCTACGCCAGATCTTTAGGCGCCGTTGCACTGTGCGTACAAGCCCGTCCGGATATTCTCCGGGGTACTCGGCCTGCAATCGGTCGAGCAACTGACGACCGGACAAGGACGGATCGGCGTCGAACCAGGAATGCAGATCATTGGTCACCGCGACGAGAGGGTCGAGACGGCGCCGGCCGCGCTTTGCTTTCAGCTTCGGCTGAGATGTCGGACGAATCTCCCCACCTTGCCAGGCGGTGCGCAGCCCGGCGACGAAGCTGTCGAGCGGCACCGTCGGCTCCGACCTCGAGGCCGCGATCGACGCGTTGTCCGCCGCGTCCGCGAGCGGAGAAGTGCTCGTTGTGCGCTGCGTATCTCGGCCAATAGCCGGACCGGATCGAGATCGGCACGAAGCTCGGCGATGCGCTGGCGCGATACGGCGTCCACACGACCATCAGTCAGCAGTCGGTCGCACGGCGTCAGCGGCTTGTGATAGCGCTTCTTCACCTGGGCACCGTTGCGCGTCTTCTCAGCGAGCTTGAAGCACGGCTGGAAGGCATTCACGAACAGTCGAGCCGGCGCGTAGAGCTTCGCCAGTTGCTCGGCTGCCGCGACCCCTTCGTATCGGCGATATCCGACCATTCGCCGAACGATGTCGCCGTTCTTCTGCTCAACGTGCGCCTGATCGTTCTTACGATACGGCCGACATCGCGTGAACTCGATCTTCTCCGTCGCGCAGTAGTCACGTACTGTCTCGTTGATGAACACTGTATCGTTGTCGGTGTCGAAGCCCAGCAACGGGAATGGAAGCCTACGGCGGACCTCGCGAAGTACATCCACCAGCACGGTCTGCTCGCGAACCACGAGCGGCGCCAGCTCAGTCCAGCCCGATGCGATATCCGTGATCACCAGCGTCTGCACGAAAGACCCACGCGTCACCGGACCAGAATGTGCGAAAAGATCCGCTTCCACGTATCCAGGAGGTGGATCGCGCCAGTCCGAGAATGTGCGCACAGGGATCGAGCGGCGAATCGTTGAGATGGCACCCGCTCGCCTACGCTTTGGGCTGCACTGCTCGCGCTGGGGCCGCAGCCCTCGATCAATCGTGGCCGCGCTCATCCACAAGAGAGATGTACGTACTTCGGCGGTGAGCGCCAGATGGCCGTGGCGCTCCATCGCCTCGATCAGTGTCGGTATGATCGCCTTCAAGCGCTTGCCGCATACTCGGTCCGACGCCTCCCAAAGCACAATCAGCGCCCCGCGCTCGGCTTCTCCGTAGATACGCCGTGACGGCCGTGATGCCTACGCTTGCTTTGGGCCGGACCAGCACGCAATACGCGCATCGCGTGCTTCCGGTGATAACCTGCCGCAGCGGCAAACTCGTCGATGATCCTCTTCTTGTCAGGCCGACTGCTTCCTCTGTAGCGCTCGCTCACTGTCAGCAACTCGTCCACGGCCAAGGCGGGGTTCCCGAAAGCGAGTGCCTATCGGATCGAGGGCGACTCGCGCCTGCCATCGCAGAAGAAGACGCCGCGGGGCCGGCGCCGGTCCGATCCGCTCGCGCCTTATTGGGAGACCGAGATCGTCCCGATCCTGAAGGCTGCGCCCGGCATCCGCGTGATCGGCGTGCTGGACGAGCTGCGCCGACGGCATCCCGACCTAGCCCCCAACATCCGACGCACGCTGGAGCGGCGCATCAATGCCTGGCGGGGCTCAACGGCCCCGAACAGGACGTGATCTTCCGCCAGGAGCACGAGCCCGGCCGCCTGGGTTTGTCCGACTTCACCGGCACGAGCGCGCTCGGCATCACCATCGCGAGTGAGGCTTGGCTCTATCACTTCCGGCTGGCGTTGTCCGGCTTCGAGCATGCCCATGTCGTACTCGGCGGCGAAAGCTTCGTCGCCCTGGCCGAGGGCCTGCAGAACGCCCTGTGGGCGCTCGGCGGCGTGCCGCGGGAGCATCGCATCGACAGCCTGTCGGCGGCGTTCCGCAATCTGGCGGCCGATGCGCGGGAGGATCTGACACAGCGCTACGCCGGACTGATGGGCCATTACGGCGTGGCGCCAACGCGCAACAATGCAGGCATCTCATTTCAAGCTAGCCCTGGAGGATGCGCTGCTGCTGCGGGGCACGCGCGACTTCGCCAGTCTCGATGACTACCGGGCTTTTGTCGACGAGATTGTCGGCCGGCGCAACGCCAACCTCGCCACGCTCGTGGAGAAGACCCCTGATGCCGATCTCTTGCGCGAAATGATCGGCTTTGCCGCCCAGCGGCTGATGGAGCTGGAAGTCGAAGGCCAGGCCGGTGCAGCCTACGGCGAGAAGAACCCCGAGCGTCTGGCCCAGCGCAACGGCTACCCCGCGACCGGATCTGGGAAACCCGGGCCGGCACCGTCGAGCTTCGCATCCCCAAGCTGGGCAAGGGCTCCTACTTCCCGGGTTTCCTGGAGCCGCGCCGGATGGCAGAGAAGGCGCTCACCGCCGTGGTCCAGGAAGCCTATGTGCAAGGCGTTTCGACCCGCTCGGTCGACGATCTGGTGCAGGCGATGGGGATGAGTGGCATCTCCAAGAGCCAGGTAAGCCCGCTCTGTGCGAAGATCGACCACAAGGTGAAGGCGTTCCTCGCCCGTCCGATCGAGGGTGACTGGCCGTATCTGTGGATCGATGCTACCTACGTGAAGGTGCGCCAGAATGGCCGCATCGTGTCGGTCGCAGTCATCGTCGCGGTCGGCGTCAACAGCGACGGCCGGCGCGAAGTTCTCGGCATGGACATTGGCCCGTCCGAGGCCGAGACGTTCTGGACGGCGTTCCTGCGCAAGCTCGCCGCCGCGGCTTGAGTGGTGTCAAGTTGGTTGTCTCCGAAGCCCATGAGGGTATCAAGGCCACCGTCGCCAAGGTGCTCAATGCCAGTTGGCCAGCGGTGCCACGTCCACTTCATGCGCAACGCACTGGCCCATGCCGGCAAGAGCGGCCGGCGCGTCGTCTCCGCCTTCATCGCCACCGCGTTCGCCCAGGACGATGCCGAGGCCCGCTCGCATGCAGTGGCGCAAGGTCGCTGACCAGCTCCGTCCCAAGCTGCCCAAGCTTGCCGGCTTCCTGGACGAGGCCGAGACCGATGTGCTAGCCTACATGACCTTCCCGCTCGACCAATCCGATCGAACGCCTGAACGGCGAGATTAAGCGCCGGACCGAGGTCGTCGGCATCTTCCCCAATGAAGATGCCATCGTTCGCCTCATCGCGATCCTGCTCGAGCAAAACGATGAATGGGCCGTCCAGCGCGCCCGCTACATGACGCTGGAAACCATCGCGCCATTGAGCGATGATCCCACCGTCAGCCTTCCGGCGATCGCCAGCTGACCTGCCCCGGCTCTTGCCGGTGAACGCGGTCTCCCGCCGCCAGCTACACCACGCAACGGGGCACGATCTGTTGGAGCGGGTTGGAACCTAAAGACGTCTACCTGCGGGATTCAAGTCCCAGTGCGGGCAGATCGTTCGGGCGACTAATAATGGCCAACAAAGAAGAGCCAAAGCGAGGACATCGAGGAGCAGCGCAGACTGATCGAAAAGCTTCGACGCAAGAAAAGTTAAGGTGGCCCAAGTTGGCTGCGACCTGTTTCGGCCAGCCTCACCTTGCCGAGCAAGTCGCGAGGGTGTCCAGAAGGATGTATAAGTATGTGAGTTTACCTTTGAGGGGAGACTCACATGAGGACTGATTCGACGATCACTCCTGAACTGCTTGACCAGCTTCTGGCGAACTACAGCAAGCCAGAGGACCTGACTGGCGAGAACGGGCTGTTCAAACAGCTCAAGAAGGCCTTGATTGAGCGTGCGCTCGGCGCGGAGCTGACCGAGCAGGCAGCTTCGAGCCGCAGTTCGTCACCAAGGGGCAGACCCGGTTTGATGGCTTCGACGACAAGATCCTAAGCCTCTACGCCCGCGGCATGACGGTGCGGGAGATCCAAGGCCACCTGGCCGAGCTCTACGGCACCGAGGTCTCGCCCGATATGATCAGCCGGGTGACCGACGCCGTCCTCGATGAGGTTCGGGAATGGCAGAGCCGGCCGCTCGACGCGTCTACGCGATCGTGTTCTTCGATGCGATGCGGGTCAAAATTCGTGACTAGGGCCTGGTCAAGAACAAGGCAGTTACGCCGCGCTGGCCTACAACAGCGACGGCGAGAAGGACGTGCTCGGGCTCTGGATCGAGCAGACCGAAGGCGCCAAGTTCTGGTTGCGGGTCGTCAACGAACTCAAGACACGTGGCGTCAACGACATCCTGATCGCCGTGGTCGACGGGCTGAAGGGCTTTCCGGAAGCGATCACCTCGGTCTACCCGCAGACCCTGGTGCAGACTGCATCGTGCACCTGATCCGCAACAGCCTTGCCTTCGTCTCCTGGAAGGACCGTAAGGCGATCCTGCCCTCGATCAAGACGATCTATCGGGCCGAGAGCGCCGACGCGGCGGCGCTCAGGCTTGCGGAGTTCGAGGCCGAATGGGGCAAGCGCTATCCCGCAATCGGCCAGATCTGGCGCAATGCGTGGAGCATGTGGTGCCATTCTTCGCCTTCGCTCCAAGCATCCGCAAGATGATCTACACGACCAATGCGGTCGAGGCGCTGCATCGTTCGCTGCGCAAGATCATCAAGACCCCCGCCAGCTTCCCGACCCGACGAGGCGGCGCTCAAACTGATGTTCCTCGCCATCAGGAACGCCGGCGTTCATTGGCGGCGGCCGGTCGAGTGGACCGCCGCAATGGGCCAGTTCGCCATCCACTTTGGCGCTCGGTTTCCAGGAACCGCCCGCTGATGAGCACAATCGACATCACGGCGCCGACGATGATCGCTTGGTCCGAACCTTGGCCGTCAAGCTCCTGCGGCGCGCCGCTGCGCGGCTTGACCGCTCGGTCCGGCCAAGCAGAATTGTCCGCCATGCGGTTGATGCCAATCTTCAATGCCTTAAACACCAACTTCAACCTTCACAGAAATCGCTTACACAGAATTTCGGACATTCCCGGAGGACTTGCGCCGGCAACAATAGAGCCAACCGCTGGAGCTAGACTTGCCGGGATCGCAAGTTGTGCGAACCTGGCTCTTTCGATCCATATCCTGAGCGTGAGAGGGCTTACCGCACGCATTGGTGGGGCAACCCCGCGATATTTCCTCACCCGGCCGACAGTCTCTGAGTGTTGTCTTAGAAGACATTTGTCCTTCGCGCGGTCACTTTTCGTTAGGCTGGCCACCCCGCGACTTCAAAATCTTGGGCCTCCCGGCGCTGGCATTCTCTTTGCTAAAGGTAGGGTGGAATATCGAGCTAGAATGAGGATGGAATGAATAGACGTCGCATCTGTGTCCTGGTGACCAGTCTAGTCCTCTGTTTGGCATCGCCGGCGCACGCTCAGATTTCCGACGGTGTCGTCAAGATCGGCGTGATGGACGATATGTCGGGCCCGTACGCGGACATTCAGGGACCGGGCGACGTCGTGGCGGTCAAGATGGCGGTCGAAGACTTCGGTGGTCAGGTGAACGGAAAGCCGATTGATGTCGTGTCCGCCGACCTTCAGAACAAGGCGGATGTGGGCCTTGCGATCGCCAGACGTTGGTACGACGTGGAGAATGTAGACGTGATCATGGGGCTGGGCAATTCGGCGGTTGCCCTCGCGGTCCAAGGCATCACGCAAGAGAAAAAGAAGATTTCGATTACCACGTCGGCAGGGTCGACCGCTCTCACGGGGAAATCGTGCTCCCCGCTCGGAATGCATTGGGTTTATGACACCTATGCTTTGGCGAACGGCACGGCCAACGCGGTCATAGCGAACGGAGGCGGGGATAGCTGGTTTTTCCTCACGGCAGATTATGCCTTCGGACATGCGTTGGAGGCCGATACGGCGGCGGTCGTCAAGAAGAAAGGAGGCAAGGTGCTCGGCGCGGTGCGCGTTCCGTTGAACTCATCTGATTTTTCTTCATTTCTCCTGCAAGCTCAGTCCTCGAAGGCCCAGGTGATCGGCCTAGCCAATGCGGGATCCGATACGATCAACGCGATCAAGGGCGCGGCGGATTTCGGGATCATCGCTGGCGGGCAGAAGATGGCCGGCATGCTGGTTCTGTTGACCGACATCCACTCGCTAGGGTTGGAAGCGGCCCAGGGTCTGTTGTTCACCGAAGCTTTCTATTGGGACCAAAACGAAGAGACGCGAGCGTTCTCCAAGCGGTTCGCGGAACGTCACGGCAAGCCTCCGACATCCTTTCAGGCTGGAATTTACAGCGCTGCGCTCCATTATCTTAAGGGAGTGAGGGAGGCCGGCACTGATGACGCCAAGGCGGTTGTGGCCGCGATGAAAAAGCTCCCGGTGGAAGATTTCATGACCAAGCACGGCAGCATCCGCGACGATGGGCGGATGATGCGCGACATGTACCTGCTTCAGGCTAAGAAACCATCCGAATCCAAGAGCGAGTGGGATCTCATGAAGGTCGTAGCGACCATCCCGGCAGACGAGGCCTATCGACCGCTGTCCGAAAGCGAATGCCCGCTCATCAAGAAATAGACCGAGGAAGCGGCTGCCGACGGCTGTGTGTGCGGGCAGCATTCCGATGTGTCTTCGCCGAGGACAACGTGGATACGACGAGGACGGTTGCGGGAGTCGCAGGCCTGCGCTGGGGGTATCGCCTGAAGATCATTCCCAAGACAATCGAGAAAACATGCCCTTCGCCATCCCGGCACTAGAGGTGTCGGGATGGCACAGGTGTTGCTGATGAATTGGTCAGCCACCTCCAAATTCGTTCAACGAACGCCGCTTAGCGAGATTGGGATGAAACCGTACCTGACCCTCCATCGCCCTGCAGACGCAAAGTGCTTCTACGGCTCCGGCGCATGGCGCCAGGACACCTTTTACGACCTGCTGAGCCATCATGCAGCCGAGCGACCCAATTCTGCCGCGTTGCAGGACGCGCGCCGAACGCTGACGTGGAGCGAACTCAAGAATTGGACCGATGGGGTCGCCGTCAACCTGCGCGAATATGGCCTGGTCGGAGGCGACCGGGTGATGATCTGGCTCTCGAACCGCGCCGAGGCCATCGTCACGTTCCTGGCTTGCGCTCGCGAAGGCATTGCCTGCAATCCGTCTGTTCACAAGACCTACACTTGTGCGGAAGTAGGTGAATTGATCAGGACGCTTTCGGCGAGAGCGCTTCTGACTGAAGATGGTTGGGGGACCGATCGCGCTACGGCGGATTTCGATTCCGTTCTCGTCCGAATTAGCAGCCTGAAGGTCGTCTACACGCCCGAAACCTTTCCCGCGCCGGCGAGCAACAATACTCCGCCGTGCACCGATCCCGACAAAGTGTCGTACCTTGCGTTCACGTCCGGGACGACCGGCGCACCGAAATGCGTCATGCACTCGGACAATACCCTGCTCGCGAACGCGCGGGACCTGGTCGAGGATTGGAAACGAGGCCCCGGTACGGTGCTGCTTTCCCTCTCGCCTCTGTCGCACCACATCGCGTGGGTAGGGGTGGCGCAGTGGCTGTTGGCTGGCGGACGGTTCGTGACCGCCGATCCGCCGCCCGGCATGAGCCGCCTCGATTGGATCGAGACGACACGCGCCGATTATATCCTCGGCGTGCCCACGCACGCGATGGACATTCTCGCCGAACAGCGGGAGGCCGGCCTCGAGAGACTCGGCTCCGTCAAAACCTTCTACATGGCCGGCGCTCCCATTCCGCCGAGTGTGGCAGCCGCATTCGTTAGCCAGGGCATCACACCGCAGAATGTTTACGGCATGACCGAAAGCTCCTCGCATCAGTACACCCATCCCGGCGACTCCGCGGAGATCATCGTGAATACCTGTGGGCGTGGCGGCAAATCGTACGAGGTGAAGTTGTTCGATCCGGCCGACCCCGATAAGGAAGTGCGACCTGGCGAGCTAGGGCACATCGGCGGCCGAGGTGCCGCGCTCATGCTGGGTTATCTTGGCAACCAGACCGTGACGGAAGGTAGTTTCAACAGCAGCGGCTGGTTCTTGTCCGGCGATCTTGGCGTCATGGACGCCAGCGGCAACCTCCGGATCGAAGGGAGACTGAAGGACCTGATCATCCGGGGCGGCCACAACATCTATCCGTCGCACATAGAGGCGATTGCTCTCCGCCATCCGGCCGTGGGTCGCGTTGCCGCCTTCCCTGTTCCGGACGATCGTTTGGGCGAGCGCGTTTGCATCGCAGTATCAGGTCTGGTTGAACCGAAGGATCTGATGGATCACTTCCGTCGTGAAGGTCTCTCGAAATACGACATGCCGGAATACTTCCTGCGGGTCGAAGAGTTTCCGTTGACCGCGAGCGGAAAGATTATGAAGCGCGAGCTAATTCTCCAAGTACAGCGCAATCAACTGCAGCCCCAGCCCATCCGGGCCACGGTCGCTGCGCGCACGGCGTGATCGGTTTCAAGCAGGGAACCTTAACAACATGCGTCCCCTCGAAGGTATCCGAGTTGTCGATTTCAGCACGTTGCTTCCGGGTCCGTTCGCGAGCCTGATCTTGGCCGAGGCGGGTGCGCATGTCGTAAAGATCGAACGACCCGGTCGCGGAGACGAGATGCGGAGCTACCTGCCGAAGTTCGGCGACGACAGCGTCAACTTCGCATTGCTCAACGCGGGTAAGCGCAGCGTCGCTATCGATCTCAAGGCCCCCGACGCGCTCGAACGCTTGCGTCCGCTCGTCGCCGAGGCTGACGTCTTGATCGAGCAGTTTCGCCCCGGGGTGATGGACCGCCTGGGCTTGGGGTACGAAGCGCTCAAGACCATCAATCCGCATCTGATCTATTGCGCGATCAGCGGATGGGGGCAAACCGGTCCGAAGGCGATGATGGCGGCACACGACCTCAATTATCTCGCCGAGTCGGGTATCCTCGGCCTGAGCGCGGGCGCGAACGGCGCGCCGGTGATCCCGCCGGTGCTGATCGCCGATCTCGCCGGCGGCGCCTACCCGGCAGTAACGAACATCCTGCTGGCGCTGCACAGGCGCGAGAAGACGGGCGAGGGCGCGTATCTTGACGTTTCGATGGGAGAAAATCTGCTGAGCTTGGCGTACTGGGGCTTGGGCAATGGCTTTGCGGCCGACCAATGGCCCGCCGGTGGCGACGCGTTGGTGACCGGTGGCAGTCCTCGGTACCAAATCTATCGAACTTCGGACGATCGTTTTCTTGCGGCTGCTCCCATCGAAGACAAGTTCTGGGAAAACTTCTGTTCGGCGATCGGCCTCCCGCCCGAGATGCGCGCGTCGGATGCCAACCCACGTGAGGCGATCGACGCGGTCGGCCGCATCGTCGCGACGAAAACCGCGGCCGATTGGAGGGCCATCTTCGAGGGCAAGGACGTATGCTGCTCCATCGTCGCCAGTTTGAAGGATGCGGTGGCTGACCCTCATGTCGAAGCCCGCGGCTTGCTCGCACGAGAGATTTCGGCCGGCGGTCGATCGATTCCGGCGCTTCCGGTGCCGATAAGCCCGCAATTTCGCGGGTCGAACGTAGTGCCTTCACCGCGTCTGGGCGCGGACAATGACGAACAATTGGCTGGGTAGGCAAGCCTTATGCGAGCTTTTCAGGTATTAGAGCATGGTCCACCGTCCAGTTTACGGTGCAGCGACGTCGCGGATCTCATTCCTGGAGACGGACAGATCCGCGTGGGTATCCGCGCCGCGGGAATCAATTTTCCGGACACGCTGGTGATTGCCGGCAAATATCAGGTGCTGCCCAAGCGGCCTTTCTCGCCCGGCAAGGACTTCGCCGGCGTCGTTCTAGATGTCGGCGAAGGTGTAACTCGCTATGCTCGTGGCGATCGCGTGCTCTGTCACGTGGAGTATGGTGGCTTCGCCGAGCAGGCGCTGGCGGCCGAACAACAGGCATTCGGGCTCCCCGACGGAATGTCCTTCGTTGCGGCGGCGGCGATGGGGTTGGTCTATCAGACGGCCTATCTCGCTCTTGTCGATCGAGCTCAACTGAAGCCAGGGGAACATGTGCTCGTCGGTGGCGCGGCTGGCGGCATAGGCCTGGCGGCCGTACAACTTGCAAAGGCCATGGGAGCGACGACGGTCGCTGCGGTCCGCAGCGCGGACGAAGCGGCGCTGGTGAAGGAAAATGGCGCCGATCACGTCGTCGATCTGTCGTTGCCGAGCCAGAGGGAGCAGCTGCGCGCTCAGGTTCTCGCGGCGACCGAGAACAGAGGCGTCGACGTGGTGATCGATCCGCTCGGAGGCGATTTTCTGGGCGCGGCGCTGCGCACGATGGCCTGGTGCGGACGGCTTGTCGTCGTCGGCTTCGCCGCTGGAGACATTCCGACGGTCAAGGTCAACTACCTGCTGGTCAAGAACATCTCGATAGCTGGTCTGCAGTGGAGCGATTATCGCGATCGGGCCCCGGACCGAATAGCGGCGGTGCAACACGAGATCTTCAGATTGTGGAGGCTTGGCGCCGTGAAGCCGTACATCATGAAGGAGTTTTCGTTCGCGGAGCTGCCGAGGGCGCTCGAACTGATCGAAAAGGGCGAGATCCGCGGCAAAGCGGTCGTCGTGATGGACGGATGAAGGCAATGCACACGGTCCAAAACAATCCTTCATCGCTCGTGGGCTCATTCGCCTGACGACGGACGATTCGAATGCCGGCTCGCAATAGCCGACGCTGATCAACCCAAGAACAAACGGAAAGGAACGCAATGTCTTTCAGCACTATCCTTTACGAAGAAGACGGCCCGATCGGCACGATCACGCTCAATCGACCTCAGGACGGCAACATGTTCACGGTCGACATGTGCCACGAAATTCGCGATTGCATCAACGCGATCCGCCGCGAAACACGAACTCGGGTCATCGTCCTGACGGGAGCCGGCGACAAGTTCTTCTGCATCGGCGGTCGCAAGGAAGGCATGGAGAAGACCATGCTGTATGCCGGGGTGCTACCGACCCTGGAAATGTACGAGTCCATCGATCGGTTGCAGAAGCCGGTGGTCGCGAGCGTCAACGGCTTCGCCGTCGGCGGCGGAAACGTCCTCCAGGTCGTCTGCGATCTCACGATCGCCAAGGAAAGCGCTGTTTTCCGCCAGGTCGGCCCCATGATGGGTTCGTTCGATGCTGGTTACGGTACCTGGTATCTCGAGGATCTCGTCGGGAAAAAGAAGGCGAAGGAGATGTGGTTCCGCAATCCGAAGATCTCGGCGGCGGAGGCGCTCGAGATCGGACTGATAAACAAGGTCGTTCCGGATGACAAGCTCAAGGAAGAAACACGCAAATTCGCGATGGAGATCGCCGAGCGTGGCCCCTTTGCTCTGGCGTCGATCAAGGGCGCGTTCAACGCCCGGCACGGCGGAGTATCCGGCCTGGCACGCATCTCTCACGATCTCCTGTTGCGGCCGTACCTGGAGACCGACGAAAGCCACGAGCTGTCGGCGTCGTTTGCCGAAAAGCGAAAGCCGGATACCCGCAAGTTCGGGAATTAGCTCATGGCGGTCGAACTCGCGAAATTGGACGATTGTGCGTTGCTGCGTCTGAACCGCCCGGAGGCGCTGAACGCGCTCTCGTTCGGTGTGCTGCAGGAGATATCGGACGCTCTGAAAGAGGTGGGCACCTGGAAGGTGCGCACACTGATCGTCACCGGTGCCGGCGAAAAGGCGTTCTGCGCCGGCGCCGACATCAAGGAACTGGGCGACCGGTCGCTGATCGAGTGCAAGCGTGGGGCGGAGCTCGGCCAGGCGGCCTTCGCGAAACTTGACAGGCTGCCTTTTGCGTCCGTGGCCGCAATCAATGGCTTCGCGTTTGGCGGTGGCTTGGAGCTCGCGTTGGCCTGCACGTTCCGGATCGGGACGCCGAGTGTGAAACTGGGACTTCCGGAGATCAAACTCGGTCTCATTCCGGGATATGGAGGGACGCAGCGGCTTCCGAGACTGATCGGCGAAGCGCGAGCGATGGAGATGATCATGCTCGGTCGGACGGTCGGAGCAGAGGAGGCGTTGCGCGTCGGACTATTGCACAGGATCGTCGAGGGCGACGTGGTCGACGCCGCGCTGTCGTTCGCTCACGAATTCTCATCCTTCAGTCTATTGGCGCAGGGGTTTGCGCGAGAAGCGGTTTCCCGCGCGCTGGATGTTCCTGTCCACGAAGGACTGAAGATCGAGGCTGACCTCTCGACGCTGGCATATGCCACGGCTGATGCCAACGAGGGCATGTCTGCGTTCATCGAGAAGCGGAGGCCGGAGTTTAAGGATGCGTAAGGGGCAGATTATCGTTACCGGCGCGAGCCGAGGCATAGGCAGATCCATCGCGCTCGAACTTGATCGCAGGGGCTTTGCGGTCGCCGGTCTTTCCCGGAGTGGAGCTACCGCCGCCGGCACTGGCTATGCCTGCGACATGACGAGCGAAAGCGCGATCTCGGGAGCGATCGCGAAGATCGCGTTGGAGGGACCGGTCATCGGCCTAGTCAACAACGCCGGCGCCCATGAGGCAAAGCGGACCGTCGAGCTCTCGCTGTCGGATTTCGAAGCCACGATGCGGCTGAACGCATCGGCCGTCATGGTCGCCTGCCGAGAAAGCTATCCGCATCTGAAGCTTGCGGGCGATTCCCTGATCGTTAACATAGGTTCCTTCTTCGACAAGCTCGCGGTGATCGATAACCTCGCCTATTGCGCGTCCAAGGCCGCGGTCGGCGCCATCACCCGCTGTCTGGCTGCGGAGTGGGCGCGCGACGGCATTCGCGTGCTTGACGTCGCGCCCGGCTACATCGAGACCGATCTGAACCGTGATTTTCTCGCGAGCGACAAGGTCCGGGCGTGGCTGAAACGCCGCGTGCCGGTCGGTCGGGCCGGATCTCCCGACGAAGTCGCGCGCCTCGTCGGCGCGCTCTATGCGGAGAACATCGCGTTCCTGACGGGCGAGACAATCTACATCGACGGCTGCCAGGGAGCGAACCATTAGATGTCCATCTTCGACGAACTGGAGCGCAGCCGCAACTGGAGCGACGATGACAAGCTCATCCTGTCGCAAGTCGACCGGCTTTGTGATGAGGTGATAGCACCGAACGCGGAACATGTCGACGCGAGCGGCGAATTTCCGTGGACCAACGTCAAGGCAATCAACGGGCTCGGCCTGAACGGAGTATTCGTGCCGGAGGAATTCGGCGGAGCGCCCACCTCATTCCGTTTGTACCTTGCGATCGTCAGGCGCATCTCCGCAGCCTGTGCCGCGACCGGCATCATCTATGCTACGAACTTCCATGCGATGAAGCCGCTGATCGAGTTCGGAACGACCGAGCAGAAGGCCCGTCTGCTGCCGCGTATCGCCGAAGGCGGATTGGCGTCTCTGGCCATCACGGAAGAATCCGCCGGATCCGATGCGACGGGTATGAAGACGAGATTTACTCCAGACGGCGACCAAATCGTGATCGATGGCTCGAAGCTCTTCATCACCAACGGCGATGTCGCAGACCGCATTCTTCTGTTCGGCAAATTCGCAGGGATCGACGAACCGAAGAAAGCCATCTCGGTGTTGGTGCTCGAGAAGGGGGCTCCCGGTTTCGAAGTCCTCCGCCTGGAAGACAAGATGGGCCACCGCGGGTCGTCGACTGCCGCGCTGCGCTTCGATGACGTCCGTGTGCCGCGCGCGAACCTGATCGGAGAACCGGGCGACGGTCTTCGGATCTTGCTGGCGTCATTGAACCGCTCCCGCCCGAGCATCGCCGCGCACGCGATGGGAATCGCGATGGCTGCCTTCAACGATATGACGGCCTACATGAACGAGCGCAAGCAATCGGGTCGCCGCATCGTGGACTTCCAGGCCAACCAGTTCATGCTGGCGGATCTCGCGACCGATCTCGCGATGTCCGATTGTTGGCTGGATCATCTGGCGGGCCTCATCGATTCGGGCGCGAAGGACTTCCGCGTCCAGGCATCCATGGCCAAGATGCGCGCGTCGGACCTCGCGATGCGTGCTTCGACCGAGGCCGTGCAGATGTTCGGTGGGTACGGCTATTGCCGCGACTACCGCGTCGAACGACTGATGCGCGACGCCAAGATCACGCAGATTTGGGAGGGTACCAATCAGGTGCACCGACAGCTTATCGGCAGGAGTTTCGCAGGGAAATGACGAGAACAATAAAGACGGTGGGTGTCTGCGGCGCTGCGGGGACCATGGGGGCCGGCATCGCGCTGGTCGCGGCGCGCGCGGGCTTTCGAACCATTTCCTATGACATGAAGGAGGACGCTCTCGAAAGGAGCGCAAAGCAGTCGGCCGCGTTTCTCGATAAGTCGGTCGAACGCGGCAAGCTGGAGGCGTCGAAACGCGACGCCATAGTCGGCGCGATGTCACGGACTACAGATATTTCCGCTCTGGAAGATTGTGATCTCGTCATAGAGGCGGTGTTCGAGGACCTCGCGACGAAACAAAAGTTGCTTGATCGCCTCGACGCGGTATGCTCCGAAGACACGATATTCGCTTCCAACACCTCGACACTCTCGATCACGGAGATCGCGTCAGGATCGAAGGTGCCGACACGCGTGGTCGGGATGCATTTCTGCCTTCCTGCGCAACTGATGAAGTTGATCGAGATGTCGCCGGGCATTCTGACGTCGGAAGAGACGTTCGAATCGGCTTGGGCGTGGACGAAAGCCTGCAGCCAAATACCGGTCAGAACACAGGACAAGCCGGGCTTCATTCTGAATGCGCTCCTGGTGCCCTTCAACAACGACGCGATCCGGGCGCTGGAGGCGGGGGTGGCGAGCGCAGCGGACATCGACAAGGCGATAAAGGCCGGGCTCGGATACAAGATGGGGCCCCTCGAACTCATCGATCTCATCGGACTCGATACGCAGGTGAGGCTTTGCGAGGCTTTCTATCCGATCACGCTGGATCCGCGAGCTGCGACTCCGCCCTTGCTGCGGCGCATGGTGGCCGCGGGCCTGCTCGGGCGCAAGTCCGGAAAGGGCTTTTTCGACTACGAAGGCAACGCGATGTATGGAGCCTGAGCCCATGACCTATGCGATTATCCAGGACGGGCCGAGCAGATCTTTTGCCGAAGGCGACAAGTTCCTCGCCGGAGCGACTGATCGGGATGCCGACGTCATCGTCCACTGTGGCACGCCCTTCGTCGCCGATCCCGGAAAGGCCGCAATCCTGGTCGAACTCGGCGACGAGAGCCTCGCGGAGCACATCGGAGAGGATCCCGCCGTCACGAATGCGTTAGGTTTTGCCCGCTATCGGAACGGCGACGACGCGCCCTCGAAACTCGTCGAACTGGTGCGGCCGGCGTCCGCCTCGGATGCTGCCGTCGCCGCCGCTGCCAAAGTCTTCAAAGAGGCCGGACTGGAAGTGGTGGTGTCGTCGGATCAGATCGGGCGTATCGTCAACAGGCTGGTGATCCCGAAGTACAACGCGGCGCTGCGTTTCCTCGATGAAGGTCTCGCGACGCAGGCCGACATGGATCTGACGTGCAAGCTCGGCCTGGGTTATCCGGACGGCCCGTTGGAGCGCATCATACGCGGGGGCTTGGAGAACCACTACGACACGACGCAGGCGTTGTTTGAGACCTACGGCACGCCGGCTTATGCGCCGCCGCGGCGCGCCGTCGTCTCGAAGAACATGAGCAGGAGGCGCGATCGATGATGCCGCTCGCGCCCCCGAAAGAGCTGGACGCTAGTATGGTTCCGTCCAGGCTAAAGGACGCGATCGGCGAGATCTTCCCGGAAGGCTTCGATTTCGGAGACGTGCTCGGGATGCACCGAACGCGAACGAGCGCCGGCGAGGCATCGTTCGAAATCCAGATCGGCCCCGAGCACCTCAACCGGCACGGCGGAATTCATGGCGGCGTGCTCATGGCGATGCTCGACACCGCCGGACTCTGGGCCATTGCGGCTCCGGACGAAGACGCTCCTCCGAAAGCGGTCACCCTTTCATTGACGTGCAGCTTCGTCGGGCGTTCGGAGGCCGGTGACACCGTGATCCGCGCAACAGGCCGGATCTCGAAGCAGAGCGCAGAACGTACTTCTCATCGATCGTCGCGGAGAGCTTTCCGAGCGGGCAATTGGTCGCGACCGGGCAGGGCATCTACAACAGGATCACGTGACGCTCAACCAGCTCCACGTCGGCGCGGCGGCTCAGACCTCCGAGTCGTTCATTTCGGACAATTTTCGGTACAGGTAGGATCTCGAAATGCCGAGACTTTCGGCGGCCTTCTTCTTATTGCCCTTGTAACGGACCAGAGCGTCGCGGATTCCCTGAGTTTCCACCTTGTCCAACATCGCCCGGAGTCCGTCGGCCGCAATAGGTGGAGCGGTCTCGGCCATCATGGTCGGCCGCGATGCGGCCTGAGGCTCAATCTTCGGCTCGGTAAGATCCTCGACTTTGATGGCGGTGCCATCGCAGAACGCAAAGGCGCGTTCGATTTCGTGCTGAAGCTGCCGAATATTGCCGGGCCAAGGTCTTTCCATCAACGCAGTCAGGGCCTCGTCGTCGATCGACGGCACTGGGCGAGCATGGCGGTAGGCGATGCTCTCGAGGAACTTCGAGGAGAGCAGCGGGATATCCTCGATGCGTTCCCTAAGCGGAGGCAATTGGATCACGATGGGTGATATCCGGTAGAACAGGTCCAGCCGGAACTTGCCGGCTTCAACCAAGGACTGAAGGTCCCGGTTTGTCGCGGAGATCAATCTGAAATCGAGCTGGCGTGGCTTGTCGCCTCCGACACGCTCGACGATCCTATCCTGCAGCACGCGCAGCAGCTTCGCCTGCACCTCGAGCGGCATGTCCCCGATCTCGTCGAGAAACATGATGCCTTCGGTCGCCTGCTCGAATTTTCCTTTCCGGCCCTTCTTGTCGGCTCCTGTAAAGGCTCCCGGTTCGTATCCGAACAGCTCGGACTCGACCAGAGTTTGAGGCATCGCCGCGGCGTTGACGGCGATCATGGGTCCGTCCCTTCGCGGGCTCAGCCGATGCAGCGCGTGAGCGACCAATTCCTTGCCGGTCCCGCTCTCGCCGCGTATCAGAACGGGAATCTCCAGAGGTGCGATCTTCACGATTTCCGCGCGGAGGCGCTGGACGGCGGGACTGTTGCCGACGATGCTATCGAGCCCGTATTTCTGGGACTTCAGCGTCTCCGATTCCCGTTTGTAGAATTCGACCTGCCCCTCCAGCGCGCGTATCCTGGCGTTCAGGATGGCCAGCTGCTCGGGTCCTTTGAACATCACCCGCCCATACGCGCCGAGGATCCTGTCCTTCCGACGAATCGGGATCCTGGACACGATCCTGTCCGAGCCGCGCATGTGCTGCATCGTGCCGACCTCGGCCTTGCCGGACTGCACGACCTTATGCAGCCTGGTCCCCTCGACGACGTCCTCTATCAGACGGTCCCGCGCCTCGCACGGCTTCAATCCGAAGAACCGTTCGTGAATGGGTGACATGTAGGAAATGCGAGCCTTGTCGTCGACGATGATCATGCCTTCGAAAGGATCCGTGAGAAGCTGCTCCATCATTTCCCAGGCGAAGTCGACACTCGACAGGAAGTTGATGACGGCGTCGCCGGGTGGCTCGCCGAATATCAGGAGATCGTCTCTCGCGACAGTCATCACCAGAACGATATAGGATTGGCGATCGAGAGTGAGCCGATTGATGCGACGTATCCGAGCCTCGGCGATCCAATCCGGATCGAGCGCGAGACTTTTAAGGCGGGGGTCTTCCGCAACGCCAGTCGAAAGAACGATCTTCGTCCTGTCCGACAGCAGAAGGCCGCGATAGCCTGAAATGCTGTCAAGCGGTATCATTATCCCGCCTTGGCTCCCTGACGTGTAGTCCTTTAGGACAATTAATCACATAAAGAGAGGGCGCTACAATGATTCAGCGCGCGGTAGTGTATGCACGGAGAACATGACGCATTGCGATTTTGCCTTCTACTTTAGTCGTACCATGATCCGTTTTTCTTGAAAATCTCTATCGTCCTCGGATCGAGCCAGTCGGCTAATGCTTCGTCGGCCGTGTTAGGCGCATTCGGAGACCGCGGAGTATCCGTAACGCTGCGACTGAAACGCGGGGCGGGAGCGGGTTGAAGCACCCCTTCGATCTCTATGAACGATTTTCGTTCGACGAGATGGGGATCGGCGAAAGCCTCTTCGACGGAGTTGACGACCGTCGCGCAACAATCAGTACCGTCGAACGCGACACGCCATTCATCGGCTGTCTTTTCCGAGAACGCCGCCTCGAGGTCGAGCCGCAATGATGTCCAATCCTCGCGCTTGCGACGAAGCGCGTCCTTGGCATCGAGACCAGCCTTGGCGGCCAACTGTGAGAAGAACTTATCTTCAATGGTGCCGACGGCGAGCCAGCGGCCGTCGGCGCAGCGGTACACGTCATAGAACGGACCGCCGCTGTCGAGCATGTTGGTCCCTCGCTCTTCTTTTGCGAGCCCGGAGGCCAACATGCCAATGTGTCCGCCGAGCAGTGAAAGGACGCCGTCGACGATGGCCGCATCGACGACCTGGCCTTGGCCGGAGCGTTGCCGCTCCCATAGAGCGCTGAGTATCCCGAGGGCTAGGTAGAGCGAGCCACCTCCAAAGTCTCCCAAAAGGTTCAGGGGCGGCGTCGGCGGCTGGCCCTTCCGACCGATCGCGTTGAGAGCGCCCGTCAGCGCGATATAGTTGATGTCGTGTCCGGCGTACGGCGAAAGCGGGCCCGTCTGACCCCAGCCGGTCATCCGACCATAGATCAGGCGCGGATTGAGCCGCTGACAGACTTCCCAACCGAGCCCCAATCTCTCCATGACGCCCGGGCGAAAGCCCTCGATCAGCACGTCGCTGCGCTCGACCAAAACCTTCACCAACTCGAGCGATTGCGGTCGTTTCAGATCGAGTTTCAAGGATTTTCTGCCACGATGCGAGATCTGGAAACGTCGTGGGCGCTCAATCCCCAGACCCGCGTCTTCCGGCCGTTCTATTCGTAGAACGGTGGCGCCGAGGTCGGCGAGCAGCATCGCACAGAAGGGAACGGGCCCGATCGCGGGAAACTCCAGGACTGTCAGACCGTTCAGCGGACCCATATGACCTCGCAGGCGAAAGTATTTACGGAAACGATCAAGCCAGGACGCGCGCGGAATAGAGCGCTTGGATTTCGGTCTGGCTCTTTCCGAGCGCAGCAAGGATCTCGCGCGAATGTTCGCCAAGCCCCGGAATCGACCCGTTCTTCCCGATTTCGGGACCGGGGCAGCCGGGTATCGCGGCGACTGGGAGCGATCCCAGGCCGTCAAGGCGACGGTCTGGTAGGCCCCGACGGCGTTCACGTGTTCGTCGGCGAGCCAATCGGCGTAGGTATTGACCGGGCTTGCCATGACGCCGCGGGCGAGCAGGACCTCGACCCAGTCGGCCGTGGTACGCGTACGGAGCATCTCCTGAAGGACCTTGTTCATCGCTGCGCGGTTGGCGTTTCTGTTGTCCACGGAACCGAAACGCGGATCGCCCGAAAGTTGCGGACATCCGAGCGCATCGCACAGAGCTTCGAAATTCCGCGATCGCATCGCGCTCAAGAGAACATGGCCGTCCGCCGTTTCGTAGATGCCTGATGGGGAATATAGCGGTCCTGGAGTAGGGCCTTCCGCCTGAGCCTCCATCAGCTTGGCGGCCTGGAAGGCGGCGGCGCTTTGCATCAGGCTCATGTCGATGAACGAACCGGTACCGAACCGCACCTTGCGCATCAAAGCCGCGCTGACAGCCTGGAAACCGTAGAGACCCGTGACCGTGTCGATGACGACCATCGCCTGCCGATGCGGCTTTTCGACGGATCCGTTCATCACCATCATGCCGGAAAAGGCCTGGATGACGCCGTCGACGGTTGGACGTTCTCGGTTGGGGCCGCTTTGACCGTAACCGGACACGGACATGTAGATGATTTCGGGATTGACCTTCTTCGCTTCCGGATAGCCAAGGCCGAGGCGGGAAGCGACCCCGGCCCGAAGGCTCTCGATCACTACGTCGGCCGTAGCGACCAGATCGCCGGCGATGCGACGTCCTTCCTCTTTCGCGAGATCGATGGCTATCGATCGTTTTCCCCGATTAAACGCGGTGAAATGAATGGTGTTGTTCTCGATCGTCCTCCCCAGGATCCGCCCCCAATCGCCTTCCGGCGGTTCGATCTTGACGACGTCCGCCCCGTGCAGGGCCAAAAGCATCGCCGCGTGCGGTCCCGCGACGCCCTGACTAGCGTCGACGACCCTGAATCCTTCGAAAGCCCTTCGCATGCGCAACAATCCTTCCCGCGCTCTTCTTATGGAGAAGAAAGTTGCATTTCCCGTGCCGCGACCGAAAGACCCATCCGCGACGGACCTTCTTTCCGTTCAGATAGTTCTGGATTGCTGCGTTGGTCGCCGTTCCCAACGTGTCGAAGATGAGAAGCACATCGTCCTGCTCGATCAGCTTGCGCGTTTGCTCGACAGTCTTTGGCGGGCTGTATGCGTCGTCGAGGCTGATCAGCGTGATCTTTCGTCCGTTCACGCCTCCCTGGTCGTTTACCATCTGGAAGTAAGCTTGGTTGGCCTTCGCTATCGTGGAGTAGTGAGAACCCGGTCCGCTATAGCGCCGCGCATGTGTTCGCGTCAAAAACAGTCGGATGGGAAGTGTAGCAATCGGCGACAGGAATTCTGTTCGGCTCCCGGAATTACGAGCGCGATAAACGGTATCAGAACGACGATTTGGGCCGCGACTACATCAAAGGACTGCGCGCCAAACTGGGCGCGGAGGCTGATACTATGATTGTGAAGGAGTTGAGCTACGACATCACCGAACCGACCATCGGCTCCCAATTGATCACATTAAAAGCGAGCGGCGCCGACGTCTTTGTCAATCTTTCGACGACCAAGTTCGCGGCTCAGGCGATCCGCAAGGCTTACGAGCTGGGGTGGAAACCGACGCAACTTCTCGCCACCGTGTCGGCCTCAACCTCCGTCCTCAAGCAGATCGGCGCGGAAGCGAGCACCGGCGTGATGGCCCTGCACTACATGAAGGACCCGGCTGACCCGCGCCTGGCGGACGACCCCGGTTTCAAGGAGTGGCTGGCGTGGATGAAGAAGTACTATCCGTCCGGAGACATCACGGACGAGTTCAATGTTCTCGGCTACTCCAACGCTCAGACGCTGGTTCAGGTGCTCAAGCAGTGCGGAAACGATCTCTCGCGCGAGAACGTCATGAAGCAGGCTCAGAACCTCGACATGCAGCTACCGATGGTCCTGCCGGGTATTCGACTCAAGACGAGTGTGACCGACTTCGCCCCGATGAAGGATCTGCACATGGAGCGCTTCAACGGCGAGGGATGGGATCCGATCGGTTCGCTCATCTCGGGCGAGTGAACTTCGGAAGGGCCGCTTTCGGGGGTAAGCCCTTCCGATCTTACATAGCGTGAAGCTATTTCTGACTGGTGGGAGCCGCGAAGTTCGCGGGCCGCTTCTCGACGGCGGCCCGCAAACCCTCCTTGAACTCGCTGCTGGACATCGCAAGCGCCTGGCCGAGGCCCTCGAATGCGAACATGTCGTGCATTCCGGTTTCAAAGGTGCGTGCCATGAGCTGTTTCGCCAACCCCATGACTTCCGATGGTCCATCCGCGAGCCGACGCGCCTCGCCCAGCGCCTCCTCCTTGAGCTTGTCACTGGAGCACACCCGTGTGACAAGCCCGTTCGCGAACGCTTCCTGGGCCGTCCAGGTCTGATTTCCGAACAGGAACGTCTTGGCGCGCGCCAGGCCGATCAGTCTGGGCAGATGGTACATCATGCCGATATCGGGTACTGCGCCGAGACGGAAGAAAGCCGCCATGAACTTGGCGTCCTCGGACGCGAAGACGACGTCGCCGCATAGAGAAAGTCCCATTCCACCGCCGGCCGCATGCCCGTTCACCGCCACGACCATGGGCTTGTTGAGCGAAATGAGCGGGAAGAGCCAATCCTTCAGACCTGCGAAACGGCGGTGGACGGCCCATGGATCGGAAGCGACTTCGAGCATCTTGAAATCCCCGCCCGCGCAGAAAGAGGGACCTGCGGCCGCGAGGAGAACGGAGCGAACGGAGCGGTCGGTGGACGCCTCCCTGACCGCATGTCCGAGTTCGTCCCTGAGCTCCGACGTGAGCGAGTTTCGTGAACTCGGATTGTTGAGAGTGAGGATCATAACCGCGCCGTCGCGCTCGACCATAACCTGCTTCGGATCCACTGGCGTTTTCCCTTCGTTGAAAGACATCTGCGGTGCAAACGATGTGCCGCCGGAGCCGTGCCCCAATCCGGACCGGGCCCGCATGCGGTGTGTACGTGGCGCGGACAGGGGGTCGCGCGATGTGTCACCCGCGAACACCCTGTGCCGGCCATCGCGAGAAAAATCGTCAAACTTGCGAGCGATACGCGCATGGCATGGCTCTTGCTGACCTAGCTGTACAAGGCGGCGCGTATCTCGCACTCAAGCCGCAATTAGGAAACGCTATTGTCGTCGTCATCAGACATCGTGCAGCTTCATCGTCGCGGTCGCGTCGCCGTGATCACGCTGAATCGACCCCAGCAGCGAAACGCTCTCTCGGTAGAGATGAGGGCACAATTGGCGAGTCGATTCGACGAGATCAATGACGACGACCGGATTGTGGTCCTGCGGGGAGAGGGGGCGGCCTTTTGCGCGGGCGCAGACCTCGGCGATGTGCCCGATACGCCGATGGCCTGGCGGGATCGCATTCTCACCGCTCAGACTCAGCATCTGCGCATCATCAATATGAAGCAGGCCGTCATCGCGGCAGTCCAAGGCGCAGCCTTCGGCGGCGGTGCGTCGCTTGCGCTCGCTGCTGACATTCTCGTCATGGATGAGAACGCAAGCTTGGGCTTCCCATTCGTAAAGCTTGGTGTCGTTCCAGATGGGGGCGCCAGCTTTCTGCTGCAAGCGAAGGCCACTCCGGCGGTCGCGCTCGACGTGTTGCTTACAGGCGGTGTCATTCGGGCAGAAGAGGCGCGCGCCCTCGGGCTCACCCGTCGCGTTGCGCCAGTGGGAGAACTCGAGGGGCAGACCATGAAGCTCGCCGACGAACTCGCGGCGCTACCGGCGGAAGCTCTCCAGCTAACCAAATCCCTTTGCGCTCAAGGGTGGGCCGTTCATCTAGCCGGAGCGCTGCGGCACGAAGCGGACGCGTTCGGGCTCGCCACGGCGTCAGAATGCCACCGGTCGGCCATGGCTACCGCGAAAGCCAGAGTTGCGAAGGTGAAATGACATGTATTCTTCCGACCTTCTGAAAGGGCGCGTGGCACTCATCACCGGTGGCGGTAGCGGAATCGGGCTGAGTATAGCGGAGCAATACCTGGCGCTCGGCGCCAAGGTGGCAATCGTCAGCCGGAATGCCGAACGGCTCAAAGACGCTGTGGCCACTCTGCAGGCGCGGGACATGAAGGAAATCGCATCCTTCCAGGCGGACGTTAGAAACTACGAGCAGGTATCGGCCGCGGTCAACGCCGTCGTGAATCGCTTTGGATCGCTCGACATCCTCGTCAACAACGCGGCGGGCAACTTCTTCTGCCCGACCGCTGAGATGTCCTCGAACGCGTGGCGGACGGTGATCGACATCGATTTGAATGGGACCTTCCATGGATGCCGAGCCGCTTACGCGCATCTCCGGGAATCCAAAGGCGATGGTTGCATCATCAACATCATCACCATGCAGGCGCTGTCTGGCTGGCCGGGAGCAGCACATGCAGCTGCAGCCAAGGCCGGGATTCTGTCGCTCACCCGGACGCTCGCTGTCGAATGGGGACGGGAAGGAATCAGGGTCAACGCGATCTCGCCCGGGCCAATCGGCGACACCGAGGGCGCAAAGCGTATTTATGAAGATCGCGGTCGCGCAGATCTGGAGCGGAGCCGCGTGGCGCTTGGCCGCTTCGGAAATAAGCAGGAAGTCGCCAACGCGGCAGTCTTCCTGGCCTCGGATCTGGCGAGCTTCGTCACGGGCGAGAACCTCATCGTCGATGGGGGCCGTTGGCTGAAATACGTCTCTGAAAAATAGAAGAGGAGGGAATAAGTGGAAAAACAACTCCCGCTGCCGGTCGCTAACGCGGATTCCGCCGTCTACTGGAAGTCCGCGAATGAGGAGAAGCTCGTGATCCGGCGCTGCAATTCCTGCGGCGAAAAGCACTTCATGCCGCGATACCTGTGCCCCGTCTGCTGGTCCGACGATCTCGTATGGATCGAAGCGTCGGGTAAGGGAACGGTTCACAGCTTCACGGTCGTCCGGCGCGCGTCCTCGCCCGCGTTCGCTGGGCGCACTCCCTACGTTGTCGCGTTGATCGATCTGGCGGAGGGCCCTCGGATGATGACCAACATCGTCGGCAACGGTGCGCTGGAGGTCCGGGTCGGAGATGGCGTCAGACTCGAGTTTGAAGAGCGCGACGGCGCGAAGCTCCCGCAGTTTTCGTTGGAGAAGGTGCGGTCGTGAATTTCGAAGACAGTGACGAACAGAAACTGGTGCGCGAGACGACCGCGTCGTTCGTGAAACGCCATTGCAAACCGGCCGACGTCCGTCAATGGGACCGAACCGGACAGTTGCCCGAGCACGTCTACGCCGCCATGGCGGAAGCGGGTCTTCTGGCGATGATGGTGCCGTCGGCCTACGGCGGCGTCGGCTCCCCGATCGCCGATTGCGCCATCGCACTGGAGGAAATCGCCAGGCCGAGCGTGGATTTCGCGACGCGTCTCGCGTTGATCGGGTGGGGCGCGATGATCCTCGCCGATTTCGCGAGCGAGGAGATCAAGGCCGAAATCCTTCCGAAAGTCGTCAAAGGCGACACGAAGCTTTCCTTCAGCCTGACCGAGCCGGGTTCCGGATCGGATGCGGCGTCGCTCCAGACGCGGGCGCGCCGCGATGGCGATGATTACGTGATTACTGGCCAGAAGCTCTATTCGTCCGGAGCGCATGCGCCAAACAACATGATCGTTCTGGCCGCGCGGACGAACCCGGACGTCAAGAAGCATGCCGGCATCTCGCTTTTTCTCGTCCCTAACGATCTTCCGGGCATCACCATCAACCGGCTGGACGTCGTGGGCAGAAGGATTCTCGGGCTCTGCGAGATCTTTCTCGACGAGGTGCGACTTCCGAAACGGATGTTGATCGGCGAGGAAAACAGCGGCTGGTCCTACATCAACAAGCATCTGGAACGCGAACGCATTCTGCTCGCCGCGAACTATCTCGGCAACGCCCGGGCCGCAGTGGACGATGCGATCCGCTACGCCGGCGAGAGGAAGCAGTTTGGTAAGCCTATCGCCGAGTTTCAGGCGATCGCTCACATGCTATCCGATATGTCGACGGACGTGGAAGCGGCCAGATGGATCACGGCATCGACGGCCTGGCGGTACGACCAAGGGATGCCGTGCGTGAAGCAGGCTTGCATGGCCAAGCTGTTCGTCTCGGAGATGTTCGTGCGGGTGACCACGCAGGGCATGCAGATACTCGGCGGTGCCGGCTACACGCATGACCACGATATGCAGCGGTACTGGCGGGACGCGCGCAACGCGACGATCGGCGGAGGTACATCGCAAATCCAACGTAGCTTGATCGCTCGGGAGCTCGGACTGTGACGGAGATCAAGGGATACATCGAGAACAGGACGAAGCTCTTCGGTCGTAAGGAGCTCGAGCGCTTGATCAACCCCGCGAGCATCGCGGTCATCGGCGCTTCGGAATCGCCGGGCTCCTTCGGGGCGCGGACGATGGAGAATCTCGCGACTTTCGGCGGCAAGCTTCTTCCGATCAACCCGAAACGGGACGTGATCTTCGGCCACAAGGCCTACCCCACGATCGAGGATCTTCCGGAGGTACCGGATGCTGTCGTCATTTCGGTGCCGCAGGATCAGGTGACCGATCTTGTCAGACGGTGCGCAGCCAAGAGAATCAGCGGCGCGATCGTCTACTCGTCTGGTTTTGCGGAATTGGGCATCGCGGAGCGGACGGCTGCTCAACGCGAACTTGCGGAGATCGCGCAATCGACGGGCATCCGGATCATCGGCCCGAACTGCGTTGGCATCATCAACTTCGCCTCCAAAATCGGCATGCACTTCATGCCGAAATTCAACGAAATGCCGATCATCGCCGGCGGAATTGGTCTCGTCAGCCAGAGCGGGGGCCTCGGATACACCATTATCCAGGCCCTGCAGCGGGGTATCGGCTTCTCGCAATTTCTGTCGGCCGGAAATTCGAGCGATGTCGATATCTGCGACCTCATCAACTACCTGGTCGACGATCCGAGCACCGCAGTGATCGCATGTTTGTTCGAGGGAATTCGGGACGGTGGTCGCCTCATCGAAGCCGGCCGCCGAGCCTTCGCAGCGAGGAAACCACTCGTCATCTACAAGATGGGACATAGCGCAATCAGCAAGAAGGCGGCACTTTCCCACACCGGCACTTTGGCTGGCTCCAATGCGGCTTACGATGCGGCATTCCGCGAGATGGGGGCGATCGTCGTCGACAACTGGGAGGAGGTGCTCGAGACCGCCTGCTTCTTCGAGCGCGCAGGCGTTCCAAAGGGCCCCGGGGCGGGGGTCATGGCGAGCTCCGGAGGGGCCGCCGTCATCTCCGGAGACAAGGCCGAGGAGTTTGGTGTCGCGATGCCTGCGCCTCAGTACCATACCGTGGCGCGGCTGTCGAAGCTGGTGCCGGATTTCGGTTCGGTATCGAACCCGACGGACATGACCGCTGAGACACTCAAGAGCTTCGATCTGTACAGCGCCTGCATCAAGGCGTTCGCCGATGATCCGAGTTACGGCGTTGTGGTCGTGCCTATGCTTTCGGCGCAGAAGCCGATCACGACCGAGAGAGCTATTCATCTTGATCGGCTCGCAGCCGAACTCTCCAAACCGATCTGCCTCGTCTGGTTCAACGAATGGCTGGAGGGGCCGGGCAGCGAAATCTACGACAAGAGCCGGAAGATCTCGATGTTCAGGTCGATGGGCCGCTGCATGAAGGCAATAAGGTCGTGGTTCGATTATTACGACAAGGCGGACCGGAAGGCCAGGGCGGAGAAGAGTCTGTCCGACTCCAAAGCACGTGATGCGGCCCTTGCCGAGCTCGCGACGATCCGCGCGGGTGGCGTTCTCAGCGAAGCACAATCGAAAAGGCTGCTCACATCCTACGGTGTTTCGGTCAACCGCGAGGCCTTGTCCATGACCGCCGATGAAGCCGTCGCACATGCAGAGGCCATCGGATACCCCGTCGTCCTCAAGGCGGACTCGGCGGACATTCCGCACAAGACCGAGGCTGGCGTCGTCCGGTTGAACGTCAGCGACGCAGATGGGGTGCGGAAGGCATATCGGGAAATCGAACAGGCGGCCGGGCGGCTGGACGGTCCGGTCACCGTCAACGGCATTGTCGTTCAGGAAATGGTTGCGGGCGGCACCGAGATGATGGTCGGCGCTTCGGTCGACCCTCAGTTCGGGCCGCTGATCACGTGTGGCTTCGGCGGAACGGCCATCGAACTGCTCGCGGACGTGCAGACCCGGCGTGCTCCCGTCAACGTCTCGGAAGCGACCGACATGCTGCGTTCACTGCGAGGCAGCCGCCTGTTATTCGGCTACCGCAACCAGGCGGCCGCTGACATCAAGGGGCTCGCCGAGATCGTGAGCCGAATCTCCGTGTTGGTCAGCGATCTGCGCCAGGAGATCGTTGAATTGGACGTCAATCCCGTCAAGATTTCGGCCAATCGTGCCGTAGCCGTCGACGCTCTGATCGGGCTAGGCAGCAAGAGGAATTGAAATGAATAAATTGGCTTCTGGAAAGATCGCGATCGTCGGCGTTGGCGAATCCGACATTGGCAAGGTGCCCGGGATGACCGGGCTGGGCCTGAACGCCCAGGCGGCGAAGCGTGCGCTCGACGAAACAGGTCTCAAGGTGTCGGACATCGATGGTGTCCTGACGGCGTATTCCTTCACCGAACCCTACTTCATGTTGGGATCGGTGCTGTGCGAATATCTTGGCATCAAGCCCCGCTACAATGCGTCCATCGTCGTTGGCGGCGGATCCCCCGCCGTGATGCTGAAGCACGCGGCTGAGGCGATCCTTGCGGGCAGCGCGGAGACCATCCTGGTGTGCGCTGGCGAGAACCGCGCGACCGGTCAATCGCGCGACTCGGCGGTCTCGGCGCTCCTGGCGGTCGGACATCCCTATTTCGAGCAGCCCTACGGCGGATCGATTCCTGGATTCTACGCCATGATCGCGCAGCGCCACATGCACGTCTACGGCACGACGCGCGAACATCTCGCCAACATCGCGGTGAACACGCGCCGCCATGCCTTGCTTCACCCCAACGCGCACATGAAGAGCGCGATCACGGTCGAGGACGTGTTGTCGGCAAAGCCGATCGCCGATCCGCTCGGCATGCTCGACTGCTGCCTGATCTCCGATGCCGGCGGCGCGTTCATCGTGACCTCGGCCGAACGTGCGAAGGACCTCAAGTCGAAGCCGGCCTATCTCCTCGGCATCGGCGAGCACCACACTCATGAACATCTGATGTGCGCTCCGAGCCTTACGGAGTTTGGCGCAAAGCAGTCGGGTGAACGTGCTTACGCAATGGCCGGCGTAACACCGTCAGACATCGACGTTGCCCAACTCTACGACTGCTTCAGCATCGTGCCGCTGATCGAGCTGGAAGAGCTTGGCTTCTGCGAACCGGGAGAGGGCGGCTCCTTTTTCTCCGACGGCAGAGCATCGATCGGAGGCAAGCTGCCTATCAATACGCATGGCGGCATGTTGTCCCATGCCCACGCGGGAGCCGCTGGTGGACTTTTCGGCATCATTGAGGGTGTACGCCAGCTGCGCGGCGGACTCGGTGCCCGCCAGGTGAAAGACGCCGAACTCGCGCTGGTTCACAACGAGGGCGGCATCCTGTCCTCGCACTGCACACTCATTCTCGCGAACAAGCCGAACTAAAAAAGGAACACCCATGAGCATCCCCCGCCCGCGTGGACGCTACTTCGAGGACTTCGAGGTTGGCCAGGAATTCGAAAGCCCGGCGCGCACCGTGACGCAGACGGACATCATCAATTTCGCTTGCCTTTCGGGCGACTTCAATGAAGTTCATACGAATTTCGAATATTGCAAAACGACGCAATTCGGAGAGCCGATTGCGCATGGCCCGCTGGTCTACGCGATCATGGGCGGCCTGCAATACGCGAGCGGAATCAACGATGGTACGCTGCTGGCGTTGCTGCAAATCGACAAGTGGCGCCTTCTTGATGCCGTCAAGCACGGCGATACGATCCGTCTGCGCTCCAAGGTCGTCGACAAGAAGGAGAGTAGCAAGTCGGACCGCGGCGTCATCACCTTCAAGCGAGAATGCGTGCGGCATGACGGACGTGTCGTCCAGGAGATGCAAGCCACGCTGCTCTATCGGCGCCGGCCGAAATGACCGGTGGCAGGTCGCTCAATTCCCGCACGAAAGCATGCAGGTAGCGCAGATGCATCTGTTCGATAACAACGAAGAGTTCGACCTCACCGACGATCAGCTGCAGGTGCGCGCGAGCGTGCTCCAGCTTTTGCGGGAAAAGCTGCCGCCATGGAAGGTCGCGGAACTCGACGACAAGAGCGAATTCCCATTCGACGCTTACGCCGCTCTTGCTGAGGCCGGGTGGCTTGGGTTGCCTCATGACGAGCAGTACGGGGGGGCAGGCGGCAGTTATATGGATCTGGCCGTCCTGATCGAAGCGATCGCCTATCACAATGCCCAGATGGCTTCGGCTTACCTGACTACAGTCGTCTATGGCGGAATGCATCTGAAGTTCGGAGCCAGCGAGCAGTTGCGGGCGTCCATGTTACCGCAGCTCATCGCCGGGAAGCTGAAGTTGGCGTTCTGCCTGACGGAGCCGGACACAGGATCCGACGCCAGCAGTATCCGGACGAAGGCGGTTGCGAAGGGGGACGACTGGATCATCGATGGCCAGAAAGTCTACATCACTTGCGCTCACGTCGCCGGCTATCTGGTCGTTGCAACAAAGACGGACCCGGAGGCAAGGCACAAGGGCATGACGCTCTTTCTCGTCGACGCCAAGGCGAAAGGTGTGACCATCCGCCCGCTGCGGGGGCTCGGCAGGCGCATGATCCACACCAACGAGGTGTTCTTCGACGGCGTCAAGGTTCCCGCAACCCACGTTCTGGGCGGGGTCAATGGCGGATGGAAGAACATCATGCGCGGTTTGAATGTCGAGCGGCTGCTCCTGTCGGCCGCGGCAAGCGGGAATTGCTACAGGATACTGGAATCTGCGATCGATTTCGCCCGACGGCGCAAGCAGTTCGGCAAACCGATCACTGAATATCAGGCCATCAGCCACAAGATCTCGGACATACGCAGCATGGCCGAGATATCGCGTGTCATGACCTATCGGCTCGCTTCTCTCATGGACAGAGGCGTTGCACCGAGCACCGCGGCGGCCGTCACGAAGATTTTCGCCACGGAGAGCAATTCCAAATGCGCTGACACCGGCATCCAGATCATGGGCGGCGCGGGATTGATGATGAACTCGGAGATGCAGATGTATTTTCGGGATTCCAGGGTCGGCACAATCGGCGGAGGAACGAGCGAGATCCTTCGAAACGTCATCGCCAAATCGATGCTCTCTTAAGAGGACCGGAACAATGCGTGGATTCTCTCGACGAACCTTCTTGGCCGGGACGGGGGTACTTGCCGTCGGAGTACGCTCCGCACGTGCGCAAAGCGACCGTGTTGTTCGTGTGGGAATGATCCTTCCGATCAGCGGCAATCTGGCCCAATATGCTGCGAACATGTTCCCGCCATTCCGCTACGTGATCGACAAGGTCAACGCGGAGGGGGGCATCAAAAGCATGGGGGGGGCCAAGATCGAGCTTGTCGTCGCCGACAACGCGAGCGGCAGCGCCGGCACTGCGAGCGAGGCCCGACGTTTGATCGAGCAGGAGAAGGTGTCTTTCATTGCCGGACCGCTGGTGACGAGCGAAATGCTCGCATTGGTTCCGGTTCTCGACGAACTGAAGGTTCCTGCGCTTTCCTTCACCAGCGGCGATAGCCGATCTAAATATTTGTTCTCGATCGGGTTTACCTACGAAAAGGGATACGCCGCTCCGCCAATCGAGTTCTTGAACTATCTCATTAAAGAAAAGCGACGAAGTATCCGGTCGGTGGCCCTCGTTTACTCGAATTACGAAGCTGGCCAGCAGATCGCCAATTTCCAGGAAAAGATGGTGACAGCCGCGGGCCTCACCGTGGCGGCGCGCATCCCGGTCGACCGTACGGCTCAAGACCAGACATCCACGATACTTCGTATCAAGTCAGCGAAACCCGATGCCGTAGTTGGCCTGGTGCTGACACGGGAAGGCGTCTTGCTGCATCAGGCGCGGGCCAACTTGCGATACAACGAAGCGACGTTCGTCGGCTGCGGCGCCGGATATGCGGACGTCACGCTTTGGAACGAGCTTGGTGCAAAATTGGCCGAGCAGGTCCTCACGCGTAACCTCTTCGCCACGACGGGGTTTGTCGTGGGTATCGACCAGCCAGGGGCGAAACAGATCGTTTCCGAATTACAGCGGCAGATCAACGAAAAGAAGATGCAGGGCCCCATCGGGCACTACCAGGTCTGGGCGGCGCAAGCGGCCAGATTGGTGCAGGCAGCGTTCGAGCTTGCTGGAAATAACGACCGCGAAGCGCTCAGAGGCGCGTTCGAGAAGGTCCGGATCGGGCGCAGCGATCCTTTCTTGTATTTGCCGCGGCCTGAGCTTGCCTTCGGCGAGGACAACTGCCTTACAGACCAGACTGCGCTTGCGCTGCAGTGGCAGCCGGACGGCAGCCAACAGGCGTTGTGGCCTGCGGAGTTTTCGCGCGGGGAGCCGAGGTCGTATCAATGAGGCTGGGTCCCGGGCCTGCGGCGCCGATTGATGCTAAAAGACCGGGCGCTTTGCTGGAGGTCAGACATCTTACGAAGCGTTTCGGAGGCGTTATCGCCGTCAATGACGTCTCGTTCGTTCTGCCCCGCAACGAAATACTGGCCGTCGTTGGACCGAACGGTGCGGGAAAGACGACGTTGTTCGGACTGATCTGCGGTTTTCTGCGCAACGACCAGGGAAAGGTGCAGTTCGATGGGCGTGACGTCACTGGTCTTCCGCCGCACGTGATCGCGAAGCTTGGAATGGTTCGTAGTTTCCAGATCGTCCAAATGTTTCCGGACCTGACGGTGCACGAAACGGTCGTCGCGGCGGCGATGCTCCATCACGCTTTGCCCGCCGCGCGCCGCCTTGCCGACGAGATTCTCGAAGAGCTGGACCTGGCGGAAAAGCGAAAGGAACTCGCTTCGTCTTTACCTATTCAGAGCCGAAAGCGCCTCGAACTGGCGAAGTGCGTGGCTACCGACCCAAAGCTTATCATCCTGGACGAAGTAATGGCGGGCCTGACGCTTGTGGAGGCGGAAGTGCCGATCGCGGCCATTCGCAAGCTGCGCGACCGCGGCATCACCTTCCTCATGGTCGAGCACGTGATGCCCGTCGTGATGCGGCTTGCAGATAGAATGCTCGTCCTTAACTTCGGCGAGCTGATAATGCAAGGGACGCCGGAGGAGGTCATGTCGCATCCCGACGTGCAGGATGCTTATTTGGGAGCGGCGTTGGATGCTTGAAATCGAAGGCGCGAGTGCCGGATACGGCGACCTCGATATCTTGCGCGGGGTGTCGCTGAAGATTGCCAAGGGCGAGATCGTGGGTCTTCTCGGCGCGAACAATGCCGGAAAGTCGACCCTCGTCAATTGCATCAGCAGGATCGTTCCGTGGAGGGGCGGAAAGTGCGTTTTTGAGGGAAGCGACATCTCGCGACTGCATGCGCACGAAGTCACCGAGCGCGGCATCAGCCAGGTTCCCGAGGGTCGACAATTGTTTCCGGAAATGACCGTCTGGGAGAATCTCGCTCTCGGTGCTTACACCCGCAAGGCGCGCCTCGAACGTTCACGCAAGCTAGAATTTGTCCTCGACCTCTTTCCCAGGCTATCCGAACGGCGCGTGCAAGCCGCTGGAACTCTCTCGGGCGGCGAGCAGCAGATGCTTGCGATCGGAAGGGCGCTCATGTCCGGACCGAAGCTGCTCATCTTGGATGAGCCGTCGCTCGGTCTTTCTCCAAAGTTTGTGCTTACGATCTTCGAGGCGTTGACGGCTATGCACCGCGAAGGACTGACGATCCTGCTGGTGGAGCAAAATCTGAACCTGACGCTACAGAACGTGCAGCGCTGCTACGTCCTCGAACGCGGCGAAATCGTCATCTCCGGACGAAGCGAGGATATGCAGGATGATCCCGCCGTCAAGCGGGCTTATTTGGGGACTTGAAATGGAGATATTATACCAGGGGGTGATCCAAGGCGTGCTCATCGGTAGCACGTACGGACTGATCGCCCTCAGCATGGGGCTGATCTACGGCGTGAGCGGCATCACGAATTTCGCGCAGGGCGACCTGATGGTCCTCTGCATGTTCATGACGCTGACGCTGTCAACCCTTCTGAACTTAGACCCGTACGTCTCGATTCTGATTACGATGCCGGTCATCATCGCCGTAACGGCCGTCGTATATCGATACCTGATCCAGCCGATCAGTTCCCAGCAATTGATGGTCATCCAACTCACGCTCGGCTTGATGTTTGTCATCCAAAACGGGATCTTGATGGTCTACGGCGGTAACTTCCAAAGAGTTCCGTCCGTACTTGATGGTGACGTCTTGGTGATCGGCGATTTCGCTGTTGTACAGACGTCGCTGCTCATTTCCTTCGTTGCGACATGGGGGCTCGCCGGCGTCCTCTTCTGGACGCTCGGGTATACCGACTTCGGCCGAAGCGTACGGGCGGTGCACCAGAACGCGAAAGCCGCGGCATTGGTCGGCGTCGACGTGCGACGGACGCAACTCATCGTGGTATCGCTAAGTGCGGCGATCCTTGCTGTGTCCGCATCGCTCCTCGTCGCCGGAAGGCCGATTCATCCGGGCGAGGGTCTTCACTATACCGTGGTCGCGTTGATGCCGTTCGTGCTCGGCGGCATGAACAATCTCCTTAGCATCCTCGTCAGCGGCATCATCATCGGCGTGGCCGAGACGCTCGGGAACGTCTACTTGAACGGGCCACTGGGATTCGCCGTACCTTACGCGGTATTCATCGCCATTCTCATCTTCCGGCCCCAAGGGCTTTTCGGATCGCGATCATGAAGTTCGCCAAGGTCACGAAGGCCGCGATCACTGCGTCTACCATCGTCATCGTGGGAGCGGCAATCATGGCGCTCCCCGGCTACTACGGCGGAATCGCCACCAAAACGTTGATCTATATCGGGCTCGCTTCTGCCTGGAACATCGTTGGTGGCATTGGGGGGCAACTATCGCTGGGCCACAGCGTTTTCATTGGTCTTGGCGCGCTCCTTCCGGCCGCGATGTTGCTTAAACTGTCCGTTCCGTGGTGGATAGGTGTGCTATGCGCGGCTGCAATGTCTGGTGCGATAGGCGCGGCGATTTCCTGGATCACGTTCAGATTTCGGCTTGGGCATCTGTATTTTGCTCTGGTGACGCTTGCGATCGGCGAGTTGGGACGCATCATCGTGATTGGCACGGAGTTTCTCGGAGGCGCCTCGGGACTGCTCGTTCAATACAGGCCGATGTCCGCATCCGGACTGCAGCTTTCAGTCGCAAACCAAAATGTCCTCCTTGCGCTTTGCTTCATGGCCTTAGCTCTCGCGACAAGTTACGCGATCCTCCACTCCAAGCTAGGCTATCGCCTGCGAGCGCTAAAAGGGAACGAAAACGCTGCGCAAGCCATCGGAATAGACCTTTTCCGATCGAAGGCGACCGCGATGGTGATCAGCGCAGTTCTCAGTTCATTGGGCGGTTCGGTCCTCGCTCGCTACGACGGATTCGTTGATCCCGAAGTCGTAGCGTCACCTATATTGATTATATCCATAGCGCTATTCACGGTGGTCGGCGGCGCGGGCAGGCTGTGGGGGCCCGTACTTGGGGTCGGATTGTTGTTTCCGCTAGGAGAGATCCTCCGCGGGAACTTGGCCAACAATCTCCCTGGTTTGCATCTTGTTTTGTTCGGCGTCATTCTCGTCGCCGTCATTCGCCTCATGCCCTCAGGCATAACTGGGTGGTTCGCGAGTCGGTTCCGATCCGCGTGCCGTCAAATAACTTAAACAAGTTTCTGCGACCTGAATTGGTATGTCTTAGTTAGGCGAGGTCCGTTGAAAGGGTGGCTTGGCGCCTCGCGCCCCAGCCCCGTTGGATCGTGAGTGAACTAGTGGGCTTTTGTCGTGGCAATGGTGCCGTAGCAGGAGTGGTTGGAAAATGAAGGCGGCGTAATCTCCAGCTTGATCCAACAGGCGATTTCGGCGTTTCAGCGTCGGAGGAGATCACGCCATGACGAAGATTATCACGATCGCCGGCCTCCCGAAGTCCGAAATCGATAGCTACGAACAGGTAGGTGAAATTTGTATTCATCTATTGCACTGCTTAAGCGCTTCGCCAGTTTTGCTGAAGAAGTATTTCTGACGCACATCGTGTAGACCGAACTTAGAATTTAACATTCGAGGATCCGCATGACTGGACAGATCAAACCTCGTTCTGCTGCAACGCTGATGCTTGCTCGTGATAGCGCTGAAGGCATTGAGCTATTTATGGTCGTTCGGCATCATGAGATTGAATTCGCATCTGGCGCCTTAGTCTTTCCCGGTGGTTCCGTAAGTCAGTTGGACTTTGATCCGCGGTGGCGCAAGCTGGCCGAAGGTGTGACCGGGGTTGACGACGAGATGCTTGGTCTCATGGCGGCAGCGGCTCGTGAAGCTTTTGAAGAATGTGGCGTTCTTTTCGCTCGCGAGTACCGCGGTGGTCCCTTGGTTGATGGTGCGCGAGCAGAAACGTTGGGTATCGCTTATCGTCAGGCCATCGAGGCCGGGACACTTGGCTTTGCTGACATGATCGAGCGGGAATATTTGATCGCGGCCTTCGATCAGCTTGTGCACTTTGCCCACTGGATTACGCCGCCGCATATGCCAAAGCGTTTCGACACCTATTTTTTTCTCGCTCAAGCTCCGATTGATCATGTTTTACGGCACGACGGTCACGAAGCCGTCGACTCTACATGGATCACCCCAGCTCAAGCACGCAACGACGCCGACGCACAAAGGCGAACGGTACTTTTCCCGACACTATTGAATCTCGAGAAGTTGGGACGTCATGACTCGGTGATGCAGGCACTTGCAGCTGCCCGGGATGAAACCGTCGTGACAGTCAGGCCTGAAGTGCAAACATCTCCAGGAGGTAGGATACTTCGAATTCCAATTGAGGCAGGCTATGGCGCGGAAGAATTTTTGGTTGTTGGTGAGCCAGGTCAGAACGCGCGTGTCGTCAAGCTAGATGTCGCAAGTGATGCCGGAGGCGCTGGAAAACAGTCTTCTTAGCACGGCCGTTACGTCAAAAAGTGATCTTCTCACGAATTGATGACCAACAGAGGCCCAAGTGACATTCGTTGCATCTTCGAACAAGACATCTGGAATTGGGGGATGTCCCGGGTTCTGTTGAGTTTCTGAAGAGGTCGGCGTTGCCCACCTTGAGCCGGTAGGCTCGGGGCGCTGATTCGGGCAACGCCATGACAAGGGATATCACCCCGGCTGGTTCGCCGGCGCCGGGGCTGTGGACGAAGCGTTTGGGGAAGTGCGGGCGAGCGTCGATCGGTTCTGTCTTGCGGCAGGGATCGAGTGTTCGGCACGATGATGGAGGCGGAAGTGACGGCGGCCTGCAGGCCGTCGCCGCGGGCGCGATGCGGCGCGGCGGGCGCACCGTTGGGGCCGAACGTGGGACCGGATCGGTTTCCACGGCGGCAAGATCGAGGTCGAGCGCCCGCGGGTCCGGAGCATGGAGGGCCGCGAGGTCACGATCCCGAGTTGGGAAACGGCGGCGCAGGAGGACTGAGTCGGTCGCTGGGCGATGAACCTGATGCTGATCAATGTGTCGACGCGCCGGACTAGGCCGCGGAAATCCCACCGTTCACGCTCACTGCTTGTCCGGTGATTTTCGAAGCATACGGGCTCGAAAGGAGTACCGCGAGCGGAGCGACGTCTTTTGGCGTTGGGAGACCTGACAGCGAGGATGATGGTCTCCGGGCAATGCTGCTGCAACTCCACCATCAAGCCGCGAACTACGGTCCCGAACTTTCGGGTCGACAAAATGCTGGTGGCTAGGGCGAAGCTCTCGTTGCCGAGCGTGTAGCGGCCATTGGTATGGGTCAGGAAGTTGTCGGCCACCATCGGACGCAACAACGTCAACAAAATGCTCTTGGGCGAACCGAGACGGCTTGAAAGCTCGGCGAGCGACAATCCGTCGTGGGAATGTGCGACCGCGTCAAAAATCGCGAGCATGCACTTCAGCGATCTCGGTCCGGCGCTCGCCGCTTTATCACGCACAACGGTACCCCGCATTTCTGTGGCTTCCGTCGGACGTTTCAGCACCAGTGATCCTCGACTGCAGCTGGACCACTTCAATTTCTCCGAGCCGCCTGTGCGGGTGCTCGCACATAGGATGCACGCAATGGACGAAGATCGGACGGCGTGCAAGTAAAATCGCCGAAGCCGCGCGTGTCTGAGCAGTTGGTCTTGATGTCGCGCTGATATTGCGGGCCCCTGATCAAAGCAGATGTGCTCCTCAGGAGATAAGGAGCGATTACGCTCCGGTCTGCGTCGTTAATTCGTTGAGAATTTCCTCGGTGTGTTCTCCGAGGCGGGGTGGCTTGCGATGAAGCGACGCCGCGGTTCGAGAGAAGCTTGCCAGCGGAGCCATCGATACCGTTCGTCCCGCGGCCGGATGATCCAGCCGCCGGAAGAAGTGTCCCTCCGCGAGATCTCCGTTTGTGAAGATGGACTGGAAATCGTTCACCGGCCCGTTTGGAATGTCGGCGATATTTAGCTGCTCCTGCCATTCAGCCGTGGTTCGAGTCTTTATCGGCTCGACAACAATACCGTACAATTCGTCGATGTTTCGCACACGATCTTCCAGGTGAAGGAAGCGAGGATCCTTTGCGAGTTCCGGCCGCTCTATGGCCGCAAACAACCGTGACCATTGGTCGTCGGTGACAGCGAGAAGCGATATATAGCCGTCCGACGTCTTGTAGGGTCGACGGTGAGGCGTCAGCATGCGACTGTAGCCGAGGCCGAGGTCGGGCCGGTCGATCACGCCGCCCCAAAGATGTTCGATCATGTTAAAGCCGACCATGGCGTCCATCACGGCAACATGGACTTCCTGGCCGACGCCTGTGCGCTCGCGTGCAAACAACGCCACGCCGATGCTGGAGGCGAGAATGTAGCCGCAGAGCTTGTCGCAGATGATCGTCGGGAAATAGCGCGGCATGCCATCCACGACGTTCATCGCGGCGATTCCGGAGGCAGCCTGGATCACGTCGTCGAACGCCGGCCAATCTCGCCGCGAGCTGTCGTTGCGATAACCCCCGGCGGACGCATAGACCAGCCGCGGATTTTCCTTGCCAAGCTCTTGATAGCTGATGCCTAGCCGTTCCGCGGCGCTCGGACGCATCGAGTGAACGAACACGTCCGCCGTCATGACTAGGCTCATCAGGGTTGCGCGATCCGCCGACTTCTTCAGATCGAGCACGATGGACCGCTTGTTACAGTTCATGTTCAGGAAGAACCCGCCCATTCCTTCGCTCGGTACCGGGCCGACCTTCCTCATGTTCCTAGTCCGCACCAGGCCGCGGTTCGGCCGGTTCTTGCTGCGCCGAGCCTCGATCACCTCGCATTCGACGTGGATCGTGTCGCCTGCGATCACCGGACCCTTGACGTTGAATTCCATTTGCAGGAACGCAAGCCGGTGTGCTGCATCGAGGGCGACGGCGGCGCTGCGATCGTCGTCAGCGCTCCTCAATGGTGATAGGTTTCGTCATCATCGCGTTGGCATTCAGGACTGCGTTGTGGCGGTCGAGACGGCGATCTCCCCAAGTTGGCGGCTTGTCATAGAGTTCCATGTGCCGCCGAGCCATCGAGGCATAGAGCTGCGCCGGCGCGATTGCCGTAGCGGAGCTCGACGGCAATAGGGTCAGTGGCCGTTTGACCGGAGTACTCGACGCGGGAGCGCATCTCACGTCATCGTGTTTCTACCCGACGGTCGGGCAGCTCTTGTTGATGCTGGAGAGACGGGAGTGACCGTTGATGTACGCGCAAGCCTCGATCGCACCCGGCCCATTACGAATTACGCACTCAATGAGGCCAGAGTGATCATTCTGGATGCCGCTGCCGACGCCTGCCGAGCAATGTCTGGCGTGATTGATGCGGGAAGAGTTTTCCTCGCGGCAGATTCGCTGGGAGCAGCGCAGTCCATGTTAGATCGAGCGCTCGAGTACTCGAAAGCGAGGGTTCAGTTTAATCGCGCCATCGGTTTTTTTCAGGCTGTCAAGCATACGTTCGCGGATCTGGCGACACTATGGAGCCCTGTCGAGCATTGGTTTGGTACGCGGCACATGCGCAAGATGCACAGCCCGAGGAAGCACGGATTATGGCCTTGCAGGCGAAAGCCCATGTGGGCGAGGTCTTCAGAGAGGTCGCACGCCTGACAACAGAAGTGCATGGAGGAATGGGCTTCGCTGACCTGCTTGGCTTGCATTATTGGTTCAAGCGCATAGCGTTTAACCGTCAGATACTGGGATCGCCCGAGTATTGTCGGCAGGAGGCTGCGGCCGTGCAGGGTTGGCTGATCGCGTGAATGGGAATGCGGCGACTGCTCCGGCGTCGCTCGCTAGGCCGCAAGTCATCTTTGAACGCTTGTTGGGGGGCAGAATTGAGTATCCGTCCGCCTGTCGAGGATTGGGCAACAGACTTCGATCACCTCGATCAACGATGGATCGAAGACCCCTTTCCGATCTGGGCCGAGTTGCGCAGCTCTTGTCCCGTTGCGCATACCAATCGGTTTCAGGGGGTATACTTGCCTACGCGCTACAAGGACATTCGGGAGGTCGCACATGACACGCAAGCTTTCTCCTCGCGCCGTCTGCAAGTACGCGCGACCCCGCCGCCCATAAAATCGCCGGCACCGCCCATCACCTCCGATCCCCCACACCATCGCCTGGCGCGGATTGTATTGCTGCCGCCTTTCGCTCCGGCAGCCATCGTGGTGCAACGGCGGCGATGCGCGCCATCCGAAGATCTCATCAGCTATCTTGTTGCTGCTCGTGTCGACGGGCAACCTCTTACGGACAATCACATTCTAGGAACGCTACGCCTGCTCCTCATTGCTGGCATTGACACTACAGGAGTGGGATCGGGGCTTGCTTATGGCATCTTGCCAAGACACCTGAAGACAGGCGCCGGCTGGCCGTCCCGGCAATGAGCCCACGCTCCAGTAGGGCGATCGCTTTGGTTCAGCTTTCCAGCAGTGGACCAGGGAGTGGTGCGATGAGATTTCATCGCAACACCGCATTTTCTTGGGACTATCTTGGCTTACTTGACTGCGTCCGACTTCGCGTAGTCAGCCGACTGAGTCTTCACCACGTTCCAAACGTCGTCAGTATAGGCTGCAATCCAGTCTGTCTGCGGCACCCACTTGCTGCCGTTCCACATCTCTATGCGGGTCTTGCCGCCGCCGCCATGATCCTTGGCGGTCACGGTCACCGGCGCGATCATGCCGTTCGCGTCGTAATCCTTGATACTTTCAAGGCCGTCCTTTATCTTCTCCGGCGTCAGCGGCCAGCCGTGCTTCTTAATAGCAAGACGCGCGCCTTCAACCGCGATCGACCAGAGCGCCAGGCCGGTGTTGTAGTAGACGTCGTCGAGATTTTTGCGGTCGCCGTTGCCTTTGCCCCTATCGTAGACTTCCTTAATGATCTTCTGCACCAAGGGATGGTTGGAGCCGCCGGCGACGTTGGTGCCGCGCTTAATTCCCTTAGCGGCCTCTGCGCCGATATTGTTGATGTCGACCTCGTTCATCCAGTTGACGGCGACGTACTTGTCGAGCGCAATGCCGTTACGCTTCATTTCACGCGAGGCGATCACGTGCATGTTTGACAGGCTCCAACTGACGATCCAGTCGGGTGCAAACCGGCGCATTTGGGTCCATGCTGAGGCTTGGTCATTGCCTGGCAAAGGATAGGGGAACAGTTGCAGATCGAAGCCTTCCTTAGCCGCCAGCGTCTTGATGATACCGATTGGTTCTTGTCCGAACGGATAATCGACGTAGAGGAACGCGATTTTGACTCCCTTCAGGTTGCCGCCGGATTTCTGCTTGATGTACTCGATGTCGTTGGCGGCTTGGCCCCAATAGGTCGGGCCGATCGGAGACCGGTGTCGACAGCGTATCGAACACCATCACGCCATCGCGCTTCAGCTTTTCGTAGCATTCGATGCCGCGCTGCGGCTCGTTGCCGTGGTCCTGTACCACCATCTCCACCGGGTGACCCTCGATGCCGCCTTGTGCGTTGAGGATATCCGCATAATCCTTGGCGGCCTGCGCCACCTGCGGCGTCACGAAGGTGTATGCCTTGGTAAGGTCGTAACAGAGCCCAAAACGCACGGCGTCGGCGGCTTTCGCCGATAGGATCGAGATCGCGCTCAAGGCGACACCGGCCGCAATCGATAGATATTTCATCTGGGTTCTCCCTTTGGTCGTTTGTTGTCTTATTCGCTGGTCGTAATCAGGTCAGCCAGCGTTTCCGCCGGCTGTAGTGCTTGATGGCGTGGAAACTCTTTCCCTTTGCGCCGCCGAGATAGAACTCCTGAATCCGGATTGCTCTTCAGCGCTTCCGCCGTGTCGTGCATGACGACACGACCGCTCTCGATCAAGTAGCCGTGCGAGACGATTTCGAGGGCTGCCACCGCATTCTGTTCGACCAGCAGCACCGAGAGACCTTCCTCGCGGTTGATGCGGCTGATGATTTGGAAGATTTCCGCAACCAAAAACGGCGCCAACCCGAGGCTGGGTTCGTCCAGCATCAGCAGTTTCGGCTGCGTCATCAGCGCTCGCCCGATCGCCAGCATCTGCTGCTCGCCACCCGATAGGTAACCGGCGGCGCTGGATCGCCGCTCGTGAAGCCGCGGGAAATAGCTGTAGACCATCTCCTTGTTGCGGGCCATGTCGGCCCGGCTCCGGATCGCGGAAGCCGCGATCAGGTTTTCCTCGGGTGTCAGATGCTCGAACACCCGCCGTCCCTCGAGCACGTGGGCGATGCCGAGTTGGACGCGTTGCTGCGGCGACAGCGTGCCGATATTGCGGTCGTGAAACTGGACTTCGCCGCGGCGGACCTCGCCGCGCTCGGCGACCAACAATCCGCTGATGGCCTTCAGCGTAGTGCTTTTGCCGGCGCCGTTGGCGCCGAGGAGCGCCACCATGCCGCCCTGGGGCACGTCGAGCGACACGCCCTTGATCGCCAGCGACACGTAGTCGTAGACAACCTCGATATTGTTGAGCGAAAGCACCTTCGAAGCAGTTGGGGTTGGGCTCGATGCGCTCATGGTGGCCCTATTTCTTCACGTAGCCGAACGGCCAGACCAGCAGATAGTCGCGCACGTTCTTGTAGATCTTGCCGAGGCCCAGCGGTTCGACCAGCAAGAAGCCGATGATCAGCGCGCCGTAGAGAGCCTGCGGCAGATGCGCCAGCGTCTCGATGCTGAGCGAAAAGCCGAAACGGATCGCCGCCCACGAGATCAGGCTGTTCATAGCGCCCGGCATCAGCAGAATGAAGGCAGCGCCGAAATAGCTGCCGATGATGCTGCCGAGCCCGCCGACGATCACCATGGCCAGCGCCTGGATCGAGACGTCGACAGAGAACTGTTCGGGCGTAACGGCGTGATAGAATGTGCCGATCAAGATCGCGCCGGTGACGCCGCCGATGAATGAGGACGTTGCAAAGGCGACCAGCTTGAAATAGAAGCTGTTGACGCCGATGACAGCCGCCGCGAAGTCCTTCTCCCGAACCGCGACCAACGCGCGGCCGAGCGCGGTGCGTCGCAGGTTCAGCATGAACGACGTCACCAGGATGCACCAGACGAACGCGACGTAATAGAGCCCGGCGTCCGAGGTTATGGGTTGGCCGAGCAGGCGGATGTCCGGCGCTTGCAGCGTCGCCTGCGTGCCGCCGCTGATGGCCGGAACATGCGAAATGGTCCAGTCCATCACGAACTGGAGGGCGAGGGTGCTGAGCGCCAGATACAGTCCCTTGACGCGCAGCGCGGCAAACGCAAAGCCGATGCCGATGATAGAGGCGGTCGCGCCGCCGATCAGGATCGCGATCTCCCAGGGGATGCCGGCCTTGTTGGCGTGAACCGTCGCATAGGCGCCGATGCCCATCACGGCGGCGTATCCGAGATGAAACTGCCCGGCCCAGCCGAGGATGAGATTGAGGCCGAGCGCGCCGGCAGTCCACACCAGCAAGGGCAGCAGATAGCTGCTGAGATAGAGCGAGTTCACGACGAACGGGGCGGCAAGGCCGATAATCAGCAGGATGCCGATCATCCAGCGGTCGGCCGCAATCGGAAACAGCGCGCGGTCGGCGGCATAATTGGTGTGGAAGACGCCGGCTTGCCTGAACAACATCGATTCAGATCCTCTCGATGTCGTGGCGGCCGTAGAGGCCGTGCGGGCGCAGCATGATGGTGAGGATCAGCATCGCGGCGTCGACGAGGTCGCGACTAGCGCCGCCCAGTATCGGATCGAGGAAACTGCTGGTCACGCCCTCGACGATGCCGAACAGCAGGCCTGCGAGCATCGCGCCGCCGATGCTGTCTAGTCCGCCGAGCACGCGACCGTCACGCCTTTCAGCAGCAGTTGCGCCAGCGACTGGTCGACGCCTTGCACCGAGGCCCACAGCACGCCGGCGATCGTGGCCACCACGGCGGACATCGCCCATGACAGCGCCACGCCGCGTTCGACGGAGATGCCGACCGACCAGGCAGCCGTGTAGTCGTCCGAGATCGCGCGGAGCACCACGCCCATCCGGGTCCGGAAGAACAAGGCGAACGCGCCAAACATCACGACGGCAACAGCGGCGCCGACGGCATAGGCGCGGTTGATCAGCATTGGCCCAAGGAACAGCGGATCGTCGCTGATGCCGATCGGCATCGGCCGCCCGGTGCCCCCCCAGATCGTCATCGAGCCGGCTCGGAGCAAAATCTCGAGCCCGAGCGTCATCATCAGGATCATCACGATCGGCCGGCCGGCGAGGCGCCGCAACGCGACCCGCTCGATGGCGATGCCGACGCCGAACATGGTGACGATGGCGAAAATGATCGAAAGCCAGATGGGCGCGCCGAACCGGCTCGCATAGGCGAGCACGATATAGGCGCCGAGCATCGTCATCGATCCCTGCGCCAGGTTCGGCACCGACGACGATTTGTAGATCAGCACGATGCCCATTGCGACCAGCGAATACATCAGGCCGACCAAGCTTCCGTTGACGGCCGACTCGGCCAGTAGCGCCCAATCCATCGTCAGGCCTCCTGCACCGAAAGCGTGCGCTCGATGACGCCGACTTCGCCGGACTCGTAGCTGACCTGCGCCTTCATCAGGACGCTCGTCTTTCGATCGTAGATCGCATCGATGATCGGTTTGTAACGCTCCTCGACGACGTTGCGGCGGATCTTGCGGGTGCGGGTCACTTCGCCATCATCCGGGTCGAATTCCTTATGCAGGCAGACGAACTGCTTGAGCTGCAATCCCTCCGGCAGGGTGCCGTTGACGTGCTTGACGGCAGAGCCGATCAGCTTGATCACCTCCGGCTTCTGCGAGAGATCAGCGCAAGACATATAGGAGATGCCGCGCAGTTCGGCCCACAGGCCGACCGCGTCCTTGTCGATACACACCAGCGTTGCCAGCGTATCGCGGTCGCGGCCGAGTACCGCTGCATCCTTGATGTAAGGGCTGAACTTCAGGCGGTTCTCGATGTAATTCGGAATGTATCGCTCGCCCTTGGCGGTATGCACGACATCAGACAGGCGGCCGAGCACGACGAGGTGACCGTCCGGCTCGACATAGCCGGCGTCGCCGGTATGCAGCCGGCCATCCTCGAGGCTCTCGCGTGTCGCCTGTTCCTGCTTGAAGTAGCCGCTGAACACGCTGCCGGAGCGGATCATGATCTCGCCGGACTCGCTGATCTTGACGTCGACACCGGGTAGCGGCCGCCCGACCGTGTGGAGCCGGACTTCGTCCAGTCCCTGGATCGCGTTGTACGCGCTGCTCTCGGTCTGGCCGTAGAGCTGGCGCAGCTTAATGCCGAGCGCGCGGTAGAAGATGAACGTGTCTTCGCCCATCGCTTCGCCGCCGGTGAAGGCGCCACGCAGCCGGGTGAGGCCGAACTGGTCCTTGATTGGGCCGGACACCAGCAACTCGCACAACGGGGCGAGCAGTTTCTGCTTCAGTGTCGGCTCCTTGCCCCCGAGCTTGCGTTTCTCGGCATTGATGGCGGACGTGATCAGCGCGTCGTAGATGCGACGCTTGAGCCAAGAGGAATCCTCGACGCGCACCTGAATGGTCGTTAGCAGGTTGTCCCAGCTGCGGGGAGCGGCGAGATAGAATGTCGGCGCGATCTCTCGCAGGTTCTGCAGCACGGTTTCCTGCCGCTCGGGAATATTGATGGTGAAGTGCAGCGGAATGCCGCCGCCCATCGTCATTGCGAAGTCGCCGATCCAGGCCATCGGTAGATAGGCGAGGATATCTTCACCAAAATCGAACGCCTTGCCCTGATAGGCGTTGCGGACGCCGGACAGCAGATTGCGATGCGAGAGTACCACGCCCTTCGGCTTGCCGGTGCTCCCCGACGAATGCACGAACACAGCGGGGCCATTAGGGCCCGCGCGCGCGATCAGCTCTGCCCGTGCGTCATTCGAGGCTGCAAGACGCTCTGCGCCCTTGGCCTGAACCCCATCCCATGAGATCAGCCCCGGGTTGGAATAGGAGGCGAGGCCGCGTGGGTCGTCATAGACGATGTGGTCGATCGCGGAGCCTTGCTCGCGCAGCTCCAGCGTCTTGTCGACCTGCTCCTGGTCTTCGGCGAGCACGAACCGCGCGCCGCCTTCATGGACGAAATGTTTGATCTCCTCGAGCGTGGCATCGGGATAGGCCGGCATCGCGTAGCCGCCGAGCGCGCCCGCGGCCAGCATGCCGGCGTAGAGGCGAGGGCGGTTATCGCCGAGCACCAGCATGACTTCGCCGGCCTTGAAGCCGAGTGCTTCCAGTCCCGCGGCATAGCGCAGCACGATGTCGCAAAACTCGCACCACGTCATCTCCTGCCAGATACCCCTACTTTTTTCTCGAACCGCTACGCGATCCGGAAAAACTTCGGCATTGCGAGCTAGCACGCGGATTAGCGTGGTATTTGTCTCGAAATTCCAGGCCGCGGTCTGGTCAGTGCGCGCCATGGGCGCCCCCGATATAGGCCTCGACCACCCGCGGGTCGGCGATGACGTCGGCAGGAATACCGCTGCCGATCATCGCTCCGTAATTCAGCGCCAGCATCCGGTCGCAGATGCCGGTGATGACGTCCATATGATGTTCGATCAACAGCACGGTGACGCCGCGCTCGTCGCGGGCATCGAGGATAAACCGCGCCATGTATTCCTTTTCTTCTTGGTTCATGCCGGCCATCGGCTCGTCCAGCACCAGGAAACTCGGCTCCGCGGCCAGCGCGCGCGCCAGTTCGACGCGCTTCTTGAGGCCGATCGGGATGACGTCGACGAGTTCGTCGCGCACGCCTTCAAGCTGCAGGAATTCGATGACTTCTTCCACTGCGGCGCGGTTCGCGGTCTCGTCACGGCGGCCGAGCCACCAGTACAGCGCGGTGCGCGCCACGCTCGGCTTCATGTGGATGTGACGGCCGAGCAGGATATTGTCGAGTACGCTCATGCCGTTGAACAGCGCGAGATTCTGGAAGGTGCGGGCGACACCGAGCGTTGCGATGTAATGCGGCGCAAGACCGGTGATGTCGCGGCCGTTGAGCAGGATGCGGCCGCGCTGCGGCGGATAGAAGCCCGTGATCGGCGTTGGTGAGGGTGGTCTTGCCGCACCCGTTCGGGCCGACCAGGCCGAAGATCTCGCCGCGTTCGATATGCATGTCGATACCGTTGAGCGCGACGATCCCGCCAAACCGTCGCTCGACGGATTGGCATTGCAATACCGGACCGGATGTCCCGCCAGCAAACGACAAACTGTCTCTCCAACGCGTTGTTATTTTTGGCTTAGTGGGTTCGAGACCCCGCCGATTTCTTGTCTGGCGAAGCTAACGAACGTTCGATTTCAAGGCAAGGCGGCGAGGGTACGGCAGCTTGTCGATTCCGCCCGCAAAAGCCGTCTACTACTTTTCTCTAAATCTGGGCTGACGCTTTTCCCGGAATGCGGCGATTCCTTCGCGCGCATCCTCGTGCATGAACAGGAACGGGAAACCGTCGATGACATGACGCATGTCGTCGCCGCCCAACCCGCGATTGTAGAACGACTTCGCCATCCGCACTGCGAGCCGCGGCTTGGCGGCGATCTGTTCGGCAAAGGCGAGAGCATTGGCGAGCAGTTCGGCATGCGGCGCCACGCGGAGCGCAATGCCGAGCCGGCAGGCTTCTTCGGCCGAGATCGGATCGCCGAGAACGCTCAGCTCCTTGGCCTTGGCGCGGCCGACGATCCCTTGCAGGCGAACGATCGCAAAGCCCGGCAGCAGGCCCAGCTTGATCTCTGGAACGGCGAATTTGGCGCGGTCGGAGGCGATGATGAAATCGGAGGCAATCGCGAGTTCGAAGCCGCCGCCATAGGCGATGCCGTTGACGGCAGAAATCACGATCTTGCGGGTGTTCTCCGGCGCTGCCAGCACTTCCATCGCGTCGATCAGGAAGCTGCGCGCCCTTTCCGGATCGAAGTCGAATTCGCCGATATTGGCTCCGGCGCAGAACGCCTTGTCGCCGTTGCCGGTGATGACGGCGACACGGATATTGTCATCCGCATCCGCCTGCTTCAGCCCTTCGAGGATGCCTTGGCGAATGCCTGGGCTCAGCGCGTTGAGCTTCTGCGGTTCGTCGAGCGTCAGGAGCGCGACCTTGCCTCTGGTTTCGTAATTGACCGATCCAAATCGCATGTCCCACTCCCTCGTCTTGTTGCTGGTATGTCAGGCCTGCCCGGCGGCTTCGACGACGACGACAATCGCATTGCGTTCGATGATCTCGTTGGCGCAGCAATTCACCGCTGATACCGTGCCGTCGATCTGGCTGCTGATACGCAATTCCATCTTCATCGATTCAAGGATCGCGACGACATCGCCAACCCTGACCTTGTCGCCGATGGCGACGTTGACCTTGCGGATCATGCCCATCATCGGGGCGCGCAGCTCTCCGCTCGCTTCCGTCGTTGCACTTATATAGGTCAGGTAGGGAATGGCGGTCAGCGTATGCACGCCGCGGCGATCATGCACGAACAGGGTTCGATCGTGCTGAAGAATGCGAACGGATTCGCGACGGCCGGCAATAATAGCGACGAAGGCGCCATCATCAGCGGGCAGAAGATTGACAGAAACCTTGTCGTTATTGACGCCGACGATCATGTGGCCGTCGGCTTGCTGCGGCGCAAACCGGATCTCCGCGCTGGCGCCGGCGGCTTCGAGATGCAGCACCGGGATCGGCGATAATCCGTCGCCGCCGGTTGCCATCTGCCACGCTGTGGTTTCGCGCGTTTGCCACGGGTTGCTCGCCGCGCGCGGACGTTGCTGCATCAGCCAGAAGTACGCGCCTAGCGCCGATGCCTCGACGTCAGGTCCCCTGGTCCTTTCGACAAGCTGGTCGATCTGCTCGTCGATCAAGCGCGTATGGAAAGTCGCGTTGCGCGCTTCCGGTAGCGCAATCAGACGCGCCAGGAAATCCTGGTTGGTCGTAATGCCGAAGATCGAGGTCGCGCCGAGCGCGTGGCTGAGCTGGTCGAGCGCTTCGTTCCGGGTCTCCGCATTGGTGATCAGCTTGGCCAGCATGGAGTCGTAATAGGGCGAAACACTCGATCCGCTCTCGACGCCGGTCTCGACCCGTACGTCGGCTGTGGGGAAGTTGACATAGGCCAGATCGCCCGTGCAGGGCATGAAATTGTCGGCGGCATCCTCCGCGCAAATCCGCGCCTCGACCGCGTGGCCTGCGCAGGCGATGTCGTCCTGTTCGAACGGCAAGCCTTCGCCGGCTGCAATCCGCAGCATCAGTTCGACAATATCGATACCGGTCACCATTTCGGTGACGGGATGCTCGACCTGGAGCCGCGGATTGACCTCTAGGAAGTAGTAGTCGCCGCCGCCGACGATGAATTCAACGGTGCCGACGCCGCGGTAATTGAGGCGCTTGCCGAGCCGCGTCGCATCATCAGTCATGCGTTCGCGCAGAGCGGCGGGGAGGTTTGCGGCCGGTGCTTCCTCGATCAGCTTCTGGTGCCGGCGTTGCAGCGAGCATTCGCGTTCGAACAAGTGGATCACGTTGCCCGTGCCGTCGCCGGCGATCTGCACCTCGATATGACGGCCGTGCTCGATCAGCTTTTCGACGATCAGTCCGGCACTCCCGAACGAGTTTTTCGCCTCGCGCATCGCGGCTTCGATTTCGCCCTCCAGCCCGCCGGCTTTGGACACCGCGCGCATACCTTTCCCGCCGCCGCCGGCTGCCGCTTTCAGCATCGCGGGCAGGCCGAGTTGCTTCACGATGCCGGCCACGGCCGTAACGTCCTCGCTCGGCGTCTGACTGCCGGGAACGGTCGGCACGCCAGCCGCTTCGGCTTCGCGCTTGGCGGAAGCCTTGTCGCCCAAGCGTTCAATCACCTCAGGTGTCGGTCCGATGAAGACGAGGCCTGCGGCTTCGACCGCGCGCGCGAATTCCGCATTCTCGGCCAGGAAGCCGAAGCCGGGATGAATAGCTTCCGCGCCTGCGGTCTTGGCCGCGGCGATCACGGCATCGATGCGCAAATAGCTGTCGGAGGCAGCGCCGCCGCCGATCAAGTAGGATTCACCGATGGTCTTGACGTGCAATGAGTCAGCATCGACCGACGAGTGAACGCCGGCTACAGCGACGCCGAGCTTGCGGCAGGTCCGCGCGATGCGGCAGGCGATCTCGCCACGGTTCGCAATCAGGATTTTCTTGAACACCGGCTATCTCCCGTCGTCACATCCGGAGTACGCCGAAGTCGGTGCGCTGCTGCGGCAGGCGGCCGGCGAGGTCGAGCAGCAGCGCCATCACGTTCCGGGTCTCAAGCGGGTCGATCACCATGTCGCACCAGGTATTGCGGGCGAAGTTATAGGCGTTGGCGAAGTCCTCGAACTCCTTGCGCACCGGCGCGCGATAGGCCTCGCGCTCCTCGTCGGTCCAGCTCGTGCCTTCGCGCTTGTGGGCCTCGTCGCGAACCATCGCGAGCGTATTGGCGGCCTGATCGGGGCCCATGATTGCCGAGCGGCCGTTCGGCCACATCATCATGGCGTTCGGGCGGAAGGCGCGGCCGCACATCGACAAATATCCGGCGCCGTAGGCATTGCCGATGATCAACGTGTATTTCGGCACGTTGGCGCTTGCCATCGCCGTGATCATCTTGGCGCCGTCTTTGGAAATGCCGCCTTCTTCGGCCTCGCGGCCGACCATGAAACCGGTGACGTCGGCCATGAAGAGGAGGGGAATGTTGCGCTTGCAGCAGAGGTCGATGAAGTGCGTCGCCTTGAGACTCTCGGAGAACAGCACGCCGTTGTTGCAGAGGATGCCGATCTCGAACCCCATGATGCGGGCAAAGCCGGTGATCAGCGTGTCGCCGTAGAGCGGCTTGAATTCGTGGAATTCGCTGTCGTCGACCAGGCGGGCGATGATGCCGCGGTTGTCGGTCGGCACCCGCGGATCGGCGCTGATCAGGCCATAGATGTCAGCCGGATTCGCGCGCGGCGGACGTGGCGTGGCTACAGTCCAGCGTTGCTCGGGCACTTCGCCGAGATGGGCGACGATGTCGCGGGTGATGGCGATAGCGTGGCCATCGCTTTCGGCGAGGTGATCGGTGACGCCGCTGATGCGGCTGTGCATTTCGCCACCGCCGAGCGCTTCGACGCCAACTTCCTCGTTGGTGGCTGCGTAAACGAGCTGCGGACCGCCTAGGAACATGGCGCCCTGGTTGCGAACGATCACGGTCTCGTCGCACAGCGCCGGCATGTAGGCGCCGCCGGCCGTTGACGGGCCGTGCACGACTGCAATCTGTGGGATGCCTTCGGCAGACATCCGGATCTGGTTGTAGAAGATCGACCCGAACTGGCCTTCGTCCGGAAAGATATTCGGCTGGTCGGGCAGGTTGGCGCCGCCGGATTGCACCAGGGTGATGCAGGGCAGGCGATGCTGCCAGGCGAAGCGCTGCGCGCGAACATGCTTCTTGCAGGTGATGCCGTAGTAGGTGCCGCCCTTCACCGTGGCGTCGTTGGCGATGACCATGCAGGGGCGGCCGGCCACCATGCCGACGCCGGTGATGATGCTGCCGCCGGGCGGCACGCCGTCATACATGCCTTCGCCGGCCAACTGGCAGAACTCAAGAAATGGCGAACCGGGATCAAGGAGAGCGGTGATCCGCTCGCGCGGCAGCAGTTGCTTGCGTTCCTGGTGCAGCTTGCGCGCGCGTTCCGGTCCGCCGATGGCGGCTGCGGCGCGGCGCGCGTGGAGGTCCGTAATTCGCGCTTGATAGGCGTCGCGGTTACGAACGAATTCCTCGCTCGCGGTCGAAACCTCCGATTTCATCGTGGCCATGGGCGTTCGACCTAATAGCTGCGCGGCAAGCCCATCACGTGCTCGCCGATGTAATTGAGGATCATTTCGCGATTGAGCGGTGCGGTCTTGAGCAGACGCACCATCGGATAGATGTCGAAGATGCCGTATTCTTTGGTGAAGCCGTTGCCGCCGTGACACTGGATCGCGGTGTCTACCGCCTTGATCGCAGCATCCGCCGCGGCGAGTTTGGCCATGTTGGCGAACTCGCCAGCTTCACGGCCCTGATCAAAGGTCCAGGCAGCCTTCAAGGTCATCAGCGAGGCCATTTCGATGTCGGTCTGCGAACTCGCCAGGGGATGTTGCAAGCCCTGATAAGCCCCAATGGGCGTATTGTTGAAGACCTTGCGCTCGCGAACGTATTCGACCGCACGGTTCAGCGCGTAGCGGCCGAGGCCGCAGCAGATCGAACCTACGAGGATCCGCTCGGGATTGAGGCTCTTGAACAGGATGCCGAAGCCTTTGTCGATTTCACCGACGACGTCTTCGGGCCCGAGATCGACGTCATCGAAGAACAGTTGCCATTGGGTTTCCGGCGCGGTGATGCTGACGGGGATATATTGCTTCTGCAGTCCTTTGGCCTTGAGATCGACGATGAACAGTGTGAAGCCATCGGTCTTCTTGCCGACTTCCGTGTGCGGCTTGGTGCGGGCCACCACCAGAGCATAGTCGGAGCCGTCGGCGTCGGTGATGAACGTCTTTTGTCCGTTCAGCGAGAAGCGGTTGCCGCGTTTGGTCGCAATGGTGGAAGTTCGGATCGTGTTGGTGCCGGCATCAGGCTCGGTGATCGCGAAGCAGAAGCGCGTTTTGCCGGAGCACGCATCCGGCAGGTAGCGCGACTTCTGGGCCGTGGTGCCGTATTTGGCGATGAAGCCGAGGCTCATCGCGGCGCCGACGACGAGGTTCAGCAGTGGAATGCCGTTGTTCGAGAGGCCCTCGAGGAACAGGTGCATCTCGGTCATGCCCTGTCCGGCGCCGCCGAATTCCTCCGGCACCATGGTGCCGACGAAGCCGTCCTCGGCGATCTTCTGATACAGCGCTTCCGGAAACGCGCGCTTCTCCGCGCACTCCATCCAGTAGCGGCGGTCGAATTTCTTGGCGACGGTATTTCCATAGTCGAGGATCTGCCGCTGCTCGTGCGTGAGATCAAAGTCCATGGATCGGGCTCCGGTTGAGGATGTCCGTCATGTTTAGGCAGAAGGGCGCGGGATTGCAATCTAACAATTGTTAGAAATCGAACGTTTGTTAGAAAATAATCCGAAGGCCGGCCGCGAGTTAACCTCGACGGGCGCGACGGCTCAGACGGGTCTGGTGATCAGGCGCGGCGGAACCGCGGCAGCGTGGTCTCGTCGTCGATGGCTTCGCAGACCAGCACGACGTTCATGTCGAAGCTGACGTCGTCGGGCTTGCCGCCAGTGTAGGTGCTGATCATGCGCGGGCCCTCTGCCAGGTCAACCAGCAGCACCGCATAAGGCACGTCGTCCTTGAAAGCCGGGCCGGGCGCGCGATGGACGACGCTGAACGAATGAACCTTGCCGCGGCCGGATGCCGCGCGATGCGTCAAGTTTTCACTGCCGCAGTTACGGCACATGCCTTGCTGGTAGTACTGGACGTGGCGGCAATCGTCGCAGTGCTGCAACAACAGCACGCCGTCGCGCAGGCCGCGCCACAATGCCGCGGAGTCCGCGTCGGGCGATGGCACCGGTTTCCGCTTGGCGTCTTCGCTCGAAATCACAGCGTGTTCTCCGTGCCGAGGATCGTGGTCGCGTTGGTCGCAAATCCGGCACCCAAACTATGCACAAGCCCGAGTTCGGCGCCGGCCACCTGACGCTCGCCGCATTGCCCGCGCAGCTGCGCGATCACCTCATGGAAATGGAAGAACGAGCCGGGCATGCCTGGATGCGCAAAGGACAGCAGCCCGCCGTGAGTATTCGAGGGGATCTGCCCCCCATAGGTCATCTGCCCGTCAGCCACGAAACGCCCGCCTTCGCCCTTGGGGCAAAAGCCGAGATCTTCCAGCATCATGATCACGGTGCCGGTGAAGCAGTCGTAGACGCCGGCGACGTCCATGTCCTTCGGGCCGTAGCCCGCCATCTCGTAAGCGTTGCGGCTGGAGGTGATCGCGCCTGTCGAAGTTAGCGATGGCATCAGGAAGATGTGCTCATGGGTGTAGCACTCGCCGCCGCCAAGGATGTAGATCGGCTTGGCGATGCCGAGTTCCCTGGCGTGTTCTGCCGAGGTCAGGATAAAGGCCGCGCCGCCGTCCGAGATCAGCGAGCAGTCGAGCTTGTGGTAGGGCGTCGTCACCCAGCCGGAATTGAGTACGTCGTCGACCGTGATCGGCTTGGTCTGCTGGGCACCAGGCGTGCGCGAAGCGTGACGCCGCGACACAACGGCGACTTCGGCGAGTTGTTCGGCAGTCGTGCCGAATTCCTTCATGTGCCTGTGCGCGGTCATCGCAAAGGTGTTGGCGACGGGAATGCCGAACGGCATTTCGTATTGCTGGTCGCGGCTCTCGGTCAGCGAGCGCAGCGCCATATCAGGCGTCAGGCCGGTCATCAGGCTATCGCCGGCGGTGACCAGCACGACCTTTGCGAGCCCACCCTGAATTGCGGCCGCGCCGATGTTGAACATCGTCGCAGCCGTGGCGCCGGACACCTGCAACGTGTTCGAAAAGGTCGGCTGGATGCCGAAATATTCGCTCAAGGCCACGCTGAAACGATGGAAGGGCGAAGCGAACGCGTGGCACGACAGCACGCCGTCGACGGCACTCTTGTCGAGACCGGCATCTGCGAGCGCTTTCTTTGAAGCATCCGCCGCAAGCCACAGCGGGCTGCGGCCCGGTACCTTGCCGACCGGCGACATGCCGATGCCGATGACTGCGACTTTGCCGCGCAGGGTGGTGGCGCTCATGAGGCGCGTCCTGCGTTGGAAGCTTTCAGCCGCGCTTCGAGTTCGTGGCGCTGGACCTTGCCGCTGGTCGAGCGCGGAAACTCCGTGAAGTCGATGAAGTTGAACTGCCGGGGTCGCTTGTAGGAAGCGAGGTCGCGCCGGCACAACTCCAGCAGATCGGCCTCGGTGATGCTGTCGTCGCGCCGCGCCACGAAGGCGATCGGAACTTCGCCCCATTTCTGGTCGGTAGCCCTGACGACCGCGGCTTCAGTGATGCGGCTATCGCTCATCAAAACGCGCTCGATCTCGGCGGGGTAAACGTTCTCGCCGCCGGACTTGATCAGGTATTTCACGCGGTCGACGAAATCGAGCGAACCGTCTTCGTTGCGGCGAAACACGTCGCCCATGTGAAACCAGCCGCCCCGAAAATCATGGGCATTGGTGTCGTGTGCCTGCCAGTATCCGGAAAACAACGTCGGTCCGCGCATCGCCAGTTCGCCCGGCATGCCTTGCCCGACCTCGCGGTCGGATGGATCGACCAGCTTGATCTGGCAGAATGCGCTCTGTTGTTTCGACAGCCGCTCGGGGATTTCACCGGGCGCGATCAGCGCGCGGGTGGCGGGCGGCAGACCGGTTTCGGTGGCGCCAAAACTGTTGAGATAGGGCGCCTGCAACAGCTCGGTCACTTCGGCGATCGCATGCGGCGGCACCAGGTCGGCCATTGCGCCGCAGACACGCACGCCCTTCACCTTTGTCCTTTGTTGCTTCAATCCGGCGGCAAAGGCCTCGACCATACCGGGAATCAACACCAGCCAGCCGATCTCGTGACGCGCGACCGCGTCCAGCATCGATTCGATCTGGAAGCCGTCGATCATCACGACGGTGGCGCCACGCAGCAGGGTCGAGAGCGCGTGGTCGGTCGACGCCATGTGGAACATCGGTGCCCAGGCCACGAAGGCATCGCGATGCGAGATGCCCAATTCGGAGCTGAACACCAGTGACCGCGCAATCATTGCGCGGTGCGAGACCACAGCGCCCTTCGGCAGCCCGGTGGTGCCGCTGGTGTAGAGGATCACCAGGCCGTCCTCGGCTTCCGCCGCGGTCGGGGCCTCCCGATCTTGCTGCTGTTGCAGAAGCTGTTCGTAGGCCAGCCCGAGCTCCAGCGTTTTCCAAGGGCCTGAGGCGAGATTGGCGCGCAGGTCCGGCTCGACAATCACGAGTTTCGGCGACACCAGCTCAAGGCAATAAGTGAGTTCGCGCGGCGATAAGCGCCAGTTCTGGCAGGCGGTGATGACGCCGAGATGGGCGGCCGCGAGTTCGATCTCGATATATTCGGGCCGATTGCGCGAGAGGAGCGCGACGCGGTCGCCGCGTTGCAGGCCATGCGCCGACAGCATTGCGGCGGCGCGTTCGACGCGGCCGCGCAACTCGCCGTAGCTAATGTTCCGGCCCTGATATTCGATCGCAACGGCCGCGGGTTGAATCCTGGCGCGGCTGCGGAACAGCTCGCCGACCGTCGGACCTGAGCCGGCTACCGCTGCACCGTCGAATTCGGCAGTCATCTTCCGTTCACTCCCGGGGTATCTTCTTGCTTTATTAGCCCCTTTGTCGGATCGAAACTATACGCTTGCAGCGATATCCGATCAAACCTAAATTCTAACATCTGTTCGAAATCATCATGACCGGTTGCACGCAAGCGATCGGGGCGGCCGCGGGACGGCTTGCCAGCAAAAAGGGAGAGCCCATGTCCGACCGTTACGCCGCCTATACCAGCCTGAAGATCGATTATCCGTCGAAGCGGATCCTGCGGATCACGTTCGACCGTCCCGAAACCTACAACTCGGTGGATGCTGCGACCCATACGCAGCTCACCCACATCTGGCGCGACATCAACGACGATTCCGAGATCAACGCGGTGATCGTCACCGGCGCCGGCAAGGCGTTCTCGGCCGGCGGCGATTTCGAGTTGATCAAGAGCATCCTCGACGATCCAAAGGCGCGCATGTCGACGTGGAAGGAAGCCAAGGACCTCGTCTACAACGTCATCAACTGTAACAAGCCGATCATTTCAGCGATCAACGGCGTCGCCGTTGGCGCCGGTCTCGTCGTCGGTATTCTGGCGGACGTCTCGATCTGCGGTAAATCCGCGCGGATCGTCGACGGTCACACGAGGCTCGGCGTGGCGGCGGGCGACGTCGCCTGCATCATCTGGCCGCTGCTGTGCGGCCTTGCGAAGGCAAAATACTACCTGCTGACCTGCAAACCACTGTCGGGCACCGAAGCCGAGCGCATCGGTCTGGTGTCGCTCTGCGTCGAGGACGCCGAATTGCAGAAGATCGCGCTGGAAACCGCCGAAGACCTCGCGACCGGCGCGCAGAGCGCGATCCGCTGGACCAAATACGCGCTGAACAACTGGCTCCGCGTCAACGGCCCGCTGTTCGACACGTCCACCGCGCTGGAAATGCTGGGCTTCACTGGCCACGAGGCGCGGGAAGGTCTGGCGTCGCATCTCGAGAAGCGCACGCCGGTGTTCTCGCCGGATTGCCCGATCTGATCGATGGCAGCGGGAAGGGCCGGTCCTCCGGCCTTTCCCTCACATCGCCGCGAGCTTTTCGCGCAGCCGCTCGACGGCTTCGGGGTTGGCGAGCGCGGAGAGGTCGCCGGGGTCCTTGTTTTCGAATACCGCGCGCAGCACCCGGCGCATGATCTTCAGATTGCGGGTGCGCGGCAGGTCGTCGACGAACAGCACGGTCTCCGGCCGGTACGACGTGCCCATGCCGGTGACGATGGCCGACGACAGCAGCGTCGCGAGTTTCGGATCTCCCTCGACACCCGGCATCGGCACGCAAGCGCAGACGATGGCCGCCCCCTTGACCGGATGCGGGATGCCGAACACCGCGGCTTCGGCCAGCTTGCCGGTCGCAATCAGGATTCCTTCGAGTTCGGCAGGCCCCGTGCGCTTGCCGGAAATCTTGATGGTGTCGTCGGAACGGCCGAGGATGTAATAGAGCCCGTCGGTGCCGCGCATCGCGAAATCGCCGTGCACCCAGATTCCCGGAATCGTGTTCCAGTAGCTATCGAGATAGCGCGCGTCGGCCTTCCACAGGCTCTTGGTCAGGCCGATCGAGGAGTGCCGCAGCACCAGTTCGCCGACCGTGCCATCGGGCACCGGCGTGCCGGCGAGATCGACGATATCTGCGCCGACGCCAAGGGCAGGCCGCGAGAACGAGCCGGGATTCATCGGGTGATTGGGCGTGCCGGTGAAGATGCATCCGCCGACCTCCGTGCCGCCGGAAATATTGATGATCGGGATCTTGTTCTTGCAGACGTGCTCGAAGAACCACATCCACGGCGCTGTGGTCCAGGCTTCGCCTCCGGATGCGGTCATGCGCAGGCTTGAGAGGTCGTAGTTCTCGACTTCCTCGCCATAGCGCATCAGGCTGCGCACGATTGTCGGCGATACGCCGAGATATGTGACCTTGTGGTCGGCGATCAGTCGCCAGAACCGCCCGGTGTCGGGAAAATCGGGCGTGCCTTCCGCAATCAGCAGGCTGCCGCCGGCAAAGCTCGGAATGCAGGCGCACATCGCGCCGACCATCCAGCCCACGTCGCTGAAAAAGAAGAAGCGATCCGACGACTTGAAATCGCCGCAGATGATGATGTCGCGAGTGACCATCGAGCCGATGAAACCGATGTGGGTCCAGACGCATCCCTTCGGCTCGCCCGTGGTGCCCGACGTGTAGAGCAGGATCGCAGGATCTTCAGCCTGCATCTGTTCGGTCGCCAGCGCCGCGTCGGGGCCGGCAATGGCATCGTCCCACCAGCGGTCCCGGCCATCGCGCATCGGCGTGTCGATATCGAGCCCGGCGCGGCGGGCGACGATGACATGCTTCACCGATGGTGCGCCTTCAAGCGCGATGTCCAGCACGGATTTCAGCGCACCCGGAGCGCCGCGGCGCCAGGTGCCGTTGGCGGTGATGACAACCTTGGCCTCGCCGTGATTAAGCCGCGACTGGATCGGGGCAGGGCCGAATCCGGAGAACAGCGGCATCACGATCGCGCCGATTTTCAAGATCGCGAAGAACGCAACGAAGGTCTCGGGCAGGTTCGGCATGTAGATGGCTACGACGTCGCCGCGCCCGATGCCGGTATCGCGCAGGCCCCGCGCCAGCCGGGTCACTTCGGCGTCGAATTGGCGGTAGCTGAGCGAACGGCGCTCGTTCTTGTCTTCGCCTTCCCAGACGAGGAAAGTCTGGTCCCAGACCTTCGTGTCGCGGTGCTTGTCGAGGCAATTCAGCACGATGTTGGTGGTGCCGCCGACACACCAGCGCGCCCAGGCTTCGCCCTTCGACACGTCGAGCATCTGCTCATAGGGCTTGTAGAACCTGACGTCGCAAAACTTGAAGACTTGCTGCATCAGCCAGGCCGGATCGGCTTCGGCCCGCGCGGCGAGGGCATCGTAGTCCCTGTCGCCGGTCGCGCGCAGGAACGCGGTGAGGTTGCTCTGCGCCACGAGTTCCGCTGGCGGCGTCCAGGTGTAGGGCGGGGTGTCGCTCATGACGTTGTTGCTTCGTGTTGTCGCGCCTGCCGGATGGCGCGGAAGCTAACGCGTCGGCCGAGATTGCGTCAATGGCCCGCTATCTTTTGTTTCGAACGTTTGTTAGAAATTCTGAAAAGACGGGGGAATGGAATGTATTCCGCTTCGGAATTGCTGGCGTCGACGCCTTATGTCGACAGCGGATCGGCCGAGATCCGCGAATTCGTCGCGCGCCATCTACCCGACGCGGCCGACCTGTCGCCGACCGAGAAGGCGATCCGCCTGTTCGATGCCGTGCGCGACCAGATCCGCTACAATCCCTTCAACATCGGCACCACGGCGGACGAATATCGCGCCAGCCGCATCGCAACCCAGCCGACGAACTATTGCGTTCCGAAGGCGATCATGCTGACCGCCGCCTTGCGTGCCGCCGGCGTTCCCGCTGCGGTTGGTTTCGCCGACGTCCGCAATCACCTGAATTCGCCGAAACTCGCCGAACTGATGGAGACCGATCTCTTCATCTACCACGGCTATGTCACGCTCTGGCTCGACGGGCAGCAGTTCAAAGTGACACCCGCCTTCAACACCGAGATGTGCGAACGCTTCGGCGTCAAGCAACTCGTGTTCGACGGCAAACATGACGCGCTGTTCCACGAGTTCGACGTCAATAGCCAGCGCCACATGGAATATGTCAACGACCGCGGCTGGTTCGTCGACCCGCCGATCGGGCAGCTATTGCAGGATTTCCACGCTACCTATCCGAAACTGTGGCAGTCCAGCGTTGACCGGGTCCAGGTTCGTGACATGAAGTTCCACGGCGAGCGCTGAGTTCATTTGCGCTCGGGTTGCTTGGCATATTGAACCGCGACCCGGCCGACCTTCTCGCGCGCGATGACGAGTTTCTGGATCTGCGCCGTACCGTCGCCGATTTGAAGCCCCATGACGTCGACATAGCGCTGATGGAACGGCAGATCCGTTGTGTAGCCGTAATGGCCATGCGTCAGCAGGCACTGGTGGATGATCTCGCACGTTACTTTCGGCACATACCATTTGCACATCGCGGCCTCCGCGGTATGGGGCAGGCCGCGGTCGCGCAGCGACAGCGTGTAAAAACATAGCTGCCGCATCATCGTGAGTTGCGTCTCGGCCTCGGCGAGCGGAAAACTCACGCCCTGATACTGCGCTATCGGCCGCTCGAAGGCGATGCGGCCGGTGGTGTATTGCCAGGCTTCGTCGACGGAGGCCTGCGCCGGTCCGATGCACTCGAGGCCGATCAGGGCGCGGCTGTAGTCGAAGCCGGCCATGATCTTGGAAAACCCCTTGTTCTCCTCTGCCATCAGGCATTCGGCGGGAACGAACACGTCGTCGAAAAACACCGAGCCGCGGCCTACGGGTTTGGTGCCGATGTCGTCGAAATGGGTGCGGGTGATGCCGCGTTGGTTGAGGTCAACGAAGAAGGCGCTGACGCCGCGCGCGCCGTCCTCACCAGTGCGGGCAAAGATCACGGCGGCATCGCACTGATCCCCGAAGCTCATCGAGGTTTTTTCGCCGTTGAGGCCGTAACGTTGCCGGATTTCTCGGCGCGCAGGATGAGATTGGCCGCGTCCGATCCGCCGCGCGGCTCGGTGAGGCCGAGCCCGATGACGGCTTCGCCCTTGACCACGCGCGGCAGCCACTGCTGCGAAATGTCGGGCGAAGCATGCTGGGCGATCATGCCGCCCATCAACGACGCCAGCAACTGGACGTAACTGGCGTTGAAGTCGCCATAGGCGATCTGTTCGATGATGACGCCGGCGGTGGCGCTGCTCTCGCCGAGCCCGCCGTATTGTTCGGGAATATCGACGCCGATCAGGCCGAGATCGCCCATTTCCTTGAGCATCGCGCGGTCGATGCGATCCTGTTTGGCCCGCTTCTGGTAATGCGGCGCGAGCTTTTCGCGCGCAAACCGTTCGGCAATTTCACGAAATGCCTGCTGCTCGGCGCTGAGCGTGGTGTCCATCATGTTTCCTTCGCAGCTTGCATTCGGTCCGATTTTTATTCAGTCTAACAATCGTTAGAAAATGCGCAATCGTGCCCGGAGCCGCCCGATGACCGGAATGTATCCGAATCTGATGTCGCCGCTGAAGGCGGGCCACACCATGTTGCGCAACCGCATCATCATGGGCTCCATGCACACCCGCCTCGACATGGAGGAGAACGGGCTGCACAAGATGGCGATGTTTCTCGCCGAGCGTGCCAAGGGCGAAGTCGGCCTGATCATCACCGGTGGTTACGCTCCGAATACCGCAGGCCTGATCGAACCTGGCGGCCCGATTCTCACTGAACGGTCGGAGGCCTTGGAACTGCGGCGCGTGACCGACGCCGTGCACCAGCATGGCGGCAAGGTCTGCATGCAGATCCTGCATTCCGGCCGCTACGCGAAGCAGCCGGAATGCCTCGGCCCGTCCGACATCCGCTCGCGCATCAACAAGTTCCCGCCGCGCGCGATGACCACAGCTGAAATCGAGCAGACGATCGAAGACTATGTCCGCTGCGCGATGCTGGCCAAGCAAGCCGGTTTCGACGGCGTCGAGATCATGGGCTCCGAAGGCTACCTGATCAACGAGTTCACCGTGCTGCGCACCAACGATCGCACTGACGAGTGGGGCGGGGCAGAAGAAAATCGCCATCGGCTGCCGGTCGAGCTGGTCAAGCGCGTGCGTGCGGCGACAGGTCCGGAATTCCTGATCGTCTACCGCATCTCCGCCGCCGATCTGGTGGAAGGTGGCGCGACCGGCGATGAAATCGACCGGCTGGCGAAGCGGGTCGAGGTCGCCGGCGCCGATATCCTCAACACCGGCATCGGCTGGCACGAGGCGCGTGTTCCCACCATCGCCTATCCGGTCCCGCGTGCCGCCTGGCGTTTCGCCGCTGCACGGCTGAAGAAGGTCGTCGGTATTCCCGTGGTGGCGTCGAATCGCGTCAACACGCCCGATGTCGCCGAGGAGATTCTTGCGGCCGGCGACAGCGACCTGATCTCGATGGCGCGGCCGATGCTGGCCGACCCGCATTTCGCCCGAAAGGTGCGCGAAGGCAACGCCGACAAGATCAACATCTGCATTGCCTGCAACCAGGCCTGCCTTGATCTGATCTTTTCAAACCGCACCGCGACGTGCCTGGTCAATCCGCGCGCATGCCGTGAGACCGAATTCGACGACGAGCCGGCGGCGAAGCCTCGCAAAGTGGCGGTGATCGGCGGCGGCGCGGCAGGGCTGGCCGCCGCAGCGGAAGCCAGCGGCCGCGGGCACAAGGTCACGCTGTTCGAGGCCAGCGATCGCGTGGGCGGCCAGATCAACCTGGCACGTGCCGTGCCGGGCAAGGTCGAGTTCGAAATGTTGCGTTACTACAGCGGCAAGATATCCGACGGCGGCGTCGATCTGCGTCTCAACACCGCACCCGATGCCGATCAGCTCAAGAAGGAATCGTTCGACGCGGTCGTGGTTGCGTCCGGCGTTCATCCGCGCAGGCCTGACATTGCTGGCATCGACCATCCAAAGGTCGTCTCGTACAGCGATCTCCTGAGCGGCAAGAAGAAGGCCGGGCGTCGGGTGGTCATCATCGGCGCCGGTGGCATTGGCTTCGATGTTGCGGAGTATCTCTGCCATTCGCAGCCCGGCGAAGCGCCGAAGGCGCGGCGGCTGGATTTGGTAGAGTTCCAGGTCGAGTGGAATATCGACGCCAGCCTCGTCGAGGCCGGTGGTTTGAAAGGCGATCCGCTGGCGCCGCGGCAGAGCCCGCGCGAGATCACCATGCTGCAGCGAAAGACCACGCGTCCGGGCGTCAATCTCGGGGTTTCCACCGGCTGGATCTTGCGCAGCAGCCTCGCCAAGCGCGACGTCAAGATCATGGCCGGCGTCACCTATGAGAAGATCGATGATCGCGGACTGCACGTCCTTGTCGATGGCAAGCCGCAACTGATCGAGGCCGACACCATCGTGCTTTGCGCCGGGCAGGAAGCCAATCGCGGGCCGTTCGATGCGTTGCAGTCGGCGGGCGTTGAGGTCCACATCATCGGCGGCGCGAAGGAGGCCGCCGAACTCGACGCCATGCGGGCGGTCGACGAGGGCGTGCGGGTCGGTTACGCGCTCTAGCAGTCTGCTGAAGAACCCCCTCGCCACGGCGAAGGCTTGATGATTCACTTATCATCCCGAATCGGCGGAGACGATCATGCGGGGCAGGTTCACGGATCAGGGCGGCCTGTTTCCGTACATTGCGCCGGATAAGCGTGTGCGAGCGAACCATCCGCTGCGGAAGGTGCGGGAACTTGTCCGGGATGTTTTGAGTGATTTGAACCGCAGCCTTGGGAAGCTCTACGCCAGCGAGGGACGCCCTTCGATCCCTCCGGAGCAATTGCTGAGTGCCCTGCTGCTGCAGGTGTTCTACGGCATCCGCTCGGAACGCCAGTTGATGGAGCAACTGGACAACAATCTTTTGTACCGCTGGTTCGTGGGCCTGTCGCCGGACGATCCAGTCTGGGACCCGACCACCTTCACCAAGAACCGGGAACGGCTTCAGAACGGCGATGTGTTCACGAAGTTCATGTGCCGGCTTCTGAACCATCCGCGGGTCAAGCCGCTGCTGTCGAGTGAGCACTTCTCGGTAGATGGAACGCTGATCGAAGCCTGGGCTTCACAGAAGAGCTTTCGTCCCAAGGACGGCAGCGGCGACGACGACGGCGCCAACTTCCATGGCCAGAAGCGCAAGAACGACACCCATGCCAGTACCAGCGACCCGGACAGCAGGCTTTATCGCAAAGCGGCCGGACGAGAGGCCAGGCTTTGCTATATGGGCCACGCCACCATGGAAAACCGTCATGGGCTGGCGGTGGCCGGCAAGGTCACGCATGCCGATGGCACCGCCGAACGCGGGGCTTCGGAGGCTATGCTGAAGGCGAGACGCAGGGCGGCAGGTCGCCGCATCACGGCCGGTGAGGACAAGGCGTACGATACCGCCGATCATGTCGCCAATCTTCGCGCCATCGGCGTGACGCCGCGTGTGACGCAGAACCAAGCCGTTACCAAAACCGGCAAGACCCGCATCAGCGCCATCGACGAACGTACCACGCGGCATCCGGGGTACGGCATGTCGCAATCACGCCGGGCGATGGTCGAGTGCATCTTCGGATGGGGCAAACAGCATGGCACGATGCGTAAGACCAAGCATCGTGGCATCGCTCGCGTCGCCGCCGACTTCCTGCTAAATCTGATCGCTTACAACCTGATCCGCATCCCCAAACTACTTGCCGCTTAGCCGTCCGTGCCGGGCAGCCCAACGCCTGGCTAAAAAATCACATCCAACTCTGCCGCGTCGTCCCAACAAAGACCGGCGAGAATATAAAATCCCGCTATCTCAAGGTTTTTCAGCAGACTGCTAGGCTACTTCAGCGGTTACTTCGATTTGGGAACCGCCGACTCGCGTTTCGAGAACTTCACCATGTCGATCATCTGGCGTGCGTCATGGGCCAGATGCAGCGTCTCGCCGCCGTCGATGTACCATTCCTCGCCGGTGACGAATTTGCCGAGCGACGAACTCAGAAAGATGATCGCAGCCGAAATGTCGCTGACGTCGCCCATGTGACCCATGATGTTGCGGTTCAGTTTCAGCCACTGCTCGGGTTCGATCGGGTAGTGGTCCATTCCCTCGGTCCGGACGGTGCCGGGCGCGACGCAATTGAGACGGATACCGAATTCTGCCCATTCGAAGGCCAGCGTCTTCATCATGGCCAGCACGCCGCCGCGGGCGGCTGCCGTATGCACGAAGCCGCTGAGGCCGGAGCGGACGCAAGCGGTCACGAAGACGACCGAACCGCCGTGCTCGAACATGAAATGATCGGCGACCGCCTTGGTCATCTGCCAGGAACCGACCAGGTTGTTGCGGATGACGGTCTCGAACCCCTTGTTGTTGAGTTCGCGCGCCGGCGTGACAAATTGTCCGCCGGCATTGTTGACGAGCATGTCGAGCCGACCGAACTCGCTCTTGATCCGCAGCATCGCATCCTCGATCTGCTCGGGCACTCGAATATCGGCCGAGATCGCCACCGCCTTGCGGCCGAGTCCGCGGATTACTTCGGCGCAGTCCTCGATCAGGCCGGGACGGCGGCCGAGCAGGGCGATATCCGCGCCGCAGCGCGCCATTTCGATCGCCGTGGCGCGGCCCATGCCGGTGCCGCCTCCGGTTACCAGCGCGACCCGGCCGCTCAGAAGATCCGACGCAAAACGCATGGCGGGCATTGGCTGCATGACGACCCGATGGCTGAATATCTGTTGTGTTCAAACGCGTGATCGGTATTCTAACAGATGTTAGAAATTAGCGGAAGCGGAACACGATGTCCGAAGAGCCTGTTCTCTATTCGCGCGAAGATGGCATCGCGACCATCACTATCGACCGGCCCGAGCGCAAAAACGCGCTTTCGGTCGAGGCGATGAACGGTTTGACCGATGCGTGGGAGCGGGTTGAGCAGGACCAGCAAGCGAATGTCGTGATTCTGACCTCGACCGACTGCGGTGTGTTTTCCGCCGGCTTGGATCTCAAGCAGGCGGCCGAGATCAGGGCGCGCGACGACGTCGATGTCCTGGCCCTGATGCGCGACCCGATGCAAACAGCCATGCGCGAGGTTTCAAAGCCGATCATCGCGGCGATGACGGGGTCGCTGATGGCAGGCGGCATGCTGCTGGCGCTCAAGTCCGATCTGCGGGTCGGGCTGCGCGGGACGCGCGCCGGGATTACCGAGGTCAAGATGGGGCGTGGCTCGCCCTGGGCGGTCCCGTTGTTATGGATGCTGCCGCAGCCGCTGCTGATGGAGCTGGTGATCACGGGCGAGACAATGCCGATCGAGCGGCTCGCCGCGCACGGCTTCCTCAATTATCTCGAAGACACGCCCGATGCGGTGCGCGCCCGTGCGCTGCAGTTGGCGCGCGCGATCGTCGAAGGCGCGCCGCTGTCGGTGAAGGCCGCCAAGGCCAGCATTCTTGCCGCGATGGATCTTGGCTGCGCCGAGGGCTTGGTCGAGGCCAACCGGCTGCATGTCGAGGCTTATGCGAGCCAGGATGCGATCGAAGGGCCGAGGGCGTTTGCGGAAAAACGTAAGCCGGTCTGGCAAGGAAAGTAGATGTCAGGACTTCTTCACGCCGTCAAAGATCAGGAGTTCGGTGCGTCGCGCCAGCTTCAGCACGGCATCCTTGCTGTCGAGGCTGAACCATTCGATGGTCCAGTTCAGTGCGCCCAGCACGAAGATGCGCAGCGGGACGATCTCGATGTCGGCGCGGATTTCGCCGGCGCGGCGGGCGTCGAGGAAAAGTTTGTCCCAGTATTTGGCGTAGGCCCGACGCAGGGGCCGGTGCGGCTTCTTCAGCGTCTCCGGCAACTGGCCGTAAATCCGGATATTGGCCGAGGTGAAGTCGCCCGCCTCGAGCAGCGCCACCAGATGCGCCTCGATCGCGAGTCCGATCTTGCGCCGATGCGAGACTTTGCCGGCGTCACGATGCGCTTTTTTGACCGCTTCGAACACGCTCGACAATCCGATGTAGAGGACTTCGTCGAGAATCTGCTCCTTGGAGTCGAAATAGTAATAGACGCTGCCGGCCTTGATGTCGGCGATATCGGCGATCTGGCGCAGCGTTGTAGCTGCGTATCCCTGGCGGCGGAACAGCCTTGCCGCCGCAACCAGGATCGAATCGCGTGACTTCTCCGATTTGGAAATGCGCGAGGCGGGAGGCTGTTTCAGCGAGGCAAACGACTTTGATTTTAGAATGGTTGAGGAAGCCAAGATTCGCTTGGAGATACGCTTGTGGGATTTGGAAACCAACGGAGACGGTCGCACCGGGTTCATGTCAAAGCGACTGATAAACGCGATTATTGGCGCAGGCAAGAGATTTCGTCAACCGCCGGACCGATTGTCGCCCTTTGGCAGTTGTTCTGGCCGCTAGACTCGATGAGAGACAACCGCCGGAGCTAAAGATGAACTTGACGACGCCGACGAGGAGTTTCCTCTGCGACATCGTGGACGGGCTCGCTCGCATCGTTTTCAACCGGCCGGATTGGGGCAATCCCGTTAATCGCGTTTTGCCGCGAATTCAGCCTTGCGATGGACGAACTGAGGAGTGCGAAGATGTGCGCGCTGTGCTGATCTCGGCGCGTGGCAAGATGTTCAGCGTCGGCGGCGATATTGCTGCCTTCGAACGGCAGTCCGATTCGCTGCCGTCGCTGGTCAAGCACTGGACCGCGGATCTCCGTACCGCGATCGTCCGGATGAAGCAGATGCGCGCGCCGGTCGTGGTCGCCGTGCACAGCCACGTCGCCGGCGGCAGCGTGTCGCTGGCGGCCGCGGCCGATATCGTCGTGATGGCGAAGTCGGCGCGTATCACGGCCGCGTTCACCAAGATCGGCTTCAGTCCGGATACGGCTCAAACATGACGTTGACGGCACGCATGGGCTCCGCGCGCGCCCAGCGCTTCTTTCTGCTGGCCGAGACGCTGAATGCCGATGCCGTCTTGTCGGCAGGGTTCGTCGATGTCGTGGTCGATGACGACAAGGTGCTTGCGGAAGTAGAACGGATCGGGTGGGAGTGGGCATCGGGTCCGGCCGAGGTCCATGGCGATCTAAAGCGACTGTTCCTGGCGGCGCCAAGCGGGACTTTCGAAAGCCAGTTAGAGGACGAGGCGCAGACCCTTGCGTCAATCGCGAAAACCGCGGATGCGAAGGAGGCATCAAGGCGTTTCGGTAAAAGCGCAGTCCGCGCCTTTCTGGGACGATAACAATACCGACAAGAACGTTAACGGGAGGATCATATGCGTGGACTTGACGGACGGCGGGTCATTTTGACCGGTGGCGCCAGCGGCATCGGTCGGGCGACGACCCTGCGGTTGGCCGACGAAGGATGCGTTGTCGGGATATTCGATCAGAACCTGACGGGCGCCGAAGACACTGTAAAGCTCGCTGCCGGCAAGCCCGGCCGCTTACTGGCCTATCAGGTCGACATCACCGATCGCGACGCCGTCGCAACCGCCACCGACAAGTTTGAGGCAGCCGTGGGGCCGACCGAATTGCTGGCCAACGTCGCCGGCTGGGATATTCCGGTGCCGTTTCTCGATACCAATCGCGCGTTCTGGGACAAGGTGATCGGCATCAACCTCTATGGTCCCCTTAACCTGCACCACGTCGTGGTCAGGCGGATGGTCGAGCGAGGCTTCGGGCGCGTGGTCAACGTTGCGTCCGACGCGGGCCGGGTCGGCTCTTCCGGTGAAGCTGTCTATTCGGCGTGCAAGGGTGGGTTAATCTCTTTCACCAAGACAGTGGCGCGCGAACTCGCTCGCAAGAACATCATCCTCAACGTCGTATGCCCCGGGCCAACCGACACGCCGCTATTCGACGCCTTCACCAAGAGCTCGCCGACTGGCGGCAAGATCGCCGAAGGGCTCGCACGTGCGATCCCGCTGCGGCGGCTCGGCCAGCCGGACGATTATCCGGGCATGATCGCGTTTTTGCTGAGTGACGATGCCGGCTTCATCACCGGACAAACCATCAGTGTGTCTGGCGGTCTGACGATGCATGGCTAAGTCTACGGCGAGGATAGTGCTATGAGCCTGAGAAGCGTGACCTTCGGCGATATCTATCGCCGCAACGCCGAGCTTTATCCCGATCGAATTGCTTTCATCGTCAAGGGCAGGCGGGTGACGCATGCGGAATATCTCCGCAGCATCGAGCGGTTGGCGGGCGGTCTCGCTAGCCTTGGCGTGAAGCCGGGCGATCGCATCGGCATTCTCTCGCAGAACTGCATGGAGATGGTCGAACTGATCGGTGCGGTGGCGCTGCTCGGAGCCATCCTGCTGCCGGTCAATTATCGCCTGCAGCCGGATGAGATCGCCTATGTCCTTGCCGATAGTGCGCCTGTGGTCGTCATTGCGGGCGCCGACTATCACGAGGCGATCGTGGCCCAGCAGGGGTCGTTGCCCTCCGCGCGATATTATTTCGGTATCGGTGCCGCGCATGCCGCGCTGACGCCGTTCTCGCAACTCTCGGAGAGCGATACGCCGCTGCCGTCCACGTCGGTCGATGGCGATGCGGGCTTCATGATCATCCATACCGCGGCCGTCGGCGGCCGTCCGCGCGGCGCGCTGCTGTCGCAGATGGGCATGCTGATGGCGCAGTCTTCGCTGGTCGGCGTTTGGCAACTTAATGAGCGTGACGTAACCCTCGGCGTGCTGCCACTGTTTCATGTCGCGGGCCTCGGGTTAATGCTGACGACGCAGCAGGCGGGCGGCGCCAGCGTGATCTCGGCGAAGCTCGATGCCGCGCAGGCGGCGCGCGACATCGAAGCCGAAAAGGTCACCGTGATGTCCGAGTTCGCGCCGATGCTGGGCGGCATCCTGGATCAGGCCAAGCCGGGCCAATTATCGTCGCTACGTGCAGTGACGGGGCTCGATTCACCGGCAACGATCGAACGGTTCGAACGCGAGTGTCCCCAAGCAGCGTTCTGGGTCACCTTCGGTCAATCGGAGACGTCGGGTCTGGCGACGCTGTCGCGCTACCGCGACCGGCCGAAGTCCGCGGGGCGTCCGCTGTTCTGGCGCAGCATCGCTGTCGTGGATGGCGACGATCGTCCGAGGCCGAGCGGCGAAACCGGCGAGATCGTTGTGCGCGGGCCGACGGTCTTCAAGGGCTACTGGAATCTCGAAGCCGATACCGCGTACACGTCTCGCAACAGCTTGCACCACACCGGCGACATAGGCTATTTCGACGCCGACGGCTATCTCTGGTACGCGGGCCGCGCGCCGGAAAAGGAACTGATTAAGACCGGTGGTGAGAATGTCTATCCGGCCGAGGTCGAGAACGCGATCCGTCAGCATGCTTCCATTGCCGAAGTCGTCGTCATCGGCGTACCCGATCCGCAATGGGGCGAAGCGGTGAAGGCGGTGTGCGTGTTGCAACCTTCGAAGACAACGACCGCGGACGAGATCGTCGATTTCGCGGGCAGTCTCATCGCGCGCTACAAGCGGCCGAAGATCGTGGTGTTCGTCGATAATCTTCTGAAAAACGACGCGGGTGAAATCGATAGAGCTGCCATCAAGACCGCGCACGCGCAGTCATAGGTCCAACTTCCGTGCGCCTGACGCGCGCTTCTTTCGGAGCCCACATTTGCTCCCCTGAAAGCGGTTGACTGATCTGTCTCGACGGCCACTATGGACTGATCGTTGTACCACGTTCCAAAGCGCTGATAGTGCCCTGCGACGCTGACTCGACAAAGGTTGAAATGAGATCTCGCGGAACCTTGTTCGGCCATGGATCGCTAAATACAAAGCAGCCGAGCTCGCCGAGGAGCGGCAGCGTGTCCTCATTCCATCACTGCGTGCTCTGGCCCTGCCGTCTGCTTGCGCAGAGCGGCCTTCGTAGATCCAATCATGATGGCGAGCGGGATCGAGACGAGGATGAACAGCATGACGAGTTGATAGTCTTGTGAGAATGCGATGATCTGAGCCTGAACAGCGACCATCTTGTCCGCCATGGCGCGCCCAGCATCGGTGGACAGGTTGATGATGCCCCTGACATCAGGCATCTCCAGGGCGTGGTTGAACGGGTTGATGTGTTCGGACAGGATCGCATAAGTGCGGCGCGTTCCCTGGGTGAGTTGGGCGATCACGATCGAGATCCCGATCGAGCTTGCGACATTGCGCAACAGCGTCAGCATCGAGGTGCCGTCGGTGCGCAGGTGGTTTGGAAGCGTTAGAAACGAAACGGTGGATAGTGGCACGAAAACAAGGCCAAAACCGAAACCCTGGAAGACGCTGACGGTGACAATCTCCGGAACTTGAGTCATTTCGGTCCAGCCGGTCATCTGGAACAGCGAGCCCGCCGTCAGCGCGAGTCCCGAGATGATCAACGTACGGGCCTCGAAATAGCGCATGAGGCGACCGACCATCATCATGGCCAGGAACGTGCCGAGGCCGCGGCTCGCTAGCAACATGCCGGCGGTAATGATGGGATAGCCGATGACGTTCTGCAGGTAGGGCGAGGCCAGCGCCATGGTGGAGTACAGCACCAACCCCATCACCGTCATGAAGATGCAGCCCGTCACGAAATTGCGATCCTTGAACAGCGCGAACTGGATGAACGGCCGCGCGGTCGTGAAGGAGTGGGCGAAAAAGTAGTAGAAGCCCACGGCCGAGACGATGAACTCGCCAACGATTTCGTTGGATTCGAGCCACCCCAGCTGCTCACCGCGGTCAAGGGCTAGCTGTAAGGACCCGATGGCGACTGCAAGTGCCGCGAAGCCGAAGAAGTCGAACCGAAGCGTGAGATCCTTCTTGGTCTCGTCCATGAAAGCTATCAGACCGAGCACCGTCAGTGCGCCAAAAGGAAGATTGACGAAAAACACCCAGTGCCAGGAATAGGTCTCGGTGAGCCAGGCGCCCAGTGACGGGCCCATGATCGGGCCCATCATCACGCCCATGCCCCAGATCGCCATCGCCTTCGCCCGTTCCTGGAGCGTGTAGGAATCGAGCATCACGGTCTGCGAAAGCGGCACCAGGGCCGCGCCGAACACGCCCTGCAGCAGGCGGAACAGCACCATCTGGTTGATGTCCTGCGCGAGCCCGCACAGCACTGATGCAATGGTGAAGCCGGCCGAGCATATGATGAAGATTCGCTTGCGCCCGTAGCGGTTGGCGATCCACCCCACAGGCGCCGTCATGATGGCGGCAGCGACGATATAGGAGGTCAGCACCCAGTTGATCTGATCCTGCGACGCCGACAGCGTGCCCTGCATGTAGGGCAGGGCCACATTGGCAATCGTGGTATCCAGCGCCTGCATGATCGTTGCGGTCATGGCGCAGATGGTCACCATGTTCCGGCGTAGACCCGGAGGAAGTGGGCCCGACATCAGGTCAGTCCTTGTCCTGATTGGCGGTTGCCGACAGACCGAGCAGGCCCGCGAGCGTGCGCTTATGCCCGGTATCGATGGTGGCGTAGACGCTCATGCCGGCCTTCAGCTTGGCGACGTATTTGTCGTGCTCGTCGAAATAGATCCGCACCGGAACGCGCTGCACCACCTTAACGAAATTGCCGGTGGCGTTCTGCGGCGGGAGGATCGCGAACTGCGCGCCGGTGCCTGGCGAGAGCGAGCCGATCGTGCCCTTGAACACGTGGTTCGGGAAGGCGTCGACCTCAAGCGTGACGGACTGCCCTTCGGTGACGTGGGTGAGATCGCTCTCCTTCGGATTGGCATCGACCCAGGGGTGCGCGACATCGATGATGGAGAAGACGGGCGTGCCGGCTGCAACGTAGCGTCCGAGCTGGATCTGCTCGACCTGCGTCGCCACGCCTTCCATCGGAGCTCGCAGCACCGTGTGGTCGAGATTGCGCTGCGCATCGTCCAGCTTGGCCTTGGCCTGCGCGTAGGGGGGGAATTGCTCCAGCGGCAATTCGGGGTTGCCGAGCAATTGCGTCTTGGCGTTGGAGAGTTGCTGCTTGATGTATTGCGCCTGCCCGCCGGCGGTGACCAATGCCGTCGAGGCGTTGTCGAGGTCGAGCTGCGAGCCAAAATTGCTCTTCACCAGCGCCTGCTTGCGCTCGACATCGCGCTTCTTCAGATCGATGCCCTGCTGGGCCAGATCGAGCATGTCGCCATAGATCTTGATGTTGGCGACGAGGTTGTCGTAAGTGGTGCGGGCCTGCGCGAGCTGCGCCTTGGCCTCGTCCACCGCGAGGCGGAACGGAACGGGGTCGATCTCGAACAGCTCGTCGCCGCGCTTGACCGATTGGCCCTCCTTCACGATCACCTTCAAAATCTTGCCAGAGATGTCGGGCGTCACCAGCACCTTCTGGGCGCCGACATAGGCATCGTCGGTGCTGACATAACGTCCGCCGTGCAGGTAAAATGCCAGTCCGCCGAGTGTGGCAGCAATGGGCAGCACCACCAACAGAAGGGGACGGCGATAACGGCGCAGACCCGCCATCATGCGGCGGCGCGGTTCGGCAGCGACCTTCCTAGTCGGCTTGCCGTCGGGCGCGGCCTTCTGCTCAGGCGCGAATTTGACGACCTGATCAGCCATAGCGCGGCTCCTTGCGTACCTGCTCGGCTCCAGCATTTTGAATTGCGTTGCGCACGTTTTCCTTGATCGCTTCCAGTTGTGTCAAAAGACGGTGGGCGTCCGCCGGGAGAATGCCGTCGAGCGCGGTCGCCGTGAGTTCGGATCGCAGACCGCTCAATTTGCCGAGCAATTGACGTCCAGCTTTCCGAAGATGAAGCCGTTTGATGCGACGATCGTTTGCATCCCCCCGCCGCTCGATCCAATCGCTCTCGCACAGCTTGTCAACCAGCCGCGTCAACGTGATCGGCTGCATCTCCATCTGATCGGCAAGTTCCGCCTGGCTCATGCCCTCGTTGCGCTCCACCTTGGCCAGGACCGCCCACTGCGCCCGGGTGATGCCAAACCGCGCGGCTTCCTTGTCTGCATACACGCGAAGGACGCGTGTCAGCTCGGCGAGAGTAAACAGAAAATTCTGGTCTACAGAACCGCGGCTCATAAGTTCAATCTCCATAACTTTAATATATTATAAGCTAGCTCATATATAGCAGTCAAGCGCCGGCGCCATACAAAATGCCAGGATGTCCAGGCTGGATGAGAGCCAATGGAGTCAGGAGCGATAGTGCGCTGGCGGTGACAGACGTCTGCTCAGCAACAATTTTGTCGATCATTCTCGGCTCGCGATGGGCGCTCTGGCGGTGGTCAGGCGCTCGGCCAAGACCGATTGGGTCGCCGCTGCCGGACGCCGGCCTGCGGTGAAGCCCTTGGTTGCGCGCAAAGCAGGAGGATCGATACGCGATCCTACGGTGGTGTTCGGCAAAGGGAACGATGGCAGTGCAACCTCGCAAGGCGTCGCCTCGCAACGAATTGCCGCAAACCAAAGGAGGATACGCGACCGCGGGCGATCGATCCCCATCGGCCCACCTACGCAACGCCCGCCGTAGGCATAACTGACTACGTCTTTACTTTGCCTTCAAGATACTGCCTCGCGTCTGCCACGGTGACGATCGACTCTGCGACCTCGTCGGGAATCTCGCAGCCGAAGGCCTCTTCGAAGGCTATGATGAGCTCAATTGTGTCAAGGCTATCGGCACCCAGATCCTCGATAAACCGCGCCGAGTCGGTGATCTTTTCCGGCGCAACATTCAAATGCCGGCCAACTATTTCTCTGATCCGATGGCTAAGGCTATCCACGGCTGGGGTCCCCGATCCGGCACCATCGAACATTGCCGCGTATTCCAAAAACGCGTCAAGGGAGGAAGCGGTTCCCTGTAGCCGCCACAAATGAAAGCCGCGGTGAAGCCCACGGGACATTGATCGACGCTGAAGTGGGCCACGCGCCTCGGATCCGCCGTTATTGCGATGTCGACGACTAACGCCGACTGATGAGGACGTTTAGCCGCACCACGGAGCCGGATCATAGGGAAGGCAAGAGAGCGATCATGGACTCCTTGCTCCGGGCGATTCGAGAATAACCTCCTTCAAGTGGTTGCCGCTAACGATCAAGACGAGGAACTGCAGCTTACCATCGTTGTTCAGAAGACTTGCGCCAATCGCCTTTCCGTCTGCGGCCTTCTCCGCGATAAGCACGGCGTCCGACAATTTTAGCCGAACGCTCTCCAGGGCGACGAAGTTATTCCGATCCTCAGTATCCAGATTCTCGAGGGACATGACGGTTTCATGGCCCGCAACCTCTCCGGTCTTCCCGTCGATTGCATTTTCCCAGATCCGAGCTTTACGGGTCGTTCTTACCTTGTAAACGGCAGACCCCGACGAGCTATCGAAGGTGACATCCGCAGCTCTCGACCCCGCGTGCAGTTGCTGCGCGATCGCGATCGCCCGCCGCAATGACACTTTGGCTTCGCGGAAGAGTTCGAGTTCACGTCTAGCCGCATCATTGTCGGCATCCTCTTTGTCGACTTGAACTGCAGCTTGATCCTGCAAGAGAAGCGTCGTTGCGTCGGACCAAACGATCGCCTGCGACGGCGAGCACGCCACGAGCGGCAGGAGAGGAATGAGATACTGGATTGTCTTTGACATCAGCCATATCCGTAATGATCGAGCCCTTACCCATCTAGCCAACTGCTTCCGCGGGCTCGCTGCATCGCGATGTCTTGTATGCAAGACTATCATGAGCTTGCTTGTTTAAGCAAAATGCTCTATTGTTATTTTGGAGACGGCTTAAAACTGTCGCGCGTTGGATGCGGCGCTCGCTTCGTCCATCGTGCAAATAAGAATAGGCGGAAGGGATGCGGGACGCCCTTATGAACCAGAAAGCTGGATCAAGCTGGATACCAATATCCGCGCTAGTTGGCGCTGGGTTGGCCTTCGGGATAGCCGTCGCTATCCTCAGCCTTTTGTGTATCCTTTTTGTATGATGCTACCCTCCACCAATTCCTGCTTCGCAGCAATTCAGCCAGGCTGGATGTTTACAATCAACGCAAAGCGCTTCCACTTGCCAGGAGGACGAGCAATCTGGGCCGAAAAGATCGCGATAAAGTGCGTTGCGCAACGTTCGAACGATTTGGCAGCTGAACCAAGTCGGCATGGCTAAGCGGCGATGGAGGAAAGTGATGTTGAGGTCCTTTGCGGATCATTTAGTCGAGCAACAATTCCTTGGTACCAGGTAGTTACATGACGCCGACGATGCTTGCCGGGTACCAGGGCCACCCGATTGCGGCCTCGATCGAAGGGAGTGAGCAGGCCTTCCCGGTCGTCCTGGCGCACGGCGGAGGGCAGACGCGTCGCGCCTGGAAGGCGATTTCAAAACTTTTGGCAAGCCATGGATTTCGCGCAATCGCAATCGACATGCGAGGGCATGGCGACAGTTCCTGGGCTAAGGACGGAGCCTATGATATCCACGATTTTGCAAGTGATCTTGTGGCGATCGCTAACGCAAGCATCCGAAAGCCGGCCTTGATTGGCGCCTCGCTCGGAGGGCTGGCAGGCATTATCGCCGAGGGCGAGCTTAGCCCTGAGAGCTTTGCATCGCTCACACTGGTCGACATAACCCCGCAAATGGAACCGGAAGGTGTGGCTAGGGTGGTCGGCTTTATGGCCGCGCATGCGCGCGAAGGCTTTGCCTCGCCGGAGGAGGCCGCGCAGGTCATCTCTCAATACTTGCCGCATCGGCAAAGCCGGAAGGCTTCGCCGGGGCTTCAGCGGTATCTTCGTCTGGGGGAAAACGGGAGGTACTACTGGCATTGGGATCCCGCATTCATCGAAGGCGTGATGCAGGCCCGAATAACGGACGTCGAACTCATCGATGATCGACGTGCGGCCTTGAGCGCGGCAGCTTCACGATTGCACTTGCCGGTGCACCTGATCCGGGGAGGGTCTAGCGATCTGGTCTCGCCCGAGGCCGTGGCCCATTTCAGGAGCCTGGTTCCACACGCCCACTATAGTGACATTGCGGACGCCACACATATGGTGGTCGGAGATCAGAACGACGCCTTTGGCCAGGCCATCGTTGAATTTCTGGTTCGTACGCACGGGGCTGAGGTGGCCCGGTGAGTTCGGAGCAGACCAAGCCTTATGATCTCGAGCAATTGCGGGAGCGCCTGCAGGTCGCGCCCTTCCATCGCTGGCTGGGCATCAATCTGGTTACCCTAACCCGGGATGAGCTGATCCTCGAAATGCCTTGGCGCGACGAGATTGTGTCCAATCCCAAGATCGCTTCCGCGCATGGCGGCATTCTTTCTGCATTGATCGACCTGACGGGGCTGTACACGATCCTCGCATTTGGAGGGACAGCGCGCGCGACCATTGATCTGCACGTGGACTTCCACCGACCTGCAACACCCGGCGCGCTGCGCGCAATTGGCCGACCTGTCAAAATTGGGCGTCAAATGAGCGTTGCCGCAACACGAATCGTCAGTGGCGACGGCGCCCTTCTGGCGAGCGGGAGAGGCGCTTATGTTGGCGGCTAGGCTGGCAATTCGCCGTTGTTTGAGCTTGACCAAGATGCCATTCGCTTTGCGTCAGTGCCGACGAGCTGATCGCGGTCAGAAGCTCCGGTGCCACAGCAACTTACCCTTAGGTGCTCGGGTCGGGATCCCGGCCTCAAGTCCTACGCTCGACTCGCCCAGCGGCTTGACAAACGATATGCCTGCTACGTGCTTGGCCTCAGCGACAAGCGCCGAGGCCACCGGAACGTTATGCGGCACCGTCGCGTCACAAGAAAAGATACTCATCGATAATAAAGGGAGATAAAAATGACTGCCGTTACCGACAAATTCGCCGCTGCTTCTATCGCGCTCACCTTGTTGGGTCTCTCGACGTGCACCGCGCTGGCGCAGAAGAGGTACGATACCGGGGCCACGGACACTGAGATCAAGGTCGGCAACATCATGCCCTATAGCGGCCCGGCATCCGCCTACGGTGTGATCGGCAAGACCGAAGAAGCTTACTTCAGGATGGTCAACGACCGCGGCGGCATCAATGGTCGGAAGATCAATTTCGTCACCTATGACGACGGCTATTCCCCGCCGAAGGCCGTCGAACAGGTTCGCAAGCTCGTCGAAAGCGACGAGGTACTCCTCGTTTTCAATCCGCTCGGCACGCCCTCGAACACTGCGATCCAAAAGTACCTCAATTCCAAGAAAATCCCGCAATTGTTCGTCGCCACCGGCGCCACCAAGTGGAACGATCCGAAGCATTTTCCCTGGACCATGGGCTGGCAACCATCCTACCAGAGCGAAGCCCAGATCTATGCGAAATGGCTGATGAGGGAGAGGCCCGATGCGAAGGTAGCAATTCTCTACCAGAACGATGACTTCGGGAAGGACTACGTGAAGGGTACCAGGGACGGCTTCGGAGCCAAGGCCTCCAGCATCATCATGGAAGAAAGCTATGAAGTTTCCGAGCCGTCGATCGACTCCCATATCGTCAAGATCAAAGCCGCCAATCCCGACGTCCTGCTGATCTACACCACGCCGAAGTTCGGCGCCCAGACCATCAAGAAAACAGGCGAACTCGGCTGGAAGCCGTTGCAGATCATGACCAACGTCTCAGCCTCAGTCGGCAGCGTTATGCAGCCCGCGGGCTTCGACAACGCTCAGGGCGTGATATCTGCGGCCTACGCCAAGGATGCAACTGATCCGCAATGGGCCAAGGACTCCGGCATGATGAAATGGTCCGAATTCATCGACAAGTACATGCCGGGAGCTGACAAGACGGACAGTGGCCACGTCTATGGCTACGGGGCCGCCCAGACCCTGGCGAAGGTGCTTGAAATGTGCGGCGACGATCTGACACGCGCCAATGTCATGAAGCAGGCAGCGAGCCTGAAGGAGTTTACCCCTGACACTCTTCTGCCCGGCATCAAAATCAACACCGGTCCGGCCGACTTCGCGCCGATCAGCTCGCTTCAGCTGATGAAGTTTCAGGGCGAGAAGTGGGAGCTGTTCGGCGACATCATCAATGGCGACGTCGCGACAGAATGATGGTCGAAAAAACGCAGCAACGAGCATGCGCTTAGACGCCAAGCGGCTCGTCAAGGGGAATGGAACGCGCTGGGACTGGGTGGGGCGCTCCAGGGCAATTCAAGCGTAAACTCAGCAAAGCCTCAGACGGCCAGGGCCCTCGGGTCTGGTGAACGGGTGACTGATCGGGTTTGGACTTGGTTGGCAGTGCCATCGTAAGTCACAGCCATCCGACTCCCGAGCAAGAACAACCGTGGGAGTCCCCCCTTTGTTCGAACCATCACCTGGATCGCCGGCATCCGCACTCGTCCGCTGGGGTGACGATTCTGCTTCTCTTGTTCTGCATTGTCGCGACGGTTGGGTTGGCTCGAGCGGAGGTACTTTCCCAAAAGCCCAGTTCGGCTCATTGATTGACCTCGTGAATTCAGCGCTCACGCTCACGCATTCTCGCGCTTTGACCAGTCTGAGCTCGGATCTCCTTATCTCCTTGCGACGGATAACGATCTCGAACCGGTTCCATGACTGTTGCCCGCGCAAACGAATGTCCGTTCTCCAGATGCTGGGCAATGCGCTCCTTGGCGAAAGCCATAATGTTGTGACGAGCATTCTCATCGTTCGGCAGAGCGCGTTCGACAAGCTTGTTGATGACGGCCATCTGGGATTGGGCCGCGAGCAGGTCGGAATCATACGCGGCCGCCGGTCGGTCTGCACGGCGTTCCTCTACCGTCACACTCCACATGTTGCGCCACATCTGGCGCTGTTCAATACGAGCGAGTCCAGTGGCGTCGTCTACTGACTTGATCGCCCTGATGACGGGTACGACGTTATCTCTTCGCAGAGAGATACGGTCGCCAGGCTTGGCGCCACTATCTGCGACGTCTGCTACAATGCCGACGCCCCACACCTGATGTCGCCGGCCATTGTCCAGTTCGATGGCTACATAGGTTGATGGCTCCGCGTCGGCGCGGTTGCGGTAGGGGCCATAACCGACCTCCAGCAGACGTCCGGAAACGCCCTTGTCGTAATCGAGCCTATCCGCCTGTAGTGACCTGTCGGAAGGCGTGCTGGCTCCGACTTCGTTGTTGTGGGCCTGGGCTCGATCCCATCGGATTCGTCGGTCAGCGAGCGCCTGGCGATCGAGCTCGCTTGGTTGATAGCCCTTCACATCCATCCCGCGCGCGCTAGCCTCGAACCAGGCCTCGCGTCGGAACTCGACAGAACCACGGACCTGAAGTGCCTCCCACTGGCGATGTTGTGCCACGCTGACCATGTCCCGGATCACTTCTGCGGCAGCTATGCGGGTGACCAGGCGATCGTCAGTGGTCTTGAACGCGAGGTACTCTTTCCGCTCGTCGGCATAGAGCCGCGCTTCGCGGTCGGATCCATCCTTGTGGAATTCACTGGCCACCACGTAATATTTCCGACGGATGCGGTCCGGAAACGCACTATCTGTGACCTCCGCGGAAGAAGGCTTGTTGGGGGCTGTAGTTGCGGCCTCGTCTTCCCCCTTTTCTCGGGCGGAAGCGTGCCCCGCGCGACGCTGCCGCTGCAGGCTGAATTCCTCGCTCGCGTCATGCCCGCCGTTCATGCTGCTCGCCCTTTTGCTTGCGGCCCGTCCGCCGCGTCGGCGGAATGACCTGAGCGTCGATGTAGTTCAGGGTCCAGGCTTTCAGGTCGTCCTCAGAGAGGCCTTCGAGATCGACATCCACGTCCCCAAAATCGAAGGAGGCGTCGGCGGGAATTGTGGAGGGATCGGCGACCTCCTCGTCGGTCATCGGCCGCGACCGCAATACCGCCTGGAGCTCCGCAACCTCGGAGCGAAGCTCGTTGATCTCGGCGTGAAGCAGTGCTGTCGAGCGACCTTTCGGCAGATTCTGGACAGGCGCGGGTAGCAGGCGTGTGAGGAACGCCTTGTCTTCGTAATAGACGATCTTGTCGGCGACGATCGGCGGAAGGCCGGTGCCCAGGATGAAGGCCTTGGACCTTGGAAGAAGCTTCAGCTCCTGGGGCAGCATCAGGGCGCGCCGATGCTCGGAGACGGTCTCGCTGGTCGACCGCGTTGCCAGCCCTTTCGGTCCGCTGCGGCTGCGCGCTTTGACCGTGTCATAGCCGATGCGCTCCGAGAGTTCATTTGCGACATCCTGTTCTTTCGGCGCGAATACCACTTCGACGGCATGGTTGGTCATGAAGTTGCGGGCCGCATCGATCCCGTAGATCGCCCGCAGCTGGGCCGGACTCTGGACCACGGTCAGCAGACGGATGCCGTAACCGGCGATGAACGCCACCGATTTCGCGAGCACGTTGACATTGCCCAGCGCCGGAAATTCATCGAGCAACAGCAGCACCTTGCGATTGAGTTTGAGATTTTGTTCCGGCAGCTCGCGGGTATTGAGATCGACCACCTGCTGAAAGAACAAGTTCAGAAGCGGCGCCATGCGGTCGAGATTGTCAGGGGTCACGCCGAGATAGATCGACATGAGCCGTTGCCGCAGCTCTCGCAGATCGAAATCATTGGCCGAGGTTGCGGCATCGATGCGGGGATTGAGCCAGAGACCGAGCCGTGCCGTCACGGTTTTGCGCACCGAGTTCATGGTGTTTTCGGACGCAGCGAGAAAATCGTTCAAGGCCGTGACGCAATGCCGCGACAGTGGCGAAGGGCCGGACTTGCGAGTGGCGATGAGTTTCTCAAAATGTGCCTTGAGGTCACTGGCCACGGAGAGCTGGTGCAGGATTTCGCCGATCGTCAATGGAAGACCCGGCGTCTCCGCGACATAACCGCCGATTGCTACGAACGCAGACCGCGCGGCCTCGAACCAGAAGGGATCACCGCGGCTTTCGGCCGGAAACAGCATGACGGAGATGCGTTGCAGATCGTCATAGAGGTCGGCAGGATCCCTGCGCACGTAGCCAAGAGGATTGTAACGCGCGGTGCGACCGTTCTCCTCGAGCGGGTCGAACAGATAGACCTCCTGCCCGTGGGCTGCGCGAAATCCGGCCGAGCGGTCCCAGTTCTCCTTCTTCACATCCAGAACGACGACTGAATCTGGCCAATTGAGCAGGTTCGGAATGACGTAGCCGACACCCTTCCCGGCCCGGGTCGGAGCGTAGACCAGGACGTGTTCCGACCCGCCGAAGCAGAGCAGCGCGCCGTCCTTGCGGCCGAGAAGCACGCCATCTTTGGATCGCAGGCCAGCGGCCTTGATTTCGCGTTCAGACGCGAAGCGCGCGCTGCCGTGCAGCGGGAGAGGACGGTGCCGGAAGATCGCACCGAGCAGCCCAAAGACGACGACCGCGCCGGCAAGGCTCGACAGGGTCAGCCAGCGGTCGAAACGAGGGTCGGCACCGTAGCGGGGCCAGCCGGTGGCGATCTCCGACCAGTGCAGGCCGCCATCGTGAAGCCTGAGCCCCAGCAGCAAAACGTTGGAGGCGACCAGCAGGAACAGTGCGCTGGCCGCGAGCGCGACCGCGAGGCCCTGCGCCGCCTTAACGGAGGTGGTCGCGCTTGCGAACGGGGTCATAGTAGATCTCCGAAATGCGATAGCGACCGTCCCGCTTCCGCATCTGGATGACGACGTCGACGAGAAGCAGCAGCAGCGAGCGGATGTCGTCGCGATGCAGGTCGCGGCCTTCCGCACTTTCCTTGACCAACAAGGTCAGCTGCTCGAAGGCGAGCCGGGCGCTGTCGGCATGAACCGTTGTAATCGATCCTGGATGGCCGGAGTTCACGTTCCGCAGATAAAAGAACGCCGTACCATCGCGCAGCTCCTGCAGCAGAATGCGATCCGGCCGCATCCGCAGGCAGGATTCGAGCAGTTCGCGCGGTCCTATTTTGGCAACGCCCTGCCCGTCCTTGGCGTAAAGCAGCCGCACGCAATTCTGATGAGGGATGACTAGCTCAGCGGTGTCTTCAATGGTGATGAGCCGCTCTTGTGCCGGGATCGCCGCGATCAACGCCTTGGATAGCGTCGTCTTTCCCGAACCAGTCGCCCCGGAAATGATGATGTTGCGGCGAGTTTCGACGGCAAGCTGGAGGAACTCGCGCCAGGCGCCGGCGTCTTTCAGCGCCATGAGCCGATTCTCGTCGGTTGTGAGTTCGTCATCGGCGACACGGACCTCATCGAACAGTTTTGCCTGCTCAAAGGTCTCCAATGTCATCGTCAAACCTGACGGCTTGCGGATGGTAAGACTGACGGTGCCTTCTGGCACCGCCGGCGGGACCACGATCTGGCAGCGCTCCTCGCCGATCAGGGTGGTCGACACCACGGGGTGCTCCGGACCTATGTCTTGACGGGTGTGGCCAGCGGCCGCGGTCGCCAGGTGTGAGAGATAGGCATGCGTCAAAGCTGGCGCTTCGTGCCGGGTCCAGCCGTCAGGTCCTTCCACGAAAACCTCGCCGGGACGGTTGACGATGATTTCGGTCAAGGATTTGTCCGCCAGAAATGGCGCCAACGGCTCGAGATAGCGCGTCAGCACGAGGCGGCTGCCATCGCGCTCGATGGAATGTACGGCGCTCACTTAGTCACCACGGCCGGGGCCGCGAGGCCTCCGGGAACAGTGCGGTCCAAAATCTGCGTGCGGGTCTCGACCCGCCGCAATTGATAGACCGAGGAGAAATCAACATCGCGAGCGACAAAGATGTTGACCAGTTCGCCCTGGTTCTTGTTCAGCGTCGGCGGAATGTTGATCGACTGCTCAACGGCGATTGCCGCGGCGGTATTGGTGGCGCCGGTGGTGTTGTTGATCTGGATGGAGCTGTCCTGCAGCTGCTGGCGCCCGATCGAGGAGGCATCATTGACGACCGACAGCAGCAGTGCTGAGCCAAACCGCTCAAAGAAATGGGTGTCAATGTCGCCGTCGAAGCCGGCGCGCCCCAGCGCATCGGTCGCCGGCGAGGCCAGCGCTGCAATGACGCCGGTCGGCGTTTTGGCGCGAGTCCACAGTACGAACAGGCGTTTTGATCCGCGCCGCACATTGCCGCGATATTCGCCGACCACTTGTGTGCCCTTTTCCATCAGCACCACGTTGCCGGAATCCGACATCACGTCCCGCACGACGACGCAGGAAACGAAACCGGCCACGTCCGAGGACATCGCGGTTTCCAGCACGCACGGGATCGAGGTGCCTTGTGTGACCAGCAGATTGCGGTTGGGGAGCCGCGCCGCGCGCACGCCCTCGATCGGCGTGGGCTTCAGCTTGTCGGCGAGGTCATTGCGCGGCTCGCCCCGGCCAAACCCGTAAGAGTCGGTGACGACACCTCCTGTCACGCTGTCGTGGGCCGCCCGCCCAGCAGAACTTGGCCGGTTATAGGCCAGCACGGGCGCGCGCCGGGCGCTCTCCAGAAGCTGGTCGGAGGCGGGTGCCGGAGCCGCTGGCGTGGCTGGGACCGGAGCGCCTCCAATTGAGGCCGTGGTAACAGGCACGGCCGGCGCTTCCGGGAGGGGCTCGAAGGCCGCCGCCTGGCGGATCACCAGCTTCCGGGCGGAATCGCTGACCGGCTTATCGCCTTTCCAGGTCCCCCAGATGATCAGAGCGGCAAAGGCGGTGAGCGCCAGCGCACCGAAGCCGCGTTTGAGCATTGCCGTTCGGCCATTGTCCCCTCCGCCCACTGGCGTAATGCCGCGGTCGCCGGCGATCGTCTCATCTTGATGTTCGGTCATATCGCCCTCGCCTATCGCGGCCTTGGGGTTAGTGGTGATTTCTTCGCCCGCCGCTCGATCGATGGGCTGGTGGTATTGGTGCCCGGGTTAATCCCCACCGCGTCGAATGCTTCGTTGAAAATGCAGAGAACGTTGTCGCCTTTGCGCAGCCTGAACTCCCGCGCCGTGGCATGAACCACCACGAGCTCCCCGCGGACGTCTTTTGGCACGAGGCTTTCCGAGCCGTCGGAGTTGATCAGATAGATCGCGGGGACTTCGCGGTTGCCTGCGAAGCGGAACGTGGTCTCCTTGCCGTCGTCGAAAACAGCTTCGGGCTCGAGGTCGATCGATCCCTGCGCCGAAAAACGCCAATTGCGCGCGCCATAGGCATGATGCAAGTCGAAGGTCTGGTCGATCAGCGCGCCTTCCCGCTCGGCGCCGCGCGCGGCCGCCTCAGTGCGCCGGCGCTCTATCTCGTCGCCGGGATAGGCGAAGCGGACGACGAAGTAACTCTCCGCGAGCGTCGTCTCGGCAATTGACAACTCGAATTGATACGAGCGCTTGCGTCCGTCAGGGCGCGTGGTGACGACCTGCAAATTGGTTGGTGGATGTTTCTCGCGGGGTTTAAGGAACAGGATTGAGCCCGCCGGTGCGACCTCCCATGCAATCGCGTCACCAATCGCGACATGCGCAACCTCCTCATCGTCGGCAAACAACACCTGTGTTGATGCCCGAATCACGCCGTTGACCTTGACGACGTTGGCCGGATCGTAGGTCACGGTTCTCACGCGGGCATCATGTTGACCTGGTGACGGCTGTTGCAAGGCCATTGCCGGCCCCGCGAATCCGAGGGCGAAAATCATCAAGAGAGCGAAGGATTTCATGGCACGACCTCCGGATCGGCGCGATATTCCGAGACCAGAAAGCCGAGAGGATTAATGAGACGGTCGGCGGAGGACATTGGCGCGTTGGCATAGGTGAACGTCAGGGTCGAGACCCAATGGGTGATGCGGGTTTCCTCGCCTTTGCGGCTCTCTCTCATAAAGCGCACCGAGGCGACATTGTCGGCCAGGAGCGAGATCGCCTTGATCCGCACGGTCGCAACGCCGAAACGGCCCTGAACGACTTGCGGGCTTTCGGGATTGGAGCCCCGGTACCAGACCGCGAACCGTGCCTGTTCGCCCTGCCCCGAGAGTAGCGAAATGGTGCGAAAATTGGTTTCGGCCTCCGGATAACTGTAACCTTCGCGCGCGCGGACGTAGCGACCAAGAAAATACTTGGTAACGGCTTCATCGTAACGCGCCGGCGTTGAATTGAGGGCGGAGACGGTGTCCACAATGCCGGTGGCATTATCGACCCGGATCACGAACGGCTCGACCGTCTTCAGCGGCGCAAGTGCTGCGACTGCGCCAACCGAGGCGACCGCCAACGCGCAGGCAACCGCGGCAATCACCCATGCTGTTCGACGCGAGCGATGGGCCGATAGCAGGAGATCCTGTTCCCATCGCCGCGCATTGTCGAAATAAGCTTTCAGCTCATCGTGGCCGACCATCTTAGGCCTCCTTGCCGCAGGAACGGTAAGAGGCTGCAACGTCGACTTGGTGGCCTGATGCACCCAGTTGCGAGGAGAGTGCCGCCGGGTTGGTCTCACCTTTGCGGATGACTGGTGCTGGCGCGGATGGCGCAGGTGGCGGCTCGGGTGCCGCCAACGGCGTGTTGGTCTCCCAATCCCACAGCGAACGATTGAGCGGCCGCCGAGCTTGGCCATCACATGACGGTGGTCCCTTTGACCAGATCGCGCATCCGCCAAGCTGAAACGCGATCACGCAGATGATAAATAGTCGACGCCACATCGTTCTGATGCCCCTGTTTGTCTTTGTCGTCTGATACCGACGATGATTGCCTACGCCGCCGTGGACCCCTGCGATCGCGTGCGCCGCATACTGCCGCCTTGCCGGCTCGCTCGGAGTGCGTCGAGACCGCGGCTGGCCGACCAGCGGGCACCGGCATAAGCGCCGCCGGCTGCGGTCGTGGCGTTGGCGATCATGGGGCTCGTGACGAGCCGGCTTGCCAGCGACGCACCACCTCCGGCGAGGCCGCCTGCGATGACCGGCAGTTGAAGCGAGATGTAACCGGACAGGCCGAGCACCGCGCTGATGGCGACAGCGGCCACCACCATCTCCCCAGCCGTGCCGGCGTTTGCCGCAAACCTGTCGATGAAGCCGGTAACAGTCGTTAGCATCAGTCCGACCAGAGCGACCACGAGGACCAGGAGGATCACGAAGTTCGCGACTTGCCGAAGCCAGGCTTCCGTAAACGGCCGCGTGGCCTCAAAGAGTCCAAGCGCAATGAAGATCGGGCCGAGCGCGATCACAACGCCCAAACCAACCTTGGCATAGAGCAGGATGGCAAACTGCAAGAAGGAGCCCACCGCCACAAAGACTAGGAGAATGGCGGCGACCAGCGCTGGTGCGATGTTGGTCAGTCCGGCCTGTTTGTAGATCTTATTAGCGACATCAATGCCTTTGGTCAGAAGCTGATCGAACGGAACTCCGGAATTGGTATTCAGCCCGGCACCCGCCAAGGCATTGCCAATCTCCTTCGGCAAGGAATCGAAAAACAGCCCCGTGACGTATTGCTGGAACGCGCTCGAGTTGGTCGCTAGCAGAACCACAACCACGATCCGCATCGCCCGCCAGGCAAATTCCATGATTGGTTCGGAGATTGCGCCGCGCATCACCGCAAAACCGTAGAAGATGACATAGAGCATCACGGCCGTGCGGAGGGGACCATCAATGTAGGAGGCAAGATTCGATACCGAGGTCGACACGAATGCCGTGATCGGCTGCTCGAACTCCTTCAGAAAGCTATCAAAGACGTTTATGGCCATCGCGGCGATCCTTACTTCAGGGCGTCTTCCATCTCTTGGACGGTAATCTTGTTGCGAGCCTCGTTCGCGTTGATGCAGTTCGGCGTCTTCGCGAACTCTCCGGGATTGTCGCCGCACGTAGTGAGAACCGCCGCAAGCTCGTCCCGATGGTCGAGGTACCAGCCGACCGTGTTTGTGCGCTCGCTCTTGTTGTCCTCGTTACAGCCTGCAAGAACAGCGACGAGAGTGAGTACCAAAATGGAGGTGTTCAATTTCATTGCAGCGCCGCGCTCATTTCATCGATCAGTTGCTGTTGTTTCTCGCGCTCCCGCTGGCCATCCATGTCGGTGCGGGCCTGCTGTATCATTGCAAGACCCTGCATCCGCAGCACGTCGTTCTGCAGCAACGCCTGTTCGGCTTGCAGCCGCGCGGACAGATCGAGCGTCTCCTTGACGTCGGTGGCCGAGCTGATGCGCGTTCTCAAGTCTTCGAGTGCTTCGATACGCTGCGATGCTGTGTCATAGACAGCCTGGCCCATGGAGTGCTTGGCGCCAGTCTGCCGTGCGATCCGGTCGAGCTCGCTCTGATAATACGAATTGCCGCTGTTGCCGGCATAGGCGCGGTTCTGCGAAAGATAATGGTTCATCGCGTCGGCGAAGTTGCCGCCACCCTGCCCCGCGACAAGGCGTTCGATATCGGAGAACTGTTGGGGCAGAACTTTCCGGAACTGCGGCGTGTTCAAGAGCGCGCCAATGTCGTTCGCGTTGGTCCGCTTGTTGAAACTGTCATAGAGCTGCTTGGCCTGGTTCAATTGGTCCTGCGCCACCTTGAGCTGGGACGTCAGGGTATCGACCTGCTTCTTCAGTTCCGTCAGCTGCTCGAATTGCCGCGCATAGACGCTAGGATCGAACACAATCTCGGCTCCCGCAGGTGATGTCATCACGAGGGTCAGGACTGAGACGGATGTGAGAACCATCGGGATACGCAGAGCCGTCATCGGACTGTCCTCCGTTCGGCGTGAAAGACCGGCAGCCAGCGGACCGGATCGTCGCCGACCTCCGCCCGAATGCGGTCCAGCAGTTCGACCGTCTCCGTGCGTCCGGACAGCACAGCGAGCGCATCGTCGAAACCGCTGAGATCAAGTTCCGCCACCACCGAGTTGTGGCCCTGCTTGACGAGAAACCGTCGGCTTTCGGGCGCGAGCTCCTCCTTGATCAGGCGGAATTCCGTGTCGGTCAGATGGAATCCATCGACATAGTCCGAGCGTGTTCCCCGCGCGTTTGGCAGGAAGATTTGCGTGGGACACTGTTCGACAATGGTGTGTGCGATCGGGGAAGCCAGCGCATCGCGTGGTGACTGCGTGCCGAACACCATGACGCCGTTCTGCTTGCGGATGGTTTTCAGCTTGTTGTTGGCGAGATCCCGAAACGCCTCGTCGCCAAGCGCCTTCCAGAACTCGTCGATGTCGATGATCAGGCGCCGTCCGTCGATCAGGCGCTCAACGCGATGGAACAGGTACATCATGAGCGGTGTGCGAACGGTGGGATGATCCAAGAGATCGGTCATGTCGAAGCCGATGAACCGGGCCTCTAGCCCGATCGCATCCTGCTCGCCATCCAGCACCCAGCCGAAAGGTGCGCCCCGGCACCATCGCTCCAACCGGGCGCCGATCCCTTCGCGATCCTGTTGGCCGAGAAAAGCCCGCAGCGCCCCGAACGAGCGTTCCGCCTGCCGCAGCTGCCCAAGCGCTCGCAAGCCGGAGTCGATCCGCTCCTCCTCGGTGACGGTCAGCGGACGGGTTTCCGGTGTGACAAGCTTTCGGACGAGTGCGCCCAGGAAGGAAAGATTGGCTGGCGTCAGCTCCAGCGCCTTGAGCGGCGCACAGCCGGTCCCAACGCCGTTGTGGAGCGTCAGATAGGTCCCGCCGGCGGCGCGGACGAAGATCTCGGCCCCGCGGTCCTTGTCGAAGAAGACGTAAGTCGCGCCGAGCCGCTCGGCCTGCGACAGCAGGAAGTTCTGCACGACGGTCTTGCCAGACCCGGAGGGGCCGCAGATGAAGGTATTGCCAAGATCGCCGTGATGGAACGAGAAGTAGAACGGCGAGCCGGACGCGGTCTTGAGCATCGCAACCGCCGGTCCCCAAAGGTTGCCGGCAGGCTTTCCGGTCGGATAGGTGTGGAACGGAGAGAATGCCGCGAAATTGCGCGAGCTGATCGCGCCGGTTCGCGCCCGATACTTGAACAGCCCCGGGAGCTGCGCCCAATAGGCCGCCTCAAGGCCGAGATCTTCGCGGGCCACCACGGCGCCCGCGTCGGCCAAAGCGCGCCGGGCCACGCTCATGTGATCCTGGAGCTGCGAAGGCGTCTCGGCATAGATCAGCAGCGAGAGATGATGATCTCCAAGCACGAACCTGTTGGATTCGAGATCGTCGAGCGCGTCAGAGAGCTCATCGACCTGCGAGGCCGCCGGATCCTGGGCTGAGACCAGCTGGTTCTGTTTGCGCGTCAGGACAGTCTTGGCGTCTGCTTTCGACAAAAACGCCAAGGATTGGGTGAGGATAACCTCGAAAGGCGCGGAAAGCAGCGCGTTCAACAGGCCAGGCCTTGTCGACGCCGGATATTCCTTAAGCCCAAACATGCCGCCGAAGCGCGATCCGCCCGCGCTGCGGATTTCGATGGCCTCACGGCCGAAGATGACGCGGTTTGAGTAAAGTGCCGGGCCAATCGGTCCTTGTGGCAATGGCATCGGCATCCACTCGCCGGAGACGACGGTATGGAGCAGTTCCATTGGCTCTGAGAATACGATGCCGTCGCGCTCAATCAGTCCGAGGGCACGGGCGCCGTAGCGCTCCAATGCCGCGACCATATCGCGCGTGGCATCGTTGAGCCGCTTGATGCCGGCGCTGTCGACTTCGAGGGAAGCCGCAGCGCTCCAGCCAAGCCGTTTGAAGAACGCAGCCGCGGCGTCGGTGGGGGCGCGCCCGGGATGCCACACCAGCGTCAGATAGAGATCGTTGCGAAATAGCGCCGCCTTGCGGAGCTGGTCGCGATATTGCGCGTCTAGCGAAGCTGAAAATGGCGATCGGAATGCACCGTCCGGATAGTCCGACGTCCGGCGTCGGGCCAGATGGGTCCAGAGCGCCAGCCGCGGATCTGCAACATTGCGCATGGTGAGATTGAGCTTGGCATGCAGGTCGTTCAGATCCGCCGTCTCAGCGGTCTCAAACGAGGCGCCGTCGAGCCGGATCACCGTCAGCAGAGCGCGCGTTGTAAGACTGATGACCGTATCGGTGACGTGTCGGCCGAACGGCAGGTAGACATCGGGCCCGATCTCCCGGGTTTTGAGCGCTGCGTTACGCATAGCCAAGGTCTCGTGCTCGATATCGCCGAACGAGCTTGAGCGGCGTGCAGGACGATCCGCCCCAGAATGATCCATTGCGCGTGCGTCCGCGGGTTTCGATCCAGGCGAGCAGAATCCGGAACATGTTGGGGTCATACCGACAGATGACGCGGCAAAGACCATGGATCGGGATCGCAACCAGGCCGTAGATGATGCTTCCGGCCTCCAGGAACAGGATGCAGGAAAACATCACGTTAAGCGCCATGGCTTCCATGGTGACTCCGGCAATCATGGCCGGCCGCGTGCAGGCGAGGAATAAGGTATCCTCCGTGAGACGCGTGGCCTCAATCATCAACGACCCCCGGTCAGGGTCGAGACCACTTCGGAGGCGCCGAACGTAATGGCGACGCCGAGTACGACATAGGCGGCCTTGCGCAGATCGAGATAGCCGAACATCCAGGCGATGCCGACGATGATGACCGCCAGCGTCGCCAGCAGGCGCGCGACGTTGCCGGTGAGCATGTTGACGATGTTCTGCAGCACACCCTCGATGTTCGCGGTCTGCGCGAGCGCAGGCTCGACCAAGGCGATGCTGAGAACGGCCCCCATGCACACGAGTGTAGCGGCTTGTTTAACACGAGAAGTCATGACGACTGAGCTCCGATTGCAGTGCAGCCGGACCAGCCCGGACCGCGGTTTTGAATTGAGGCAAAACAAAAGAGTTCATAATCGCCCATAGACGAAGGCTGACGTGCCAAGGCCCGAGCGATAGACGTCCCAGTTCGGACGCTCCCTGATGGCGGGAGCTGGCGCGTTGAGATTCGGGGTCTCGCCGGTGGAAATGTCGGCATCGCCGGGCGGGGTTCGGGGCTCGGGCGTTGTTCGGGAAGTGTTAGTCGCGAAGCTCGCGACGACCCTGGCAATGGCCTGATCATGGCCGGAGGCGTTCACGTTCGCTGCTTGCAATCGGGCCTGGAATAATCTGCCGAGCCCCGCGATGTGCTTGCAGGCGTCGAAGGTCGTGGTAGCTGTCAGTCCGGCCTCTTTCATGTCCGCGGCATCAAGCTGAGCGAGACCGGTCCGGACCGGCTGGCCGGTGGCGATGGCTTCGGTCGCGAATTGGATCGCTTCGTCACGGTCACTTGCCTGAATCGGAACCGGTTTGCGCGCCTGAACTGTGATCAGCAGCGGCTCGAACGAGCTCGCCTTCCGCACAATGGCCGTAAGCGGCCGAACCAGTTCTGGCGTCGGGGCGCACCGTTCGGCTAGAGCCGCGAATGCAGCTGGATCCATTTTGATAGCCTCTTGTTATTGCCAGGAGCTGCAGAGCGCTCGACGCTATGCCGCGAGCGCCGTGCTCGACGGAGCCTCAATCGCCGGCTTCGAAATCTTGCCGGCTGCCCGGATCGCCCGGAGGGCGTCATCGGTGACTGGCAACAGTCCTGCGACGGCCGTGGTGGTTCCGATTTGACGCGGCGTGCCGAGGCGATCGAGATGCCATCCCGCTCGGCGCAGGATGCGCTCCAGGCGCAGATCAGTAACCGTTGCGATGGCTTGCAGGCCGCACTGCTGGCCCCATTCAATCATTGCCGCAAAGAGCAGGAACGTCGCTTCCCGCAAGCCGTTGGCGGCTGTAGCCGCGACGTTTTTGGTATCCACGCAAAAACGCGAACTCTCCCAGATACTGGCTGCTCTGGGCGCCGCGTGGCCATCCAGCAACACTGGGAACGTGTCGGCAAGCATGTTGCGCCCGGTGGTGGGCAGCAAGCGAACACAACCGACAACCTCGCGCCGTTCGACCACCAATAGATAAGTCGGCCTGAAGGCGTCGTACTGATCAATCTCCATGCCACCTGTGACAGAGACGTCCCAGTCGAGCCGCTCCTTGAACACGCGCGCCCGCAGACGGTGCATTCCCATTGTTAGTTCAGAGTCGTGCAGGAGCGCCATACGCGTGCGCGCAATGACCTTCATTCTTAACCTCTCGCTTACGAATCACAGCTTCGAGATCAAGAGAGCAGGCGCGGTCACGGCGTTGCGCTGTCAGTTCTGACAGGGCTGTTTGGAATCGTTCTTGCCGCAAAGCTGCCGCAAGGCCGCAATACACACCCACACGCAGCGCGCGAATGTTGCGCGGCTGTCGCGTTTGGGAACCAGAGAAAGTTCTAAAAGGGGTGCAATGAAGAATGTCAAAAGAGCATGCGATGAGTTTGTCGATTGCCTTCACTCTGCCCATACGGAAGATGATTTTAGACGCGTCGCGGAGCGAACCGCGCATGCATTGGGCTTTCGCTGGTTCGCCTATTTTGGCCACCGCGCGAATGGCCCCAAGCTGATCTCTTCCTATCCGAAGAGTTGGACCAACCACTATTTTCGGGAAAGATATCACAACATCGATCCCGTTCTTCAGGATCCGCGAAACACAAGCCGGATGTTTCTGTGGGATGGACGTGAAGCGCGAAGCGCAAAGTCGGCGAAAGAACGCCGTCTGTTTGACGATGCGCTCAGCTTCAAGATCAGGACCGGTCTTACGATTCGCGTTCCGGCAAGACAGAATCAGTTCGCAGCGTTCACGTTAGCGGTAGACGACCGCAGCATTGGACTCGATCGTTTTATCGAGACCTCGCAAGATATGCTTGAAAGGATGGGTCTCACCTTTCATGCGCATGTTAACGCCGCCCGAATCGGACGCGCGCCCCCGGACTCTAAGCAGGAAAGTCCCCTCACTCAGCGCGAGCGGCAGTGTCTCGAGTGGATTTCTGATGGCAAGACGATGCAGGACATCGCGGAGCTTCTCGGAGTTTCTCCTCGTGGGGTGAAGTATCATCTTGATAATGCCAGGCGAAATCTTGCTGCACTGACCCTTCCCCACGCCGTGGCCCTCGCCTTTCGGCAGGGATTGCTGCCAATGTGCGTATAATAGCCGTCCGGGTCGGCAACCGTTGACCTGCCCCTGAGTTTTCATCCAGAGGCAATTAGAGTCTCGGGGGTTTGTACGCCGATTGGCGCAGGTGGAGCAACGGGCGATCGGCGGAGCTGGTCGGGGTTGCGCAGCCGATCGCCCGTTGCGGTGAATGTGGCAGCATAGGCCGCCGGGGTGAGGTATTTCAGCGATGAGTGCGGGCGGTCGCCGTTGTAGTCGGCAACCCACGCCGCGATCTTTGCCCTGGCGTCGTCGAGGTCGAAGAACAGGGTCTCGTTGAGTAGTTCATCACGCATACGCCCGTTGAAGCTCTCGACGAAGGCATTCTGGATCGGCTTGCCCGGCGCGATGAAGTGCCAGT
>NZ_KE384580.1:53007-148835 GCF_000426845.1 Bradyrhizobium sp. in8p8 | reverse complement strand
TGAAAGAAGCTCGCGTAGCGCGGCCGCATCGAGCATCTGCTCGGCCAACAGCTTCTTCAGCTTCGCGTTCTCCTCCTCGAGCGCTTTCAACCGCCTGGCCTCGGAGACATCCATGCCGCCGAATTTGGCCTTCCAGTTGTAGATCGTCGCCTCGGAAATCCCGTGCTTGCGAGCCAGGTCGGCCGTCTTCGCCCCGGCCTCATGCTCCTTCAACACGGCGATAATCTGCTCTTCCGTGAACCTTGCTCGCTTCATCTGTCCGTCCTTTTCAGGCCGGACTCTAACTCCATCTGGAGGAAATACTCAGGGGCAGGTCACCGTGGCTCAAAGATCGATGGGTTAACGACGAGCGCGAAAGGAGATATGTGACGAGTTTCTTCATAAGTTGACGCCCTGTCGCCAGCAGAACGATCAGCGAGGTCATGAGCCCGCTGGAGCATATCGCACTTGAGCCTCAAGGAGATACAACCAAGGCTGACGCGCGCGTGTCATGCCTGGCCTTTGAGGTTGCGGACATCTTTTGCGACCATGGCGCGGCATGACGTCAAGCACATGCCGGCCATGTTAGCCTCGACCAATTGAAGGTAATGTCGGCGATCGAGCGCTGCAGCGCCGCGTCACTTGGTGAACATTTCGCGTGTTGAGCGGACTGCGTGTTTAGCACGACCGCCTACAAAATCTTGCCGCAACCGGCACTGCCCGGCCAAGGCCGCCGCCGAAGACTGGCTCGCCGACCGCGATACTGAGCTGTTGGGGGTACCGTACTGTCACATGGCGTTAACGCTGCCCGGAGACCAGAGGACAGACGCGCCACCCGACCGTGTCCTTCGCGAGGACGTCGAAGCGTCCTACTTAAGAATCGGTAACCACGAGGCGGACGCTTTCGGAATCAAGCCGCAAACCATACTACTGCCTTTGATTTTAGCAGTGTTGTCGCAGACCGGTCTTACACCCTCCACACTTACACCGATGCCGCGCTGAACATGCTACGCCACATGCGGAATTCGTTTGGGCTATGAAGCTGCCTCTTTCGGCGGCCTCTTCGTTCTGGCCCACCGCCACTGCTCACCACTCCGGTTGACGGACAGTGTTCTGCGGTCTTGGCCACCAACCTTGTTCTCCGAAAAAGGCGCGAGGCACTATGTCAAGGAGCAGTCATCGGGTGCTCGTTGCCCGACCTGGCGTCGCCTCAAGATGCATGAACTCATTCTAGGCGACGAGCAATGGCCAAAGAAGCGATCTACAATCTTACGACTGCTTAGTTGGGCATCCTCCAGCGAAATTGCAGCCGGCTGATAGTCTCGTAACACAACGTTGAAACCAAGACCACGTCAAAGGCGTTTGGGCAAAGTTGGTTGCACATTATACATTAGGGGTCTGGCCATGACAAACAAAACCCGCTTCAATATCGGATACGCTCTTGTCGCCGTTTTTGCGGTCTTCTTCATTCAGTATCTTATCGCGACGGCTACGCAGATCGCTGTCATTCCTTACAGCGAATACCTACAGCTGCTACAGCAGGGCAAAGTCGACGCCGTCGGCATCTCCGACCGCACATTGCAGGGTACGTTAAAGGAGCCGCTGCCGGGTGGTCAGAAAAGATTTGTGACCACGCGCGTCGACCAGGACGTGGCGCAAGAACTCCAAAAGCACAACGTCCGGTTCACCGGGCAAATCGAGAGCACCTTTCTGCGAGACCTCCTCTCCTGGGTGATGCCCGTACTGCTTTTCTTTGGGCTATGGTGGTACATCGGCCGTCGCATGGCTGAGGGAGGTGGTCTTGGCGGCGGACTAATGGCGATCGGCAAGAGCAAGGCCAAGATCTATGTCGAATCCAACACTGGCGTGACGTTTGCCGATGTAGCGGGGGTAGACGAAGCCAAGGACGAATTGCGCGAGGTCGTCGAATTTCTAAAAAATCCTACCGACTACAGTCGTCTTGGTGGCCGCATGCCTAAGGGCGTGCTGCTGGTTGGCCCGCCGGGAACAGGCAAGACGTTGCTGGCGAAGGCGGTTGCGGGCGAAGCTCGGGTGCCTTTCTTCTCAATCTCGGGCTCTGAATTCGTAGAGATGTTCGTGGGTGTTGGCGCTGCCCGGGTGCGCGACCTATTCCAGCAAGCTCACGAGAAGGCGCCGGCGATCATCTTCATTGACGAACTCGACGCCCTTGGCCGAGCCCGCGGTATCGGCCCCTTCGCCGGCGGGCACGACGAGAAGGAACAGACGCTCAACCAGCTGCTGGTCGAACTCGACGGCTTCGATTCCCGCTCCGGGCTCGTCATCCTCGCCGCAACCAACAGGCCGGAAATCCTCGACCCTGCCCTGTTGCGCGCTGGGCGCTTTGACCGACAGGTCTTGGTCGACCGCCCCGACAAGAAGGGCCGTATCGATATACTCAACGTCCACATGAAGAAGGTGCGGCTCGCAGGTGACGTCCAGCCAGAAGCCGTTGCGGCCTTAACACCCGGATTCACCGGGGCCGACCTTGCCAACCTTGTTAATGAGGCCGCTCTTCTAGCCACACGCCGTGGGGCCGAAGCGGTTAGCATGAGCGATTTCAACAACGCGGTGGAGCGCATGGTCGCCGGTTTGGAAAAGCGCAACCGGCTGCTCAATCCCAAGGAGCGCGAGATCGTTGCTTACCACGAGATGGGCCACGCGCTCGTCGCGCTCTCACTGCCCGGTGTCGATCCTGTGCACAAGGTCTCGATCATCCCCCGCGGAGTCGGCGCACTGGGCTACACTATTCAGCGGCCCATCGAGGACCGATTCCTGATGACCAAAGAGGAGTTGGAAAACAAAATGGCCGTACTTCTCGGCGGCCGTGCGGCTGAGCTAGTTGTGTTTGACCATCTATCGACGGGAGCCGCCGACGATCTGCGGCGGGTAACCGATATCGCGCGAAGCATGGTGACTCGCTATGGCATGTCGGAGCAACTCGGCAGCGTTGCCTATGACCGCGAGCCTGGCAATTTTCTCGGAGGACCCGATCAGACCTATCGAGCTCACGAGCGAGACTATGCGGAGGAGACCGCCGCTGCGATCGATCGCGAGGTGAAAGCGATTGTAGATCAAGTCTTCCAACGCACTCAGGGCCTCCTAAATACACGGCGTCCGGTCCTCGACCGCGCGGCAAAGAAGCTACTGGAGAAGGAAACGTTGGAGCAAAGTGACATTGACGTGTTGATACGGGAAATGCCCAGGGAGGGTCTGCGTGCGATCTGATTCACTTCCCACCTGCCCCGAGGGCGCAGGACGCCGCGTCTCCGCAATCACGAGCGCCTTCAACCCCTTGCGTCTCACAGAGCTCTGGTTTCCGCGATCGGTAGGTGAACCTCCCTCGTAGACTCAGTGAAGACGCCGGTCGATATCCCGAATTTTTGATGAGCACGGGTGTGTGCCTGGATACAGTCGGACGACGCCTTGCTTTACGGCCGGGAGCACCTGACGGCTCCGGCCGGAGTCTCATGGGGCGACGTCAGAGCTGCTGGAGGACAACAAAGAACCGTCCGAGCAACTTTCAAGTGGGTGAGCACGGGACAGCAGCGGCGCTGTTCTACTTTCTGGCGAGCTCTTGAAGGCTCGCGAGCAGATACCCAACTTGATGGCCGTGACGCTGCAAAAGAAGCGGCGCGAAATCATTCATTCAGTCATCCTTTGATAGGACTGCCACGAGGCGCGGCCAAACCGTGCGGTCCACGGATATGGGAGGGACAACATGAAGGTCGTGAAAACCAGAGTCTTGGAACAATCGGTATCAGAGGCTGTGTCTGCCAATGACAATCGTCCGGCAGACCAGCTTTTCACCCCGTCCGTCTTTCCGAAGGGTGCAATAGCCATCATCTTTAGGGCGTCGCCTTCGCCGATGAGTTCGGGAAGAGCTCATTGCCAAGACTGGCGGCTCGTCTTCAAGCGCCGCACCGCCCCTTACCTGGAGCCTTTGATGGGTTGGACCTCTGATGATGATCCGCTGGCCCAGGTCGAGCTCAAGTTTCCGACCCTGAGATCAGCACTTCGCTATGCTGAGCGGCAGGGGCTAAAATACGCTGTTCAGACGCCTTGGCACGAGCGCACGGAGTCATACGAAGTGGGCCCTGGAATTACGCGCGCCTTCTCCGATGCAACGCTCGAACGTCTGGGGCTTGGTGCCCTGCAAACGAGCTATACGGAGGCCATTGCAGGCGCCGAAGCCCGCCACGACCTGCGAGGGGACGAAGGGTGGGTTTCACCCATGGCAGTGGTGAAGGATGCCTCTCTCTCACTTGAGGCGAAACGCTCGATCCTGATAAACTGGGCCTGGACCGAATACCTGTTCGGGCAAGCTGACGCCGACGAAAAACCGCAAGGACAGCGGCAATCGCGGTTGCCTGAAGTCGAGTTCGCCTTGCTCGAGCTTGAACGGGCTGCCACTCATTCCAAGAGCCCTCCGCCGGAGGGCGCTTCTGTCCAAGACAACGAGTCTAGGACAGAACTGGCAGCATGAGGGCTCGCTGCCCTGCAGTTCGTCAGCTTTCAAGAGAAACGACGATCCGGCTCAACCGAGCGTCTTCGTGTCCCTTCGACAGCTTATGGATCACTCGGTCGAGATTTTCGCTGTGCGCGGCCAGAGCCATGCCTATCAGTGTTACGCCCCCAAAAGCCAGTCCAATCGCCCACAGCGCCCCATTCGGGAAAGCCGCGAATCAGCAGGCCCATGAGGCCCGCAATCAGTCAGCGCGTACGTGCCCTGCACGGTCCCGACCAACAGGGCTACCCCGGTAGGTAATTGCGACAGGGCGGAGAGCAATGACCACCAAAAACGCCCCGCACTCCTTTCGCCCAGGCCGTTAGGACCAGGTTCAAATCAGCGATGGAATTTGCGCTGGTCCGGCCATCGTTACGCGAACTCGACTGGGCCTTGACCCGCGCCGGTTATCGCTGATCGCGGCCGATGGGAGCTGACCCGCTCGTCCACGATTTGCGCGTCCGCGGCAAGGGAGCGGTAGCATCTCCGTTGCGCTGATGTCGTACAGACAACCGCACGGCGACGGACGTTTGTCACTTGAACTTGCCCCGGACACTTCTAATTCAGTCTATAGCTGAACAGCGGTTCGGCTAAGAGGACCATGATGAGATTAGTGCGGAGAGCGCGTAGAAGCTTGAGGGAAATGATATGAGAAAGCTTGCTCTTACAATCGTCGCGGCGGCAACGCTCCTCATCGGAACGATGGCGCCGGCTTCGGCCCATTGGCGTCACCATGGTTGGGGCGGCCCGGGTATCACTTCTGGGCTTGCTCTCGGATTGTTCGCGGGAACATTGGCGGCCGCTGCCGCGCCCCCGATCTATTATGGTGTCGCGCGCCATGGAAAACTGCCCCCTCAGCGTCACAAGGGATTGCCCCCTCCTTGGATAGCTGAGGAGAGAGTGAATGAAGCGGGAACGAATCACTGAAGGCTCGCCGTGGAATGATCCACGGGGGCAGATGATGAAGACGCCGGATGACGTGGCGGAGATGATGCGCCTGAGGGCGTGCGGGTGGGGTGTGAAGCGGATTGCGCGGCAGCTGGGCTGCAGCCACCACACGGTGAAGGACTACTTGGCGGCGGGCGGGGTGAAGCCGTTCAAGTCGCCTGAGCGGCCGAAGCGTCTCGACGGCCTTGAGGGTTGGCTGCGCGAGAGGCTCATTCGGCATCGCGGCAATGCCGACGTGGTGCGACAGGACCTGCTGGCCGAGAAAGGCGTGGCCGTCAGCCGGCGGACACTGCAACGCGCCGTGCAGCCCTATCGCCAGGCGCTGAAAGCGGAGGCGCTGGCGACGACGCGGTTTGAGACGCCCCCGGGCCGGCAGCTGCAGATCGACTTCGGGGAGCGCCTGGTCGAGATCGGAGGGGCGAAAGTCAAGGCATTCGTGTTCGTGGCAACGCTTGGACACTCGCGAAGGCTCCATGTGCGTGCGTTCCGGGCCGAGAGGCAGGAGCATTGGTTCGCCGGGCTCGAGAGCACATTCACGACCTTCAGCGGTGTGCCGGAGGAAGTGCTGATGGACAATCCACGCGCGCTTGTCGTGCGGCACGACGCAGTGAGCCGGTCGGTTCAGTTCAACGACAAGCTGATAGCCTTCGCAAAACATTGGGGCTTTCGCCCTCGCGCCTGCGCGCCATATCGGGCGCGCACGAAGGGCAAGACGGAGAACGGCGTCGGCTACGTGAAGAAGAACGCGATCGCCGGTCATTCCTTCCCAAGTTGGGAAGCATTCGAGGCGCATCTCGACAGATGGGAGCGAGAGGTTGCGAACGTTCGGATCCACGGCACGACCGGCGAGACGCCGATCATCCGCTTCGCGCGTGACGAGATACATCGGTTGAAGCCGCTCGGCGGGCAGCCCTCGTTTGGATCCTTGCGTGAACTGTCCCGCGTCGTCGGCAATGATTGCGCCGTCGAGATCGACACGAACAGCTACTCGGTACCGTGGCGCCTGATTGGCGAGCGCGTGGCGGTAACGATCGCGGCCGGCGAAGTGCGGATCCGCCATGGATTGCACCAGGTCGCGGTCCACAAGCAATCGGAGGGTCGCCGGCTGCGGATTGTCGACTCCGCCCATCTCGATGGTGTTGCTGGTCGCAATGGCGCGGTCCGCCGGGCGGAGATCGCTGTGCCGGCGCCGTCCTCACCGCCGTCGTTGTTACGTCCTCTTGCCGAATACGAAGCCATGGTCGGAGGAAGCTTCTGATGGCGAGGGCAAAAAAGGCAATGGAAGCAACGAACGATCCGCTAGATGCCATGCTGGCGCGATTGCAGCTCTCCGGCATCCGCGATCAGCTCGACAGCCTGCTCGACGAAGCCGCGCGCGCGAACCTGTCGGCGCGTGAGACGCTGATCTTGCTGTGCGAGCGCGAGATCGCACGCAAGGATCATCGCCGCGTCGAGATGGCGCTGAAGCTCGCGCACTTCCCGGCTGTGAAGGAGCTTGCTGGCTTCGACTTCGAGGCGCAGCCGTCGATCGATCCAAAGCAGATCCGTGACCTTGCCGCGTCACGTTGGATCGCCAACGGCGAGAATGTGCTGTTGCTCGGGCCGCCGGGCGTCGGCAAGACGCACTTGTCGATCGCGCTGGGACGAGAGGCGATCCTGGCCGGATACACGGTGCAGTTCACCACGGCGACGACACTGGTCGCGGGCCTTGCCAAGGCGCACGGCGAGCGACGGCTGGACGAGAAACTGCTCGCCCTGTCGAAGCCAAAGCTGCTGATCGTCGACGAGCTCGGTTACCTGCCGCTGGAACCTGACGCGGCGCATCTGTTCTTCCAGTTGGTCAGCCGCCGCTACGAAACTGGCGCCATGCTGATCACCTCAAACCGCAGCGTTGCCGAATGGGGCACCGTGTTCGCGGAGCCGATGACTTCATGATGCCTCCTTCTTCGACCGCTTGGTGCGTCGTATCCGATTGCGAAGCTGTTTGATTTGTTCGTCTGAGAGCTCGATCTGCCATGGCTGGCCTTTGGCTAGCTGACGACCTGCCAGCAATCCGCGCGCGAGATAATCGAACACCGTTTGCGCGGTTACACCAAGCTCAGCCGCTGCGCCCTGAATCGAGAAGCTCCCGTCGGGCCAGCGCATCGGATTCCTGTCCATGCCGTTGATTTTGACGGTGCGGATGCCCCAGCGGGTGCGCAACACCCAGACGTTCTTGCCGCTGAATGCGCAGCCCAGGGCCGCAACGATGCCTTCCTGATTGAGTATCGCCGCGATCTCAGCATCCATTTTGTGTTCAGCATTCAGCTCGACGATCCGTTGCCGCAGCCGATCAATGTCGATGTAATCGCGGTAGGCGTGAACGCGCCGTTGTACGTGATGCTCGCTGGTTGCGCCGGTCTGCCAGACGATCTTGAGCCACACCTGACCTCTGGTCCGCTTCTGATCAAGAACCACTTCGCGGATGACAAATCGCAGAATGCGCTTGCGATCAGCTGCCGACGTGATGGTCGCGTTCCAAATCCGCGGCAGACTCTCGCCGAGCGCTTGTAGCCCCGCGCGTTCCGCCGGGCCAATCAGAAGCGGCTCTTGCGCGCGCCAACGCGCATGCTCCTGCTCGACCGTCTCGACGACACGCAGCTTCTCTTCCCAAACCCGCTCAAGTGAGCGCGCTACAAGACGGTTCTCGGGCTCTACGGCGTCATACTGACGCCGAGCACGCTCGGCGTCGTAGCGGGCGCGCTCCGCGCGAAGCGCCCACTGGCGCTCGAGCTGACGGCTCTCCTGCTCCAGTTGGCCCACCGCCGCGAGTGCGATCTCAATCTGATCTGGCATCAGGGCATCGAGGACCACCCGCTCAACCAGCGCGTCGACCGCCAAGGCCCGGACTTCCTGACACAATGCACTGCCTTGCTGGTCCCGATCCGAGCGGCAGCAATAGACCGGATAGTCGGCATTCGGGCCCGTGTAGCGCATGCTCATGCGCCGTCCACAACGACCGCAGACCGCGATTCCTTGTAACAGGGCTGCCCCCTTGCGCGGGACGCCAGAGTGTCCAGCCTCATAGCGGCACACGTTGTCTGCCAATCGCCCCTGGTTGGCCATGAACTCCTCCCAGCTGATATAGCCTGGGTGAGCGGCGTGTAGGCAAACCGCCCAATCCGCGATCGCTACCTTGACCGTTCCCGTCAGCGATCCCGGCCGGCATCGGCTCGGATCCTTTTGACGGCGGCCATAAACATACGCCCCAGCATAGGCCGGATTCTGAAGGATATTAAGGACGCGTGCACTATCTGGCGCACGCCAGACGATCTCGTGGGGAGATGGTCCAAGCAAGGGCCGAACCGGCAAGGACAATCCATTCCTTTCCAGATAACGCATCACACGGCGGGCGCTTTGCAGTTCCTGGAATTTGGCGAAGACGAGGTGAAGGCGGGCCTGCACCTCCTCATCGGGATTGAGGATAATTGTGCCGGCTCGATCATAGGCGAGCCCGGCTGGCAGGGGCAGCCGCAGTTCGCCCCGCGCCGCCTTCTGGCGTTCCCCCTGGTGAAGGCGCATCCGAAGCTGATGCAGCTCCGCCTCGCTCATGATGCCGGACAAGCCCAACAGAAGGCGGTCGTGGTAGGCGCGCGGATCGTAAAGCCGCTCGCCATCCGCAATCAGAACGCCGAACACCGAGCACAGCTCGAGAAGCTGATGCCAGTCCCGGTTGTTGCGGGCCAAGCGAGAAGCGTCGAGGCTCACCACAAGACCGGCGTTGCCAAGGCCGATTTCGGCAATGAGCTTCTGGAAACCGTGACGATCCACAGCGCCAGCACCGGATTTGCCCAGATCCTCGTCAATCACCTGGACGCGCTCCGGCGGCCAGCCCAGACCGATGGCGCGATCGACGAGGCGGTACTGCAGCTCGGTGCTCTCCTGGTGCTGGCGCACCTGGTTCACGGATGACTGCCGCACGTAGACATAGGCCAACTTGGCTCGGTGCGCAGTCGTGAGCCGCTCGTCAGCGACGGTCGAGCTGATCAGCACGACCCAGTCCCCTTCCGGGCGTGCCGGGAACCGCTTGCATTCGCCGCAGTAGCGTGGCGAGGATTTGAGCGATCTGAGTTTGCGCCGCGGTCGATAGATTCGGCCACAGGCGCGGAATGTTGGCCGTCGGGTGGCTGGGTGGATTTGCCAACGTTGGCAGCGGTCGATACGCAACGCGACCTGGAAGCGGCCGGTGGGTCATCGCGAATCACCTTCTCGTCGAGAAGGCTCAGACTCGCGCTCAAATGTTGCATCAATGGGATCAGCGTACGGACACTGATGCGCGGCAGATCGGCAACATTCGGGCGGGGCGTGATCGGCGTCTCGGCAAGATCCGTCGACGCGATCCGAACTGCCCGCGGCCGGCCGTCCGGCAGCGCGACAACGACGTAGGCAGGACCGCGCCCCGACCGCTCCTTCAGCACCTCAAGTCGGCGCCCAAATAGAAAATGATGCGGGTCGGTGATCGTGACGTGAGGCACGACCCGTTCCAAAATAGGGGCACTCTGTCGTGTTCGGTGATCCCGTGGTCGCCACCGCGATCCTCGATCGGCTCCTCCACCACAGTCACGTGCTGACGATCCGCGGCGACAGCTACCGGCTCCGCGCCAAGCGCAAGAGCGGCCTTATAAAGACGCCGACCGCCGGTGACGGCCCTCCAGTCGGCTCCGCCTCCCTCCGGCCCGTCACCGGCGGAAACAACCTTCAACCGAGATCATAATCCCGATGGTGGGGGCAGTTCTTCATGACGCAAAGGGGGCAGTTCCGGATGGCGTTTGACAATTATGGACCGGTCTACGGTCCGCCCTACTACTACGGCCGCCCATATCGGGTAGTCCGCTACTATCCGCCGGTTGATCCCTACTGGTACGCCTGGTGACGAGAAGAAGGCCCGGTTTCCGCCGGGCCTTCTTAGTGCCCGACACGGTGCTTCCGGGAATGAAACTCGATGGCTGGACGAGGTTGGCCTTGGCGAGGTGACCGAGTGTGTTGTTGGGGCGAAGATGCCGAAGGACAGTCTGCGGTCGCTGAGCAGCAATGTTGCGCCCTCGCGCACTCAGCTCGCGCGCCGCTTGTGAGCTCGGGGCGGCTCGATCGGCCAGCCGGTAGATGACGGCGCTCGAGAGATGAGGGCTGGCTGTCCCTCCTGTTGCGATGGCTGGCTCGGACGAGTGGGGTAGTTTTCGAGGTAGATCTGGCCAGCAACCAGCATGATTCCGGCAGATAGGAGCGGAAGGCTTGCTGTTACAATGTCGCTATAGTCGTCCATTTTCTGTCATATCCCTTAAGCGAGAGAAAACGTCTGCCATCTGTGATCGAAGTTTTGCCACAGCAAAGCTCGCCTAGCAGGCGGGCATGCTGGCTCGGTGTCGTCGCGGTGGTTGGGTCTGCTCCGCAGAACCCGAAGGTGTCGCGTTAAATACGGATTGGTCCACGGTCTTACCCTCGCGTTCCCGCATCACCGGCGCGACAAGCCGAAAGGCGATCGCAGAGCCGGGAATGGGGTCTTCACCCGCGCGCCTCACTAGTCCACGGTGGATGAGATCCTTCAGCGCGAGCCTGAACTCCTTCGCGGCTGCGTGCGTTCCGACGCTAACTTCCAGACTCTGCAATGTGATAGCCCTGCCATCGCTGCCGTGGCGCTCGAACGCAGCAAGCAGTTTACGTTTAATCTGCTCAAGATCGATAGGAACTGCTCTTTCCATGGCCTTCACTGTGGCTCTCTGATCAAGTCTCGATCCGGGCCAGCCGGAGTTCCTCCCTAGCGGAGAGACGAAGCGACTATCGGCTGAAATGCGGACAATGCTCCCGTGCGCGGCGCAGGCCGCGCGACGGGAGCGATTCGGCCAAGACTTAAGCCGTCTGCTTGTGCTCGAGCTTCTGATTGTCGTTGCCGGCCTGGATGGGAATCTGGCGCGGCTTTATCGCTTCGGGAACCTCGCGCACCAGCTCGATCTTGAGCATGCCGTCCACGAAGGAAGCGCCCTTCACCTGCACATATTCGGCCAGGTTGAACTGCCGACGGAACGGGCGGGACGAGATACCCTGGTACAGGAACTGATGGGCACCCTTGTCCGCCTTACGGCCTTCGATCGTCAGTACGTTCTGCTCAGCCGTGATCGTCACCTCATCAGGCGAGAAGCCGGCCAGAGCGAGCGAGATCTGATAGTGGTCCTCATCGCTCCGCTCAATGTTGTAGGACGGGTAGTTGTCGCCGGTCCATTGGGCGGAATCTTCGAGAAGATCGAATACGCGGTCGAATCCAACTGTCGATCGCCACAGCGGACTGAAGTCAAAGGTGGTCATAGCCACATCCTCCTTTCGAGCAACATGGTTACGAGCGCACGGACACCGTAGCTGGCGCCCGATCACCGGGTCCTCAGAGGCACCCGGAGCAGCGCATCGCCGCGCGCTGCACTCTTGGAATTAGAACGGGCTTGGCCGGTTTCAAGGCCCTTCGTATCGTGAGCCACCTCGATAAGAGGCTTCGAAGGCGTTGCCGACGGTCCGCGGATGCGCATGCGGTCGCTTGCCACCACCAGCCCATGCCGTATCGGCGACAAAATGGCGGGGATGACCTGATCCCTGAGTATGCGGCTCCGCGCCCGGGTTGAGAGGCCTGGGACAAGCGGATTTGCGCTCCACCTCAATCGAGCAGGTGACCGCGGGCACGATGGCAAGCCCACCGTTTTGGGACCGTCCATTCGTCCGGGGGATGGCGGCGGTTCGACAGGTCGTCCGAATTGACCGAGATTTTCCGACCAATGGGCTAGCCAGAACATGGAACAACCCGTTGGCTTCGCAGTTCTTTCGGCGCCGCCGGCCTGAGTTTCGCTGGGCGCCTTCTGGGCCCAGCTAAGCCGGGCAACGCGGCGGCTCGTACCATCTTGCTCCATGGAGGATTTGGATATGAAAGCCACCGGTCTCTTCACTTCGCGGTCTGCCGGTCTCACTTGCCTCGGTGGGCTCGCGCGGTCGCGCCTTCCCTTCAAACTCAAGAACAGCTCTGGCGCCTGAAGGGAGGGCAAGTCATGTCAATTGCCTCAGCCCTCCCTGCCATCCATTCGGAAGCCGGGTTGTCCCGGTATCTGCAACAGATCCGTAACTTTCCGCTGCTCGATGCGTCGGAAGAAGCGATGTACGCGAGGCGTCTTCGGGATTTTGGCGATCGCGAAGCTGCCTACCGTTTGGTGACGAGCCATCTACGGCTGGCTGCCAAAATCGCGCTGAAGTACCGGCGGTACGGTTTGCCGATTGCCGACCTTATCTCGGAAGCCAATGTCGGATTGATGCTGGCGGTCAAGCGGTTCGACCCTGAAAAGGGATTTCGCCTTGCCACCTATGCCACGTGGTGGATCAAGGCATCCGTGCAGGAATTCGTCCTGCGGTCCTGGTCACTGGTGAAGCTCGGCACGACGGCCGCACAAAAAAAGCTGTTCTTCAACCTTCGAAAGTTGAAGGCGCGTTTGGGTGCTCCGGAGGACGGCGAGCTTTCGGCGGAACAGATCAAACAGATCTCTGAGCACCTTCAGGTCAAGGAAGCCGACGTCGTCGAGATGAATGGGCGGATCCGTGGCGACATGACGCTGAACGTTCAGCTCAGTGACGAAGAAGGCGAACAATGGCAGGACAGGCTCGCCGATTCGTCGCCTGATCCTGAAACCCTGCTCGTGGAGACCGGAGACCGTGAACAGCGCAAGGCCGCACTCTCGGAAGCCTTAAGCGCGCTTTCGCCGCGAGAACGCACCATCGTCGAAGCGCGCTACATGGCAGAAGAGCAAAGAACACTGGACGATCTTGCTGCCAGGTTCGGGATCTCTCGCGAGCGAGTTCGCCAGATCGAGCAGCGTGCCTTGAAGCGTATCAAGGCGATGATCTGCGCTCGTCTCCCCGATCTTCAGACTGCATCAGCAGGGGCATACTAGGAGGATCACACAACCGCTGACCGGCTGCCGATCGATAGATCAGCAGCCGGTGCAGATGTCAGGCACAATGGCTTCCGCTGAGAATTCACGGTCCTTGCGGGCATCGGCCCTTGTTCTTGCGAGCTTGCCAGGCGGCTGTGAGCTTTGATTGCTCACGATTTGCTTAACGGCGGCGCCCGAGCCTCGCAACGCTCGCAGCGATTCCGCTTCCTTCGCCTGCAGCGAAACCATCATGCCGAGTAAAGCAGCGAATACCATCAAGGTCCGCATCTCTGATCACCCTCCTTTCGACGATGCTCCATGTGCTGCGTTGCTCCGCGGCCGAGCAACATCTCGGTTTGATGATCTAAGTTTTCAACTGCGCGGCGAGCGATTCCGAGGCCGATGAAGCTTCGAGCCGCGGGCGCTATCGATGAGCAGATTTGGGGCAGAAAATTTGCTCACTTCCACTTGAAAGTAGAACCCTCGCTCCTAGGTGGATTTTCGCCGGGGGCCGCTATGGACCCGGTTCTGTGGACATCGCTGACCTAGCCAAGGAGGATGTGCATGCATTTCCGTCCCTTGCACGATCGCGTGCTCGTGCGACGTCTCGACGCCGAAGAGAAGACCGCCGGCGGCATCATCATTCCAGACACCGCGAAGGAGAAGCCGCAACAGGGCGAGATTGTCGCCACCGGGCCCGGCGCACGCAACGAACAGGGCCAGCTCGTTCAACTCGACGTCAAGCCAGGCGACCGTGTCCTGTTCGGAAAGTGGTCTGGCACCGAAGTCAAGATCAACGGCGAGGAATTCCTGATCATGAAGGAAAGCGACCTTCTGGGTGTCATCGAGAAAACAGACACGGTCCAGAAGGCAGCGTAGCGCGCTGACAGTCATAGCGGAAAGGAGACTCAAGAAATGGCTGCCAAGGACGTGAAATTTGCAACTGAGGCCCGAGAGCGCATGCTGCGGGGCGTCGATACACTGGCAAACGCGGTGAAGGTCACACTCGGTCCGAAAGGACGCAACGTCGTCATCGAAAAATCGTTTGGTGCGCCGCGCATCACCAAAGATGGCGTGACCGTCGCCAAAGAGATCGAACTGGAAGACAAGTTCGAGAACATGGGCGCACAGATGGTGCGCGAAGTCGCGTCGAAGACGAATGATCTTGCGGGCGACGGCACCACCACGGCTACCGTGCTCGCTCAGGCCATCTTCAAAGAAGGCACAAAATCAGTCGCCGCCGGCATGAATCCCATGGACCTGAAGCGTGGCATCGATCTGGCTGTCGACGCTGTCGTGTCCGATCTGAAATCACACGCCAAGAAAATCACCTCCAACGATGAGATCGCCCAGGTGGGCACAATCTCCGCCAACGGCGACACCGAAATCGGCCGCTTCCTCGCCGACGCCATGAACAAGGTCGGCAATGAGGGCGTGATAACCGTCGAGGAGGCCAAGAGCCTGCATACGGAGCTCGAAGTGGTCGAGGGTATGCAGTTCGACCGCGGCTACATCTCGCCATATTTCGTCACGAATCCCGAGAAGATGCGCGTCGAACTCGAGGATCCCTACGTCTTGATTCACGAGAAGAAGCTGTCCGGCTTGCAGACTATGCTGCCGCTTCTGGAGCAGGTCGTTCAGTCCGGTCAGCCGCTCCTGATCATCGCGGAGGATATCGAAGGCGAAGCGCTTGCGACATTAGTCGTCAACAGGCTACGAGGCGGACTGAAGGTCGCGGCCGTCAAGGCGCCGGGCTTCGGCGACCGTCGCAAGGCCATGCTGGAGGACATCGCGATCCTGACCGGCGGCAATGTTATCAGCGAGGACCTCGGCATCAAGCTGGAAAAGGTCACAGTGAAGATGCTTGGCCGGGCCAAGAAAGTGGTCATCGACAAGGACAACACCACCATTGTCGGCGGCGCGGGCGCCAAGAAAGATATCGAGGCGCGCGCCCAGCAAATCAGGCTTCAGATCGAGGAAACCACCTCCGACTATGATCGCGAAAAACTGCAGGAGCGGCTGGCGAAACTTGCCGGAGGCGTTGCGGTGATCCGCGTGGGCGGTGCGACGGAGGTTGAAGTCAAGGAGCGCAAGGAGCGGGTCGACGACGCGATGCACGCGACTCGCGCGGCGGTGGAGGAAGGCATTCTTCCCGGCGGCGGCGTTGCCCTTCTGCGTTCGCTCAAAGCGCTCGAGGCCATCAAGACCGCGAACGCGGACCAGAAGGCCGGTATCGAGATCGTTCGCCGCGCCATCCAGGTGCCGACTCGGCAGATCGTGCAGAACGCCGGCGAGGATGGCTCACTGATTGTCGGCAAGCTTCTGGAGCACCAGAACTATAACTGGGGCTTCAACGCGGCGACCGGCGAGTACGAGGACCTGGTGAAAGCCGGTGTGATCGATCCCGCCAAGGTCGTCCGCACCGCCTTGCAGGACGCCGCGTCCGTGGCTTCGCTGCTGATCACCACCGAGGCGCTCGTGGCCGAGAAGCCGAAGAAGGCAGAACCTGCTCCGGCAGCTCCCGCCATGGACTTCTAAACGTTAGAGTCCGGCCGAGGACGGCCGGGCTCTGCCGATACGAGGAGAGAATCAAAGAGGAGTCTCGCATGAACAGGTCTGATCATCGTCGGCTCAGGATGAAACAGGACGCGACCCATTGGTTCATGTTTTCCCTGAGCTTTCTCACTCTCGCCTGGGTCTGTTGTCGAACGATTGGAGGAGTATAGATGAGCCATCATCATACGTTCTCCGCCCGAACGGAGACCAAACACAACCTGCTGCGACACCTGCCGGCGCTCGCGATTGGCAGCGCAATTTCCATGACCGCCTTTGGTGCCTACGGCATGGACAGCCCGCGCGGAGCCGAGACGACGCAGAGTGCTTTCACCGGCCTGCCACTGCCGCCGATCCCTTATCTTGATACAATGCCGTGGATGAAATGGCAGCCTGAGGCAGCAAAGATGAAGATCGACATTTTGCTGCCGCCGGCCACTGCGCCGATGGGAATCTGGCCGCAGCCGACACCCCGTCCGGCCGGAGTGGCGGCAACAAGCTGAACGTCAGGGAGCGACCCTCCGGCCGCTCCCGCTGCAATGCATCAAGAGCGAGCGACGATCATGTCCGGACTAAATTCGGCGAGGCATTCCGCCCGCGGAGGGTCCGACGCAGCCTCAAGCACAGCTATCGCGCCTGGCGTCCGCGACTTTCTCATCCGGGGCAGCCAGAAGGTGATCGGTCACTACGAGCGCCTTCTTAAGACCGCGACGAGTGAGGAAGAGCGCCAGCTTTATCAATCCCGAATTGAGCGAGAGCGGCGAGCGATAGACGATCTACGCCAGGGCGCGCTCCTGGATCGCTTCGCCGCGTAGTGGCTAAGCAGCTTCTGTCAGAAAAAGTACGTATCGCCTCTTGAACTCACGCGTGTCGGTTCTAGTTCGATTCTCGACCGCGACTGCGGTGTGTCGAGCGCCAGGCCGGGCTCGGCACGAGGCGCTGGACTGGGCGTCTTCGACTCCAGCCGAAACTCCCGTCCTGCCTTAGCTTCGTATCCATATTGCTCTTTGGAGGACTTGGCTATGAGGACACCTGATTTTACGCCACTTTGGCGCAACACCGTCGGCTTCGACCATCTGGCTGACCTTGTCGACGGCATGTCGCGCCAGCCGACCGAGGACAACTATCCTCCGTACAATATCGAGCGGTCCGGTGAAGATCACTATCGAATCACGCTGGCCGTGGCCGGCTTTGGCGTCGACGACGTCTCCGTGACGGCCGAGCAGAATGCTCTCACGATCGAAGGCAAGAAGTCCGATGGTGCTGCACGCGAGTATCTGTACCAGGGTATCCCGGCGCGACCGTTCCGGAGGGTCTTCAGCCTCGCCGACTACGTGCAGGTGAAGCAGGCGATCTTCCAGGATGGCCTCTTGATCGTGGATCTCGTTCGAGAGATTCCGGAAGCCATGAGACCACGCAAGATCCAGATCGGAAGCGGAGAGGCCTCTTCTTCTCAAATTGAACAGAAGAAGGCAGCGTAGAATGGCCCGACACGGATGCTGAGTTGTGACCTTGAGCTAAGTCACACTTTCTCGGAGTGATCTCGCGGCAGACGTGATTGCGCACGAATACGAAACGCGGGTGGCGACGCATGCCGCGCCGCCGCTCATAACGCAAGCACCATCCCTTTAGAAAGGAGTGATAGGGAGGCACTCATGACGAACGTCAACATTGGCGGTGGCATGCATCCATTCTTCCACCCCGCCGCTCACTACAGTTCGCCGGTGGAAGTCCTGAATGACAAGGATCTCTCGATCCCTGAGAAGCGAATCATCCTGTCTTCATGGGCGTCCGACATGTACGCGGTCGAGTCCTGCCCCGATTTGCGGGAGATACCCGGCACCGGCAATTCGGTACGGTTGAGCGACATACTAGCAGCGTTGCGCCAGCTCGATGGCGGCGGCGATGACGATCCGCCCCGTGGCGGCGGCGTTCCCATGCGGTTGCGGCGGCCTTGGGCCGCCGCCGCGCGGTGGAGGTCACTGTGATAGTAACGGAAGCCGTTTTGGGCATCGTTCTGCTGGGCCACGCCGCAGCGGCTTGGGCAATTCCGATTATCGCATTGCAACGAGCGATTCTGCCTCCACTTGGTCCTTTCACGAGCATGCAACGGTGATCGAAATGTCAACTGGGCGAGTGATATTGGCGAGGCTTCTTATTTTGGCCTTATCCGCATCTCCGGCTGCGGCCCAGGTACCGGACCTGAAGACGGGCAGCTCTATTCCAACGTTGGCCCCAGTGGTTCGGCAGGTGACGCCGGCCGTGGTCAACATTTCCGTGCACGGTCGTGTGCGCGAGGACAATCCGCTTTATCGCGATCCTTTCTTCCGCGAATTTTTCGACATTCCCAAGCAGGTCGAGAAGGAGGTCAATTCGACGGGTTCGGGAGTCATCGTCGATGCGAACCGCGGCTATGTGTTGACCAACAATCATGTTGTACAGGGCGCGTCTTTGGTTCAGATTACGACCAAGGACGGCCTCCAGCTTCCTGCCAAAGTAGTCGGACGCGATCCTCCTACCGACGTCGCTGTACTGCAGATCCAGAACCCTGTCGGCCTTCAAGGGCTTCCCTTCGGCGACAGTGACGCGCTTGAAGTGGGAGATTTCGTGCTTGCCATTGGCAATCCCTTTGGTCTCGGCCAGACGGTCACCTCCGGCCTCGTGAGTGCGCTGGGTCGCACAGGCTTGAGTAAAGAAGGTTACGAGGACTTCATCCAGACCGATGCTGCGATCAATCCGGGCAATTCCGGCGGCGCATTGGTCAATCTTCGTGGCGAGTTGGTCGGCATCAACTCGGCTATCATTTCACCTGGTGGCGGCAACGTCGGAATTGGCTTCGCCATTCCCGCAAACATGGCGCGGCTGGTCATGGACCAGATTGTAGACAAGGGACGCGTCGAGCGCGGACGCATCGGCGTCTCACTGCGCGACCTCCAACCATCGACCAATAAAGGTCGCCATGAAGGTGCGGTCATCGCGGAGGTGTCGCCGGATTCTCCCGCTGAGAAGGCCGGCTTGCGGAAAGGTGACATCGTCATTATGGCGGACGGTCGTCCGATCCGCACGGCCTCGCAACTTCGTAATAGGATCGGTCTTGCGCGTGTCGGCCAGGACGTGAAGCTTACGCTAGTGCGCGGCGAATCCACGAATTCGGTGATCGTCAGAGTCGCCCCGGCAGCGGAAACGAGTAGCGCGTCTACTCGCTTGCGCTAGGTGCAGGACCGCAAGGCTCACGGCAGTACAAAGCAGCTGAGCGAGATGCGCTCAGGCGGAGCAGCGCGTTTTAATCCCCAACCCCGCGAGAGCTTCCTCCCCAACCAGCGACCAAACGAGAAGGTTCTGTGGCCCCTATGGCAGCCACGTGACGTCCTCAATCCTGTAACTCTTATCTCCTCCGGGCGTCTCTACAGCCACGAGCGCGCCCTTCGACTTGCCAATCAATGCCCGCGCGATCGGTGAACTCACCGAAATCTTGCCTCTGGCAGGATCGGCTTCCGGCTCGCCAACAATCTGGCAAGTTCGTTTCTCGCCCGTATCCTGATCCCTGAGCGTGACCGTCGCGCCGAACTTGATGTTTTCGCCGGAGAGCTTGGATACATCGATGATTTCTGCACGCGCAAGCCTGGCCTCCAGCTCGACTATGCGAGCCTCGTTAAGGCCTTGCTCGGTCAGCGCCGCCTGGTATTCAGAGTTCTCGATGAGATTGGGATCGTCGGTGATCGCTTGCTGAATGCGCTCGGCAAGTTGCGGCCGCTTGGTCCTGATGCGGTCGTTTAGTTCGGCCTGAAGAGCGGCGTAGCCCGCCGCAGTCATAGGTAGGCTTGGCATGGAATTAGCTGGCTTCTTCGGACGGCACTGAGCCGAGGCCGGTCCCGGGTTGGGAAACTGCCCTGAACCATCGTTGTTCCAGAGCACCACACCTTCGGAGCCGATGTACCGAGGCCGCACCCGAGGAACTGGTCGTCCGATCGAGAGTTTAGCGGGTATTCAGAGTGGATGACGGCGCGCTCGCCAGTCGAGCGCTCAGCGTCTACTTGGTTGTATCGCGACAACGAAGAATAGGTGCCGAGCAATGTACCAGCATCCCGAACTCACGCCGCCGATGACGAGTATTGCAATGCTTCTGACGCAAAAGCAGCACCTGATCAGCCGCCTAGAGGAGGATCCTGGCCCAAGGGAGCGCGAGCAGATCGAGCGTATTCTTGAAAAGATTGATGCCGAGCTGGACGCAGTTGATAGCCCTGATCGGCTGTGAGCACTGTGGCATGACGTCCATGTCGACGCGTTCCTATTCTGACCTGGGCAGTGCCGCTCAAGAGGACGCGGCATACCTCGAATCGTTGATCCGGCAGGATTTCGAGCGATGTCATCCCGGAGAGACTCTTGACGATCTCAAACGCCGGGCAGCCTTTTCGAAAGAGGCCAGAGGATTGCTTCGAGACTGGATGGCGGTCGCGGCAAAGCGCGCCGCGGATGAGCGGTCCAGGAGAACTCAGTTCAACTCGGCGGCCTAGCTTACTAGCTTAGATGGTTCGGTTCACCAGGCCGGGCAACTCGCTTTTTATTACGGTCATGATAAAATTCACGGCGATCGCCGCAATGATGAGCGCCATCACGCGTGTCATAACGTTGATGCCGGTTCGTCCCAGGAAGCGCTCAATCGCAGCAGCCATCCACAATGTCAGGCCGATCAGTACTGTGGCGAGGACGGCCGCCGATGCCAAGAATGCCTTTCCAAGCCATCCGGGATTGTCGTTCGACAGAGTGATCATGATGCTCAGTTCGGCCGGTCCCACAAGCAAAGGAAACGCAAAAGGCGTGATGGCAAGACCATGTATGTCGACCTCGCTAAATTTCGTTTCGTCAGCGCGAGGAATGAACTTTCCATATTGAGCTTGAAACATTTCGAACGCGATCACCAAGACGAGCAGCCCGCCCGCAATACGGAAATCATTGAGGCCCACATTAAAAAACGCCAGGATTTCCTTGCCGAACATTGCAGAGCCAACAAAGAAGATGGCTACCGTTGTACAGGCCAAAACGATTATCCGATGAGTCTTCAGCGAACCGGCTCGCCCCGTCATCGCCAAAAAGACCGGGATGGCGCCGACCGGGTTCGTCAGCGCGTAGAGGAGGATCGTGGTGCCGACAAACTGATTCCAAGCCACAGTCTTCAGGTTTTCCTTTGTTCTGCCCCGCCGAGCGGCTGTTCTGCTCAACCGTCTTTGCGGGGAGCCGGGTAATGCCAACTTCCGATCCGGGTTCTAGCCCGCTGCAGCTCCAGCCGCTTGACAGAACACCGGAAATTCGTACGAAATTAGACATTAGGAAGATGTTTGCAGCCACGGTGCCTGCTCAAGGGCCTTGGCCCTGTCTTCGCGAAATCAAGATTATCACACCCGAACCATGGCGGTCAGGCGGAGCAAAGTCTGCTTGCCGTCATGCGCGTGGCCAATCGGAAGACAAATGAACATTCCTGAACGCAGCATCAAAACCCAAGCGATCTCCACCGGTATCGGCGGCTTTGACGGCATCCTCGATGGCGGATACGCGTCGCACCGCGTGCATTTGATCGAGGGCCAGCCGGGAACCGGAAAGACAACGCTCGCGCTGCAGTTTCTCCTCGACGGCGCATCCAAGGGCGAGCGCTGCCTCTACATCACCCTGTCCGAGAGCAAGGACGAGCTACGGCAAGTGGCCGAAACCCACGGCTGGAATCTTGATGGGATCGAGATCTTCGAACTCGTCCCGGCTGAACTCAGCCTCGACCCCAAGCAGCAGCAGACGGTCGTTTACGCGTCCGACCTCGAGCTCGGGGAAACCACGAAGATGACCTTCGACGAGGTCAAGCGGGTCGCGCCGGCGCGAGTGGTTTTTGACAGCCTCTCCGAAATCCGGCTCCTGGCGCAGAACCCGCTGCGCTACCGTCGGCAGGTCATCGCCCTGAAGCATTTCTTTGCCCAGGAGGGCTGCACCGCGCTGCTTCTGGACGACTTGACCGACGAGGCCGACGATCTCAATCTGCACAGCCTCGCCCACGGCGTCATCCGGCTCGAACATAATGCGCTGCAATACGGCGCCGAACGCCGCAGGCTGCGCATTTTCAAGATGCGTGGCCGCAGCTTCCGGGGCGGCTTTCATGACTTCGTCATTCGCAAGGGCGGCCTGGTGCTGTTTCCACGACTGATCGCGTCCGAGCATGTGGATGGCGCGCCGGAGGCCGAGCCGCTTCTGAGCGGCATCGGCGAGTTGGACCAGTTGCTCGGGCGCGGCCTCGACCGCGGCACCAGCACCCTGTTCATGGGGCCGTCCGGATCCGGAAAATCGTCAATCGCGATGCAGTTCGTCACGGCGGCGCTTGGCCAACGCGAACGCGCTCTCTTCGTGACATTCGACGAGACCAAGGCGATCCTGATGAAGCGCTCGGCCGGCATGGGCTGGCATTTGGATCAGCCGATCGCATCAGGACAGCTCCTGCTCGAGCAGGTCGACCCCGCCGAACTGTCGCCGGGAGAGCTCACGGGAATGGTGCGCCGACGCGTCGAGACCGACAATGTAAGGGTTGTGGTCCTGGACAGCTTGAGCGGCTATCAGAATGCCATGCCCGCGGAGCAGTTCATGCTGCTGCTGATGCATGAAATGCTGACCTATCTAAATCACCGCGGAGTCGTGACGATCTTGACGCTTGCCCAGCACGGGCTGGTCGGTTCGATGCAATCCAGTGTCGATCTCACCTATCTTAGCGACACGGTCCTGCTGTTGCGCTTCTTTGAGGCGGCCGGAAAGATCCGTCGCGCGATCTCGGTCCTGAAGAAGCGCACCGGACGCCACGAGGACGAAATCCGAGAGTACCGGCTCGATAACCGCGGCATCCGCGTGGGTCCTCCTTTGGCGGAGTTCCAAGGGGTCTTATCGGGTTCTCCCGTCTATACAGGCCAGCACGGCGCGCTCCTTGCGACGGGGAGCAATGGACAATAATAGTGCAAGCCCGGATGGGCCGGTGCTCGTATTGGCGCCATTCGGTCGTGATGCCCGCGTCGTCTGCTCCGCACTGCGTGACGTCGGCATCCGCGCGTTGCAGCAATCGAGCCTTTCGGAGTTGGTGGGCAATCTGAATGATGCCGCCGCGGCGGTTATTGCCGAGGAAGCGCTAGTTCACGATCATCGTGGCGCATTGGCTCAATGGATCGCCAATCAGCCACCTTGGTCGGATTTTCCCTTCGTATTGCTGACGCTAAGGACGGGCCAAAATGGTGCGGCTCTCACGGAGCTGATTGAGCTGCTTGGTCACGTTACAGTCCTCGAGCGACCATTGGCCGCGACCTCTCTCAGGAGCGCAGTATTGGCAGCCGCGCGTGGCCGAGGGCGCCAGCGGCAGGCCGAAAAGTACCTCGGGGAGTTGAAGCAGATGGCTGAAACGCTGGAGCGGCGCGTGGAAGAGCGGACCGCCCAGCTCTCCGAAGCGAACAAGCGGTTGAGAGAGGAGATGGTGGAACGAGAGCGAACCGAAGTGGCGCTCCGCCAGGCACAGAAAATGGAGGCAGTGGGGCAACTCACCGGTGGCATTGCTCACGATTTCAACAATCTTCTGATGGCTATCATTGGGAATCTCGAGCTGATCGCCCGGCGGGTCGAGGACGAGCGCATTCAACGATATGTCCGCAATGCGATGCACGGCGCGCAGCGCGGCGCCAAGCTGGTCGGACAGTTGCTGACATTCTCCCGCAAACAGCGTCTCGCGCCGGAGCCCGTCGACGTCAACCAGCTGGTGGACACAGTCGCAGAGATGCTGTCCAGAACCCTTGGAGCCTCCATACGGGTCGACGTCGTCACGCAAAAGGATCTTTGGCCTGCACTGGTTGATGCGACTCAACTTGAGCTGATGTTGCTCAATCTTGCGATTAATGCGCGAGACGCAATGCCGGAGGGTGGCCTTCTTACGATCGAGACAAGCGTCCTCCATGCTGTCCCGGAAGATCTGCGAGCCGACCTCAAGCCAGGTGAATATGTCTCGATTGCAGTCAAGGACACTGGCACTGGAATGCCTCCGAATGTTTTGGCACGAGCCTTCGATCCGTTCTTCACCACCAAGGAACCTGGAAAGGGAACTGGACTTGGATTGTCCCAGGTCTACGGGTTTGCCCGCCAGTCCGGCGGGACTGCCAAAATCGAAAGCGAGCTTGGTCGAGGAACGGTGGTGCGAATCCTCTTGCCACGATCAACCGACGTTGTGGTCGGAGGCGACGACCGCCGACTAGATACCCCACCCCGGGGGGAAAGAGAGCACATCCTTGTCGTGGACGACAATGCCGGCGTGCTCGAAACGACCCGGAGCATGCTTGACGATCTTGGTTACCAGGCTATCGCGGCTGGCAATTTGGACGCCGCGTTGGCGACCCTCTCAGATCAAGCCATCGATTTGGCCATCGTCGATCTCGCAATGCCTGGCGTCTCGGGACTGGACGTGGGACTCGAGCTTCAACGAAGGCAGCCCAGCCTTCCAGTGGTGTACTGCAGCGGGTACCCAGATCTCATCGAAGAGACCGGTAAGCGCATCAACGGCAGCATGCTACTAAGCAAGCCGTTCTCCTCGCGGGAGCTCTCCGCCAAACTGGAAGGGATGCTGCGCGCAAAGACCAGCCAACACTCCGCTTGAGACGGCCGTAGCGATCCAAAATCTCGTTCCATTCGGCTTCAGTCGATACCGGTCCGCACGATTGCGCGTGCCAACTCCAGCTCGCTGATCGCCTGCCGCAATGACCTGCGGGCCGCGCTCTTGTCGCCGTTCGCGCAAGCCACTTTAAGTTTCTTAATGTGCTGGACCGCGGTCTCAGCGTGCGCGACGACATCCGCAGCGCCTGCAAAACTGCCTTTCCGCTTTGTGTCCATGGCGGGCACACATCCCCGTCATTTTTGCTGTTTCAAAAGCAAAACGGGAGCGGAGACCCGCTCCCGTCGATCTGCACTCATTTGGAATTGATCGCAATCCGCTTGACCTTCGATTCAGCTTGCGGCAGCTTTGGCATGGTGACCGTCAGCACCCCGTTCTTGAACGCGGCAGAGATCTTGTCCTGATCCACGTCGTCGACCGGAATGCGCCGTTCAAACCGGCCATAGTAGCGCTCGCTGAACTTTCGATCCTTGTCTTCCGTTTCGGTTTTCTTCTCTCCCTTGATCGCGAGAACGCCGTTGACGAGTTCGACCTGGACGTCTTTCTCCTCGAGGCCCGGCAACTCTGCCGTGACCTTGACGTCCTTGTCGCTCTCATTGACCTCGATGCTCGGCCAATTCATCGACTGCTCGAAGAAGCTGCTGCCGAATGGCGCGACATCGAAGCCGCGGAAGACATCGTCGAACAGCCTGTTCATTTCCCGATGCAGGGTAAGAACCGGATTGTAGTTTTCGGAGCGACGGGTGGTCAGATCACGACCACGGCTCCAGGGGATCAGATCAGTGATAGCCATAGCGTTTCTCCTTTCGTTGTTTCCAAAGGCTCGCGACGCGGTGGGGCCATGCCGCGAACTCCGACTGCGAGCAGGCGGTGCTAGGCCGCTTGCTTGTTCTCAACTTGCTGGTGGTCGCCACCTGCGCTGATCGCAATCTGGCGGGGTTTCATGGCTTCCGGAATCTCCCGCACCAGATCGATCTTGAGCATGCCATTCTCGAACGAGGCGCCCTTCACCTGCACGTACTCGGCGAGATTGAAGACGCGCCGGAACGGTCGTGAAGAGATGCCTTGATAGAGATACTGGTGGCCGCCCTTCTCGGCCTTGCGACCTTCAATGGTCAGCAAGTTCTGCTCGGCCGTGATGGAGACCTCGTCCGGCGTGAAGCCCGCAAGCGCCAGCGAGATTTGGTAGTGATCCTCGCCGACACGTTCGATGTCATAGGGGGGATAGTTGTCCCCGCCGGTCCATCGGCCGGAGTCCTCGAGAAGGTCGAACACACGATCGAAACCAACGGTCGATCGCCATAGGGGAGCAAGATCAAGCGTGTTCATAGCCATATCCTCCATTGAGCAACATGGTTCTGGGCGCTTCGGACACCTGCCGGGCGCCCGCTAACCGGGCCCTGCGTTAGGCGCCCGGTGATGCCGCGCGATGGCTCGCGCTTTCACCCACCAAGTTAGAAGTGACCTCAATCGTTTCAAGTCCTGCCGGCATCTTGCGAAAACGGCGATGCCGCACCCATGTTTTTCGGCGAGAGTGGCCGAGGCGAAGATTGTTTCCTATCATCCTGCTGCGCCTCCGCCGCCTCTCCAGTCGTACTTGGCCGAAGAGAGAGACCATGGCAGCAGTCCTCGACGATGTCATCGAAACGGCGCTTCTGGAATCCTTTCCGGCGAGTGATCCGCCGTGCTTTGCCGCGCTCGGCGTCAACATCGGCTCTCCCGACAGGTCCGGCACTTGGCGAGCACGACCAGGGGACCGCTCCACGGCCGCGCCGCCGGAACGACGGGCTCCTTCCGAGGTTCATGGCGCCGCCAAGCGCCGCCAAGCGCCGCCAAGCGCCGCCAAGCGCCGCCAAGCGTCGGCTCAGCCGTCTGGCAAAGCCGGCCGACCTGATGCTTGAAAAGAAATTTACCCGACGGGATGCACGGAGGACCGAATGAAGATCGCGCAGATTGCTCCGCTATTCGAGAGCGTGCCGCCCCGGCTTTATGGCGGGACCGAACGGGTCGTGCACTACCTGACGGAGGAGCTGGTCAGCCAAGGACACAAGGTCACTCTGTTCGCGAGCGGGGACTCCATCACATCCGCCGAACTCGTCCCCTGCACGAAGCAGGCCCTCCGGCTCGATGCGGATGTCAGAAATTCGATTCCGCACCAGATGCTGCTGCTGGACAAGGTCCGCGAGCGCGCCGAGGAGTTCGACGTGCTTCACTTCCACGTCGACTACTTGCACTTCCCACTGTTCCGAACCCAGGCCGGACGGACCTTAACGACCCTGCATGGACGCCAAGACCTGCCCGATCACATGCCGTTCTACGCCCATTTCCCCGAGATGCCCCTGGTCTCGATTTCCAACTCGCAACGCGCGCCGCTGCCGCGGGCCAATTTCGTTGCAACCGTCTACCACGGACTGCCGCTCGATCTGCACAAACCAACTCTCCAGGCGGCCGGTGGCTATCTAGCTTTCCTCGGACGAATTTCGCCGGAGAAGCGACCTGACCGCGCCATGGCGATTGCGCGAGCAGCAGGACTGCCGTTGAAAATTGCCGCGAAGGTCGACAGTGCCGACGAGGCCTACTTCCGCGACACCATTGCGCCGCTGCTCGACGGTCCAGGGGTGGAATTCATCGGCGAGATCAACGAGAGCGAAAAGACCGAATTTCTGGGCAACGCGGCAGCACTGCTGTTTCCGATCGATTGGCCGGAACCCTTTGGTCTCGTCATGATCGAGGCCATGGCATGCGGCACGCCGGTCCTGGCCTTCCGCGGAGGATCGGTCGCCGAGATCGTCGAGAACGGGATCACCGGACGCATCGTCGAAAGCGTCGAAGAGGCCGTGCAGGCCATGCCGTCTCTTCTGGCGCTGGACCGCAAGGCGGTGCGCGCCCGTTTCGAGGAGCGCTTCTCCGCCACCCGTATGGCTGCCGAATACGTCAAGCTTTACCGGAAGCAGCTGCGAAAGCGCCCTGCACCCGAGCGTCACCTGCAGAGCCTCGCGGGACATTCGATCGCACGATTGCATGCTCAGGCGGAAACTGGGTTTCAAAACGAAGCCAATTGAGGAGGCCCAATACGGGACATAACCATGACGCCCATCGATGTCTCGGACGCCAGTATATCCGGCCCTGCGTCTGGTACGTTGGAAAACAGCACGGCATGGGCGCGTTGCCTGGACGGCGATCGGGACGCCTTCCAGGTTTTGATCAGCGCTCACCTGGACGAGCTGTTCGCTGCCGCTGAGCGGGACATCCGATATCAGGTTGCCCTCGGCGATCTGCGCGACGGCGATCTGTCTGCGGAGGAACTCGTTGGCGAGACCCTGCTGCGGGCATGGCGAGACCGCCGAACCCGTCCGCAAGCCCTCGGTCTTCGTGCATGGCTGCTCGGGCTCCAGTTCCGCGTGCTGATGCGCATCGTCCGGCAGGAGCAACTGCTGCGGCGTCTCGTTTCGGTTTCGTTGGAGGCGCGTGCGCCGGAGCCGCCGATCTACGACGATGACGAAGGCTTCTACGAATGGTTTCAACCAGACGAGGTGGTGCGGTAGGAGGACATTCTGTGTGCTGAGTCCGATCTGGAGCCCGCCGCGGGAGTATTCGACCAAAATATTCCGGGTCTATCCCCCATTGCTCGCCAGGTGCTGGTAATGCGTCATGTCCACCGCCTCAGCTTTACCGAAATTGCAGTTGGTTTGCGAATTTCGCGGGAAAGCCTGTCGCAGCTCTGGCGAGAGGGGCAAGCCCGCTTGGCTGAACTGATGAGGAGGACTGCAAATGAAGGCTCTCAGCCTCGCCATTGACGCGCATCACGCTCTCACTCCCGAGTTGCGGGACCGGATCGTTCAGAACGTTCGCGCGCGGATGCAAGAGCACTCCTATCGCTTGCTCTCTCCCGAGCATTTCCGCGCTCTCGCTGCGCTCGACACGGCGGGCGCGCCAGTCGTCAGCCTCTATCTACAGCTGACCCCGGAACGGCGCGTCGGGCGCGCCTGGCAGTCGGCCCTGTCGGCCCTCAGCCACAGGATCTCTCAGACGTCTGATCAGGCCGCTCGGGCCAGCGTCAATGCCGACATCGAGGATATCCAGGGCGCGCTGGATCACCAATTGCCCGAGCTCGGTCGTGGCGCTGCATTCTTCGCTTGCCGCGAACGCGGGATCTGGCGGCAGATCACGCTGCCGATTCCGCTGCCGGACAGTATCCACATCGGCCCCCGGCCCTACCTGCGACCTCTGTTGCGCACCTGGGGCGGCAGCGACCGAATGCTACTTGCGGTCCTTTCGCGGGAGCAGAGCCGCTTTTTCGTCAGCCATCTCGGCACCATCGAAGAGATCTACCGCGTCAAGGGGCAGCGCATTCGGGGCATGCTGACGGATCGCGTCCCGCGCGACCGCCGCGATGCGCTGGCGATCCAACTCATGAAGGACGAAGCAAAGGCCTTGGCTTCGATGGCGGAGATCATAGGCCGGGAGTTCGAAACGTCTCATATTTTGCTCTGTGCGCCTCCCGACATGAGCGCGGCGTTCCGCGATCATCTGTCCAAGGATTCCCTTTCCCGCCTTGCGGCGTTCGAGGCCAGCGTACATGCGTCGTCCGCCGAAATCGGTGCTGTGGCCGCCGCGATACAAGATCAGCTCAAAGCCCGAGAGGAGCGCGAGCTTGTCGACCGGTTGCGCGAAGCGAATCCAGGGGCGGTCTCAACGGGAACGCAGGAGACGTTAGACTGTCTGAGCGAGGGACGAGTTCTCACCTTGGTCGTCGATGACAGCTACGCTTCTGCTGGCTCGCAATGCGGTCACTGCGGGAGTTTGTTCGAAGACGCACAGCTTTCCAAGTGTCCTGTTTGCGGCGAGGCCTCTCTCGAGGCGGTCGATGATCTCTTTGAGGCGGCGCTCCAGCAGGCGCTTGAGCGCAGAGCGCAGGTCCACTTCGTCCGCGATCCGACGTGCCGTTCAGCTCTTTGCGAGAAATCGCCGCTGCAAGCCTTGTTGCGATACTAAAGAGGCGGGCCGCGGGTCGCCTTCTTCCGCGACATCGGTTCTCGAAAAGCGGCCTCGGCCCCGCAGCTGCATTGGCATGCAAAATTGCAAGCGATAGGCAAGTCCGGTCCCGGATCGGTCTCGACCACTTGCGTCCGAAGGAGCGACAACCAGATATTTGGTGCGCGCTCGACCCAATCGCAGGCTGCCCCGGGCCGCCACGAAGGCGCCAAGGCGGTAAAGGCCGTGCCGTCCCCGACTGCCTGCGATCGGGCCGAAAATCGTCCGGCTGAAAGGGTTTCACACCTCGCCAAGGCTGTGACAGCGATTCTACCGGGCAAGCTCGTTGCAAATACTGGAATGTCGCGGGCCCAGAGTATCTCGGCCAAAGGATAGGACAAATCCACCGTGTACTAAGATGCCCAGAATCGCTGCATCCAGACGCCTCCGATGAGCCAGAGCTAAGGCGTTCGATATGGCATCGACAGGGCCAATTATCGCGGCTCCGCGAGCTGGCAGTTCCGCAAACATGCTGGCGATGAATTCTGCCGCCCTTCAGCGGCAGCCCGTACTTACCCGATCTTCCACCCCCCAGCCTTCAATGCACTCGACTACGGAAGCTGGACCCCGCCGATAGATCGTACTCTCAGACCGCCTTTCGGTTAGCCAACTCTAAGTGGCGCACGGCGAGCAACGATGGTTAGTTCTTTGAGGTGCGTCATCTCATGGCTAGCAACTTCGGCGAGCCTCTCTGCGACGTATCTGCGTGTGCTATGATCTCCACCATGAACCAGGCCACTGCACCTCTGCTCCAGAATGGCGTCCAGTCTCGCTCGGATATTCCCGCGAAGGCGCGAGGTCAAAAACTTGCACGGATGGCCCGTCGGCTCTGCGAGCTTTTCTATCGGGCGCGGCAGGCCAAGCTAACTGACAACATGACAATGATCTTTCAGCCAGTATGGGCGAATTGGGCGTAAGCGTGGGGAATGGGGATCGCCACCGTCCATCGCACCCTGCAGGAGCTGAGAGCAACCGAAAGCGCTGACTTCCGCGAAGGCGACCTCGTTATAAGGGATTGGGCCACTCTCGTAAAATCGGAGAGTCCCATCCTACACCTTCATGCCAGAGATCGTCTTGACCTTTCCTCGTGACAAGCAGTTTGTGGCAGCTTTTCATCCGCGCGGGTTAACTTTCCGTCCCCCAGCGGGTCCAGTGGGCGGGGACGCGGTTGCGCTCGGCTTCTGCTACCCGCAATTAGTCCTCGCCGCGTAGATCGCCGGAGGCTAGATCTTGCTCGCGACGAGGTCGCCATACGGGTCTTCGGGTCTCTTATAGCTGTTCCACAGGCGTCCTCATGAACGGTAGAAGGATCAGCTGCAGGCACTATCCCACAGCGTATTTACTGTTTGGTCTCCGGGTGAAGATCGGCCTTCCTTGCGAGCAGCTGTGCGATCAGCTCGGCTATGCCATCCAGTGTGGTTCGGTCAGTGACGCGGGACTGGATCGCCTTGTAATGCTCGATTTTCTTGTCCAGTTCGTTGCACTTCTCACACATCGTCGACCGCCGGGGGGTACCTCCAGGGCAATTAACAAATGATCAGTGCGTTCCAGAACGGAAATAGGATAATTCCAAATCCAACTTAGGCCGACGCGAAGATGGTGACCGTCAACCGTTGCGACGGGAACACGGTTGGGAGCAGCCGGGGGAGAAAGTATTCGGCTGGGCGGGTGGCCCATCGTCGCTGCCCGCGATCCAGCTGAGAGGATTACCATCAAGGTCGCTAGTCACACAAGCTGCGGTCCAAGGGGATCTATGATGTAGAACCATGGCCATCCTGAAGCACGCCGACGAGGTCGCGCCCGGCCGAGAAGCCCCGAAGCTAGCGGCGGCAAGCGGTGGGTGCCGTGGCTATCCGCGCGACCAAATATGCGCCTCTTGGCACACCCGACTTCCGGTGAAGGACCAACCTCACTCTCGAATGGGCTTCCTTGGTTCTGGTGCGGCCTTCCACGATCAACCCGCAAGGGGTTCGCTACGCAAGCGTGCGACCTCTTCGGCTTCGCCTCTCGACGTGACCGCGGCCGCCCCCGAACACGTCGGCGCCTGTCGAGCGGGGATGGTCCCCGCCGCAAGACGGGAGCCTTCAATGTCGCACAATCTCACTCTCGCCCAGAACCACGCCTTCGATCTGGCCCGCACGCTCATGGTGCCGGTCATTCTGTTCCAGGCTGACAACGAATTCGGCGTGATGGTCTCCAGCGAGTACGACGGCGATCAGGACGCCGTCGTTCACGAATACGACCCCTGGTGCCCGGCTCATTGAGCCGGGCGACCGGCTGCCGCTGGCGCCATGCCGGCTGCAAGGGAAGCTTCGCCGCGCCCGATGACGCGGCGACTAACGGTTGGTCAGCGCGCCCTTGCATTCGGCAGGCTTCGCGGCCGGTCGGGGATGCTCCGCAAGGCTGGGAGCAAGAGAGATCAACAGAAGAAAGGGGCGGACTCGCTTGCGCGAGACCGGTGCAGATAAATGGACAAGAGAGAAATCGAAGAGCTGCGCCAAAAGGTCGGCTGCGCGGCCCTGCTCGAGAAAGACGGCTGGAAGGTCGACGTCAGGGAAAGCACCCGACGCGCGATCAAGTATCGGCGTGACAGCAACATCATCATCGTTATCCACGAAGGCCGCGGCTGGTTCGATCCGTTGTCTCCGGCGAAGGGGGACGTGTTTTCGCTCGCCGAACATCTGGGCGCCGATGGTTTCGTCGAAGCATATGACTGTGTTGCGGATATGGTTGGTTTCTGTCCCAGCGCCCCAGCGTGGCAGCGGCCGGCAAGGCCGAAGGGGCCGAGATCCGTTACTGAGCGGTGGCAACATCGCTTTAAGCCGCGCCCGGGCTCGCCAGCCTGGCGCTATCTCACGGACGAGCGCGGGCTGCCGGCGGAGATCGTGAAGCAGGTGATCGCCTTCGATCGGTTGCGAGAAGGCCCCCGAGGCAGCATATGGGCCGCCCATAGCGATTCTGCCGGAGCGATCACGGGGTGGGAGGAGCGTGGACCGCAATGGCGCGGCTTCGCCACTGAGGGCGCGAAAGAACTTTTCCGCTTCGGGCCGCCCGAGCCCGAGCGGATCTGCATTACAGAGGCGGCCATCGATGCCATGAGCCTAGCGGCGATCGATGTCCGACGCTCCGATACGCTTTATATCAGCACTGGAGGCGGCTGGTCCCCGGCGACAGATCATGCCATCCGCAATCTAGCTAAGCGCGCCAAGGTCTGCCTCGTGGCAGCGACCGACAACAATCGGCAGGGTGACGTGTATGCCGATCGCGTTCGGGCCATTGCCGGAGAAGCGAGTGCGGAATATGCGCGATTACGGCCACGCACCGATGATTGGAATGAGGATCTGAAAGCCCTGACGGCGACCCTTTGATGCGGCTTGCGAATGGGCCGGCTAGGCAGCCGTGGTCGCGCAGCGGTAAGGCCGCTGAATGAGTGAGGCCCTGATGGTTGCCGGTGAGCGGTAGAAGGAAATCGGGCAAGGAGAAAGGAAGATGAAATGGGAATGAGGCGCTGCCGCACGCCCGGCCAGCGCGTCAAGGGTGAAGCTTCGCCCGCGTTCCGCGGCCCTTGACCCGCCGGGCCTTCGATGCGGCGGGCGAGGAGGTGTGATGAAGGACTGGAGTGACGAAGAGATCAGGCGGATCGCTCGCGCTTCATTCCGGTCAGGCCAACAGGAGCCGCCGATGCACACCTCACCTATCGTTCGCAAGGTCTTCGAAGGCGTCGCGACGCGCCACGAGATGCACCGTTTGTTCAACCGCCATCGCGGCCATCCGGCCATGGCCGAGGAGGAGGCAGGGCACCTCTTCGGCGGCGAGTGGTTCGAGATCGCTGAGTCCGAGCACGAATACATGTTCGACATCCTGCCGCCGCTATGGATGCGCGCGGACATGTTCGCGATGCGTGAATTCATGACGGCAAGTGTGACAAGCGTTTTCCTATCACTGTCGATCGACGGCCAGATGCGCTGGTTCCACGGTTATTGCGACCTGTCGGACAGAGCGTCACCGGAGCGGATGAAAGCGGCGATCATCGAGCGCGAGTCTCGTCCTGTCCGGGCGATGACGCGCGAAGAGCGGCTCGAGCACATCTGGTCGTGCACCCACGACGACTACCGCGGCTACGCCGGCGAGCACTGGCCTGCCGCCGTGCGCGGCCGCCGCACCGTGCTCGTCTACGCTGGCCAGCAAGGCACCGGGCTGAAGCTGCTGGACGACCTTACCGAAATGGAGATCGCAGCGAAACTGCCGGTGCAGCTCCGCCACCTGCCGGAAGCGGTCGCGGCCTAGCCGGGCCGCCCGCCCTCGTCGACCTGCGAATAGCCCGGCCCAGTGCCGGGCTTCGCAATTCGGCACCCAGCCTCCCGCCGGCTCTCCCGTCAATCCCGCAAGACCGTGCCGCCCGTTGCAGCCGCGGCGGCGACGCGGTCGCGCGCGCCCAGCAGAAGGACATTTCCAATGGCGCAGGACGACCCTTTCACGATCGACCTCTTCGGCAACACCGCCCTCTCCTCTAGCCTCGGCCTCGGCGTCACCGCCTTCGCCGCCCACTTGGACGGTGACCACGACGACAGAGCAACACCGCCAGGGCCGGCTCCCGCGGGACCGGCGCTCAAACCCGCCCGGCTGTGCGCGCCGAACGCGCGCACGCGCGGCGACAATTTCCGTCTCGCCAGCGACCGTGGCCTGGCAAAGGGCTGGAAGCAGCGCGCCCGCGACAGCGTCGCGGCCATTCGGCTCGCCGCGCAGATCGAGGCGGAGCAGCGGTCCGCCTCGCAGGACGAGCAGCGGCAGTTGATGCGCTTCACGGGCTTCGGCGCTTCCGAGCTCGCCAACGGCGTCTTCCGCAAGCCGGGCGAATCCGAGTTCGCGAGTGGCTGGGAGGAGATCGGCGCCGATCTCGAGGATGCGGTCGACGACGCCGGCTACGTCTCGCTCGCGCGGTGCACCCAGTACGCCCACTTCACGCCCGAGTTCATTGTCCGCGCGATCTGGTCTGGTCTGCAGCGCCTCGGCTGGCGCGGCGGCCGCGTGCTCGAGCCGGGCGTCGGCACCGGGCTGTTTCCGGCGCTGATGCCGGACGAGCTACGCGAGACCTCCCACGTCACGGGCGTCGAGCTCGATCCCGTCACTGCGCGCATCGCCCGGCTGCTGCAGCCGCGCGCGCGGATCGTCACAGGCGATTTCGCGCGCGCCGAGCTGCCGACGAGTTTTGACCTCGCCGTCGGCAACCCGCCCTTCTCCGACCGGACCGTGCGCTCGGATCGCGGGTACAGGTCGATGGGCCTTCGGCTGCACGACTATTTCATCGCGAGGGCGATCGACCTCCTGAAGCCCGGCGCCCTCGCCGCCTTCGTCACGAGCTCCGGCACGATGGACAAGGCGGACGCCTCGGCGCGTCAGCACATCGCGAAGTCGGCCGACCTGGTCGCAGCCATTCGCCTGCCCGAGGGTAGCTTCCGCGCCAGCGCCGGCACCGACGTTTTCGTCGACATCCTGTTCTTCCGCAAGCGCAAGGTCGGCGACGCCGAAGGCGACCTGTCATGGCTCGACCTCGACGAGGTTCGGCTGGCGGCGGAAGACGAGAGCGCGATCCGCGTGAACAGATGGTTCGTGCAGCGCCCGGACTTCGTGCTCGGCGCGCACGCGCTCGCGTCCGGTCCGTTCGGCGAGGCCTATACATGTCTGCCGCGCGACGATGAGGATCTCGAAGCGACACTCAAAGCCGCCATCGGCTTCTTGCCGGAAGCCGTCTATGACGGCGAGCCGGAGGTGATCGATCCCGACCTGGCAGAAGCCGGTGATCCCTGTGACGTCGATTGGCCTGCCGATCGCCACGTGCGCGAGGGCAGCTACTTCTTTGACAAGGCCCACGGCTTGATGCAGGTCCTCGACGGCCAGCCGGTCGCGGTGAAAGCGCGCAAAGGCCGCAGCGCCGACGGCATTCCGGAAAAGCACGTGCGCATGATCCGGAAGCTGATCCCGGTCCGCGACGCTGTGCGCGAGGTCTTGAAGGCGCAGGAGCTCGACCGACCGTGGAAGGACGCGCAGGTCAGGCTGCGCATCGCCTGGTCGAACTTCGTTCGGGACTTCGGCCCGATCAATTTCACGACGGTCTCGACCGCCGAGGACGAGGAGAGCGGCGAGGTGCGCGAGACGCACCGCCGGCCGAACATCCAGCCCTTCCTCGACGATCCCGATTGCTGGCTGGTCGCCTCGATCGAGGACTATGACCTCGAGACCAACACCGCAAAGCCTGGGCCGATCTTCACCGAGCGCGTGATCTCGCCGCCTGCCCCGCCGGTGATCACCAGCGCAACCGACGCGCTGGCCGTTGTTCTCAACGAGCGCGGGCGCGTCGACATCGACCACATCGCCGAGCTGCTGCATCGGGACCGCGACGACGTCGTCGCCGAACTAGGGAGTGCCGTCTTTCGCGATCCCGCTAACGGCTCGTGGCATACGGCTGACGACTATCTCTCTGGTCACGTGCGGGACAAGCTGAAGGTTGCGGAGGCCGCTGCCGCGCTCGACCTCTCCTACGAACGCAACGTCACGGCGCTGCAAGGCGTGCAGCCCGCGGACCTCAGGCCGTCAGACATCACGGCGCGTCTGGGCGCGCCGTGGATTCCGGCCGCCGACGTCGTCGCCTTCGTCAAGGCGACAATGGACGCCGAGATCAGGATTCACCACATGCCGGAGCTCGCATCGTGGACCGTGGAGGCCCGCCAGCTCGGCTGGACAGCGGCCGGCACATCAGAGTGGGGCACCGACCGCCGGCACGCCGGCGAGCTTCTCGCCGACGCGCTGAACAGCCGCGTGCCGCAGATTTTCGATACGGTCAAGGACGGCGACAGCGAGCGCCGCGTCCTCAATGTTGTCGACACCGAGGCGGCCAAGACGAAGCTGCAAAAGATCAAGGACGCTTTCCAGCGCTGGATCTGGTCTGATCCCGATCGCGCCGACCGCTTGGCGCGCGTCTATAACGAGCGCTTCAACAACATCGCGCCACGAGCCTTCGACGGCTCGCACCTGAAGCTTCCGGGTGCCTCAGCCGCCTTTGTGCTTTATGGGCACCAGAAGCGCGGCATCTGGCGCATCGTCTCGGTTGGCTCGACCTATCTCGCCCACGCGGTCGGGGCCGGCAAGACCATAACCATGGCGGCTGCCATCATGGAGCAGCGCCGGCTTGGCCTCGTCGCCAAGGCGATGCTGGTCGTGCCCGGCCATTGCCTGGCGCAGGCCGCACGCGAGTTCCTCGCACTTTATCCGAACGCCCGTATCCTCGTCGCCGACGAGACCAATTTTACCAAGGACAAGCGGCACCGTTTCCTCGCGCGCGCGGCGACCGCGACCTGGGACGCGATTATTATCACGCACAGCGCATTCCGCTTTATCGCCGTGCCATCGGCGTTCGAGCAGCAGATGATCCAGGACGAGCTCGAACTCTACGAGACCCTTCTGACCAAGGTCGAGAGTGACGACCGCGTCTCGCGCAAGCGCCTCGAGCGATTGAAGGAGGGCCTGCAGGAGCGCCTGGAATCGCTTTCGACCCGCAAGGACGACCTGCTGACCATTTCCGAAATTGGCGTCGATCAGATCATCGTCGACGAGGCGCAGGAGTTCAGGAAGCTCTCCTTCGCGACCAACATGTCGACGCTGAAGGGCGTAGATCCGAACGGCTCACAGCGCGCCTGGGACCTGTACGTCAAATCCCGCTTCATCGAGACGAAGAACCCTGGCCGCGCGCTGGTGCTCGCCTCTGGCACGCCGATCACCAACACGCTCGGCGAGATGTTCTCGGTCCAGCGCTACCTCGGCTATGAGGCGCTCCTCGAGCATGGCCTGCACGAGTTCGACGCTTGGGCGAGCACATTTGGCGACGTCACGACCGAACTTGAGCTGCAGCCATCCGGCAAATACAAGCCGGTGACGCGCTTTGCCACCTTCGTGAACGTGCCGGAGCTCATCGCCATGTTCCGCTCCTTTGCAGACGTGGTGATGCCGGATGACCTGCGTCAGTACGTGAAGGTGCCGGCGGTCTCGACCGGCAAGCGCCAGATCCTGACTGCGAAGCCGTCGCCGGCATTCAAGCGCTACCAGATCCGGCTCGGCGAGCGCATCAAGGCGATCGAAGAGCGCGACCGCGCACCCGAGCCCGGCGATGACATCCTGCTGTCAGTCATCACCGACGGCCGCCACGCCGCAATCGACCTGCGTCTGGTTGATCCGGATAGCGACAACGAGGCCGACAACAAGCTGAACCTGCTCGTCGGCAATGCCTTCCGCATCTGGAACGAGACAGCCGAGAACAACTACACGCGGACAGATGGCAAGCCCTTCGACTTGCCTGGCGCCGCGCAGATGATCTTCTCCGATCTCGGCACCATCAGCGTCGAGAAGAGCCGCGGCTTCTCCGCCTATCGCTGGATTCGCGACGAGCTGGTCCGTCTCGGCGTGCCACCGGGCGAGATCGCCTTCATACAGGACTACAAGAAGTCGGAGGCAAAGCAGCGCCTGTTCGGCGACGTGCGTGCCGGCAAGGTCCGCTTCCTGATCGGCTCGTCTGATACAATGGGCACCGGCGTCAACGCGCAGCTTCGCCTGAAGGCATTGCACCACCTCGACGTGCCCTGGCTTCCGTCGCAGATCGAGCAGCGCGAGGGCCGCATCGTGCGGCAGGGCAACCAGCACGATGAAGTCGACATCTTCGCCTATGCGACCGAAGGCAGCCTCGATGCGCAGATGTGGCAGAACAATGAGCGCAAGGCCCGCTTCATCACCGCTGCGCTGTCCGGCGACACCTCGATCCGCCGGCTTGAGGACATGGGAGAGAGTCAGGTCAACCAGTTCGCCATGGCAAAGGCGATCGCGTCGGGCGACCCGCGCTTGATGCAGAAAGCTGGTCTCGAAGCCGACATCGCGCGGCTCGAACGGCTGCGGGCTGCGCACATCGACGACCAGCACGCAGTGCGGCGGCAGATGCGCGAGGCCGAGCGCGACATCGAGCTCTCCAACCGCCGCATCGGCGAAATCGGCCAAGACATCCAGCGCCTCACACCGACGGCTGGAGATGCGTTCAGCATGTCAGTGAGGGGAGAGCCGTGTAGGGAACGCAAGCCCGCTGGCCGCGCATTGATGAAGGAGATCCTGACGCTGGTGCAACTCCAGCAGGAGGGCGAGACCGTCATCGCCTCGATCGGCGGCTTCGACGTCGCGTACAGCGGAGAGCGCATCGGTCACGATGGCTACCGCTACACCACCATGCTGCAGCGAACCGGCGCCGAGTACGAAATGGAGTTGCCGGTGACGGTCACGCCGCTCGGAGCGGTCGCTCGCCTTGAGCACGCACTCGACGACTTCGAGGGCGAGCGCGAGCGCTATCGCCAGCGCCTGGCCGACGCCCGCCGACGGCTGGCGTCTTACGAATCGCGCGACGGAGGCGAGTTCGCCTTCACTGGCGAGCTTGCCGAAAAGCGCCGGCAGCTTGTCGAGGTAGAGAAGGCGCTGGCGGAGGACGGCGAAGGCACCCGGGAGATCGCCGCGGCCGCGTGAATAGAGAATGAGAAGAAAGAGAAAGGGAGAAGGCCAGCTCGCAGATCGGGCGGGCCGTCGACGCTGCGCTCAACCGCCGCCTGCGCGATCCTAACCCGTCGTCCTGCGCAGGGCTTACGCCCTACTGGTCCCGCCGGGCAGGGATGCTCGGCCGCAGTTGCACCGGCCCGCCCGCTCCGCAGGGCCCAGGGGTGTCTTCGAGAAGAAGACGAGAAAGGGCCGGCAGCGTCGGTCCGCAACCCCAAAGGAGTGTTCCCATGCAACTCATCAAGGTCGATCCGCGCGCGCTGAGAGAGAACCCCGATCGCATGCGCCAGACGAAGTCGACGCCGCAGGCCGACGCGCTGCTGCTCGCGACAATCAAGGCTGTTGGTATCGTCCAGCCGCCCGTCATCACGCCCGAGACAGCCGGTGGCAATGGCTACGTTATCAACGCCGGCCACCGCCGGGTGAAGCAGGCAATCGCCGCCGGTCTCGAGGAGATCCACGCGCTCGTCGACGAGGCTGCGAACGACAACGGCGCCATGCGCTCGATGATCGAGAATATCGCCCGCGAGGCGCTGAACCCGGTTGATCAGTGGCGTGCGATCGAGCGCCTGGTCGCGCTCGGCTGGACCGAGGAGGCGATCGGCGTCGCGCTCGCGCTGCCGCTGCGTCAGATCAAGAAGTTGCGCCTGCTGGCGAACGTGCTTCCCGCCATGCTCGACCACATGGCCAAGGGCGATATGCCGAACGAGCAGCACCTCCGCACCATCGCCGCAGCCTCGCTCGACGAGCAGAAGGAGGTCTGGAAGAAGCACAAGCCGTCGAAGGCAGATCCGCAGGTCTCGTGGTGGAGTGTCGCACAAGCGTTGCAGAAGACCCGCATGCACGCGCGCCACGCGAGCTTCGGCGACGACCTTGCGCAGGCCTACGGAATCCAGTGGGTCGAGGACCTGTTTGCTCCGGCTGACGAGGACAGCCGTTATACCACGGACGTTGAGGCGTTCCTCGGTGCCCAGCAGGAGTGGATGGCGAACAACCTGCCGAAGAAGGGCATTATCGCGGAGGCCACCAACTATGGAGAGGTGAAGCTGCCGCCGAAGGCTGAGCGGGTCTACGGCAAGCCGGCGAAGTCCGACTGCACAGCGATGTATCTCGACCGCGACGGCCGTGTGCAGACCGTGCACTACCGCATGCCTGCGGCGAAGAAGCCGAAAGACCAGATCGGCGCAGGATCGGACAACGCTCCGGACGATGTCGGCGAGGTCTCGAAGCCACGTCCCGACGTGACGCGCAAGGGCGTCGAGATGATCGGCGACTACCGCACCGACGCGCTGCGCGAGGCGCTCGGCCGCGCTTCGATCGAGGACGACACGCTGATGGCGCTGCTGATCCTCGCTTTCGCAGGCCAGAACGTCTCTGTGACGACGGCAAGCGGTGGGATCTATTACGGCCACAGCCGGCTTGCGAAGAACGCGGCGGCGCTATTCGACGCCGACGGCAAACTCTCCTTCGACATGGACACACTTCGTGTCGCGGCGCGCAATATGCTGGTCGACGTGTTCTCGTGCCGGGAGAACGCCACCAATAGCGGCATCGTCGCCCGCGTCGCGGGCGCGGTGGTCGGCGCGGACACCTTCCTGCCGAATATGGGCGCGGAGGACTTCCTGTCCTGCCTGTCGCGCACAGCGCTCGAGGCCTCGTGCAAGGACACGCCCATCCTGCCGCGCCAGCGCGTGAAGGACACACGCGCCGCGCTCGTCGAGCACTTCAAGGAAGGTCACTTCGTTCATCCGGCCGCGCTGTTCGCGCCGGATGCGACGAAACTCTCGGATTGGTTGTCCTCCGGCTCGGCCGCCCGGGACGACGAAGGCGATGAGGAAGTCGACGGCACAGGCGACGAGCTTGCTGACGGTGCGACCGACGCTGAGGCATTCAGCGAGGCGGCCGAATAACTGGCACGCGCCCTTCCTTCCGAACGATCCACCGCCGCCGGCCCGGCCGGCGGCGGCTTTGTTTCACGCATGCGCAAATGAGGAGAACACGATGTCCGCGCACACGATCTTCGACACCGCACCCATCGGCTCAATCGTCGCCTGGTCCGACGGAACGCCGCAGCCGCCGGCCCGCTTCAGGAAGAAGCTCGCCGCCTGGCAGTCCAGCAACAGCAAAGGCCGCCTGATCCGAATGCAGGGCGGACGAGACGCCGGCAAGGTCTCGCTGTCGCCCTGTTTTACCCTGCACGAGGTCGACTATGGCGCCGGCGGCGTCATCGCCATTCGCGTCCACCGGACGTTCTCACTAGAGGCGAAGCTGCATTTCACCGTCGTCGAACGTCCCGCGATCGGCTCGGTCCGCGTGTTCGACCGCGCCGGCGACAGCGGCGAGCTCGTCTATCTCGCAACCAATGAGGTCGACGCGAAGGAGTGGCTGACGCGCCATGGCTATCCGGACGCGGTGCTCCAGGAAGTGACTGCCGACGAGGTCGGCGCGGGCGCCGTCGAAGGGAGGGCAGCATGAACGCTTCTCTCCCGCAGGACGTGAGCTCCGGAAATCCGGAGGTCGAGTACGGACGCAGTGCCGAGAATTTCCTCGCAGCCCGCGTGGGCGAAACCGCCTTCGCGATGCTGCCGGCGCGCGGTGGCGGGCACTATCTCGCATCGGGCTGGCGCATCGGCCGGCCGATCGCGGAATGGCACCGCGCCGACTTCTACGGCCATTCCGGCGCGCTGGCGGACGAGGCGGCATTCCGATCGAAGGTTGCTGAAAACGCCGAGCATCAGCGCGAAAAGCGTGCGCTCGGTCGCAAGGACGTGCGGTTCGCGGCGAACACGCCGTGGGGCGCCTCGCAAGGCGCCACCCTCTACGCCGACGGTGTGGTCCGCCACTCGACCGCGGGCCACGGCGGCTTCCACCTCTCCGCCGAGCGCAACCGCAGGGTCCATGCCATGCTCTGCTCAAAGGGCGGCTGGTACGAAGAAGACGCCGAATGGGCCGCCGTTGCGATCACCTTCCCGCATCTCTTCACGGCGTTTGAACGCCGCTGCGCCGAGAGAACGATCAAAGACAGCTGGCCCGACGCCTGGGAGACGATCTTTGGCACGACCCTCCAGCCAGGCGAGTCCCGCGAAAAGGATCGCCGCGTCTTCGACCACGCGCATGCACGGGACTGGATTGTTGTGTCCGCCATCACGTCCAAGCGCGAGAGCGGTTTTGTCGAGGTCGTTGCGACGATCGGCGGGAAGCGAGGGCCCGGAACTGAGGAGCGCCGCTTCCTCGTCCCCTCCGGCGAGTATCACGTCGGCCGCTTCGGCTTCGTGATCGATGAGGCGCGTCACCGCCTCTACGGCGGCCCATCAGACTTCGCCGGATGGAGGTGACCCATGCCCTGGCCCCTTTTTGCCAAAGCTTTCGGTTGGCTTGCGGCGACTGACGAGGACGGCGACACGCCGATCCTCGTTGTCTGGCATCCCAGGCTCAGACGGCACTTCACTGGCTCCGATGCCTGGAGGCGCGCCGTGCGGGCGTCCATCCACGCGCCGCAGCCTGACCCGGCCGATGCTGACAGAAAGGAGGGGCAGTCATGAACGCCTACCTTGTCGCCGTGAAGCTCCTCGCGCATGCCTACCATAATCCCGCAAGCGCCATCGCCGGCGCAAGCGATGGCATCCTCGCAGACATGCGCAAGCACGCCGGCGCCAAGTCAGCGCTCATCGACTGTGCGGCCATCGGCGACGCCATCCCGTCGTCGAGCGTCTACAGGCCGAATGCCGCCTTCCCCGTATCGTCTACGGGGACGGTGTAATGATCGAGCCCCCGGACCGACGTCTCCTGCTCACGCGCATGGAAGCCGAGCAAGCCGAGACGAAGCGCCATCTGGGCGTCATCGAACGTCAGATCGCGGCACGAGCCGAACGGCTGACAAACACCGACCGGGCGAGGAGCCGGCAGCACCGCCGGACCGCATCGAGCTGGACGAATGCGGATGAGCGGCTGTTTCAGCAGCATGTCGCGGAGCTCGCCTTGGCCCGTCGTGGCGAGATCGACGCCCTCACGCGAAAGCTCGATCGGCAGGAGACGGCGATCGCCGAGTTTCGGACGCACCATCGCGTTTCCGCTGCGTGACGGTGAGAGACCAACGATCCACCTATTGGAGCGCGAGCGGCGCGCGCGGACCCTTCATGTCGAGACGGAGAGTTCAGCAGTTTTGGCCCGACCTCTCACGGTTTCGGCGGCGTACTGACCCTTGGCCGACGCTCCCTCGGTTTGGGCTGCGGTCTGAACCGGCCGCGGTCCGCTTCAAGGGCAAGTCGCGAGGCGATCGGCGGCCGCCGTCTCGCGATGGTTGGTCGCGTGCTTCGCAGGCCTGAGGGCCCGCTCGCCCGCAACTCACCTATGCTCGCCTTGGCAGCCGCCGCCCCCTGAAGCGGCCCGCTGAAGCCGGTTCTGGTCGACCGCACCCGAGGGAGCGCTGGCAAAGGGCCGATCGCTCTCAAGGCGAAACCGAGAAAGGATCTCACCATGACCAAAACTGCTCGTTCCTCTCGCGCCAGCGCCCGTGTCATCCCGCTTCGCAAGGGCACCACGCTCGAGATGGTCCGGCTCGCCTGTCCCGATTCGGCGCAGGCGCAGCGCATCTCCGAAAGCTTCGGCCTCGCAATCCTGGACAGCGACGGTATCCGAGATCTGCATGAGCGGCTCATCGTCGAAACCGCCGACGCGCTCAAGGACGGCTTGAGCGAACGCGCCATGCAAATCCACCTTCAACGGATCGTCGGTGCTTATGTCGGATCGGCGCACGGCGCCGGCCAGTTCTACACCCGAGCAGTCACTGAAGCGCGAGATGCGACCGCCAAGCTCGCCAACGACAGCCGCGATGAGGACCTCGATGGTCCGGTCGGTTTCGATAGCCAGGCACAGCGCAAGCGTGAATTCGCCGCCGACATGGGCGCGCAGGCTCACGCGCTTCGCATGGCTGCCGAAGGCGCCGTCGCCGCCTACGAACGGGTCGTCGGTGAGACCTGGAAGCCTTTCGAGCGTCCCATCGACAACACGACCGACACCGTCGGCCGGAAAGCGGCCAAGGTGCAGATGTCGGCGTTCGACTAACCGCCAGCGCGGGGCCTCGAGCCCCGCGCCCCTTCCACAGAAGCCACCTGACGGGCCGGTCCGCGCGACCGGCCCCTTTTTTCGTATCGACGCTGCAACAAAGCGAGCCGCCGCCCGTGCTGCTCGCCATCGTCGGCCCCTCCCGGTCCGTGGTCCTGCGCCGGGCTCGACGTCCGCGCAACGGCTTCGCCGTCCTTCGCGCTGCTTCGGCCCTTCGGGTGCGCGGACTTTGAGCCCGGCTGTGGCGGACCCCGTGAGGAGCCGCGATGAGCGCGGCCTCCCGAACGGAGGTTATTAGAATGAGCAAGAACGGAGAAAAATCGCGAGGCGACCTGTACGCCCGCATCACGGACCGCATCATCGTCGAGCTCGAACGCGGCGTGCGCCCCTGGGTTCAACCTTGGACCGCCGCGAATATGGCGGACCGCATCACCCGACCGCTCCGACACAACGGCCAGCCCTACACGGGCATCAACGTCTTGCTGCTTTGGTCAGAAGCCATCGCGCGCGGCTTCCGCTCGCCGATGTGGATGACGTTCAAGCAGGCCAGTGAACTTGGCGCGCATGTCCGCAAGGGTGAGACCGGCAGTACTGTGGTGTATGCGAGCCGCTTCACCAAGAGGGAGACCGACGCTCACGGCGACGAAGTCGAACGGGATATCCCCTTCCTCAAAGCCTATACCGTCTTCTGCGTCGATCAAATCGATGGCTTGCCCGTGCATTACTACGGTCGGCCGCCCGTCGTCGCATCACCGATCGAGCGCAACGCGCACGCCGACGCTTTCTTTGCCAACACCGGCGCGATTGTTCGCCACGGCGGCTCGACGGCGTTCTACGCGCCCTCGTCCGATCACATTCAGATGCCGCCGATCGAAAGTTTTCGCGACACGGCTTCCTATGTCGCCGTCAGAGCCCATGAGACCGTGCACTGGACTGCTCCCGCTCACCGCGTTAATCGCGATCTCAGCCGTTACGGCAAGGATCGGAGCGAACGCGCGCGCGAAGAGCTTATCGCCGAACTCGGCAGCTGCTTCCTCTGCGCTGATCTCGGGATCTCTCCTGAACTGGAACCTCGGCCGGATCATGCAAGCTACCTCGCGTCGTGGTTGGAGCTCTTGTCTAATGAGAAGCGCTTCATCTTCTCGGCTGCCGCGCATGCACAACGCGCCGTTGCCTATCTGCACGACCAGCAGCCGAAGGCAGCAGACGTCGAGGAGGCAGCATGATTAGCGCGCCGCGATCGGCGCCGACGCTTGCCGGCCCTTGCTTATCTGGCGACTAATGCAGAGACCGCAGCCCCTTGCTTGGCCGCTGCGGCCAGCGCTCCTTCATTTCTTGTGCTGCGCGACCGGACGTTCTTGCTCGCCTTTTTTCGAGGTTGGACGACGTTCGGGCTTTGCACGGGTCGTCGAATTTGCCTAGCAAATCTCGCTCGCGGCCTGCGGGTTCACCTTGCGGGCCGCGTAACTCCTGACGGCGAGTTGCGCTTGCGTTCCTGCTTCGGGCCTCGACCAGCAAGCCTTTAGGAATTGCCAGATGTGTGGTGAGCGGTGATCGGGTTCTTTCCTCGGTCTGGGTTTCGATGATCGCAATTCGTGTTCCTCGACCGTTTCTTCTGGCACACCCACGTCGTCCTCGATTGGCATGTCTGACCGAAGGGCGTCGTCGCTTAGGCGCCGCCTCGCTCTTACCCCCGCAACAGCCGGTTACGACTTTCTTCCCCTGGATCGCTGCGCGTCCATTCCTCGCGGAAATCAAGAAAGTCGTGCCCTGGCTGCCCTCTACTGCGTGCCGGCCCCTGCGGGGTGCGGGTCGACCGCCTCCGGTCTGTCGCCAGCCATCGAGGCCGCGATGGGCGCGGCCCGGGAAACTGAAAAGGACACCACAATGGCAACCATCGGCACCTTCACCTCGATCGGCAACGGCTTCACCGGCACGGTTCGTACCCTCGCGCTCAATGCCAGGGCCAAGCTGGTTCGGGTCGATAACCCCTCGGACAAGGGACCGCACTTCCGCATCTTCGCCGGTAATGTCGAGCTGGGAGCGGCTTGGCAGAAGACCGCCAGGGACACCGAGCGCGATTACCTCTCGGTCAAGCTGGACGACCCGAGCTTCCCGGCTCCGATCTACGCCACCCTGATCGAGGTGGAAGGCCAGGAAGGTCTCCAGCTCATCTGGTCCCGCCCGAGCCGGGATTGACGGCCGACGAAGCGGCCCCGCCGAAAGGCGGGGCCGCTTCTGCATCGACGTCAGCAGATGTGGGTACGCTCAGGGCGCCGGCGCGGGTATGGAGTCAGTTTAGCTGATCCCGTGAATCGTAGCATGAGGAGGATATGAGCCGACCTGGTTTGAGCTGGAGGCCAAAGCCGTCGTTGGACTACGATAACTAACATTAATCTAAGCGAGGAAAGTGACCTTATCGATCCCGCACGAGGGGCACCATTACAAAACGTCCCACGCGCAATACGGCGCCGTCTGGCGCCCTGCGCAGCCCGAGCTCCGCGACGAGATCCTGCGCTTCTGCTCGATGCCGAAGCGGCGGCGCCGATCGGAAAGAGGTGCGCGGATCGTGCTGCACGTTGATCTGGCCCAAGTGCCTGAGCGCGCTCGGCGCGCCTATAGGAGACACACCTAGCGCGCTCGCTGGATGACTATAAGGCTATCGGCATTCGTTTCGTGGGTGGCGCCGCATTGCTCGCGTCTATGCCTGCCACGTGCTCGAGCAACTCCCAGTCAGCAAAACCGCGGCGGCCTCAATCAAGGGGATCAAGGCTAAGCTCGACGTTTCACGTCGGTCGCGTGCTGCCGGCATTCTGTCGGTGCGTCACGCCTGAAGACGCAGCCGCTGCCGCACTCTTTCGTAGAGCTGCACTTCGTCCTTCTGCAAGAGCTCGATGACCACGGCGAATTGCTGCCGATCGACATGGGTGGCCCAGCCGCTTTCGCAGCGCACGACAAGATAGTAGCTATCCCCATAGTCCTCGATGCCACGTTTGAACGTGACGGTGGCGGATTGGACGGTCCCCTTCTCCCTCGCCTGGGGACCTGGAACGAGATTGCAATTGTATCTCCCGGCGAGCTCCGGAAATGGACCATCGTCCTGCTCGCGCTTTCGATAGTGCTCAAAGATCAGATCAGGTTGGCAGCCCCGAATCAGCCGGAAGCTCATCCCGACACCTGCATAATCGGTTCGTGTGTGTCGCACCGGTGGATCAAACGCCAGCGTCACGCGAATGCAGCGTTCCCCATTTCCCGCTTGAAACGCTTCGGGAATTGGAATGCGATAAACGGCAAAATGGTCGAGGGCGAGCTCGTCTTCTGCGTAGAGCGTGACGCGCGCGTCGTCGGAAAACGCCGCGCGTTCCAGATCGACGAGGCCGTGCCCGCAGATCGCGCGCGTCGCGTCCACACCAAGCAGCTGAAGCCGCTCCTGGGCCGGCTGCGGGATTTCCGCGGAACCTACGATGAGCGCGCGCACCAGATTGGCTGAGGCCTGCGGGAAGCGCGTCAGGATCTGGGCGGCGCTGAACGCAACTCGTGGGGCGGCATAGGATGTGCCCGAACCGGCCGTGAACAGGCGATCAAGATAGCTGTGATACAGCGTCAGGACGCCTGCGCTGCCGACATCCTCCCCGCCCCGCAGACGCGCGACGATGGGGTCGAAGATCAGCGTGCCGCCGATCTCGACCACGTCGGGCTTCGTCGCCCCGCCAGGACCAGGTCCGATCCGGGAAAACGGCGCCGGCTCATGCAAGAGCGTGATCGGGCGCACGCCCACATCCTCGGCCCGATCCGGATCGAGACCCTCGCCATGCGCGAGCGCGCCGACGGTGATCACATTCAATGCGCCGGCGGGTTCGAAGAATCGATTGGCGTCCTCCAGAAGATAGCGCGGATATTCGGTCACCGCCTGTTCCAGACGATTGCCGCCTCGCGGGCTGCGGTTTCCGGAGGAGACGATGATGACGACGTCGAGCTCACGCGCCAGTTCATCGAGCGTGGCCGCCCACGTCCCCACCTTTCCGCCATCGAAAACGCGTCGGCGGTCGGCCAGGGCCACGACGAAGATCCGACAGCCGAAGCGCAGGTTCAGCGTCGTGATCGCCTCGCGCATCTGGGAGGGCACGAGGCGGCGATCATCAAAGTCACCCCGATCGTTCACGACCTTCGCCGCACAGATACGGGCGCCGCGTTGCAATGCGCCGGCGGCGAGCTGTGCGCGCAGGTCGCCAAACACGGCGACGCCGGCGACCCGGGTGCCGTGACCCCAAACGTCTGCCGTGCCGAGATCGGCGGGAACGCCGATCGCGCCGGCGACAATATCCGCCAAGAACGGGTGATCGTTGACGCCGCTGTCGATGATGCCGATGAGCGGCGCGTCCTCGGCAAGCGCGTTCAGCGCGGGAGCTTCGGCCAGCGTCAGGTCGAGTGCTTCCGCCGTCGTTACATCCGGCGCCGGTGGCAGATCGACCGTCGCTACCTCCTCAATCGTTAGCAGGGTACGAATGAGCTCGCCCGTCAGGCGCGCGCGAAACATGCTGATCGAGGGACCGATGTAGCGATCCAAGACATCGCCGGCCCGGGCCTCGACGTAACGGATGACCTCCTCGATCTTGCGTTCCCGCAGACGGCGCTCGCCGAGGTCCCAAAGCTCGATATCGACCAGGTAGGATGTTTGGGGCACAAAGTCGTTGAAGTCCGCAAACCCTTCCTCCTGGAAGCGCGAACCAATCCGGTCCCGGGGCTCGACGGACCCAATCCTCTCGATCCCTGCGACGAAACTGTTGTACGGGGCGTGCTTCTGGCCGGGCGGCGCGCCGCGCTGGTAGGCATCGAGGCGGGCGCGGAAGTCCTGCATGTCTTCGTTTGAAGAGAACAGAACGAGCGTGCGGTCCGCATCGCTCGACAAGACCGTAAGCCCCAAACGCTCCCAGTCCTCCTCAAGCAGGGCGCCCGTCATTTGCACGCGCAGGATCAGAGAGGGATCGACGAATTCAGGCTTTCGCCGGCCTCTCTGCGCCTGCGTCGCCGCATCGAGTTCGTCGCGCAGTTTCGTGCTGTGCTGGTCGCGATCGCGTGTTGGCGGAGGCCCGCCGCCGCCGTGTTTGCGGCGCTCGAATTGTTCGGGGAGCCGGACAAGCTCAAGATGATCGTAGCGTGCCACGATGCGCCTAGCTCGTCGGCGCGAGGCGAGACTGTCCTGCTCGGCGCCGCGCCTCATCTTCCAAGGCGCGATTGAAATCGCGTTCCTGCATCTGCTTGCGGCGGTCGATGATCATCGACTTGACCGCCTGCGTGCAGACCCGCTCGATCTCGGCGTAGGAATAGCCTTCCAGCGCAGCGGCATGCTGCATCGGATCGAAGGTGAGGTCGACATTCTTGAACTTCAACCGCAAGAATCGCCCGATCATCGACCGGCCAGGTTTGTCGAACCAGACGACTTCGTCGAACCGCCGCCAGACCGCCGGATCGAGCGATCGGTCCAGGTTCGTCGCGGCGATCAAGAAGCCCTTCGGCTGGATGTGGTCGATGAACAACAACAAGCTGTTGACGACGCGGCGCAGCTCATTGTGCTCGCTGCTGTCATCGCGCGAGCGCGCCAGCGCGTCGAACTCGTCAAAAAACAGAACGCACGGTTGCTTGCGGGCGAACTCGAAAATCTTGCGGACATTGCCGGCCGTCTCACCCAAGTAGGACGAGATCAGCCGGTCAAGCTTGACGAGAAAGAGCGGTAGTCCAAGCTCCGCGGCGAAAATCTCCGCGCACAGCGTCTTGCCGCAGCCCGGCGGCCCGCAGAACAGGAGTTTCGAGCGCACCCTGAGGCCGTGGCGCCGAATTTCATCGGCGCGGCGAAACTCTTTGACGAGGCCAAGCAGCACGCGCGCGTTCGTCGCGCCCAGGACGATGTCGTTCCGGCTGTGCCGCGGCTCAACCCGCTCGATAAAATCCGCCGCCGCCTCGGGAAAGGGAATGAGGGGCGCGAGCGCCTTGGGACCGCTCGGCCGGCTCGGGCCAGCCTCGAGCGTCTTGCGCAGGCTCCGTGCCAGAGCGCGATTATTCTTCTTCTCCTCCTCGTCGATGATTTGCTCTGCCACGGCGCGGAACTCGTCGTCCCGACCGTAGCTGGCCAGCAATTTCTTCATCAACTCCCCGCGGGCCATGGCTCTGCTTTACTTTCCCCTGTGGGACGAATCATAACCTCAATCGAAGTGTTTCACGATGGGGTTACTGCCCGATTTAAACAACGCAAATGGCCGACGGCCACAGATGGCAAATTGGATGTCCGAAATACATATGCAAACTTCGGACAGCCCAAGCAGGGGGCGGCCTTTCAGAGAATCCCCCACGCCCGATAGCGTCCCCGTCCGGTCGCCTCGCGCAAGCCGAGCTCGGCCACCAGGTCCTGCGCGGCGCGCGGCGTGATGCCAAGTTCCTTGGCGATCATGCCGGCCGAGACAATTGGGCGGGTCAGCACGTAGTCCAAGAGTGCCGGCAGCCGGGAGGTGGTGCGGCGGCCGTTGAGTTTGCGGGTAAGCAGGGTGCGCTGGTTCAGCCAGCGATCGTGGTCCTTGAGGCCGGCCGCGGCAGCAGCGGTGATCGCCTCGAGCTGGACGGCGAGTCGCGCCGCAGCGTCGCGCGGCCGTCGGCGTTCACGCGGGATCGCCTTCAGCCCCTCGTGCAGGCATGGCAGATGCCAGCGGGACTTGCCGCGATCGCGCAACACGCTAGCTGCGAGCAGCCGGCCGAGCCAGGGCGTATGCTGTAGCGGTGCAATCTGGTCCCAAGCCTCCGCTGCGATCGCCGCCGCCAAGGTCGGGGGCAGGGGGCGAGTCTGGTCGAGGGTGGCGCGCCAGTCCTCGATCCGGGCGTCTTCGTCCCAGTCGGGATCGTAGACCAGCGGATCGCGCTCCGTCCGGGGGCGGCCCTCGCCGGCTAACGTCTGCTCCGCGCGGACCATCGCGGCGTCGACCGCGGCGAAGGCGGCCGCAAGGCGCTGGTCCGTCTCGATGAGCCCGGGCTGACCGTCGATACCGGCCTCGTCGTCACCGTCGAATTCGGCGTCGTCGCGCTCGTCTCCCCTCGCCGTTTCCCGGTCGTCCTCCCCTTCCCGGCCGCGCAAGCCAGCAAGGCCGGCGACCGACAGCGCCCAGCCGGGTTTGGCGTCGGCGATGCGACGGCGCGTCCGCAGCACGGCCCGGGCTCGGGTCAGCTCGTGGGTCGGGGCGCGGATATCCATGCCGGCGTCGTGGAGAACCAGATCTTCGAGATGGACGAGCTCACCTTCCAGCCACAGACTGGCGCAGGCATCGGTATAATGGGTGCGGGCGACCCAACCCTCGCGGATCGGACTTCTGGCCAGCCGCTCGTCGAGGCGGGCGAGCGCATCTTCGACGGCGGCGAGCGGACCGGCGAGCTGGGCCCAGGGCAGCGGATCGGGGATTTTGTAGCTGGGCGACAAGGTCTTGATAACCTTAACAGGAATCACCGAAACGGAAGCTAACACAGCTTTGGGTTCCGTCATAGCGAGGCATGTTCCCGGCCACCTCTCACTATCGATAACCACCCCTTATCGATAGGGTTGGACGTCACGGCGCAAATCAGCGAGTCTGAGCTCTGGGGAGCCTCGGACATCGCATCGTCTGGGCACCCGATCGGCCCGTGAGCCCGCCATGCTGAGGCGCTTTGCCGTTCCGGAAGACAAAGTCCCCTGCCCTTCCGGTTGCAGGGACGGCCTGGCGGCCGCCTCAGGCGGCCTCGATGTCGGTCTGCGGAAAATCGCCGCCCTTGAACATCAAGGGCTGCCCCAGATGCCGGGCACAGGCATAGGCAAAACAGTCCCCAAAATTGAGGCTCGCCGGATGCCGGCCCTTGCCGAACCGGTCGAAGGCATCCAATGCGATCCGCGCCGTCTCCGGCGGCACCGCCACCACGGCGATTTCCATCAGCGCCAGATAGCCGTCGACCGCTTCCGCGGCGGCGCTGACCGAAAGATTAAGAACCCGCGCCACCGCGACCCCCGCCTCCCACACCGCCAACGGCGACGTCAGACGCGTCCCGGTCCGCTGCAGGCGGGCCAAAAGCTCCCGCGCCTCGTCCTCGTCGGTCAGCAGCGCGGTCAAGGCCGAGGCGTCGATGAACATCAATCGTCCTCGTACAGGCTGTCGCGGAACGCTTTGTCGGCCGGCTGTCCCTTGACAGGGTTGCCCCTGGCGCGGAGATCCCGGCAGAATTGGATGCCGAGGTCGACCAAGGACGGCTTGCCCTGCTCGCGCTCGAGCTCATGGGCGAGTGCCGCGTGCACCGCTTCGGTGAGGCCGATATTTTTCAGCGCCGCGACCTTGCGGGCGAGCGCGTCGGTCTCCGGGTTCTTGATGTGGAAAGCCATGACGCGTTCCTCTAGATCGTATCGTGTATCCGTATATATCACCTCGGATACACAGAAGGAAGAGCCGGTTACGCCGTTGGCAGGGCCACCAAGGTCCTGGGCCCCGCCGATTCGGCCCCCGCTCAAGGCGACGGGGCGCAGCCTGCCGATCGCGCGCTACGGAAATCGCGGCAATCCCGCTAAGACGCGCGGCCTTCGCGGCATATGAGGTGGCTTTTATGGTTAATTTTCAATGAACGCCTCCCCTCTCCGTCTCCCGACGCTGGTTCCATCGAGGCCGTCCTAGCAAACCTCGACCCGGCCTCCGCTGACGACGACCTCGTCCCAGCCCTCGCCCACGCCTTCCCAGGCTTTCAGTTCAGCGCCGCGCGGATCGACGATGACTACTGGCGCGACACCCGTTCGGTCATTCGACCGGATGGCACGCGGATCGGCGAACTGCGGCCATGGATGACAGGCGAGCTTGCCAAGGATGACGGCGACATTGACGCGCTGTGGCGGCGCCTCAAGGAGACGGATCTCCTGATCACCGAATGGCGCGGTACCAGCGCGTTCGTCTTCGCGCCGACCGGACCCGGCGCAGCCGATTACATCCAGATCGCGCTCGGCCGTGAAAGCGAGTGGCAGGCCGCCCCGATCGTCAATCCCGACTATCGACCCCGGGGCGAAGAGGAACTGCTCGATCCAAGCTGGCCCCGCCGGGATCAGCCGCCAGAGAGGGACCGCCTCGCCGGCCCCCTTTACCGCTTGCTTGACCGCGCCGGCGGCGCTTTCGTCCATATCCGTAGTTTTCTGGAGCGCTGCGGCCGCATCGAGCGCGAGAAGCGAGAGGCCAAGCGGCCCGAGATGGAGCGGCGGGTTATCCGCGAGGTCGGTCCCGACGGTACGCGCGAGACGCCTTTCCTGGAGGCGGTCCCCGACTGGTTCGACTACGTGCCGCGGGAGATTCGCTTCTTTCGCGACTGGGAGGACTCGAGCGCGGGTAGGCAGCGTGTCTTTGCGCATTGGGCGCTAGATGTTCGCGACTACACCTACAAGGGCGAGCGTGAGATCGGGTTCATCCCGCGGCCCTTGCAGCCGCCCCAAGAGCGGCTGCTGCCGACGCCAGACGCGTCGGTGCATCTCCTGATGGACCGGATCGAGGCGGTCGACCGTGAGCTCGGGCTCCCGTTCGGCTGGTTTTTCCTGATGACCCACGGCCATTGGGTCGACCCCGACGTAGGTCAGGCGATCGCGCAAGGCCTGAAGGAGCAACGTGTGCGTCTGCCCGATCGCGACGCGCGCGTGCTGCTCCGATGGGCCGACCGGACCTATGGGTTTTGAGGACGGGGCGATGGACAGCATCACCTCCCGCGCACTGGTCTCCGACCCCGAAACCCGGCGGGCCCTACAGCTCGACGCGCTGGCCTCGATCCTGCCGATGGAACGGCGCGACCGGCTAGCCGCGCTCCTGACCGACGACGACGTCGAAACGCTGAAGCACCTCGCGCGCGAGGGCATGGCGAGAATAGTCTGCGGGCGCTGGCCTCGGACCTCGCCTATCTCGAAGCTTGGCGCGAAACTCGTCCGAGGCCGAATTTTTAAGGTTAGCATTCTATGAATGCCACCCCTCCTCTTTGGTGCTTCCCGCGAGCCTGTGCTGAATGGCATTGGGAGCCAGCGCAACAGGGAGATGTTGTCAGCTGACAACATCCATCCCAGGCAAGCCCCCTGTTGTCAGCTGACAACAACCTCTTCCCGGGGCGCTGTTATCTGGCAAGAGTTCCGCCCGTCCGATGTCGCTATGTTGGAGTGGCTCGCAGCTCGGATCTCGGCGGATCTCCCATCGGGCCGAGGCTCGGTGCGGCTGCTTTGCTGCTTGCTATCCAAAGGAGCGGCTGGCCTTCGGCACTGGGCGCCTCGTCTTGTTGAACTCGATTAGGACAGTCCGCCGCGAGGTCGATTCACCCCTCGACCGGGTCATCCCAATGTCGCATGTGATGGCCCCATCCCTAACTCCAGCGATGCCGCGCCCCTGCGTGCGAATGCGCCGAACCAAGCGCATCTCAAGCTTGGCGATGGACGTCGCCTCGGCCGACTGTCCGAAGCCGGGTCAAGTCACTGCCATTACAATTGAGCCGGGCGAGGCCAGTTCTCTGCTGCTTGGTCGTGCCCGGCCGAGGTGGCGAACCGAGTCCAGGTCGCCTATCCGGTCGCGGTCGCGAACGGGATGGCATCCAGGACCCGCCGGTGGCGGCGTACGGGAACGTGGCGCCGCCGCAGAAAGTCCCCGTTGCAAGAGGCGTTTATCCAGCGTCGTGAATTTGTGAGACTTCGGCGACGATGGTATTTTGGAAGACTGCCTCGAATATCCGCTCGCCGCGCGCCGGGCGGGGCATGTCCAGCAGATCCGGACCGAAGCGTCGACAGCGTGTTTGCCCGGCGGCGGTACAGCGTTGGCGGGGAAGCCCTCGATTCATCTGCGACGGCTCGGGAATAGTGAGCCGACTTTGCCGACTCTTCGCCCGTCCAACGTGGGCGCTGAAAGGCCCGTGTCGCTGACGAGGGCGGCTGAAGCGGGTTGAAGGGGGCTGGATGCAGCGTGCCATCACATCATCTGCGGTGAATAATGTCGCGGCGGCCCGCGCTGGCAAGAGTGGGGGAGGGGGACGGTTCGGAGCACTTTGCGGAGCTGCGCGGCAGGGTCTCTTTGATCGAGAAGACGCACCATGGTTGCACCTTTCGATGCAGCGGAGGGAGCGGGGGGGCGCCGACTCATGCTAAAGTAGAGTTCCGCCCGGTCGCTGGAGGCTTTGTTGTCAGCTGACAACAGCCGCACGATGCACCGAAAAGCGCCATTGCTTGTGGGCAGCGCGCCATTGGGCGTTAACAACTCGTTAACCCTTTAATTCTTGCTCAAATCATAGAATCGTGGCCATCTCTCAAGACGGAGATCAGGCGTCTGACGCGCAGAAACCGTCTTGAGAAAGCAAATGCCGAGCTTAGCGGAAGATTCACTTACCATGAGCGAGACTGCGTCTGCCCGGATCACCCGGCACGCCGGCATTCTTTCCGGCCAGCTTCGCTCGCTGGCGACAACGCTTTTCCCGCCTTCAGCCAGTAAGTCTCTCCGCTCGTTCTCCTCAGGGGAGGTTGCGCGAATTGTCCGCGTCTCCGATGGTTATCTCCGACAGCTCTCCCTCGACGGACTTGGACCGACCCCAGCGACCGGACTTGGGGGCCGCCGATCCTATACCCTGGCTCAGATTCATGAGCTGCGCGCGTATCTAGCGACGGCGCGGCCCCGAGAAGCGTCGGAATTTCTCCCGCGCCGCCAGCCGGGCGACAAGCTCCAAATTATCACCGTCGCCAACTTCAAGGGCGGGTCCGCCAAGACGACGACGGCATTGTATCTTTCCCAATACCTCGCCCTTGCCGGCTTTCGGGTCCTTGCCATTGACCTCGATCCGCAAGCGTCGCTCTCCGCGATGTTCGGGTACCAGCCCGAGTTTGATATTGGGGCGAATGAAACTCTCTACGGTGCCATCCGGTATGACGAGCACCGCCGGCCGATGCGCGACATCGTCCGGCCGACCTACTTTGACGGGATAGGTCTTGTTCCGGGCAATCTTGAGCTGATGGAGTTCGAGCACCACACGCCTCGCGCAATGATCGAGCGGCGTGAACGCGGACACGACCTGTTCTTTCGCCGAGTCGCCAGCGCCATCGACCAGGTTGCCGACGACTACGATGTCGTCGTTATCGACTGCCCACCCCAACTTGGTTACCTGACCATGGGCGCGCTAAACGCGGCCACCGCGATGCTCGTGACCATCCATCCGCAGATGGTCGATGTCGCATCCATGAGCCAATTTCTCCTCATGACGTCGGATCTCATGTCCGTCATCGAGGAAGCCGGCGGGCGACTCGACCACGACTTCATCCGGTACGTCATCACGCGTCATGATCCCAACGACGTGCCCGAAGCTCAAATCGTGGCCCTCCTTCGTAATCTCTTTGGATCGGATGTGCTCCAGGCCACTGTTTGGAAATCGACTGCAATCGCCAATGCTGGCCTCACCAAGCAATCACTTTATGAGCTGGAGCGCGGCGCGGTAGGGCGGGGCGCCTACGACCGCGCGTTGGAATCAGTCGACGCGGTCAATGCCGAAATCGCGCAACTTCTTAAGAAGGTGTGGGGTCGATGAGCAAACGTACTGACACTATCAAGAGCCTTTTCACGGCCCCGCAATCAAGCACGTTGTCAGCTGACAACGTGCCCGCTGCCTTGCCGCGGGTCTCGTCGGGCTCGGTCCGCTCGTTGAAGGATTCTTTTTCCGAAGTCGAGAAGGAGAACGAGGAGCTTCGCGAAAGAATCGCGTCTGGGGCTGTGATCCTTGAAATCGACCCTTCGCTTATTGATCCATCACCCCTGTCCGACCGGTTTCGCGACAATGATGATAGCTCGTTCGAAGCACTCAAACAGTCGATAGCACAGCGTGGCCAAGAGGTGCCCATTCTCGTTCGGGAGCATCCTGAAGCAAAAGGGCGCTATCAAAGCGCGTATGGTCATCGCCGCGTCCGCGCCACGCGCGAATTGGGTATTTCCGTCAAAGCGATCCTGCGATCGCTGTCAGATGAAGCCCTTGTCGTGGCGCAAGGACTCGAGAACGCACCGCGCGAGGATTTGAGTTTCATTGAGCGCGCCAGCTTCGCGATGCATATCGAAGATGCCGGGCATAGCCGGTCAATCGTGCAGGATGCGTTGTCGATCGATCGGGCTGAGGCTTCGAAACTCCTTGCCGTCGCTCGGTCGGTTCCACCCGAAGTCGTTCGAGCAATCGGGAAGGCTCCGAAAGTTGGCCGCGGCCGCTGGCAGTCCTTCGCTGAATTACTCAAGGATGCCGCGTCGCTCAAACGTGTCAGAGCGGTGATCGCTGACCCGAAATTTGCAGAGCGGGAAACCGACGCGCGATTTCTCGCAGCATTCTCAGCAGCAAGCCGTCCATCTCCCGCGGGGACATCGAAGCCATCGGAAGAGAAGCCAGTCTTTTCCGCATCCGGGGACAAGATTGCGCACGTGCGTCAGGTCGAGCGCGAATTGAAGCTTACCATCGACAAGAATGTCTCGGCGACATTCGCGGCATTTCTTGTGGACCAACTCCCGGCCATCTTCGACGCCTTTTCCAAGACGAGTGGCGGCCAGGAAACTACCGAGGCCTGACGGCCTCGTCCCGTAAACACGAACCAGGAGCAGACAAGGGAAAAGAAAAAAGGCCCCCGAAACGGAGTTCCGGAAGCCTTCTCTTCAAGTTTGGCGACTGACAGAGAATCACTTTCGCGAATCGCAGTCAAGAGTTTCCACGCGATTTTATCGCCGTTTCGGCGAGCAGGTTTTCTTTGCCCAGCTGAGGCAAAGACATGCAGTCACACTCTCCAACGACGCCCTTTGGGCGGCGATCGCTGACGCTTGCCCATGTGGCAAGCCAGATGGTCACAACCGAACGTCCTCCCGAAAAGATCGTGCACAAGTGGAAGATCTTCCACGCCATCTGCACGGCACGGCCGCGCCTAGGCGTGTCGGAGCGCTCCCTCTCGGTACTGAATGCGCTGCTGACCTTCCATCCCGAAACCGCCCTGACAGGGGAGGACGATCTGATCGTCTTCCCCTCGAACCATCAACTCACTCGGCGAGCGCACGGCATGCCGGCATCGACGCTGCGGCGTCATCTCGCTGTGCTGGTCGACGCCGGGCTGATCGTTCGGCGCGACAGTCCCAATGGCAAGCGGTATGCGCGGAAGGACGACGCCGGCGAAATCGAGCTCGCCTTCGGCTTCGATCTGTCGCCGCTGGTCGTGCGGTCAGAGGAGTTCGAGAGCCTGGCGGCCGATATCGAAGCCGAGGCCCGCGCACTCAAGCTCGTACGAGAGCGCATTACGCTGTGCCGGCGCGACATCGCGAAGATGATTGCAACTGGCATCGAGGAAGCCGTCCCGACGCGAAGAGGAGGGCAGGGGCCTGCCGATTGGCAGGTCGTGCACGCCGCCTTCCGCGCGATCGTCGACCAGATTCCGCGCACGGCTACGCGCCAGGAGCTTGAGCCGATCGCCGACGAGTTGTCTCAGCTCGCCGACGACGTGCTCAATCTTCTGGAAGCACACATCAAATCCAAGAATCCGAGCGCCAATGAGTCCCATTCTGAGCGCCACATACAGAATTCAAATCCAGACGCCCCTATTGAACTTGAACCTGTCCTTCGAGAAGGCAGGGCGGCGAGAGCTGAGCCCAAACCTCAACCATCGCGAGTCGGGGAGGGATCGTATCCGTTAGGAATGGTCCTGAGTGCGTGTCCGGACATCGTCGATTATGCGAAGGGCGGGGTTTCGAACTGGCGCGATTTCCTCGCTACCGCGGCCGTTGTGCGATCGATGCTGGGCATCAGCCCGAGCGCTTGGGAGGAGGCGCAAAAGGTTATGGGCGAGGTGCCCGCAGCCATCGTCGTCGCGTGTATCCTGCAGCGCGGGACGGCGATCAATTCCGCCGGCGGTTATCTACGCGGTCTGACGCGAAAAGCCGAGGTCGGCGAATTTTCGCTTGGCCCGATACTGATGGCGCAGATCAATTCTCGCCGGCGAGACAAGCAGCGAGCGTGAGACGATGAGGCGCCGTTCCCAGACCTTGCCTTTTTCGTGTGATCGAAAATACCCGCACTGACCCAGCTGCTGCGCTGTGTCGATGCAAAGTCGTTCGGAGAGATCGTCATGGGAAAACACCCTCCAATCGTCCTCACGCCGTTCCTCCAGCCTCGTGATGAAGGGGCTGCGGAGCAACGGATGTACGTGGCGGGGTTCGCGGACGAGGCGGGCGAGGCCTGGGGGACGCTGATTCCTTTGGATGCGGAGATGGTCGAGCACGCCGTTCTGGGACAACAGACATTCACCGTCTGGTGCAACTCCGACGGTCACATGCAACCGCAGCCGAGCGGCGATAGTCTGTTTGAAGAGCTTCTGGAGAAAGGCCAATTGAAGGAGACGCCCCTCGATGAGCTCGTCGCCGAAGCCATCGAGCAGGGCAAGAATGAACCCAATGATGACATCCTCGATATGTTCGAGACCCTGCATGAGCGGCTGGTGCGGGCGGAGGGCATGGTCGCTGACGAGATCGCGCGGCGCAGGCGATGATCCTTCGCGGCGCGCGTGCGCGGTTTCATGCTGCACGGGTGAGCTTGTGATAACGCGAGCACCGCGACCGCGGGTGGCCGACACCCGGACCGGTCGATGAACACATAGAAAACCGACGACCGGGCCGCGCTCCGACTAGTCTTAAGCTTCGCCGGAGCCGGAAAACAGCGCCGTCGGTGGCGTCGCGCGCGGCGGCGGGAGGGTCCGACCGCCCGGGGCTCCCGGTCTGCTCTTGAGATCGTATCGTTGGGCCAGGTCGAGCAGCCGCCGCTTGGTGAACGGGTCCGCGTTCTCGGCCAGATCGCGCGCCCGCTGCGCGAAGCCCCTGTAAAATTCTTCCACGACGCCACCCCCGCAACATCACTGAAAACCGGATTTCAGTGCGAGACGCGTTCCGCGTCAAGCGCTCTGGTGCATGCGGACAAGTTTCGGCGATCTACTTGTGCTCGCGGCGCACCGGGAACTAAGCTGGTCGCGGCAGGAAAAAAACATGACTCCGCTCTACCCGAGCCGGAAGCTGTGCCCGAAGTGCGGGAAGCCGATGACGGCGATGCCCGACGACGTCGCGCCTGGCCAGCCGCGCTACGTCTGCGTGGCCTGCGAGGACGATCCGCTGCGCGACCCCGCCGCTCGGAAGTGGGCGGACAGCCCGCTGCGGCACCGGCCAAATAGCGTCCGATCGAAATCGAGCCCGGCAGCCGGATCGCTGTCGACTTCGATCGTGCTCACAACCCGCACCAATGCTGTGGCGTTGCAACCGGCACGCCAAGCTGCGTTCCATCGCGCGTGCCGGCGGAATCGTCCCGGACTCGGCGGCCGGCCCGTCCACCGACGCTAGCATCTGTTTCACGCCTCGCAGGGCGTGTCGGTCGCACGGATGCGGAGGACCGGGTTGCATCCGCATGGCGAGAACGTGGGCAGCCTCGTTATCGATCTTGCGATGGCCGCTTCGACAGGTGCGCCGACGTTGCTGACAGCGATAGTTTCCCTGGTAGGTGATGACCCGGCTCTTATGTGGCCTGCTTACGGTGAACGACGTTTCGCTGCGACGCTCGTTGCCTTGATCCGAATGGCGCATAGGGCCGTCCGTCTTCATTCCATGTGTTTTCGCGACGGGCGCACCCATCTGCGTCCTCGATAGAGGCTGGTCTGACCGAAGGGCGATCCCGCTTTGCGGGCTCTCGATCTTATCCCTGCAACGCCCGTCCTCGACTTTCTTCCCCTGGCGCTGCGCGCCATTCCTCGCGGTCCAAGAAAGTCGCTGCCGGCCGCCCTCCATTTCATTTCGGCCCTTTGGGTGCAGGTCGATCGCCTCCGGTCTCACGACCGCCATCGAGGTCGCGATAGGCGCGGCCCGAGAAAACAAAGGGAATGAGACAATGGCTACCATCGGCACCTTCACCTCCACCGGCAATGGCTTCTCCGGCGCGATCAAGACGCTCAACCTCAACGTCAAGGCCAAGCTGATCCGCGTCGAGAACCCTTCCGACAAGGGACCGCACTTCCGCATCTACTCAGGCAACGTCGAGCTGGGTGCTGCCTGGCAGAAGACCGCCAAGGACACTGAGCGCGACTACCTCTCCGTCAAGCTGGACGATCCGAGCTTCCCCGCCCCGATCTACGCCACCCTGACCGAGGTCGAAGGTGCGGAAGGTCTCCAGCTGATCTGGTCCCGGCCCAACCGGGACTGAGGCTCAGCCAGTGGGCTCCGCCGCGAGGCGGGGCCCGCTCCCTTCGACTGGAGATGCGATCATGACCATCGACACCATTGAAGAGTTGCGCGCCGAGCTGCGCGACTGCGTATTCACGCCGGCGGAGCGCAAGGCGCTCGAACTCGAATTGGCCGAGCTCATCCGCCAACGCGACGAAGCGCTCGCGGCCGAGGAGAGGGCATAAGCCCCCTCGTCTTGCGTCTTACGACACACCGTCGCTTGGGGCCGCTCCTCCGTTCAGAACATCTTTCACGGCTTTAGCAGGTGTAAACGTCAGCTTCCTGGAAGCTGCGATCGCAATCGTTGCGCCCGTCGACGGATTGCGGCCCTCACGCGCGGGGCTATCCTTGACCTTGAACTTGCCAAACCCGGGAAGGCTCGTCTCGGCTCCGGTTACGGCCGCATCAGCGATCGCCTTGAACACGCTATCGACGATCGTTTTCGCCTGAGCCTTTGTCAGGTCGTTCTCGGCTGCGATCGTTTCCGCGATCTCGTTGGCAGTCGTCATGGGACGAGCTCCGTCTAGTTTCGATTTTGCTCGTCTGACATCAAGGCTGTGGGACAGATAGAGCCGGCATCACGGCCAGAGCCGTAATCCCCGAGAAATTGCCTACCGTGACAGCTTTTCGTCGACTGCAGCATAACCGCGCCTTCGCTTGGCGCGCTCCAGCCGTCCGAATGCTTCGACAGCCTTCGCAGTGCCATCGAAGGTCTGCATCATGGTCTTGCCGTTCGTGCCGATCCGGCCCCAATTGCGGATCAGCGACATTCTCCGAACAGGGTCGGCTGCGTGGACAATGCATAAAACCGCCGCATATTGCGCCCGGCATCGATGCGGCGCTGATGAAGCGGTTCTGGTTGCGATTTCGGCATGGGCGGATTCTTGCTCCTTAGCAGGCGCCGTCCAATGAGTTTTATGAATCGACCGGGCAGATCCATCATTTTATCGATGGGTCAATTGCGCCGGAGGTTGCCGCGAACCTTGCCGGCTAAACCTTTCCTCAACAGTGACTCGCTGCCGGGACGCCCGTCGCAATGCTTGGCTTGTAATTGCGGCCGTCTTTATCGCAACAGCCGGCCATAGACGAGCTTGCGCCGGCGACACGACTTGCTCGGTGGAATGTATTCTCCTCGATGTAGATAGCCGTCGCACAGAAGAATTCGCATCCACGGGATCCACTCTTGCAGCAGTGGGCGGTTGGGCGAGCCCCTTCGGGACGGCTCTACTCGCGCCGCCGCGGCGACGCTCCCGGAGCCCGCAAGCGGTCTCCGCGCATTCGCGTGACGATCCTCTCGCGACCGTGTCGACAGCAGTCGTCCAGCAACCAGCACGATTTCCAGTCTCGCTTTCCGGAATTTGTTCCCTCGACGGCTATGGGCTGACCTGACTCTTCTGGCAGGAGATTCGCCGGATGAATTTCGGGATCGTTCCGGTGGTCGGATTCGCAATCGTCTGTTGGTTCAAACCAACATCCCCCGACATGAGGACAAGGACATGACTCCCACGCCGCTAGACCCATTTCGGGCCTCAAGATGAAGACCATTGTCATCAACAATCAAAAAGGCGGGGTCGGCAAGACGACGCTTGCTGTGCATTTGGCTTGGTTCATGGCGGAAGCGCACCTCCGTGTACTAGTCATCGACGTTGATGCGCAGAGCAATGCGTCCGATACGTTAAGGCAGTATGCCGGTTCAACGTTGGCCGCGGATTTGTTCAAACCGGGGATACGGATTGTGCCTCGGGAAGAAGAAGGCCTGACGCTCGCGCCGGCCGATAGCTCTCTGACTGATCTCGATCGCAGCAATGCGGCCGCCATAACGACTCTGCAAGAAAACCTCGCCATCGCGTCGGATCAGTTCGATGCCTGCGTCATCGATACGCCGCCATCGCTTGGGCTGCGCAGTGTCGGCTGTTTGGTTGCGGCGTCGCACGTGCTGGCCCCCATCTATCTGGAGGACTATTCGATCAAGGGAGTCAAAGGTCTAATGCAGACCGTGATCGGCGTGCAGAGGCGCTATGGCCGCCAGGATACGAAGTTCCTCGGGTTGCTGCCCTCGAACTTCAACACGAAATCGCCCCGGCAAAGGACGCATCTTGAGCAGCTCCTGCGCGAGGCTGGCAAATATGTGTTCCCGGGCCAGATCGTTGCAAGAGACGGCTACGCTGAGGCCGTCGCGGAACGTCTGCCGGTCTGGAAGCTGAAGCGCCGCTCTGCGCAAGAGGCTGGTCGGGAAATCCGCGATGTTCTCGCCAAGATCGTCGCGCAGATGGACGAGACGGCACATGGCGCTTGATCTCAGCTTTAAGCAGCTCATTGATGCCGCGGAGGATGTTGCCGCCCCAACCGGGCAGCCCACCTCCATCGCCATCGATCGTATTGACGAAGACCCGGATCAGCCGCGTCGCAGCTTCGACGAGCAGAAGATCGAGGAGCTTGCGGAATCGGTCCTTCAGCATGGCGTGCTGCAACCGATCGTGCTGCGGCAAGCGACCGAGGAAGGCCGGTACGTGATCGTCATGGGTGCGAGGCGGTATCGTGCGGCCAAGCGCGCCGGGCTCCGTGACATCCCGGCTTTCATTCAGGCCGTTGGTTCTGCGGATCGTTATGTCCAGATGATCGAGAATATCCAGCGCCATGACCTCAATGCCACCGAAATTGCGGCGTTCATCGCGGGCCGTCTGGAGCTAGGCGATAGCCAGGCCGACATCTCGCGCAAGCTCGGCAAGCCCAGGGACTGGGTTTCTCGCTACGCCTCGGTCCAGAGCATGCCGGAGTTCCTCCGGTCGAAGCTTGCCGGCTCGTCAATCCGTGCTGTGTATGAACTCTTCCAAGCGTGGCGCGAACAGCCCAACGCCATCGAGACCTTATGCGCAGCGCAGGAGAGTTTTACCGATGCACACGCACGTCAGCTGGCTCATAAAATTCGGACTGAAGGCCGCGGTTCGCATGCTGATTGCGAAGGTGCCTCTGGAGCTCAAGCAGAACGAAGTCGGCCGCGGGTGGCATTGCGATCGACAGAGACGGACCCTGTAATACCGAGCGCGGAAAGGCGCCCTCACTCGTCGGTTCGTCGAAACGAGACAATGAGCCCATCACTGACGATCAGAGTCCGTCACCAGGATCGCACGGGCTGTCTTCTGGTCGATCGACCAGCCTCTCAAGGCTCACGTCATGCCGTGCTGCTGATGGATGGCGCAGACGAAGCGGAAGAGGTTCCAACATCGACCATCACAATCGAAGAGGTCTTTTTCGCATGAAGCTGGTCTTAAAGAGTCTCCGCAGAAACATTGCTACAGTTAGTGCGCCGGCGGAGCGGATTTCCCATCCGAAGGATGGCGCGTTAGCGCAGCAGCCGGAGGCCGAACGCGCCCCCCACAGCGCTGTAGAGAGGCCGGAGGCTGCTGGAAAGCCGCGGCCCACATGCTCGGTGCCAATGTTGCCGATCTCCACGCGCGGTGTTCGTGGAGTGGAAGCACTGGGGGTGGAGCCGGCTGCGTCATTCCCAGAGGAATTCTTCGCATCGATCGTCGGCTGGGGTGGGTCTCAGTTGCAGCAACACCCGCGGGTTGAATGTCGAGCCTGTTGGTTTGAACCAACATCGAGGGGGTGGAAGGATTCGCGTTTTCTAGTGCAGGATAGGCTTCGCGCCAGCGATGTATTACATCGCGATTGGGATTGGCGTGCATGGCTCTGATCTCGCTTCGCGTCTCCGACCAAGTCGCGGCGGAGTTCTCAGTTCTTGCAGCGACACAGGGTGGCAAATCCGCGCTGCTGCGACGTCTGATCGCTGATGCACTAGCCGCACCAGCGCCGCGCATCTTGGCGTTGCCCGTCGGGCGACGGGAGAAGGTGACCGTGCGATTTCGTGAGAGCGAGATGCGGCAGCTTGCTGAAGTGTCACATCAGCGTGGCATGACCCGAACCGGCTGGATCGTCGCGCTGGTGCGCTCGCGGTTGGCGTCGCCCGTTCAGCATTCCCCGGACGAGCATGCCGCGCTTCGCGCGATCGTTCGCGAACTCAACCGGATTGGCGGCAACATCAACCAGATCGCACGCGCCGCAAACACCAGCGTGCTGCAGGGCAGGGCGGTTGAGCCCGATCTGTCCGCAATTCAAGAGGCCACATTGGTCATCGAAAGAGAGCTGGCGCAATTGCGTAGCGCGCTGCACGGCAATGCCGACTATTGGAATGGACAGTCATGAGCCGGCGCTCGCCGCGGCCGACCGACCTGACCTCCGAACTTCCGCCGATCTCGTATGTCTGGGAAACGCCCAATCGGCGCCCGCGGCGGGCCGAGTGGGATATCCCAGATCCGGGCGCTCCGGGCCTCCTGACGCCGGCGATGCGTGCAAAGCTCGAACGCATCGTGCGCCGAGCACCAGAGGTGATGGTCAAGATCACCGGTCGCACAAAGAGCGTAGCGCATCTCAAGTCGCACCTTGCATACATCACGCGAAACGGTGAGCTCGATGCGGAAACAGAGCAGGGCGCGACACTGGCGGGTCGTTCCGGATTGAAGGACCTGCAGCAACGCTGGGAGGATGATGCCGGCCTCGACGACAAGCGCCGCCGTGACGGATCGCTTTCGATCAACATTATTCTGTCAATGCCGGCCGGAACCGATACGGTCGCCGTTAAGGATTCAGCGCGGGCATTCGCCATCGAGACGTTCGGGGACAATCACGACTACGTCTTTGTCCAGCATCTCGACGACAAGCATCCCCATGTGCACTTGACCGTTCGGTCGTTCGGCCATGACGGCAGGCGCCTCAACCCCCGCAAGGCGGATCTTCAGGCCTGGCGGGAGCGGTTTGCTGGCGAACTCCAGCTTCGCGGGATCGCGGCGGAGGCGACGCCGCGGCGAACCCGCGGACAGGTGAGAAAGGCCGATCGCGGGGCGGTCCTCGCGATGCGCAAGCGAAAGGTCACGCCCAATGTCGATCGGCTCGCCCGTGACAAGGTGCTTTCGGAGGTGAGGGGTGGCAGGACCGCCAAAAACCCCTGGGACGAACAAATTAAGTCCCGTCAGGACGTGATCCGGCGTCGATATCTCGATTATGCCGCCGAACTACAGCGCTCTGAAGCGCCAGTAGATCGCGAGTTGGCTCGCCAAGTTCGGCAATTCGTCAAAGACATGCCCGCTGTCGAGACGCGCCGGCATGCGTTGAAGAATGAGCTTGCGGAGCTTGCCAATAGCCGGCGCCGCGACGCGGATCAGGGCGTCGATGCCGATGGGCGCGACGAAACACGAGGTGATGAGCGGGCCAGATAAGCTGACCCGGAGGTTCATCAGGCCCGAATCTCCCGGAGGATCGAGGCGCCCGGAACTATATCCCAGTTGCTGTTCCAGGGCGCTAAAGTTAGGCAGGCGAAACCATGTCCGTAAATCTCCATCGCGGAATGCTCGCACGATGATCATCAATCGGATTGACATAACCCTCTCAAGGCTGAAACAGGGGTTCGATTCCCCTAGGGAGCGCCACCCAGTACTCATCTGCGAACCCGGAATGGCCCCATTTCGGCTGGCCAAAACCGCCTTTTCGAGCACATCCCTGCTGCCCTTGATCCGGATCGCGGTGTCGTCGACTTCAATTACGCTGATGAGCGACTGTAGGTAGGCTTTCCGGAATGGGATGGACCCGGAGGTGAAGTTTTCCCGCATGGTGCGGCCGAACTTCTCAAGCAACGCGGGATCAATTTGAATTACGTTTAATGAGTGTGACTTGGCCCGCTCTAGTGCAGCCTTTGAGCGATCACGATCCGCCTTCAGAACATTCAAGCGGTCCTTGAGGACATCGTCGATCTCCGTGACCCCCTCTTCGATGAGCTTGTAAAGGCGCCCAAGTTTTTCGTCGGCATCGCTGAGTTCGCGCTGGAGCGCCGCGATACGCGCATTCACGGCGTCCGCCTTTTCTGCGCGACGCGCCGATAACGACGAAAGGATCGCTGCCAGTCGCTCTGGCTGGAACAATCGTTCAGCCAGTTGCGTGGTGACCAATTCGTCCAACTTTTCCATTCGGACCGACCGACCTTTGCAAGCCGTCTTTCCTTTTCGGTTACAGGTCGAACAGGAATAGTACCGATGGACGCGTCCGGTCTTCGAGGTTCCGGTCCGTAACGTCATGGCTCCTTCACAAGTCGCGCAGACGGCCAACCCCGTGAGCAAGATCGGACCAGTCGTCACGCGCGGTGCCACCACCTTCGGGCTCCGCGCATGAAGTTGTCGGCGGACCTGTTCGAAGACGTGGGGCTCGATGATCGCGGGAACAGCGGTCGTGATGACCTCGTCGTCCGGCTTGCGTTTGCCGGTCCGTGAAGACATCTGGTTGAACTTCCACTCGCCAACGTAGGTGGTATTCGTCAGGATCTTGTAGATCGTGCCGGTGCCAAACGTCTTACCCTTCCTGGTGCGGTACCCGTGGCTATTGAGCCATTTGACGACTTCCTTGACGCCGAGTGCCCCCGAGGAGCCATCGCGTAGAGGTAGAGCTTGAAGATAAGCTGGACCGTTTCTGCATCGACCGGATCGATTGCGAGCGTCTTCTTGATCTTCGTGCCGCGCTTCTCTACCTCGACCAGAACATAGCCTAACGGCACTGGCGAGCCATTCCAGAAGCCATGTTGAGCATTTGCCTTCATGTTCCTGATGACATGTTTGGCATTTTCCTTGGACTGATACTCGTCGAATAGCGCGATGACTTTACGCATCATGGCCTGCACGGGATCGTCGTCGTCGCCGAGCGGTTGGGTAATCGAAACTAGCTTTACATCATGCTTCGCCAGCTTCCTCAGGTAGAATTCCTGTCCGAAGGCGTCGCGGAAGAAGCGGCTATAGCTGTGCACGACGATCAGGTCGAATGCATGCTCACCGTCGCAGGCGCGTTCGATCATCTGTTGGAAAACTGGGCGTTTGTCGTCGGTAGCCGATGCGCCGGCTTCGATAAACTCCCCGACAACTTGATGACCTCTAGCCTCACACCATGCGCGCAATTGGGCGCGCTGATCTGGAATCGAGAGATCGTGTTTCGCCTGTCGATCCGTCGAGACGCGCAAGTAGAAGGCCACTCGGGACGAATTGGCGTCGACTGCGCTGTTCGATTTACGCGCGTGCTTACTCATGTCATCAAGCCTTTCGCTCCTGAGTCTCGCAGCTCTACAAGCATCTGCAACAACTATTTCTTGACCTCGATCGCCAACTCTTTGCCTGCGGTTGTAGCCCTCAATTTCTCGTACAGGTCGACCCTGACGAGCTTGCCTGATGGTTTGCGGCCTCCGATCGTCTTGTCACACCGGCGCGTCCATTCGAAGCGGAGCGCCTCATGCAGCATCTCGGCGTGCTTCACGAGCAAGCGCCGGAACGTCGCCTGCGCGCCGTTGTCCGGCAGCCTCAGGAATCCCGCGATGAAGATCCGGTGACGCAGGTCCTCGTTGCTCGCGCGAAGCTCGATGATCGCCGCGTCCAGATCCCGGGGCTTGTAGAGGTAGCGGGGATCGGGGACGAAATCATCGCTCATCGAGGGACGCTGCGCCAGCACCTCCCCAACGAGCCAGAGCCCGCCGTCGATGGCGATGTTTGCGTATTCCTCCAACCGCATTTCCAGCATGCGGGGTTCGTAGAACGGGCGGATGGTCATCGTTTGTCTCCTTTTTGATATGCCGTGGCTACCGCCGGCATCGTTCGGGGTTGGGGTTCGAAGACGGCGTCGAGCAGGTCGCTGAAATATCGCTCGACCACGTCCAACTCGGCCTTCGAGACCGGAATCGGATCGGGCAACTCGTTCTCCACGGTCCAGAATTCCGGATCGGAGGGCCGGGGCTTTGACGGAGGACAGCTAGAGCTCATGGTCGAGCTCACGCTTCTTGCGATGTTTGCAATCGCGATCGCCGGCCACCTCGGTTGTTGCCAATTCGGATGGCGAACGATGCGTCTCCCGGCGCTGCTGCTCGCCGCCACGCGTCTGTGCGTCTACCAGGATGTCCGGCGACGAGCGCTTGAAGCCGCAGCGAGCAAGTCGGCTTGCCAGGTAGGTTCGCCGCGCCACCGCGCCGATTTCGTTCGCTTTGCCCCGCTCCGAAAGAGGCAACTCTGCCCTAATACGGGCATCCAGCGATTTGCGATCGCAAAAAAGGTCGGTTGCGTTGCGCGCCCGACTCGACGCAACCAGAATCGAATGACGATCCATGTCGGGCGACAACCATGCGATTGCACGGTCTGTGGTGCAGCCTTGTGCGCCATAGATCGTCGTCGCGTAAGCGTGTGTGAGCTTGACGCGACCCTCGCCGTCGGCAATCTCATCTGTGGAGAATGTGAAGCGGCCTGCATCAGTGCGAACTGCAATGTCGACGCGTCCATCGTTGGCAGCGTCAATTGCCTCGACGGTTGCTTCGGTGCCATTGATCGTCTCAAGGTCGCGGACTTTAATGCGGGTGAGGAAGCGAATTCGGTCGCCGGCTGTCAGTGGCAGTGATACCGTTGAATTCGACGACGTAACGGCTTTCAGTGTCACGTCCTCGCCGCGAATTATGTTCTGCTGGCGGAGCCGGGCGCGAATCTCTGCCGAAATCGCCCGTACCTCGGCGTTCGTTTTGGCTATGAGAAGAGAGCGGCCAGGCGCGGCTTTCTCATGAGCTTCCCAGGCGTCGACCATCGCGCGCACCGTGGCCTTGGGACCAAGCGCCTCGTGGAGGAGGCCTCGGCGCTCAAAGGCCTCCAGCGCTTCGTCGGCGTCCCCCCTCCCGAAGGCAGTGACGGCATCTCGCGCCCATTGCTCACGTTGTCGAACAATCTTGGTGACTGACTGTACCGATGAAAAATTTGCGGCGAGCGCCAAGCCAGGGCCGGCCCCGACGCTCTGTAGCTGGTTGCGATCGCCAACCAGGACGAGATGCGGATTGAGACCCTTGGCATCGGCGGCCTCTACTGCCGAGAGAATGCTGTGCATCTGCCGGCTGGAGAGCAGGCCGGCTTCGTCGACGATCAGTACGGTGTTCTTATCCAGAAACGGAACGCCATGTTCGGCACCCACGAGCCAAGAGTCTGTTGCACGTGCATCGATCGCCAATTCATCGCGAAGAGCGTGAGAAATCTTCCATGCCGTGGAGGCGCCGATCACGCGGTACCCGACTTCGGCGTCGGTCCAGGCGTCGGTGATGGCTGCCAAAGCCGTGGTTTTTCCCGCGCCCGGGGTGCCCTCAAGAATCGTGATCCTGGCACCGCTGGTCGCCGCGCGCACGGCAACAGCCTGCTCCTCGTTGAGCCCATACTTCTGGATCAACTTCGCGACGATCGTAGGGGGCGGCGCGATTGGCGATTTCTTGGAAAGCCGAGCTGCCATCTCGCCGATTTTCAGACTCGATGCGCAGCATTTCCGGCGTGGTAAAGACCTGATGCCCCCACACGTCGCGATCGAGGGTAACAACCGCCTTCGTCGCGACCAGGCGATTAACCTCCGTTTCGACGCGTTCCGCGCCCTCGCCGGTTCCGACAAGGGCGGTGGCTACTGCGGCGTAGAGATGCCGGCGTTCGAAGGTGCTGTCATGCTCAGTAAGCCGATCCGGCAGAGCCGCGAGACGCCCTTGGAGCAATCGCTCACGATCGGAATTCTCAAGCGATGCACACTGCTCGCGACCCGCGGCAAAGCAAGAGTCAATGACGGCGTTGCGATCAAAGCCGATATCGCGGGCACATTGCTGCCAGAATGCGAAGCGGTCGTGGTGTTGCTCCTGTTTAGCCTCACGGGTCGCTTTGGTAATTGCGGCGGCCAGTGCGGGGGCACTTGCGCTGTCTGTCCCGGCTGCGTCGAGTGCTTCCTCGATCTCACCGCGACGAGCCGAGAAATAGGATTTTAGCTGGGGAACAATTCCGACGACTTCCCAGATTCCATTCTTGCCGATGTCTCCGACGGCGAAGCCAAGATTCTGAAAATTTTTGGAGAGCTGGGCGTGGTAGACTGCTCCCGCTGCCATTTTCCAGGCGAAGATGGCTTTACCATCCAGAGCTCCATGGCGCTTCTGCTCGGTTTGATTCGCTTCATCGTCGACGCGACGGTCCGAACTTTCGTCGTATTTGCGGGCGATGTTGAAGGTAACCGCGTGACTATGAAGCGCACAGTCCGAGAAGGTTTTGCCGTCGCGATGCCGTGCGGGACGCGCGGCTCCGTGCTGAAACACGGCGACAGACAGCTTGACCTTCTGACGACGAACACCGTCCTTGCCAAACCGGCAGAACGCAGCGTTGGCCTCGATCGCCTTGAGGGCGACTTCGAAAGCGTTGGCCTGCGCCTCCTCGATTTTTGCCCGCAGTTCCGGATCGGCAAGCGCCCACAGAATCGAGCACGTCTTTGGCGCCGAAAACGTGATGTCATATCCGCCGACGTGTTTCTTCCCGCTCCGGCTTGAGAGCATCGGGCGGCCCGTCAAATCAAGCGCCGCATGCAGCCGTTCGAACGGGTCGCGTTCGACGATCGCCCCTACGACAACGCCAATTTCGACGCCGACTGCTACCCATCGACCTGCGGGCTCGCTGCCGCCGATATAGTAGTCGGACGAAGCGATGTAGTATTCGGCTGATGTTCCGGCAGCTACCGTTGCGACCATCTCGCTCACCTGCATGATGCAAGCGAGCATGCGCGCCCGAGAGAGGGGTCTACCGGGCATCTCCCCGAGATAAGCTCAGGAGTCCCCGGATTGAAAAAAATAAATGGCCGCCACTGAGGTGGCGGCCATTTCGATATCACTCGATGGTCCAATGAAGAGGACCTAAAGTCGTTGCCAGGTATCGAGCGGCCATTCAACAACGTAGACGTTGTCGAACCCGACGATCGACGCGCGGATCGACTTCCGCCCTCTCCAGTCGACCGTCAGCCCCAGACAGGTAGACATCTCGTGGGCGGACAAGGCTGGCACGTCGTGCAACTCGGTGTCACCTTCGCCGGGCGGGTCAATCCCGACGGTAGTGATACCCATCAAGGTTTCGGAGAGTTCGGTTGCGCTTTTGCCAGACCTTGCTTTGCAAACGACGATGGTCGCGAAGTTTTCCGTCAGAGCTTCTGCCGCAGCCTTTGTTGAGGCCTCCTCGATCTGTGCGAGACTCTGTGCAGTTGCGACTACGCGGATCCCGCGAGATCTCCCCAAGGATGCAAGCTCCATGATGTCCTTCATCGCTCTCCGAAAGCGAGGAAGTTCGTCCGCGATGATCCAGACGCCATGGTCGACATCGTCGGCCATGTCAGGAGCAAGGAGCTCGCTCGCTAGCACCCGGAACATCAGGCTCAACAGCAGCTCGGAGTTGTCCCTGTTGGACAAGTCATGCCGCAACACGATGATGCGCTGGCGTGATCGCTTCCGCGCCCAATCCAGGAGCGAGATACGCGGACGTCCGTCTGCCTCCATGGACGCGCAGGTATCGACGATTTCGGCGACATGAGCGATCATATTGAAGACCACCGAAAGGCTCATGGTGGTGGGGTCGTCACCCTTGCCGCGCAACATTTCTGCGACCTGTCGCATTGTCGGTCGCAGATCGTTGGCGATCTCTTCGACGGGCTTCGAGATAGCGGTTTGCAGCTCTCGCCACCCCCAATTTCGTCGATGCTCTCTAATCAGTTTCGAGAGCAGCCCCTTCAGAACCAAACGGGACGCCGCCGACCAAACCGGATCGCGAGATTCCGGTATCATGATCGCGGCGACGCGGCTGGCAGCTTCGGGCGAGCGGACGTCTCGGCCGATCGCCCAAACGGACGAAGCCCGTCCAATACCAATTGCGGCGCTTTGTCTCCGGTCGACAAAAGCCGTAATCCGTTTGTGAAGGGCGCCTTTCACGTCGAGAAGAAGAACATGATCGCCGCGCATGATGGCTTGGCGCGCGACACCCTCAACAACCACTGTCTTTCCTGATCCCGGTAGACCGACGGCAAAGGCCGACTCCTGTTCGGCCAGCCTGGGAAGCCGCAGACCGGGCGCGAGTTCGACCCCATCCGGAAACTGGGCAATCAATGCTGCCAGACGGCTTCGCGCTGCGCCGACCGCTGCGCCGAACCACAGCGTCTGCGGCCCGTCGATCCAACGCGCACTTCTCAGTTTCGGGGTTCGCGAAAGCACCTGCCGATAAATTGGAACGGCTACGACCCATCCCGCCAAAACCGTACCGATCGCGCGAAGCGGGAGCTGGATCGCCATGTCGATGCTGGTCAGCAATCGCCAAAATGCCTTTCCAAATGCAATTGGGTAATTCAAGCAACCGGCGACGTAGGTGGCCAGTTCGCGCAACCTCTCGCTTGCCTCGCCGCTCAAGACCAGGACAGGAGCGGCGGCATGGTGGGACATCACGATCAACCGCAGCATGGCCGCCAGGTCGAACGGCAACTCAACTTGATCGCGAGTAGACCAATAGAATGCGGGCACAATGGCGAACAGGATGAGGAAAGCCGTTGCGGCCGCGAGCAGAGCAAATGAAAGTCCTGCCAGAACGGCACCGGAACGGGACGCCACCGGCGTGAGTGGATGAGTAGGTTCCGACATAGTCTACCTTTCGCGATTGCGGTGGACGTCAACGATGGTACCGATGGGCAGGGACCCGTCGGTGTGCAAAGTCGTGGGGGAAATGCTGAACGAACTTTGGGCGCGTCCGAGATGCACCGCGATATCGTCGGGGCTGAGGCCTTGAGCTGTCACCGGGAAATTGCAATCTTCGGTCCAGCGATCGAGCCGGTTGCAGAGACCGACGTCGTCGGCGCTCAGGTATCCTGAGCTTGCAATTGCCCATCGCAATGGCCGATCCAATATTCCTGCGAAGATCGTGACCGCGATGACAATCAACGAAGCAGCACAGCAGACAAGCCAGAGCGGTGGCGGCCCGTCGGCCGGCCGATCCTGCGATTGGATCCGAATCGGGGCTGGTATTGCTGCCGGCAACGCGTCGTCGGTTCCCGCCGCTACCCGAGCCATAGTCGCGATTCCGGCAGGACCAATGCGGGTCAGCACCGCACGCGGAAGCTTGGCAATGTCGCGCGGTGGCATTTCCGCAAGTTTTTGACCGAGAACATCGCGCGCGGCTCTGCCGCGCCCGATGTTTTCATTCAGGCGACTGACGAGTTCGCTCGGAAACATTCCATTAGCGACCGGCATCGAACGCCCCCACAGAGAAGCCAGCAATGGCGCCGAGGCGCGGCCACACGACAGAGACAAATTCGCTGACGTAGCCCTGCAGCGCGGTGACCATCAGCCGGGACATACCCAATTTAGCAATCAGTGTCGCTTCATCCGCCATGACCGCTTCGGTAAAAGTCATCCCAGCGGACTCGAACAGCGGCCAGGCGCCCGCGGCAATTGCGGGTAGCGTGACGCGGCGGCGGTCTTTCAACAGCGGCACGATCTTGTCGTTGTAAATCTTGTGAGCTGGCGTACCCGCCAAGAATTTGAATCCTCCGTCGCGCAAGTTGAAAACCGGCACGATCTCGGCGTCCGGATGCACAAGCTGAAGCTCTTCCATCAGGTTAGCGCTCTGCGAAATTGCGCTGGGATCTGCCGTCATCAAGACCAGCACGATCGGACGGATACCCTGATCGACAAGAAATCGGTCGAACCTGGCGCGGGCCACGAAATTGAGGAAAGCGCGCTGGTTCTGTCCGGCGCCGACATCGATCACACCGATGGTCTCAGACTTGGCAATCGATTGAACCATTTCCTCGAGCGGCTCGAACACGCGCATTGAGGCGAGAAGATCGCTTCGCATCTCTTCGGCGCCGGGCGCCTCGATCGTGATCGTCTTGTCTGGATAGAGCTGCGGCAGGGTCGGAGCCCGGTCGATCTGGGCGATACGAACATCCCGCTGGGCAGCGATGACGCCGTCGACGATCAGGCGCCCGGTCAGGCTTTTGCCGACGCCGCCCTTCGGCCCCATCGTGTAGATTATGGTTGCGGCCGTACCCTTCAGCGCTTCCTTATGTGCGGTAATGACCTTCTTTTCCGCACGAGATTCGAGCTGAGGGGTGGACGGGGGTTTACTCGTCATTGCTTGCTCCTGATACGCCGAAATGGCGCATCAGGAGCAAACGACAGTTGCTGAAGGCCTTACCGGCCAACATCCCGAGATAAGGTCAGCACAACTGAAAAAATCGAACACCAATCAAAATATTATGCTGACCTGATCGCCGGAATTGGTTTGACCCGTTTTGTCACGTGTTCCCAGATATCTCGGATGTCTGGATGATTCGCGCTTAGCGATTCCAACAAGGAGAGGATGACTTCTTCATTCATGGTCGCGCCATGGCCGCGATTGAGTGGATATTCCATCATCTCAAGCGTGTGACGTTGCACCAGTGGCGCCAGCGTCGGAACGTCAAGTGGCATGCCGCCGGCATGGCGTTTGATGTCACGTTTGTAAAGAATGCCTTCCCTGTACCGCGCTTCCAGTTCGCGATACCAATCCTGGATCTCATTGAAAATCTGGCGCAGAAATTCGTTCCACAGATGCGGAGGCAGCGGTTCCATCAGAGCGGCGCTATACCAATCCATAAAAACCGCATACCCTCGCAGGGTCAGCATGTCATGCCGCAGAGCCCAGATTTTTGCGATCAGGATATCCCGTCCGGTCACCAATCTGGATTGAATTTCTTCGGTGGTTTCTGTACGGCCGGTCGTTTTTCGATCTTTGCGGCCCTTTCTTTGCTCCCCTTCAGAGATTTCCATAAGCCCCGCACCGATATCGAGATCGGTGCCGTGCAACTCCGGGATCGCCATGATAATCGACTTGGCGCAATCATAGCCGACGCTTGCCAAGTCCCATGCCGACTTCGTCAGCTGGTCAAAATTTCCTCGTTCCGACACTTCATCCTTGGATCGTGGAATGTTTCGAGCGAACCTGATCTGCTCGAACGGGACGCCGAGAGTAGGCGTCAAAAGCTCGAATATTCCAACGATGAAGCGGTTCAGTGGTGGTGCGTGCAGCCACTGCTCGATAGTCTTGTTGGAATGATTGACGTCGCCCGGCTCCGTCATGTGAAGTGCAATTTTAAGCAACTGCGTCGCCTGGCTAGCGCAAAAAGCGAGGTTCCGCCGTCCATCGTCGTCAAGACGGCGCTTAACGTCTCGCAAGCAGACGTGCTTCCCACGGCGAGCCCGATTGGCATTAGCCAATATGTCCACAGCTGCCGGGCTGAGCTCCCACGTCACGGGATCGATCCGAAGAAGCGACGTCTCACCAACCATGCCCGCGCGGGCCGTGAGACGATCGACAAGACGCGCGTTACTGGAATTGTCGTCGGTGATCATTCCGGGGTCGACAAAGCCGAATACCGTTCCTTCGCTCGCTGGCCCATATTGGAGCCGCCCAAGCCGAGAGGAGTTTCGGCCGCGGCCGTTTGTTTAGCGATGTCAATTTGTCGCGCGTGCGACGCCACCCCGGATCCAAGCACCGCGCCTTTCTGGAGTTCGCGGATCGCATATAGCGATATGCTTGTTCGTCCCTTAACCCGAGACTTATCCGGCAGCTTGGACATGAAGTCTGACAGGAATTGCAGCTCAGTAACCACTCTCCCATCGACTTGAGAAGGCGGATGCGCATCGTCATCGGGGGATCGCTTATGTCTGACGTGACCCGAGCGATCCGCGCCCCAGGCAATTGCGTTCGCCAGATAGAATGCGATCAGCGGTCCCAAGCTCGCTACGACCTCATCGATCTCATTACGAGGACGGTAGCCATTTTCCGTCAGCTCCGCTCTGAATGCGTCCGCAAAGGCGGACACGGCCTCTGTCGCCCTTTCGCTCGCGTTGATGAGGAGAAGAATTTCAAAGTCAGTCATGGGTCTTCGTACTCAAGTGTCGGCGCCAGGCGACAGTATCGTTTCGATTGGCTGGCTCTGCGGTTCTCGATCGACCGAGCTTAGTCGTCATATTCTGTACGGGTCGCCTCGCTCAGTCTGCGAGCCTCAGTCAATCGTTGTGTCAGTCCGGTCAATAGGCGCGGCGCCGGCATCGCCACGGCTCCAGGAGATATCGCCGCACCCTTGTCATCGGATTTCGCTTGCGTCGGGCGCGGTAGCCGTCCGATCTCTTCCTCGCGCGCCCGCACATGAGGCGCGAAGCCGAGAGACGCCGCGTTGGCAGAATTCTTCAGTTGAGCGTTTCTTACGCGCAGAAATACCGAGTTCATCTGCCGCGCGGAGATCGGTTGGCCGCTCTTATGTCGTGCGCCTGCCTGGGTCAGCGCGTTGGCGATCGTTGCCCATGTCAATCCTGAAGTTGCCAGCCGCTGTAGCGTCAGATAGTGCGCGCGTACCGATCGTTCAAACGGAATATCAAACGACCAGTTCTTGACCAGATGTTGTAGCTCGCGGCGCATGATGTCGCTCGTTATATGACTGCCTGCTCCAGAGGTAATGGCAATCGACCCGATGTCAATCGATGGTCTCGTCGTTGATGCGATTTACGACAGCGAGCGCAAATATCGCGCGAGCATCGCCTCAAGCTCAACATCAACGATGGTGCGAACGAATTCGCAGTATCAGACCGGGTCAAAGCGCGCCGCGCGAAATCTCGGCACGCTCATCCTTGAGCCGACATGTCAAAATGCCAAAATGCCAAAACCCAGGCAGAAGTCTGCGTCACTGTTGCGGGGTAACAAAACCAGGAAGATTTCGCGGAGAGTATCGAGCCGTTCGCCGGGGACACTCGGTCCCGGGTCCCGCCGCAGGCGGCGCGATGCTGCCCCTCTCTTTGACCGGCCTCACGACTGCCAACGGGCCTTCGCTGCGGCGCAGACGCCCTATCTGTTTTTGGGAGCTAAGGGCTCCGCCCTCGCGCGGGCAAGGGTGAAGCCCCGGCGGCGCCGGGACCGGCCGAGGCGGTCTCCCCGACCTTCCGCGCGGCCCACTCTTCGACGGACTCCAGGTCCGACATCCGCTTGTGCAGGCCGGGTGATCCCCCTCCGCCCCGGCCGCCCTTGCTCTCGCTACCCCGGTCTCGCCGACGGGCAGGGTTGCAGCGCCGTGGAGCGCTTGCACCCCAACCCTCAAAAGGAGATCGCCGATGTCTGCCAAGAAGATTCAAACGGCTCTCGCGAGCGGCGCGGAGGTCCTGATTCCGCTCAACAAGCTGAAGAAGTCCCCGAAAAATGCGCGCAAGACGCCGCACAGTGAAGCGTCCATCGAAGCCTATGCCGCCAGCATCGCCGCGAAAGGCATCCTGCAAAATCTTGTCGTCGAACCGGAATTGGACAGCGAGGGGGCGGCTACTGGTTTCTATTTCGTGACCATTGGCGAAGGCCGCAGGCTCGCTCAGCTCTTACGAGTCAAGCGCAAGGAAATCAACAAGACCGAGCCGATACGTTGCATCGTCGACACCGCGAACGATCCGCACGAGATTAGCCTCGATGAAAATATCACACGCGAGAGCATGCACCCCGCGGACCAGTTCGAGGCTTTCAAGAAGTTAGCGGACGAACGCGGCTTTGGCGCGGAAGAGATCGCAGCGCGATTTGGCGTGACGCCTCACGTGGTGCGCCAACGGCTGCGACTGAGCGCGGTGTCGCCCCGGCTGATAGAGGCCTACCGCAATGGCGAAATGGGGTTCGAGCAGTTGGTGGCGTTCGCCCTCATCGACGATCATGAGCGGCAGGAAGAGATTTATAGTCGGCTGACTTATAGCCGCGATCCCGTCACGATCCGCCGGATGCTGACGGAAACCAACGTCGCTGCTACCGACCGACGAGCGGTCTTCGTCGGTCGTGAGGCCTACACCGAGGCGGGTGGCACTATCCTGCGTGATCTCTTTACTGAGGATCGCGGCGGCTATTTGAAGGATGCAGCGCTGTTGGACCGGCTCGCCCTGGACAAGCTGCAACTGTTGGCGACGACCTTGCAGAAGGACGAGGGCTGGAAATGGGCGGAGGCGAACCTCGATTTTCCGCACGGTCACGGCCTCCGGCGCGTCTATCCGCGAGAGGTCGCGCTTTCGGCGGAAGATCAAGCTGCCTACGAAGCCGCGCAGGCCGAATTCGATCTCCTCACTAAGCAGTATGAGAATTTTGAGGAGCTTCCCGAGGATGCTGATATCCGGTTCGGCGAGCTCGAAGCCGAGATGGACCGCCTTGAAGCCCTGCACCGCGCGTACGATGCCGATGACATCGCCTGCGGCGGCGCGTTCGTGGTTCTCAACCATGATGGTGAAATTCGCGTCGAGCGCGGCTTTATTCGTCCGGAGGACGATAATCGCCGGCAGAAGGCGTCGGCCGAGAGTGACGTGCAAGGTCATGATGTGGATGCGGCCGACCGCGACGACGATATGGAGTCCGATGCCGGCCTTTCGGACAGTCTGGTTGCCGATCTCACCGCCCACCGAACCCTTGGCCTTCGTCTGGCGTTGTCGGACCAACCCGATGTCGCGCTTGTCGCCGTCACCCATGCGCTGGTGGCGCAGACGTTCTATCGGGGGGCCGAGGCCAATGTCCTCGATATTCGTCCGGGCAGCTTGTTCCTCGGCTCTCACGCGGACGGAATAGCCGATACCGAAGCGGGCCGGTCTTGGTCGGATCGGCACGCGCGCTGGGCGGCGCAGCTGCCGTGTGATGTTGCCGATCTCTGGCCCTTCGTCGTTGCCCTCGACCACGACAGCCGCATGGCGATCTTTGCGCATTGCGCAGCCCTGACCATCAACGCGGTCAAGTTGCCGCGCGATCTTCGCCCGCGTGCACTGGCAACCGCGGATAGACTGGCCAAGGCCGTTGCTCTCGATATGAGCGGCTATTGGCGACCGACCGTGCGAACCTATCTCGGACGTGTCACCAAGGCGCGTATCCTTGACGCGGTGCGAGAAGCCGTGAGCGCTGAGGCAGCGGACCGCATGGCCGACATGAAGAAGCCGGACATGGCGGAGGCCGCCGAGCAGTTGCTGGCTACAACGGGTTGGCTGCCTGCACTGATGCGGACGCCGCAAGCCGCGCAGCTGGGCGCGACGCAATCAGCGGCGGGTGCTGCCACGGATGGGCCTGCGAACGCCTACGCCAACGCGGCCGAGTGATCGGCAAGGCCGGGACCGTGTTGCGGTCCCGGCCTTCTCGTCGGCAGTTGTCGAATTTTCGGCCGCGCGCCTGTCGGCGCGCGGCCTTCATCACGATTGCCATATCCCGACCGGAAGCATTTCGAGAGCAAGGGATAACGAGGGCTTCGCGGTCTCTTTGAAGGGACCAGGGTCGGCTACAACGCCGGCAAGTGGCCGAATGCGTAGGGCGAAAACGGGAGGCGGACACATTCAACATCACAGAGACTGAGGGCCGACCCCGAGGCAATCTCCACCCCGCTGCCGCCATGGAGTCGGCGCAAGGGTTCCGAGACGGCGAGGGCGGCGGCGATCAAGCCGACGAACGGCACGCCGACTGTGCGCGACGCGAGCTGGGCCAGACCGCAAGTATCGAGCCCGGACTTTCGCAGCGCGCTGTACGCGGGCATCGCGGAGACATCAAAGGCGCTTCCAGCAGCTTCGCGGCGCCAAATTTGGTCGGGCCTCCGCGACGACGGAAAGGTGTGCAGCGAGAAGTTCCGAAAGCCGACGGGACCGGCGCCCAACCCGGCTTCCACCACAAGTTCGAATTTCGCGGTGCCGAGATCGGCGCGCGTCGGCGCGTTGTCGACCCCGCAGAAGGCAACGGCCGGATCGTGCGGACCGCGCAACGTCCAAGGTCCGAAGCGGCGCTCTTCAAGCGCGGTCTTGAACCCCGCTGCCTCCAGCCAGCTCGCAACGACGCGTGTTTTCTTCGTTCCGACCAAAGGCAAGGATGACAGCAAAGAGGTGCTGTCGTTCGAGGCCGCAATCAGATCGTAGTCCTGAAGCGTGAGTTCGACTTTGCTGCGGTCCGCATAAGGCAAGCAAGCCAGCAGCCATGAGAAGGCCTGTCCGAGATTGCCAAGGCCAATCAGCCACAGCGAAGCGGGCAGGTAGGACAGCTCGGGCTCGCTTGCGTCCGGTGCAAGCCAATCGGCGCCCGGATTCCATAGCGAGAACCCCGCGGCGCGCCGTCCGGACATCGGGTGGTCGGACGCGTGCCAGGCGAACAGCTCGGCGGCAGCGGCGGCGGCGGCCATGGCGGCGGCGAGCGGATTCGCCGCATCATCGGACAGGCGGCGGGCGTCATGCCGTGGCACGACACCGCCCCGCCATCCCTGCCAGGTGAGCTGCCAGCTCGAGGCGTCCGTCGGCGGCGGCACCGTGCCGATCTGCGCCACCGGCCAAAGCGGATTGCCGGTCGTGGAGAGCGTGCCGCCCAGTTCCACCACGGTGTCTGCGAGGCTGCGCGCGCGCGCAAGCGGAACGAGCAGAGGCGCATCGGGCACGCCGAGCACCTCGACGCCACCGAGCAAGGTCCGGCGCGCAAGGTTGACCAAAGTGAGAAGCGCGATTTGGTGCGGGATCGAGACGGCAGCTTCCGGACCGACGCGGATCAAAGTGCCGAAGCCGCGCAGGATACTCATCGCGTCGTCGTGCGTCGCCGCGCGGCCGCTGTCCATGAAGTATTTGGCCGTGCGGTGCAGGCGCGTGTGATCGATAAGAGCGGTCATGGGATCAACTCCAAAATCCGGTGTAAACGAATCCGCGGCAGCGGCGGTGACCACGCTCGGCCCAACGGTGCTCGCCCTGGTATTCGTAGATGCCAAGATCCTCGTAGCGGACCGGCGACGCGGCGAAGCTGGGCACGATGATGGCAATATGGCCGGGCTGCGCGACCATCGGGTTGGTGCGGTCGGCCTCGCTCTGAAAGGCCGCGCCGGGATGCGTATGAATATCGGCGACGACGGCGAGCTTGCGCGCGCGGCACATCGCCCAAAGCTTGGCGAAAGCGCCGGCGTGGAGAATGCACACTCCGCTCGCGTACGCGGCCGGGTCGAGATCGTCATAGTAGACGACGTCGACGGCCGCGCGGCGGCCATCATGGTCATGCCCGAGCAGGAACGCGCCGGATTCATGCCGCTGCTGTGTGCGCCGGTGCAGCTCGGCCATAGTGCGCGCCCATAGCGCTGTCGGGCAGTTCAAGCGGTGCTCAGGCGCCGCGAATGCCCGAATAATCGTCTTGATTGAGGAGATCATAAAGCTGCTCCAGGTAGCAGAGGATGCCCCGCTGCGGCTGCCACAGCCGGTTCGGGTGCTTGTGAATCCAGTCGCCGTGCCCCTCAATCGACATGCGGTCGCACGGCAAATAAAGACATTGGCCGCCTTTCCAATCCGGCCTGAACACGGACGGAATGAGGGAGCGGCCCGTCGGCCAGTGCGGCGCGGACAGGGCCCGCCGCGTGGCGAGGTCCCACGGCTGCGCCGTTGCCGGCGTGTGGCGGTAGCCGCTGCACTCGAACCGGAATCCGAATTCATCGGGTGCGTGCGGGCGCTTCGCCGCGGCGACCGCGATGGTCGCGTGCGGCCCGGCGTTTTCGATGTGACGCCACTTGCCCTCGATCTCGCCGCGCCGGAATTCCGGGGCGGCGAGATCCGCCGCGAGGAGCAACTGGTCGGGAGGCACGACCACCGTCATCGGCTAGCCCTCGATGCGCTTTTCGGGGACGAGGTCGAAGCAGACATCGCAGCTCCGGCCGTTGACCAGCTCCGCCAGCGCGGCGTCGGTCGGCGGCTGGATCGTACTGTTGCAGAGTTGCAGCACGTGCTCGCCCGCATCTGTGGGATTGAGCTTCAGCTCGCGCACGGCCCACTGCTTGACGGTGCGCACGCGGGTGCCCGGTGCGAAGGCGCGGTCGATGGTGCGGTGCATGTAGTGGACCGCGACCTTGATCTTCTTGCAGTGGGTCACGTGGACGCGTGAGCCGTGCTTGAGGCCCTCGACCGTGGCCTTGGCGTCGTGCGGCACGGGGTTCTCGGCCTCATCGACAAAGGCTTCACGTTCCTTGTCGAAATCGATCCCGTGCGTTTTGAAGGCCTCGTGCAGGTCGCGCACCGTCGCCGGGATCGCGATCTCGGCCTCGGTGACGCCGGGCTTGCCCTCGGCCTGGATGAAGATGATCGTCTTGCTCATCGCTTATTCCCTTTGGCGCGCGGCCCTTGATTGGGCCCCTAAGGACTAAGCGACGGCAGGTAGAATTTTCGGGAAGTGAGTCTAGGAGACGCCCTGGACGAAATCGCAGATGAAGTAGCACTGGCAATTCGGGCAGCGCCGCGCGTCCTCCGGCGCCGGCGCGAATGCGCCGCGTTCGATGTCGGTGATGGCGCCGGTGTATTCCTCCAGCAACTTGTCGTCCTTGTTAGGTGGAATCGGCACCGCTTCCCGGGTCGCAAGGTAATAGGCCTCGATCACGACACGCCGCCCGGGGTAGCGCGCCGTAGCGCCACGGCGGAGCAGCGCATAGATGCGGTTGGCGGGATCCGACTTGGTCTTGCGCCCGGTGCGGATGCGCTGCACGTGCACTGTGCCGTCGGGAGCGATGACGACACGATCGGGCGTCACCGCGATTTGCTTGCCGCCGACATCCACAATCCATTCGCCCTGGTCATAGCTGCCCGTCTCGGCGGCGATCACGTCCACCATCGACGTGATCATGGTTTCGGCGGAGGCACGGTAGTAAGCCTCGAAGCCGTGTCCCTTCGGCCCGCGCACCGCCCATTCTTGGCCAAGCTGCGCGAGCGCGGGGGGAAGATCAGACGGCGTGCCGGCGGCCCGCTGCGTCTCAAGCCAGCCGATGGTGCGGAACACGCAGCGATGGAAGCGGACATAGGGAGAGTCGTCGCGAATGGCGCGCAGGCCGTCCAAGGCCTCGAACTGATAACGCTGCGGACACTGAATATAAAGAGAAAGCTCGCGCTCCTGATAAAGCGTGCGCGCGCCGGGCGGTGCGAGGGTCCGCGCGAGCCGTCCCGGAAGCGGAGAGTCATTGCGCCGTGCTGCCGGCGCCAGCCCGTTGATGGGTGACAAGAACTTGGACGCGCTGGCGGACTGGCTCGCGCTATAGCGTTCGGCGCGGCTCAAGTACAGGAAGTCCCGCGCACGCGAAAGGGCTACGAAAAACAAACATTCTTCTTCCGCCTCATGATCGGCGGGGCGGATGGCGAGATGCGGCAAGCTCGGCGGCGGCGGGCAGCGCACCCCTTGCCGGTTCGCCGGCATGTATCGAGTCGCCAGGGCCGGCAAGTGAACCGCTCTGAACTCAAGCCCTTTGCTGCCATGAACGGTAAGGACCCGGACGCCGTTGAGGTCGGATGCTTCTGAGGCCACGGCCCGGTACATGCGATCGTCATTCAAGGCCTCGATGCGGCGCACGCGCACCAGCATGTGCTTGCGGGTGGAATCGCCTTCAGCCGCCATTTCACCGCAGACCTTGAGGAGCTGATAGATAGCGACGAGCTGCTGCTGCGCCTTGGAGTCGTTGGCCGCCAGGCGCGGCTTGAGATAGTCGCTGCGCTCAAAAAGCCACGTCGTCAGGAGCGTCCAGGGCGAAGTGCCCGCGCCGAAGCCGTCGAGCTGGTTCGCAAGACGTGCCAGGCCCGCGCTGCCCTGCGGCGTCAGATCCGGAATCTCGGGCAGCCGGCGCAGCGCGTCGAAGATGCGCAGGTTATTGGCCTCGGCCCATTTGATAACGGCAAGCGCGTCGGATTTGGACGCGCCGTATTCCGGCAACTGCGCGACTCGAACCAAACCGATTCCACCGGATTCGGCGTCGATTGAGATCAAGGCGAGCAGATCGCGGATCTCCTCGCGCTCGAAGAGATCGCCAAGATAAAGAAGAGGCACGCCAAGTTGTTCGAGCGCGCCGGTGATGCGCGCGAGCGTGAGATGACTGCGCGCCAAGATGACCTGTTCGCTATAGGGGATGCCGTTAGCGCGCGCTTGCTCGATGTGGTCGCGGATCGCGGCCGCCTCCGCCGCGACCGAAGGCGCCACGATCTGGCGGATTGCGCCGACGCTTCCGCGCTGAGCGGTCCAGCGTCCGCCGGGGGAGGCCTGCATACTGGCGGCGAAGGTTTGAAACGCCTGCACCACCGGCGAGCCGGAGCGGTAATTGATGCCAAGTGAACGCCGTGCGCCGGAAAACTCGGTTACGAAACGCTGCACGTTGCTGGGCGCCGCGCCCCGGAAGCGGTAGATGGACTGCCGCTCATCGGCTACGACCCACACATCCGCTTGTGGCGCTGCGAGCGCCCGCAAGAGCCGCGCGCTCGCCAGATTCACGTCTTGGTATTCGTCAACGAGGATGTGTTCGATCCGCGCCTGGTACTCGGCGCGCAAGTCGGGGTTCTGCTCGAGCGCTTGCGCCGCGAGCCGAACCAGATCCCCGAAATCGACCGCATCGGCTTTCGCCAATTCATCCTGATAAATCTCATAGATGTCCGCGACTTCGAGCGCTTTGCCGGCGGCTTCGCGTTCCTCCTCAGTCACTGCCACGCTGTGCGCGGCTTCGGCGGCGGCACGGTACTCTGCAGGGGTGATGAGTTCGTCCTTGCAGCGCGAGATCGCCCGCAGCACGGGCACCAGCTCATAGGCGGGCTCGTATAGGTTTTGAAAATAACGCAGCGGCAGGCGGATGAGGTTGGCTTCAAGCAGCGCGAGCGAGCCCGTTTCATCCAAAATGCGCACGTTCATCGTGCGGCCGATGCGCTGATGATACTTGGTGATCAGCTCCAGCCCGAACGCGTGGAACGTGCCGACCCACATTTCGATCGAGGCGTCGGCGTTGCTGACGGACAGCCGCTCACGCATTTCCTCGGCGGCTTTATTGGAGAAGGTGAGGGCGAGGATCGAGGCGGGCGGGGCGCCGTTGTCCAGCAAGTGCTGGATACGGTGGACAAGTGTTCTTGTTTTTCCTGTGCCGGGCCCAGCATCGACGAGCAGCGGCCCGCCGCTCCAGGTCGCGGCCTCAAGCTGGCCGGGATCCAGCGCGTAGCTCGGGGTGGGGCCAGCCGGGGCGGGGGCTTCCAGCGCCGGCAGGAGCAGAGCACGGATGGCCTGATTCAGGACGAGGCCAGGCGGCGCGCCGATATCTTTGGCAATGTCCGCAGGCTTGCGGCCATGCGCGAGGAGTTCTTCGCGCAGCCAGTCGGCCGGGCAGAGAAACTCGCCGGCGAAAATATCGGCTTGGACTTCCTTGCGCTCGCTCGGCGAATAGCCCTCCACGCGGCCCGCGCCTGAATCGATCGGATCGCCGCCAAGGCCAGGCGCGATGGCGGTCACTTCGTTGCGGGGATCGCGGTGGAGTTTGTAGTGACCGAGTTCATGCGCGGTCACCACGGCTTCGTTTTCCGGGCTCTGGCCGCTCGCGACGTTGATTATCTTCGAAGGGCGGTCGAGAAATCCATAAACACCTTTGCTCACGACCGTGCCCGGCGCGTAATGGGTGAGCTGAAGGTCTTCGTCTTCCAGCGCAGCCGCGAGCAGCGCAGGTGCCTTACGGACGCCCTTGGACTTCAAGAGGGCCTGGCGGTGACATTCGCGCGCCTTGAGCCGGATATCCCGCCAAGCGTCCATGCCTTAGTCCTCTCCAAGCCAATAGTGTTTTTCATCCTCCGACATGGAGCTGGCCTGAATGACCTCAGCATAGGATCGCGTATTGATGGTGGGCGCTTCATCCGCCTTGGCGTGGCCCAATCGCCGGGGCCCCGCCAAGAGATCGGTTACCACGCGCTCAAGCCAAGCGGCGCTCATGCCGAGTACGTCCGTGAGCGCATCCGTCAAACGCCGGCCCAACGGCAAGCGCATGCGGCCGGCATTCAGCTCGGCCAGAACCATGCGATCGATGTTGATACAGCGCGCAAGCCGCGGAATATCGAAGCCGGCCGCCGACACGGCATGGGGCCATGTCTTTTCAGAAACGTTCTGGGCGGCAGCGGCTTCTTGACGCGCGCTGTGAAGCAGATTCAGGGCATGGCTGCGCCCGCGCGCAAGCATGCTCTCGTCGGGCTCGTCGCCGGGCTCGTCGGACTCCGAAGACCACTGCGTGCGCAGGGCGGCGTGCTCACGGATATCGTCGGCATACTGCGGATACCGGCGCGTCCATTCGGACACCTGCTCAGCGGTCGGGTTGTCGCAAGTCTGGTGGAATGCGAACAACACGTCGTCCCGTTCGGGATTTCTGTTTTGTTCAATCATGGGGCGGCTCCTATCTCAATCTTGAGGAGAGCTTTGGTCTCGGCGATCCACTCTCCAGCGGTTTTAGCGCTGATTCCGAGTTGCTCCGCGATCGACGTCGTGCCGATCCCGGGACCAAGGGGGCATCCGTGCATATGCAGGCGGAATGCCTCGCGCTTTCTCGGATCAGGAATCCTATTCAGCAATTGTTGAACCTCGGCCGCCTGCTCGCTGCCTTCCTCGGGCGGCTCGATGGTTTCGAGAATTTCCTCGCCGTCATCGGCGACGCCGGGCTGCGTCTTGAAGGGCTTGTTGCGGTAGGCGTATTTGCGCTCCGCGCGGATCGCGTCGGCAACGCGGAATTCGACGCAGGTCTTGAAGGTCTTGCAGAGCGCCTGCCCGTCCTTCGAGTTCGGCCTCAGCACCGCCACGATCAACTGGTGGTGCGCACGCCAGATAATGTCCTCACCCTCGTTGCGGTGGTTCTTGCCGACCAGCCGTTTGATGCGGCGCAACAACTCGTCCGAGACGTGGTTGATCAGAGCGGCAAGCAGCCGTTGATCGCCATTGGGGCCGATGTGCTGTATCGCGGCCACGACGTCTCCAGGCGGCAAGCGGCGAAGGCCGTTGCCGGCGGCGACTTGCCTCCAACCTTCCAGGTCGGATGGCGAGGGCGGTTCCTCGGGCGTCTTGGCACCTGTCTTCATGTTTTTAACCTCGCGATCCGGAAGGGCGGCCCTACCTAGGAAGCGACCGCACATCCAAAATTCCGGAAGCGGGGTCCGAATATTTCTTCAAATGTAGATTTGTCGTCCTTTAAGCCATTGAAATAAAAGGAAAAACATCAGAGTGATACCATAAATTACGGGAAATAACTTGGCTTCAGGCGGCCTCCGACTGCGGCGTCGGCGGGCTCGCGGCGGCCGCCGGCAGCGTAGCGCCGGTAATCGGGACGCCCAAGGCCTTTCGTGCAACCTCAAGCAGATGCTCGTGGTGCGTGAAGAATAGAACTTGCGTCTTCTTCGCCAGCTCCCCCAGCACGCGGAAGCCGGCCGCCGCGCGCTTGTCGTCGAAGTTGATGAACAGATCGTCCGCGATGAACGGCATGGGCTCGGCGTGGTCAAGATAGTCTTCGACCGCGGCGATGCGCAGCGCGAGATAGAGCTGGTCCGCGGTGCCGGAACTCATTCCGGCGACGGCCACCCGGCGGCCGTCGTCGCGGATGCCGGCGAGCTGCACATTGTCGTGGTCGTCGAATTCGAGCTGGAGCGTCTTGAACGATCCGCAGGTGAGCATGGCGAACAGCTCCCCCGCGCGCTTGAGCAATGGCGCCTGCTTTTCGCGCCGGTAGCGATCGATCGCCCATTGCAGCAGCACGATGGCCGAGCGCAGCCGGACGTATTGTTCGGCGATCTCAGTCATCTCGGCAAGCGCCGTTTGGCGATCCGCTGCGTCCCTCGCCGCCTTGTCGTCCCCGCCGATGGCCTCGAAGGCCTGGCGGGCGGCGTTGCGGGTTTCGCGCGCCTCCATCAGGTTGTTGCGCAATTCCTGTACTTCGTCGTTGATCGTCTGCTCCTTCGCGGCGGTGGCGTCGAGATCGATGCCAGTGCACTCGGCGGCCAAGTCCGCGACTGAGAGGCCGTCTCCATCCTGTGTCAGCGCCTTGGTGAGGCGATCCAATTCTCCAGTCAGCGCACGCATTTCATCTGAACGCCGGATGGCGGTGCGCAGGTCGTCGATGGTTGAGACCGAAGCCATCCGCTGTAAGCGCGCGATGATGTCGCGGGCTTCGGCGCTCGATGCGCGGCATTCCTCGATCTTCTTCTGAACGCCGCCGATGCCTGTCTCTTTGGCGGCTTTGAGATCGCGAACACGCGCAGCTTCGGCTGCGAGACGATCGAGATTCAAGACGGCTTCCTCGGCATCGGTGCCGTGCAGGTGCGGCGCGATGGCCTGCACCAATGCGGCCACGTTGGCCTCGAATGCCATCGTATCCCTTTCGATCTTTTCGATCCGCTCATGCCTGAGGTCATTGATGCGCACGGAAGTTTCGCGCATATCGTCGAGGGCATTGATTTGCGCTTCCGCGGTCTCGGGCGCCGCTGTCAGCGGGAATTGCAGAGTCTTCAGTGCCGAAGCCCATTCGGCCGTCCACGCTTTCCATTCAGCCTCTGCCTTCTCCAGATCCTTATGCTTGCGCGTCAAGGCGCCTGCCGCCTTGTGATACGCGGCATCAAGATCGCGCCGGGCTTTGGCGGCGGTTTCATGCGTGCGTTCCACCGAAGCGGCGGCCTCCACGACCAGAAGGAGCGGCTGGCCGGACAGCGCATCTGTGGAGAGACCCAGCGCGCCAAGTTCGGCCAGGACGAGTCGCTTGGCCTCCGCCACACGCTGCTGGCAGGCGCTCGTATCCCGCTCGGCTGCGCCGCGTGCCGCGATGCGTTCCAGGATATCGGAGCGTGCGCGCAGCCACTCGATCATTACGTCCGGGGTCTCGGGCGCGGCGAAGACGCCAGCCCACAATTGGCTCCAAGCAACATCGAGCTTCGTGCGCTCTTCTTCCAGCGCCTTCTCTTCCAGGCCCAAGGACTCCAGTAAATCGTCCTGCTCGCTGATCTGCCGGCCAATGACCGCGAGCTGCGCGGCCGCGCCGGCATGCTCGAAGCGGCGATCCGCCGCCGTATCCGCAACCTGGATCGCGGTCTCGAAGTCTTCCGCGAGCACCCCCGACGGGGAAAAGGCCGCAACCTCATCTCCCGGAACCGCGGCGCCCTCAAGGTGGCGCCGCCGGATAATGGACCAGCCCGCGTCGCGCCGGCCGCGTAAGCGCTCAATTTCATCGGCCGAGACGAGTTGCTCGTCGGCGATCAGGCGCTCATGGGCTTTGCGATGCCGTGCGCGTTCTTGCTGTGCATGGCGGATGCGTTCGCGGCAGGTCTGCTGCCGTTGTTCGAGGCCGCGGCAAGCATCACGGTGGGCTTCAACGGCAGCGAGCGGCGGAACGTGCATGGACCCAAGAACGGCAGATTCAGCCACCGCCGGGCGCAAGGCTTTCAGCGCGCGTTCGATCGCGGCCTGCGCCTCCTGCTCGGCGCGCTTGGAATTGGCGATCTGGCCGGCAAGGTCGCCGAGTTCGCGGACAGCCTTGATGGTCATTGCGAGCTTGGACACATCGGTCAGTGCGCCGAGCGCCTCGATATCGGCCTCGATCTCGGCGAGTTTCTCCTGCGCTTCGGCCACGGCCCCTCTTGCATTCTCAACCGCGCTGGACTGCGCGCCGCGCCGATTGAGCAAGCCGCGAAGGGCGGCCACTTTGGCCTTAGCGGGAATCCGCCCGATCACCTGATCGAGGTCACCGCTCCATTCGAGTTCTGCGGCGAGTCGAAGGAGTGCCGCCTCGGCCGCCGCAAGTTCCGCCCGCCGCTTGGGGAGATCGGCTTTGCCGGCCCGGACCTGAATGCGGCGATCACGAAGTTGCGCGATGTCTTCGGCGCGCGCGAGCAATCCGTCATCGAAGTTGAGCGCTCCCCGTTCGACCTCAAGGGCCGCAATCTGCTCGCTCAAGGCGACGATACGCGCGGTGGCCGCGGCTTCATCAGCCGCCGCCGCCTCCAGGATTCGGGCGGCATCGGCATCAAACGCAATTACGGTCCCGAGCGTCTCAATGGCGCTTTGCGTCTCCGCGCGCTTGCGTACGTCGCGGCACACACGGCGAATGCGGTTGAGCTTGCTCAGCTCCGCCGATTTGAGCTCGATTTCCTGCTCGATCGCGGTGTGTGCATCGTTCGATGTCTCGAAGGTGCTTTTGAGCAACTGCCACTTGCTTGTGGTCACGACGTTTTCGCGCAAGCCCGCTTCGGCTGCCTTCAGGCGTTCTTCCGCCTGGAAATACTTGCGGTGCGCCGCCCGGCGCGAGGCCCAAAGCGCGTCGGCTTCAGCCTCCATGGCTTTAAGTGTCTCGCGCAGGCCCGTGATGCCGGCGCTCGCCGAGAACAGCATCTGGCCGACATCGTCTTGGGCTTGCAAGATGTCCTTGCCGCCCTGTTGCAGGCGTGGATGATCGAGGCTGAACATCCGTGTGTAGAAGCGGCGATCCGCGCCCGCAAGAAACGGGGCGAGCGCCCCCTCGCCCGACGGGAGCGGAATGTCGTCATCACCCAGCAGCGTGTCCTTGTTGCCTTTGCGGCGGCGCACTTTGAGCGTCTCGACGCCCTTCTCCAGGAGCGCTCCCACCCGCATGGCGTTGTACTCGTGCAGGAAGTTGCGCGGTGAATTAGCCGGGATGCCAAAGAGCAAATCTTCGACACCGCCCATGGTCGTGGACTTGCCGGCCTCATTCTCGCCGAGCAGCATCTGGAAGTCCGGCTTGCCAGCCGGAAGGTCGATGGTGGCGTTCGTGAAATGCCCATACTTGAGAAGATCAAGCTGTCGGATGCGCATCGGATTACACCTTCTCTGCTGCGAGGCGTGCATTGAGATACGCGCCGGCATGCGTGATGACGCCCGCGATGTCGGCATCGATGGCGGCCTTCAATGCAGCGTCGCTCGACTCCGCTCGGATATCGTGGGGCAGCTTGCGGACGAGATCGCCAAGCTCCGACGCGAGCCGCGCCTGAAGGTCAGCATCGCCTCCGGCGCCCTGGATCATCCGCTGCAAATCGCCCAGAGCGTCCTTGCGGGAGGCTGAGGCGTCAGGGCTTGCGGTCGCGATAACGAGGCGCTCGATCCAGGCCGTCTCCTCGCCCAAGCCCAAAGCGGCGGCCCGCGCCTCTGCAAGGAGGCGATCCGCCGACGCGAGCAACTCGCCGTGCAGCTTTGTCTGCCCGGTCAACTCAACCCTGCATGCCAAAAGACGGCCTTGCGCGTTGCGCGCCACGGCGTTCTCGATTGCCGCGCGCACGCGATCGATGGCGTCGGCCGATGCGTTGCAAGAGCCCACCGGCACCGGCAAATGGATCCAGCGCACGCAATCCACGTGGAGCGGCGAGATCGCCTCGACCTGGCCGTCCTCGACCGCGACAGGCGAAGCGCCTTTCGGGCCGCTTTCGCGGATGTGTCGGCCTTGCAGGTTGCCGCAGAAGACGACATGCGGCCGCTCATTGAGAACCGCGGCTTGATGCACATGCGCAAGCGCCCCATAGTCGTAGCCCTTGTTGATCAGATCCTCGATGACGCAGGGCGCATAATTTGCGTGCCCCTGCATCCCGCCCAAAGACGGCTCAAGAGTGCCGACAATCGTTCGACAGGCCCCGGTGCGCGCGGCAACTGGACGCGCGGCTCGACGTCCGGATAGATCCACCACGTTCGTGCAGCCAATCCGTCGTGAGCGTCGCCCAGCAGCGCAGGAAGTCGGCTCGGCTGCGTCGCGCCCAAAATTGAGACCAGAAGCGCCGGAATGAAAACCTTCCCTTCGCTCTTGGTGCGAACGACGTGCGGCTTGCCATCGTAGCCCTTCAGGATGAGGCCGCGCGACCGGAGACCTTGATTTGATGCTCCGAACGCCAACGCACCGCTGAGTTCGTGCGAGAGCATCATGCGGCCATCGATTCCGGTGCGAAGCTCATCCAGCAGGCCGGCACCACTGAACTCCGAGAGAATGATCCCGGGCGCCGCGACGACACCATCTCCATCGGAAGCTTCGTTCTCCATCGGAATGCCTTCGAGCAACAGGCGCCGCGCGACGGTTTCGCGCAGCTTTCGGTCGAATTTCTCCAGGAATTTGTGCTCGGTCCCCTTCAGCATCAACCCGTGCGCTTTCTGCATCTCGTGCTCGATCGCAAGAAGAGGCCGTTCAACCACACTGATCCCCAGCGATTTGCCGACTGACGGCGGCCCGATAAGGCCGGTGAACACCGCCAGGGGCTCTGCATCGCCGTCGAATGTCAGAAGGCGGGCGCGGTTGCCGATCGCGCCCGAGCAGGCGGTCAAGATGGAGCCCGCGACATAGTCGGCGCAGAGCAAGCGGGCCTCCGCAAAATCTACAACCAGCGAACGAAGGTTCGCCGGCAATGACTCAACCGGGAAGCGCGGAGCCGGCGACGTCGTCGGCAACAGAAACGAAGGATCGAAGGTCGGCCACCCGTCGGTGTTGGAGGCATCGGGACGCTCCGCTCCCGATGCCTCCGCCGAGCCAATCATGATGGGGGCATCGGCCCCTAATTCGTGCACGTTAGCCTGGTTGAGTTTCGGCTCCTGCTTGGGCTTAGCTTGTCTGGCCATATGGTTTTTCCGCAATTCTGCGGTCCCTGGTGAGGTCACGCGTCACGCGCCATTCGCGCGACGAACCTCACAGCTACCCGGCGGAAAACCGACCTTACCGGGCAACACCCCGAGATAAGGGCTCCGGCAGGGAAGATTGGTCGAAATTTTCGTGTTGGCCTTCTTTCATCATCGGGGAGCACCGGCCCTGCCAAAATGCCAAAATGTCAAAAGCCGTTAATGCGGAGCTACGGGACTGGTTTTAGGCCTAGTCCCGGCAATTCTGGCATATTGGCATTTTGACAGGTGCATACGTCTTCAAATGATCCGTCTCATGTTCGGATTCATGCTCAAGACAACCGGGCGCGCCCCCCAATCGAAGCTGGATTGACGGCGGCGCTGCCGAAAAGCCAAAATGCCAAAGCTCGATCAGAGCAAAATGGTAACTATCCTGGGTCGTATGACATCCGCGGATTTTACGTAAAGCGCGCTGGGCTGCGCCTGATACTCAAGAGAGGCCCATTTGTGATGCGCCGGCACAGGGCATGCCGCGCGCATCAGCTAGACTTTCCGTTCCGGGTTAATCCGCCGCCTTCAACGCGAGCGCCTCAAGCCGTGCTTTCAGCCATACGCGGCTAGCCTCAACGTCAGTCTGGTCACGACACGCCAAGCGGTTGTCAGCGACGACGCTGACCGCGTTTTCATTCATCACAGTTCAATATTCCACCTGATCAATCTGCAACATGAAGTCGCCGGCGCCCCGGCACGACTGATTTCAATTTGGATTTGCAACACGCTTTCGGAAACCTCATGAAAGCCATATCGCGACCGCGATGGCCCGATTGCAAATCGTGGCGTGGGGCAATCGGCGCAGCGATGCTCTGCCTCGAATACGCTCATCGGCGAAAAAGCAAAAAGACCGGGGTTCGTGCGGATGCAGGCCAGATTCCGCGTCAGTTTGTCCGCAAGTACGTGAATCGGACTCGGCAAGTACCGCCCGGCCAGGTCATCGCTCTGGAAAATGTTCACATTGGCGTCCGAACTAAGAGTTGCGATTTCGGTTACGAAAGCGAAACCGCGATCGATAAGTCGGTAAATGGGGTCGTAGTTGGTGCCAGCGGAGTGAAGGACTGAAGATCATCGTGTTGTCCGCAGCTTTGCGGTCCCTGGTGAGGTCGCGCGCCATTCGCGCGACAAACCTGACAGCTACCTGGCTGCAAACCGATCCTACCGGGCAATACCCTGAGATGAGGCTCAGGCAGGGAAGGAAAGTTACATATTCGCCTTCTTTCATTACAGGCAGCGATCTTCCCCCGACTGCCAAAATGCCAAATCCGCGATAGCGCGGAGGAAACCGGCACTGATCTTGAGCCAGCGTGATCGCCCGTGGCCGACCCTTCGACCGAACTTACGATGGCCTGGTGGCGTGTGGCATGAGGTCGGTTCAGAAGACACCGAACTCTTGCTTCAACTCAGTGCCGACGGTTGCACGGTTCATCTTCGTCGTTCTTGCTTGTCAATTCGGCTGGAAGGAGTCCGGCCATACGCTTGGTCCGTTGAAGAAGCTGGAGAGGTTGAATTTGCCAGAATGCCAGATCGTCCTCACGCAAGGTCGGCGCTTCTTCGGCCGAAGACACCCTTGCTGTCCACGTGTTAACGATAGTGCGGGGAGGGAGCTGACGGAAGTCAACAATAGTCAGCAGATGTAAACGTTGATCCTTGTTGACTCCCGTGGGGGGCACACCTGTGCATCGCTGGATGGCGTCCGCATGGCAAGGACTTTTTCGACGTCTTGGCGACTGATGGTCGGGGTGCGGTCATCGCTCCGGCCTCATCGAAAGCGGATTTCTGTCCGCGGGCCCTAATGGTAGTCCGCGGATCGGGTCCCAGCCACTGTTGTCGCGCTTGATGCGCATGCACAGGTACGGGTTCTCCGATCCTCGGTCTCGACCGGTTGCCATTACGTCGTCGTCCGTGAAGTTCGGCTAAGCGACTGAGCCAGAATCGCATTTGTCTTTGTGGATG
>NZ_KE384580.1:0-52992 GCF_000426845.1 Bradyrhizobium sp. in8p8 | reverse complement strand
CCGGACCTCAGGCGAAAATTTGTTCGTCGTCTTGCTTGTCATGGCTCCATCCTCTCAGGAGTTGGAGCCTCCGGCAAACCCGGGGCGGTTCAATGGCTGCATGCGGGCCTGAAAGGCGCAGGATTTGAGACGGTTCTGCTGGAAACGCGGCACGTGAAGGCCGCATTGTCTGCAATGACGGTCAAGACGGACCGCAAGGATGCGCGCGGGATCGCCCAGTTGATCCGGATGGGATGGTTTCGGCCGGTGCACGCAAAGTCGGTCGATGCGCAAGAAATCCGGGCACTCCTGATCGCACGCAAACAGCTTCTCGGGCGGCTGATCGATGTAGAATTAAGTATCCGAGGGATTTTGCGCGGCTTCGGTCTGAAGACTGGCCCGGTGACGAGAAGGAATTTCGAAGCGCGGATTCGAGAGTTGGTTGCGGGTCAGGCGACATTGGAGCGCATTGCCGGTGCGATGCTTTCGGCGCGGTCAGCCCTGAAGGCAGAATACGGAAGGCTACACAAGGCTGTGCTGGCAATTGTGCGCGACGATGCGGTCTGCCGCCGGCTTATGACAGTCCCAGGCGTTGGTCCCCTAGTTGCCATCACCTACAAATCGGCGATTGATGATCCTCATCGTATCGTAAAATCAAAGGCAGCAGGCGCGCTGTTCGGGCTCACGCCAAAGAAGTATCAATCGGGAGAAAAGGACGTCACGGGCGGAATCACGCTTGCTGGCGATGAGACGGTGCGGACGGTGTTGTATGAAGCCGCGAACGTTCTGCTATCGCGCATCACGCGGTTCTCAAAACTCAAGCGCTGGGGGATGGATGTCGCCAAGCGAAGAGGCTCGAAGCGCGCAAAAGTCGCCCTGGCGCGCAAGCTCGCAGTGATCCTGCATCGGATCTGGGTCGATGGCACGACTTACCGATGGACCGAAGCGGGCCCGATCACAGCATAGAACACGTCGAGGAGATCAAGAACGCGACCGGGCTGAACTGAAGCCCGATGCCCGAAGTCCCGTCGCCGGGACGGTGGATCCGGTGAAGCCGTTACACGGCCCTCAGGTTCATGCGGTCGACGAGACCGGCAGGGTCGTCGCCCGTAAAAAGCTTCGCCGCTCCGAGGTGATCGAGTTCTTCGAGGCGTTGTCGCCCTGCTTGATCGGCATGGAGGCCTGCGGTAGCGCTCATCATTGGGGCCGGGAGCTGACCGCGCTCGGCCACGACGTTCGGCTGATGCCGGCAGGATATGTCAAACCCTACATCAAGCGGGGCAAGAACGACGCAGTCGACGCGGAGGCGATCTGCGAAGCGGTCGCTCGACCAATGGACTGAACGATCGTATGACCAGTTAAAGATCAGTGCGGAGATGTAATGCGATGGAGCGACATGCAGCGGGGCGTTCTTCGTTAAAAAAAGAAGAATGGATGGCGCAGTCAGAGTCTCCGTCCATCAGTCCCCAAGTTCGCAAATCGGCCGAAGAATCTCTTCCCGAAAAACCACCTTCCCAGGAGACGAAGCGTCCCCCTGCCCAAAAATCACGACTTCGCTCCCTGATGTTTGCTTTGCTCCCGCTCGCGCTTGTGATCGGGACGTATTACTACGTGACCGGCGGAGCGACCATGTCGACCGAGAACGCGTATGTGCAGGCCGACAAGGTGGGATTGTCGACCGATGTCGGCGGAATCGTCAGTGAAATTCTGGTGCATGACAACCAGACAGTCGCCAAGGGCGCCATTCTGTTCAAGCTCGATCCCCAGCAATTCCAGTTTGCTCTTGATCGGGCAGAAGCCCAAATTGGCAACACGAGAAACGATTTACTCGCGTTGCAGGCGAGTTACCGGAATATGCAGGCTCAAGTCGAGCAGGCCAAAAAGGATGTCGAATTCAACACGGTCAATTTCCAACGCCAGCAACAGCTCCTCGCCAGTCACTTCACGCCACAAGCGACCTTCGACGCGGCGCGCAATACATTGGAAGGGGCACAGCAAAAGCTGGCTTCATTGCAGGCGCAATTGGCTGGACTTGCCGCCAACCTGAATGGGAATCCCGATGCGCCAATCGAAGACCATCCGCGGTACAAAGATGCGATAGCCGCTCGCAACGAAGCCGCCCGCGAGCTGGCGCATGCGGTTGTAAGGGCGCCTTTCAACGGCATTGTCACCAATGTGCCATCGCTGCAGCCGGGACAATATCTCGCGGCTGCTGCAACTGGTTTCAACATCGTCTCAACCGATGATGTCTGGATTCAATCAGACCCGAAAGAGACCGAGCTTACGTACGTCAAGCCGGGCCAACACGCGGTTATCGAGGTCGACACATATCCTGGGGTCAAATGGTCGGTACGGTCGACAGTATTAGCCCCGCGTCGGCTTCGAGTTTTTCGCTTTTGCCGGCAGAAAACACCAGCGGCAACTGGGTGAAGGTCGTGCAACGCATTCCGATGCGCGTCTGGGTTAAAAACGATCCCGCAAAGCCGGCGCTCCGGGTGGGGATGAGCGTCGTGCTTAGCATTGATACAGGCCATCCGCGCGGATTTCCGAGCTTCCTGGTCGACTTGTTTGGATCATCGAGGACATCGAATGGCTAGCCCACAGTCGGGTGCACGTCCTGTCAATCGCCCAGCGATTACTGCCTGCGTCATTCTCTCGGTCATCATGCAGGCATTGGATACCACCATTGCGAACGTGGCGCTTCCGTACATCCAGGGCAGTGTGTCAGCCAGCGCGGACCAGATAAATTGGGTTCTCACCTCTTACATCGTCGCAGCGGCGATCATGACGCCTCCCTCGGGTTTCCTCGCCAGCAAGTTCGGGCGCCAACGCGTGCTGCTGGTGGCGATCGCCGGCTTCGTCGTCGCTTCGGTCCTGTGCGGCATCGCGCAATCCCTGTCTCAGATCGTTGCCTTTCGTCTGCTTCAGGGATTCTTCGGTGCCGCGCTGGTGCCGATCGCGCAGTCCATTCTCCTCGATGTTTACACGGCGAAGGAGCGGGGTTCCGCAATGGCGCTGTTCGGGGTCTCCGTCATGGTAGGGCCCGTTTTGGGACCCATCATCGGAGGCTATCTCACCGATCATTTTAGCTGGCGCTGGGTCTTCTACATCAATATTCCCATTGGGGCGCTGGCATTTGGCGGAATCTCTGCGTTTTTGCGGGAGAAGAAGGAACTGGGCAACACCAAGCTCGACTGGCTCGGCTTCGGGAGCTTAAGCGTTGCAATCGCTGCAATGCAGGTCTTCCTCGATCGGGGCGCGCAACTTGACTGGTTTTCCTCGCTGGAGATCCTGATCGAAGCGACCGTAGCAGTTTCGGCCTTCTACGTTTTTCTCGTCCACACCTTCACGGCGGCAGCAGGCAATTCGTTCGTCGATCCGCGGCTCTTCCTCGACCGCAATTTTGCGGTAGGCATGCTTTTCATCTTTATCGTTGGCATCACATATCTTGCCTCGCTCGCGTTGCTGACGCCGTTTCTGCAAACCTTGATGGGGTATCCGGTCGTGACGGCCGGAATCGTCATGGGGCCGCGCGGTATGGGAACGATGGTTTGCATGTTTCTGGTCGGTCGCCTGATCGGGCGTGTCGATACCCGATGGCTGCTGATGATCGGTCTGTTGCTGACTGCCTGGGCAATGTACGACATGACCGGCTGGAATCAAAACGTCTCGGAAGCAACTATTGCGCTGACCGGATTCATCCAAGGTGCAGGTCTGGGATTTCTCTTTGTACCTCTGACGACGGTGACCTTCTCAACCCTTCCTGAAAAGAAGCGCGGAGATGCGACGGGGCTGTACAACTTGTCGCGCAACGTGGGCTCGAGCGTTGGAATATCGATCGTATGCTATCTTTTGATCCGAAACGGACAGATCAATCATGCCACCATTTCGGCTCACGTCACGGCGACCAATCGCGCATTCGATAACTCCGCTGTCTTGCATGCATTGAGCCCATGGAGCCCGACGGGGCGAGCCGCACTCGATCAGCTTGTTCAAATGCAGGCTTCGATCATCAGCTATATTGATGATTTCAAACTGATGATGGTCCTATCCTTGGCGGCGATTCCGTTGGTTCTGCTTTTGCGGCGAGGTGGCAGCTCTTCGCCGAGTGATCATGCGATGGTCATGGAATAGTTTAGAAGCCACAGTCGCCTCAAAGGAGGTGAAACAGCGGAGGCAGCCTCCTTCCTCAACATGGGGCCTCTCCCGGAACTTACTTCGAAAGCAAGTGTTCATCATGTGGTGCAGAGGAGATTTGAATGACATGGGCTATGTTCGCTTCCGCCGCGCTTGGACAAGAGGGGAGTGCTGCGCAACGCGAGGCTTGCACACCAGACGCGCTACGTTTGTGTGGACAATACATTCCGGATGCGAACGCCATTGCCACCTGTTTGCGTCATTCCGGGCCTCGTCTCAGCCCGGAATGCCACGCCGTATTTTATCCCTCCCGAGCCGAACTTAGGAATGCACGGCGCGGTGACCTGCCGCCGGCCTCTGGTAGCGAGGACAGCGATAAGTAGGGCATATCCCACCCTCACGCAGCACATACCCCCGCCGCTTCAAGATACAAGCTTGCGATTGCCGGGGGTGCACGCTTTGTCGTCGGGCTCCTGCCGTGTGCCTTTGCGCGCTCTGCTTCATTATGGTTGGGGCTTTCTGCCGGGAAGGGATGTTCAATATGCTTCCCTCCGCAGACTGTGGCTGTAACGCCACGTATGTCCCGTAACGCGCGAGCATTGGCTGGATGGGTAGCGATGCCGGCCAACCGCGGGCACCGATTTGGCGAGCACCTGCGGGTGATCGACAGGCGTCTTTTGACGTCGCTTTTGGTGAGAAGTCGCAAAGAGGCTATTCCAAGAGAAGTGAGAACGAGTAGTATCCGCTGGAACGGTTTCGCTCGATAAAGACGAGAACATGATGGCAGGTATCGAACCTATCTCGTCGTCCGTGAAGTTCGGCTAAGCGACTGAGCCAGAATCGCATTTGTCTTTGTGGATGGTTTTGGGATTGCAGGGTTTTGATGGGTCGGGCATCGGAACCTTGCAATTTCATTTTCAGGATTCCGTCGAATCGCCAGTCATGATTCCTTCGTCGTATCGGAGGTGGCGATGCGACCGAAGAAGCACAGGACGACGGGATCGGGCGATCTGTTCCGGGCCAGGCTGGACCAGATCATCAACATGAAGCACGAGCTGGTTCAGCTCGCCGGCAAGATCGATTGGGACTGGCTCGACGGCGAGATCGCGCCGCTCTACAGCGAGAACGGTCGGCCGGGCATCGCGACCCGCTTCGTGATCGGGCTGCTGCTACCCAAGCACATTTACGGCCTGTCCGATTAGGGGGTGTGCGAGCGTTGGGTCCACGACACGTATTTCCAGTACTTCACCGGCGAAGAATTCTTCCAGCACGCGTTCCCGCACGAGCGCTCGGACCTGAGCCATTGGCGCAAGCGGCTCGGCGACAAGCTGGAGCTGTTGCTGGCCGAGAGCTTGCGGGTGGCGCACGAGGCCGGCGCGTTACGCAGCCAGGACCTCAAGCGTGTCACGGTCGATACCACCGTGCAGCCGAAGGCGATCACCTTCCCGACCGACGCCAAGCTGCTGCACGCAGCGATCAAGGGGCTCAACCGCCTGGCGAGGAAGCACGGGGTCAGGCTGCGGCAGTCCTATCTTCGCATTGCCAGGACCGCGGCCATGATGGCGGGGCGCTACGCCCATGCCAAGCAATTCAAGCGGCATTACCGGCAGTTGCGCATTCTGCGCAGCCGGCTGGGCCGGATCATCCGCGATATCCGCCGCAAAATCGAAGGTCAGGCTGCGCTCGAGAACGCGCTCGCCCTCCCGCTCAGCCGGGCTTCGCAGATCCGCTCGCAGCAGCAGCGCCAGCGTGGCTGGAAGCTCTATTCCTTTCACGCCCCGGAGGTGGAGTGCATCGGCAAGGGCAAAGCAGCCGCGCCTTACGAGTTCGGTGTCAAAGCCTCCATCGTCACCAACAACCGCCGTGCTCCCGGTGGCCTCTTCGTGCTGCACGCCAGGGCTCTGCCCGATAACCCGTACGACGGTCACACCTTGCGCGACGTCATCGACCGCACCGAGACGCTCACCGGCTGCGCGATCGAGCGGGCCTATGTCGACAAGGGATACCGCGGCCACGACGCGCAAAATCCCCGTCGCGTCTTCATTTCGGGTCAAAAACGCGGCGTCTTCGGTATCATCAAGCGCGAGCTGCGCCGCCGCTCCGCTATCGAACCCATCATCGGACACCTGAAGACCGATGGTCACCTCGGCCGCTGCTACCTCAAAGGCCGCGCCGGCGATGCCGCCAACGTCATCCTCTCCGCCGTCGGCCACAACTTCCGCCGCATCCTCGCCTGGCTCAGGGCTCTTTGGTGCCTAATCCTGCGCGCCCTCATCGCTGCAATCAGCGACCGCTCATCGCTGCAATCGGCTTCTTAACGGACGACAGGAGAATGGCGGAATGCGCTTCGCTGATCGGCGCTGCGAAGTGGGTGGACGCTAAGCGGATTACGTCACCTGCGGTCTTCCGCACATTTCAGGCGGTCGGCCCAATCGGCATCGGCCAGACAACCGGTGACTCAATATCGAAATTGGCGAGTTCGTAACCGCGCCTGAAATCGACGATATGCTTGTCCATCCAGGAGCGCGCCTCCTTCCCGTCACGCTCAGTCAGCGCATTGAGTATCTTCTCATGCGCAAACACCAGACGCTCGCCGGCATTCAGGCGGGAGAAAACCCGAAGGAAGGCCGGGTAGAACAGCTGACTCATGGGCTGGCGGCTGAGCTGGAGCGCGCGATTTCGCGAGGCCCGGGCAATGATCTGATGAAATTCGATATCAAGGTCGACCAGGCCCTGCTTGTCTTCAAGCGCCGCCTTGGTGTTCTCGACATTGGTCCGGAGCGCCTCAAGCATATCGTTGTCGATTCGTGTCGCGGCGCATTCGGCCAGCACGGGCTCGAGACAGCGCATGCTTTCCCACAACTCGAAGAAGCTGATCTCATGCAGGACGATCGCCGCCGTGACCCTCTGCGAGATATCGGCCTCGCGCGGCGCGGTGACGTAAAGAAGCTTGCCGCCGTCGTGACGACGAACCAGGCCATTCTGCTCCAATACCCGTATCGCTTCTCGAATGGTCGAACGGTGAACATCGAACGCCTCGGCCAATGCCGTCTCAGAAGGCACGCGGTAGCCGACTGCCCATTGGCCGGACATGACCCTGGCCTCAATGGTGCGTACCACCAATCGGTATGCCGGTTCGTTTCGCTCGCGCGATGAAGCATTCAGATCGTCAACTAGCGCCATTTTTAGTCCGACAAATTGGTATGCTACACAGTACCGCGGTGCAGAAAAATATCAACAATAGACAGAATCTTCTGGTTGATTGTGCGATCGATTTGACAACTTGCGACGATAACCCACATTATTGTCCGACAATAATCGCCGTTTTAGATGACCCTACCGCGGAGGTTGGAACCTTGGACGATATTGATTTCGCGCGAAAATCGGTGCTGGTGGTCGGTGGATCGAGCGGTATCGGCAATGCGATTGCGCAGGGATTTCGTTTGCGCGGCGCCGATGTCCACGTCTGGGGAACCCGGCAATCGGCGTCCGACTATGCCGCGGAGCAAGGTTGCGACCTCACCGGTGCACTATTCCCAGGTGAATGTCAGCGATTTCGATGCCATCGAATCGTTGCAGCCAGCCTTCCCGAATCTTGACGTGCTCGTCCTGTCACAGGGAATCGTGCTGTACGGTCGGCGCGAGTTCGAAATGCAGGGGTTTCGTCAAATCATCGATGTGAACCTCAACAGCCTGATGGCGTGCAGCCTCAAATTCCACGAGATGCTGAGAGCCAGCCGAGGGTCGATCATCATTCTCAGTTCGATGGCAGGGTTTCGCTCGACCAAAGGCAACCCGGCCTACAACGCCTCGAAAGCGGGCGCCGTTGGCCTCACGCGTACGTTGGGAGAGGCTTGGGCGGAGGACGGGATCAGGGTCAACGGCATCGCACCCGGCTTAGTCGCCACCAAGCTCACCAAGGTGACGACCGATCGTCCAAAGCGACGAGAGGCGACCGAGCACCGCGTCCCGTTGAAACGGCTCGGACAGCCGGAGGATATGGTCGGCACCGCCCTGTTCCTGGCATCTCCGTTGTCGAGCTACATGGTCGGACAGACGCTCATCGTGGACGGCGGCATCACGCTGGCCTGAACCGCCGTCCAGCCGGAGCATGATTCGCAAAGTGTCACGCTTCAGGTGCGTCGCGCGAACTCGCGGTCGCGCAACTCGCGGCGCCGGATCTTGCCCGTGATTGTCATGGGAAGTTCGCTCACATACTCGATCGCGCGCGGATACTTGTATGGTGCGGTCACCGACTTGACATGATCTTGCAGCGCTCTCGTCAGATCGGGCGATGGCTCACCTCCCTGGCGTAGCACGACGAATGCCTTCACGATTTCGCCGCGCTCGGGATCGGGGCTGGCGACGACGGCGCACGACTGCACCAGTGGATGTTCCGCCAGGGCATTTTCGACCTCGATCGGACCGATGCGATAGCCTGCCGAATTGATGACGTCGTCGGACCGCCCGCGATACCAGAGATAGCCTTCGGCGTCCTTCTCCGCCCGGTCGCTGGTGAGATACCAGCGCCCGTCAGGACCGTCGACGAAACACGCGGCCGTCTTGTCCGGCTCCTTCCAGTAGCCGAGCATGAGCTGCGGATTGGGCACCTTGAGCGCGAGGTCGCCTTCCTGGCCGGGCGGCAGACGGTTTCCACCGGCGTCGATCACGTCCAGATCGCTTCCGGGTGAAGGACGGCCCATCGAGCCGTATCGCACATCCTCTCCGGGGTAGTTCAACGCCACCATCAGGGCTTCGGTCTGCCCATAGGCCTCATCGATCCGGATGCCGGTCACCTCCTGCCATCGTTCGGCAACCACGGGGTTCATGGCTTCGCCTGCGGTGACGACGCGGCGCAGCCTTCCCATGTCCGCTCTGGTGCCGACCTCGGCAACGACGCGCGACAATTCCGTGCTGGCGGCGCAGTACACGGTGACGCCGTGCCGACGCAACAAGCCAAGCCGTTCGCTCGGAACGAACGGCCCATCGTAAAAGAACGCGCAGGCGCCGCAGCTCAGCGGCCCGAAAATGATGCTCGTTCCGGCTTTGCTCCATCCGGTATCGGCGGTGCACCAGATCACTTCGCCCGGACGCAGATCCAGCCAGTAGATCGCCGAAACGCGCCACGCATAGATGGCGCGGGACGCGTGCACCACGGCCTTCGGATGCCCCGTCGAACCCGAGGTGTAGTACATGATGGCCGGATCGTCGGCACGGACCACCGCAGGGCTGAGCTGTTCCGACGCTTTCGCCAGCTCACCGTTCCAATCCAGCCAGCTTTCAGCTTCGCCGAGAGCGATGCGAACGGGAATGGCATCTTGAACCGATGCAAACTTGGCGGTGTGTTCGGCGCGGCAGATCGCTGCGCTCGCCTCGGCGTTGGAAACCCGGTACTCGATGTCGCGCGCGGTCAGCATCTCGATGCAGGGGATCGGGACGGCACCGATCTTCATGATCCCGATCAGGGCGATGAACCATTCAGGCAGGCGCGGCAGCATGACGATGACGCGATCGCCCTTCTTGATGCCCCGGGATCGCAGCACGTCGGCCAGTTTGTTTGAGAGTCGCGACAGGTCGGAATAGCTGTATCGTTGCGTGCTGCCTGCCGCGTCCTGCCAGATCAGCGCCGGACCGTCCTGCTCCCGAGCGCGACGATCGATCACGTCCGCGCCGAAGTTGAACGTCTCCGGTACCCGCCAATCGAACCCGGCGCGGAGCGCATCGTAGTTCTCGGCTGTTTCCCCGCTCACCTCGTTGAACGACCAGACGTCCCGCATCTCATCCTCCCGTCATGCACGGCTTGTTCGAGCTTGCCATCCGGATCACTTCCCCACGATCCGGCGTCCGATTGCCCAGCGATGCACCTCGGAGGGGCCGTCATAGATGCGGAACGCGCGCACGTCGCGATAGAACCGCTCGACCACCGTATCGCGCGTCGTGCCGAGGCCGCCGAGGATCTGCAGCGAGCGGTCGGCGACGCGGGCGATCGCCTCGGAGCATATCACCTTGGCCATCGAGCTCTCCGTCGAGGCGCGCTCGCCCTTGTCGAGAAGCCATGCCGTATGCCAGATCGTCAACTGAACCTGGTGGATGTCCATCGCATTGTCGGCAAGCATGAACGATACGCCTTCATGCTGGCCGATCGGATGACCGAAAGCCGTGCGGCGACGCGCGAATTCGGTTGCGATCTCATGGGCCCGGATCGCCGAGCCGAGCCAGCGCATGCAATGCGTCAGCCGCGCCGGCGCAAGCCTTACCTGGGCATGGCGGAAGCCTTGCCCAATCTCGCCCAGCACGGCATCGGCCGGCACGCGGAGTCCGTTGAAGCGAACCACGGCGTGGCCGCCGACGAAGCTGGAATCGATGGTGTCGAGCGTCCGCTCGATCGTGATGGCGGGATCCGACATGTCGGCGAGAAACATGGTCGCCGCGCCGTCCAGCCCCTCACCGGTCGCACGCGCCATGATGATCGCGAAGGCGGCCCCCTCGGCGCCCGTGATCAGCCATTTCTCGCCGTCGATGATCCAGCTGTTGCCTTCACGCCGCGCGGTGGTCTGCATCTGGGCCGGATCGGAGCCTGCGCCGGGAGCCGGCTCCGTCATGCAGAAGCAGGAGCGCACCTCTCCCGTCGCGAGCGGCTTCAGATAGCGTTCGCGTTGATCCGGCCGTGCGACCACGTCGAGCAGATGGATATTGCCCTCATCGGGCGCCGCGCAATGCAGCGCCACCGGCCCCAGCATCGAATAGCCGGCGGCCGTGAACACCGCCGAACGACCGATATGCGACAGCTTCTGGCCGCCATACTCGGCCGGCGCATGCAACGCCAAGACGCCGGCCTTGCGCGCGAGCGCGTTGAGCTCACGCCGCAGCTCGTCGGTCGGCCCATGCGACGTCCAGCGCTTGTCCTTCTCGAACGGAATCACCTGATCGACGACGAAGGCTTTCACGCGATCGGCGAGTTCGGTGACGTGCGCAGGCAGGGAGAAGTTCATGTCGAGCTGGTTGACCATCGGTTTCCTCATTCAGAGCCGCCCGTCGCGTCACGCGCAACGAGAAGAATGTCTTCGCCCAGGCGAGCGAATTCGACGTAGCGATCGTCCTTCACCGCACCGTTGATCCATTGCCGATGCAATTGTAGGAACACGACGCCAAGCTTGAACAGTGCCAGCACACGCAGCGCTGGCAGATCGTCGATATCCTCGCCGGTGAGCGCCGCGTAGCGCCGCGCGACCTCGCTGCGCCGCCAGAAGCCCGGATGGGCCGTGGGCATCTGCCCGAGCCGCTGCAACGCCGGCGGATCGTCGGGCTGGGCCCAGTAGCTCAACAGGGTTGCCAGGTCGAACAAGGGATCGCCCCGCGTGCCCATGTCCCAGTCGACAAGCGCGACCGGTACCAGAGCTTGCGGATCGAGGATCAGATTGTCGAGCTTGAAGTCGCAATGCAGCAGGGTCGGAGACCGTTCGCGGAATAACTGCCGGGAGAGCCAATGCGACACGTCCTGCAGCAGCGCCTTCAGCGCCGCGTTGTCGGTGACCAGCGCGCCGCGTCTGGACCATCCCGCGATGGCACGTCCGATGAATCCGTCGGGACGGCCGAGGTCGTCGAGACCGATCTTGCGGCAATCCACCCGATACAGGGCCGCCAGCGTCTCGACCATCATCGCGGAAAGTTTGCCGGGTGCATCGGTGCGATCATTCAAGGGCGACAGGTCGGCACCACGGATGACCAGGCCCGGCCGGTATTCGATCAATTGAAATGAAACGCCGATGACGCTGCAGTCGTCGCAATAGTGCAGCGCGCGCGCCACGAATGGAAGCGCGTCCGCAAGCCGCGACAGGATGCGGTGCTCGCGCGCCATGTCGTGGGCGCCGGGCGGCAGATCGCCGTCGGGCGGCCGGCGCAACACCGCGGGCTTGCCGTTCACGACCATCAGATAGTTGCGATTGGCGAGGCCGCCGGCAAACTGCCGGATCGGTCGCTCGAGATCGACGCGCATGCCGTTGGTCTTCAAATAGCCGGACAGCCTGCCCCAGTCGCAGGGCACGGTTTCCTCGAGCGGCAGAAACTTCGAAGCGTCTCCCGGTTCCGCGCTCAACTCGAACCACCCATTTTGCGAATTTCGCGCTCGCGCAGCTCGCGCCGCAAGATTTTGCCGTTGGCGCTGAGAGGTAGGGCATCGACGATCTCGATGTCACGCGGCGCCTCGTGTTTGGCGAGCCGCGTCTTGACCAGCGTCCGTATGCTCTCCTTGATGTCGTCGGATGGCACGACGCTGCGCGACAGCACGATGAAGGCCTTGATCGACTCGTTTCGGACCGGATCGGGCACGCCGATCACCGCGGCCATCGCGACATCGGGATGCTTGATCAATACGTCTTCGATCTCTCCCGGACCGATCCGGTACCCCGAACTGGAAATGATATCGTCGGCTCGGGCATGGAACCAGAAATAGCCTTCCTCGTCGCACGTCCCGAGGTCACCGGTGATCATCCAGTCGCTGATGAACTTGGCTGCCGTCGCCTTGGCGTCACGCCAATATTCGAGCAGCATCAGGGGGTCCGGCCTGCGAAACGCGATATTGCCAATCGTGCCCGGCGCAACCTCCTGGCCGGAATCATCCACGACCGCGCAGACGTGCCCGGGCATCGCCCGCCCCAGCGCGCCGGCCTTGAACGGCATGACGCGCCCGTTATTGCCGATCGTCGAGTTGCACTCGGTCTGACCGAACACGACGTTGACGTTCACCTTCAATGCATCCTGTGCCCACCTCACCAGTTCGGCGCCGACCGCCTCGCTTCCGCTCACGACCGACCTCAGATCCAGGGCCTCGGGCAATCGCCCGACCTGACGCAGCATCTTCAGCATTGTCGGCGTCAGCAGCGAATTGCGCACCCGATGCTTCACCATCATGGCCACGGCCTGCTCGGGATCGAAGCTGGACGCCCGAAATGCCAGCACCGGCTTGCCGTGAAACCACGCCGGCATCAGGATGTTCATGAAGCCTGCCAGCCAGGACCAATCCGCCGGCGACCAGAACAAGTCGCCTGGCTGCGGAAAGAAATCATGGCAGAACTCGATGCTCGGCATGACGCCGATCATCGCGCGGTGCGCCTTGAGCACGCCCTTGGCCGGCCCGGTCGTCCCTGACGTGAAGTTCATGAACGCCGGATCCGCCGACGATGTGCCGATATTTAAGAAGTGATCGCTGGCGCGCGCAATGGCGGCGTAAAAATCGGAGGCGCCGTCGCTGACGCCGTCGACGATCAGAACGTGCTGGAGATGCGGCAGCCGGTCCCGGATCGGCGCGACGACGGACCATCCTGCCTTGTCGGTGACGAGCACGCGCGCATCGCTAATGCCGAGCCGGTGCTCAACGGCCTCGACCCCGAACAATCGGGAGATGGTCACCGAGACCAGGCCGGCCTTCCAGCAAGCGACATGGGTAATTCCGGCTTCAGGATCCTGCCCGAGCAGAATCGCGACGAAACTGCCGCGCGCTAATCCGTAATGCGAAAAAACATTGGCGAGCCGGTTGGCGGAGCGTTGGATATCGCGGAAGGTGTAATGTCTGACGTCGCCGGTGCCGCGGTCGTGGATCAGAGCCACCGCATCGCCGCCAGCGTGGCGGTCGCACACATCGGACGCGATGTTGTAGGCTTTGGGGATATTCCAGCGAAACGACCGGTATGTCTCATCATAACTGTCCGAACGCGTGATGAGCATTGTGCCTCCCAAACCGCGCCTCGCCGTGAGTTCAACGTGGCGGAGATCATTATTGTCGGACTGAAACTAGCGCCACAATATCGAGTTTGGCAACCGGCAGGCTCGTATGTTTTCACATTTCAGTGTTCCAGGAAATAACTCACAACTATACATTAACTATTTGATCCAAAGACACAATGTGGACTTCCACCGGTTCAACGCGCTGCCCTCGAAGCCTATTGACGCGAACCGAATGCAGCGCTTTTCTGTCGGGCAATAAAATCATAAGCCGGTCGACAGGCCTTGAGTGTCCGCGACCGCATCCTTCGGAGGACGTCCATGGGGCCGTTGACGGGCTTACGCGTCGTGGAGATGGCGGGCATCGGACCCGCGCCGTTCTGCGCCATGCTGCTCGCCGACATGGGTGCCGAGGTCGTGCGGGTCGATCGCGTCGCGCGCGCCGATCTCGGCCTCGATCTCGGCAAGGAGCCGCGCTTCGACGTGCTTCGTCGCGGCCGCAAATCGATCGCGCTCGATCTCAAGAAGCCCGAAGCCGTTGCCGCGACGATGCGCCTGATCGCGCAGGCGGATGTCGTGATCGAAGGGTTCAGGCCCGGCACGATGGAAAGGTTGGGCCTCGGTCCTGAGCCATGCCTCGCCGCCAACCCCAAACTCGTCTATGGCCGCATGACCGGTTTCGGTCAGGAGGGCCCCGAAGCGTCGCGGGCCGGTCACGACATCAACTACATCGCGTTGTCCGGCGTGCTGAGCGCAATCGGACGACAGGGCTCCGCGCCCGTTCCGCCTCTGAACCTGGTCGGCGATTTCGGCGGCGGCGCCATGTTTCTGGCCTTCGGCGTACTCGCGGCCCTCTACGAGCGCGGACGCTCGGGCAAGGGCCAGGTGGTCGACGCGGCGATGGTGGATGGATCGGCGTATCTGGCGACCGCCATTCACGGTATGGCCGCGCTGGGGTTATGGCAGCAGGAACGCGGCACCAACATCCTGGATTCCGGCGCGCCTTGGTATGACACCTACGCGACCTCGGACGACAAGTTCGTCTCGATCGGCCCGGTCGAACACCGCTTTTTTCAGGAATTGCTCGCGCGTTTGAAGATCGATCCGGCGACGTTTCCGGAACAGTTCGACCGCTTGCGCTGGCCCGAGATGCGTCAGCGCTTCGCCGAGATATTTCGCGCCAGGACCCGCGATGAATGGTGCGAGTTCATGGAAGGCAGTGATGCGTGCTTCGCTCCGGTCCTGACGTTCAACGAGGCGCCGCAACACCCGCACAACCGGATGCGCGGCACTTTCGTCGAGATCGCCGGCGTCACCCAGCCCGGACCCGCGCCCCGCTTCAGCCGGACAGCGCCGGCCGTTCCGCACCCGCCTCCCGTCATCGGCGCGAATGCACAGGAGGTTCTGCGCGACTGGGGCTTTTCGCCGCGTGAACTCGACGACCTCTACACCACGGGCGCGCTTTCTCGCCCCAATGATGAAGTGACGCAATGACCGAACACATCAAGATCACCGAACAGGACGGGGTGCTGACGCTCGAGCTCAACCGTCCCGATCTCCGCAACGCGATATCGGACGAGATGATCGAGACCATCGTCGCGACATGCGACCGGATCAACCGCGACATGAGCGTGGGGTGCATGGTGATCACGGGCGCCGGCGACGGGTTTTGCTCGGGCGGCGACCTTAAAGACATGGTGACGCGCACGGGCCATTTCGCCGGGCCGCCGTTCCATGCACGGCGCGTCTATCTTCACGGCATCCAGCAAATCCCGCTCGCGCTCTATCATTGCCAGGTGCCGACGATTGCCGCGGTGAACGGTTCAGCCGTCGGTGCAGGCTGCGATCTCGCCTTGATGTGCGATCTGCGCATCGCGTCCGAGAAAGCGTCTTTTGCCGAGAGCTTTCTCCGCGTCGGCCTGATCTCGGGCGACGGCGGCGCCTGGTTCCTGCCGCGGCGGGTCGGATTGGCGAAGGCTTGCCGCATGACTTACACCGGAGAGTTCGTCAAGCCCGACACGGCCCTTCAATGGGGCCTCGTCGAGGAGGTCGTACCGCACGAACAGCTGATGGAGCGCGCACGCGCGCTGGCGACGCAGATCGCAGCGCAGCCGCCGCAAGCGCTGCGAATGACCAAACAGCTGTTGCGTCGATCGCTCGACATGACATTGCCGGACAGCCTGGAACTGGCAGCCGCGATGCAGGCGATCTCGCTCGAAACGTCCGATCACCGCGAAGCGTTCACCGCCTTCAAGGAGAAGCGAAAGCCCAACTTCACCGGCAATTGAGCCGGCGTTTTCAAGCCAGAGGCCGCCACGATGTTTTCAGCACCTACGATCCAGACAACGGTTTTTGCCAGGCTTCCGGAAAAATATCATCTGACCGGCCGCCAGACGCCGTGGCTGAAACTGCAACGTCGCGGCGAGAATCTGCATTCGTTCCTGGAGGGCCCGAGTTTCGATCGCGACGGAAACCTCTACGTCGTCGATGTCCCGTTCGGCCGCATCTTTCGCATTTCTCCGACCGGCACGTTCGATCTGGTCGCCGAATATGACGGCGAGCCCAACGGTCTGAAGATTCACCGCGACGGCCGCATCTTCATTGCCGATCACAAGCAGGGCATCCTGCTGCTCGACCCTGCGCGCGGCGCCGTCTCGCCGATCGTCCATCGCGATCAGATCGACGGTTTCAAAGGCCCCAACGACCTGGTGTTTGCCGGCAATGGCGACCTCTACTTCACCGACCAGGGCCAAACCGGACTGCAGGATCCGAGCGGGCGGGTTTTCAGGCTGAGCGCCGCCGGAAAACTCGAAAAGCTTCTCGAGGGAATACCGAGCCCGAACGGGATCGTACTCGACGCAAAGGAGACCACCGTCTTCGTGGCGGTCACGCGTGGCAATTGCATCTGGCGCGCGCCGATGCTGCTCGACGGCTCGGTTTCGAAGGTCGGCATCTTCATCCAGATGAGCGGCGGTGTCGGGCCGGACGGAATGGCGATGGATGACGATGGCAACCTTGCGGTCTGCCATCCGGGAATGGGCGCGACCTGGCTGTTCTCTGCGGCCGGCGAACCGCTGTACCGCATTCGATCGTGCACGGATAATTTCCCGACCAACTGCGCGTATGGCGGCCCCGATCGCAAGTCCCTCTTTATCGTCGAGTCTCATTCCGGCGCGATTCTGCGCGCAGAGATGCCGACGGCGGGACGCAAGATGTTTTCCCACGTCTAGGCCGAACCGTCAGACAGAGAGCCCGATGAGCGGAATCCCACCCTTCACCCCACATGAGTTGCCGGAGACCTCCCGCCACAAGCGGGCCGAGGTTCGCGAATTCCTGATGCAGCAGCAGGCATCCGGGACTGAGTTTCGCTCGAATTCCTGGACGCGGGTCGATCGCGCCTTCAGCGAACAGTGCGGTAGCCGCGGCTATATCGGGGCGACCTGGCCGAAGAAACATGGCGGCCAGGATCTATCGCCCGTGGAGCAGTTCGTCATCATCGAGGAGATGCTGGCGGCCGGCGCGCCGGTCGGCGGCCACTGGCTCGCGGACCGGCAGAGCGGGCCCCAGATCATCCGCTTCGGCAGCGAGCGGGCCAAGCGGGACATCCTTCCGGAGATCGTCGCGGGGCGCTGCTGCTTTGCCATCGGGATGAGCGAACCCAATTCCGGCTCCGATCTCGCAAGCGTCCGCACCCGGGCAACGCGCGAGCAAGGCGGCTGGCGTATCGAGGGCCGCAAGATCTGGACCACGAATGCTCACAATGCCCAGTACATGACGGTGCTGTGCCGCACCGAGGCCGGCGCGCAACGGCATGCCGGGCTGTCGCAGATGATCGTCGCGTTGCCGGACCCCGCGGCTTCGATTTCTCCAATCCTCAATCTGGCGGATGAGCGCGAATTCAACGAAGTCGCCTTTGACGGCTGCTTCGTGCCCGACGATATGGTGCTCGGCGAGCCCGGCGAAGGCTGGAAGATCGTCACCAGCGAGTTGGCGCTCGAACGCAGCGGGCCCGATCGTTTCATGTCGACGGTGCCGTTGCTACGTGAAGCGAGCGCGCTCCCGGTGTCCGGCGAAGCCGAAGTGCAGCGGACCATCGGGCGGGCCATCGCCCATCTCGTCACCTTGCGCGGCATGTCGATGTCCGTCAGCGGCATGATCGGCGAAGGACAGTCGCCCAATCTGCAGGCGGCGGTGGTGAAGGATCTCGGTGCGGTCCTCGAGCAGGAGATCGTCGAGATCGCCCGCGACCTCATCGAGGAGAAGGCATCAGCGGTGGACGATAGGCTCATCCGCCATTTCACCCGTACGACGCTCGAGGCCCCCTCCTTCAGCCTGCGTGGCGGCACCCGCGAAATCCTGCGCGGCATCATCGGCAAGGCCCTGACGCCCTGAGCGCAGCGCGTTCGGGCCACGCATCGATTCCGGTTATCTCAGGCAGCGACCACGGCCCAGAGGTCGCCGTTCTCGCGCGCTCGCGCGCCCAACCATCCGTGCCAGTGACTTTCGCTGCCGTCCTCGCTGCGCCAGGACCAAAGCCGCTTGGTCATCGGCCCGAGGCCATATTCCTGGGTGAAGCCCATGGCGCCGTGGACCTGATGCGCCGATGCGGCAACGAGCGTGGCGGCATCGCTTGCGCGCGCCTTGGCAACCGCCGCCATGAACGCAATGCGCGCGAGATCGGATTCGACTGCGGCGATATCGACCGCCGACCGCGCCGCGGCGACCTGCGTTGCCATCACCGCCAGCGTTTGCTGGATGACCTGGAAACTTGCCAGCGAGCGGCCGAACTGGTGGCGCTCCGAAGTGTAGGTCACGCTCAGCTGGAGCACGCGCTCCATCGCGCCCACCATCGAGGCCGCGCGCAGCAGGGCCATCCTGGCCAGGATCGTCGATGCCGTGAGGTCGGGCGGGAGATCGTGCCAGACCGTCGTCTCGGCATCGCAGATCGAGAGATCGACGCGGTCGCGGGGTTCGCCGGCCATGTTGATGTCGTGGGCCACCACGATGTTCTCGCCCAGCGGCAACAGCGCGATCCGAAGCGCGGGCCCGTCTGTTGCAAGGACCACCAGATCGGAGCAGCGCGCCCACGGCACGCGATGCGAACGAACCTGGCTGCCAAACCGACCGCATAGAGGAAGCGGCGAGTCCACGCCGAATGCCAGGCTGACCGGATTATCCCGCGGCTCGATGCCGGCGAGGCCGAGCAGCCAATTGCCCAGCATCGGCTCGATGATCGGGAGCGGCAATGCTCCTGCGCCGCACAGCCGCGCCAACTGCGTTGCGCTGTCGAAGCCGAGGCCGATCCCTCCCGCACTCTCCGGAGCAAGGGTCAGGGGCAGTCCGGCCGCCAACACGCTTTCCCAGAGCGCTACCGGAAAGATGCCCTCGCGAAGCGCCGCGTGGCTCGATGCCAGATCGGCGCGCTCGAGCAGGCGTTCGACGGTTGTTTCGATTATCGCACTTGGGGACGACATCTGATCTCTCCACAAAAGTCGCATCATTGTCGGACAAAATAGCCAGCCGGTAAAGCCGCCGCACGCCACAAACTTCGCCTAAGCTGGCAAATTGCTCTGCAAGGGCGGCTGATTGCTTGACAAAGCCACCCATCGTCGGACAATTATTGTCCGACAATTAAAACGACATTTGGGAGGGAATGATGGTGCTCAGAACGGCCGCCATGCTTCTTGGAAGCGTCTTGCTGTTGGCGCCGGCGATGGCTCAGGATAATTCGGTGATCCGGATCGGGGTCATCAACGACCAGTCGGGTCCCTACGCCGACCTTGGCGGTAAGGGCTCGGTGATCGCGGCGCAAATGGCGATCGACGATTTCGGCGGCAAGGTTCGCGGCAAGCCGGTCGAAATGATCTCGGCCGACCATCAAAACAAGCCCGACATCGCCGCCAACATCGTTCGACAATGGTTCGACAATCAGAATGTCGGCCTTGTCGTGGACCTGACCACGACGGCAGTCGCTCTCGCGGTGCGCGAGCTCGCCGAAAGCCGCGACAAGATCCTCATTCCGTCGGCGGGAGCGAGTTCGGACCTGACCGGAAAATACTGCTCGCCCAACCTGATCCACTGGACATTCGACAGCTACGCGCTTGCGAACGTGACCACCAAGGCGCTCATCAAGCAGGGCAGCGACAGCTGGTTCTTCCTGACCGGCGACAACTCCGGCAGCATTGCGCAAGAGCAGGACGCGATGAAGTTCGTCAAGTCGAACGGCGGCACGGTCGTGGGCTCGGTTCGCCATCCGCTCAATACGTCCGACTTCTCATCCTTCCTGCTCCAGGCCCAGGCCTCGAAAGCCAAGGTGATCGGCCTGGCCAATGCGGGCTCCGACACCGTCAATTCGATCAAGCAGGCCGGCGAATTCGGCATCACTCATGCCGGGCAGAAGCTCGCCTCGTTGCTGATGTTCATTTCCGACGTGCATGCGATGGGACTGCAGACGGCGCAGGGCCTCTTGATTTCGACCCCGTTCTACTGGGACGCCAACGACGAAACGCGTGCCTGGAGCCGCCGTTTCATGGCCAAGTTCGGCCGCGCACCAACGATGGCCCAGGCCGGCGTCTACGGCGCCGTGCAGCACTATCTCAAGACTCTTGCGACCACCGACGAAACCTCCGGCCGGGCGATCGTGAAGAAGATGAAGGCGACCCCGGTCAATGATTTCATGGGCCATAACGTCCAGATCCGCGAGGACGGCCGCGTCATGCGCGACATCTACCTCGTACAGGTCAAGACGCCCCAGGAATCCAAGGAGCCCTGGGACTACTACAAGATCCTCGCGACCGTGCCCGCCAACGAAGCCTTCCGCCCGTTGTCCGAGGGTGGCTGTTCGTTCGTCTCCGGCAAGACGAACTGACGTGCAGATGACGGCTGCAGATCGGCAGGCGCCGGCTTGCCGATCTGCGGCGCACTGAATTGGAGTGGCTCAGATGTCCATCGCGATTTCGACCGACGGCGGCAAGATATTCTATCAGGCGAGTTCGCTGGTTGCGCCGTGGCGCGAACCCGCCGGGGTCGTGCTCATGCATCATGGCGTCGCGCTGACCGGCGATGCCTGGTGTGATTGGCAGCCGGCGCTGCTGGCGGCCGGATTCCGGGTGATCCGGCTCGACATGCGCGGTTTCGGTCGATCCGAGCCGACGCCGGAAGGGTATGGCTGGTCATTGCCGAATTTCTTCGCCGATATCGATGTCGTGCTGGCCGCGGAGAATGTCGACACGTTCCACTACGTCGGGGAATCGCTCGGCGGGCTGATCGGGCTCGGCTATGCCGCACGCTATCCGGAGCGGATTCGTTCCTGCGCTCTGCTTTCCACTCCATTTGACGGCAAGCGTATCAAGGCGGTCGATACCTGGCGCGCGACGATCGACAAAGGCGGCATGGCCGCATGGTCGGACGCGCTGATGCCGATGCGCTTTGCCGACGGCGATGTCGATCCGCGCCTCTATGCTTGGGTCCATCGGCTGCAGGCGGAATGCGCGCCGAGCGCCGTGTACGAGCAGGCGGAGTTCATCAAGACCCAGGACCTGTCATCGCAGCTCGACCAGATTCGCGCTCCCGTTCTGATCCTGGCTCCGGACGGCAGCCCCTTCGTCGATCGATCGCTCGCCGCCGACCTGCATGCGCGCCTGAAGACATCTGAAATCCAGTGGTTCCCCGGGCAACGCCACTCGCTGCTGCTGAGCCGCGCGGGCGAATGCGCCTCCGCTTGTGTGGACTTCATCAAGCGCCGGCTGTAGCCCGCGAGCAACATCGATCGCGCATACCGCTCACCGATCGCAGCAGGAAGCACGCCATGACCAACTCCAACGCCGCTCATCCTGTCGGGACCGTCGAGGCCGGAGCGTTGGCGATGCTGGCGCAGCCTTCTGTTCACTATGGCGCACATGCCGAGGACAAGGTCGCCGAACTGGCGCAGCTCCGCGGCGTCCAACGTGTGCTGCCGATCGTCACCTCCTCGCTGGCGGAGAACCCGATCGTCAGAGCGTCGATCGATCGACTTGGAGCGGCGGCGCTTCCGATGTTTCGGGACCTGAAGCCCCATACGCCGTTCGATGTCGTGCTGGCGTTGACCGCCGCCATCGAACGTCATGCGCCCGACCTCCTTGTCGTGTTCGGCGGCGGCAGCGCGATCGATGCGGCGAAGATCGCCGGCTTGTCCGTCGCCACGGGCGTGCGAGATCACGAGGCCCTGCTCGGCCTGCGCTCGATACCCGACGCGCTCGGCGTGTCGCAGGCCTCGCCGGCCAAACGCAGCATCCCGATCATCGCGGTGCCGACCACGCTGTCGGCGGCGGAATTCGGCATCATCGGCGGAGCAACGGATACAAGGAGCGGGATCAAGCACCTGTTCAAATCGGACACGCTTGCGCCCGACATCATCGTCTACGACCCCTGGCTCGGCGCAGGCACGCCTTTGGATCTCTGGCTTTCCACCGGCATCCGCTCGGTCGACCACGGTGTTGAAACCGTTCTCTCGCGCGACGCCAACCCGTTCACCGACGCGTTGGCGCTACGTGGTCTGGCACTGCTGCGTGAAGGCCTGAGCGCGGCCCATGCCGATCCAGCCAACATCGAGGCGCGGCACCGCTGCCAGCTTGGCGTCTGGCTGGCGGGATCGGGCATCGGCCGTGTGCGATATGGCGCCAGCCACGGACTCGGTCACCAGCTCGGAGCGATTGCCGGCGTGCCGCATGGCATGACATCCTGTGTCCTGCTGCCCGCCGTGCTCGCGTTCAACGAACCGGTGTCACATGAACGGCAAGCCGAAATCGCCGCGGCTTTCGGCGCCGCCGGCAAATCAGCCACCGATGCCGTTCGTCACTTCATTGCCTCGCTGGGACTACCGACCCAACTGTCGGAGCTCGCGGTCGACGACAGCGCGCTGCCGCGGGTGGCCGAAACCGGCCTCGGCAATGCGTTCGTCAAAGCCAATCTTCGGCCGATCCAATCGGCCGAAGACATCATGATGATCCTGCGCGCAGCGCGTTAGCCGCACCTTACTTCTTCAGCAGGGGACACTCGCTCTCCGACAGTGGCCGCGCGGCGTCCTCGGCGGGAATCGTGGCGACCTGTTCGTAATAGTCCCATGGTCCCTTGGATGCCTTCGGATCCTTGACACGGAACACGTAGAAGTCGCGGAGCACACGCCCGTCCTCGCGGATCCTGCCATTCTTCGTCATGAAATCGTTGATCGGCAGCGACTTCATGGCCTTCATCACGGCAGCCGAATCGGTCGTTCCGGCGGCCTTGATCGCCTTCATGTAATGCAGAACGCTGCCATAGACTCCCGCTGGCACCATGTGCGGCATCACCTTGTTGCGCTCGAAGAAGCGCTTCGACCAGGCGCGGGTTTCGTCGTTCATGTCCCAGTAGAAGGATTCGCTGACCAGCAGTCCCTGCGAGGCATCCAGGCCCAGACCGTGAACGTCCGGCAGCAGGGTCAATAGACCGATCATCTGCTGCTTGGCCGAAACGCCGAACTCCTTGCCGGCCTTAGCGAGACACTTACCTCGGGCTGGGCGACTTCGGGGGCAACTCGGTTGCGCTGGACGCTGCGATTGTGGGCTGCGATAATGGCACCGGCGGCGATCACCGCGCGCACGGCTTCTGCTTGAGCGCGTCGACCGGAGGCTTCGATTTTGCGTCACGATCGCCCTTGAACTCAGCACAGCAAAGCACGTGAGCGGCCGATTATCATCGATCGCGAACCAGACGACGTCCTTTTTCTTGGTCTCGAGGTTCGGCTCGGGCGCGTACTCGGCCAACCTATTGGATGGCCCCAGCATCGGTTTTTCGGCTTCAGTCATCCGCGCCAGCGTGGTGACGACGTGTTGCGGATACCCATGGCAACTGTATGCCAGTATTGCTTTCCGTGTTGGTCAGTCCAGCCAGCGCTTTTTCAATTGCCCTGCTTTACCGAGCCGCAGCGCTGCGAAATACATGGAACATCGCAGCCGTGACTTCGTCCGGAGCGGATGCGCCTGTGTTCGAGAACCACTGCGGAGCCCAATTGAACGCACCAAAGATGGCAAATATGAACATTTTCGGATCGTCCACGCAGATCGTGCCATCTTTGCTGCCTTCTTCGAGAATTTTCCGAACGGTGATCTCAAATTGCTTCTTGAGCGAGCGAAGCTTGCGTCGTGACTGCGCGTTAAGCGAGCGGTCGCTGACCAGAGCCAGGCACACCCCGAACTCGGACAGTATGAGTCTGCCATACATCGTGAAGAACTGTTCGAGGCGGTCGATTGCGGGAAGCTTCGCGTCTTGATCGCGAGACAAGGCCTCATTGAGGTCGACGAGAGCCGTATGCGCCACCTGATAGAGCAGGTCTTCCTTACTCTCGATGTAGTAGTAGATCGTCGGCTTGGTTACATTGAGAGCTTCGGCGATCTGATCGATAGTTGTTTCGTGAAAGCCGCGATCCGCGAACAGAAGTGCTGCCTGTTTAAGGATTAGACGACGCTTGGCCTCGTGCTGCTCCTGGCGCAGGTCGACGCTTTCCCAAACATTGGGACGCTTTCTCCCCACTGGTTTTTTCGTCATCCCTGTACTTCCCCAAGTTGCGGCAGGATGCAGGAAGCGACACACCGTCGCGCCCTGTCTCCAATGCACATTTCTCCGGCTGCGTTCAAGCCGCAGGTCGCAAGCCGCTCCGCGGCTTGACATTTACCTAGAGGTCAGAGATAGCCTACTCCTCAGTAAGATACATCTAAATGACAGGTTTTTGGGAGGTTTTATGCATCGTCGTACATTTTTGCTGAGCTCGGCCGGTGCGGCGCTGTCGGCTTTTGCTCCGGCGACAGGTGTTCTCGCTGCGGATGAGCCGGCTGATTTTCATATCGCCGGTATCCTGGCGTTTTCCGGCGCTTACGGCATCATCGGCAAGGACATGCGGCAGGGCGTCGAACTCGCCATCGCCGATCGCGGCGGCAAGGTGCTCGGCAAGCCGATCCGGGTGTCGTGGGAAGACGACGAGACCAAGCCGCAGCCCGCGGTGCAGAAGGCGACCCGCCTGCTTGCGGGCGGTGCGCAGATGATGTTCGGCGCAGTCGGCTCGGCATCGACGCTGGCGCTGCAGGGCCTGGCCGACCAGCGCAAGATCCCGCTGCTGGTGACCATTTCCGCCGACGACAAGATCACGCGGCCGAACGGTTCGCGCTACACGTTCCGCACCTCGAACACGCTCGGCATGGAAATCCGGATGTGCATCGAGTTCGCGAAGGTGAAGGGGCTGAAGAAGATCTACGGTGTGACCGCCGACTACCAGGCGACCCGCGACGGCTGGGAACTGTTTGCCGCCGAGGCGAAGAAGGCCGGGATCGCGATCGTCGGCAATGACTACGCGCCGCTCGGCAACCGCGACTACTCCGTCATCGTGGACAAGATGGCGAAGTCCGATGCCGACGGCATTGCCGTCATCGTCACCGGCAACGACGCCGTCACCTTCCTCAAGCAGTCCGGCCAAGTCGGTCTCAACAAGAGCAAGACCCAGTTCGGCCCGGTGCTGCAGGACGAGACCCTCGCGGCGGCCGTCGGTCCGGCTGCGGTCGGCGTCTATTCCGGTGTGCGCTATCACTTCACGGTCGATAACCCGGCCAACAAGAAGTTCGTCGAGGCCTATCGCGCCAAGTACAACGAGTGGCCGTCGAGCTTTGCCGGCGAGGCCTATGACGGCATCAGCTGGTGGCTCGATGTCGTCGAATCCACCAAGAGCTGGGACCGCGAGACGTGGGTCGATGCCTTCGCCAAGAGCACCCGCGAGAATTCGCTCGAGGGCAAGAAGGTGATGCGCGGCTGCGATCATCAGGCCGCGCAGGTCGGCCTGTGGGGCGTCGTGACCGAAGGTCAGGCGCCGCTGCCGCCGCTGACCATGAAGATCACCGACGTCTTCGACGCTTCGAAGCTGTTCGACGTCTGCTCGTAAAACGGAGGCGTGTCCCGGCGTCGGGACACGCCTCACCCCCTTCTATAAACCGCGGACCAATCTGGCGTGTCGACGATCGTTATCGGCTTGAGTTTGAGCTTCCTGCTGTTCCTGCTGGCGGCAGGGTTGACGCTCATCTTCGGCATGCTGGGCGTGATCAATTTCGCGCACGGCGCCCTTTATATGCTGGGCGCCTATGTCTGCTATCAGATTGTGCACTGGACCGGTTCGTTCTGGATCGGGCTCGCTTTCGCCCCACTGGTCGTCGCGGCGCTAGGCGCAGCGATGGAAGTCGTCACGCTGCGGCCGGTCTACAATCGCGATCATATCTATCAGTTGCTGCTGACCTTCGGCTTCATCCTGGTGATCGAGGAATCGGTTCGCCTGATCTGGGGGCTGGATTACAAGCAGGTGCCGACGCCCGATCTGTTCTCGCAGCCGATTGCGCTGTTCGGCAGCCAGATCCCCTCCTATCGCCTCTTCATCATCGGCTTCGGCGCGCTGGTCTCCGTCCTGCTGTTCCTGCTGCTCGACCGCAGCAAGCTCGGCATGGTGATCCGTGCCGCGAGCTCGGATTCCGAAATGGCGCAGACGCTCGGCGTCGACGTGGCGAAGGTACGCACGGCGGTGTTCGCGCTCGGCTCGGGGCTGGCCGCGCTCGGCGGCGTCGTCGCGGCGCCGCTGGTGCCGATCGAACTCGGCATGGGCTTTAGCGTGATCATCGACTGCTTTGTGGTGGTGATCATCGGCGGCCTCGGCAACATCAAGGGAGCGATCTTCGCCGCGCTGCTGCTCGGCATGGCGCGCGCCGCCGGCTTCACCTATGCGCCCGAATGGGTGGAACTGATCACTTTTGTTCTGCTTATCGTCACCCTGATGACCCGGCCATCGGGCCTGTTCAGCCGCAAGGGACGTGCGGCATGAGCATGCTCCGCCTCGACCAGATCCTCATGGCCGCCGCCGTCGCTGCCATGATCGTCTTTGCGATGGTTTCGACCAGCGAGGAAAGCCTCAACCTGATCAGCCTGATCCTGATCTGGGGCCTGCTTGCGATCGGCTTCGACCTGATCTTCGGCATGGCCGGCATGCTGTCCTTCGGACATGCCGCCATGTTCGGCGCTGGCGGCTATGCGCTGGCGCTGCTGGCGCCTCAGTTCGGCTTCCTGCCCTCGCTGCTGGTGGCGGCCGTCGCCGGCGCGGCGCTGGCCTTCCTGCTCAGCGTGTTCGCATTGCGTGTGTCGGGCCTGTTCTTTTCGCTGCTGACGCTGTCGCTGGCGCAACTCGTCTACATCCTAGCCAGCACGAAGCTGCGGGCCTTCACCGGCGGTCTGGACGGTATTCCCGGCGTGCTGCGGCCGGCCCTCTTCGGCGTCGATTTCTACAACAACCGCAACTATTTCTACTTCCTCGTCGTGGTGTTCGTGATCGGCGTCGCGATCATGGCGCTGTTGCGTATCTCGCCGTTCGGCAGCGCGTTGAAGGCGGTGCAGGCCAATGATGTCCGCGCCGAGCAGATCGGCTACAATGTACAGCGGCTGCGCCAGTGCGCCTTCATGATCTCCGGCGCCTATGCCGGCGTCAGCGGCGCGCTGCTGGCTTCGCTGATGTTCTATGTCAGCCCGCAGATGCTGCACTGGAGCACGTCGGGCGACGTACTGATCATGACGCTGCTCGGTGGCAAGGGCACGTTGCTGGGACCGGTGCTCGGCGTGGCCGTATTTGAAGTCCTGAAGGAAGAACTCAGCCAGTTTACCGAACACTGGTACGGCGTCCTCGGCATCGTCTTCATTCTCTGCACCATCTTTCTGCCGAACGGCATCGCCGGCCTGTTCGCCGTCCTCGGACGCGGCAGGAAGGGGGCGTCGAAATGAGTGCGGGCAACGTCTCCCTGCAGTGCGAGAACATCCAGGTCGCGTTCGGCGGTCTCAAGGCGGTCGCGGGCGTCAGCCGCAGCTTCCAGTCGGGGCGGATCTATGGGCTGATCGGGCCCAACGGGGCCGGCAAGACCACGCTGATGAATGCGCTGTCGGGTCATGCGACGCTGGCGGCCGGGCAGGTGATCCTGAACGGGCGGGACATCACGAAGCTCTCCGTTCATGCGCGCACCCGCGCCGGCCTTGGTCGCAGCTTCCAGATTACCAAGATATTCTCCGGCATGACCGTACTGGAGAACCTGAAGCTCGCGGCGTTCGCACACCGTTATCGCGTACAGCCGTTCTGGATGCCGGCCGGCCGCTTCGCCGAGATCCGTCAGGATGCTGAAAAGGTGCTGGCGCAGATCGGGCTGGAGCGTCTCGCCCACGCGCCGGCTGAAAATCTCTCGCACGGCGACCAGCGCGCCCTCGAAGTCGGCCTGGCGCTGCTCAGCGATCCCAGCGTGCTGCTGCTCGACGAGCCGCTGGCCGGCGTCGGCCATGAGCGCCTCGAGCAGGCGCTCGAACTGATCAGGCGGATCGTGGCGGGCCGTACCGTCCTGCTGATCGAGCACAACATGGACGTCGTGATGCAGATCTCCGACGAGATCGTCGTGATGGTGCAGGGACAATTGCTAGGGTCCGGAACACCGGCGGAGATCAGGGCCAACCCGGCGGTGCGCGCCGCCTATCTCGGGAACGACGAATGAGCGCGCTGGCCCTGCAGGATTGCGACGTCTTCTACGGCAAGGCGCAGGCGCTGCATCATGTCTCGCTCGACGTGGCGGAGGGCGAGGTCGTTTCGCTGATCGGCCGCAATGGCGCCGGCAAGAGCACGCTGCTCAAGGCTGCGATCGGTCTCAATGCCGTGCGCAGCGGCCGGTGCCTGATGGGCGATCGCGACGTTACGGCACTGAAACCTTATGAACTCGGACGCCTTGGGCTGGCCTTCGTTCCGGAAAACCGGCGGATCTTCCCGAACCTGACGGTCGAGGAAAACCTGAAGATCGCGACCGTGATGGGGCGCAAGGGTCCGTGGTCGCTGCAGCGCATCTACCAGCTTTTCCCGCGACTTCAGGAGCGTGCCTCGCAAGGTGGCGATACGCTGTCCGGCGGCGAGCAGCAGATGCTGGCGATCGGCCGCGGCTTGCTGACCAATCCGGAAGTGCTGCTGCTCGACGAGCCGACCGAAGGGTTGGCGCCTTTGATCGTCGATCAACTCATCGAGGCCATGCGCATCATCAATGCCGAAGGCATTGCCATGTTGCTGGTCGAACAGAATTTGAAGGTGCCACTGAAGCTGGCGCGCCGGCAATTCGTCATCGATAATGGCCGGGTGGTCTGGTCGGGCACCACCGAAGAACTGCAGGCCGACCGCGCCCGTATCGAATCCCTCATCAGCGTCTAGGAGAAGGTCATGGCCGACGTTTACATCATCGGGGTCGGCATGACGCGGTTCGGCCGCTACCTCGACGACCGGTTGGAGACGATCGCCCGTGGGGCGGTGGAAGAGGCGCTGTCGGACGCCGGCATCGCGCGCGGCGATGTCCGGGCCGCGTTTTTCGCCAACACGGCGCAAGGCGTCGTGGAGGGCCAGCACCTGGTGCGCGGCCAGCTCGTTCTGCGGGCGCTCGGATTCGAGAGCATTCCGGTGACGAACGTCGAGAATGCCTGCGCCAGCGCATCCACGGCGCTCAACGCCGCCTTCTCCTACATCGCGTCGGGGCAGGGCGATATCGCGCTGGCGGTCGGCGCGGAAAAAATGAATTCGAAGGACCGCGAAAAATCCTTTGCGATCTTCGGCGGCGCCTGGGACGTACACGACGTGGATGGCAGCGTTCGCCGCCTGACTGCGCTCGGCAAGGATCTCGCGCTGCCGCCCGGCGCCGGCCAGAACAGCGGCAAGCGCAGCGTCTTCATGGACGTCTACGCCTCGCTCGCGCGCTATCACATGCATCGCTTCGGGACCACCCAGCGGGACATCGCCGAGGTGTCCGCGAAGAACCACCGGCACTCCTCGCTGAACCCGAAGGCGCAGTATCAGGACTCCATGACTGCCGACGATGTGCTGGCGGCGCGCGAGGTATCGTGGCCGCTGACGCTGCCGATGTGCGCGCCGATCAGCGACGGCGCGGCGGCCGCGATCGTCTGTTCCGCGGAGAAGGCGCGCGCGCTCGGCGCCACGCGGGCGATCCGGATCGCCGCCTCGGTGCTGGCATCGGGTTCTGACCGTGAGGCCGATGACCTCGAACGCCATTTGTGCCGGCTCGCGTCCAATCGTGCCTATGAGATCGCCGGAGTCGGCCCCGCCGACATGTCGGTCGCGGAGGTTCATGACGCCAGCGCGTTTGCGGAACTGCATCAGGCCGAACTGCTGAGCTTCGCGCCGATCGGCGATGGCGGCCGCCTGGTGCGCGACGGCGATACCGCGCTTGGTGGCCGGATACCGATCAACGTCTCCGGCGGCCTCGAGTCGCGCGGTCACCCGATCGGGGCCACGGGCTTGGCGCAGATCTACGAACTCGTCACGCAGCTCCGCGGCGAGGCGGGCGCTCGTCAGGTCGAGGGCGCGCACCACGCTATTGCCGAAAACGGCGGCGGCTTCCATCATTATGAAGAAGCGACCGCCTGCATCACCATCCTGGAGCGCTGAGGGCTATCCATGCGTCTGATCGATTTCTTCGACCGTGGCGTCGGCATCAATCCGTCGCGCACCTGCCTGAAGGATGCGACGGTCTCGCGCACCTTCCGCGAGGTCCAGCTGCGCAGCTACCGGATCGCAAACGCACTCGCATCCGCCGGATTGAAAACCGGCGAGATGGCCGCGGTCTACAGCCCCAACGGGGCGACGGCTTTCGAGTGCATCCTGGGCATCATCCGCGGCGCCAATATCTGGGTGCCGATCAACGCCCGCAATTCCACCGAAGACAACGCCTACATCCTCGAAAACTGCGACGTGCAGGCGCTGTTCTACCATAGTGAATTCGAGGCGAATGTGCAGGTGTTCCGCAAGGAATGCCCGCAGATCCGCATCTATATCTGCATCGACAAGGACGGCGCGGACGCCCCGTTCCTGCTGGACTGGATTGCGAACGCGCCCGAGACCGATCCCAACGTTCCCGAGGATCCGAGCAAGCCGATCTCGGTTTTCTCGTCGGGCGGCACCACCGGGCGGCCGAAGGGCGTGCTGTGGACCAATCTGGTCTGGGAGACCATGATCTCGAACTTCTTCACTTCGATGCCGGTGCAGAAGCCGCCGGTTCATCTCGTCGTGGCGCCGATGACTCACGCGGCGGGCGGCGTCGGCATCATGCTGATGGCGGCGGGCGCGACGCAGATCATCCTTCCGGGCTTCGACGCCGCCAAGGTGGTGAACGCGATCGAGACCGAAGGCGTCACCCACATGTTCCTGCCGCCGACGGCGATCTACATGCTGCTGGCTCATCCCGGTATCAAGCAGCATGATTTTTCCTCGCTCGAGCATTTCATCTACGCTGCCGCGCCGATGTCGGTGGACAAGCTGAGGGAGTGCCTTGAGGTGTTCGGGCCGGTGATGACGCAAACCTTCGGCCAGGCCGAAGCGCCGATGCTCTGCACCTTCCTGTCGCCGCAGGAACATCTGGTGATCGGCGATCCCGACAAGGAAAAGCGCCTGGCCAGTTGCGGCCGGCCGACGCTGCTGACTCCGGTCGAGATCATGGACGATGACGGCAATCTGATGCCGGCCGGCGAGCGCGGCGAGATCGTCGTGCGCGGCAATCTCGTGATGCCCGGCTACTACAAGAATCCGGAGGCGACCGCGGAGGTTTCCACCTTCGGCTGGCACCACACCGGCGACATCGGATTCAAGGACGAGGATGGTTACGTCTATATCGTCGACCGCAAGAAGGACATGATCATCTCGGGCGGCTTCAACGTCTATCCGAGCGAGATCGAGCAGATCATCTGGGGCCACCCCGCGGTGCAGGATTGCGCCGTGATCGGCGTGCCCGACGAGAAATGGGGCGAGGCGGTCAAGGCCGTCATCGAACTCAAGCAGGGTTCGAGCACCAATTCCGATGAGATCATTGCGCTGTGCAAGGCGAAGCTCGGCAGCGTGAAGGCGCCGAAGTCGGTGGATTTCTGGGACAGCCTGCCGCGCAGCGCGGTCGGAAAGGTCCGTAAGAAGGATATTCGCGAGACGTTCTGGAAGGGACGCACGCGCGCCATCTGAACGGGGAAGAAGCCCATGAATATCGCCATGGTACTCGCCAATGCGGCGAAAGCGTTTGCGGATCGCCCGGCGGTCTGTCTCGGCAGCGCGACGATCCATAGCTATGCGCAGCTTCTGCAGCGCAGCGCGGCGCTCGGCCAGGCCTTGCGCAACAAGGGCTTTGCGCCGGGCTCGCGGGTCGGCGTCTTCCTGTCCAATCGCCCTGAATATTTCGAGATCCTGTTCGGCGCCTGGTTCGCTGGGCTGGCGGTGGCGCCGATCAATGCCAAGCTGCATCCGAAGGAACTGGCCTACATCCTCGACAATTGCGCCGCCTCGGTGCTGTTCACCGACATCGAGGGCGGACTGTCGCAGCCGGGCAACGTCGTCGATGTCGACGGCGAGGCGTATCGCGCGATGCTTGCGACGGTGCCATCCGATCTTCGGCCGGCACCGGCCGCGCCCGGCGACAATGCGTGGCTGTTCTACACCAGCGGCACCACAGGTTATCCAAAGGGCGCGATGCTGACCCATCGCAACCTTTACAACATGACGATGAGCTTCCTCGCCGATATCGGCCCGGTCGACGAAACCGACGCGTCGCTTTATCCGGCGCCGCTGTCGCACGGCGCCGGGCTGCTTGCGCTCGCGCACCTGGTACGCGGCGCCGCCAATGTCGTGCCGGAGAGCGGCGGCTTCGAGCCGGGCGAGATCGTCGATCTCATCAATCGCTATCCGGGGAGTTCGTTCTTCGCCGCGCCGACGATGGTGAACCGGCTGGTCACTTCGCCCTCGATGGCGGATCTGACGGTGGAGAATCTCGATCACATCTTCTACGGCGGCGCGCCGATGTATGTCGAAGATCTCAAGCGCGCGCTGGTCGCGCTCGGCCCGCGGCTGTGGCAGGCCTACGGCCAGGGCGAGTCGCCGTGCACCATCACCTACCTGCCGCCCCACATGCATCTCGACAATGGCGACGGCCGTCTCGACGACCGGCTGTCATCGGTCGGCATCCCCCGCACGGGCGTCGCGGTCCGCGTCGTCGATGCCGACGGCAACGACATGCCGCCCGGCGAGAACGGCGAGGTCATCGTGGCCGGCGACGTCGTGATGGCCGGTTACTGGAACAATCCGTCGGCGACGGCGCAGGCGCTGCGCGACGGCTGGCTGTGGACCGGCGATGTCGGCACGTTCGACGCGCACGGTTTTCTCTATCTGAAGGATCGCTCGAAAGACGTCATCATCTCCGGCGGCTCCAACATTTATCCGCGGGAAGTTGAGGAGGTGCTGCTGCGCCATCCCGCCGTGGCGGAGGTCAGCGTGATCGGTCGCCGCCATCCCGACTGGGGCGAGGAGGTCATCGCCTTCGTGGCGTCGTCGGCGCCGGTGACGGCCGCGGAACTGGATGCCTTCTGCATCGAACATATCGCCCGCTTCAAGCGGCCGAAGTCCTACCGGTTCCTGCCGAGCCTGCCGAAAAGCAACTACGGCAAGATACTCAAGACCGAAATCCGGAAAATCATCGAAAGCGAAACGGCCGCGTAATCGGCGAACACAAGGAGCGCACAATGACCGCGATCGTTGCAGGTGTCGGCATGATCCCGTTCGCAAAGCCGGGCGCATCAGCGCCCTATGACGCGATGGGCGAGGAGGCGGTCAAGCTGGCGCTTGCGGATGCCGGCCTCGGCTACGACGCCATCGAGCAGGCCTATGCCGGTTTCGTCTACGGCGACTCCACGGCCGGCCAGAAGGTGCTCTACCGGGTCGGCATGACCGGCATCCCGATCGTCAACGTCAACAACAACTGCTCCACCGGCTCGACCGCGCTCTATCTGGCGCGGCAGGCGGTCGAAAGCGGCGCGGCGGATTGCGTGCTGGCCGTCGGCTTCGAGCAGATGCGCCCGGGTGCGCTGGGGTCGATCTTCGAGGACCGGCCGTCGCCGTTCTCGGAATTCGACCGCGTCACCGATGAACTTGTCGGCCATGGCGAGATTCCGCTGGCGCTCCGTTATTTCGGCGGCGCCGGCAAGCAGCACATGGACAAGTACGGCACGCAGCTCTCGACGTTCGCGAAGATCCGCGCCAAGGCCAGCCGCCATGCCGCGCGCAACCCGCTGGCGCTGTTCCGGAAAGAAATGACCGAAGGCGATGTGATGCAGGCGCCGGTGATCTGGGAGGGCGTGATGACGCGCTCGATGGCGTGTCCGCCGACCTGCGGCGCCGCCGCCGCCGTGCTCGTCTCCGAGGCGTTCGCCAGGCGCCATAACCTGAACGACACAGTTCGCATCCGCGCGCAGGCCATGACGACGGACCGTCCCAGCACCTTCGAGACCCGCGACATGATGCGCGTCGTCGGCTTCGACCTGTCGAAGTCGGCGGCCGAAAAGGTCTACGAGAAGGCCGGCATCGCCCCCGACGATGTCGATGTCGTCGAACTGCATGATTGCTTCGCGCAGAACGAACTCATCACTTACGAGGCGCTTGGCCTCTGCGGCGAGGGCGAGGCCGAGAAGTTCGTTCTCGATGGCGACAATACCTATGGCGGACGTTTCGTCACCAACCCGTCCGGCGGCCTGCTGTCCAAGGGACACCCGCTCGGCGCGACCGGCCTCGCGCAGTGCTACGAACTTGTCCATCAGTTGCGCGGCACCGCCGAGGCCCGCCAGGTCGACGGTGCGCGGCTGGCGCTCCAGCACAACCTCGGCCTGGGCGGCGCGGCCGTCGTGACGCTCTACGAAAAGAACTGAACCAGAAGCGGGAGTAATTCACCGATGTCGCAGCGGCTCAAGGACAAGATCGCGTTCGTCATGGGAGCCGGCTGCGTCGGTGAAGGCTGGGGCAATGGCAAGGCCACGGCCGTCCTGTTCGCGCGCGAAGGCGCGACGGTGATCTGCGTCGACCGCGATCTAGCATCGGCGGAGCGCGCCGTCGCGATCATCACGGAAGAAGGCGGCAGGGCCGAGGCCCTGCGCGCCGACATCACGTCGGCCGCGGACATCGATGCGGCCGTCGGTGCAGCCATCAGCCGTCATGGCCGCATCGACATCCTGCAGAACAATGTCGGCATCGCCGAGCCCGGCGGTCCCGAGCATATCGACGAGGCGAGCTGGGACCGCGTCATGGCGGTGAACCTGAAGGGGTTCTTTCTCACCTGCCAGCGCGTCCTCCCGGAAATGGTCAAGCAGGGCGGCGGCGCGATCGTCAACGTGTCATCGGTCGCATCGATCACCACGATCAGCGTGCCGATGATTTCCTATTATTCCTCGAAGGCCGGCGTGAACCACTTCACCCGCGCCGTAGCGGTCGAATATGCGCCGAAGGGCATCCGCTGCAACGCGGTGTTGCCGGGCCTGATGAACACGCCGATGATCGTCGAGCCATACAAGCACGTTTACGATTCCCCGACGACATGATTGCCCGGCGCGATGCGATGGTGCCGATGGGCAAGATGGGCACCGCCTGGGACGTGGCGCATGCCTCGCTGTTCCTGGCGTCGGATGACGCGAAATACGTCTCCGGCGTGCTTCTTCCTGTCGATGGTGCGCTCACGTGCCGAACTGGCTAACGAGACTTTCTGGGAACGTGTCATGAGCGAAGAAAAAGAACTTGTTATCCGCGATGATCGGGGTGCGGTATCGTACATTTCCTTGAACCGTCCGCGTAGCGGCAACAGCCTTTCCTTGTCGACAATCGATGAATTGACCCGCCATCTGATGGACCTCCGGGGGCAGCCGTCGATCGCGGTGATCGTCCTGACTGGGATCGGCAAGAAGATCTTCTGCGCGGGGCATGATCTTACCGAATTTGACGGGGAGACGGATCCCGAATTCTTCAAGACGGTGTCGACGCGCTGTTCGGCTCTGATGCAGACGATGCGGGATCAACCGCAGGTCATCATTGCCAGCGTCGCAGGCGTGGCCTCGGCCGCCGGTTGCCAGTTGGTCGCCAGTGCCGATCTCGCGATCGCCTCCAGCGAGGCGCGGTTTGCGACACCGGGCGTGAACATTGGCTTGTGGTGCCTCACGCCCATGGTGGCGTTGTCGCGCGCCGTGATGCCGAAACACGCGATGCAGATGCTCACCACGGGGCGCCTCTACGACGCGGCGTTTGCGCTACGCATCGGGCTGATCAACGATGTGGTCACGCCCGAGCAACTCGAGCAAACGGTCGAGTCGCTGGCAGCGGAGATCGCCTCGAAATCGACCTACACGTTGGCGCTCGGCAAACAGGCGTTCTATCGCCAGCTGCAAATGCCCATCTCCGATGCCTACGAATATTCCGGCGAACTCGTGGTGAGGAACATGGCCCACGCTGATGCGCGCGAGGGCATTGCTGCCTTCGTACAAAAGCGCAAGCCGCTCTGGAAGGGACGAAAGTAACATTGCTCTTGCGCCTCCGTCCGGCGGATCGTTTTCGTGGGTTCCAGGCGTCTTTTGCGAGCAGCGTTTCGGCTCCGCTGGGGCGGCGGGGCGCGATCAGCGGCTCCGCAGAGCTCCCTCTACGAGATCGACAAGTTGCCGGGCGACCTGCTCGCCGGTGAGCGGTCCTTCAGTCGTGAACCATCGCGTCATCCAGTTGATCGACCCCATGAAGAAGAACACCGTCAGCTTGGGATCGACGGCACGCACCGTCCCGTCGGCAATACCTTCAGAGATCAATTTCCGGAAGCCGCGGTCAAACTTGTCGCGACGCTTGCCGATGATCGCCTTGTTCTGCGACTCCAGTGCGTCGTACTCGCCGAGCACCGCGAAAGAGCCCATCTCGCTGGTGATGGTTTTGACGTACTTGTCGATAAGCAGGAGAATTTTTTCAAGCCCGGTCTTGCCATGCTCTTCGCTGTACTTCATCGCCTCGTCGCCGAAGTCGAGCGACATCATGTGGCATTCGAAGAGAATTTCCTGCTTGTTCGTGACGTAGTAGTAAAGCGCGGCCTTGGTGACGTCCAAGGTCTTCGCCACATCCTCGAGCGAGGTGTTGTGATAGCCGCGAAGGCTGAATGCGCGGCCCGCCTCGCGAAGCAGCGCGCCCCGCTTCAGCAAGAATTGCTGTTCCCGGTCCAGGACGACGCTTTTCCAGGCGGAAGCGTGGCGGCCGCGCCTTGCTGTCGATGTCTTCTTCATGAAGCGTGCCGAGTATCCGGATTAGCGATTCTCAAGGCTCCATAGTCAAAACTATTGCCGTAAAGTCAATTCTTGGGCCCTCAGGCCGAGAGGCTGCGTGCGATGATTTGCTTCTGGATATCGCTGGTCCCCTCGTAGATTTTGCAGACGCGAACGTCGCGGTAGTAGCGCTCGACCGGAAAATCCTTTAGGTAGCCATAGCCGCCATGGATCTGTAGCGCGTCCGAGCAGACCTGCTCCGCCATCTCTGAAGCGACGAGCTTGGCGATGGCCGCCTCCTTGGCACACGAGGCTCCGGCTTCGAGAAGCCGCGCGGCGTGGATGTAATATTGCCGCGCGACGTCGACCTGCGCAGCCATCTCCGCGAGATGGAAGCTCACCGCCTGCAGTTCGACGATCGGCTTGCCATAGGCCTCGCGCTCGTTGGCGTAGCGGATCGCAGCGTCGAGCGCTGCCTGGGCAACGCCGACCGCCTGCGCGGCGATCGCAATCCGTCCGTCAGACAGGCCGCCCATGACAATCCGGTACCCACCGCCAACTTCGCCGAGCACGTTCTCCGCCGGCACGCGAAGATTGTCGAGCTGGATCTGGGCGACATGGGCCGTACGCTGGCCGAGCTTGTCCTCGACGCGCGCGACATTGTAGCCAGGTGAGGTAGGGTCGACGATGAACGTTGTGAAACCACGTTTGCCGGCCTGCGGATCGGTGCGAGCGAGCACGATCGTTGTACCAGCCTCGCTCCCGTTGGAAATGAACTGCTTGGTGCCGTTGAGAATGAAGTGATCGCCTTCGCGGCGCGCGGTGGCACGAAATGCGGCGGTATCCGATCCGGCCTGCGGCTCAGTGAGAAGAAACGCGCCGATCTTTTCGCCGCGCAGCATCGGCGGCAGATACTTCTGCTTCTGTTCCTCGCTGCCGCGCAAGGCGATGGTGAAGGCGGTGACGTTGTGGACGTGGAAAATGGTGCCGACACCCGCGTCGGCCGCAGCGATCTGCTCCAGCGCCAGACAATAGGCGACGAACCCCGCGTTCGAGCCGCCATATTGTTCCGGCGGCAGCATGCCCATGAAGCCAAGATTCGCGAGAGCCTTCAATTCGGCGTGCGGCCACGTCGCGGTGCGATCGCGTTCCGCTGCCGTGGGGGCGATCGCGTCGGTCGCAACCTTGCGCGCGACGTCCCGAACCATCGTTTGCTGGTCGGTTAGGAACGAAAAAGATTTGCTCTCGGCTCCTGCCATCCCGGATTCTCCTCCTGCCTGTCCTTATCGGAGATTGGCAGCGTTGCTGGAGCGACGCGGTTTCGCGAGCGCGCGAAACCGGTGACAGACGTTGCTCACGGAGAGCTGCAGATCTTCCGTATTCGACCACATATTAGGATATTCGACGTTATGGTCAATTCATGTTCGAGGCTTTGCCTTTTCGGTTTGGTGCCATTGCAGGTCGAAAGGTCGAGGGCCGCTTCGTCGAAAGGCGCGCCTGAATGCGCCCAATCACGAGCTTCCTCCAAAGCGGGAAGTGCCTGCTGCCTGCTGCAACCGGAATCCGTGCCTCTTGATGCGTTCGCGCCGGAGTGTTCGATCTGCCTTTTCGTCGTGGTGTGTTGCAGGCGCCCGAATGGGCTTGACCTAAATTGACTGTCGAGTTAAAAATAATGCTCATCGGTCATAAAAATCCGCAGAGGATGGGGCGATTTGAGGGTGGGGCGCTGTTCGGTCGAAATGCCGCATACCGTGGGGAGGATGAATGTCGCAGGACTGCGTTGTGAAGGGGGAGCGTGTTGAGCGCTGTTTCGCCTCTCTATTCAGCATCGCAGAGCCGTGCGGCGCAGAATGCCGCGCTTCTCGTCGCCGACGGTATCCGGATGGCTTTCGGTGGCGTCGTCGCGCTTGACAATGTGTCCATCGCGGTCGGGGTGGACGAGTTGCTCGCGGTGATCGGGCCGAACGGTGCCGGCAAGACCTCCCTGATGAATTGCCTCAGCGGCTTCTATCGGCCGCAGCAGGGCGAGGTACGATTCAATGGCTCGCTGCTGTCCGGCATGGGCGTCCACCATATCGTGAAGGCCGGCCTGGCCCGGACCTTCCAGGGGACGCATATCTTTTCGAACATGACCGTGATCGAAAACATCATGGTCGGCCGTCACATTCACATGAAGAGCTCGATTCCGTCGGCATTCTTTTACTTCGGGCCTTGCAGACGCGAGGAGATCCGGCACCGCGAGGTCGTCGAGGAAATCATCGAGCTGCTCGAAATCGAATCCATCCGCCATCAGCCGGTCGGCAGCCTCGGCTACGGCTTGCGCAAACGCGTCGATCTCGGTCGGGCACTGGCGCAGGAGCCGAGCATCCTGCTGATGGATGAGCCGATGGCCGGGATGAATACCGAGGAGAAGGAGGACCTCGCGCGATTCATTCTCGACGTTCGCGAGGCGCGACGGATCCCGGTGGTGCTCGTCGAGCACGACATGGGTGTCGTCATGGATCTAGCGGACCGGATCGTGGTGCTCGACTTTGGCCGCAAGATTGCAGAGGGGACTCCGCTGGAGGTTCAGAAAAATCCTGCGGTGCTCAAGGCGTATCTGGGCGAAGGAAATCGCTGATGCTGCCGATGCGTACCATTCCGCAACTGTTGCTCGAGCGCGCCAGCGCGGCGCCGGACCGGCTCGTTGAGCGGCACAAGTATCGCGGCATCTGGCGCGAATACACCTATGGTGATGTTCTCGAGAAGGTGCGTTCCTTCGCCCTTGGCCTTGACGCGATAGGTATTCGCCGCGGCGAGACCGTGGCCATTGTCGGCGAGAACGAGCCGGAGAACTTCTGGAGCGAGTTTGCGGCGTTCTCGATCGGATGCAAGATCGTCTCGCTTTATCCTGACATCACTGCGGACGAAATCGAATACCTCCTTAACGATAGCGATGCGGTCTGTCTGGTAGCGCAGGATCAGGAGCAGGTGGACAAGGGGTTCGCGATTCTCGATCGCGTTCGGCACCTTCGCCAGATGATCTACTGGGACGATACCGGGATGTGGTCCTATCGTCACGAGCGCCTGACGCCGTTCGAGAAGGTGGTTGAGGTCGGACGCGCACGCCACGCCGAGGATACCGATCTGTTCCGGCGCCTGGTTGAGACAGGCCGACCCGACGACGTGGCCGTGCTGTCTTATACGTCCGGCACCACCGGGCGGCCGAAGGGCGTGGTGCTGACCCACCGCTACCTCGTCGACAACGCGCATCGCGTCATCGCGGCGACCGGCATCAAGCCCGGCATGGAGTATCTCACCTATATCGCCCCGGCCTGGGCGACGGAGCAGTTCTTCGGCGTCACCATCGGCCTCCTGCTGCCGCTGGTGGTGAATTTCCCGGAATCGCCTGAGGAGGTTCTCAACAATATCCGCGAACTCGCAGTCGAGGTGATGGTATTCGCTCCCCGCCAGTGGGAGAGCCTCGCCGCCACCATCCAGGGCCGGATGCTCGATGCTGGCCGGACGCGCAGGGCGATCTATGCCTGGGGTGTCGATATCGGCCACAAGGTCCATGTCGCGCGTCTTGAAGGCAGGCCCGTCCCGCTCGGCGCGCGGCTTGCGCTGCCGCTTGCGGAGATGCTGGTATTGAAGCCGCTGCGAGACAAGCTCGGCCTCACGCGCATCAAGCTCGCATTGTGCGGCGGCTCCACGATGGCGCCGGATGTGTTTCGCCTGTTCCATGCCATCGGCGTGCCGTTACGCAATATCTATGGCGCCACCGAGATCGGACTCCTGACCCTGCATCAGGGGAATCGGTACAATCTCGAGACGGTCGGGCACTGGCTGAGCTCGCACCCCGAATCCGGTGCGGCGCTGGAATGGAAGGTGTCGGAGCAGGGTGAATTGCTCGTTCGTGGCGGCAGTGTCTTTCAAGGCTATCACAAGAAGCCCGACAGCGTCGCCCAGCGCGTTGAGGACGGATGGTATCGCACGGGCGATGCCGTGTCGGTCACCGACAGCGGCGAGCTCGTATTCCTCGAGCGCCTCGACGATCTTCGACAGCTTCGCTCCGGCGAACGGTTTCCGCCTCAGTTTATCGAGACCCGGCTGCGTTTCAGTCCGTTTATCAAGGACGTCATGATGCTTGGCGACGATACGCGCGACTATATCGGCGCGCTGATCAATATCGACATGAGCGTGGTGTCGCGGTGGGCGGAAGATCGCAACATCAGTTTCTCCACCTTCACCGATCTTTCGCAGAAGGCCGAAGTGGCCGAACTGGTGCGCGGCGAGATTGCGCGCGTTAACCTGTTCCTGCCCGAACATGCGCGGGTCCGTCGATTCGCCAACTTCCCCAAGGAGCTCGATCCGGATGAAGGCGAGCTGACCCGTACGCGCAAGCTGCGGCGCGAATTCCTCGCCGAACGCTATGCCGTGCTGATCGAGGCGATGTACGGCGGCCGGGATGATCAGAAACTCGACATCGCGGTAACGTATCAGGATGGGCGAAAGGGAACGCTGTCCGCTCACGTCACCATCCACGATGTCGTTAAAGGCGACAAGCGCGGAAACGCCGCTGCACCGTTGCGAGCCATCGCATGATCGATTTCGTCAATTATTTCATCAACGGCGCATTGGTCGGGCTCCTCTATGCCCTCATCGCCATGGGCTTCGTGGTCATCTATCGGGCATCGAAGGTCTTCAATTTCGCCCAGGGTGAACTCGTCGTGTTCGGCGGTTTCATCGTCTGGTGGATGGTCGCCTCGCTCGGATTGCCGCTCTCGATCGGTCTTCCGCTCGCATTCGTCGCGGCGGCACTGTTCGGACTCCTGGTCGAGCGCGTCTTCTTTTCCCGCCTTGCCGGTGAGTCGGTCTTCGCCATGGTCATGGTTACAATCGGGCTGCTCATCCTGATCCGCGGTTTGATCCTCGTGCTGTTCGGGCCGCAGGTGCGTTCGTTCCCAATCATATTCCCGCTTCAGCCGGTGATCATCGGGGAGATTCTGATCCCTCGCTCGCTTCTCATCGGCGGCGTGATAACGGTGATCGTCGGCTTCGGTCTGTCGTGGTTTTTCAACCGAACGCGGGCCGGGCTGCGCATGACGGCGGTCGCCGAGGATCACCAGGTGGCATTGTTGATGGGAATTTCGGTAAAGCGCTCTATCGCGTTCGCATGGATCCTCGGCGCTGTGCTGTCGACACTCGGCGCCGTCATCTTCCTCAGCGGAAAGTCGCTGAACTTTCTTGCCTCCGACATCGGCCTCGCAGCATTGCCGGTGGCGCTGCTGGCGGGTTTCGAGGCGATCGCCGGCGTCCTGCTGGCCGGCCTTATCGTCGGCATCATTCAGGGGCTCGTGACCGCCTATCTCGATCCGATCGTTGGGGGCGCGATCGGCACCGTATTCCCATTCATCATCATGCTGCTCATCCTCTTTATTCGGCCGACCGGGATGTTCGGCTGGAAGACCATCGAAAGGGTCTGACCGATGGATCCGGCAGGCGTATTCGCCACCAGTTTCGAACGCGATAAGGCCTTGATCCGCACCCGCGGGCAATGGATCGCGCTCATTGTGTTTCTCGTCGCGCTGGCCGTTTTGCCTCATGTTCTGGGACCGCGCCTCGTCGCGATCTCGACCAACATGCTGATCATGGCCGTGGTCGTGATCGGCCTGCAGATCAACATGGGATATGCGGGCCAGATCAATCTCGGCCAAGCCGCCTTCATGGGCGTCGGTGCCTACGCCACCGGTGCGCTGGCCATCAAGTTCAATCTGCCATTCTGGCTCAGCATTCCGCTCGGAGGCTGCGCCGCTGCAGTATTTGGCTTCATCTTTGGCTTGTCTGCGGTTCGCATCAAGGGCTTTTACCTGGCGCTCACCACCATCGCGGCGCAGACCCTGTTTCATTTCCTGATCCTCAATCTGCCGCAGTCGTGGTTCGGCGGATCGAACGGTCTGACGCTGGAACCGGCGCAAATCTTCGGCTTCAGCTTCGTCAGCGAGACGTCGATCTACTATCTCTGTCTGGGCGTGACGGCGCTGATGGTGTTCGGTGCCTACGGCATCGTGCGCAGCCGGCACGGACGCGCCTTCGTCGCAGTCTGCGACGACGACGTCGCGTCCGGCCTGATGGGGATCAATGTTGTGCGGACCAAGGCGATCGCCTTTCTGATCGGCGCGTTCTACGCGGGGATCGCCGGAGCGTTGTGGGCCTACTACGTGCGCTTTGTCGCCGTCGACCAGTTCACGCTGTTCCATTCGATCTGGTTCATCGCCATGGTCATTGTCGGAGGTCTCGGCTCGATCACCGGGGCGTTGATCGGCGTATTCGTCATCAAGGCGATCCAGGAGAGCTTCGTTACGCTTGGTCCCGGCATCGTTGCGCAATTTCCGTCGCTCGGCGGGGATGTGGTGTTTGCGCTGATGAACGTTTTTCTCGGCGGGATCATCGCAGCGTTCCTGATTTTCGAACCACGCGGGCTGATGCATCGCTGGAACATCCTGAAACGATCCTATCGCCTTTGGCCGTTTCCCTATTGAAGGCCGGGCGCCCGAACATTGAAAACACACATGGGAGAAAACTGAACAATGACTATCTTGAAGAACATCAAGATTGCCGGGGTGGCGGCTGCACTCGGCTTGCTGACAATCACGGCGTCGGCCCGTGCCGAGACCACCTACAACGTCGCGTCGCTGGCGGATTTCACCGGTCCCTATGCGGACGTGATGAAGGACTTGATCGGGGCGCGCCGGCCGGTCATCGACTGGTGGAATGCCGAAGTCGGCAAGAAGATCGGGATCAAGCTCGGCATCAAGGACTACGATCATCGCTATGACGCGGCGCAGGTGGCAAGCCTGTGGCCTGGTATCAAGGCCGAGCTCAATCCGATCATCGCGCTTGGGGTCGGTGGACCTGACGTGGCCGCGCTTCAGGGGCGGCTGCCAACCGACAAGATTCCGATGGTGATGTCGACAGCAGCGTATGGCTTTGCCTGGAAGCCCGATCCATGGATCTTCAATCAGCGTCCGACCTACAGCCACGAAGCCGCAGCCTTCTTCGAGTGGCTACGTCAGAAGCGCGGCGGCAGCGGGCCGCTGAAGGTCGCGATCATTTCGTCGGAAGCCTCGCCCGCCTATGTCGATCAGCACAAGGGCGTCCAGCGCTACGCGGCCGACAATCCCGGCAAGGTCGAGGTCGTTGAGGTCGTGTTCACGGAAGTACAGCCCACCGATCTCACTACCCAGGTCAACCGCGTGACCCGCAAGGGTGCCGAGGTAATCATGATCATGACGAACACGGCTGCCGTGGTCGCCACCAAGCGTGCGCTTCAGTCGCTCGGCAAGAATGTGCCGATTGTCGTGAGCTCGCACAACGGACTGGCGGAATCTGGTCGCGCGATCGGCGACATCAAGCAGATGGAGGGCGATTATGAGGTCTATGCGATGGCCGCGCCCACTGATGCAAAGACGCCGGGGCGTGAGTTTTTCGAAATGCTTCAGAGCAAGTACAACCTCAAGGCCAAATGGACGGTTTCGGCTGTCCAAGGTCTTGGTCAGGCGCTGATTGCGATGCGGGCCATCGAAGCTGCGGCCAAGAAGGTCGGTGCTGACAAGGTCACGGGCGAAGCTGTCCGCGAGGCGCTGATGTCGACGACGATCTCCGCGGATGAGACCTACAAGATTCTCGGCAACACCAAGTTCTCGAACGACGGGCCATTCCCGACGCAGGGGCTGGTCGCGAGTATCGTCACCATCAAGGACGGCAAGTACACGGAGGCTGCTGCCAACGTGCCGGTGCCGTCCATTAACAAGTGGTGAAGTAACGCCATCCGGCCGGGTCCCGCGGGCCCGGTCGGATCCCCTCGGGAGGCTTGCGTTTTGCTCGAGCTGAACAACGTTGAAGTCATCTACAGCGACGTCATTCTGGCGGTGAAGGGCATTTCGCTCGCCGTGCCGGATGGCAAATGCGTTGCGTTGCTCGGCGGCAATGGGGCCGGCAAGTCGACGACGCTGAAAGCGATTTCCGGCATCATACGCGTCGAGGACGGCCGGGTGACCTCCGGCAATATCGGTTTCGACGGCAAGAGAATCGACAAGTCGGATCCGACCGAAGTCGTTCGAAGCGGCATCATCCACGTGATGGAGGGCCGCCGCGTGTTGCGCCATCTGACCGTTGAGCAGAATCTGCTGGTCGGCGGCCACATGGAATCGTCGGGGCGTGAGGTACGCAAGCGCCTTGATCATGTCTACGATCGCATTCGCCGGCTTGCGGCGCTCAAGGATCGGATAACCGGCTATCTGTCCGGCGGCGAACAGCAAACGGTCGTGATCGGGCGCGCGATGATGGCCAATCCCAGGCTGATCATGATTGACGAGCCGTCGCTTGGCCTAGCGCCGTTGATGATCGACGAGGTGTTCGAGCTGCTGAAGGACCTCAAGGCAAGCGGGACCACGCTTCTGATCGTCGAACAGAACACGCGCGTCGCGTTGGATATCGCCGACTACGGCTACGTCATGGAGAATGGACGCATCGTCCTCGAAGGCGCCGCGGAAGAGCTGCGAAACAACGAGGACGTGCGGGAGTTCTACCTCGGGCTTGACCTTAAGGGCGAGCGCAAGAGCTACCGCGACATCAAGCATTATCGACGCCGCAAGCGGTGGCTCGGCTGAGGCGCTGCGTGCCGGTGCGGGGTCAGGCGTCCTTCCGGTCGACGACGAATGGAGCGTCGGCCGGCAGTTCGTCTGTTCCTACCACCTCGATACGGTCGGCCTTCAGACGAGACAGCGCGTTGAAGCGGGCCGGCGCCGCCGCCAGGACGGCGTCGCGGTCCGCATCCGGAAGCAGCGAAAGCCGCACCGTGATCTCTTCCCGCTGTTGCGGGCGGGTGACGATGGCCTGCGCGCGGCCGATTCCCGGAATGGCAATAGCGAGGTCTTCGAGCTGGCGCGGATAGATGAATATCTCGCGCGCCTTCACCGCCTGCCCGACGCGTCCCTGCAGCATGCCGATCCTGCGCACCGTGCCATCGGCGTTCATAGCCGTGGCGACGGCGACGTCGCCGGTACCGAACCGGATCAGCGGCCAGCCCGGCGTCAGCGTGGTAACCACGATCTCGCCGGGCTCGCCGTGCGGAAGCGGAGCCCCCGTCGTCGGGTCACAGATTTGCACGATGCGGTCCTGGTGAACCTCGTAGCCGCCGTCCTGCGCGCCATTTTCGAAGGCGATCACGCCGAAGTCCGCCGTCGCATAGACTGCGAAGGTGCGAACGCCGTACCTGGCTTCCAGGCGACGGCGCTTGCCGAGCCAGTCGCCGAGTTCGCCGCCGAGCAACGCAGTTCTGACCTTCCAGCCACCGGGCAGCGAATGACCCATCGCCTCGATGGCTTCCGCTAGCGTGATGAAGAAGGCGGTCGAGGCGCAGATGCAGGTCACGCCAAGGTCGGTCACCAGCTTCGCCTGCAACTCGCTGCCGCCGGTGCCAGCTGGAATCACCGTCGCGCCGACCGAGCGCAGGCCCTCGTCGAGCAGAAGGCCGGCAGGCACGAGATGATAGGACCAGGTGTTGAGCACGCGATCGCCGGGGCCGAGGCCGGCGGCGGCAAAGGCCGTGCCGAAGCCGCATCCGTCGCGGTCGTGCCTCAGTTGAGGTTCGTTGATGGGGCCGGGAGAGACGAAGATACGGACGATTTCTTCATCCTTTGCTGCAAGGAAACCCCCGAATGGCGGCCGCTGGCGTTGTAACTCGACCAGCGACTCCTTTTTGAATACGGGCAGCCGCGACAGGTCGTCCACGGTCTTGAGATCGGCTGGAGCGAGGCCTGCGCGATCGAACATCTCCCGAATGGCGGGTGCGAGCTGGTGGGCCGCACGCTGGATCTGTTGCAGGACCGTGAAGCGCGTCTCCTGGCTCATTACCGTCTCCTCTTGGCATTCCCGACTTGCTTTTCCTATTTGCCGGTGAAGCGTGGTTTGCGTTTTTCCTCGAATGCGGCAAGTCCCTCCTTCAGGTCGTTGCTGCGGGCGTGGACTTCGCTGGCGAGCAGTTCTTGTCGCAGTGCTATCGCACAAGGTTGCTCGAGGCCATCATCGACCAGCACCTTCATGCGCCGAAGCACGAGCGGGCTCTTGTTGACGAGCTTGGCGACCAGCGCCTCGGTCGCCGGGATCAGCATGTCGTCATCGACGACCTCGTTGACCAGTCCGGCGGCAACGAGCTGTTCGGCTGGCACGAACTCGCCGGTGTAGAGCAGATATTTTGCGCGGGTGGGGCCGATCTTACGCGGCAGCCGCACCGAGCTGCCGCCGCCGGGCAAGAGCCCAAAATTTGCATGGGCGTCGCCCAGCTTGGCCGAGCGCGCCGCGACGACGAGATCGCAGCACAGCATCAGTTCCAAGCCGCCAGCCAACGTCAATCCGTTCAGCGACGCGATCACCGGCATGGGAAACGTCTCGAGCCGGTTCATGACAAGGAGAACGGTATCGAGAAAGCGGCTCAGCGACGTTTCGTCGTTCCCGGCTTCGCCGCGTATGAATTTGAGGTCGGCGCCGGCGCAGAAGGCGCGCCCCGTTCCGGTCAGCACCACTGCGTGGATGTCCGACAGCTGAGCCTTGTCGAGCGCCGCGTTGATGCCCGAAACCACTGCGGGAGTAATGGCATTGAGTGCATCCGGCCGGTTCAGCGTGATCCACATCGCGCCGGCCCGAATTTCAGAGATAACCGATTCCACCGGACTTTCCTCGGAATTGACTTTTGAGTTAGTTGATTATTCGTAAGGTTATGTTACAGACTGTCGGGATTAATGCAAGTCAAGCCGCTGCCGGAAAGAGCGATCGAGATGAGTCTTCCCCTCGCTGGAATTCGGGTGATCAGTCTGGCTGAGCAGTATCCCGGGCCCTACGCAACCTTGTTACTAAGTGATCTTGGCGCCGACGTGATCCTGGTGGAACGTCCGGGCGCGGGAGATCCTGCACGGCAGTTTCCGGCCTTCCACGGCGCGCTCAATCGCGGCAAGCGCTCGGTGGCGCTGGATCTCAAGAGCGTTGAAGGCAAGCTGAACCTGCGCAGGCTGGTCGCTTCCGCCGACGTGCTGATGGAAGGATTTCGTCCGGGCACCATGGCGCGTCTCGGCTTCGGCCATGAGGCGATGGCGGAGCTCAACCCAAGGCTGGTCTATGTCTCGATCTCCGGCTTCGGGCAGGACGGGCCGTATCGCGATCGCCCCGCCCACGACATCTCCTATCAGGCACTTGCCGGGTTTCTCTTTCGTCACGCCGAGCAAGGCTCGGTGGAGGATCCGGGAAGCATCGCGATCGGCGACCTGTCCTCCGGCATGTTCGCTGCCGTCGGCACGTTGGCGGCGCTGTTCGAGCGCGCACGTACGGGAGAAGGAAAATATGTCGACGTCTCGATGACGGACGGCCTGGTGTCCTGGATGTCGGTGATGCTCGGTCCGGTGATGAACGGTGCGCCGCTCGCCGACATCGGCGCCGAGCCGGCCTATGGCGTCTTCAAGTGTGCCGATGGCCGTCTCCTCACGTTGTCGATTGCTCATGAAGACTGGTTCTGGCGGCCGCTGTGCGAGTTGCTCGGCATGCCTGATGCGGCCGGCTTCAATCGCAGCGAGCGGGTCGCGCGCGGCGATGCCTTGCGAGGCAAGGTCGCTGCCGTGCTGGCGACGCGCGATCGCACCGATTGGGCGCAGAAGCTGGATGCCGCCGGGATTCCATGGGGGCCGGTGAACTCGTTGAGCGAGGTGACCGCCGATCCGCATTTCCGGGCGCGCGGGCTGTTCCGCGAGGTGGCGGATGGGAACGGCGGGCGGAGCCACCATGTGGCGCAGCCGTTGATTTTTTCCGGCGAGCATCCCGGTCCGCGCTCCGGCGTGCCCGGCCTTGGCGAGCATACGGAGCAGGTGCTGCGTGCACTGCCGGAGCTCAAGGACTAGCAGGTAGAGACCAGAGAAGATTCCAATCCTCAAGGGAGGGCGCGATGAGCGACATCTATGTGGTCGGTGTTGGCATGACCCCGTTTGGGCGCATGCTCGATATCGATATGAAGACTCTGTCGCGCAGCGCGGTGGATGCCGCGCTCGGCGATGCGGGATTGCAGAAGTCTGACATCGAAGCGGCCTTCTTCGCCAACGCGTCGCAAGGCCATATGGAGCGCCAGCACATGATCCGCGGCGAGATCCTGCTACGCGAAATGGGAATCGGCGGCGTTCCCGTTGTCAATGTCGAGAACGCCTGTGCCAGCGGCAGCACGGCGTTCAACCTTGCCGTGACTTTCCTTAAGGCGGGTGAGGGGGACTTTGCGCTCGCGCTCGGCGCCGAGAAGATGTTCTCGACAGATCGCAAGCTGATGTTCGAGGCATTCGATAGTGCCTGGGACGTCAGCCGCGACGGCGAAATTCGCGACAGGCTGCTAGCGCTCGGCGAGGGTGTCGAGGTGCCGGAAGGCACGACCTCGGACAAGCCCTACAGCGTGTTCATGGATGTCTACGCCGCGTTCTCACGTCAGCACATGAAGCGCTTCGGCACCACGCAGCGCCAGCTTGCTGCGGTGGCGGCGAAGAACCATCGGCATTCCGTGGAAAATCCGCTGGCGCAGTTTCGTAATGCCTATTCGGTCGACGAAGTGCTGAATGCCCCGCCGATCACCTATCCGCTGACGCTTCCGATGTGCTCGCCGATATCGGACGGTGCGGCGGCTGCGATCCTCGCGACCGAGGCGGGCTTGAAGCGGCTTGGTCTCGACAAGTCGCGGGCCATCCGCGTGCTGGCATCGGTCATCCAGACCGGTAGCGATCGTGACCCGTCCGAAGTGGAGCGGCACTGTACCGCGCTCGCGGCGAAAAAGGCCTACAACAAGGCCGGTATCGGCCCGGACGACGTCGCTGTCGCCGAGGTGCATGACGCGACGGCCATGGGCGAGATCATCCAGATCGAGAACCTCGGATTCTGCGATTTCGGTGAAGGCGGCATCATTTCGGAGCGCGGTGACACCGCGCTCGGCGGACTTATACCGGTCAATCCGTCCGGCGGACTTGAATCCAAGGGACATCCCGTCGGCGCCACCGGCATCGGGCAGGTACATGAACTGGTGGCGCAACTGCGCGGCGAGGCGGGACCGCGGCAGGTCGAGGGGGCGCGCATCGCGCTCGCCGAAAACGGCGGCGGCCTTCAGGGCATCGAAGAGGCGGTAGCCTGCATCACCATCCTTGGCCGCTGATACAGAAGATCGAGCAAGAGGGGCTCTCATGCAGTTGAATGGAAAAGTTGCAATCGTGACCGGCGCGGCGTCGGGGCTCGGGCGGGCATCGTGCGTCACACTGGCGAAGGCGGGCGTGCGTGTCGCCGCCTTCGATCGTGACGAGTCGCGGCTCGCCGATCTTTGCCGGGAACTGGGGAGCGCGGCATTCGGGCGTGTTGTCGACGTTGCCGACGAGACCAGCGTTAGCTCCGCGATCGAGGCTGTGCTCGAAGCATTCCAGGCGGTTCATATCGCCGTCAATTGTGCGGGCGTCGCCGATGCGGCCAAGACCGTATCGAAGGGGCAGCCGTTTCCGCTGGCGACCTGGAACAAGGTCATCGGCATCAATCTCACCGGCACCTTCAACATCATCCGCTTTGCGGCGCTCGCTATGACCTGCAACCAACCGGAGGGCCCGAGCGGCGAACGTGGCGTCATCATCAACACCGCATCCGGCGCAGCCTCGCAAGGGCAGGTGGGCCAGGCGGCCTACAGCGCCAGCAAGGCCGGCGTGGTCGGCCTCACCTTGCCTGTCGCGCGTGACCTCGCTGAACATGGCATTCGCGTCGTCTCCATTGCACCGGGGTTGTTCGACACCGGGATGGTCGCCGGCATACCGCCGAAGGTTTCGCAGTCGATCGTCGACCGTATGATCCTTTATCCGAACAGGATGGGGCAACCCCACGAGTTCGCCAGTTTGGTCAAGCACATCGCCGAGAATGCCTATCTTAACGCCACAACTATCAGCATTGACGCAGGCGCGCGAATGCAGCCGCGCTAGATGATGCCGCTTCTGGCCCTCCGAAATTTCAACAGGGGTTCAATGACCGCCGCCGATTACTTTGGGCAGGATGTGCAGAATTCAAAGCCGCGATTTCGATAACGTAAGAGTTCGCAGTTTTATTCCGAGTGGTGCGCCATTAGTCAAGCGAAATCCAGAATTCGCAAAGGCTTGGCAGTCGCGTCTGGCTAACCGGACGAGTGGGTTAGCCATGCTTTTGTTCGCTCTTCGGTCTTGCGCATCCCTTTGCTACGATCTGGCAGGAAGCGATGACGGGGCGAACATGAACTTCAAAAACTCTACTGACCAAAGCTTGCTCGCCATGTGGCAGAGCATCCATCGGCAAGTGGCGGCCGACGAAGCCAATGGTGGCCGATACAGATTCGTGGGGCCGACCGTGCGTGCCTATGCGGCGCAGCTTGAATCCGAGCTTGAAGCCCGCAAGCTTCGGTACACGCTTATCAGGTGGCACTGAATGCGAAACCAATTGGTTGACGTGCCACGCGAGGTGCGGGAGCTTGTCCAAAAAACCATAGATCAAACTGAGAAGGCATTTTCCATTTTCTTTCAGCAAGCAAAATTGCCTGGTGACCTAGCCTTCAATTTCGCGCAACAGAACGTCGCTACGTCTTTGGAATATGCGCGCAAGCTTGCCGCCGCCCAGAATTTTCAAGAAGTCGTGTCACTTCAGGCCGAATATCTTAGGGCGCAGATCGAACACGCAAGCCAGTTCATGCGCGAGTTCTCGCCGAAGTCTTAGCGTCTTGGAAACATAGTGGGTTCGGTGCGCTCGACCATCTTCAAAATACTCTTGCAAGCGGGGCACTTGTACGAACGTACCTCGTAACGGTCTTGTACCGGTTCGCGACTGATGAACTCTCGCGGCTTATCGCAAGCCGTACAGCGCTGTTCTGAATGTTGATGCATCGGCAGGGCTTGGCAATGATCGAAGCAATGTCGATCATCTTAGCCGCCGCTGCTACCTATAAAACCACACAAAGATTGTATCACTCGATGTGAACCAACCCGAACCTTTGTCGCCCTTCGATCCGCGAAAGTGCAGCGATCACGTCGTCATTAGTCAGCGCGTCCATTAGTTTTTCGACTGTGGTGGTCGAGTTGCGCGGTCCTGGCACTAGGTAATCACTCAAGATACCGCGTGCCTCTAGGAATGCGTCAACAAGCTTTTGCACATCGGTACGGTTCGGCACGATGGACGGCGCCTGCTCCTCTTCAATGGGATATTCGACGGCGGCGCCTTCAGGATCGTTGCGATTCAGCCATTCTATCGCTGTGTCGTAAGAGGCGAACACCTTGACGGTTTCCGTAGCGACGCTGACATAGAGCCAAACTGACCCGGTCATTGCGGAGCTTCTTCGGGGCACCTGAATTCCATAACCCTAAAATGCTTGCGAATGTCGATGCGCGATAACGCTGCATCCACGTTGTCGCTATCGAGCAAATCGATCAGCCTATCAAGAGCTTCGACGGCGCCAAGAAGATCGAGCGGATTGATGTATCGGCTAAGCTCGACGCGTGCTTGTCGCACTGCATCCAAACAGATTCAACATCTGTCATCACGCAACACTCCTCATCGGCGGCCGATTCAATAAATCTCCCCGATACAAGTTCCTCGCCCGAAGGGGAAAATGTGGTAATTGACCTGCCCCTGAGTATTTCCTCCAGATGGAGTTAGAGTCCGGCCTGAAAAGGACGGACAGATGAAGCGAGCAAGGTTCACGGAAGAGCAGATTATCGCCGTGTTGAAGGAGCATGAGGCCGGGGCGAAGACGGCCGACCTGGCTCGCAAGCACGGGATTTCCGAGGCGACGATCTACAACTGGAAGGCCAAATTCGGCGGCATGGATGTCTCCGAGGCCAGGCGGTTGAAAGCGCTCGAGGAGGAGAACGCGAAGCTGAAGAAGCTGTTGGCCGAGCAGATGCTCGATGCGGCCGCGCTACGCGAGCTTCTTTCAAAAAAATGGTAGGGCCCGCCGCC
>NZ_AUGD01000014.1 GCF_000426845.1 Bradyrhizobium sp. in8p8 | reverse complement strand
CGGCAGCCATGGCCGCCATGCCCTGCTCGACCATCGCTTCCAGCTTGTCGATGAGGTCGCGGTCGTTACCCTCGGGCTCCGCTTCGGTCGCCTCCAGGCCTGCCAGGATCTCCTTGATGCGGTCGATCGAGGACAGGATCACCGTCACCGCCTGCCCGGTCACCGGCATGCCGTCACGGAATTTGCCCATCAAGGTCTCGCCGGCATGCGCCAGCGCTTCCAGCCGCGGCAAACCCAGGAAGCCGCAGGTGCCCTTGATGGTGTGGACCAGGCGGAAGATGTTATCCAGGATCTTGGCGTTGTTCGGCTCCTGCTCGAACTTCACCAGCTGATTGTCCACGGTGTCCAGGCTCTCGCTGGTCTCCGTCAAAAACTCCCGCAACAGATCATCCATGAGCTACGCCTTACTGACCTGGATCTGAACTCGACGCCCAAGCCACCTTGGCACGGACGACGCCTATCCTGGATCGTTAGACATCCCGTTTCACGGTCCCGTTAATTTCATCCTCCGTGCTACTACGGATATTGAAGAGAAGTTCGCGGTTTCGCCGCATGCTGCAGCGCTTTTCGGCAAATCCGGCTCGGCGCCGCACGAATGCGACGCGCGAGGTAAACACCCCGATAACAGCGAGGCACAGCGTTCAGGAAAGTCCTGCTCGTGAAGAGCGATAGAGACGGCCTGCAGGCCGTTGGACCGATCCGACTACGACCAACGGCGCGCTCCTGGGCGCGCTTTGTGGTGTTGCCGCCGCGTCCGCGGTTCGCACGGGCGGTAAACGCACGGTTACCGTATGACCATAGCGACTCGTGCCGCGCCAACCGAGCCGCGGGCGAGGCAATGATCGGCATCGGTCGATGCTATGCCAGACATCGTCGACGGCGACCGGCAGCGCTGCCGCCTGAACGGCTTGCACAGACCGTGTGACGCCGAGCTCAAGCGCCGAGCGGAACACATCGGACGCGCGAATTCATATCATCGAAAGCCTAGCCGACAACCTGCGCCGCGCCGATCGTTCCATCGAGCTCGCTGTATCGACCGGGATCACCGCGAGCGGCCACCCGCCCAATCGTCTGCTGCAACAAGTCGATGCAGCGGACTTCGATCTGCCACGTCCGCATCTCCCGACGATCGAATAGTCAGTGAATCTGTCCTGGGCGACGGCGGCGCTGCACTCCGGACAACTTGTCCCAATTGCCATTATATCCCGAAGCAAAGATGATGGAGCTTGCCCGCGCAGGACGTGATTTCACGTGTCGCGATCGAAGGTGCAGGGAAGCGGGGAGGCAACTTTGGAAACGATGGTGCGTCCGTCCAACGGTTTCCTGTCCGCACTGTCGGCAGATGATTATGGATTGATCCGCCCGCATTTGCGGACGGTCGATCTGCCCCATGACGCAGTGCTGGTCGGAACCGGCGAGACGCTCAAGCGCGCTTATTTTCCCCACCGCGGCGTCATCTCGCTGGTGGTGGAACTGGCGAAGGGTGAGCGTGTGCAGGTCGCCATGATCGGCCGCGACAGCCTGCTCGGGACGCTGTCGACCATGGGTGATGCCTGTGCACTGAACACCGCCATCGTGCTCGTTCCATGCGTCGCCTCGGTGATGGATCTCGACCGGCTGCGGGCCGCCGCCGACCAGAGCAGCACCCTGCGCACGCTGCTCACGCGCCACGGGTTGGCGGTCTACGCCCAGGTGCAGCAGACCGCGGGCTGCAATGCCTCCCATCCGGTGGAGTCGCGGCTGTCGCGATGCCTTTTGCAGACACATGATCTGTCGGGCGACTCCCGGCTGCTGCTGACCCAGGAGACCATGGCACAGATGATCGGGGCGCGGCGCAACAGCGTGTCGCTGGCCGCCAACTCATTGCAGCAGGCCAATGTGATCCACTACAGCCGTGGACACATCCAGATCACCAACCTGGACGGCCTGCATCAGACAGCATGCGAATGCTACGCCTCCGTGAAGGGCCAGTACGACCGGCTGGTCCGGGTGTCCTGACCGCAGCGGTCGGTTGGTAAACCGCCGGCTAACGCCGGCCTGCAAACACCGGCCATCCTGCTACCGGAACTGAAATCCGAATGCCGTAGACGCGTGGGCACACCTCGCGCCTGCACGTGCCGCGCGACGACGAAGAGTGATCAAGGCGGGCAAGCCCATGTTCGAAGCAACCGCTGCGCCGGCGCAGAAGGCGCCCGATGCCGATCCCGCGCGCGAGCCGGGCGCGTATGAAGCGCTGGTGCGCGAGATCGGCGAGGACGGTGCCTGTGAAGTCCGCGACGTGTTCTGGAGCGAGACCTGCGCGCGCATGCAATTGTTCCGCACGCTCTCGCTCGCGCAGCACCACGCCAGGATCGCCCGCGAAGCGCATTCGCTGAAGAGCGCGGCCGGAACGTTCGGCTATGTCAGGCTCGCCGCGCTGGCGCTGCAGCTGGAGAAGACCGCGGGAGATCTTGGCGAGGCCGAGTTCCGTGCGCTGCTGGACCTGATGGAGGCCGCCTACGCCGCCGCGCGCGCGCAGGAGCCGGAAGGTCCGATCCCCTCTTGATGCGCCCTCTTCGTAACCCGGCAGCTACTTCGCCGAAAATGCTCTGGACCACCCGCGCGTGTATTCCCGCCGTACTTCTACGGTTTGGGATATTCACCGATGGCTAATCATAGATGGCGATAGTCCCCGGAAAACCAGGAGGGTTTTCCATGTTCACTTACGAGACCGCAGACCAGAAGGAAGTGCGCCGATTCCGCATCGCACAGTTCAACGGCCGCATGGCGACCGTGAAGGCCGGCGAGTCGACGGTGACCGGTTTCGTGCGTTCGGTGCTGGAGCAGGAATCGAGCGTGCCGCCGCGCTGGACCATCACGATCATTCCGAACGCGCCGAAGGAACAGATCAAGCCGCTGCGTCCCGCCTCGCGCGCACGTCCGTTCGCCGAAGACTATTTCTGAGCGACGAGACTCGCAAAACTCCTCGGGAGACCTCCCGGGCCGCGCCCGAACAACCGGTCTGCCTTAGTCGATCGAATGCAGCAATGCCGCACGAACCAGGTCCGCGGTGTTGCGCGCCCCGAGCTTGCGCATCGCTTCCGCGCGATGGCTCTCGAAGGTGCGCGGACTGATCTGCATGCGAAGCGCGCCCTGCTTGTTCGAATAGCCTTCGCTGATCAGCCTCAGCACCTCGCGCTCGCGCTTGGTCAGGCGTTTCTGGCCCGAGGGGCCGAGTGGCTCGGCCCCCGGCAGGCGCTGCGGCTGTAGCACGCGGGTGACCTTCGATTCCGCCTCCTCGGTGCTGGACGCGACCGGCAGGCCGCCCTTGTGAGGGCCGGCAAGCTGCTTCACCAACCCGCAAACGCGTTCAGTCTGCGCCAGCGCGTTCTCGACCACCCGCTGCAAGTAGGCACGATCGCCCGTGACAGGCGCGAGTTGATCGCTGTGATGCTTGATCTCGCCCATGTAGAGCAGGAGCGCAGTCAGGGGGCCGTTGAGCTCGCGGGCGATGGCGGCCGCCATTTCGTCGGCCGCCTTGGCACGGACGGCGCTCAGGCGAACGAGATCGGGCTCATCGGCTGAAGCAGCGCTGTCTTCGTGCCATTCCGAAGACCGCGAATCAGTGGCCGTATCGTTCCGTGACCCCATGTCACTCATTTAGCGGAACCGGGGCAGGTCTGTGGTTAACTTTTTGCTCCGTAGGAATACGGGGATTTAGGCCGTTTGATGCAAAAATGGCGACTTCGGCACAATTTGTGCTTGCGTGGCGTCGGATTTAACCACGCTGGGGTTGAGTTCCTGCTCAAATCGTTGCTGGTCGGCCGGAGGTCTGACTGGCCCGCTCACCTTCAGACCAGGCCACCCCCCGGTTTTTACGGATTAATTAACGGCGACTTGCTTCTCTACGCAGGTTGAGAGCGCGCAAATGCCTCCACGCATTGGGCCCGCAAGCCCGCGGGAACACGCTGCGAAAGATTGCGTGCATGAACGAGATCGATCGGCTGTCGGAATTTCTGCAGAGGCTCACGCCGCTGTCGCGCAGCTGTCTGCTCAGCGAGCTCGAACGGCTCGAGCTGTGCGGCATCGACATGCCGGGTTCGGCCGAGATCCAGTCCCGCTTGCGCGCCGAGTTCCGCAAAGACGGATCGACCCAGGCGCGCGCCACCAATCCTTCGCGCAATTTCTTCGCGCCTCTCGAGCTGCTGCTGATCGACGGTGCACCCGAGCATGCCAATATGGGGCGGATCTCGCGCAACACCCTCACCCCGATCTGGGAGTGGATCTGCCGCGACCTGCTGCCGACCATGGCGCGCGACTATATCAAGGCCATCAACGATCAGGTCGCCGCCAACAATCCGAAGGAAGTGCAGAAGATCGCCTCGACCTTCCAGACCAAGGTCGTCAAGGTTCTCGAGAACACCCTCACCTCGCCCGAGAGCACCGAATCCGCGCGCGCCAAGCTCGCGCAATACACGGCCTCGCGCACCGCCTTCGACGATGTCGTGAAGATGCTTCACGTGTTGCGCGCCGGCGACGCGCTGCCCAAGTTCAACGAGAAGCTGCCTGAGAAGATCACGAAGTTCGACGACGGCCAGGTCGCCCAGATCACCGCGCAGCTCGACGCCTTCAAGAAGGCCCATCCCGAGGCGCTGCCCTTCGCGCTGGCGCTGGTGGCGCGGCGCGTGAAGCCGTTCTGGCAATTGGCGCGGCTTGCCACCAAGGCCGCGGCGGGCAAGGCCGCCGCAGACGTCGCCGCCACGCCCTATGCCTGCGTCGTCCACATGGTTCTCGACCGGCTCGACGACAAGCGCCTCGCGCTTCGCGTCGCGCTCCGGAACAACCGGGTGCTGGTCGCCCGCGATCTGCTCGCCGAGATCTACGACACCGAATATGCGCTCAAGGTCCGCATCGACGGCTTCGAGCACTGCGAGTGGGGCGTCCGTCTCCAGCAATTGATGGACGCGATCGCGGCGCTGGTGTCGGCCGAGGTGAGCCGCTTCCCCGACAATGTCGGCCACATTCTCGGATCGCGTCGACTGCGCAGCCACGACACACTCGGCGGCAAGCTGACCTATCTGGCCTGGAAGGGGCGCGATGCGATGCAGGACGGCGCTGCCGCGTTCCGCAAACTGATCGGGCAAACCTGAGCGCGCTCGGCACAAAGGGGCAATCACATTGCCCCTTAGTTCGGCGCGCGTGGCAGGCTCAGGAAGCGATCGAGAAACCGCCCCGACAGCACGAACCTGAACCACCAATACATCATCCGCCGCGTCGTCATTGCTGTAATCCTCGACAGCCCACCACCGGCTCCGCCGAGCATTAGCGCGAGTGCAGCAGCGCACGTGTGATGCGCTTCACATTCATGGCCGCCGGCCCGCGCGTGTGCCGCGGAGCCGCCTGCGAGCAAAGGCAAGAACCTGCGCGCATCGCGCGAAGCGAACGTCCTGACATCGGTCCTTCGCCGCCAATTCAGCGCCGCGCGCGAGAGAGACCTCCGCGCTCGTCGGAGTTGGCAGCCTGCAAGGCTTGGGTCTGCTTTCTCTTCGAGCGATCCTCGACAAATTAGCTCGAATTGCAGAGCTTAACGTTACTCAGATAATTCAAGAACGATGTGAAGCTCTCCTTATTTGAACCCACGCTCCGCGTTTAAGAAACCGTCACGGAACGGGAGTGGTGTAGGATGAGCGATGGGATGAGTGAACTCGTCGGACGGAGGCCTGTGACCTTCGGACGGCGAAAGGTGACGCCGCGCGCCTGCGTGGCCGACAGCAAGCGCCACTTGCGCGCCTTTCTCAGCGAGGTGCTCGAGGATCTCGGCTTCGTCACCTGCGAATGCGCCAGCGCTGACGAGCTGCAAACCGTGCTCGCCACCGAACTGCCGGACCTGATCCTGCTCGGCGTCGCCGCCGACGGCATCGAGCCGGGACGATTCCTCGAAATATTGGTGCGCGAGGGATTCGGCGGCAGGGTCCTCGCCGTCGGCGCCCGCGATTCGATCATCGTCAAGGCCGTGCGGCAGGTCGGCGAGGAATACGGCCTTGCGATGCTGCCGCCGCTCACCACGCCGTTTGCCGCGGAGACACTGCGCGAGCGCGTTGCGATGCTGCTGCCGGACGAGCCGGCGCCGAGCCCGGCCGTGCATGTCGGCGAGGCCCTGCACGCCGGCTGGCTCGAACTCTGGTATCAGCCCAAGATCGACGCGCGCACGCTGGTGCGCAGCGGCGCCGAGGCATTGGTGCGGATGCGGCATCCGACCTGGGGCGTGGTGCCGCCGGCCTATTTCATCCCGGAGCCGCACGATCCGCATTTTCGCGAGCTGTCGGAGTTCGTGGTCGATCGTGCCGTGCGAGACTGGCATTATCTTCTCGAACAACAAAGCCCGGTGAATCTGTCGATCAATCTTCCCGCCTCCTATCTCAGGGAGCCGCAGGCGGTGCGCGATCTCTGCCGCCGCGTGCCGACGCATCCGGCCTTCGGCGGACTGACGGTGGAGATCGACAGCGAGGAGGCGATCCGCGACCTCGACCTCCTCACCGACGTCGCGCGCGAGGTCGGCCTGCACAATATCGGCCTGTCGATCGACAATCTCGGCGCCAACTGGCCGTCGCTGATGGAGCTGGACAGGATTCCCTTCGTCAAGTTGAAGGCCGACCGGCAGTTCGTCACCGGCAGCGGCGGCGATCGGCTGAAGCGCACGGTGTGCCGTCACATCGTCGAGCTGGCGCAAGGCTTTGGCGCGCGCGCGGTGGCGCAAGGCGTCGAGAGCCGCGCCGACCTGGTCGCCGCAAACGAGCTCGGCTTCGACCTCGTGCAGGGCTTCCTGTTCGGCAAGCCGATGCCGCTGAAGAAGTTCGCAAGGAGCGCGCTGACGCGGACGGTGATGGGGCAGCAGTGAGGCGCAGGCCTCACGCATACCGCCGCGCCAGGAAGACGCAGACGACGACGAGCGCGGTCGCGGCGACCATGCTGGCCGCGACCGGCTCCCCCAGCAGGAAGCCCGCGAGCGCGAGGCCGAAGAACGGCTGCAGCTGCTGCAACTGACCGACCCGGGCGATGCCGCCGGCGGCGAGCCCGCGGTACCAGAAGATGAAGCCGACGAACATGCTGAAGACGGAGACATAGGCGAGCCCGATCCAGGCGGGCGCGCCGACGCCGCTCCAGTCCGATGGCCACGTCCAGATCGCCAGCGCCAGCATCGGCGGCAGCGCCAGCAGCAGCGCCCAGGAGATCACCTGCCAGCCGCCGAGGCGGCGCGACAGCGCGGCGCCTTCGGCATAGCCGAGGCCGCACAGCACGATCGCGGCCACCATCAGGAGATCGCCGGTGAGCGAGGCCGAGCCGTCGCTGGAGAAGGCGAAGCCGGCCACCGTGGCGCTGCCGAGCACGGCGAACAGCCAGAACAGCGGCTTCGGCCGCTCGCCGCCGCGCAGCACGCCGAAGATCGCGGTCGCCAGCGGCAGGAGGCCGATGAAGACGATCGAATGCGCGGAGGTGATGTGCTGCAGCGCCAGCGCGGTCAGCAGCGGAAAGCCGACCACGACTCCGATGGCGACGATGACGAGCGAGGCGAGATCCTGGCGTGCCGGCCGGGCCTGATGCAACAAGCCAAGCACCGCCGCCCCGATCAGCGCCGCGATGACGGCGCGCGCCGACGTCAGGAACAGCGCCGAGAAGCCGCCGACCGCAACCCGCGTCGCCGGCAGCGAGCCGCTGAAGATGATGACGCCGAGAAGCCCGTTGCCCCAGCCGCTGGCCGAAGAGTGCATGTCGCTCGTTTCCCTGACTCGGCCTTCTATCCCCTTCGAGCATGGCACGGCCAGCGACAATCCAATACAATCGGGCCAAACTGTATTGGTATGGAAGGCCATACACTTTGGGTACCGACACACGCATGCAAGGCCGCCACGGCACGCGGACCGCTGACGTAATGAGCGCGGTCCGCGCCAAGGTCGCAAGCCGCGCGCTCGTTGCCGGCGACCGCCTGCCCTCGATCCGCAGCCTTGCCGCAACGATGGACGTTTCGCCCTCGACCGTGGTCGAGGCCTATGACCGGCTCGCTGCCGAAGGCTTGATCCGCGCGCGCAAGGGCTCGGGGTTCTACGTCGCTCCGACGTCAACGCCGCCGCTGACCCTGGCCGAAGTCGAGCCCCGGCGCGACCGCGAGGTCGATCCGTTCTGGGTCTCGCGACAATCGCTCGATGCCGATGCGGCCGTGCTCAAGCCCGGTTGCGGATGGCTGCCGGCAGACTGGATGCCTGAGGCTGGCTTGCGGCGCGCGATCCGAGCGCTATCCCGGACCGATGCGGTTCTCTTGACCGACCACGGCAGCACGCGCGGCGCACTGGCGCTGCGGCGGCGGCTGCTCACGCACCTCGCCGAGGACGGGATCGAGGCGTCGCTCGACCAACTCGTGCTGACGGGCTCGGGGACGCAGGCAACCGACCTCGTCTGCCGCTTCCTGCTTCGCCCCGGCGACACGGTCGTAGTCGATGATCCCTGCTACTTCAATTTCCGTGCTCTGCTGCGGGCCCATCAGGCGAAGGTCGTCGGCGTTCCCACCACGCCGTCGGGCCCGGACGTCGCGCGCTTCGAGCAGATGCTGGGCAGCGAGCGGCCGCGGCTCTACATCACCAATTCAGCACTGCACAACCCCACCGGCGCGACGCTGTCGCTCCAGACCGCGCACCGGATCCTCACGGCCGCCGCCGCGCACGACCTCACCATCATCGAGGACGACATCTTTGGCGACTTCGAGCCGGAGCGCTCGCCGCGCCTTGCCGCGCTCGACGGATTGAACCGCGTGGTCCGCATCGGCAGCTTCTCCAAGACGCTGTCGGCGTCGGTGCGCTGCGGCTACATCGCGGGTCGGGCCGACTGGATCGAGCACCTCGTCGATCTCCAGGTCGCAACCAGCTTTGGCGGGCCGAGCCCGGTCGCGGCCGAGATCATCGCGAAGGTCCTGGCCGGCGGCAGCTATCGCAAGCACATGGACGAGCTCAGGCAGAGGCTCACGCGCTCGCGCCGCGACGTCGCGCGAAAACTTCAAGCGCTCGGCATCGAGCCCTGGCTGATGCCGCGCGGCGGCTTCTTCCTGTGGTGCCGCCTCGTCGATGGTGTGGACGCCACCGCCGTGGCGCGCGCCGCGCTGGAGGAGAACGTCGTGCTCGCGCCGGGCAACGTGTTCAGCGTGTCGCAGACGGCGTCGCACTTCATGCGCTTCAACGTGGCTCAGATGAATGATCCCCGGGTGTGGGAGGCCCTGCGGCGGGCGCTGACGTCGGCGGCAGAATGACCGGCCCCTAATACAACGGCTCCTCGTACACCGGCTCGCCGTCGAGCAGCAGCCGCTTGATCGCGGCGCGGCCCGAGGGCAGCACGGCGGCGACGATGCGGAGCTTCTGCTGGTTGCGGGCCTGCTCGAGCTTCAGGCCCTCGCCTTCGGGGACGAAGTAGCTTTCCAGACCATATTTGATCGGCAGGTTGTCGCAGAAGGTGCGCCGGCCCGAGCCGCAGGACCCGCCGTAATTGCCAACGCGTCCGCGGATCAGCACTTCGGGTGCCGTGACCGGAACGGGCCCGGCATGCACGGAGACCGCCTGATAGACGCCGTCGGCCCTGGGCGCCAGCTTGACGAACACGACAGGATGGCGCGCGTCGGCCGGCTGGCCTTTGAGCGCGCCGGCCGGCACTTGCGAGATGTCGTAGCGGAGCACGACATAATCGCCGCGCAGGAGATCGCGGGGATCGACCGGCTGCGTCTGCAAGGTCACCTCGACGCCCTCGCGCAGGATCTGCATGCGGTCGGCGACCATCAGGACCAGCAGCAGGCATTGCAGCAGGACGGCGGCGCCGAACAGCACGGCCTTGGGAACGCGCTGCCCGAGCTTTGTGACGGACGCGAGCAGCCCGGTCATGGTTCGGTCCTCGGCAGCGCGCGGCCCAGGGCGGTCGCGAACACGACGGCGACGACACCGGCCGCCGCAAGGAAGGCCGAGCGGCGCAGCAGCGAGCCCTTCACGGCCCAGGTGATGCCGGCGATGATTGCGGCGATCCCGAGCCAGCCGGCAATCAGGCGCGGACGCACCTCGTCGAGCATGCCGGAGACGACGAGGCACAGCATGGCGCAGAGCAGCGCCGCATAAGCAAACCAGGGCTCGCCGGCGGCTTCTGCCGGCCACAGCGGCGCGGCGACCAGCACGAGGGCGATCGCGCATGCCGCCAGCACTTCGCCCGTGCGCCTGGTGAGCGCGGCGGACACAAGGGCAAGCATCACACCCGCAGCCCCGCACAGGATCGCCCACAGCGGCTGGGCCGGCGCCGTCGCGGTGCGGAGACGGACGAGGTCGTCGACCGTCGTCACCTCGAGGGCGGCAACGCCGGCCAGCGCAAACGCACCGTAGATCGACAGCACGCTGCCGAGGCGAAGCGCCCTTGGCGACGGCGCGGCGGCGATCGCAAGCCCGGCGCCGAACAACAGGGCCGCGCCGTTCGCGAGCAGGAAGGACGGCTGGGCGCCGTCGAATTCGAAGCGGAGCGACGTCGCGATCCACCACGGCAGCAGCGCGAGCGCGACGAGGTGAGCCGCGACGCGCGAATTCCAGGCGAAGGCGAGGCCGGCGGCGATCAGCCAGACCGCCACGAACGGAAGATGCAGGACGTCGGGAGCGTCGTAGGTCCGCATGCAGGTCCAGATGCCGGCGGACACGAGACCGACCGCGAGCGCCCCGCGCGAGCCGGTCAGCACTGCGGCGGCAAACGCGCCGACGGACCACAGCAGCATGCCGCCGGCAAAATCCTCGCCGAGATGATACATCTGGCCGACCAGGGCGATGCCCGCACCGAAGATGATCGCCCCGATGCTGGCGCAGAGATCGGCGAGAACGTTGCGGCCGGTGGTGGCGAACCAGGCCCCGAGAACGCCGGTGACGACCATGCCGGCCAGCAGGATCGCGAACCGCATCAGCCGCGCGATCTCGGTCCAGTGCGCCGCCACGAAGGCGAGGAATGCGGCCGCGATCAACAGGCCGCCGACGATGGCGACGACCATTGCGATGTTGATGCCGGCCGGAAGCGGCGGCAGCGCGTTGCGGATCGAGGCGGCCGCCGCCGGCGCAAGCACGCCGTCGGCCTCCCATCGCGCCAGATCGGCTTCGAGGCGCTGCCGGTAGGTTTTGTCGAACATCGTGCTCGAATATGGTCCTGGGATCACCTGGCTCCCGCCGGATGGCGGGACCTTGCTAGGTCGGATCGTACAGGCGGTGGGTTCAACCTCTTCCTCGCAGCAGGGCTATCGCATATGGCTCTTTGCGCGAGCCGAGCGCGCGCCTCGTCCTGCGAGACGACAGCTTCGCTGTCTCCTCAGGATGAGGCTAAGCGGCATCGGAGCCCGCTGAAACCGGCGCCACGCGCTCGGTCCTCATCCTTCAGGGTCCGCCAAAGGCGGCGTCTCGAAGGATGGCCAGAAGCGACATCACTCCCGTTTGCGATGATCCTGCTCCTCGCAGCCGGCCTATTGCGCCGGCGCAGGAATGCGCCGCAGGACGTCGTCATAGGGTGCCAGGTCGAGATAGGCCGTGACCTCAGCAGCCCTGCCGTCCTGCATGAGCAGGATCCATGCATAAGAGTTCGCGTAGGGCCTGCCGTCGCGCGCCACGCCGCTGCCCTCCCAATGCGCGATGACGTGGTCACCATCAGCAAAGATCCGCACAATTGTCGGGCGGACCGGCGTCGACAACCGGCTCGCGAACGGGCGGACGGCGCGATCCAGGAATACATCGCGGCCTCGGAATTCGCCGGCGCTCGGGCCGGATCCCTTGATGCGCCAGACCACGTCCTCGTGCAGCAGGTCGTTGAAGAAGGTGGTTCCTCCCGCCGCCCAGCGATCGAATGCATCGGTGACGATCAGCTTGTTGGCCTCCGGCACGGATTTGGCCTGGCCGCAGGGTGCGGCCGTCGTCAGGGTGGAAGCCGTCACGATGATCGCGTAGACGCACGACGCAAGCGCGCGATTAAGCAGGGTTGCCATTGGTGTCTCCCTTTCCAGTGCAACAATCGTCTGCCCCGAAGTGATGCACACATGGTCGGCCAGACATCGCCGACCTGTTGTTCTAGGATCTAGCCGCGCCGCGCGACGGTGGCGCCGCCAAAGATGAGCTGCTCGACCATCGGGCGACGCAGGAAGCGGCCTGGGAAGATGGGATCCGGCGCAGTCGCCTGGTCGAGCCGCGCCATCTGCTCAGGCGACAGCGATATCCCGACCGCGCCGAAATTGTCTTCCGCCTGCTCCAGCGTGCGGGCCCCGATCACCGGCGCGGTGACCGCGGGATTGGCCAGCGTCCATGCGATGGCGACCTGCGAGGATGTCGCGCCGAGCTCCCAGGCGATGGCTCGCACCGTCTCGGCCGCGTCCAGCGATCGCTCGTTGAGAAGGCCGGATGAAGCGATCACCGAGGCGCGTGTCGTTCCAACCGCCCGTTCCTGGGAATCCTTGAGATCGGCCCGGGGGTACTTGCCGGTGAGCACGCCGCCGCCGAGAGGCGACCAGGGCAGCACGCCCAGGCCGAGGGCCGCCGCCAACGGAATGAGTTCATGTTCGACCGTTCGCTCGACCAGATTGTATTCGATCTGCAGGGCAACGAATGGCGACCAGCCGCGCAGATCTGCGATCGTCTGCAACTGTGAAATGCGCCAAGCCGGCGTGTTGCAAATGCCGACATACTGGACCTTCCCGGTGCGCACGAGATCGTCCAGGCCGCGCATCACCTCATCCGGCCGTGTCGTCGCATCCCAAGCGTGGAGGTAGAGCAGGTCGATGCGATCGGTGTCGAGCTGCCGCAGGCTCTGCTCCACCGAACGAACCATGTTGAGCCGGTGGTTGCCGCCGGAATTCGGGTTGCCGGGGTCGCGGGCCATGGTGAACTTGGTCGCAAGCACGAGGCGGTCGCGCTTGTCGCGGGCGAACTGGCCCACCAAGCGCTCGGAAGCACCGTTGGTGTAGTTCACCGAGGTGTCGATGAAATTGCCGCCGCGCTCGACATACAGGTCGAATATCCGGCGGGCCTCGCCGGCGTCGGCTCCCCATCCCCACTCGGTCCCGAAGGTCATCGTGCCAAGCGCGAGGGGAGAGACGCGCAAGCCGGAGCGACCCAGCAGGCGGTATTGGTCGAGTGACGTCATCAGTGCCTCCATCGTATGGCGGAGACGTAGTTTCCGGCGAAAGGTGAGGCAAGTTGGCCAATGATGACCAGGGTGGTAAGCTCAACTAACCAATGACCACCGACCTGAACCTCGTTGCCGTCTTCATCGCCGTCGCGGAAGCCAGGAGTTTCCGTGGGGCCGCCGACCGGCTCGGCGTGACGCGCTCCGCCGTCAGCCAGGCCATCCGGCGCATGGAAGACCGCCTGGGCGTGGCGCTCGTGCAGCGAACGACCCGCAGCGTCAGTCTCACCGAAGCAGGCATGCGCCTGCACGAGCGCGTGGCGCCGGCAGTGGCCGAAGTCGAGCAGGCGATCGATGGCGCCCGGGATCGTGACGCGCAGCCGACCGGGCAGCTGCGTCTTGCCGTGTCGTCCATCGCCGAGCGATTCATTCGCGGCCCGTTGCTGGCCGAATTCACGCACGCCAATCCCGGCGTGCAGGTCGACGTGACCGTGACCGATGAGGAATTCGACATCGTGGCCGAGGGCTATGACGCAGGCGTTCGGCTCGGCGAAGTGATCGAGCAGGACATGATCGCAGTGCCGGTCTCAGGCGATCAGCGTCAGCTCGTGGTGGCCGCTCCGGCCTATCTGGAGCGGTTCGGCGTCCCCTCTCACCCGCGCGAGCTTTCGCAGCATTGCTGCATCGGGTGGCGACCCGCGCCGCACGTCGCGCCTTACCGCTGGGAATTTGCGGACGCCGGGCGCGAGTTCAACGTCGCGGTGGAGCCGAGGATCACGACGAACGACATGTGGGTCATGGTGCGGACCGCCTGCGCGGGAGGCGGCCTGACGTTCGGCATGGAGGAGACGTTTCGGCCCTATATCGAACGAGGTGAGCTGGTGCCCGTGCTCGAGGAGTACTGCCCGTTCTTCCCAGGCTTCTTCCTCTACTTCCCGGACCGGCGGAATCTTCCGCCGAAGCTGCGCAGCCTCATCGATCACGTGCGATATCGGCCGGGCGGAAAGAACCAGAAATCGCCGGCGGGCCACGCCCGACGAAGATGAGCACTGTACCCACGCTGTGGCACGAGGATAGCAAACGACTTGCCTCGACGACGCTCGGTCGTTGGCACCGCGTCCGCCAACTCGCGCCCTGGACAGAACCAGTCACCTGGCAGACCGTCAGCTCGCAGCACCACGCGCCATGTCGATCAACGCCTTGAACGCGGCCGAGGGATTGCGCCTGCTAGGATAGTAGAGACACAGGGGTGCCAGTGGCGGCGTCCAGTCCTCCAGGACCCGAACGAGACGCCCTGCCTCGATGTCTTCGCGCACATCGGACTCCATGAAGTAGCCGATGCCGACATGGTCGAGCACCGTGATGCGCGAGAGGCTGGCTTCGTCCAGCGTGATAGGCCCTTGAACGTCGATCTGGACGGGCTGACCTTCCTTTTCGAATTGCCAGCGATGCAGCGCGCCATTCGGCAACCGGATGCGCAGGCATGAATGGCGCAGCAGGTCGGGGGGCACGCGGGGCTTACCGTTGGCCTTGAAATATTCGGGCGATGCGACCACGGCAAAGCTACGGGGAGGACCGACGGGAATGGCAATCATATCGCTCGGCACCAGGTCGGCGCTCCTCAGGCCGAGATCGAACCCTTCGGCAACGATGTCGACGATCCGGCCCTCGGTGACGAGATCGATGTGAACGTGGGGATAGCGTCGCAAGAACTCTAGCAGGAGCGGACCAAGAACCTCCCGCGCTCCCGTTGCGAATGCATTGATCCGAAGCGTTCCGGACGGGATTTCCTGCTGCGAACGGGCGGCCCCCATCGCATCGTGAAGCGTCTTTACGGCAGGCCCGACATGATCGACGAATTTCCTTCCGGCATCTGTCAGGGAAACACTGCGCGTCGTCCGATTGAACAGTCGGACGCCGAGTTGGCGCTCCAGCTTCCCGATGACGTTGCTCAGTGCGGTGGTCGACAGGCCAAGCTCCAGCGCCGCTGCCCGGAACGATCCGCGCCGCGCAATGGCGAGGACAGCATCGAATTCGATCAGGCCGTGCTTCGGCATTGTCCCACTTTTCGAAACACCCCATGGCGGTTTGCTCCGATTATCGTGAGTGATGTCTCTCGCTAAATCAACCTTGTCACGTCAGGGAGCCGAGCGATGTCGATCGAACTACCCAAGCCCATAGCCGACTATGTTGAAGCCAACGCACAGCTCGACGTGGACGGCATGCTGAAGCCTTTCGCCGCCAATGCGGTCATCTTGGACAACGGGCACCGTCATGAGGGCCACGCCGAAGTGCGGACCTTGCTCGAAGAGGCGGTGGTCGGCGCGAAGGCGATATTTGCGCCGGATACCGTTCGCCACGAGAACGGTCAGGTCGTGGTCGAAGGCCTTGCCCATGGCGACTTCAAAGGCAGCCCAATCCGCTTCACCTATGGTTTCACCCTCGAAAACAATGCCATCACAGCCTTGGAGATCACGACATGACCATCAAGGCTGATTCGACCGAGTTCGCGGGAAAGCGCGTGCTCATCAGCGGCGGCAGCAAGGGTCTGGGCCGCGCCACCGTCGACCGCTTCCTGGTCGGCGGCGCTCGGGTGATCACCGCTGCCCGCGGCATCCTGGAGCCCGTCGACGGCGTCGCGTTCGTCCAGGCGGACCTGACGACGGCCGAGGGAGGGGAAATCCTGGCCAAAGCCGCGCTTGAGCATATGGGCGGCGTCGACATCCTGGCCCATGTGATTGGTGGCTCGTCCTCGCCGGGCGGCGGCTTTGCTGCCCTGACGGACGATCGCTGGCTCGCCGAGTTGAACCTGAACCTTCTGGCCACAGTCCGCCTTGATCGTCTCCTTGTTCCGCAGATGATCGAACGGGGCACCGGCACGGTGGTGCATGTCACCTCCATTCAGTCAGTCCTGCCTCTTCCCGAGTCGACCACCGGCTACGCCGCCGCCAAGGCTGCGCTCAGAACCTACAGCAAGTCCCTCTCTAAAGAACTGGGGCCGAAGGGCGTGCGGGTCAACGCCGTCTCCCCCGGCTGGATCATGACCGAGTCGTCCGTCGACATGCTGAAGCGTCTGCAGGCCGCCAATGGCGGCTCGATCGAGGAAGCGCGGCAAGTCGTGCTCGACGGTCTGGGCGGGATCCCGATCGGGCGTGCGGCCGAGCCCTATGAAGTCGCCGACCTCATCGCCTACCTGGCCTCCGATCGCGCCGCAGCGATCCACGGCGCCGAGTTCGTCATAGACGGCGGCACGGTTCGGACCGTCTGAAGTCCGCCCCGATGTTCACCCTCCGTGGTGGGCTTCGGGAAGCGGCTCCGGGCTAGAAATGGCAAGTGTCGGTAGCCGACGTCGAAGGCATAGCTCGGAAATGTCGACTTCATCAGATGCCGTCATTCAAGAACTGAGCGCATAGGCGGCGGCTCAACCGATGGAAGCGTCGGCAAATGGGAACGTATGACAGAATGGCGGAGAGGGAGGGACTCCGCAGGCCGTTTTCTTACACGACGCCAATTACCTTGATAAAACAACGCGGTTCGGCGGGTTACGACTACACTGACGACTACATTGTGGACTACAGCAGCGATCAGCACCCCAGAATCGCCCGGTCGCAGATGCCAGTCAACAGCCTTCGGTCCGGGCGGCCTGGACGTTTGACTTATAGTTGACGCCGTGCTGCCGGCGAGGAACCGGCCGAAAGCCCGCCCCCACGCGGATAGAAACGGTGGCCGCCCTCGTCGGCAAAAACGCGGGGCCAGAGGCAGGATTGGCTCCTCGGCTCTTCCGCAACAGAATTGGCACTCTCCTGGACTTACATCCCGAGTTCAGCCGGCGTGTCCGGGCGACGTTGCGGCTGACCATGGCGTTGACCAGCCGAGTGCACTTCTGTTGGTTCCCTCAGCGACCGAAATTCAGGTTCACGTCTGCATCAGGGCTAGGTCGTTTTGCTCAACGTCAGTTCTTCTCAGTTTGACCCCTAGCCGACTAGCAGGAATTTCCCGGAGTTATTCCCAGTGCATGAAGCGTGAAGGAATTCAGTCCTCGCCAAACTTCTAGTGAACAACTTGCGTTGGGCGTAAAGTCGAAGCATGGACCTGCGGCTCATCCGGGAACACCTGATCGACGCCGAGCGCCACGTTGCGCTGAGCGATAAGCACATTGCCCGCCAGATTGAAATAATTGATCATCTGGAACGCTTGGGACGCCCAATAGAATTGGCCCTAGATGTCCTCGCCACCTATCGCGCTCTCCGAACTTCGCACGCGGCCCATCGGGATATGATCCGCAGAGAGCTAGAACAACACCAGCGGCTATGACCGTCATGTTGTGCCTGTTCCCCGTCAGGAACAGGGATAGAGGCCGCATCTCAATCGAATGCCTGGTGTCCTAATTTCATTTTCAGACGTTGAAGGCGTGTTGCAACTGGTCATGGAGGACACCATGGTGCCACTGCCTAGCCCCATCTATCGACCGAACCATTTAGTTGATGAGGACATCATAAGCGAAGCTCGCAGGAGCATCGACAAGTCCATTCAGGTTCTCAGAGCTAACCCGCCACCAGATACGTTTCTGGGCCGTCAGAAGCATCAACCAGCTCCTCTGCGCCACGATGAACAATAAGGCCTAATTCAGCCGACCTGCTTCATCGTTTCGGAAAATTCCATTGTAGGCCCGAAGGCGAAGATCGCAACGGCCATTGGCGTGTCAGCAATCGATATCGCATAGCCGCGACGCGGATCAATGCGATTGACCACGGCGGACCTCATGTTGGCGATGTGCGATTGCTAATCGGAGGCCCTCACGTCCGCTTTCGTGTCGCCAACAGTTGGCGGACGTGGTCCAGCACGGGTCGATAATCCAACCTCTTCGCGGCGTGCGGACCCTCCTCGCAAAGGTCACCCGCGAGAGCGAGGACCTTGCCGACTGTCGCGCCCAGCATCGTCTTCACAGTTGGGTGGTTGCTCCGTATCCACGCAGAAAGAGCAAACCCCGAACCGGTGGGCCCGCCCACGTCGATCAAGGCCACTTCGATGAAGTGTTTGCCACCTTCGAAGCATTCACGTGCCTCATCGTGGTTAGTTGCTTCCATCACGCGATAGCCGCACTCGCGAAGGTACTCCGCCAGCGGATGGCGAACGAGCACGTCCTGCTCGACGATCAACACAGTTGCTGTTTGCATGCTGACTACAGCGCCGGGCCGAGCATCTCCGCGATCAGCATTGCGATCTGCTTGGGATCGTAGGGCTTGCGGATGAACCTACCTACGCGGCTCGCTGCGCTCTCCAATTCTATGCTTCCAGAGGCAACGAGGATTAGGAGCATCGGTTGCATATCGCGCACCCTCCCAGCCAACTCAAGGCCATCGAGGGTTCCCGGCATTCGGATGTCAGTTATAAGCGCGTCAATCCGCTCGCCTGATGCAAGGTAGTCCATCGCATCATCTGCGGTGCTCGCCTCGACAACCTCAAACCCTTCGCCTCGAAGCTGCTCAGCTACATCAAATCGGATGAACCATTCATCCTCCACGAGCAAAACCCTGACACGCTCACTCTTCAGCTGCTCCTGGGGGACCATCATCGGCTCCTCGTGATGCTGGTCGGCCAACCTCCAGATTGGAGTAACGTTCCAAACCATTGACTTGCTTGCTAATTGTAAGCCCGCAACCATCGCCAAATGTATTCTATGTTAATGGGAAAGTTCTGCCCCCGTGTTAGACGATGCGTATCACCGGCTGCGGCTCTGTCCGTGGGTGCCGGTGGCTGAGAGACCGCTTGCGCTCCCGCCTGCAACCAGGGAGCGCGGCCATGTTATTACGGCGCGGAATCTGTCGTCCGTCCCAGCAAGAAATCGACGAAATAGAACGGTTACAAGAGTTCGTCAGGGATGCTCGTGATGTCCTGACGCGATTTCCTATGCCCGACACCTTTCTCGGCAGGAAAACACAAGAGCCTTTCCCGAGAGAGACTCAAACCGCCCGCAAAATCCTGAATGATTCACATAGGTAAGTTCCCGAATCAGGAACAAGATGTTTGCTGGCGGCATCCTTCGTGACGGGGAAGTCACATGCCTCTTCGTATGTACCGCGCGTTAGAGCGGAATTGTCAAGTGCAGGCTGCTCTTACACAGCACAAGGAAACCAGAGAAGAACTCGAAAAAATGCAAAGGGAGTACAAGGTCATTGCTGATTGGCTAGAGCGCCAACTGCCAGAGGCAGATCGGCCTCATGATGTGCAATAGGTGCATCAGCATCGACGAGGAGCTTGCCGCCCTCAAACGGGTCCGGCCCCTGATAGACGATCAGCTGGCGCTGGCCCTAATGGCTGAAGTCGTCAAAGACCTTGAGACAGAGAGAGCCACACTGCATTGGGACGAGAACAAGATGAGTGAGTAAAGCCGCCTCGGTTGGCGGTCTGTTTCGATGTTGTCTTCTTGTCGTTATGGCAACAATTGAGCGATGCAGCGTTCAAGCTGTTCTATTTGAAACGGCTTTTGCAGCCATGGCCGTCCGCTAAATTCTTTTGGTACACCCTCCGCTCCATAGCCCGTTGCGAACGCGAACGGGACGTTGCGATGCGCGAGAACGTTCGCCACAGGCGCGATGCTATCGCGGCCTAGCTGCACATCGAGCACTGCGAGGTCAAAGGCAGCGTCATTTGCGTGCTCCAACGCCGAAGGCAAATCGCCAGCTTCGCACGCGACGGTATGGCCAAGCTCCGTCACCATGTCGGCCACCATCATGCGGATGAGTACTTCATCCTCCACCAAAAACACCGAAGCCATTGCCTGCCCTTCAATTACTGTGAGGGACCTTCTCTATGTTACGAACGATGGTCAGGTAATAGTGAACCGATCCTGAACCGCTCGTTAAAAAGGCTAATACCAGGTCTCACCGGGCTAGGAATGGCTGAATACCGATTGGAAGTTTGTGTGCACTTTTGTACTTTGCACGCAGCCACAACGATGTGGACTGGAGGGCGGGCCGTGCAAAGTCCATTGCGGATATTGGTTTTCGAGGACGACCACCTCATTGCGGAAATGGTCCGGGAGGCGCTGGCAGAAGGAGGCTTCGAGGCGGAGGTAGTGGCCTCCGGCAAGGAAGCGCTCGCGTTGCCAATGACGACCATAAATATCGCGCGCTTATGAGGACATCAATTTGAAGGACGATCACACGGGCTGGCAGGTTGCAAAACGCGCAAGAGAATTATTCGCCGGACCTTCCGGTGGTTTACATGACCGGCGCAGCTGCCGACGAGTGGGCGTCGCGCAACAGCCTTCTTCTGATGAAGCCATTCGCGCCAGCGCAGGTCGTCACGGCTATGGCCCAATTGCGAAACGAAACGCCGCCGCCGAGTGGCTAATGCCGCATGAGATGGCACCCTCTTAGCCAAGGCTGACTTCCCCTGTTGGCCCATCTGCGAAGTTGCGCCTAGCGTGCCGCAGGGCCGCTCATTGAATCAGAGCGGGCCAGATCTGCCTTCCGCAACATCATCGCCTTGCATTCGTGAGGCGGGAAAAAGACTAGCGGCCCCTGCATCAACCAACCACGCGCGCCGTGCGTCACGCGACGGTCGATCTCATTCTGCGGCCGCTGGCTCCAGGGTGTCCGTGCTGCCGAAAGCAAATGCTTGGCAAATACATTCTGTCAAAGTAGTCCTAGTCGGGGTGGCTCTTAGCAGCGAGCCAATCGACTGCTTTCTGCGCCAGGGCAGCAGCGGTAAAGATTGCCCGCTTGTCGGATTTGAGTACAGCCAACCAGCTTGCGAGATAGCAAGCATGGTCTGACCTCGGTTCCAGTGCAATGCCAAGATCAGCGCAGAGGAACGCAGCCCCGATCTCGGCGACGAGCTCTTCGCGCGCGTAGGCGTTGTCTCCGAAGCGCTTTCCCAGATCACGGTCGCAGCGATGCTTTGGCGACGTCCAATGGATGAGTTCGTGAAGCAGCGTCGCATAGTAGCCTTCGGCTGCGCTCGAGGTTGGCGTATCGATGAACTGACGATAAGGCGGCAGTTCGATACGGTCATCTGACGGAAGATAGCAGGCACGGTTGCCCTTGTGGACGATCTTGGCTGTGGTGGCGGCGATAAAGGCATCGACACTGTCGATCCTCGTTGACGTGGGTTCATGGGCCGGGACCGGCGCGGGCTGCGCAGAAAGGCCATCGATCTGCTCGATGTTGAAGACCGTATACGCGCGGAGCAGCGGGATACGTCGGATGGCCTCTTCGGCCGTCACAGGATCGTCATCGGCGCGTTCAATGGCTTTGGCATAGACGACACTCGCGCCCTGCTCACCTTTGCGGACTTGAGCACCCAGCGCCTGGGCCTGGCGATACGTCATCCAAGTTGCCGACGAGTAGCCATGCGTGATTGCTTCGGACCACAGGATGAGAACATTGACGCCTCGATATGGTGTGCCGTCATGGCGTAGTGGGCGGGCTGGCACGGCCTGCCCTGACGACGGAGTCCAAGGCTTGATCCAACTACGCGTGCCCTGCTCAAGGTCGCGGATGATCTTGTCGGTGACGCGCTGATAGACGTCTACACGCGGATGCGTACTGGAGTTCTTGGTGATTGAAGCAGCTCTGGTATGCTTGGATGATTGGGCTTGGTGTGGCCGGTTGGTAGCCATGATCGTCTCTCCGTTTGCGTCGGGCCCGCGTGATTGCGGCCTCGATGGCGGTGCTTGCGCCGGGAGGCGATCGACCTGCACCGTAGGCCGGAGCGCAGCGGAGGACGGCGACGGAGGGCTATTTTGACTTGCGCGAGGAGCCGCATGGTGGCGGGGAAAATAGCCCGACCAGCCGTTGCGGGAAGCGATCGGGGCCGCAGGCCCTTTAACTCTCGGCGATGCCGTCCATCGTTAGAGGCCCAACACCTCGTGCCCGATTACTCGCATACAGATGACGGTTCGCGATAAAACGGTTCACTTGGCGCACCATCCGAGAATGCGGAGAAATGGGCGCTGAATACTCAACAAGAGTTAGAACCCGCCGCAAGCGACAAAGGTCGCAATGCGTCGTCGTATGATCGGAGATCGGGCTGTCTAGGCCCAGGATATTCAGGAAACTGAAGGCCACTCGCAGTAGCTTGGCCGGTTGCGAATCGGTTCAGTGCGACAACAGCACGGGAATTGGCGGCCTCGTCAGTATGCTGCGGGTGGCACCTCCTAATATGAACTCTCGCAAGCGGGAGTGACCATACGCCCCCATGACGAGCACATCTGCCCTGCGGAAAGCTATCTCAGCCGCGAGAACATCGCCGATGGCCCTTCCTGCAGCATCGACCTCTTCGACGACCACATCGATGCCATGACGCGAGAGATTCTTTGCAAGTTCGGGTGACGAGCGCCGGCTTGAAATCGCCTTCTCATTGGTGACCGTGAGAATAATCACCTCTCGCGCCTTCTCCAGGATCGGGATCGCATCGGAGACGGCACGTGCCGCCGCGCGGCTGAAGTCCCACGCAACCATCACTCTGCTGAGTTCGGCTTCCCTGGAGGTGGTGGCCTCCGGCAGCACCAGCGTCGGTCTTCCCGAACCGAAGATGATCGCTTCAGCATACCATTGGTCATAGGATTCCGGCACCGGCACGATGGTGAGATCGCGCAGCCGAGCATAGTCTACCAGGAGATCCGGGACCTCGGACGTCAGGCAACGCTCGAGAATGATCTCGTTCAGCAGCCCCGATTTCGTGGTGGCCGCTTCAAAAGTCGCCAGCAGGTCCTGCGCATTTTTCCTGCTCTTGTGAGCTTCGCTGGCCACGATTGATCCGACATTGCCGACCCCGGACAGGAAAGTCCCGGGTACCTGCACATGGACTTCACAAGAGATCGCCGCGATGTGCGCGGCAAATGGTGAGATAAGCGATAAGGCGCGGTCGATCACCGAAGCCGGCGTCGGTTCGGGATAGCTGGTCAAGGTGAGCAGAACGTCCCTGATGGCCATCGCGTATCTCCGAAAATGCAATTTTTATAGGATACCAGCGCCGGGCCCGGGTCGATTGATCTGGGTCAGAACATTTCCGGTCCGGGCTCGGCCGTCGAATTTCCAATTGCCGCCCAGGCCATGACCTGGGGCTGCCGAGTTGACCCAAATCAAGCGGCCGTGCCTAGGATCGCCCGATCATGATGCTGTCTCTCATCGCCGTCGTCAGCGGATTGGTCCTCACGGGGACACCGGGCGTGGTGCTCGGTCCATAGCTGGTCGCCCTCACCTTCACTTTGCTGCAAATCCGGCGCGAGCAGCTGGTTTACCGACAATTATCCGCGGTTGGCGGAGTGGGCCGCCTCGGCCAACCGCGTGGCGCCACTTCTTCTTGCCCTGGACAAGCTCGATCTATCCGCAGAAGACATCAACCAGTGTGGATACGCAGTTGATTGCCTCGAACCGAAAGGCGCACCCAGTGGACGATGAATTGCTTTCGATCTTGGAGCAGCGCCTGGGGCGGATCCACGCGCGGCAACGGCTTGGGATCGAAACGGATCATGAGGCCCAGATCTTCGGCCAGGGCCTCAACTTCTTTCATATCGAGAACTGGTACTCCGTTCATTCGTTGATACGAAATGTTCTGAAGCTGTCCGGGCTTTACTGGCGCGGACGCCGAAATGCCGAGCGCGTTTCCGTGAAATACAACAGTATCGAGTGCGCAAGTTTGCCGGCGTTGTTCGAAGGTTTCACGGTTCTTCACATCAGCGATACCCACGTAGATATGAGCCAGCGCGCCATGCGGCGCCTGGTCGAGCTGGTGTCAGGCCTGAACTATGATTTATGCGTCCTGACCGGCGACTATCGTGGCAAGACTTTCGGAGCGTTCGATGCTGCGCTGGAAGGCATGGCACGTGTGACCGCCCAACTCAAGCAGCCCATTCTCGGTGTGCTCGGCAATCACGACACCATCAGGATGCTGCCCGGTCTGGAGGCGATGGGCATACGCATGCTCCAGAACGAATGCACGACGATCACGCGCGGCGATCAGAAGATATTCATCGCAGGGATCGACGATGCGCACTATTTCAGGGTCGATAACATCGAGAAGGTTGGGTCGGAGATCCCGGACGGAGCATTTTCGATGCTGCTGTCCCACACACCCGAAATCTACCGGCAAGCGGCGCATGCGGGCTTTGATGTACTCCTGAGCGGACACACGCACGGAGGACAGATCTGTCTTCCGGGCTCGATCCCCATCACCCTTGACTCAGTGCTGCCGCGTCGGATGGGAGCCGGAGCCTGGCGCTATCACGATATGATCGGTTACACGTCGGTCGGCGCAGGATCGAGCGTTGTGGCCGTGCGCTTCAACTGCCCGCCCGAAATTACGCTGCATCGATTGTGCCGGCCGGCGGACCGCTTCAATACGGCTGATCCCTGATGCGCAACATGTACAGCACACGGGAGATGGCGAGCTCGCCGACAAAGAACATTAAGACAACCACGAAAATGTCAGCGTAGCTCAGCCCGAGGCTTTCCTGGCAAGCTAGAAGTGGGAACAGCGATTCCGGAACCTGGTCCAAACCCAACGCCTGGCTGCTTGGCGGCATATTCATGCGCCGCTTCAAGAAGCTGGAAAACAAGTCCCCCGCCATAGCGACGATGGCCATGAGAGCTCCCAATTCGTAACCCAGTCCAAGAAGGATCCCGCCAACCGCGGTCACGACGATTGACACAACGACGCCGCGGACGGTCTTCGAAGCCCCGAATACCGGCCGGCCGTCGAAGAGCAGATGCCCTCCATCCAGGGCGAACGCGAACCGAGAGCCGAAGAGCTTCTTGGCCACGACAGGCGACCCGTTCGCGAGCGTCAGCAGAAAAATCGAATAGAAAATTGGCATCACGGCCTTCAAGCATCTCGCGGACAGTTGCGAGGTATGAGCAACCAGACACGTCTGCGACTCGTAGGACGTCTCAATCTTTGGAGTGAGGCAACATGCGGATGAGGGTACGGTCCTGAAATACCCAATGATGAATGAGCGCGGCGATCGCGTGAAACGCTGCGATGACCACCAACGCATGCGCCATAATTTCGTGCACTTCCTTCACGTTGTGGGCAAAGGCCGCATCCTTGAGCCACGGCGACGGAATGGTGGCAAGACCGAACAATGGCAACGCATCGCCACGCGCGAACTGAAGCACGATCCCGGCGACGGGCACCGCGACGAGCAAAGCGTAAAGAGTATAGTGCGCGATCGCGGCGGCAGGATCGCCCCACTCTCCGAGCCAGCCCCCAAATTCGGTCGCTTCCGATACAGGCGGTGGATTGACCGATCGCCACACCAAGCGAGCCACGAGCAGGACGAGAACCGCGAGTCCGGCCGCAGCATGAACGGCAAGACCGATCTGACGGGGTTCGCCCTTCGGCAAGTCATCGCCAAAAATGCCAAGCGCCCAAGCAACAATGACAAGAATGACCGTCAGCCAGTGCAAGCTCTGCGCAATGGCGCCATAGTTCTTGTCCGAATTGAGTAGCTGCATGTCGGAGCCTTTTGACCACACTCCTCCAAAGCGCACTTCAAGTCCTTGACGTGAATCAAGCAGGTCGAGCACGGGCTCACCAATCGGCACACCCATAAAGCGCCGCCTGCTTAAATGACCGCAGGCGGCGGGTTTTCCGACCCCGGGAGGGAGATGCAAAACCCGGTGTGTGACATGCCGCACGACCTGGAGCGGCTGCCATTTTGCTCTAGATCAAGACTCGTCCGGCCATCGAGCGCTTCCGTACCGCGTGCGGACCGGTTCCTTCTACAGCAAGGTACACGGCACGGCGGCTTCGAATTTTGCAGATTGCTTTGATAAAAACTCCGGAGAGGTCAGAGATATCTGGCGATGATCGTGACTTGCGGCTCGACGCTTGTCGTGGGCTGGCGCTCTGGTTTGTTTTCATCGACCACATCCCTGGCAACGTCTTCGAGTGGTTGACCATTCGCAACTACGGATTTAGCGACGCATCCGAAGTATTTGTTTTCGTGTCGGGCTATACGTGCATGGTCTCATACGGCGGCACGCTGCGAAATCGAGGTTGGCCAACAGTCATCGCAAGCAGCTTGCGACGCAGCTTCGAAATTTATGTTGCGTTTCTACTGCTGGTCATCAGCTATCTCACCCTGGTCTGGCAAAGCGGCTCTTATTTCGACGAAACGAACACAAGGCACTTTTTCGATAATCCAGGGACAGTTCTCATCCGTCTCCTGGCTCTCCAGTACGCTCCCGTCAACACTGATATCCTGCCCACGTTCGTCATACTGCATCTCGCATTTCCGCTCGTGCTGTGGCTTATTGCCCGTAATGCAGTAATCGCACTCGCTGCATCATTCGTGCTTTACTTGATGGTGCAGCTGTATAGCTGGCACATGCCTGCCTGGCCGACTGGTGAACTCTATTTCAATCCATTCGCTTGGCAGATCTTGTTTGTCGTCGGCGCTGCTCCGCCGGCCCATGCGTCCCACAGTTCGCTGGCTTCGTGCGACACCGAGCCGCGATATCGCTCGCCGCCGCTTACGTTCTGTTCAGCCTCATTGTCGTCTTGAGTTGGCGTGTGGATGCCTTCAAATGGCTGATCCCGCAAACGATCGAAGGCTGGATCTATCCAATCTACAAGAGCCACTTGGATCCGGTTCGGCTCATCCACTTTTTAGCCATCGTTGTTTTATTGACGCGTTTTGTGCCACCAGACGGGCACCGTCCATCCGGATTCTGGCAAAAGGCGCTGATCCGTTGCGGCGAAAACTCGCTATCCGTCTTTTGTTTGAGCGTGTTAGTCTCGTTTATTGGGTTCGTTCTACTGAACCGGGTATCCGACGGATTGCCAATGCAAGCCGCAGTCAGCGTGCTTGGCATCGCCTTCATGGTTGCGATTGCTAACCTTCTTACATGGGAAGCGAAACTCGACCGGCGGGGTCCATCCCTACTCTAGGGCGCATAGCTGGGAAGGTCCTCGCGCTCGCGGGTGACCTTTGCGAGGCGGGCCGGCAAGCGAAGACGCTGGATTACCGACCCGTGCTGGATCATAGCCGCCAACTGTGAGCGACCCGAAAGCGGCAGTGACTTCTCCAAGGACCGTGAAGGGTTTCGAATGCCGGCCGCGACGGTGCTGCGGCAAGCTCTGGCAGCCGGCGTCCGAAAGCCATCATAAGGGGCGACATAGGGCCGAGAGATATCAGATAAAGCCTTCGATGTATTCTCGCACCGCCCTAGTGTCGCCAGCCGCGGCAGCACAGATGCCAAATGCATGGATTTCATGAGGCAATGCGCTGCTTGGGCTGCTGACGATATCCGTCATCATCGAAGAAACCGCCTCGCGCATACGGCCGGCGCTCAGAAGCGCGAGCGCGGATTCCTTGCTCCGTTCAAGATGTTCTTCTCGCGTTAACATAGAAGGCTGGGGGCGGGTGATGACCAAAAAAGGCTGTTCCTCATTGGCTTGGCAGTCAATCCCTCGAGAGTGTCAAAAGGAACGGAGGCGGGTTAGGAGACGACGCCTTCAATGAAAGAGGCCGCCAACTGAGGCGGCCTCTGTACTGAGGGCGACGATTGGGGGCTGGCTCAAACGACGCCATCTTGTGCTTATAGGCTAACTCCGACCGGCGATGTTGATTTAACGCAAGCGGGGGCCAACTCGGCGACGTCAGTTCATCTTGCGCCGTAGCTTTTGGATGATCTCCCGCAGCCCGGCGGCGTACTCCTCGATGATGCGCCGCGCTTCCTCCAACCGGGAGGGCTTGGTCTCCTGCAGCTCGCTCTGTTTGTCGGGCTCGGTCATGGCCCAACGTCGCCGGAGAACCGGCGGGCCCGTTGCGCTAGATCAAGGGAAGGGTGGCAACTGAGGCGGGCTTACCCTGCCTGCCCGAAGCCAATCCAGGCTTCGGAGGCGCGTTTCTGCCGACGACAGCGGCCATCTTTCCATTTGCTCCGCCGTCGGCGTGCGCTTGAGAGGATGTCTGACAAGATCCTGTTGATCAATGTCAGTCAGATGTCAGCTACCAACCGCCATATTGGCGCGCACCAAAAAACGGCGAGACTGAGCGACCAACGTCTGAGATCGCGAATTGGCAAGAGTGCAGGCAATGAAGGAATCGCTGGTAAGAGTTGCGGCCGGCGCAACACTCAAAGCAGGTCTGACAGGCGCAGCGATGACTGCGTTACTGGTCGCGTTTTGCACCTCGCCAGCTTCAGCCCTGACCGACGAAGACTGGGATACCTGCGCACGTTCCGCTGAGCTATCGTCTGATCGCCCGATCCGGGGATGCACGGCGGTGATCTCCGCAGGGGAGCGGGTTCTCGCCCAATTGGTCGCGGCTTACAACAATCGTGGGCTTGCGTTCAGGGCTAATGGAGATCTGGACCGCGCCATAGAGGACTACGATCAGGCCATTCGCCTGATGCCCGACCACTATGTTGCCATCAACAATCGGGGCGTGGCGTTGATGGCCAAGGGCGAGTTAGACCGCGCGATCACGGATTTTGATCACGCGATTCGATTGAAATCGGACTACTTCGCAGCCTTTGCTGCTCGAGCCGCGGCTTATAGCCGCAAAGGCCTGTTCGACCGTGCTATCGCCGACCTCGACGTTGTCATCAAAGCAGATCCGAAAAATCAGGTTCTCATCCGCGAGCGCGGAACGATCAAGTCAAAAATGGGCGACGGGGTCGGTGCGGAAGCGGATTTTCGCCGAGCTGAGGTCCTCGGCTCCAGCAGTACGGCCCCGGTTCGCCCGAAATAACGTTCGCCTCGATCTGGCACGAAAGGTCGAGGGATCGGCAAACTTCACCGATAGGGGACGTCGATCACACCAAATTCCGAAACCGGCACGATCCAATAGATGATTCTGGATCCAGCGAACGCCGCCTTCAGTCGTTCGAGCAACTCAGCCGCGGCTCGTACCTCGAGGATCGTCCGCACTATCAACTCGTCAGCATGTCCCTTCACCCGCTCCTCCGGCGTCTGCAATCGGACGTCGGGACCGTGGCCCGCGGCGTCAGAAGCCGTGAACCCGGAAACGAGATCGCGCTGCTCGCTGAGATAGTCGAACAACTCGCTGCGGAGCGCTCGGCCGGCGATTAGTGTAAGGCAGACGAACTTGGCACTCATTTGGCACCCTTCACAATGCCACCAAACCGTCGATAGAGGATTGGCAGAAGGATCAGCGTCAAAGCCGTCGACGACAACAGGCCGCCGATCACCACGATCGCGAGAGGCCGCTGGATCTCTGATCCCGGGCCGGTCGCAAATAACAGAGGGATCAGGCCCAAGGCCGTGATGCTCGCCGTCATCAGGACGGGCCTGAGCCTGCGCTGGGAGCCCTCAATGACAATGCGGCCCTCCGGCACACCATGAGCGCGTAGCTGGTTGAAATAGGAGACCAGCACGACACCGTTGAGCACCGCAATTCCGAGCAGCGCAATGAACCCGACCGAGGCCGGAACCGAAAGATATTCGCCGGTAAGCACCAGGGCAAAGACACCGCCAATCACGGCAAACGGAATATTGACCAAAACCAGTAGCGCCTGTCGGATCGAACCGAAGGTTGTGAACAGCAGTACAAATATCAGCCCGATCGCCACTGGCACCACAATCGACAGGCGCGCGGCGGCGCGTTGTTGGTTCTCGAACTGCCCGCCCCAAGTGAGTCTATAACCCTCTGGCAAGGGCAACTCCGCAGCGACCTTCTGCCGGGCAGCCTCAACAAAGCCGACCATGTCGCGACCGCGAACGTTGGCCCGCACGACGCTCATTCGGTTCCCGTTCTCGCGATTGACCAGGACGGGACCGTCCACCCGATGAATGCGGGCCACTTGCGACAGGGCCACATGCTGACCCGAGGCGAGAGTTAGGGGCAAGCTTGCGAGCAGCGTAGGCGCTTCACGTGTGGATTCGCTGCCACGCACGAGGATGGGGGTGCGGCGCCCTTCTTCCAGCACAGTTCCGATCGTACGCCCTTCGATCTGGGTGCGCAGCGAATTGGAGATGGCGTCCACCGTCAGTCCGAGGCGTCCCGCCTCCATTCGGTTCACGGCTACGGTGTAGTATTGCGCACCTTCGTTCACAGTAGTGTAGACGTCTTCGGCGCCGTCGATGCCCGACAAGATGGTGGATAGCTTGCTCGCAATCTCATTGAGCTTAGCGATATCAGTTCCAAAGATCTTCACTGCGACATCGCCGCGCACGCCGCTGATCATCTCCTGCACGCGCATGTCGATCGGCTGTGTAAAGCTGAGCGATAGTCCCGGAAAATCGCCGAGCACCTGCCGCAGCTCTTCAATCAGGGCAGATTTGTCGACCGTCTTTCGCTCTGCTGCGGGCTTCAGAACCAGGAACGTGTCGGTCTGGTTGGGTCCCATTGGGTCGAGCCCGAGCTCGTCGGATCCTGTCCGGGCCACTATATTCTTGACGTCAGGGATCTTCGCGAGGATCGCGGACTGAAGTCGGGCGTTGATCGCAATCATTTCGTCCAGATTGATCGATGGCAGTGCCTCGACGCTGACGATCGTGTCGCCTTCATCCATCGTCGGCATAAACGTCTTGCCGAGCTGGGTATAGGCGTAGCCGGCAGCGACAAGCGCCGCGACTGCCGCGATGATTACCTTGCGCTCATTGTTCAGAGCCCAAGCAAGTGCAGGCGCATAAAGCCGCGACGCGATTCGGATCAACCAGGGTTCATGGTGCGACGTGCTCTTGAGGAGAAAGGAAGTTGCCACGGGGATGACCGTGAGGGCCAAGAGCAGCGAGCCAGCGAGCGCAAAGATGATCGCGAGCGCCACAGGGATGAACAACTTCCCTTCGAGTCCCTCTAGCGTCAGCAGCGGCACAAAGACGATCATGATAATCAGTACGCCCGAGGCGACCGGCTGGAGCACCTCGGACACCGAGCGATAGATGATATGGACGAGCGGCGCGGCCTTGCCCTGCGGTTCCTTGCTGAGATTTCCCACGACGTTCTCGACCACTACCACCAGCGCGTCGATCAGCATGCCGATGGCGATGGCAAGGCCGCCCAGACTCATCAGGTTTGCCGACATGCCGACGATGCGCATGACGATCAGCGCAATAACGATCGCGAGCGGCAGGCTTAGTGCGATCACCAGGGAGGCACGCCAGTTGCCGAGAAATAGCAGGAGGAGGACGACGACCAGGACGGTTGCTTCGCCAAGCGCGCGGATGACGGTGCCAACCGCACGGTCGACCAGCCGGCCGCGGTCATAAAAGACTTGGATACTGACGCTTTGAGGTAGTGATTGTTTGATCTCGTCAAGCCGTGCCTGCACGTCGGCCACGAGTTGGCGCGCATTGGCGCCTCGCAGACCTAGGACAAGTCCCTCGACCGTTTCGCCGTGACCGTCGGCGGTGACTGCGCCGTACCGTGTCAACGCGCCCAGCTGAACGCGAGCAATGTCCTTGACCCGGATCGGAACGCCATCCTTGGTATCGACGACGATTTGCCTGATGTCGTCGATGGTCCGAATGCTGCCTTCGATGCGCACAAGAGCGCTGTCTTCGCCCTGATTGACCCGACCGGCTCCGTCGTTGCGGCTGTTGGTCTCGATCGCGCGCCGAAACATCTCAGAGGAAATGCCGCGTGCCGCAAGCGCATCGTTGAGCGGGACGATCTCAAACGCCCGGACATAACCGCCGAGCGCATTGACATCGGCCACTCCCGGCACTGTCCGCAGCGCCGGACGGATCACCCAATCGAGCAGACTTCGCCGCTCGGCCAGCGAGAGCTCGGCACTTTCGATGGTGAACATGAACATTTCGCCGAGCGGACTGGTGATCGGGGCTAGTCCTCCAGTGACTCCTTCAGGCAGGTCGCGACTGATGTTGGCCAAGCGTTCGGACACCTGGTTGCGGGCCCAGTAGATGTCGGTGCCATCTTCAAAATCGACTGTGACATCGGCGAGCGCGTATTTGGTGGTCGAGCGCAGGATCTTCTTGTTTGGCAGCCCAAGCAGTTCGAGCTCGATAGGCACCGTGACCCGCTGTTCTACCTCTTCCGGCGTGAGACCCGGCGCCTTCATAATGACTTTGACCTGGACGGGCGAGACATCCGGAAAGGCGTCAATCGGCAGACTGGGCAACATAACCAGTCCGGCGCCGATCAATAGAAGCACGCCAAGAGCGACGAATAACCGCTGGGAAAGCGCAAATGCGACGAGACGTTCGAGCATGACTAGCCCGCTCCCAGCTTCAACAGGATTCCGCGGAGCGCGGAGATGCCGCTAACTGCAACATCGTCGTTGTTCGTGATGGCGCCGGAGACCACGACATGATCCTGGTCCTCCTCAAGAAGCGTAACCGGCACCAGGCGGAAGCCGTCCTGCGTTGCCACGAACACAGAAGCTTGCTCACCGCGGCGGAATAGCGCGCTGTAAGGAAGTTCCCAAGCGTTGTCCCTTTTGGAGGCAAAGGAGATGCGAGCCGCAGCAGTTTGTCCCGGCCGCAAATCGCCCGAGTTAGGTACCTCTGCCCGGACCAGCACGGTTTGCGTAGCCGGATCGGTCGTTTCTGACACCAGAACCACCTGGCCTGGGGTCTCGTAGCCGTCGACCTCCACCTTGGCGCCTTGTCTAATGGCCTTGATGTTCGAGGCCGGAACCGCGATCTCGACCCATAGTGGAGAAAGCTGTGCGATCTTGATCAATGGCGCCGATTGCTCCACGCGTTGGCCAGGAGAAACGGCAATATCAATCACCGTCGCTGGTCGCGGAGCGGCGACCGTAAGGGTCGCGCTGATCGTTGCCTCGCTGGTCAGTCTTGAGATTGTCTCATCTGAAAGGCCACTGAGACGAAGCATCTGACGGCGCTCCGCGACCGCAATGCTCGCCTGCCTTGCCTCGGCCTGGCTTGCCTCAAGGACGCGCTGCGCTACCGCATTGCCCTGAAAGAGCTGAGTGTTGCGGTTGAGTTGCTGAGTAGCCAGGACTTCCTGCGCAACGGCATGCAGATAGTCGCGCTGCTGCGACACGAAGCCCTGGCTCTCCATGGTGACGAGCGGCTGCCCAGCGGCGACGCGGTCCCCTCGCGCCACTGAAAGGTTGGTGACCATGCCAGCCACCGGAGCGCTAACGACCCACAATTGTGGCGTGGGGACTACGATCTGGGCCGGATAAGGGAGTGTCTTGTCGGTCGGACTTGCAACAGGATGAACGACACGAACTCCCAAGCTTGTTGCCTGCTCAGGGCTGAGTTTCACTCCATCCTCGGCCATCGATATAGAAGGCACAGCCAGAAACGCCGCTACCATCAGGGTGCGGGTGCCGCTGCTCCACAAGCGCGCTGTTAAACTCCGATGCATTGTCAAGATCCCATTGCAGCGATCGAGACCGGAGATCTGGCCGTTGGACCAACTATCCTCCGACCTGCATGTCAGGGGGTTGATATTCATCAACTGCCTCGCCAATCGCTGTTTGAACAATAAGACACCTTCGCTGACCGGAAGCTGTTGAGGCATGTCAGCAAATTGTAAGGTCCAATCGGCGATAAGGCTGGCTATGAAGCCGAAGTGGTACATCTCGTTCGAACCAGCGAACCGCGGAACAAACCGCATTTACCGGCGCGAGACCAAAACCTTTCTCACGGAAGCGGAGGCCAAGGCGTTTGCCCGGATGATTCTCGAATGCGCCCTGCACATTTCCGCCGGCACAATAAATCCCGTTCAGCCCAAACGAGTGATTGGATCGAAGCGAGAACTTTCTGAGTGGCTTTCTCGGACTTGATCAAAATACTGGCGCCGGCACTTATAGCGTCAGGCTTGCTGCGGGGAAGGTGCCGAGGCGTTCGATTGTTGAGCGATTCTCGCCTTCAGCCCGCCGAGCTCCGACTTCGAGAGGTGCAGCCCCCACTCATACGCGTCCAGGACGTCCTGGACGATTGCAAGACCCAGGCCCGCGGTTCCCCCGCGCTCGTCAAGGCGGGCACCGCGCTCGATCACCCGCTCGAGCTGACTTGGCTCGATCCCTTCGCCATCATCTTCGACGACAAGGGACAGCCCGTCGTCGTCGGCGGTGATGCGCACACGTTCCGTGGCATGGCGGGCGGCGTTCTCGATCAGATTGCCTAGCACTTCCGCGAGGTCGGTCCTGTCGAGCGGGAGGGACAGATCGTCGCCGACAAGGTTCTCGAACGTCACTCGCGCGCCGTCGGGAGTGCGCGAGATGGTCGCGATGATCGACCCTATGAGCGGCTTCACAGAGACGGATGTTGCGGCGTTACTCCTGGCGCTACCGCGAATCCTCGCCCGCGCGAGTTCGCGGTCGACATGACGGCCCATGGCTTCGCCGACGGCGTCGATGTCCCGAGCAATGTCGCGCTCGCCCCGCTCCCGTAGGCGCGAAGCATCGGCCGCAAGAGCGGCAAGCGGCGTCTTCAGCCCGTGCGCCAGGTCCGCGGCGCGACCGCGGGAACGTTCGATTTCGTGTTCCTGCGCATCAATGAGTGCGTTAACTTCCTCGACGAGAGGTTGGACTTCGGTCGGGACCGAGGATGGCAGGTGGCGAATTCGCCCTGCTCTGATATCGGCCACTCCGCGGCGCAGCGCGACCAGCGGATGCAAGCCGATGCCGACCTGGACCCAGGTCGCAATGGCCAGCACACAACCGAGAAGGACGAGCGCGATCGAGAGATCCTTGGCGAACGCCGAGCTTGCCTCCGACACCCTCGCCAGGTCCTCGGCGACGGCAAGGCGGACGGTAACCGGCTTCCCGCCCGCGGAAAGAGTGACGGCGCGCTCGGCGACCAGCACGCGCTGCCCACCGGGACCGGAAGCTTCGTGCTGGTGCGTTTCGCCAGGACTCGGCCGATCGGCCGGAAGCTCCATGGCCGAATCCCACAGCGACCGCGAGCGAAGCAACTGCCCGTGATCATCGCCGACTTGCCAGTAGAGCCCGGAAAGAGGATCCGCGAACCGCGGATCGACCGGGGTCTGGGACAGCACCAGCTTGCCCTGAGGGTCGACGTCGATATTGGCGAGAAGCTGCTTCAGATGAACGTCGAGATCTTGCGCCAGGGTGCGTGACACATGGCGTTCGAAGAGGACGACGAGCCCCCCACCGGCAATCGCAAGCGCGATCAGGATCGCGACGATGCCGCCGGCGACGAGTCGCAGTCTGAGCGAGTGTCGTTTCATGCGGGCGCATCAGGCATCATGTAACCGAACCCCCGCCGCGTTTCGATCGAGTCCGCGCCAAGCTTCTTGCGCACACGCCCGACCAGCACCTCAAGTGTGTTGGAATCGTGCTCTTCGCCGTGACCGTAGACGTTCTCGTCAATCTCCTGCTGCGAGACGACTCGCCCGCGATTACGGAGGAGGTGGGCAACTAGCCTGTACTCGAGCGGTGAGAGCGTGATTGGCACGCCGCGGCGGGTCACCTTCATCTGCCGCTCGTCGAGCGTGATCTCACCCGCCGTTATGACCGACGAGCCGTGCCCTGCCGAGCGCCGAACGATGGATCGCAACCGGGCGAGGAGCTCCTCCATCCGGAACGGCTTCGGCAGGTAGTCGTCGGCGCCAGCGTCGATGCCATCTACGCGCTCGGCCCAGCTTCCCCGTGCCGTGAGGATGAGAACAGGCATGTGGCGGCTGTTGGCGCGCCAACGCTTCAGGACGGCGAGGCCGTCCATTCCGGGCAGACCCAGGTCGAGAACGACGGCACCGTAATCCTCCGTATCGCCGAGGAACCAGGCGTCCTCTCCGCTCGCAACGGTCTCGACCACGTACCCGGAGGCTTCGAGCGCGTGCGAGATATCCGACGCGATCCGCTGGTCGTCCTCGACAACAAGCACGCGCATCACTTCACCCTCGTTCGCCCAATTTCGCCGCTTCGGGCGTCAACGTGGATCTCAAGCAGCTGCCCCTCCTCGTCGACGACCCGGAATTCGTACATCCAGACGCCGGCCTCTCGTTCGAGTTTCACGCCGACGACCTCGCCCCGAAGCTTCCCCTTGACCATGTTCAGAACGTCGGAAAGCGGGCGTATCTCGCCAGCCTCCACCGCCCGTCGCGCGTCATCATGATCGCGGCCGAGCGCCGGCGCCCCGGTCGCCGCAAGCAGAAGGGCGGTTGCAAGGATAAGCGCGCGAACTCGGTGCGGGCGTAAGTCCATGAAGAAACTCGTCATCCGGAGGATATGGATGCCAGATATCACCTGACAATTCGCTGACTTGGCTCAACAGGCACCTGTCAGGCCGCTTCTGGCAGGTTGCCTCGCATCGCCGCCGCATTGTGCGGCCGGCCACCGTCAGGAGATACCTATGCGAACGATCGCCATTCTTACCGTCGCCGCTGTCACGCTCGGAGCGGCCGCCGCCCAGGCCGGCAGCCTCGGCAAGCCGTGCACGTCGGCCCCGGAGGCCCAGTGGCTGCCGATCGCGCAGTTGCAGGCCAAGGTCGAGGCCCAGGGCTACAAGGTCCAGAAGGCCAAGCTCAAGAACGCTTGCGGCGAACTCTATACGCTCGACAAGAACGGCAACCGGGTGGAGCTGTTCGTGGACCCGACCAACGGCCAGATCATCGGCCAAATGTGACGATCCGCAAATGAGAACCCTGAGCAACACGATCGGAGCCGGCGGCGCGATGCCGCCGGCCACGGTCAAGGTCTGGGATCCGTTCGTCCGGATCTTCCACTGGTCGCTGGCGAGCTTGTTCGTTCTGGCCTACGCCACCGGCGACGAGATCGAGTGGATGCACGTCGCGGCCGGCTACGCCATCGCCGGCCTCCTCGCTATCCGCGTCATCTGGGGCTTCATCGGCCCGCGACATGCGCGCTTTTCCAACTTCGTTCGTCCGCCGCGCGAAGTGCTCGATTATGTGCGGGACCTCGCCCTGCTGAGGGCTCCGCGCTACATCGGGCACAACCCGGCAGGCGGGGCCATGATCGTCGCGCTCCTTGTGGCGCTGGCCAGCACGTGTGCGACGGGCTACATGATGACTACGGATGCCTACTGGGGCTCCAAGCTGATCGAACACGTCCACGAATTCTTGGCTAACCTGACCGTCGGCCTGGTCGTGGCGCATGTCCTCGGCGTACTGATCGCGAGCTTCGAGCATCGTGAGAACTTGGTCGCGTCCATGATCTCCGGCCGCAAGAGGGCTGCTGATTGAGCAGCTTTCCTTCAAACCAGAACCGCAACCAGGAGCGCCTCCGTGCCAGCCACCCCTCACATCGAAAAGCACTTCACCGCCTCCGAAAGCGTCCGTGACGTCGTGATCGGGATGGCCGACGGCTTGACGGTCCCGTTCGCGTTGGCGGCCGGTCTCTCGGCCGCGGTCACCAGCACGGACGTGATTGTCACCGCGGGCTTGGCCGAAGTCGTCGCCGGCGCCATCGCGATGGGCCTTGGCGGGTATCTCGCTGCCCGCACGGATGCGGAGCACTACGCCGCCGAAGAACAGCGGGAGCACCACGAAATCGATCACCTGCGCGAGCGGGAGATCGACGAGGTCGAGCAGATCTTCCGCGAGTACGGCCTCGAAGGAGATGCGCTCAAGTCCGTCGTCGGCGCGGTCGCGGCGAACCGGCAGCGATGGGTCGACTTCATGATGCGCTTCGAGTTGGGGCTTGAGCGTCCCGACCCCAAGCGCGCGCCGATCAGCGCCGCCACGATCGGAGGCTCGTACGTAGTCGGCGGTTTGATTCCACTCGTGCCCTACATGTTCACGCAAAACATCGGTACGGCCTTGCAGATTTCGGTGGGGGCGACCGGTGTAGCCCTGCTGTGCTTCGGAGCCGTCAAAGGGCACTTCACCGGCGTCAACAAGATCAAGTCGGCGCTGCAAACGCTGCTGGTGGGCGGATTGGCCGCGGGAGCGGCATTTTGGCTCGCCCACCTCTTCGGGTAAGTGCACATCCTGGTGCTTTCAAGAAATGAGACGGAGCATCGATCAATTCGATTGTGTAAGATTGTTCATCTCCAAATGGCACATCCCAATTTGCGATCCCGTCGGCGATTTCTGCTTGACAGCTGCGTGGTGCAGGAGCATTCGGACCGCATGAACTCGGAGTTCCGAGTTCATTTCAAACCGACCGAAACGAGAAATGGACAGCTACCCTAGTCGCTGTCCGGTGGCGCCAAGCCGGCTTCATCGGACACAAACCCAACCCACTGGGACTGCTCCCGGCGTTACCCGTCGGGCGAGCACGCGCCGGGCCTAGCGTCCTGTCTGCTCGCCTTCCTGGACCGTCGGGCCGGTCCGGAGGTGAGCCATGAGCATCAACAACATCGTCTTTCTTCGCGGCAATGTTGCCGCGCCCGCACTCCGCAGGGGTCGGGCGAACGTCAACATCCAGCATCACCGGGCCGAAGATCGCCGCTGCGCCGATGCGCCGCGGGCGGCCAATCGCATCGTGCCGATCATGGTTTGGCGCACGAACCCGTTGAGCAAGCGCCCCGAATGTTGCTGGGTTGTCGATCACGGCGCAACTGACGAGGGCGTCAGTTGCAGCGATAACTTGCCTCGCGCCGCCTAGCCCGCCTCTTTCCATATCCGGATTCCGAAACCTGCCGCCATGCCAAGCCGCACGCGGCGGGGACGCCTTGCCGCGTCTCCGAGTCAGCATCCGGACCATCGCGCGAAACGACGAGTCATCTGCCATGAATATCGAAGCAAAACATGTCCTGAACGGTCGTGAACCGCGCCGCAACAAGCAGGTCTCATCCACCCTCCTGACGGAGCTCGCCGAGTGCGCGCCTGAGGACGCTCTCACGCGGCTCGACACCACCCGCAGCGGCCTGCCCGAGGACCAGGTCGAAGCCCGGCAGGAGCAGTACGGCCTCAACGAGGTCACGCATGAGCGGCCGCCGACCTGGTATCAACAGCTCTTCCACGCCTTCCTGACGCCGTTCAATGGCGTGCTGTTCACGGTCAGCATCGTATCGCTGTTCTCCGACGTGATCTTTGCCGCGCCGGAAGATCGCTCGTTCAGAACGATCATCGTCCTGATCTCAATGGTGCTGCTCAGCACGCTCTTGCGGTTTTGGCAGGAGTTCCGGTCGAACAAGGCGGCCGAAGAACTCAAGGCCATGGTCAGTTCGACGACCGCGGTGCTGCGCGCCGGCATGTCGCGCCCCCAGGAGATGCCAATTTCCGAACTGGTCCCCGGCGACATCGTCTGTCTGTCGGCAGGCGATATGGTGCCGGCGGATGTGCGGCTGCTGACCGCGAAAGACCTGTTCGTCAGCCAGGCGATGCTGACCGGGGAATCCATCCCGCTGGAGAAGTACCCCGTTCCGGTGGGCACCAAGAGCGCGAGCCAGGCTCGTGGCGCTCTGGAGCTGGAAACCGCCTGCTTCATGGGCACGAACGTTGTGAGCGGCACGGCAACGGCCGTTGTCGCAGCGACTGGCGATGCGACCTACTTCGGCGCGATGGCGCGGGACATCGTAGGCGGGCGTCCCCTCACCAGCTTCGATATTGGCATCAACCGGGTCTCGTGGATGCTGATCCGCTTTCTGCTGGTGATGACCCCACTGGTGTTCCTCATCAACGGGCTGGGCAAGGGTGCCTGGCTGGAATCGCTGCTGTTTGCCGTCTCCGTCGCGGTCGGCCTGACCCCGGAAATGCTCCCGATGATCGTAACCGCAAACCTCGCAAAGGGCGCGGTCATGATGGCTCGGCGCAAGAGCATCGTGAAGAACCTCAATGCCATCCAGAACTTCGGCGCGATGGACATTCTGTGCACGGACAAGACCGGCACGCTGACGCAGAACAAGGTGATTCTCGAGCGGCACCTCGACATCCACGGCAAAGAGGACAGCCAGGTGCTGGAGCTCGCCTGGCTGAACAGCTTCCATCAGACCGGACTTAAGAATTTGCTCGACGTGGCCGTCCTCGAATACGCCGAGCAAGACAAGCTGGTCGGCAAGCTTCAGCACTATCAAAAGGTCGACGAAATTCCGTTCGATTTCGTGCGTCGCCGCATGTCGGTGATCGTCCGCAACGGCAACAAGAATCTCCTGGTGTGCAAGGGCGCGGTCGAGGAAGTGCTCGCGCTGTGCACCTCCGCTGACGACAACGCGGCTGCGCCTGACGGCGTGGTGCCGTTCACCGGCGAGATGCGCCAAAAGGTACGCGCCATCACCATGGATCTGAACGAGGACGGCTTGCGTGCCCTGGCGGTGGCGTACAAGGCGCTGCCGCTCGAAGATCGCGCCTACACCGTCTCCGACGAACAAGACCTCGTCCTCGCGGGCTACGTGGCGTTCCTCGATCCGCCCAAGGACACAGCGCGCGAAGCAATCGCCGCGCTCCGGGAACACGGGGTCGACACCAAGATCATCACCGGTGACAACGAGGTGGTTACACGCAAGATCTGCAAGGAAGTCGGGCTTGTCGTCAACAAGGCCATGACGGGCAAGGAGGTGGCCGCCATGTCCGACGCCGAGCTTGCCGATATCGCCGAGCGCGCCACCATCTTCACCAAGATGTCTCCGATGGAGAAGTCGCGGGTCATCCGCGCGCTTCAGAGCAAGGGCCACACCGTCGGCTATCTCGGCGACGGCATCAACGACGCCGCGGCCCTCAAGGACGCAGACGTCGGAATTTCGGTCGATACCGCCGTCGACATCGCCAAGGAATCGGCCGACATCATCCTGCTCGAAAAGAGCCTCCTCGTGCTCGAAGAGGCCGTCATCGAGGGACGTAAGACATTCGCCAACATCATCAAGTACATCAAGATGACGGCGAGCTCGAATTTCGGCAACGTATTCAGCGTGCTGGTTGCAAGCATCTTTTTGCCGTTCCTGCCGATGCTGCCCATCCAACTGCTGATCCAGAACCTGCTCTACGACATCTCGCAGGTTTCGATCCCGTGGGACGATGTGGACGAGGACTATCTGAAGCAACCTCGGAAATGGGACGCCAGCGGCCTTGCGCGCTTCATGATGTTCATCGGCCCGATCAGCTCGATCTTCGATATCGTGACCTTCATCGTCATGTGGCACGTGTTCGGAGCCGATTCGGTCGAGAAGCAGTCGCTGTTTCAATCGGGCTGGTTCGTGGTCGGCCTGCTGACGCAGACGCTGATCGTGCACATGATCCGCACGCAGCACATCCCGTTCATCCAGAGCCGAGCTGCCATGCCGGTGATCCTACTCACCGCAAGCATCATGGCGATTGGCATCTATTTGCCGTTCTCGCCGCTTGGTGCGCACGTCGGAATGGCACCCTTGCCGGAGGCCTATTTCCCGATCCTGGTCGCAATCCTGCTGAGCTACTGCCTGCTCACGCAATTGATCAAGCGCCTGTACATCCGCCGCTTCGGCCAATGGCTATAGGGACGGATCATGCGACCCGATAACGCTTGGGAGCGGATCGGAGATCGCGCCAAACGCTACGCCGCGAGCGCCATGATCCGCCTCGCTCGCGGCATCCTGCTGGGTTCTCGGAAGTTGCATCAAGCCGAGTTGATGAACTGGCCGACGCAAAACGCGCCTATCACCTTAGCGGCGAAATCTGGCGACTCGGCTGGCTCTTGAGCAGGCCGAGGGGTCGCCATCATCGTTGGAGTTGACTGTCATAGGGTACCCCCCTATATTATCTTCATGTCACATACGATCAAACACAAGTCAAAGCTGCTCGCTCGCGTCCGGCGCATTAAGGGGCAACTCGACGCCGTCGAACGAGCGCTGGAGGCGGAGCTTGGCTGCACGGACGTGCTGATGCTGGTCGCGTCAGTGAAGGGCGCCGTTGGCGGTCTGACGGCCGAGCTGCTCGAAGACCACATCCGCCATCATGTCGTTGATCCCGCCCACGAAAAGGACCCGGAAAAGGCCAAGGGCGCCGCTGACCTGATCGAAGTTGTCCGAACGTACTTGAAGTGAGTGAAATGACAGACCTATCTCAACTGCTCCAACAGAGCAGCGCACACGCATGGCTATTCGTGCCCAGCGCAATCCTGCTCGGCGCACTTCACGGTCTCGAGCCCGGTCACTCCAAGACCATGATGGCCGCGTTTATCGTTGCGATCAGAGGCACAGTCGTTCAGGCCGTACTCCTCGGCCTGTCGGCAACAATCTCCCATACTGCGATCGTTTGGGTGATCGCGCTCGCGGGTCTCCATTTCGGCCAAGAACTCTCAGGAGAGCGCAGCGAGGCCTATCTGCAACTAGCATCGGCCGTGATCATCGTCGGCATCGCAGGCTGGATGGTCTGGCGCACTTGGCGGGATCAGAACGCCGAGCATGACCACCACCATCACGACGAGCCGCAATCCATCTCGCTGGCCGGACAGTCGCTGTTGCTGGAGATCTTCGAGGACGACGTCCCTCCGCACTGGCGGGTCCGGAGCGAAAACGGTGCCCTGCCCTCCGCCGCCGCCGTGCAGGTAACGACCATCCGGGAGGACGGCGCCGAGCAGACGTTCGCGTTTGCGGCCCGGGACGGATACCTGGAGAGCCTCGAGGAGATTCCAGAGCCTCACGCGTTTAAGGCGCGCGTCTCACTCGCTGGGGATACCGCCGAAGTGCTGTTCGAGGAGCACGATCACAACCACATGGAGCTCGGCGACGAGGATGATGCTCACGCCCGTGCTCACGCGGCAGACATCCGGAAGCGCTTCGCGGGGCGTACAGTCACGACAACGCAGATCGTCTTGTTCGGTCTCACGGGCGGTCTGATCCCGTGCCCGGCAGCAATCACCGTGCTTCTGCTCTGCTTCCAACTGAAGCAGTTCACCCTCGGCTTCATGCTGGTGCTATGCTTTGGTATCGGTCTCGCGATCACTATGGTTTCAGCCGGCGTCCTGGCGGCGCTCAGCCTGCGGCACGTCGAGCGCCACTGGAGCGGCTTTAGCCGCTTCGCGCACCGCGCTCCCTACGTGTCTGCGGCTTTGATCGTCTTGGTTGGATTCTATACCGGGTGGCTGGGCCTGCACGAAATCGTTTCTTGATCTGCTCAAACATGGCCAGCCATGCAGCGCAAATGGTGCCGTCGGATGAAGCTCACAAATGTCGAATCTATGTGGCTCGGGCTGACGAAGGCTATCATGCAGCGCAACTCAAGCGTTGCTATTGTCCGGCGATCAAGGTCTGCGCTGATATGTCGGTTGGTGACCAGACTGGCTTTTGCCGCTCTCGTGGCGGTCAACGCGCGCGTTCCTGCGCGCGCCTCCGACGTCGATAGCGAGCACATTTTCGGGTTCACGGAAGGAGCCGACATCGGCAGGGCAGGCGAGCGGGAGGCTGAAAGCGAAAACATCGGGCACCTGGGTAAGTCGGCGGGCAGTTATGCGGCGCTGCTTCAAACCGACTCGGTCAAGATACTGCCGATCGACAATTTCCGGGTATCCGCCAATGTCGTGCTGGCCCATTTCGGGATTTCTGGTGTGCCCGACCTCGCCGATCATCAGCTCACTGGTTTGCAGGGAGCTTCGTTCGAAGCCCGCTACATGCTGATCAACAGGCGTAGCGGACCGTTCGGATTAACGGCCATTTTCGAACCGCGCTGGAGCCAAATCGACGCCAATAGCGGCGAGCACCTGACGGCGTATGGTGCCCTCCTCACGCTCGTTGTCGACAAGGAACTGATAGATGATCGCTTATTGGCAACGCTCAACGTCCTCTACGATGGGCAAACGACACGTTTTCCTGCCGTCGACAATTGGATCCATGATTCGAAGATCGGTGTATCGGCTGCCCTGTCCACGCGAATCACATCAGCCGCATTTGTTGGTGGAGAGCTTCGTTACCTCCGCGTCTTTGATGGACTTGGCCTGGATACGTATTCCGGCCAGGCGCTGTTCGCCGGCCCAACGTTCTATGTGCAGATCGCGCAAGGCATGGCGCTTTCTGGGGCGTGGAATACGCAGGTCACCGGCCGAAGCTCCGGTGGCGGCCCGCTCGATCTGGTCCACTTCGAACGACACCAGGTGAAGCTGCGCTTCAACTCCAATTTCTAGAAATATGGGTTTGAGCAGCCGGCTCGGGTTCACTGTTGCAGATCCGTTACAAGCGAACGAGAGAAACGATCTAGGCTGCGACTGGTGCTTGAACCGCGGTTCGAATAGGGCTGTTGAACGGGAATGAAGCAGATACGCCTCACATACGCAGTTGTGAGCCTTGCCCTCGCAGCGCCCAGTGCAGCGAGCGCGGCGGAGTCGTACCCGATCAAGGCTCCAAGGCCTGACGTCGCGGAGTGGACCGGCTTCTATCTGGGCGGTCATTTCGGCTATGCCGCCGGCCGGGCAAACTGGAGCGCTGACGATGGCTTGTCCACCGCGGGCGGGTCGACCGGCCTGTTCAACTCCTACGACGCGTTCAAAGGTACAGGCAGCTATCTGTTCGGCCTCCAGGGCGGCTACAATCTGATGCTGCCATCGCGCTTCGTCATGGGTCTGGAGGCGGATTTTTCCGCCCCCAACACGATCGCGGGAGAACAGACGGTCACGACCGTCTCCGGCGGAACGGCGAGCTATCGAGACACCGTGCTCGGCATGGGGACGGCGCGCGGCAGGCTTGGTTATGCCTTCGATCACTGGCTCCTCTATGCGACCGGGGGCTTCGCCTGGTCTTATGACAGGTTGGAGCGCACACAGCTTGCGGGAATACCGCTGGTGGGCAACGCGGCCATCGGCACGGTCGATACGGCATTGACATGGCGTCTTGGCTGGGTCGCCGGCATCGGAGCGGAGGTGCCGATCGCCCCGCGCTGGACGGCCAAGGCCGAATTCCTCGCTTCGGAGTTCGGCGATCACCGCAAGAGCCTCGCGGCATCGGCCGAGCAGCTCAGTTCAAGCCTCACGGTGCAGCGCCTCCAGGTCGGGCTCAATTATCAGCTTGGTCCCGATCCCGCGCACACTGATTTTGCTCTGAAAGGCATCGCCCCGGCCGAGACCGACAATTTCGCAGTGCATGGGCAGACCACGATCGTGACCCAATATGCGCTCCCGTTTCGCGCGCCCTATGCCGGCCAGAACAGCCTCTCGCCCAACCAGGTGCGAGAGACCTTCGATGCGGACCTCTTCGTCGGCTTCCGCCCTTGGGACGGCGGCGAAATCTGGATCAATCCGGAAGTCGACCAGGGCTTTGGCCTAAACGGCACGTTCGGCGTCGCCGGCTTCCCGAGCGCAGAGGCCTACAAGGTCGGGGCTACCTATCCTTATGCGAGAATTCCGCGCGCATTTCTGCGGCAAACGATCGACCTCGGCGGCGAGGTCCAGAAGGTCGAGTCCGGGCCCATGCAGTTCGCAGGCTCCCAGACCAGCGATCGCCTCGTGCTAACCGTCGGCAAATTCAGCGTCGTCGATATCTTCGATTCCAACAAATATGCGCACGACCCGCGCGGCGACTTCCTCAACTGGACGCTGGTCAACACCGGCGCATTCGATTACGCCGCGGATGCTTGGGCCTTTACCTATGGCGCCGCGGCCGAATGGTACACCGGGTCCTGGACTTTCCGCGCTGGCGTGTTCGATGGCCCCGTGGTGCCCAACAGCACGAATCTGGATCCGGCCTTCGGCCAATTTCAGATGGTCGGCGAGGTCGAGCGTCGCTACGTGGTCATGGACCAACCCGGCAAAATCGCCGTGACGGGCTACCTAACTCGCGCGCGAATGGGCAATTTCCAGGACGCCGTCGATCTTGCCAACCTGACCGGCGCCGCGCCGGACCTCTCGGTCGTGCGCAGCTACACGAGCAAGCTCGGAATTTCCGGAAACATCGAGCAGCAAATCATCCCCGGAGTCGGCCTTTTTGCGCGTGCCGGCTACACTCCCGGCCGACTGGAAGCCTACGCATTTACCGATGCCGACGCGACGTTCGCAGGAGGTGCCTCGATCTCGGGAAAATTCTGGAACAGGCCGAATGATACGCTTGGAATAGCCGGCGTTCGCAACATGATTTCCGCGACGCACCAGGCTTATTTCGCGGCCGGCGGGTACAGCGCGCTGATCGGCGACGGGCAGCTTCCGCATCCCAGCGCTGAGAAGATCATGGAAATATACTACACGCTTCCAATCGCAACCTGGATGCTCACATTCGACTATCAGTTCATCGACAATCCCGCCTACAATCGTGATCGCGGACCAGTCTCGGTCATCGCCACGCGCTTGCACGCTCAGTTCTAATTTCTTTTCACCTCGCGCGTCGGATTCTGATAGAAATTCGTAGATTAAGTCACGGGCGTGCTGCAATGCGTAAACGGAAGCCGCACTTATTTTCGCTGACGGCGATCGCCCTCTTGGTGCAAGCCACCTGCTTGCAAGGCACGGCCTCTGCGCTCGGAAGCTCCAGTTCGCACGACGGGCCCTGGAATCCCGATCATATTGACCGGCTGCCACCCGACGTTCGAAAGGCTGTTCTCCACAGCTGTCACGGGCACGTCCAAGCCGCGCACTACTTTGCAACCTACCTCGATCATGCGCGGACAGTACGGCTCCATTTTGAAAATTTTCGCTGCGATGGCGAACAGAGGTTTCGTCGCGGTGACAATTGCCTGCACCAGGAGTTCATCGCATCCGGCGCGCGCTACCGGCTGGTGAAGCACTACTACGGACCGTGCAACGACTAGGCTAATTCCCGCTTGCGCCTTCGACCCCTGTTTCGCCTCATGCCGCGAGGCCATAGCGCCGAATCAGCTAGGCCGCCGCTTGGGCAGCCACAGCTTCGTAAATATCCTCTTCCTGGGCCGTATGCATGCGTACCAGCGTTTCGATCGCCTCGATCACCCGCTGGGCGTCTCGGACAAGATAGCGATCGACTTTCTCCGACGGCAGATCGTCCACGATCCGATCGAGCAGGCGAGCAAGATGCAGGATCTCTCGATGGGCACGGCTCATGGCAGAGAGGCCGTGGCGTTCGCGCAGCACCTCGGCAAGCTTCGGATAGACGCTGTCCTCGTCCTCGCGCTCGTGCATCACCACGCCATTCTGAACAAGGCGCTGAGCTTCGGCAATCAGTGCTGAGGCGGATTCGGGCGTCGCATCGTCCAACGCGTCGACGATCTTTCGCAAGCGGTCGAGGTCCTTGAACAAGGTCTGATGATCGTGATGCAGTGCCAGCCCCTGCTCCGCGCTGATGCGCGCGCCGCCCCCGATGAACCCAGGAGTGAGTGCCCGTAGTGCATTCAAAATGACGGCAACGTCGATCACCTCTTGAACGATGGCTGCCGGCACCGGATCTAGCCAGCCAATGGTGGCAGCTACCATTGCCACCAAGGATAGACCCATTCCGACAACAATGCTTTGCAGAGCGATGCCTCGTGCACGCTGCGCGATGATGATCGCTTCGCCTACGCGATCGAGCCGATCGGCCAGAATCACTACGTCGGCCGCCTCAGACGAAGCGCTCGCACCGCGGGCGCCGAGCGCAACCCCGATGTCGGCGACGGCCAGCGCCGGGGCATCATTTATGCCATCGCCGACCATGATGGTCGGATGCAACCGCTGCTCGCTTCGCACCGCCTCGACCTTGTCCGAAGGGACACGGTCGGCCAGCACTGCGTCCAAATCAAGCGCTGCACCAATGGCCTGCGCTGCGGCAGCACGATCGCCGGTGACCATCACCATTCGCACGATGCCCGCATCGCGCAGCATCCGGATCGCTCGCGGAGTGTCGGGTCGCAACTCGTCTGCCAGCAGCAGCGCGCCGATCGGACGGCCCTCCACAGCGATGAAGACGACTAGCGCTGAACGCCATGAGGCGCGCCGTATCGCACGCTGCTCCCAAGGCGAAAGTTCGGCCTTTGAGAGAATCATGTCTCTGGAGCCCGCGGTTATGCGGCGACCGTTTATCGAGCCGCTCAGGCCGGAACCCATCATCTCCTTGACCTGCTCGGGCGCGCCCAGCTTGAGGCCGCGATCGAGGGCCGCAGCGACCACGGTCTTTGCCAGCACGTGGTGCGAGGCCTGCTCAAGCGATGCCCCAAGCCGCAGTACTTCGTCCGGATCCTCGCCGGGAGCGACCTCGACAGAAAGCAACCGTGCGCCTCCGACGGTTAGGGTACCGGTCTTGTCAAACAGCACCGTGTGCGCGCGAGCCAGCCCTTCTAGTGCCCCTCCACCTTTGGCGAGGATGCCGCGTCGGGCCGCCCTTGCCACGCCCGCGATAAAGGCCACGGGTGCAGCCAAAATCAGCGGACAAGGCGTCGCCGCGACGAGCACAGCAAGACTGCGCGTGAGATCGCCCGAGATTCGCCAAGCCAGGAAGGCCAAGGCAAGTGTCAACGGCAGAAGTATCAGCGCAAAACGGTCGGCCATCCGCACGAATGGAGCTTTCGCGGTCTGAGCGGCCGTCACCATGCGCACGATCCCGGCGTAGGTGCTCTCGCCGGCCGGCGCGGTCACCGCCAATTCGAAGGTCTCGCCGGCATTCAACGAGCCCGAAAGAACAGCCGTGCCGCGTGTCTTCTCGACCGGGATAGGCTCGCCGGTAACGGCGGACTCGTCGATGGTCGCCAAGGCCGAGCGGACGATACCATCCGCCGGCACGATCTCTCCGGCTCGCACCAGCAGAACGTCGCCGACTGCGACTGCTTCGACCGGAACCTCCTCAATCCGCTCGCCAGTCTTGCGACGGGCCCGCCGGGGTGCACGATCCACCAGTGAGCGGAGGTCGCGCTCTGCCCGCGCGACGGCGATATCCTCCAGCACATTACCGCCGGAATACATCAGCGCTACCACGACGCCGGCAAGCGGTTGTCCCAGCGCCAACGCAGCGCTCATCGATAGCAGCGCAATCGCATCCACTCCGAGGCGGCCGCTTAGGAGATCTCGGATCATCGAGATCGCCAGCCCTCCGATGACGGGAGCCGTCCCAAGCTCCCACGCAACATCGGCCACATCAGGCCGGCCAGCGGCTCGCGCAAGAATACCCGCGATCAATCCTGCAATCGCGATTGCCACCAGCGTCCATCGAAGCACTCGCTCCAACAACATAGCTCCGTTCCATACTTTGCGAATGAATCTGATCCGAAACCAGCTTCGCCGTTCGAGCAAACAATTGCGGTGCAATAATAATTGTATCCGGAAGCCTCATGCGACCATGACCTGAATCAACATCTGGCCGATCGCTTGTCCGATACTTTCCTGGAGGAGGCCGTCATGCGCACACTAGCTCGCGTTCTCACGGTTTTTTCCGTGTTATCGTTCGGCATGCCCTGCTCCGCCGGTCAGCTCGGAACGACCGAGGGTTACTCGCCGTCCAAGTCATCACAGCGCGCCGGGGAGCATCAGCCGGAAGCGACGGACCGAACCCGAAACGCCACTCATCGGCTGCAGCGAATGATGGACCAGCGAGACTGGGATCACCGCAAAGCTGGCCGCGAGTGGCGGTTGCGGGACGACAAGAATCCAAGCCACTGAGCGTCCATGCTAACAGCGCTCGCGCACGACAGACGAGAAGCAATCGCGGTCCTGATCGGCGCTAGTTTTGAAGGATGCGATCACCGCGCAGACTCAGTACTGCCGGGAATAGACTGCTTTCGCTCGACGATCGCACTGGAAAGCCGCCCGTAGAGATCTCGGCGTCTCGCAAGAGGCCACCAGTCGTAAAGAAATATCTCGAGCGGACGCCAGTTTGCGACCCACCCAAGGATCAGGAAGCTTTCCTCAACCAACCTTCGGAAAGGGGCTTCAATAAGATATCCAGCGGCAAAATGTGCCGAGAAAAGGCACGCGATCAAGATCGTAACGCCAATTGCGAGAGACCTCCGGCCGACCCGGAATAGTTCGTTCAGGTCGCCTTGGATGGCGCCAGCCCGGCCCGCGAAGTACCGGCTGAAGGCCTCCGGAAGCTCCTGGGCTAGTCGCGTCTGTCCTTGATCCCCCGGGAAGTGAACGATGATCCTGAAAGGACGATTACGCGGCAATTCTCTTGCCCATCCAACGATGTAATCCTCGACTTCTCGGTCGAGGTCCTTGTCGCGAAATGGATACGGATCGAGCGTGTGAAAGAGCTGTTCGACCGTGCCGACGCGCATTTCGATAATGTTGTCTGTGTTTTGGTCTTCTTTGCGCATTTCGTTCTGCCTAAGCGCTTGTTGATCCACGTCAGGGCAACATTTGACCATTTCGCGCAACGTGGATCGTCGTTTGGGTCCTGGCCTCAGGCTATTCCCCTTCTGTGTTTTGATCTGGCGCATCCCGGAGCTCGACGGATGGCAAAAACACGAGCCGACCTACTTCGCCGTGAGATCCTTCCTTTCTTCGCGGCATTTGCGGCGCTCGTCCTTGCAGCTCTGCTTGCCGATGCCGCCCTTCATGCGTTCGGCAAAGTCTGGATTGGCCGCTATCTTGGAATTCCCGGAACTCTCCTCATTCTCGGGTCATTCAGCTATTCGCTCAACAAGCGGAAATTGCTCGACCTCGGACGCCCCGTACAGCTCCTCGTCGTTCATCAGAGAATGGCCTGGACCGGGTCGTTGCTAATCCTGGTGCACGCCGGTGTCCATTTCAACGCAATTCTGCCGTGGTTGGCTGTCGGAGCGATGCTGACTAACGTCGGAAGCGGCCTCACGGGGAAGTATTTGCTGAAGAGCGCGGGGCGCAGACTGGAATCCGCACGGCAGGAGTTGCGTGAGCAAGGCGTGCCCCAGGCCGCCCTTGATGAGCAATTGTACTGGGACAGCCTGGCGTTTGATGCAGTCAGGCAATGGAAGGTCGTGCATTTGCCGATCACGCTCGCCTTCGCAGTACTGGCCATCGCGCACGTTGTAACTGTTCTTCTGTTTTGGGGCTGGCGATGAGACGTGCCGCCCTGCTGGCAATCACGTTGAGCATCACAGCAATCATGGCGCTCGCCGTCACCTATCCGGACTTGATGATCAGTCCGGGGCATCTGAGCGAAGGGCACGCTGCGCTCGCGATGGATTGCTTCGGCTGCCATGCACCGTTTCTCGGCGCATCACCCCAACGATGCACGAATTGTCACTCTGTTGCAGATATAGGCTTGCGTACAACGAACGGTGTCCCGCTCGCGAGCGATACTCAAAAGGCAAGCTTTCATCGAGATCTCACCGTCGAGGATTGTGTCGCCTGCCATAGCGAGCATGTCGGCTTGTTTCCGACGCGCAGCCGTACAATTTTCCGCCATGAGCTACTTCAGGCTTCAAAGCGGGAGCGGTGCGAAAGCTGTCACGCAGCGCCCAAAAGCGATTTCCATGCGAATTTCACCGCAAACTGCATGCAATGCCATCGCCTGGAACGCTGGAAGCCCGCTACCTTCGATCATTCCGAGTTCTTCAAGCTGGATTCAAACCACAATGCGAATTGTGCAACCTGCCATCCCGGCACCGATTTCAAGCAATATACGTGCTACGGCTGCCATGCCCACAACGTGGAGAACGTTCGCCGCGAACACATCAAAGAAGGCATAGGAAACTTCGAAAATTGTGTGCGCTGTCATCGAAGCGCCCGTGAATGATATGGTCGCGTGGCGGGACCAGCAGGGGCCCGGAACAAGCAAGAAGGCGGGCGGTCTCTTCAACGCGGTCGTGGTGCAACGCGCGTACCCGGTGCAACGCGGTCGCTAGGGTAGACGATGACCACTTCGCCGGGAGTAAGTCCGGCGGCGACGGCTGCGAGGCGGCCGGACCGGCGTACGAGCTCAATCTGGCGCAATTCGGCGCGACCTTCCCTCGCCACATAGACATTCCAGTCTTCCCCGCGACGAAAGAGCGCACCGGCCGGAACGGTCGTGGCATCGTCCAGCGCGAAGACGGTGATCTGAACATCCACCTGATAGGCGTCGCCCAGCCGCGCCCACTGCTCCGTTGGCGAGAGGATATCGACGAGAACATTCACCCTCTGCTCCTCAACGCCGAGCGTCGAGATCTTGGTAAAAGCCGCCGGCTCGACCCGGCGAACGCGACCCTTCAGCTTTCCCTCCCCACCCCAATGATCGATGACGACCTCAGCTCCTGGTCGGATCTCGACGGCATCGGTGCTCAAGACGTCGACGACGACTTCGATATCCCCGGCGTCGCCAATGTCCAGGAGTGGAGCGCCCGGCTGGACGATCGTCTCGCTTTCCTGGGCGACCTTCAGCACCACGCCGGCAACAGGCGATGCGACGTTCCAGCTATCCGGGTGCCCGCCGCCGTCGCTGCCGTATCGCGCCAACAATGCGCGCTGTTGGCTGATCTCGTGCTCTGCGGCGTGTTCCTGAAACTCCGCCGCACGCAAATCCCTGTCGGCAAGGCGCATCGCGAGTTCTGCACGCTCGAGGGCCTGCGCCGTTGCGGCCCCTTGCTGAGCCAAGGTTTTCGTCCGCACCAGGTCGGTGTTGCCCTGCTCCCTCTGGGCCCGCGCACGCTCGACAATGGCCTTGGCGCGCTCCAGGTTGGCTTCGGCTGTTCCGAGCATTTCCTCGACTTCGCGGCGGGTCCGGGAATCCATCAGCGGCGCTGGAGATGGGGTAATCGTCGCAACGGCATCATCGACCCGGACCTGGTCGCCGACCTTGAAGCGGATTCGGCTCAGCCGCCCGGCGAGCGGCGCCGCGACCACGTATCGCTCACGCACACGCGTCTTGCCGTCCTCATCGACGGTGGCGACGAACCTTCCCTTCGTCACCGCGGCAGTCTCGACCGGCACCGGCGCCGGGATTAAGAGCCAGGCCGTGATTCCGGCGGCTGCCAGAAGCCCGCCGGCAATCCCGATATGGCGGCCCGTGATATGCATGCTCATTCCCTGGTCTTGAGAGCTGCGACCAAATCGAGCCGATCGACACGACCTTTGACGATGTAGGCGCTGACGGCGGCCGCGGCCAACACAACACCGGCTGCGATGAAATAGGTCTGCGGCGCGATCACGGCGGGTATCTGGAAGCTCTCGTTGGAATGAAATCTGGTGATCAGGCCGATAACGGCGTGCGACAGCGGCAGGCCGATCAGAATCCCCAGCGCGATCTCGATGGCAAACTCGCCGAAGAGGATGCCCGCAACCTCGCCGCGGGTAAAGCCCAGCACCCGCAGGCTCGCCAACTCCCAAGCGCGCTCCTGCAAGCTGATGCGCGCGCTGTTGTAGACCACACCTACGGTGATGATCGTGGCGAAAGCGGCAAGGATACCTGCCGTCACGAACACGAGACCGGCGATCTTCTCCATGAAGGATGAAATCGTGTACGCCTTCATCGACACCGATTCGATGGTCGGGAGATTCTTGAACCTCTGCCCCAATGCCGGCATCGCCGCACGCTCGACGTACAAGCTCGCAGCCGAAATCACGGCGCCCTCGTCGGTGAAGCGGTTCAGGGTCTCGATCTCCATGTAGGATGCCATTCCGATCGACTCGTCGACGATAGCGCTAACCGGGAGATCGCGCTTGCGCCGCCGTCCCTCCATCGCCTCGACCGCAATGACATCGCCGGCTTTCACATCAAGCCGTTCGGCAAGCCGCCGGGTGAGCGTAATTCCGTCGGGCGTGGCCGCGATTGGGCGCAGCATGGCATCGTGCGGTCGGCGCAACTCGCCCCCGGCAGACAGACCGATCACAGACGTCAAATAGCTGCGCTGCCCGGCGCGGAGGCGCACCGGCACGATGCGCTGCCCTTCCGCCACGAGAACGCCGGGCTCGCGTGCCAGATCGCGCATGATCGAGCGATTCATGGGGTGTGGAAACGTCACCGTCGTGTTGCCGCGTTCGACCAGGTTGAACTGGAGGTCGATCATCTCGTTGATGGCGTCGCGCCAAAAGAGTCCCAGCACCATCATCGGCACGGCAAAGGCAACCCCGATCACAGTCATGAGCGAGCGAAATGGGCGTCCGGCCGTATTCCGCATGATCATCAGCCGGCGTGACCTGGTCGCGGTGCGTGGCAGGAGCGCCTCGATCCAGGAGCGACGAAAGCCAAGCGGCGCGGCCGGCCGCATGGCGACCGCTGGCGCAAGGCGGACGACCTGCCGTAATGCAGTCAAGACGCCGAGAGAAGCCGCGGTCAGGCTGATCGCAATGCCCAGCACTGCCGACCAAGGGGTGAGCCCGAACGGCAGCTCCGGCAGACGAAAGAACCCCTGATAACTTGCGATCATCGCTTTTCCAAAGCCCCAGCCGGCTGCAATCCCCAGCACCGACCCGATCAGCACGATGATGAGTATCAGCTTCAGATAGTGCAGGATCAGCGCCGCGGTCGGAAAGCCCAACGCCTTCAACGCAGCGATCTGCTCGCGCTGGGCAGCCACCAGCCTGCCCAGTGCGCTGTTGAGCAGGAACGCTGCGACGCCGAAGAAGATGAACGGGATGGTGGTCGACATCACCTTCTGCTGGTTCAGCTCGTCTTCGAGAAACCGGTTGGACGGTTGATCCCGTCGCTCAACAGCGCCGACCGATCCGTAAGCTTCGAGCACCCGATCCAGCTCGTCGATCACAGCTTTAGGATCGGTGCTCGGCGCCAGCGAAACGATGGCATCATTGAAAGCCCCCTTCATGTCGAAGGCGGCTTCCGCCGCGCTGCGGTCAACCCAGAGAATGGCATAGAGCCGGTCGTCCGGAATCGGAAGGCCCGGCTTGACAGCGTAGACATATTCGGGCGAGAGCGCGACGCCGGACACGTGAAAGGCTTCCACCTTGCCGTTGAGCAGCACGCGGATGTCGTCACCGGGATTCACGCCGTTGGCTTCGGCAAACGCTTCGTTGACCGCCGCGCTTCTTGCGGAACCGGGCTCTGGCGCCGCGCCGCGGCGCAAATGCAGTCGGGCAAGCCGTTCGTCGCCGGCATGGCTGAGCGACACCATGCGGGCCGAGACCGGCTGCGAAGCGGCCGGCCAGTCCACGATGACCTCGCGAACAATACGGGGTTCCACGGTCGCGACCCCGGGAATGGTGTTGAGCTGCGGAACGATCGATAGCGGCGCACGCTTGAGCGTCACGAAGACCTGCGGGAATCGCGCGGTTGCGTAGAAGCGCTCGACCGCCGTACTGAGCGAGTTGTAAGTCGAGACTGAGCCGACGAAGACGGCGACGCCGGCGGCAACCAGCAGGGCGATGGTAATCACCTGGCCCCGCATTGCGGCAATATCGCGCAGCAGTTTTCGATCGAGCAGGCTCACCAGTGCACCTCGTCTGCCGACAGTCGGTGTGCATTGCGCTCCTCGCCGACGATCCGCCCGCCACCGAGCCGCAGCACGCGGTCTGCCATGCCCGCGATCGCGGCATTGTGCGTGATGATGATCGTTGTGGTACCGAGCCGCTCGTTGGCTCGCGCGATCGCCGCCAGCACTACCTTGCCGGTCTCGTAATCCAGCGCTCCCGTCGGCTCGTCGCACAGCAACACGTCCGGCGACTTCACGATGGCGCGGGCAACCGCGACGCGCTGCTGCTCGCCGCCGGACAGTTGCGAGGGGAAGTGGTCGATCCGCTTTTCGAGCCCGACGAGCGCGAGCACCTCGAGCGGATCGAGCGGCTTGTCCGCAATTTCGTTCACCAGTGCGACGTTCTCCAGCACTGTGAGGCTGGGGATGAGATTGTAGAACTGAAAGACGAAGCCGACGTGCTCGCGCCGATACCGGGTCAATTCCACATCAGTCGCGCCGACCAGGTTGTGGTCGCGCCAGTGGGCCTCGCCCGAAGTTGGGCTATCTAGACCACCCAGGATGTTCAGCAGGGTCGACTTGCCCGACCCGGACGGCCCGAGGAGCACGACGAACTCGCCTTCGAAGATGTCGAGATCGACGTCTCGGAGCGCGTGCACCTCGACCTCTCCCATCAGATACGTCTTAGAAAGCCCCCGGGCACAAAACACCGGGACTATTCTCCCTTCGTCTCTGACCGGATTTGCGTCCATGTGCGTTTGGAGCGGAGTAAGCGGCACTTGCGGAGTCGTCCGAACCGTTTAGTGGGAAAACAGCACGGGAATCGGCGGCCCCGTCAGGATGCTTCGGGTCGCGCCTCCCAATATGAATTCGCGGAAACGCGAATGGCCATAGGCGCCCATGACGAGGAGATCCGCTCGGCAGGATGCAGTCCGCGCCGCAAGAATCTCGCCGATCGCCCGTCCGGCGGCATCCACCTCCTCGACGATCACATCGATTCCGTGCCGGGACAGGTTCTTGGGGAGTTCGGACGGCGAGCGCCGGCTCGATATCGCTTTCTCGTTGGTCACCGTGAGGATGCGCACCTCGTGCGCCTTCTCAAGGATCGGGGTGGCATCGGAGACCGCGCGGGCCGCCGCGCGGCTGAAGTCCCAGGCAACGAGCACCCTGTTCAGGTCGATCAGCCCGGATGCCGGGGCTTCGGGGACCACTAAAGTCGGTCGTCCGGACCCGAAGATGACGGCTTCGGCATACCATTGGTCGTAGGATTCTGGCACCGGCACGATGGTGAGGTCGCGCAGCCGCGCGTATTCCACCAACAGGTCCGGCACTTCAGACGTCAGACAACGTTCGAGAACAATCTCGTGCAGCACGCCGGATTTCTGAGCGGCCTCCTCAAACGCCGCCAGCAGATCCTGTGCGTTCTTTCGGCTCTTGTGCGCCTCGCTCGCCACGATCGACCCGAGATTCCCGGCGCCACCCAGGAAGCTGCCGGGAACCTGCACATGAGCTTCACACGAGATCGCCGCGATGTGGGCGCCGAAAGTTGAGGCCAGCGACACGGCGCGATCAATCACTGAAACCGGCGTCGGATCTGGATAGCTGGTGAGCGTGAGTAGAACGTCTCTGATGGCCATGGCGTCTCCGGAGATGCAATTTCTTCTTCAAAGGTCGCCCCTAGAGGTCCGGACCACCTGATCTAGCTCATAACAATGCCACCACTGTGCCTAGGGACGGAGACAGCCAATCTAGTGCGACATCATCACGCAGACCGCCGCCTCGTTCATCAGGCCGTGGGTCATGCCCCCGAACATCCACTCGCCGAGCCGACTGTGGCCGTAGCCTCCGGTTACGATCAGATCGGCTCCCTCGTCCTTTGCCACGCGAACAAGCTGGTGCGCATCCGGTTCCGCCATGTGCACGCGCACATCGCCTTGGCATTTTACGGCATGGGCCTGCAGATATTTCGCGACATCGCGGACGCGGTGGCGCGCTTGGTCCTGTTCATCGGATGTGCAGATCTCGACAATCGTGACCTGCGAAGCTCTCGAGAGGAACGGCAGCGCATCTCGCACGGCGATTCTTGCCTCGCGAGAGTCTTTCCAACCGACCAGGACGTGGTCGGCACTCAACGTCGGAACATGATCAGGCACTAGTAGCGTCGGTCTTCCCATCCGCATCATCGCCTCGGCTGGATCAATGAAATGGAATTGATCCATTTTTTCCTGCGTCCGCCTGACCACCACCAGATCGGCCGATCGCGCTTCATTGGTCAGAAATGTGGTTGGGTATTCCACACCGCAGCGCCACTCCACCCGTTCTTTAGGCAACGCGGCCACGGTGCGAAACCATTGCTCCTTGTCGGAGAGCGCCGACCTCATCCGCTTCAGGTCATCCGCGGTTGTTTCCTTGATAATGACGCCCTCCGCCACAAACGGAGGCTCGACCGCGAAGGCGGAAACGCCGATCAGCGATGCTCCAAATCTGTCTGCGACGTCCCGGGCGATGCGGACTTGCCCTTCCGCCTGCTGATCGGGATCAACGTAGACCATCACGGTCGCAATCGTCATCGGCATAACTCCGCTAGTTGACACCTTCTATTTGGCACCGCCTACGTGCGCCCGATTGACGCAAATCAAGAGGCCGCGCAGCAGGCCAGCTGATATAAACTGCAAGTATTGGCCGTCGCCTGTGATGCTGAAAAATGGATGCAGTGCCGCAAGATCAGATCGGGCCCGCTGCGGGTTTACGACGGCGGCTGGGACTGCCGCTTCTCGTCCTCTACGGGACGGGGGTCACCGTGGGGGCCGGGATCTACGTCTTGATTGGGGCCGTCGCGGGCCATGCCGGGACTTACTCCTCGTGGGCGTTCGCGTTGGCGGCCGCTGTCATGGCATTGACGGCCGCCTCGTACGCCGAACTCGCGACCCGCTATCCCGTTAGCGCCGGTGAGGCCGCCTACATCCGTGCCGCATTCAACTCTCGACTGCTATCCACGGCCGTCGGCTCATTGAGGCTCGCCATCGGCATCGTTTCGGCCGCCGCAGTGACCCTTGGCGGTTCCGGCTACATAAGGCAGCTAGTCGAGCTGCCCACGCCTCTGATTGCAATTGCGGTCGTCGCCGCCTTGGGCGTCGTCGCGGCCTGGGGCATTCTCGAATCGGTGATGCTCGCGGGATTGTTGACATTGATCGAGACGGGCGGACTGGTGTGGATCATCGTGTCCGCCACTCATTCCGGGACCGCGTTTAACGCTGCGCTATTTACACCTCCCCCACTAAATGCCGGCGTCTTTTCCGGAATCACCTTTGCCGGCCTGCTCGCATTCTTCGCCTTCGTCGGGTTCGAGGACCTCGCCAACGTGGTCGAAGAGGCGAAGAGACCGCAACGGAACATACCGTGGGCTATGGCGCTGACGCTGCTGATCACGACTGTGCTCTACGTTCTGATCGCGGCGATTTCCGTCAGCGTCGTGCCGCCGAAAATCCTTGCGGCATCAACGGCCCCGTTGAGCCTGGTGTTCGGTGCCGTTGCGGGTATAAGCCCGAACGCTTTTAGCGTGATCGCGATCGTCTCGACACTCAACACCATTCTTGCCCAAATGACCATGACAGCGCGGGTCGTCTACGGCATGGCGCAGCAAGGTGACCTGCCCGGAATGGCGGGACGTGTCGACTCGCGAACCGGAACGCCGCTCATCGCCACTGGACTGGTCATGCTGGCCGTCGCTGCTCTTGCGCTAACAATCCCGCTTGAGCCGCTGGCTGAAAGCACATCTCTGGCGACGCTTATGCTCTTTGCCTGCGTCAACGTGTCTGTGCTCCGAATCCGATCACGACACCCCGAAACAGGCGCGGCGGCCGTTCGCGTTCCATTGTGGATACCTTCCCTCGGTCTGATCACATGCGTGCTGATGATGGCAGCCGCGCTTATCGCGCCTTAGCGAACCTACGAGAAGAACTGTCAAACTGAGCCAGCTCGTTATGGTCGTCATCTTCTTGGGCGGCTTCATTCAGCGTCGCCTCGGCGCGAAACCTTCTGTTCGTATGCCGCCTCTCAAGCATCAACTCGAATCGACGGCCAAACCCGGCGTTCGCCCAGCACGCCCTCGATGTAGACGACATTGACTGCGACAAGCAAAACGACCGCGAGCGGCGCTGCAAGCAGTACGCCGATGGGGCCCAACAATAGTCCGAAAACGAGAGTCGCAAAAAGCGTGAGTACCGGAGGCAATTCGATCGCTTCTGCCTGAACAAGCGGCGTGATGAGATTGCCCTCTACAAAATGGATTCCCGCGTAAAGAGCAACGACGTAGACGGTTAGCATTGGCCCCTGCATTGCGGCCATGAGAATACCTGACGCTGAAGCCAGGATCGGACCGACATAGGGCACGAAGGCAAACATGCCAGAAATCAGTCCAAGCGCGAGCGGTGCGGCAACACCGAGGAGCAACAGCCCAATTGCTGTCAGAGTACCAACTACGGCCATCGTAATCGATTGGCCGATCAGCCAGCGCCTCAACGTCGCTTCAAGAAGATCAATTGTATTCCTAGCCGCTTCCCGACGACTCTCGGGTGCCAACCGCAGTAGACCGTCCAGATATCTTGTTGGCTGGATCGCCAGATACATTGCCGAAAATACAAGTACGGCGAAATAGGCACCCACCCGAAAGACGGACCCAAATAGAACAGCGACGTAGCCTGCCGCTTGGCCCGTCGCACTGCCAAGGTTCACATCCTTCGCTCGTCCGAGGAGCCAGGAGCCCCACGCACTTGACTGAAACTCGCTGCCAAGCTGCGGGATGCTTTGAGGTAAATCCTTCGCCAAAACACTGAATTGTGCTGCAATTTGTGCGCCGAACAGCCAAGCAACGGCAACGACGGATCCAACCATCGCGACCACGACTGGGAATACCGCCCAGGCCTCCGGCAATCCGGTCCGGCGGCTCACTCCATGCGCCAAGCCACGCAGCAGCAGCGCCAGAAGCGCGGCGCCGAAGGCAAGCACCAGAACGTCCGAGAGTTTCCAGACGCTGAGCGCTGCCGCACCGACAAAGCATACGAGCAGCAAGTGACGGGAAAAGCGCCGCGAGTAGATCTCATCTGACTTTTCGTGCAACACGGCAGCTCCTCTATTGGTCGCGGATCCGGGGGACCTGGTCTTCGCCGACAACACAGGCAGCGAATCGGCGTTTCCGATTGATGCAAATCAAGTCTCGTGAGGCGACGCATGTGAAATTCTCTTAAAAGCGAGGCAATCGAGCGAAAAGTAAGCGCATCCTTTCTCCTGCTCGTGTCGGCTTGATATTGGTGCGAATGTGAGACGGCGGGCAGCGGCCCCCGATCGACGCACCGTCACAAAGGCCTGATGCAGCACAGTTTCCATGGTGGATTTCCCAAACCTGAACTCCGAGGTTATGGCCATTGCCGTTGCGCTCGGCATCGGACTCCTGATCGGGCTCGAGCGAGAACGCAGCAAGGGCGAGGGACCGGGGCGCTCGCCCGCCGGGCTGCGCACCTTTGCCGCGGCATCGCTCGCTGGCGCCATAAGCGTACTAATCGGCGGCAAGGGGCTGTTGGCGGTCGTGACCGCAGGAATCATTGTCGTGACCGCGATAGCCTATCTGCGCTCCAGGAGTGACGATCCTGGTCTTACTTCGGAAACCGCGCTCATCCTGACGGTCCTGCTTGGCGGGCTGGCCACGCAGCGGCCCATCCTGGCGGCAGGCGTTGCTGTTATCTTGTCCATTCTGCTTGCAGCACGCGCAGTATTGCACGACTTCGTCCGCTCGGTGCTCAGTGAGAACGAGGTCAAGGACGGCCTGATCTTTGCCGCCGCCACGCTCGTCGTTTTGCCCCTGCTTCCTGATCAGCCGGTTGGCCCCTTCGGCGCGCTCAATCCGCGTGCAATCTGGATCATCGGCATCCTGATAATGGCAATCGGAGCCGCTGGGCATATTTCGAAACGCTTGCTCGGCGCAAAGAGGGGTCTCGCGATTGCTGGTTTCGCCTCGGGCTTCGTCTCCAGTACAGCCACCATTGGGGCAATGGGGGCACGCGCTCGCAAGGAGCCGGAGTTGCTCGGGGCCGCCACGGCCGGCGCAACGCTTTCGACCGTCGCAACGATCGCTCAGTTCTTCGCAGTGCTCGCAGCAACCAGCCTGCCGACGCTGCGAGCCCTCCTAGTTCCTCTTCTCTGCGCCGGTGCGGCGGCGACGATCTATGGCACGATCTTCACCCTCAAGGGCATGAGGGAGACCGGCACAGCCGAGCTCGAGCACGGACGTGCGTTCAGCCTGCCGTCCGCGTTGATACTGGCTTTGACGCTCTCTGGAGTGCTCCTGCTCTCCGCCAGCTTACAGGAGGCGTTCGGAGAAATCGGCCTGGTTGTCAGCGCCGCCGTAGCTGGGCTCGCGGATACGCACTCTCCCGCGGTGGCCGCAGCCACCCTCGCTGCCTCGGGCAAGATCACCGCTTCCGACGCTGTCGCTCCGATCCTTGCGGCGCTCTCGACAAATACTCTCAGCAAGATCGTCGTTGGCTGGATCAGCGGCGAGCGCTCCTTCGCAATTCGGCTGATCCCCGGCCTCATTCTCGTTGTCGCCGCCGCCTGGGCTGGCGCAATCTTCGACGCCCAATAGTACGTGCGGCTCGCACCGGATTTCTCGCGGCAGCGTCGAATTCGCGCTCTGGCGAGCCGCCCGGCCTTTGCATATTGCCGCGAGCAGAAACCGCTTGGCCAAAGCGGCGACGAATGTGGGGTTGGTGGGATGACGCAGTACGCCTCCAGGCGGATGTCCCGCGGGTCTTGCGCCGCGAGCATTCGATCTCGAGCGTGGCGAAGCCCCCGAGATTGCCCAGTCGACCGTGGGCGACGGGTCAATGGGCCCACCATTCGACATCAGGCTGCCTGGCGTGAGCATTTCGCCATTCAGCGGTGCCGAGAAACGGTTCGTGGAGGACGGCTATGTAACTGAAGTAGATCAACGCGGAGCAGGTGTTGGGCAGAAAGGCGGAGCCGTCCAGCTTGTCGCCCGGAACGAAGGGGTCACTCGCTCAAACGCTATGCTCTGGCGCAAGATGCTCAAGTTACAACATGACAGCCTGGGCTTTGAGATCGGACGGCTCAACGATCAGCGCGAGGAAGAGCTTGATGAACTTATGGCGCATATCGTCGGAACGCGGACCAGGAAAGACGACGCCCATATCAAGGAATATGCGCAACGCCCGGAGATTGTAGAGACCGTGCTGCACCAAGGATTGTTCCTTGGAAGCTCCGCCCCCGCCAGTAGAGACGTCTACCTGGGAACGCTGTCGTCTCCGGGAACAACACGCAAAGGTGACACCGAACACGTTCGTAAGCTCCTCTACGGCGCGCGAGGGGAAAGCGTCTCGAAACAGCTGACCTTCGAACTCCGAAATGCGCACGTCGTGTTTGGAGCGGACCGAGTTGCAAACGGCGGGGCGGAAATCAATAACCCGACCGCAAACGGCGCGATCCTGACATGGTTCAGCCAGGTCATTGTCGCGCAACGGCGCGTCGGCTGGCGGTCGCGTGTGTCGCGCGATTGGCCCACCACCACGCAAGGACTCCTGAACGAGAGAACTGTCTACGGGCAGATCGAAGGCGTCGAGGAACTCTCTTGGCGAGCTTCTGATATGAAAGATCCAATCGGCAACTTGGTCGACGAAGTTCGTGGGCGCTCCGGCGTCAAAGACATTGTGCTGCGGATGAGTCTGGAAGATCGAATTCTTGCTGCGTTGCATGGATCGAAGGTCGACACCCGACCTTGCGGAGAGTACGATTTCTTTAACAATGGCTATCAGTTGCTCACGGTCGCGAACTGGATCGGCTCTCTGAAGAGGACTGGCGAGGCCACCATGACGCAGGGCATCGCCCGCTTGCTTGAGATGGGCCGGGACTGGATCAATGAAGACCGGCCGGGCAACCATTTACTCGGTCAATTTCGCGCAGACACATGGGCAGAAATTTTCGAGACAGCTCGGAACCTAAAGCCGCGATGGACACCTCTGGGAATGGAGCCCAATCGCATCCCTAGACTCCGTCGCGAGCGGGACCCAGGCCCTGTCAAACTTCTATACGAATGGGTCGGGGCCGATACGATCCAGGAAGTGGGAGTCGTGAGACGGCGCGGTCGGGCTTTGACGATTCGTGGTCCTATGCTGTGCTTCCCTACTGATCGCGGACAGCAGGATTATTGGATCGAAAAGTCGGCCATCGTTCGCGAGTTGGGTGGCTTCCTAGTGCCGTCTCAACGAAGGAGATGATGAGCGGCAGAGCCGCTCATTGCATCTCCGGATTGGCGTGGGAGTTTGCCTTGGTGAAGCGGGTCCACGCGGCCGGCACGAACCCTTTACCCCGGATCGCCCAGGTCGTGAGCGGCCAGTCGAAACGATAGGCGTTGCCAGCGTAGTGCACGACGGCGCGGACGATGCGGTCATCTTCGGTCGCGCCGAACACGCCCAACTCGCCCGCGAACTCGGCGGCGCTGACCACGGGCTTCCTGTCGGTTTGGCTGATGAAGAGCCGCTTGTCGTCTTTTGCGGGATTGTTGTTGGGGGCAAGCCACCGAATATCGCGGTAGCCGATCATCTTCTCCGCCCATTCCGCGCTGGCGCCGGCAGTGAGGCGAGTATAGATCTTGATCTGGAACAGATCGAGCAGAAGTCCCGCCTCGTCGCCATACGGCTTGAGCTGACTTTCCGACTGGAGGGCAACGACGCAGGCCAAGCCCTTTTCTCGCGCAACGGAGAGCGCACGGGCAAACCCGTCAATCTTGCCGAGCGAGTAGAATTCGTCCAGCACGACGCTGACACGGCGGGCCGTGTCGATTTCCACGGAGGCGTCCGAGAGTTCCTTGCAGGTCCGCCGCAAGATGCCGCCGCAGACCACCGTCGACATCATCTGGAAATTCGGCGAGGTCTGAACGATGACGGTCTTGGGACCGGTGTAGGTCTTCGACAGCCAGCCAGTGACGGAGAAGCGCTTCGCGGGCGGCACGGTAGACCATGCGTATGCCATCGGACGGAGGCTGGTCATGGCAGCGCTCAGGAGCGTTGCCATGATGCTGAGCACGGTCTTGCTCTCGCCATCCTCCTCGCCGCTCCGCAGCAACGGGCTCGCGCTGAGGTCTAGCGACTCGATGCGTTGACGCAGGTCGTTGGAGTCCGACAGCACCGCCTCGAGCAGATCGCGCGCACCCCATTGCCGCCCCTTCTCCTCGGCAACTGCGCAGATGATGTCGGTCAAGAGCAGGCGAGCGGTATCCGACCAGAAGCTCTGCTCCGATGCCGGGACCACGTCGGTCGCGAAATCGGCCGCAGCAGCGGGGCCGCTGATGTCGGCGGCGATATCCCAGGCCCAGCCATCACGATGAGCGGGCGAGATCAAGACCACCGATTTGAGATCGAAGGACCGGGTGACGTCACCTTTGTTACAGTGCATCATGAGAAGGTCTCCACGCTTGGCCATCTGCGTCGCGTAAGCGCGGACGAGGTTCGATTTTCCGTGCCCGGAGGCGCCGAAGATCATGGCGTAGCGGCTTTCCAGGTCGAACGGCAAGTTAAGGTGCGGCGCAAGCCAGATTCCCTCGCGCGCGAAATACCCCGCCTCTGCACGGAACCGATTGCACAGCCTGCGGCGTGCATCATGGTCGTAGTAGATGCGGGGCTGGCGCGGGTCAGGCGTCAGGAACGGCTCAGTCAGAGGAGCCTCGTCTCGCGCGGTCAAGCGCGCGAAATGTGCCGCGACCATGCTGATGCCTACTGCCAGGATGACGCGCGGCCAGCCCGTCGCCAAAAGTGTCGCCCAGCGATCGGCATGACGGAGACTTGCCAGGTTGGCGCCCCAGTCACGCCATGCGAACGGGGCATCGGCCGCCGGCAGCGCCAGAAGCGGTGCGAGCAGCAGGCCGAAAGAAACCAGAAACACGATGAAGCCGACGTAGACCGCTTCGTCGGACGAGCGATAAAGGTCGAGGCCGGGCCTGAGCTTGGGAAGTGCAGCCATTGTCTATCTCCAGTTCTGAATCTGCTGTTGGATGAAAGGAGCCAGCCCGCTCCAGAGCCGCGTGAAGGCCACGGCGCCGGCGAACAGGACGGCGGCAACGCTCAGCCCGTGCACGAAGGCACGCGTCCGCGTTGACCAGCGATTGCGCTGCTGGTCGGTCCAGTCCCGATCCGTGGAGACCGGCAGCGTCGCGGTCGCGGCCTTGCTTGCCTCCCCGCGCTTGGTGGCATGCTTGGCCTTGGCATTCCCGACGCGCGCCTTCGCCGATTTCGGCGGCGTGACGGCGGCCGCCGCTTTCGTCTCCGACATCTCCTTGCCGATGCGCCGCCTGATCACGCGAAAGAAATACTCGGTGCCGTCAGGCTCCCATTTTCCGAGTTGGGTCGCGCTGACCACGCCGCCCTTTGTAAGCACGTTCTCGACGGCCGCGCGAACCTGAGCGCCGACCTCGCGCCTCCGTTCCCATTCGATCTTGCTCATCGGAGGGATTGAAGCCGGCTTGTCAGCCGGCCTCTTGTCCTCTTCCTTGCTCATTACGCGCCTCCCTTCGGCAGGTCGACGACCTTGGCGCCGATGAGCGTCGCCAAACGCTTCTTGTCGTCGGCCTGGAACGCGGTGAAGGGGTATCCGTTCAGCGCCAAGAGATCGGCGACCGTCGCCATCAGGTGCGTCTTGCCGACGCCGCCCTTCTTAGCGGCAGTGACAGCAAGGAAAGGCGGTTTCACAGGAAAGGTGGTAGTCATGGGGTAGCTCCTTCTGCGAGTTGACGGGGATCGCCAACATCGCGAGGAGCGTTTCACGTTTCGAAGGCACCTCTTTTGGAAGCCAAAGTGCCGGCTCGATCAGAGCTAAGACAATAGAATAAAGCAACTTTTCTTCACTGATTGTGCTGAGTGGCGTTGCTTGTCACCGCAGCTGAACTTCAGCCGACGCGCGTAACGCAGGTCTTGCCTTGATCGCGGCCACCGGCGCCCGAGCGAGAACAGGCGCGCTATTGCGCGCCCTCCTCGGCATCCGCATCGATGGCACGGATCACAATCTGGGCGCCGTTGAGCGGAAGGCAGTCGAGCTTGTGATTGAAGCCCTTGCCGTCGTTGTGCGGCCAGAGAGCGCCGATTGCGCGCCAGATTTTCTGGTTGCCGTTCTTGGTCACGGCGTAGATGCGGTGCGTCGGGCGAGATGAAGTCGTCTGGTTGGTCATGGAAAGCTCCTTTCGTTTTTGAGTCCGCCCCATTGGCGACCTCGATGGCCGCTCTCGATCGAGGCGTCATAGCGGAGCTGTCAAAGCGGACCGTCAGGTCCCCCAACGTGGCGCGAGCTGCACACGCAAAGCACGGAAGCGAACGGCTTTGACGGCGCTGCGCGCCTCGATAGACAACGGCCGATTGAGAGGTTCGCCCTGGTGACGGACCCGCACCAATCCGAAAGGAGCTTTTTGCAACCAGCGTCGGACGCTCACCGAACTGAAACGCAGTCCTCACCTAGATTGCCGATCATAGTTGCGGCGGCCGCGAACTTGACAGCTTGCAGCACAGCCGGACGTGAGGCGGCCGATGAAACGGCCAGTTCTCGATCGTCGATCACAACGAAAGCTGACGATCGCGTCTGCGCCCAGATTGATCTCGCGACACTTCTGGGTCTGTGCTCAGAGCAAGCGTCGACGTCTTCAGATTTGCCCGCGAGAGTCTGGCGGCAAGGTAAGCCATGTCAGCGCCTTCGGTCAGCTCTTGCTGCTTTGACGCAAGGTCTCGCTCGCCCTTCGCCTGGGTGGAAAGGAGAGACTGGTCATAATAGATGCGTGCCTCGCCTCTGGCGCGTGAGATTGCGACGTAGCACTCGTGCCGGTCATATTCTGACCCAAGCACGATGGTCGCGGTCTCGGCCGTCAAGCCTTGACTGCTATAGGCAGTGACGGCGAGATCGTGACTCAGCCGAACGCGGCCCGCCTTGTCCTTGAGAGCTTGGGTGGAGAACTCGATGCTCTTACCGTTCACGACAGCACGGACAAGCAGGTGAGCGTCATCGAGCTCTTCGATCGCCTCAATCTTACCAACCGCTCCGTTGATTACGCCGTCGCCGATCCTGTCCTGGCGAATGCCGAAGCGGATCTTGTCGCCGACCGCGAGATGCAACCGGAAGCTCCGTCCCGAAGCATCGCCGGCAGTGATGTCGTGATCGGGACCTGTGAGGAGACCGGCATCGCGCATGCGCGAGCGGATCTCGGCGTTGAGGGCCCGGACCGTCTTGTTGGATTTCGCGATGAGCAGATGCGATTTGTCCGGCGCCCGCCGCTGCGCCTCCATGTAGCGGTCCACGGCAGCACGGATGGTGGCCTCCGCTCCCGAGCAGCCGGTCAGAAGACCCCGGTCCTCGTAGGCCTTCAGTCCCGCAGCAGCGTTTCCCTTGGCGAAGGCTTGTGCCGCATCGCGCGCCCACTGCTCGCGCTGCCGAACGATGGTGTCGACACGGGTCGGCGACAAAACCGTCGACAGAATCTTCAGCGCCGGCCCGGCGTTAATCGGCTGGAGTTGTTCGCGATCCCCGACCAGAATCAATTTCGCTCCGGTTTGCGCGACGGCCGTGAGCAGCTCATTCATGATTTTCGAGCCGACCTGGCCGCACTCGTCCATCAGAAGCACGGTGTTGCGGTCAAGCACGTGCTGCCCGGCCTTGATCTGCGCCAACAGGCGATCAATTGCCGTGGCATCGATGCCCAGCTCGGACCGCAACATCGACGCCGTCCTGTGCGAAATCGCGCTCCCGATCACGGTCTTATTCTTGGTGTCCCCGTAAGTATCGACCACGACCTTGAGCATGGTGGTCTTGCCGGCTCCGGCAGCGCCCTCCACGATGGCAATAGAGCGGCCGTCGGTGGCGGCAAGCGCCGCCGCGCGCTGTTCCTCCGACAGGCCGCGCCTGTCGCACTCTTGTTCGATCTGCTTCCGGTCGACCTCGGTCCAGCCACGCTGCGCCAGCGTGCGGGCGGTTTTCAGGAGGTTTTTCTCGATCGCGATCATCTCAGGAGTCGAGTACAAGCCATGACTGTGAATGTCCTGCCCAAGCTGAACAATCCGGCCCGAACTCATCAGCCGTTCGATCTCGCCGTCGACACGCTCGGAGCTCGCTCCGGTCCCGACCAGGCTGCTCGCGACGGCCGCCATCAGATAGCGCCGTTCGAACACCGATTCGTGCTCGGTGAGGGCAGCCGGAATTTCCGCGATCCGCTGCGCGATCAGGACCTCTCGTTCTTGGTCTGACAGGGCGCGACCGGTTCGGATCTGCTCAATGAAGTGCTCGACATCGATGCCCTGCTCCTGCGCCTGCTCGCGCCAGATTTCGAAGCGATCGCGATCATCGGATGTCTTTGACAGACGTGTCGCCTTGACGACTGCGGCCGCGAGCTGCTGCGCTTCGCCGGTCGCTAGATCGTACTCTGCCAAGCGCTCTTCCAGTTTGGTCCTTCGCGCCGAGAAATACCGCTTCGTATCTTCACTCACGGCCAGTCCGGCCGGCGTCACCAATTCGAAGATCCCGTTCTTGCCGGTGATCTCGACTTGAAAGCCCAGCTTCTGAAGTCCTGAAGAAAGGGCCAGGTGATACACGCTTCCTGCCAACATTTTGGCTTTGAATAAGGGGCGTGCGTCCAGGGCCCCAAAGGTGGGCGCGTGCTCGTCCTCCCTGACTGGCCTTTCGCCCAAATTGGCAAGGCACAAGTGCGTATGGAGGTCCATATCGGCCGTAACTCGCCCATCGATATGCGGCGCAGGACGGGCCTCGCCGTGCTGGAACGCAGCCACGATCAGCGAGGTCTTCTCAAGGATCGCACCGTTCTTGCCACGGCGTGTGAAGGCGGCCTCGCGGTTCAACATGGCAACGACAGCCTTACAGGCATCCAGCTGCACCTGCTCGATCGCGGCGCGCATCACTGGGTCGGCAAGCGCAAAAGCGATGCTGACCGACTTCGGCGCGCTCAGCGTCAGGTCGAAGCCTGACACGCGTTCCTTGCCGCCGTCGTTGGTGATGAGCGACCGCCCGTCGGGGCCTACGCCTGCGTGCAGCTTTTCAAAGAGGTCCGCTTCGACGGTTTGTCCGACCTTAATGCCAAGCGTGGCCGACTCGCTGAGCCAGACGCCGGCCGGCTCTTTGCCGGTCAGATAATATTCGGTTCTGCGCAAATAATACTGCGCGACCGTTCCTTTGCCGATGCTTGCGACCATCGCGGCCTCCATGAGCGGAGGCCGATTGTCTCTTCAGATAGGCGAAGCTCTTTTGGAAGCCAAAGTGATCGCGTGAGCGCATCACTTTGGCTTCCAAAAGAGGCGCGGCCCTTCTGCTGTTCAATGCTGCGTGGAAGGAGGACTCGATCTTAGACTTCGGGGCCTTCTTCTGTTTCACCAGCAGCTCAAGAGAGCAGAAAGGCAGCACATCATGTGCGACAACGTGACCAACATCATCCGCAAGGCGTGTGCCGAGCCGGGCTTCGGGAATGGCCTGATCTCGGTCATCACCGAGAAGGTCCGGAAGCGCTTGGAGGCCGACCCCCAGCCGGAAATCACGTTCGGGGTGTACTGCGGCCCTGTTGCGGGGCCGACCGACCACGCCATGATCCGGGTGCAGTTCTTCCGCAGGGACTGGGAACACCTCATCCAGGCCCTCTGGGTCGGTGACACCGGTGCCTGGAACGAGGACACCTTGCTCTACGCAGGTAGCCTCTTCGAGGTCTCCGCCAACGCCGCGAACCAGGAGGTGCTCGTCGTCTTCTGGTAAGAAAGACCCGCCAGCGCGGCTTTTCGCGCTGGCGGCATCCATTTAGATAGTGCCTTTCAACTTGAATATGCCGATCGACGATCAGCTCACATTCTTCGTGATCGCTGGCCGCGATTTGACCGGCACCTCGCGGTCCTTGCTCATTAGTGCGACGCTGAGCGAAGGGGCCATTTTCGCAGTCAGACGGCGAGGCGCTGATGCTGCAAGATCTCGTCCACGCGTGAAACAGCACGATAGATCGCAGGTCTGATTTTTCCTCCAGTATCACGCTTAAACAGCTCGGCGAGCAGCGGCCGCAGCTCCACAGCCTGTTGAAAATCGTCCGGTAGGCCATGCAGCGCGTACGCAAACGCGCTTAGGTCGGCATCGTTCTTTGGGAGTACGATTTTGCCGGGTTGAAAGGACGCAAGCATGGCTTTCGGCTTGCCGGAATAGAGCTTGTGCGCTGTCACCGTTCCGCGGAGTCGCTGCACGACAGCGTCACGACTTGCAGGCATGCTCGCGTTCAACCGTCGCAGATCCTCGACAATTTCATCGATAGTCATGGAAAGCTGTCGAACATAGTGCCAAATCGGCATCCATTTGCGCTGATGATACGCCTGCGAGTGCAAGTAGGCCAACGGGTCCTGAACCGAATTTCCGAGCAGGAAGTTTTCAATGATCGAATCCGGCGTCACGTTCTCGCGAACGATACGAACTTTCTCGCGGTCAGCCGCCGAGATCGGCTGGACATCGCCGATGACCCGGAGAGCTGGCGCGCCCTTTACCTGTGTGAAATCTCCTTCCCGAAGGAATTGGATCGATGAGAGCAAGTCTTTATCGATAACGAATTCGCCGGTCCGACCCGACACCTCGCCAGTGTCCAGGTCAATAGTCGCATTGGCACCGGTTGCGACGCGATTCATTCGACGGGCAAACTCCGCAACTGCGCGGGCCTCACGAGCTTCCATGATCGCCCGTAGTTCTCCAGGCTTTATAAGTCGTGTTTCACCGACGTACCGGAAGTAAATGCCGCCTTCCCTGAGATCGCCCCCGATCGTCTTCAAGGCGATTACCGGGCCGTGGTCCTGCTTCTCGACATAAATCACACCGATTTTCTTGCCCCCGATGCTCGCGGCGACGCGCGTAACCTTCGGCACAGGATCCAACGAACTGGCAAGGTGCGCGTTCAGCAACGCAGGATCAAGCGTCTCGAATCTTTCGTCCGACATTCCCTCGACAGTACTGCCGCCATCATGCACCCCGAAAATGATGTGGCCACCTTTGTTATTCGCGAGACCAGCGATGGCCCTGATGATCTTGCCGCTAATTGTGTAGTTCAACTTGCACTCGACGGAATCGGTTTCACCGCCCCGTACGTGCCAGGTAGTCTTTCGCTTTTCGAACATCGCCTCAATGTATTCGAGATCTGTCGGCGACTGCGGCCCCCTTGGATATACTGCGGCGTGCTCGGCTTCCCACTTCTTCAGAAAAGCCTCTAGTTCATCGGGCCCGGCGGCGACCACATCTTTGGCGTAGGTACCGTTCTTGATCTGCGCGATGCGCCCCGAGCTGATCAAACGATTAGCTCTGTTGAAGTAAAAGTGGACGGCATCGTTCTTCATGCCCTTTGCGAGCATCGCGCGTGCGAGACCGACCTCAGCGTCGGTCATGTTCCGCCTCTTGGTCATTGTTCACTGCTGCAGATTACGTGCGGCACCCTGTGCCGCGCCAGGCCCGGCAAGAAAAGGCCGCTGCGTAAACAGCGGCCCGCGAGGTGTCGACCACTATTCTCATGCGGCCTTGGAGGGGCGGGCGAGGTCAGAGCTAAGAGAACGCTTGACACGCTCGACAATATGAAAGCGGGCCATCATCACGGTTGTCAACGAGTAAGCTGAGAGCGCCCGGTCGATATCAGCAGGCGTCCAGGTGCGGCCATTGGTAAGATTCCGAACCGTCATGATCGCCTCGACAAGCTGCCCTTCAAGCCACTCCTCGACGTATTCTACTATCTTCCGATTAATCGCAGGATCGCCTCCTGGATTAAACTCCTTCGTGAAGAAGCCAACCAAATCCCGATAACCACGGAAATCGCGATTGGCCTTCACGATCTCACCGGTCAGCGTATCCCCGACGATCTCCGCGGCGAGGTCGTCCAACTCGCCTTCCTCGCGAGTACCGTCGGCGCGAGAGACCCACTTGACTGCTGGTTCCTTTGTGGAGACGACGACTGCATTAACAGCTTCGCCGCCCGATTCAACAAGATCGGCCAAGTAGTCGTCGCTGGACCTACCACCACGGTGTCCTCCACCGCCTGGCGAGGTCGTCTCCCGCTGCGTATCACCAAATTCGCTACCACCACCGAGTGTCTGCCCCGACGCTCGCAGTGAACCGTTCGGATCGCGCCGATACCTGGTCGGTCTCAGCAGGTCCCGGATGCGCTGCAGCCGCTCCAAAATACGTTCTCGAGTCTTGCCGTCGGGATCGCGTTCGGTCTTGGCCATGATCTCGTCGATCTTGGCCTTGATCTCAGCGGGCATCTTTTCCCGAAACTCCGCTCCCCAAATCTCGAACCAGTTTGCCTCCTGCACGTCCTCGCCGTTGATAATGATTCGGCTTCGCGCGGTGTCAGCGCGGATATCCAAGGTCTTCTTCGGCTCGACATAGATGACGACGTGATCTGCGCCAAATACGATCCCGAAGCCAGCCAACAGACGTCGCGCGGTTGGGGGTGTAAGATGGACGTAAACCTCGTCCTGAAACACGATACCGACTTTGCATGTCCGGCCGCCTCGAGTGCTCATCTTTTTTGAGTCTTCCTTGGGATCGGCGAATACCCACCAATGTGCATCGGCCGTCGCCAGCTGCACCGTGCCCTTGGCTTCAGAGTATTGGTCAAATAGCGCCTTGGACCCGCTGACCGTCTGGAAGTTGAAAGTCTTCGCAGAAGGTGACGGCTCTTCACTGGGCCATGCGTCCTCGTCCTTTGTCAGCACCCTGACCTGGATCTTGGTGTTCTCTGGCACCCGGAAATAGCGGCCAGTCAAATAGGTAATCAACCAATTCATTCCACCGCCCGCGTCAGCAGGGGGGAAACAAGTATTGTCATTCTCAGAAGTGCCCAAGAGGGTGACCTTCGTGCCGCTCTGGTCGATACTTTTCGGCTTGAACGAATCCTTGATGCGCGGCGTCCAATCAGGACCATCCGCGAGATCAAATGAAGCCAACCCGTAGACGCCCTCTTTGTCGTCGCGGTGCAGCTTAACCATAGAGCCTTTGCCTTGATGCCAAGACTGGTACACAAGGCCGTGGCTGTTCCGGTGAAGCGCCGTGATCTTGGCGCCGACGCCAAAGTTCTGCGAAATGCCCTGTGTCTGGTTGGCGCCCTGTACCGCCAACGCATTCAGATAATCCAGCATCTGCTGCGAAGTCATGCCATCACCATTGTCTGTGATGGAGAGCTTGTATTGGTTGGTGCGCTTCAGATTATCCCAATCAACATCCCAGCGGATGATACCCTCGGCTGCGTCGCCGGCCTTATGACGGCGCTCGATTGCCTCGAGAGCGTTCTCGGTCAGCTCACGAATTTGTTGATTGGGCGGAGTGTCGGCGGCAAGGCGATCCAAAAGGAACGCGATATTCGCCACCTGCATGGCGCGGGTGCTCATTGGCTTCTCCTAACGAGGCGGCAATGCCGCGGGGTCCGGTTGTTGTTGACCCTCCTTGGTTCGGCGGAGCTTGCGCTCGGGCGAACGGTCAGAGACTCACAACTTTTTAACCATACGCTTTTTCGCCCCCACCGGCAACGACGACGATCCTCCGCTTTTCTTGATCGCGTTGATCGAAAGATGTGCTGGATGTATCAACGAGACATCCGCGTCGACATAGCACTCGGCCAAGTCTTAGGAAATCAAGGGGTTACGCCGCGGCGGCGTCCCCACGAATATCGTCAACCTCTCAGCTTCGGCCGGCCGATTTTGCGCGGCTCAGACGCCATGGTTTCGAAATCCAACCCCTCGAACATCGACCAATCGATTTCTTTCGGCAGCTCGAAATGAGCCAACTCCTGGCACTGTTTGCGGCGCAGCGCAGACTGCTGGCCGTAATTTGCGTGGACGTCGTTCGCTTCATGACCCATCTGCAGCCTGGTGGCCTCGTCATCGAGATCCTCCTCGATGAACATCTCTTTGGCGCCGTGCCGGAGAGAATGGGCAACCTCGATATTCATGCCAATCGCGCCAGCTTTTTTCAGAAGCCGGTTCACTCGTTTTGAAGCAACGTCGCCCGGATCAGTCGTGGTGGCGAGCAAGCGGAAGATGAAATTATCGCCCTGTGCGGCCGCCCATTCGACAAAACCGATACGGCGGAAAAAGTCATGCAGCACGAAGAAGCGCAGGCTGGCCTCTGTTTTGAAGCCGACGCGTTTGTACATTCCTTTTTCTTTGTCATAAACGATGCCGTTGACGCGCACGATGTCGACACCATGCTTGCGGTCAATATCGCTGCCTCGGATGAACGGAAGGATTCCAATGCGGCGCGACGACAGAAGGCACAGGGGGCCCAGCATCGCGTCATCCAGATAGCCGCTGTCGACGCCCAGCCTGAAGACCTTGTCTACTTTTTCGTAGTCGAGCGCTTCGCGTTTCACTGAGGGCTTGGCGTTGTCCGGCCAACGCACGCGATAGCCCTCGAACGGATTGCGAAGTCGGTGCAAGCCAACGGCGCCGTTGATGATAGCTCGCACCGTCTGAACGTAGCCGTCCTGGATGGTTTTCAGCGCCAGAGGCTCGTAGCAGCTTTCGACCTTATTCTTTTCGATCGCTGCATGGATGCCCATCTGTCGCAGCTCTTCGGTGTTTTCGCCCTCACGCGAAAGTTCAACCGGGACGTACTGAAGCTCGTTGACGAAGTTCTGCAGGTCAATCGGCAAATAGCAGTCGATCGGCCGATCTCCCACAAGAGCTTTGAAGGTTGCCGCACGCATCCGACCCGTGCTGATGGCACTGTCAGACGCTCCTCCGGCCTTTCGGAGCTCGAAATATTCGTCTTCCAACTCGCTGAACTTTGGCGCGGTCGAGGTTTCGACGTTAGGCGCCGCGGCCGCTTGCGCCGGCTCGGGCTTCACCGGCCTGAAGTCGCGCGACCTGCGGCTGGTCGACGTCGCCGAGGTCTGCTCCAGAATTGCAAGTTGCCGGTCGGCAACTTCGGTGAGCTTGCCGAGCACGTGTGAGAGCGGCTCACTGCTAGGCGCGATTCCTGCGCCAGCCCGCCACCGATTCCAGACGTCTTGGCGCAACAGGTCGGCCCGGGCCACGACCGTTGGATTTCCCGCTCCACCCTTGCTGACCTCCTTTTCGATCAGCACCGCCTCTTGGATCGAGGCGATATCGCGAAGCGCGTCGGGCGAGAAATCCGGCCACGGCGAGGGATTGGCGATTTTGGCGGCCGCCGCCTCCAGGAAGGCGAGCATGTTCGCAACGAATTCCTCGGGGCTGTTGCCCTTCGGAAACCCGACGTCGCTGTTCGGAATCTGTCCCCCGGTGTCAGTACTCACCCCGCCTCTCCACTGGCTGAAACCGGTCTGCGCCAGCGCGCCCAGCCAAGACGCCCGCCGCTGCGCCTCACGATGCGGAAGCACCCCCAGACGCACCCGAATAGGAGCGCATGACGGCAGTCTGGCTGCAAGGTTTGAGGGGGGCCTAATCTGGAAGAAATACGTGGAAAGCCGGCGCACCAGATAGGTTGGCGCCCGGCCCGGCCCTCTGGGCCATCGCGCCGGGCCCTTGGACGCCCTTTTCTGCTGGACTACTTCGTGGACTACATTGGTGGATACACGCTTCGACACTGGCACACCTGGGGCAGGCCGGAAGCGTTGTTTTTCAAGGTTTTCGGCGTTGGAAAGTGGCGGTCGGATGCGAGTGACCTGGCGGAGAGGGAGGGATTCTCTGCCGGGGTCCCGGGGACCTCGAAAACCGGAGCAAAATCAGCGTTTCCGGACAACCGCGGCGGGTTGCGTGTACCGGCAGTATGTACCGGAACCGATGTCCCAGCTCAAGCGAGATTCCGCCGAATGGTAAACGGTTTCCACTATTGTCGAGACGAGCGGTCCGAAAGCAAAGTGTTTTCCGGCGATGGCAGCCTTGAGCCTTGCTGGCGATGATCCGGATGGCGCGGTCATTGACCTGGATCGCATCGATGATTGAACGGATGCAGCCCTTGCGGGTGTTGGTATCCCCGGTGTTCAGCCCTATCGGACATCAGTCGTGCGAACGCGTCGATCTTCTCCGCTTAATTGCGCCCGCCGTGCCGCACCGGGCGCGGGCGTGGTCAAGGGCCGCTTTCGCTCGTTCCCGTTGGGATTCTCGGTGCGGCCGGTGCGCTCCCGCAGGATATCATCGAGCTCGATGATGCCGTCTTCAATGGAGCGGTAAGGCCGCTTCAGGCGATCTTCGGCGGTCGGCTGCCTCGCTCTTCGGAGCCTGGCGCTCGATCAGTGATTTCACGAGGTCAGCGATGCGGTCAGGCGCCGGCACGCGCTGCTTATCGGTCACCGCTTCGTCCGCGTACGGCGATCCGTATCTGCTGCGGCTCGCCGCCGGGTACCGGCGGTTTGAGCGAACATGCCTTCGCCGTTCTCGCCTTAGCTGCATCAAGGGTCTAGCCGAACACGTGCGCGAGCCAATAATGCCGCCCCGGCGGCCAATCCGTCGACGGACTGCCGGTTTCCTCCGATCAGCCTTCCGAATTGGACACGCAAAGTGCACGGCACGAGAAGATCAGTCGGTCGTGAACTGCCCCATCATGCCGTTGTCCTCATGCTCCAGGATGTGGCAGTGATACATGAAAGATGCCTTGGTAGCGGGTTGTGTGAACTGAACCAGCAATTCGACAGGCTCCTTGACCAAGACGGTATCACGGATACCCTGATCGCGAACAGACGGTTTGGCTCCGCCCCGACTTAGCACTTGGAAGTGCACGCCGTGGATGTGTAGTGGATGGGCCATCATCTCGCCCGACGCTTCCCAAATCTCAAAATCACCCAGCCGGACTTTCTCGTCGATACGATCCATGTCAAAGGCGCGGCCATTTATGCCAGCCATCGCCATGCCACTGCCTCTGCCACCTTCCATCATTCCGCCTCTGCCAGCCATCATGGCCATCATGCCGCCCATACCCATGTTCAGCGCAAACCGCCGGCGCCTCACGGCCCTGCTTGAGTCTGGAGTCGGGCGTGTGACGAGTCGGTCGGGAACGGTTGTCTTGGTGCGATGGCCCGCTGTTTCCGTTGGTTCGAACGCGAGCACGCGCTCATGATCGAGGTCGACGAGATCCCGCAGGAAGTTTCGCGGGCCGCCGACCATGCGCATCATCGTGGGCATGTTACGGTCGGGTGCCGTCTGCAGCGCGACTGATCGTCCATCAGAAAAATCCACAAGGACCTCCGCCCTCTCGCCGGGCGCAAGGCTCAGCGACTGCAGCTTGACAGGAAGCTCCAGCAGTCCGCCTTCCGAGGCAATCCAGTGAAACGTCCGGCCATCCGTAAAGGAAAGATCAAATATGCGAGCATTCGATCCGTTCACAAAACGCAATCTAACCAGCTGCCTCGGCACCCTCGCTATTGGATTCACTGTCCCGTTCACGAGCATTGTGTCGCCCCTCCTACCAGCCATCAACGTCATCATTCCGTTGGGAATGACGAGCCGACCATCCTCGAATTGCCTGTCTTGCAGAACGAGCGGCAGATCATCGACACCATATTCTGATGGGAGCCCGAGCAAATTCTCTTCGTCGTCGGTCACAAGAAGTACACCGGCAAGACCAGTGTAGACCTGTTCAGCCGTCCGATCATGGACGTGTGAGTGATAGAAAAGGGTCGCCGCGGGCTGGCGGACGGGCAGCACGGGGCGCCATGTGGCGCCAGGACGGATGAGTTGATGTGGCCCACCGTCCACTTCCGCCGGGACAAGGAGCCCGTGCCAGTGCACGGTTGTGTCGTCGCCAAGCGCATTCGTGACCGCCACCTCGACGTCGTCTCCACTGTGGACGCGAAGTGTGGGGCCGAGATAGCTGCCGTTGTATCCGAGGGTTCTGCTCTCTCGACCTGGAAAGAACGAGGTGGTGCCTCGCTGCACCTTGAGGGACGCCGATTGCCCCATCCCCCGAAGGTCGATCAGATCGGGAATCCGCAGTAGCTGCGGCTCGGGGGCTGCACGATCGTGCCAGAGTGAACCGGCCACGGCGACGCCGGTGCCAGCCAGAGCAGCACCGGTGAGCAGAGCGCGGCGAGACATCATGACATCGTCCTGCAGCAAATTGGAGGGCTCGAGTGGCCTCCCCTTGGCGGAGGCGAACGCCACAGCATTGTCATCTCCGGCAAGCCATCGGGGAGCGTTCGCCCATAGTCCTGCGCTTTCGTGAAACTCTTAGTGTGAGCAACGACGCTTACGGGACGGAGTTCCAAGCGCTTACCGGTATGTATACGTGCACGGCCTCTCCCTTCGTCGTCGGAAGTCGACCAGGTAGGCCCGCGCCGATGATCTTTTCGCGGGCGTACGCGGGGTGGCGACTGTCAGCGGCACAGCCGGCTCGATCGGGCGGCGGTGCCGGACACTGAGCATGACCGAGAAGAAGAACCATCAATTTTTCAAAAGAGTGAACGGCTCCATCGCTGGCCTCGCTCATGCATCTGCGCCGATCTCATATCTCAGTCCCGGTCTCACGTCGCCTTTGTCAAATATCATAGGCAGCGGCGGCCGCGTCCCTTCCTGCTTCGTGATGTGATTGGCCGGCAGTTCACGACAATATCGTATCAGGGCTTGGATGTGGTCAGTGGCGGCTGCGACGAGATCGGCGTAGCTAGTGTGACCTTGCGCCGCGGCCTTGAGAATGCATTCGGCGAGAAACGCTTTTGTGGAAACCGTAGCGACGTCTGATGGCACCCTCGCCATCGCATCTTCAAGAGCGCTCCTCATTCGCGACACCAGCTCGGGATCGAATTGCGGCATTACGACAGCTCCCACATTGCAGCGTTGCGCGAGGCAATTTGAAGTGTGAGGGAGTGCGCGGCAAAATCAACTTAATTGCGTCGGCGTTAGATGAAATTGGAGAAAGGTTGAAGAGCAAGCGGTTCGAGCACGAAGGGGCGACGGAGCGGGCCTGCCGCCGGCAACGTTCTTCAGCTCGTATTTCGGAACCGCGAAGCCCGCGACGTGGAGCGCGCCTGATTCGTTACCGCCCGAGGCTCGACATTGCGCCTTGAAACAGCCGTCAGTGATCGTCGCGACGACTCGTCGGCATAGCTGTCCGCTGAACCTTCGCGCGACAGTCGGCCGTCGTCAGCGCGTGCGCAGTAGGAACAAATCAGGACAGCGCGCGTAATCCAGTGAGGACGTCTAGGAGCTGATGGATGACCACGACGCGGAATCGGGTGCCCCTACGTTCGTCTGAGAGCGATAATCGTCGCATCGAGCGCACGATGCGGGCGAACGTCGCCTTTTTCGCCGAACACCGCGACCAGATTGCCGACAGGTTGCGCGAGCTCGACCGGGAGTGGGACATCGAGAGAACCATCGAAGCTAATGCAGCTGTAATCGGATTCACTGGCATCGTTCTGGCGGCCGCTCACAATCAGCGCTGGCTCGCACTCCCGGCGCTGGTGACCGGCTTTCTGTTCCAGCATGCGATCCAGGGGTGGTGCCCCCCGGTGCCTGTCTTGAGAAAGCTGGGCTTTCGCACTTCCTACGAAATCGAGCAAGAACGTCGAGCCCTGATGGCGTTACGAGGCGATTTCAGGCACGTGGCGGAAAACGCGGATAGCGCCCTTCGGGCTGCGAGGGGTGTCCCAAACGCGACTGCACCAGCGTAGCGCTGAGGCACACCAGTACAGGAGTTTGGAATGTCGTACTATTTCTCGAAAACACTCGACCTTCCGTTTGCGGAGGCCGTCGACAAAACGATAACGGCACTCAAGGCCCGGGGATTCGGCGTGTTGACCAGGATCGACGTGCAATCGACGCTCAAGGAGAAGATCGGCGCCGACTTTCGGCCTTACGTCATACTGGGTGCGTGCAACCCGAGAATGGCGCATGAGGCGCTGATGGCCGAGGACAAGATCGGAACCATGCTTCCGTGCAACGTTGTGGTTCAGGAATTCGATGGGAAGACCGAAGTGGCAGCGGTGGATCCGGTAGCGTCAATGCAGGCCATACAGAATGAATCACTGGCGACGATCGCGGAGAAGGTCCGCGGCGAATTGAAGGCGGCGGTCGAAGCCATCTAAAGGCCTTGTTCTTTGTGTTGGTGCATCGCTCCAGCTCGGCGACACGTCGCCTGGCGACGTCTCGACAAGGGCACTCGGCACCGCGGAGGGAGCGGGATCCCGCCCGTTGGAGCATCCCTGCTTTCGTCGAGGTCGCGCGCCGATCGAAGTTCATCCGCCCGAGGCCGCGGTCTCTGCACCGCCCGTCGGCAGGACCACGACCTTGGCTCCCGACGGCACGCGTCGGTAGAGGTCGATCACGTCCTGGTTCATCATGCGGATGCAGCCGGACGACATCGCCTGCCCGATGGACCATGGCTCGTTGGTGCCGTGAATCCTGTACAGCGTGTCCTTGCCGTTCTTGAAGAGATAGAGAGCGCGGGCGCCGAGCGGGTTTTGCGTGCCGCCCTCCATGCCCCGAGCCCACTTGGCGTATTTCCCCGGCTCCCGGGCGATCATCTCCGTGGTCGGCGTCCAACGCGGCCATTCGCGTTTCATCGCTACATTGGCGGTACCCGACCAGGCCATGCCCTCCTTGCCGACGCCTACGCCGTAGCGGAGCGCCTTGCCGCCTTCCTGCACCAGATAGAGGAAACGGTTTTTCGGGTCCACGACGACGGTCCCGGCAGGCTGCCCGGTCGGATCGTCGACGAGTTGACGCATGTAACGGATCTTCAGGTCGCCGCCAGGAACCGCCGCAACGGTATAGGCGCCGTCCGAGACCGCGCCATATCGCGGGTCGGACATCGGCGCGTAGCTCGCGGCCGCGGCCTTGGGCATGATGTCGGCGTCGGAGACGCAGCCCGCCAGCGCCGCCGGCAGAAGCACTGCCGCGGCACACACAGCCCATTGCTTTCGAAGCGTCATATTGATTCCTTCGGTGCCGCCTGCCGGCGCGCGTTAGCGACCGCCCGGCGAAAGCCCGCGTAGTCGAGCGTGTTGTAGAGAGGACTTCCGATCAGGTACGATGGCGTCTCGGCGAGGCTCAAGGACTTGCGGACGAGCAGCGCATCGATGACTTCGGCGTGGCGGCGAAGGTCGACCTGCAGCGCCTCCATGTCGATGCCGGATGCGCGGAGGCTCTCCAGCATCTGCTGCTGCGCATCCTGGCCCCAGGGATGGCCATGAGCGTGTGGTGTGCCGTGTCGTACCCGCCTTTATACCGAACTCCCACGCGAGGCGGGCGTCATAGAGAGAGGCGTTCGTCAGGATCGGCCAATCCTTGTGAACGAGGCGGACACCTTCGTCTTCCGCCTTGAGGCTGTCCAGATTTGGTGTGCCCGCCATGCGTCCGTCCTCTGAGAAGAAGTGCGGCCCCGACATCCGATCGATCCCAACGTGACTTCGCCAATGGCGGTCAGTCTCGATCTGCAGCTTAAGCCAGGCTTAAGAGGGGCCCCGTTGCTCACTTCTTTGCGCGGGCGCGCGCGTCGGCGGCGACGCGCTTGAAGCCTTCGTAGTTCAACGCCTGCGTCACCCGGTACTGGCCGACGATGTAGGCGGGCGTGCCCATCAGGCCTAGCGAATCGGCCTGGGCAAGATTGCGTCGCAGGAGCTTGGTGATGTCGTCGCCGTGGGCCTTCAGATCGGCATCGAGACGATCCATGTCGACGCCGGACTTCGCGATCGCTTCACGCATACGCTCGGCCGGAATCTTCGGCCCGGGAATTCCCATCATCGCGAAGTGCGCGGCGTCGTAGCGGTTCTGATACTTCGCGGCCAGCGCCCACTGCGCACCCTTGATGGAATCCGGCGTCAGAATCGGCCAATCCTTATAGACGAGGCGAATCTTGCCGTCGGTCTTCACCAGCCGCTCGAGCTCTGGCTCCGCCTGTTTGCAGAAGGGGCAGTTGTAGTCGAAGAAGACGACGATGGTCAGATCGCCCTTCGGGTTTCCCGCGGTCGGCGCGGCCGGATCGTAGAGAATGGCTTCGCGCGATATGTCCGCTTCGCTGGGAGCGTCGTCGGCGCGCGCGGGGCCGACCAGATAGCGGGCGCCCGCGACGGCGATCATTTGGGCGAGCGTGCGTCTGGAGACGTGCTGAAGCATGTTAGTTTTCCTTGTTCTGGGAGTTGAGGTCAGTCGGCCGAGGTGGCCGCCGACAGCTTTCCGACCAGGGCGTCGGCATCGACCGCGCCGACGATTTTGACCGTCGGATCGACGCTTCCGAGCGTGCCGAACAGCAGAATGGTCGGCGGCCCGACGATGTCGAAGCGCTTCATCAGGGCTCGGCTCGCGTCGTCGACGGCGGTCACGTCGGCACGCACCATTCTGAAGGCTTGCAGGCGTGCACGGACTTCAGGTTTGCGCAGGACGGCATCCATGCCCCTGCATTCGACGCACCACTCGGCGGAGAAGTCGAGCATGACGGGCTTGCCGTCCGCGCGGGCCGTAGCGAGTTCGTCGTCCAAGGCGGCGACCGATCGGATCGTTCGGACGGGGTCTTCGGATCCGGTCTCGCGCGTCACGAACCGATCGAGGATGCGGGTCGCGTTGAGACTGTCGTCACCTGCCGATCCGATCATCAGGACCGAGCCAATCAGAAGCGAAATGCTCGCCAGGCCCATGGACACAAAGCGCCATCGACTGTGCGTCATAAGGAATTGCGTTCCGAGATAGACGGAGACACCCGTCGCGAGCGCGCCCCAAAGCTGCAGCGTGGTCTGCTGCGACAGAACGCGGGAAAAGATCGAGATCGCGACGGCGAGCAGGATGAAGCCGAAGGCATGCCTGACGCGGACGAGCCAGCGACCTGGCTTCGGCAGGAACCGCGGTCCCAACGCTCCGAAGACCAGAATCGGCACGCCCATGCCGACGCCGAACAGGAAGAGGGCCGCCATGCCGCGCATCACGTCGCCGGTGCGAGCGACGTACAGCAGGGCCGTGGCCAGCGGAGGTGTCACGCAGGGGCCGGCGATCAGTGCCGATCCGAATCCGAGAACGGCGGCTGCGGCCAGCGGTCCGCGACCGCCTCCGGAGGCCGCGCCCGATATCCGCTCGACCAAGGCGGCCGGCAGCTGGATCTCGAACAGGCCGAACATAGACAGCGAGAGGGTGACGAGGACGGCGCTCATTACGCCAAGCGCAACCGGCGTCTGCAGCAGGATCTGCAGGTTCTCTCCGGATCCGGACCAGGCTGCGAACGCACCAAGCGTTGCGTAGGCCGATGCGGACGCTCCGACAAACGTCGCCGCGAGGGCAAGCCCCCGGCCGAACGAAAGACGCTCCTGCGACCGGGCCATCAGACCGAAGAAGATCGGCACCAGCGGGAAGGTGCAGGGTGAGAACGACAATAGAATGCCGAAGCCGAAGAACGAGGCCAGCATGCCGCCGAGCGTCACCCAGTGGGAGATGCCTTCGCCAGGTGCGGGCGCGATCGTCGCCGAGACGCCGTCGCTCGCTCCAACCGCGGCATCCGGAGCGTCCACGAACGATGAGGATCCGGACGAGGACGGGGCGGTGGCGTCGCGGTCCTTGAGGGCCAGCGTTTCCAGATTGATCGTCTTGGCGACCGGGGGGTAGCAGATTTGGTACTGTTCCGCACAACCCTGATAGGTCACTGCGATTTCGCGCAGCCCTCGCAGGTCGGCAGATGGGATCTGGGCTTTCGCCGAGTTCCGATAGATCTCCTGCGGCCCGAAATCCGGATCGTCCTTGGGTTCTCCCTGGGGCGTTTGGACTGTGACAGGTGCCCCGGGAGGCACCGCGTTCTTGGCGGCGATCATTGCGCGGTAGAGGTAGCTGCCCGGCCCTATCGCCCAGGTGAGCGACAGCCCCGCGTCGTCGCGCGAAACCTTCAATTGGAACGCCTGGTCGGCGGAAGGCGGCGTTCCCGCCCGGCCGGGTGCGAACGGTGACAAGAGAACGAGCAACAGGATCGATAATAGTCCAAAGCGGGGCATGTTCGGTATCGGTCCGGTGTTTGTGAGCGGATACCGCGACATGAATATGGGCTACCTTAAGCCAGCCTTAAGGCTGGGGACCGAGAGGAACCTCGGAGGTACTGATGCGCATACTCGTCGTCGAAGACGATCCGATCCTGGCCGATGGTCTGCGGACGGGACTGTCCTTGACCGGCGCCACGGTCGACGCGGTCGGCACCTGCGAGGATGCCGACACCGCGCTCGCGACGTCGCGCTACTCGGCGGTCGTGCTCGACATCATGCTGCCGGATGGAAGCGGTCTGGATCTGTTGCGCAAGCTCCGGGGACGCAGGGACGCGACGCCCGTCCTGCTCCTGACGGCGCGCGACAGCGTCGGCGACAAGGTCTCGGGACTGGATTCCGGAGCTGACGACTATCTGGCGAAACCATTCGATCTCGATGAACTGGCAGCGCGCTTGCGCGCCATCGTCCGCCGGGAAGGCGGTCGTGCGGCTCCGGCCATGACCCACGGCGCCATCGTGCTCTCGCCTGCTGATCTCTCGGCAACCGTCGCCGGCGAGCCGATCAACCTGTCGCGCCGCGAGTTCGCGATCCTGGCGGCGCTGATGGAGCGTCCGGAGCAGGTCCGTTCGCGTGCCGAACTGGAAGAGCGCCTCTACGGATGGCAGGAGGACGTCGAGAGCAACGCGGTCGAGGTTCACATCCACAATCTCCGCAACAAGATCGGCAAGGACACGATCCAGACGCTGCGCGGCGTAGGCTACCGGATGGGGACAGCCCGATGAGGTCCTTGAGACTGAGGCTGTTCGCGATGCTGCTCGCAGCGACCGGGATCGTCTGGTTGGCGGCAGTCGTCTGGATCTACGTCGGAAGCCGCGACGAGGTGGAGCACGTTCTCGACACGCGCCTGCAGGAGGCCGCGCGCATGGTGGCCTCTCTCGCGTCCGGCTTTGACACCCTTCCGGGAAGCTCAACCCCGTCCGCGGTACAGCCGCTCGGCAGCTACGAACGTCAACTGTCGTGCCAGATCTGGTCGCTCGACGGTCGCATGGTCGCGAAATCGAGCGGCGCGCCCGACCAGCAGCTCTCGCCCGCCGCCTCCGGCTTCTCGGACCGGATCATCGACGGCGAACCCTGGCGCGTGTTCTCGGTCGAGGACGCCGATCACAATCTGCGTGTGATGGTGGGGGACCGCGTCGGGCTGCGGGAGCGTCTGGTGACCGACCTGATCAAGGGGCTGATGTGGCCTGCGCTGCTGATCGCACCGCTGCTCGGCGCCGCGATCTGGGCGAGCGTGGGACAGGGCCTGCGCCCACTGCGGCGGATGGCTCAGGATCTCGGCGCGCGCGAGCCGGACGACATGCGGCACGTCGAGACCGAACGTGCTCCGACCGAGGTCAGGCCGCTCGCGGTCGCCTTGAACGGGCTTCTCAGCAGGGTCGAAGCCGCGCGCCGGCATGAACGCGAAGTGACAGCCTTCGCGGCACACGAACTGCGCACACCGCTGGCGGGCCTGAAGACGCAAGCCCAGGTGGCTTTGGCCGCCGACGACCCAAAGGTCGTGCGCGGGGCGTTGGAACAGATCGTCACCGCTGTCGACAGGAGCGCGCGCCTGGTGCGCCAGCTCCTGACGATCGCAAGGCTGGATTCCGACACCGCCGATGCACCGTTGGCGCCGGTCGCGGTCGGCCCGATCCTGGAGGAGATCGTCGCCGCAACTCCAAGGCACGAACGGACGACGGTGACGATCGACGAGAGCGTCAGGACGATGACGCTCAACACGAATGCCGAATGTCTTCAACTCGCGCTTAGGAACCTGCATGAAAACGCAGTGCAGCACACGCGCGAGGGACGGGTCGCGTGGACGGCCCGGGGCCACGCGCTCGTCATCGAGGACGAGGGGCCGGGGATCCCCGCCGACGAACTCGACCAAATCGGAAAGCGCTTCTTCCGGGGCAGACTGAGAAGTCCTATCGGAAGCGGTTTGGGCCTTGCGATCGTCAAGCTCGCGCTTGCGAAGGTCGGGGCGAAACTCACCCTATCGAACCGCGAGGGTCGCAGCGGCACCAGATCGGAGCTGACGTTCGACGTATGATGCCGACCGGTGCCGCGGCATGTGACGCGCGATTGTCTCGGGCCTATACGCAGGTCTGCGCCCCGCCCTTCAGCTTCACTGGGATCGTGAGATAGCGCACCCCGTTGGCTTCGGCCGGCGGGAATTTGCCGGCGCGAATGTTGACCTGAATGGAAGGCAGCAGCAGCCTCGGCGCCGACAGTTTGGTGTCGCGCGCCTCCCGCATGGTGACGAATTCGTCTTCCGAAACGCCTTCCTTGACGTGGACGTTGTTCTCGCGCTGCTCGCGTACCGTGGTCTCCCACGCGAAAGTGTCGCGGCCGGGAGCCTTGTAGTCGTGACACATGAACAGCCGAGTTTCCTGCGGCAGCGACAGCAGCCGCTTGATCGACCGGTAGAGCTTGTGAGCATCGCCGCCCGGGAAGTCGGCGCGTGCGGTGCCGTAGTCAGGCATGAACAATGTGTCGCCGACGAACACGGCATCCTCGATCTTGTAAGAGATGTCCGCCGGCGTGTGCCCCGGCGTGTACAGAACCTCGACGTCGAGTTCGCCGATCTTGAAGCGCTCGCCGTCGCGGAACAGATGATCGAAGTCGCTGCCGTCGGTCTTCAAGTCGGTCGCGTTGAAGATGGGGCGGAAGATGCGCTGCACGTCCTTGATGTGCTCGCCAATGCCGATCTTCGCGCCGGTCTTCGCCTTGATGAACGGTGCGCCCGAGAGGTGGTCGGCATGCGCGTGGGTCTCCAGCACCCATTCGACGATGTTGCCCGCTTGTCCGGCGGCTGCCAGCATCGCCTCGACGGAGCGCGTATCCACCTCGCCGGAATTGTGATCGTAGTCGAACACGGGGTCGATGATCGCGGCCTTTTTCGTCGCCGCGTCGGCGACCAGGTAGCTCACCGTGTTGGTCGGCTCGTCGAAGAACGGTCGGATGATTGGTCGTGACATAATGGAACTCCTGATGTCATGTTCGCTTGTCTTGGCGAGATATTAGCAATACCTAATTGAGCAATGACTGAAATAATGGGAACAGGGCGGTGGCCTCAGCAACGTCGATCCGGAAACTTTCGAAAAGCAGGCGGTGAGGTTGCCTCCATCCTGCGCGCTCTCGCCAATGAGCGTCGGCTGATGATCCTGTGCAGGCTCTTTGAATGCGGGGAGGACAGCGTGAGTTCCCTCGCCGAGGCCGTCGGCCTGTCGCAATCGGCGCTCTCGCAGCATCTCGCGAAGATGCGCGACGAGGATCTCGTCACTTTCCGGCGGGAAAGCCAGACGCTCTGGTATCGCATCACCGATCCGCGCATCGAGCAGCTCTTCGCCACGCTGCACAAGCTGTACTGCGCGCCCGTCAAAGCCAAGAGCAGATAAGCCAAGAAGGAACCAGGAATGTCGCTACCGACTATCAACCCGACGGACGCCAGCCGTCCTCACGATGGGGGCGCCACCCTCATCGACATCCGCGAAAGTGACGAGCACGCGCGCGAGAAGATACCGGGTGCTCGAAACCTGCCGTTGTCGAAACTCGACGAGGCTGATCTTGCGGCGCATCACAAGCCGATCATCTTCCATTGCAGGAGCGGCGCCTTTACCCAAGCCAATGCGCCGCGGCTCGCTGCAAAACTCGATGCCGCTTGCGAGGCCTTCGTCGTTGATGGCGGGCTCGACGCTTGGCGCAAGGCTGGTCTGTCGGTCGCGATAGACCGACGTCAGCCCATCGAACTCCAACGTAAGGTGCAGATCGGGCCGGAAGTCTTGCCTTCTTTGGCACGCTGCTCGGCCTTCTGGTGTCGCCCTGGTTCTTCGCCGTGCCGGCTTTCGTCCGTGTTGGACTGATCACCGCTGCGGTCACCGGCTGTGGCATGGCCCGCATTCGGATGCGAGCGCCCTGGAATCGCGCGGTTTACGGCGCGCCGGCGCGAGCTGCGTGACGCGTGAATTTGGGAGCTTTCGCTATGTTATCGCTCACCCAAGGCGCGCTCGGTCTCGCCTCCGGCGCGCTGGTAGGCTTCTCGCTGGCCTAGTCGGAGGCGGCGGCTCCATTCTGGCCGTTCCACTGCTGATCTATTTGGTCGGGGTATCGGACCCGCATGTCGCGATCGGGACCAGCGCCATCGCCGTCGCGACGAACGCTGCCGCCAACTTGGCGAACCACGTCCGCGCCGGTAACGTGAAGTGGCGCTGCGCCTCGGTGTTCGCGCTCGCAGGCGTAGCCGGCGCCTTTCTCGGCTCCACTCTCGGCAAGATCATCGATGGACAGAAGCTGATCGCCCTCTTCGCCATGGTCATGCTGGTGGTGGGCGCGCTGATGCTGAGGGGCCGCTCCGGAGAGGGCGAGCCGTCGGTGAGGCTCAACCGGGAAAATCTGCCGAAGCTTGTGGCCTTCGGCCTCACCACGGGAGCCCTATCCGGCTTCTTCGGGATCGGCGGTGGCTTCCTCATCGTGCCCGCCCTGATCGCAGCCACCGGCATGCCGATCTTGTACGCGGTGGGTTCCTCGCTCCTGGCGGTCACCGCGTTCGGGCTGACAACTGCGGCGAACTACGCGTTGTCCGGCCTTGTGGATTGGTCTCTCGCCGGGTTGTTCATCGTCGGCGGCGTTCTCGGCGGGCTTCTCGGCGCCCGCTCCGCGACCTCCCTCGCTGGCCGCAAAGGCGCGTTGAACACCGTGTTTGCGGCGCTCATATTCGCAGTCGCAATCTACATGCTGGTCCGCAGCCTGGGTCTGTTGTGATGGACCTGGGCAGGCCGGCTGTTCCGAACGTGACCGGGCGCGAAAGCCATGAGAGGCGTGGCCGACCCCTCAAGGAGGGGCCGGGCTCCTGAACGGGTGGCCTTCCAGCTGGTCACTCGATGACGCGCCCGGCATGGAAATCTATCTGATTCCGAGATCCCGCGGATGAAGCTGCAATGCTCCACGCCGCCCGCGAACGCGCGCGACGAAAGGGCTCTATCGTAGCATCCGCTGCACGACCCCATCGCGGTACAGCAGGATGTGCAATAGGGCTGCCGACACATGGATAACGATGAACGCCAGCAGGGTCCATTCCATGGCTTGGTGGAGGCCATCAATGGCTCGAGCGGCGGTCGCATCGACAGAGCCCAGCATCGGCAGCGGCGTCAGGAACAAGAAGGAGACCGACCAGCCACGAAAAGAGGCGAACAGCCATCCTGTGAGCGTCGTCGCGAGCACCAGCGCGTAAAGCGACCAGTGCACCATTTCCGAGCTCAAGCGCTGCCAGGTGGACAGCGAGCTCTCTGGCGCGACAGGATGGGTAAGCCGCCATGCGAACCGCAGCAGCATTACGGCCAGGATCAAGACCCCAAGGCTGGCGTGGAGGGTCATGGCGATGCCCGGCTGCTCGCCTCGGTGAATGTCCGGCATCAGCCATCCAATCGAATATTGCGCGAGCAGCAGTACGACAACGAGCCAGTGAAGAACTCTCGCGGTGGTGCCATACTGCAATGGGGTCGCTGTTCGCATATCCTGCACAGGCTTCCTTTGGGAGCTGTCTTCACCTGATGCTAGGCCGCGCCTCGCCAGGTGGGCGTAGGGTCTAGACTGCATCGCTGGCGAGGCGCCCTGCCGGATGTCTGCCAGCCCGCTGCGGGAAAATCAGGAGGCAGGCGACGATGAAGACGGCAATCACGGCCGAGGCGATTGGGCGGCTCAGGTGCAGGCCGCCCTGGCTGACCGGCTTGTCGAAGAAGTCGCCCACGGTTGCGCCCAATGGTCGTGTCAGGATAAACGCTGCCCAGAACAGCAGAACCCGCGAAACTGTGGTCCGATAATACAGTGCGGCGAGGACGGCAAGTCCTGCCGCAAAGACGATCGCCCCGCCTTCGTACCCAAGCCCGGTCGAATCGGCCGTCCAGTCGCCCAGAGCGGTGCCCAGGGTTTGCGAGAAGGTGATCGCCGCCCAATAGAACGCCTCGACCTTTGGCGTGTTCACGGTGTCGACGGAGATCGAGCCCTGCGACCAGTACCACAAACACAGGGTAAAGATGACGCAAGCAAATAGGATCGAGGAGCCGCCAGCATAGCCGATACCGAGCGAGCGATCGGCAAAATCAGCCATGGTCGTGCCGGCCGTGGTCGATGCGATGATGGTGGCCCAGTAAAGGAACGGGTGGAACCTCTTCGCTGCGGTCTGCATCACGACCAAGACCGCAAGGATCGAGAGAAACAGCGCGGTGCTGGCGAGGTACCCCCAATGCAACGTCATGCTAACGGTATCGCCGCCGGTCTCGCCCAGCGTGGTGGCGGCGATCTTGATCACCCAGAACGAGAGAGTAACCGCCGGTACTTTGGTGGCAAAATCCTGCAGCTCGATTGAAGCAGACGGTGATGAGAAGTCCTGCCCTGCATGGCGACCTGCATTTCTCTCTTGCATGTGAGCACCTCCTGATTTGAACGACGCGACAACGCGCAGAGTGCAATCTGTTCTCCTTCCGCGAGGTTACGGGCTCTATACAATTTCGTATTCTGCGGACTGCAAGGCGGCGCGAGGGCAGACTTGCAAACCGCAAGTCGAATGCTATCGCCTCATCCGGAAGGTGAGGACTGCGAGCGTCGCATGCATTAAAGCGCCCCCTACTCGCCAGAACTCGTCGAGCCGACATTACAAATCGGTATAGTTTTGGTGAGGGCCCAGTCAGGTGTTGACTGCTAGGCTCCTGTTCTCGTCGGATGGATCGCGCCGAGTTGGGGCAGTCATGGAGAAGCGGCAAGCGGAGAGACGGCGCACCTTCAAGGGTGGCAAGATTGTTTTCAACCACGGGCGCTCAATCATCGACTGCACCATCAAGAACCTGTCGCGAGGTGGCGCTGCGCTGAATGTCGAAAACACCTGCGGAATTCCGGACGAGTTCATCCTTCTTGTAAACGCCGACAACGCGCAAAAGGCCTGCCGGGCCGCCTGGAGAACGCAAACCCAGATTGGCGTTGCTTTCCTGGAGGCTTAGCACCACGCATGCGACAAGGTCTCGATATCGCGCTTACTCAGTGGCTCAACAGCTCGGCCGGACATCGTCCTATGCTCGATTGGTTCATGATCGGGGTGACGGATTACACGGTTCCGGTCATGGTTCTGGCGGTCGCGGTGCGGTGGTGGCAACGTGAGGACAGGGCAAACGAGAGGATGCTCGCGGTCGACGCCGGACTGACCTTTCTTTTCGGTCTCCTCATCAACCAGTTTATCCTGTTGTTTGTAAGTCGTCTCCGCCCCTACGAGCTAGGTATAACCCATCTCATCGTCGCACCCAGCTCCGACCCCTCCTTTCCTTCAGATCATGCCACGGCCGCGATAGCGATCGTCGCCGCGACACTGCTGCAGCATCGCCGGCTCCGCGCGCTGATCTTGGCGATTCCGGCGGCGCTGCTGATGGTCTCGCGCATCTACGTCGGAACGCACTACGTTTCGGACGTAGTCGGCGGCATGGGCACGGCGCTATTGGCGGCCATCGTGATGCGCGCGACAGTCGCCTTGCGTCAGCCGATCATCGAGGTGATCATCCGTTTTCCATAATGGATTTTTGGGTCCCGAGGCGGACCGCAAGTCGCGGCGCCCGTCGCGATATCCGGGCGATCATTACCAAAACGTATAGCGTCGGTCGAATTCAGGCAATGCTCTCCCGGTCATGGTTCGGCCTATCAGCGAAGCCTTCGCTTCGCGGCGGACGAAAGGAGGCACCAATGCTCAGCACCAAACTTATGACCGCTATCCTGGCCGGTACTCTTGCCTCGGGCGCGATCGGCGGCTCGGTCGCGGCTTACGCCAAAAACCGCGATGCTCCGACCGACGAAGCGGCGGTCATGGCCAACGCCAAGGTCAGTATGGCAGAGGCCATGGCAACCGCAGAACAAGCGGTCGGCGGCAAGGCCGTCGGCTCGGGCATCGAGGATCAAGATGGTACGGTCTATCTCGAAGTGCAGGTCCTCAAGGGCGGCACCCGCCACAAGGTGCTGATCGCCCCCCAATCGGGCAAGGTGGTGAAAACCGTCACTGCCCACAACGAGCAGAACGAGAACGGTCACGAAGGCGACGACGACTGATCTCGACGACTGGGGCCGCTACACGGCGGCCCCAGTTCCTTCCTCTCGCGCATCTTCTCGAATGTTTTTTGACCCTCGGCTTGCGCGTCGAACGCGCGGGAGCCGTACGCAATTGGCAGCAGTTCTCGAATAGGAGCCGATCCGATGCATGCAACCCAGCCGCCCCTAAGCGCCATCTACAATCGCGTACCGAAGGTAACAGTCGACTTCTGGTTGATCAAACTGATGGCTGTGACCGTCGGCGAGACGGCGGCAGACTTCCTCAACGCAAATCTGGGTCTCGGCCTCTCGAAGACATCCTTGCTGATGAGCGGGCTCTTGCTCGCCGCGCTGATGGTGCAGTTTGCGCAGAAGAGATATGTACCCTGGATCTACTGGGTGACCGTGGTTCTGGTCAGCATTGTCGGCACCCTGCTCACCGACAGCCTTGTCGATCACCTCGGCGTCAGCCAAGAGGCCGCCAGCATCGGCTTCGCCATCGCGCTCGCGGCAACCTTCGCCGTATGGTATCTGGTGGAAAGGACCCTTTCCATTCATACCATCTACACCACCCGGCGCGAACTGTTTTACTGGCTGGCCATCTTGTTGACGTTCGCCCTCGGCACGGCCGCCGGAGACCTCGCCGCTGAAGGCCTGAACCTGGGCTATCTGCAGGCCGGGCTGGTGTACGGCGCAGTCATCGCCGTTATTGCATTCGGCTATTTCGGGCTGAAGATGAACTCCATCCTCGCATTCTGGCTCGCTTATATTGTGACGCGCCCGATGGGCGCATCCTTCGGCGATCTCCTGTCGCAACCGATCGGAAATGGCGGCTTGGGACTTGGCACCGTGATCACGAGCGCGGTGTTCCTGACCGTTATTGCCGGCGTGATAGTCTATATGACGCTCAGCCACGAGGGCGAGGAGGCCGTTCCGGTCGAGCGGCGCGTTTGACGACGCGCCGGCATTGTAGGATCGTACCTGATCGCGAGGCGGCGGGCTCATGCGATGGGAGATGCAGGCGATGCGTGTTCTTGTAATCGAGGACGACGCCGAGACGGGGTCCTATCTCAGGCGGGGCTTGCGGGAACAGGGTCACGTGGTGGACATCGCGACAAATGGTCGTGACGGGTTGTTCATGGCGACCAGCGAGGCCTACGATATCCTGATCGTCGACCGGATGCTTCCCCATCTCGACGGCCTCTCGGTGGTCAAGACGGCCCGTGCGACGGGACTCAAGACCCCAGTGCTCTTTCTGACAACGATGTCTGGCGTCGGTGATCGCGTCGAAGGCCTCGAGGCCGGCGCGGACGACTACCTCGTCAAGCCGTTCGCGTTTGCCGAGCTGTCGGCCCGGATCAATGCCCTGGCCCGACGGCCGCCAATGGCCCAAGTCGAGACCGTGTTGAAAGTCGCGGACCTGGAGATGGACCTGATCAGCCGAGAAGTGCGCCGCGCCGGTCTGGACATCGACTTACAACCCCGCGAATTCCGTCTGTTGGAGTATTTGGTGCGCAATGCCGGTCGGGTCGTAACGCGCACGATGCTCTTGGAGAGTGTCTGGGATTTCCATTTCGATCCGAAAACGAACATCGTAGAAACTCACATTAGCCGGCTGCGGTCAAAAATCGATCGCGGTTTCGACACTGAGCTGATCGAGACGGTTCGCGGTTCAGGATACATTCTCCGTGCCCGCCCCTAGACTTTTTAGAAGCACGGGGTTCCGCTTCGCTCTGCTTCACACGGTCGTCTTCGTACTGTCCGTCTCTGTCATCGCCTGGGTTGCCGAAATCACGGTGACGTCCGCTCTTGAGCATCAGGCGCGGGACCGCATGGACGCGGAGTCTTCGTCGCTGCTGGCCGAATATCGGCGCCACGGCATGGAGGGCTTGCGCTCTACGATCGAGGAGCGATCTTCGGCCGCCAAGCGGCGTCTGCATTATGCCATTGTCAATGCCGAAGGCCACGTCCTGATCGGTGAAAGCTATCTGGCTGAATTTGCCGCAACGTCGACCGCACGACCGAAGATCGTGCCTCGGTCCCATGGCGAAGACGCAACCGACCAGATCCTGGTGGAGTCGACTGCATTGGCAAACGGCTTGACGCTCGTCGTTGCCGACAATCTCGAAAGCGTCGAGGACGTCGAAGATGTGGTCCTGAATGGGTTTTTCATCGCGCTCGGCCTTGCACTCGTGCTCGGTCTGGCGGCTGGGATCCTCTTCACCCGCTCGCTGCTCAAGCGGGTTGACCACGTCAGCCGGACTGCGGAAGCAATCATTGCCGGCGACTTGTCTCAGCGCATCGCCCTGACGGGCTCGGGCGACGACTTCGATCGGCTTTCCGCGACCTTGAACACGATGCTCGATCGCATCGCGGATTTGCTTGAGAGCCTGCGACAGGTCTCCAGCGATATTGCCCACGATCTCCGGACACCGCTCACTCACCTGCGCCAGCGCCTCGAGTCCGCCAAAGCGCGGGCGTGCTCGCCAGTCGATTATCAACGTGCCATCGATCAGGCCATCGAGAACGCAGACCAGCTCCTCGAGACATTTTCGGCACTCTTGAGAATCGCGCAAATCGAGGCCGGGGCTCGACGCGCGTCGTTCCGTTTGGTCGATCTGGAGGAGGTCATGCGGACGGTTGCGGATGCTTACGAGCCGACAATCGAGGACGGCGGCCGAGCTTTGGAGTTGCAACTTGCCGACGAGCTTCCGATCAATGGCGACCGCGAGCTTCTGATCCAACTCTTTTCCAACCTGATGGAAAACGCGCTGCGGCATACACCGACGAAGACGCGCATCGTCTTGCGCGGATTTCACTCGCGCGGCACAGTCATCGCGGAGGTGAGCGACGACGGTCCCGGCATCCCGGAACCCGAGCGAGATCGCGTGTTCCGGCGATTTTACCGCCTGGAGCGGAGCCGCACCACGGCGGGAAACGGCCTTGGACTTAGTCTGGTTGCTGCCGTTACCGATCTCCATCAAGCCGTGATTGAACTGTCCGACAACAAACCAGGTCTCAAGATCACGCTGCGATTTCCGGATGCGAGCTCTGGAACGGGTGCCGGACGCGAGAACGGCTTGGCCGTATCTTGCGTCTCTCACAGTGAATAAGCGAGGTCGACGCGCCTGACGCGACCTTCGGCCAGATTGCGAAGGAGGCTGGCGAAAAGTCGCCGGTCGAGCCAGTACGGATTCTGTTTGCATCGATCGTTGGCGAGCGCACGAAAACGTCGAAGCTGGCGGTAATGGCCTCCACTCAGACATCCCGCCGTGTCGCAGAAAGGTAACGCCCTCGCAGTGAAGGTACTGCAGGTGCACTTCGCTGCGAAGGTAGGTCACGAAGGAGTGGGCCGCGCTGGGTTTCGATGGGCATTTGGCAAGGACAGCCTGACGTATGGAGCCGATGTGATGTGGATTCCACGGCGGATCGGCGGCGATCTGAGCGGCTACGGCGCTAGGCGGGGTGCGACGACCACAGCAATCGAGAGCAAGCGTGCGCCCATCCCTGGTCTCCTGCTTGACACCAGGCCTCTTTCTCCGCGCATCCTACAAGACGAGTTCGTGCACGCCCATCCACCCCGTGTAGAGCCCGACGAGGACGATCAAGGCTGCAGACACATAGGGGGCCCCGTGGGCGAAGCGGCTGAAGCCGCGCCAGTTCCGCTCGACGTGTCGCAGGCTGAGGGCCGCAAGGACGCCGGCCGATACCATGGTGATTGCCAGGCCGATGCCGAAGCATAGCACCAGGAGGAAGCCGAGAGTGAACTGCTTCAACTGGATGCAGAGCAGCAGAACGGTGATCGCGGCCGGACAGGGAATCAGCCCGCCGGTAAGACCGAAGAGAAGGATCTGCGCGGTCGTAGCCGTGCGGCCCGCGAAGCGCGTCCGGATGTCGGCCGCATTGGCGCGCGTGAGCGTCGTCCTCGTCGCCCAGATCGATGTGGTCGTGATCGTGTTCATCGAACAGAACCTCGGCGGTGTCGCCGGCGAGTGCGACGCGCGCCTTGAACGCGTGCGGCTCCGGAATTTCATCAAGGCTCTCTAAGTATCCGTACTTGGCGACGAACCCGAACGATTGCTCGGCGCCGTCCTCACGGATCGTCGTCACCCGGATGCCGCCGGCTGGCGGGAGCGCGCCGGTGTCGTTCCGCATTCGCCAGCGCGGCGGCGCGTCGTCTTCGTTGATCTGCAGCGAGAGCGACTGTCCGGCCAGCGAGACGGAGTGCGGCTCGTCGTGATGGTGGTGGTCGTGCTCCTCGTTCTGCTCGCTCCGGGTGCGCCAGACCATCCAGCCGGCTATGCCGATGATGATGACGGCGGACGCGAGTTGCAGGTAGGCCTCGCTGCGTTCGCCGGAGAGTTCTTGGCCGAAGTAGAGGCCCGCGAGCGCAATCGCCCAAACGATCGCCGTGTGGGAGATGGTCGCGGACAGACCAAGGAGCGCGGCCTGAAGCACGGTGCCCCTGACGGCGACGATGAACGCCGCCATAATGGTTTTGGAATGACCGGGCTCGAGACCATGCAGCGCGCCGAGGAGGATCGCGCTAGGCACGAACAGCCATGCGTTTGCGCTGCTCTGCTGGAGCAGTTGAGACAGGTCAGGCATCTCCGGCTCACTTCAAGTACGTTCGGACGACCTCGATCAGGTCAGCTGCGCCCTTGGCTTTTTCCGGATCCTTTTCGTGCGCGGGATCGACGACGTGATGGCGGATGTGATCCTCGAGCAGTTCCGTGGTCAGACCGCCGACGGCGCCCCGGACCGATGCGACGAGCATGAGTACGTCGGCGCAGCCCAGTTCCGCCTCCAGAGCCCGCTCGACCGCGTCAAGTTGTCCCTTAATGCGCCGGACGCGGGCAAGGAGCTTTGACTTGTGTGTGATGGTGTGCGACATGCACCATAAGATAGGGGGGTATCCTATGATAGTCAACTACGATACCGCAGTCAGTTCTGCCCCTTCCAGATTAGGAATATCCCCTCCACGAGGATAGGATATAGGGATGACGAAGCAGCACGCCCATGAAAGCCACGTCCGGATCGTCAAGCGCCTGAAGCGCGCGGAGGGTCACCTTCGCCGCGTCATCGAGATGTTCGACGACGGGCGCTCCTGCCTGGACCTGGCCCAGCAGCTTCACGCAGTCGAGAAGGCGATCACAGAAGCGAAGCGGACGCTGATCCACGATCACGTCGACAACTGCCTCGACGTCGCGGCCAACGGCGGCTCCTCGAAGCCGACCAAGACCGTACTCGCCGAGTTCAAGGCGATCTCGCGCTATCTATGACCGGGAGTCGCCCGATGTCCTCTCGAAACTCCCTATGGGTTCTCGGTCTGGCCGCCATCGTCGCGGCGGGCGCGTTCGCGGCCTGGGAGCCGGGCGCGCCGGCGCTACGCAAGACGGTGGGCGTAGCCGCAGCCGGGCCGCCGCAGCCACCCCGCCCGCAGGCGGAGGAGCGCAAACCCATCATCCGGATGGACGAAGAGCGGATTGCCTTGGCCAAAATCGAACAGACCAAGGCCGGTCCGGCCACGATTGCGACGAGGCTGTCCGTCCCGGCCGTCATCGCGCCGGACGCCGACCGGGTGGCCCACGTATCGGTGAAGCTGTCGGGAACGGTCGCCGAACTCCGCAAGAACATCGGCGACGAGATCGCGAAGGGCGAGGTTCTGGGCGCGTTGGAAAGCCGGGAGGTCGCCGACGCCAAGAGCGAGTTCATGGCGGCCCGCCTGTCCAACGATCTGCAGCAGGATCTGACGGCCCGCGACAAGTCCCTTTGGGAAGGCCGGGCGGTGCCAGAGCAGCAGTACATCAAATCGCGCAACGCTGCCGCGCAGACGGCGATGCGCCTCGACATCGCACGGCAAAAGCTGCTTGCGCTCGGTATCGAGGAAAGCGAGATCGCCTCGATCTCTCACGCGCCCGAGGGGGCGCTGCGGCTGCAGAACATCCGGGCGCCGATTTCCGGGCAAGTGGTCGAACGCAAGGTGGAGCGCGGAGCCGCCGTCGGAAGAGACAGCCTCGAGACCGAGCTCTTTGTCATCATCGACCTCAGCAGGGTCTGGGTCGAGATGACGGTCAACTCGTCCGACCTCCCCGCGGTCCGAGAAGGGCAGGAGGTTGCGGTCTCCGTCCGAGGTGGAAGCAGCGTAGGGACGGGCAAAGTCATCTTCGTCAGCCCGTTGCTGGACAAGGAAACGCGGGCCTCGCGCGTCGTCGCCACCCTGGACAATCCGGATCGGCTCTGGCGTCCCGGATCCTTCGTGACGGCGGCGATCGCCGTGGAATCGCGCCAGGTCCCTGTGGTGGTGCCGGCGACCGCCGTGCAGACCGTGGATGGACGGAAGGTCGTGTTCGTGCGGATGTCGGAGGGATTCGAGAAGCGGGACGTCGTGCTCGGCGGCCGCGACGATGGGATGGTCGAAGTGACGTCCGGACTCGCCGCCGGCGAAACAATCGCGTCATCGAATACCTTTCCACTGAAGGCCGAGCTCTCCAAGCCTGGCGACGAGGACTGAGATGATCGCGCGTATCGTCGAATTCTCCGTCCGGCGCCGCTGGCTGGTTCTGCTGGTAGTGCTGGTCGCTGCGGCGACCGGCCTCTGGTCGCTGACAAAGCTGCCGATCGACGCCGTGCCGGACGTGACCAACGTCCAGGTGCAGGTGAACGCGGTGGCGCCGGCGCTGACGCCGGTCGAGATCGAGAAGCAGGTCACGGTCGCGCTGGAGACGGCGCTGGCCGGCATTCCTGGCCTGGAGTCGACGCGATCGTTCTCCCGGAACGGCTTTGCTCAGGTAACCGTCGTCTTCGTGGACGGCACGAACATCTACTTCGCGCGGCAGCTCGTCGCCGAGCGCATCAACGACGCCAAATCCTCGTTGCCCCCGGGGGTGGAAGTGAAGATGGGGCCGGTCTCGACCGGCCTCGGCGAGATCTATTGGTGGGCGGTCGAATACGAAAAGCCTGGCGCCACGGCGCCCGTGCGTGATGGCAAGCCGGGCTGGCAGAGCGATGGCAGCTATCTCACGCCGGAAGGCGAGAGATTGACTGACGACTTTCGACGGACGGTCTACTTGCGGACCGTGCAGGACTGGATCGTCCGGCCGCAGATGAAGACGGTACCGGGCGTGGCCGGCGCCGACGCGATTGGCGGATTCGTGAAGCAGTATCAGGTGCAGCCGGATCCAGCGAAGCTGATCGCGTACGGCCTTTCATTCAAGCAAGTCATCGATGCAATCGAAGCCAACAATGCCAGCAGAGGCGCCAACTACATCGAGCAGAACGGTGAAGGGTACGTGGTCCGCGCCGCCGGGCGCGTCGCGAACGTCGAGGACATCAGACAGATCGTGGCCTCGACCCGCAATGGGGTGCCGGTGCGGATCAAAGACGTCGCCGACGTCACCATCGGGAAGGAGCTGAGAACCGGAAGCGCCAGCGTCAACGGACGCGAGGTGGTCCTCGGAACAGCGCTGATGCTGATCGGCGGGAACAGCCGCACCGTTGCTGCCGCGGCGGACTCCAAGATTAAGGATATCAGTCGGGCGCTGCCGCCGGGCATACACGCCCGGACAGTGCTCAATCGCACTCAGCTCGTCGACGCCACGATCCTCACGGTCGCGACTAACCTGGCGGAAGGAGCGCTGCTGGTGATCGCCGTGCTGCTCCTGATGCTCGGCAATTTCCGGGCGGCCCTTATCACTGCGTGCGTCATTCCCATCACCATGTTGCTGACCGCGACGGGCATGCTGCGGGGGCACATCAGCGCGAACCTGATGAGCCTTGGCGCGCTCGACTTCGGTCTGATCGTTGACGGCGCGGTGATCATCTGCGAGAACAGCCTCAGGCACCTCGCCGAGCGGCAGGTCGCCCTGGGACGGACTCTGACGCGCGACGAACGGCTCAGGACGATCTCCGATTCCGCGGTCGAGATGATCCGGCCGACCGTCTACGGCCAGCTCATCATCATCCTCGTCTACGTCCCGCTGCTCGCCTTCACCGGCGTGGAGGGCAAGACGTTCGAACCGATGGCCCTGACGGTGATGATCGCACTGGCGATGGCCTTCGTGGTCTCCCTGACCTTCGTCCCGGCGGCGACGGCGATCACCCTGACAAAGTCCGTAAGGGAGACCGAGAACTTCCTCGTCCGCCGACTGAAGGAGGCTTATGAGCCGATCCTGTCGCGAAGCATCGCAAGTCCGGGCGTGGTCGTCGCGTCGGCGGCTGTGCTCTGCGCCGCCTCGCTCGCCTTGTTCTCACGTCTGGGACAGGAATTCACGCCGACGCTCGACGAAAAGAACATCGTCATGGAGGTGAAGCGCGTGCCGAGCACGGCCTTGGCCCAGTCGCAGGCCATGCAGCTCGAGATCGAAAAGGTGATCAGCAAGTTCCCGCAGGTCGCCTTCGTGTTCTCCCGCACCGGCACGCCGGATCTGGCGGCCGATCCGATGCCGCCGAGCGCGTCCGACACCTACATCATCGTCAAGCCGCAAAGGGAATGGCCCGACCCCTCGATGACGAAGGACGATCTCATCCAGGCCATCGAGGTGGAGGCGACCAAGCTTCCCGGCAACAAGGTCGGCTTCTCGCAACCGATCGAGATGCGCTTTAACGAATTGATCGCGGGGGTCCGTGAGGATCTCGGCGTCAAGGTGTTCGGCGACGACTTCGCGGACATGCAGCGTACGGCAGCCCGCATTGCGGACGTCCTGCGGAAGATCGATGGCGCCGAAAACGTGAAGGTCGAGCAGACCACCGGACTGCCGTTCCTTGACATCAAGATCGACAAGGCCGAAATCGCAAGGCGCGGCCTCAATCTCGCAGACGTCCAAGACCTGGTCGAGACTGCTATCGGCGGGCGCGCAGCGGGGCTAGTGTTCGAGGGGGATCGGCGCTTCCAGATCGTGGTTCGGCTGAACGACGCGCTGCGCGGCGACATTTCCGCGCTTGAGAACCTCCCGGTTCCGTTGCCGCATTCGAATCCGATCGCACCGGCGGCGACCGTACCCCTGCGTGCGGTCGCGTCGTTCGAGCAGACCGAAGGGGCCAACCAGATCAGCCGAGAGAACGGCAAACGGCGCGTCGTCGCCACCGCAGAGGTCCGCGGGCGGGATATCGGATCGCTAGTCACCGAAGCGCAGGAAAAGGTCGCGGAAGGGGTGAAGCTGTCCCCAGGAAGCTACTTGGCCTGGGGCGGACAGTTCGAGAACTTCTCGGTCGCGCGCCAGCGGCTCGCCATCGTCGTCCCCGGATGCTTCGCGATGATCTTCCTGCTGCTCTTTGGGGCGCTCGGGTCGGCACGCGATGCGCTACTGGTTTTCAGCGCCGTGCCGCTCGCCCTGACCGGCGGAATTGCCGCTTTGTGGCTGCGCGGCATGCCGTTTTCCATATCGGCAGCTGTCGGCTTCATCGCATTGTCCGGTGTAGCCGTGCTCAACGGTCTGGTGATGTTGACCCAGATCCGGTCGCTGATCGAGCGAGGGGTGGCGCCTGTCCGGGCGATCCGCGACGGAGCCCTGACACGCTTTCGCCCCGTCGTCATGACAGCTCTCGTGGCCTCGCTCGGCTTCGTGCCGATGGCGCTGGCAACAGGGACGGGCGCGGAAGTGCAGAAGCCGCTTGCCACGGTCGTCATCGGCGGATTGCTGACGGCGACAGTACTCACGCTCGTGGTACTACCAGCACTCTACGCAAGGTTCACGAGGCGACAGCAGATCAGTTCTGTTCTTGAACGAAGTGGAATGCCTCGGGCGGCTGAATGATCGGACAGGCCAATTTCTTCGGCCTTGGTCCCACATCGGAGGGCATCTTAGTGGCCTCCGCGGCCGCACTCAGTTCGGTAGTCACGCGCACACCCTCTAGGGCCCTTCGTGGGCAGGCGACTAGTGAATTCTGCCGCGCCCGACTTCCCCGCAAGCGCTCGTGTACGCCGGCATCGGCTGCAGATCCGGGAATGCTCATGCATTTTGGGCGTGCCCTGCCCTTCGTCGGCCATGAGCCGGCACGTCGCGGCACATATGTCGAGCATCCTGCAGATCATCTCCTCGTCGGAGGCCGTCTGGAGGGTCGCAGATGTCGGCACAGCCCAAGCGCACTCGGCTAGATGTGGGTCATTGAAAGCCTCCCGTCATACCGGCTGTTGTCCACGTCGATGGTGCTGATAGAGCCTGCGACGCTCAATCCTTTGCCAGCTTTGAGCAGGTTCTTTGTCGTCGCAAGACTTGCCTGTGCCACTTTCACTCTGGCGAGGGCCGGCAGGAGTGGTCCTTGCCCTAAATCGTCGATCTTGAAGCGCGGTTCGCCGACCGCCACCAATGTCGGAAACCGACACTCCGATGGGCGATATTTCCTGTGCCTGCCTCGACGATCCCCGCGCCGGCGAAATAGGACTCAAAGGATACCTTTGGCGGTGAGACAGCAGCTAGGGCGATGCGCGGCGATTGATTGCCCTGAATCACTGAGGCGCCTGGCAACGGCAAGGCCGGCGACTGCATGAATTGTCCGGGGCTATGGGCCGATCGCTGCATGATGCTTTTGCAAATGGCGGTACTCGTGCCATGTCAACCAAATCACGACTACATCCAATAGCGTGATCAGCAAGAGCCAGACCGAATGGGTATGGCTAAATCTGTAGAGCTGATAGAGAATGAAGGACACAAATACGACAATTGCCGCTGGGTAATACCACAGCTTTTGGCGCAGCAGTCCGGCAATGAGTAAGGCTTTGGTTATTCCGTGGCTGAGCAGACATATCGACGCGAAATTTTGGGTGTCCAGCGAGAAGCTGTGTGCCGTCTGGAGCAGATAGCGCACGACGACGTCGCCAGGATCTTCGGTCAGCTCTTCGCGGTTATTGCAAGGATGGCGCTCAAAAGGAACTGCTGGCTGACGAAATGCGCGGTGATGCCAGCGAATATCTCCAGTAGAGCGAAGACGCCCTTGATCGTGAGGCTAATCCGAAATGCGAGACGAAGGTTCTTTTCCTGAAATGGATTGCTCATGAACCGGTAAGCCCAATTGCATCGATCTACTTACCTCGAAGGCGATTGCTCACTCAGCATTGAAATTCGTTTCGTCTCCGTGAGCGATGGTGTCGCGCCGCCAACATAATATTTGTGAGCAGTATCGCAATGCATCCGACGAACAGGATTGGGGCGTTCCAGCCGCCGAATGTTATCCAATGCGGAAGAACGGACCCGGCGCCCACACACCAGATCACAAGCGTACCAGCGAGGCTGCCATCATCGACGAACAACCGCCAAAGCTGGCGCAGCACGCCAGAAAGAGAACTCATTTGTTGGCTCCGGATGGCACGGTCGCCCGCCGAGCGAGTTGCGCCCCGACCAGCGATGTCGTGAGGAGCAACGCGAACATCGGGATCAGCGCAAGATCGCGACCCGGCCATTCAAAGCCGAGTCCTTCGCCGACCCAGAAAATTCCGAACCCGGAGATCAAAATGCCAACGGCAAATTTGAGGGCGTTCTCCGGGACACGAGATAGCGGCCGATGCAAGACGATACCGAGAGCGATGACCAGAACGCCCGCAGCGGCGGCTCCAACGCTCGCCGGTATCAGCGCATTGCCGGGAGCACCGACTGCAAGGACGATGAAGACCACTTCGGTGCCTTCGAGCACGACGGCCTTGAAAGTCGTCCCGACCGCAATCGGGTCGAGCATGATGGTGGCCATCGGCCCGGCGGAGCGGAGTTGGATGACTTCCGAGGAGAAAGCGGCGATTTCGTCGTGGAGCGGGATAATGCCTGCCGCTCTGAGGATTGCCTTGCGCAGCCACCGCATCCCGAATAGCAGCAACAAGAATCCGATTACCAACTGAAGAAGCTCGATTCGTATCTGTCCCAGTAATGGCCCGAGCAGGGCAATCATCGCGGCGAGAAGCACGGTGCCGGCTGCCGTGCCAACAAGTGCAGGGCGCCATCCGCGCACAATTCCGACCGCCAGCACGATGGTCAGCGCTTCCACGAATTCGACAAGCGAGGCGAGGAATGCCGCCAAGAAAGAGGGAGCCGAATGGGTCCAGGTATGTAAGGTGGCGGCGACGGGCATGGAACGTTACGCGTGATTGTGAGCTCGGCCTCTGCCGCGCCCGACCAGCCTGCTCAGCCTACGATGCTTGGCTCTCAACATATACACGCCAGCTCCAGCGCAAGTCCCGACGCGGCAGTTCGAATCAGATTACGGATTCGTATAGTTTCGGTAAAATCTTGGAGAGCTTGGGGCCCGTATGCTCGGCCATGGCGAATCACCGGTAGCCGGCTGAACACCAATGAACAAGGGAAGCGCGCGGCTTGCCTTGGTTTGGTCGAGCCCGCCGAATTTACATCCGGGCCAAGGCGGCTCCCGGGGGTGCCTATCGGCTTGGCTCGTCGCCGACGATCATCGCCTTTTACGTCACAACCCAGCCCGCGATCGCGCCTGTTTTCATGCGAGTCGGGCTCTCCCGGATGACAAGTCGAGGGATTCCAGTTGCCACCCAAAAAAATTTCATGACTGAATCAGACGCCATCATCACCTCAAATCTCTGGCGGGCTTGCCGTCGTACCGCGAATATCGCAGCCCTCACCACCCTGCTCATCGTGACGTCTATCGCGTCCTATTGCGGTATCATCCAGCTGTTGGGCAACGTTCATGTCGTAGAAGACGGACAACTTTACCGCTCGGCGCAACTTAACAAGAACCAGTTTGAGCGGGTAATCAACGAGTACTCGATAAGGTCGATCTTAAACCTACGAGGGGATAATTCTGGTACATCCTGGTACGACGACGAAATCGCTATCTCGCGAAGCATGAGCGTAACGCACTTTGATTACGGCATTGGAGCGCGCCGTCTTGTCACATCACAGCAGATCCGTGCAATTCTCAAAATCGTTCGCGACGCCCCCAAGCCACTCCTCATTCACTGCCAAGGCGGCGCTGACCGATCGGGTCTGGTGGCGGCTCTTTACGTCGCCGAAGTGGAAGGCAAATCGGCCGATGAAGCTGCTCAACAGCTTTCGCTGGTCTACGGGCATTTTCCCTATCTCCTGAGCAAGACAAATGCGATGGACAAGAGCTTTTGGGAGTATGTTGAAGCGCATCGCTCATCCCGGTAGTCGCGCCAGCTTACGGAAGCGGCAGGACCGGCCCGTTGAAACTGACGGGCCGTGGTCAGCTTGCTATCGCTCTTGCGGTCTTGTTGCGTTCGTCGACCGGGGTTGTTCGTGTCGCCGTTTCTGCATTTGTCATCGCATTCTCTGAGGGTCGAGCCCCAGCATGAGCCGCGTCCCATTCTCATTCCCTCATCGCTACCCCGATCATCTTCGGCGCTGCTGTACTCGAAGTCCGAAAGATGGGACATCAAAACGCGGGCGGCATCACCGGACTGGTAATCGCGTCGGAAGCACTCGCCGGCGCGATTGCCTCACTTTCGGACTGGGTATTGATGCGGTTTTCGTGTCACACGATTCCCAGGCGCTAAATCCTTTTGCCTATTACTGCTGGGCCTTCGGACTCACAGCGCTGACCCTTTTGGCATTCGCAGCGTGATCGCTCTGTCCACTAACGGGCAGGTTACTTCGCCTTGACCAAGGAAGAGGCTCGATTCTGATTGTGACTAGAAGAAAATTTGATCCTGACCTTCTCTCCAACTTTCACAGATTCAGTCTCGGTGCCTTCGGGCAACGAATAGGTCGTCCCGTCACTCAATGTGACGGAATCCGATCTCGTATTCACGCTGCGGACAGTTCCAGTAGTTTCGGCCGCTTGGGCATTCGTCGCCGCGACGGCTGCGATTGCCGTTGCCAAGAGAAATTTACGCATAGCGCGTCACTCCGTTGCGTCGCCCCCGATCAACACACGAACCAGAATAAGACAGATTTGTGCTCGTTCACACGACCGAACCTCACCCGGGTAGCGATCTGAGATTACAAATTCGTATAGTCCCGGCGAAATCCCGGAGAGCTCGCGTTCTCTATGCTCGATCATGGCTTACCAACCGATGGTCGGCGGGAGATATCAATGAAGAAGGTAGCTGCGTGGCTCGCGATAGGCTTGGTTTCGAGTCCCATCGGAGTTGCACCCATGCCGGGATTGGCGCAGGGAGCGACGCCCCTGCCGGCACGCGAGAACCCGATTAAGCCGGAGAAGAACCCACCAGGCGACATTCCCGACAATCAAGTCTTCATCGACTATCAGTCACCGCTTGGGTTCACGATCAAGGTTCCGGAAGGGTGGGCGCGGCGTGAAGCATCCGATAGCGTTGTTTTCAGCGACAAATACAACACCATTGAACTCACCGTCGCACAGCGCGCCGGATCGATCGATTTGAACAATGTGAAGCAGAAGGAGGTCGCGGACCTGGAGCGATCCGGCAAGGCGGTTCGTGTCTCGAGCGTCAAGCCGACCTCACTGCCATCAGGCAGTGCGATCGTCGTTTCCTACGGGTCGAATTCCGAGCCGAACGCGGTGACCAACAAGGCGGTCCGCCTTGAGAACGAGCGCTACTTCTTCTGGAAGGACGGCAAGCTCGTCACCTTGACGCTGTCGGCTCCTTTCGGAGCGGACAATGCCGATCAGTGGCTGCTCATGGCCAAGAGCTTCAGGTGGCGCTAGATGACTGTTCTCGAAGCCATCGACCTCTACCGCTTCTTCCATACCCGCGAGTCCGAGACCCTCGCTCTGCGCGGTGTCAGCCTGTGGGTTGATGCCGGCGAGATGGTGGCGCTGATGGGGCCGTCGGGCAGCGGCAAATCGACCCTGCTTGCTTGCCTCGCGGGCCTCGATGAACCTGATGGCGGTCACGTCGAGCTGCTCGGTGAGCGTCTGACGCGGCTTCCCGAAGCAGAGCGAGCGAAGCGACGAGCCGCAAGTGTTGGCGTGTTGATGCAGTCAGGTAACCTGTTCCCAACCCTGTCCATTGGCGACAATGTCAAATTGCCGATGCTGCTGGCACGCAGGAAAGATCCTGCGTGGGCAGAAACGCTGTTGCGGAGTGTTGGCATCGCGGAGCGACGAGGCGCGCGTCCCGGGCAATTATCGGGGGGCGAACTGGCGCGCGCCGGCCTTGCCGTCGCCCTGGCAGCTCGCCCGCGCATGCTCCTGGCGGACGAACCGACGGGAGAGGTCGATGCCGCCACCGAAGGGTTCATTCTCGATTTCTTGAACGAACAACGACAGGCGGGGACAGGCATTCTGGTCGCAACGCACAGCCGACCGCTCGCCGACCGCGCCGATCGAATTGTCCAACTTCGGGATGGGAGGGTCGTCGATGCCTGACCTTCTGATCGAAGGGGCCGCCGTGACGCGTCGCTTCCAGCAAGGAGATATGGATGTCTACGCCCTACGGCCCGCATCCTTCCAGGTTCGTTCAGGCGATCGGATTGCGCTTCTGGGGCCTTCGGGAAGCGGAAAATCCACCCTCCTTCACCTCATGGCGGACCTCGATCGCCCGAGCACCGGCCAACTGGCGTGGCCGGCCCTCGGCCCAAGTGGTGCACTGCGCCCCAAGCATATCGGCATGGTTTTCCAGGCCCCGAGTCTCATCCCGACCCTGAGTGCGGCTGAGAATGTCGAGGTCCCCTTGCGTCTGGTCGGAGGCGTATCGAGACCAAGGGAGGTGGCCATGCACATACTGGAGGTGCTTGGACTTGCAGCAGTCGCCGACAAGCTGCCCGACGAATTGTCGGGTGGCCAGGCGCAGCGCGCGGCACTTGCGAGGGCGGTCGTCCTCAAACCTCGGCTCGTCCTGGCCGACGAGCCGACCGGCCAATTGGATCAGCCGACCGCACGCCAAACCATCGAGACCTTGCTCAATTCAATCGATGGGAGCGATGCCGCATTAGTCATCGCAACCCACGATCCCATGGTTGCGGAACGGATGAAAGTCACCTGGCTCATGGACCACGGGACCCTTCGGGCACCGCAAATAGGGTGTGCAAATGATCAAGCTGTGGCTTAAGGGGCTTGTCGCCGCGCGATCGGGCCGTCTTGTGGCAGCGGTTGCGGGAGTGGCGCTGACCGTGGGGCTGCTGGGCGCGCTGGGGGCGTTCATCGTCGCCTCCTCGGAGAGCATGGCGCGGCGTGCGGTGGCCGGCGTGCCCGTCGATTGGCAGGTCCTGATCGCTCCGGGAGCCGACGTCGCAGCCGTCACCAAGGCGGTCGGCGAGGCTGCGACCACAACGGCGCTCGCACCTGTCGGCTATGCCGACAGCGCCGGCTTCGCGGCCACGACCGGCGATACCTCGCAAATGACGGGACCGGGCAAGGTGCTCGGTCTTGAGGCGGGCTATCGCAATCATTTTCCAGATCAAATTCGTTCCATTCTCGGCTCAGCGGACGGCGTGCTGATCGCCTCACAAACCGCCGCCAATCTTCACGTCGCTCCTGGCGATACCGTCACGATCGACCGGATCGGTGCGGCGCCGGTCGACGTCAAGATCGCCGGCGTCGTCGCACTACCGAACGCCGACTCGATGTTCCAGGCGATCGGCCTTCCCAAGGGCATTGCTCCTCAGGCGCCGCCGGATAACGTCCTGCTCATGCCCATGGCCGAGTGGCAGGCCATCTTTGATCCACAAAAGGCGGCTCGGCCGGACACGGTGAAGACCGAAATTCATGTTCAGCTCGCACGCAATGCTTTGCCACCCGACCCGAGCGCGGCGTTCATCCAGGCACAGCGGCTGGCCAATAATCTTGAAGCCAGAGTCGCCGGCAGCGCGGTCATCGCCAACAATCTTGCCGCACGGCTCGACGGCGTGCGTGCTGACGCGCTCTATGCCCGGGTGCTGTTTCTCTTTCTCGGAGTTCCCGGCATCGTCCTTGCTCTCCTGGTTACGCTTGCGGTCGCGGCGTCCGGCTCGGATCGCCGCCGCCGCGAGCAGGCATTGCTCCGGATACGTGGGGCATCCTTGTTGCAGGTCTTGGGCTTAGCCGGGACCGAAGCCGCAGCGATCGGACTGCTGGCGATCGTGCTAGGTCTTGCTCTTGCCGGCACAACGGCAATTGCCTGGTTGCATCTCGCAGACCTTCGTCTCGCAATCCCGTGGTTCGCGTTGGCCGCTGGCGTTGGCTTTGTTCTCGCCATGGCAGCCTTTCTGGTGCCCGCTTGGCGCGACGCGAAGCTCTTGACGGTATCGGCGGCGCGCGTCGACGCTAATCAACAGTTCCCGCTCTGGCAGCGACTTTATCTGGACCTTGCCTTCATCATGCTGGGTGCCATCGCCTTCTGGAGCACGGCGAAGAGCGGCTATGAGATCGTCTTGGCGCCTGAAGGTGTTGCGCAGACCTCGGTGCACTACGAGGCGTTTCTCGCGCCACTGTGCTTGTGGCTCGGCCTCGGTCTCTTGTCGGTACGATTATACAGGCTGATGCTTGGACCCGGCCGGCGTGCTGTTGCAGTTGCGATAGCGTCAATGTCGTACGACCTCTCTCCGCTGGTCGCTGCCTCGTTATCCCGCCAGCGCCTGCGCATTGCGCGCGGAAGCGCACTGGTCGCGCTTGCATTCGCGTTCGCCACGGCCACCGCGATTTTCAACACCACCTATAACGCCCAATCGCGCGTCGATGCGGAACTGACCAATGGCGCCGACGTCACGGTTACCGGAACGTCGACACATCCGGCCGGCACCTTGCTGAAGGAACTGCAAGCCATTCCCCGAGTCGTCACGGCCGAGCCGATGATGCACCGCTTTGCCTATGTCGGCTCCGACCTGCAGGACCTATTCGGAATCAACCCCGCCCATATCGGGAAGGCGACCACGATTTCGAACGCATATTTTGCGGGCGGAAACGCCGCCGAGACTCTCGCCCTTTTGGCCGGGACGCCCGATGGCGTCCTCGTCTCGCAGGAGACCGTCAACGATTTCCAACTGCAGCCCGGAGATCGATTGAACCTGAGGCTGCAAAGTGCCGCCGATCATCAATATCACGTCATGCCATTCCGGTTTATCGGCGTAGCCCGGGAGTTTCCGACGGCCCCGAAGGACTCGTTTCTCGTGGCCAACGCGAACTACATCGCAGAGAAGACCGGATCAGATGTTGCCGAAGTGGTCCTAATCCGGACCTCAGCGAATGCCGAGAGTGTTGCGGCGGCAGCGCGCCAGACCGCTGCGTCACTGCCGGGCATGAAGGTCACAACCCTCCGAGAGACCCAGGCCCTCATCAGTTCGAGCCTGACGGCAATCAATCTTCAGGGCCTCACCACCCTCGAGCTCGGATTTTCTGTCTTGATGATCGTGGGCGTCACGGGGCTGATCATGGCGCTGGGTCTCGCTGAGCGGCGACGTAATTTTACGATTCTCTCGGCGCTGGGTGCGCGGCCGGGTCAGCTTGGCGTCTTTCTATGGAGCGAAGGGCTCTTGGTCGTCATCGGAGGCGCGATATTAGGCATCGTGGCCGGTTTTGGCCTTGCCGAGGCGCTGGTCACGATCCTGACCGGCGTATTCGATCCGGCTCCGGAAGCTCTTTCCATTCCCTGGCTTTACTTGGCGCTCGCTGTTGCGATGGCACTCGCCTGCGGTGCCGCCGCCATAGGCGGCGCGCAGGCACTCTCCAGGAAGCCCGACCTTGAAGCCCTGCGTGGCGGCTGAGGCTGAGGTCAGGCTTGAAGGAGCATCAGCGCCCATCGACCTCACCTTCTCAGAGCTGACCGTTCGGACGCTTTTCCGGCACGTTGGCGCAGCCATTTCTCTTCTGGCTAGATGGAATTGCGTCGGTATCCGCGATTCCGCTGGATCCTTCGTCGGCCGCCTTGCATAGCTTGATAGGCGGCCTGAGGATTTGACTTTAAGTCTAGCTTTAAGGTTACGTAGCGAACGCAGGTCATGTGTCGGGCACCGAGCGCTGGCGGCGTGGAGTTACGACTGGTAAGAGGGTTTGCTGCGTCGCGTCGGCACGGAGCGGCTCACAGCCTGCGGTTCACTGAGCCCGCCGGGGTCGATTGGGCGGAGATTCGCGTGCCAGCTCTCGTTCGCGTCGAGATCACACTGGCGGCTCCGATCTCGGGCGACGCGCCACATCGGCGTTTCCCGCCCGCGCAGCATGCAAGGGCTGGAATCATCGAACTCGAGTTGGGCGGCGACTGTCCTGCGCGTTGACAGGGGCGTCGACAAAAGAATGCGCTGTACTGACCGCGCGCCCAGACATCAAAGCCATATGCAATGGAGGAATGGGATTTTCACCAAGGCGGCCCAGCTGCAGGACCACCGCTCCGGCCGAAGAGAGATCCAGACACACCAAATCTGCCATGTCTTTGCTCGCTGGACCATAACGAGCATGGCACGTGCTACAAGGTAGCGGCTTCGGCACGAAAGCGGCCTCAGCCGCGGCAAGCGGCTGAAGCCGTCCTTCCTCTCCTGTAGCGGTCCTGTAGTAATTGTTCGCATTCCGCAAACCGTGTTGGCTAGGAATCCAGAAAAGTTCTGCAGGTGCAACAGCTCGAAATCAACGGGAGGTGCCTCCGATGAGCGTGAGCGAAGTGTTGCGGCGCCGCGTCGAGTGGTGCGCTACTCTTGCCGCTTCCCTCCCGCCACGCACAGTGCGAACAGCGCTGGACAATCTCGTGCTGAAGCTCCGAAATCTTGGCTCGATGTGGGAACGCTTCCATACTTCAGAATGGCTTATGGCTCAGCCCCAGCCTCTCCTTTCGGCAACTTGCCGCCCGAAGGCAGACCCTTGTCGACCTCCTTCGACCAAGCCCGATAGTACGCGACCATGGTCATGATCCAAAGACCTGCGGCACCGACCAGGAGCTGGGCCGCTACTCCCACTGACGCGAACTCCAGCACGAAGTGCGCGATGAAGGACAGGAACAGGCCAACGCAAAATACAGGCAGCGACTGCTGACCGCATCTAATCATCGGCCTGAAGATCGGCCATTTCAGCCCTGGCCAATCGACCGGAATGAGCGAGACGACGATGAACATCAGGCTCACCAAATGGATCACCCGGTAAGGCGCCAGATTCGTCTTGTCGTTCGGAATGAATGTCTCTGCGATCGCGTCGAGAACGGTCTGCCGCAATTCGGGAATCCGCTCAGCCAGCGTGATGGCGACAGCAAACAGGACGAAGCCGATACTCAGGACGTAAAGGCTGCGAAATTGCAGAAGCCCTCGATTCGCCGCAGCTCCCCCGAGTGCCAGCCAAGCTCCGAAAACAAAGAGCAACTGCCAGGTAAGCGGATTGAAGTACCAAACGCCCGCAGGATAGGAGGCAAAATTCCAGCCGTAATGGCGAGCTGCCAGATACAGGCCGATAGATCCGATCATCACCGCATTGTGCCATCGCAACATGAACCAAAGGCTTGAACTTGAGCATGAGACCTTGCAAGAGAGTCTCGACGGAGGGACGTGACTTGAATTGATCCATCAGATGCGGATCGTCGAACTTATGCGAAAGATAGTGAACCGAAGTGAGGTAAAAAATGAAGATCAGCAAATGGGCAACGTAGAGCTGCCAGACCCGGCGCAACACCCTCGTAGCACCGATGAAGAAGCCCCGTTCCATCATCATCTTGCCGAAAACAAGCGTCGCCGTGTAGCCGGAAATCAGCACGAAGAGATCGGCTCCATCGCTAAAGCCGTAGTTCCGCATTGTGAACCATGCGAGTACGCTGTCCGGAATGTGCCCTAGGAAGATCAGCCAATTTGCCAGGCCTCGAAATAGGTCCAGGCGGGCGTCGCGCTGGGACTTGGGCAGCACGGATCGGACGGCGATTACATCTCGAATCCGGCGCCATACAGGCCTTATGGCCCAACCGGCCGTACCGGCAAAGGTCTCATCAACCAACGTCTCTTTCTCCATTTCTTAATGATGAGTAGAAATGCCGCTAAGCGCACTCGATCGCATCCTCAAGGGTCGCCGATCTGCGCCCGGCGGCCCAGAACCGCTCGATCGACCTGGGTTTCGCGCGGATCGAGACGAACCGGGTGCGTGGCGAACCCGTCGCCTTTGCGATACTTCTCGAAACCTGATCGATAACGCACTTCGGCACACCCCGCCAGGCGGTCGGGTGGACCTAAGCCTGTTGCGGCAAAACGATGCTGTCATCCTGGAGGTCGCCGATACCGGCCCGGGCATCCCTGCTTCGGAAATCGACCGCATCTCGAACCGTTCTTTCGTGGAAGTCGCTCGCGAGGTGATGGAACCGGCCTCGGCCTTTCGATTGTGCGTCGTGTAGCCGAACGGTGTCACGGTTCGATCCGACTCGAGAACACGAGGCCGCCCGGCGAGCACGGCTAATTGCCAGCGCCAGCTTACCCGCGGTCCCGGACATCAAGTCCCAAGCGTAATTGGCGAACTTATCGAGTGCACAGGCGACTGTCTGCGACTCTTCATCGGTTATCACCGCAAAAAGTACCGGGTTGTAAGGACCCGGGGCGTCTATCGGCCGACAATGTCCAAAGGGAAATGGGCGGCGAGGTAGACCCGGGCCCAGCCTACGCAGAGCCCGAGGGCGGCGGCTAGGGCCCCGGCACGACGTGCCGGCGTTGAGGCGGACACCCAGAGGACCAAACCCATCGGAAGAGTATGGCGCTGTCATCGCTTGGGAAAGAACTATCCGGAGCGTGATTGAGGAAGTTTCGGGTATGTAAGATTGCGAAGGGTCGCGGGTGCATCCAGAACGATGAAACACCGACGGCCAACGGCAGCGCTAGAAGTCTTCGAGATCTACCGGGATAGGAGCGCTACGACGCTCATCTCGGATCGGATCATTTAAAAGTACAAGACGACCGTGGAGAAGATGGTGAAGTCGCTAAAGCTGCCCTTCGCTCTCGAAGCTTTTGCTATACTGTACGTCGTCCGTTCCCGCGATGATCTTCTTGAGCTCGGCCTTTCGCTCGAGGTGGGGTAGCTTCCGAATGTCGCGGCCGTTCAGATAGGGGAGGCCGAAGGCTATTAGGGCGCACACTCATAAACTTCAGCGACGGGCGCTTCGCTCCGATAACGACCTCTCTTGTGCAAACCGCAACAGATGACGTCGTGGACCAGAGACTAGATGCTTGCAGCAAAGAGATCCCACCGGTCCGGAATGCCCTTAAGCTCGTGCGACCCGCGATCGGAGAATTTCAAACCTGCTCCGGCCACGAGATCGGTCACGACTCTTGAAACAAGTACCTCATCAGCTTTGGAATTGGCCATGACGCGAGCCGCGACGTGCACGGCAATACCGCCGACATCCCGCCCTCTGATTTCGATCTCGCCAGTGTGAAGGCCGGCGCGCAATGTTAAACCGATTCTCTTTGAAGCGGACACGACGGCAATCGCGCATCGAACTGCCCGACCAGGTCCGTCGAATGTCGCGAGAATACCATCGCCAGTGTTCTTGATCAAAGTGCCGCGATGCTTTGCGACCATCTGCTTCGCCAATTCATCGTGACAATCCAGCAATCGACGCCACGTTTGGTCGCCCATCTCGGCGGCATTCCGGGTCGAACCGACGATGTCCGTGAAAAGCACGGTCGCCAATACTCGCTCCAGGTCCATTGATGCAGCTTCCCGTCGGCCGGTAACAAACTCCTCAATGTCTCCATAGAGCGCCTCAACTTCACCGAGCCAGTAACAGTGATCGCCCTCGGCATATTCGACGTACTTTGCCCCCGGAATTTTCTGACCCAGTTTTCGACCCAGGGCGACGGGGACCTGAGCATCTGTTTTGCGGTGCACCACTAAAGTGGGGATCTGCAATGTGGGGAGGATCGAGGAGACGTCGATCTGCCGGTTGAGTGCCAAGAGCGTCCGCAACGCGCCGGGACTGCTGGATAACCGCTCTAGCTTAGCGAACTGGCTAACGGCGGCGGCGCTGTGCAATTGACTCGGGATGACCGTTTTGATCATGGCTCCGCTACCGAACGACTTGATGATCTGTTCCAAACGAGGCTGCCACAAGTCGTCAGACATCCGATCCGCAGCGCGGGAAAACCCTCCCACGAGAATAAGGTGCGAGACCCGGTCGGGATAGGTTGCCGCGAACAAAATGCTCATAGGACAACCCTCAGAGAAGCCGAAAATAATGGCGCAGCGGGATCCAATCTCGTCCATGACGGCGCGGACATCGTCCATGCGTTGCTCGAGTGAGGGCGCGCCGGACATTCTGTCCGACAACCCCTGGCCTCGTTTGTCGAAGCTCACAATCCGGGCAAATCGGGATAGCCGCCGCAAGAACGCCGTGTAGCCTGGGAGCTCATGCATGAACTCGACGTGCGAAAACAGGCCAGGGACCATGATGATGTCGATCGCTCCGTTGCCCATCACCTGGTAGGCAATACTGACCTCACCTGAAAGCGCGTAATGCGTCGGGGGCAAATCTATGTCGGACATTGAGTCTCGTCTCTATGAGCGAGCGACTAGGTATCGGAACGTGTTGTTCAGACGATAGCCGCTGGACGCAGTGCGGTAGCGCTCGATCGCAGCGGCGACTGCGTCGCGGGCGCGTTCAAAGCTGGAGGCCCGGACCGCGCGCTCGGCTGGTCCCGCGGACAGCATGCCCCTGAGTGCGGTCTCCAAATCGGGATAAATCCAGGGACATGAGACATCCACGACTACGCCCGGTGTCAGGCCCGCTTCGCTCGCGAGCGTTTTGAGCTTGCTTTCATCCGAGAGCGCAAACGGGCCTGGAGCGCCGTGGGGTGGTGGCGGCATCAGCGATCCCAAAGCCTTCAGGTGCCCGGCAGCCTCGCAGGTCTCCGGCAAGCCCCAGACTGCGATGATGATGATGCCGTTGGTCTTCACGACGCGTCGCGCCTCACGCAGGGCGTTCACCGGTGAAGCGGCATACTGAAATGCGTTGAAGCCTGTCACGACGTCGAAAGAGTCGTCCTCGTAGGGGAGGGCTTCCATTTCGACGACGTGGAACTCTCCACCGGGGACGCGACGCAGCGCAATCTCGATGAAGGGCGCAGTAGCATCGACGCCTGCAACACGGCCGATTGCTCTTGAGAAAACCTGCGCTGCGAGCCCAGCTCCACACCCAATATCGAGGATTGACCCAGCCTTCGCGACTTCCGGACGCGCCAGCACGCTCTCATAAAGGGGAAGGAACGTCGGCTCCTGTACCTCGGCATAGTCACGGGGACGCGAGCCCCACAAGTCCCCTTGCACCGAAGCAGATCCAGCAGGTGCGGTTTTTGTCACGGTCATTGCCTTCTCCCTCCAAACTTGGCTGGTGGCGCGATCGCTCCAGGTTTGCCAATTCATCAAGAATACTGAGCATTCGTCATGAGCCGCCGGACCCAGACGGCTGCACAATTTTGACGAGATCAATGAAAGAGTTTGGGGCCCAGGACCCAGATTCGGTCAGTTCCTGGAGAAGCCCCGAGATCCAAGCCCCGCCTCGCGCGCACGGACGATCGCCTGCGCGCGGTTTAGCGTGCCGAGCTTGCCGAAAATGCTGTTGATGTGATTGCGGACGGTTTTCTCGCTCAGCGTCAACGACTTAGCGATCTGCAAATTGCCTAAACCGCGGGCGATCAGGTCGAGCACCTCGCGTTCGCGTGCAGTCAGCTCGAGAAACGGGGTTTCTCCGGATTCCGCGCGCCGATCAGCGCGGACAAATCGTGCCGTCTCGTCAAGGAACTGACGCCACGCAGGCTGATGTTCGAGCAGAAGATGGTTATTGCTTTCCAAGGGCACGAATTCGGCATTCGGGATTGAATGGGCGACCATATGGCCGTCGGCGAACGGCACTCGCCTGTCATTGCGCGCGTGCATGACAAGCGTCGGACTGCGGATATCGGACAGCATGTCGCTAACATCGATGCGGTTATGCGTCCGCATCAGATGCACCACGTTTTGTGGCGAGATCGTCATGCGCTGCATATCCATGAACCAGCTGTATTGCTCCGGCCTGCTATCGGGTATCAGGAGGGCAGAAAACACCTGGCGGAACGCCGGATTGTCACGCCCCCACCCGAGTTCGACCAGCTTGAGCATCGTCTCGGCTTCGTCAACGTCCTGCGGCAACGGATTGTGAGTGAGCTTTCCGCGTGCATAGGCGCCATAAAGAACCAAGTGGCTCACGCGCTCCGGATGACGTGCCGCGTAAGCCATCGCCACCGGCGCTCCCTGGCAGCAGCCGAGGAGTATGAATCGCTTCAGCCCTGACGCGTCGACGACCGCCTCGAGGTCGGCAACAAGATCATCGAATGTCAGGTGCGGGGGATTTTGTTCGGAGAGTCCGCAGCCGCGACCATCATAGCGCGTAAGCGTGTAGTTCCTTGTCAGCTCGGCAAGTCGCGCATTCCAGATTGGGCTCTTCCAATCGTATTCCACATGATTGAGCCAAGTCGCTACCTCGATCATCGCCGGACCTTGGCCGCCCTGAGTATAAGCGATACGGACGCCGTCTGAGGATTTGCAGAACCGGATCTGAGTCATGTCAAAGGTTTCGAATGGTCTAGGTCATTGTAAGGTTCAAGGGAGGCAGCTCGACCAAGCCGCCGGTGCCCGTTACCCTATCACCGCTGCACTGGCCGATTTTTTGAAGATATTTCAATGACTAAAGTGATGCAATGTCAGCAGTATGATTAAATGCGCCTTTCCCTGCCATTGAATTGGAAGGGGTCATTTCGATCGAGAAAAAAAGACCCTCGCGTTGAAGCAAGGGTTGGTGGACAAGAATGTCCAGGGAAAATCCGCCCTGATCGGGCACCGAACCCGTAGGGTCTGGCAGGCCATCCGATGGTCCCCACAACTGTGCTCCTCCTGCTGGAGCATTCGCCCCTCGCGTCTAGATGGGAGGCGGTCACTTCTTGCTCTGTTCAGTACTCACTGGCGAGCATCAACGTGAGCACACGCAGCGTCCGTTCGGGATCGCTCGGGTATTCGGAGTCGTGCCGCATGCCCTTATCGATTGTCTATCTTCCAGAAGAACGTGCGGCCCACCAAGCTAAAGCGGCCTAAGTCGTGCTCGCCATGCGAGTCATTCTCGGTGGAAAATTCCGAGAAGCTCGTCACCAAAAGCAGCGGCTGTGCCTTCGCAGTCAGGCAGTGTCGCACCCCCGCCATCGGCAGCATCACCTTGCCGCCGCGGAATGCGCTTATGAAGACTTCATGAGAAGAGCGATCCTATTCGTCATCGCTCTCCTCTGCGTCATCAGCGTCCCGCTCTTGTAAGGAGACATGTGGCGGGCCCCGCAGTAGGGACAATCACGTCATACTGTGCAGACCACACATCGGTCCACTCACGGCCGCGTTCGCGCAGTGCTAGAAGTTTCGGATTTGCATGGCCGGCCTCTTAGATTAGGTCGGCGAGCACGAGCACTGATACGAAGGTGTTACCGCCACACGCTTCGCAGTATCCCTGGTCCTGGTCGGGCTCTATCCTTGCCGTGTGGTCGCATCTTTCCGTCATGCAGATGGCAGGACGCACGGCGTCGGTGATTTCTGCGATGAGCAGATCATCGAGGCTATCGAATCCCTCAACGTCACAAAGTTTCACCGGCTTTATAGCCTCGTAGAATGAGCAATGGTGGACGTCTCGTTTCTCCTCACTGCCGACCGCCCGAGATATCAAAGCGGAGCTACTGCGCGCATGGCTCGCGCAGCTGCAGAATAACTCCGCCTCGCTACCGACCCGGAATCCGGAGAAGGTACAGGCCCGACCGCAATATTGCCTTGGGGTCGTGAAAGAAGGAGGCGTGAGATTGTGGCAAATTGACAAGGCCTATTGGCGCCCTCTCCTGGAACGGCCTAGGGAAAATGTCATGTGGCTCGATCGCCACCTCCTTCCTCCGCATCTCACTCACAAGTGTCAGTGTTGCCATAGGATCAATGGATTGTCGTCAACGGACGGCTCGTCGTTTGGACGCGAGATGGAAACAAGCGATGGTGGTTCTGCTCAGAGCTGTGCGCGACGATTGGCAAGCCACCGCTTCCAACCGAACGCCAAATCCACACCCATCTCCGCAATCAGCAAAATAGGCGGCGTCTGATAGGCGTGCGGATCAAGCGTGACGGCGTTGACGGCGTTCCATCGATCATTAGCTTGAGATAAATGCGGTAATTCGGCAGCTGCAGAAGACCAATCTCGTCGAACCTCCCATGAAATTCGCGAGCAAGGTATGGCGCGTCCTTATTGCCTACTCGGAAGGCGATAGTGGCTGCCGCATTGCCCAGAACCGCATAGCGCACGTGCGGTTCAAGCTGGTGTAGATAAGCGTCGGCCCGCTACCCTTCTCGGCTTGACATAGGTCAAGGTAGTCAAGTCCGCGCTCCTTATTTAGGAGATACGAGGCGCAGCGATGACCCGCGACCAACTATATTTAATTTGTCTATTGTCTGGTTTTCTTCTTCTCGCGGCGGGCGCGTCGTACGTCATTGTTCTTGCGTGATGCTCACCAAGGGCGTCGATTTTAGTCCCGGGCGTTCTCGTTGGTCGCTGGTTTGAGCGATTGACTGTGCGTCCATCTATCCAGCTCGGGCGAGCGCAGAGGATCGATCTTGTCGCAATCGAGACGCGTTGGTTCGATTGGCGCTTCCCCATCCGGCGCAAGCAACCAATCATCGGCTTACCGCACTTCGGATGGCAAATAATCTCAAAGCCAGAGTTGCCGCAGCGCCGTCATCGCCAACAATCTTACCACACGGCTCGACGGCGTGCGTCCTGGCGCGCTCTATGCCCGGGTGCTGTTTCTCTTTCTCGGAGTTCCCGGCATCGTCCTTGCTCTCCTGGTTACGCTTGCGGCCACGGCGTCCGGCTCTGATCGCCGCCGCCAGGAGCAGGCATTGCTCCGGATACGTGGGGCGTCCTTGTTGCAGGTTGGTCTTAGCCGAGACCGAAGCCGCAGCGGTCGGACTGCTGGCGATTGTGCTCTCGCAAGCCTTGGTCTCGCAATAACGTGGTTCGCGACGAGCGCCTCGCACTGCTGGTCGACCAAGAGGCGACCGAGCGCGAGAACAAGCGGCTGGTCGCTCGGATTGCGGTTCGCCAGCCTCCGGCAGAACGCCGTCGCCAGGATATCGACGTGAAGGCACCGCGTGGCTCGACAAGCCGCTGTTCCAAAAACTCGTCGCCGACGAGTGGATCGACAGGCATCAGAATCTGCTCATCATCGGCCCGACCGGCGACGGCAAGAGCTGAATTGCTTGCGCCTTGGGCAGCAAGGTCTGCCGAGACAACCGCTCCGTGCTCTATCAACTGCTGCTTCGGCTGTTCGAGGCGCTCACCCTCGCGCGGGGCGACGGCCGCCATGTTCGCCTCCTCAGGACCTGGCGCGCGTCGAGCTTCTGGTCCTCGACGACTGGGGACTTGCCCCGATGACTGCCGAGCAGCAACGCGACCTGTTGGAGATGACGGAGGATCGCCATAGCCGCGGCTCGACGGTCGTGACAAGCTAGCTCCCGGTCGAGCATTGGCACGAACTCATCGGCAACCCAACCATTGCCGACGCTATCCTCGATCGCCTCGTGCACAACGCCCACAGGCTCACAAGGGCGAGTGCCTACGCAAAGCCGCCGCCAAACGTCAGACGCTTGACGACGAGCCCGCCAACTGACCTGATGACGTCGTCGGAGACGGTCGGGATCATCGCAATCCTTGGCCGGCTTCAATCGGTACAGGCGGCCGACTTGGCTCGGAATCCACGGCCCACTCGTCGGAATGCGCTGGCTGGGGCTTGACTCCGATGAGCCGGAGCGAAGTCTTGCGGCTCCGTATCGAGTGGTGCAATACTCTTGCGGCTGTCCTCCCGCCCACAGTGCGAACAGCGCTGGGCGATCTGGTGCTGCAGCACCTTGGCGATCTTGATGCATTGCAGCAAAGGAAGCTGTCGCGCAACCCGATAGCGGACGGGCTTCAACAGCCTGTCCTGATGAGCGGCGTTGCCAACAAGCGTCAATCCAGCCCCCACTTCGAATGTCCACTATTGCTTGTCAATGAAGGTGCAGAACAGCGAGCCGCAGGGGCTTTAATCCTCCAGTTCCAACTTAGCCGGCGTCTTCCCTCGCAAAATGCAGAGACGATGTGAGAGTAGCGTGTGAACGTCGCCCCCAGGCTTTGGAGCTCCTGCCGAGAAGCACGTTATGGATAGAGCGCCGCTCATTGACCTCCGAGGCTGTGTCGCGAGCACGCTCAAGCCTCCTAGGGGGCTCAAAGAAATCTTGATGTTGGTGAGGCTGTACGGTGTCGCTCTCTCAGAGGAGAGATACTGGGCGTCTCCTCTCCGGGTAAAGGGTCGGAAGCGCGAGTAAACGACCATCTTTTAGTGCCTGCTCCTAGTCTAGGCAATACAAAGAGGAGGAGCACGCTTAAGAAAATCCGGATGGGACTGGATCCGTTGACTTGGATCAACTCCCCTGCGTCGCCATCGACCAATGGTCGGGGCATGAATCGGTCAGAACAGATTTTTCATTCGAAGCCGGACAAGATGCCAAAGTCCGCATCAAAGCCCATAGCGGGGCGGCAGGACGAGGCGCTCTGGATCTTTGAGGAGTATGCGAACGATCTCCGTCAGATCGTCGCGAAGCGCCTTCATTGAGGGATGGGTGGCGCTCGCGCTGGGAATTCCGGCTTGGGACTGCACAGGATCTGTCCCCTGGAGCACCTTTGGGTGTCGAGTTGAGACCGCGCGGTGAATGGTTCTCAGCGTCAGTCCAAGATAATCACCGATGTCCCGGCGACGCATCGGCAGCCAGCATGCCCCGGGTCAGCCGGCCGGCGATCCCATTCCAGTAGGAACGCAGCCACTCCTCGTTGCCGACCGGGCTCAGCACGTGATCTTCGGGATCGAGCTCGGTCGGTGTCTGCGGACGACGTGGACGCTGTCGCGATCTTAATTGGCACGCGCTCACCAGAAGCACTATTTTGTCTCCATGCTTCTGCCGTCACACGAGGTTCGAGCCGGGCTCCATGCCTTATACGTCGCCAGGCACATGGAACGATTGGGCGCCGCCCGTCCAATAGCAAGCTTGTAGGTCCGGACGGAGCCCGAACGACCTGTATACCTATCGACCCCTTCGCTTCCCAAGGATATCTCCTCGTCGCTTCCATAGAAGAAACTCGCCGGCGGTCAGAGTCGCGATGGCGGCGAATTGATCGGAAACGCGCTGTGCCGAGGCTGGATTATGGCGGAGAAGCGAGGTTGACGTTGAGGGAGTCGGCGAGCATGGGATTCTCTGCCAGGATCCCAATGCGTCGAAAACTGTGGGAAATCGGCGTTTCCGGACTACTACCGCGGTGGGTTGCGTGTACCGGCACCCGGCTCACACCGGATTGCTCCAGGTGGTAAACGCTTTCCACCGCCGTCGCGTTGACGTCGCGCGGGCGCTGCCGGATTGTTCGCGAAAGACCGGTTCCCTCGGTCGGCATGGGCTCCACCCTCGACGAGATCGTAACCGAACCATTTTCCGGTTCGTCACTTTGCCGGCCAGTGCGCCGGTCCCTGTCGGCGGCCGACTCACCCGTGCGCGTCTTCCCAGATCCGCCGGATGATCCCCAGCACGCTCCTGCTCACATGGAGATTGCGGAAGTGACCCACCTGCCGCGAGGCCTTTGAAGCCGGTCGCTTCGGATCGTAGGTGAATGCATCCTCGTTCCTCCCCTGCGCACGCGAGGTGCCCAGACCTATCGCGCACACCTGGAGGTGGCCAGGAGGCACTTTGGTCAATTCGCGCTCCACGCCCGTCGTCGTGACCAGTTGTCCATAGAACTCGAGCTCTCCCTCGATCGCCGCTCGACGCAGCCTTTCGAGGAGCGCGAGCGCTTCTCCATTTCCTTTGATTAAGCCGATCTTATCTGCCCAAGTGACCATCATCAGCAACGGGTACGGACCGAAGAACGGCCTCAATCGGCGTTGAATGTGTAGGCGCAGGGAGGAGCCTGCGGCGGCGGCCATCGCCCACCCGGGAACTCCCGAAAAGATCGCCTCGCCACGACAAGCGGCCGACGTATTAACATCGAGAAGCGCGAGTCCGGCGCCAGCTCCGATGAGACAAAGCCAAACAGTCATACGATCCGGAAACGCACCGCGGTCAGGAACGGCGAAACGTGTCGGGTCGCGGGGCGCTCCCGCGGAACGCTCGCACCGAATGGGAGAATTGTCGCTTGAAGTCGCCGCGTCGGAGCATCGGCTCGCCGCCGGAGATGTTCGTGGCATTCGCTTTTCCGGTCGATAGTGTGGGGTCGCCGAGCTTGCACCGCATAGGGCGTCGGTGAACCGCAAGCGACCGCAATTCCGATATCATGTCGCCGCCGGGGTGTGCGATCCATATGTCTCCAAGGGCGGACTCCGGTGATCAGCTATGCCACTCGCTGTAATTTTTCGCCGAGCTCAGCGTCTGTAGAAAGCTGGTTGTATGCCCGCGCCATCGCGTCGCTTGGCGACCGTCGCGCGCGAGCAGCGGTGTAAACGACACGGGCGAAGCGTTCCTTGACACGAGGCAGGATCGCCCGTTCGATGTCCGCACAAGGCGAATGACATCCCCTGATGCCGGTTGGCTCAATTGCTGATCGAAAGGGCTGGAAACGAGATGACCGGGATAGTTGGCCGAGTGGGCACGGGATCGGACGTCAGCCATATTCGCGCGGTCTTGAAGGAAATCTTCGAGAATGCTGCGATCCGGAGCAATGCCGAGATGCTGATCGACGGCAGCGACATTCGAAGCCGCGAAGCGGCAATCCGTTTCAAGATGTTGATCGGCACGATCGATATCACAGACGCCGATCTCGTTGCGGCCTTTCATGAGCTTTGGGTCGGACGTGAGATGAACGCGCCCATCTCCAGCTTCTGACCAAGGTGGGATACGAGTTCTGGCCGCAGAACGCGGCAGAGTTCCTTTCCCGGTTCATTGCCGAGCGTGCCGGTAGCATTCGAAGCCTCGACTTCGGCTGAGCCCCATCGCCTCCAGATTTATCCACGGAATGCGGAGAAGCCGTCCAGCCAGACCAGCCGATCCGGCGAGCAAATCGTCGCTTGGGGCATTGGGCAGCAATCCTCATTGAAGTGGCATAAGTTCACGAAGCCTCCCTAGGGATCCGGTCCAGCCTCGCGATTGCGCGTCGCACCGGGTCGACCGGCGGCAGTGGGGCCACAGCTCACGTTCGCGGCGCTGCGAATTCGGCCTTCACGCGGCCGCTGCGGAGCGATGCAGGCCGCTATAGACGGTATTGGAATCATCGCCGCGAACCGAAGGCGCGCGACCTCTCATGAGCTACTTCCCGGACCTACCGCAACGGCCCGTCTCCAGAACTCCATTCGTCCGATCAAGAAGCCGCAATTTGCCTTCGACGGGTCCGACCGATGGGGCGCGGAATCCGCGTCCAACACGCAAAACGTCTCGCTTCCGACCTTTCGACCGTCTTGCCAAAAATTCGAAGACCCACTCACCGGCTACGATCTCCTACGTGTGGTCAAAGATGAACTCGCGGTAGGCCTGAGCGCCGATCGTGCCGCGAATGGTATACTCCACGCGCGCGCAGGCGGGAGCGCCCTCGATCAGATACCGCAGCCCGAATCGTAGTGACTTGCGCGCAGGAATGGTGGTCGTGCTCTGAACGAGAGAGGCGTTCCGGACGTTTGCGACCGCGCCAAGGCTACTTTGAGCGATCGGCCGGTTTCCGGTGCTGGCATTAAAAATTCCCCGCTCGAGTACCCGAACCAGCTCGACCTGAAATTCATCCGAACAGGACCGCTCCAGCGGCGCACAAGATGCGAGGTAGGACCAGTGCGAACTTGTCCGAACGTCGGCGCATGTTCCATGTCCTTCGGTGAACCGACCTTCGGCTGGGGCCTAGGGCGCGCAATGCTTGAGCCTCCTACGAGAAGCTTTGCTTCCGAGACCGAGACGGTCCTTCGCGTGGGTCGGCGACCTTTCCGCGGAACTTGCCGCCCGGCCGATGGTTACGATGCGGCGCCGCTCTCTTTCGAAGGCAGCCGCTCAATTTCCAACCGCAGTACCAGCGCGTTCAGGAAATCGCGGTATGCGAGGAAAAGCGAACGAGTGATAGAGATTCTCGCGCGAGAGAGTCGTCGCTCGCGCCAGTTCCGAAACATTGTCATGAGAGCGTACGGCTTGCGCCAACGCTTCGATGGCCAGGTCCAAATCGTCGCCTCTGAATGCCGCCGCGAGCGACCGAGCCGTCGTCTTCGGGACCAGCCGAGATGCCTCCGGGGAGGTATGGCTCGATCTTCACGATCAGACGCAATCCCAAAACGCGTAGCACTCTGACCATCGTGTCCAACGCGGGTCCGCTCTCGCAGCGAAAGGCGCAGTACACAGTCGTTCTGTCTACCTTCGCAGCTCGAGCAACCTTGGCGATCCCGCCTGCGACCACCGCCGCGTCGACCGCCCTGCAGATCGAGCGCAAATCACTCATCGCGAACGCCGCAGCGAGAGCGGCTTGGTTGGTCCGCTTGGACGATGCTGTCAAAGGCATCGGGGTCAACATGTACATGCTCACAATGGGCGCGCCAACCTCCGTCGCCGCCATCGGGTTGGTCAGGAAGGTATCGGCGAGCCGATCCAATGTCGCTCGCCCAATGCACATTGCTGGCCGCGGGCACGGACAAGGAGTAGCTCCACGGGCGTCTTGTATGCGGAGAGATTTGCTTGCAGTCCCCCGAACATCGAGTCAGGAAATCCTAAGAACGCCGCCGGCCTTCCTAGATCGTCGTATCCCAACTCCGTGAGCACCCATCAGATGCGCCTTCCATATTCAAAGCTTCCCGACCTGTCTATCGACGTCCTGTAGCCGAACCAGAAGGACCTTTTCGATATCACATCGGCGTCGGCGCACGGCAAGCATCTGCAGCGATCGGGTGTGGATACTGGTATGCGCAAGCCGCTGTAATAACCTGCCTTTTCGCCGTCGATATTCAGATGGATAGCGGTGCGCAGCCGCCATCGCCTCGTTCACCCGATGGATTTTATGGCGACGGCGAGATAGAAGCGACATCGAACATTCTCCTTGCGGTCGTCGATGACAAACAGCAGCTGCTCCGGCTCGCCGCCGCACCTTGGATCGTGCCGGCCCTCTTGTGCAAACTCGGCCGGTCCGATGCCTGATCAGGCGATGATGGTCCAGTTGTCGCTCACTGGATTCGCATGGACCAAGTCCTGCTCGTTCTCGGGGAACAGCAGCGCGGACCCTTCCGATGTGATCGAGGGATCCGGCACGAAGGCGCCGCCTTCCACGCTGTCGAACATGAAGTCGTCCTGCGCCAGCTGATCTTTCTGAATCCCCTCGAGCAGAATGGATCCGGATCCCCAGCTCACCAGAACGCCTTGGAGCGTATCGTTCACGCTCACCTGATTCGGCAGGATGTCCTCGAACGCGATGTGGTCGAACGCACCCGGGCCCGGAGTGAATCCGCCGACGATGACGTCGTTTCCGCTCGTCGGCGTGACCACGAAGGCGTCCGCACCGGGCCCGCCGTCCAAGATGTCGTCGCCCGGACCTCCGTCGAGCATATCGTGCCCGGCTCCGGCGCTCAGCCTGTCGCTGCCGTTCCCGCCCATCAGCATATCGGCATCCTTTCCGCCGAACAGCTGATCATTTCCGTCGCCGCCGCGAAGGTCGTTTTCGCCGTTGCCGCCGTACAAGGCATCGTTTCCGGCGTCTCCGGCGAGATGATCGGCCCCTGCACCTCCAGAGAGGCGGTCGTTGCCACCTCCGCCGAAATAGAAGTCGCGATCCGCTGTTGCCTGGAATACGTCGTCTGCGGACGTGCCGGTCTTCAGATTGACGTCGTCGAATTGAAACGTCTCCGTCGCGGCCTGCGAACCGTGAGAAGACCACCAAAATGCGTTTGAAGACGCCGCGACCGATGCGCTTTCAGGAACACCGACGGGAAGAAGCTCCTTGCTGTCGGCAAACATGAAGTCATCTTGGGCGAGCTCGCTTTTCGCGACACCTTCGAGTAAGACCGAACTCGTTCCCCGGTTCCAGCTGATCAGGACGCCGTCCGGGGTGTCCTGGAACGAGAGCTCGTTCGGGCTGATGTCCTGAAGAGCCAGGTGATCGAACATACCGGGCCCTGCCCGGAAATCCTTGATGACATCGTGTCCGCTGTCGGGTTCGACCACGAAGGCGTCCGCACCGGGCCCACCCACGAGAATGTCGTTGCCAGGCCCTCCTTCGAGATCGCCGTGTCCCGCTCCCTCGTTCAGGTAGTCGTTGCCGGTGCCACCCACCAGCATGTCGTCGGCATCGCCGCCGGCAAGGACGTCGTTTCCTGCGCCCCCGTCCAGATGATCAGCTCCCGATCCGCCGGACAAACGATCATTTCCAATTCCGCCGATCAGATCGTCGTCGGCCGGCCCGCCGGTGAGACGATCATTTCCTCCTCTGCCGAATGCGACGTCCATGCCGTCAGAGCCGGGGTAGCCGTTGTTCGCCCTATCGCCCATGAAGAAGAAGTAGTCGCCGAATCCGAATGGAGAAATACTTCCGTGCGGAGAACCTGAATGGTCTTGCTTGTGCATCGCTCGCTCCCGATTGAAAGGTGGTCGGTTTGATCGCCCACCCGCGCGCTAATCTCTCGCCTTTCCCTGCGTTCCTAGATCGCTCGGAAAAATGCTGGATTGCGACCGCGTAATATTCCGAACCCTGCCCCGTCTATCTCGCAGACGGCGCGCTGCATTCTCTCCCCCTTTAGCTGCAGGCCCGTTCGTGACTCCAGGGAGAATAGAGTATGCGCGCGCTTCTCACGGTGGTTCTTGCGTTGGCTGCCTTGGCCCATGCTCACGCTCAAGACAACATCAAGAGAGCCGATTCGTGCCGTTACGAGCTGAAGGATGGGCATACCTACGCAGTGCCTGCGGGGGAGACCCTTTGCTGGCGCGTCCCACCGCCCTTTTCCCAGGACGAATACACGGTTCTTCGTTGTGATCCACCGTTTCGGGAAATTGTCCGGGTGCGACGTGGCGATCATCGACTGCGACCGATACGAAGAACGGCAGTAAATCTCGATCGGATACTGCAATGATTTTAATCGGGTTGCGGCCCTAGTTTCCGGATCGATCTAGAGACGGCTGCTGGCGACTCGAGTGGAATTCTGATGTGTAGGCTCGCGTCGATCATGCGGGTCAGCGTCACCGACCACAGCCGCCCAGCCTCAAACGGTTGACCGAGCGGTTTGTATCACCTCGCGTTGAGTCGCGGTGCACCGCAGCCGCGATCATTCCATGGCGGTTCTGTTGCTTGGATGGCTTAACGGGCAGGCCCAAACAGCCTGATTTCGGGTTGTCCCCTGGCGGCACCAGCGTCGTCACGCTCTACAAGCGGCATTGACATCCGCAGGGGTCGTTCAGTCAACCGTAGGGTGCAGCTTTACGCCTGCGCGCGTGGAGCATCTCCTCCCAGCGGCGCGTCGAACGAAGGCCAAGCTTATAGCTAACCCCTCCCCCTCTGGAGACGAGAGAGACAACCATTCGCGAAGCTGGGTTGGCCGGCCATGATTCACATAAACGAAGCCAACAAGAAGTAATATTTTGGCGGCAATACGTCTATTAAAAGGATTGTCTTGCAGAGGTCTTGGCCATATGGCTCGCGGTGAGTTGACAGTGAAGGCGGAGATCGCTCGTCGTTTTCGAAGTCCGCCTGCTGCATCGTCGGAGGGCCGCTGGATTGGCCGGGTTGCGCTCGGGCGCACGTTGTGACGCGGCCAGGGATGATGGCGAATCCCCTTTCCAGCATGGCGGAAAGCCCAGCACCGTGCAAATGAAGGCGTCCGGCAAGAGGAAGCAGGACACCATTCAGCGCTTCGCCTGGGAGATCAATTCGATCAGCGTGCACCTGCAGGAAATCCATTATCTTTGGGCGAAGTCGCTCAGCATCAGCGTCCCGCAATGGAGGATGATTGCAGCCTTGTATGACCTCGACCGCGGTGCCGGGGTGCCAGTCAACGCAGTTTCCAAAATGCTGCATGTTGATCCGTCATTTGTCACGACCCAATCGAAACTGCTCGAGAAAAGGGGATTCGTGCAGCGAAAGCCTTCGCCAGAAGACCGTCGGATAGTGCGGATGTCGCTGACGGACATGACCCGCAAGCATTTAGCAACTTTGGCGCTTCGGCAGGAACGCCTGAACGAGTATATCTCCGCTGAATTCGGTGCGCGCAAGCTGGATGATCTGATCGACGACCTCGCCGCCCTTAAGAGGCGATTGGAAAGGGCCTGCGTGAAATTCGCCGCTGATCTTTAGATCCATCGGGCAACCGCCTGTGATGTGATTTCTAGGCGCGCGTGAGCGGCGGCGGCTTCGACGCACCGCTCAAAGCTCCTCCTCACCCAGGCCTGGTACCTTGGGCAAATCCCATGTGTGATCCAGATACAATGTCCCGGGGGCCTCGCCGAACACGCCGACGACACGCCAGCACCTCAGTCGTGACCTTCATTTGCCTCCTCGATGGAGATCACCCACCGTAGCATCGCGGCGCCGCCGGAATGATCATCAATGCAGACTTGGACGAACTCCCAACCAGCGCCGGGGCTCCTGTTCGGAGTACTGGGGTCGCTGGTGATACGGGTCCTACAGGCTGGAAACGCCCGTGCTTCTTGATGTCGATTTGGGGATGATCTCGCTTGGGCGCTCCCGTTCATGGCGGCTCCGGCTCGGCCGGGCTAACGTCCCGTATCCGGTTCAATTCCAGGCGGCGAATGACGGGGCTGACGGTGGCGGGTGACACCTCGACCTCGGCCGCGATCTGCTTCCTGGTGTGGCGCTGCCGGCGTAAGGCCTCGATGGCGATGCACGTGGCTGGCGGGGTTTGGCTCGGCGATGAATGAGGTCGCGACCCTCGGTCGAGCACCCATTCACACCTTCTGCGCCGAGCCGCTGGACCATTTGGCAACCGTTTTGGCCGTCATATTGAACAGCTAAGCTGCACTCGCCAGTCGTGGTCGAGTAGCTCAGCCATTCGGCTTTCGCCCTCACAGATCCGGGCAGGCGGCTTTCCCGCATCCGATTCTTCCTGAGGGTAACCCGCGACATGTCCGCGCCTGCGCCCAGTGCGAGTGATGCGTGGAGTTGGCAGCCGGAAGCGTTCCGTCAGGGTCTCGAACTCCGGCCAGCTCATGCGTCAGCTCTTCTGGCTGCGCCGTCTCAGACAACGCGATGGCCGGCGCGAGGTTCTCGGCACGGATATTGGTCCGAGACGTTCTGGACGGCGTTCCTACGCAAGCGCGGCCTGCGCTGCGTCAAGCTCGTCGTCTCTGACGCGCATGAAGGGATCAAGGCTACGGTCGCAAAGGTTCTCAAGGCCTCCTGTCAGCGCTGCCCCCTGCACTTATGCGCGACGCTCTGGCGCATGCCGGCAAGAGTGGGCGGCGCGTCGTCGCCGCCTTCATCGCCACCGCCTATACCCAGGACGACACCGACGCGGCACGGACGCAATGGCGGCGCATCGCCGATCAGCTGCGCCCCAAAGTGCCCAAGCTCGCGGTCTTCCTCGATGAGGCCGAGACCGACGCGCTGGGCTACATGAGCTTTCCCGCCGCGCATCGGGCCAAACTGTACTCGACCAATCCGCTCGAACGCCTCAACGGTCAGGTCAAGCGGCGAACCGAAGCGGTCGGCATCTCCCCAACGAAGACGCCATCACCCGCTTGGTCGGCGCCATCCTGCTCGAGCAGAACGACGAGTGGGCCGTTCAGCGCGGTCGCGACATGACGCAGGAAACCATCGCCCGTTGGGCGATGATCCCGCCGTCAGCTTCCCGGCAGTCGCCAGCCCACCGATCCGGCCAATGCCAGCGAATGCGGTGACCCGCGCTCAGCTACATCACGCCAAGGGACACGACCCGCTCGGTTTCTTCTTCCGAATCCACCTGCGAAGAAGACCTGAATGCTTGATGCATATCAAACGATCCATACCAAATTCTGTTCAGCATCGGGCGCGACCTGGAAGCGCTGGCGTTCAAAACGAAACGAGCTTGGCGTTGCACCCGTAATAATTTGACGAGGTAGACGTCTATGTATTGGGAGCATCTGCGGGGATCGCATGCGCGTCACAGTCAACAGTTCGCGAAAGCGGATTTTGTTCGTTAGTTCCGAGTTCGGCGACTATGCAAAAGTTGGGGGGCTCGGGGACGTTTCCGCCGCTCTACCACGTGCTCTCAAGCGATTTCACGACGTCAGGGTGCTCGTTCCTGGCTACAGCGAGCTGCTCCAAGCGGCTCCGCAGCTGCGGATCGTTGGACGACTTGACGCTTTCGCCGGCCTTCCTTACTGCGAAATCGGCCAGTTCGAGACGATCGATGGCCTGACGGTATATGCACTTGTCTGTCCCAGCCTCTACGAACGCGATGGAACGCCTTACTGCGATCCAAGTGGTGCAGATTGGAAAGACAACGACATCCGGTTCGGGCGCCTCGCGTCGGCGGCCGCCGAGATCGCTATTGGCGGCGCCGATCCGGGATGGCGTCCCGATCTCATCCATGTGAACGACTGGACCTCGGCGCTTGCGCCGGCCTACCTCGCTTGGCGCGGGTGCTCCATTCCAAGCATCTTGACGATCCATAATGCCGCCTATGCCGGCGTCTTCGATCGGGAACGACTGGGACCACTCGGCGTGCCGGAGAGCGCCTTTACGGTCGACGGCATGGAATTCTATGGCCGGGCGTCCTTTCTGAAGGCTGGGATTTCCTATTGCTCGCACGTGACGACCGTGAGCTCCACTTATGCGGACGAGATCACGAGACCAGAGTTCGGTTGCGGTCTCGACGGCGTTCTGAGGCTCAAAGCCGAGGACGGTCGGCTTACCGGCATCGTCAATGGGATCGACCGGAGCTGGGACCCCCGACGCGATCCGCACCTGGATAGACCTTTCGAAATCGGCGATTGGGGTAGCCGACAGGCGAACGCCAAGGCCCTGCGCAAGGCATTCGGTCTGGCCGTTTCTGAAGGACCGTTGTTCGCCGTCATCTCCCGGCTCGTTCATCAGAAGGGCGTCGATCTCACGATCCAGGCCACGGAGAGCATCGTCCGGCAGGGCGGACAGATCGTCGTCGCAGGTCGCGGAGATCCGGGTCTGGAATCCGAACTCGCGAAGCTTGCCGTGAAGTACCGCGGCAAGGTGGGCGTCAAAATCGGTTATGAAGACGGGCTGGCCCGCCGCATGTATGCCGGAAGCGATTTCCTACTGATGCCGTCGCGATTCGAGCCTTGCGGCCTCACGCAGATGTACGCGCAGCGCTTCGGGTCGCTTCCGATCGCCCATCAAACCGGAGGTTTGGCCGACACCATCCAGGACGGCGTGACCGGTTTTCTCTTTCAGGACGCGTCGTTGGCGCCGATGCTCAACGCGATCTATCGGTCCTTCGACGTGTTCAGCTCAGCCAGGCGACTCGGCGCCATGCGGCGGGCAGCCATGAAGCGACATTTCGGCTGGCAACGATCAGCGAAGAAATACACCGAAGTCTACGAGCATGCCGCGCGCAGTCACTGAAGGCCGTGGCTCGGGACGATAGCGAGGGGGATCGCATGAGACGGGAATTCCGGGATACGTTATTGCCGATCACGGTCGCCGTCTGGCTGGCGTGTTCGATTGCAGCTCCGGCCTACGCAGGTGCGTACGATCTCGTGCTCGAGCGGCATGCGGTCAACATCACGGGGCGCAACACCGAGGCACTTCTGATCAACGGACAGCTGCCTGGCCCCGTTCTCCGGTTCAGGGAAGGCGAGAGCGTGGTGATCAACGTGACCAACCGCCTCGACGAAAACGCCTCCATCCATTGGCACGGTTTGATCGTCCCGCCCGAGATGGACGGGGTGCCCGGTATCTCCCCAGGCTATGGCGACGGCATACCGCCGGGCCAGACCTTCACCTATCGTTTCAAGTTAAAGCAATCCGGCACCTACTGGTATCACAGTCATTCTTCCGGAGAGCAGGAGCAGTTGGGCATCTACGGTCCTATGATCGTCGAACCTCGCGACCACGAGCCGTTTAGGTACGACCGCGACTACATCATCATGCTGTCGGACTGGAGCGACGACGCGAAAAGCGTCATCAAGAACCTGAAGGCCGACAGCAGCTGGTACAATTTCAACAGGCGCACGCTGGTGAGCCTCTTCCAGGAGCTGAACAAGGCGCCTTCCGAGGAGGCTCGCCGGGCCATCATCAACGACCGTATCGCGTGGTCGCTGATGCGGATGGACCCTACCGACATCTCGGACGTGTCGGCCTATACCTTCCTGGTCAACGGCCGGACACCGGAGCAGAACTTCACCGCTCTCTTTAGACCGGGCGAGCGCATCCGTCTGCGCTTCATCAACGGATCCGCGATGACGTATTTCGACGTGCGGATTCCCGGACTGAAGATGAGGGTCGTTCAGGCCGACGGCAACAACGTTCAGCCGGTCGTGGTGGATGAATTCCGGATCGCCAACGCCGAAACCTACGACGTGATCGTGCAGCCCACCGAAGACCGGGCCTACACGATCGTCGGAGAGTCGCTCGACCGCACGGGCTTCGCTCGCGCCACGCTCGCGACCAGACCCGGAATGGTCGGCGAACTGCCGCCCCATCGCCTACGGCCCCTCGTTTCGATGGCGGAGATGGGCATGAATCTCGGCCCGAAGGGCGGCGACCGCGGAACTCCGCATCCGGAGCGGGACATGCCGGGCCATGTCGCGCCCGAGGATCCTGTCGCAATGGCGATCGGGATGGGCGACACGAGCGGAATGTCGGGCGAGGGCAGCTCCAAGATGCCCGGAATGCAACACGGCGGTGGGACGAAGCAGCCGATGTCCGGAATGTCGATGACGCCGAAACAGTCGAAGCAGCCGCCGAAACCGACCCCACGCAGCAAGAGCCCGGGCATGCCCGGAGTGGACCACGGAAAGATGCCCGGCATGAGCGACGCTCTCCCCGAGAGGTCGGATTCATTTGCCCAAATGCAACAGGCGCCAGGCCATACCGCCATGCCTGGAATGGGTGGTGGCCGCCGGTCCGCTCCGATCGTGCAGCCCGAGCGCGTTCAGGAAGGACCGCAGGCGTACGTCCTCCAAGGGGGCGAAGACATGGAGAGCGTTCCGCTGGCGGGCGGACATGGAGCGCCCGACCCGCTCCTGAACGATACGGGAGCACCTGTAGGCACAAAAGTCCTTTCGTATCGCGATCTCAGGGCGCTCCGCCCTTATCCCTACAAGCCGTACGACCGCATCGTCGAGATGCGCCTGACGGGCAACATGCAAAGATACTTCTGGTCGATCAACGGCCGAAAGTTCAGCGAAGCGGAGCCGATCGTGCTGCGATACGGCGAACGCGTCCGATTCCGCATCATCAACGAGACGATGATGAATCACCCGATGCACATACACGGGACATGGTTGCTGCCCGACGTCGGCAACGGCGCTCGCAATCCCAAGAAGCATACCGTCAACGTCAAGCCCGGCAGCACCGTAGATGTGGACGTGCCGGCCGACGCCGAGGGTCCTTGGGCATTCCATTGCCACCAGCTCTATCACATGGAAACCGGCATGATGCGCAAGATCGAAGTCGTCAGACAGACGGCTTCGGTTCGATAGGAGGCGAACATGACAGGGACCTCTCGCCTTGCGAGGCTCGCGATTTGCATTCTTGCAAGCGTTTGCCTGGGTACCGCTCGAGCCCAGACTGCGCCGCCCTATGTCGAGGAAACGCAATGGTGGAATCTGCGCAGGCCAGGGCCAGGGAACTTCCCCGATCAGCAGGCCTTCAGCGCCCTGCGCTTCGACAAGCTCGAATGGGTCGGCCCTGAGATGAGCAGGAGCGCGCGCTGGGACATGGAGACTTTCGTCGGAACCGACTACGACAAACTGTTCTTCAAGTCGGAAGGCCTCTACGACGGAAAGACCAGGACCACCGAGGAAGGCCAACTGCAAGTGCTCTACTCGCGACTGATCAGCTATTACTTCGACGCTCAGTTCGGCGTCCGGCAGGACTTCTCGAAGAAGTCGCATCGAACCTATGCGGTGATCGGCATCGAAGGGCTCGCACCCGGCTTCATCGAAATCGACGCCGCCGCGTACGTCAGTCAGAAAGGGGAAGTTTCGGCCCAGGTGACGGCATTCCACGACCTGCTGATCACGAATCGGCTGATCCTGCAACCGCGCATCGACGTCAAGTTTCAGATGCAGTCGGTACCCGACCTGGAGCTCGGTGCCGGCCTCACCGATTTCGAGCTAGGTGCGCGTTTGCGCTACGAGTTCACGCGCAACTTTGCGCCCTATGTCGGTGTGAATTGGGATCGCAAGGTCGGCCAGACGGCGACCATCGCCAAGAATAACAGGGAGTCCGTATCTGCCGTATCCTTTGTCGCGGGTGCGCGGCTGTTTTGGTAGCATCGGTGAGCGCATCTTGTTCGACCACCCGATCGGCCCCCTATCGAGATCAGCAGTCGCAGCTCGATTCGGCAGAGCTTTGCACTCGATCGCGGCGAGGGCTTGTTTCGAAACCTTCAACGAAGAGCTCCGGTGGCGGACGCCGTGATGGATGGGCGTGCCGCAGCGCTCGTAAGCAATCGGAGCGGGCTGATTTGTTGAGCCACAGTTTGAGGAACGCCGAATTGGCCCTGGCGCCGCCCCACGGGACAGCGCGGGAACTTGTTGAGCATCATCGGTCGGCACCCAATAAATGACAACGATCTCGCAATCGGTCGTATCCGAGAATATCGAAGCCGCACCAAGCATCGCACGCAACGCCGCGGTCGACCGCGCGCGCACATTCTTGATGCTGGTCGTGCTCCTGCATCACGCCATTATTCCGTATACTTATTTCGGCCATACCGACCCCGAGGGGTGGATCGGCTTCGACATGATGGTGCTCGCCAATGACAGCTTCTTCATGGCGATGTTCTTCTTTCTATCGGGGCTGTTTGTCTGGCCCAGCCTGGCTCACAAGAAGCCGGGGGTCTTTTTGTGCGATCGTTTGCTCCGGCTAGGACTTCCCTTCGCAATCGCTACTCTCACCATCATTCCGCTCGCCTATTACGCGATCGAACTGCGGCAGTCGCCGAACACCAATCTTGCCGTGTTCTGGTGGAAGATGGTCACGGTGGGTCCGTGGCCGAGCGGACCCGTCTGGTTTGTCTGGGTTTTGTTGGCGCTAGATCTTACCGCCTTCCTTTTCTATCGATTCACGCCTCTCCTCCTCGATCCAATCAACCGGATCTCGCTAAGCAGCCACTCGCGGCCGGCCATATTCTTCCTGTTCCTGCTTCTCGCCACCGCGCTCCTGTACGTTCCGGCACGGGTCTATTTCGGCGCGGGTCGTTGGTTCGAGTTCGGCCCCTTTTCGCTACAGGCGAGCCGCGTACTGCTCTATCCGACGTACTTCTTCGTCGGCGCGGGCGTGGGTATGGCGAATTTCGATCGCGGCCTGCTCGGTACGGATGGACATCTAGCCAAAAGCCGCTGGCATTGGGTGGTCGTCGCCCTGCTTTCCTATTGCCTGCTGTGGATGCTGATTTACGTCAAGCGCGAGATGCTCGGCAATCCGGTATGGCTGCCGAACTGGTATGAAGCGAGCTACGGATTGTTCTTTGTCGCCTTCAGCGCGGCCACTATGCTTGCCATTCTCGGCTATTTTCTGAGGTTCAACCGATCTGGCTTCACCCTGCTCGATACTATCCGAACAGATGGCTACGGCATGTTTCTAGTGCACTATCCGATCGCGCTCTGGATTCAATACTGGCTGTATGATTTCGACGCACCCGCCTTTACCAAAGCGCTGATAACGTTCGTGCTCACCGTTCTGTTCAGCTGGGGCGCGGCGGCGGCATTGCGTGCTATCCCGGGCGCTGCGCGGGTACTGTAGCCATCCCGCTTTCGATGCCTGGCCGCCCTGGTCGGAAGGGACTTTGGCCCGAGCCTCGAAGCGCGGCGCCCCGCCGTGTCGCAATGTTAGCGTTTCTTCGTCGCCGTTGATCTCGATGGAAGAGCTTGCCCGGCGTTTCGCCGATCGATGAGGCTGGCGCTACACGAAGCGAGTTGCTCGGGTACGCGGTCGCTGTCATGCTGATTTCACCTATCCGGGCGCTAATCGCCTTTGGTGCCGCCTCACACTCGCAAGACCACGGTAGGTGGGGCGGCGATGCTGCAGCTTACGCGATGGTTTAGACAGAACCGCATTGAAGGGCATTCTTGAATCCGTTCGGTGGGCGCCGATTGCCAGTCCCGAAAGTCATTGACAAACCGTTTTCTGACGACGCGCCCGCGCGACGAAATGGATCATCATGAGATCGATAAGCTCCTTGTCGATCGGACAGGCGAGCCGAAACATCGGCAGTGGGACGCAAGCGTCAAGAGCTGGTCAGTTCGAGGGAAATACCGCCCCTGGGGCCACGGATCCGGCGGGAAGGCCGGCGCTGCGCAAATTGCCCGCGTTTGCCTGAAAGGAAGAGGCTTGATGCCACCGGAGAGGTAGCGATGTCGAAGGTAAGGTGCGAGATTATACGCTCTCGCTCGGCAGGCTCGGCGCGGATTATCGCACAGGCGATCTCGAGCACGATAAATAAGGGCGGCGACCGTTCTCACGGACGCTTCGCCGCACAATTTGAATCGCCCGCGCGACGTTCCGCTTTTCCGATGGATATTCCTACATGCGACGCGGTTTATACCGGATGCCGTTTGCGATCTGGAGCTCTCGAACGTAGCGCACAATCGCCGCGACCTGATCCTCACGGGCCTGCGGTTGCGGCGGCATATTGCCGTAACGCCAGTGATGTTGCCTTACGCCAAACTTGGCCGCTGCAAAGAAGGCGTGATCGGCGTGGTGTCCCGGATTGTAGATGTCGTGAACGAGCGGAGGCCCGGTATCCGTGCCCGAGGCACGGATACCATGACAAATCGCACAATTCGCTTCGTACAGAACCTTGCCCGTCGCGGCCAACGACGACAGTTCCGGCTCAGCGACCTCCGCGGAGAGCGATCGCGGTGCGGGTCCAGAGGAGAATGTCATCCAGAACAGAGCCGCTGCCGCGAACACTGCCACAGCGCCCAGGAAGAATCGGCCGTAGCCGCCACCGGTCGGGTACTTGCTTTTGTTCGAGTCCGCCATGAACTTCTCCACCTACGGGTCCAGAAAATCGACGAGCCATCGGCTTGCAGCGCAATTCGTCGGCGATCGCCGGCGGCTGGCTCGCGATCATGAAACCGCGATGACCGGACGCGCCGGTGCCGTACCTGGCAGCTTACGCGCCGCTATGAGACTGGCTCGCGGGGCGCAGGCGGCTCGATCGCAACCGAGAAATTTCGTCCGATCCACTCTCCGGTATTCCATCGGATCGTGAATTCCAGCTGCTGCCCGGCCTTCAGCCCGGCCGTATCGAGCCTCGCCGCGAAGAAGCCGAGACCCGTGTCCTTGGCCGGCACTTCATCCACCAGGCGCCAGCCATCTATCCCGACGCGAATGGCCGCCTCGTCCCTCGATGCGACGACCAGTTCCGCCCCCTCGCGGATGCTTCCGATCTGGGCGTGCGGCCACCAGAATGCGCTGCGGGCGAGAGGTCGAATGCCCTGATACCGATTCCAGACCAAGTGCGGCCGGTCGAACGGCTGGCCTAGTGCGCGCGACATCAGGAGCTTGACGAACTCGGCATGCGCCCAGGCCAAGGGCATCGCCGAGCCGGTCGGTCGCCCCGGAGCAAGACGACGTTGGGGAATGGGGGCGGCATCCCAGACCTGCTCGGGAATCATGCCGCCGGGACTGGCGCACGACGCCATGGTACGCAGGAAAGGCAGAGCGTCGCGGCCGGCGGTCAATTCGATATGTCCCCGCTCACCGGTCAGCAACGGCCAGGGTCGTCCGCAACCGGTCCCGTCGTAGGGACCACCGTTCTCGTGTTCACCGTAGCCATCCTCGTTGTAACGTCGCCATACCGCTCCAGCCGGAGTTTCCACCTTCAACAGACGATCGATCACGGCAATCGTGGACTGGATCAGCGGGTCCCGCGGCCGGCGCAAGCCGAACCGGACCAACTGGAGAAAGTCGGTGCTGACCTGCTCTCGGGCGGCGAGTTGGAGACCATCGGCCCGATTGCGGATCGCGACGGGTTGGTCCATGGCAGCTTGGCCCGATCGTAGCACGCTGGGAGGCGCCGTTCGGATGTAATGGCTTGCAGCGCCGGCCCGGCGACCGATTTCCGTGGCTCGCGCGGAGGTCCACCGTTCGACGTTTTCGTTCCAGAAATCGGCGAGCTCCAGTGCCCAATCGGCCGCCTTCATGTTCAGAAAGGCGCTGCCGGAGACGAGGGCCGCGATGCAGACCGCAAGCGTGAACGCATTGATACCCGCGTTTTCCTCCCACCGGTCCTGGTCGGTGGCGGGCCCTTGACGCGCTACGAAGGCAAGGGCCCGGCCCACCATGTCCGCGACTTCGGTGCCCGCCAATGCGTTTCGTTCGGCAAGCGCGGCAGCCAGAAGTACCGGAAGGGCGGCCTCATCGAGCTGGACGCCGCGCCAGAACGAGCGCCCGTCCAGCCACTGGTTCTGATTCCAGTGTCCATCGGCGTTCTGCGTGGCGATCAGGTAACGAAGCGTGTCGCGCGCCTCGGCTTCGCCGCCGATCGCAAGCAATGCGGTGGCGCATTGGACGAGGTCCCGCGGCCACACCAGAAAGTAGCCGCCGCGCTCTTCCCCGCAGTCCCCCCACGGCACGCTGAGGCTCGCCACCATGGCTCCCGGGTAAGTCTTGTCCAGATGGCTGCGCAGCACGGCTTTCGACACCGCGAGCTGGTTGCGGAGATCGGCCGGCACGGCAAGCACGCAGTCGCAACGTTCGTCGCAGCACCGATGCCACCTCGCCCAATCGGACAATTGCCCGTCCAGCAGCCGATCGAATGGCTGCATCAGACTGGACAGCGCAAGCGTGGCGGCGGCTTCCACATTGCTGCCGAAGCCGAGCGCCAGCACGCAGCGTCTGCCGAGTTCGGCCATAAGAGCGACATTACCAGGTCCGGCCGACGGATATGACCACGTCATTGCGCCGTTGCGCGCAAAATCCTGCCAACCGTCGCTGAAGCCAACGTAACCGGCGCTCGCGCGCAGCACCGCATCCTTTTGGGCCTGATCGACGGCGACGAGTGCGAGGGAAAACGGCGCCCGATCGGCCCAAAGCACGGTTCGTTCGTTGTGCTTCGCGATGCCGGCTCGGTTGTTGTTTCCGCTCGCCCCGAGGTGCGGGGCAAGTAGGGCATATACCTGCATTTCCGGCGCGCTGCTCTCCAGCACGACCTCGACAAGCCAGCACGTCCCGGCGCGGATCGGGCGAGATCCTCAGGGTGAGACGATATCGGTCGTGCGGATGGACGATCTCATAGGCCGGCGTTCCGGATGCGAGCGACCGAAGCGAGTACTTGCCGCAGCGCTTCACCTCCGACCAGAAGCCTTTGCCGTCGGACACGACGAAACCGAGGTCCCTGATCTGCGGGAGATCGACGCGCGGCCAGTACACCTCGTTCAGAATGCCGTAGCCGATCGTGAACCAAAGACGCGCCGGCCCCAACGAACAGCCTACCGCGTCCTTCGCGCTGCTGGTCCAGGTAGGTGCGATGCCCGGCACCCCCGGAGCATCGTTTAGCTCGGACATGTTCGATTGGTCCTCTTGCCGGTCTGCGGCAAACAAGGCCTCGGTCTGGGCGAACCGTGTCATCAGCTTCATGGTCGCTCACCTGCTCCACGTCGCGGCATGCCGACTTCTGTCCGATTGTCCCGCAAGAGACCTCATGGCCACGAGCCCCCCGCCGGCGCCGGTTGGCGCGTCAGGAAGGGCCCCTTCCTCGGGCTTCGCCGCATCGGCACTCCAAAAAACTATCCTCACGACAAATCACGCATTTGTCTTCGAGGCGATCTTTCAGGGCCTGACGGGCGCGGAACAGTCGCACTGTGAGATTATTGACCGTCACACCGAGATCGGCTGCGACCGTTTCCCTCGGCTCGCCCGCAAGGTCTATTCGCCGAATGACCTCGGCGTGTTCCGTCTTCAGCAAAGGCAGATGAGCATACAAACATTCGCAGACCGCATTCTCAAAATCGGCGTCTTGATCCGCGGCAACGCGGTCGCTCAGTTCGGCGGGCAGCGGGACTTCCCTCGTCTTGTTCTTCGTGGTCTGACGATGGAAATCGGCGACCGTCGTGGCCAGAACCTTGCTGAGCCACCCGCGGACCGAATCCGCATCTCGAATGTCGGAAGAACGCTCAAGAGCCCTCAATACGAACGCCTGCAATACCTCTTCCGCGTCCGACGGCGAGCTGAAGCGCTTCTGCAGATAATTCCGTAGACGCTCGTAGCTTCCTACGATCGCCGCCCGAACCGCGCCGTCAGAAGCCGCGGATGGCCGTACTGCGCGCATCCTTGCCGGACTGGCTCCCATATTCCGCGACGACCTCATGACGCTTGTCTCGACACTATGCTGACGGGTTGCTCTTCGGCTCGCGGCGGGGCGCCTCTCGCGAGAGCGCCCCGCCGACGCTCTACCTCGACTTCTGAATCTTGGTGATCGTGATTCCGCCCGTCTGCCGCTCGGCCTCGAACTGAACCTTGTCTCCCACCTTGACCTGCTTGAGCATGGAGGGATCGGAGACCCGGAACACCATGGTCATCTCCTCCTCGTCCATGTTCAGGTTCTTGATGGGACCGTGCTTGAGCGTGATCTTGCCGGCGCTTTCGTCGACCTTCTTTACTTCCCCGGCAGCGAGGTTCCCTTGGGCGAAGGCGACGCTCGGAGCGACGGCGAGTGCGATGGCGAACAGCGCGGATTTGACAGCAGACTTCATCATTTTGATTTCCTCATTGATTTTGCGGCTTACTTCACGACGACCTTCCCGACCATGCCACCCTCACGGTGACCCGGGATAAGACACGCATATTCAAACTCGCCGGCCGTATCGAACTTCCAGAGGATTTCCCCCGTCTTCTTCGGTGCCAGCCGCTTGCCGTTCGGATCGTCGTGCTCCATGTCGGGATTCTTCTTCATCGCCTCGGCGTGCTTGAGATTCTCAGCCGTGGTCGCGAGGATAAATTCGTGGTCCAGCTCGCCGTTGTTGCGAAGCACGAACTTGACCTGCTCGCCCTTCTTCACGTCGACTTTTTCCGGAACGAACACCATTTTGCCGTCGGTCTCGTTCATCGTGACCTGAACGACTCGGGCGGGCTTCTTTGGATCTCCCGGTTCACCCGCGGAATACGTCTCATCCTTGTTGTGGTGCCCTCCTTGATGGTGGCCAGGATCAGCCCATGTCACGGTCGAAAGGGACCAAGCCATCGCGGCAGCGGCGAGCGCGCTGGTGTAGTTCATCTCGTATCTTCCTTTCCTCGATTGCAGTCTCACGATCATGCTCCCTTCATCTTCATGCCTTTCATTCCCTTAGTTCCCTTCGCTCCCTTGCGTTCCCCCGCATTCGGCTGAGTGTCCTGGCGCGGCGGCTCCGCAGCAGGTGTTTCGATCTCATAAGCAACCGTTCCCTTCGGAAACCTGTAAGGCCCCGGATCGCTGTAATCGTCGCGACCTAGTCCCTCGCGGATCTTCATCACGGTGAACATGCCGCCCATTTCGATCGGGCCGAATTGCCCCGAGCCCGTCATCATCGGCAGCGTGTTGTCCGGCAGCGGCATCTCCATTTCGCCCATCGCCATGCCGGTCGAACCCATCGCCATCGAGTCCGGCGCCAGCCGCTTCACCGCCTTGGCGATGTCCTTCTTCGAGACCCCGATCAAGGTTCTGAGGTCGTGCCCCATCGCATTCATCGTGTGATGCGATTTGTGACAGTGAAACGCCCAGTCACCCGGATTGTCGGCCAACACGTCGAAGGCACGGATCGCTCCGACCGGAACGTCGATCGTAGTCTCTGGCCACTGCGCGCTCTCCGGCACCCAGCCGCCGTCCGTGCCGCTGACCGAAAAGCTATGCCCGTGGAGATGAATCGGGTGATTGGTCATCGTCAGATTGCCGATCCGCACGCGCACGCGGTCGCCCAGTCTTACGGGCAGCGGATCGATGCCGGGAAAGACGCGCGCGTTCCAGGACCACATGTTGAAGTTGGTCATCTCCGTGACCTTCGGCAGGTAGGTCCCCGGATCCATGTCATAACTGCTCATCACGAAGACAAAGTCGCGATCGACGGGACGAAAGCCGGGGTCCTTGGGATGCACCACGAACATTCCCATCATTCCCATCGCCATCTGGACCATTTCGTCCGCGTGGGGGTGGTACATGAAGGTGCCGCTGTGCTTGACTTGGAATTCGTAGACGAAGGTCTTGCCCGGATTGATGTGAGGCTGCGTCAGGCCACCGACGCCGTCCATGCCGCTAGGCAGGATCATGCCGTGCCAGTGGACGGTGGTGTACTCCGGCAGCTTGTTGGTGACGAAGATGCGCACCTTGTCACCTTCGACCGCCTCGATCGTGGGGCCCGGCGTTTGTCCGTTGTAGCCCCACAGGTGGGCCTTCATGCCTTCGGCGAATTCGCGCACCACGGGTTCGGCAACCAGATGGAATTCCTTCCAATCGCCGTTCATGCGCCAAGGCAGGGACCAGCCGTTGAGAGTGACCACCGGCCGATATTCGGGTCCGCTGCTCGGGTGCAGCGGCGGCTGGGTGGCCACCTTGTCCATGGTAGGCGCTTCGGGAATGCCCGCGGCCTGAACCCGTCCAGAAACGAGGCTGGCGCTCGCAAGCGCGGTCGCGGTACCGAGAAAACTTCGTCGAGACAACATTTCCATCTCCTTATCCGCCGCTCGCCAATGAGTTGGTCGGTGAACGGCTCTCCTGTTGACTATCGGCACGGCCTCCGCCGTTGACTGCCGTCTGCAGCTCCGACTGCGCCAGCCAGAAATCGCGTCTGGCGTCGATCGACGCGCGCTGGGCCGCAATCCGCAGCTTCGCTTCCGCCAGCAACGCGAACACGTCGATCTGCATGCTGCCGTAGCGCAGTTGAGCTTCATCCGAGATGATGTTGCGCAGCGGCACGACCTCACGCTGGTAGTGACCGGCGATATCGTAGCTCGAGCGATAGACGCGATATGCGTCGCGCGCCTCCGAGCGCACGTTGACGGCCTTTTCCGTCAGCCTGTTGAAGGCAATGTTGTAGCTTTCCGTCGCCTGACGGACGCGGACCTCGCCCCCGTCGAATATCGGGACCTGAAACTGAAGGTCGAAGCCGCGTTCGCGGAACGGCGGGCTTTCGGGGTCTTTGGTCTTTCGATAGATCCCCGCGAGATCGAGCAAGGTGACGAAGCGGGTCGCCTCGGTCAGGTTCAGAGCCTTCGCCAGAACTTCCAGCTCGATGCGGGCTATCTGAAGATCGATGCGGTGGCTGACGGCCTCCACTTCGATGTTGGGCAGCGACTTCGGGGCGCGCGGCAGAGACGGCAGCGCTTTGGGAAGCTTGAAGTCGAGCCGGCCATCCCATACGCCGAGCAGTCTTGCGAGGCGCTCCCGCAAGGACGTTGCCTGCTGCCGCACGGACGCGAGATCGGCCGTGATCTCCGCGTAGAAGACCTGCTCGCGCGCCTGATCGAGTTTGTTCATCGAACCGCTGTGGCCGAGCTTTTCCGCGAGCTGAGCGATCGTCTCGGCCGTGGTCTTCGTCTCCGTCAGAAGTACGACCAGCTCGTTGGCGCCGACCGCCTGGTAGTACGCCCGTCTCACGTCGGCAGCGAGGCGCAGCGTCTCCAAGGCTGCCCGCAGCTGGGCTTCGCGAAATCGTCGTCGCGCGATGTCGGAACGAAAGGGAAGCGTTGCCAGTGCAAGGATGTCGCCGACGACCTGACGTTCGAGTTCGTATCCGCCGTTTCCGGAGATCCGGGAAATGGAAAAGGTCGGGTTCGGAGGCAGGCTCTGCTCGATCGCGTCCGCTTCAGCCAACGCGAGTTCGCTGTAGGCGGCCTGAAGTCCACGGTTGTTCAGCAGCGCGATCTGCACCGCGGTGTCGACCGTCAGGGTTCGGCGCAGGAGCTGGGCGATCAGCGTATTGGCCAGATCGGCATCGTCGGCCGATCGGATCGCGATCACATCTTTCCTTATGGTGTTCGCCGCGACGTCCGCGACGCCGGACATCCCGGCATCGGGAGAGAAGGCGGCACAACCGCCGAGCAGGACCGAGACCGACAGCGCAAGGATGCCTGTTCTCGAAGCGGTCGTGAGCGAAATCGTGTTTCGAGCCGTGAGCGTCATGTCCATCCCCTACCGCTCGTTCTTCGGCGTGGGCGCCACGCGCTGATTCTGTTCGCGCCATCCGGCCGGCGAGATCGGGCGCAGGCTGACGTAGGGGGCGACCGTGGGCCTGTATCCGACCCGCCGGACCTTTACTCCCGGATCTGCGGGATCGGCACCCACCAAAGGCACGGTCGTCGAACAGCCGGCAAGAAACGGGCCGACCAGAACAATCAGAATCGTGCGCCGGATGACCGCGCGTCTGGATCCCGTTCTCGTGAATGCATTGAATGCGGCGGCGTCGTTCGCCGCCATTTGCGCCAGCATGTAAATCCCCTGAAAAGCACCGACGTACGAGTACTCGCGCCCCAAGCCGGAGCGCGGCAGCCCATCAATTCACGTGCTTTCAGGCTATCGGGGGTCGGTACAGCGGACCCAGCGCTCTGCCGGCAAGAACCAAATCCGGCCGGGCGTCGCACCGCGACGGCAGAGGTGCGAACTGCAGGAGCGAAGGCCCTTGAGGGGACACGGCGTTAAGGCACAGCACCGACCCGCAGCAATTGCCATGCTGGTCGGGGCGGTCCTGGTCAGCATGACCCGCCGCGGGCGAGGTCCCATCATGCGAGTGAACCGCGACCTTGGCATCGCCGTGACTGTGCTTATGCCCGTCATGGCTATGCTGGTGGTCGTGGCTGTGCTGATGCTTCTGGGCGTGCTCATGAGCCGGCAGGGTTTCGTGGGCGCGCTGAGCCACTACTTCGGCGAGGCCGGCCGGAAACGGCGCGGCGATGGACGGCGTCAACGACCCGAGCAGATACGTGATCGCGACGATCCACCCCCACCATCTGCGCGCAGGCTTTCTGAAGCCAATCATCCCATTTACCGCCATTCCGAAGACTAAAATATAGCCACTGTTGGGCACGACGCCAATAGAAGAAACGCCCGGTCAACTACCCTTTTGGGCGCTCAACGAGCCCGCTTTGCCTTCCGTCGCGGAACCACCATCGGCTTGGCGTCGGGGCCGGCCCCAGGATACGCGTATGAAGGGGGCAGGATTTCGATCGCCTGCCCTGGGCTACTTCGAGCCTCGTTAGGCCAGTAGCGCCGGTCGGAGATGCGCATTGCCTCATCCAGAATGTTACTGGACAACTTCTCGCCGATGATTGGGTCGGTGCCATCGAATTGGTTCGGTGGCGTCTATGGCGGGAAAGATCAGCATGGGCGCGCGGCGCGAGGTGGTGTGGGCGGTAACGGAGCGCTACCGGTCGGCCAAACGAGCGGAGAAGGGGCGGATTCTCGACGAGCTGTGCGCGACGACGGGCTGGCATCGCAAGCATGCGGTGCGCGCGCTCCGGCGACGCGAGACGGTTGGACCGGGCGAGGTCGAGGCAACAAGAAAGCGAAGACGCAGATATGGCGCGACGATCAAGGACGCGCTGACGGCGCTGTGGGAGGCGTCGGATCGGGTGTGCGGCAAGCGGCTCAAGGTGATGATCCCGACCTTGCTACCTGCCCTTGAGCAACATGGCCGATTGCAGCTTGGCCAGTCGGATCGTGATCGTGTCCTGGCTATCAGCGCCGCCACCATCGATCGCCTGCTCGTCGATGTGAAGATCGCGGCGAGCGGAGGCAGGCGGCGCCGTGCCGGATTCTATTCGGCGATCCGGCGCGAGGTCCCGATCCGCACGTTCAATGACTGGAACAGCCCGGTGCCCGGCTTCTGCGAGGTCGACATGGTCGCCCATGGCGGCACGTCGGTGGCTGGCTCGTTCATCCAGACCCTGACCATGGTCGATGTTGCCACCGGCTGGACGGAGTGCCTGCCATTGCTGACGCGGGAAGGTTCGCTGGTCGTCGAGGCGATCAACCGCGCACAGAGCCTGTTCCCCTGGCTGTTGCGCGGCGTGGACTTCGACAACGACAGCGCCTTCATGAACGATGTCGTCGTGCCATGGTGTCGCGAACAAAAGCTCGAAGTCACACGCTCGCGCGCCTACAAGAAGAACGATCAGGCGTTCGTCGAGCAGAAGAATGGTGCGGTCGTCCGTCGCCTGATGGGCTACGGGCGCTTCGATGGCGTCGATACGGCCCGTGTGATGGGCCGCCTCTATGCGGCGGCACGGCTCTACGTCAACTTCTTCCAGCCGTCATTCAAGCTGAAGGAGAAGCGTCGCGAAGGGGCTAAAGTGATCAAACGCTATCATCTTCCATCGACGCCCTATGAGCGTGCATTGGCGCATCCCAAGGTGACCGCGGCCGTGAAGAAGCGGCTGCGCGATCAGTATCGCTCGCTCGATCCAGTCGCGCTGTTGTCCGAGATTCGCGCGACCCAGGACGAACTCGGCAATCGCGTCGATCGTCGCCCCGGACAGGCGCGCGGCCCGCAACCCGCTTACACGAGCACCGCGTCGGCGACCGCAGCGACTTTTGCGAAGACGCTTGGCAGGACGGCGTCGGTTGGCGAGCCACGCACCGTCGCACCCGTCGGCCCTATAAAACCAGGGTGCGCATGCCGTCCAAGCTCGACCGGCATGTTGCTGTGATCGAGGGTTGGCTCGCTGAGGAGCCGCAGCTAACTGCGCTCGCCATTGTCGGCCGGCTGAGCGATAAATGCCCTGAGAAGTTCGGGCCGAGACAGCATTCTATTGTGCAGCGTCTGCTGAGGGTGCTTCGACGGAAGACTGCTAAGCAGTTGATCGCGGAGAAGCTGCTTGGCGACGCCGCGACTGTTACTCCGTTGCCCGGGGTTGTGGACGGCTCGGGCTATGTAGGGCCCGACCCGCCCACAGCCCCTCTCGCCGAGCAAGCGGGAAAGCTACTTGGCGCGGCCCATCAGTCGACGTCGGATCGTCATCGGCTCCGGCGCCACTCGGGTAACATCTGCAAGTGAGGCAATACGAGATGGTCACGCCCGCCTGGGCGTCGAACGTGGAGATTGAGGCGAGCACCGGGACCAGAAGACATAGGAGTCTTGTCCTCGTCGACATGCCTCGCCTCAAGCTCTCAGCGCAGCGGGTGCTCATGTTCAATTTTATCATAGGAGCGAACGGGCTCGTCATTGTTGATCGAGGTCAAACGTGTGCCGCGGGCCGCAGGTGCCCCCGGCATCCGGCCTGTTATCGTCGCCGCTGATCACACTGCCACGCAGGGCGCCTTCATCGGGCGACGCTGCCGACAGTTCGCTGCGATCAAGCATGTGGCCGGCCGCCGACGAGCTCGCGCCAGGGTTTTCGGGACTTCCAGAGGCAGGCTTGGGAAGCTTGGGAGCAAACTGCCGGTTCGTAAACAGGTAGTAGCCGTCCCGGGCGAAAGCCGTCATCGCGGACTTTCCCCGCAGACACGGCTGACGCGCGTTCCTGCCCTTCAAGATGCGCACGAAGCGCCAACCCGGGCTCAGCAGCAGATTTGGAATCGGATTGTAGGTCGGCACGACCGCGTAGAACTCGCGCGCGAATGTGCTTGCAAAGAGCACATAGGCCGGCTCGTTTGCGCGGTTGCGCCGGCTCGGACATCCCGGGTTCTTGCTGCCCATCATCGTTTTCAGCCGACTTCGTCGGAGCCGATGAACTCCATGTAGGTGCGGCGTCCGTGCGGGCCGAACAAAACGACCGAATACTTCTGAGGTTTGCCGCTCATGCCCGGAGATCCCTGGGGCATCCCGGGCACTGCGATGCCCGCGGCCTCGGGTCGTTCAGCAAGCAGCCTGTTTATCGCGGCCACAGGCACATGCCCTTCCACGACGTAGCCTACGATTTCAGCCGTATGACAGGCAGCCAGGTCCGAGGGGACGCCCAGACGGTTGCGGATCGCGTTCAGACCGCTCGTTTCTTCAACCTTGACGGAGAACCCCGCCTCGTCGAGGTGCTTCGCCCAAGCGCCGCAGCAGCCGCAGCTGGGGTCCTTGTGGACCAAGACGGCCGCGGCCGCGCGGAGCGGAAGGGGCGCCAGCGCGATCCCTAGAATGCAACCGCAAACCATCCGGCGTGAAAGTCGAAGCTTCGCAGACGAATTTGGCGTCATGTCCCTATCCCTCAATGGTGTTTGAACCAACCGATATCCTTTATGTCGTTGAAAGAATCGGTGCGGTGACAAAGAAAGCACTGGTTTACACGCGCATGGTGTTGCCCCGTGATCATCTGGTCCATCATCACGAAGTGGTGCATGTAGTGGCTCGGCGGCGCCTGGTGGCATTGCGCACATTCCTTGGAGGTGGGCGAAGGATGGAGGAACTTCGCAATTCTCCATGTATCGATTGCGTGACAGCTCGCGCATTCGCGCCCGAACAGTCCGCGGTGCGGTTCTCGATTGCTGTGACAGCTGACACAGTCGAGGCTGGCCTTCTCCGCTTCGTCGGAATTCGGTACGCGCAGGAATTTCTTCAGATCGGCGACCATCTGTCCCGTGATTGCGCGCGCAGACGTGTTTGCTTCATGTGGAAACGCCCCAATGCGCAATAGCGCGGCGTGATCCATCCTCGTCGGCCGCACGCCGCCCGCATGCTCGAGATGGCAGCCGCGGCACTCCTTGCTCGTCGCGTGGAATGCCGTCGCTTGCTTCCCGAGATCCGCAGCGGCCGTCGTGTGACAGGCGACACAGGCCGCGGCTTCAACGCCTTTGGTCGGCGTATGACAACTTTCGCATTTATTGGATAGGAAGGCATGCTTCTCCGAGAGCGGCCCGGGAAGCACTGCGTCCGTCCAACCCGAGACAGCCATAGAACCATCCCTGTACAATCCGGCGGATACCGCCGCCACGCCCGCGATGGCAAGCGTCGCGAAGATCGCGTAGATGAGCGCCCGAACGCTCACGTGAGCCACCGAAGCCCGTAATAGACCTCGCCTGCGATATGGAGCGCCAACAGCGCGTACATCGCGATCGCCGCAAGCACGTGGAATCCGATCCACTGCGTGAAGACCTTCTTGACGGCCTCTTGGGATCCGATCGCATACTCGAGATCCGAAATGCCCTCGACGAGCTGCAGGATCGGCACTTCCTGCAGCGCTGAAGCACTCGTGGGAGGATCGTCGTCAGCGGATGCTTCGCGCGCGGACAGGATGAGCGCGGTCCGGTCGTAGGTAGACCGCAACGTTGCAAGGCGAGACTGCCGCTCCCGTATTTCGGCGGCGGTCTGCGGCAAGTAGTACCGCCCCACGAATCCGGTGACGACAACAACCAGCAGGCTGGCTACGAGCGCGATTCCAAGCGGGCTTTGATATTTGTGTCCGGTATGCAGGAGCGCGAGAAACGATGCCGCAATGCCGGCGTAGACGTGAAAACCAAGTAGCGCGCGCATCGAGACGACGCTGGTGACGATGGTCTTGAAGTTTCGGCCGTACTTCGCGAGTGGATAGACGAGGAGGAGAAGCATCAGGCCGGCGGCCGACGCGCCGAGAGCAAATCCAGCGAGGCTTCCGGCGAACCTCTCATCGGAATGAAGCAAGAATGCCGGAATCAGCAACAGCAGGCTGGCGAGGACGACATCGACGATCAGCCGCTCTCTGTCACCCATCTCAGGCCTCGACGACCAGGTTTCCGATGGATTTCGCCTGGCAAGCCAGGATCATGCCCTTGGCTCTGTCCTCCTCGGTGAGCGCATCCTGGACTTCCATCGTGACGCTGCCTTCCAGCAGGTGCGTCTTGCAGATGCCGCAGATGCCCGCGCGGCAGGAATAGTCGATCGGCACGCCGACAGACTCGGCGACTTCGAGCACGCTCTTGTCCGGAGGCAACTGCGCGACCTTGCCTGATCTGGCGAAGCGGACGGACGCCGTGGCCGGACCGATGGCTGCGGCGCCACCGTTCTCGGATTTCGTGCTCTCGGTGACGGTCCTGCCGGGAGGCGGAACGGCCCCGAGCGCGGGGCCGAACGCCTCAGTCTTGATCTGTTCGGACGGGACTCCAAGCTCGCCGAGGGTCTTCTTGATCGCCTGCATCATTCCGGGAGGGCCGCACAGATGCACACGGCGTCGGGCCAGATCGGGGACGGCCCGCGTCAGGAAATCGGCCGTGATCTGGCCCTCGCTTCCCATCCACGACGTGCCGGCCGCGCGCGCCATAGTGGCTGCGACGTGGAGATTGTTCATCCGCCGCTGCAGGTATTCCAGGTCGTCCCTGAAGATGAACTGTTCGGTCGTCTGCGCACCGTACACCAGGTGGACTTGGCCCGGCCAAGCGATGTCGAACAGATACCTTATCGCAGCCATCAACGGCGTGATACCGACCCCCCCGCCGATCAACACGACGCTGTCGGCCTCCTTTCCACTGAAAGTGAAGGCGCCGGAGGGAGCCATCACGTCGAGCAGGTCTCCTTCTTTGATCTTGTCGTGCATGTAGTCGGAGAAGACTCCGCCGTCCTCGCGCTTGATGGTGGTCTCGACGTAAGCCGTCTGGGCGGCGGATGACGCGATAGTGTAGGATCGCCTGACGGTCTTCCCGTCGATCTGGGCGGAGTAGGTCAGAAACTGGCCGGGAAGAAACGTGAAAGGAATCGAGCCGCCTTCCGGATCCCGGAGACGAAACGTCTTCACGCTCGGAGTTTCCTTGAAGATTGCGCAGACCTTGAGTTTGCCTTTCCAGAGCTGCCCCGGCGTCGTCGAACCGCCGGTTGCGCGCATCGTCGAAACCGTCGCAGTTCCTTCCGGAGAGTCGCTGCGCGTAAACGATGGCTTGACCGCAGGGCCATCGCTCGACCCGCCCTGCCGCTGAAACGCCGGCGAGGCAACCGGTGGCGTCGGTGCGAGCGCCGGCGCCTTTGTCAGCCTATCGACCAGAGCGTTGGCTCGGCGCATTCGCGCCACATAGACCGCAAGCATCCCCGACGAGAAGGCCGCGAGCAGTCCCATCGTTACGACATGAAACCAGGAAATGCCCAGGACTCCCTCGGCAGTGAAGGTCGCCGGCGGCGGCAGGAGATTCATCTGCGCCTTGAACCAATTTTGCGCGATCTGCTGCGGAGATTTTCCTTCGCTCAACGAACGCAGCACGGTCACGCCGCTTTGCACCTGATCGAGAGACCCGCGAATTCGACCGGAAGCCTGATCGGCGGCGGCGATGTCGCCTCCCGCCATGGCATGGCGCAGGTTCGCTTCCGCGGCAGAAAGACCATCGATTCCGGAGTTGATGCGGGCACGGGCCTCGGATTCAAGGTCGCGCCGCCGCTCAGCGGAGAGGGCAGGCATTTCCATCAACGATGGATAGAACTCCTTGCGTGGGCGGCCCATCATCTCGCCCATAATCCCGGTTTCGCCCATCATGCCCGGATTGGAGCCGCTCGACGAAGGTGCCGGCGAGCCGCCACTTGGAGCTGCCGGACTGTTCGATTGAGGAGCGCTCGCGCCTCCGGAGCCGGGAGCGCCGGGATGATGCGCCGAGTGATTGTCCTCGGCCTGCGCCAACCGCAAATCGGCCGGCCATCCGAACTCCGCATCGAGACGCTTGGGGCTATCGCGATCCCGTAGCTGCTCTGCCGAGAGCTGCGCGGTTGCAGCGATGGAGGCCCCTGCGAGAAATAGGGTGCAGAGGCCCGCCACCCAAAGACCACCGCGATTTCGAAACACCAGCTCGAATATCGACATGGCCTCTGCCTTCACGAAGAGGTCGTCAGAACGTCGCGATTAAAGGCAGCAGGATGGCATCAGCCGTCTGCTTCTGCCCGTCGCTAAGGGTCCCGTACAACCGAGCGAATGCAGAGCGCGCCGATTTGATCGCTTCCAAGCGCTCACCCAAATGATGCTCGTAGCGGTCAAGGCGCTCGGGGCCGGCCGCTTTGTCATCCATCACCAGCAGCTTGCGCGCTTCCAGCAGGTGCTGACGGCTGGAGCGCAGCGCGTCCGCCAGAACGTTCCAATCGGCCGTCTGCTTGTCGGTGATCTGCAACTCGGTCTTGAGGAACGCGATGCGCCCCTCCAGTCGCTCGGTGACGTCGGCGGGGCCGCTCGCGCTTGCACCGGCACCGGAACCCATGCCGTTCATCTGCTGATTCATGCGGCCATGCATTCGCTCCATCATTTGCATCATCGGCATCATGTTGGAGTCGCGCGGCTGACAGCCGGCGCCCTGACAGTCCTGCATCTGACCCGGCATGGGCATCTTCATCTTGTCGTCCATGCGACCGCCGCCAGTGCTCTGCGACTGGCTGCCGGGCTGCCCCATGTTCCCCATGTTGTTCGTGGTGCCGCTGGACGAATCGGGTTTCTTCTTCATCTCGTCCATCATGGCAAGCTGCGCGCGTTCCGCCGCCACAAGCTTGCCCGCCGGCGACCCAGCAGCCAGGCCCAGGACGGCAACCGCCGTTATCGCAACGAACCTCTTGATATTATCCATGGCCTATCTCCTATCGTGACGCTGATGGATGCCCCCAGCTTGCCTACCAACTCAGGACCGGATCAAGTTGAGCCAGATCAACAGCGCAAGTCGAGCCAGACGGCAGATTGGGCGCACCAATTAATATAGACGGAGAGTCCGCTGAAAAATTACAGTGGTCTCGCGCCGCCAGTTTCGCTACCAGCTTCCTCTTCCGACAGCGGTGAGGCATGAGGCAGGCCCAATGCAAGCTTCCACCTGCACGCAATGCGTGCCGCAAGAAACCAATCGTGACGGTCGTGCTGACGGCGGCTTCGAAGAGGCACGCGACCGCCTCCTGAACCCGGCAACGGATCAGGGCGCATTATGGGCATACAGTCGCGATTTTTGGGAACGTTCGATCCTCTTCTGGGACACGCTTCGACAACGAGCCGACGATCTGATCGAGCATGAGCGCCGGGGGCTGCCGCCTCTCCTGGACTTCCGCTTCGAGACGATTCTCGACGCGCGCCAGTTCGAGCGTCCGGTCAATTACGTCTTGCTGCGCATCCTACCCGAGCACGAATCTGCCAGCGGTCCAGGCAGCGAGAAGAAGCCGCCGATATTGATCCTGGACCCGCGGGCGGGACATGGGCCGGGCATCGGCGGATTCAAGCAGGACTCCGAAGTGGGCATCGCCCTCGCCAACGGCAATCCGGTCTATTTCGTCTCGTTTTTTCCGCAACCTTGTCATGGACAAACCCTCGCCGATGTGTTGCACGCGCTCCGGCGCTTCGTGGAAGCCGTAGCCCACCGCCACCCAGATCGACCGCCTATCCTTTACGGCAATTGTCAGGCCGGTTGGGCGGTCACCCTGCTTTCGGCGGATTGCAGTGGCCTCGTCGGTCCGGCGGTACTCAACGGGTCGCCCCTCTCCTATTGGTCGGGAGAAGCAGGGATCAACCCCATGCGCCTCGCCGCCGGGTTCAACGGGGGAGCCTGGCTTGTACACCTCGTGTCCGATCTCAGCGACGGCCGGTTCGATGGCGCCTGGCTCGCCCAGAACTTCGAGAATCTCAAGCCCGAGGCACAGTGGGAGAAATACGCCGATCTGTTCACGCATATCGATCGGGAACGCGAACGCTTTCTGGACTTCGAGCGCTGGTGGGGGAGCTTCTTCTTCCTCAGCCGTGAGGAAATCCTGGCGATCGTCGAGAACCTGTTCATCGGCAATCAGCTCGAGGGCGGCCGCTTCCGAATCTGTGAACACTGCTTCGCCGACCTTCGCCGCATCAGCAACCCGCTCGTGATATTTGCCTCCTACGGCGACAACATCACGCCGCCGCACCAGGCGCTCGGCTGGATTCCCGTCGTGTACAAGACCACGGAACAGCTGATCCAGGCTGGCCAACGCATCGTCTATTTGACGAACCCCCACGTAGGCCATTTGGGAATTTTCGTCTCTGCTAAGATTGCCCAACGCGAGCACCGGGCCATTCTTGCCAGCCTCTCGGAAATCGAAGGGCTGGCACCGGGCCTATACGAGATGAAGATCGAAGAGGCAGACTCTTCGGGCGCGTCCAATCTGCCTTTTGCGGTTCGGTTCGAATCCCGACGTGTCGAAGAGCTCAAATTCCTGCCGCCGGATCCTGCTTTCGAGCGAATTAGGGATTTTTCGGAGGCGGCTGAAGCCATCTACAGGACCTTGTTCAGTCCCTTCGTCCAGGCCACCTCGAATCCCTTGACGGCGGAAGCAGCCAAATGGTTTCACCCGATGCGGATGAGCCGTTATCTGCTCTCGTCATCCTTTTCGCCGTGGCTCCGCGGACTCCCGGAACTTGCCAGCTCGATCCGCGATACCCATGTCCCGCTTGCAGGAGACAATCCGTACCTTGGCGCCGAACGGACGTTCATCGGCCTGACCGCCTCGCTGATCGAGGCGACCCGAATAAATCGCGACGCCGCGCTGGAACGCATGTTCGAGTTCCTGTACGGCCGTACGTCCTCTCGCGGGGTCTGATCGCCCGTTTAGAGTTCGGCGCGATCAGCCTCGTCGGCAAGCGACGTGCGCCGCTGCCAAGGCAACCGGCCCTCGATTTCAATCTGAAGCGAGAAGCTCAAGAAGGTGCGGATCACGATAATAAGGGCAAGGATTCCCAGTCGATCGAATGACGGCACTATCGCGACCATACCGATGATATCGGCGGCAATCAGGAACTCCAACCCGAGCAAAATGCCTCGACCGAGGTTCGCCCGATAAGAGCGAAATGCATCGGCAAATCCCCCGTGCCGCAATTCGCGAAGCGACCAGACGGTTGCGGCTACCACGCCGCAGACGATCACCACCACACCGAGCAGTTCGATGGCCGACGCGGTCCAGTGAAGTCCGTGCAGAATCGCGCCTTGCGTTTGCTCGTTGAAGATCCGCTCCGAGGTTATCATCCGCGTCCACCATACGCTCCCCCACCCGACGGACGATCTTGGTCCGTCGGCTAGATTTGCGGCTCGCCACCTGCGCCTGCCGGCGTCGATCTATTTCCCCCGGAAGACAAACTCTTGTCGAGCTGCTTCGACCAAGTGCGATAGTAAGCGATGATCGTCAGGATGCACAGGCCGGCGGCGCCGACCAGGAGCTGGACCAAAATCCCCTTCGAACCGAATTCCAGCACAAAATGGACCACGAAAGAAAGAAAGAGACCCACGCAAAAGACCGGCAACGATTGCTGGCCGCACCTGATCAGCGGCTTGAAGATGGGCCACTGCAATCCGGGCCAGTCGATGGGAATGAGAGCGACGACGATGAATACCAGGCTGGCCAAATGGATCACTCGGTAAGGCGCGAGATTGGTCTTGTCGTTGGGGATGAACATTTCATCGATCGAATCGGGAATGAGCTGTCGTAGCTCCGGAATCCGCTCCGCCAGGGTGATCACGAGAGCAAACAGCAAGACGCCGGCACTAAGCGCATAGAGAATCCGAAAACGGAGCAGCCTTCGACTGGCCTCGGCGCCCCCGAGCGCGAGCCAGGCTCCAAGAACGAAGAGCAACTGCCAGGCATAGGGATTGAAGTACCACACTCCCGCAGGATAGGATTGGAAGTTCCAGCCGTAGTGGCGAGCGGCCAGGTATAGCCCGATCGATCCGACCACGACGGCGTTGCGCCATCGCAGCATGAACCAAAGTACGATCGGGAATGCCGCCATCAACACGATGTAGAGTGGCAGGACGTCGAGATTGAGCGGCTTGAATTTCAGCGCCAATCCCTGCGAAAGCGTCTCGACGGGAAAATTCATAAGGTGCGCGACGTTGAATTGATCCATAAGATGCGGATCATCGAACCTGTGCGAAAGGTAATGCACCGAAGTGAGGTAAAACAAGAAAAGCAGCAAATGGGCGGCATAGAGTTGCCACACTCGGCGTAACAGCCTCGTCGCTCCGACTACAAAGCCGCGATCCATCATAATCTTACCGAATACGAGGGTCGCGGTGTATCCGGAGATCAACACGAACAGGTCGGCTCCATCGCTGAAGCCGTAGTTCCGGGTGGTGAACCAGGCGAGCGCCGAGTCCGGGATGTGACCCAGGAAGATCAGCCAGTTCGCCAGTCCGCGAAATAGATCGAGGCGGAGATCGCGCTGAGACTTCGGCAGCACAGATCTCACGGTGATCGTGTCCCAAAGCCGCTCTCGTACGAAGATCGCTATCTTCAGCGTCCGGCCGGTCCCGCGGCCAGTCGTTTCGTGAGGCAAGCCTGCTCCCCTTCATTCCTGATGATGGGTTTCCGCGCCACCGGCAGGGGTGACGAAAGTTCGTATCTTACGGCTCGTTGTCATACGGGCAACCATCAGGCTTCGCACTCGATAAGGAACGCGGTGGGCGCGCGAACCGCGTTGGGTGAGGAAGCGCAGGGCCTCGGGAAAGCGAACGGCTAGATATGCATATGCCAAGTACTTGATGATCTTCCCGGCAAGAATGGCGACGAAGACGTCAGCGGTCTGCAGTCGATAGATTCCAGCTACCGCGAGCATCGGCACTTTGGGAACGGGCAGCGGCAAGGCCATCATTGCGAATATGGCGAGGATACCGTATTTCGACAGCCAATCCGTCGCCTGCGACCAAGCTTGCGAGTCCGCAAGCTCGGGGTAACGCGCAAGCAATATGCTCCAGCCGAAATGGTGAAAGGTGAGGTACAGGCCGAGGGACGCGGTCGCGCTTCCGACGGCCGCCATCAAGGCGATCATCGTCCATCGGCGTCGGCAGGCCAGGGACGCCACGACTACCAACCACTCCACGGGAACGCTCATCGTCAGCGTGGAAAGGAAGGCGATCGCTCCAACCAACGGCGGAAACGAGCTGCGCTCGGCCTGACCGAGGACTATCTCGAAGAATTTGTGCGTCGTGGCGTGACCGATCATTGGCTCTCCGTTGCCCGCCATTCGCAGCCGTTCTCACTGTCGTTCTGTCTTGAAAGCCTCAGTCGACCCGCCGAGATCGATCGGTGTAGGTTCGCCATTTTCTGGTTCGAAACTCGCCCAATGGTCGACCTGCACCGGCCTTCAAGGCGCATCATCGTCTTATGATCGTCGAGGCGATGATAGCAGTTCGATCCATCTTCGAACTCTGTTGCCGCTTGAGGGAAGTCTCCCTGTGGCGACAACAGAGTGTGCCCGACAGTCCGGGGCTATTCTGATCTGTCGGGCAACCGTTCCCTTGGTAGACTACTTGGAGCCAGTCGACGGCGCAGCGGAAGGATTCGCGCCGGTGGTCCCGGTAGAATCTCTCGACGGAGCTGAGCCGTCCTGCTTCATTCCCGACCCCATCCGACCATGGTCGCCTTCCATTCCTTTTCGGTGCATTTGGTCCCCCATCTTGCCCATCCCATCCCGCATCATCTCGTGGCCCATGCCGGACCTCGGCTGAGTGGACGGATTCTGTTGCGGGGCATTCTGCTGATTCTGATTGTCCGGCGTCTGCTGCTGGGCAGACGCAGCCCCGGACACGCCCAAGATCGCTGCGAGCGCGATAGCTGCCGCAAGCCTTCCTTGACTGATGAACTTCATCGTGATCTCCAATTCGTGATTTTTGGCGGCCAGTTTCGGCACTGGTGTCGGGACGCTATGGCCGCTCGCCGAGCTCACATTGACCAATGTCAAATGGAAGCCGTGCGGCCAAGCAATCTTTTTGCGTCAGTTCGGTGTAATAGATCGAGGCGCCCGTCGTCACTAATTGGTGGCTGTTAGTTTTCCAGCTTTCAACAGCGGGGGACCTCGATAGCAACTGCAGCCGGCATTGAAAGAAGGGCCGATCGCCCAGGCCGTTGACCATCGGATTGTGGCGGAGTCGGTTGGAGCCGAGCGCGCCTCTCCCGCATGTGCCAAAACCGAAGGCCTCGACCGGCTCCTGTTAGCTCTGCCTTCTCGCCCATTCCACGACGTCAACGTTCATTGGTGGCTGCAAGCCGAAAGTAGGCGCTCCTTCCAGGAACGACCGGACCTGGCGAAGACGTTGTATCCGACCCATCGGTGTCGCTTCATGCGGTCGAGCAGGCGAAGATCGTCGAGCCTGACGAACCTCCGGACGGCAGGATCGAACACCATCAGCGAAAGCGAGTTCTCTTCCATGAGATAGCGCGACACGGAATGCTTCCTATCGGAGCCAGGCACGGTTTCGAGCTTCTCGTGACTTGTCCCCGCGCCTCGCCGGCTGCACCTGCGATCGCGGCGTGACGGCAACGGAAGCGATTCCCATTAAGCTCAGCATTCCGATTCAGACGTTCACGTTCAAGCCACCCACCTCGATCGCAAGCGCGTGTTGCGCGCCGAAGGGCTTGCTCGAGGCGAGGACCGACCAGTATCCGAAGTTTGCGCAGCAATCGACGAACTCATACCTCTCATCGCGCCCGCAGTGCGGGAGAGCGTTGATCTCTTCTTCGTAGTCGTAGCTGCGGTTGAGGAGCCTACTCCAGTAGGCATCGCAGAACGGCATAGCGAATGTCGCGTCCTCATTTCAGGCGCGCGACGATTTCGCGGTGCGCGTTGACCGAACCGATTAGGCGACAGCCCAAGCCGTAACCGCGGTGGCCGAAGGATCCTACTCTGTTAGTTGTTGGTGACCCGAACTGACTCAAAAATAAATCTAATGAGCCTGTAAGAAATCCGAGGCTCGCGCGTCGCGAATCGCTGCCCCCAATTTGTGCATTGCAGACTGCTTCGATGGGAGCGACTCTTGATCTGGCTCAACTGTTCCGCTCGAGGTTCAGCTTGATTGTTTCTGAATCAGACATCTGGTTTGATTGCCCTTGAAAGAACTTCGTCGAAACAGGAGAAAGAAAATGAACGCCCGCAAGTTGTTTTTGGCCGCAACCATTGCCTCCTTCGTTACGCTGCCGGCAATCGCGCAGACCGCCCCTTCCCCGAGCGATGGCGGACATCACTATTCAGGTGGACCAAGGGCCGAGCCGCACCACATGGGAAAGAAAGAGAGTACGGCCCCGAAGAAGAAGTCCTCCGGCGGCAGCCATCACTATGGCGGCGGACCCAAGTCCGATTTGCCGCATCATATCGGGCCTAAGAAGGATCAATGATCGGAGCGCGGTGATCCACGAACTGGCTTGTGGGATCACTGCTTCGTTCAACCGAGTCTCCTGAGTTCGTTCAGGCAGGATGCAGGTCCATCCCAGTTCCTTCGCGATGCGAGTCTGCAGCGCCCGGGCGGCTCGCGGCTCGCCATGAGTAACGAACGTCCTCCTCGGCGCTGCCCCGGCGCTCTTGAGCCATTCGATTGTTTCGTCGGCATCCGCGTGTGCAGAAAGGGCATCGATGTTGCGAACCTCGGCGGCGACCGGGACATCCTCGCCGTGGATCCGGATCGTCCTTGCACCTGATATCATCGCCGCCCCTCGCGTCCCCTCGGCCTGATAGCCTGCAAACAAGACCGTACTCTTCTGATCCGACGCGAAGCGTTTCAGATGATGGAGCACCCGGCCGCCGGTCGCCATTCCGCTCGCGGAAATAATGACCTTCGGAACTGGGCTGTCGCTCAGGCGCTTCGAATCCTCGACGGAACGGATATAAGTCGCGACAGCGCACGTTCTCTTGCATTCCTCGTGCGACAACTTTTGATCGGACCTGAATTTGCAGAAGATTTCGCTCGCATCGACGGCCATCGGACTGTCGAGGAAGATCGGCACGTTGCGCAGGCCACCGGCCAATTTGATGCGTGCGAAGTAGTAAAGCAGCGCCTGAACACGGCCAACCGCAAACGCCGGAATGACCACCGTGCCGCCGCGTTTCGCCGTCGTGCCGACGATCTCCTCGATCGTACGTTGAGGATCGATCTTCGGGTGCGAGCGGTCGCCATAGTTCGATTCGACGACGAGGTAATCGGTTTTTGCCAACGGCTCGGGCTGCAGCATGATCGGATCGTCGTGCCGACCAAGGTCGCCGGAAAATGCGATCGAGGTTCGCTCCCACCCGATCTCAATCCAGGAAGCCCCCAGGATGTGGCCGGCGCGTCGGAGCACCAGATTTGCGCCGCCCGGCAGGCTGTGGTCATCGTGAAAAGATGTTGGCTTCAGCAGACGCAGGGCCGCTTCGGCATCCTTTACCGTGTAGAGCGGAAGAGCAGGCTTATGTTTGGAGAAGCCGCGCTTGTTGGCAAATCGCGCATCCTGCTCCTGCAGATGCCCAGAGTCGCGCAGCAGCACCTCGCATAGGGCGGCTGTCGCTTCGGAACAGATGATCGCTCCGGCGAATCCCTGCTTCACCAGAAGGGGAAGCCCGCCGGAATGATCGAGATGGGCGTGGGTTAGGACGACAGCGGAGATGCCGGCCGGCTGGACCGGGAATCTCTCCCAATTCATCTAGCGAAGAGACCGACCGCCTTGAAAGAGACCGCAATCGATGAGAATCCGATGGGACGGGGATTCGAGAAGATATTTGGAGCCCGTAACCGTCCCCGCCCCCCCAAGAAAGACAACTTCAAACTCATTCAGTCCCTCTGAATTGCGGACCAGACCGTTCGCTCCGCTGGCGAGTGGCCGAACGGAGATCGGAAGATCGGAGGCTTCGGCAACCGGTCAAGCAGAAGCTAGATTTCGGTTGCGCTTTATTGATCTAGTGAGACAGTGTAGTTGGCAGAAGGAATAGTAAAGGCGATATATTTTGATGCGGAAGTTGTAATGGACGACACCCCACAGACGTCCAAGGAGACCTTTCGTCCCTCGAACATCGAGCAACTGGACTCGCCCGCCTACACTTTAGCTGCCCTCGATCAAGGCTTTCTGCTTGGCGATTCCATGCGTGGGGTACGATTCCTGCTGGAGTACGCAAAGGCCGAGGAATGCCTGAGATCGTGGGGCGTCCGATCCACTATCGTCGTTTTCGGGTCGGCACGAGTTCGGGAGGATGGGCCTGAATCGCACTCCCGATGGTATCGGGAAGCACGCGCGTTCGCGCGCTTGGCCTCCGAACGCGGTGGCGCCCTGACTTCGAACGGCGGCCTTCGAGACAACGTCATCGCGACCGGCGGTGGCCCGGGAATCATGGAAGCTGCAAACCGAGGAGCCGGCGACGCGGGAGCGCCTTCCATCGGCTTCAACATCACGCTTCCGGAGGAGCAACAACCAAACCCTTACTCCACGCCAGCGCTGACCTTTCAATTCCACTATTTCGCAATGCGGAAAATGCACTTGGCCATGCGCGCCAATGCGCTCGTTGCGTTCCCGGGAGGCTTCGGGACTTTCGACGAGTTGTTCGAAATCCTGACGCTGCGGCAGACGAAGAAGGCGCCGGCCATTCCGATCGTTCTGTTTGACGAACAATACTGGCGGTCTGCCGTCAACTTCGAGGCGCTGATCGACAGCGGCACGATCGATCGATCCGACTGCGATCTCTTCCGGTTCGCGGAAACGTCGGAAGATATTTGGTCCGAACTACTTTCGTGCGGTCTCGGCGCACCCGGTCTCTCCTGTCCGGCCTCGCAATTCAGCCGCACTACGTCCTCGAACGCGAGTTAGACCTCTCACTCTATCCGCAACATGTCTGAATGAGCGTGACAGACGTCCGCTTGCCGTTATCGCGCTCGGCGCTGGTGCTTCGAACCGGCCGGCTCGGCCGCCTTCGGAGAAACGACGGCTTCTCGGACGAACATGACAATGCTCACCCCCCAAACGAGGGCGATGCCGAGCAGAACCCACTTGAAATCGGAATGGATCATGAAGTTGACGGCGGCCATCAACCCGATCGAAGCCCGCCGGCGACCCCGGCGCCGACCGCAGCTACAGCGCGATGGTCTCGGAAGGACGTCAACGCCAGGGTGAGCGCGAGCATTCCCGTAGCCGTCACGTAGCCGCCCATCACGCGGAAGACATGGGTGGGCCATGATGTCAGTCTGGGCCCGATCAACTGCAATTCGATCGAAGTAAGGCTCATGTACCGGATGTCCTCCGGCAGCAGGGGAGGCCGAAGGAGGAGGAAGTAGACGCCGACCCCGATCAACAGGATACCGGAGGCCGCCAACAGCATCGAGGACAGACGCCAGCGATACGGTGCGTCGCGCATCGTGGCAGCCGGATCAACCGTGACGATAGGTGCGGCCGGTCGAGCCCTGCCCGAGAATTCGGCTCAGGCGCGGTATGAAGCCTGGGACTTCCGCAGCGTATTTCGTATAGGCCTCGCCGAACTCCGACTCGGCGTCCAACTCCTCGTTTCTCGCGAGCTTCACGTACATGATCGTCAGCACCGGAAACATTGCGAGCGTGAGAATTGTCGGCCACTGCAACAGGAAGCCGAACATGACGAGGATGAAGCCGACATATTGCGGATGGCGCACATAGCTGTAGGGACCGGCCGTGGCGAGACTGCGCGTCTGCTGCGCGTCGTACAACACCTTCCAGGCGGCGGAGATCAGAATGAACCCGGCGGCGATGAAGATGAAGCTCAGGATGTGGAACGGTCCGGCGTGCGGATTGGCCTTCCAACCGAACACCATCTCGAGCAGATGACCGGCGTCGTGCGAGAACCAGTCCACGTCAGGAAACCGCGACTGCAGCCAGCCCGAGAGGAAGTAAATGGTGAGCGGGAAGCCGTACATCTCCACGAATAGCGCCACCAGAAACGCACTGAATGCGCCGAACGAACGCCAGTCCCGGGAGGTCTGCGGCTTGAAGAAGCTGTATGCGAACAGGATGAAGACCGCGGAGTTGACGATGACAAGGCTCCAGAGGCCGTAAGCGGGCGTAGAATCATGCATCACACGCTCCTTGGATCGTTCTGTTGATTGTCGGCGTGATGATGCCTGTGTCCGTGATGCATGAACAAATGCATCAGCGGGCAGGCGAGGATTGGGAGCCAGACAAGCAATCCGAGCACGTGCGCTCTATGCTCAGTGAACAGCAGGGCACCTGCGATGATCAGAAATCCGATCAGAACCAGCCCGGCACGCGATTTGAGCGACAAACCCTCAGGCGCATGTCCTTGGTGACCGGAACGATCTTGCACCGACATCGTGAACTCCTGCTACCCAATAGTAAGTAAACAACTTGCCGAAACCTTCTTCTTGATCGAGATCAAGCAGATCGGACCGGAAACGCCCGCAAACAAGGCGCTTGCGGCGACCGCTGCCTAAGCACGTTGCTCGATGCGCTCGCCGACTGACAGGGCGTCGACTTGGTCTAGTTCTGTATCATCGGGGACTTCGGGCCTCCCTGATATCTCCAAACCCGCCTGCTCGAATCAACAGGTGGCGCGAAGTAGTGGCCCGGTGTCGCGGGAACCGAGCCGAACGCAGAGCTCCAGCCACCTTGTGGGTTCGACATCACTTGCGCGCCCCGCCTGGCCTCGTTTGGCCAATACCGCCGATCCGAAATCGTGGCCCCTGCAAAGGCACTCGCCGACACTGCAACCAACGGCAGCACCAGCAACATAGTTCTGAAGGTCTGCTTGAACATGACCCGGCTCCTGCTCACTTGAAGGAAGGATTTGAGGCCCTCTCATCGATGAGTTCGGAAGAAATCGCCGTTCGGTTACAGGGCTCACGCCGACGTGAAAACGGTTCAGTCACGCTACCAACGCAGCAACCTGGGGCCCAGCATCGCCCCTGCCAGGGTGCAGAGCACAATCGTCCCGCCGTACCAGATTGCGACAAATGGCAAGGAATCGTCGGTGCAATGAAGCGCGTAACCCATGGCGCTGATGCCGCCCGAAACAAGACCCGCAAAGGCACCTGTCCGGACGAGATTGGTCGGCGCCGCCGTTCGCACCGCCGCGATAACGACGGTGAAAGGTACGATCGCGATGATCGGGATCGAGATAATGCACTCTAGCCACTCGTCACCCATGACCATCTTGGCCCAATGCGTACTGGGCGCCAGCCCGAGGCTGATTGCGGCAAGCAACAAGATGCCTGCGAATGGGAGGACGGCCCACCCCGAAGAGGACCTACGTTCTCCGCCCGGCCGCGCCAGGCGCATCAGGTAGGCCGATGCCAACACGACGATTCCGACCGCGAACACAATCTTCAGGAGCACGGAAACGACGGCGTGACCGGTCGTCAGATCGGACCGGGTACCCAGGCCGACCAATATGCCGTCCAACGTCAGAACCGTTGCGGCCGCAAGGGCGAGGCCCACTGTCCGACCGACCGATCGGCATCGACCGGCTCGACGTGGGCACTGAGTGCCGCGATCAAATCATCCGTCTTCATGATCTCGCTTCCCGGGCAATCAGCGCGGCCAGGGTTTTTAGCCCGCGGTGAATTCACCTTAATCCCGGATTCCGAAAGTCCGCACCGCTGCGCCGCTTCGGCGATGCTCAACCCGTCGAGTTTCACGGCTTCCATGGAACATTTGACGTTTGGCGGCAGCCGTCGCAAGAGCCGCCCGACGTCGTAGGAACTCTCCGCACCGACATGTTCGTCCGATGCCATGGCCTCGTCAGCCTCATCCGGAGGCACATCGGCCAACGACGCGCGGGTCCGACGCAGAAAGTCGATCAATTTGTGGCGCGCGATCGCATGGACCCATGGTGTCAGCAGGTCGGTGGCGTCGTAGGTATGTCTCTTGATGTGAATGGCCAAGACCGCTTCCTGAACTAGGTCTTCGGCCTCCGACGCGCTACGGCCAGTGCTTGCGAGTTTTCTTTTGTAGTACGCACGTAATCGCCTGCTCAGCGCTTCAAGCAATGCCCGATGCGAAGCCGCATCGCCGTCCAGGCTTGCGAGCATGAGTTTCTTCAGATCCGCTTCCGAGGTCGTCATGTTCGCGGTCCCGACTACCTCTCTCGATCAGGGAAGATCTCGATGAACTTATTGTCCTGCAGGCGTCCGCAAACCATGCCAGGCATCCCGGACTTGGTAGTAGTGGACCTCTGGCAGATAGTCGGGCGTGTTCAACCCGAGCGTCTTCACGTCGAGGCGCCCTACGGCGCCGAGGAGCGTGTAGGATGCGATCACGCGGTCGCGCTGAGCGAGGATCAGCCGAGCTCGGGCATTGGTCAGATCCTGCAGGGCGTTGAGTACGTCGACCGTCGTGCGCTGTCCTGCCTGCGCCTCCCGCTGCACCCCCAATAGTGCCACGTTCGCGGCACGCACCTCGGATTCTGCGGCAGTGACCGCGACTTTTGCTCCTTCATTGGCGACCCAAGCGCCGGTTGCCGCAGTGCGCGTCTGATTGCGCACCTGCTCCAGGACTAGCCGGCTTTGCGAAGTGACCTCCTTGGCCTGGCGGGTCTGGGCGGCGGCCATGCCTGCATCGTAGAGGGGAACGCCGACCTGGCCCAAAACCGAAGTCTGATCCATGCGCGAAGTCGCGAGGGTAGGATCATTCTGCACGGCGCGGCTGACGCTGGCCTGCACGGAAACGGTCGGAAGCAGCCCGCTTTCCGCCACTGCGATCGAAGATTGGGCGACATCCACATCGAGCTGCGCGGCAAGGACGGCCGGGTTCTCTTGACGCGCCACATTCGTCGCATCCGCAAGAGTAGGCGGCGAGAACCGGTCCGCCGGCGTCGCCGCCACGAGCTGCGCGGGAGGCCCGCCCACCACTTGGGTGTAGGTCGCCTTGCTCACGGCAAGGGCCACTTCTGCGGCGTTGAGGTCGGCAAGGCCGCGGTTCAGGCGCGCTTCGGCCTGGGCCGCGTCGGTGGGCGTGACGTCGCCGGCATTGAGACGACTGCGAGTGTTGGAGAGCGTCTGCCGTAGGAAGGCGATATTGGCGCGCTGCGCGTCGACCAGCGCTCCATTGGCAAGTACGTTCATGTACACGGTGACGGCATTGAGCAGGGTCCCCTGCCCTACGTTGCGCAGGGCTTCGCGGCCGGACCTGACCTGCGCCTCCGCCACCCGGACATTGTTGGCGGTCTTGAAGCCGTTGAACAGCGTCTGGGTCACCGTGAGCCCAACGGTCCACGGCTTTAGCGTGACCGTCTGGACGACGTTGTCCGGCAACAGGTTGCGAACCTGCTGCAGGCCGGCGCTCAGGCTTGCCACAATCTGCGGGCGATAGCCCGACAACGCCTGCGGCACGTTTTCGTCGGTCGCCCGTTGGCGCGCCCGTGCCGCGCTCAGCTGCGGATTTGACTGATAGGCTTTCACTATGGCTTCCACGAGGGTCTCCGCCCTGGCGGGCGCTCCGCCGTGAAGCAACAACACCGACCCGAACATGGGTCCGGCCCACCTCCCGACGATCGAACCAGAAGCATCGACTCTCGGTCCGTACTTAGCCATCTCTTCCTCGTCCTTCGCGAAGCGTCGCACACGGATGTGCTCACAGCTGGCCCCTCTTCCGGCTCATTGGGCCGGCTCCATAATGCGCGGCCTCTTTGCAGGCGCTTCTTGATGTGCGGGAGACTGTGGATCGCGGTCGCCTCGATGGGACGTCGAAGGCAACCGGAAGCCCTTGATCAGTCCGAAGATCGCCGGAATGACGATGAGCGTCAGCAGCGTGGAGGAGACCATTCCGCCGATCATCGGCACAGCGATGCGCTGCATGATTTCGGATCCGGTACCCGAACTCCACATGATGGGCAGGAGGCCGGCCATGATGGCAACCACCGTCATCATCTTGGGCCGGACCCGCTCGACGGCGCCTTGCATGATGGCGTCGTAAAGATCGCTTCGCGTCAGCGCGCGACCTTCCGCCTTTATCCGCTCGCTCGTTTCCGCCAACGCGTGGTCGAGATAGATCAGCATCACCACGCCGGTCTCGGCGGCGACGCCGGCGAGTGCGATGAACCCTACCGCGACGGCGACCGACATGTTGAAGCCGAGCCACCACATCATCCAGAGGCCGCCGACCAGCGCGAAGGGCAGCGAGAGCATGACGATCAAGGTCTCCGTAATCGACCTGAAGTTCAGGTAGAGCAGCAGGAAGATGATCGTGAGCGTGACCGGTACCACGATCTTCAGACGCGCAGCGGCGCGCTGCAGGTACTCGTACTGGCCGCTCCAGACGACATAGTAACCCGCCGGAAACTGTATGCTCTCGCTGACCGCTCGCTGTGCGTCGGCGACGTAGCTCCCGATGTCCCTGTCCCGGATGTCGACATAGATGTAGGTCGCGAGCTGTCCGTTCTCGGTACGGATCGAAGTCGGCCCGCGGGCGGGTTCGACCTTCGCCACTTCGCCAAGCGGAACGGCGCCGCCGGCCGGCATCGGCACCAGGATATCGCTCGTGATGGCCTTGGGATTGTCCCGGAGATCGCGCGGGTAGCGCATGTTCACCGTGAACCGCTGCCGGCCCTCGACGGTCGTGGTGACCGTCTGACCTCCCAATGCGGCCGCGATGGTGTCCTGGACGTCCTGGATCAGGACGCCGTAACGGGCGAGCGCCTCCCGGTCCGGAGCGATCTCGAGATAGTACCCGCCGATGCCCCGCTCGGCATAGGCCGATGATGTACCGGGGACTGTCTTGATGACCCGTTCGATCTGCTTTGCCAACCGATCGATCTCCACGAGATCCGTGCCCATGACCTTGATGCCGATCGGCGTGCGGATGCCTGTCGACAGCATGTCGATGCGTGCCTTGATCGGCATGGTCCAAGCATTGGAGACGCCCGGAAATTGCAGCGCCTTGTCCATCTCCGCGATCAAAGTGTCGATCGTCACTCCGGGACGCCATTGCGCTTTCGGCTTGAGGTTGACGACCGTTTCGAACATTTCGGTCGGGGCCGGATCGGTGGCGGTCGCGGCCCGCCCCGCCTTGCCGTAGACGGAAGCGACCTCCGGGAAGGATTTGATAATGCGATCCTGCATCTGCATCAGTTCCGCCGCCTTGGTCACCGAGATGCCGGGCAGGGTCGTGGGCATATAGAGCAGCGTGCCCTCGTTCAGCGTCGGCATGAACTCGGTTCCAAGCTGTCGGGCCGGCCAGATCGTGACCGCGAGGACCGCCACGGAGGCGAGGATGACTAGGGTCTTTGCGCGCAGCACCCCCTTGATGACGGGGCGATATACCCAGATCAGGAAGCGATTAATGAAATTCTTGTGTTCGGGAACGATCTTCCCGCGCACGAAGACCACCATCAGCGCCGGGACCAACGTCACCGAAAGCAGAGCTGCGGCGGCCATCGCGAAGGTCTTCGTGTACGCCAGCGGGCTGAACAGCCGCCCCTCCTGCGATTCCAGCGTGAAGATCGGCATGAACGAAACGGTGATGATCAAGAGGCTGAAGAACAATGCGGGGCCCACTTCGGAGGCCGCCTCGATCAGGATTTGAACGCGCGATTGCCCCGGCTTCGCCCGCTCCAGGTGCTTGTGCGCGTTCTCGATCATGACGATGGCGGCATCCACCATGGCGCCGATCGCAATCGCAATACCGCCGAGGCTCATGATGTTCGACCCGAGCCCCAGCAGTTTCATGGCTCCGAACGCCATCAGCACGCCCACTGGCAGCATCAGGATCGCGACCAGCGCGCTGCGCACGTGCAGCAGGAAGACGATGCAGACGAGCGCCACGACGATGCTCTCCTCGAGAAGTGTTTGCTTCAGCGTGTCGATGGCGGCGTAGATCAGGTTGGAGCGGTCGTAGACCGGGACGATCTCGACCGATTTCGGCAGACTGCTCGCAATCTCCTTGAATCGCTTCTTGACGTTCTCGATGACGCTGAGCGCATTGACGCCAAAGCGCTGCAGCACGATGCCGCTTGCGACCTCCCCCTCGCCGTTCAATTCGGCGATACCCCGTCTTTCGTCCGGGCCGAGCTCGACTCGCGCGACGTCACGCAGCAACACGGGCGTGCCGTTGTTCGTCTTCAGCACGATGTTGCCGAGATCGTTGATGCTCTTGATGTAGCCCCTGCCCCGGATCACGTACTCGAACTCCGCGAGTTCGACCGTCCGGCCGCCGACGTCCGCGTTCGATGCGCGGATGGCGTCCCGGATCTTCTGCATGCTGATTCCGCGGTCGCGCATGCGCTGCGGGTCAAGGACCACGTTGTACTGTTTGACGAAACCGCCGATGCTCGCGACCTCGGCCACTCCTTCGGCCTTGGCCAGCGCGAATCTCAGATTCCAGTCCTGGATCGTGCGCGTGTCCGCCAGATTCAATTCCTTCGAGATGACGGCGTATTGGTAGACCCAGCCGACGCCCGTGGCATCCGGCCCGATGCTCGGCGTGACGCCCGCCGGCAACCTGGACGTCGCGCTATTCAGGAATTCCATGACGCGCGAGCGGGCCCAGTAGATGTCGGTTCCGTCTTCGAAGATCACGTACACGAAGGACACGCCGAAGAACGAGAAACCGCGCACCACCTTGGATTTCGGCACGGTCAGCATGGCCGTCGTCAAGGGATATGTAACTTGGTCCTCGATCACCTGCGGCGCCTGGCCGGGATATTCCGTGTAGACGATGACCTGCGTGTCGGAGAGATCCGGAATCGCATCGAGTGGCAGATGCACTAGTGCGTAGAGGCCAGCGGCGGCCGCAAAACCGGTGCCGAACAGCACCAGCAGTAGATTGCGTGCGGACCAGGCGATGATGCGAGCGATCATTTGTGCTCTCCCGTCGAGTGGGCGGCGCCGGTGCCGGAAGGATTGGGCGCAGCCTCCGCGAAGCCTTTGAGCGCCGCCTTCAGGTTGCTTTCGGCATCGATCAAGAAATTGGCCGCGGTGACCACCGCCTCGCCATCCGCAAGGCCCTCCCGCACCTCGATGTAACCGCCGCCGCGCCGGCCAAGCTTGACTTCGCGCGGCTCGTAGCGTCCTTCGCCCTTGTCGACGAGAACGGCCTGCCGGCTGCCAGTGTCGAGCACCGAACTGTCAGGGACCGCCAATTCGGATTTGGAGTCCGCGGTGTCGATGTCCGCATCGACGTACATATCCGGCAGCAGCGCCACATCCGGGTTGGCGAGTTCGATTCGGACACGCGCCGTCCGAGTTTCGCGGTTAACCTGCGGATAGACGACGGCGATCCTGCCGCTGAAGGTGCGAGTCGGATAGCTGCGGGCGCGAACCGTGACCGGCTGACCCACTGCGATGTTGCCAAGATCGCGTTCGGCGACGTCGACCAGGGCCCAGACCACCGAGATATCGGCAATCCGGAACAGTACGTCGCCCGGATTGGCTCTCATGCCTTCGATGGCGTTGCGTTCAAGCACGATTCCGTCGCGCGGCGCCGACCATTGCACGGTGACGGGCGCGACGTGGGACTTCTCCATGTCCACGATGACCTGCTCGGGAACGTCGAGATTGATCAGCCGCTGCCGCGAGCCGCGGCCGTAGGCCTCAATCCCGCCGGTGGTCTTGGAAGTGATCGTCGAGAAATACTCCGCGGCGGCGGACGCCACAGCCGAACTGTAGATCTGCATCAGCGGCTGGCCTGCCTTCACGCGCGTACCGGTGGTCACGTCGGCGACCTTCTGCACGAAGCTTACGGCGCGCATTGCGATGACCGAGACGCGGCGTTCATCCAGTTGGATCGTACCGGGCGACTTGACCAAGATCCGGATCGAACGGCGCTCGACGGGCTCGGACTTCACGCCCGTCCTCTGGATCTTGCCGGGCGAGAGCTTGACCGACCCGTCCTCCTGATCGTCCCCTTCGTAGACGGGAACGTAGTCCATCCCCATCGGGTCCTTCTTGGGGACCGGCGAGGTATCCGGCAGGCCCATCGGATTGCGATAGTACAGGATCCTGCGGGAGGAATCCGCCTGTTGCCGCTTCGGCTTCGCGGACTCGGTCGAGGGCTCGTCCTCATCGTAGACCGGCAGGTAATCGCGTCCCTGCTGATCCTTTTTCGGAACGGCCGACCAGAGGGGGGCCCCAGCGGGGTCGCGGTAGTACAGCGGTGTCTTGTCCGCGGCCGCGGCAGCGTCGGTCAAGCGGGCGTGAACGGGCCAGATAGATCGTTCCACCGACCAGTAGCCGGTCAGTCCGATTCCGGCGCCGAGCGCGATGATTGTAAGCAAGCGCGAGGTGTTCATGGTGTGCACCAGGGCGCGCCCTACAGCGCGCATATATGGGTTTGAGAATGCCGGGCGTTCCCTGAGAACGCCCGCAGGCTCACTTGTTAGCCTTGACGATGACCTTGCCGTTGATGGTCTCAGACTCGCCCTGGACCTTTGCGGAGAGCGTGACCTGATAGCGACCCGCCATCGGAAGATCCGTCTTGAAGGCGTACACGCCGGACTCGCTGGACGGCAGCGGAGCCACCGGGGATTCCATTTCGGCCATTCCGTCGGGCGCCATGTCCACGCGCGTCCTGAAGATCACGGCGTCGGAGACCGGTTTCCCGGTCGTCTTGTTGGTCAAGCGGACCGCGACGGTGACGTCGTCGCCCTTCTTCATCTCCGCATTGACGGGCTCGAACACGTAGTCGCCTGCCCCCGCCGACGCAGCCGTGGCGACGAGAGTGACGACGACGGTCAGTGCGGCAGCACTGCTGAATTTGGAAGTCATGATTTTCTCCTCGATGGGTCTGTCTCGACCGCGGCTCCGAAGGAGCACACACGGCAGTCGTCATCGCGCGCGGGCACGTGCTACGCGCGTCGAACCGGGTGAGATCAGACCCGAGGAGGTCGGAAGGGAGGGCTCGCTCCGCGCACGGGAACGAACTGGTCCGCAGGGATGGCGACTTTGCTCTCGGCTGCGGGCACGAAGCGGAAGCCGATGCTTCGGACGTCGCCCAGCGCGACGAATCCGCCCGCGCAGCAGAAACCCATGCTGCAGTTATGGCCGGCGGCGTGAAAGGGGGCGCCGTTCATGTCGTCCGGGCAACAGTCCATCGACATGTCGGCCGAGGTGCCCATCTGCATTCCGGACTGCGCATCGTCGGCCATCACGCCGAAGCCGGCCGCGGACGCGCCGACCGGCAACAACGCCAAGGAGGCGGCGATCGCGAATGCCAGAATGGTACGGACGAGCCGCATCGCGCTTTGTCTACCTATACTTGTCCCGCTTACCGCACCGGTCCGGCGCGGTAGCAGTTTCCTTCCATAACATAGTCCTGCTCCGAGCGGCGTCTTTGATCCTCGTCAAGCATTCGTGACCGCCTTCTTCACCTGTCCGCCCGCCCGACCACTTCCATCAGTTCCGCGATCTTGCGCCGCTGGTCGGCCTTATCCCCGCTACGAATAGCGTGTTCCACGCAATGGGCTACGTGATCCTTGAGGATTTCTTCCTCGACGCGGCGGAGCGCGACTCTGACCGCCGAAATCTGCGTGACGATGTCGATGCAGTACCGGTCCTCGTCCACCATCTTCGCGAGTCCGCGGACTTGGCCTTCGATGCGGTTCAGGCGTTTCTGACAGGAAGCCTTGATGTCGGTCCTCATGGGCCGTATATACCCCCCTAGGGTACCTTCCGCAAGAGATGGAGCACATAATGTCTAAGGATGCCCCAAATTCCGAAAAGGCGCGCGGAAGCTGCTGCGAACACTCTCACTCCACCTCGCGCGAGCCCCACGTTCACCATGACCATGGTTCCGGGCACGGCACCGCGGTCGACCCCGTCTGCGGAATGACCGTGGATCCGGCGACGGCCTCCCATAAGGTCGAGCATGGCGGCCGGACCTTCTATTTCTGCTCTGATCGTTGCAGGACCAAATTCGCGGAAGCGCCGGCAAAATACGTTCACGGCAAGGTGCAGCATGAACCCCGAGCCGACGTACCCGAAGGTACGGTCTACACCTGTCCAATGCATCCGCAGATCCGGCAGATCGGGCCTGGCAATTGTCCGATATGCGGCATGGCGCTCGAACCGGAATTCGCAACAGCGGACGCGGGACCAAATCCCGAGCTGGTCGATATGACCCGCCGATTTTGGGTGGGTCTCGCGCTCTCCGTCCCGGTCGTGATCCTCGAGATGGGCGCTCACTTGGTCGGAGCTCATCGCTGGATTGATCAGGCGTTCTCGAACTGGATCCAGCTGGTTCTTGCGACACCCGTGGTGCTTTGGGCCGGCTGGCCGTTCTTCGTCCGCGGTTGGCAGTCGGTGCTGACGCGCAATCTGAACATGTTCACCCTGATCGCGATGGGTACCGGCGTCGCCTGGATCTACAGCGTCGTCGCGACGGTTCTGCCAGCCGCGTTTCCTTCCACTTTCCGCGGCCACGACGGCGCGGTCGCGGTCTACTTCGAGGCGGCTGCCGTCATCACGGTCCTGGTGCTTCTGGGGCAGGTGCTCGAATTGCGCGCGCGCGAGGCGACCTCCGGGGCGATCAAGGCACTGCTGGATCTCGCGCCGAAAACCGCGCGACGCATCCGTGCGGACGGCGCCGACGAGGAGGTGCAGATCGCGGTGCTGCAGCCGCAGGACCGCCTGCGCGTCCGTCCCGGCGAAAAAGTACCCGTGGACGGCGAGATCATCGAGGGTCGCTCGTCGCTCGACGAGTCGATGGTCACCGGAGAGTCCATGCCGGTCAGTAAGGAGGTCGGCAGCAAGGTCATCGCAGGCACCCTGAACCGGTCCGGCGGCTTCGTCATGCGTGCCGAGAAGGTCGGTAGCGACACGATGCTGTCCCAGATCGTGCAAATGGTCGCGCAGGCGCAGCGGTCCCGCGCTCCCATCCAGCGCCTCGCCGACCAGGTCGCGGGGTGGTTCGTTCCGGCGGTCATCGTGGTCGCGATCGCAGCTTTCGCCGCCTGGGCTGTTTACGGGCCCGAGCCGCGCTTCGCTTTCGGGCTGGTGGCGGCGGTCAGCGTTCTCATCATCGCCTGCCCGTGCGCGCTCGGCCTCGCGACGCCGATGTCGATCATGGTGGGCGTCGGACGCGGAGCACATGCGGGCGTGCTCATCAAGAACGCCGAGGCGCTTGAGCGCATGGAGAGAGTCGATACGCTCGTAGTCGACAAGACCGGCACACTGACGGAAGGCAAGCCCAAGGTCGTCGCGGTAGTCCCGACGAACGGGTACTCGGAGTCGGACGTGCTTCGGCTCGCCGCCAGCGTCGAGCGCGCCAGCGAGCATCCATTGGCGGATGCGATCGTTAATGCAGCCAGGGAGCGCGATATACTGACTACCGACGTGCAGGACTTCGACTCGCCGGTCGGCAAGGGCGCGCTCGGAACCGTCGAGGGCAAGAAGGTGCTCCTCGGGAACGCGACGTTCCTGAGCTCGGAAGGCGTCGATACGTCCTCCCTCGAATCCGAAGCCGAACGTCAGCGGGGCGAAGGCGCGACCGTCATCAACATGGCGGTCGACGGCACGCTCGTCGGCATCTTGGCCATCGCCGACCCGGTGAAGCAGTCCACGCCCGAGGCGCTGCGCGAGCTCGCCGCCGAAGGGGTCAGGGTGATCATGCTGACGGGCGACAACCGTACGACGGCCCGGGCCGTCGCTCGGAGGCTCGGTATCGCGGACGTCGAAGCCGAGGTTCTGCCCGACCAGAAGAGTGCGGTCGTCGCGAAGCTACACGAGCAAGGTCGAATAGTCGCGATGGCTGGCGATGGCGTCAATGACGCGCCGGCGTTGGCGGCCGCCGAAGTCGGTATCGCGATGGGGACCGGAACGGACGTAGCGATGGAGAGTGCCGGTGTGACGCTACTCAAGGGGGATCTCACGGGTATCGTACGGGCGCGGCGACTGTCGCGCGCAACGATGCGCAACATCCGCCAGAACTTGTTCTTTGCCTTCGCCTACAACGCGGCCGGCATTCCGATCGCCGCCGGGCTGCTCTACCCGACCTTCGGCTTGTTGCTGTCGCCGATCGTCGCCGCGGCCGCAATGGCGCTGTCGTCCGTCAGCGTGGTCGGCAACGCGCTGCGGCTACGAACAGTGCGGGTCTGACGCGCGCGAAATCGCCGGCCATCGTCGCTGGCCATCGGAATTCGCGTCAAGGCGACGATGTGATCGACGAATCGGCAGCCCGCTTCGCGTTTCCATCGGGGACGCCGTGCGCGAGCAACCTGGACTCCGAAAGGCTTCCAAGAAGCTCGACCTTGGCGTCGTTTAGCGCTCCGCAGGCTGCCTGTACGGCTTTGACGGCTTCGAGTTGATCGCCGAGGTGCACGTACCAGACTTCCTGTGCGTGCTTCCCATCGCGGACTTCGGGCCAGGTCACGAGGATCGTGTAGCCGGCCGCCGCTATCTCGAAATCGCGAATGTCGGGTCCGGATTGCTCTGACGACATCTGCTGTTCTCCCCAAAGCAACAATCGTTTGTAAAGCTGGACCACCCCCAGAGGTTCCTGAGCTCCCACACGGCTCTTGCCGCTGCAGCCCTCCGGTCCGCGCGGTGTCGCTACCCATAGAGCTTTGGCTGTGCGCGTCGCACCTGCCGGAGGGTCAATAGATCGGCTATCCGGATTATCGTGTTGGAAACGTGGTGATCCAGCGGTCGTGCAACTCGGATTGTCGTCTGGTATTCTCTGACGTGGCGCAGCCGCCTTCTCCCGCTTCGTGTGCTCGAGGATCTAGTTATGCCAAAGCCGGTTCAAATTGACGCCGACCTGTACGCACGCGCGGCCGCAGCGGCATCGCGCGAAGGAAAACAGGTTGAGACTTACATAAATGAGCTAATCCGATTGCAGATCACAGATGTGGAGAGAATGCACCAGATTGTTAGGGCGCTCGATGAGATAGCAATCGAAGACGATGCCAAGGGGGCGTGATTCTCGGCGGAAATCTACACGGTTAAACGGATCAGGCTCGTGAGCACTCCAACACGACAGTCCGGATAGCCAATAGATCTTCGGCGGTTGCGAGAACCTGATGCCGTGGCAGTAGCCGCGCCGGACGCCGTGACGTCGTACACACGCGCCGTTCAGAGCAGGCGCGCGATCGCCTGAATGCCCTTCATTCCTGTCCCGAACCGGGCGATCGCTTCCTTGTTGCACTCCAGTTCACCGTAAGGCAAGAAACGCACCTTGAGGTCCGCTACGCGACTGAAGGCGGGGTCGACGAAGCTGGCTGCGCACCTCGTCCTCCCTGCCGTCCGGAGCGACCAGAAACAGTCCGCCCGTCGCGTGCAAATCGCTGCTCAGCGCGAGATCGAGCATACGAACGATGCCGGAGTAGATCGACGTCGTGTGCTCGACATCGAAAGCCGCGGCAACACAATCGCTCGCGGAGTCTATCCAAAGGACGTCGATGAGCCGGATCGATTCTGCGCCGGCGGCGTTTTCGATGGATGAGGGTAGACGGTCGAGGCAGCCGGCCGCCAACATCGCACCGTTATACGGGCGTCCTCGATCGTTCGAAGCGATCCAGATCCGATAGCCGAGCGCCAAGCCCAAGTCGCGGAGCCAAGCTTGGACTTCCGTATGGGTAAGATCGTTCTCGCGCGCGGCAGCGATGGGACCTTCGAGCCGTTTCGCGGTCTCTCGCGCCTTCGAGAGCTCGGATAGCCACGCGTCTCTTGCGGTGTCGCCACTGCCGACGGGAGGCGCACTGAAGCGTCCGGTACCGACATCGAACAGAAATCCTGCGATTGCGCCGAGATCGTTGGAGAGGAGATCGCGATAGCTGCGGTTCAGCTCCAGGATGCCCCGTCGCATCCCAAGATACTGATCCCAGCGACCGAGTTTCACCTTGGCGCCCGTGATCGCATTGAAGCCGTTGACGATCGCTGTATTGAACGGCGGCATCAGGGTCGGGTGCAGGAAGTACAGGAGATTGGCGACAGCGGGCCCGAGACCCTTGATGGACAGGCGATCGATGGACTCGATTCCTTCGACCAGCTCCTGCTCGGTGCTGCAGCAGGAACAGTGATGCAGGAGTCTGCCGAACGCTCGCTGATTCTCGGGATTCTCGTAAATGTCGGGGATCCGAAGCTTCGGCTTCCACAGGAAGGCGTGATCGGCACCTTTGAAGATCTGCCTCTGCTCCGCGATCGATCCCACGATCGTTTCGAGGGAAGAGCCCTTGTAGACGTTGCCGAACGTTCCTGCTTCGATCTCCTCGACTACCTGAGCAATGCCGCGACGAATGGACCGGAAATTCTTGAGCCGCTCGTCCCACAAGAACCATGTGCGATAGGTCGATCCTGAGTCCTCGCGCCATCGTTCAATCAACACGCGCAGCAGATCAGTCAAACTCAGCCTCCCCTCATCATGTGCATTTCCCGCCCAGATTTTGGCACACGTCAACGCGCCGTGCGACGGCTGGGGTCGCGAATATTACAGCCAGGCACCGGAATCTCACTCTGCCAGATCGTCATCAAACCGGAACAAAGGCCCCGCGCGACTGTTGCGTGACAAACAACCGGTTGGAGCGGCCGTGATTGCCCTGCCTTACGACTATTTCCTGATTGCGTGGTTTGCAATCGCGCTGATCTCGACGGCCTATGTGGCCTATGACCAGTTCGCTGGCAATCCTGAGCCGACCGTGATGAAGTGGGCTTTCATCCTGGTCACGCTGTACATGGGACCAGTGGGTCTCCTGCTCTACGTGCTTGCCGACAAAGAGCCGCGGCCTGGAGAGCACGAGCGGTTCACCTCCCCACTTTGGAAGCAGGGGGTCGGCAGCACCATCCACTGCGTCGCCGGAGACGCTACCGGCATCATCCTGGCTGCGGCGACGACCGCCCTGCTTGGGTTACCGATGTGGATCGATCTCGTCGTAGATTACCTAGCGGGATTCTCGTTTGGTCTCCTAATATTCCAGTCCCTCTTCATGATGCGCATGATGGGCGGCTCGTATTGGCAGAACGTCAAGATGAGCTTCATGCCGGAATTCATCAGCATGAACGCCATGATGGCCGGAATGGCCCCGACAATGAGCCTCCTGATGATGGGGCGTGACATGCGGGCGATGGACCCCCTTGAACTGGTGTTCTGGGGCGTGATGTCGTTGGGGGTGATGGTCGGATTCACCGCGGCCTATCCGTTCAACGTGTGGATGGTCGGTGCCGGCATCAAACACGGACTGATGACGGAAAGGCGCACCGGAAGCTCGCAAGCCAGCGAGCACGACAAAAAGGGGCAGCGGCACGCGAGCCATGGCGGCGGTAATGGACACGGTGGCGGGCACGGGATGAAGAGCCAGGCGACGGGGCCTCAGCTTGCTGCCATGGCTGGCGTCACGGGTTTTATACTCATGACCGGCATGATCTGGCCTGGCTTTTACGTCAATCTGCGGCTCAGTGCGCGGGACGTCGAGGGAGCGATCATGCCGCCAGGCATGATCAATACGTTCGATCTTCCGGGCGCCGCGATGCGGGAAATGGCAGCGGTGAAGCCGCGACAGGTTAGCTATGTAGCGCCGATTACCGCACGCGGCGACCAAGTGCTGCAGCCGCGCGTCGAAGGTGGCGTGAAGGTTTTCGAGATCGAAGTGTCCGCAATCCGCTGGAATATACTACCAGACGTGAGCGTTGACGCTTACGCATACAATCGTCAAATTCCCGGTCCGCGCCTGGTATTGACCGAAGGCGATCATGTCAGGATCAACTTTCACAACGCCCTGCCCGAGAGCACGACCGTTCATTGGCACGGATTGATCGTGCCCAACGAGATGGATGGCCCGGCAAAGGTGACGCAACAGCCGATTCCGCCCGGTGGTTCCTACATCTACGAGTATACGGTCGGACAGCACGGGACGTACTTCTACCACAGCCATGACCATCCCGACCGTCAGCAGGCGCTGGGCCTATACGGCGCGCTGATCATCGCGCCGAAGGATCCGGCGGCGGAATTGAACGCCGATCTCGACTACACGATTCAGCTCCAGGAATGGCTGAAACGCGAGTGGCTTACCTATCCCGCGATGCTGATGGAGGGCGCCCTCCCCAATTACTTCACCATCAACGGGAAAGCCTTCCCCGCGACAGACGTCGTGCCGATGAAGGTGGGGCAGGCCATAATGCTGCGGTTCATTGGGACCCACAACAATTTCGTTCATCCGATGCACGTGCACGGCGGGCCTTTCGAGGTCGTCGCGGTGGACGGCATCACTCTCGCCGAACGCGCACGCTATCAGGCGGATACAGTCAACGTGGGCCCGGGACAAAGATACGACGTGATCTGGACCGCTCGCAAACCCGGGAAATGGCTGGTGCATTGCCATATTCCACACCACACGGCCAACAACAACGTCGAGCAAGACGGCGGAGGCGGACTGATGTTGGTCCTGAACGTTCAATGATCAGCGGTAGAATCGGCTTGTCTTAGCGGATGAGCTCTCCCCGACCACGCATCGACGACGGATCGAATCCGTTAGGCGCGGCAAACGATTTCGCTCCAGCCGGTTAGCGATTCGAGCCCCCGTCGAACTGCTGAAGTTCGCCGAGATCGCTCAATTGCCGACCTCCCTGTTCTCAAGCCAGCGTCGTTGACGCCGAGGGGCGCTTGCCACCGCTGCAGCAAGCGCCGAAGCGCGCGTCAACCAGGGCTCTTCTTCCGTACCCCTTCGCCCGACGTCTCGCTTGGAAACATGAACTCTATGCCTGCCTTCTCGAAGGCGTCCCTGATCGCTTTCAGGGCCTTCCTGCGGCGAAGATCCTTCAGAGAGAAATCGGTCTCCCCCTCCAGCTTCGAAATCGTCCTTTGTTTCAGGCCGGCCCGTTCGGCCACCTCGGCCTGATCGAGACCCAGCAGGCCTCTTGCCGCGCGGATGAGCGCAGGCGTCAGCATCTCGTCCGTCTCCGTTGTCATCCGCCCGATTCGCCCCTTCAGTTCCAGTTAAGGTTAACACAGAGATCGGGCTACGGCAGCACGAATGTTGTTGCCAGTTCGGGCTTTTATGCTATGGTAGCACGAATTCAACGGAGCTATCGATGCACTACGCAAGTTACATGGGAAGCGACGCATGGCGGCGGAATCCCGCGCGCCTGAAGGCGCTGTCCGACGCCGATGGACACTGCCGCCTGTGCCACGCTGACGGAAGTCTGGAAGTTCATCACTCGACCTACAAGCGTCTCGGACGCGAACGCGACAATGATCTGATCGCGCTGTGCTCCGACTGCCATCGCGACGTGACGAGCATCCTGCGCGAGCGTCGTTATGCGGCGGTCAAGCCGAAGCGCGCGGACGTCGAGCGCCTTCACGACGCCCGCATTCTCCTCGGCGATCCGACCGCGGGAGGCTACTGATGCAGCGCGAGACCATCCGTTTCCGCATCGTCGGCACCAAACGCCTGCTGATGCACTGCGGGCGTCTGGCGGATCCGCTCGATCCGATCACGCAGGATCTGGCGCGGCTCACCTCGAAGAGGCCGAAGACGATCGCCGACCACAAGATGATCAGCAAGGTGGAGTGGTTCGGAAGCCTCTGGCTGCATGACGGAGCGCCTTGCCTTCCGGCCGAAGCGCTCCTGGCGTGCGCGATCGGCGGTGCGAAGGTGCTGAAGCGCGGCCCCCAGGCCGCCGCCGGCCTCGCGATCGAGGAGGATGCCGTCCTCGTCTACGACGGCCCCACCGACGTCGACGAGCTTTGGGAGAACGGCGACTTCCTCTTCCGCTGCGGAGTGAAGGTCGGAGCGAACGCGAAGACCATGCGCACCCGCCCGTGCTTCAAGGATTGGTCCGCCGAATTCACGGCGAGCTACCTTCCCTCCGTCATCGACCGCGAGCACGTGATCCAGGCGCTCGCGCAGGCGGGTGTGCGTCGCGGCTTGGGCGACTGGCGGCCGCAGAACGGCACGTTCGAAGTGAAGCAGATAGAATAGCGAGCTCCCGTGCTGGGGCGTGGTCCGGTGAGGCATGGCACGGCCCGGTCTGGCGAGGTGAGGTAGGGGTGAAACGACGGCGCTGGTCGTCGTTTCCAGGCCGTGGAGACGTCGGCTGAACCGACGTCTCCACAATCTCCAACAGATGAAGCTTCGGCCGCGCGACAGCTTCCGCGCGACGGCGGAGCATTGTCGTTACGAGGCAGAAAGAGATGAAGACCCACAAGACCAAGAAGGCTCCCGTCGGACGCGGTCGCCGGCGATGCGAGCCGCCACCGATTGGACCCCTGTTGTGGTGGCGCACCATTCGCGCGGACCACTTCAACGTGGCCGCCGCCGGGGCCCTGCGCGCTTCCATCGCAAACGTGTTCATCCCGGGTGAGCCGACGTGGCGCGACGCCGCCGACGGCGGCTGAGCGATAAATGCCCTGAGAAGTTCGGGCCGAGACAGCATTCTATTGTGCAGCGTCTGCTGAGGGTGCTTCGACGGAAGACTGCTAAGCAGTTGATCGCGGAGAAGCTGCTTGGCGACGCCGCGACTGTTACTCCGTTGCCCGGGGTTGTGGACGGCTCGGGCTATGTAGGGCCCGACCCGCCCACAGCCCCTCTCGCCGAGCAAGCGGGAAAGCTACTTGGCGCGGCCCATCAGTCGACGTCGGATCGTCATCGGCTCCGGCGCCACTCGGGTAACATCTGCAAGTGAGGCAATACGGGGGGTCAGTATTGCAGGCCGAATGACATTCGCGAAGCCTCACTGCTGACGCAAGGCGGCGGTCACCGGGGGCTTACACTCTAAGGACACCCGCGTCCCTCGATGTGACTTATCGTAGGTCAGCTTGGCACCAAGTTTGGACGTCATTGCTCTTATTATTTGCGTGCCTAATCCCTCCATTCCAGAATCGGCATTAGGCTGACCAACGCCATCATCTTCGACGGAGCAGCTGCGATTCATTGCTCTCGCTTAGCTTGATTCTGATCGGGCCATTCCCGTCCAGATAAGCGTATTTCAGAGCATTGAGCACCAATTCGGTGACGATTAACCTGTCATTGATCAACGGCTTGAGTTCGGCCAGCCCTCCTGGCGCACCGGGCTATCGCGAGTAGTGGCTTCAAGCTGTCCAAAGGTGATCGGCAGCTGGGCAACAGCGGCGCTATAGTTGGCCAAATACCCCGCTTCGCCGGCCGTAAGGAGATAGCCACGCTGTCCAGCTTCTGCACGAGCGGGCAGTGCCTTCAATTCAGAGAGCTTGTTTGTGACCTCAAGCGTTTGATTTACCCACCGAGCCTCCGCTTCGGCTCGTCGGGAGATCCAAGCCGCGATCATGACCATCATGAGAAGAGCCGCAAATCCTGCTCCTAGCATGACGAGTTCAAAGCGAGAGCTTCGGTCGGCCGCCGATTCGCTGGTTTTTGATGCAATTTTCATTGATATGTTTGCAGACGAGTGGGGATGAACAAAAGGATGGTCATCAACCGCGGCCGTGCTCTCCCCAACTGACACTTCTGACAGGTTGTCTCATGTGACCAGGTGCCTTTTGATCGGTACCTTGCGACGCACAGAACGAGTATGACAACGAAAGTTGCAAGGTAGCTACTCACTCATACCAGACGTCTGGTATATTTATTCTAGTCGATCGACAGGCGGGTTGCGCTGAAGCAGGGAATGGAGGGCTGCACCAATAGGCAGAGTTTCTGCTTTGCTCAGGCGGCGCCTCGCCGACAAGCCTAGCAGGCGAATCGCCGAGACCAGCGTCTCGTCCTCAACCCGGGAAAGACAGGCGAACGGATCGGTGGGCTCAGCCGAACCGCAGAATGCTGAACGGCAACGGCGTCGGAGAGGATGAAGCGGCGCTCGCAGAGGATGGATTGAGACAGGGTCCGAGCAGATGGTCATCCAGCCGAAAAACGCCTCGGTCGCTGGCGGAGTTTTTCCTACTTCAGGCTAGCGAGCCTATTTTGCGCGAATAGCCGCCCCTCGTGGACCACTGCACATTGCTGCCGTAGACGTTGTGCGCTGCAGGTCAGCGCTACTCCGCGGCCGTGAATCGCCTAGTTCTGAAGCATATCCCGCTCGGAACTATTGTCGGCAGATGCCGCCTGATGCTTATCCAGTTGCTGTTCGGCGGCCCCTTCAGCTTCCAGTTTTCGATTTCCGGTAATCTTCCCGATAGCTTCCTTAACCGAACCTTTGATCTGTTTCGCGGTGCCTCGGACCCGATCATTGTCCATCGCTCACCTCTCAGCATGCCGTGCGACGATAGCCGGCGTGAAAACCGGCCCGGGAACCCTCCTAAAGGTGGCCCCACGGACAAACGGAAAGACGTGCTATCCGTTCCTCCGAGGATATGATCTCGGTCGCTTGGACACTCCCAACTGTTTACCGGTGACCCCCCGCTCTCGTGCCCAAATGATTGCAGCGGCGCGCCGGTTAACTCCGATCTTTTGGTAAAGAGAAAACACATGGTTCCGGATGGTGTTAGGCGAAAGCTTCAAGGCGCGGCTCATTTCCTTATCACTCTGGCCTTCGCAGATTAGCCCAAGGACTTCCCGCTCGCGGTCAGTTAAATCTTCCAGATGCGCCCCGACATTTGTCGGACGCGACGTCTGCCGCAGAGCCGCGAGCTTTTCGACGATGCTCCGACTGAACCATGAGGTATCGGCCATGACACTTTCGATCGCCACGATCAGTTCATCTTCCGAGCGCTTGCGTTCAGTGATGTCCTGAATCACACAAAGCACGCAGGGCTCGTTGCTTATCGTCACAGTGTCCGCCGAGACGAGGCAGTCAAAGAATGTGTCGTCTTTCGCGCGCAGCCGAATATCGATGCTGCGAACGCCGCCACCCTGCTCGAGGATGTGTTCCAGACCTTGCTGCGCGGATTTATCATTCCAAAGTCGCACATCTGTCGGGCTTCGCCCTATCAATTCCTCCTCTGAATAGCCGGTCAATGCCTTGAATGCCTCGTTGACTTCCACCAACCTGAAGTCATTTCGAATGCAGATCATGAGTGGCACGGGTGAACGGCGAAACGACTTTACGAACCTTTCTTCGCTCTCCCGCAACGCCCTCTCGGCTTTAAGTCTCGGCTCCAGATCGGCGAAGGTGAAAAGGATGCAATGTGCTTCCGCAATTTCGATGGGCTCGCCGGCGACGATGACAAACTTCGAGCTACCGTCTGGTAGGGGTACGAACGCCTCCATCTGCGGAATGGTTTCGCCTTCCTTCAGCCTGGCTAGCGCAAGTTCGCGACGAGACGCATCCGTCAGAACATCAACATCACGGAATGACGCTCCAATCAAATCCCGTCGATTGTATCCTGTCATTTCCAGGAAACCTTGATTGACCCTGACGTAGTCAAGCTCGGCTACCCTGCAGATGATCGCAGGCGCAGGATTCGCATTGAATGCGCTCTCGAACCGCTCCTCCGCCTTGAATCGTTCAGTTTCATCCTTGATAATGAGAACGAGGTAGTCTGGCTCATTTGCATCGTCCGTGAGAACGAGGCTTCGGATCGAGTGGATCCACGTCTGGTCCGGATTGGACGAGCTACTAACTTCCACCACTACATCGCTAAAGCTCTCGCCAGCAACGACCCGTTCGATAGGCGTCTTGCCCCGATCGATCGGCTGATTGTTGCGATATCGAAGCTGAAATCGAGTTCGATATTCGCTGACTGTCGCTCCGAGCTCCGCGATTTCTCGCACGCCGTGCATTGCGAGTGCAGCATCATTTGCCCACAGGATCTTCTGATCCGTGCCGATCAGGATAACGCCGTCGACAAGCCCGACTATAATCTGTTGCAGGTGCTTGTAATCGCGGCTCGGCTTTTTCAAGAGGCCCTGCATTAGTCAATCCTAGACATTGCAGGCGGCCACCTTGGGCGCGCGGGCGGTTACCGACGTCACTTCTCACTGCCTTTCAATAGGGATTGGAGCCCGCTTTTGCGGTCGCTAACCCGAGCCATGGCGCCGATTTCCCGACGCAATATCGTAAGAATGCATTCGACAGGCACCGCACCTATTCTTTTCCAGGTTGAGCTTTCACTCCGGCCTTTCGAAGGGCAGATGTTAGCTCCTCGGGACTGAACGGCTTGGTGAGAATATGAAGGCGATCCAGCGTCGCAACCCTGCTGCGCAAGTCCTCGTCTGAATAGCCGCTAGCGAGCACGATTGGCAAGTCCGGATGATGCGACCTCAGCTCTCCAATGAGTTCGTCGCCCGGTCTGTCGGGCAAGCCTTCCGACCGCTTCCATTTTAGCCGTGTGCCTTAGCTTTTCTTCGATGGCTCGACGAGCTGAGACATCCCGAATACTCACGAGACGTGCGGATCGATGGCCCCATGTCGTCTCAACCGTCCGAATTTCGGCCTCGACTAAGTCGCCGCTGGGTTGGGGAATGGCTATTTCGGTCATGTCACCAGTGATGAACGGCAGCCCTAAAGGCGAGTTGGTCAAAGCCTCTGCTGATCTACCAAAAATCCGTTCTGCAGCCGGATTTGCAAACAAAACCGTGCCAAGATCGTCGACCACGATAATGCCATCGGCATTCTTCTCGATCAGAAATCTCGTTTCAGACTGGTCTATGTTTGCTTCGATAGAGGCGCCGGTCATGCTGCGCTCACACGTCTTGAAGCCTGATCGCAAAGGTCCGCTCGGGCCACTTATTCCTCGAATACATTTGGGGGATCTTCGAATGCGCTGCCGAGGTGCATTCCGGAACCGTCGATCGTGAACCGCCTGATATCCTTCGCGTGCTCGCTGCCGCGCATTTTCAGGACCATTAACCCGCGATTCATGATCTCCTTCTGCTGGATGTAGCGCAACAGAATGATCGAGTCGGTCATCGTTGAAATGTGCTGCTCGCTCGCGCTTTCACCGCCGACGAGTGATTTGCTGGTAGCCGTACAAAGACCGGCAATCTCCCGCTTCTTGATGAACGAAGTCAGACTGATGAGGAATTCCCGAAATCCAGTGTCCGGTGCGATTCGTTCTAAGGCGGAGAGGCTATCGACAGCGATTCGATTGGGCCTGAACTCATCCACCAGCCCTTGAATGGTCAGTAAGTGGTCGGGGAGTCCCTGTGCCTCGGGATAGAGGGCCACGACCTTGAGCTTGCCGTCGGCCTCCATGCGCGAAAAATCGGCTCCCCAACCTGCTGCATTGCGGAACAATTGTCCCCTGCTCTCCTCATAGCCGAACATGATGGCCTTCTCTCCGGCAGCTACGCCGCCGGCAAGGAAGTTGGTCACCAGGAGGGTTTTGCCGGTCCCCGTGGCGCCGCTCACGAGAGTCACGCTGTCGCGAAAGAAGCCACCTCCGCACATATCGTCGATGTCCGAGTTTCCGCTCGTGACCCGTACCGTGCTGGAGTGTTGTTCGAGCCGGAGCGACGACAACGGAATGGCGACCACGCCCTGCCCGGCCATCATCGTAAACGGGGCTTCACCCTCTGCGTGGTGACTGCCACGCATCTTAAGTACTTCGATTGTGCGTCGGCGTTTCTCACGGAACAGGACGTTTCTCAAAATGACTACGTTGTCTGCGACAAACTCCTCCAGCCGATGACGAGTAATTTCGCCATATTCGCTGTTTCGCTCCGCTGTCATCAAAACAGTGAGACCCGCCTTTTTTAGCGCGGTGCTGATACGAAACAATTCGCGACGCAACACTTTGGGATCACCGATAAAATGATCAAACAGCTGCGTCAACGAATCCAAGACAACTCGCTTGGCATTCACGCCCTTTACGGCATGCTGAATCCGGGACAGCAGTCCCGCAAGATCGAAATCGCCAAGGACTAGTTCATCAGTGATGGCTGGACTGGCATCGACGAATGCCAACCGTCCCTCCTTCCGCCATTTCGCGAGCTCCCACCCGAAGCCCTCCATATTGGATTCAATATCCGCGGGAGGCTCCTCAAATGTTACCAAGACTCCGTTCTCATCGAAATTGGTAATGCCGTGCGCTAGAAACTGCGTAGCAAACACTGTTTTGCCGCTACCAGGCGTGCCACCAACAACGGTCGTGCGGGCGCGCGGAAGACCGCCCATCACGAGTTCATCGAAGGCCTCCACCCCCGTTTTCACGCGATCCAAAACGCTGGGAGTGCCTACTTCCTCTGCGGTCATGCCTTATTTCCTTCCGCCTCGATTCCGAGAAACTCAAGAACGCGCTTTGTATCGCCGAGATCACCGACAATCCGCCGACGGTGCTCCCCATGCTCATATGAGAGCGTCGGGGTGGCTATGATGCCGGCACTCTCAGCGAGATCCGGCCGCGTAAGCACGTCGATAATATCGATATCCCATCCCTTGCTGGTGAGGGACGTGCGTAGCCGTTCAAGGTTCTGCTCCGCACGGCGCGAACTGGGTGAATTCCCGGCGATGTAAAGTCGAAGCACGAACGGGACCACCGGCGTTGCCTTGATTTCATTGCCGACGGCCGAGCACCATCGGAAGTTCGCGCCCCTAGGCGATTGGATTTAGGGCCCTCGACGCGGGCGAGCCTCCCCCAAAGGAACAACAAGGTTCCTGCGTGTGCAAGAGAGATAAAACTACCAACCTTCCCCGACGAAATTACTAATTCCGGGCCAGAACATGGATTTCCGCTCGCTCGCACGTTTCCCGTCGGAAGGCGGAGGTCCGCTCCGCCGGCGATTCTGGCGTTGCCGCTTGTGAGGGGAGCATAGCTGCCCATTCCTGCGATCCCACGCCGCCGCGTACCAGTGCAGCTCAGCCGTGGCGAAGATCAGCTATATGTCTCTCCTCCATTTCGTTCGGCGCTAATCGGGCAATTGGCTGATCGCCTGGAATCCACGGTGATTGCACGGCAAGGATCTTGGCGGTGAACCCGAGACACTAAGCACCGCCTGCGATCCAACGGTTCACTTTGATGGAGGCGCCCCAGGAGCAGGCTCCTGGGGCACATGCAGAACCACTTGATGATAAGAAGTACCGATCCGCAAACGCTCAACGGTTGGCATTCGACGCGGAGCGCCGGCGTCGACGGCGGATACCCATGTCATCATCCGTAAGCCCGCGCTCGCGCGCCCAAATAATCGCGGCGCTCCGCCGATTGACGCCTAGTTTGCGGTACAGGGACGCCACGTGATTGCGAACCGTGTTGTGCGACAATTTGAGCTCCTCACTCATCTGTAGATCGCTTTTCCCGCGGCAAATGAGGCCCAGGATTTCACGTTCCCGCTCGGTGAGAATATCCAGGTCAGAGGTCGGCGGGTTGAACTGAGCAATACGCAGCCCCTTTAGACGGTCCATGATCGTCCGAGCGAACGAAGAGGTCTCGGCTAACACCGAATCAATCGTGGACATAGTCTCGCGGTCATGCCCGTCGATCTCCCGAATTGTGCAGACGCCGAACGGGTGGCCCTGAACGGTGATCGTTTCAACGCAGATCCGACAATCGGCACTGCACGATTCCTCGTCGGGAGGCGGGAGCTTTAGCTCGCTCAGCCTTCCATTCATCCGCCGTCGCACATTGTCGTCCGCCCATACGATCTTTCCATCACTATCCACGACAATCAGTCCGCCCTTTAGAGCAGATATCAACCGTCTCCATCGATCGCTTTGCCGAGCATCATCGCTCACAAGTTGGTCCATTGCTGGCTCCCTGTGTTGGCGTGAATGACTAACTTCGAGATGTCGGAACAACGCGGAACCGCGCGTACTGGTTCCGAAATACTAATTCAGTAGTGCGGCGCAACCAACCGCCGAGGAAGATTTGTTGCCCGTTAAGATATTTTATCAGCGGAACCCTCTGAGTGGACGTTCCGAGCAGTCCGCGCCCAGCGAACGTCCACAGGCTGAGCTTGCTCTTGGAACAGCGGAGGGTTCGCAACTGAAGATCTGCCGGCGCGGAATGCCGGCGCGCATTGTTTCAACAGTTCGTTCTTGCGCAAGCCCACAGCACCGAAATGCGGCCGAGCATCTCGGCCAACGTGCCGGGCGGTATGTCGTGGACAATGCTGCCGCCGAGCCGGCGCACCTTGTGAAGGCCGGTCGCGGCACCCTGTCTTCTTTCGAAATCTCTCAAGCGGCGACCTGTGACCGTGTGCGAGCCACAATTTGATCCGCAGACGTGCAAGATGCGAGACGATCAATTTGCCTGTTGCCCAAGTTGCTCCTCACGGGCTCTGCCAAAGAGTTTTTGCCGTTGCGCCTGATCGCTTGGATCAGGGCGGCATTCCGGTGTGCTGGGATCGCCCCCATTAGTCCTCGGAGACCGCCAGCGGCGTGCAGGTCGCTGCTTGTTGCGACGATGGCTTCGTAAGCGATGTCGGCGAGCCGGTTGCGGTCCTCCCTGATGGACTTGAGAACGACCGCGAGGTCGACGTCGCTGTCCGGACCACCCAGAAGCGGCTGCTCGCGCAACAGCGCCTCCGTCCACTCCTTCTCGATCGCGCCGGTCCAGGCGCACCTCAAAGGTGCTGACCTGAGCCCCGGCATTTCCTCCAAAAATGGGTAGAGTCCATAACCCGGATTGGGGGATGGACGATGAAGAAGAGCCGGTTCACCGAAGAACAAATCATCGGGATTTTGCGAGAGCAGGAGGCAGGGGCTGCGACGGCTGACGTCTGCCGCAAGCATGGGATCAGCAGTGCGACCTTTCTACAAGTGGAAGGCGAAGTACGGCGGCCTGGAAGTGTCCGACGCCAAGCGGCTGAAGGCGCTGGAGGACGAGAATGCGAAGCTAAAGAAGCTTTTGGCTGAAGCGATGCTCGACAATGCCATGCTCAAGGACGTCGCTTCAAAAAAATGGTGACGCCCGCCGCCAGGCGAGAGGCCGTCGCTCACCTGCAGAGTGCGTTCGAGGTGAGCGAGCGACGGGCGTGTGCGGTGCTCGGGGTGGATCGCACCTCGTTCCGTTATCGAAGCAGCCGGCCGGCCGATGCCGCCGTGCGTGCCCGCCTTCGCGAGCTGGCGGCAGTCCGCCGACGGTTCGGCTATCGCCGCCTGCTCGTGCTGATGCGTCGCGAGGGTCTGACCATGAACCACAAGAAGTTCCGCCGCCTCTATCGTGAGGAACGGCTGCAGGTGCGCCGACGAGGCGGACGTAAACGGGCACTTGGCACACGGGCGCCGCTGACGATCCCGCAGCGGCCGAACCAGCGCTGGAGCCTCGACTTTCTGTCGGATGCCTTCGTCGATGGTCGGCGCTTCCGCATTCTCTCGGTCGTCGACGACTTTACCCGCGAATGCCTGGCGCTGGTCGCCGACACTTCCTTACCCGGCTTGCGTGTCGTGCGCGAGCTCGAGGCGATCGTCGCCCGGCGTGGCCGTCCGGCCATGTGTGTCTCAGACAACGGCACCGAGTTCACCGGTATGGCGGTTCTGCGCTGGTGCCAGGAGATCCGGATCGAGTGGCACTACATTGCGCCCGGCAAGCCAACGCAGAACGCCTTCATCGAGAGCTT
>NZ_AUGD01000013.1 GCF_000426845.1 Bradyrhizobium sp. in8p8 | reverse complement strand
CAGATCGGCGAAGGCGCCATGGTCGAATACGTCACCGCGATGATCGGCGGCCAGCTGTTCGGCCTGCCGATCTCCCGCGTCCAGGACGTGTTCATGCCCGAGCGCGTCACCCGCGTGCCGCTGGCCTCGCGCGAGATCGCGGGCGTCCTCAACCTGCGCGGCCGCATCGTCACCGTCGTCGACATGCGCTCTCGTCTCGGCCTGCCCAGGGACGAGGATGGCAAGACCCCGATGGCCGTCGGCGTCGACCTGCGCGGCGAATCCTATGGCCTCTTGATCGACCAGATCGGCGAGGTGCTGCGCCTGCCCGAGGCCGGCATGGAGGAGAACCCCGTCAACCTCGACCCACGCATGGCCAAGCTCGCCGGCGGCGTCCACCGCCTCGATGGCCAGCTCATGGTCGTCCTCGACGTCGATCGCGTCCTCGAGCTGGCGCCCGAAATGATGGCGGCCTGATACGGCGGCGCCGCCGCCGGCGGACTTGCAACTGGAAGTGCCCCGTAAGGGGAGGAAGCAGAGGTTCACATGCGAACTTGTCTCGTCGTTGACGATTCCAGCGTCATCCGGAAGGTTGCGCGCCGGATCCTGGAAGGCCTCGACTTTCAGATCCTCGAAGCCGAAGACGGCGAAAAGGCGCTGGAGGCTTGCAAGCGCGGGCTGCCCGATGCGGTGCTGCTTGACTGGAATATGCCGGTGATGGACGGCTACGAGTTCCTCGGCCATCTCAGGCGCATGCCCGGGGGCGACCAGCCCAAGGTGGTGTTCTGCACCACCGAGAACGACGTCGCGCATATCGCGCGCGCGCTGCACGCCGGCGCCAACGAATACATCATGAAGCCGTTCGACAAGGACATCGTGACGGCGAAATTCCAGGAAGTCGGCCTGATCTGAGCGACCGCCCGGAGGCCGAACGGATCCTTCGGAGCTATTTTTCAACTGAACCGTTTCAGTCTGAGTTGGTGAGTAATGAGTGTTGCGTTCGCAGGTAATTCGACCACGGGCTCGTCGCGTGAAACGGGGCCGCTGCGGGTCATGATCGTCGACGACTCCGTCGTCATCCGCGGTCTGATCTCGCGCTGGGTCGGTGCCGAGCACGACATGGAGGTCGCGGCCTCCTTGCGCACCGGGCTCGAAGCGGTCAACCAGCTCGAGCGCATCAACCCCGACGTTGCCGTGCTCGACATCGAAATGCCCGAGCTCGACGGCATCTCGGCGCTGCCAAAACTGCTGGCGAAGAAGCGCGATCTCGTCATCATCATGGCCTCGACGCTGACGCGCCGCAACGCCGAGATCAGTTTCAAGGCGCTGTCGCTCGGCGCGGCCGATTACATCCCCAAGCCGGAGTCGACGCGCGAAGCGTCGGCGGCGGACATCTTTCACCACGACCTGATCCAGAAGATCCGCCATCTCGGCGCACGGCTGCGTCGCAAGCCCGCGGTCGCAAGCCCGCCGCTCGCGCCGGCGAGTCCGGCGCCCGCGATGCGTGCACCGTCCGTCGCAAGGTCTGCCGCGCCTGCACCGGCTCCGGCCGCACCGTCATCGGGGGCGCTCACGACGCGTGCGTTCTCGACCCAGGTACCGAAGGTGTTGCTGATCGGATCCTCGACCGGCGGACCGCAGGCGCTGATGGCGCTCGTCGCCGATCTCGGGCCGGTGATCGACCGCGTCCCGGTGCTGGTCACCCAACACATGCCGCCGACCTTCACGACCATCCTTGCCGAGCATCTGGCGCGCTCGAGCCGCCGGCCGGCAGCCGAGGCGGTCGACGGCGAGCTGGTGAAGCCGGGACGGATCTATCTCGCGCCGGGCGGCAAGCACATGCGCGTCGCACGCAGCGGCGGGGACACCGTGATCGCGCTCGACGACGGTCCCGCGGTCAACTTCTGCAAGCCCGCGGTCGATCCGCTCTTCACCTCGGCCATCGACGTCTGGCACGGCAACATTCTCTCCGTAATCCTGACCGGCATGGGCTCGGACGGCATGCGCGGCGGCAAGGACATCGTCGCTGCCGGCGGCAGCGTCATCGCACAGGACGAGGCTTCCAGCGTGGTTTGGGGCATGCCGGGGGCTGCGGCCAATGCTGGCATCTGCGCGGCGATCCTGCCGCTCAACCAGATCGGCGCCAAGGTCAATCGCCTGTTCGCGGGAGACCGCTCGTGACGCCGGTCGACTACGATTATCTGCGCAAGTTCCTGAAAGAACGCTCCGGTCTCGATCTCTCCGCCGACAAGCAATATCTGGTCGAGAGCCGGTTGCTGCCGCTCGCCCGCAGGGCGAGCCTGGAAGGCATTCCCGATCTCGTGCTGAAGATCAGGAATGGCGACGGTCGGCTTGCGACCGACGTGGTCGAGGCGATGACCACCAACGAGACCTTCTTCTATCGCGACAAGATCCCATTCGATCATCTGCGCGACACCATCCTGCCGAGCCTGATCCAGGCGCGCGCGGCGCGCAAGTCGATTCGCATCTGGTCGGCGGCCTCCTCGACCGGGCAGGAGCCTTATTCGATCGCGATGTGTGTGAAGGAGATAGGCGCAGCCTTGGCCGGTTGGCGCATCGAGATCGTGGCCACCGATCTGTCGCAGGAGGTGCTGGAGAAATCCAGAGCCGGTGTCTATAGCCAGTTCGAGGTGCAGCGCGGCCTGCCGATCCAGCACCTGATGAAGTATTTTACGCAGGTCGGCGAACTCTGGCAGCTCAATGCCGACATTCGCGCCATGGTGCAGTTCCGCCAGCTCAATCTGCTGCAGGACTTCTCTCATCTGGGCACGTTCGACGTGATCTTCTGTCGCAACGTGCTGATCTATTTCGATCAGGACACCAAGGCGGTGATCTTCGAGCGCCTGGCCAAGGCGATGGAAGCCGACGGCACGCTGCTGCTTGGCGCTGCCGAATCCGTCGTCGGCATCACCGACGCGTTCCGCCCCGTCACGGAGCGTCGAGGTCTCTACCAGCTCAATCCTGCGCGTTCAGGCCGTCCGATGGGCGGATTGATGCCGCCGTCGTTGAAGATCGCCGCGGCGCGGTGAACTCTCCGTCATTCCGGGCTCGCGACTTTGTCGCGCCCGGAATGACGAGCCTTCACAAAATCGCATGCGGCAGAAACCGCGAACCGTTTCCCGTGATCGGGCTCTCGTCTTCGCGGATCGATAGGCCGCAGGGCTCGTGGTTCACCAGCCAGCTTCCGATCACTGGATAGAACCCTGAGAAATTCGGCAGCGGTGACAGCGCCTGCCGCACGAAGCCTTCCGCGCCGTAGGGCCCGGCCTGTTCATCGAGCGGCATGCCGCCCGACACCAGCGTGACGTTGGCGCCTTCGCGCGACAGCAGCGGCTTGCGCACAAACGAGCTGCCGAGCTCGGCGGCGCGCGGATCGTCCTCGAAGAAGGCCGGCAGCAGATTGGGATGGTTCGGAAACATCTCCCAGAGCAGCGGTAGAATGCCCTTGTTGGAAAGCACCGCCTTCCACGGCGGCTCGATCCAGCGTGTCGGCGCGCTCGCGAGCTTGGCGCCGAACGTGTCATGGAACATCCACTCCCAAGGATAGAGCTTGAAGGCCAGTGCGATGTCGCGATCGTCGAGATCGACGAAGCCGCCGGGCTCGTCGCGCCAGCCGATCTGCTCGATATCGAGCAATTTGGTCGAGAGCCCGGCTTGGCGCGCGGTGTCTTCGAGATAGGCGAGTGTGCCGGCGTCTTCCTCGTTGTCCGTGACGCCGGTGAGATGGATGTGGCGGCTGCCGGCGATCTCCCTCCAGGCCGCGATCAGCCGCTCATGGATGGAGTTGAACTGATCGGCGCGCGGTGGGACGATGCGCCGTTCGATCGCCTGTTCGAGCCAGGTCCATTGAAACACCGCGGCCTCGAAGATCGAGGTCGGCGTATCCGCATTGTATTCGAGCAGCTTTGCCGGACCTTTGCCGTCGAATTTGAGGTCGAGCCGGCCATAGAGGCTGCGGTCGTCGCGCTTCCAGCTCTCGGCGATCAGGCTCCAGAACGCTTCCGGAATCTTCAATCGTCGGAGATGGCGCTCATCGCCGATCACCCGTCCGACGAGCTCCAGGCACATTGCGTCAATGTCACTGGTCGGTGCCTCGATGCCGCGCTCGATCTCGTCGAGCGTGAAGCCGTAATAGGCACGCTCGTCCCAATAGCGCTCGCCGCCGATAGTGTGGAAGGTGAAGCCGCATTGCGCTGCGGTCTCACGCCAGTCATCCCGCTCGAGGCAGCTGATGCGCTGCATGGATCAGCCGCCGCCGGAGAAGCCGTGGCCGAACGAGCCGAAGCCGCCGCGGCTCACGCTGCCGTGGCCGGAAACGGACGACGTTCCCGACGAGGAATGACTGGAGGAATCGCTGTTGAAGAAGCTCGACCGCGACGACCAGCGCGAGCTGCTGCCCCCCGACGAACTGCTGCTGCTGCATGTCGTGGTCGTCTGCTCCGGCACGGCTCCGGGGGTGGGCTCGCAGTTCTGCCGCGGCATCAAGGTGTAGGCGGTGGTGCCGACCGCAATCGTGCCCATCACCAGCAGCGCGACATGGCCGGAGCGCTTGGTCGGCGGCCGTGACGGCGGTGGCTCGGCCACCGGCCGGCGCTTGCCGAACTGCTTTTTGGCGGGTTTGTCGGCCATGATCAGTAGATCATGCTGGCAGCGTTCAGCAGCCCCGCGGCGAGCGAGGACAGGCCGAGCCAGATCGCCGGCGCAAGCTCGCCGGCATCGATTCGCGCCGACAGGTTCGGCACCGGAACCTTGACGAGATAGAACACGATGACCTGGACGACCAATGCGATCGTCGCCCAGATCAGGCAGTCCAGCACGTTGGCCGAATGCGCGATGGCGCTGACCAGCGGCGCGACGAAGCCGAGCAGGCTGAGCCCAAGTGCGATCGCCGCGGCCGGCTGGTTGTCGCGGATGAGCTGGAATTCGTTGTGGGCGGTGATGCGCGTATAGACGAACAGATAGGCCACGATCGCGATCAGCCCGGTGCAGAAATAGACCAGGAAGGCGGGCAGGCCGGCGAGTGATTGCAGGATCATCGTTCCCCCATCGTGCAGCGACCATTCGTCGGCGGGAGGAGGTTAGCGGTTCAAATGTTAGGGGGTGGTGAAGCTGGAACGGTACGGTCGGTGCAATCTCCCTCAAGCAGGACCGGGAGAGGACGCCCCCAAAAAACAAAACCCCGCCATTTGCGGCGGGGTCCAGGCTGGGAGGAGCAAGCCCTGCGGGGCTTGCCACGTGAACCCAGGATCAGGCGGGGATGCGCTCGTCGGCTTCGTGCGGCTCGCGCAGCACATAGCCGCGGCCCCACACGGTCTCGATGAAGTTGCGGCCCTCGGACGCGTTGGCCAGCTTCTTGCGGAGCTTGCAGATGAAGACGTCGATGATCTTCAGCTCGGGCTCGTCCATGCCGCCATAGAGATGGTTGAGGAACATTTCCTTGGTGAGGGTCGTGCCCTTGCGGAGCGAGAGCAGCTCCAGCATCTGATATTCCTTGCCGGTCAGATGCACGCGCTGGCCGCCGACTTCCACCGTCTTGGTGTCGAGGTTGACGACGAGGTCGCCAGTCTGGATGACCGACTGGGCATGGCCCTTGGAGCGGCGCACGATCGCGTGGATGCGGGCCACCAGCTCGTCCTTGTGGAAGGGCTTGGTCATGTAGTCGTCGGCGCCGACGCCGAGACCCTTGACCTTGTCCTCGATGCCGGCGAGGCCGGAGAGGATCAGAATCGGTGTCTTGATTTTCGAGACCCGGAGCTGCTTGAGCACGTCGTAGCCGGACATGTCGGGCAGGTTGAGGTCGAGAAGAATAATGTCGTAATCGTATAGTTTACCGAGATCGACGCCTTCTTCCCCCAAATCGGTCGTGTAGACGTTGAAGCTCTCCGACTTCAACATCAGCTCGATCGACTGCGCGACGGCGCTGTCATCTTCAATCAGCAAAACGCGCATGCCAGTTCCCCATAGTCGCCGCTCCTGGGCGTCAGGTCGGCCGCATTCGCGGCACTCAACAAAACGCCTTTGAACAACTGATTCGGATCCTGACGACAGATGGTTAACAAACTCTGATTCTGGAACGCAAGTCCCCACCGTGCAATTTTTGTCGAATCGCCCTAAGGTCTTGCGCGCGAAGCAGCTTTCGTCACCTAGTTCCGTTCAAGCTCCACTTTAAGAGACGGGCCTAACCGACTCCCGCGACTCAGCCTTCTTCTGAAGGGAAGCCACGCTCAGTGTCAAAGACAGTGACGCAATGATTAATGATGCGGGTAAACACGAAGTTAAGCGCCGTTCAGAAATATGGCGAAACTTAAGGTTTTGACCGTGATGTCCCGGATGAGCAGCGCGCGCCCTTTCATGAAGGCCCACCGATGAAGGCTTTGGCCGAACAGATCGGCGACATCGACGGCATCAACATATATGGCCGCGTGGTCGGCGTGCGCGGCCTGATGGTCGAGGTCGCCGGTCCCATTCATGCCATGTCGGTCGGCGCGCGGCTGGTGATCGAGACCGGTGCCAACCGTACCATTCCCTGCGAGGTGATCGGCTTCTCCGGCAACAATGCCGTCGTGATGCCGTTCGCCGGCCTCGACGGCGTGCGCCGCGGTTGCAAGGCGGTCATCGCCAATGCGGCCAATCAGGTGCGGCCGTCTGCAGCGTGGCTCGGCCGCGTCGTCAACGCGCTGGGCGAGCCGATCGACGGCAAGGGGCCGTTGCCGCAGGGCTCCTCGCCGATGCCGTTCCGCAATACGCCGCCGCCGGCACACTCGCGCAAGCGTGTCGGCGCGCCGCTCGATCTCGGCGTGCGCGCGATGAACACCTTTCTCACGTGCTGCCGCGGCCAGCGCATGGGCATCTTCGCAGGCTCCGGCGTCGGCAAGTCGGTGCTGCTGTCGATGCTGGCCCGCAACGTCGATGCCGATGTCAGCGTCATCGGACTGATCGGCGAACGCGGCCGCGAGGTGCAGGAGTTCCTCCAGGACGATCTCGGAGAGGAGGGGCTTGCGCGCTCAGTCGTGGTGGTCGCGACCTCGGATGAGCCGGCGCTGATGCGCCGCCAGGCCGCGTATCTGACGCTCGCGGTCGCCGAGTATTTTCGCGACGAGGACAAGGACGTGCTCTGCCTGATGGACTCGGTGACGCGCTTTGCCATGGCTCAGCGCGAGATCGGTCTGTCCGCCGGCGAGCCGCCGACCGCCAAAGGCTACACCCCCACCGTCTTCACCGAATTGCCGAAGCTGTTGGAGCGCGCCGGGCCGGGCCTCGGGATAGGTGCCATCACCGCGATCTTCACGGTGCTGGTCGATGGCGACGACCACAACGAGCCGATCGCGGATGCGGTCCGCGGCATCCTCGACGGCCACATCGTGATGCAGCGCGCGATTGCGGAGCGCGGCCGCTATCCCGCGATCAACATCCTCAAATCCGTCTCGCGCACCATGCCGAAATCGGCGGACCCGCAGTTCTGGCCGGTCATCCAGCGGGCACGCCAGGTGATGGCGACCTATGCCGACATGGAGGAATTGATCCGGCTTGGCGCCTACCGGGCCGGCTCCAGCCCGGAGGTCGACGAGGCGATCCGCCTGCACGAGCCGCTGGAGGCGTTCCTGCGCCAGCGCAAGGACGAGAAGGCGTCACTGGCGGACGGCTACCGCCAATTGGCGCAAATCCTCGGCAATTTGGAAACGGAACGCTAACTTTGTCAGGTCATCATCCGATCCAAGAGAGTAGCAGAGCCGGTCTTGGCCCCCATCGGGCCTGTGGGGTGACCGGTGTCGTCCCACGTGCAGCGCGGGGACTTCTGGGGAGTACGAGTCGATGAAGTCACGAGATACCCTCATCCGCCTGAAGAAGTTTCAGGTCGACGAGAAGCGCCGCAGGGTCACCCAGATCGAGACCATGATCGCAGACTTCCAACGCATGTCGGTCGATCTCGAACGTGAGATCCAGACCGAGCAGGAGCGTGCCGGGATCAACGATCCCTCGCACTTCGCCTATCCGACTTACGCCAAGGCCGCGATCCAGCGCCGCGAGAACCTGACCCGTTCGGCCGATGAGCTCAAGGGCCAGCTCGACGAAGCCAAGGCCGCACTGGCCGAAGCTTTCGAGGAGCTGAAGAAGGTCGAGCTGCTCGACGAGCGCGACCAGGCCCGCGAGCGCGCCGAAGAGAACGCCCGCGAGCAGGCCGACCTCGACAGCATCGGCCTGATGCGTGCTCGCATCGGCGCCGTCGCGTAACGGCGCCGGCAAGCCAGAGCACCGAGAAATCCGCGAACCCGGACCCGCAAGGTCCGGGTTTTCGCATGTGCTGTCCACAGTGCGGCGCCGCACCCCTTGGTGCTCGGCTTTGCCGCGCGCTATGGTGGCTGGAATGAATGCTGTGCCAGCAACAGCGGTGCCCACCTCTTCCCTGGGAGAGGTCGGCGCGGAGCGCCGGATGAGGGGTGACGGTCCGCCGTCTACCCCGTGCCCCCTCACCCGATTTGCTGCGCAAATCGACCTCTCCCCGTGTGGGAGTGGTGAAGGGAAGCGACGGGCCGCTTTTCAGGGGGCTGAATGCTGACGCCAGCAGAGCTGGTCGGGTTGATCGAGGCGGTGGCGAAGCGCGATCAGGCCGCGTTCGAGCGCCTTTACGCCGCTACGCGCGCGAAACTCTATGGCGTCGTGCTCCGTATCTTGCGCCGACAGGATCTCGCAGAGGAGGTCATTCAGGAGACCTACGTCAAGATCTGGAACGGCGCCGGCCAGTTCAATCCGGCCCTGTCGTCGCCGATCACTTGGATGGCCTCGATTGCGCGCAACCGCGCCATCGACATCGTGCGCAAGAAGTCGGAAGCCTCCATCGAGGACGAGCCTCAGGCGATGGAGGTTGCGGCCGAGAGCCCCGATCCGCTGGCGCGCCGCGAGATGACCGAGGAGCTGAAGCGCCTCCTGGAATGTATCGGCCGGCTCGAGCCCGACCGCCAGCGGCTCGTGCTGCTCGCCTATTACAACGGCTGGAGCCGCGAGCAATTGGCGGAAAAATTCGCTGCTCCCGTCAACACGGTGAAGACGTGGCTCCGGCGCAGCATGCTGGATATCAGGGAGTGCCTCGGGCTCTAGAGGATGATGAGAGTGGCAGAGACCAGCGCGGCAACGACAGTTCACCTCTACCTGCGCGAGAGGTGAAGGAGTGTGATGGACTACACCGAGGACCATATCGCGCTCGCCGCGGAATACGCGCTCGGCACGCTCGATGCCGATGAGCGTGCCCAGGTCGAGACCATGATGGCGGTGGACGAGGCGTTCGCCGGCATCGTGCTGTCCTGGTCCTATCGGCTCAGTGCCCTCAACCAGATGGTCGGCTCGGTCGAGCCGCGCCCGATCGTGTGGGAGAACATCAGATCCGAGATCGCGCGCACGGCCCTTGCGCAACAGCCGTCCGCGCCCGCCGAGGCTACGCCTCCGCCGCCTCTGCCGGAACCGCCCTCGCCCGACACCGGAGAGCTCTCGACGGAGAGCTCGTCATCGGCCGACGTGCAGCGTCCTCAAGTCGAGCCTCCGGCGCGGCCATCTGACGAGCCTGATGCGATACCCGACATCGCGCCGCAATTCATCCCGCAGGTGCATGCTCCCGATCTCAACGTCGTCCGCGCACCGCAGACGCCGGTCGCGGACGATGGCAACGTGATTCGCCTCGAGAACCGGGTGAAGCGCTGGCGCTCCATCGCATCGGCTGTCGGTGCGCTTGCAGCCGTGCTGCTCGTGACGCTGTCTCTCCAAATCTTCCTGCCCGAGGCGCTGCCGGGCGCCTTGCGTCCGGCGCCGCGCATCCAGACCGTCGAGGTCAAGACCCCGGCCGCGCCGCTCGCCCCCTCCGCGCAATATGTCGCGCTGCTGCAGGGCCAGGGCGGCGGCCCTGCCTTCATTCTCACCATCGATGGCGCGACGCGAAATTTCACGGTGCGGAAGGTCGGCGCGACGCCGGAGCCGGGCAAGAGCTTCGAGCTTTGGCTGATCTCGGACAAGCTGCCGCGGCCGCGCTCGCTCGGCGTCATCGGCGCGAGCGATTTCACCGCGCGTCCGCTGCTCGCGTCCTACGATGCCGAGGTCGTCAATGGTGCGACCTACGCCGTCACGGTCGAGCCGGCCGGCGGTTCACCGAACGGCCAACCGACCTCGGCCCCAGTGTTTTCCGGAAAGCTGATCGAGACTGTCCCGCCCACGCAAGCGCAGGCGCCGGCGAAGAAGTAGGTGTCGACCGTCCCTAGGGGCCGCATTCCTGTCGCTGCGGTCCATTCCGCCGTCGTATTTCGACAAGCCTGGCCGAATCCGTGCCTGGTTTGAACCTCTCCGCAATTGCCGGCGTCAAATCCCCGGAATTTGAAGTTGGCGCCGCCGATCGCGCTGCCGGAGAGGGGCTAGAAATCAGATGGATGCAGCGAGAACGCCGGGCATCTTCCGTCACCAATATGCGGGGCTGCCGCACGGCGCGGCCTTCGAACATTGGCGCGAGCGGGCCGTCGGCTCCTGCGGCCTCGATATCGGGCCGAGCCATGGCGAGAGCATCGATTGCAGGCTCCAGATCAGCGTGGTCGACAACATCGCGCTCGCTATTCCCGAAGGCGCCTCCGCACAATATTCCCGCACGCAGAGTCATCTTGCCGACGGCAGCGACGACCTCGTTCTGATCGCGGCACATGCGGGCCTCGTCAGCGTCGGACAGAACGGCCACACCGTCGAACTCTCGCCCGCTCAGATGGTGCTGGTCGACATGAGCGTCACCGGCACTGTCGGCCATACCGATGAGAATCGCTTCACCTCTATCCGCATGCCGCGCCGCGCGCTGCTCGATATCAGTCCGCGCGCCGAAGACAAGCTATCCCAGGTGCTGAGCGACGGTGCGGTCGCCGAGACCATCTTCCGCTACCATGCGCTCGCCGCCAACCACGCGCCGCATCTCGATGCGGTGGGCCAGCGCCTGACCGCGCAGCATATGGTCGATCTCGTCGGCCTCCTGCTCGGCACCGATGCAGAGCACGCGAGCCGCGCACGCGGCCGGGGGCAGGCGGCGGCCCGACTCGACCTCATGCGCGCCGACGTGATGGCTGCGCTCGGCCGCAACGATCTCTGCCTGTCCGAGGTCGCGACGCGCTCGGGTCTGAGCCCGCGCCAGGCGCAACGCCTGTTCGAGCAGGCCGGCACCACCTTCACCGAATTCGTGCTGGAGCAGCGTCTGCTTCATGCGCGCAAGCTGCTCGGCGATCCCCGCGCCAGGGCGCGCAAGATCAGCGACATCGCGCATTCCTCGGGCTTCTCCGACCTGTCCTATTTCAACCGCGCCTTCCGCAAGCGCTTCGGCGCGACGCCGTCGGAGCTGCGCGAGGCGTAAGCAGCGACTGTGACGACGATCATCGGGCGGCATCGTTCGCCTTGCGTGCAATTGCTCACCGCGCAAAACATACCCAGACATGAGAAAGCGCCCGTGGGGGGCGGGCGCTTTCCGTAGTCGACTTGGGGTTGGGGTCGTCTACATATCCACGTGGCGACTTTGGGGGGCTGGTAAAGAGCCGCGTGAATTCCTGAAACTCATGTCTCCTCAGCGAACGAGCGAGGTGTTCGCGCTGGTGATGGTGACCGGCTTGCCGGCCTTCATGACGCGTGCGGTCTGGGTAAGGCCTTCATCCGAGCTCGTTGCGCGCGCGGTGATGCCGAGGCCCGCCACCGCGATGCCGGCAACGAGCGCCACCACCACGATCTTGAGGTGGGTCGAGCGATCTGCGCTGTAAATCGAGTGGTTCATGGAAGCCTCCTGCCGCCATCTACCCGAAGTAGTCGCCAGCCTGTTCAGGCAGGTTCATGCTTCCGGTGCCCAACAACCTAGTATTGGGTGGATTCGTTCCCAAGGGGCGATCACAAGAGCGTGAAATGACGTGAAAGGCCGCGATCAGAAAACGCTCATCGGCCCTGCATTTTGGCAATTATTTCAAAGCTGTAATGTGCGTGCCAGGGGCTGTTTCGGCGGTTGGTGGACAAAGCGCCGGGAACTCAAAAACCATTTGCTTGTGGCTGAAAAGCATACGGCTTCTTAAGGCAAATCAGATGCTTCCGACCGTTTTGAGCCTCGCCCTTGGGTGGATTTCGGCCTGCGACAGCACGGTGGTCTGGGCCCGGAACCGCTCCACCAGGGACCGGACGAAAGGACGAATGGCCGCGGAGGTGACCAGCACCGGCGCTTCGCCTTCTCGGGCGGCGCGTTCGAAGGCCTCGCGCACGGCGGTCATGAACTCCGACAATTTCGAGGGCTGCATCGCGAGGCTGCGCTCCTCGCCCTGGCCGATGATCGACTCGGCAAAGGCCTGCTCCCACTTCGCCGAGAGCGCGATCAGCGGCAGATAGCCGGCATAGGAGGTGTTCTGCGCGCAGATCTGCCGCGCGAGGCGGGCGCGGACGTGCTCGACCATGGTGGCTGGATTGCGCGAGAAGGCGAGCGAATCGGCGATACCTTCGAGGATGGTCGAGAGGTCGCGGATCGAGATGCGCTCGGCGAGCAGCAGCTGCAGCACGCGCTGGATGCCGGAGACCGTCACCTGTCCCGGGACGATATCCTTGACCAGCTCGCTCTGCTCCTTCGGCAGCTCCTTGAGCAGCTTCTGCACCTCGCCGTAAGAGAGCAGGTCCGACATGTTGGCCTTGAGCAGCTCGGTGAGATGGGTCGAGAGCACGGTCGCGGCGTCGACGACGGTGTAGCCCTTGAGCGAGGCCTCTTCCTTCAGGCTGGCATCGACCCAGGTCGCGGGCAGGCCGAAGGTCGGCTCGGTGGTGTGGATGCCGGGTACCTGCACCTGGCCGCCGCCGGGGTCCATGACCATGAACTGGTTCGGCCAGATCTTGCCGGTGCCGGCGTCGACCTCCTTGATCTTGATGATGTAGGTGTTGGCCTCGAGCTGGACGTTGTCGAGGATTCGCACCGCCGGCATCACGAAGCCCATCTCGATCGCGAGCGAACGGCGCAGCGCCTTGATCTGCTCGGTGAGGCGGTCGGTGCCGTCGGGGCCGTTGACCAGCGGCAGCAGCGCATAGCCAAGCTCGATCTTGAGGTCGTCGATCTTGAGTGCGGCCGAGATCGGCTCTTCGGTCGCAGCGGCCCCCGGTACACCGGGCTGACCTGCCGCGGGCGCGGCCTTGGCGGCTTCTTCGGCCTTGGCGGTGACCCGGTTGCGGTTGCGCGAGTTCCAGGCCAGCGCGCCTGCGCCGAGGCCAAGTGCGAGGAACGGGAGCGTGGGAATGCCCGGCAGCGCCGCCAGCACCAGCATCACCGCCGAGGACATCGCGAGCGCCTGCGGATAGCCGGAGAACTGCTTCATCAGCGCCTTGTCGGCGGCACCGGAGACGCCGGCCTTGGAGACGAGCAGGCCGGCCGCGGTCGAGACGATCAGCGCCGGCACCTGGGTGACGAGGCCGTCACCGACGGTCAGGAGCGTGTAGGTGCGGCCGGCGTCGGCGAAGGACATGCCCTGCTGCGCCACGCCGATGATGATGCCGCCGACGACGTTGATGAAGACGACGAGCAGTCCGGCGATGGCGTCGCCGCGGACGAACTTGGAGGCGCCGTCCATCGCGCCGAAGAAGCCGCTCTCGTCCTCCAGCTCCTTGCGCCGCTCCTTGGCGACCTTCTCGTCGATCAGGCCGGCGGAGAGGTCGGCGTCGATCGCCATCTGCTTGCCAGGCATGGCGTCGAGGTGGAAGCGCGCGGCGACCTCGGCGATGCGGCCCGAACCCTTGGTGATGACGACGAAATTGACGATGATCAGGATGGCGAAGACGATGATGCCGATGACGAAATTGCCGCCCATCACGAAGTTGCCAAAGGCCTCGATGACGTGGCCGGCGGCGGCCGTGCCCTCGTGTCCGTGCGAGAGGATCAGGCGGGTCGAGGCCATGTTGAGCGACAGGCGCAGCATGGTCGAGATCAGCAGGACGGTTGGGAAGGCCGAGAATTCCAATGGCGCCTGGATGAACAACGATGTCATCAGGATCAGGATCGAGAGCGTGATCGAGATCGCCAGGAACAGATCCAGCACGATCGCGGGCAGCGGCAGGATCAGCACCACCAGGATGGTGAGGACGCCGAGCGCCAGCGCGATATCGCCGCGCTTGAGGATGGTGACGATCTCGCTGAGGGAGGGGATGCCGGGCTTGGCGCTGCCTACGCCCTGTCCCGCCGTGACGTCGACCATGGTAGCTGCCTCCCCGCGCGACTGCCGTCCGCGCGCCCCAAACGTCTGCGCGGCGGCCGATGGGCCGCCGTTCCGAAAGTGAGGCACCGCACTGGCGTCCACAGGGAGTCCCCCGTTCTAACGCGGCCGACGACACTCGACTTCACCCGGCAATTTTTGCCCGGTGTATGGTTAGCAAAGGGTTAACGGAGGGGTAGAGAGAGGGTGGGCCCGGGGTTTTCGGGGCGCTCGGGCTGCCATCCGGGGCGCCCGAAGGGCGAACCCCGGAATTATCGGGCCGCAGGTGGTGTGGGAAATGGAGTCCGGGCTCGTGCCCAGGGGGCACGCCCCGGAATGGCAGAGCCTACTTGGCCTTCTGCATCCTGGTCACCGTATATCCCGACGTTCCTTCCTCAGCCTCGAAGGTCACCTTATCGCCGACCTTCACTTGCTTCAGCATCGCAGGATCCTTGACCCGGTAGACCATGGTCATGGGTTCCTCCATGCCGAGGCTCTTCGCCGGTCCGTGCCTGAGCGTGATCTTGCCGGCGCCCTCGTCGATCTTCTTCACCTCGCCGCTGATCGCGGCGCCCTCGGCTGCGAGAGTTGCGGTCGCAAGGCCCATGCTCAGTGCCAGTGCAGCAGTGATACCAATGATGCGGTTCATGATAGTCTCCATTGCTTACTTCACGGTGACGTGGCCGATCATGCCGTAGTCGCGGTGATCGGGGATCAGACAGGAAAATTCGAACGTGCCGGCCTTGCTGAATTTCCAGAGGATCTCGGCCGTCTTGCTCGGGGCGAGGCGCACTGCGTTCGGCTCGTCGTGCTCCATGTGCGGATGCTTCTTCATCTCCTGAGCATGCGCGAGATTCTCTTTGGTCGTGGCGAGCAGGAATTCATGGTCCTCCTTGCCGACATTGCGCAGCACGAAGCGGATCTGCTCGCCGCGCTTCACCTCGATCCGGGCGGGCGTGTAGTCCATCTCGTTCATCAGAATCTCGATGGTGCGCGCGGGCTTCTTGGGATTGCCGGGCTCGCCGGCCGAAAAGGTTGCGTGCCCGTGCTTCTCATGGGCAAGCGCCGGCGCGGTCGAAAGCGCGGCCAGCGCGAGGCCGAGCTTGATGGCGGTCTTCATCGTGGTCTCCAGTAGCTGGTTCATCGGAACGCTCACATCTTCATGTTCTTCATCGGCGCGCCCGGCTTTTGCCGGGCCGGCTCTGCGGCGGGCGCCGTGACCTCGTAGGCGACGGTGCCTTGCGGGAACTTGTATGGCCCAGGATCGCGGTAATCGTCGCGCGCGAGGTCCTCGCGGATCTTCATCACCGTGAACATGCCGCCCATCTCGATCGGCCCGAACTGGCCGGTGCCGGTCATCATTGGCAGCGTGTTGTCGGGCGCGGGCATCTCCATGTTGCCCATCGCCATGCCGGTCGAGCCCATGGCCATTCCGTCGGGCGCGAGCTTGCCGACGGCCTTGGCGAGATCCTTGCGCGACACCCCGATGAGGTTGCGCACATCGTGCCCCATCGCATTCATGGTGTGGTGCGACTTGTGACAATGAAATGCCCAGTCGCCGGGATTGTCCGCGAGCACGTCGAACACACGCACCGCGCCGACCGGCACGTCGGTGGTCGTCTCCGGATATTGTGCGCTCTCCGGAATCCAGCCGCCGTCCGTGGAGGTCACCGCAAAGCTGTGGCCATGCAGATGGATCGGGTGGTTGGTCATGGTGAGATTGCCGATCCGCACGCGCACCTTGTCGCCGAGCCTGACCGGCAGCGGATCGATGCCGGGAAACACCCGCGCATTCCAGGTCCACATGTTGAAGTCGGTCATCTCGTTGACATGGGGCAGGTAGGTGCCGGGGTCGACGCGATAGGTGCTCATCACGAAGACGAAGTCCCGGTCGACGGGCCGAAAGCTCTGGTCGCGCGGATGCACGACGACCATGCCCATCATGCCCATTGCCATCTGCACCATCTCGTCGGAATGCGGGTGGTACATGAAGGTTCCGCTTTTCTTCATCTCGAATTCGTAGACGAAGGTCTTGCCCGGCTGGATGTGCGGCTGGGTCAATCCGCCGACACCATCCATGCCGCTCGGAATGATCATGCCGTGCCAGTGCACGGTGGTGTATTCGGGCAGTCTGTTGGTGACGAAGATGCGGAGCTTGTCGCCCTCGACGGCTTCGATGGTCGGGCCGGGCGACTGGCCGTTGTAGCCCCACAGATTCACCTTCATGCCTTCGGCGAATTCCCGCACCACGGGTTCGGCGACGAGATGGAATTCCTTCCAGTCGCCGTTCATCCGGTACGGCAGCGACCAGCCGTTCAGCGTGACCACGGGCCGATAGTCGGGCCCGCTGATTGGATGCAGCGGCGGCTGCATCACGGCCTTGTCCATGGTGGGTGCTTCCGGAATCGAAGCGGCCTGCACACGGCCGCTGATGGCCGACGCGCCGGCAAGCGCGGCGCTGCCCAAGAATCCTCGCCGGGAAAACATGCTGGCCTCTCTCTCAGTGGCCGCCGGCGGCAGGCGCTGCCGCGGCGACGGTGGTTGGACTGTCGGCGCCGGCCACCGGGGCGTAGCCGCCATTGACGACGCTCTGCAAATCGGCCTGGGCGAGAAAGAATCTCTGCCGGGCATCGATCGCGCCGCGCAACGACGCCAGACGCTGCCGCGCCTCGGTGAGCAGCGCGAAGATGTCGACTTGCATGCTGGAGAAACGCAGCTGCATCTCCTCGGTGATGATCTTGCGCAGGGGGATGATCTCGCGCTGGTAATGGCTCGCGATGTCGTAGGTGGAGCGATAGACGCGATAGGCATCGCGCGCCTCGGAGCGCACATTCACGGCACGCTCGGTCAGGCGGTTGAAGGCGAAGTTGTAGGATTCGACGGCCTGCCGCACCCGCACCTCGCCGCCGTCGAAGATCGGAATCTGGAACTGCACGTCGAAGCCGCGCTCGCGGAACGGGGCTCCTTCCGGCTCCTGCGTGCGGCGGGTCATGCCGGCGAGATCGAACAGCGTCACAAAACGCGTCGCCTCGGTGAGGTTGAGGGCCTTGGCCAGTGCGTTCAGCTCCAGCCGCGCGATCTGCAAGTCGATGCGATGGGCCACCGCATCGGCCTCGATCGTGGGCAGCGCTTGTGGCCTGCGCGGCAGCGGCGGCAGTTGATCGGGGAGGCGGAAGTCCAGACCGGCGTCCCACAGCCCCATCAGGCGGGCCAGCCTTTCGCGGGCGCTCGCTGCAACCTGGCGCGCCGTTGCGAGGTCGGCGGTGGTCTCGGCGTAGAATACCTGCTCGCGGGCCTGGTCGAGCTTGTTGAGAGAGCCGGTCTCCCCCAGCTTGACCGCGAGCTGAGCGGTCGATTCCGCCGTCGCCTTCGCGTCCGTCAGCAGCCCTACCATTTCGTTGCCCGCGACGGCGCGGGCATAGGCGCGGCGGACGTCGGCGGCGAGCCGCAGCGTCGCCAGGGCAGCGCGCAGCTGGGCTTCACGGAAGCGCTCGCGAGCAATGTCGGAGCGGAACGGCAGGGTGGCGAGCGCGAGGATGTCGCCGACGACCTGACGCTCGATCTCGCTGGCGCCATTGCCGGTGATGCGCGAGACCGCGAACACGGGATTGGGCGGCAGGCTCTGTTCGACCAGATCGGTCTCGGCCAGCGCCAGCTCGTTATAGGCGGCTTGCAGCCCCTTGTTGTTGAGTAGCGCGATCTGCACGGCTGTGTCTGCGGTCAGCGTCCGCGACAACAGCTGGCGAACGCGTGCGTCGACCGCGGCAGCACTCTCGGCCGTTCGCACGAAGGCGACGTCCTTGTTAATGGTCTGGCCCGTCAGCTCGGCAACTGCCGTCATCCCGCTATCGGGTGAGAATGCGACGCAGCCGGAAACGCTGAACGCAGTCAGGACCAGCAGGCCCCGCGCCAAATGGTGTGCCATGGCGCGCTCCTACCGCTCTCGTTTCGGCTGCGGCGTCACATTCTCGTTGCGCTCGCGCCACGACGCCGGCGTCGCAGGCCGCAGGCTCGTGTAGGGCGCGATGGTCGAGCGATAGCCGACGGGCGCGACCTTTACCGCCGGATCAGCCGGATCGGCGCTGGCGACCTGGGGCGTTGCCGGCATGCAGCCGGACAGCACCAGTGTGGCGAGGGCCAGCAACGGCCAATTGAATCGAAAGTGTCGTCCACGTGCCGCGGATGCGGCGGCGGACCTCGCCCCCGAAGATGTAAACATGTTCATCCCTGATCTGGAGACCACAGGTTCGTGCGCGCAAAGGCGCGCTCGGCCCGAAATCGTCGCGTCAGATCAGGCGATGGGGGGACGGTAGTGCAGGGGCGGCGCCGCGCTGTGCAGGCTGGCCACGATCTCGGGCGCGCAGGCAGACATGGGCTGCACTGGCGTCGTGACGATGGGCAGATCGGCCGGCAGAGCGCTGACGCACATCATCGCGCAGCATGGACCCACTGTTCCGTCGCCGCCATGGCGATGCTGAGCGGGTGCATCCTTCTCGGCCGTCTGATGATGGGCGTGCGGTTCCGCGTGGTCGTCCGACGAGCCGTCATGATTGTGGCCAGCTTGCATCTGGTGGTGCACCGGCACAGGATCGGCGAGGCGTACGTCGTCAAGACAGGGGGCAGCGCCATTGCCCCAGGCAAGACTTGCTGCTGGCGCGAGCACGCAGAACAGATAGGCGAGGGCGATGATCCGCCCCACCCTGATCCGCAACGGTCGCGTCAATCGCAGCAACATTCCGCCGATATGCTCTCCGCGCGGCAGGAGTGCACACGCAGATTGCAAACTAGTAGCAAATCGCACCGTCGCCAAGCTCCTTGTTACCGCAGTGCACCGCGCATGCCCAATATCGCGCCACAATGCTTGACCCTGTGAGGATCCGCGGGCCATGTTCCGGGCCGTGCACGCGCCAAATCATCCAGGACAGACGCCTCACTCATTCAGCCCTGATTCTCGTCAGGCCTGGATGCGGCTGGTTATTGCGCTTCTGATCGGCTCGATCGGCGCCGTCGGCATGTGGGCGGTCGTGGTCGTGATTCCGATCGTGCAGGCCGAATTCGGCGCCACGCGCGGCGCGGTGTCGCTGGCTTTTACCCTCATGATGTTCGGCTTCGGGCTCGGCGGCGTGATCGCCGGGAAAATCACCGACCGCTTCGGCATCGTTCCGGCGATGGCGATCAGCATCGCCTTCCTCGGCGTCGCCAACGTGCTCGCTGGCCTGTCGAGCCAGCTCTGGCAGTTCGTCGCCGCCTACTTCCTCATCGGCCTCGGCACCGCGGCGACCTTCGCGCCGCTGATGGCGGAAGCCTCGCACTGGTTCGAGCGTTACCGCGGCCTCGCCGTGACCATCGTTGCCAGCGGCAATTATGTCGCGGGCACGATGTGGCCGCCGCTCGTGAGCTGGGGCACGCAGGAGATCGGCTGGCGCTATACCCATATCGGCATCGGCATCGTCTGCGTCAGCCTGATGACGGTGCTGGTGCTGGTCCTGCGCGCGCAGATGGGCAGGGACACGGTCCACGATCATGCCAACGCACCGCCGCCGCGGGTCGATCTCAAGCTCTCCACCAACACGCTGACGGTGCTGCTGTCGATCGCCGCCATCGCGTGCTGCGTCGCGATGGCGATGCCCCAGGTGCATATCGTCGCCTATTGCGGCGATCTCGGCTATGGCGTGGCGCGTGGCGCCGAGATGCTGTCCTTGATGATGGCCTGCGGCATCATCAGCCGGATCGGCTCGGGCTACCTGGCCGATAAGATCGGGGGTATCCGCACCCTGCTGGTGGGATCGCTGGCGCAGGGCTTTGCGCTGGTGTTCTATCTGTTCTTCGACAGCCTCACCTCGCTGTATCTGATTTCGGCGATGTTCGGCCTTTTCCAGGGTGGCATCGTGCCGAGCTACGCGATCATCGTGCGCGAGGCGATGCCCGCGAGCGAGGCGGCGACGCGCGTCGGCATCGTGATCTTCGCCTCGGTGTTCGGCATGTCCTTCGGTGGCTGGGTGTCCGGCGTGATCTTCGATGCCACCGGCTCCTACGGCGCGGCGTTCGCGAACGGCGTAGCGTGGAATGCGCTGAACATCGGCATCGTCGTGTTGCTGCTGATTCGCTCGCGGATGAGCGCAATGAAGACCGGCCCGGGATTCGCCACTTAGTCCTGTTCAATGCGCGAGCAGGTCGAGAAAAGGCGTATCGACCGCGCTGACATAGAAGATGACGACCTTGGTCTCTCTCTCCGTCCGATTGTAGCCGGTCATCGGCACGCCGGGTGGTTCGACCAGCGCCTCGCCCGCCTTGATCGTGAGGGGCGGCTTGCCGGCCAGTTCCAGAGTGAAGGCGCCTTCCTGCACATACACAGTCACTGGGTAACGGTGGGTGTGATAGACGGTCTTGTCGCCGGGCCTGAATGATGCGGTCATCACCCGCACCGATTGTTTGTCATCCCTCGGCAGCCCCTCGACGACTTGCTGCAGCGCCACATGAGGTTTGGCGATGCCATGCGCCTCGTGGCTTTGAGCGATGGCTGCGGCAGGAGTGCCCAGCACGATTGCGGCGCCGAGGGCGAGGTGAGGGCGCATCTTCAATCTCCATTGCAAGGTCGCGGACGCGCAGCCTAGGAGCGGTCGTTCAGCCGCGGGAGCCGCAACATTGCGGGTGGCGGCCGCAGAAGTGCATAATCCCCACATGTTCGACTGGAACGACCTCAAATATTTCCTGGCGGTCGCGCGCCACGGCAGCACCATTGCCGCCGGCAAGGCGCTCGGTCTCAGCCAGTCGACCGTGCATCGTCGGCTCGACGAACTGGAGCGGCGACTGGGCCGCACACTGGTGACCCGCCAGCAGAGCGGCTACCGCCTGACTGAATTCGGCCAGGCGATGTTGCCGTATGCGGAGCGCGTCGAGGCCGCCATTATCGACTTCACGCGGCGCACCAGCGACGTCGAGCAGGACATGAAAGGTGTGATCCGCGTCACCTGCCCGGAGCCGATCGTTGCCCGGCTGACCCAATCCGGCCTGCTCGACGTCTTTCGCGCGCAGCATCCCTCGCTGCGGGTCGAGTTCGTGATGAGCGACCGCTATCTCGACCTCTCCAAGGGCGAGGTCGATGTCGCGTTTCGCTCCGGTGACACCGACGACCAACTCGTGGGGCGAAAGATCGCCGAGGCGATCTGGGCGGTCTACGCCAGCCGCGACTATGTCGAACGACACGGCAAGCCTGAGCGCATCGAGGACCTCGAGCGGCATCTGCTGGTCGGCCTGGACGATTCGCTGGCCAATCACCGCGCCGTCAAATGGCTGAAAGAGGTCGCGCCGGATGGCAGGATGTCGGCTCGCATCAACAGCGTGCTTGGCCTCGTCTCTGCGATCAAGTCGGGAGTGGGCATCGGACCGCTTCCGATCGCACTTGGCGACGCTGAGCCCGGCCTCGTCCGCGTGCTCGGCCCGATCGCGGAATTGACGCGGAGCTGGCGTATCCTGACGCATCCCGATCTCAGGCGCGTGCCGCGGATCGCTGCGTTCTTCGACTTCATCGTGCTCCAGCGCGAGGCGTTGAAGCCCATCCTGACGGGATGACCTTCACCGCTTCCGCTTCGCGGCCGCTCTCGCCGGCTTGGCGACGCGCGTCTTGCTTTTGGCACCGGGCCGCACCCGCAAGCCATCGACGAACACGTCGAGCATCCGCAGCACCGAGGACTGCCATCCGGGCTGGTCGTGCATGTAGCACATGCCGACGAGTGCCCTGAGCAGGTCCTCCGGGCCGAGATCGCCACGTATCTGGCCGGCCGCAACCGCGCGGTCGAGCAACGAGCCGATCGCCTTCGTCAGCCGGTCCATCGAGAATGCCGCGAGCTCCGACGAGCTCTGGAAGGTCAGCGCCAGCGCGGCCGACATGCCCTTCTTGGTGGCAACGAACTCGACGTTGGAGCGCAGCCAGCGACGCAACGCGTCCACCGGGTCCTTGGCATTCTTCAACTCCTCGGCAAGCTCGCTGAGCTGCTCGACTTCGCGCCGGTACACCGCCTCGAACAGATCCTCGCGGGCCGGAAAATGCCGGTACAGCGTGCCGATGCCGACGCCGGCGCGTTTGGCCACCGCCTCCAGGCTCGCCTCGGGACCGCCGGCGCTGAACACCGCCTTTGCCGCCTCGAGCACGCGCTCGCGATTGCGCATGGCGTCGGCGCGCGGTTTGCGGGTTCGGTTGGTGTGGTCGTCCATGCCGGCAATGTAGATCACGAATTGGTTAGATAGAACCCTCGCCGGACCCGGGCAGTGCTGCATCGCGTTGGTACGCTGGGGCTTTTGACGAATTCCAGATTCTTTCCGGTGCCTCTTGTTAAACGGAGGGTGCCTCCGTATTTTCCACCGCGTACCGGCCCGCATCATGCGGGTCGACGCGGATCGACGGTGGCCACGGCGGTGGCGCGCTGCACGATCACCCATGTCCAAATCTGATCGGAGCCATTTATGAACCACTCCATCAGCCTCACCGTGAACGGTGCGCGGCGCGATTTCGTCCTGGACGATCCGCGCGTCACGCTGCTCGATCTCCTGCGTGAGCGCCTCCATCTCACCGGCACCAAGAAGGGATGTGACCGCGGGCAGTGCGGCGCCTGCACCATCCTTGTCGACGGCAAGCGTATCAATTCCTGTCTCGCGCTCGCCATCAGCCATGACGGCGCCGATATCCTCACGATCGAAGGCGTTGCGCGCGGGGACCAGCTTCATCCCGTGCAGGCCGCCTTCATCGCTCATGACGGCTTCCAGTGTGGGTTCTGCACCCCCGGCCAGATCATGAGCGCGATCGGCATGATGCAGGAGGCGCAGGCCGGCAACGATCCCGAGCGCATCCGCGAATGCATGAGCGGCAATCTCTGCCGCTGCGGCGCGTATGCCGGCATCGTGGATGCCGTGCTCGACGCGCAAGGACAGATGGACGAATCCAGCCAGAGGCGCTCCGCATGAAGCCGTTCGATTATGTCAGGCCTGCCTCGGTCGCAGCGGCGGTTGCCGCTGCCGCTCAGCCCGGCGCTGTCTTTCTTGCCGCCGGCACCAATCTGCTCGATTTGATGAAGGGGGGCGTCAGCCGTCCGGACCGCCTCGTCGACGTCACGCATCTCGATGGGCTCGATCAGATCGAGACTCTCGGCGACGGTTCGTTGCGCATCGGAGCGCTGGTGAGCAATGCCGATCTCGCGCACGATGCTGAGTTCGCGAGATCTTATCCGGCCGTGGCCGAGGCCCTGCTGTCCGGCGCGTCGGCCCAGTTGCGCAATGCCGCGACCGTCGGCGGCAATCTCCTGCAGCGGACGCGCTGTGCGTATTTCTATGACACCGCCAGCCGTTGCAACAAGCGCGAGCCCGGCAGCGGCTGCGACGCCCGCGACGGCGAGAACCGCGGCCATGCCGTGCTCGGCTGGACCGAGAGCTGCATCGCCACGCATCCGTCGGACTTCTGCGTGCCGCTGGTCGCGCTCGATGCCATGGTCGAGATCGAGGGCAGGGGCGGCCGGCGCGAGGTCGCGCTCGACCAATTGCATCGCCTGCCCGGCGATACCCCCGAGCGTGATTCCGTACTCGAACCCGGAGACCTCATCGTCGCCGTGCGTCTGCCGCCCGCCGCGCGCGGCTTTGCCGCGCATGCGCGCTATCTCAAGGTCCGCGAGCGTACGTCTTACGCCTTCGCCGTGGTATCGGCCGCGGCTGCCCTGCGGATCGAGAGCGGCATGATTGTCGAAGCGCGACTTGCGCTTGGTGGTGTCGCCGCAAAGCCCTGGCGTGCCCGCGCCGCCGAGGACGTGCTCAAGAACGTCTCGCCCACTGCCGACGCTTTCCAGGAAGCTGCCTGGCGTGCGCTCACGGACGCAAAGCCGTCAGGCGACAACGCCTTCAAGATCGAGCTCGCGCGCCGCATCGTCGTGCGCGCGCTGACCCTCGCCGCCGCCGGCACGCCCGCGCGCATCCCCGCGCTGCCGGCCTCTCCCTTTGCCGCGACATCCGGAGCCGACCATGCCTGAGCTCAACCTCACCAGTACCCCCGCCCATCTGCGGCACGGCTCGAACATCGGCCAGCCGCTGACCCGCCGGGACGGCATCCTCAAGGTCACGGGACGGGCAACTTACGCCGCCGACAATCATCCGCCCGGCATGCTGTTTGCTGTGATGGCCGTGTCCAGCATCTCGCGCGGCCGCGTGGTCTCGCTCGATGTTGCCGCGGCCAAGCGCCATCCTGGCGTCGTCGATGTCATGACGCATGATCACAAGCCTCGGCTTGCGATCGATCCGGAGGTCAAGACCAATCCGTTCGTGTTCCGGATGGAGGTGCTGCAAAGCAATGAGGTCCGCTACGCCAACCAGCCGATCGCGGTCGTGATCGCCGAGACGCTGGAAGCGGCAACGGAAGGCGCGGTGCTGCTGGCGCCGCGTTACGAGGTGCAGTCTGCGCGCGTCGGGCTGGATGCCGGCGAAAGCTTCGTGCCGCCCGTCGTCGGTGTCGGCAACCCCGCGGAGCATCGCCACGGCGATATCGAGGCCGGCCTCGCCTCGGCCGAGAAGCAGATCGATGCCATCTACGAGACGCCCCCGCAATATCACAACGCCATGGAGCCGCATGCGATCGTTGCGTCGTGGGACGGAGACAATCTTTCCGTCGACATGCCGACCCAGGGCCTGATGCTGTCGCTCGCGCGCATCGCCGAATTGTTCGGCATTGCGCATGACAAGATTCACATCCGCAGCCCGTTCCTTGGCGGCGGATTTGGCTCCAAGGGCCTGATGGCCGGCCCGCAAGTCCTCGGAGTCATGGCCGCGAAGCTGGTCGGCAAGCCGGTCAAGCTGGTGCTGCGCCGTGAGCAGATGTACGGTCCGGTCGGCCATCGCGCGCCGACCCGCCAGCGGCTGCGCATCGGTGCGGATGGCGAGGGGCGCCTCACCGCGCTCGATCATCATGCGCGGACCGTATCGAGCACGTTCGACGATTTCTACGAGCCCGCCGCCGATGCCTCGCACACGCTCTACGCGGCGCCTGCGATCCGCACCTCGCATGACGCCGTGCGCGTCAACTCCGGCACGCCGCTGTTCATGCGTGCTCCAGGCGAAGCGACCGGATCGATCGCGCTCGAAAGCGCGATCGACGAGATGGCCTGGGCCTGTGGCATGGATCCGCTCGCCTTCCGCCTGAAGAACTATGCCGAGGTCGAGCCGATCACCGGCAAGCCGTTCTCTTCAAAAGCGCTGCGCGCCTGCTACGAGCAGGGCGCCGCGCGCTTCGGCTGGACCAAACGTCCGCTCCGGCCGCGGCAGATGCGCGACGATGCCGGCCTCCTGGTCGGCTGGGGCATGGGCACTGCGACCTTCCCGGCGCTGATGTTCCAGGCCGAAGCGCGCGCGGTGCTCCGCCGCGACGGCTCGGGCGCCATGGAGATCGGCGCGCATGACATGGGGCAGGGCGCCTGGACGGCGCTCGCCCAGATCGCCGCCGACGAACTCGGGCTCGATATCGATCGCGTCGAGTTCAAGGCGGGTTCGTCCGATCTGCCCGACGCCGGCATCGCGGGCGGCTCGGCGCACACGGCAACGGCGGGTGCTGCGATCCGCAGCGCCGGTGCGGCCGTGATCGCAAAGCTCGCCGATCTCGCAACCAGCGACGAGCGCTCGCCCCTGTTCGGCGCCGGCAATGCCGGCGTGATCGCGCGCGACGGCAGGCTGCTTCGCCGTGACGACGAAAGCCGAGGTGAGAGCTATTCCGATATCCTCGCGCGAGCAGGCGTCGCGGAGGTCGAGGCCCGTGGCACCGGGGCGCCGAACCCCGCGGCGATGGAGGAATATGCGATGCATGCCCACGGCGCGGTGTTTGCGGAGGTGAAGGTCGATCCCGTGCTCGGCCAGGTCCGCGTCACCCGCATGGCCGGCGCTTTCGCGGCCGGGCGGATCGTCAATCCGCGCATGGTGCAGAGCCAGCTGTTCGGGGGCATGATCTGGGGCCTCTCGTTTGCGCTGCACGAGGAGGCCATCACCGACCGGCGCACCGGCCGGATCATGAATGCCAATCTCGGCGAGTACCACATCCCGGTGAATGCCGACGTGCCGCCGCTCGACGTCATCACGGTCGAGGAACACGATCCGCACGTGAACGCGCTCGGCATCAAGGGCGTCGGAGAAATCGGCATCACCGGAAGTGCCGGGGCGGTTGCCAACGCCGTCTGGCACGCCACCGGCGTGCGCGTCCGTCGGTTTCCGATCCGGATCGAGGAATTGCTGACGCGGCGCTGAGACGGGGAGGCGACCTCCCCGCCGAACGTCAGTTCAACTTCCTGCGGAGAGCCTTGAGCGCTTCTCGCTGCAGCTCGATGTATTCGGCGATGGCCTTGCGCAGCTCCTGCGAGTGGAATTCGTCGCTGCCGCGCGGAACCTCTTCGCGTGCGGCTTCGGCATTTGCGAGTGTGGTCTTCATGGCGTGCCCCGTTACCAAGCGGCCCCGGAGTGCCTGGGAGTTCGGGACCATGACCTCGACACCTTTGCGCGAGGCTGCTCGGCTACGACTTGGATAATAGGAGGAACGCCGTCGGCAGGAATTGAGCTGGCTCAACCGCGGCCGAATTGCCGACGTCGTTCTCCCGCGTTCATGCTGATTGAACGGCTTTGACGCTGGAGTCGCCGCGCAGGGTCATCAAGCAGGGGTCATCAAAACGTCGGCGGCGTGCAGGCCGAGATCACCTCGCAGGGCTTGCCGCCCACGCATCGGAAGCGGTGCGGGCGGCGGCTCTCGAAATAATAGGCATCGCCGGGGTTCAGGATGCGGCGCTCGTCCTCGACGGTGACCTCGAGCTTCCCGGAGATCACGATGCCGCCCTCCTCGCCGTCATGGACGAGGTGAACGCGTCCGGTGTCGCTGCCGGGCTCGTACCGCTCCTTCAGGATCTGGAGGCTGCGGCCGAACAGATTGTCGCCGACCTGGCGATAGGAGATCGGCTTCTTGCCGACTTCGGTCAGCTCCTCGGCCCGGTAGAAGATCTTGCGCCTGGACTCCGGCTCCAGCGCGAAGAACTCGGCGAGCCCCATCGGGATGCCGTCGAGGATGCGCTTGAGCGCGCCGACCGAGGGGTTCATCTGGTTGGATTCGATCAGCGAGATGGTCGAATTGGTGACGCCGGCGCGCTTGGCGAGCTCGCGCTGCGACAGCTTGTGGCGCGCCCGGAGGAATCGCAGCCGTCCACCGATGTCGACGCTCATGCCCTTGGTCCTGTGTTGCAGGTGTTGCGGATCGCGCAAATATGGACCGGCAGCCCCAGCCAGATCAATGGCTTGCAGGTTACCAGAAAAGGACTTGTTGCGGTATTACAGTCGTGGCTCTGCTAGCACACCAGCAAAGGAGCGCGGCCGTGACCCTTCATCAGATTCCGAACACCATCAAGACCGATTCGTACTGGATGCCGTTCACGGCCAACCGGCAATTCAAGAAATCGCCGCGCCTGTTCTCCTCGGCCGAGGGCATGTACTACACCAGCGTCGACGGCCGTCAGGTGATCGACGGCTCCGCCGGGCTCTGGTGTGTCAATGCCGGCCATGGCCGCAAGCAGATCGCCGCCGCCGTCGAGCGGCAGCTGATGACGCTGGACTTCGCGCCGTCGTTCCAGATGGGCCATCCGCTAGCGTTCGATTTCGCCGAGCGTCTCGCCGAGATCGCGCCGAAGGGCCTCGACCGCGTTTTCTTCACCAACTCCGGCTCCGAGTCGGTCGATACCGCGCTGAAGATCGCGCTCGCCTATCATCGCGCCAACGGCCAGGCCAGCCGCACGCGCCTGATCGGCCGCGAGCGCGGCTATCACGGCGTCGGCTTCGGCGGCACGTCGGTCGGCGGCATGGTCGCCAACCGACGTGCCTTCACGACCCTGCTGCCGGGCGTCGATCATATCCGTCACACCCATGATCTCACCCGCAACGCCTTCGCCAAGGACCTGCCCGAGCACGGCGCCGAGCTCGCGGACGATCTCGAGCGTTTGGTCGCCCTGCACGGCGCCGAGACCATCGCCGCCGTCATCGTCGAGCCGGTGCCGGGTTCGACCGCGGTGCTGCCGCCGCCGAAAGGCTATCTGAAGCGCCTGCGCGAGATCTGCGACAAGCACGGCATCCTCTTGATCTTCGACGAGGTCATCACCGGCTTCGGCCGTCTCGGCACGCCGTTCGCCGCCAACTTCTTCGGCGTCACGCCGGACCTGATGACGACGGCCAAGGGCATCACCAATGGCACCGTGCCCTGCGGTGCGGTATTCGCGAGCCGCAAGGTGTACGACGGCATGATGACCGGCCCGGAGAACCAGATCGAGCTGTTCCACGGCTACACCTATTCGGCGCATCCGGTGGCGTGTGCCGCGGGCATCGCGACCCTCGACATCTACAAGGACGAAGGCCTGCTCACCCGCGGTGCTTCGCTCGCGGAATATTGGCGCGATGCGCTGCATTCGCTGAAGGGTCTGCCGAACGTCGTCGACATCCGAAATTGCGGCCTGATGGGCGCGGTCGAGCTGGCGCCACGCGACGGCGTGGTCGGCGCACGCGGCTACGACATGCTCGTCGAATGCTTCAACAGCGGCCTCTATCTTCGCACCGGTGGCGACTCCGTTGCGATGTCGCCGCCGCTCATCGTCGAGAAGAGCCACATCGACAAGATGGTCTCGATCCTCGGCGACGCCATCAAGAAGGTGGCCTGATAATTGCTCTTGCAGCGGCAAGCGTGATGCCGCGGGAGTTTGACGAAGCGTGAAAATTCTGATCCTCGGCAGCGGTGTCATCGGTGTCACCTCTGCCTACTACCTTGCGCGTGCCGGCCACGAGGTGACGGTCGTCGACCGTCAGCCCGAGCCGGCACTGGAGACCTCTTTCGCCAATGCCGGCGAGGTGTCGCCCGGCTATTCCTCGCCCTGGGCCGGGCCCGGCGTGCCGGTGAAGGCGGTCAAGTGGCTGTTGATGAAGCACGGTCCGCTGGTGATCCGGCCGAAGCTCGATCCTGTCATGTGGGTCTGGCTGCTCAAGATGCTGCGCAACTGCACCAGCGCGCGCTACGCGGTCAACAAGAGCCGGATGATTCCGATCGCGGAATACAGCCGCGATGCCTTGCGCGACCTGCGCCGCGACATCGGCATCCAGTATGACGAGCGCTCGCAGGGCACGCTGCAGCTGTTCCGCTACCAGGCCCAGCTCGACGGCACGGCCGAGGATATCGCCGTGCTCAAGCAATATGGCGTTCCCTTCGAGGTGCTGAGCCGCGAGGGCTGCATCGCGGTCGAGCCGGCGCTCGCTGGCGTAAAGGAAAAGTTCGTCGGCGGGCTTCGCCTGCCGCAGGACGAGACCGGCGACTGCCACATGTTCACGCAGTCGCTCGCAAGGCATGCGCAGGCGCTCGGCGTGCGCTTTCTGTTCAACACCGGCATCGATCGCATCGTCACCGAGGGTGCGCGTGTCAGCGGCGTCGCGACCAGTGCCGGCCTGTTGCAGGCGGACGCTTACGTGCTCGCGCTCGGCAGCTGGTCGTCACGGCTGGTCGCGCCGCTCGGCATCTCGCTGCCGGTCTATCCGGTGAAGGGCTATTCGATCACGGTGCCGATCAAGGACGCCTCCGGCGCGCCGGAATCGACCGTGATGGACGAGAGCTACAAGGTCGCGATCACGCGCCTTGGCGATCGCATCCGTGTCGGCGGCACCGCGGAAATCTCCGGCTACTCGGACAAGCTCTACGATGCCCGCCGCGCCACGCTCGATCATTCGCTGACCGACCTGTTCCCGCGCGGCGGCGATCTCGCCAAGGCGACGTTCTGGAGCGGCCTGCGTCCGATGACGCCGGACGGCCCGCCCGTGATCGGCCGGACGCACTACGCCAATCTGCACCTCAACACCGGCCACGGCACGCTCGGCTGGACCATGTCCTGCGGCTCGGGCCGCGTGCTCGCCGACATGCTGTCCGGCAGGAAGCCGGACATCGACGTGAGTGCGCTGTCGGTCGAGCGGTACAAGCACCGGTTCGGGTAAGGCTCTGTCCCCGCGTCATTGCGAGGAGCGAAGCAACGAAGCAATCCAGAATGCCTCCGCGGCAAGACTCTGGATTGCATCGCTGCGCTCGCAATGGCGGCGTAGACACGGCGCGGATTTCTTCCACCCGCCGCGGGCGTTGAAGGCAGCTACCCCGCCGCCGTCACGCAATTCACCCACAGCACCACCGCCTTCGCATCTTCAGCCGGGTTCGAAAACCGGTGCGGCCTTCGGCTGGCAAAGCGAAAACTGTCGCCGGTCTTCAGCGACCAGGTCTCGCTGTCCACCGTCAGCATCATCTCGCCTTCGAGCACGAGGCCGGCTTCCTCGCCATCATGCGTGTAGAGCTCATCGCCGGTGGAGCCGCCAGGTTCAAGATGCACCAGGAACAGGTTGAGCTTGTTGTCCGCACCGGCCGGGCTCAGCAACTGCTTTGATACGCCGGTGCGCCAGAGTTTCAGCTCGGGCCGCTGCAGTCCGCGCGTCACCACCTGATCGGAGGCCGCGTCAGCGCTCGGGCTGGCGCCGAACAGCGCGGCGATGCCGACGCCGAGCACGTCGGCGAGGGTCGCCAGCACGCGCAGCGACGGCGACGACAGCCCGCGCTCGATCTGGCTGAGAAACCCGATCGACAGGTCCGTGCGTGCGGCGACCGTCTCCAGCGAAAATCGCCTGACCCGCCTGAGATCCCGGATGCGGCGGCCGACCGTAACGTCCATCGCCGGCTCGGCCGGCCTGGCGATGGCCTTGGCTTTCACCTTCCTAGCCGGCTTTGCGGCGGCCAGTTTGCGCATTCTTTTGCCACCGCTCACGTCAAAGCGCTTCCTTCATGTGCATGAAAACCGCTTGCATCATCCCCGAAAGTGTGACCAAAATTTCATATTGGTGAAAATAGGCCGAAACGGCTCGGCCCGCAACGTCTGATCACGAGATGCGCGGGCGGCGCCGGCCAGACCCAAAGGGGGATGCGATGAAGCGTTATGTCCAGGCCGCGGTCGCGGCACTCGCGATTGCCGCAACGGTGCCGGCGTCGGCGCAACAGGTGCTCAAGGTCGGCTCGACGCCGACGGGCATTCCCTTCACCTTCCTCGACACCAAGACCAACACCATCCAGGGCATCATGGTCGATCTCATCACCGAAGTCGGCAAGGATGCCGGCTTCAACGTGCAGATCGAGCCGATGCAGTTTTCCGCGCTGATCCCGTCGCTGACCTCGAGCAAGATCGACATCATCGCGGCCGCGATGTTCATCACGCCGCCGCGCAAGGAGGTCGTCGACTTCTCGGATCCGATCTACACCTACGGCGAGGGCCTCGTGGTTCCCAAGAGCGATACTAAGGCCTACGCCACGCAGGAGGATTTGAAGGGCGAGACGGTCGGCGCGCAGGTCGGCACCGCCTTCGTCGACGCGCTCAAGAAGACCGGCCTGTTCGCCGACGTGAAGGCCTACGACACCATTCCCGACATCCTGCGCGACGTGAACACCGGCCGCCTCAAGGCCGGCTACGCCGACTATCCGATCCTCGCCTACAATCTGAAGCAGGGCGGCTTCCCGGAGGTACGCCTCGTGGACGGCTACAAGCCCGTCACGGTCGGATCGGTCGGCATCGGCGTGCGCAAGGGTGAGGCCGCGCTGCTCGGCAAGATCAACGCTTCGCTCACCAAGCTGAAGGCCAATGGCACCATTGACAAGATCCTGGGTAAATGGGGCCTGAAGGCCCAGGGCTAGCGGATTGCTGAAGGCTGCCCGATGAAAGGCTTTTGGCGCGACGCCGTCGAGTTCTTCCCGATTCTGCTGAACGGCGTCGCGCTGACGATTATCGTCACGATTGGCTCGCTGCTGCTTTCGACAGTGCTCGGCCTCGTCTGGGCAATGATGCGGGTTTCCGGTATCAAGGCGCTGTCGATGCTCAGCGCCAGCCTGATCAACGTGATCCGCGGCATCCCCATTATCGTGCTGCTGTTCTATCTCTACTTCGTGATGCCCGACCTCGGTGTCACGCTCTCGGCCCTGCAGGCCGCGATCCTCGGCCTCGGCATCGCCTATTCGGCTTATCAGGCCGAGAATTTCCGTGCCGGTATCGAGGCCATCGACAAGGGCCAGATCGAGGCGGCGCAATCCATCGGCATGGGCTGGTGGCTCACCATGCGCCGCGTGGTGCTGCCGCAGGCCGTACGCATCGTGCTGCCGCCTTACGGCAACGTCATGATCATGATGCTGAAGGATTCCTCGCAGGCCTCGACCATCACGGTCGCCGAGCTCGCGCTGCAGGGCAAGCTGATCGCATCCTCGACCTTCAAGAACACCAGCGTGTTCACGCTTGTTGCGCTGATGTATCTCACCATGAGCATTCCCCTGATTTTGCTGGTTCGTCATTTCGAGAAGCGGGCCGGCAAGCGATGATCGAGCTGAACGACGTCCACAAGAGCTTCGGCAGGGTCGAGGTGCTCAAGGGCATTACGGCTTCCGTCGAGAAGGGCGAGGTGGTCTGCATCATCGGCCCCTCGGGCTCGGGCAAGTCCACAATCCTGCGCTGCATCAATGGGCTCGAGAGCTACGACCGCGGTGAGATCAGCGTCGAGGGACTGAAGGTCGACCGGGATGCACCGTCGATCGTGAACATCCGCACCCAGGTCTCCATGGTGTTCCAGCGCTTCAACCTGTTCCCGCATCGCACGGCGCTGGAGAACGTGGTTGAAGGGCCTCTCTATGTGAAGAAAGAGTCGCGCGCGCAAGCGTTTGATCGCGGCCGTGCGCTGCTCGCCCAGGTCGGTCTTGCGGAAAAGGCCGATGCGCATCCGCCGCAACTCTCCGGCGGCCAGCAGCAGCGCGTCGCGATCGCGCGGGCGCTCGCCATGCAGCCCAAGGCGATCCTGTTCGACGAGCCGACCTCAGCGCTCGACCCTGAGCTGGTCGGCGACGTGCTCGGCGTCATGCGCAAGCTCGCCGACGACGGCATGACCATGGTCGTCGTCACTCACGAGATGGGCTTTGCCCGCGACGTCGCCGACCGCGTGCTGTTCATCGATGGCGGCGTCATCGTCGAGCAGGGGCCGGCCAGGGCGCTGCTCAATCAGCCGCAGCATCCCCGCACGCAGGACTTTCTACGCCGTGTGCTACATCCGCTCTGACCGGGTTTCTCCATGACGCGCCTGCCTCTGCCGCCCTCGCTCTATGCCGATACAGCCGTCGCTCCGGTTGCCACGCCGCCGCTCGATGTCGACAAGAATGTCTCCGTCGCGATCGTCGGCGGCGGCTATAGCGGCCTCTCCACCGCGTTGCATCTGGCCGAGCAGGGCGTCGACGCGCTGGTGCTGGAGGCGCAGGAGCCCGGCTGGGGCGCGTCGGGCAACAATGGCGGCCATACCAATCCCGGATTGAAGCACGATCCTGATCAGATCGAAGCCGACTTCGGCGCCGACCTCGGCCGCCGGATGATCGACTTCTCCTACGGCACCACCAACTTCACGCACGATCTGATCCGCCGCTATCAGATCCCGTGCGAGGCACGCCAGAACGGCACGCTGCGCGCGGCCTACAATGAAGCCAGCGCCGCCGCGATCGAAAAGACCGCGCAGCAGTGCATCCGCCGCGGCATGCCGGTGAGTTACCTGAACCGCGATCAGCTCCGCGACATGACGGGCACCGACCGCTATATCGGCGCCATGCTCGATACCCGCGGCGGCGATCTGCATCCCCTCAGCTACGCCCGCGGCCTTGCGCGCGCGGCGATCTCCGCCGGCGCGAAGGTGCATGGCGAAACGCCGGCATTGTCACTGCGCCGCGACGGCACGCGCTGGCGCATCGAGACGCCGCGCGCAGTGGTGCACGCCGACAAGGTGCTGCTCGCCACCAACGGCTTCACCGACGATCTCTGGCCCGCGCTCCGCCGCACCATCGTGCCGGTGTTCTCTTCGATTGCCGCCACCGCGCCGCTCTCCGACGCAGTCGCCCGTTCGATCATGCCGACGCGGCCGGTTCTCTATGAGAGCGGCCACATCACTGTCTATTACCGCATCGATCAGCAGAACCGTCTGCTGATGGGCGGGCGCGGCCCGATGCGCTGGATCAAGTCGCCCTACGACGTCGCGTACCTCATCCGCTATGCCGAGCGGCTATGGCCGCAGCTCAAGGGCTTTGCCTGGACGCACGGCTGGAATAGCCGGCTTGCCATCACCGCAGATCATTATCCGCATGTGCATGAGCCCGCGGAAAGCATCCTGATCTCGCTGGGCTGCAACGGCCGCGGCGTCGCGCTTTCGACCGCGATGGGCGCGCAACTCGCCCGCCGCCTGATCGGAGGCGCCAAGGCCGAGATCGACATGCCGATCACAGGCATCAAGCCGATCCCGATGCATGCGTTCTGGCCGGTCGGGGTGACGACCGCCGTGATCGCGGGTCGGGTGCGAGACAGGCTGGGCATATGAAGAAGGTGTCACCCTCAGGGGCAACGCCTTCAGAAAATTGCAGACAGAGCGTCAGCAGCGGCCCTGCTTCCACAGACCGGGCGGGCAACCCACGCCGCGCCAGCCGACCTTGCGCCCATGGTGCCATCCGAACGACTTGCCATGGTGATGATGGCCCATCTTGTGACCATGTCCATGACCATGACCGCCGCCATGGCCGCCCTTGGCCAGCGCAGGGCTTGTCAATGTGAATCCGGCCGCAATGATGAGCGACGCGGCGAGCGCAAGTTTCTTCATGATGTCCTCCACTGGGGCGAGCGCACTTGTCCGTGCAGCGAACGGAGAGCCCTCAGGTAAGTTCCCGGCAAATGTGGAGGTGTCGTGACGCTCGCGCAGATGCGTAATGGCGCGTTTGCTCAACGCACACTCGCATTGTCCGGCACGTGTATTCAGCCTTCCTCCACCGCTTCGGCCCAGGGCTGGAAGATCTCGACTGCGCCGGAATTGACGTCGCCGTCGCGCATAACCACGCTTGGGCAGGCGAATTTCTGCGGCAAGATCTGCACCCGGCTCTCTTCATAGTCGAAGCGAGTGGCCAGAGCGTCGCGTACTTCTGCTGGCAGGCGGGCATCGCCGATCACGACCGCGCCCTCGCTGGCGTCGATGCGCGGCTGATGGATGGCGGCATCGAGGTCCATGCCGAAATCCATCGCAAAGGACACGAGTTGCATCACCGACGGCAGGATGCGGCGGCCGCCGGAGGCGCCGACGGCAAGGCGCTTGCTATCCTTCGTCTCGGCGATGACAGGCGTGTAGTTGCAGAGACAGCGCTTGCCCGGCGCGAGCGAATTGGTGGTGCCCGGCGTCGGGTCGAACCACATGATGCCGTTGTTCATGGCGATGCCGGTGTGCGGCGTCACATATCGCGAGCCGAACGACGAGAGCAGTGTCTGCGTCACCGCAGCGAGGTTGCCCTGGCGGTCGACCACGGAGAAATGCGTGGTGCAGGCGGGCGCCAGATATTCGGCGCCGAGCGAGCGCTTGCCGTCGGCATCGCCCATGTCCTTGAGCCGCTCGCCGAAGGCCGTTTGCAGGGCGAGTGCATATTCGACATAGGCGGCCGCGTCCGGTGCGCTTCCCGGCTGCAGATTCTGCTGCAAGAGGCGCAGTGCGTGCGCCATGGTGGGGCCAGCCGTGAGCTCCGGCGTCGCATACACCTTGCCGCCGCGATACGGGATCGCCAGCGGCTCGCGCAAATGCGCGCGGAAGGCGGCGAGGTCCTCCACCGACAGTGAACCGCCATCAGCCTTGATGTCGGAGGCGATGCTCCTGGCGAGGTCACCCTGGTAGAAGTCGCGCGGTCCGGCCTCGGCAAGATGAGACAGCGTTGCTTTCAGCGTGTCCTGCGGCAAGCGCGTCTCGGCCTTGATCCCCCATGGTGCAGTCGGTGGCAGCCCGTCCTTCAGGAACGCCGCGGCGCTCGCGGGATAGCGCCTGAGATCGGCGGCCGAGCCCGAGATCGTCACCGTCGTCCACCAATCGACCAGCAGACCTTCGCCGGCGAGCCGAGCTGCCGGCGCGACCAGATCCTTCCACGGCATTTTGGCGTAGCGGCGATGCGCCTCTTCCATACCGGCGACAACGCCGGGCACCGCGATCGAACCGGGCCCGTGGATGTTGCGATCGTCCTTCACCCGCGGCCACGGGAAGAGATCGGAGGCCGCGCCTTCGCCACTGAGCGGATAGTCGGCAGCGCGCAGGCTCTGCGGCGCGGACATGCCGTAGTCGATCACCTCATAGCGATTTTCCTTGGCGCGGTAGAGCACCATTGCACCGCCACCGCCGATGCCGCTGTTCCAGGGCTCCAGCACATTCAGCGCCATCGTGGTCGCCACGATCGCGTCCACGCAGTCGCCGCCCGCTGCCAGCACCTCTGCCCCCACTTCGGCCGCTCGCCGCGATTGTGAGGCGACGATGCCGCCTTTCGATGAGACGGCGGGCTTGCGGATGGTTTGGTTGAGGCTGAACTGATGAGGCATGATGTCGTCTTGATGTCTGTCGCGGCTTCGCTGTGTTGAAATCGAGGCTCCGCGATTGGCGGAGCGGGCGGACAATGGCACATTGCAGCCAATGAGAACATCAAAAGGGAGAAGCGACATGGCTGGTGTGATGCAAGCGCGGGATGGCGCGGTTGGAATCTTGACCCTCGACGAGCCGGCAAGCCTGAACGCGATGACCCCGGACCTGCTCGGCGCGCTCGCCGTCGCCGTCGCCGACATGACGAAAGATCCGGACGTTCGCGCCCTCATCCTGACCGGAGAGGGACGCGGCTTCTGCTCGGGCCAGAACCTGAAGGCATCGGAGGCGCTCGGGGAGGACATCGCGGCCGGCGTGATGCGCTTCTACTGGCCGGCGTTCAAGGCCTTGCGCGAGTGCCGCGTCCCCGTGGTTGTTGCCGTGAACGGCGTCGCGGCCGGCGGTGGCTTCAGTCTGGCGATGGCCGGTGACATCATCGTCGCGGCGCGGTCGGCGAGCTTCATCCAGGTGTTCAGCCGCATCGCCTTGGTGCCCGATCTCGGCTCGACCTGGCTGCTGCCGCGGCTGGTCGGCCGGCAGCGCGCGCTCGAGCTGATGCTGTTGAACGAGCCCCTGACGGCAGAGCGCGCCCAGGAGATCGGCCTGGTGCGGCAGGTCGTTGACGACGCGAAGCTGATGGAGGAGGCGCTTGGTTTGGCGCGCCGCCTGGCCGAGGGTCCGACACGCGCCTTGGTTGCGACGCGCGCGCTGATCGAGGACAGCGAGCATGCGACCTACGAGGCGCAGTTTCGCCGCGAGATCGAGCTTCAGGCCACGATCCGCAAGAGCGCGGATGCCATCGAAGGCCGCAATGCCTTCATCGAGAAGCGCAAGGCAAGGTTTACGGGCAAGTGAGGTGGAGCACTTGCTCCCAGTCTCGTTTCGCCCGGGCTTGACCCGGGCATCCACGTCTATCCGCACCTAAAAACGTGGATGGCCGGGACAAGCCCGGCCATGACGATGAAGATTGGTGAGGCTTCCAATAGCGCGCGCTCAGAGCGAGCGGTTCAGCCGGCTGGCCTGATACTTGGCGCGCCATTTCGGGCCAGGTCCGCGCATGTAGTGCAGCTCGGGGCGGTAGGGATTGCCTGCAACGCGGATCAGCGTCTGCCATTTGGTGGCGACGAAGCTCAGGGGCTGGCGCAGCAGGCTGACTGAAGCGATCAACATGGCATCACCTCAATGCGGCTTGCCGAGCATGGCGGTGAACGGAAGATCGAAGATCTCCTCGCCGTCGTGGTCGCTGACGTGAATCACCCAGTCGCGCCAGTCTTCGGCACCCGGCGTCTGGATCATCGAGGTCATGATCTGGGCGGCACGGTCCCGTGCTTCGGTCAGATTGGCGACAGCGGCGCCGTTATGGTCGATCAGCGTGCCCTCGGTGTTGGAGCAGTGAAAATAGACCTGGACCATATGCGCCTCCTGTAGGGAGCTACCGGGATGGCAAAGCGATACCACCCGAGGCCTTTGCGAAACATTCGGGTCAAACCCGGTAAGGGAATTTACGGATATTGGTCGGCACCAAGGTCGCGACGGGTTTCATCACAGGCGGGTGATGATGAACTGGACGGCGCCCAGGCGGCATGGAACAAATCTCGCCGGAATTCGGGGGCTGCCGTGAACCACCTCACGTTCTGGCGTGATTGCCGACGTCTGTACCTGTTTGCAGCTGTTGTGATTGGCGCGTTGTTCGGCCCTGATACGGCAGCCTCCTCCGAGCCGGTGAGGAAAAGCGGCTACGCCGTCGGCTCGGAGACCTGCGGCAGCGGGGATCTCGCTTTCCCGCGACTGCAGATCGACATGAAGGCCGGATACTGCGCCGGCCTCGTCGCCAGCGACGAGGATCGCCTGAAGTTTCCGCGCTCGATCGTCCAGGTGCCCGGCCGTGACCTGTTCGTTGTGGCCGACATGGGCGGCTGGGGCCGCAGCGACGGACGGCTGCTGCTGCTCGATCCGCATGCGCCCCAGGGGCAACGCTTCAAGGAGCTGCTGACCGAATTGGAATATCCGTTCGGTCTCGTCATCGGTCCGGACAGGAAGCTGTATGCCTCGACCGCCGAGACGATCTTCCGATTCGATCCGCTCGCCGACAGCCCGCGCAGCACGGTCGAGACCATCATCCGTCACATGCCCGGCCGCCGCATCACGCTGCCCGATGGCACCAGGATCGACGAGAGCGCCCACCCGCTCAAGCAGTTTGTGTTCGACAAGCACGGGCGGCTGTTCGTCAATGTCGGCTCGCACAGCGACGATTGCATGACGCGTGCGCGGGCCGCAAAGCCCTGCGCCGCGGCCGAAGGCGCCTCGGCGCTGGCCGCAATCTGGCTGTTCACTCCGCCCGCAGGCGGTGTCTTTCCGGCGCTGAGGCCCGACGATCCCGACCCGCAGCACATGGTCTACGCGCGCGGGCTGCGCAATTCGATGGCGCTGGCGTTGCATCCGAACTTCCCTGATGCGGGCTATGCCTTCCTGCAAGGCGAGAACGGCCAAGATCTGCCCGACATCTTCAAACCGAACGAGGAGATCAACGCGATCGAGCAGGGGAGGCACTATGGCTGGCCCTACTGCTACGATCTGTCGACTCCGAGTCCGGAGTTCAGGCGCGTGTTGCAATCGGGGCCGTACAAATCGCTCTGCACGGCGAATGCGCTCTACAAGGCGCCGCACTCGCTGATGCCGCCGCACGGCGCGCCGCTCGCGATGCTGTATTATCGTGGCACGAAGTTCCCGGAGTTGGAAGGCAAGTTGCTGGTCGGTCTGCACGGCTATCGTCCGACCGGCAGCCGCATCCTCATCTATGAAGTCGACGATCGCGGCTTCCCCAAGCCGAAGCCAGCACCGGTGCGCTATCACGTGAGCTGCGCGGCGGATCCGACCCGCAGCTTCCAGACCGACGGCGGCGAAGTCGCGGCCGCGCCGTTCGAGGAGCTGATTTCCGGTTGGCACCGCGTCAACGGTGCGCGGCCGCAAGGTGCGCCCGTGGGCATGACCGTTGCGGAGGACGGTGCGATCTGGCTGGTCGAGGACAAGAACCGGACCGTGATCCGCATCGATCGCGCCGCGGGCGACGTGCCGGTGCCGCTGCCCTGCGAGATCCGCAGCCAGGCGATGATCGATCAGCTCGCGGCCTTCGTGGCGAGAGATGCGCAGAATGGCGTCCGGCTGACGACGCTGCGCAAGGGCCTGGTCGAGAGGCATTGCGTGGGCTGCCACTCGGGTTTCGGCCTCAAGCCGGGTCAATCGGAGGCAGACAAGGACGTAGCCGTGCTCCGTTTCATGCTGTCGCAAGACGGTTGGATCTACCCGGGCGATCCCGATGCCGGCAAGCTGCGCACGCGGCTGCGCGGGCGCGGGGCCGAGAAGCTGATGCCGCCGGGCGGCGAAAGCTTGCCGAAGACCGAGCCGGGCTACACACAGCTGCTGGACACTGCGGACCTGCTTGTTGCGAAGATGGTCCCGGGCACGCGCATGCGGATCAAGCCCGGGCCGCCGCAGCGCAAGTTCTTCGGCCGGACCAACCGGGAATGCGGCGAAATACCGGCCGCCAAGGTCGTGGTCGTGACACAAAGGAGCGCTGTAGACAAACCCGGCTTCAGCCGATTCTTCCGGCCGGCCGATCCCTATCTGAACGGCGAGTGCACCGACGACGATGGCTATTACATCCGGCAGGACTTTCTGGTGCCTGTGCAGTAGCATTTTGCTCGCCGCGACCCTGCCGGCCGCTGCCGAGACCAAGCTGTTCGAGAGCGTACAGGTGACGCAAGCGGGCGAATATACGTTCGGCATCGAAGGGCCTGCTGCCGACCTCGACGGCAATCTCTTCGTGGTCAATTTCGGCAAGCCCGGCACCATCGGGCGATTGCCGCCCGGCGGCACGGCATCGCAGCTGTTCACGGTGCTTCCCGAAGGCAGCGTCGGCAACGCCATCCGCTTCGACCGGAACGGCAACATGTTCATCGCCGACTACAAGAAGCACAACGTCTTCACGATCCCGAAGGGCGCGACCGAGCCTGTCGCCTGGTTTCACTCCGACCAGATGAACCAGCCCAACGACATCACCATCGCGCGGGACGGGACGATCTATGCGAGCGATCCGAACTGGAAGGGCAGGGAGGGCCACATCTGGCGCATCGCGAAGGCCGCCGACGGTACCGTGCAGGGGCAGGTGATGTCGGCGCCGCGCGCGATGGGCACCACCAACGGGATCGATCTCAGCCCGGACGGCAAGACGCTCTATGTCGGCGAATCCAGCAGCGGCCAGATCTGGTCCTATGGAATCCGGGGCAACGAGCTCGTCGACGCCAAGCTCGTCAAATCGTTCCAGCCGGACACCATCGACGGCCTGCGCACCGACGCCACCGGACGCCTCTATGTGGCGCGCATTCTCAAGGGCGTGATCGCGCTGATGAAGCCGAACGGCATGGTCGAGCGCGAGATCGCGCTCAAGGCCAAGGAGCCGACCAACCTGGCCTTCGGGGGGAGCGACGGCAAGACCGTCTTCGTCACCCAGCGCCAAGGCGGCTTCATCGAGTCTTTCCGCACCGACCAGCCCGGCCGCGAGCACTGTCTCCAGCGTGGGCGTTGCTAGGGTACGATCTGCATCCGGCGCAGAGCCGCGCGACGGGTGCGGCATTCTTCTTGCTTGCATCTCGCGGCCGCGGAGATCAAGACTTTCGTGGCAGGTCAGAACCTGCGACCACGGAGTGTTTGAGTGAAAGCCGTCTATACCGAACTGCATCGCAGCCACGATCCGCAATTCTTCCTGGTTCGCGGCGTGGTCAAGCGCACCACCGAGCAGCCCGAGCGCGCCGATCGCCTGCTCAAGGGATTGAAGGACGGCAAGCATCAACTGATCGAGCCGACGACGTTCGGGCAGGGCCCGCGCGCGCGCATCCACAGTCCGGAATATCTGTCGTTCCTGAGCGAGGCCTGGGAGGCCTGGACTGCGCTCGGCGATTCCGGCCCGGAGATGATCGGCAACATCCATCCCGTGCGTCATGCCGCGACCTATCCCACCCACATCGTCGGCAAGCTCGGTTGGCATACGGCCGACACCGCAGCGCCGATCGGTCCGGGCACCTGGGCGGCCGCCTGCGCCGCGGCCGACGTTGCAGTCACCGCCGCGCAGATGGTGATGGACGGCGAGGATGCGACCTACGCGCTCTGCCGTCCGCCGGGCCATCACGCCTATCGCGACATGGCCGGCGGCTTCTGCTTCCTCAACAACAGCGCGATCGCGGCGGCGCATCTGCGCCAGAAGCACGAGCGCGTCGTCATTCTGGACGTCGATGTTCATCACGGCAACGGCACGCAAGGCATTTTTTACGCCCGGCCCGACGTTTATACGATCTCGATCCATGCCGACCCCGTCGCGTACTATCCCTACGTGTGGGGCTATGCGCATGAGCGCGGGGAAGGACCCGGCCTCGGCACCAATCTCAACATTCCCCTGGCCATCGGTACCGGCGATGACGGCTACATGCAGGCGCTGGACCTCGCGCGCAAGGCGATCGAGTCGTTTGCGCCGGGCGCACTCGTCGTCGCGCTCGGTCTCGACGCCTCCGAGCACGACCCGCTGAAGGGACTGGCCGTCACCACGCCCGGCTTCCGCCGCATCGGCCAGGCCATCGCGAAGATGGGCCTGCCGACCGTGCTCGTGCAGGAGGGCGGTTATCTCTCTGATATCCTTGGCGCCAACCTGACCTCGGTGCTGTCGGGATTCGAAGAGGCAAGGTGAGCTCTCGGTCGTTTCTCCCAGCCAAAGCGACGAGAGAGCAGCGCCCGCAAGTATCTAGAACATCCCGCTCGCGGCGAGCGCCCTGCAGACGTGCTGCATCTCGGTCTCGTCGGCGACCATGTCGAGCATGATCGTTGTCAGGCCCCCCGCCGCAAAAGTCTTCAGCTTGGCGCCGATCTCCTCGTAGCTGCCGACCAGATACGGGCAGTCCGCCTGGAAGTTCAGGAACGGCAGCAGCCAATAGCCATTGTCGGCAAGCTCGCCGCTCTGTCCCTCATAGAGCCGCCGCTTCCACACGGAGTCGCTGTTCTCCACGGTGAGCGCGAGCAGCTCGCGATCGTCGGGATTGTCGCGGAAGCGTGCTTTTGCAGCCTGCCGAGCCTCGTCGCGTCTCTCGCGTGCAAGAATTCCAAAGTTCAGGCCCGATACGTCCAGCCCGTGATCGAGATCGGGCGGCAGCATCTGCATCTTGATGCAGCCGGTCTCCTTCGCGACGCGCTGGGCCGCCTCGGATTGGCCGGCGATCAAGAATTCCGGCATCAGCTCCGCAGGCAGGCGCGGGCGAAGTTGCAGATTGCTGGCGCGGTAGAACCGTCCGTCGAAATTCAGCGGCCGCGGGCTTTCCAGCAACTGACGCATCAGCACGACGAATTCACCGAGTCGAACGTAACGATCGGCATGCGACTGGTCGTCGCCCAGTCCGTGCAAATCGCTGATCGCCGTCCCCGTGATCATGTTGAGGTAGACCTTACGGCCGTGCAGCTGAGCGAAGGACGAGACGAATTTGGCCGCCGTGAAGGGATGCATGTAGACGGGATTGACGGCGATCAGCGGCGAAGATCGCGTCGTCTCTGCCAGGATGTGCTGGGCCATCGCCCATGGCTCGACGAACACATCGTTGCCTTCGAACAGCAGGATGCCTTCGAACCCGTTGCGGTCGGCGAACTGCGCGACCCGCATCAGCTCGCCGACATAGGTGTTGGGATTGCGGTTGCGTGAAATCGCGGGAAAGATACGCAGCCGCCGCGGCGTCATTCAGCCGCTTCCCGGAGCGGCCAGGCATTGCGGCTGATCGGAAGGCCGCCGTTCGCACGGGAGCCGTCGGCGATCGCGAGGCGATGCGACGGCGATGGCGAACACAGCGAGAAGTGCCAGCCGTCCGGATCGTCGGCGATGTCGGGCTTGAAGCTGATCTCGATGGCCTCGCGCGAGACCTGCATCGCGAAGCCATCGAGCGGCAGGTTGAGTCCGAAACCCCGCGCCTTGAGATAGGCCTCCTTGAGCGTCCAAAAGTCGAAGAAGCGCTCGATGGCGGCGGGCTCCGGCAGTCCGCGCAGCGCTTCGACCTCTTCCGGCGCAAAGAAGCGCAGCGCGGTGGACAGCGGCGCGACGCGCCGCGACACGGTTTCCACGTCGACGCCGATGGCCTCATGCCGCGACACCACGCAGGCGACGCAGCCGTCGGCATGCGACAGGCTGAAATGCAGCGCGGTCGAGGTCACGGGCGCTGCGACAAACGGCCGCCCATAGCGGCCGGCGCCAAACGCCCAGTCGGAGGGCGCGACGTTGGTGGCGACCTGCGACAGCGCCAGACGCAACATGGCATGTGCGAAAATATACTGCCGTCGATGCCGCTCGAACTTGAAGCGATCGGCCCGGGCCCGCTCGTCGGCCGAGAGCAGGCGTCGGCACGCATCGATCGCGCCCGGCGCGTCAAAGGTCTCGATCAGCCCGACGAAGAGTTCGATTCTGTCGTCCGCCATCAATGGGCCCATAGTGTCAGGCGAGGCCAAATCCCCGGTTCCGAGGGAAGCATCAGCTGAGGAATCAACCAAGAGGACCCTCTCTAGCGGTTCACCCGGGCGAATTCTTGTCGATTTGCAGGCCGGTTTACAGGCGCAAGCTTGTGCGAGACCCCAACTCGACAAGCGAGAGGGATCTGCGAAGAGTCGCACGGAGTATCCGACCGACGAAGCCTACTTCTTCTTCTTGGATTTCTTCTTGGACCCGCTCAGAGCCTTGAGGCTCTGTTCGATTTCCTTCAGCTCCTTCTGGAGCTTCTGCTTCTCGAAATTGAGCAGGTCTTGCAGCGCCTTGCGGTCTTCCTCGTTGAGCGAGGTCTTCTTCGTAAATTTGATGAAACCCATAACACTCCCCCGATCGAAAATAAGTCCAAATCAAAACGCGAGAATAATCTCGCGCGGCGATGGCAAATAATCAAGCAGCAACTTGATCATTCGCAGCATTGATGCATGAATCCGTGCTCGTTGGCGATGTTGTCGATCAGGCTGCCTTGCTCGCGAGTAACCGGCTGAGCGGTGCGTCGGGCTGGGCGGCGGCTGCAGTCAGCAGCGCGACGAGATTCTCCATCCACTCGCCGACCATTCGGCCCTCGAGCAATTCGCGCTTGTAGTTGCATGTGCCGGTGACTCCGGTCGGACGCTCCTTGAGCATCAGCGACAGCCAGCTCTGGTCGATCGGCAGCACCGGCTGGCCTTCACGCGCGATGTCGCCGATCGACGCTGTCGCGAGATCCGGGAGATCGAGCGGCTGACGCAACGGATTCTGCAGCGTGAAATACACCTGGAGCAGCGAGGCGGGATCTAACCCCTCCTGCTCCAGATGGTCGGCCAGGACGTTGAACGGCAGCTCCTGCCGCGCATGCGCGTCGAGCACGCCTTGGCGCACCCGCGCCAAGGCCTGCGTGAACGACAGCTCCGGTGTGACCGTCGTGCGGATGAGCACGGTGTTCTCGAACGGCCCGACGATTCGGTCGGTGTCCGGCTGGGCACGATTGGCCATGGCGGTCGCGACCACGATATCGGTGCGGCCGGTCCGGGCCAGCAGCAGGGCCTTCAGACCGGTGAGCAGGCACATGAACAGCGTGCCATTATGCTGGGCTCCCAGCGCCGAGATCCGGCCGATCAGTTCGCGGTCGAGGCTGACTGGATGGTGACCGGTGGACGCGCCCGGGGTGGATTCGCCCTCGAAGACGGGGCCCGCTCCTCGCAGATTTTCCGTCCAATCGGCAGCCTGACGGCGCGCAGCATCGGTGCCGCACCACCAGCGCTGCCAGCGCGCGACCTCCGAAAAGGCCGGGGGCGGCTTCGGCAGCGGCACTGAGGAATATCCGGCCAGCGCCGCATAGCGGCTCGACAAGTCCTCGAACAGCACGCCGATCGACCAGCCATCGACGATGGCATGATGAAGCGTCAGAAGCAGCACATGGTCCTCGTCGTGCAGCCGCAACAACCGGGCGCGCAGTAGCGGCGCGCGCGCGGCGTCGATCGGGGTATAGGTCTCCTGCTTGATCAGGAGATCGATCTTCCTGAGTTCGAGCGCCTTGCGTCGCTTGTTGGTGTGCGGATGGCCGTCACCGATCGTCTCCACGGTCATGACATGGCCGAGGGTGCGAGGCGCGACGATGCGGCTTTCGGGCTCATCGCCGTTCCAGGCGAACGCGGTCCGCAGCGATTCGTGCCGGCGTACGACATCATCGATCGCCTTTGCGAGCGCGGCCGAATCGAGCGGGCCCTGCAGACGGAAGGCGAAGGGCAGGTTGAAGAGCGGCAGCCCCGGCAGATTTCGCTCGATCCGCAGCATTTGGTCCTGCGCGATGGAAGGCGCAGGAAGTCCGCCTGCAGCCGATCGCGGCAGGGTTGCGGCAGGCTCGTGCGGCTTCGCCGCCGCGGCTTCGTCGACCTGCCGGGCGAGCTGTTCGATGGTCGATGCCTCGAAGATGGTCTTGAGCGGCAGCGATACGCCGAGCGCGCGGGCAATGCGCGCCATCGCCTGTCCCGCCAGCAGCGAATGGCCGCCGAGGTCGAAGAAATTGTCGGTCACACCGACCCGCTCGACCTTCAGCAGGTCGATCCAGATGTCAGAGAGCACCTTTTCCGTGAACCGCCGGGCCGGTACGGCAGCATCAGCTGCGGATGGCTCGTGGGGAGGCGCCAGCAGCGCGGAGCGGTCGATCTTGCCGTGGGCATTGAGCGGCATCCGGTCGAGGAACAGAAACGCGGACGGGATGGCATGGTCCGACAGCCTGCCTTTCAGGAATCCGCGCAGCTCGCTGGCGCTGCTCCGGCTGTGGGGCTCTGCGACGATATGGGCGATCAGCTTGATGTCGCCGCTCGCCTCGCGGCGCGGCTCGACGATGCCGGTACGCACGTTTGGATGTTCGGCAAGCGCACTCTCGATCTCCTTGAGCTCGATACGATAGCCGCGGATCTTGACCTGATGGTCGGCCCGGCCGAGGCATTCGATCGTGCCGTCGGAGCGGCGTCTGGCCAGATCGCCGGTCCGGTAGAGCCGGCCCGCCTGGCGTGAGAATGGATCGGGCAGAAAGCGTTGCCGCGTCTGCGCGGGGTCGTTGACATAGCCGCGACCGACGCCGGCACCGCCGATGCAGAGCTCGCCGGTCACTCCGACGGGCTGCGGCTGAAGGTTTGCGTCGAGCACGTAGAGCTGGGTGTTCGGCAGCGGCGCGCCGACCGGAACGGTGCCGATCGCGATCGCCGGCGCCTTGGTCAGGCGATGCAGGGAGACGTCGTCCGAGCATTCCGACGCGCCATAGGCGTTGATAAGCGGCACTTCAGGACAGCGGGCGAACCAGGCACGGCAGAGCTCGACGGGCAGCGGCTCTCCGGTCGAGATCAGCAGCCGCAACTTTGAGAAGGCGCGCAGCACAGGCGCCTCGTCCATGCGATCCAGAATGACGCGCAGCAGCGAAGGCACGATCTCGAGCACCGTGATGTCCTCGCGCGCGATCTCCCGTGCCAGCAGGATCGGGTCTCGCACGATCGCATTGGCGCAGACATGCACGCGCGCGCCGACCATCGGTCCGGCAAGGAACTGCCAGACCGAGATGACGAAGCTCTGCGGAGCGGTCTGCGCGATCACGTCCCTGGCGGAAAGGTCGAGTTCGGAGATGAGCGAAGCCAGGTGGTTCGACAGGCCGCGCTGCTCGATCATGACGCCCTTCGGCGCGCCGGACGAGCCGGATGTATAGACGAGATAGGCGAGGCTCGAGGCGTCGCGCTGCGCGGCGCGAGCCGGCCTGGTCGCCGCCGGGGCAATCACGTCTTCGAGCTCGGCCACTTCAATGCGCTCGACCAGCGGCGCGAGCAGGGCGTCGGCCAAGGTGGACTGAGGCCGTCCGGTCAGCAGGATGCGGGCGCAGCTCGATCCGAGGATGGTCGTAAGCCGGGCCGCCGGCTGGTCGGGATCGAGATTGACGAAGGCCGCGCCGACGCGCTGCACTGCCATCATCGCGGCGAGCAGGTCGGCCCCGCGCTCCGCAAGCAGGGCGACCACGCTCTCGGCGCCGATCCCCTCGCGGCTGAGCCAGCGTGCGGCCGCCTGGCTGCGACGCGCCAGCTCGCGATAACTCAGCGACGTGCTTCCGTCCGACACCGCAATGGCGTCCGGTGTCTTCTTCATCTGCCGGTCGAAGCGTTCGATGAAATTGCCGCGCGCGGTGAAATTGGCCGGCAGGCCCCGACCTTGTGCCAGCAGCTGCTGGCGTTCCGTCCCGGTGAGAAGCGGCAGGCGCGAGATGCGCTGCTCCGGATCGGCGATGACGGCCTTGAGCAGCGTCTTGAACTGGCCGGCCATGCCTTCGATGGTCGCAGCGTCGAAGAGATCGGTGGCGTATTCGAAGAAGCCGGTGAAGCGACCATCGGCCTCGACCAGTTCCAGAGTGATGTCGAAGCGCGCCACCTTGGGATCGACTTCCAGCCGCCGCATCGAAAGGCCGGGAAAGCGGGCCGCCTCGATCGAGGCGTTCTGGAGGATGAACATGATCCGGAACAACGGATTGCCGTCGCTGCGGCGCGCGATCTGCAGTGCGCGCAGCACCTCCTCGATCGGGAGGTCCTGGTTGCGGTAGGCGTCCAAGGTCACCTGCCGCACCCGCCGCAACATCTCGCTGAAGCCGGGATCGCCACCGAAATGATTGCGCAGGATCAGCGTGTTGGCGAACAGCCCAATCAGGCTCTCGCTCTCGATCTGGTTGCGATTGGCGATCAGCGATCCCGTAGCGACGTCCTCATGCCCGGTGTGGCGGAACAGCAGGCACTGGAAGGCCGCGAGCAGCGTCATGAACGGTGTGACGCCGTGGTCCTGGCTCAGCGCGCGCAGCTCGCCCGACAGGTTCTTGGAGAGTTCGAGATAGTGCCGCGCCCCGTGACCGCTCCAGACTTCCGGCCTCGGCCTGTCGGTTCGCAGCGGCAGCGTGGTGACACCGTCGAGCTGTGTCCGCCAATAATCGAGCTGCTCCCTGGCCGCCGGCGCCTGCGCCCAGCCCTGCTGCCAGAGTGCGAAGTCGCGATACTGGAAGGCGGGCGCAGGCAGTGCGGCCCGGTCCTTCTTGCGCGAAGCGGCATAATGGACGGCGAGCTCCTCCCAGAACAGGCGCTGCGACCAGCCGTCCGTGACGAGATGATGGATGTTGACGACCAGAGCGTGGTTGGTTCTGTCGAACGACAGCAATGTCAGCTTCAGCAGCGGCTCGCGAGCGAGGTCGAACGGATACTGCGCCAGCTTGAGCGCCTCGTGCCTGATAACAGCGGCCCGCTTCTGCGCGGGGCAGGGCCTGAGCTTGATGCGCTCGAACCGCGGAGGCGACGACAGCACGAGCTGGGCCGGCTCGCCCTGGCGTTCGATGAAGACGGTTCGCAGCGCCTCGTGGCGCTTGCAGATGGCGGTGAGGCTTGCGGACAAAGCGGCGACGTCGACCGGGCCCTTCAGGAGCGCGACTTCGACGACGTTGTAATTGCAGCGTGTCGAATCGAGCCGCGAAAGGAGGTACATCCGCTGCTGCTGGAACGACAGCGGTGCGTCTGCATCTGCGGCTCGTTGCCAGGCCGGCAGCGCTGTCTCGCGCCGGTTTGCGGCGGTGTCGATCCGGGCCGCAAGCGCAGCGACGGTTGGGCAATCGAAGATGTCCTCGAAAGAGAAATCGACGTTGTACCGTTCGCGCAGCCGCGAGCGCATCTGTGTCACCGCGAGCGAGTCCGCACCGAGCGCGAACACGTCCTGGTCGGCGCCGACCTGCGGCAGCTCCAGCAGGCCAGCCCAGATCTCGGCGAGCTCGGTCTCCATCGCATTGCGCGGCAGCCGTATCTCGTCGCGGCTGTGTGCTGTTGCGATCAGCTCGGCCAGCGCGTTGCGCTTCACCTTGCCGCTGGCGCCTTTCGGCAGCGCTGCCACGCTGCGGATCAAGCTCGGTACCTTGTAGGGCGCAAGCCGCTTTCGGGCGAACCGGCGCAATTGGTCGGAAGTCACCTCGGCATTCGGCCGCAGCACAACGACGGCGGCGACGTTCTCGCCGAGCTTTTCGTGCGGGACGGCGAACACGCCGGCCTCCAGCACCGCCGGATGGCTGAGCAGGACCTCTTCGACCTCCAGCGGCGAGACCTTCTGGCCGCCGCGGTTGATGATGTCCTTGATGCGGCCGACGATGAAGAGATAGCCGTCCTCATCGAGATAGCCGAGATCACCGGTCCGAAACCAGCCCTTGCGGAACGCCGCCTGCGTCGCCGCATCGTCATTGTAGTAGCCGCGGCTCATGTTCGGCCCGCGCAACATGATCTCGCCATGGGCGCCGCTTGCGAGCGTGCGGCCGGCCTGGTCCATGATCGCGATCTCGGGGCCCGCGGCGCGGCCGACCGATCCGGCCTTGCGCAGCTCGAACGGATTGGCTGCGACCTGCGAGGCCGCTTCCGTCATCCCGTAGGTCTCGAGCACGGGAACGCCGAACGTCGCCTCCAATCCTCGAAGAAGCGCAGGCGCGAGCGAGGCCGAGGCCGAGCGGATCACGCGCAGCGACGACGAACGGGCGCGGTCCGGGTCTGCTTCCGCCGCCGTCAGCAGGGCGCGATGAATGGCCGGCACCGCCGTGTACCAGGTCGGTTGCAGCTCCCGCATCCAGCCGAAGAAGGACGAGGCGTCGAACCCGTCGGTGCAGATCACGCTGGAGCCGGCCGCCAGCGCCGTGAGAAGACCCGAGATCAGGCCATGGGCATGAAACAGCGGGAGGACGTTGAGCAGCCGATCGTGCGACGTGAGCGACAGCACGTGGCCCGCGTTGTAAGCGGACAGGCAGACATTGTGGTGCGTCAGCGGCACCATTTTCGGCCGCGCCGCCGTGCCTGACGTCAACAGGATGAAGGCGTCGTCGTCGCCGCGCGGGGCGCCGCTGGGATTCGCCGCTCCGATCGCCGGGCCGACGAACGCACAACCGCCGAGATCGCCGACCGGCCCCGGCACGAAATCGATCACCGCGATATCGAGGGCCCTGGCGGCGTCGCGGCTCGCCGAGTTGATGTCGGCTCGGGTCAGGAGCGCCGCCAACTTCAATTCGCTGAAATAGCGTTGGAGCTCGTCCGACGTCAGTTCGGGATTGACGGGGACGCAGGCGCAACCTGAGGCGACCGCGATCAGCGCCAGCGCACTGTCGGCGCCGCGTGGCAGCGCAACCGCGACGCGGTCTGCCGGGGCGATGCCCAGGTCGCGCAAGGTGCCGACCAGTTGCCGGATCGATACGCCCAGTGCGCCATAGCTGAGGGCCGGCCGTCCAGGGGCAAGGAGTGCGGGCGCACCAGGTGTCTTGCGCGCGTAGAATTCGAGAAGGCCGCCGATATGCGCGAATATCCTGGTTTCGGCCGTCGTGCCGGCTGATCTCTCATCTGCTCCGGATGCAATGTCCGACAACGCCATTCCCTTTTGATGCGATTGAGCTATTCTTCCAAGAAGTTAGGGAATGCGTCCAGTCCGAGGTGAAGTTTGGGCCCCAATATCTGTGGTTGAGGGGCTCTAAGCCCTTCGACGGAGTGATGGTCGGGCAGAATCACCATGCTGGAGAATGAGCCGGGCACGGGAGAAGGCGAGCTGAAACGCTGGCTCGAAGGTATCGGCCTCGGCCGCTACAGCGATCTGTTCGCGCAGCATCGTCTCGATCTCGACGTCATGGGGGACCTGACCGAACCCGATCTGATCGAGCTCGGATTGCCGCTCGGCGATCGCAAGCGGCTCCAGCGGGCGATGGCGGCGTTGTTTCAGGCGGAAACGGCGGAATCGCCCACCGCAGCGGTGCGTCCACAAGCGCGGGCGGAGGTCGGTGCTGAACGGCGCCAACTCACCACCATGTTCTGCGACATGGTGGATTCGACGTTGCTTTCCACGCAGTTCGATCCGGAAGACGTCCGCGACATGATTGCCGGCTTCCGCGAAACCTGTGTCCGCGTGGTCAAGCACTACGAGGGCTTTGCCGCGCGTTTCGTCGGCGACGGTATCCTGGTCTATTTCGGCTATCCATCCGCCCATGAGGACGATGCGGAGCGTGCGGTGCGCGCCGGGCTGGAAATCGTGAGGGCGCTGTCGAGCGCGCGCGCGGTCGAGCCGCGTGGTGCGCCGAGCCATTCGCCGGCCGTGCGCATCGGAATCGCGACCGGCCTCGTCGTGGTCGGCGATCTCGTCGGGCAGGGCACCGAGGAGCGCGACTCCGCGGTGGGAGAAACCGTCAACCTCGCCGCGCGCCTGCAAGCCCTGGCTCCGCCCAATGGCGTCGTGATCTCCGCTTCGACGCAGTCGCTGCTGAAGGGGAAGTTCGACTACCGCAATCTGGGCGTCCACGACTTGAAGGGCATCTCCGAGAAGACGCAGGTCTGGCACGTGGTGCGCGCCTCGCGGGTGGAGACGCGCTTTGCCGCGGCCATGGGCACGCGGCTGACGCCCCTCGTCAACCGCGAGGAGGAGATCGCGCTGTTGATGGGACGCTGGCAGCAGGCCAAGGACGGCGACGGCCAGGTCGTGGTCAAGTTCGGCGAGCCCGGCATCGGCAAGTCGCGTATCATCCAGGAGATCTTCGAGCGGATATCGGGCGACCGCCATGGGCAGGTTTCGCTCCAGTGCTCGCCTTACTACACCTCCACCGCGTTCCATCCGTTCGTCGAGCAGCTCAAGTTCTCGCTCGGCCTCGATCGCGATGATACGTCAGCGCTGTCGCTGGCGAGCCTCGAAAAAGCGATCGCTGCCGCTCATGGCGATATCGAGCAAGTCACGCCGCTGTTTGCCGCTCTGCTGTCGATACCAACGGGGGACCGCTATCCGCCGCTCGAACTGTCGCCGCAGCAGCAGAAGGATGCGACCGTTGTGGCGCTGGTCAACCACTTCCTCGGCCTTGCACGCGACATGCCGCTGGTGATCGCGTTCGAGGATTTGCACTGGATCGATCCGACGTCCCGCGAGGTGATCGACCTGCTGGTCGAGCGGGTACAGAACCGCCCGATCCTGGTCGTCATCACCGCGCGCGTCGAATTCCAGCCAAGCTGGAACGCCCATTCGCACATCACCACCCTGGTCCTGAACCGTCTGAGCCGGCAGCTTCGCACGACTCTGGTCGAACGTGTCGCCGGTCGAGAGCTGCCCAAGGAGGTCGTGGAGGAGATCATCGTCAAGACGGACGGCGTGCCGCTGTTCCTGGAAGAACTGACGAAGACCGTCCTTGAATCCAACCTCCTGACCGAGCGCCACGGGCGCTATGTGTTGTCGGGGCCCTGGCGGCAACTCGCAATCCCGGCAACCCTGACCGACTCGCTGATGGCGCGGCTCGACCGGATGGGACCGTTCAAGCGGATTGCGCAGATCGGTGCCACGATCGGCCGCGAGTTCTCCTACGAGACGCTGCACGCCGTCGCCAATACACCGGCCGAGCAGATCGAGGCGGCACTCAATCATCTGGAGCAGGCGGGTTTGATCATCCGCCGCGGCCATCCGCCGGACGCGCTCTACTCCTTCAAGCACGTGATGATCCAGAACGCCGCGCATGACAGCCTGCTACACAGCGAGCGGCGCAAGCTGCATTCCAGGATCGCCCAGGTGCTCGTCGAGATGTACCCGGAGAAGACCGATCGCGAACCGGAGCTGCTCGCCCATCACCTCACCGAATCCGGCCAGAGCGAGGGCGCTGCGAGCTTCTGGCTCAAGGCCGGCAAGCAGGCCGCCAAGAGCGGCGCCAATCTGGAGGCGATCGGCCATCTGCACCGCGGCCTCGCGGTCGTGCAAGCCAATGCGCGCATGCAGGGCGCAGACGAGATGGAGCTCGAGCTGCGCATTGCGCTCGGCAATGCGCTGATTGCCGCCAAGGGCTACGCGGTGCAGGAAGTCGAGGAGAACTATACCCGCGCGCTGGAGCTCGGCTATCAGCTCGACGACGACGAAAAGGCCTTCGCTGCGACCCGCGGCCTCTGGGTCTGTCATTTCATCCGCGCAGATCTGACCCGCGCGCACGAACTCAGCGTCGAGCTGTTGAGGTTCGCCAAGCGCGCGCGACTGAACGAGCGGGCGCAGCCGGCGCAGCAGACCGGATACCTGATCGAAGCGCACCGCTCGATCGCGATGACCATGCTCTATCGTGGGCGCTTTGCCGCATCCCAGCATCATTTGCACCGGTGCATCAACCTCTACAGCCCGGATCTGCATTCCGATCTGATGGAGCGACACGGCACCGATCCCGGAGTGGTCTCGCTGTCCTATCTCGGCTATCTCCTGTGGTTCCTTGGTCGCCCCGACGCAGCACGCCAGCATAGCGAGCAGGCGATCGCGAATGCGGAGAAGATCCGGCATCCCTTCACCCTCGCTTTCGCTCTCGTGTTCGGTGCCTATCTCTGTCAGCATCTGCGCGACGTCGAGGGCACGCGCGACCATGCCAACCGCGCGATGATCATCGCCACCGAGCACAATTTCCTGCATTGGAAGCAGCAGGCGGCGATCCTGCGCGGCTGGGCGCTGGCTCAGCTCGGCGACGCCGACGAAGGGCTCCGCCAGATGCGCCTCGGCCTCGACGAGTACGAGGCGATGGATTCCTGGCTGGCCGGCTGCTGGTTCCGCTGCCTGCTCGCGGAAGCCTATGCCAAGGTTGGGTTGCGCGAGGCCGCCCTGCGCGCCCTCGATGGTGCGCTCGCGACGGCAAGGCGCACGGGCGATCATTCCTACCTCGCCGAGGTCCATCGCCTGCAGGGCGAGATCACGCTGTCGGACGGTGATCCGGTCTCGGTGCAGGAGGCCGAAGGTCTGTTCGAGTTATCCCTGGAGATCGCACGCAAGCAGGGTGCGCTGTCCTGGGAGCTCCGCACCGCCGTCAGCCTTGCGCGCCTGTCGCTTGAAACCGGCAAGCGCGAGCACGCAAGACTCCTGCTGGTGCCGATCGTGGCCAAATTCAGCGAGGGCCTTTACACGGCGGACCTGAAGCAGGCGATGCAGCTCGTCAACGAGCTTGGCGCGGATGCGCCCGCTCGCGAGCAGGCCGATCTGTGACATGCGGGATATTGCCGCCGCACGTGCGCGCTATGTGGGATTGATTGCCAGGCGCGAGCTGATTTCCTCAAAGCGCCTGCTCGATGCGCTTGCTGCCGTTCCGCGTGAGGATTTTCTGCCGCGCGGACCCTGGCGCATCAAGGACGAGGCGGCGCGCAGCTACCGGCTGACGCCCGATGCAGATCCGGTCCATCTCTACGACAATGTGCTGGTCGCGATCGACGCGCGTCGCAAGCTCGACACGGGGTTGCCGAGCCTGTGGGCGCATTTGATCGACATACTCGACGTCAAGCAGGGAGAGCGTGTCGTGCAGATCGGCTGCGGCCTCGGCTATTTCTCCGCGGTGCTGTCGAGGATGGTCGGCCCAAAGGGCCACGTGCATGCGATCGAATGCGATGAGCGGCTCGCGGCCCGAGCGGGGAACTATTTGCGCGGCTATGGCAACGTCACGGTCGTCCATGGCGACGGATGCAAGGATGTCGTCGAACCCGCCGACGTGATCATTGTGCATGCCGGTTTCTCGCACCCGCATCCGCTCTGGCTGCGGTCGCTGCGTCCGCGCGGCCGTCTTCTGGTGCCGCTGACCCAGCGGGATCGCGAAGGCGCCGCGATCAAGATCACGCGGAAGGCCAAACGTTTCGAGGCCGAGGCGATCCAGCAGATTCGCATCTTCCCCGGCCAGGGGCGCGGTGTGACTGCCCTCGACGACCGGGTCGCCGATTGGTGGCAGCGGGCATCGGCCCCGGCACCGCTGCGCTTTCGCGGTCTCGCGCAAGGGCTGCCGTCGGATGGTTAATTCTTCGTTTCATTTTACCTTGATTGCGATAGCAAGTTTCCAACGCTCCCCATTGCCGCTATGAGTGCGGCCTGATGGCAATTCTTGAGCGCGCTCCATGCATTCCGTTGCACTGCTGACTGCCAGCTATGCCAAGGATATCGAACGTTTCTCGCTCCTCAGCGAGAGCATCGACACCTGGCTCTCGGGATTCACGCGGCATTATGTGCTTGTGAACGACGAGGACGTGCCGCTGTTCGCACCGTTCGTCTCCGACAGGCGCGTTATCGTTCCGGCCTCGCGCTATCTGCCGAAATGGCTGCTCGCGCTGCCGCCGGCGCTGCAATTCGGCAACCGGCGCATCTGGCTGTCGCTGCTGTCTTCACCGGTGCACGGCTGGCATATCCAGCAGATCCTGAAGATCGCCGGCGTCCTGAATGCACCTGAGCAGCGCGTCTGCATTCTCGACTCGGACAATCTTTTCTTCCGCGAATTCGACGTCCGCCAATATGCAGGCGCCGAGAAGACGCCGCTGTTCGTCGCGCCCAAGGCGATCGGGGCGGATCATCCGCTGCATGGCCTCTGGCTCCGCACGGTCGATCAGCTTCTCGGTATCGAGCAGCGCTCGTTCCCGGCCGACGATTATGTCGGCAACGCGCTGGTCTGGGACAAGGACACGGTGCGTGCGATGGTCGGCGCCATCAAGTCGGCCACGGGCTTGAGCTGGGCTCTGGCATTGTGCCGGAAGAAGAAATTCTCCGAATATCTGCTTTACGGGAATTTCGTCGCGAATTCGCCGGACCATCTGGCGAGACATCGGGTCACCGAAGACAGCATTGCAGTCTCGCACTGGGATGACACGCCCCTTGACCGCCCGGCCATCGAAGCGATGATGCATGCGGCCTCCCCCGAGCAGGTTGCACTCTGCATCCAGTCCTATTCGTCAACCTCGGTCGAGGACATCCGCGACGTGTTCCGTCTCTCATCGCGCGATCGTCGCAGTCCGGGCCTGGCTCCCGATCACGTCGGAGATGCGCCCGCGTTCGAAACGCCGAAGATGCGATAGCCTTCAAGCCTCGTTCGTGAACTTGCTGATGACGTCCATGAACGGCTTAGGCTTGAACTCGCCGTCGAGCGGCAAGGGGCGGTTCGGCTGCTTGTCCTTGCGGGCAAACGTGCCGTTGATCCAGCTGTAGCGGTCCGAGAGTCCCCAGGTCAGGATCGAGCGGACCGGGCCGCTGACCGAGATTGCGGTGAGAAGGTCGTCGACGCGCTTGGCGACGATGGCGTCGCGCTCCGCCGGACTACCCGCCAGCTTCTGGTCGTCGACGTCGAGTTCGGTGACGAGCACATCGAGTCCCCAGGAACGCAGCTCGGTAACGAATTCGGCGAGCCCGTGCGTGTCGATCTCGAGCTCGGCGTGCAGATGCGATTGCAGCCCGACCGCGTGGAGCGGAACGCCCCGGTCGAGCAAATCCATGATGAGGTTGCGATAGGCCGCGCGCTTGGCGATGAACGAGTCTTTCGCCGATTCGATGTCGTATTCGTTGATCGCGAGCTTGACGAAGGGGTCCGCCGCAGCCGCCGTGCGGAACGCCAGCGGAATCCAGCTCTGACCCAGATGCTGCGTCCAGAACGTGTCGCGCCGGTCCTTCGGACTGCGAGGATTGTCCGGGATCGGCTCGTTCACGACATCCCACGATGTCAGCTTGTCCTTGTAGTAGGACACGACGGTGCCGATGTGGTCGCGATAGGCGCGCTCGACGCCCTTGGTGTCCTTGATCTGCTTGGTCCAGTCCGGAATGTCATGATACCAGGCGAGCGCGTGGCCGCGCATCGAGAGATCGTTGTCTCGCGCGAAATCCAGGATCGCGTCGGCGCGCTCGAAAGCGAACGTGTGCGCATCCGGCCGCAGCATCGGCCATTTCAGCTCGAGCACCGGCACAATCTGCGTGCAATAGGTGCTGATGGCCTCGCCGAGCCGCGGATCCGCTTGCAGATCCCACAACGTGGCCGCAGCGCCAAAGCCGGGACGACGCTGGGCGCGTTTCGACGCCGGCACTGCGGACGCCGATGCGCCCGCCGCGAGGGCTGCGGCGCTGCCGAGGAGAAATTCGCGTCGATCGAGCCTGACCACGTTGGGCGTTCCTTTTGCAACCAACGCGCCTTCGTACCAAGCGGCGCCGTGCACCGCCCGGGTTTCATGTTGTTGGGTTAACTCGGAACCTTCGGCGCGTGTGTGTTACGGCCGCGCCGAACGCGGGAGATCGCCCGGAACATGGTTTCTTTTCGATGACCGGTCCGCCGGTTCGGCACAGGGCAAATTTAACGCTAACGCGCGAAAGCGGCCGCAAGGCCTCATTCGCCGCCCGATCTGCAGACTAATGTGACATTCTTGAGAGATGCTGCGGCGCCGTTTCGTTCGCCGCCAGGATCCGATCGGATCGACCACACTCGCAAGACCGCCGCCGGTCCCTTGATCGCATGCTGAATCGTCATTTCTCGATCTACCTGGTCGCCTACATCCTGCCCGCGGCGGTGGGCTTCTTCGCCGTCACGGCCTATACGCGGCTGCTGAGCCCGGCGGAGTACGGCGTCTATGTGGTCGGCATCAGCCTTGCGGGCATTCTGGGCGCGATCTTCTTCGCCTGGATCAAGCTGTCGGTGTCGCGCTATCAGGCGATGTCGGCGGACGTCGATTTTCGCGGCACGGCGATCGTGGCGTTCGCCCTGACGGCCGCAGTGCTCTGCGCCACCACTCCGCTGGTCTTCCTGTTCCGCAGCGACGTCAGCGTCGGGCTGCTGCTCGCCAGCATGTTCGTGGCGATCATGGCCAACGCGGTCGACGTCGGCCAGGAGTTCGAGCGCGCCAAGTTGCGCCCCTACCGGTTCGCGGCGATCTCGATCGTGCGCAGCGTCTCCAGCGTCGGCTTCGGTCTTCTCGGCATCTGGCTCGGCTGGGGTGGATTGGGGCTGCTCGCCGCGTTCGGTCTGGGATCGCTCGCCGGCATCATCATGAATCTCGTCGGCGACCGCACCAGGATCGCACGCTTCCAGCGCAGCCAGTTCATGCAGCTGGCGCGCTACGGCCTGCCGCTGACGCTGGCCGGATTGTCCGTTGCGGTCTATTCGGCCAGCGACCGGCTCATCGTCGCCTATCTGCTCGGCAAGGATGCCGCCGGCATCTTCGGCGTTGCCGCCGATCTGCCGCGCCAGTTCATGGTCATGATCGCCTCCAGCGTTGCCGCGGCGACCGTGCCGCTGGTGTTCCGGTCATTGTCCGAGAACAACAGCGAGACGACGCGGGAGCGGCTGACCGAAAGCCTCGAGCTTCTGCTCGTCGTCGTCGCACCCGTTGCGGTGTGGCTTGCGCTTGCGGCGGACCAGGTCGCCGGCACGCTCGTCGGCGTCGACTTCCGCGCCGGCGTCTCGGCGCTGCTGCCGATCCTGGTGCTGGCCCGCCTCTTCGGTATCGCCAATCAGTTCTACGTGCAGATCAGCTTCCAGCTTGCCGAGCGGCCCTTCATGCTGGCGGCGCAATCCTTCCTCACGCTGCTGATCAGCGTCGTCCTGATGTTCGCGTTGATCGCCGGCTATGGCCTTCACGGCGCGGCGCTGGCGACGCTGGCGACCGAGGCGATCGGATTGCTCGTTGCGGTCGTCTTGATGCATCGGGCCCACCCGGTCCCGTTCGAGCTCAATCGCCTCGCCGGCGTTGCCGTCTCCGCGGCCGCGATGGCCGCCGCGATCCTGATGGCCCGATCGCAAGCGGGCGGCACCGGCCTCGTGCCGCTCGTCATGGTCAGTCTCGCCGGCGGCCTCGCCTATGCCGCCGCGGCCTGGCTGCTGAATGTTGCGAACGTGCGAACGCTGTCGCTGCGTTTCCTGCGAACATTGAACCGCAAGGCGCTCGGCGTCTAGCGAGGGACCATCCGCCCCGCTCGGCCGGGACGGCTGCACCAAAAGGTGATCCGGACATTCTGCCGCAGCGATCGAGCCCAGCTTCGGGCCGGCCTCGGCCGAAGCCCGCCTTCCGCCTGTGCCAACCCTCGTATATGAGAGATTTGTCGCTCGAACGTACCGAATCCCGCCACAGACGGAACGTAAGGCGGCTGCGATTTCTTAAGCAATGATTCCAATCTGCACGTGAGCGACAACAGCAGGCTGGCAGCTCGACCGAGGATGGCATGAAAAATCAACTGGCGACGGCGCAATTCACCAAGGCGATGCGACGTCTCCGGCCTGCCGGAATGGTTGCGCTCGCGACGCTTGCCACATTCGTGGGCGCGGCCCCCGCGACCGCGGCCAAGCAGCAGCGCCAGGCCGCCGAGGCGGTCGCGCCCCGCCAGGCCGGCGAGCCGATCATGGCGATCGTCTCGATCAAGAGCCAGCAGATCACTTTCTACGATGCCGAGGGTTGGATCGTGCGCGCGCCGGTGTCGACCGGCACCACGGGACGCGAGACCCCGGCTGGCGTCTTTGCCATCCTCGAGAAGAACCGGGAGCATCGCTCGAGCATGTATGACGATGCCTGGATGCCGCACATGCAGCGCATCACCTGGAACGGCATCGCGTTGCATGGCGGACCGCTGCCCGGCTATGCCGCCTCGCACGGCTGCGTGCGGATGCCGTTCGGCTTTGCCGAGAACGTGTTCGACAGGACCTATATCGGGATGCGCGTGATTGTCTCGCCGCACGACACGGTCCCGACCGATATCTCGCATCCCTCGCTGTTCGTGCCCAAGCCGGAGGCCATCGCGGCCGTGCCCGGCCGGGCCGACAAGCTCTCCGCCGAGGCGGAGGAGGCCACCAGGGCGGCCGACGAGGCCAAGAAAGCTGCGTCCGCCGCCGCGAAGGAGGCTACCGCGCTGCCGGCCACGCTGCGCAAGCTGGGGCAGCAGAAGACCCGCGCAGACGCCGAGCTCGCCTTCGCCGACAAGACGCTCGCCAATGCCAAGACGGATCAGGCCCGCGCCAGGGCCGAGGAGCGGAAGCAGAAGGCCGAGGCCAAGGCTGCCGACGCGGCAACGCAGCTCGAGGCCGCCATGGCCGCGGCGCAGCCGAAGCGCGATGCGGTCGCCGCCACGAAGGACGCCGCGAAGGCGGCGGCAGCCAGGAAAGCCGACGCCGTCAAGGCGGCGACCGACGCAAAGCTCGCCGGCGAGCCGGTCTCGGTTTACATCAGCCGCGCGACGCAGAAGCTCTACGTGCGGCGGAACACGCACAAGCCGGCGCCCGACGGCGGCGGCGAGGTGTTCGATGCCAGCATCGAGGTCCCCGTCACCATCCGCAATCCCGAGCAGCCGATCGGAACGCATATCTTCACGGCGATGGCGAAGACCGATACGGGCCTGCGCTGGAGCGTGGTGACGATCGAGAATGGCGATGAGGCCAGGAGCGCGCTCGACCGGGTCACCATCCCGCAGGACGTGTGGGATCGGATCGGACCGACCGCGCTGCCGCGCTCGTCGATCGTCATCTCCGATGAGCCGCTGAGCAACGAGACCAATTACCGGACCGAGTTCGTCGCGGTGCTCAGCAACGAACCGCAGGGCGGCTTCATCACGCGCAAGCCGACCGCGCCGGCCATGGTCGCCAGCGATGACGGATGGGACAACGGCTTCGGCTTCTTCTACCCGCGTGATCCCTACGTCCAGCAAGGCAATCCGCGCCGCCGCAGCCAGTATCAGTATTATCAGCCGGCGCAGCCGTTCCAGCGCGGCTTCTGGTAAGGGACGCCGCGCGCTTCGCCCTTGCGCTGCGATCCCTACTGTCGAGGCTCCAGTTGCAAGATTCGGCCAAGCCGGCGATCGATCCTACGAACGGCCGCCGACTTCGCGGACCGGCCGGGTGCCGTCCCAGTTCATCGCGGCCAGCCGGACCTTCTCGAAGAACGGGCCCTTGGCGCCGCTGATGTCCGAGATCTCGATCACCGTGCCCGGATGGGCCTGCGTGTCGAAATAGGCAAAGCGTCCCCTGTCGCCGCCGATCTGGCCCTCATGGCCGATCCTGTAGCCGAGCCCAAGCGCCGTGTCGTACAGCGCCTGGTAGTCATGGCTCCAGTACGACATGTGCTGGAGCCCCTCCTGGCCGGCGTCGAGAAACTCCTTGTACAGCGAAGGTGCATCGTTGCGCTGCTGGATCAGCTCGATCTGAAGATCGCCGGAATTGGCTAGCGCAATGCTCATCTCCACGGCGGAATCCTGGCCGCGATGGCGGAACCAATCGGTCTTCACCCGGTCCATGTAGTACCAGGGACCTACGCCCATCACCTCGATCCAGTGCTTCATGGCGGCGTGGATGTCCCGCACCACATACCCGTTCTGGCGCACCGCGCCGAAGATGCGGCTCATGCCCGCGCTCCCCTTCTCAACCTGCTCACTTCACCTCGATGCCCGCGCCCTTGGCGACTTGCTTCCAGGCCGCGATGTCGCGTGCGTTGATGTCGCGTTGCTCCTCGCCGGGGACGAATTGGGGCGTGATGCCGAGCGCCAGGAGCTTCTGCTTCACCACCTCGTCGCCGAGCGCCTCCTTCAAGGCCGCTGACAATTTCTGTGCGATCGGAGGCGCGATGCCCGCCGGGGCATACATCGCCCAGGACAGATTGCGGTCGAATGGCACGCCCTGTTCCTTGTAACTGGCGACGTCAGGCAGGCTCGGCGAACGTTCGCCGCAGGCTGCCAGCGCCTTGATCGAGCCGTCCTTCACCAGCGGCGTCGCAGTTGCCATGTCGAGCGTTGCAAGCGAGATGTGGCCGCCGAGCAGGTCGCCGGCGAGCTTTGCGATACCGTTGAACGGCACGTGGTCCATCTTGATGCCGGTCTGCTGCATCAGGATCTCCGCGCAGAATTGCCCGGTCGAACCCACGCCCCAGCTGCCGTACTGGATCGGCTCGCCCTTCTTGGCCAGCGCGACCAGGCCCTTGACGTCGTTGGCGGCGAAATTCCTGGTCGCGACCAGCATGATCGAGGAGGTGCCGACGCGGCCGATTGTGGTGAAATCCTTGATGGGATCGTAGGGCAGCTTCGGATAGATCGCGGGCGCCAGCACATGGGTGGTCATGCCGCCGAGGGTGATGGTGTAGCCATCATTCGCAGCGGTCGCGACCATCTTCGTGCCGAGCGTTCCGGCAGCGCCGGTGTGGTTCTCGACATAGATGCTCTGCCCCAGCGCCTTGCCCATGCTGTCCGCAAGCAGCCGGCCGACCACGTCACCGCCGCCGCCGGCCGCATAGGGCAACAGCATCCGGATCTTGCGGGTGGGGTAGGACGCGGGGTCCTCGGCGCGGGCCGGCGCCGCCATGATCAACGACGCGAACAGTGAGAGCGTGACGGTGCTGAGCTTCATGATCGGGGTCCCCTCAAGCAAGAAAGAGCGTTGGTTGGAATTGAATGCGAGCCAAGAACTCGACCACCTGTCCGCGCCGGAGAGAGGTGATCTTCGGTGCCGACTGAATTGATCTCACGACGGCTAATCCTCGAAACGAAAGCGATAGGCATCGCCGTGCCGGACCACGCGCCCGGCGGTCGGTGCCGGAAAATGGCCGGTCAGCAGATAGCTCGGCGTGTCCGCAAGCTCCTCCAGCAGGGCCATCCGGGTTGCGAGCGCCGCGGCCGGATCGACGTCGGCGGCATTGGACAGCCAGGGCGCGGCGCACTGGATCGGATGATGGATGACGTCGCCCGACATCACCGCGTGTTCGTGGCCACCATTGAGGTGGATCTGCATGTTGCCCGCCGTATGTCCCGGCGCCGGCGCGAAACGCACGGCCGCATCGCGATCGCTGAACACGCAATGATCGGTCGCGACGAACTCGGCAAGCCCGGCCGCCACCACCGGCAGCACGGAATCCTCGAACGAGCCGTGGTTCACCGGTGTCGCCGGCGCGGCATTGTGGGCGGCCTCGAAGTGCCGGTACTCGTCCCGTCCCATCAGATAGCGCGCGTTGGGAAAGGTCGGCACCCATCGACCGTCGCAGAGCCGCGTGTTCCAGCCGACGTGGTCAACATGCAGATGCGTGCACATCACGAAGTCGACCTCTTCAGGGGCAACGCCGAGCGCCCGCATGTTTTCGAGATAGGGTCGGTCGAGACCGTTCCATGCCGGCACGCGCGGCCGGTGCTTGTGGTTGCCGCAGCAGGTGTCGACGATCGCGGTCCAGCTCGGCGTGCGCACCAGATAGGAGTGATGGCTCAGGATGAAGCGGCCGGTCTCCGGCTCGATATAGCGGTGATCGAGCCAGCTGCGGTTCTCCGCGATCACGGCGTCGGTGACGTTCGCGAATAGCCAGCTCTTGTCGAAGGCAAGCGAAGGGATCTCGCTGACGAGATCGATCCGCATGCTGCCGATCCTCACCTGCCGCATCGGCTCAATTCTTCAGGAGACCGCCGAACGGCACCCAGCGAGTTCCGTCGAAGCGGATGAGCTGAAGGCTCGTCATCGGCGTAAAGCGCTCGGGCGAATTGCTCACCGCGGTGCCGTTGATAAGCATCGGCAGCCGCACGTCCTTCATGGAGGTCGCCTGCTTCATGACATTGGCGCGGGTGAGATCGTTGCCTGATGCCTTCAGCACGGTCACCAGCGTCTGCGCGATTGTGTAGCCATAGACGTTGAGCCAGTCGCTCTTGTTGCCGTCCGGCATGTACTTGTCCATGAAGGCGAGCCATTCCTTGTAGCCGGCATCGTCCTTCAGCGCGGGGTCGGTCGCGTCCTTCAGGTACTGGCTTGAGATGACGCCGGTCGAGTTGTCCTTGCCGGCCGGCTCAAGCACGCCGCTGATCGAGGCCGAGACGTTGGAGATGATGGTGACCGGCTTCCAGCCGATTTCGCCGATCTTGCGGATCGCCTGTGCCGCGAATTTCGGCGTCGCCGCGACGAGGACGACATCCGCGCCCGCGGTCTTCAACTGCAGGATCTGGGTGTCGACGGTCGGCGCCGAGGTCTCGTAAGCCGCCCGCGCGACGATCGCTTCGCCGCCGTCGAGCCCTTCCTCCAGCGCCTTCAGATAGTCCTTGCCGAGATCGTCGTTCTGGTAGAGCACGCCGACCTTCGCGTTGGCGTGGCTCGCCTTGATGTACTTGGCGTAGGCGATCGCTTCGTCGCGATAGGTCGGCTGCCAGCCGACGGTCCACGGGAAATTCTTCGGGTCGTCCCACTTCGCCGCGCCCGATCCGAGGAAGAGCTGCGGCACCTTTCGCTCATTGAGATATTTGTGCACGGCGCTGTTGGTCGGCGTGCCGACACCGCCGAAGATCAGGAGCACCTCTTCGCTCTCGACCAGCCGCCGGGTCTGCTCCACCGTCTTGGGCGGGCTGTAGGCGTCATCTGCGATGATCATCTGGATGCGCCGCCCGTTGACACCGCCTTCGTCGTTCACCTTCCGGAAATAGGCCTCGGCCGATTTCGCGATCTGCGCGAAGGCCGAGACCGGCCCGCTCAACGGCGCGGTGGTGCCGATCTTGATGGTCTTGTCGTCGGCGCCGGGATCGTGTTTTGCGCTTTGGGCGGACGCGGTGCCGGCTGCGAGCAGCGGCACAAGGATGCAGGCCGAGGCCAGGCGAAGACGGGCAAGGCGCGCCATGAAAGATCTCCCCGAAATTGCTCCCCGCTTCTCGATGGAGCGGAGTTGAAACGCGATGACAGCGCCCGCACTGGACTTGCGGGCCACGATCATTTCCCAGCAGGATGACGAGACGAACGATCGTTCGTACGGTTGACTATCGAACGATCGTTCGTTAGTCAAGCGGCATGGCTGTCCCTACCTCCAGCGCGGCGGACGCGGCTGCGCCCACGACCCGCGAGCGCATCCTCTCCGAAGCGCTCGACCTGTTCGCGCAGAGCGGCTATGGCGGCGCCTCGATGCGCGAGCTGGCGCGCCGGGTCGGCATCCGCGAGAGCAGCCTCTACAACCATTTTGCCGGCAAGGCCGCGATCCTGGAGGCGATCGTGGCCGAGCACGGTCCGGCCAGCTCGGCGAGCCGGCTGGAGGAGCCGCGCTACAAGCAGCTCGCACGTCAACCCGCCGCGTTCTGCCGGCAGTTCGCGCTCGACCTCGTCGAGCAATGGTCCGATCCGCGCGAGCACCAGTTCCAGAAGGTCATCACCGCCGAGCGCAACCGCGTCCCCGGCATCCGGGCCAAGTTCGCCGATCAATTCTACGCGCGCGAGCAGAGCCTGATGACGGACTATTTTCGCGGCTTTGCGCTCGCCGGTCTGATCTCGACGACTGACCCGCGCGAGACCGCACGCCTGTTCGCGGCCGGGCTCATCTACATCGGTCTCGAACATTACGTGATGGGTGCGGCGCCTTCGCCGCGAGCAAAGGTGATCGAGGCGATCGACCGCTATCTCGCCTTCTTCCTGTCGCTGATCGCGGCAGGCAACGACGCCGACAACAAGAAACGAAAGCCCAAGGGAGAGAACCGTGGCAAGGCTGCCCCTGATTGATCCGGAGACGACGAGCGGCGACATCCGCGCTTCGTTCGACCGCATGCCGGTCAAGCTCAACATCTTCCGCATGATGGCTCATGCCGAGGCCAACATGATCCCGGCGATGCGGCTCGGCAATTCGATCCTGCACAAGCAGAAGCTCTCGGCCGTCAACCGCGAGCTCTTGATCCTCCAGGCCGCCCAGCTGGAGGGCGGCGCCTATGAATGGCGCCAGCACGTTCCGATCGCGCTCGGCGTCGGCTGTACGCAGGCGCAGATCGATGCGGTCGAGCGCGGCGACTACGGTGCGGCCGCGCTGAGCGGAGCCGAGCGTGCGCTGCTCGAGTTCGGCCGCGAGGTCGTCGAGAACGTCCGCGTGCCCGAGGCCACTTTCGCTGCCGTGCGAACGCATTTCAGCGATCAGGAGATCGTCGAATCCATTGTCGCACTCGGCTTCTACATGATGATGGCGCGCCTCACCGAGGCGACCGAAACCGATCTCGATCCCGCCGCCGGCATGAAGGTCTATGACGGCGGCAAGAGGCCGGGCGGCTGAGATGGCGGAAACCGAGAGCAGGCCGGAACGCTACATCCGCCCGCCCAGCGCGGAATCATCAGGCGAGGCGCCGGGCAGGGGACGCCTCAAAGGGCGCCGCATCCTCATCGTCGGCGGCGGCCAGCGCGTCTTCGACGCCGCCACCGATCCGATCGGCAACGGCCGCGCCATGAGCATTTTATGCGCACGCGAAGGTGCGAAGGTCGCGGTCGCCGATCTCAATCGCCCCTCTGCCGAGCAGACCGTCAGTTGCATCACCGACGAAGGCGGCGAGGGCTTCGCCATCGCCGCGGACGTCACGTCCGAAGCGGACGTTCAGCGCATGATCGAGGAAGCCCGTCGCATGATGGGCGGACTCGACGGCATGGTGCTGAACATAGGTACCTTCGGCAAGGTCGGGCTCGATGCCGTCAGTCCCGAGGAGTGGAACAGGATCTACGACGTCAATGTCCGCGGCCCCATGCTGTGCTGCCGCGCGGCGCTGCCCAAATTCAACGACGGCGGGGCCGTCGTCTTCATCTCCTCGATCGCCGCGCTGAAGGCCGGCTCCCAGATGGCGGTGTACGATTCCTCCAAGGCCGCGCTCGGCGGCCTGATGCGCAACATCGCCCATCTCGGCGCGCGCCGCGGCATCCGCGCCAATCTCGTCTATCCCGGCCTCGTCGACACTCCGAACGGCCGCGAAGCCGGTGCCGGCCGCCCCAACCGCGGCAAGGGTCATATCCCGTTCGGCCGCCAGGCAACCGCCTGGGAGATCGCCTATGCCGTGCTGTTCTTTCTCTCGGACGAAAGCGTCTACGTCACCGCGCAGGCCCTCGCCGTGGATAGCGGGCTGAGCGGGATGTAAGGCCTGCAGCCCGGATGGAGCGAAAGCGTAATCCGGGGCCGCTACCTCATCGCGCGAGCTGCCCCGGATTGCGCGGAGCCTGTCATCGGGCGGCGCTTCGCGCCGGCCCGTTGGCTCCATCCGGGCTACGGACGCGACAAATGAGATGGTCGAGCGAGACGTTCCCGGGTCCGTAAGCCATGATGCCGAGTGCCATGGCCGCCCAGGTGAGGTGAATCGGCCAGCCGTCGGGCACCGTGAGCTCGACGATCACGGTCATGAACAGAAGCCCGAGCGCCGCAAACCGTGTGCCCAATCCCAGCACCAGCAGGATCGGGAACATGATCTCACCTGAGCCCGACAGGAATGCCATCATCGTCGGTGCCGGAAAGTGATAGGGCCCGCCCGGCAAGTGCAGCATGAATTCGTCGCTGAACAGCGTCACCGCCGTCTCGTTGAGCCTAAGGAAGCCGTCCCATTTCAGTATGCCCGAGCGCCAGAACGGCACGGCCAGCGCAATGCGCAGCACGAGCTGGACCAGCGACGGCTTTGCGAGCGCCTGTATCAGACGATTTGACTTGGCGATGAGTGCTCCAGGCGACGGCAGGCTGCCGCCGGTGCTCATGGGTTGGTCTGTGATCACGATCGGTCTCCGTCGGCGAGCGAGGTGAAGGCGCCGGCTTCGATCAGCCCGGCGATGTTCGCGGCAATGTCGAAGTCGCTTGCAGCTTCCAGCGCCGCCGCCGCGGCCTCGCCGAGCGGGCGTCCCGATATCAGGCGGCTCGCGAACACGGCTCCGCCGGGCGGAAGGCGGCGCACGGTGACGTCGAATTCAGGCCGCGTGATCAGGGCATCTTCCGGCTTGGAGGCATCGATGCGCGTGACCGTTGTGTTGTCGCGGTTGGCCGCAAAGATCGTCACGGCCGCATAGCCCGAGCGCAGGCATCGCGCCGCCGGATGCGGAATGAACACCAGACCGGCCAAACGATCGGGCGCCACCGCCGAGAGCCGGGCCGGCGACAACGGCACGGCATCGGCGGCGTGATAGGCATCGAGCCAGGCCCGCTCGATGCGTGCGACGTCGGCGAGCCAGGGCATGGCCTGCGCATGCTCATATTGCGCGATGAAGTCCGGGAAATCGCGACCATACTCGAACAGCAGCGGCGATGCAGGCGGATTGCTGCGCACGTGGAAGCGGGCCATGGCGCGGAAGAAGTCGGTGCCCGTGATGCGTTGCACCGCCGGATAAATTGCGGCCAGCGCATCGATCAGGCTGACCGTGACGTTGTTGCGGTAGACGTCGTAGCGTCGGCCGGCAGCCTTGCCGTTCGGGCCGGTCACGAGCGAGGGCGTGCTGCGTGCCGGATCGAGCAGCGCCGGCGCGAATGCAGCGGCGAAGGACAGGTTGGCCTCAGGCGGCATGGCGCTCTCCTGCTGGCACGGCAGACTGACGCCGGTCGAGGATCGCCTGGGCCGCCGTGGCTTCCGCCTCCAGGATCGGCCAATCGGGAATCCTGCTGTCCCACTCGATCAGCGTCGGCACGGCACCGCGGCGACCGATCACGATCTCATAGAGCTTCCAGACTGCGTCGGCGACCGGGCCGTCATGGCTGTCGATCAACAGCAGATCACCTTCGTCGTCGGCTTGCTCGGCATGCCCGGCGAGATGAATTTCCCCGACGCGCGACAGCGGGAAGTCCGCGAGATAGTTGAGCGCCGAGAATCCGTGGTTGGTTGCGGAGACGAATACGTTGTTGATGTCGAGCAGCAGGCCGCAACCGGTGCGCTCTGCCACCGCGCGAATGAATTCGGTCTCGCTCATCGAGGATTCGCGAAATGCGACATAGGTCGACGGGTTCTCCAGCAGCAGCGGCCGCCGGATCGCTTCCTGTACCTGATCGATGTGGTCGCAGACGCAGGCCAGCGTCGCTTCGGTGTAGGGCAGGGGAAGAAGATCGTTGAAGAAGCTGGTCTCGTGCGTGGACCATGCAAGATGCTCGGACACCAGCGCTGGCTGATAGCGTGCGACCAGGCCTCGGAAGCGCGCCAGATGCGCCTTGTCGAGCGGCCGCGGTCCGCCGATAGACATGCAGACGCCATGCAGCGAGAGTGGATGCTCGCGGCGGATCGCTTCCAGCGCGCGATGCGGCGGGCCGCCGGCGCCCATGTAGTTCTCGGCGTGGACTTCGAAAAAGCCGCGCCGAGGTCCTGCTTCGAGAATCGCCGGGAGATGCTCGGGCTTGAAGCTCGTCCCGGCGACGCCGCCGATCGGCAGTGCAAAGCGGAGCGGCATCGCTGTTGGCGAGGTGGGCCTGATCGCCGTGCTCATCGTGCTGCTCCCTTCGCAGTTCGGGCCGACCTCGCGCCGGTCGTCACACCGGCTTCAACGAACCCTTCTTGCCGTTCGGCAGCTCGATGCTGGTGCAGGTGCCGCCTTGCACGAATTTCCAGGCATTACCCTGGTAATCGACGGTCGAGGTGCCCTGGCAAGTCGTCCCTGGTCCGGCCGCGCAATCGTTCTGGCCCTTCAGCGCGACGCCGAAGCACTTTTCCTTCTTGGCGGCGACGGCGGCTTCGGCCTCGGCCTTGCTCAGCGGACCGGCGGCGGCAAGGGTCGCGAGCGCGGTCGACACCGCTCCGGCGAGGACGAGGGAGGTAACGGCGTGTTTGGCAGACATCGAATTCTCCTGTTTCGAGATGGCATCGCCCTTCAGGCGATTGGCGCTTCGTCTCCTTCGCTCGCGTGCAGCCGGCGTTACGGACGAGGTTGCTCACGAGTTCGTGAAGACCCGTTGGATCGGGCGCACGGGCGGTGCGCTTGGAGGGATTAGCGGGCAGGCGTCGGCGCAAAGCCAATGCCGAGCTTCTATCGAGACATTAGCCGCCGGGCATTGGTGCCGGGCCCATGATTCCGCCAGAGAGGTAACGAACGCGCACCGGCGACGTAGGCACTGTCAGTGCTTCCGGGGTGGACGCGTAAGGCGAAGGCAGCGATGAAGGTCGATCCCGAACGACGGCTTCATGCGATCGCAGGGGTGACGGTCAGCATCCGCCTCGCCGTGTCTGCGCTGGTCCTGACGGCGATCCTGCTGACAGCAGCCCTCTCCAGCCTGTTGTGGTGGCGTACGGCCGAGGCGACCAGCCGGCAGCTTGCCTCGACCATCAACCAGCAGATCGTGGCGGCGGTGCGCAAGGAGGTCGCGGCCATCGTCGACGAGGCGCGCGCCGCGCATACCGCGATCCGCACATTGTTCCTGCAGAACGTGCTCGACACCCGCGAGGCCGACAAGCGCGAATTCGTCTTCCTCTCGCAATTGCAGTCGCAGGCGACGATCTCCTGGGTCGCGTTCGGCTGGCCCGACGGCTCCTTCTTCGCCGCGCACAAGCTCGGCGATCGCCGCCTGGAGATGATGGAAATCTCGCTGACGGATCATCCGGGCGAGCGCCGCATCGACGAATATGACGTCGTGCCCGGCGACATCGAGTTCGCCAATCGCCGCTTCGAGCCGACCTCGTTCCATGTTGCCGACCAGGCCTGGTTCAAATCCGGGCTCAGCGCGGACGATCCGCAATGGTTCAGGGTGTCGGAGCATGCGTCCGGAGAACGGCCGTCGATCGCCTTTGCCGGGCCGATCGACGTCTACCAGGAGCGGCAAGGCGTGCTTGCCGTCATCATCGAGTATACGCGCCTTGCGCGCTTCCTGTCGCAGCTGGAGGTCGGGCGCACCGGCACGGCCTTCATCGTCGACGGCAGCGGCGAGCTCGTCGCCGCGCCGGACAAGGACGCTGACGAACTCCATCCGGCACGTGGCGATACGAGATTGCTGCCGCTCGCGCGCCTTGCGCTCGGCAAGGCCGGTGAAGCGGGGCGCAAGGAAGCCTGGCGCAGTCGCCTCACGTCAGGCGGCGCGGCCTACGAGGTGGCGCTGACGCCGCTGCCGTTTCCCGGCTGGTCGCTTGCAACCGTGATCCCGGAGGCCGAGTTTCTCGGGCCGGTCGAGACGACGTTGCAGCGCCTGATCCTTGGCCTCGCCATCGGTGCCGTGCTCGCAGCGCTTGGCTCGGCGATGCTGGCGCGCTCCGTCATCGCCGCGCCGCTGTCGCGCGTCGTCGGCGAGCTTCGCCACGTCGAGGCATTCGCGCTGGAGCAGGTGCGCCGTCATCCCTCGCGGCTCAAGGAGATCGCGAGCCTGTCGGGTGCGATTGCCGAGATGGCGGCCGGCCTCTCCGCCTTCCGCAAATTCATTCCGGCCGATCTCGTCCGCGGCCTGCTGCGCCAGGGTGTCGAGGCGAGCCCCGGCGGCAGCGTGCAGGAGCTCAGCGTGATGTTCATCGACATCGCCGGCTTCACCGGCCTGTCCGAGCGGCTGGGCGATCGCGTGGTGCCGCTCTTGTCGCACTATCTCGACCAGACCTCGGAGATCATCGTCGCCAATGGCGGGACCATCGACAAGTTCATCGGCGATGCCGTGATGGCGTTCTGGGGCGCGCCGCAGCCGCAAGCCGATCACGCTGCGCGCTGCTGCCGCGCTGCGCTCGCCTGCCGCAGGGCGATCGAACAATCGGGCCTCGTCGACGATCTCGGCCAGCCGCTCCAGATCCGCATCGGCATCAATTCGGGCCGCATGCTGGTCGGCAATATCGGTTCGGAGCTGCGGTTGAACTACACCGTGATCGGCGATGCCGTGAACGTCGCCAGCCGGCTCGAAGGCGCCAACAAATCCTATGGCACGCAGATCCTGATCGGCGAAGCGACGGAACGTCTGGTGCGCGGTGCCGTCATCACGCGCGAGGTCGACAGCATCGCTGTCTACGGACGCGAGGAGGGTCTCTCGGCCTACGAATTGATTGGGATGGTGAACGAGACAGCGGCGGACCCCGGCTGGATCGCGAATTACGAGCGCGGCCTCGCCGCCTATCGTGCGCGGCGGTTCGCCGACGCGCTCGCCGACTTCGAGATGGTGTTGAAGCAGCGCGGCCGCGATCGTCCGGCCGAACTGATGCGTGACCGATGCCGGCAGTTCGCCGCGACGTCGCCTGATAGCGCCTGGCGACCCGTGGCGGCATTGACGTCGAAATAGCGACATAAACCCGACTCGAGATTCAGCGGCTGAAGTGAAAACCGGTGGCAAAGCCGGTCTGTCCCGCGCATGATGTGGACATGAAAACCACACTGCTCAAATCCGAACACTACACCCGCTCGCCCTGGAAGAACGGCGGCGGCACCTTCACCGACATCGCGGACGCCCACCGGGCCGATGCGCGGCAGAAGGACTGGGATAGCCTGGTCTGGCGTTTTGCCTCGACCCCGATCGTGGCGCCCGGCCCGTTCTCCTACATGCCCGGCATCGACCGCTTGCAGATGGTGGTCGGCGGGCGCGGGCTGGTGCTGAAATCGCCTACGCAGGAATTCGACGAGCGTGAACCTTTTACGACGGTGCGCTTCACCGGCGAGCTCGAGATTGTCACCGAGCTCGAGGCCGGTCCGGTCGAGGTCGTGAACCTGATGGCGCGGCGGGGGGCGGCCGAGATCGAGCTCGAGGCGCTTAGGGAACCCGGCGAGCGGCCGCTCGCCGCGGGAACGCGTCTCGTCTACGCCGCGCGCGGCGATTGCCTTGTTCGTCTTGGCCGTGAGGATTTTGCGATCCCGAGCCAGGGCACGCTGAAGGTCGAAACGGGGGAGCCATCGCAGCTCGTCCTCGCATCCGGCCTGGCTGTGCTGGGATCGATCCGCATCGTCGATTGATCCGCAGAAGTGCGCAGCGATTTTCCGGAAGGTTCATGCTCAAACAACGACCGCAAGCCACTGCGTACAAACCGGGCAATTGGGCAGGTTGACGCGGCAATGCTGAGCACGATAACTGCCCCGATGCAGACCGCCGCTCGAGGGCAGGACATGAACGCGCTTCCGAATAACGCCGCCACACCTGCCGATGGCGTCGTCGACTGGCTCACCAACGGCACACGCGACGAGCGCTTCATCGACGACATCTTCGCGCAGATGTGCATTCGCCTCCAGCAGGCCGGCATTCCGTTGAAGCGCGCGACGCTGCACGTGTTGATCAATCACCCGCAATGGCTGGGGGCCCGCATGATGTGGTCCGACGGGATGCGCAATGCGGAGATCGCGCTGGTCGATTATGAAGTTCGCGAGCGGTCCGAGTATATCGGCAGCGCCGCCAGCGAAATCCAGGATGGCGCCGAAGAGGTGCGCGAGCGGCTCGAGCAGGATCCCACGCTGGGCCGCAAGCACACCCTCTATGACGAGATGCGGGCCAAGGGCCTGACCGACTATGTCGCCTGGCCGCTACTCCACACGCTCGGCAAGCGCCATCTCGTCACTTTCGCGACCGATCGGCCCGGCGGCTTCGACGGTGCGCACATTGCGGGCCTGAAGAAGCTGTTGCCGGTGCTGGCGCTGGTCAGCGAGATCCGTATCAAGAACCGCCTGGCGCGGACGCTGCTGGAGACCTATGTCGGCTCCCACGCCGGCGAGCTGATTCTGGCCGGCGCCACCAGGCGCGGCACCGGCACCACGGTGCGCGCGGCGATCATGATCTGCGACCTCAGGGATTTCACCAAGATCTCCGACAACTGGCCGCGCGACGACGTCATCGATCTGCTCAACGATTATTTCGACGCGATGTCCGAGCCGATCGCGCGCCATGGCGGCGAGATCCTCAAGTTCATCGGCGACGGTCTGCTCGCCATCTTCCCGCTGAGCCAGCCCAACGCCTGCGCGAACCTGCTGCATGCCGTGACCGAAGCCCGGCAGGCCATGGCCGCGCTGAACGAGCGGAACAACGGGACCGGCCGCGCGCCGCTGAATTACGGCATCGGCGTCCACGTCGGCGACGTTATGTACGGCAATATCGGATCATCGAGCCGGCTGGACTTCACCGTGATCGGCCCGGCCGTCAACATGGCCTCCCGCCTCGAGGCGCTGACCAAGACCATCGGCAGGAAGGTGCTTCTCTCGCGCGCTTTCGCCGACCTGGTGGAGAACGAGTTCGCGCTGGAGCATGTCGGCCAGCACGAGGTGCGCGGCTTCAGCAAACCGATCGAGCTGTTTGCCTATCCGGAGTGAGCGCGAACGGCCGCAAAACGCCGCGGCTATTTGCGCTGGGTGCCGGGGGCGTTCGGCTCGGCCTGCCGACCGCCCTGGTCCCGCCTGGAAGGATCGTTGTCGCCCGGCCGCATGGTCGATGACTTTGCCGGTGCGCTCGCGCCGCCGCTGTTGTTGTCCGCGGATGTGTTGAGGCCCGAAGCTCCCGCGCCTGTCGTCCCGCCGGTCCCGCTCGAATTGATGCTCGACCCGGTCCTGGATGCGCCGGTACCGCCCTGGGCGAATGCGGCGAGAGGGGAGGCGAGCGCCGCGACTAGCGCTGCGAGAACGAGTGCTTTCATGTCTGCTCCTGCGGGTTGGGGTCAGGCTCCTGCGGGTTGGGGTCAGGCGGCCCCGGCCGGTCCGGGGGAGGGCTTGCCGGGGCCGCCATGTGCCGGAATTGCAGAACCCCGGCGTGGCCCAATGCGCGGGAACCCAAGGCGTTCCTATCAAGCCGTTCCTATCAGCCCTATCAGCGTTCCTGTTTCCCGTTCGGAGCGCGCGTGCCCTCAGGCCGACCAGCGATCCTGCTCTTCCTGGTGGGCGTGCTCGTTGAGCCGGTCGGCGATCTCGTCCGCAATCTGCTCCGATTCCGCCACTGCAACCGGCTCGCCCTTGTGCGTCCTCAGCTTGTCCTTGTCGGCCTGGATCGGGAAATCGTCGGGCTTCAGTTCGTTATCCCTGCTCATGGCGCGCCTCGCGGAGTCTCCGCAGGCAAAACGCACGTGGAGGCCGATCGTTGCTTCAAGGATGAAGCCTCGATCGACCGAGCCGGTCAGGCCCCGCCGATGGCCCGGGTGACGGTCCCGCTCCCCCTGCAGGTCTCGCAGGGAGCGCCGTCGATCCGCCCCTTGCCGTTACAGTCCGGGCAGACATCCTCACCGGTGCCCGTCGTTCCCGACGGGGCTTCATCGCCGGGATTGAGTGCCGGCTGCGCTCCGGTGCTCGCGACTTGCGTGTCGGACGCCTTCGTCTTGGTCATCTGCACCTCCTCGAAAAGACCGCAACGCGCCTTGTCGCAGGAAGTGCCAATCGGAGTTCGCAGCGCAGTCGAGGGAACCGCGCTGCTTGTATCCCCTACCTCTCCACCGGGCCCGTCCAGTCCTTGAAGCCGCCGAGGTTGTAGACGTTCTCGTAGCCCATATCCTTCAGGAGCTTGCCGGCCAGCGCCGACCTGCCGCCGGATGCGCAATAGAGGATGACGGTCTTGCTTCTGTCGAACGCCTTGTCGTGATAGGGCGACTCCGGGTCGGCGCGAAACTCGAGCATCCCGCGCGAGACGTTGACGGCGCCGGCGATCTTGCCGCTGGCGGCGACTTCCGGCGCGTCGCGAACGTCCACCACCAGCGTGTTGCCCTTGTTGATCATCTCGGCCGCCTGCTCCGAGGCGATCTTCGGGACCTCCGCGTTCGCAGCTTCCAGCATTTGCTTGACACTCGTTGCCATGGTTTCTCCGGGTTTTCTTCTGCCGCCCCACAGGAGGATAGCACATCGAATTGGAAGTCGCTCCCGGATGAGGTTGCCTTGCTGAAGTGAGGGGGGCGGAGGCCCGGTTGCCAACGCAGGAATGTGCGACTAGCCTTTGCGAAAGCGACGCCCAAACGGTCTCTGGCCGCATCTTCATGCCGAAATTCCTTCGCATCGGAGTCCATCAATCCAACGTCTCCGGATACACGTCGAAGGCGTGGTGCGTCAGGTGCGTCGGCTCGGCGGTCTTCCTGAAGTGGGGCGCCGTGGAGGTGCAGGGCACCGGGGCCGCGCGCAAGGTGTATTGGGCGCGATCACCGCAGGAGAAGACGATCCGCTGCCGCACGGCGCAGCGCGCGCAGGATTACACCAAGGCCGCGATCGCACGGCGTCGCAATCATCGCTACGAGCCGCTGACCGGACCCATCGCGAACCGGCGCCCGTCCGCCGCGCGCAACGCGGAGCTCAAGCAGGCGCTCGCCACCATTCTCATCGTCGACATCGTCGGCTCCACCGCGAAGGCCGCCAAGCTCGGCGATGCGCGCTGGACGAGGGTGATGGGCCATTACTACGCCGCCGTCCGCAAGGAACTGAAGACGTGCGGCGGCAGGGAAGTCGTCACCACCGGCGACGGCGTGCTGGCGACATTCCGGAAGCCCGCCGCCGGCCTCGCCTGCGCGAACGCGATCCAGAAAGCCGTGCGCACGCTCGGCCTCGAGATCTGGGTCGGCCTGCATGCCGGCGAATACACCATCAGCGGCGGAGAAATGGTCGGCCTCGCCTTCCACATCTGCACCCGCGTTGCGGCGAAAGCGCGCGGAGGAGAGGTGCTGGTGTCGAGCGCGGTGAGGGCGCTGATGACGGCGCAGGCGGCGGCGAGCCTGAGGGATCACGGCATGCACCGGCTCAAGGGCGTGCCGGAGCGGTGGCGGCTGTGGCGGGTGGAGGGGTGAGGGCGATCGGACTCTCACCCGATCAAACGCCACCGGCCGCTCAAGCTTCCGCCTTCATGTTGGCGAAACGGTCGCGCAGATAGGCGGCAAACGGGCGCCTTCCCTCGTCCTGGCTCCAGCTGTCGATCGCAAGGCGAAAGGCTCCGATGGAGACCATCGCGACCATGCGGAGTGCGGTCCGCCGCTTCGGCTGCGGCCACAACGTGCAGAGCGCGTCGAAGACCGCCTGCTCCTGCTGCGCGTACTTGGTGGCCTCGCGGGCGCGAAGCGTCTCGTTGGCGCGGATGAAGCGGTCGATCTCCATCATTTGCTTGCGGGCCTGAACGTCCTCGTAGGACGCCGTGAGCTTGACCAGCGCGTTCTTCACCGCGTCCAGCGGCGTCTGCTTGGTTGATTGCTCCAGAACCGCCCGCCCTATGGCGTCGGCGAGACCGCCCTGCCAGGCCAGGATGATGTCTTCCTTCGACTTGAAGTAATAGAAGAAGGTTCGGCGCGAAATTCCCGCTGCCGCGGCGATGGCATCGAGCGTGGTCGCCTCATAGCCGTTGCGGAGGAAGAGCCTCAACCCGGTGTCCGCGATCCGTCGCAACGTTTCGCGCCGCTTTTGCTCCCGCAGTCCTTCTCTTTTTGGTGATGCGTCGTCTCCGTCCTGTTCCGACACACAACGGCCTCATTCAAAATTACACTCAGTGCGATAAAATTCCGCATCAAGTGCGAAATTACTGCATGTGAGGCCGGCCGGCAAGGCTCGACCGATCCAAGCGTCCAAGACCAAGCGAACCGGAGCAAGATGACTGCAGACAGGGACGGCCCGGCGAACGACCGGGATGCCGATGCCTCGCGTTGCGATTCCCGTGGTGCAGAGCCAGGCTTGCTGCAACCGGCCGCCGGAATGGACCAGCGCGTGCGCAGCTCCGGCCATATCGAGCTTCTGCGCCGCCGGCCCGCCGGCTACGCCGTCGCCACCAACCGCCCAGGCGCGATGCACCGGCCTCGCCGTGCAATCGGCAGACCTCACAGAGGCCTGCAGATCACCAGCCCGACGGTACGCGACGCGCGAGCCTTCCAACCCGCCGGGCATCGCCTGGACGGCCCCGTGCACGCTGCGCCCAGGGAGCGCGACGAGCGTCGATTTGCCGCGCGCAGCCTTGCCCGCGCGGCGAGGGCGATGCGGTCGCCGTATCTCGGCAACGTCGGCATCCTCCTCCTGCTCTGCGCCATCTCGTTCCATCCCTGCTTCGATCTGGCGAAGATCGTCTCGAACAGCTTCCTGTGCCTCGGTGCGAAGGCCGCGTTCGCCGCGACCGTCAATCTCGTCGTGAACGAGTGGACGCCGACTATCCAGGCCTTTCTGGCCGGCCGCCTCTTGCGCTGGATCGGCCTCAGCCTGCTGCTCGCGCTGCTTCCGGCGCTGACCGTCATCCGCGCCGGGATGCTGGCGAAGCTGCGCTCGTTCGCCGCGCTCGGGCTTGTTCGGCTGCGCGGCGTCCTGAAAGCTTCGCTGCAGCCGAACAAGCGCAATGTGCCACCAGGCCGCGATGCAGGCGCCGTTCACGAGAAGGTCAACACGCCCACGCGGCACGAAGCTTGAAAATTACACTCAGTGTAATTTAATGCGCCGGACGTCACGTTGTGCCGTGGGAGGTGGCCCGATGCCCGGTTGGAATGCGAGCGATATTCCGTCACAGCGGGGGCGCTGCGCCGTCGTCACAGGCACGGGTGGCCTCGGTTACGAGGATGCGCTTGCGCTCGCATGCGCGGGCGCCGAGGTGATCATCGCCGGCCGCAATGCAGCCAAGGGAGCCGACGCCGTCGCGCGCATCCGCTCGCACGAGCCGAATGCGAACGTCCGGTTCGAATGGCTCGATCTTGCGGATATTCATTCGGTTCGAGCCTTCGGCGCCCGATTGCGCGCCGAACGGGACAGTCTCGACCTGCTCGTCAACAACGCCGCGGTGATGACGCCCCGGACCCGGCAGCTGACGGCCGACGGCTTCGAGCTGCAGTTCGGCACCAACCATCTCGGCCATTTCGCGCTAACGGCCGAGCTTCTCCCATTGCTGCGGAAAGGCGTTCAGCCCCGTGTCGTCACCGTCTCCAGCGTGGCCGCGCGCAGCGGAGCGATCGCGTTCGACAATTTGCAGGCCGAGCGTCGCTACGAGCCGATGCCGATCTACAGCCAGTCCAAGCTTGCGAACCTGATGTTTGCGTTCGAGTTGCAGCGGCGCAGCCGGGCCTTCGGCTGGGGCATCACCAGCGTTGCGGCCCATCCCGGCGTGTCGCGCACCGACCTCATCCCGAATGGGGCCGGCCGGATGAGCCTCCCCGGCCTGGCGCGGACGGCCCTCTGGTTCCTGTTTCAGCCGGCGGCGCAAGGTGCGCTGCCGACGTTGTTCGCGGCGACATCGCCGGACATTGTCCCCGGTGGCTATTACGGCCCGGACAAGTTCGGGGAAACGCGCGGCTCGCCCTCCGTGGCGCGCGTGCCGCCGCAGGCCGATGACGACGCGGTGGCGTCTCGCCTGTGGGATGTCTCGGCAAGATTGACCGGCGCCAGCTTCGCGACGGAGTCACATCGCGCCCGGACGAAGACAGATCCGTGCACTTGACGCCCGAATACCGGAAATCCACGCGATTCATGCCGCTTTTCGGCCCAAACCGGTCCCGTCGGGGCCCGCCGCGGCCGGTCGACGGATGGCTGCCGTTTTCTCCACAAGCCATGTCGGAACCCAGGACGGCCGTTCGTCTTGAATCCGTGCCTCGAACCGGAGTTCTGCGTAAATGGCCCCGCGCGCCAATTGGAAAGGCTTCCTGAGACTGTCCCTCGTCACCTGTCCCGTGGCGCTATATCCGGCCACATCCGAAAGCGAGAAGATCTCGTTCAACCAGCTCAACCGGCAGACCGGCCACCGCATCAAATACGTGAAGGTGGATGCGGACACCGGCGACGAGGTGCCGAACGAGGACATCGTCAAGGGCTACGAGCTGGAGAAGGGCCAGTACATCGAGGTGTCCAGGGAAGAGCTCGAGGAGATCGCGCTGGAGTCCACGCGCACCATCGAGATCGACGAGTTCGTCGACAAGTCCGACATCGACGCGCGCTATCTGATCCGCCCCTATTACATCCGGCCCGACGGCAAGGTCGGCCACGACGCCTTCGCGGTGATCCGCGAGACCATCCGCGAGATGGACAAGGTCGCGATCGGGCGCGTGGTGCTGACCAGCCGCGAGCACATCATCGCGCTGGAGCCGATGGACAAGGGCCTCGTCGGCACCCTCCTGCGCTACCCCTACGAGGTCCGCAGCGAGCAGGACTATTTCGACGAGATCCAGGACGTGAAGGTCACCAAGGACATGCTCGATCTCGCCCGGCACATCGTCAACCAGAAGGCCGGACGCTTCACACCCGAAAAGTTCGAGGACCATTACGAGACCGCGCTGATCGAGCTGATCAACGAGAAGCGCGCCGGCAAGGTGATCCGGCCGAAGGAGCGGCCGCAGGGCGAGAACGTCGTCGACCTCATGGAGGCGCTGCGCCGCAGCGTCGGCAAGGAGGCCGGGAAGGACGCCGGCAAGCAGGCCGGGCAGGAGGCCGCGCCCGCGAAGGCGGGCAAGCCGGCGAAGAAGCCGAGGAAGGCGGCGGCCGGCCAGAAGGAGATGCTGATGCCGATCGCAGGCAGGAAGGCGGCCGCCGCCAAGGACTCGTCCGCGAAGAAGCAGGCCTCAGGAGCGCGGCGGAAATCGGCATGAAGCATCCGGCGACGCCGGACGGACGCGACCTCGTCGTCCGCGGTCGCTTGTGGAAGCCTCAAAGGTTCTCGTCGGGACACTCCGGACAGGCATCGCCGATCGAATCGAGCACATCGTTGATCTCCGCGACCGCCTGATCCGCGGAGACGCCGTCCGGCGGCTCCCGGCGCGCAAGCGCGAGCGCGCGCGTCCGCGCGTGCGGGTCGGCGCGATCCCTGGCCCAGCCATGCTCCTCGCATTCGCAGATCGCGCCCGCTTCCTGCAGCAAGTGGATGGCCCAGCCCCTCAAGGTGCGGATCGCCGGCCGTCTTTCCTTGGTCATCAGCATTTCGAGATCGCTCCTGCGGGACGAATCCGTGCCATTGCCAAATCGTTCCGGGCGGTTAGCACGGGGCAGGGATTCCCGAACCACAGGGCTGGGCTTTGTCCACGTGTTCCGCATGAGGGGAGCGCGCGGTGTGGCGCAGGGTCTGCATGCGTTGCAAGGCACTCGGCGGCCAGGCAGGCTTCGCCTTTGGGAACCAGGCATCGCGCGGCGACTTATGTCGCCATCGGTTCGGAGGACTCGCCATGGCCATTGATGCGTTCGCCGGCTCCACGCCGGTGTTTCTCCCCGAGCAGTTCTTCGTCGGCCGCCTTGAAGGATGGGCGGTGGTCGAGAGCCTCGTCGGCGGGCTCCTGAAGCGCGCGTCGATCAGGGCTCATGGCGAGCTGGACGCCGACGCCGACACTGTCGTCCTGACCGAAACCTACACCTTCGATGACGGCCACAGCGACACGCTGCGCTGGACCATTCACAAGCTGGGCGAAGGTCGGTACACCGGCCATGAAAATCGCCTGGAAGGTGAAGCCGCCGGCGAGCAGGCCGGTTGTGCATTTCACTGGACGTACACGCGCGACACGCCCCAGGGCGATGGCAAATCGTTCAAGCTGAACTTCGACGACTGGTTCTACGCGATCGATGATCGCGCCTGCATCGTGCGCGGCAGCGCCGGGCGCGCGGGCATCCCGTTCGCGACGGCGCATGTGACCTATCGGAGGTTTTAGGTTCGGGCGGCACGGCCTCAGGTGTGACCGGCTCAGCCTTCGAACCGCCAGTTCGCCGGCACCCAGCGATAGAAGCCGTCCGTTTTCCTGATGTTGCCGATGCCCGGAAACGGAAAATGAAACCCGAGCACCGGGATGCGGTCCGCCGCGGCGCGGTCGAACAAGCGCCTGCGCGACTGCAAGGCGGTATCGGGATCGAGATCGGGGCCGGGCCGCCAGGCATTGTCGATGTTGAGCAGGGGGCTATAGGCGGCATCGGACGTGATCAGCAATGCTTGCGCGCCGGAGTGCACCAGGATCGCCGACATGCCAGGCGTGTGGCCGCCGGCGGCGATCGTCGTCAGGCCCGGCAACACTTCGCTGCCCGGCCGGTACAGCACGGCAGATTTGGCGACCGGCGCGACGCTGCGCTTGATATTGGCGATGAAGGCGCGCCGGAAATCTTCCGGCATGGGCAGCCGCGACAGGTCCGGCTCGCCCCGGATGAAGAAGGCGAAGTCGTCCTCGGGAATATAAACGGCCGCCTTCGGAAAGGCGCTCGACCCGTCGGGGCGGCTGAGATTGCCGACGTGATCGGGGTGGGTATGCGTGATCACGATGGCGTCGACGTGTTCGGGCTGCACGCCGATCGCCGCAAGATTGCGGAACAGATGTCCGCCGTCAGGGCCGAGCGTTTGCGCTGCACCGGCCTCGATCAGGATTTTCCTGTCGCCGGTTTCCAGCAGAAGCGTGTTCAGGTTGAGCCTGAAGCTGTCGGTTGGCAGGAACGCATCGCTCAAGGTCCTGCCGAGCTCCTCCGCCTGCGCGGTCGAGGCGTAGATGCGCGGATTGCCGCTCAGCGTGCCGTCGCTGACGACGGTCGCCTTGATCTCGCCGATCCGGAAGCTGTAGTGGCCGGAATTGGTCCTGGGCGCCGCCGTTTGCGCGAGCGCGGCCGGCATGCCCAGCAGCGGCGTCATCGCTGCGGCCGTGCTGCCCGCGAGCAGGAGGCGGCGGCTGATGTTCAGTTGCAGTGGCATGACGGCTTCTCCGGCCTGGCGGCGCTGGACGGCTGTGTATGCCGATCTGGTGTCATCCACAAATGTCATGATAGAATTTGCATTATGCGATCAATGGATTTAGCGAAAGTCGACCTCAATCTGCTGGTGGTGCTGCATGCGCTGCTCGAGACCGGCAGCGTCACGCGCGCCGCCGAGCGTCTCGGCAGCAGTCAACCGGCGGTCAGCCGTGCGCTGGCAAAGCTGCGGCGCCTGTTCGGCGACCGGCTGATGGTGAAGGCGGCAAGCGGCATGATGCCGACGCTCCGCGCCGAGGCGATGCGCGAGCCGCTGGCGAACCTGCTCGGCGGGGTCGAGACATTTCTCCACAAGCCGAAATTCGATCCGTCCGCCACCGACCGCGTCTTTCGCATCGCGACCACCGATTATGGCGCGCTCGCCATCCTGCCCAATGTCGCCGCCCGCTTTGCGCGCGAGGCACCCGGTGCGGCGATCGAAATCGTCGGCTTCTCGCGTGATGTGTTTCGCATGCTCGCCGACGGTCAGGTCGATTTCGTGCTGTATGCCGATAATCCGGTCTCCGGCACGTTTCGGGCGCGCGAGCTGTTCCGCGAAAGCTTCGTGACGCTGATCCGGCAAGGCCATCCTCTGCTCAAGGAGATGCGCGGGGCTAGGGACGTGCTGCCGATCAAGCTGTTCACGGCCTGGCCGCACATCGTGGTCAGCATTTTCGGCGGGCAGGGCGGGCCGATCGACACCGCGTTGGCCGAGCGCGGCTACAAGCGGCACGTCGCGCTGCGCGTTCCCTATTTCGCAACGGCCGCGGTCATCACGGCAGCGTCGGATTACCTGGTGACCATGCCCTCGCGGGCCGCCCGGCAGCTCGCGCCGCGGCTCGGCCTCGTGATGCTGAAGCCGCCGGCGCAGGTGACGCCCTACGGCTACCGCCTGCTCTGGCACGAACGAAGCCACGACGATCCCGGCGCGGTCTGGCTGCGCCGGCTCGTGATCGATGGTGTCAAACCGGGAAGCGACGGCGCCTAACCGACGCGAAAATGTCGGACCGGCTTGCTGTCGCAATAGCCCACAGGTTTCCTCCCGAGGAACCAGGTGCTGAGAGGCGGCTTATGTCGTCGTCGGTTTCAATAGGAAAAGCCCATGGCCATCGATGCGTTCGCCTGCACCACGCCGCTGTTTCTCCCTGAGCAGTTCTTCGTCGGCCGCCTGGAAGGATGGGCGGTGGTCGAGAGCCTCGTCGGCGGGCTCTTGAAGCGGGCGACGATCGCGGCGCATGGCGAATTGGACGCCGACACCGTCGTCCTGACCGAAACCTACACCTTCGTGACGGCCACAGCGACACGCTGCGCTGGACCATTCACAAGCTGGGCGAGGGTCAATACACCGGCCATGAGAATCGCCTGGAAGGCGAAGCCTCCGGCGAGCAGGCCGGGTGCGCCTTCCACTGGACATACACGCGCGACACGCCCAGGGCGATGGCAAGTCGTTCAAGTTGAATTTCGATGACTGGTTCTATGCGATCGACGATCGCGCCTGCATCGTTCGCGGCAGCGCCGGGCGTGCGGGCATCCCGTTCGCGACGGCGCATGTGACGTATCGGAAGCTCTAGGTTCGGGCGACGCGGGCAGCCCTGCTCCTTGCGCGCCCTTCTTCCTCGAACTTAACATTTTTGAATCGCGAAGGGGCTGAAGCAAACTACAGTTGGCGTCTCGCGGGAGGGGATCTTCTGGCGCTGATTGGTCCAGAGCGGGGGCGGGGGGCGTGAATTTTCAGGTGACGGTTTTGAAGATCTTGGTGAGCTATCCGGACGGCTTTGCTGTCATGGAAGACCTCAAGCGCGACATGGCCATCCTGGCAACCAGCGGCCGCGATTGGGCCGACCGGACGAAGCGTCTCGCCAGCCGGGTGCCGGACCTCGACATCTTTTCGCATGGGCTTGTCGAGCGCATCAGCGGTGGCTGGCGAGTGACGGCCAAGGGGCGAGAGATATTGGCGTTCATGGAAGCCCGCCCGGCACCAAGCGAGCCCAGCCTTGCAGCCGTGGTCGATGAGACGTTCCAGCCGGTAGTGGAGATTGCGCCGCTTCCCCCGCTGCCGCAGCCAGCTGACCGCGCCAAGCGGCGGCGCGAGCGGCGAGAGCGCCGCCGCGAAGCCCGCGAACGGGCGAGGGCGAACGCGTCCTGAAGCGGGATGGAGGTCGGCGGCACTATCTCCGCTTTTGTGGCACCTGTAAGTCAAAGCCGAATTTCGGGCGGCCTTACAAATCCTCCGTATTCCCTTTCGAGCAGTTGAGCGAAGGCAAGCGGGGTGCGGTCCTCGAATAATGGGCCGATGATCTGCACGCCGATGGGAAGCCCCGCCTTGGAACGGCCGACCGGCATCACGGTGGCGGGCAGGCCTGGAGGCGTAGCGAGGGTCGCCCAGACGATCAGCGACAAATAGGGGTGAGTTTCGCCGTCGATATCGATCGTTCGATCTTCCTGTTCCGGCTTCTGGTCGTGCGGGAACGCGACCACAGAAAATGGCGGACACAGAACCACGTCGAATTCCTTGAACAGACCGGCCCATTGCTGGCGAAGGCGGGCCCGCGCGATCTCCGCAGCCATCCACTGGTGGTGGCTGAGCAGCGGCGCGCGCAATCGCCATGCCTTCAGGCTGTCGTCATCAGGCTTCAGCGTAGCGACGTTCTCCTGAATCGTCTTGAAGGATTCCGGAGGCCGGCCGAACGCTGCGAAGTTTCTCACCATACGGGTATGCAGGCGTGCGGATTCGGCGAGATCAGGCAGCAGCGAACTGGACCGCGCGACTTTTGCTCCTGCCCTCGCCAGCCAGTTCGCAAGTTGATCAAGCGCGGCGCGTATCTCGCTGGCCACCGGCAGCAGAGGATGACTGTGGAGCACGAGTATGCGGAAGTCTTTCAGCGCGCCATGCCGCGGTGCCGGAAGTGAGAGGCGATAGGCTTTCACTTCGTACTCATCCGGGCCCGCGATCACGTCGAGCGCAGTTGAGAGATCGGCGACGGTTCGCGCCATCGGCCCGCAAACACCCAATCCGCTGGTGAGATCGGTTGCCAGCGGAGGGGATCGGGGTGGTGCGTGCCCTCGCTGCGGGACCAGGTTGGACGTCGGCTTGTGGGCAAAGACGCCGCAAAAATGCGTGGGCGCTCGCAGCGAAGCGCTGAGATCCGAGCCGAGTTCCAGCGGCACATAGCCGGCGGCAAGCGCGGCCGCCGATCCGCCGGATGAGCCTCCCGGCGTGCGCTCGAGGTCCCAGGGGTTGTTGGTCGTTCCGTAGATCGGATTGAAGCATTGCCAGTCGGCAATCGCGATGGCGAGGTTGGTCTTGCCGAGGATCACTGCGCCTGCTGCCTTGAGGCGGGCGACTGGAACGGCGTCTTCAGTTGCCCGCCAGTCGCGACCCGTCGATAGCCCCCAGGTGGTCGGCAATCCTCCGACATTGAAGGATTCTTTGACCGTCATAGGTATTCCTAGCAATGGTCGGCGTTCGCCGCGCGCCAGCGCGGCATCGGCCTCGCGCGCAACCGCCCGGGCGCGTTCGAAATCGCGCACGACAACGGCATTGATACGGGAATCGAGGGCTTCGATCCTGCCAACTGCGTGCTCCACCAATTCGGTCGCCGAAACCTTGCGTGCGTCGAGCAGCGACCGCAACGCGCTTACGTCAGCGTAGTCCAGGCGTTGCTCGGGAATGGGCGAGCGGGCAGGCTCTTGGCCGAAAGCCCGGGTGAGCGGTTTCACGGTCATGGTCGCGACGGTGCTGGTGGCTGCCCCTAGAAGGAATCGTCGGTTCATCGTCATGGTTGGCTCCTCCGGGCCGTTTCGGCGCGCCATTCCCGCGGCGTCCGATTTGGACTAGCATTGCGGACCAGCACGACGTCGGCATTGCCGCCGTTCTGTGCGGTTGGGGGAGGCTAGGCGCGTTGGCGCCACGACACCCGAAAGAGCGCCGAATGAACGCCGAAATTGGCACGAAAACGAAGCCAAACGCGGCTGGTGGTGACAAGCCGGCCCCGACTCTCCGTGGCGGTCTTCACTTTGGTGGCTTTGATGTTGACCCGGGCCGTGGCGAATTGCGCGTTAGGGGCGCCGTGGTAGCCTTGCGCCCGAAGAGCTTTGCGCTCTTGGTTTACCTCGCCCGTCATCCCGGTCAGCTTCTAACCAAGGATGAGCTCATTGAAGCCGTTTGGTCCGATGTCGCAGTAACCGACGATTCTCTGGTTCAGTGCATCAGCGAACTGCGAGCCGCGCTCGGGGACAGCGATCAACGCCTGATCAAGACCGTGCCTCGCCGTGGTTACTTGCTGGACGCGCTTGCCGTCGACACGCTGCCCCTCGATCAGGGGGGCGGACAGGGTGCGGGTGCCCTCGACTCGCTCGGCTCCGCGGCGCAGGGGGCGCAGCGTCGCGGATCACTTCCGTGGCTGCTGGCGTTCGTGACCATATGTATTGCTGCGCTTGCAGGAGTGCTCTGGTTCGGGCTGATGCATCGTGGACAAAACGGCGCCCTCGTCAGCAAGAACACGATCACGATTTTGCCACTTGCAGGTATCGGCGGTGACAGCGCCGCTGTACTCGCCGAGGCCGTTACTGAAGATCTCACCATCGAAGTGTCTCGCCTCCCAGACACACTCGTGATCGGATATCCAGCGGGGCATTCGCCGGCCGGCTACGACAATGATACACAGAGCATCGGCCGCCGACTGGCGGTCGCCTACGTTTTGGGCGGCAGCTTAGAGCGGCAGGGAGAAGCTGTCTCGATCGTGCTGAAACTGCAGGCGAGCGCCACTGGGGCGCTGTTGTGGTCGGGTAGGTTCGACTATGCCGAACAAGCCGGATGGAATTGGCGCCGGGACATCACGCCGCGTATCGCCAACGAGCTGAAAGTACGCATTGACGAGGCCGAGACGCCTTTCGACCGGCCCTACGGCGGGCGAAAGTTTGCCGCTATCGATCCCACGCTGCACGGCTGGCGACTGCTGAAGCGCATCCATACACGAGAAGAGCCGCAGCGGGCGCGGGCCCTATTCGAGCAGGCGTTGCAGATAGACCCCGATTCGGCCTCTGCGCTGGCGGGACTTGCCCTTAGTCACATCACCGAAGTGCTGGCGCGCTGGAGCAAGGCACCGGACATTCAGACCGCGCTCGCCGCGCAAGCGATCGATCGTTCATTGGCCATGCAACCTAACGATCCCCGCGCAAACTACGTGCGAAGCTTGGTATTATCCGCGCAAGGTCGGATCGACGATGCGGAGCAGGCGATTCAGCGCGTGCTATCACTCTATCCGAATCAACCGCGGGCGTTGCAACGGCTGGGTTTCTTGAGGCTGCAACAGGGCCGTCCAGCAGAAGTAGCCGCCCCGGTTATGCTATCGCTCCGTCTTGATCCAATCGATGCTGAACAGGTGAGCCTTGGCTACTTTACCTTGGGGATGGCTGAATTTCACCTTCATCATGATGAAGCTGCCTACGCGCACATGCGTCAGGCAACGATCAGTAGTCCCGAAAACGGCTTTGCTTGGCAATGGCGGGCGGCGATCGATGCCCTGCACGGTCGCGGCGAGCAGGCCAGGAACAATCTGACCGAATACCAGAAGCGTATTCGAGGCCACACGGTGAGCAGCCTGAGAGCGTCGGAATCCTCGCGCGACGCTACGTTCTGGCAGGAGCGCAATCGCTTCTATGAAGGTCTGAGGATGGCGGGGCTTCCAGAGTAACACTGCGGAGCCAACTGCCTGGCAAGAAGACCGTCTTGACAGTCTGTCCGTTCGCGCAAACCCACTCGCCTTCATTCACGTCCGTTGATTTTCGTGAACGCGCTTCTGTGGGCGAGACAACAAATAAGCTCCCGGTCCAGGAAGTTAATGATTTCACTATGGTGGGCCCGGCAGGACTCGAACCTGCAACCAGACCGTTATGAGCGACGGGAGAGTGGCGAGCGTCGTTGATTTTGCTGCGCATTCGTTTGATTTCGATGGCGTTCGTCCCGTTTCGATCGGGCTGTTTCTGGTGCGAAACTGGTGCGGCTTGTCTGAGCTTTCAGCTCTTGCTTTCCGCATCTTCCGCCTCCGATGGGCCGTGGGCTGAGCAAAACGCAATCTCCGATTGGCGCTACCGACCGCTGCGGCGCGTTGCGCGCCGCTTCTTGCGGAGTTCCGGCGGGCTCGACACCCGGTGCACAACTCGGCCCCCCAGTGGCCGAATCGAAGCTCGTTTAGTGGGTCGGAGCGCCATTGCCGCGAACAAGGTAACGGCAGCACGCTTGAGCTTGGGAAGCACCCGACAGTCCGGGAAAGCCGCCCAGCTCCGCTGGCGGCTTTTTGGAGCTCGACCCTCCCTCAGGAGGCGTTCGCCCTAGCTCGTTCACGGGCCTCGCGGCGCCGCTCCCGGCGCCGCTTGGCACGATCAGCGGGCTGTCGCAGCGGAGGAACGGGCTCCTCGGAGGACGGATTGGGACTCTCCACCGGGGGCAGATGAGCCGTCTCTAACACTGCCGGGCGGGCCTCCATGACCTCGAGCACCGCCCGCCCTTTGGCGGTGATCTTCCATCCTCCGCCTAGGCGTTCGACCAGTCCTTGCGACCAGATGTCGAGGTCAGGGACCCGCGCCGCGAGGCGTCTGGTCCGATCAGCCAATCGCGTCCGCTGGTCGCCAGGATCGCCATGTCTCTCTTGAGGTCCTCCATCACGGCAAACCCCTCCGGATAAGCCGCCAGGATCTTGAGGACTGTGACCTGGAAATTCACGCCCGCCCTCCAGATCAGCGCCACATCGTGGGCGCGTGCGAGAGGGCATCGCGACCGACCTGCTTGAGAGCCTCCGGAGCAACCTCCCCCCTGGTAGCCGCCTCCAAGATCTTCGAGGTGACGTGGGTACGTGCACCGATCTCGCGCTGCGAGACACATTCGCAGACTTCATCGAGGACCGCTCGCAAAAGCGCGGTGGTTGCCGTATCGAACATGAGATGCCCCCCAATAAGGGAAAGTAGCATCTTAGCCGAATTTTCCCGGTCTGACGATTCAAGCATGTTAAGCGGCGGGTCTATGGGCCCTCGCCAACAATTGCAGCAATGATCAGCGTGCCGAGATGCTCCTCTTCAGCGATGCAAACTGCTTTTTCAGGCGCGGCACTGCAAAGTCGGTGAAGGCGCGCACCTTTGGCACCGAGAGCCGGCCCTGCGGGCAGATCAAATGCGCGGGCATCTGGGGATCCTCTTGGTCAGCCAGTACGATCTCAAGGTCGCCACGTTCGAGAGGCTCCGCCACCTGGTACGAGTACATCCGAGCCACGCCGCGCCCGGCGACCGCGGAGGCTACTGCCGCATAGGTGCTGTTGACGATGAGGCGCGGAGTGAATTGGACCGTGCGCGGCGCTGACGAGCCGGCCTGCGGCGCGAACGTCCAGGAATTAGGCAGATGCGCCATGGCAACGATCTGGTGCTTGGCGAGGTCGCCGGGCTCGGCAATGCGCGGATGCTGCTTCAGATAGCGCGGCGCCGCCACGACGACACGGCTGATCTCGCCGACCCGCATGGCGATCATCGCCGAATCCGCCAAAGGGCCGATGCGAAGCGCGACGTCGACGCCTTCCTCGATCAGATTGACCGCGCGGTCGAACAGCAGGAGCTTTGCCGACACGGTGGGATAGGCGTCCAGAAACGCATCGAGGATGGGGCGCAAGACCATCTCGCCCGACACGACGGGAGCCGTGATCGTGAGAAGGCCGCGCGGCGCCGCGCGCGCTCCGGTTGCGATGCCCTCGGCCTCCTCGAGCTCGGTGAGGACGCGGCGGCAGACCTCGACATAGCGCTCGCCATCCTCGCTCAGCTTGATCGATCGCGTGGTCCGGTGCAGCAGCTCGGCGCCGACACGCTCCTCCAGGAAAGCGATTGCACGGCTCACCGCGGCCGGGGAGCGGCCGAGTTTGCGCCCTGCCGCAGCCAAGCTTCCTTCGTCCACCGCAAGGACGAACACCTTCATCGCATCCAGTCGATCCATGCCTTCCTGCCGCACCATCACATTCCGGTGGCAGGCTAGGCGTTCAGCCTCGTCGCGACAACCACCTCGAGGCGCCAGCCCCGCATTCGTTCGCCTGGCGAAAGAGTGTCTGCCGGGCTGCGGATATTCGCAAGCAAGCCGCCGCAGCGTAGCTGAGGAGGCAAGCCAGCCGGCGCTGGCGAGCTTTCAAACCAGCAACAGGAGCCTCTCATGGGTATCGAGCAGAAGGTTGCCATCATCACCGGTGCGTCGCAGGGTATTGGCGCAGCCCTGGTCCAGGGTTTTCGCAATCGCAACTACCGCGTCGTGGCGACGGCGCGCTCCATCAAGCCATCCGACGACGATGACGTCCTCGCCGTTGCCGGCGACATCGCCGATCGTTCCACCGCCGAACGCGCCGTCTCGCAGGCGATCGCCCGCTTCGGTCGGGTCGACACGCTGGTCAACAACGCCGGCATCTTCGTCGCAAAGCCGTTCACGCAATACACGGCCGAGGACTATGCGGCGGTGATGGGAACGAACGTCGCGGGCTTCTTCAACGTCACGCAACTCGCGATTGCGGAAATGGAGAAGCAGGGGTCGGGTCACATTGTCCAGATCACCACGACGCTGGTCGATCAGGCCAACTCGAACGTGCCGTCGGTACTGGCTTCGCTGAGCAAGGGTGGGCTGAATGCCGCGACCAGGTCGCTTGCGATCGAGTATGCCAAGCGCGGCATCCGTGTGAATGCCGTGTCGCCCGGGATCATCAAGTCGCCGATGCATCCCGTCGCGACGCATGCGCAGCTGGACGCGCTGCACCCGGTCGGCCACATGGGTGAGATGTCAGACATCGTCGATGCGGTGCTTTACCTCGAGGGTGCCTCCTTTGTCACCGGCGAGATCCTCCATGTCGACGGCGGCCAGAGCGCAGGTCACTGAACGCGGAGCGAGACCATGCCAATCGTTACCATTCAAGTAACCCGCGAGGGAACGACGCCGGGAGCGACGTCGCTCACGGCGAAGGAAAAAGCTGCGTTGATCAAGGGATCGAGCGAGCTCTTGCGCGACGTGCTCGGCAAGCCGCTCGACTCCACTTTCGTGGTGATCGAGGAGGTCGACACCGACAATTGGGGCCGGGGCGGCATGCCCGTGCCGGAATTCCGGCGCCGCCGAGCCGCGCGGACGGACTGATCCGCTCGGGTTTCGCGCGCAGGAGGATGACATGACCACTGCAGATACGAAGCGGCACATCAAGTCCCGGTTGCACCCGCGACCAGAATTGGACTCACGATCAACCTGGCGATACGCCGTAGCAGGCTTGTCTGCATCGCTGGTCGGCCTCGGGCTCGCACGGTTTTCCTACACGCCTCTAATTCCGGCGCTCATTGCAGCGAAATGGTTCGGCGCGTCAGATGTCGTCTATCTCGGTGCGGCGAACTTGGCCGGCTATCTCGCCGGCGCGCTCGCGGCACGGGCTCTCGCGACCCGAATCGGTGCGGTCCGCGCCCTGCGGGCGATGATGTTGCTTGCAACGCTCTCGTTTCTTGCAAGCGCAACGCCGCTGTCGTTTGCGTGGTTCTTCGCTTGGCGCTTCCTGTCCGGCCTGACCGGCGGCATCATCATGGTGCTGACGGCTTCCGTCATCCTGCCGCACATTTCGGCCGCCCGGCGCGGCATCGTCGGCGGCGTGATTTTCGCTGGCGTGGGCCTGGGAGTGGCCGCATCGGGCACGCTGGTGCCGTTGCTGCTGCAGCAGGGCTTGTCGCAGAGCTGGTACGGTCTTGGTCTTCTTTCGGCGCTCCTCACGATCGCGAGCTGGTGGAATTGGCCTGTGGAGGCGAAACCTGTTGCCACGCCTTTGCATGAAGCGAAGCACCATCGTGGCTCGCTCGTTGCCCGCGCGCTCCTGCTCCAATACGGCCTCAATGCGGTAGCCCTGGTGCCGCACATGGTCTTCATCGTCGATTTCGTAGCGCGTGGCCTTGGCCAGGGCATCGCCGCGGGGTCCCGCTACTGGGTGCTCTACGGCCTCGGCGCGGTCGTCGGGCCACTCGTCACCGGCCAACTGGGCGACCGGTCTGGATTCGGTCCGGCTTTGCGCGCGGCGTTCCTGATCGAGACCGCCGCTGTGCTGCTGCCCACTGCCAGCACGGCGCCGGTGTCATTGATCGTCTCAAGCGTGGTGGTCGGCGCCTTCACGCCCGGTATCGTGCCCCTGGTCCTTGGACGGGTGCATGAACTGGTGCCGCACTCGCTTGAGCAACAGCGAGCGATGTGGGGCCACGCCACGACCAGCTTTGCCCTGTTCCAGGCGGCTGCTGCTTATGGTTTTTCGTGGATCTTCGCACAGGCCGGAAGCGACTATTCGGTCCTCTTTGGACTCGGCGGCGCCGCTCTGATGCTCGCACTGGCGATCGATGTTGGCGTCTCGCTTGCGACCCGCGAACGGTAGGCACCGGAACTCGGCCCGGCATAAGGAAATGCCGAGCTTCATGGTGTCTCCCGAGACGAGACCCGTGCGTCGGATTTGCCGTGGCAATCCTCGGCACATCGAGCCGCTCGCAGAAGCTAACGAACCATAACAACGCATAACGAGCAAACCGCGGCCACCCGTAGCAATGTGGTCGCAGGACAAACGGCGATCTAGTGCCGAATGTACAGCCAGGGTCTGCCCGGTGCGGATCCGCGAAGGTTTCTGCTCGAACATGTCGATGAGACGCAACACATTGGGAGATCAAGCGATGAACAACAACCAGATCGTCGATTCCAGCTTCACAGCCATCATCAACGCGCCGATCGATCGGATCGATATCCCCAATTGGTGCTTCAATCTGTCCGAGCGCGAGTATCAGGGCTGTTCGCCTGCGCATATCGCTGCGGGCTTTACGACCACGCCCGATGGCAAGCGCATGTCGATCAATGTCGAGATCATCGGCGGCAGCCTCATGGTTCAGCATTACGTGGAAACGCTTGGCCGCAAAGATCACCTGATCCTCGACTCCACATCCGATGTCTTCACGCCGAACGGGCGGACCACCATTCACGTGACCTGGGAGCTGAGCGTCAAGGAAATCGAACCTGGAAAATGCGAGTTCACCAACAGGGTCAAAACGCATGCCACGGACGAGTTCATGACGTTCATCGGCAAGCAGGGCATTCCGTTCGAGCTGTTCCGAGCGCAGCGCCAGCCCTTCTCGATCGCTCACAACCAGAGCGAAACACCGCTGTTTGCCGCCAGCATCGAGCGCGCGGCGCTGCAGAACAACCGATAGCCCGAAAGGAGAGTTCGATGACGCAACTGTCCTATGAGAAGGGAATCACCGCCCTGCTGGTGGTCGATCCCTACAACGACTTCATCTCGGAGGGAGGCAAGATCTGGCCCCGGATCAAGGCCGTGGCCGAAAGAAACGACTGCGTTCCGCACATGATCCAGGTGCTACAGACCGCTCGGGACGCCGGCATTCGTGTGTTTTATGCCATGCATCACCGCTACCGGCCCGGTGATTATGCCTCCTGGAAATACATCGCTCCAATTCAAAGGAGAGCCTGGAACAACAAGAGCTTCGAATTCGGCACCTGGGGTGGAGAGTTTCGCGCAGAATTCGTGCCGGCGCCCGGAGAGATCGTGGCAGACGAACATTGGTGTTCTAGCGGCTTCGCGAATACCGACCTCGATCTACAACTCAAGCGGCACGGCATCCAACGGCTGATCGTCATAGGGTTGGTCGCTCACACCTGTATAGAGGCGACCGTGCGCTTTGCTGCCGAGCTTGGTTACGACGTGACGGTCGTCAAGGACGCAGTTGCCGATTATTCCGACGACATGATGCGGGCCGCGCTGGAGATCAATATGCCGAACTACGCCAGCGCGATCGTAACCACGCAGGAGATCGTCGAGGCGTTGTCGGCAAGGAGTTCCGAAGCGTCAGCCGCGTGACCTTCTCGTCGCACGTCCCCCCGTCCTGAATCGTCTTTCCTGACCGGAATGGAGAAACTCAATGGCTCGACAGATTACCATCGACAAGCTGTCTTCCGGTCTTTGGACGGCGACGTTCAATAACCCGCCCATCAATCTGATTGATCCCGACACGATCGGCGAACTGCAGGACCTGCTTGCCGAGCTCGAAAGCGATGCAGAGATCAAGGTCGTGGTGTTCCGGAGCGCGGACCCGGAGTTCTTCCTGGCGCATTGGGATGTGCTCGCAGACAAGCGGAAAGTCGCCGCCATGCCGTCGGGTCCGACGGGCATGCATCCCTGGATCGACCTGCTCGTTCGGCTGTCACGTGCGCCGGTTGCCTCCATCGCGGAGATTCGCGGGCGCGCCCGCGGGGCCGGGAGCGAGTTCGTGCTGGCCTGCGACATGCGCTTCGCCAGCCGCGAGCGTGCAATTCTCGGACAATTCGAGGTGGGCCTCGGTGCGGTGCCGGGCGGCAATCCCATGGCGAGGTTGGCCGGTCTGATGGGCCGGGGGCGTGGATTGGAGGTGATCTTGGGCGCGGACGACTTCTCGGCGGAGCTCGCCGAACGCTATGGTTATGTCAACAGAGCCTTGCCGGACGAGGAGCTTTCGACCTTTGTTGAATCCTTCGCGCGCCGTCTCGCCTCGTTCGAGAAGCACGCCATCGTAGGTGCGAAGGCCCTGATGGACGAGGTCACGTTGCCGGCGGATGCGGTCTTTCCCCCTTCGTTATCGGCCTTCTTTACGTCGGTGGCTCACCCTGGCACCCGGGAGCGGGCGGCATTCCTCCTCGAGCGCGGACTACAGCGTCGATCCGAAACCGAGATGAGGCTCGGCCAGGCGGTGGCTGAAGCGAGGTTCTCGGAACGTGGTGAATTCCGATCGATCGAAGGCAGCTGGCCTTACCATGTGCGGCAATGCCTTCCTTGATTTCGACGGGCTGTCGCATGGGCTGGTGGGCGCCGTTCGGTCGAGCGCCGACACGTGTCGGCCTTGAGCGTCGCCTTAGGCGCTGATTGAACTCAAGATCGGCAGCTCAAAGCCGGAGGCCGATTCGTGTGGATCCGTTGTGTTTCGGTCCGGCCCTGCCTATACTTCGGCTCACCGAAATCGCAGTCGAGGTTACGCAGTGCCGCGCGCTCGCCGTACCCTTGGCGACAAGGCGCGCACCCGGAATGAACTCTCCCAAGAGCAGCACACAGCCGGAAGCAGCGACCGGCGCGCATCACAGCAACACCGGGGCGGGCCGGGATTTCGATCCGGTCACGTTCGGTCCGTTTTCTCTTCGATCACGAATACTCGAAAAGGACGGGTTGCCAGTCAGGCTTGGCAGCCGGGCAACTGACATCCTGCGCCTGCTCGTGGATCGCGCCGGCGAAGTCGTGCCGAAGAATGACATCCTCGCATATGTGTGGGCTGGCCTCGCGGTAGAAGAGATCAGCCTGCGCGTGCACGTTGCCGAACTCCGGAAAGCCTTGGGCGATGGGAAGGACGGAGCCCGCTATATCACCAATATTCCGAGCCGAGGATATTGCTTCGTCGCGCCCGTGAGACGGGGCGAACGCAATTTGGCGCCGGCGGAGATCCCGCAGACCCACGCCGGTGCGATGGACCCGTCTTCCGCACTCCCGTATCGCCTCGACCGAATGGTCGGACGAGAGGACGTCCTGGCCGAGCTCTCGGCACGTCTGCTGAGCGAGCGCTTCGTCACTCTGAGGGGACCGGGCGGCATTGGCAAGACAACCGTTGCCGTCGCGATCGCGCATAAGATGTGGGATGAGTTCGACGGCAAGATCCACTTCCTCGATCTTGGCCCCTTGAAGGATACGACGCTCGTTGCCTCCACGGTGGCCGCTGCTCTGGGCCTCGTCGTTCATCACGCCGACCCAACCGAAAGCATCGTCAGTTTTCTTCGCAATCGTCGGCTGCTTCTCGTGCTCGATAGCTGCGAACATGTGATCGACGATGTTGCCCGTCTGGCAGAGACGATTCACCGCGAAGCATCCGGCATCACCATTCTAGCGACCAGTCGCGAGTCGCTATTGGTGCAAGGAGAGCACATTTACGAACTCGTTCCGCTACCAGGCCCTCCGCAGGGCGCTCGGCTCAATGCTGGTGAGGTGCTGAGCTATCCGGCCGCGCGTCTTTTCGCCGAACGTGCAGCTGCCGCCGGCCACCGCTTGGATATCACCGAGCAGGATGCGGAGGTTCTTGCAGATATTTGCAGCAAGCTTGACGGCATCGCGTTGGCGATCGAACTCGCTGCCGCCCGCGTTGGCGTTTACGGCTTGCGGGAGATAGCAACATTGCTCGATGGCCGGCTCAAGCTCGAATGGCGGGGCCGACGCACGGCGCCGCCACGACAACAGACGCTCGGCGCCACCCTTGACTGGAGTTTCGGTCTGATTGGCGAGGCCGAGAGGCTGGTCCTTCAGCGTCTCGCCATCTTTGCCGGGCCCTTCACGCTGCAGGATGCGATTGCCGTAGTGGTGGAAGAGGGGGAGCCTGTCGAAGGCGCTGTCGACGCACTGGAGCAACTCGTAGCCAAGTCTCTGTTGTCGACGCAACCGAGCCGCTTGTCGCGAAGCTTCCGCCTCCTCGACGCCACCCGCGCCTATGCACTCCAGAAGCTCGGTGAGAGCGGCCAAGCCCAGGACGTCGCGCGGCGTCACGCCGAACACATTCACCGCTCCCTCGAAGCGGGTATGGCCGATTCTGGCTCTGCGGATCGCATGTTGCCTGAGCTGAGCCGCGGCGGTCTGTTGGCGGACGCCCGCGCCTCGCTTCAATGGAGCTACGCTCACGATGACGAGCTTCGTGTTCCGCTCGCAGGCAGTTGTGCACGTCTGTTCATCGAGCTCAACCTGCTCAATGAGGCGCGCATATGGTCTGAGCGCGCGCTTTCAGTTCTCGACGACCGCCACCGTGGAGGCAAGTGGGAGCTGGAGCTTCAAGCCACGCTCGGTCATGCCTTCATGTTCACGGAACGCAATGGCGAGCGAGCCGAGGCCGCACTTCGACGCGGACTCGAGATCGCGGCCGCGATCGGAGACGACGCCAACACATTCAGGCTGTTGGCGCGGCTGAACATGTTCTATCGCCGGACAGGCGACTATCGGCATCTGCTGCCGGTGGCACTCGAGGCCGAGCGCGTCGCTCGTCTGATCGGTGATGCGGCGGGGATTGCCGGCGCAAAGGCCCTCATCGGGGTATCCCATCATCTCGTCGGCAACCAGGCCGAGGCGCAGCTTCATTTGGACGAAGGGGTTCGCAACGATGCGGCGCTACGGGAGGCGCAACCTGGCCATTTTGCCTATTCCAGAACACCGCAGATACCGCTTGCTCGCGTGTTGTGGCTGCGCGGCTTTCCCGATCGAGCCGTGGAATGTGCTCGTCCACTGACGGGCACTGGCGCGCCTCGCGATGTCGTCATGCACTGTATCGCGCTCTGCTGGTCCGCCTCGCTGTACGGATGGATCGGAGACTGGACCGCGGTCGAGGCGATGGCCGGTCGGCTCGAAACGCATGCCGGCCTGCATGGGCTCGCGCCCTACCAGGCTGTCGCGGCCGGTTTCCGGGCGCAGACGATGATCGCCGGCGCGGATTTGCGCGGCGGCGTCGAGTTACTGAGAATCGCACTTCCGCGCCTGCATGCTGACCGCTACGAACTCTATGCGTCCGCATTCGTTGCGGACCTGTCTTGGGGATTGGCCGAACTCGGGCAACCGTCCGATGGACTTGGAATCCTGCACGAAGCGATCGCGCGCATCGAGCTTGCAGGCGGCGCCTTCGACATGCCGAAGCTCTTGCGCGTGCGGGCGGAACTGGAGCTGCGCAATGGGGATCTTGATGCCGCAGAAGCAAGTCTCCGGTCGTCGGCAGCGTTGGCTGACCAGCAGGGCGCGCTCTCCTGGCGATTGCGGACTGATATGTCGATGGTGCGTCTGAGGCGCGAGCAGGGAACGGGAAGTCACCTGGAGGAGCTTGCCGCGACCTTTGCGAAGTTCTCGGAAGGGTTTGACACGGCTGATCTAAAGGCCGCTCGGCTCATGCTCGATTCGTCGCTCGTCTGACCGTTGAGCGTCAGTCGAACCGCAAATCCCAGAGATCGATGGATATCATCAGCGTATCGAGCATCGGGGTCAGGGTCGTCTCGTCACGTAGATAGGTGCGCCGTCTCGTCGGGATCTTGATGCCATCGACGTTGACGGGGTTGGACGCGTACTCGGCGACGGGAAAATTCCCTGCTATTTCGACTCGATAGTCATGGCGGCGGATGAGCAGGTCGGGACCGAAGTAGAAGTCCTGTTCGATGCTGTGGCTTGCGATCGCCGGCGAGAAGGTCGCCCGCAGCCCCCGCCACACCTCACCTCCCTCATGGCATGGCTCGATCTCGTGCACTTCCGAAGCCTTCTCGGAAAGCAGGAACGGCGTGGTGAGGCAGGTCCAGAGGGCGCAGCTTTCGAAGTAGATGCGGTGCAGCGGATCCCAATGCGTCCGCATATCGTGCCGCGCGAATGAGGTGCGCGGGTCCTTTCGTTCCGCAACGACACGTTCGTCGGCGGCAACAATGGCGACCCGCTCGGGGCTGAACTCGCTGTGCTGGCCGTTCTTTCCAAACGGCTCAATGAGAGCCTGCTCCCGGTGAAGGTCAATCCGCACGGTTCGCTGCAGATGATCCTGTTCGATGCCTTTCAGGGCCGAAACGTCGCCGCCCGTCGCGATAGTGGCGGTGAGGCGCTTGCGGGCATTCCATCGGTTCAGGCCGCCATGAGCCTCAATCGCATTCGCCAGCAGCGCAATCATCCGTCGACTTTCCTTCGCGTGAGAACTACCCCGACAGGTATGCCCAAATACGGATGATCGCTCGTTAAGCGTTGTTAAGTGGCGCTGCATAACCGAAGAAACGCCGTAGAAACCCGGATCTCTCATCCAAACGGCAGAGGTGCCGTCCAGCCGAACCTCGGGGCCGGCTAGACGGCCGCGCTTCGATCAGACGTCGGCGGTAACGTCCATGATCGCAGCGGCAAATGCCTTGGGCGCCTCTTGCGGGAGGTTATGGCCCACGCCTCCCTTGATCGTGCGGTGCGAATATTTGCCGGAGAACATCTTGGCATAGGCCGACGGATCGGGATGCGGAGCCCCATTGGCGTCGGCCTCCATGGTAATGGTCGGGACACCAATGACAGGAGCCCGTGAAAGCAGCGCCTCATAGTCATCATACCTTGCTTCGCCTTCGGCAAGGCCGAGGCGCCAACGGTAGTTGTGGATCACGATCGCGACGTGGTCCGGATTATCGAATGCTGCGGCACTGCGCTCGAAAGTGGCATCATCGAAGTGCCATTGCGGGGACGCGAGCTGCCAGATCAATTTCGAAAACTCCCGACGATACTTCTCGTAGCCTTCGCGACCACGCTCGGTCGCGAAGTAGAACTGATACCACCATTGAAGCTCTGCCTTCGGCGGCAGGGGCATCTTGCCGGCCTGCTGGCTGCCGATGAGATAGCCGCTCACCGAGACCATCGCCTTGCAGCGCTCCGGCCACAGCGCCGCGATGATGTTGGCAGTCCGCGCACCCCAGTCGAAGCCGGCGATCGTGGCTTTGTCGATTTTGAGCGCATCCATCACAGCGATGATGTCCACAGCAATCGCCGATGGCTGCCCATTACGCATCGTCCCGTCGGAAAGGAACCGCGTGGTGCCGTAGCCACGTAAATAGGGCATGATCACTCGGTAGCCCGCGGCAGCGAGAATTGGCGCGACATCGACGAAGCTGTAGATGTCGTACGGCCATCCGTGCAACAGGATCACGGCTGGACCGTCGACCGGTCCTGCTTCGGCATAGCCGACGTTGAGCAGGCCGGCATCGACCTGCTTGAACGACGGAAATGAAGTGTTGCCTCCTGTTTTGGCGGCGGTAGCAGGCCTCGCAGGCTTGGCCACGGCTGTGCTTGGCGCAAGCTGGGCTGCAGCGAGCATCGTCGCGGCGCCTGCGAAGAAGCGGCGGCGTTCGTGATCAACATCATCTGACATGAAAGGCTCCTATCGTGGTTCCGTTGTTTTCAGCGCGGCCTGGATTGTGGTGTTCAGCCCCTTTGCCCCTCGAGCCGCGCAAGAAAGTCGCGGACCAAGGTGGCAATCTCGTCGGTAGCTTCATCCAGTGCGAAGTGGCCGGCTTCCAGGATGTGGACTTCCGCCGTCGGGACATCGTCGCGATAGGCGCTCGCGCCGGCGACGGTGAAGGAGGGATCGTACTTGCCCCACATCACCAGGATCGGAGGCTGTTTCCTGCGCAGCCAATCCTGCCATTGCGGATAGCGAGCGACATTGGTCCGGTAGTCCAGGAACAAGGTGGTCTGAATCTCGGGCTGGCCGGAACGCGTGAGGAAGGCATATTCATCCCGCCAGGCGTCGGGGTCGTAGCGCTCGGGATGTGGGCTTGAGCCGAGGTGACGCTGACGCGTCGCCTCGAGAGACGTGAAGTTCACCTTGAGCGCCTCGAGTTCATGCGCGGGGTCGGCCCAGTATTTGCGACGCGCTTCCCAGAGCGGGCTCAAACCCTGCTCGTGTGCAACAGCGTTCTGGATAATCATGGCGCGAACGCGTTCCGGGTGGTCCAGCGCCATGCGGAAGCCTACCGGGCCACCATAGTCCTGCATCAGGAGAACGTAGCTGGTGAGGCCGAGCCGGTTCGCAAGCTCGCCGATCACGTCGGCGATGTTGTCGAAGGTGTAGGTGAAATCGGAAGGCGATGGCGCGCTGCTGTTGCCGAAGCCGGGATAATCGGGTGCGATCAGATGATATCGGTCCGCAAGCAGCGGCAACAACGGTTCCCACATCCGCGAGGAGGAAGGAAAGCCGTGCAGCAGAAGCACGGTCGGCGCGTCGGCGGGGCCGGCCTCGCGATAGAAGACCTTGAGGCCACGAATATCCACCGTGTGATAGCTGATCGAGCGGCGGCTCGACCGCAGATCGTGCGCCGAAGCTTGCACCGATGCGCAGGCTAGGGCCGCTGAGAGGGCGAGCGTGGTCGGAATGCTCATGTCGTTGCTCCAATGTCATGCCGCTGCGTGAACGCCTGCGCCGGCCCTTGCCTGCGCGACGACTTCCGCGCGTCGGACCACCGCCGTGAGTTCGGGCGTGAAGCTCTCGTCACCTTCTTCGATATGTTCAGTCAGTCGTGTGGTGATCTCCTGGAGTATCCATTCGTTGCCGTCGGGGTCGATGAAGGAGGCGTAGGAAGCGTAGCTCTTGCGTTCCGGATTGGGACCGGCGACGAGGTCATGCATGCTGGCGTGATGAAAGATGCCGACGGGATCGTGGAATGGCTCGCTGATGGCGATGCCACGGCGGCGCAGGTCGTCGCGTGCCGCTTGAATGTCGCATACAACGAGGTGAAGCCCTTTCACCGAGCCGGGGGCGGCAGTCGTGAGTTTGCTGCCGAAGATCACTGAGCACGCGGAACTCGGCGGCGTAAACTGGATCACGCGATAGCCGTCCTTGCCTTCGTAGTCGATGTCGAGTCGCCAGCCAAGTTCTGCGTAGAACCGCTTGGAACGCTCGACGTCGGAAACCGGCAGGACGACGACCTCGAGCTTCATTTCGACCTTGTCGAGGTTTGCGGGTTCGCGAAGCCCTTCTTCGAGGATCCGGATGTCCTGCTCCACGGTGCCGCCGCTGATGCCGACGCCGGCAAGGAGTTGCCCGTCGATGGAGAGTGGCGCGCCTCCGCCCATCGAACAGAAGCGTCCGCCTGCGACACCCATTAATGGAAACAGCGCCTGTCCAGGCTGCACCAGTGGTGACAGGTCCGCGGTTCGAAGCCCCACGAGCGCAGACGTGTAGGCCTTTCGCTCCGAAAGTTCGAGCGAGAATGTCGGGGCGCCGCTCATGCGGTGCTTGAGAATGATGTTGCCGTGTACATCGATGATGCAGATTGCAACCGGCACCTTGGCTTTCGTCGATTCCGCCTCGATGCGCCCTGCGATGGTCTTGGCGTAGGAAAGCAGGTCCATGACAGTGTCCTCTCCAATAAGTGTAGCGTGCGCTTTGCGGAGGCCTTCGAAGGCCTCCACGCGAGCGTGGAGGCGCGTCGGCTTGGGTCTCGCTCGAACTCCGTTACTCGCTGAGTGCAATCTGCACCCCAAGCCGTCTGTTGGCTCGTTATGTATTGTTAGGCGTTGAGAGCGATCGCTGTTGTCGCGATCATTCGAAGAACGCGTCGAAGATCTCGATGTCCATCAGCACCGGCTTGGCGACCACGCTTCCGTCGGGCTGCAGCATGTGCACGCGGCGAAGTGTCGGCGCGATCACGCCGCCGAAGCTGCCGTGTGCCCAGGAATATTGCACGACTTTCATTCCGAAGAGGTCGTGATCCGTCCGCCGCAGCAATCCGTCTGCGTCGAAATAGAACACCTGCTCGGGTGCGAGCGTAATCACGCTCGGAGGAATTCGCGCCCGTAGCCGGCGCCACGATTCCTTCCTCTCCTCCCAGGGCGACAGTTCCTCCACAACCACGTCTGGACGCGCAAGCAGGAATGGGCCGACCACATAGTTCCAGATCGCAACGCCGCAGAAAAAGACGAGCTGCAACTCGTCTGCGAGAACGGCAGAGTCGGAGTCCGGGAACGCAGGGCTGGGATTGCGCCAGGTTCTCAGCACCTCGCCATGCAAGGTTTCGACCGTGATCGCATCCGGCTGAAACGAGCCCGAATACTTTCCGCCAGTGATTCCCATGAAGCGGATGGATTGCGTCCGGGTGGCGCCTTCCGCAGTCACATCCTTGAATTCACCAGGACGTCCGACGCTGTCAAAGAGCTTTCCGCTGACGGAAAGGTGGAGCGTGAAGCGGCTTAGACTGTTCCAGTGGGCCAAGCCGCCACCGGCACTTAAGACGTCGTCGAGAAGAGACATGTCCCGCCATATCACCATGAAGCCTCTCCATCATGGCGGGGTGCCTGCGGCTTGGCGTGTTAGAACTTGTTAGGACTTGCGAGTCGCGTTCTTGGCTGTATCCCGTTGAAGGCGTTATCGATTTAGTGCGCCCAGGAGCTCATTTGCTGCGATCAAATCGCGGGTCTGGAGGCCCTCGCCGTAGCGCGCGACAAGTGGGGCGAGCAGAGCGCGGGCGTCCCCGACTCTGCCGCACTGTTGCCACACGCGGCCGAGGCTGATCGCTGCGCGGAGCTCCCAACCGAGGGCGGATTGACGACGGGACAGGTCGAGCGACTTGCGGAAAAAGCGTTCGGCCTCGGCAGCTTCGCCCGACCGGACAAGGATATCACCCTTGACCCTCAGCATCTCGGGCATATCGAAAGATCCGCCGTGGTCGGGGATCTCCGCGATTGCCTCGTCGACCGTGGACAAGGCCTCGACCACATGATTTTGCGCCGCGAGACCCTCCGCGAGCGCAGTAGCAAACACCGTTGTCATGATCCGGTGTCGCGTCGCATAGAGAGTGGCCTGGCTGGCGCGAAGATGCTCGACGCCAGCGGCAAGGTCACCGCGGCGCAGCAACAGCTCCCCCTTCTGGCCGATGCCTACGGCGTGATAGGGTCCGAGAAAGTGTCGCGCCGCGTGATCGATCAGCCGCTCGATCAGGGTTTCGGCATTCCTCCAATCGCCGACCCAGAGAAATACGTAGATGGTCCAGATCAAGGAGATGCCGAGCGTGAGCGGCTGTTCCAGCTGCTCGGCCTCGCGGACAGTGTATCTGGCCGCTTCGATCGCGCGGTCCGGCCGTCCCGTGAGCCAGAGGCCGCGCGCCAGCGCGACCAGTGCGACGATGCGGTCGTCGTAGCCGAGATGCCCGATGTTCAACCGCTGCGAGTCGGAGTTCTGCACCATCGCGCTTTCGCAGAACCGCACGGCTTCGCGCTGGTTGCCGATCAAATGATGAGCGACCCCCACCATCCACTCCACGTTCAGTGTGGCGGCAGGATCGTTCAGCTTCCGCGCAACGCCCTCTCCTCGTTCCCCAGTGCCCAGGGCACCGTGGAAATCGCCAATCCTCGTCAGGTAGATATGGAGGCCGCGCAAGAGCCAAAGTTGCCAATGTAGGTCTTCAAGTTCCTCTGCAAGCTGAAGGCCGCGCGTGAATGCCGATCTTACCGCTTCGGTATTGCCCTGCGTGAACATCACGGACACGCCGTGTGCAGCCTGCAACGTCATCTCCTGGCGAACGTCCACAGCAGGCTTGTCCAGCGATGCAAGGGCCTGCCGGGTCCACCGATAGCACTCCGTCAGCAGAGTCAGTTCGAGGAAGAATTGGGCGGATGAAGCCGCCAGATCGACGCCGATCGTCCGATCGCCCTTCTCCGAAAAGCTCCAGATCAGCGCGGCCCGAACATTGGGCAAATGGTCGGCATAGGGAAGGAAGCCGCCGGCCGATTGCAGGCCCGCGAACTTCAATGCGATGTCGCGCAAGAAATCGCGAAAATATTCGGCATGTGCACGCTCGACGCGGTTTGCCTCGCCGTTCTCGACGAGCTTGCCGCCGACGAACGTGCGCGTCGTATCGAGCAGCCGATAGCGCAGCCGTTCCGCAGGAACAGTTGCGATTAGCGACTTGGAGAGCAGGTTCGAAATCGCCTCGACCGCTTGAATTTCGGAGATGCCTTGGCTCAAGGCGACCGCGAGCGCAGCCTCCAGGGTGAACGGCCCGACGAACACGGACAATCCGCGCAGCACCGCACTTTCGGCTGCGGGCAGCAAGTCGTAACTCCAGGCAAGCGCGGCGCTCAAAGTCTGATGCCGCGGAATCGCCGTACGTCGTCCCCGCCACTGCAGCGAGAACCGGCTGTCGAGCAGGGATGCCGTCCCGGCGATGCCGTGGGCGTTGACCCGTCCGGCCGCGAGCTCGATTGCCAGCGCGATACCGTCCAGGCGTCGACAGATTTCGGCAACGAGCGGCGCATCCTCGTCGCTCAGCTCGAACCCGCTCAGACTCTCTGTAATGCGCTCCACGAAGAGCTGGCTTGCAGGATAGGCAAGGACTTCGGCCAATCCCACCCCCTCGGGCGGGCAAGCCAATGGAAGCAACCGATGGACGCGCTCACCCTCCGCGCGAAAGGATTCGCGGCTGGTCGCGAGCACATGCAGCCCTGGCGCCTCCTGGACGATCCGCTCGGCCAGCGGAGCGAGCTCGTCGATAATGTGCTCGCAACTGTCGAACACCAGCAGCGTTCGCCTGCTGCGCAGGACCGTCAGTAGCCCCGGAGCCGGATCGTCCGAGTTGACAGTCAAGCCTAATGCGGCCGCAATCGTCCCGGCAACTAGGCTCGTATCCGAGAGCGCACCGAAATCCACGAAGTACACCTGGCCGTCGAAAGTCTCGAGCGCGCGGTGAGCCACGGCCACTGCGACCGAAGTCTTGCCGATCCCGCCGGGGCCGACGATTGTGACAAAACGATGCGCGGCAAGCTCGCTGGAAACCTGCTCGACCGCCTCGTCCCGTCCGATCATCCTCGTCAGCGGAGACGGCAGCGGATGCGCCGGGCCGGCCGGCGGGGTGGGCTGGCGGTGGAAAGGTGGCGAGCGGAGCAGCGGGGCTGCGAGGCAGTAGCCGCGTCCTGGCACGTTGATGACGTATCGTGAGCCTTCGCCGGCATCTCCCAAAGCCTTCCGCAGCGTGGTGATGTGGAAGCGGAGGCTGCCTTCGTCGACGGTCACGTCGGACCAAACGCGCTTGATGAGCTCGCGCTTGTCCACCACCTGGCCCGCCCGTTCGGCCAGAAAAATGAGGATGTCGAGCGCGCGCCCGCCGAGGTGAAGCGGGGCCCCGTCTTTCTCGAGCCGGCGCGAGCTTGCAAATAGCTGGAAAGGCCCGAAGGAAATCGGCGAATCCTGATCGCTGGTGTCCGGCACGGGCACAAATTCCAGTGAAGGGGGCGCTGTCACGTTTCTGTCTAGCAGAACAATGTTGCGAGTAAACTGCCTGAGCGTGGTGAAAGGCGCGCCAATCGCCGAAACGTCTGAAGGGGAACCTAGAGATCTTGCTGCAATGTGAGCAGCTTATTGCGCCGCGGCGACAATTCGTCAGCGCGGTCGAGGTCGCCGCAGGATGGATGGCGACCGCCCCGATCATAACAGAATCTCGCAACGTCTAACGAGCTAAACGCGCGCTGCGCAGCCAGTATGAGGCTCGCACCAGGTCCATCCAACGGGGAGGTTATCATGTCCGCCATCGGCTCCATTCCGAACGGAGATACCGTTCGATCTGAGTTCGTCTATGGCCTTGAGGTTCAATCGCGGGATTGGGAGCTTGTGCTGCAGGAATCCCATCACCGTATGAAAAACACGCTGACACTGCTGGGCGCCTCGGTCCGCCGCGACCTCACCCGAGCCGGCAGTCGGGACGTCTCGGGGGCGGTGGATCGGTTCGAGCGGCGAATCTGTGCCTTTGGCAGGCTCTACCAACTGCTTTCAAACAGCGACGAGCCGTCCGTGTCCGTCGCGATCTTCTTTGAGAATCTCTGCGAAGCACTTTCGGCAGCGGTTCTGGAGCCCGCCGGCGTGCGCTGCGAGGCTTTGGTCGAGGGCGGCGTTCTGCCGGCATCACAATGTCATCGGCTTGCGCTGATGATCACCGAGCTGGTCACGAATGCAGCGAAACACGCCTTCCCGAGCAAGAATGAGGCGCTGATCCGGATCGAGATCGTCCGCAGAGATGAGATATGGATCTGCACCGTGGCTGACAACGGCATCGGTGCGACAGGTCAGCTCCGGGGCACTGGCAGCCGTATCCTGGAAGGGCTTGCGCGCAGCATTCACGCCCGCCTGAATGGCGAAGCGGGGCAGGGTGGCACTCGGATCTCCATCGAGATGCCGACTACCGCCTGAAGATTGAAGGCTGTCACGAACGCTGCGCCACGACACTAAGACCAAGCAGGTGATGCAACAGCGGGGTCAGCTTTGGGCTCGCCCCTTACATCGGGAGTTCGACATGGCAAAACTTGAAGTTGATCGCGACGCAGGGAAAGGCACATCGGCATCGCGTAGCGTTGATCCAAAGCTCGAAGTCGTCGTGATTCCAGTGTCCGACGTTGACCGTTCCAAGGCGTTCTACGAGCGTCTCGGCTGGCGACTGGACGCCGATTTCGCCGCTGGCGATGGATGGCGCGTAGTCCAGTTCACACCGCCGGGCTCTGCCTGCTCGGTGATCTTCGGCCGCAATGTCACGTCGGCATCGCCGGGCTCGACACGCGGTCTGTATCTGATCGTGCCCGATCTCGAGACTGCAAGGAATGAGTTGATCGAGCGCGGGATTGCTGTCAGCGAAGCTTTTCACGGCGGCGGCGATGTCCATACCGGCGCCGATGACCCCTACCTGTTCGGCACCGTCCGGATCGGCGGCGTCGATCCGAAGCGCGGTAGCTACAGCTCGTTCGCCTCGTTCAGCGATCCTGACGGCAATGGCTGGTTCCTGCAGGAGGTGACCACGCGACTGCCCGGACGCATTGGGCGCGACGGCGCGACATTTTCCTCGACGGCCGATCTGGCTGCCGCGCTGGGTCGTGCGGCGGTAGCGCATGGCGAGCACGAGAAGCGCACTGGCTTGCACGACGAAAACTGGCCCGACTGGTACGCCGAGTACATCGCGCGCGAGCAGGCCGGCCAGTCCTTGCCATCATAGAAAAGGCAAGAGCATCTCCTGCCCACGGCGCACGGCAGCTCGCTGTCGTGCGCCGTTTCGCGTTGCATCGCCCGAAGTAATGTCGCCGCTCGTCCTGATCGCGCACCCTCGCAAGGGCTAACGAGGTCTAACAACCGATAACTCGCCAAGCAAAGGGGGCTGCGTCAATCTCCATGCACGACGAAGCGACGGACCGATCTTGAGATTGGCCATCGACCGATCATAGCAAGGGAGATTCGCAATGACCACGCAGGCGCGCACCGACATCCTCAACCCCGACCGTCGTCAACTGCTGAGCCAGGCCGCGATGGGAGCCGTTGCCGCCGGTGTATCGAGCCTGCTGCCGCTGCATCCGGCAAAGGCTGCCGCGCGCGACGCGATCCGCCCGTTCCGCGTCAACGTGCCCGAGGAGGACCTGCTCGACCTGCGCCGGCGCCTGGCGGCAACGCGCTGGCCGGATCGCGAGATCGTCCCTGACCAGTCGCAAGGTGTGCAGCTGAGGACAATGCAGGAACTCGTGGGCTATTGGCAGAGCGATTACGACTGGCGCAGGATGGAAGCGCGGTTGAACGCTCTGCCGCAATTCGTCACCGAGATCGACGGGGTCGACATCCATTTCATTCACGTCCGCTCGCGGCACGAAAACGCGCTGCCGATGATCGTCACGCATGGGTGGCCAGGCTCGATTATCGAGCAGATCAAGATCATCGATCCGCTCACCGATCCGACCGCGCACGGCGGGCACGCCAGGGACGCATTCGATCTGGTCATTCCCTCGCTGCCCGGTCACGGCTTCTCCGGCAAGCCGACCACGCTCGGCTGGGATCCGCAGCGTATCGCGCGCGCCTGGATCGTGCTGATGAAGCGTCTCGGTTACACCCGCTACGTGGCGCAAGGCGGTGATTGGGGCAATGCGGTCACCGAACAGATGGCGCTGATCGCGCCGCCGGAGTTGCTCGGCATTCACACCAACATGCCCGCCACAGTCCCCGACGATATCGCCAAGGCACTTCAGCCGGGCGGAACGCGAGCGGCGAACCTCTCGGCGGAGGAGCGCATCGCCTACGATCAGCTCGACGATTTCTACAAGCACGGCCTCGGCTATGCGATCGAGATGTCCAACCGGCCGCAGACGCTTTACGGCTTGGTCGACTCCCCCGCGGGCCTCGCGTCCTGGATGCTCGACCATGATGCGCGAAGTGCCGCGATGATCGCGCGCGTCTTCGACGGCAAGACGGAAGGCCTGTCGCGGGACGATGTGATCGACAACATCACGCTCTACTGGCTCACCAACACCGCGGTCTCGTCGGCGCGGCTCTATTGGGAGAACAAGCTGGTGTTCTTCGCGCCCAAGCACGTGCAGATTCCCGTCGCGGTCAGCGTCTTCCCCGACGAGATCTATGCCGCGCCGCGCAGCTGGGCCGAGAAAGCTTATCCCAGGCTGATGCATTACAACCGTCTCGACAAGGGCGGTCACTTCGCAGCCTGGGAGCAGCCCGCATTGTTCACCGCGGAGATGCGCACCGCATTCCGCCCGCTGCGCCAGTCAATCTGAAACGGCATAGATCAGGAGTGAGACCATGAACCGTCCCGAACGTGGATTTGCGACCGACGAGATCCGCCTTGAACGCCGGCTGCCGACCTACTGGCGTGTCACCTTCGACATGCCGCCGGTCAATATCTTCGGCCCCAGGCATCTTCCGCTGCTCAGCGACATCGTCACCGCGATCGAGACCGATCCGCAAGTGAAGGTGGTGGTGTTCGACAGCGCCGTCGAAGGATTCTTCATCACGCATTACGATTTCCTCGCACCGCTGGAGGAATCGCTTGCCGTTCCGTCCGGACCGACGGGTCTGCCGTCGCTGCCCGACACCCTGGTGCGGCTCAGCCGCGCGCCTGTCGTCTCCATCGCTTCGATCCGCGGCCGTGCGACCGGCGTCGGGAGCGAGCTCGCGCTCGCAAGCGACATGCGCTTTGCCAGCCGCGAGAAGGCGATCCTGTCGCAATGGGAGGTCGGCGCGGGCCTCGTGCCGGGCGGAGGACCGATGGCACGATTGCCACGCCTGATGGGCCGTGGCCGCGCGCTCGAGGTTCTACTGAGCGCCGACGACGTCCATGGTGACCTCGCCGAACGGTATGGCTATGTGAACCGATCCTTGCCGGATGCCGAGCTCGACGGATTCGTCGAGGCACTTGCGATGCGTATCGCCTCGTTCGACAAGGACGCCATCGCCGGGACCAAGCGCCTTGTCGATATCGCAAGCCTGCCGCCCGACGTCGAGATCAAGCCCGAGTGGGACGCGTTCTTGGCCTCGCTCGCACGCCCTGCAGCTCAGAGCCGCATCAAGGCGCTCATGGCGCGCGGCTTTCACCGCCCCGGCGACGTGGAGAATCGGCTCGGTTTCCACGTCGGCCAGCTGGGCGGCTGACACAACGGTCCCGCGCGGGACCGCAAGTCGTACCCGTTCTGTCGCAATTCAAGGAGGATCATATGAGCTTCACGATCGATGTAAACGGAATCCCGCGCAGCGTCGACGTCGATGGCGACACCCCGCTGCTCTGGGTGTTGCGCGACGTGCTCGGCATGACCGGGACCAAATTCGGCTGCGGCATGGCATTGTGCGGAGCGTGCACGGTCCATCTTGACGGCGCGGCAGTCCGCTCCTGCATCACCACTGTCGACAGCATCGGCGAGGGCAAGGTCACCACCATTGAAGCGATCGGCGGGACGCCGGCAGGAGCGAAGATTCAGAGAGCCTGGCTCGAGCACGAAGTGCCGCAATGTGGCTATTGCCAGTCCGGCCAGATCATGTCGGCCTCGGCGCTGCTCGCCGACAAGCCTCATCCGACCGACGCGGATATCGATGATGCCATGAGCGGCAACATCTGTCGCTGTGGGACGTATGTCCGCATTCGGGAGGCGATCAAGCTTGCCGCCGGATCGCAGGTGAAGGAGCGTTGATCATGACATCGGATCGCACGGCGTCTCACGCCTCTGCCACGCTGTCCCGTCGCAGCTTTCTGGTGAAGACGTCCCTGGCCGGCGGCGGTCTGGTGCTGAGCCTGAGCTTGCCGCTTGGCCAGAGCAGAAGCTCCTCCACTGGGAAGTTCGAACCGAACGCCTTTATCCGGATCGGCCATGACGGTGAGGTGGTCCTGACCATGCCGTATGTCGAAATGGGGCAAGGTACCTACACCTCCATTCCGATGCTGATCGCCGAAGAGCTGGAGGTCGGCCTCGGGCAGGTGCGGCTCGAACATGCGCCGCCCAACGAAAAGCTCTATGCCAACCCGCTGCTGGGCGTGCAGGCCACCGGCAATTCGAACGCGATTCGCGGTGCCTGGAAGCCGTTGCGAGAAGCCGGCGCGACAGCGCGGATCATGCTGATCGAAGCAGCCGCGCGGCGCTGGGGTGTCGATGCGAAACACTGCCGGGCCGAGGCAGGCGAGGTCATCCATACGCCGAGCGGGCGTCGCCTTAAGTACGGTGAGCTCGCCGCCAAGGCCGCGATGATTCCTCCGCCTGCCAGCGTGGTTCTGAAGAATGCGGATGAGTTCAAGCTGATCGGCACGCCGGTACGGCGGCTCGACGTGTCGGGCAAGGTGAACGGCTCCGCCCTCTATGGAATTGACGCGCGGCCACCCGGACTGAAGATCGCGACATTGGCTCAATCGCCGGTGTTTGGCGGCAGACTGAAGAAGGTGGATGACAGTGCGGCGATGGCTATCAAAGGCGTGCGCCAGATTGTCCGGCTCGACGATGCCGTTGCCGTCGTCGCGGATCACATGGGCGCGGCCAAGAAGGGTCTGGCGGCACTCAAGATCGAGTGGGAGGACGGACGCCACGCTGGTCTCAGCACGCAGGACATCGCCCGCGAGCTCGAGGACGCCACTCTGAAGGCCGGTCCGGTTGCGCAAGACATCGGCGACGCCGCGAAGGCGTTGGCCGGCGCCGCGACCCGGGTCCAGGCAAGCTATCATCTGCCGTTTCTGGCGCATGCCACGATGGAGCCGATGAACTGCACGGTCCACTTCCGCGGCGATGAGTGCGAGATTTGGGTCGGCACGCAGGCGATCGCAAGAGTCCAGGCGATGGCGGCGAAGGCAGCCGGCCTGCCGCCGGACAAGGTCACCGTCCACAATCATCTGATCGGCGGAGGCTTTGGACGCCGCCTTGAGGCCGATGGTGCGGTACGTGCCGTCGAGATCGCCAAGCAAGTCGATGGTCCCGTGAAGGTCGTGTGGACGCGCGAGGAGGACATCCAACACGACATGTACCGTCCCTATTGGGTTGATCGCATCGAGGCCGGTCTCGACGAGAGAGGTAGACCCGTGGCATGGACCAACCGCTTCGCCGGCTCCTCTGTGATAGCGCGGTGGCTTCCGCCCGCATTCAGGAACGGGCTTGATCCCGACACGACGGAAGGCGCGATCGACCTCGTCTATTCGCTTCCGAACGTCCATGTCGAGTATGTTCGCGTCGAACCGCCGGGCATTCCGACGGCCTTCTGGCGCAGCGTCGGTCCCTCGCACAACGTATTCGTCACCGAAAGCTTCATCGATGAATTGGCGGCGGCGGCCAAGCAGGATGCGGTCGCCTATCGCCGTGCGCTGCTAGACCACAACCCGCGTGCGAAAGCTGTGCTCGAGCTCGCGGCGGAAAAGGCGGGATGGGGCACACCATTGCCCCAGGGACGAGGCCGGGGCGTTGCATTGCAAAATGTGTTCGGAAGCTATCTCGCGCAGGTTGCGGAGGTCGAGGTTGCGAAGGACGGATCGGTCCGCGTGCACCGCGTCGTGTGCGCCATGGACTGCGGCATCGTGGTCAATCCCGACACAGTGCAGGCACAGATCCAGAGCGGCGTCATGTTCGGCGTCACCGCGGCCCTGTACGGTGAGATAACGTTGAAAAGCGGTCGCGTCGAACAGGCAAATTTCGATACCTATCAGATGCTGCGCATCGACCAGGCGCCCGCCATCGAGGTCTACCTAGTAAAATCAGCGGAGCCACCCGGCGGAATGGGTGAGGCTGGAACCTCGGGCATCGTCCCGGCCGTGGCGAACGCCGTCTTTGCAGCCACCGGCAGGCGATTGCGCAAAATGCCGATCGACCCCGACGCGCTCAAGACGTGAGTGCCTCAAGTACATCTCGGCAAAGGAGAACAAAATGCATCAGCCCGATGAAGATAGGTTCAGGGCCATCCTGCCCGAGGAAATCGCGTGGAAGCCGCTTCCAGCCTTTCCGCCGGGCGCGCGGCTGGCCGTCATGATCGGCCATCCGGCTGAACCTGGTCCTTACGTTGTTCGAGTGAAAGTGTCCGGCGGCACGAAGTTGATGCCGCACAAACATCCGGAGGATCGGATCTACACGGTGATGTCCGGCGTCTTCTACATAGGGCTCGGCGAGTCCTTCGACGGTGGCAAGGTGGAGGCCTACCCCGCGGGCACCGTTCTCGTGCTGCCCGGTGATACCTGGCATTTCCACTGGGCGAAGTCCGGCGAATACGTCACGCAGGTCTCCGCCATCCGTCCGCTTGGTCTCGAATATCGTAATAGGCACGATGACCCGCGCCTGAGCGCGGGAGAGAGCTTCGGCACGCAGTCAGGCTGATGCGCGGAAATGCCGGAGGAAGGGAGCAGCGGGCCGGGTTCGTGCGTTCCTTGAAAGCCTCGAATTCGCTTGAGATTGACGGCTCCAAGGGCCGAATAAGTGGTACACGGCGGTGGTCACAAAATCCGACCGGGCTTTTCTGGAATCCTTGTTTTCCGCGGCTTTTCGAGCAACGTGGCCGAAGGGGAAGAGAGTCCCACTCTCTCCGCCAGGTCCTCGCTCCTAATGGCATATTTGCTTTGAACGCATGACCCGGGACGGCAGCGCGCGGAATGTCATACGGCTCCGAGCTCCAACGCCCACGAGTGCGCTCAGTCCTCAAGTGGGTTTGAGTCTGTCGGTCAATGATGATCCACAGATCAGACGCGCTCGTTTACGCGGCGATCAGCCTCAGCAATGGCTGCATCGACATCTTTGATCCGAAACCGGATGGCTGGCGTCATATGGATCCTGATCGGGTGCCCGGTGCGCGTGTAACCTCCTCCCGGGAAGACCTCATAGGTGTTCCCGTAGACTCCGAGCCCGTGACTAGCCTCCTGAATCTTAACCGACGTGTCCCAGCACGAATACGTGCGCGGCTTACCCATCCATTACCTCTCTTCGCACATCGAAAATCAAAGGTCCCGTCTCGCGAGTGCATCGAGCCCTGCCGAGCGGCCTAGTCCACCGGCGACCGTTCCGCCTGCGCCTTGCGATCCGCGTAGCTGGTCCAGCAATTTCCGTCAGGCCTCCGAAACGCAACGCTGTTCCGCAAGTTTTCTACGGACGTCACAGCGTCGGCTAGATAGCCGGTCTCTGAATCGTGACCGACTAGCACGCATCGCGAGGCGAACGTCAGATCGTCCTTTCGCCAGCACCAAGGCGTTTCCGGGCTGGTCGCGCGCGACGCAACGTGGTCGTTCCCCGGAACGCGCATGTACGAATCGACTTGGCCACCCAATAAGCCCACCAGCGCAAGCCTGTTTGCTGCGATCACCACTTCATCGATGAGACCCTGCTCCGGATCGATAACGATCGCTCGCACGGTGGCCAGCGGCTTGGGAGGCACATCTACTGTTGTCCAACGGACCATCGTGACCACCTCGGCAAGGCGAACGTGTACCGGACCGCGCTCCCCGGGTCCGCTGCGCCGGCCCACGATCAGAGCAGGTCCCGGGATCGGCCGAGATCCTCCAACCGTAAACGCCTCCTCGCGCTCTTCGATTCCTGCAAACAAGACGTCGCCCTTCGGAAATTTCATGGCCGCCCGCGGTTGCGCGCCGAAATAGTGGGCCAGCCGCGCAGTCTTGCTGATGTCGATTCTGGCGACCGACTTCATCTGGGGATCGATCAAGATCGCTTTGATGCTGTTGAACACTGATCGCTCCCGCAATTCCTCGCGCTCGATCATAGCTTACTCCTTCCTTCGCCAAGCACTTTGCCCGCGAGCACATCCGGCTTCGGGACCGCCGGGTTTGTCTGGTCGGCGGCCGACACATCAGCATGGGCGGATCAAAGGTAGCGGGCAAATCGCAGTGGGAAGCTAAGCTCTCAAGATGCGACATTCAGGAATTCGTCCCCAGGAAAATAAGGGCGTGCCTGCTTCCGAGCTCGCGTCACGGCCCATATGACTCGCGAACGAGGCTGCCGCGCGAGGCTCGTAGGCCCGCGCCCGAGGGTGGGACACGGTAACTCGATCGCAGAGGGTTCGAGTGGCCGCGAATGTGACGGAGCGGTGCGAGTACGTCCGATTCGCTGACCTCGCCAGGGCGCCGACCAATTGTCTGCATCGCGGACGGCCGTCGGAACCTCGGCGTGAAACAAGCTCTTGTCCTCATACGGCCTTCGCGCAGCATCGATCTTTTATGACCGCCTGGACTATCCGGATTTCACGCTGCCCGGAGCCTATGGAGGGACCAGCGGGGGAGCGGTGTGGAGGATCTATCTCAAGCTGGGGGCGAGAAGCCGGAAATTGCAGCCGTCCGGCTATGGGGCATGCCATTTTACTAGTCGAAGAGGGACCGCGGTGGGCACGCGATGACTTGCCAAGGAATTGTGGGGTCTATGGCGCGCTCCTAGACGCTATCCTCGCGCAGTGGGCTGAGGAGACCGCCGGCTGATGCGCTGTCGATGGGATGGCGAGATTTGCGAAGGATCTCGAAGGGGGACTTACCAGCAGCCCCTTTCAGCGCCTACAAAAACGCGCCGAAAGCCGGGCCCGTTTTGCCAAGGCTTAATTGTCTAGCCGAAACTTAATTGGCGCTAGATACCTCGCCGACACGTCGAGCTGCCGAAGTCCGGTTACGTTATCGAAATCGATGGCATTCTGAAATCCGAATTCACCACGAAGAAAGGCGCGGAGGATAGCGCCATTGAACTCAAGCGCCGCTTTCCGAACGTTCGCGTGCGCATCTTCGACGCCGCTGAGGGCACCAGACTCGATCCGCCGGTGTAGAGAGCAGCCTTTGCGCTTGGAGCTATGGTCGGAGTTCGCCTCGCAGGGCCACGAGGTCGACGGCTACATTGCGTAGATCGATCGTCCGAGCGATGCGGGCAGGGCCTCGTACCAACGCCATGTCTTACCTTCTCTGATTGCTGCGCGCTAAACAACGTAAAAGGGTTGGGAAGCGAGAAGGCGGTCCTTTGCCGCGGGAATTATCGAAACCCCCTCGCTTTTTCGGCGGTGGAACTTGAACTCCTTAAACTCGGTGCCGATTTCGGCGGTATTATCAGTGGTCTAGGAAATCGGTTTAGGCGCGGAACGCTGAGATCGTTGCATTCTTAATGCGGGATCGAGTCACTCTTTCGTAGTCCGCATATTATGTCCAACATTCATTGGTGGGCCCGGCAGGACTCGAACCTGCAACCAGACCGTTATGAGCGGCCGGCTCTAACCATTGAGCTACAGGCCCCGCCGCGAGGCGGCCGCTTCAGGAGCGGCCGGCAACGGTGCGCGGTTCGTTTACAGGGCCTGAGGCGGGGGCGCAATCCTCAAGCGTTTTCAAGGCGAAGCGGGTCTCGGCCCAGGTCGGGCAATGCGTGGAACGGGGCTGATCGACGGAACGCCAAGGGGGGGCGGAACGCGCGGTGCGGTGATGGTCGCGGAATTCGGAATGTCGCATTCTGCCACTGTTTTGCCCGACAGGTCAAAGGATGAGGCGTTCGGCGGGTGGCTGTCCGCAGTGTTTTGCCAAGCCCCTGCGATTGCTCGCGTCCTCTACTGTGCATGGGGTTGTTTTCGCACTTTGGTGTTGAGAGGGCCTGCTGGCCCCCTCAAGCGTCGTGCCGGCGGGCGATGCCGCGCGGCCGGGCCGCTGCCTAGTCCACCGACACCCCAGCGAACTCGACCACCTTGCGCCACTTCGCGGTCTCGTCCGCGACCAGCTTGCCGAACTCGGCTGACGTCATCGGCTTGGGGATGCCGCCGGTCTCGGCGAGCTTCGCCACCAGCTTCGGGTCCTTCAGCGCTTCGCCGACCGCCTTGTTGAGGGTCTCGATCACCTCGGGCGGCGTGCCCTTCGGCGCGGAGATGCCGTAGAAGCCGACCGATTCGAAGCCCGGCACGGTCTCGGCGATCGCGGGCACGTCGGGCACGCTCGGCCAGCGCTTCGGCGAGGTCACCCCGAGGGCGCGGACGTTGCCGCCCTTCACCTGCTCCATCGCCGAGGGCAGATTGTCGAAGATCAGCTGCACCTTGTTGGAGATGATGTCGGGGAAGGCGATGGCCGAGCCGCGATAGGGCACGTGCACCATGTCGCACTTCGTCATCACCTTGAACAGCTCGGCCGACATATGCACCGAGGTGCCGTTGCCGGACGAGGCATAGGAGATCTTGCCGGGGTTGGCGTGGCAATAGTCGATGAACTCCTTGACCGACTTCGGCGGGAACGCGTTTGAGACGACCAGCATGTTGGTGAGCTGCATGATGCTGGCGACCGGCACGGTGTCGCGCAGGAAGTCGAACGGCAGCTTCTTGTAGAGCGAGGTCGAGATCGCGTTGTTGGGCGCGACGAACAGCAGCGTGTAGCCGTCCGGCGGGGCGTTGATCGCCGCGGCGGCGGCGATGTTGCCGCCGGAGCCGGTGCGGTTCTCGACGATGACCTGCTGCCCGAGCCGCTCCGACAGCCACTGCGCCATGATCCGCGCCACGATGTCGACGGGGCCGCCGGCGGAGAAGCCGATCAGCCAGTGGATGGGACGGTCGGGATAGGCGGCGGAGGCGGGAGGGGTGGTGCTGAAAAGAACCGAAAGAACTGCAAGTCCGAAAAGACCGCGACGCAACATTCGCAACATGACGCCTCCCATTGCTTTATTGTGGTTGGCTGCATGCTTTCACAAAATCGGGCCGCTGCCTACACCGTCGCAAGTCGGTGTTGACGCCGGCCCGCGAGGGACGACCATGAGATTCGCCTGTCCTATCCTGCTCGGCGCGGCGCTGCTTGCCGGCCCCGCCGCCGCCCAAACCGGAGGCACGGCCATTCCGCCCGCGACGATCGGCCGGACGATCAGCCTGGGAACGGCGACGCCCGGCGGCGGCTTCCCGCTCTACGGCAACGCCTTTGCCGAGGTGATGAACGCGGCCGATCCGCTGGCGACCATCGTTCCCCGCAACACCAAGGGCAGCAGCGAGAACATTCCGCTCCTGGAGAAGGGCGAGCTCGATCTCGCGCTGGTCGCGGGCGAGCCGGCCTATGAGGCCTTCGCCGGCATCAGCCGCGCGCCTGCGCGCCTGAAGATCCTCACCGCGATCTATTCCAACCCCGGCCTGTTCGTGGTGCGCGCCGACAGTCCCTACAAGACCATCCGCGATCTCGTCGGCCAGCCGGTGGCCTTCGGGGCGAAAGGTTCGGGCCTGCCGATTCTGGCGCGCTACATGCTGGATGGTCTCGGCTTGAAGCAGGACGAAGACTTCAAGGCGGTCTATCTCGACCGCGCCGGCGATGGCCCCGCGATGGTCGAGGATGGCCGCGTCGCCGCGCTCTGGGGCGCCGGCATCGGCTGGCCCGGCTTTGCCGCGGTGGCCTCGGGCCCGTCAGGCGCGCGCTTCATCGCACCCGATGTCGAAGAGATGGCGCGCATCCGCGCCAAGCACGGGTTCCTCAAGCCGCTGCTGGTGCCGGCGGGCAGCTATCCCAAGCAGACCGCGCCGATCGCCTCGCTGGGATCGTGGAGCTTTGTCCTCACGCGCGAGGACCTGCCCGACGATGTCGCCTATCGCCTCGCGAAGTCGCTGCACGACGTCGAGGCGACGTTCTGCAAGAAGCTCGCCCAGGCCTGCGAGACGACGGCCTCGAACACGATCGCGGCCGCGCCGAAGGCCGAGCTGATCCATCCGGGCGCGATGAAATACTTCCGGGAGATCGGCGTGGTGAAATAGCGAATGGCGAGTTGCGAATGGCGAATGGAAACGTTCCCATTCGCCACTCGCTATTCGCCACTCGCCAATTTTACTTCTTCACCAGCGCACATGCCGGGTCGGGCGGACCGAACGCCTTGTCGCCGGAGATGGTCGTGAGGATCTTGTAATAGTCCCACGGATATTTGCTTTCCTCCGGCGTCTTCACCTGCACCAGCCAGAGGTCGTGCACCATCAGATTGTCTTCGCGCAGCTTGCCGTTGCGGGCGAAGAAATCCTCGATCGGCTTCTCGCGCATCTTGGCGGCCACTTTCAGCGGATCGTCGGTGCCGGCCGCCTTGATGGCGTTGAGATAGTGCATCACGCTGGAATAGACGCCGGCCTGCCACATCGACGGCATCTTGTTCATCTTGGCGAAATAGCGCTTCGACCATTCGCGGGTCTTGTCGTCCATGTCCCAGTAGAACGACGTGGTCAGGAGCAGGCCTTGCGCCGCCTGCAGGCCGAGGCCGTGGATGTCGGTGATCAGCGCGAGCAGCGCCGCCATCTGCTGGCCGCCCTTGAACACGCCGAACTCGGCGCCGGTCTTGATCTCGTTCATGTTGTTGGGGGGACCGGCGGCAATGCCGATGATCTTGGCCTTGGAGGCCTGCGCCTGCAGCACGAAGGAGGAGAGGTCGGGCGTTGCCAGCGGCGGCCGCACCGAGCCCAGCACCTTGCCGCCATTGGCGGTGACGACGGCGGAGGCGTCGCGCTCCAGCGAATGGCCGAAGGCGTAATCGTCGGTGATGAAGAACCAGCTGTCGCCGCCGCGCTTGACCACCGCATCCGCGGTGCCGACCGCGAGCGCGCGGGTGTCGAACACCCACTGGATCGCGTAAGGCGAGCAGAACTTGCCGTGGAAATCCGCGGTGCCGGTGGAGTGGGTGATGAACAGCCGCTTCTTCTCGTTCGCGATGTTCTGCACGGCGAGGCCGACCGCGGAGACCGGCACGTCGACGATCAGGTCGACCTGCTCGACGTCGTACCACCGCCGCGCCAGCGAAGCGCCGATATCGGCCTTGAGCTGGTGGTCGCCGATCACGACGCTGATCGGCTTGCCGAGCACGGTGCCGCCGAAATCGTCGATCGCCATCTGCGCGGCGGTCACCGAGCCCTGGCCGGTCGGCGCGGAGGCCGGGCCGTTCATATCGGTGAGCACGCCGATCTTGACGACGTCGTCGGACAGCTGCGCCGACGCCGCACCTGGAAGCAGTGTCGCCAAGGCGGCCGCTAGCGGCAGTCCAAATCTGGTTGGATTCACGTTTGTCCTCCCCTGAGCCGGCTCGTTGGCCGGTGTTGCATCCGGGTATGCCCGGCTGAATTGGTTTCTTTTGCAACTATTCGGGGGCGGGCGTCAACGTCAGGCCGCGAAGCGGATCTGTCCTGCGGTCGAGGGATCGTAACCGGTCAGCTCATCGGCGCGCTGGCGCAGCCGCCGCTCGTTCAGGAACCGGAGCAAGGCCTGCATGGCAGGACGGAAATAGCTGCGCTGCCGCATCGCAAGATCGAGGTTCTCCCAGGCCAGCGGCACGAAGTCGAGCCCGGCCGAGCGCGCGACGGCGCGGGTCCCGATGCCGCAATCGGCCTGGCCGGCGCGAACCAGTTCGGCGAGATCCGGGCCGGTCAGGGCCGGCGTGTCGATGCGGCGCAAGTCCCGCGTCGAGGCGCCCGCCCGCTTCAGCAGCACGTCGAGCAGCATCTGCGCGCCCGTGCCTTGTTGCCGCATCGCCATCCGGGCGCCGAGCGCGAGCACGTCGGTGAGGCCGTGCAGCCGCTTGGGATTGCCCTGTGGCAGCACCAGGCCCTCTTCGCGGCGCACGAACGCGACCAGCACCGCATCATGCAGGTCCGGAGCGGCCCGCAGCGCCTCGACACTGGCGTCGCCGGCGAGATTGTTGGAGGCATCCAGACTGTGGAAGTGCACCGCCGCAGCCATCACCTCGTTGCGCTGCAGGCGCTCGAGCCCGCGCGCGCTGCCTTCACTCATCGATCCCAGGCCGGAGCCGGACTCGCGCAGGCTCCAATCCAGGAGTTCGTCCTGGCTGCCGCCCACGACCGGCGGCGGCTCGGCCATCAGCATGCCGGCCGGACGCGAGAGGCCCGACAGTACCCAGAGGTCGAGCTCGTGCCGCGGGAAGAGCCACTTTCCCGTCACCTTGCTGCAGGGGATCGCACCGGTTGTGACGAGTTCGTAAAGCTTGCGTTCGCCGAGCCGAAGATAGTCGGCGGCTTCGCTGGTCGTCAGGAATTCCATCCTGCATTCCTATGCAAATTCTTGCTTCTTTTTGACGTCCGACGCAGGGGAAATTCTGCATTTCAGATTTTTTGCCGCGGGAACCATGCCCGATCATCTCGCCGCTTTGCAACATATCCGCACGTGCGAATTTTGCTTTGGTGAACGATCTCGAACCAACGCGCGCGCGTCCACTTCGCGACGTTGCCGAGATTTCCCGCTTGTCGGCGCGACAACGCGTCACGAGCGCGGCGCAATCGACCATCATCATGACGCGTCACAACGAGGGAACCCGACCATGCGCCGCCTGTCCGTTGCACTTGCGTTTCTCTGCGGGCTCGCTGCGGGCGTCGCGGCGTCATTCGCGGAGGATCGCGGCATAGTCCTCGCCTCGACGACGGCGACGCAGGAGTCCGGCCTGCTCAACTATCTCCTGCCAATCTTCCGCGACAAGACGGGCATCAATGTCACCGTGATCGCGCGGCGCGCCGACGAAGTGCTCGACGGTGCGCGACGAGGCGAAGTCGACGTCGTGCTGATGCACGCGCGGCCCCAGGAGGAGAAATTCGTCGCCGACGGGTTTGCCGTGAAGCGCTACGACGTCATGTACAACGACTATGTGCTGATCGGGCCAAAGAGCGATCCTGCCGGTGTGAAGGGCAAGGACATCGCGACGGCGATGAAGGCTATCGAAGCCAAGGGCGCGCCGTTCGTCACGCGCGGCGATCGGTCGGGCACCCACGCCGCAGAACTTGCGCTGTGGATCGTCGCAGGGATCGATATCACCGCGGCCAAGGGCCCCTGGTATCGCGAGGTCGGGCCGGGCATGGCCTCCGCGCTCGATGCCGCGCGCGCTGCGAAAGCCTATGTGTTGTCGGATCGCGGCAGCTGGATCGCGTTCAAAGATCGCGGCGATCTCGACGTCCTCGTGGAGGGCGACAGGCGGCTGCTCAACCAGTACGGCGTGATGCTGGTGAACCCCGCGAAGTTTCCGAACGTGAAGAAAGACCTCGCGCAGACCTTCATCGACTGGCTGACCTCGCCTGACGGGCAGACGGCGATCGCCGCTTACAAGGTCGAGGGGCAGCAGCTGTTCTTCCCCAATTCGGACAGGTCGGGCGGCTGACGTCCGCATCGCCGACGGTTGCCAAACCGGGCGATGCATGATCCATCATGGCACATGACCCAGCGCCTGCCGCCCTCGCTCACGCCGCTCGACGCCGCGCTCGCGGCCTTGCTGCAAAGCGTTGATGCTGTCGCACCGGTAGAAGTGCCGCTGGCAGACGCGATCGGTTGCATCGCTGCGGGCACGCCGCTGCTTGCAGCTTATCCTTCGCACGGCATCGCGGCGGCGGACGGCTGGGCGCTATCCGCCAACGATCTCGTCGGCGCGTCCTCCTATTCGCCGTTGCCACTGACGATGGCCCCTGTATGGGTCGAGGTCGGCGATGCGGTGCCGATGGGATGCGACTGCGTGCTCGATGCCGGCGCGATCGAGCTGTCGGGGCCGCTTCCTCAGGTGCTGGCAGAGGGCGTGCCGGGACAGGGCGTCAGACGCGCCGGAAGCGACATCCCCGAATGCATGCCAGCGGCCGCCGAAGGCGATCCGATCGGTGCGGCTGATCTGCTGATTGCGAGCGTGGCGGGTCTGGAGAAACTCGGCGTGCGGCGGCCCCGGTTGCGCATCGTCAACGTGCCCGGCGCAACGGCAACGATGGACATGATCGCCGGGATGGCGCGCGCAGTGGGGTTGGAGGTGGACACCTGCCAAACGCGTGCACGCGGTGAAGCATCGATTGCCGATGCGCTTGATGTGTCCTCTTGCGATCTCCTGCTGACGATCGGCGGCAGCGGCGTCGGCCGCCAGGATGCTGCCATCACGGCGCTGGCGCAGCGCGGCGCGGTGATGGCGCACGGCCTCGCCCTCCGGCCCGGCCGCACTGCCGCGGTCGGACGGCTCGGCCAGGTGCCCGTCGTCGCCTTGCCCGGCTCCCCCGATCATGCGCTTGCGGTGTGGCTGGCGCTCGTGCTGCCGCTCGTGGATCGTCTGTCGGTGCGTCGTCGCCGCCCGCAGGTGTCCCTGCCGCTCGCGCGAAAGATCGCATCCGTCGTCGGCATCGCAGAGATTGCTTTGCTGGCGGAGGAACATCGTGCCTGGGTGCCGCTTGCCGTGGGCGACTGGCCCCTTCAAGCCATCGCCCGTGCGGACGCATGGCTGCTGATCCCCGCCAGCCACGAGGGATTTGCGGCAGGTACGCCGGTCGATGCCCATCTCATGCGGAAATGATATGGGTCCTGGCATGACGATGATCCCAAAATCACCAGACCGCAGCGCGCTCCAACAGGAGCAGTTCCTCACCATCCTGTCGCGCGAGGAGGCGCTGGCGCGCTTCGAGGCGGCGTTGTTCCCGCGAGCGCTCCTCAGCGAAAGCCGCAAGCTCGCTGCTGCGCTCGGCGCAGCCCTCGCCGAAGACATCACGGCGCCGATCGACGTGCCGCCGTTCGACCGCTCCAACGTCGACGGTTTTGCCGTGCGCTCCGCCGACCTTGCGGCGGCCGGCGAGGGCGCGCCCGTGCGCCTCGCGCTGAATGGCGAGACCGTCCATTGCGGCACCGCACCGACGCTGCAGGTGGCGCCGGGGACCGCGACCCCGATCGCCACCGGTGGTCCGCTGCCGCGGGGCGCCGATGCCGTGGTCATGGTGGAGCACACCCAGCCGGATGGACCGGATGCGATCGAGGTGCGTCGCGCGGTTTCGCCGGGACAATTCATCTCGTATGCCGGGTCCGACATCGCGCGCGGCGAGGCGCTGCTGCGTGCCGGCACCATCATCGGCTCGCGCGAGATCGGCATGCTCGCGGCTTGCGGCATTGCCGAGGTGGGTGTCGCGCGCAAGCCGCGGGTTGCCGTGATCTCCACCGGCGACGAACTGGTTCAGCCCGGCCAATCGCTCGGGGCTGCCGACATCTACGATACCAACGGCGCCATTGTCGCCGCCGCCATCGACGAGAATGGCGGTGAAGCGGTCTTCCTCGGTGCCATTCCCGATGATGAAGCAAAGCTCGAAGCGGTCATGCGCCGCGCCCTTGCGGACTGCGACATGCTCGTGCTGTCGGGCGGCACCTCGAAAGGCGCGGGCGATCTCTCCCATCGCATCATCGGCCGGCTCGGCGCGCCCGGCATCATCGCGCATGGCGTTGCGCTCAAGCCCGGCAAGCCGCTGTGCCTTGCGGTGTGCGATGGCAAGCCGGTGGTGATCCTGCCGGGGTTCCCGACCTCGGCGATGTTCACCTTCCATGACATGATCGTGCCGGTGCTGCGCAGGATGGCCGGACAGCCGCCGCGCACCGACGCCAAGGTGAAGGCGACGGTGCCGGTCCGCATCGCCTCCGAGCTCGGTCGCACCGAATTCGTCATGGTCTCGCTGGTCGAGGGCAAGGGCGGCCTGATCGCCTATCCCTCCGGCAAGGGGTCTGGCGCGATCACGTCTTTTGCGCAGGCCGATGGATTCCTGCGCATCGATGCCCTCGCCGACCAGATGTCGGCCGGGACCGAGACCGAGGTGACGCTCTTCACGCCGCATGTGCGCGTGCCCGATCTCGTCATCGTCGGCAGCCATTGCACTGGTCTCGACCTCGTGACCGCACAGCTTGCGCATGCCGGCCTGACCGTGCGCTCGATTGCGGTCGGCAGCCTCGGAGGATTGGCGGCAGCAAAGCGTGGCGAGTGCGATTTCGCGCCGATCCATCTGTTCGACGATCGAAGTGAGATCTACAACGCGCCTTATCTCGTCGAGGGGCTCGAGCTCGTGCCGGGGTGGCGGCGGATGCAGGGCATTGTCTTCCGCAAGGGCGATACGCGCTTCGAGGGCCTGAACGCGAAGGAAGCGGTTGCCTCGGCACTCGCTGACCGCACCTGCATCATGGTCAACCGCAACCAGGGCGCCGGCACGCGCATCCTGATCGACCGCCTGCTCGGCGGCGCGCGTCCGGAGGGCTACTGGAACCAGCCTCGTTCGCACAATGCGGTTGCGGCGGCCGTGGCGCAGCACCGCGCCGACTGGGGCATGACCATCGCGCCGGTCGCCCACGCAGTCGGACTCGGCTTCATCCCCTTCGCGGAAGAGCATTACGACTTCGCGTTGGTGACGGCTCGCAAGGACCGCTCGGCGGTGCAGGCCTTTCTCGACGCGCTTGGCTCGGACGCGGCGCGCGCCGCACTCGAGCGCGCGGGTTTCCGGCCCGCATAGATACCAGTTTGGTCTGCGGCCAGGACGCCTGGTCGGTGACGCTGGCAGTCTGGGCGGCGACGTCATGAACTTGTGTGACCGCTGTCGCGACCAAGCAGCATGAGCCAAGTCATGAGCGCGCCCACACCGCTCAATTTCCGCAGGATCGCTGCACTCGTTGCCGCGACGGGTACGCTGTTCTGGCTCTACACCTTCTACTACATTGCGAATGTCCCGCCCGGGGACGGCACCGGCTTTCAATGGCTCGCGGTTTTCCCGCTCGGCATGGTCTTCGGCCTGTTCTTCCTGCCGGCCTGGCTGCTGGTCGCGATCGGCCGGTTGCCGCGATTCACCACCATCGTCGGCCTCTCTGGCCTGATCGCCTTCGCGATCATCTGGGCGCAGCTCCTCAACGAGTTCCCGAAGTCCTGAGATCGCTAAGATGCATCGTCCAGTGCTGCCAGCCGTTCAGCATCGGCAATGTCCTCGACCGTGTTGGCATTGAAGAACGGATCGAGCGGCTCGGCCGGCCACGTCACGGTCGCGAGCGGATAGCGCGCGGTCCACCGATCGATCTTGCGGAGATCTTCGACGACCAGGGCGTGGCGCAACTCCTCGCGCAAGGCGACTCGCCACAGCCCGATCACCGGATGCGACTGATCGCCTGATGCTGCTACCGCGAGCTGCGCGTTCTCGCGCGCACGCGCCTCATGCAGTCGCGCCACGAGATCGCGGGGCAGGAACGGGCAATCGCCGGCGGCGCTGAGCACCCATTCGGTCTCCGGTCGGTTCGCCGCGGTCCAGTCCAGCGCCGCGAGAATGCCGGCGAGCGGGCCCGGAAAGCCGGGCACATCGTCGGCGACCACCTGCAAGCCGAACGCGGCGAAACGTGCGGGATCGCCGTTCGCGTTGAGGATCAGCCCGATGCACTGGGGCGACAGCCGCGCAATCACGCGCTCCAGAATGGTGCGGCCGCCGATGGTGCGCATCGGCTTGTCGCCGCCACCCATGCGCCGGGCGAGGCCGCCGGCGAGCAGCACGCCGACAGTCGGCGGAACACTCGTCCTCCCCGGCAATTCAGTCGTCACCACCTTCACCCTTGCGCTTGTGCTTGGCCGACTCCTCCTCGACATAAGCGAGGTTCTGATCGTAAACGATGCGCTCCTCGCCCGCGAGTGCGATGAAGCGCTTGCCGCGGGTGCGTCCCACCAGCGTCAGTCCGACCTGCCTTGCGAGATCGACACCCCAGGCGGTGAAGCCGGAGCGCGACACCAGAATCGGGATTCCCATGCGGACGGTCTTGATCACCATCTCCGAGGTGAGGCGCCCAGTGGTGTAGAGGATCTTGTCGCCGGGATCGACGCCGTGGCGATACATCCAGCCCGCGATCTTGTCGACCGCGTTGTGGCGGCCGACGTCCTCGGTGTAGCAGAGCGGGACCCCTTCCTGGCACAGCACGCAGCCATGGATCGCGCCGGCCTCCAGGTAGAGAGAAGGCATGGTGTTGATGGTCTGCGTCATCTGGTAGAGCCAGGAGGTGCGCAGCTCCGCCCTGGGCAACGCGACGCTCTCGACCGCCTCCAGCAAATCGCCGAAAGCGGTGCCCTGCGCGCAGCCCGAGGTCTGCGTGCGCTTCTTCAGCTTGGCCTCGAAGTTGGTGTGATGCTCGGTGCGCACGACGACGACCTGGAGGTCGTCGTCATATTCGACCTCGGTGACCACGTCGTTGTATTTCAGCATGTTCTGGTTCAGCAGGTAGCCGAGCGCCAGATATTCCGGATAGTCGCCGATCGTCATCATTGTGACGATCTCCTGGGCGTTCAGGTAGAGCGTCAGCGGTCGCTCCATCGGAACCTTGATCTCGACCGTGGCGCCGGTCTGGTCGGTCCCGGTCACGCTCTGGGTCAGGCGTGGGTCGTCCGGGTTCGGGACGATCAGCGGCACGGGGGCTTTGTCGATCTTCATCATGGTCGAGAGGTTAGCATGACATTCGGTCGAGGCCGATATATGCATGGCGGCGAGAGAGCGAAATGCCGCCTTGCCGTCATTGCGAGCGCAGCGAAGCAATCTAGGAATGCCCCCCAGATCCAGTCTGGATTGCTTCGCTACGCTCGCAATGACGGTGGAGAGAGCGGTTCCACAAGGGCCGGATCGCGTGCCCAGACGGAGCTGGAATGAAAGTCATCGGCCTTGCAGGCTGGAGCGGTGCGGGCAAGACGACGCTGTTGACGCGGCTGATTCCGCTTTTCAACGCGCAAGGTTTGCGCGTCTCGGTCATCAAGCATGCGCATCACCGGTTCGACGTCGATGTGCCCGGCAAGGATTCCTGGCGCCATCGCGAGGCCGGAGCCGCGGAGGTGCTGGTTGCCTCGTCGAACCGCTGGGCCCTTATGCACGAGCTGCGCGGGGCGGCGGAGCCGCGGCTGCCGGAGCTGCTCGGCAAGCTGTCTGCGGTCGATCTCGTCGTGGTCGAGGGTTTCAAGCGCGAGCCGCATCGCAAGATCGAGGTGCATCGCGCCGCAAACGGCAAGCCGCTGCTGTTCCCCGAGGATACCGGGATTGCCGGCATTGCGAGCGACGTCGCGATTGACACAAGCCTCCCGACTGTCCATCTCGACGATGTCGCGGGCGCCGCCGCATTGATGCTGCGCGCGGCGATGCCGGTCGAGGAAGCAGTGGCGAAAAGCGCGGCGATGCGCTGACGAGGCACCATGGCGCAACTGTCGGACGATTGCTTTGCCTTTGGCGGACCGATGATGTCGGTCGACGACGCAGTCGGCTTGATCACGACGCGCGTCAACGCAATCGCGGATCTCGAAACGGTTGCGCTCGTCGATGCGGACGGACGCGTGCTCGCGCGCGATGTGGCCGCACCTTTGCCGCTGCCGCCCTTCACCAATTCCGCCGTCGACGGCTATGCCGTCCGCAACGCAGATCTTCCGAAAAGCACGGAGCAATCGTTCCCGCTCGATGGCCGGATCCAGGCCGGCGGCCGCGCACAGGCGCCGATCAAGCCCGGCCACACGGCGCGCATCTTCACCGGCGCGCCGATGCCGCCGGATGCCGAGACCGTCTTCATGCAGGAGGATGTCCGCGTCGATGAGTCCGGCAAGATCGTGCTGCCGCCGGGGCTGAAGCCTGGCGCCAATGTCCGTCCGGCGGGTGAGGATATTGCGCAAGGTCACGTCGCGCTTCGTGGCGGGCAGCGTTTGCGGCCCCAGCATGTCGCGCTTGCCGCCGCATTCGGCCTGACAAGGCTCGACGTTGTCAGGCGCATCCGAGTTGCCGTGTTCTCGACCGGCGACGAACTGGCTTCGCCCGGCGAGGCGCGCGCAGCCTCGCAGCTGTTCGATTCCAACCGCTTCATGCTGGTGGCGATGCTGCGCCGGCTCGGCTGCGAGGTCAGCGATCTCGGCATCCTGCGCGACGAGCGCACCTCGCTCGCGAGCGGCCTGAAGCAGGTCGCAGGCCGCCACGACCTGATCCTCACGACCGGCGGCGTCTCGACCGGTGAGGAGGATCATGTCAAGGCGGCGGTCGAGAGCATCGGCTCGCTGGTGCTGTGGCGGATGGCGATCAAGCCCGGGCGGCCCGTGGCGATGGGGATCGTCGACGGCACACCGCTGATCGGATTGCCCGGGAATCCCGTCGCGAGCTTCGTCACCTTCGTGCATGTGGTGCGGCCGACGGTGCTGGCCCTTGCGGGTAGTCTGCCGGAGCCGCTCTTGCCCATCCCGGTGCGCGCGGCGTTTGCTTACAAGAAGAAGGCGGGGCGGCGCGAGTATGTGCGCGCTTCGTTGCGGCGCGCGCAGGACGGCCGGCTCGAGGCGATCAAGTTCCCGCGCGAGGGGGCCGGGCTGCTGTCCTCGCTGGTCGAGACCGACGGTCTCGTCGCGCTCGGTGAGGACATCACGAATGTGGAGCCGGGGCAGGACGTGGGCTTCTTGTCCTATGCCGACCTGCTCTAGAGGCACTCCGTTGACGCCATCGCTTCGTCCCGCCATGTTGCGGCCATGACCCGAACGACCCTCGATCTCACCGGGCTTAAGTGCCCGTTGCCGGCCCTCAAGACGCGCAAGGCGCTCAAGCCTTTGCAGCCGGGCGATCAGCTCGAGGTTCACTGCACCGATCCCTTGTCGGTCATTGACATTCCGAACCTGATCCGAGAGACCGGCGACAAGGTCGAAATTACCGAGCGCAACGAGGCGCGCATCGTGTTCCTGGTCGAAAAGGGCGGCGCCTTGTAGAAAGGCGAATGTTCACGACGGCGTGGTTTGACTATGCTGCGCCTGCGGCGGAAACGGCCGGAGCTTTCGCTGCAATGCGAAGGCGCCGATTGTTGCGGATGATCTCAAACCCAAGTTCTCGAACCTAAGACATCGGGCATGACTTTCTCAACATCGAGGGCAGCCGCAAGTCCCGCGGGGAGCCGCGAGCCCGCCATCAAGCTCGGCAAGACGGCTGCAGGGCCGGAGTTCAGTGCCCTGGCGCAAGCCTCGATCCTGATCGTCGACGACGAGCCGGGCATGCGCAATTTCCTGATGCGCACGCTTGCCCCGCGCTGCAAGCTGGTGGACGAGGCGGCCGATACTGACCAGGCCTCGCGCAAGCTCGATTCCAATCGGTACGACGTCGTCATTCTCGACAACATCATGCCAGGCAAGAATGGCGTCGACTGGCTCGCCGAGCAGCGCGCCGTGGGCTTTTTCGCTGACGCCATCCTGATCACCGCCTATGCCGACCTCGACACCGCGATCCAGGCCCTGCGCGCCGGTGCGGCCGATTTCGTGCTGAAGCCGTTCCGCTCGAACCAGATTCTCAACGCGGTGGCACGGTGCCTCGACCGCGTCCGCCTCCAGCGCGAGAATTATGTCCTGCGCTATGCTTTGCGTGCCTCGTCCGACCGCACCTTGCTGCGCGACAATCTGATTGGACAGTCGGCAGCGACGTTGCGCGTGCGCGAGACCATCGCGCGCGTCGCGCGCCTGCCGACCTCGGTTCTGCTCACCGGTGAATCCGGCACCGGCAAGGAAGTGGCGGCGCGCTCGATCCACTCGTTGTCCGACCGCGCCGACAAGCCGTTCGTGCCCGTCAATTGCGCGGCTATCCCGCCCGAGATGATCGAGGCCGAGCTGTTCGGACACATCAAGGGCGCCTTCACCGGCGCCGATTCGGGGCGCGAGGGCCTGTTCCTGTATGCGCATGGCGGCACGCTGTTCCTGGACGAGATCGGGGAGCTGCCGCTGCCGATGCAAAGCAAGCTGCTCCGCGTGCTCGAGGATCGCCGCGTCCGTCCGGTCGGCTCCGAGCGTGAAGTGCCGGTCGACCTGCGCTTCATCTTCGCAACCAATGCCGAGCTCCAGAAGGAGGTCGAAAAGGGCCGTTTCCGAGCCGATCTGTTCTACCGGCTCAACGTGATGCAGATCCGCCTGCCGCTGCTGAAGGATCGCGGCGACGACGTGCAGGAGCTTGCCACCATCTTCATGAGCAAGCTGTCCGTGCAGCTCGGCATGCCGCCGGTGCCGATCGACGCCTCGGTGCGGGCGGCGCTCGCCAGCTACGACTGGCCCGGCAATGTGCGGGAGCTGCGCAATCTGATCGAGCGGACGCTCATCCTCGGCGCCTTCCCCGACGATTTCGCCGGTCCCCGCAACGACACTCAGCCGGCGCCCGCCGACAGTCTTGCGGAGCTCGAGCGCCGTCACATTCTCGGCGTGCTGAAGGAGGTCAACGGCAATCGCGAGGAGGCGGCCCGGCGCCTCGGTATCTCGCGCAAGACCATCGACCGCAAATGCGCGTTGTGGGATGCCTGAAGCTGCCGGCCGCAGCGCCGAACTGGTGCGGGGGGGCTCCGTCCGCTTTCGCCTGCTCGCGATCGCGCTGCTGCCGATGCTGGTCATCCTGCCGCTCCTGCTCGGCGTTGCGATCTATCGCTGGAACGCGAAATTCGATGCGACCCTGATCTCCAAGGTGAACGGCGATCTCACCATCGCCCACCAATATCTCGCCCGCATCCTGGAAAAGACCGGCGTCCAGATCCGGGCGCTCAGCCTGTCGGCCCGCTTCCACGAGGTGCTGGCGTCGGATGCGCGCGGCCCCCTGCAGGATCTGCTCGACGAGGCCCGCAAGGAGATCGGTCTCGATTTTCTGTATCTGACCAACGGTCGCGGGGACGTCCTGGCAGCATCGCCGCCGCTACAGCATCGGCCGAGAAGTGACTGGCCGATCATCAAGTCGGCACTGTCGGGCGAGGTCCCCGCGACCGGGGTCGACATTTTCGACAATGACGAGCTCGCCGCAATTTCGCCCGTCCTGGCCGAGCGCGCGCGATTGGACATCGTGCCGACGCCGAACGCGGTGCCGACCGACCGCAGCACCGAGACGCGCGGGATGGTCGTGCATGCGGCGAGCCGGGCGATGCTGCTCGACGGCGGCGCCGCTGCGCTGGTCGGCGGCACACTGCTCAATCAGAATCTCGAATTCATCGACACGATCAACGATCTCGTCTATCGCGCGGCGAGCCTGCCTGAGGGCAGTCAGGGCACCGCGACGCTGTTCCTGGACGACGTACGGATATCGACCAACGTCCGTCTGTTCGAGGGACGGCGCGCGCTCGGCACCCGCGTCTCGGCGGCGGTGCGCTCGGCCGTGCTGGGCGAGGGGCGGACCTGGCTCGACAGCGCTTTCGTGGTCAACGACTGGTACATCTCCGCCTACGAGCCGCTGGTCGACAGTTACGGCAAGCGGGTTGGCATGCTCTATGTCGGCTTCCTGGAGAAGCCGTTCAGCGAAGCCAAGTACCAGACATTGGTGATCATCGTCGCAGCGTTCGTCGCCATCACGGCCGCGACCGTGCCGATCTTCCTGCGCTGGGCGTCCTCCATCTTCATGCCGCTGGAGCGCGTCACGGCGACGATCTCCGAGGTGGAGCGCGGCAACCTCTCCGCCCGGACCAAGATGCCGGTTTCGGGTGACGAGATCGGTCGCGTCGCCGTCCATCTCGACAGCCTGCTTGACCAGATCCAGGAACGCGACCGGCAGCTCCGGGAATGGAATGAGGAGCTGAACGTCCGCGTGCGGGAGCGCACCCGCGACCTCGAGCACGCCAATCTCAAGCTCGAGGCGACCACCAAGCAGCTCATCATGTCCGAGAAGCTGGCTGCGATCGGGGAGGTCACTGCCGGCGTTGCGCACGAGATCAACAACCCGATCGCGGTGATGCAAGGGAATCTCGACGTCATCCGCAGCGTGTTCGGTGCCGATGCCGACAAGGCGAAGGTCGAGTTTCGCCTGCTGGACGAGCAGATCCATCGCATCAGCCAGATCGTGACCAAGCTGCTGCAGTTCGCAAGGCCGGAGGAATATGCCGGCTATGTCGAGCGCCATGCGCCAGCCAGCGTGATCTCCGACTGTCTGCCGCTGGTGCAGCATCTTCTGAACAAGACCGAGATCGCCGTGGTCAGGGACGACCGCGCCAGCCGGCTCGTGCTGATGAACCACAACGAGTTGCAGCAGGTCCTGATCAATCTCATCGTCAACGCGATTCACGCCATGCCGGACGGCGGAACCCTGACGCTCCACTCTTTCGATGCCGAGCGCGACGGCCATCAGGGCGTCGCTATCGCGGTTGCCGACACCGGCATCGGGATGAGCACTGAGGTGATCGAGAAGATCTTCGATCCCTTCTACACGACGAAACGGCGGCAAGGCACCGGGCTCGGACTCTCCATCAGCCAGACACTGATCGAGCGACAGGGCGGCCAGATCACCGCCGAAAGCCGCGTCGGCCTCGGAAGCACGTTCACGGTCTGGCTGCCGGAAGCCTCCTGATTGGACATTTTGTCCGATGAGATCCGGACATTCTGTCCGGCGCAGCACATTGCGCTGCGGGAAGTCGTTGAATCGTCACGATGCGACTTCTGGCACGCGCGTTGCTCATCTCGGGACAAGGTGTTGAGGGGGATGAGGGCGCGATAGCGCGACTGCAACGCTGCTGGCGAGGCGAAGGGATGTCGCCGCGATCAGCTGCTTGCTCGGCGCACATGACGCGAGCGCGCCTGCGCATTCCGCTTCGACGCGAAATCCGACCTGTCATGCGCGGCTGCCGAGCACGCATGGCCGGTCTCAAATCGATGTGCCGGCAAGGCCGCACTTGGGAGGGAATGCTTATGACGACCGCTGATACCGTTCTTGCACCGGTTGGTGCTCCCGGTTTGCTCGATCGTGAACGCACGATCGCGACCGCCGGCTTCAATCGCTGGCTGGTGCCGCCGGCGGCGCTGTGCATCCATCTGTGCATCGGCATGGCCTACGGCTTTTCGGTGTTCTGGCTGCCGCTGTCGCGCGCGATCGGCGTGACCGCGCCGAAGGCATGTCCGGACATGTCGCTGGTCCAGGAGCTGTTTACGACCACCTGCGACTGGCGGGTCGCCAGCATGGGCTGGATGTACACGCTGTTCTTCGTGCTGCTCGGCATTGCGGCTGCGGTCTGGGGCGGCTGGCTGGAGCGCGTCGGCCCGCGCAAGGCCGGCTTCGTCTCGGCGCTGTGCTGGTGCGGCGGTCTCTTCCTCGGCGCGATCGGCATCTACACCCATCAGCTCTGGCTGCTGTGGCTGGGATCGGGCGTGATCGGCGGCATCGGTCTTGGCCTCGGCTATATCTCGCCGGTGTCGACGCTCGTGAAATGGTTTCCGGACCGTCGCGGCATGGCGACCGGCATGGCCATCATGGGCTTCGGCGGCGGCGCCATGATCGGCGCGCCATTGGCGAACCTCTTGATGAACTACTTCAAAAGTCCGAGCTCGGTCGGCGTCTGGGAGACCTTCGTCGCGATGGGCGTCATCTACTTCGTGTTCATGATGATCGGCGCATTCCGCTATCGCCTGCCGCCGGCGGGCTGGCAGCCCGAGGGCTGGACCCCGCCGTCCAAGGCCAACGCGATGATCTCGAAGAACAACGTCCATCTCAATGATGCGCACAAGACGCCGCAGTTCTGGCTGATCTGGTGGGTCCTGTGCCTGAACGTGTCGGCTGGCATCGGCGTGATCGGCATGGCCTCGCCGATGCTGCAGGAGATCTTCGGCGGCAAGCTGATCGGCCTGCCGGACGTCGGCTTCAATGCGCTTGATGCAGGACAGAAGGCGCAGATCGCAGCGATCGCCGCGGGCTTCGCCGGGTTGCTCTCGCTGTTCAATATCGGCGGCCGCTTTTTCTGGGCCTCGCTGTCGGACAAGATCGGACGCAAGAACACCTACTACACGTTCTTCATCCTCGGCATCGTGCTGTATGCGCTGGCGCCGACCTTCGCGGCGATGGGCTCGAAGCTGCTGTTCGTGGTCGGTTTCGGCATCATCCTGTCGATGTATGGCGGCGGCTTTGCGACCGTGCCGGCCTATCTTGCCGACATGTTCGGCACCCAGTTCGTCGGCGCCATCCACGGCCGGCTGCTGACGGCGTGGTCGACCGCGGGCATCATTGGTCCCGTGGTTGTGAACTACATCCGCGAGTTCCAGCTTGCGGCCGGCGTGCCGCGCGACCAGCTCTACAACACGACGATGTACATTCTCTGCGCCATGCTGATCGCCGGCCTGATCTGCAACTATCTGATCAAGCCGGTCGACTCGAAATGGCACATGAAGGACGCCGACGTTGCCAAGCTGCAGGCGGCGAGCGCCAGCGCCGCAGCCACGGGACCGCACGGCTCCTACGGCATCGGCTTTGGCGGCCTCGATGCCAAGGCGGCGCTGTTCTGGACCTTCGTCGGCGTTCCCCTGGCCTGGGGTGTGTGGAAGACGCTGGAGAGCGCGATCAAGATCTTCTGATCGCGCATTCACCACGGGAGAGCACCATCCGCGCTCCCGCCTAGCTTTGGGCGGGAGCGCGATTTGATTTCGCTATCGCAGCATAGGACGCCTTTATTGATCTCCGGACTAATTCAGGCTTCCTTCTGTCAGTTGGCGTGTCGGACCAACGCAAGACGTGTCCGCGCGCGCTCCAGGGATGCGTTGCTGCGCTCAACTGCTTCCGCCAGCATGATAACCTACTTGGCATCTGGCATGCCAGAAGCTAGAACTGCAGTCGTTCTAGAATGAGACGAGATCGGGACCAATCGATGAGCCACGACGTGCATGAGGTCCGCCCGTTCGAGCATCCGGGCGAGGGGCGCCGGCGCGCCAAGGCCACCCCTAAAGGGCGCCAGATTGATCCGACCGCCGCGCACGAGATCGAGCTTCTGCTTGGCGACAGGCCGCGGCGTCGCGATCTCCTGATCGAATATCTCCACCTGATCCAGGACACGTACCGCCAGATCTCGGCGGCGCATTTGGCCGCGCTCGCCGACGAGATGAAGCTCGCATTTGCCGAGGTGTTCGAGACGGCAACCTTCTACGCGCATTTCGACGTGGTGAAGGAAGGCGAGCCGGACATCCCGCCGCTGACGATCCGCGTCTGCGATTCGCTGACCTGCGCGATGCTTGGCGGCGAGAAGCTGCTCGAGGATCTGCAGAGCGCGTCCGGGCCTGGCATCCGCGTCGTGCGCGCGCCCTGCGTCGGCCGTTGTGATACCGCGCCCACGGCAGAGGTCGGTCACAATTTCGTCGACCACGCCACCGTCGCCAATGTGATGGAGGCGGCCAAGGCCGGCGACACTCACGCGCATCTGCCCAAATATCTCGATTACGACGCGTACGTCGCTGCCGGCGGCTACAGGCTCCTCGATCGCGTACGCTCGGGCGAGCTGTCGAAGGACGATCTCCTGAAGGCGCTCGACGACGCTTCGCTGCGCGGACTTGGCGGCGCGGGCTTTCCCACCGGGCGCAAATGGCGCGCCGTGCTCGGCGAGCCAGGGCCGCGGCTGATGGCGATCAACGGCGATGAGGGCGAGCCCGGCACGTTCAAGGATCGTCATTACCTCGAAACCGATCCGCATCGCTTCATCGAGGGCATGCTGATCGGCGCGCATGTCGTGCAGGCCTCCGATGTCTACATCTATCTTCGCGACGAATATCCGGCCTCGCGCGAGATTCTCCAGCGCGAGATCGCAAAGCTGCCGCCGGGCGGGCCGACGCTGCACCTGCGGCGCGGTGCCGGCGCTTACATTTGCGGTGAGGAATCCTCGCTGCTGGAGAGCATCGAGGGCAAGCGCGGCCTGCCCAGGCACAAGCCACCTTATCCGTTCCAGGTCGGCCTGTTCGGGCTGCCGACGCTCATCAACAATATCGAGACGCTGTGGTGGGTGCGCGACATCGTCGAGAAGGGCGCCGACTGGTGGAGGGGCCATGGTCGCCACGAGCGTCATGGTCTCCGCAGCTTCTCGGTCTCGGGACGCGTGAAGGATCCCGGCATGAAGCTCGCCCCCGCCGGCATCACCGTACGCGAGCTGATCGACGAATATTGCGGCGGCATGGCCGACGGCCATCAGTTCTACGCCTATCTTCCGGGCGGTGCGTCCGGCGGCATCCTGCCGGCGTCGATGGACGACATTCCGCTCGATTTCGGCACGCTGGAGAAATACGGCTGCTTCATCGGATCGGCGGCGATCGTGATCCTGTCGCAGAAGGACAGCGTGCGCGCAGCGGCGCTGAACCTGATGAAGTTCTTCGAGGACGAGAGCTGCGGCCAATGCACGCCGTGCCGCGTCGGAACGCAAAAGGCGGCGCTGCTGATGCAGAAGCCGGTCTGGAACCGTGCCTTGCTGGAAGAATTGAGCCAGGCGATGCGCGATGCCTCGATCTGCGGGCTCGGACAGGCGGCATCGAATCCGCTCTCATCCGTGATCAAATATTTCCCTGACGAGTTCAAGGAAGCGGCCGAATGACCAAGATTACGTTCGAGCTCGACGGCAAGCAGGTCGGGGCCAATCCCGGCGAAACGATCTGGCAGGTCGCAAAACGCCAGGGGCGAGAGATTCCGCATCTGTGCTATTCGCCCGCGCCGGACTATCGCCCCGACGGCAATTGCCGCGCCTGCATGGTGGAGATCGAGGGCGAGCGGGTGCTGGCGGCGTCCTGCAAGCGTACGCCATCGGTCGGCATGAAGGTGAAGACCGAATCCGCGCGCGCGGTGTCCGCGCAGAAGATGGTGATGGAGCTGCTGGTCGCCGACCAGCCGGCGCGCGAGACCTCGCACGATCCGGACTCGAAGTTCTGGCATTGGGCCGAAACGACGGGCGTCACCGAGAGCCGCTTCCCCGCCGCCGAGCGGTGGACGACCGACGCCAGCCATCCGGCGATGCGCGTCAATCTCGATGCCTGCATCCAGTGCGGCCTGTGCGTGCGCGCCTGTCGCGAGGTCCAGGTCAACGACGTCATCGGCATGGCCTATCGTAACCACGGTGCAAAGGTCGTGTTCGACTTCGACGATCCCATGGGCGAGTCCACCTGCGTCGCCTGCGGCGAATGCGTGCAGGCCTGTCCGACCGGCGCCTTGATGCCGGCCGTGATGCTGGACGACAAGCAGACCCGCGTCACCTTTCCCGACAGGAAGGTCGATTCGCTCTGCCCGTTCTGCGGCGTCGGCTGCCAGGTCACCTACGACGTCAAGGACGAGAAGGTGATCTACGCCGAGGGCCGCGACGGCCCCGCCAATCATAATCGGCTTTGTGTGAAGGGCCGCTTCGGCTTCGACTACATCCATCATCCGCATCGTCTCACCAGGCCGCTGGTGCGGCTGCCGAATGCGAAGAAGGATGCCAACGACCAGGTCGACCCGGCCAATCCGTTCACGCATTTCCGCGAAGCGAGCTGGGAGGAAGCGCTCGATATCGCCGCCAAGGGGCTCGTCAAGATCCGCGACGAGAAGGGCGTGAAGGCGCTCGCCGGCTTCGGCTCGGCCAAGGGCTCCAACGAAGAGGCCTATTTGTTCCAGAAGCTGGTGCGCACCGGCTTCGGCTCGAACAATGTCGACCACTGCACGCGGCTGTGCCACGCCTCGTCGGTGGCGGCGCTGTTCGAAGGCCTGAGCTCGGGCGCGGTGTCGGCGCCGTTTGCCGCGGCGATGGATGCCGAAGTCATCATCGTGATCGGCGCCAATCCGACCGTGAACCATCCGGTTGCGGCGACCTTCATCAAGAACGCGGTCAAGCAGAATGGCGCAAAACTGTTCGTGATGGATCCGCGCCGGCAGACGCTGTCGCGCCACGCCACCAAGCATCTGCAGTTCAAGCCTGGCTCCGACGTCGCCATGCTCAACGCGATGATCAATACGATTATCACCGAGGGTCTGACCGACGACCAGTACATTGCCGGCTACACCGAAGGGTTCGACGAGCTCAAGGAGAAGATCAAGGAGTTCACGCCGGAGAAGATGGAGGCGATCTGCGGTATCCCGGCGCAGACCCTGCGCGAGGTGGCGCGGACCTATGCCCGCGCGAAGTCGTCCATCATCTTCTGGGGCATGGGCATCAGCCAGCACGTCCACGGCACCGACAATGCGCGCTGCCTGATCGCGCTGGCGCTGATCACCGGCCAGGTCGGCCGTCCCGGCACCGGCCTGCATCCGCTGCGTGGCCAGAACAACGTGCAGGGCGCCTCCGATGCCGGCCTGATCCCGATGTTCCTGCCGGACTATCAGCCGGTCGGCCGCGACGACATGCGCAGCAATTTCGAGAAGCTCTGGCGGCAGGATCTCGATCCCGTCCGCGGCCTGACCGTGGTCGAGATCATGAATGCGATCCACGCCGGCGAGATCAAGGGCATGTATATCGAGGGCGAGAACCCCGCGATGTCCGACCCGGATCTCCAGCATGCGCGTCAGGCGCTGGCGATGCTCGATCACCTCGTGGTGCAGGATCTCTTCGTCACCGAGACCGCGTTCCATGCCGACGTGATCCTGCCGGCGTCCGCCTTCGCGGAGAAGGACGGCTCCTTCACCAACACCGACCGCCGCGTGCAACTCGCACGCCAGGTGGTCAAGCCGCCCGGTGATGCGCGGCAGGATCTCTGGATCATCCAGGAGATCGGCAAGCGCATGGGCTTGCCGTGGAATTATAGCGGTCCCGGCGATGTCTATACCGAGATGGCGCAGCTGATGCCTTCGCTGAAGAACATCAGCTGGGAACGGCTGGTGCGCGAAGGTGCCGTCACCTATCCGGCGGACGATCCGAACAAGCCGGGCAACGAGATCATCTTCACCACGGGCTTCCCGACCGCGAGCGGGCGCGGCAAGATCGTGCCGGCCAAGGTCATCCCCCCGGACGAGATTCCCGACGACGAATACCCGATGGTGCTCTCGACCGGCCGGGTGCTGGAGCACTGGCACACCGGCTCGATGACGCGCCGCGCACAGGTGCTCGACCAGATCGAGCCCGAGGCGGTCGCGTTCATGTCGCCAAAGGACATGCGCAAGAAGAGGCTGATGCCGGGCGACTTCATCCGCCTGGAGACGCGCCGCGGCGCGGTCGAGGTCAAGGTCCGCTCCGACCGTGATGTGCCGGAGAACATGGTGTTCATGCCGTTCTGCTATGCGGAGGCGGCCGCGAACCTGCTGACCAACCCGGCGCTCGATCCGTTTGGCAAGATCCCGGAGTTCAAGTTCTGCGCGGCACGAGCCGAGCGCGCCGAGATGCGGGACGCGGCGGAGTAGGGGACGGTGTGACCCTCGTCTGCGCCCACACCGTCATTGCGAGCGTAGCGAAGCAATCCAGACTGTCCGTGGTGGGATCCTGGATTGCTTCGCCGTTTCGCTCCTCGCAGTGTCGGTGGTAGATATGGCCCATGTCCAGGGTCACCCCAGCCACGCGAGCGCTCACCGCCGCCGGTGTCGCCTTCACCGTCCACGCCTACGACTACGATCCCGACGCCGAGAGCATCGGGCTGCAAGCTGCATCGGCACTCGGTGAGGATCCCGCGCGCGTCCTGAAGACTTTGATGGCGCAGGTAGACGGCAAGCCGGTCTGCGTGGTCGTGCCGTCCGACCGTGAAGTCTCGATGAAGAAGCTCGCCGCCGCCATGGCCGGCAAGTCGGCGCAGATGATGAAGCCGCCCGAGGCGGAACGCGTCACCGGCTACAAGGTCGGTGGCATCAGCCCGTTCGGGCAGCGTAAGCCCGTGCGCACCGTGATCGAGCGGAGTGCGCTCGCGCATGACATGGTCTATCTCAATGGCGGTCAACGCGGCTTGCAGGTGCGGCTGAAGCCGGCCGATGCTCGGGGCGTCCTCAACGCGGTCGTGGCGGATGTGCTGGCGTGAGCGGGATGGAGCGGGGTCATGAGGCGGTTGCTTCTGCCGTGGCTTGCGGTCCTGCTCGGCATCTGTGTCCCGGCTGAGGCGCATCAGGTCAACCTCGTCACGGCGCGCGTGGCGTTGAGCCCCGATCGCGCGGTCAGCATCGAACTTGGATTGAAGGGCAGCGATGTCGATCGCCTGATCGGTTTGCGTACGTACGACCCCAGGCAAGACGCGGTCGATCCCGCCGCGGTCGAAGCAGCCAAATCCGCCATCCTCGCCTATATGAGCACGCACCTAGCTGTCACGGGCGGTGCCAAGCCCTGTGCGGCCGGAGATGCGGCGATCCTGGCCGACGGCGACGGCATCATCTATCGCAACGGCTTTGCCTGCGCTGATGCCGCCGGCGACATCGTCTATCGTTCGACCGTGTTGACCGATAAGGATCCGGCCGCACGTCAAATCGTACTGATTGCGCAAGGCCGGTCGGAGGCGCAGGCCTTGCTCGATGCAGGCAACACGACAGTCACGCTTTCAGCCGCGCCGCCGTCGCTGCTGTCGACGATGCAGCGCTATGTCCTCACCGGGATCGAACACATCTTTCTCGGCTACGATCACGTCGCATTTCTGGTTGCCGTGGTGCTGTGGGCAAGACGGCTCATTCCTGTGGTCAAGATCGTGACTGCCTTCACCATCGCCCATTCGATCACCTTGTCGCTCGCCGCACTTGACGTTCTCGTCATCCCGAGCCGCATCGTGGAGCCCGCAATCGCAGCCTCGATCGTCTTCGTCGCCGTGGAGAACTTCTTCTCGCGCGACGTCGACAAGCGTTGGCGCGTGGCGTTTCTGTTCGGACTGATCCACGGCTTCGGCTTCGCCGGCGTGCTTCGCGAGATCGGGCTGCCGCCGAACGCAGCGGCGACGGCGCTTGCCGCTTTCAATATCGGCGTCGAAATCGGACAGGTTGCCATCGTTGCGATCGCGTTGCCGATCCTCCGTTTGGCCGACCGACCCAGCCTTGAAGACCGTTCCGAACCGGTGAGGGCGCCGGCGCTGGTCTACGCGCTGTCCGCGATCATCGGCGTGCTTGGCGGCTATTGGTTGCTTGCGCGCGTCTTCGAGGCCTGATCTCGAGCCGACAACTCCCGAGACAGCCCTCCTGTTGAAGCCCCTCGCGACGGCATGCGGCTCCTTGAGCATCACACCCACTTGAGTTCGGGCGGGAGGCCTGTATAGAACTAGAATATAAATAGAATGACGTTCTGTACAGCAGAATAAGGGAGGCGAGACGATGGAATCGAGACTGGTTCGTCGCGACACCGATCCGGTGCCGTTCGCGCCGGACACCGTCATCGCAGCCTTCAAGACGATCCCGGACTTGCTGGCACACGACGCTGATTTGACCGTCCGCGGACGCTGGCTCGACGTCGACTGCCTGCTCGGCCCGAGCACCCAGCCATTTCACGTCGCCATCCGCGCCGGGCAGATCGTGGATATGACGCCGGCACCTGTCCTGATGCGCACCTGGCAGTTCGCCTATCGTGCGACGCCGGCTGCACTTGCTGCCCATTGGCAGCAGATGCCACCGGCCGGCTGGCATGACCTGCTCGCGCTGACCAAGCGCGGACAGGCGACCCTTGAAGGGGATCTGCATCCCTTCATGACGCATCTTCAGTATTTCAAGGATCTGCTGGCGTTGCCCCGGCGGAGCGGTTTCGGAGGTGCGTCATGAACGGCTTCATCGAGCCGATCGTCGGGCGCTACGTGCACGTCGAAATCAATGGAGAGATCAACCGGATCTATTTCGAGGAGAACGGCAGCGGCATTCCCTTGGTCTGCCTCCACACCGCCGGTTCTGACGCGCGGCAATGGCGCCACTTGCTGACCGATCCCGAGTTCACCAGACATTTCCGCGTCGTCGCCTTCGACATGCCTTGGCACGGCAAGTCCAATCCGCCTGACAGCCAATATGGCACCGAGTATCGGCTGACCACCGCGAGCTACACGGCAACCATCCGCGCGTTCTGCAACGCGCTGAAGCTGGAGCGCCCGGTGGTGATGGGGTGCTCGATCGGCGGCCGTATCGTGCTCAATCTGGCCATCGAGCATGCGCGCGAGTTTCGCGCATTGATCGGGCTGGAGGCCGCGGACTTCCAGCAACCCTGGTACGACACGGCTTGGCTGAACCGGCCCGACGTTCATGGCGGCGAGGTCTGCGCCGCGCTGGTCTCCGGGCTGATCGCGCCCAACGGCCCGGAAGCCTCGCGCAACGAGACGCTGTGGGGCTACAAGCAGGGTGGCCCCGGCATCTTCAAGGGCGATCTCTATTTCTATCGCGTCGACGGCGATCTGCGCGGGCGCACCTCTGACATCGACGTCAACCAGTGCCCGCTTTATCTCCTCACCGGCGAGTACGATTTCTCCTGCACGCCGGAAGACACGCTGCGCACCGCCGCCGGCATTCCCGGTGCCAAGGCGACGGTGATGGAGCGGCTCGGCCACTTTCCGATGAGTGAGAACCCGGAACAGTTCCGGCGCTACATCGCGCCGGTGCTGCAAGACATCCTCGATAAGCAGAATTATTGAAAGGGAGCGTAGTTATGAAGTTGCGTTGGACGATGGCGGCGATTCTGGCCGCACAAGCGAGCACTGCGTTTGCAGCCGACAATGTGATCAGGATTGGCGTGCTCAACGACCAGTCGGGCGTGTTCGCCGACAATGGCGGGCGCGGCTCGGTGGTCGCTGCAAAGCTCGCCGCAGACGACTTCGGCAACGAGCTGCTCGGCAAGAAGATCGAGATCATTTCGGCCGACCATCAGAACAAGCCCGACATCGCATCGGCCACCGCGCGCAAATGGTTCGACAATGAAGGCGTCGACATGATTGCGGACGGCGCGGCCTCGTCGGCCGGCTTTGCCATCCTCGAAGTTGCGAAACAGAAGAACAAGATCTTCGTCATCTCTGGCCCCGGCTCGTCCGACTTCACCGGGAAATCCTGCTCGCCGGTCAGCTTCCACTTCAACTACGACACCTACGCGCTGTCCAAGCTCACCAGTGACGCGATCACGCGGGCCGGCGGCAAAACCTGGTACTTCGTGACGGCCGACTACGCTTTCGGCCACGCGCTTCAACGCGATGCCACGAAATTCATCGAGGCCGCGGGCGGCAAGGTGATCGGCTCGGCCGCCCATCCGCTCGGCACCGCTGATTTTGCGTCCTTCCTGTTGCAGGCGCAGGGCTCGAAGGCCGACGTTGTTGGGCTTGCGACGTCGGGCGCAGACGTGCAGACCGCTATCAAGCAGGCTGGTGAATTCGGTATCGTCGAGGGTGGCCAGAAGCTCGCTGGTCTGCTCGTTTTCATCACGGACGTGAACTCGCTGGGCCTGAAGGTCACCCAAGGCTTGCAGGTGACGACCTCGTTCTATTGGGACCTCAACGAGCAGACCCGTGCCTGGTCGAAGCGCTACGCCGCGCAGATGGACGGCAAGGTCGCCAGCATGGTGCAGGCCGGCGTCTATAGCGGCGTCCACCACTACCTTTCAGCCGTTAAGGCAGCCGGTACCACCGATGCGACCGCCGTTGCCGCCAAGATGCACGAGCTGAAGGTCAATGATATGTACAACAAGGACGTTGCGATCCGCCCGGACGGACGCGTGCTGCATACCATGTACCTGGTGCAGGTGAAGAAACCGGAGGAGTCCAAGTATAAGTTCGACTATTACCGGGTCGTCAGCTCCAAGCCGGGCGAAGAAGTGTTCCGCCCGATGAGCGAAGGCGGCTGCCCGCTGGTGAAGTAACCGCGTCGGCCGGGCAGGCTGTACCTGCCCGGCCGGAAGATTTCGAGGAGAGTACGGAATGTCTGGTTCGATTGGGTTCATCGGTCTTGGCGTCATGGGCGAGCCGATCTGCCGCAACCTGTTGCGCAAGAGCGGCCGGGCGGTGCTCGCGTTCGACCTTGCCGCGGAGCCGCTGGCGCGGATCGTGGACGACGGGGCCACGGCGGCGAAGTCGATCGGGGATCTCGTCACCGGCGCAGAGACCATCTTCCTGTGCCTGCCTAGCGCGAGGCACGTGATGTCGGTCTTCGAGGGCATTTTGCCGGTGATCAGAAATGGCCAGACCGTGATCGATCTCGGCACCTCCGATGTCGGCCTAACGCGGTCGTTCGCCAAGCAGCTCGCTGACAAGGGTGCGCTTTGGATCGACGCCCCGATCGCGCGCACGCGCCAGGCTGCGCAGGACGGCACGCTCAGCGTCATGGTTGGCGCCACACCCGAGCACTTTGCCAGGGTCGAGCCGTTGATCCGGCATTTCGCAACGGACGTCACCCTCTGCGGAGGCACCGGGGCCGGACAGGTGACGAAGATCCTGAACAACATGGTTCTGTTCGAGACCGTCAATGCGCTGGCGGAGGCGGTCGCGATCGCCAAGCACAGCGGCGTCGAGCCGAAGCTGCTGCTGGAGACGCTGTCCAAGGGGTCAGCGGACAGCTTTGCGCTGCGTAATCACGGCATGAAGGCGATCGTTGCCAAGGATTTTCCTCTGCGGGCGTTCTCCACCGAATATGCAATGAAGGACCTTTCCTATGCGCTGGAGCTTGGCGCGCAAGCCGGGCTAAATCTGCGCGGCGCGGCGCTGATGCGCACCATCTTCCAGGAGACGATCGACAAGGGCATGGGCGATGCGTATTTTCCCGTTATCGCAAAGCTCATCGACCCCTCCGGATTTCCCCAATAGGACACGCCATGCCTTCGCCCGGCGTCGCAGCCGTCGACCGTGCCCTGAGCATCCTGGCCGCCTTCGAGGACGCGCCGGAGCCGATGACGCTCGCTGAGCTCGCCCGGCGCACCAAGATGTACAAAAGCACGCTGTTGCGGCTGATGACGTCTCTTCAGGAATTCGGCTACCTCGTGCAGTTCGCCGACGGTCGTTACCATCTCGGGCCGACACCGTTCCGGCTCGGCGCGGTCTACCAGCGCAGCAACAATCTGCATGATCGCGTGGTGCCGCTGCTGCGTCAGCTCGTCGCCGACGGCACGGAAAGTCCGTCGTATCACGTGCGGCATGATGCGAAGCGCAGGCTCTGCGTCTTCCGGGTCGATTCCCAACATTCGACGCTCGACCGCGTCGAGGCCGGCATGCTGCTGCCGTTGGACCGCGGCGCGGCCGGACGGATTATCCTGGCTTTCGACGGGGAGAAGGGCGAGGCCTACGATGAGATTCGCGAGGGTTGCATCGCAGTGTCCTTTGGCGAGCGCGATCCCGATTGCGCCGGGCTTGCCTGCCCGGTGTTCGGTCCTGGCGGCAAATGCGTCGGTGCCCTGTCGCTCTCAGGGCCGAAGCCGCGCTTCACGCGGGACAATATCAAGGCGATGGCGTCGCTGTTGCTGAGAGCCGCCGTCCGCCTGACGCGTGCGCTGGGTGGCCCGACCGAGTTGCTCAACAGTGCTTTATCGGCTTCGGCTGAAGATGTGCGTCCCGCGCGAGGGGCGAGGCGCTAGGGGACCTACTGTTTCTGCAGCAGCTTCAGCCGGCAGCGTAGCGCCTCACGGATATGCGCCCGCGCGAGCTGCTCGGCCTTGTCGCCGTCGCGCGCCGCAATCGCGGCGATGATCGCCTGATGCTCGCTATGGCTGGTCGAGGGGCGTCCGGTCACCGTGAAGGTGGTCGGGCCGAGCAGGGCGATCCAGTCCTGCAATTCCCGCGACGCATTGTCGAGATAGCGGTTGCGCGCCGCCCGGCAGATGGCTTCGTGAAAAGCCCGGTTGAGCCTTGCCATCTCGGCCTTGTCGGTCTTGGCCGCCGCGACGAAAGCCTGCTCGATATCCCCGAGCGCGTCGATCTCCGGGGTAGAGGCGTGCTCGGCGGCGAGGCGCGCCGCGGCGCCTTCCATGATCTCGCGCATGGCATAGAGCTCGAGCACCTCGGAAATGTCGAGATTGCGCACGATCAGCCCGCGGCCACCGGCTGGCTCGACGAAGCCGCGCGCGGCGAGGCGTCCCAGGGCTTCCCGCACGGGCGTGCGGCTGACGTTCAGCCGCTGCGCCACTTCCTCTTCGCGCAATCGGTCGCCGGCGCGGTAGCTGCCGGCCTGCAGCGCCTCGCACAGCGAGCGGAATACGGCTTCGCCCAATGCGACACCGCCGCCGCGCGCGATCGATCCGCTTGCCTTCGCCGGACGCCTTGCCATGGTTTCCCCGGGGCGCATCCTGCCCATGCAGAGATGCCGGTTGCTCCATTCTCGTATATCTTTGTATACAAACGTGCGCAATGGCGGGTCCAGGCCGCCTGCGGGTAGAATGTCTCCAACTGCGTCGCATCGGGCAGACGGTATGGGCAGCAAATACGACGTGCTGGTGATCGGCGGCGGCAATGCGGCGCTGTGCGCGGCGATCAGCGCCAGGCGCGGCGGCGCCTCGGTGCTCGTGCTGGAAGGCGCGCCGAAGTTCTATCGCGGCGGCAACACCCGCCACACCCGCAACATGCGCTGCGCCCATGATGCCGCGACCGAAATCCTGACCGGCCCCTATACCGAAGAGGAGTTCTGGGAGGACCTGCTGCGCGTCACGGGCGGGCAGACCGACGAGATGCTGGCGCGCCACATGATCCGCGAATCCAAGGACATCCTGAACTGGATCGTGGAGCAGGGCGTGCGCTGGCAGCCCTCGCTGGGCGGCACGCTGAGCCTCGGCCGCACCAACTCCTTCTTTCTCGGCGGTGGCCGCGCGATGCTGAATGCGCTCTATCTCACGGCCGAGCGGCTCGGCGTCGACGTCGCATACGACGCCGAGGTCACCGACCTCGAGATCGAGGACGGCATGTTCCTCGCGGCGCGCCTCAAGCGGCCGATCAACGGGCAGACCGAGATCCGCGCCACCTCGCTGGTTGCCGCCGCCGGCGGCTTCGAAGCCAACATCGAATGGCTCAAGCAATATTGGGGCGAGGCCGCCGACAACTTCCTCATTCGCGGCACGCCCTATAATCGCGGGTCGATCCTGAAGATTCTGCTCGACAAGGGCGTGCAGGAGGTCGGCGATCCCACCCAGTGCCACGCGGTCGCGATCGACGCCCGCGCGCCGAAATTCGACGGCGGCATCATCACGCGCCACGACTCGGTCGTGTTCGGCATCGTCGTCAACAAGCACGCGCAGCGCTTCTACGACGAGGGCGAGGACATCTGGCCGAAGCGCTATGCGATCTGGGGCCGGCTGGTTGCGGCGCAGCCCGACCAGATCGCCTATATCATCTTCGACTCCACGGTCGTCACCAGCTTCATGCCGACGTTGTTTCCACCGATCGCCGGGCAGACGGTCGCCGAACTGGCGGGCAAGCTCGAACTCGATCCGGCCGCGCTGGAAAAGACCATCACCGAGTTCAACGCCGCAGTGCGGCCCGGCACGTTCGACCACACGATTCTGGATGACTGCGTGACCGAGGGCATCACGCCACCCAAGACACACTGGGCGCGCAAAATCGAGACAGCGCCCTATCTCGCCTATCCGGTAAGGCCGGGCATCACCTTCACCTATCTCGGGACGCGCGTGAACAAGGAGGCGCGGATGCTGATGAAGGACGGCAAGCCGTCCGCCAACATGTTCGCGGCCGGCGAGATCATGGCCGGCAACGTGCTGGGCAAGGGCTATGCGGCCGGAATGGGCATGACCATCGGCAGCGTGTTCGGGCGGATCGCGGGACGGGAAGCGGCAAAACATGCACGGAACTAGGATCTTGGACGAAGCCGACCGTCTGATGACGGTCTGCAATTCCTGCCGCTATTGCGAGGGCCTGTGCGCGGTATTTCCGGCGATGGAAATGCGCCGCGCCTTCTCTGACGGCGACCTCAACTACCTTGCCAATCTCTGCCATGCCTGCGGCGCCTGCTACGTCGACTGCCAGTTCTCGCCGCCGCACGAGTTCAACGTCAATGTCCCAAAGACGCTGGCTGTCGCGCGCGCGGAATCCTACGCGGCCTATGCCTGGCCTCAGGCGCTCTCCGGCGCGTTCGCGCGCAACGGCCTCGTCATCAGCATTGTCGCAGCGCTCAGCATGGCGGCCTTCATCCTCGGCTTCGCCGCCTTGAATGACCGGAGCGTTCTGTTTGGTGTGCACACCGGCCCTGGCGCCTTCTACAAGTTGATGCCGCACAATATGATGGCCGGATTGTTCGGTGCTGCCTTTCTCTATGCCGTTTTTGCGCTTTTTATGAGCGTGCGCGCCTTCTGGCGTGACATCGGCCCGCCCATTGACGGCCGCGCCGACGGGGGCTCGATCTTCCAGGCGATCCGCGATGCCGGCGAGCTGCGCTATCTCCATGGCGGCGGTGTCGGTTGCTACAACGAGGACGACAAGCCCACTGACCGGCGCAAACGCTATCACCATCTGACCTTCTACGGCTTCCTGCTGTGCTTCGCCGCGACGTCGGTGGCGACGCTGTATCACTATCTGCTCGGCCGCGAGGCGCCGTATCCGTGGTGGGACCTGCCCGTGGTGCTGGGCACGCTGGGCGGCATCGGCCTCATCGTCGGGCCGATCGGTCTGTTCATGGCCAAGATGGGGCGCGATCCCGCGCTGCTCGATGAGACCCGCTACGGCATGGATGTCGGCTTCATTGCCATGCTGTTCCTGACCGGCGTCACCGGAATGCTGCTGCTCGTCCTGCGCGAGACAGGCGCAATGGGGCCGTTGCTCGCGCTGCATCTCGGCGCCGTGTTCGCATTGTTCATCACCATGCCCTACGGCAAGTTCGTGCACGGCATCTACCGCTTCGCCGCACTGGTGCGCTACGCGCAGGAGCGGCGGACCGCGGCGTGACCGACGAACCGGTTGCCGGCCCTACGCCACCTCCCGGTCCGGCGCGGACGCCTGCTCACGGGCCATCGTCATGGCCGTGACATAGTCGGTCTTGCCGGTGCCGAGCAACGGCACCTTGTCGACCACCATGATTGTCGCAGGCACGGTGAGCTCGGATGCGCCGATCGTCTTGGCCTGAGCCAGCATCGCGCTGCGCTCGGCGTTTTTTTCCGTCGTCAGCAGCACGATGCGCTCTCCCTTGCGTGCGTCGGGGATCGACACGGCAACCGTAGCGGCGTGCGGCCACAGGGTTGCTGCGATGCTCTCGACCGCGGAGAGGGAGACCATTTCGCCCGCGATCTTGGCGAAACGCTTGGCGCGGCCCTTGATGGTGATGAAGCCGGCAGCGTCGATCGAAACGATGTCGCCGGTGTCGTGCCAGCCTTCGGGAAGTACTTCGATCACGCCGGGATTCTCGGCCCTGAGATAACCGAGCATCACATTCGGCCCGCGCACCGAGAGGCGTCCGCCGTCATCGATGCCGGGGACCGGGTCGAGTCGGCTTTCCATCAGAGGCGACAGGCGGCCGACGGTGCCGGGCCGGTTGGCCATCGGCGTGTTCATGGCGAGAACGGGCGCGGTCTCGGTGACGCCATAGCCTTCGAGGATACGAATGCCGTACCGCTCCATGAACACCTGGCGCGTGCGATCCTTGACTGCCTCGGCACCGGCGATCACGAGGCGCAAGGTGCGGAAGTCGTAAGGGTGCGCCGAGCGGGCGTAGCCGGTGAGGAACGTGTCGGTGCCGAACAGGATGGTCGCGCCGGTCTGGTAGATCAACTCGGGTACGATCCGGTAGTGCAGCGGCGAGGGGTACATGTAGATCGGAATGCCCGCCAGCATCGGCATCATCATTCCCCCGGTCAGCCCGAACGAGTGGAACACCGGCAGCACGTTGAACACCTTGTCGTTGGCGTTGGCGTCGACCCGCGCCAGCGCCTGCGCCGCATTGGCGAGGATGTTGCGGTGGGACAGCACCACGCCCTTCGGCGTGCCTTCGGAGCCCGAGGTGAACAGCACGACGGCGGGATCGTTGGCCTGGCGGGCGACACGCGGCGTCGTGCCTGCGAGCAGGCCCTTGATCTTGTCGGCGATGCCTATCGTGTCGCGGACGTCCTCGAGATAGACCACGCGCGCCTCCGCGGAGATCGCGGTCATCAGCTTGTCGAGCTTGCCCTTCTCGATGAAGGCCTTCGAGGTCAGCACGGTCCTGACCTGCGCGGCCTTCATGGCGGCGAGCACGTTGACCGGGCCGGCGGAGAAGTTGAGCATCGCCGGCACACGGCCGACGTTCTGCAGCGCCATGAACACCACGGCAACGCCCGCCGAGTTCGGCAGCAGCACGCCGACATTCTCGCCGACGGCGGTGCCGCTCTCGAGCTTGCGGCTCAGGACCTGCGCGCCGAGAATCAGCTTGCGATAGGTTAGCCTGGCGCCGAGCGCGTCCTCGATGATGACCTTGCCGGTGTCGCGGTCGCGATGGGCATGTCCGAGCGCTTCGAACAGCGTGTGATCGAGCATGGCGTTCTTCACGAGGGCATCGATCATGACGTCCTGCAGTGCGGCGCCGGCGGCATTGCGGCGTGCCTTGCCCTTCAGCGTTTCATCGACCGGGAGCTTGACCGGCGGCAGGATGGTGACGGTCACACGCGGAAACCAGGACCGCTTGATCTGGCTGCTGTTGAGATAGCTGAGATAAGAGCGTTGCGCGCCTTCGATGCGGACCGGCACAACCACGGCATCGGCCTTGTCTGCGATCATCGCGGTGCCGTCATACACCTTCATCAACGATCCCGAGACGGTGATGCGTCCTTCCGGGAAGATGACGACTGGCTCGCCCGCGGCGACGAGCTTGATCAGGTCGCGCGCGGCCAGCGGCTTGCTCGGATCCATGGTGTAGTGCCTGACCGCGCGTAGGAACGGCTTGGCCCACCAGGCTTTGGCGATACCAGTATCGACCGCGAAGCTCGCGTCGATCGGCAGCACGGCATGCAGCAGCGGGCCGTCGATCAGGCTGACATGGTTCGGCGCGATCAGCATGCGCGTGCCCGGAGGCGGCAGGTTTTCTAGTCCGCGCACCTCCGTACGGAACAGGGCGCGGAACAGAAGCCCGCCGGCATCGCGCACGCCTTCCTTGCCCCACTTCGTGAGCACGAACCACACCGCGCCGAAGCTGGCGACGCCGAGGCCGAGAAAGATCCAGCCGACATGGAGCCCGGCCGCCTGCAACAGCGCGACGAACAGCGAGCCGACCACCATGAAGGCGGCCTGCAGCACGTTGCCGGCGGCGATGATGCGGGCGCGTTCGGAAGGTTGCGACCAGGCCTGGACTGCGGCAAAGGACGGCACAACGAAGAGGCCGCCGCCGAATGCGAAGGCAACGAAGTCGACCAGCATACGCAGGCCGCCGAACGAGGTCGCAAAGCCGAGCGCAGTGATCTCGTGCCCCTTGGCAGCGACACCGATGGCCCAGGCGAGATCGAGCCCCGCAAATCCCATGATGATGGCGCCGATCGGCACCAGCGCGAGATTGGGACGTACGTGGCTCAGGCTTGCGGCAAACAGCGAGCCGATCGCGATGCCGATCGCGAAGATGGCAAGGCACAGCGTCACCACGCCCTCGGTGCCACCGACGACGTCCTTGACCAGCGCCGGCAGCAGCGACAGCACGATCGCACCGACCAGCCAGAACCAGGAGACGATCACGGTGCCGTCCCACAGGCGATGGTCGGCGTAGAGCGTCCTGAGCAGGCTCATCGTCGAGGTCCATGGATTGGCATCGACGGGGAGATCGGGCGCGGAGGGCGTCGTCTGGGGAATGCGGGCGGCAAACGCCCATGACAGCAGCGCCAGCGCGACCACGGCGGAGGCGACCCAGCCCATATGTGCGGAGCCGGCCACGAACTGGCCGCCGGCGACGGTGCCGAGCAGGATGGCCATGAAGGTCGCGCCTTCGACCAGCGCGTTGCCAGTCGCGAGCTCGCCGAGCTCGAGCTGGTCCGGCAGCATGGCATATTTCACCGGCCCGAACAGGGCGGCGATAGTGCCGAACAGCGCGAGCGCTGCGAACAGCAGCGGCACCGAATGCAGGAAGAAGCCGGCAGCGGCAAAGCACGCGGCGAAGATCTCGACGAATTTCAACCGCCTTGCGACGACGGATTTGACGTATTTGTCGGCAAGCTGGCCGCCGAGCCCGGACAGGATGAAATAGGGGAAAATGAAGACGGCGCCTGCGACCGTCACCAGCGCATCGCCGTGGCTCGTCGCCGCGCTGTAAAGCAGGATGATGACGAGCGCGTTCTTGAGCACATTGTCATTGAGCGCCGAAAAGAATTGCGCCCAGAACAGCGGCGCGAAACGGCGTGACGACATCAATTCCCTGATCATGACTAGTCCTGTTCTTGGAAAGGCGGCTTGAGGTTGTTCAATCGTCGGGAGGCGTCACGACCGGAAGCGGACCGGATCAACCTTTGCCGGACACGAATGTCGCCGGCCTGGTCTGTTCCTCGTCCTCCGATCCTGTTGGTCGACAAGTGGTCTCGTTAGGTTCGCAATTATGTGCTGTCGCGGCTGCAGAAGACCGCATGATCGGGATATCGTGCCGCGATGAGAAAGCTGAACCGCGTCCGGTGAAGTCCGCCCGATCCGCCGCGACCGTCGGGACGTGGTGAGTGCCCCCTTGCACCGGGGCTGCGCATTCGAGCAGATCGGAATGTCCCGGCTGCGCGCCTCAGGTCAGATGGGCAAGGCGGCGGAAGGGCGAGAAGCGACCGAGCAGGCTAAACCGGCGCCGCTCTCGGCGGGCTCGGGCGCGGCTCGCCCGCCACATCCGGAAGGTCGCCCGACGCTGCTCGAGGACGCCGGCAACGTCGCAGGTATTGGCGACGCGGTTGATGGGCGCCGTCGCGGCGTTGAGGGCGGCGCGGCACAGACCGGTGACGAGAGCCTTGGCGTCGTCGACGAAGGTGACGGCGATATCAACAGCGAGGGTTTGCATTTTGCAGGTCTCCAGGTTAATTTGAACAATGTTCACGTGAGTAGCTCGAGAATGAACAATGTTCAAGACGAATCGCTCCGCGATAAGAAAAAAATTCGGCGGCGGCTCCAAATCGTGGAGATCGCCCGTGGCATCATCTCAGCTAAGGGACTGAGATCATTGAAGGTTCGGGACGTCGCGGAGGCCGCCGGCTGCTCGGTCGGCAGCGTCTATAACGAGTTCGGAGACTTCGATGGGGTTATCCTGACCGTCAATCGGGAGACGGTTCAGGCGCTCACGGCGCAGCTCCGGGGCGTTCCTGCCGAAGATCCCGTTCGCCAGCTCTATGGCTTGGCCGCGACCTATCTCGATTTCTTTGCCGAGCACGCCAATCTGCTGCGCTCGCTGTTCGAGCATCGGATGGAGGACGACCGTCCCTACCCGGACGATATTCTTCAGATGGTGATGGATGCCTTCGCGTTGATGCATCCACCCCTGGTGCGGCTATTGCCGGATGCCGATGACGTGAAGATCGCGTTGCTGTCGCGCACGCTGTTTTCCGCCGTGCATGGCATCATCTCGCTCGGCCTCGAGGAGCGCATGGTGGCCGTGCCGCCGCAGATGCTGCGCCAGCAGATCGAACAGTTTGTCGACACTCATCTCACGGGCCTCGGGATTCTGCCCCGGAGCTGACAACGAGCTGCTTAAGCGCGCGCCGGCTCGCGGAGCCGTGCCGCAACAACGACCACATCAGGTCTCCCGCCCTCGACCTGAACGCTGTTGCGTCCCTTTTCCTTGGCGCGGTAGCAGGCGGCATCCGCGCGCCGCATCGCATCTTCGAGCGTGGTGTTGCGGTCGGTGATGCAGGCGACGCCGATGCTGGCGGTCACGGAAAAGCAGCGGTCGCCCCAGGCGAAATTGAACATCTCGAGCGATCTGCGCAGACGCTCGGCGATATCGACAGCCTCGTAGGGCGGGCAGCGCGGCAGGATCAGGCAGAATTCGTCACCGCCGAGCCTAGCCACAAGATCATGTGCATGCCGGTCCTGCTGCAGGAGGCGCGAGACCTCGCAGAGCAGGCGGTCGCCGGCAAGGTGGCCACAGTTGTCGTTGACACTCTTGAACTGGTCGAGGTCGAGCAGGATGAGGCCGAACGCACCCGCCGCGGCATCGTCCAGCTCGCTTTGCAGGCGGGCCTCGAAGGCGCGGCGGTTGAACAGGCCGGTCAGCCCATCGTGCGACGCCTGCCAAGCCAGGCGCTCTTTCTCGGCATGCAAGGCGTGTTCGAACGCCTGCCGTTGCAGCACCAAACGCCGCGTATGCCAGATCAGAAGCAGGATCAGCGTCGCTGCGGTCAGGAGGTTGATGCAGGTCAGCGTCAACTTGATCGCGCGGGAGCCCTCGCCGAGGACGGTGGAGAACCGCTTTGCATGCACCGTGAATTGGCTGTTGAGCTCCGAGAGCCGCGACGCAAGAAACTGCAGGCGATCGTCTGCAATGGGGCCGTTTTCCAGTTCGGACCGGATGAGCTCGCCGAACACGCTGAGCTCCAGCAGCATGGGATCAGTGGCGGCCCATTCGCTGATCGCTTCCTGGAGGAAGCTGACACGGTTGAAGTAGCGAAACAGCCTGATCAGTCCTGGTACGTCATCGGGATGGTTGCCGCCCTGCAGGAAGCCGATGCGGGCGGTCTCGACGTCGACGGGATCGCGCTCGAGCGCCCAGCGCGCGAACTCGTCGCCGATGGGAACGGCAAGCGAGGCTCGATACTGCGCGAACAGGCTGGCCTCGCCCGAGTGCAGATAGCGGTTGAGGAAATAGACGGCGTTCTTTTGCGAACGCGACCATAGCGCTTCGCCCGCCACATAGGCGCGGACCGACGACATCACCTCGAGACTGAATCCCGCGATCGCCGCCTGGAGCACGACGACCATCACGAAAGGCGAGACGAGCTTGATGACGTGAAGGAAGCTGTGTCGCTCCGCTGACGTCGCTGTTCTGCGAAACACCTTATTCCCCAAGCCGATCAACGATCGCAGCGAAGCGTTGCGCCTGCAACACGAAGTAGACGGGATGGTTGCTTAACTCGATCTGAAAGGTGCGGAAGACTCCGTCAGAGGGTGAAGCCGTCGTGAAGCAGGCGCAAGCAAATCGCTTCAAATGCGGGTGAACTGGGACTGCTGGGGGTGACGATCCGATACCGCGCATCCCCTGTGCGCGGCTGCCTCGATCGAGAGAATTGGTGGGGTGCTACACCAGCACCGGCTTGCGCACGCGACCCGCGTCGCCGAACACGCGCAGGTAACGCTCGATCTCCGATGGAAGGCCGGTCGCCTTCTCCGGATTGTCGGAGAGCTTGACGGCCGGATGGCCATCGACCGACGAGACCTTGCAGACCAGCGAGATCGGATCGAGGTTGAACGAGCCGTCCGGCGTGCAGCCGACGAAGTCGTTGGTGAGGTTGGTGCCCCAGCCGAAGGAGAGCCGCACGCGGCCGGCGAAGTGGTGATAGGTCTCCTCGATCGAGCCGACGTCCATCGCGTCGGAAAAGACCAGCAGCTTGTCCTTGGGGTTGCGGCCCTTCCTCTGCCACCAGGCGATGATCTCTTCGCCTGCCTGGATCGGCGGCGCGCTGTCGGGACGGAAGCCGGTCCAGTCGGCAACCCATTCCGGCGCATCGCGCAGGAAGGCTTTGGTGCCGAAGGCGTCGGGCAGTGCGATCAGGAGATTGCCGCCATAGGTCTGGCGCCACTGGTCGAGGATGCGGTAGGGCGCCCAGCGCAGTTCCTCGTCGTCCCTGGCGAGCGCGGCCGCGACCATCGGCAGCTCATGCGCGTTGGTGCCGATGGCTTCGAGATCGTTGTCCATCGCGAGCAGCACGTTGGATGTGCCGATGAAGGACGGACCCAGGCCTTCCTTCACCGCCTCGACGCACCAGCGCTGCCAGAGAAAGCCGTGACGGCGGCGCGTGCCGAAGTCGGAGAGCCGCAAATTCTCGAGCTTGCGCAGCCGTTCCACCTTGGTCCACAGCTTGGCCTTGGCGCGGGCATAGAGCACGTCGAGCTCGAAGCGGCCGCGGCCCTTCATTGCAGCGCGCGAGCGCAGCTCGTTGATGATCGCAAGCGCCGGAATCTCCCACATCGTGGTGTGGGTCCAGGGACCATGGAAATGCAGCTCGTACTGGCCCTCGACCTTGCGCAGCTCGTACTCGGGCAGGCGGAACTCCGCCAGCCAGCGGATGAAGTCCGCCGAGAACATGTGGGTCTTGCCGTAGAAGGTGTTACCGGCCAGCCAGATCAGCTCTTTCTTGGTGAAGCGGATGGTGCGGGCGTGATCGAGCTGAGCGCGCAACTCACCCTCGTCGATGATCTCGGCGAGACGTACATGGCGCGAGCGGTTGATGACCGAAAAGGTCACCTGCTGATCCGGGTAGTCTTCCCGAATCATTTGTAACATCAATAGCTTGTAGAAGTCGGTATCAAGCAGGCTGCGGATAATGGGATCCAGCCGCCAGCTGTGATTGTAGGTCCGGCTCGCAATGTCGGTCACTGTCATGAAGGGATTTTAGCGCGGGGGCCGTCCCGCAACCAGTGGGTTTGCGGAGGGGCGGTCTTGTCGAACGCGGCACCGGCTATCACGGCTTGGCGGCCGTGGCCGCGACGGCCTCCAGCTGGCTCCTGATCCATCGGTGGGCCGGGTCCTTCTGGTAACGCTGATGCCAGACCATGAACATCGGCAGCTCGGCCAGGGTCCGCGTGCGAGACGCCAGCGGGATCGGCGCTTGCGCAAACCCGCGCATCACGCCGGCTGCGAGCAGGCTCGGCATGCTCGCAAGCATCTGCGACCCCCGCAGGAAGGACGGTACGCCGGAGAAGCTCGGCACCGAGATCGCGATATCGCGATGAAGCCCGTTTGCTGCCAGCCGGCGGTCGAAATCGAGCCGTTCGTTGTCGGTATAGACCACCGTGACGTGACGTGCCGCGAGATAGGCGCTGCGGCTGGCCGGTGCCGAACGGGCCTTTGCATCGTAGTAGCACACGTAATGATCCCTCAGCAGCCGCTTCTGCACGATGTCGACGCCGGACGGCGGCAGCGGAGTGATCAGGAGATCGCAGCGGTTCTCGCGCAGCATCGCAGGCGAAGGCGATTGCGAGGGGATCACGCGCAGGTTCAGGCTCCTCACTTGCGCGGCGACGTGGTCGAAGAAGCGCGGCAGCAGCAGGTCGCGCTGGAAATCATTGGCGGCGATCGTCAGCGACAGCTGGGCCTGCGCCGGCGCGAAGCTGACGCCGCCGGCAAAGCTGCGCATCTCGTCGATCAGCGCGCGCGCCTTCGTCGCGAGGGCCTGGGCATGCGCCGTGGCGACGATGCCGCGGCCGGATTTAGCGAACAGCGGATCGCCGGCAATCCGCCGCAGCTTGTTCAACCCGTGGCTGACCGCCGACTGCGTCAGCCCCAGACGTGTCGCGGCTGCCGTCACCGATCCCTCCTCCAGCACGGCGAGGAATAGCTCGAGGGCATGTCCGTCGAGGGCCAAATGATCGATTTCCTTCATGTGATTCATTATAATTCATCTATTTATCTTGAGAATAGAGGGTCCCATCATCTCCCGATAACCACGCCCGCCTCCGGGCTCCCAGGGAGAGACAACGTCGATGAACGCCCAGGCGCCAGCAGCCTTGCGGGATCCCCGCCTCAACAGCCCCGAGCCTTTTACGCCCCCGCTCGGCGATGGCGGCTTCTTCCAGCGCGATCGTTCCATCCATCCGCCGGCGCATGCGCCCGGTTACAAATCCTCGGTGCTGCGCTCGCCGCGCCAGTCGCTGCTGTCGCTGGAAAACTCGGTTTCGGAGATCACCGGGCCGGTGTTCGGGCACAATGATCTCGGCCCGCTCGACAACGATCTGATCCGCAACTACGCCAAGGACGGCGACCCCATCGGCGAGCGGATCATCGTGCATGGCCGCGTGCTGGACGAAACCGGCCGCGGGGTGCCGAACACGCTGGTCGAGTTCTGGCAGGCCAATGCCGGCGGCCGCTACCGGCACAAAAAGGACACCTATCTGGCGCCGATCGATCCGAATTTCGGGGGCTGCGGACGCGCGCTCACTGACGAAACCGGCTACTATTATTTCCGCACCGTGAAGCCGGGGCCTTATCCCTGGCGCAACTATGTCAACAGCTGGCGCCCGGCCCATATCCACTTCTCGGTGTTCGGCTCCGGCTTCGCGCAACGGCTGATCACGCAGATGTACTTCGAAGGTGACCCCCTGATTCCAATCTGCCCGATTCTGACGACGATCCCGGACAAGGATGCGCTCGACCGCCTCGTGGCGCCGCTCGACCTCAACGCCTCCAGCCCGTTCGATTCGCTCGCCTATCGCTTCGACATCGTGCTGCGCGGCCAGCGCTCCACCTATTTCGAAAATCGCACCGCGGGGAACTGAGCCATGCCGCAGCCGCTCAATTATCTCAAGGAAACTGCCTCGCAGACCGCCGGGCCCTACGTCCATATCGGCCTGATCCCGGCCATGGCCGGCTTCGACATCTTCGAGAGGAATTTCTCCAATGTGCTGGTGACGCCCAACACCAAGGGCGAGCGCATCACGCTGGAGGGCAAGGTGCTCGACGGCACCGGCACGCCGCTGCGCGACGTTCTGCTCGAGATATGGCAGGCCAATGCGGCCGGTCGCTACAACCATCCGGCGGATCGTTCGGCGGGCGCACTCGATGAGGACTTTCGCGGCTGGGGCCGCGCCGGGTCCGACTTCGACAGCGGCCTCGTCACCTTCGAGACCATCAAGCCCGGCGCGATCACCGACAAGGCGGGCCGCAAATGCGCACCGCATATCAATGTCTGGATCGTCGCGCGCGGCATCAACATCGGCCTCAACACGCGGCTCTACTTCTCGGATGAAGAGGCCGCCAACGCCGCCGACCCCGTGCTCAACCTGATCGAACAGCCGGTGCGCCGCAAGACCTTGATCGCAACGCGCAGCGAGCGCGCCGGCAAGGTCGTGTACGCCTTCACGATCAATTTGCAGGGGCCGGAGGAGACGGTGTTCTTCGACGTGTGAAGCCTCACGCCTCTTCGCCATGGAGCTGCGCGCGGAAGGCGCGCGGCGATAGGCCCGTGGCTGCGGCATAGACCCGGCTGAAATAGGCGGGGTCCTCGAAGCCGAGCGCGTAGGCGATCGTCGAGATCGGCAGGTTGGTGTAGACGAGGTTGCGCCGCGCCTCGCGGATCAGCCGGTTGAGGATCAAATGCGAGGCGGTATCGCCGGTCGCCCTTCGCGTGATCCGGTTGAGATGCGTCGGCGTCACCGACAGCGCCTTGGCATAGTCGGCGACGCTCCAGCGCTCGAGATGATGCTGCTCCAGCAGCGCCTCGAAGCGGCGGAACAGGCTGGATTCGGCAGTGCCGTTGCCGCCGCTCTCCCCTGAGAGCGCGCGCGCCACGAGCCCGACCATGGCCGAGGACAAGGCGCGGAGCACATGGGCACGGCCGAAATCGCGCGCGGCGTGCTCGGCGAAGATCTGCTTCATCGTGGCGCGGATCTGCGGCGTGCCGCGCACCACGGCGGATCGTGACAATGCGCCGCGCAAGCCCTCGGCCGCGAGCAGCGCCTCATCCAGGATCTCGGCGGCGATGGTCAACACCCAGCCCTGAGTGTCCGGTACGAAACGGAAGCCGTGAACGTGGCCGACAGGTACGTTGACGATTTGCATCGGCCTCAAGGGCACCACGCGCCCGTCGAGCGTCGCTTCGCCGCCGCCGCGCTCGATCAGCAAGACCTGGTGCAGCCGGGCATGACGATGCACGGCCAGCGTCCAGTCGTGCAGCACCGAACGGGATGCGATGGTCTCGCAGTGCACGACGTCGGGCAGGTCGCCGGACTCGCCGAACAAATTGTACACCCGGATCGCCGGGGCAGGGGCTGTGCTTCTCATGTTCGAATAGTACAAGACAAAGGCGAAACCCTCCATCCGTCTGCAGCGCAAAGTCTGCAAAAAAGTGCCGACGGGAGGACGCAATAATGAAAGTTCAGGTCTGTATCATCGGCGGCGGGCCGTCCGGGTTGCTGCTGTCCCAGCTGCTGCATCTCAAGGGCATCGACACGATCGTGCTGGAGAAATACAGCCGCGATCACGTGCTCGCCCGCATCCGCGCCGGCGTGCTCGAGCACGGCTTTGCCAAGCTGATGCGCGAGGCGCGGTGCGGCGAGCGGATGGACCGCGAGGGGGAGATCCACCGCGGGTTCGAGATCGCCCATGACGGCGTGCTCTCCAAGATCGATCTGCACAAGCACTCAGGCGGCAATTCGGTGCTGGTCTATGGCCAGACCGAGCTGACGCGCGACCTGTACGAGGCGCGCGACCGGCTCGGCGGCAAGGTCGTGCACAATGCCGAGGACGTAACGCCGCATGATCTGACATCGGATCGTCCCTACGTCACCTACCGCTCGAACGGCGAAACGATCCGCATCGATTGCGACTACATCGTCGGCGCAGACGGCTTTCACGGTGTCAGCCGCAAGTCGATCCCGAAGGACGTGCTGCGCGAATACGAGAAGGTCTATCCGTTCGGCTGGCTGGGGGTGCTGTCGCGAACCAAGCCGGTATCGCCCGAGCTGATCTATGTGAAGCACGAGCGCGGCTTTGCGCTGTGCTCCCTGCGCTCGCAGGTGCTCAGCCGCTACTACATCCAGGTGCCACTGACGGACAAGGTGGAGGATTGGAGCGACGATGCGTTCTGGGCCGAGCTGAAGCGCCGCCTGCCGGAGGAGGTCGCCGGCCGCCTGATTACGGGACCCTCGATCGAGAAGAGCATCGCGCCTTTGCGCAGCTTCGTCGCCGAGCCAATGAGTTATGGCCGCCTGTTCCTTGCAGGCGATGCCGCGCACATCGTGCCGCCGACCGGGGCCCGCGGGCTGAACAGCGCCGCTTCCGACATCTACTATCTCTACCACGCCTTGCTCGCGCATTATCAGGGCGGCGACGATTCCGGTCTCAAAGGCTACTCCGCCAAGGCGCTCGCGCGGATCTGGAAAGCGCAACGCTTCTCCTGGTGGATGACGATGCTGCTGCACAGCTTTCCCGACCGGCTCGACTACGAGGATCGGCTCCAGCAGACGGAGCTGGACTATCTGCTCTCGTCCGAGACGGCGCAGCGCCTGCTTGCGGAGAATTACGTGGGGCTGCCGTTCTAGGCGGTCGCCCCGCGTACCCTCCAAGGGAGGGCAAGGGGGCGGCTACTTTCCTTCCAGCGTATTGACCGGCGTCCAGTCCGGCGGCGGCGGCGTCTCGGCTAGCGCCTTCGCTCGCCTGGCGAACATTGCCGAGGCTGGATCGGACTCCGCCAGCCGCTCGAACGTATTCGCCGCCTTCGCAAACTCTCTGGCTCGCCAGCAGGCAAGACCTTCCGCATACGCGGCAGCTGCCTTCGTCTGCTCGGTGCTCTCCGCACCGCTCTCCGCCAGCGGCTCGAACACCCTGATTGCTTCGCCGCGTCCCTGAACCCTGATCGCGTCGAGCTCGCGCCAGGCGAAGGTGTCGCCGGTCTGCGCCTTGGTGCTCTCAGAGGCCATGATGGCTGTGCCGTAATATTTGTTGGCCCCCTCCAGCCGCGAGGCGACGTTCACGGTATCGCTCATCACGGTGTAGTTGAAGCGGCGCCGCGAGCCGATATTGCCGACCACGGCCTCGCCGCTGTTCAGTCCGATGCGATGCGATATGTCGTGGCCGGCGAAGGCGGGATGGGCTTCGTTGAGCTCAGCCAGTTTCTCGTGGCATTTCAGCGCGGCGCGAACCGCGTTGCGCGCGTGCGCGGGATCGTCGGCCGGCGCGCCGAACATGGCGACGATGGAATCGCCGATGTACTTGTCGACGTAGCCGCCATGATTTTCGATGATGTCGGTCATGGCGGACAGATATTCGTTCATCAGCGTCACCAGCTCGCCCGGGGTCATGGTCTCGGCAATGGACGAGAAACCGCTGAGGTCGGAGAAGAACATGGTGACGTTGCGTATCTCGCCGCCGAGCGCCGGCATCTTGCCGGAGGCGACCATGGTCTCGATGACCTCGGGCGCGAGGTAGAGGGCAAAGCTCTTGCGCAGAAAACGCTCGTCGCGATCGGCCAGCACGAAGCGGTAGCCGATCATGATCGCGAGCGCGGCAAGGCCGGCCAGAGCCGGCTCGGCCAGCGGCAGCGCCAAGGCGTGCACGAAGGCGCTGACGGTGACGGCCCCGTAGACGAGCGTGAGGCCGAACCAGGCCATCAGTGCGGCGCCGGGCGCGAGCATGCAGGCTGCGATCGCGACGACGGCAGCGAATGCGATCGTGAGAAGGGACCGCCCGGGGAATCCGAGCTCGGTCACGGCGTCCCGCTCGATCAGATTTCGGACCGCAGCGGCGTGAACGAACACGCCGGCCACGTCGCTGCGGGCCTTCTGCGCGGCGCCTGCAGGTGAGGGGATGGCACAGCGCGGCGCCGGGGTCCCGTCATATCCGCCGGAGAGACGCATCGAGGTGAGCTTGCGGTCCTCGAAGTTGAGGATGGTGCCGAGCAGAACGACCTTGCCCTCGAAGGCACGGCGAAAGAAGTCGTGGTCGCCTTTTTCGACGCAGGCTCGCAGATCGGCGAAGGAGTAGGTCGGAACGTCGCGGCTAAGGCTTCGAAAATTCAGCGTCAGCGTGTTCGGCACGACGCCCGGGATCGCATAGCCGGCCAGCTCGGCCTTACCGGATGGCGCCACCTCGACCTTCGCGCCGAGTGCGCGCGCGGCGAGTTCGACGGCCATCGCCGGCACCGGCTTGCCGTCGATGGAGAAGGTGAGCGGCATCCGCCGGATGACATCGTCCGCATCGGTGTGGACGTTGAGGGCGCGGATGTTGTTTCGCACCGCCACCCGTTGCGCCTGGTAGGGCCGCTCCGGGTGGTCGTTGCTCAGGACCTCGCCGAGCACGAGCTTGCCGCTGTCGGAGATTTGTCGGAGCGCGATCAGGTAGTCCCGGTCGAATCCCCTCATGCGCGAGCCGAGCGGCCCGTCGCCAAACGGAATCTCGGACAGCTCGATCGAGCTTGGGAAGATGACGTCGTAGCCGATCACCTTGGCGCCGCCCTCACTGATGCTGCCGAGCACGCGCCCAATCTCACGTGTCCAGGTTTGCGTCGGCGATCCCTTGAAGGGTGGCGTCGCGTAAGTCTCCCCATCGATCGCCACGACGACGACCGGCGAGGCGGCGGGATCACGGCGGTCGCCAATGGTCTTGCCGCGCAGCGCCGTTAGGAGGTCGAGAGAGAGGCCTTGCAGGGCCTGAAGCGGCGGCGATGTGAAGACTGCGCCCGCGATGAGCGCAGTCAGGAATGCCGCAACGATGTCGCGCCTGCCGATCCGCCGCATCTCCCGTTGCTGGGCCGCCTATTCGAGCCGCAGCAGGCGACCGACGATCGGTGTCGGCGACGAGGTGGCGCTGGCATCGATCTGGAAGGCGTAGCGCTTGGCGCCGAGGATGGCGAGATAGCTTCCTCCTGGGGTCAGCGACTTCCCGGCTTTGGCAAAGTCGTAGAATTTGCCACGGACCATGGTTTCGCTCCTCAGCGGCACGGTGATCGTGGGTTCCTTGCCATCGGTGCGCTCGATGACCAGCGTGCTGCCGCTCTTGGCCTGCACCAGCGGGGCGACGCCGTAGAGCGTCGGCAGCTTGGACGGGGGGCCCTTGGCGTCCGACCGCACGTTGCGGAAGGTCGTTGCGGCGCTCTGGTTCGCCTGGCGTTCCGACAGCTTTGCCGCATTGGTATCGCAGGGCACCTTCTCCCGCTTGACCTCGCCCAGCTGCACGGTGCTCTGCTCAGTGCCGACCAGAACAACGCCTTCGCTGATCGTCTCGCGCTCGCATGATTTGAGGTAGCTGAGCGTGATGCTGGCCTTGGGCCCGAGCTTGATGATCTTTCCCGCTGCCACATAGTCCATGAAGGCGATGCCGTCGACCTTTCCTTGGACGTCCTCGACGATCGCGGCAGGAGTCTCCGCCAGCGCGGGGGCCGCAAGGCAGAAGGCACCAAGGACGGCGCCGATCAGGCTTCTCATGGGAATTCTCATCCAATTCGACGATGCACTACCGGCCCGTCCCGGTTCGATGCTTACAGCAGGGTGCCCCAAGCAAGTGTGACCAGAATCACTCTTAGTTGTTGGTGCCACTTTAGCAGGAACAGGTTCAAACCGGCGACCAGAGAAAATGGAGCCGGGGCAAGAAGTTGGTCGGTTCGTCATGTCAGGCGGTCGGGGCTGCCTCGGCCGAATGATCCTCCACCGGGCAGCTCTCGGCCGCACTCTCTATATCAGGAGCGAGAGGGGCCCCGCTTTTCTGAAGAGGCGTCTCACCGGCGGCGATCCCGACCACCTCGTCCCAGCGCGACAGGAACGCCTGGACGCAGGCCGGGTCGAACTGCTTGCCCTGATTCTCAATCAGGTAGTTGCGCGCCATCTCGATCGCCATCGGCTCCTTATATGGCCGCCGCGTCGTCAGGGCGTCGAAGACGTCCGCGACGGCGACCACGCGGGCGGCGACCGGGATGGCCTCCGCCTTGAGGCCGTTCGGATAGCCCGCGCCGTCCCAGCGCTCGTGATGGCTCGCGGCAATTTGCGCACCGAGCCGGATCAGCTCGCAGCTGGAATCGGCCAGTATTCGTTCGCCGATCGCGGCATGCGTCCGGATCACCGCCATCTCGTCCTCGGTGAGCCTGCCTGGCTTGAGCAGGATATTGTCGGGGATGGCGACCTTGCCGACGTCGTGCAGAGGCGCGGCGAGATAGATGTCGCGGCAAAGCCGGGCGGGCAGGCCGAGCTGTTCGGCGATCACGCGGCTGTAGCGCGCGACTCTCAGGGTGTGCTCGCCGGTATCATTGTCGCGGTATTCGACCGCGAGCGCGAGCCGCAGGATGATCTCCTCTTCGCGCTCGCCGAGCTTTCGCGTTGCTGCTGCGACTTCGCTGGCCAGGTGCGCGGCGCGGTCGTTGAGCTTGCGCACGGCTGCACCAAGCTGAATCAAATTCCGCAGGCGCACCGTCATTTCGAGGCTTTGTGGCTTCTTCGGCAGGAAATCGGTTGCACCGGCCTGCAGCGCTTCCATCTTGATGTCGTCGGTCTGGCGCGAGGTGACCATCGCGATCGGGATGTCGGCGCAGCCGGGAAGCCTGCGGAAGCTGCGAATGAAGCTGATGCCGTCCATATGCGGCATCTCGTAATCCACCAGCACCAGATCGAAGACGCGCCCCCGCGCGCAAGCCAGCGCCTCCACGGGATCGAGGAAGGCGGTGGCCTCGACCAGACCTTCTGCCTCGATATGACGTTTCAGGAAGTTGAGGACGGAGCGGCTGTCATCAACCAGCAGCGCTTGGGTCAGCATTGGTGGCGGGGGCTCTCTTCACTGCCAAAGACACGAGGCCAAGCCATAACCCGGGCGAATTTAACGCGAAGCAAATGCGCGGAAACAGTGCCGGCGCGGAGGCGTCGCCTGAAATTTCGGCAGGTTGTGCCCGCGGCATGAAGTTGCGCGAAATCCCCGAGGATGTGACCCGTAGTTGTACGGACCGCCGCGTTAGGGTTTTGCTCACTCGATTCGCGCCAAACGTGTAGCGAAGTTTTAGCAAAGGCGAATGCAGCGATGTCGCTCAATTCCACGGAGCCAAAATGGTCGTTGCGGTTGCCCGCTGATTGCAGCATCGCCGCCATTCGCAGCGTCTATGACCTCATTCGCGAGGCGTTCGGCCGCCAGGAGCGGCTCGAGATCGACTGCTCGAACGTGGACAAGGCCGATGTGACCTCGATCCAGCTTCTGCTGTCGACCGCCAAGACCGGCGAGGCCCAGGGCCGCCCCGTGGTCTTGACCTCCTTCTCGCAATCTCTGCGCAACACCCTTCGCCGCGCCGGCTTTGCCAGCGAAGCGATGATCGATCAGCACTTCCCGCAAAAGAAAGATGGCACCTGATGGCCACGATTCTCACCGTCGACGATTCGCCCAGCATCCGGCAGATGATCAAGGTCGTGCTCGAGCCGGCCGGTCACAACGTGATCGAGGCCGGTGATGGCGCCCAAGGGCTGGCCAAGGCGCAAGCCGGCAAGCTGGACCTCGTGATCACCGACCTCAACATGCCGGTCATGAACGGGCTGGAGTTGATCCGCGCGCTGCGCAAGCTGCCGAACGCTGTCGGAATGCCCATCGTATTCCTGACCACCGAATCCAATGACACGGTGAAGCAGGAAGCCAAGAGCGCCGGCGCCACCGGCTGGATCACCAAGCCCTTCAAACCCGAGCAATTGCTGGCCGTGGTCGGCAAGCTGGTGCGCGCATGAGTGCGATGGATCCGACCGAGATCTTTCGTCAGGAAGCCAGCGAACTTTTCGAGGTTCTTGAAGGATCGCTGCTCGATCTCGGTCTACGTCCCGATGACCGCGAACTGGTCGATTCCGCCTTTCGTGCCCTGCATACGATCAAGGGCTCGGGCGCCATGTTCGGCTTCGACAAGGTCGCCTCGTTCACCCACGAATTCGAGACCGCCTTCGATCGCGTTCGCAAGGGCGAGATCAAGCCGACGCAGGAGCTGATCTCGGTCGCGCTTGCCGCCAAGGACTATATCCGAGCGTTGATCGAGGATCCGCAGTCGACCGACGACATTATCGGCGAAGCCATCCTCGACGATCTCAAGCGCTTCGTCTCGGCCGACACGCCCACCGTTCCGGTCGTCGAGATCGCCGGGGCGCCGCCGCTGGCGCCAGTGGAGAGCAAGCGGGCCGGCTGGCACCTTTATCTGGAATTCGAATCCCATATCCTGCGCAACGGCTCCAATCCGCTCGATCTGCTGGAAGATCTCTGCAAGCTCGGTCCCTGCTTCGTGGTGCCTGTCACCGACGGCGTCCCGTTTCTCGATGAGATGGAGCCAGAGGATTGCTATCTGAAATGGGACGTCAAGCTGCACGCGGCCTGCGACAAGGACGCGATCGACGACGTCTTCATGTTCGTCCAGGACGAGATGAGGCTGACGCTGTCGCCGCTGGAGCAGGTCGAAGCGCCCGCGCCGGCTCCGTTGCTCCAGCTTCTCGACGAAGAGCCCGCGCCGCCGGCCGAGACGGCCGTAGTGATGGCCGATGCCGCTCCCGCGCCGGTTGCCGAGCAACCCGCTGCAAAGGCAGAGCCCACGGCGCAGGTTGCGAAGTCCGAAGCTGCGACCGAGCCAAAGGCCGAGATCAAGCGTGAAGCGGCCCCCGCCCGCCGCGAGGACGCCAAGCAGGAGCGGGGCATCGCCACCGTCCGCGTCCAGGCCGAGCGCCTCGACGAGCTGATGGACCGCGTCGGCGAGCTCGTCATCGCCCAGGCGCGATTGACCCAGCTCGCGGCCTCCGGCTCCGACCTCTCGATCAAGATGATCGCTGAGGAAATCGAGCGTCTTGCTTCTTCTCTGCGCGACACCACGATGGGTGCGCGCATGGTGCCGATCGGCTCGCTGTTCGGCCGCTTCCGTCGCCTCGTGCACGATCTGTCGCGGGATCTCTCCAAGCCCGTCGAATTCGTCACCTCGGGCGAGGATACCGAGCTCGACAAGACCATGATCGAGTGCCTGGCTGATCCGCTGGTGCACCTCATCCGCAATGCCATCGACCACGGCATCGAAGACACCGCCACGCGCGCTGCCAACGGCAAGACCGAGCAGGGCCGCATCGAGCTCGCCGCCGTCCATTCCGGCGCGCAGGTGCTCGTCACCGTGAAGGACAATGGCGGTGGCCTCAACACGGCGCGCATCCGTGCGAAGGCGGAAGAGCAGGGATTGATCGCGGCCGGTGCCGTGCTCAGCGATCACGAGATCCACCAGTTCCTCTTCCACCCGGGCTTCTCGACCGCGCAGACGATCTCGGCGCTGTCGGGCCGCGGCGTGGGCATGGACGTAGTCAAACGCACCATCGAGAACATGCGCGGCTCTATCGACCTGTCGACCAGGCCGGGCCAGGGTACCACCGTGACGCTACGCCTGCCGCTGACGCTCGCGATCATCGAGGGTCTGTTGATCCGGGTCGGCGAAGGCCGCTACATCATTCCGCTCTCGGCGGTGGAGGAGTGCGTCGAGCTGACCGCGGAGGACGAGCGTTCGCGCGGCCGCAACTTCCTCAACGTGCGCGGCAATCTCGTGCCCTTCCTGCGTCTGCGCGAGATCATGTCCTCGTCGGGCGCACCCGACCGGCACCAGAAGACGATCATCATCTCCACAGGCGAAACCCGGGTCGGCCTAGTCGTCGACCAGATCATTGGCAATCACCAGACGGTGATCAAGTCGCTGTCCAAGCTGCATTCGGACGTCACGATCTTCTCGGGTGCGACGATCCTGGGCGACGGCACGGCGGCGCTGATCCTCGACGTTGCGCAGCTGGTCACGCTGGCGCAGTCCCAGGTCGAAAAACAGCACATCAGCGAGGCGGCATGATGAACGAGGGGGTGGCGGGCGAGCATCAGTCCGGCGCGATGCAGGTCGTGATGATCGGTCTCGGAGAGGAAAAGTTCGCGCTCGATGCGGGCCTCGTGCGCGAAATCATCGATCCCGTTCCCGTGACCAAGGTCGCGGGCGCGCGCGCATTCGTTCCAAGCGTGATCAACGTGCGCGGCAATGTCATTCCGCTCGCGGACTTGCGTATCCGCTTCGGGATGCCGCAGCTGGATGATTCTGCCGATACACGCATCGTTGTCATCGAGCTCGATCTCGACGGGGAGCCGGTTCTGGTCGGCGTAACCGCGGACAAGGTCTACGAGGTCACAGAGATCTCGCAAGCCGACGTGCAGCAGACACCGCGAGTCGGTATGCACTGGAAGCCGGAGTTCATTCGCTTCATCGCGAAGTGGCGTGAAGAGTTCGTCATCGTTCCGAACATGGAACGCATTCTGAATTGAAGTCGGTCTGTGAAAGACTGTGGGGGCTTGGGGGCTCGATATGCGGTTCACTATCAAGGCAAAGCTGGCGTGTGCGTTCGGCGTGATCATTCTGTTGTCAGGAGTCACGGGCGGACTGGCATATCTGAAGCTCGCGCAACAAGTCGAGGTTTCCGCGGATTTCGTCGTGCGCGCCGCGCGCATAGATAAGGCCGGAGAGCTGCAGAACAACGTACTCTATCAGACCAGGGCTGAGCGAGACATCATACTCGCGGCAAGCGATGCGGAGATGCTCAAGCTGGTCGACGAAATCAAGAAGCATCGCTCCGAGGCGACCCGGCTTCTCAGCGAGATCAAGGCCACGGCGTCGGATGTCGGCAAGCATATGCTGGACAAATTCTCGGCGGCCTACGACAAGATGAATGCCGGCGAGGACGCTATGCTCAGCCTGGCATTGAAGAACTCCAACTATCGGGGCGCCCAATTGTGGACCTCTGATGGAGCGCCGGTTCTGAAGCAGTGGAACGACGCTCTCGATGCCTCTCTTGCCGAATTGAATCGTTTGACGGCTTCGCCCGAGAAGAGCAACGCGCTTCTAGCCATCTATGCCATCAGGCTGGAAGGTGTGCGTCTACAACGGCAGGTCGCCCTGTCGTTCTCGGCGTCGAGCATGGAGGAGCTCAATGCCGCGATCAAGGCGATCGCGGACGAGCAAGAGGCACTCAGGGTCGCACTCAAGCAGGGCGCCGCTCCCATGTCCGCGGTCGGCTTGTCGTCGACGAACATTGTCAGCTACACGGATCGTCTCTTCAATGTCGTCTCCCGCGTGGTCGAGATCGTGAAAGAAGGCGGCAACATAAAGGCGTCGGCGATGGCCGCGGTCGAAGGAAGAGCGAACGCGGCCGAGGCAATCTCCACCTCGGGCGAGTATATCAGCCTGGTGAAGAAGCAGATGGCGGAAATGTCGGCGGCATCCGCGCAGGAGGCAGGTCAGGCCAAGATTCTTCTGGTCAGCGTCATCGGATTGTCACTCCTGGTTGGTGCGACGTCCGCGATCATGATGGCCCTTAGCATCAGCCGTGGACTGTCCCGCGCGGTCAACCTTGCCGGAGCCGTCGCAAACGGCGATCTGAGCCAGACAATCTCGGTCAAGAGCAATGACGAAATCGGCGACCTTGTTCGTTCGCTGAATGCGATGGTTGAGAAGCTCCGACAAGTCGTGTCGGAGGCACTCACTGCTGCTCAGAACGTATCTGCCGGCAGTCAGGAGCTGTCCGCCAGCGCCGAGCAGCTGTCGCAGGGCGCTACGGAGCAGGCGTCGTCGGCAGAAGAAGCCTCGTCCTCCATGGAGGAAATGGCCTCCAACGTGAAGCAGAATGCCGATAATGCCAACCAGACCGAAAAGATTGCCGCACAGTCGGCGCGTGATGCCGAGTCCAGCGGTAGTGCCGTCGGCCGTGCCGTTCACGCGATGCAGACCATCGCCGAAAAGATCACTATTGTGCAGGAGATCGCGCGGCAGACCGACCTGCTTGCACTGAACGCGGCCGTGGAAGCGGCGCGCGCGGGCGAGCACGGCAAGGGTTTCGCAGTGGTCGCGTCCGAGGTACGCAAGCTCGCCGAGCGGAGCCAGGCGGCAGCCGCCGAGATCGGCACGTTGTCGACCGAGACGGTGAAGGTCGCGCAGGAAGCGGGAGAAATGCTGTCCAAGCTGGTGCCCGACATCAAGAAGACGGCAGAACTCGTTCAGGAGATCACCGCCGCGTGCCGCGAGCAGGATGTCGGCTCGGCCCAGATCAATCAGGCCATCCAGCAACTCGACAAGGTCGGCCAGCAGAACGCCAGCGCATCCGAGCAGGTCTCCTCGACTTCGGAGGAACTGGCCTCGCAGGCCGAGCAGTTGCAATCGACGATTTCCTTCTTCCGTATCGATGACGCCGCGCGCAATTCGAAGGCTGCTCCTCAGGAAGTCGACCGGGCCGTTGGTCAACTTCGCGCCAAGGCTGCAAAGATGGCGGCCGCTGATCGCCGCGGCAGGGCGCCCGTTGCCAAGCCGGCACGAGCGTTGAAGGTCGCCGGTGGCGGTGGTTTTGCTTTCGATATGGATGAGGTCGGCGACGATCGGGACGCCGAGTTTCAGCGATAGACGCTCCTCCGGGACGCGGGCAGTCGCGCTCGCGTTCCTTCCAAAATCAGACCAGGTCGAACTCAAGGGACTTGAAACATGAGATTCACCGTCAAGGCAAAGCTCGCCAGTGCTTTCGGCCTCGTCATCGTCCTGTCCATGATTGCCGGTGGCGTCGCCTACATGAAATTCGGTGATATGATGGCGACGGCCGACAGCATGGTCCTTCGCGCCAAGCGCATGGAAAAGGCCACCCAGATCGAGAGGGACATTCTGCTCCAGCTTCGGGCCGAGAAGAACGCCATCCTGGCGACCGGCGCCGATGTAGAACAGTTTGCCGCTGACGCCGCCAAGCGTCGTGAGCACGCGACGAAGACGCGGGACGAAGTGCACGCTCTGGCGAGCGAAGCCGGTAGAAAGCTGCTCGACAACTTCGCCGCAACCTACGCCAAGATGAACGCGTACCAGGACGAGACGATCCGGCTGGCAAGGACGGATAAGGCGAAGGCGACGGAGCGCTCGATGAACGAGGGCCGCAAGGTCGTCGCGGATGCGCTGGAGGCGATGAGCGCTTACGTCGAGAATACGAAGACACAGATGAGCGATCAGGCCGTCCACGCGCAAGAGGAGGGGCAGAAGGCACAGTTCATGCTGATGACGCTGATCGGCGTGTCGCTGGTGATCGCGATCGGGGCTGCTTTGTGGATTTCGATCTCGATCAGCCGTGCGCTTGGCGGCGCAGTGGGTCTTGCCAACGCGGTCGCGATGGGCGACCTCAGCCAGAATGTCGAGGTCAAGAGCAACGACGAGGTCGGCGATCTCATCAAGTCGCTGAACGCAATGACTGCGAACCTCAACGCGACGGCGGCGATCGCCAACGAGGTCGCGCAAGGCAATCTGGCCGTCGAAGCCAAGCGTCTGTCCGACAAGGACACTTTGGGACTTGCGCTCGAGCGCATGATCGCGAGCCTGAATGCCAGTGCGGAGGTCGCCAACGAGATCGCGCGCGGCAATCTCACGGTCGAAGCCAAGCGGATTTCTGACAAGGACAAGCTCGGCGTCGCGCTGGAAACCATGGTGCAGAGGCTCCGGCAGATCGTGTCCGAAGCCTTGACCGCGGCTCAGAACGTCTCGGCCGGGAGCCAGGAGCTGTCCGCAAGTGCCGAACAGCTCTCGCAGGGAGCGACCGAGCAGGCCTCATCCGCCGAGGAAGCTTCGTCCTCGATGGAGGAGATGGCTTCGAACGTGAAGCAGAACGCGGACAATGCCAATCAGACCGAGCGGATCGCCGCACAATCGGCCAAGGACGCAGAGGCGAGCGGCGCGGCCGTCGGGCGGGCCGTTCAGGCGATGCAGACCATCGCGGAGAAGATCACCATCGTGCAGGAAATTGCGCGGCAAACCGACCTGCTCGCCCTCAACGCGGCGGTAGAGGCCGCTCGCGCCGGCGAGCACGGCAAGGGCTTCGCCGTGGTGGCCTCGGAGGTGCGCAAGCTCGCCGAACGCAGCCAGGCGGCAGCCGCCGAGATCGGCACCCTCTCGACTGAAAGCGTGAAGGTCGCCCAGGAAGCGGGCGGCATGTTGTCCAAACTCGTTCCCGACATCAAGAAGACGGCTGAACTGGTCCAGGAGATCACGGCCGCCTGCCGCGAGCAGGACGTCGGCGCGGCTCAGATCAACCAGGCGATCCAGCAGCTTGACAAGGTCGGCCAGCAGAATGCCAGCGCGTCCGAGCAGGTATCTTCAACGTCGGAGGAACTGGCGTCGCAGGCCGAGCAGCTGCAGTCGACGATCTCGTTCTTCCGAATCGAGGAAGGTGGGAAGGCCAAGGCTGCTCCGCAGGAGATCGAGCATGCCGTCGGTCGGCTTCGCGCCAAGGCGGCGAAGATGGCCGCAGCCGATGGCGGCGCCAGGAGGCCGGCTGTCAGGCCGGCTCGCGCCCTGAGGGTCGGCGGTGGCGGCTTTGCCTTTGAAATGGACGACGCCGACGACGACCGCGACGCGGAGTTTCAACGCTAAACGGTCCGAACGGGCCTCTCTCGAACCTCTTGATCGAATGGACGCATCATGGCCGCAACCTCGCAATACCTGACGCTCGGGCTCGCCGGCGAGACGTTCGGCATCAGCATTCGCAATGTCCGGGAGATCCTCGACATGCGGCCGATCTCGCGCCTGCCGCATGCGCCGAGCTTCCTGCTCGGCATGATCGACGTGCGCGGCAGCGGCTATCCGATCGTCGACCTCAGGACCAAGCTCGGCCTGCCGAACGTGGCCGCGACCGAGGCGACGCGTATCATCATCCTCGACGTGCCGATGAAGGACCGTCTGGTCGGCGTGGGCTTTGTCGCCGACTGCGTGTTCGAGGTTACCGACATCGATGAACAGGCGATCGAGCCGATCCCGGAAGTCGGCGGAAAATGGCAGTCCGACTATGCGGCTGGAATCGGCCGCAAGGGGGAGAAGTTCGTCGTGATCTTCGACCTCGCCAAGTTGATGGCCAACGACGAGGTTCCAGAAGTCCGCGACACCGTCCCGGATGCGTTCTGCGCCGCCTGAGTCCGCAAAAGCGATGCGTCGTCACACGTAAGCACCCCAATTCGAACCAACGAGACTGACATGAGATTCACCGTCAAGGCCAAACTTGCGAGCGCGTTCGGCGCAGTCATCATTCTCTCGATGATTACGGGCGGGGTCGCCTATAAGTCTCTCTCCACTTTGACCGAGCAGCAGGAGCGCATCGTCGACCAGGCCTACCGCACGAAATTGGCCGCCGACGTCATGAGTGCAATCCAGGCGCAACAGCGCGCCGAAAGCCGCATGATCCAGGCGGTCTCGGACAAGGACACTCAAGACAATTACAATGCGATGCTGACCCGTCGCGAGAAGATGCTCAAGCTCAACGGCGAGCTCTACAGCAAAGCAAGCGAGGCCGGTCGCCGCTTGCTTGATCAGGCCGCCGGTCCGATCAAGCGCATGAACGAGTTGGAAGATCAGGCTGGCAAGTTTGCGCTGCTCAACTCCAATCACCGGGCTTCGCAGCTGTGGAAGTCCGAAGGACAGGTCGCGGTCAAGAATCTGGACGCGATGTTGGATGCAGCGCTCGCGGAGCTCGGCGGCAACGGCTCCGAGAGCCAGCGTGCTGCTGCGTTGCTGACAGCCCGCGCCGAGGTCGCGAGGCTCGCGCGCTCGATCGTCTTGACCTATTCGACCTCGACGGCGCAGGAAGCAGATGCGGATGTGAAGGAGACCATGCAGCGGCTGGCCGATCTCAAGGCATCCGTGGCTCAAGCGAGTCAACCGGGCGCGACCAATGCCATCAATGCGCAGCTGGATCGCCTGACGAACGTCGTGGAGAATGTTGCGCGTCTTGCCCTGGAAGCCGGCAACCTGAAGGCGGCGGCCATCGCCAGCGGTGAAGGCCGTAAGGCCTTCAATGAGGCGCTGGATGCCATCGAGCAATATGTCCAGAGAAACGAGAAGCAGATGGCCGAGGTCGCGGAGGAGGGTGCCAGGGACGCGACCTTCGCAAAGATGCTCCTGATCAGCATGATCTGCGCCTCACTGTTGATCGCAATCGCTTCGGCGACCTGGATCGCGCTCAATATCAGCCGTGGGTTGGCCCGTGCAGTCGGTCTTGCCAATGCGGTCGCGGTCGGCGATCTCGGCCAGAAGATCAGCGTTTCGAGCAACGACGAGGTCGGCGACCTGGTGTCGTCTCTCAACGCGATGACCGCCAATCTGAATGCCACTGCGGCGGTCGCCAACGAGATCGCGCAAGGCAACCTGACCGTGGAAGCCAAGCCGCTGTCGGAGAAGGACACACTGGGCATCGCGCTGGAACGCATGATCGAGAAACTTCGCCAGATCGTGTCCGAAGCTCTCACTGCGGCGCAGAACGTCTCCGCCGGCAGCCAGGAACTGTCAGCCAGCGCCGAGCAGCTCTCGCAGGGCGCGACCGAGCAGGCGTCGTCCGCAGAGGAGGCCTCCTCCTCGATGGAGGAGATGGCCGCGAACGTGAAGCAGAACGCCGACAATGCCAGCCAGACCGAGAAGATCGCGGCGCAGTCCGCCAAGGATGCGGAGGCTTCCGGTGCCGCGGTCGGCCGCGCCGTCAGCGCGATGCAGACCATCGCCGAGAAGATCACGATCGTCCAGGAGATCGCGCGCCAGACCGATCTGCTCGCGCTCAACGCGGCCGTGGAAGCCGCGCGCGCAGGCGAGCACGGCAAGGGCTTTGCGGTGGTCGCCTCGGAGGTGCGCAAGCTCGCCGAACGTAGCCAGGCGGCTGCGGCCGAGATCGGCACTCTCTCGACCGACACCGTCAAGGTGGCGCAGGAGGCCGGCGCCATGCTCTCCAAGCTGGTTCCGGACATCAAGAAGACGGCTGAGCTCGTCGAAGAGATTACAGCAGCCTGCCGCGAGCAGGACGTGGGCTCGGCCCAGATCAACCAGGCCATCCAGCAACTCGACAAGGTCGGTCAGCAAAACGCCAGCGCATCCGAGCAGGTGTCCTCGACCTCCGAGGAACTTGCCTCGCAAGCGGAGCAACTGCAGTCGACCATCGCCTATTTCCGGATCGACCATGGCTCGATTAAGCAGGCATCGGCGCCGATCGACCGCGCGGTCAATCAGCTGCGGGCCAAGGCTGCGACCATGGCGGCCGTCGAGCGTCCGGCGAGGAAGCCGCAGGCCAAGCCGGCGCGCGCCGTCAAAGCTGCCGGCGGCGGCGGTTTCGCCTTCGACCTGAATGACGGCGAGGACGATCGGGACGCCGATTTCCAGCGCTAGGACCTCCGGAACCGGTCCGCCCCCGGTCGAGCCCGCTTTCTGTCAACGCATAGGATCAAGATGGCCCTTATGGCCCGACATTCAGTGCAGGCTGCCCTTCCGGACTTGGGCCATCGTTCATGATGCCCGCCATCCAAGATACCGCCGTGCATCTGTCCGACCGCCACTTCCGGACCATCGCCGAACTCATCGAGGGGCAGGTCGGCATCAAGCTGCCGCAGGGCAAGCGGCTGATGCTGGAGGGGCGGCTGCACAAGCGCGTGCGCGCATTGAACTTCTCCGACCTCAATGAATACGTCGAGAGCCTGTTCGAGGGCGATCATTTTGACACCGAGCTTACGCATCTCATCGATGTAGTAACGACCAACAAGACCGACTTCTTCCGCGAGCCCCAGCATTTCACCTTCTTGCGGGATGTCGCGGTCCCCGCCTTGCTCAAGTCGCATGGACGGAAGAACGCGAATCTGAAGGTCTGGAGCTCGGCGAGTTCTACCGGAATGGAAGCCTACACGGCCGCGATGGTGTTGGACGACATGACGCGGAACGGCTTGCGCTTTCAGTATCGCATCCTCGGGACGGACATCTCGACGGCGGTGCTGCGCCTCGCCAAGACCGCGATCTACACCCGCGACGTGCTCGCTCCGGTGCCGGAGCCTTTCGTGAAGCGCTATTTCCTGTCGTCGCGGAACAAGGTCAGCGGTGAGGTGCGGGTGGTGCCGGAATTGCGGCGCATGACGCATTTCATGAGGATGAACCTCATGGACAAGTCCTATCCCGTCGATCGCGATGTCGATATCATCTTCTGCCGCAACGTCCTGATCTATTTCGAGCGCGAGACTCAGCGCAAGGTCGTCGAGCAATTGTGCAGCCATTTGCGTCCGGGCGGCTATCTGCTGGTCGGGCACTCGGAATCGATGATTCACAGCGCGGTGCCGGGTCTGAAGCAGGTCCAGCCCACCATCTTCCAGGTTTGATCGGAGCGCCGCCCCAAATGCCGAAGGAGAAAGTTCGCGTACTGATCGTGGACGATTCGGCGTCGGTGCGCCAAATCCTGCTGACGATCCTGAGTGAGGATCCCGAGATCGAAGTGATGGCCACGGCATCCGACCCGTTCGTTGCCGCCAAGCGGCTCGAGAAGGAGCTGCCCGACGTCATCATTCTCGACCTCGAGATGCCGCGCATGGACGGCATGACCTTCCTGCGCAAGATCATGGCGCAGCGGCCGATTCCGGTGATCATCTGCTCCTCGCTCACGGAGGAGGGATCGAGCGTCATGTTCGAGGCGTTCGAAGCGGGTGCGGTCGATATCGTTCCGAAGCCGAAGATCGACACGCGGCAGGCACTGCTCGAATGCTCCACACGGCTGCGAGAGGCCGTGAAGTCGGCAGCCCGAGCCCGGGTGCGTCCGCGTGCCGCGCGCCGGGAGATCGAGAAGAAACTGACGGCCGATGCCATCATCCCTCCGCCGGTGCAGGGCAAGGTCCGTCCGACGACGGAACGCATCGTGTGCATCGGCGCCTCGACCGGCGGAACCGAAGCGCTCAATGACGTCCTTGAAATGCTGCCGGCCCACTGTCCGCCGATCGTGATCGTCCAGCACATGCCGGCAGGCTTCACCGCGGCCTTTGCCAGGCGTCTGGACAGTGTCTGCCAGATCAGGGTCAAGGAGGCCGAGGACGGCGAGCCGGTTTTGCCGGGCTGCGCCTATATCGCGCCCGGTGCCCGGCACATGCTGCTCCAGCGCATCGGCGTGCGCTACCAGATCGCAATCAAGGACGGCCCGCCGGTATCGCGGCATCGCCCGTCGGTCGACGTGCTGTTCCGCTCGGCGGCCCAGCATGCAGGCGCCAACGCGCTCGGCGTGATCATGACCGGCATGGGCGATGACGGCGCGCGCGGAATGCTGGAGATGCGCAAGCTTGGCGCCTCGACCCGGGCGCAGGATGAAGAGAGCTCCGTGGTGTTCGGCATGCCCAAGGAAGCCATCGCCCATGGCGGCGTCGAGAAGGTCGTCTCGCTGCACCAGATCCCGCGCGAAATCATGCTCTGGTATCAGGCCGGGCAGCCCGTGGTGGCAGGTTGACCGCGATGTCCGTGATTCCGGCCAGCACGCTCACCGAGGCCATCGTCGCGATCGAGGACGTCTCCTCGCGCGTCGAGGACGTGTTCGCGCGCGTAGGTCACGAGCTTGGACGCGGGCATCTTATCTTCAAGGAGCTGAACCAGGGCCTCGCGGCGCTTTCCTCGGAACTCTCCGGAGCGGAGATCGAGGGGGCCGCGACCGCGCTGCAGGAGATCGCCGCGCAGCTCGGCGAGCTCGCGCAGGCGCTGCCGGCGGAGACCGCCCTGCTGGAGACGATCGGCAAGAGCACGGCGGAGGCGTCCGCTTTGCTCAAGCCGCTGTTCAAGCACATCCAGATGATCACCATCATCGCCCGCAGCGCGCGGATCGAAGCCGCTGCGCTCGACGGCGACCGCGAGGGCTTTCTCGCCTTCACGCAGGAGGCCTACGATCTCGGCAAGGCCGTGCAGGGCGCGATCGAGGGCTGCGCGCGGGATCAGCAGCGCCTGTCCGAAGCGGTCGCCACCGCATTCGGCCGGCAGCGGGACTTCGATAGCCGCTACCGGAATCAACTGGCGGCGGAGAGCGTCGAGCTCGGCTCCGCCTACTCCGGGTTGCGCGATCAGCGCAGCAACAGCGGCCATCTGGCCGATCTCGCCAGCTCCAGCACCAGGAAGATCGCCGAGGCGGTGGGCAGCGCGATCATCTCCCTGCAGGCCGGCGACAGCACACGCCAGCGTCTCGAGCACGTCTCATACGGTCTCGGTCTCGCCTCGCCATCCGTCCCGAGCCTGGTTCCCGGACCGATGGCGAGCGAGGACGGCGCGCGCGCGATCTGTCAGTTGCAGGCGGCCCAGCTCAGGGATGCTCAACGCGAGTTCAGCGGCGACATCGGCCAGATCGTTCGCGCGCTGACCGCCATCCTGCACGATGCGCGCAGCGTGGTCGGCCACGGCCGCACGCTGATCGGCGGCGAGGACGGCGGTTCGTCGTCGTTCCTGGCGCGCATCAAGCAGACGCTGGCGCACGCCTCGAACCTGATCACGACCTGCGAGGGCGCCGGCCGCTCGGTCGACGAGGCGCTCGCGATCGTCGAGGATACGCTGATGAAGTTTCGTCAGGCGATCGCAGGGCTCGCCGAGGCGACCGTCGACATCACGCTGATCGGAATGAATGCGGGCCTCAAAGCAAGTCATCTCGGCAGCCGCGGCAGCGCCTTCGTGGTTATTGCGAACGAGCTCAAGGCCACCGCCGACCAGGTCTCGGCGGGAGCGGGGCGCCTGAGGCCCGTGCTCGACGCCATCGAGCGATCGGCCGGGGAATTGAAGGTGCTCCGCGTGCAGGGCGATACCACGCAGCTCGTCAAGCTCGAACCGCAGATCCTCCAGGCGCTGCGTGAGGTCGAGGCCGGCAATGAGCGGCTCGGCAGGCTGATGGGCCGGCTCGTCAATGAAGGGGCGGAATTCGAGGGGCTGATCACGTCGGCGCAAAATCTGATGACGACGCTCGGCGAAGGCTCCGCGGCGTTGCCGGCGGCCGCGGCGCGGCTCGAGACCGCGAGTTCGGGCGCGCAGAAGCCGCAGCCGCAAGCGCAAGACGAAGCGATGCTCGACGAGCTGTTTGCGCGCTACACGATGGAGCGCGAGCGGGACGTCCACCGGCGGTTTCTGCAAACGCTCGGGCTGACGTCGGTCGCCACCACGCGCCGTGTCGAAGTCGCGGAAACGGATGACGACGGCATAGAGCTGTTTTGAAGTCCCTGCGCGCCGTCTCGTGCGCCGCAGAAATTTTGATCGATTGGTTTTGCAGGGCGTTAACCGTGGCGGAATGCTCGCCGTCTCGGTCATTGTTGCGCCTCACACTTCGTTGCAGATACGCATGAATTCCATGGGTGGATGTTTCCATGCTGAAAGAGGGCAAATACGCGGCGTGGTTCAGGACCGCGCAAGCGCAGGGCACCGGTATCGTGAACCTGGCCGAGGGCCGCATCTCCGGCAGTGACAGCTTCTTCACCTATGACGGCTCCTATCAATTCGATGATGACCGGCGCTTCACGGCTGTTCTGACCACGCGGCGGCATGCCGAGGGACCGCCGACGGTGTTCGGGCTCGACGAGGTCGAGGTCGAGCTCTCCGGCGTGTATACCGGCGCGATGGCGACCTGTTCGGGCACGGCCCGCCAAGCGCCCGGCGTGAATTTCGAGGCGACGCTGATCTACAGCCAGGAAGACGCTCCGGCCGCTATCGACGCCCGAAGCGCGGTGGTGAAGCTCAAGGCCGACAAGCTGCCCAAGAGGCTCGACGGCCGTTCGCGCGGGCGGCATGCGTTTGTGGCTCCAAAGACGCCGGTATCATGAACGGCGGCATCTTAGGTTCGTGTTGACGCTGTTGTCGCGAAAACGGAGCGCAACTGCACTGCGGCAACTGGGTCTTTAGAGGTGAAAGTTAGCTTGAGGCCACAACAGTGGGCGGATAGGAAATATGCCTCAGATCTGGATGACATATCAGGAACTCGGAGCACTTTGCGGCTTTAGTGCTGACGAGGCCAGGATCGAAGCGCAGCACCTGCTGCTCGATCGTCGCCGGAGCCGTGATGGGAATACCCGAGTCAAGTTGAACGCAGTGTTGATCGCCCGGTTCTTGGAGACAATTCGCGAATCGGACTCCGAACTTGACGTTGCAATCGCGGCACTGCGCGAGACACATCAACAAATGTCGACCGGGCTTCGGACGCGGAGAATTGCCGTCTGGCGCTAGGCTGCTAGCTTGTGGTTTGCAGCCCCTCTACTTGCGAAATGCAATGCCCCGTTCCGGTCTGCCGTTGGGTCAGGCCGGCGGCCTGGGCAGGAACGACAGGATTGTCTGAGCGACCAGGACACCCATGATTCCGCCGGCCGTCTTCTGCAGCACGTCCGTGAACGCATGAACGCCATCAGGGATCAGTAACTGTGCAAGCTCAAGCCCGATAGCAACAGATATCACGAGGCTGCAAGCTACGGCCGTTCGTCCGGGAAGCAGGAAGGAAAACAGGACACCTAGCAGGCCATAAACGCTAATGCGCTCTATGACAATGACCCAATAAGCTACGGCGTGACCCACCAGTACTGGTCTTCCTGCAAGGCGAGCAAGAACTGCGTAGGCGATGAGTGCGGAGCAGACGCCCGCTGCGGCGAGGAGGTGGTTGCGGCGCATCGCGCCAACATAGTCGGTCAACCGCCTCGCCGCCGCGAAAGGCGAAAATATCCTTAAAGACCTGACACCGGCGCGCTCGTACACGCGTCGATGGGCGTTGTCCGCAGAGTCGGGTTCAGTTGTACTGATGCGTCTCGTTGATGGGCTTCGGCCATAGGCTTGGCGATGAATCCTTGGCCAGCAGCATACGCCGATATGATGCAATCCGAGCGACAAGGGCTGGGTAGAACGAAGCGACGAGCTTGGAAGGCAGACGTAGAGATCAGCCGGGCATGCTCGATATGTTGGCTAGCCCTTCTTTGTGCCAGCTTCTCTCGACTTGAGCGAAAGACCGAGTCGCAGCGCCATGCGCTTGATCGCGTCCGGCGACCGCCCAAGCTGCTTTGCAGCATTCTCCAGTGTGGTTGAAGACTTGGCCAGTTCCATGAGCCGGCGGTCCTCTTTGAATGACCAGGGCTTGCGCGCCATCTCTGCAATGATCCTATTATACGACGTACCAAGACAAAGCCGCCAAACAGGCCCGTGTTCGCCCGACGGCTTTGCTTGGGTGGGGTCGGGCCTGGGGAAGCCCGATGCTGAGATGGATAAAAGTTTCCGAGAACATCGCAACAAACAACGGATATTAAGCTAACTCCTCAACGTTACTGAGCGAAGCTCGTAGGACATAAACGCGCGCGGCGAATTTCCGGCAGCTTACGCTCAGCTTGCTTCGGTCCGGCGCTTTAACGTTGCTGCGACATTGGAGTTGCGGAGATTGACGGCGGCCGGTAGTTGCGGATGCTATCCCTGAAATCGGCCCCATTGGCTAAGCTGGGGCGGACCCATAGGATTCAGCATGATTGCTCCAAGCAACGCGGCTCCTCGAAGGTATTTTGTCGATGCGGCAGGCCAGCGAGTTTTGATTGGCTTGACGATCGAGGAGACACGAGAATTCGAAGGCCTGGATCGGGCTCATGCCGACCTCAGCGCATGCTTCGTGGAAGAAGCTGCCGTTGCTTCCTTCGGTCTGGTTGGACAGAGATGGTCGGCGCTCTACGATAAGCATGAGAGCGCCTGGCAGAACTGGATAGCCAACGGGCCTGTTTGCGCCCGTTAAATCTTCGTTAACCACAGAAGAGCGATGTTCTCCGGACGCTGACCTCTAAAGAAATGACGACCATGTTCCAGTTGTTCCTGAGAGCCCGCGGCCAGAATTTCCTTCGGCGTGTTGGAGTGTCCGAATTTCGTGTCCGCTCGGCCGACCGGGATGTCGAAACAGATCAACACCGTGTGGGAGCTATCATGGCTGCCATCGAGGATGCCCTTCAAGCCGCTGAACGCGAGCGAGCAGGGCTAGGCCGCAGAGTCGATGACGTTCTCGCACGGGCCGCCGTCACGCTTGGGAATGGGGACGACGAGTATTTGCATCGCGAACCGCTGGATAGCCATCATCAGGATCTGTTCGACGCAGAAATCGTCAACGGCCAGAAGCGGCTAAGGGAGTTGGGGGCGGCGATTGCTCACTTCAGGTTCATAAAGGCCGCGATGCAGAGCCGCTTCCCGGACTATCGGTCTCGGCCGTGCGGCGGTGACATCAATAGTCAGTAAGCCTAGGCGAGCCGGCGGTCGAGCGCCCAGAGGCTTGCCCGATCATCACGATTGCCGAAGCTGACTCGGAATCTGTGCGACAACTCCGCCCTGGGTGCCGAGCTTCGCGAGCGCGCCACCGACGTAGCTTATCTGCACTACGACGGCGAAGGTGAGGACTGAAGTCCACATCTGCCAAAGTGGCTCCGGGGAGATGGCGCAGATTGCGAACGCGCCAGCTAGAATGGCCGGCAAGAGAACAAATACTCGATATCGCAGACCGAGGGCGAGCCCGGTGACTACACTACCCACAATCAACAGCATGACTCAGGGACTCCAGAAATAGCCCCATCAGTCTAGGTTGCACGCGATAACATTGGCTGAAGCCGATACTTCAACTTCTCCATAACGCGTCTTCGGGACGGCGATCCATTGTTAGACATGCCTAGACAACCAGCATTTCCATCCACTGTATCGATTGAGCCGCGGCGCACGTCCTCGGAGAGCCGCCGCGGTACTCAATTTGTGCACGCGTTACCTCGAGGTCACGATGGCGTTTATATTGGCCGCGTTGGTCGTCGCTGCATCCAACGGATTCATGAGCTTGATGAACTCAGTCGACGGGGACTCGGCAACAGAGATGACGTCATGGTCCCGCATTCTAAATGAATCTGCTTGGAACCAGCCGTCCGGCTTGCTCATATCGAACTTGTACACTGCAGGGACCTGTACGGTCGGAAATCCAGCCACATCGAGGCCAACGCTCTCCAACAGCCGCTTAGGCTCAAACCGGTAAAGAAAGACCGATCTTGAATTGGCGCGACTACCGTCTAGACCGCCAGCCTTGGCCAAGGCCTCCGCGAGCGACATCTCGGCATTCTCAAACGTGAAACGACGGTTGTTGGTGCCACCGATCGAACCTGGAGTCGGGGTGGAACCAAACGCCATAAACACTCGCGGTACCCTTGTCAGGAAGACGACGTCGCCCGGAGACAGCAATACGTCTTCCGAAGGCCGCTGGACAACGCTCGAGACGTATTGCGTGTAGGTCCGGTTCCTGCGCTTTAGAGTTACAGTGACCTCATAGTCCGGGAACTTGGGGCCGCCAGCCCTTGCGATGGCTGCAAGCAGATGTAGCCCTCCCGGATCGATTGGGAAGCGAGAAGGTGAGTTGACCTCTCCCAAGACGCTGACTTGATTGCCGCGTTGCTCGGCAACGGCGACCACGACTTGCGGATCGATCGCGCGCTCCTTGAGCCGCTCGCGGATGATGTTGCCCACGGCGCGGGGGGTCTGACCTGCAACCTTGATTGAGCCAGCATAGGGAATGTTGATGCTGCCAGATTGATCGACCTGTTGCCGCGGTATGTCGACAAAATTGCCAGCCCTGACGCCGGCTTCGCCCGGAATGAAAAGGCCACCCGCTTGTGCCTCAAACACGGTGACAGTCAGAATATCGCCCACGCTGACAGGTGCTTCACGATAGTGTCCTCCCGGTATTGAAGCGAAGGACATGCCGGCCGCGTTGGTGATCGCGTTTGAGGCATTGAGAATGGCTGGGTTGATCGGCATCAAAATGTAGGGAAGTGGCGCGGATGGTTCCGTCACGATCGCAGCATTCTCGTGAACGGCAGCAGAGTTAGGGGCGTCCATCGGAATGAAGCCCGCACAGCCGGTTGTCATCACAGGGACCAAGATCAGGGCCGCGAAATGAATGCTGATCGGGATCGATGATTTTGTTGTCTCGGTGACCACTATGACCTCACGCGTCGCTTACTGCGCTCGACCGTAGCAATCATCCTCGCGCGAAGTCACTCTCATCGAGTTTTATCGAAATAAACTTGGAGCTTTGTGGCCTTCGTGCAACGCAAACCGCCTCGCATGTGATGCCGGATTGAGCAACGCGTTTGCTTTCTTGCCACAATCAGCTCGTGCGCCGCACTACCGACATCTTTGAGACACGGTCGTGGCCGCGCACTGCAAAGCGCTGCTGTCATTATGCTGGGACATTCGTACCACACAGCGAGGCACGGTGCAGCGATGGAACTCTCGCGTCAGCGCAAGTTAGGTGAGGCAGCATAGATAGGTGCACTGGCTGGGGCCGTTGGTTGCAGTCCATGTAGGCGCAACTTGAGAGCGCAGGCCAAGTCATTGGCCCCTTACCTCGAAGAGGTGACGTGCCTGGAGAGCAGTTCCTTCACGCTGTTGAACGAAGTTGTGAAAAATTGAACATACCCGCGGAACGCGCCAGCGGGTTCGGCATTTATTGATCTTAGTATTCTCCGGACGAGTCGGAATGGAGGTGCGGCGTTAGGCAATGGTTATCCCTTCCGGCGGAAGCGTTTGACCCCGGCGCGAAATCCTTGAGGTCGTTAAAACTCGATTGTTTGGTTTGAGCCGCACGAAAGAGCTCAGATGTCAAAAGCCCCAATGTAGCCCGCCAGAGGCTGACGACGGGGGTGTTAATGTCTACTTCGAGCTATAGATTTTCGACCGAGTTCGCCGCCCCCCCCGCACGGGATGCCGTCGATGGGCTTGCGGCGATTGCCTCGGCGCTTGATCAGGGGCTGGTCGCTCCGACCACTAGTCCCCGTTGCCCGCAGTTCGCTGACATGTGCGCAATCGCGCTAGGTTGGGCCGTGCTCGTCGCAGTAGTGCTTCACCCTGAGCTGCAGCTCGCAGCGATCGGGCTCTGCGTCGGCATGATTGCCTTGCGCTCTATTTGGCGGCTTGTCCTCGGACCTCGCGAGCGGAGCTACCCGCGCGCACTTCCGGCCGGCGGTCCTCTTGTCCGATATAGCTAGGATACACTCGCGCCGGACACTTGAGCACTCTCACTAGGAAGCTCCAACTCGCCAATCTGAACGGGATAAGAGTGCGACGTCTTATCCCACACGAGTGGCTTCCCGGAAATGCGGTGGCCCACATAGATACGAACGGCTCGCCAAGTAGCGAAAAAATTCACGAAGTTTCCGACAATGAGCCGCGGCGCCGACATGAATGCGTGGCGCATGTTGTAGATCATGCCTGTAAAGATCATTCGATTTAGCAGGCGCCAGACGAGAAATCCGAAAGTCCACCAGAACAGTGTTCTTGTCCAATCAGAAGACAACAGGGTGTAAGACAGTGTCATGGTGGGATCGAGATAGGAGCGGAGCACCTCAAACAAAACGAGATTTGCCATTGAAAAATAAGCGAGCATGATGGCTGGACTGGTAATGACGCCTTTTCGGTCGCGGGCGAGAAAGTACTTCGTACCGAGCTTCCCCTTCCATCCGATCTCTTCAGTTCCCTGAAAGACAATTCCAAGCAGCCATCGTGCACGCTGCCGATAGGCGGCCTCCAGTCCGGAAGGAAAGAACTCGCGTGTCGCGATCGGAAGAGTCCGGTGGAGGACACCCGGATTGCCTGTGTCGATGTCAATGTCGATGGCGTACTTCGCGGGATAGGCAATGAAGGCGGACTTGAAGCCAAGCTCGGACACGCGAAAGGCGATGTCGTAGTCTTCGGTGAAGGATGCAACGCGGAACGCTTCGCCATGGTTCTGGTCAACGAGATGAAGCATCGCTTCACGGCTGAAGCAGGCGGAGACCCCAGCGCAAGGAATGACGCCGGAGATGCGTTGGCGGACCTCGAGATCCTTTGTGTGCATCTCCGCGAACTCATCCATGTAGATTCCGCCGATCAGAGACAGAATGGGACGCGAGAATGAATAGACCGGCAGCTGAACGAAGTCGTAGAGTTCGACGAGTTGGTTGAAGAGCTTCAGTTCGAGCGGATGAATAAGATCCTCGGAATCGTGCATGACGACGCCCGCAAAGCGAATTGATTGCTCCGCTTCGAACGTGAAAATGTCCGAGACGATCTGGTTCAGGCAGTCAGCCTTACTGGTCGGTCCGTCACGAGGCACCAAGACCATATGTATGTTCGGATACAAGCCTTGCGCTTTTCGTATTTCGTCCTGGGTCTGGGGATCGTTGAGATAGACGCCGACGAAATAGTGGGCCTGTCGATAGCGAAGGAGCCGAGAGTTTGAAGACAACATCGAGAAGATCACGTCGTGCTCCTTCCAGCACGGAATCATGATCGCAATTGGCCGCTCCGGCAGCTGCTCCAGAATTTCGACGTCCGGCAGGTCTCTGGTTCTTGCCGTGCCGAACAATCTGCCGGTCCAGTACAGGATATCGACCACGAGATCGTCGAAGCTGGATACGGCAATGATGACGCCTGCAACAAGCATCATAATCTCAACCGAGTAAAGATAGCCGGGAAGGTAGGCGGTCAGATTGGCCATTGGTCAGGATGCATGCTGAAGTGGAGCGATCATTGCTGGGTTCGAGTCTCGGTCGGTCACAAAATGGCGGTAGAGGACATCCACGATTCGGCGGCTGGCGTGCCCGTCGCCGTAAGGAAAAACAGGGCGCGCCATCCTCGCGTATTCTGCCGGCGTTTTGTGAAGCTCGTAAAGCGACTTGAAGACGGCCTCACGGGAGGTTCCCACAAGCTTCACAACGCCGGACGCGACTGCCTCCGGGCGCTCGGTTACATCCCGGAGGACAAGGACCGGTTTGGCCAGCGCCGGAGCCTCTTCCTGCAATCCCCCGCTGTCCGTCACCACGCACCAGGCATTCTGAATCGCTGCGACCATGGCGCGATAGTTCAGGGGCTCCACGAGATGGATTCTCGGATGCCCGGTGAGGACCTCGGCCGCCTCGCGAGCGTTCGGATTGGGGTGGACGGGGAAGTAGACGCCAACGTCCGGCGTGAGATCGACAAAAGCTCTCACCGCGGTGAGAGCGTCACGCAACCTCGCGCCGAAATTCTCCCTGCGGTGTGCAGTCAACAGAATAGTGCGCCGCGCCTGAAATTCCGGCGGAGGGGGGAGCTTTGTGGCGGCAATTTCCAGCAACGAGTCAATGACCGTATTGCCAGACACAAAGACTTTGTCTTTCGGCACGTTTTCGCGGATCAGGTTTTGAGCCGCGGCTGTCGTCGGGGCAAAATGGAGAGCGGTTGAAACGGCGATGGCCCGACGATGAAATTCTTCGGGGAAGGGTGCATCGAGTTCTGGCGTTCGCAGGCCGGCTTCGATGTGAACGAATGGGATCTTCCGGTAAAATGCGGCAACTGAGGCCGCGTATGCCGTGGTCGTGTCGCCCTGCGCGATGACGCAATCCGGCCGTTCATTTTCGAGAATGCGGTCCAGCCTGCCGAGAAGACGGCTTGCGGTCTGCGCGGGGCCATGAGGCGCCCCGCGATGCCGGATGGCGATGTCCGCTGCAAGGCCGAGTTCGACCAGTGTCTGATCAAGAAGATCGCTCTGTTGACCACTCGTCACGATCTTGACGCTCGCCCAGCCGGTACCACGGAGGCGCCGGACGAGCGGGGCGAGCTTGATGACTTCCGGACGGGTCCCGATGACGATGAGAAAAGCTCGAATAGGAATAGAACGCGAGAACTCGTCGCGATGAGGGTGATGCATGTCCGAAGCCCTAAATCGACGCGCCAGTGCGGTCGGCGTGCCGCGCAAAGGCCAAACTAACTTGTTGGTAATCAGCAATGCAGCCTAGACGGAGCCCTGCTGCCAGACAAATGATGTTTCCGTTATCCTGTACAAAATCCAAAGCATTGACAATACAGGGTAAATGTTGGTCGCGAGAGACCGGTTTTCGCTCGAACGAAGCCGAGCCCGCCTAAGGATGCGGCGGAGGGAATGGCGCGCTTGCCATAGAGCGCCGAGCTCAGCGCGAAGAGGTTTCGGGATCGCGCCATACACTGGCCTCATAGCCGTCTATAATCTGGCTCGTATGCGTGAATTCTTCGAGCTGGCGCAGCGGTTCGATGACTTTTCTCGCAATGAGGACGGTGTTGGGCTCGGCGTGCTTTTGCATATGGCCAGCAACATCGATAACCCGATCGGAAATGGTCTCCAGGGGTGTCGCATCGTCAAAATAGACGAGGCCAGCATTGACGCCGCAGCGCACCGAGAAGTCGGCCTTTGAAATCTTAACGTCGCGGTTGAACGTCTTGAGGCTCTTGATCACATCTTTGCCAGCCTGGCAGGCATCTTCGACATGAGCGAAGCAGGCCATGACACCGTCGGGTGTCCAGGCCGTCTTCAAGACGCCGCGCGCCCGAAAGATGCGCTCTACAAGTTTTCGGTACTCGGCAAAGTCATACTGCACTGAGGCTGGATCCTCGCCGTTCTTCATCTGAGCCGATCCAACGACGTCAACCGCCAGAAATGCAACTTCTCGTCCGAACGAATCGAGCTTTTTCTTGGTTTCAGCGAACACACGCAGGAGGTCCTGTCGATTCACCGCGTTGCCGCTCTCAGCCACCCTCAGTGTACTTTCCAGCTCCTTGTCGAGGGCCGAGCCGGGTTTGACTCCCTCGTTCTTGCGCCACTCCTGCGCGGAGGCTCTGAGCACGCGACGGTTGAGAGATTGCTGGCAGCTCTGGGCTAGCGATCCAACCAGGAAAGTGGTGAGTACTGCGAGGGCAATCAGAATCCAATCAGAACGATCAGCCCCGGCTATATTCGTGGGTATGTAGCGATGAAGGAGCGGTGCCGACTTGTGGAGAATAACATCACGCGTCTCCAGCAGCGCAGAAGAGAAGCTGGCGCCCTTCGGGTTATCGAAAAAGAGAAAAAGCTTCGGGGCAAGCAGGGCAAGCACAAGAGCAAATGTCGCGATCCCGAGTAATCGCCTCGCAGTGAAGAGAAAGCTGACGAGGAACGATTTCGGGGCTTCCCGATAGACCACCTGAATTATCTCCCGACTCGAGCGCAAACGGGTTCCGGCGGACTATAATCCGCTCGCAATGGAAGGAGCAATTGCCAATGGCAACCGAGCTTGGGATTACCCATCCCGATCGGACGGTCAAAGCCGCCGAGGGTTGACTGAAGCCAATCGAGGTTGATGGGTTGCACGTTGGCTGTTGAGAACCAGGCAGACAGGCGAGCCTCTCACCCGGAGCACTGAGTTACCTGACAGAGTAAGGGCATTGTCCCTGCTCTGACGGTCTGGCAGCTGCGTCCCGAGCCGGCCGCCCACGCGCTAGCCAGTACGGGGCTGATCAAGGTCTGCCGGGTCACAATGACGTTGCCGAAATCGTAGTGTTTGGAAGCCTGATCGCGGACGGCCGCGGTGCGGCGTTGGAAGCCATTTAACCGTGTCCCACGAGCCGCGACCAGGGACTTACAAATCCTGTTGCGCCGCACATTGGACCGGCATAGGTTTAAAATGACTAACGAAAGGTTACTCTGGTTTGCAGAGGCCATGTGTGATTGATCGCACGATTAAATTGCCGTCAGAAATTTGGTGAAATTTGATGTCGATTGGGTCGGATATCCGCGAGAAAGCGCGTCAAGTCGGCCAGACGCAAGGCGAACGGGGAACATTTTGGTCGTCCGACCTCATTCCCTATGTGCTCTCTACTTCCGATGCTCTCGTCATCATTTTGGCTAGCATAGGTGGCGGACTGGTCTATCATCTGGTCGCGGGCAGTCCCGTACCGAACTTGTTGCCGTGTTGCGCGGTAGGCCTAATGGCTGCCTTTATACACATCCTGCGCATGAGCGGGATGGGTTATTACGACCTGCCGGACAGCGCTAAGCCAGGGGTCGAGATCACCGGGATTCTTGTCTGTTGGTTTAGCACCGGGGTCCTGCTGGCGTTCTTTGCATTTCTTCTTAAGATCGGCGGTGATTATTCGCGCGGCGCGTTTTTCGCTTTTTACCTCGTGACCCCAATCGGTCTCCTTGCTGTCCGCAAGGCCACTAAGACCCATTTGGCATCCGCTGTCGACCGAGGCGGAATTAGACGCAGAGATGCGGTCCTTGTCGGGGATCGCAACGAACTCGTCGCTCTCGCTCCGCGGGATCGCCTCGCGCTATTTGGGGCAACGGACGTCAAGGAATTTCGGCTGAGCAGTGAGATTGATTCCGAGCACCGATCGGCTGCCGACGAGGCCGTGTTCGACCAGCTGGGGGCATTCGTTCGGCGGAATAACTGCCGGGAGGTGCTCCTCGTGCTGCCGTGGAACGACGATGCACGCATAGAGTTCGCCCGCGACAAGGTCAAGAACTTACCCGTTTCGTCGCGGCTGCTGCCCGATCGGCATGTCCGATCCCTGTCCAATTTCGTGTCGTCGGCGCGGCAACGGGTGCTTGCTATCGAAATTCAGCGCGCTCCGCTGAGCGCGATTGAGCGGGTGGTCAAGCGTGCCATGGACATCTTGGTGGCTGGACCGGCCTTATTTGCACTGCTCCCGATCTTTGTTCTCACGGCTGTGGCAATCAAGCTGGATAGCAGCGGTCCCGTTATTTTCCGCCAGCGCCGGAAAGGCTTCAACGGCAAAGAATTCGTTATGCTGAAATTCCGCACCATGAGAGTGCAGGAAGACGGACCAGTCGTGGTTCAAGCGACGCGGGAGGATCCGCGCGTCACTTCGATTGGGCGATTCCTTCGCGCCACGAGCATTGACGAATTGCCTCAACTGCTCAATGTTCTGCGCGGCGAGATGTCGTTGATCGGGCCACGGCCCCACGCCCTTGCTCATGACAGCTATTTCGAAAAAATCCTTGAAGACTACGCCTTCCGTCATCATGTAAAGCCGGGTCTCACCGGATGGGCGCAGTGCAACGGTTCGCGCGGCGCTACACCAACGGTGGAACATATCGCCGAACGTGTGAAATTGGATCTTTGGTACGTCAACAATTGGAGCCTCTGGCTTGACGTCCAGATTTTGATTAAGACGATTTTCGAGGTCGCTCGAAAACGGAATGCCTATTAGCGCGCGATGTGGCGGCCATTTGCCGCCAATAGGTTGCAGTCGCGCGCGATGGCCTCTCGAGGAAAAGCTTTTTATTATTAAATACTTGACCGAGGCGGTGCGCGGTGCCAGTAGGCGCGCGTGCGACAAAAAAACGTACTTGGAAGAATTTAGGGAATTGGAACATTATAGAATAAATCGAATCATGATGCAGCCCAAGCTGCAACACTGTGAAGAGCGGATGAAAAAGCTAAACCTGGAAATCTTGTCGCTGGATGAGCTCTGGCAACTACATGAGGAACTCAATCAGCTATTATCGGTGCGGTTGAACGCCGAGAAGCGGGCGCTGGAGAGACGACTGGCGCAGCTTCGCCGTGAGAACGAGGCCGCCAACGCGCCCACCGTTCCCGCCGAGCGCAAGCGACGGCCCTATCCTCAGGTTCACCCGAAATATCGCAATATAAACGCTCCCTACGAGACCTGGTCCGGCCGCGGGAAGCAGCCGAAGTGGCTCACCGCGGCGCTTCGAACCGGGCGTTCGATAGATGACTTCCTGATTTCGAGGGGCTAGATCGGCTCCTCTATCGCCAGCCATGGCGGACATTGTTGATGCTGCATTCGAGGAGGCTGCTGTGAGAGTTGTTGTGGCCCTAATCATCGGACTCTCATTGTCTCAATTCGCGCAGGCATCGACGGAAGATTTCAGTCGCGCAAAGCTTCGGGTTGCCGATGCCAGCACCCAAGCTTGCATTGCAAATTGCGACAATCAGAATGCGGCGTGCAAGCGGGTTTGCCCCACGACCCTCGGCGCTCCTTGCGCCGCGTCCTGCGACAGCCAGGCGCAAGTTTGCCGTCAGGGCTGCCGACCCAGGTAGCTTCCGGCTGGGCTCAAAATCGTCGGATGCTCCCGACTGTCTGCTGTGGACTGGTCTTTGGCCGGTGGTTCGCCGTCTGCCGACTCTTGCGCTTTGCCGAGAGATCCCCCGGAACTGCCTTTACGATGGGTTAACCATGATGATTTACCCATTCTTTACGCTCATTTCCCGCGCGCGTTTTTTGCTGTCCGGAGCCCCTTTTGCCGATATCTCATGGCCCAGTTACGGGTTCTGTGGTTTGCCTGCTCGCAAGCCTTGTTGCCGGCTGTGGCGCCCCGGGGACAATCGGTCCGACCCTGAACGCTCAGCCTAGACTGTCCGTCCAGCCGGTATCTCTCGAAGCCAACGCGCAGGATTTCATGCCTACCGGGGCTATCGCGCTCCCGTCGCCCTCATCCAGGGCGGTTGCCAGCGTTGAGGGAGGCGACGGCCGGATGATCGGCTCGGCAGTGACGAAGCCGAGCTCTGCTGCTGCTAATGGCAACGTGGTTCTCAATCTAGCCAATGTTCCCCTCCAGCAGGCCGCCAAGACCGTGTTGGGCGATCTGATTGGGGTCAATTACGTGGTCGACCCCAGGGTGGATGGGGTGGTTTCAGTCCAGACAAGCACCCCGGTCTCCAAGGCGGATGCCCTTGAGCTATTCCAGACCGCGATTGCGCCGATCGGTGCGGTGCTGGTCCAAAACCGCGGCATTTACCGGATCGCTCCGGCGGATCAGGCGGCGACCGGAGCGGTCAGCACCGTCCGTGACGCCACGAACAGTGCGGTGACGGGGAATGGCGTCCGCATCGTGCAGCTCAAATATGTGGCCGCCACTGAAGTCGCACGCGTGCTCGAGCCGATGGTGCCCAAGGGGGCCATCGTGCAAGCCGACGACGCACGCAATATCATCGCGCTGAAGGGCTCTCAGGCCGAAATCGACAGTATGCTCGATTCGGTTTCGATCTTTGACGTCGACGTCATGAAGGGCATGTCTTTCGCTGTCGTGCCTGTCCGAGCGGCACAGCTCGAGAAGATGGTCGATGAGCTGAAGGCGGTATTTGCCTCAGACAAGGAGGGGCCTCTGAAGGGCAGAGTGCGCTTCATCGCCAACACGAGGCTCGGTGCCATTCTCGTTGTGACATCCAACCCGAGCTATCTGCCGCGCGCGCAATCATGGATCAGGCGCCTCGACGCTCGTGCCGCCGGCACAGAGCCGCAGCTGCACATCTATCAGGTTCAGAACCGAACTGCGGCCGAGCTTGCCGGCATCCTGCAGTCGATGTTTGCGCAAGAGATGAAGGTCGTGCGTTCGACCCGAAATGTGTCGCCGAAATCCAAGCAGGTTTCCTTTGGCAGCGAATCGACCAAGGCGCAAGCAACTGGCGGCGGATTTTCGGATCCAGCCATGCAGGCGGGAGTCGCGAAGGCCGCGGATCCGTTCGGTGCTTCACGTTCCACGAATAATGATCCCGATGCTTCGGCAATGGACACGGCCGATAGCGGCAATGTCGTACCAAATTCCGGTGCAGAGCCCATGATGAAGATCGTTGCTGACGACACCAAGAACTCGTTGCTAATCATGGCAAACGATCGCGACTACCAGCGCGTGCTGCGTGTGGTGCAGGGGCTTGATGTGGTCGCCAGCCAGGTTCTGATCGAGGCGGTGATCGCCGAGGTGTCGCTGAATGACGATCTCCAGTTCGGCCTCCAGTGGCAGTTTGCCAAGAACGGCACGCCTACGGCGACATTCTCCAATGCCCTCACCGGAGGCGTAGCCGCTTCGTTCCCGGGGTTCAATTATGCCGTCAACACTGCAAACATAGCGGCAACCCTCAGTGCTCTGAATGCCCTCACGCGCGTCAATATCATTTCGACACCATCGCTTATGGTGCTGGACAACAAGACGGCGCGTTTGCAAATCGGCGATCAGGTTCCGATCACGACGCAAACGGCGACCAGCACGATAACCACGCAGCCCGCGATTGTAAATTCGATCTCGATGCAGGATACGGGCGTCATTCTCTCGGTGACGCCACGCATCAACGAAAGCGGACGAGTGCAGCTCGATATCGAGCAGGAAGTCAGCAGCGTCGTGAAGACGACGACTTCGAACATCAACTCTCCCACAATTCAGCAACGTCGGGTCAAGACAACGGTTGTTGTGAGCGATGGGGAGGTCTTGGCGCTCGGCGGCATGATCCAGGACAGCGCGAACAAGAGCAGCAATCAGTTGCCGATCCTGGGAGATATCCCTGGTATCGGCGCAGTGTTCGCAAACAGGAAGGACGCGGTTCAAAAGACCGAGTTGGTCATCCTGATTACCCCGAAAGTGGTCCGCGACGGCACGGAAAGTCGGCTGATCACCGAGGAGTACCGACGCAAGATGAACGTTTATATGCCGCACACTTCGGCGCGCCAACGGGCGCCTCTCAACACCGCCCAGCGTCTGGTGACGCCGTGACACGAACTCCATTCACGATAGGCGGGTTGGCGAAAATCTGTGCGCTGCCTCTTCTCTTGGCGGGGTGCGTGACTGAGCAGCCTTATGTGATCGAGCCGCCTCAACCTTATATGCTTCTGCCCGTAGATGAATCGATGTCTTGCAGCGCAATCGCTGGATCCTTCCGCTTCTCGGTCAGGCGCGCTGCTCGTCTTGAGTACTGGCTCGCAGCTGGATCCCTGGCAGGCTATGATTCCGACCGTTTTCCACTCGATGCTCCCAAACAGTTGGCCGAGGAGCGTCGACGCCTGGATGCCCTGACGGATCTTCAGCGTATGAAGGGATGCACGGTGATCGAGCCTGGTCCCGCCGTCGTGGAAGAGAGAGCGAGGCTGGAAGAGTCGGCGAGAAATTCGAGGCCTCAGGCCGTTCTTCGATCGAAGGGATGATTACGCCATCTCGCTGCCATCACATCTTGAAGCAAGCTTGTACCGGCGAAGGGGAAGAGAAGGAGGCGGCAGTCTCTCGTGCGATATCGCCGCGCCGCCATTCGCGGATGGTGTAAGGTTGCCCAGACGAGGCTCCGAAGGATACGAGAGCTTCTCGGATATATCGCGAGCCATTGTTCGTGCGGATGTCGGTCCGGATGGTGAAATGCCCGGATGGTGGTGGCCGCCTGCGCTCTTCCCGGTTTGGGCCGAAGCCCATCAGCAGACGCAAAGCAGGAGACATTGCTTCCGGCATGGGTTCGCTCCGGCCAGAGAGCGTGGTCGTAAAGCGCATGGCGGCGCGGAGTAACGCCGGCGACATGCCGTCGATCTGATCCAGTTCCAGGATGGTGGAAAAGCCCAGGCCTTTGGCGCCGTCCGAAACATTCAGCGGAGCCGTCCCGCCGGGGCCCGTCTGATTGCCGGACTCCGTGCGCTGAAGTGCCGTTCGGAAGTTGACGGCATTCAACGCGATCTTGCTCCCGAGGGCCTTGTCTTGCGCGAGCGCCGAGAAGAAACGCTCCAGCGTCGAGAGGCTGGCGGCGTTGATGTCGATCTTGCCGACCTCTTCTTCGACGACGATCTCTGCCTGCTCACCTCCCGGCATTCGGCACTGCTTCGGAAAGCTCGCCTCCCGCGTCGGCGAGAGAATGCTCGCAAGAGCGAAGTTCACCGCGCTTTCCGCGGCAGCTGCCGCCGCGAGCACCGAGCCGTCCGTGAGCGCAGTCCTTGCCCGATAGCGAGCGCCGACGATCACGGTTGCGCAGAGTAGCGTCAACAGCCCGAGGCTCCAGATCACGGTGATCAATGCGAAGCCATGGCGCCCGCGTGAGCCCGGCGGAAGCCCACGCGGAACATCACGGCCATGTCGCGTTCCGCGTCGGGCAGGCGCAATCGACCTGGATCGTGCTTGCACGGGGTTGCCTCTTTCGCCGCATCCGTTTCGAGCTGGTAAATGAAAATGGCAAATAAAGTATGAAAAGCCTTAATTAACCGAATGGCTCTAGCCTGACGCCTGATACTTTGATGTCAGGGCCCCGCAAGACCTATGTCGGCCGATGCAGAGACGTTGATGCGCGAGGAACCGCCGACGACGGGCGGGGCGAAGGTCCTGTCGCCGAGGCAAGCCGGATTTGTCGACGCGTTCTCGGCGCTTTTGTTGCGCGAAGGCCTCGTGGACGCAGCGGCCGTTACCAGAGCCAAGCGTGCCTCGGAAGCAACCTTCGAGCGCCTGGACGCCGTGATGGTGAAGCTCGGACTGCTGTCGGAGGCGGATCTTTGCGGCGCGTATGCCGCCTATTGCGGGCTCAAGATCGTGCGATCGTCCGACCTCCCGCTGCAGCCGCTCCTCGCGGACCGGTTGAAGCTGACGTTCCTCAAGGGCAGTCGCACTTTGCCGATATCGGTGTCCGACGGGGTCCTGCTGCTCGCCACGGTCGACCCTTTCGACGAGGAGGCTCACAAGGCCATCAGCTATATGCTGGGCTGGAGGGTCGATCTTGCGGTCATCGCCCCAGCCGACATCGAGCGGGCATTTCGTAAGCTTTACCAGGACGATGGCGCCGAATTGGTCGGCGGAGATCAGGGGCTGATCACTGTCGGGTCAGGCGATGGGAACGAAATCGATGTCGAGCGGCTGCGGGACATCGCAAATGAAGCTCCGATCATCCGTCTGGTGAACCAGATCATCGCCAGTGCAGTCGAGCGCGGCGCGTCCGATATTCACATAGAGCCCGGACGAGACGCGGTTATGGTCCGTTTCAGGCTCGACGGATTTCTTCAGCAGGAGCGCGTGGTGCCCTCGACGTTCAGGGCCGCACTAACCACGCGCATCAAGATTATGGCGAAGCTCGACATAGCCGAGCGCCGTCTGCCGCAAGACGGCCGTATCAAAACTGCGGTGCGCGGGACCGAGATCGATGTGCGTGTGTCTACGTTACCGACAGCCTTCGGCGAAAGTCTCGTCCTGCGAATTCTCGATCGCACCCGTGTCGAGCTCGAATTTTCCAAGCTCGGTCTCGATCCAGCGATCCAGGCTGGGCTGCACGGTCTGATGGAGTTGCCGAGCGGCATTATCCTGGTCACGGGCCCTACCGGGAGTGGAAAGACGACCACTCTTTATACCGCCCTGAAGGAGCTCAATCGGCCGGAGCTGAAGCTCTTCACTGTCGAGGATCCGATCGAGTATCAACTCGGCGGCGTCAACCAGATCCAGGTCCAGCCGCAGATCGGCTTGGACTTTCCTGCCGCGCTTCGCTCGATCCTGCGTCAGGATCCAGACATCATCATGATCGGAGAGATTCGCGATCTGGAAACGGCGCGGATCGCCGTTCAGGCGTCGCTCACGGGACATCTCGTGTTCTCGACACTTCACACCAATAGTGCCGTTGCCGCGATCACGCGACTAATCGACATCGGCATCGAACGTTACCTGCTCGCCTCGACGCTCACCGGTATCATGGCACAACGTCTCGTGCGCCGGCTATGTTCGCATTGCGCGCGCGGGGCGGCCTATCGCGCCGAAGCTCCCTCGCGCATGAGATGGCCGGTTCCGGATGACCTTGTAATCGACTGGTCGGGCGCACGGGAAGCGGTTGGCTGCGACTCTTGTCATGGCACCGGCTATCTTGGGCGAACCAGCGTTGCTGAGCTGCTTGTCATCGATGATGACATGCGGGAAGCGGTTGGCAGACGTAGCGATGACCAGCGGACCATGATCTCGCTCGCCCGAGATGCGGGCTTTCGCACGCTCTATGAGGCCGGCCTCATCAAGGTCTCCAAGGGAGAGACCACGATCGAGGAGGTGCTCAGGGTGTCGCGATCGAGTTAGAGGGTGCGGCGTGTCCATATTCCACTATCGCGCTTATACCAGGGAAGGGGTCGTGACCTCAGGCACGATCGTCGCCGAAGAACTTGATGCGGCGGTCGAGGCGCTCTATGGCTCAGGCCTTACGCCGATCGAGACGGTGCTCTCTTCGGATAGCGCTTCAGCATCGCGACCGATCGGGCGGAACGCGCCCGGCTTGCGCTGGCAAAGCTCACCGCACCTAGGACTGAAGGAATTATCCGCGTTTACGACAGAGCTTGCGGCGCTGGTCAACTCCGGCGTTTCTCTCGATGCATCATTTCGGGTGCTGGCCGGCGCGGGCGCGTCGCCCAGGCGGCTTGCCCTTGCGACCGGCCTCCTGAAGGACATCTTGGCTGGTCAGCAACTGTCCGAGGCCATGAGCCGGAGGCCCGATGCCTTTCCTCCCGACTACATCGCGATTCTCGCTGGGGGCGAGGCTGGAGGTCAGACGGCGCAGGCGCTCACCTTGCTGGGAGAGATGCTGGCGCGCCGCGTCGATATCAGAAACAAGATACGCGGAGCTCTCGTCTATCCGGCCATTCTGTTGGCGATGTCGGCGGTATCAATCGTCGTGATCGTGTTCGTGCTCATCCCGAATCTCACACCGATTTTTTCCGATGCAGGCCTTCCTCTGCCTGGCGTTCTGGCCGCGCTTGCCGATCTGCCCGATCATTGGCCCAGGTATCTTTCCTGGTTCTTGTTTGGAACGATCGTTTGCTGGCTCGCCTATCGCAGAATAGCCGGCCACGAGTTGACGATGAGAAAGCTGGATCGCCTCATATGCCGTCTGCCGGTCATGGGGCCGATCGTTCAGCGACGCGAGGCGGGTCAATTTGCGCGCTCTGCCGGCACCCTTCTCGAAGCCGGGGTGCCGCTCATGACCGCGCTGCAGACTGCGCGATCGCTGGTCACCAACCGATATCTGAGTGCTCGGTACAGCGAGGTTATCACCCGGGTTCCCGAGGGCAGGGCGCTAAGCCAGGTGCTCGAGGGCATGGAATTGCTGCCGCCGGCGATGATAAGGCTCATCGCGGTCGGCGAGGAAACAGGCCAGCTCGCGAAGATGCTCGTCCGTATCGCTTCCAGCCTGGAAGGCGAGGTACAGAGCAGGATCGAGCAACTCGTCGGCCTCCTCACCCCGCTTCTCACCGTTGGCATCGGCGGCCTTGTCGGCGCCTTGATCCTCCAGGTGATGAGCGCCGTCCTGTCGATCAACAATCTGGCCTATCAATGAGGCTGTCGGACGCAAAAAAGTCAGCGGGCTTCTCTCTGATCGAAACACTCGTTGTGCTTTCGATCATGGCGCTGGTCTCGGCCGCCGTCCTGGTGGCCAGGCCAAGGACGGCAGCAGCGCGCGTCAGCGCGGAAGCTCGTGCGATCGCGGCAAACCTTCAACTGGTTCGCAGCCGGGCTCGTGCCGGCAACGACGAAATCATCGTCAGCGTCGATACCCGGAATCGACGCATTGGCGTTGCCCGCGCCATGCGCCAATTACCGACTGGCATGGAGGTCTCGTTGACTGTCGCGACTAGCGAACGTCATGGCGCCGTCGGCGGCGTTCGCTTCTATCCGGACGGTGGTTCGAGCGGTGGCGAGATTGTCCTCACCTATCACGGACGCTCGGAGCGCATCGTCGTCAACTGGTTTACCGGCACCGCGAGGATCGAGTGATGTCGGCCTGGGTTTCGGCATGCAGATTGCCCATTCGACGCCGCCTTCGCGCGGCTCAGCGCGGCTTCACCCTGGTGGAAGTTCTTATCGCTTTCGTTGTCCTTGCCGTCGGCCTCAGCAGTCTGGCAGTTGGTGTCACGGCGGCATTGCGGTCCGACGCCAAAGTGCGTAGCAAGCACGTCATCGATCAGATTGCGGAATCCAGGTTCGAAGCGATCGGCCGCAGTGGCCCGCTGAAGATCGGTCGCCGCGAGGGACGGATCGGGCGTTACCGCTGGAGAGAGAACGTGACGCCCGTGCAGCTTGGGAAAGCCGCTGTGCAGGACCGTGCGGCTCCGCTCGGCGCAATGCTCGTGCCGTCCTGGGTGGAGATCGTCGTGCAAGACGAAGCCGGACTGGAGACAAAGGTGGCTGTCCTCAAGCTGGCACCGGGGACGGCGCAATGACCCGGCATGGACGGATCCGAAAGTTTCGCAGTCTGGCTCGTCGTGCTTCAGAGCGCGGGCTTACCTTGATCGAGCTGCTGGTATCACTGGCAATCTTGATGATCCTGACAAGCTTTACCGTCGGTGGATTATCTGCAGCTGTCCGAGCATTCGAGGCGGACAGCCGCAATAGGCTCGAAATGGCGACGACTGCTGCTGGAGAGAACCTCCGAGGCCTGATCGCCTCTGCGATCAATCTGCCGCAGGCTGGCAACATTTCGTTCGACGGCCAGCGCGAGGAGTTGCGGCTGGTCATCCTGAGCGAGGGCCGCGCGTTGCGCGGGGGCCTGCAGGACGTCCGTATTCGGCGCCGAAACGATGAATTGATTGTCGAGGTCTTCGGATCGCCGAGAGAGAATGGTGATCACAAATTGCCGGTGTCCTCGACGACCATCGTGAGGGGCTTGAGCGATATCCGCTTCCGCTACTTTGGAAACGCCGCTACGAAAAGTGAAGCGGCTTGGCGCAATGACTGGATCAAGCTCGGTGGGCTGCCTGCCCTGGTCGAGATAAGCCTCAACTTCAAGGATGCGGCGCGCAATGGCCCTGCCATCGTCGTGGCGCTTCGAAACGAAGGGCCTTCGGGAGGCTCCTAACCCGCGGCCGAGCGTTACGCCTCGTAAACAATTGGTAAATATACTGATCGGATCGATGTTCGTATTTGCAGGGAAACAGGGCCGATGACTGAAGTCTCGGTGGCGCGATTGCAGGGCTCGCATGGGCTTGCGGACAGGGGGCGACAATTCGTGCGCTGGTGGCTGAACGAGCTGCGCGACTGCGCACCTCAGGCCTGGCGTCACGTCCTGCAGGCTCGAGTCGAAACGCAGCTCTTCGTCTGGAGCGACGAAGGTACCGTCGTCTGTCGTTTGGTGACGCCGTCGGGCGTGCAGGAACGCCGATTTCACGACGGCCCCCCTGACGGAGCGCAGATCGACGAATGGCTCGCGGAACTTCGCTGCGATCGTGATGCCGTACAGATTTGCGTTGCGCTGGAGCCCGCTCTTTTCTTTCAACGCGAGTTCAGGCTTCCGCGATCCGAAATCGGCGCGTTGAAACGAATACTCGAGCAGGAGATCGTTCACCGCACACCATTCCAGCCGGCCGAGATATGGCATGGCGTCACGCCGGACGGCCAGCCGAGTAGTGGGCTGGCGACTTTCCGCCACTGGATTATTCCGAAGGATCGGGCTGAGGCCAAGATCGTTCTATTGGGCTTGCAAGTGGGCGAGGTCGACTCCATCGGGATCAAGTCGGCAACGGATGTCCCCGTCGCGGTCGTTCCGCTTCGCGAGATTCGGCACGACGACCCGCCGTGCGTGATCCAAACGATGCGCGTCCTCGCAGCCGCTCTGCTGGTCGCCACGACGGCCGGCTTGCTGGGATTCGAGTGGTGGCAGTCAAGCCGAGCGGCGGCGCTCGAGGACGAACTCCAAGAAGCTCGGCGCGGCGTCCAGCAAGGGCAGCACGCAGCCGGATCACCCGTTCCTCTACTGGCTCTCAAAGCCCTGCCGGGCAGCCTCGCAACGTGGGATGAACTGTCTCGCGTCATTCCGGACCACACTTTCCTGACTGAACTCCGGATTTCGGGCGGGGCTGTGGCTCTGTCGGGGTTGTCTTCCGATGCGGCCCGGCTCGTGCGGGTTCTGGAGGACTCACGCCTTTTCACCGGGGCTACTTTGCTGGGCGCGATTATCCCCGACGCGACCGAGCAAAGGGACCGATTTCGCATCAGCTTGAAGTTGCGGAATTTCGGCGCCGGACGCGTTGCCAAATCAGCGGAAAGGTCCGGTTCATGACTGGCGAGTTGCTCCGGCGGCGGCTGATTTTCTACGGGCTCAACGGAGCGATCGTGCTGGCTGTCTGCTTTGCAATCTTCGAGCCAATTGTCTCGCATTTCGGTCTGCGCAATGACGAGATATTGGATAGCGCAGCGCAACTCGCTCAGGTCCGGCGTGTCGCGCATGACACGTTCAGGCTCGCCAAGGCTTCGACACCGGAAGCCGATCCGTACCTTGCGGGTGCCGAGGAACGGATCGCCAGTGCCGACCTCCAAGCCAACCTCCAAGCGTTGGCGGGCGCCAAGGGATTGGCGGTGCAGGCCGTGCGCGGGCTGCCGGGACGTCAAGCCGCGCAATGGCGCGCCGTTCCGGTCGGGCTGGAGGTGGAGGGGACGGCCGCGGCGGTGCGGGAACTGGTTGCCGCAATCGAAACCCAGACGCCTTTTCTGTTCATCACCGACTTGTCGCTGCGAACACTTGCCGACGGTGACGATAGTCGTATGCGGGTGAGCTTGACGGTCGAGGGTGCGCTACGCACGCCAAAGCCCTCCCCGGGCGGCCCGCTGTTGAGCGAGATTCGGCCCGGCGGCGAGGGGAAGGCGACGAGCCGATGATCAAAAAGGCGACCCAACTCGGTCGGCGGCAACTGATGCAAGCCATCGTGACGTCGCGGAGCGCGCTTGGGCCCGGGCCCTTCCGTGACCTCTTGCGTGCTTATGTCCCCGGCCAACGGGAATTGAGGTCTATCGCGCCGATCAAACGGGGATTTTTGCTAGGCCTTGCCGGGTTGTTGTTGCTCGCGTTGGCAGCGCCTATCGTGGCGATCGCGTCTCTGGAGTTCGCGATCGCCAGCCAATCCGCCGCCGGCGGCGCCGGTGCCCGGACTTCCCTGGAGCGGGAGAACCAGGGCGTCGGGACGCACGATAACATCCTGCAGCATCCACTCTTTTCGAGGAGCCGTCAGGCGCCGGCAATCGCGGCAGCGCCCGCAATATTCGGCGCGTCCCCGCCACCGGACAGAATGATGCTCGACTCCAGCGTCGCGCTTCGGGGGGTCTTCATGAACGGGGAGCGAGCCAAAGCGTTTATGACCTCGTCGGACAACCCGGTAGGAGCCTGGGTTGCATTGAATGAGCAGTGGTCTGGCTGGCGTCTCTCCGAGATCAAGCCTAACGAGATCGTGCTCGAGGCGGATGGCGAAAGACAGACCCTGCATCTTTCCGTCTTGGCGAAATGAGCAAACCGCTCCGCAAAATGCTGGTGCGGATCAGCCGCTACCTTGCGTGCGCCCTTTGCGGCCGCGCTCCTTATCGCGATCAGTTTCTACTGGCCTGGCTTCTGGTCGTTGGGTTGTGCTGGATCCTGGTGAACGCGCAGCCAAGCTCCATGTGGATCTTGCACCTGCTACTCAGCCTTGGTCTTTTCGCCCTCCTGTCGGCGATCTGTGCGATCGACGCCAGGTTCGGCATTATCCCTGATAGCCTGGTCGGCGCATTGGCGATGGGAGGGGTGGCCGCGGTATCGCTCCAGGACCCGGACGCAATCATGTCTCGCCTCGCGGACGCCGCTATCGTGGCGATTGCGATCGCGAGCTTTCGCTCGATGTTTCGGTGGGTCCGCGGCTACGATGGGCTTGGCTTCGGTGACGTAAAGTTTCTGGCCGCTGCGGCGTTGTGGATCGGCCTTCGCTCGCTGCCGGTCGTGCTTCTGGTCGCCGTTGTCTCGGCGCTCGCCAGCGCATTCCTGCTGGCGTCGCAGCGCTACGAAGTCAATGGTCGGCATGCCATCCCGTTCGGTCCCCATCTCGCCGTCGGGCTTTGGCTCGCTTGGGTGTTCGATCCGATGGGCTTGCTGTCGGGATAGGTTCGCAATAGTCGCGGCACTTGTGGGTCTCAAGCGCGTTTCCTGGCTCGAATAAACTGGACGACCTTGACCGCGGCAATCCCTGCGCAGCCCGCAACGACTTTCTCGAATGCGTCGAACAGGGTGCCGTGCCGGTCGGGTGTCAGCGTCTGAAGCACCTCGAACGTTAGCGCACTGCCGACCACGATCAGGCAGACTAAAGCTGTGCGACGAGGATATGTCGCGGCGAAGAGGCAGCCCAACGTCAGGAAGGCGATCGCGTGTTCCAGATGCGCCCATGTCGCCATGTCGACCCCAAAAAGGAACGGTTTGATCTTTCCATAAACTGTGTAGATGAATTGAACCTTCGTCAGCGTGGCATAACCGATGAGGGAAATGACACCCCAGGCGGCAATCGCAAGCACGGTTGTGACGGTCGATCTCTTCATCGTCGCCTTATGCAGGGCCAAGTGTCAGGCGTTCAATTATTTCGGTAACGCCATCAACTTGGTTCGCCTCTCTCCAAGACCGGGGTTGAAGGCTTAACCACGTCTCGGGCGAGCAGTGTTCGTCCGGCCTACGGGCGGTATAGAATGACCCCTGTCGTGCCAGCAGGGAGACGTGAGAAAGCGAGTACATAGATGAAAGCCAAGGGGATTACGGTCACCGCTGCCGCCGTATTAGCGGCGCTCTTACCTTCCATGGCCGAGGCTCGCGAAGGGGCGGGTCCCTATCGGAAGCACCATTGGCGCAGTGCATACGGATTTCATGCTCGACTCGCGCCTCCCATTGTGACCGTCGTGACGCCAGATCTCTACTATCCCGTCGCGCCTTACGCGTACAACAGACTCGACGATGGATATGATTACCCCTTCGGTTACGGCGAGTACGCCGTCTATGGAAAGTGGGCGCGTGATGCTCTTGGCCGGCCTGACGTGGCGCGTTGCCGACTGGTCTGGTTCGACGGCCCGCGAGTGCGAAGTCTAAACCGCTGCAACTGATTGGGCGGACGTCAGCGGGACTGATCCTCACGTTGATCGATGCGTTGTGCAGTGTGAAGCGCGAGGAGCCAAGCCTCCAGGCAGCGAGCGCCGTCAACTTGCTGGAATGCTTAACGCAAGCCTATCACGAGATCTGGCATTCTCACCGGTCTACTACGGCCGTATTCAGGCTGGCTCGAAGTTATTCATCGAATTAACCTGGTGAACACGTGGCGCGATGAGGATACCCCGAAATGCAAGGGTACTTGTTTGGGGGCGTCGTCATGACCGTCGACACGAGTAAATCTTCAGCGTCTCGGTGCTTCAAGAAACCGCGTTACGACAAGCGCCGGTCGGCGGTAGCGGGCTATACGTTGCTCGAGTTGCTCGTCGTCATGGGCATCCTCGCAGCGCTAACCGCCATGGCGACTCCGCAGGTGATGGGCTATTTTGGAAAGGCGAAGACACAATCCGCGCAGCTGCAAATCGAGAACATCAACACGGCTCTCGAGATGTACTACGTCGAGAATGGGTCCTATCCCAGTCCCAGCGCCGGCCTCAGAGCCTTGGTCGAAGCGACGCCGGAAGCGCCTCGCTGGAACGGTCCCTATTTGAAGAACGCCAAGACACTTCTGGATCCGTGGGGGCGGCCGTACCAGTACACGGTTTCGGAGCAGGGCGAGTACAATGTCTACTCGCTCGGTCCCACCGGGAAGGGAACGAAGAAGCCGACCTCTGCTGCGAATGCGGGCCGGTCATGGGCCGACAACGGGTAAAAGTCTGCTGGGCGTCCGCTCAGGCGCGGCGCTTCTGGTTGTGAAGGAAGGACTCTCGCTGGTGATGGCCCCATCCCTCTGAGCGTGGGCCTTGATGCAGGTTCGCACGCTTTTGTCCTGCACGCAGCTGAGCTGAAAGCATGGGTGTAACCGCCGAGGCTGGATGATCCCATGTCATTCCAGAGCCGGTGCTGTAGTTCCCGCGATCGACTTCGAAAATATCGCGCTCAGGCCAGCCATTGCCGGCTGTCAAAGCTCGGGAATATCTCGTCTCGCTTATCGCGTTGAGACCTTTGTGGTGGCCTGCTTGGTTAGTGTAGTGCCACCGAGACGCCGAGCTTGAATGGCATCCGCTCGTGCCTGCTCCGCTTCGAGCTCCCGCCTTAGCTTGAGCACTTCGTCACGCATGCGGCCGAGCCTGGTGGACGGGAGATCACGCTCCGGAGGCTTGTATCTCTGCTTGTTCATAGGAAGAGACATAGCGGGGGCGTGCGATCGAGCAACTCGATTTAGCCCTTAACCTAACCAGTCAACCTTACTGAGGTAGTTCTCAGGCATTCAGCACGGAAGGCAGTGGCTCATCCGCATGACGGAAGAAGGGCCTCAATAAGAGCAAGCCTGCTCGAGCCTCTTTGGCTGGCGGCATCTGCGGGGCAGGGTCATGCGTCTGCTCCGTCTCGCACATGGCGGTGCTTCTTTCAGCAGTGGGCTGGTGTCATCGTAGCTTGGAGCAGCCCAGGGGCCCTATGCACCATCGTTTCTCATCGCGTGAGATGCTCCAGCGGGTTGGATTGGCTCTGCGGGAGGTCAGGGCGGGGGCTAAAAGATCCAGGCGCTTACAACGAGAAGGAGCTCAGCACCCGGTGTTCTGATCTCGTCTGGCTCAGAACGGCGAAAATCTAAAATTTGACCAGTCGTTTCAATTCGTTTTCAGCTGATCTGGCTTAAAGTTGAGCAAGTTGGCAGGGGAGGGTTCCAGATGTATCATCCACCAGATCACGGATTGCCGCTGGTTCAATTGAAAGAGCGCCGCCGTGAGCTGGTCGTTGCGCTCAGAAATCATAAGGGCCCGATTGGAGACGACGAGCTAACGCAAATTGCTGTCCTCCAGCAGACGATCTCTGCGTTCGAGGATGTTATCGCCGACTTGGATTGCGAGCAGAACGAAGCCACCAACGACAACTCGGATCGTTTGCTGCGTTCGTTTCCGGCCTTCGGACGGCGAAGCGTCGCTCACTCGCCAGCCTAAGGTGCTCGATAGTCTCGGCTGAGGCCCTGGTCTTTGGGCATTCCGTGGACCGGTACGAGAAGGCTTCTTGGAGCAGCTGCAACAGCAACAGAGACCGCCTGCTACGGCGGTCTCTTCAATTTAGATCGCGATCTTCATGCTGGGAGGCTACGCTGGGTTGGCAGCAGCCTGGCTGCGACGCCGATAGGCCAGGAAGCCGACGCCGGCAAAGCCGAGGATCATCATGGCCCAGGTCGAGGGTTCGGGAACAGCGGTCACGGGTGCCGCGATGTCGACCCTAACCTGTTCGAACGCATCGATGTTGCGGCTGGTGATTAGGGAGCCTTGCGTAATCACGCTGCCATCGGCCACGGTCGCCAGAAAGAAGTTGCTGCCGCCGTCCTTCAGGACGAAATCATAGACGTTGTTGCCAAGCGTCAGATCTCCATAGGCTCCGTTGTTGAAGCTGAAGCTGACTGTGGTCGGAGCCTCGTTCTTGTCCAGCTTTGGGGCCTGGATGTTGAACAGCACCGCGCTATAGCCTGTAACCGTTCCCGCAGGGACGAAGGAGAGGTCATCGAATGCGACATTGAACGCTGTGATCTTGGCTTGGCCGTTGGCGTTCGTACTCAGCGCATCATTGCTGGTGATCGTTATCAAATCCGCGTGGGACTGGTTTCCGATTGCAGTGACGGAATGCTGATTGGTTTGCGCGACCTGAAACAGAGCGTTCTGATCGAAATCACCAAGGCCATTTACGGCCTGGATGACTATGGCGGCGTGGGCGGACGAAGCGGCAGCAATGGCCAATGAGGCGCCCAGAAAAACTCTAACAGAACAAAACACCGATGCCTCCTTGAAGAAATCGAGCGCATAGTAATTTCGGGAACTTTATTAGTCGAGGCCTTGTCGGGAAAAAATAGTATGATTGATTAGTTCCGGGGTAATAACATTATTATTATCAAAGTGTTATGTATATAAGCCGGTGCGTTATGCAGCGGGAGTTTTTGGCAATCAGCGCGGTTTCAAGTTGAATTTTTCAACCTCAATGCGACGGTCTCTTGTGCGGTGCCGGCGATCGTCCGGCACGAAATTGCAACGATCCCACCGTCTCGTTGTGCTTCAGAGGAACGTGATCATCAGCATCTTCTCGGCTAAACTCGAGGTGGCGTAGCGGCAAGGTGAGGCACGATGAGGCTGGGCCCTTATGTTGACGGTGCTCGCCTGCATTCCCGGTGATCGGCTGATCGATCTCAGGGACAAGCTGCCCCGCACCGTCAGGACGATTGACTTACTGGTTTCGGTCGAGCCGTTCTACGCGCGGCTATATGTTTACCAGCCGGGTTTCCCGGCCAGCGCTCAAAGTTGCTGCCGGAACCTGCCCAACTCGGTGCTCAAGTTACCAGTCATCGACGGCAGGTTCTGCATCCGGCAGAGCCAGCCGAAGATGAAGTGGAAGATGCAGGTCTTGGGGCGGCCCGGCGAATCCGCCTGACCCGATGAGCAGCATGGACGGATCCAAAGCCGGAGCAATCACCGCTTGCCCTTAGAGAGCCTGGCCGCAAATCTCCGATTGTTGCGCTCCTTCGCTTCGGGAAGCGGGCCGCAGGACATATCAATAGCGATCTGCGCATGCGGGGCGCGCTCTGTCGTGGTGAGTATTTTCTGGGCGACGACGTTGTGCCGGCGCATCAATCAATTGTGTGTTGCGACTTCAGGCGGGGCTCACAACTCACGGAAAGCATGTTTGCCGATCGCACGTCGGACTGGTTTCGCTGCATTACGCCAAAAGCACTGGGAACAACACCTGCGGTAGCGGCCTGTCCCTGCGAGTAGTTTGCGGAGACAAGAATGTATCGGTTCATCGCCTGCTTGATCTGTATAATGTTCGCGACGGCTCCTGCGCCAGCTCAAGTCGATCTGCGTCAACCCAACGGTCCTGTCGACCTGCGTGTCGATGGGCGCGCGAACAAGCGCGAGGGTTTGCCGCCGAGTGCCGCCGACAAAGGCAACTTTGTTTATGGCAATCCGGTGTATGAGAGCGATTGCGCCGAGGTCGAGCAGTTGAGCCCGAACGTCAGACGACGTTATCAGTCGCGGGTGCGTCGTGCCTGCGGGCTGGAATGACAGATCAAGAGAACGCCCGGGAGCGACCTCTGAACCTCTGAACCAGTCAAACGACCATTGGTGTCCGTGACTGGGCTCCCTTGGTCTTTAATTATCCCGCAGTGCCGCATTTCCACCTCCTGACTCGATCAGGCCGGCGGCGCCACGACTTGGGTGATGCCTTGGGGGGAACTGAACCCTTAAAGAATTCCTAATTCGGTATTGCGCTCTTTAAAGACTGAATTTAAGCTGCGCCCCGCAGATATTAAAATCTATTTAAATGAGGTCGTCATGAAATACAGCTTATACGCTGCGGCCTTTGCCGCAATTCTTGGGTTCTCGGGCAGTGCGAACGCGGCTCCTATTCCGTTCACAAACTATGGTGCATCTGACGGGATCACGGCAAACCTTGCTCAGCCCGCCGTCCCTGGTCCCAATGCTGTAAATTGGGTGGGCCAGCCCAATGGTACCTGCGGTCTGAGCAACTGCGGCTGGAATCCTTTTGGCACGTCAGACGCGACGCATAATTGGATCAACATCGGCAATGCAGGCTCCTTGACCTTCGACTTGGGCCTTTTGGCGAACAGCATCAAAGACAATGTTCTCTATCTCATCTGGGGCTCGCCGAACGGCGACAATACAATCACCTTAGGTGATGACACCTTGACCACCGCGGGTCTTGGCGCGACCGTCAATCAGCAGAACAATCCGGCCGGCTATCTGATTGGTCTGCAGCTCAACGGCGCCAACGAGATCACGTTCAGCACGTCTGAAACTGCTTTTGAATTCGCCTTTACCGCGCCGGTCCCCGAGCCCTCCACGTGGGCCATGATGATCCTCGGCTTCGCTGGCGTCGGCTTCCTGGCTTACCGCCGTCGCCAGTCGACAGCGATGAGTGAGGCGTAGCGAACTACGCCACGAGAGTTTTGAAAGACCGCCTTCGGGCGGTCTTTCTTGCGCCCTGAGGGTGCGGTCCTGACAATGAGCCCGTGCGTTCGTCTTGAACCGCTGCGCCACCCGCCCAGATCAGGGCGCGCGGAGTGACCTGCCACTGAATGTTCATCCAGCGGGAGTTTGAGTCTCGGGGTGTGTACGCCAAACGGCGCGGGTGGAGCAACGGACGAGCGGCGGAGCTGGTCGGGATTGCGCATCGATCCGCAAGCCTGGCTGGCGGACGTCTTGGCCCGCATCGCCAGCACCCCGCAAGGTCGGATCAATGAGCTGCTGCCTTGGGCATGGAAGAACAGCCCTGTTCAGTCTGCGGCCTGATCGGGCCACCATCCCGCGGCCCTCACCGGCCTCACCGGACGGTTACTAAGCTGGTTCTTCTGAAACAAAACCTGTGAAGGCTTTTTCATGGGCGGCCCTCCGCCTCAGCAGGCTGCCAGTACTTCTTAGGAAATCGCACCCTTAGCCGCAGCTAAATATGATCTCGATTTAGAGCTATGAAAGCTGCCAATCGAAGCCCTAGTGCAGTCACTGTCAACGTTGGATTTGCTTGGCCCGACGTCGGGAATACCGACCCGCTACAAAGGTACATATTGGGCAGATCGAAAGTTTGGAGATCGCCGTTCACTATACCATCGGCCGCACTAAGAGCCATTCGAGTCGTTCCGAGCTGGTGGGTGCCATGTCTGGCCTGCCGGAGGACGTTCGCCATTATATCATCTGTTTTGCTACTGCTGAGCTCCACTCGTGCGAATGCCGAATTCTCCAGCGATTGCGACATTCTATAATGAAGCTTCGCAACTGAAGCAGCATCCTCTTGCTGGAATCGAAGGTCGATGGCCAGCTGGTTTCGGCCCAGATAGTCCTTTTGATGGGTCAGCCTCACGCGGCTGTCGCCGTGAGGGAGATGCTCAGCGTGATAGATCAATCGATATTGGTGTTTCCTGTTCCGGATAAAGAACCCAGGAGGGCGCGGAGAAGCAGCTAGTCGTTTCACGATCGTGCAGATATCCGCGTAGGAGTTTCTCCAATTACCTAATCTGAAGTTGCGCAAGTGATCGGAGGCACTGGTCAATGATGAACCGGTGTGACGCCGCCGCATTACTTCCGGTAGCGCGGACCGTCCGATGCGATTGGCTGCAACCACCAGATAGAGGGTAGATAACATTGCGCTTTCGTGCCTCGGGTCCGCAATTGCGCCTTCGGGCCACAGGGCGGTGTTGGATAGGCCCAATTCAGTTTGGGTCTTTTCAGTCGGTTGGAAGCGGCGTCTTACGAATGTTCCGCGCTGGAGTGCAAAATCGAAAAGATCAGTATATTCCGGGCGAGCGAACCGAATGTCCGCTATCGAACCTGTGACGTGGCCCATATAATATCGGCCCAAATGCCCTTCGCTCCCACCGAACAGGGCGGGATGAGAACGCTGCATGTTCAAGAGAAGCTTCGTCGTTTCAAGTCCGCCTGCAGCGATGATCAGAGTACGGACGGACAGCGTCGTGACGAGGTCGCCGTTCGATGACGCTACTCGCACAGCTTCGACTTTGCCTTGTCCGGATACAAGGACATCGGTGACGACCGTGTTGAGGGAGATGCTGATCCGCGTCGATGTCTTGAGCCGCGCCATGTGCTTGACTTGCGTTCGACGAATCTTCGCGAACCGCGCCAAATTGTTGGCTTGAAATGTTGTTTGGTCAAAGCAGGCACTCAGATGATCGGAAAATTCTGATGGGCCTGCATCTAGAAAGGCACAAGCTGGCTCATAGTATCGTGCTAATTCCTGGTATTCGATCGGCCAGACTGTACTCGATAGGAATTGGCGTCGGCTCAAGTCGATTGGATCAAACGGGACACAGGCGCCTGCCCAAAGGTTTGATGTGCCACCAAACATCTGAGCTGACACGGCTTCCAAGGGATCGTGAGTGGCTTCCGAGAGGACGGTTGCCTGCGACAACCGGCTTAGCGATTTATCTCGATGAAGGCCGCCAGATTCTAGTATCCGGCTCGAAATGCCGCGGCGATCAAGCTCAAGGGCAATCGCGAGTCCTGCGGGCCCAGCGCCGACTATGGTGACCTCATCTCGTGTTATTTTGTGCGCGAAGACATTGTCGAACATCGTTCGCTCAATTTCAATGCGGATAAGACGGCCTTTCGTGTCTCGTTTCTCGTCGCCTTGGACTCGCATCTAGATAAGTAGGCCCACCTGCAACAATACGCTAAAGCGCAAGCCAGAGCTGGCCGCAATCGCTTTCTCCGCCGATGATGAGAGTGTCCGCACGAACAACCAGGCTTCCCGTCCATCTTGCTGGCGTATGCCGGCGAACTGACGGGAGCCGATGTTATCACGGTGAACATCGCCGCGAAAATCCAAAGGCGAGCAAGGAGGAGAGAAAGAGCTTCACGGCAATGGTCCTTAATCAAAAATGTCGAGGCATTCACAGTAGCTAACTTTGGTCCAACCATCGTTAGGTTGCAACAGCAAATTGCGCTCGGCCGGCACTTCGGCGGTTGCAGTCCTTCTTTCTCAGCAACCGATCACGCCCCCCGCAAGGCAGGCGGGCTTGCTTTCAGGATGGTGGAAGGCGCCGACCTAGGATAAAGCGGCGAAGTGCTTTGATTGCTCGATGGACCGCGGATGACAGCTTTCGCCGGCGCGGTGGGATGACGATCAAGACGTAGAGAACATTGAGCAGTAGCCAACTGCCCAGCGCGAGCAAAAGGACTTTCATTCGAAAAATTCCGAGGCTGTCGGCGGCAATAGGATCGTAAAGGAAATGTCCTATTCGACCCCCAGTTGGCTCGCGTTTTCAAGCGCGACCTTGGTCGCCTCAGGGAGAGCCGAGGTCCGTGGCTTCAGGTCCGGCGTTGTCTCGAGCGTGCGCGCCGTCGTGCAGACTTGGCAGGTCGCAATCCGTAGCCGCAGATGCCTCCGAGGAAAAAGGAGGCGATGCTGACCGCTACCGCGGGATTGAGGTCCATTCACTTAAGTCTTACTAGTGCTTCCTGAATTCGTCCGAGCGCGCGGTTGCTCGGTGCTTTTCCGGGCAGCGCTTGGGTCGTCAGGAACCCCACGATTTCCCAGGAGCCGCTGCATTTCCTGGATCACGGCGAGCCGCCGTTCGACCTCGCGAATGGACCTAAGTCGTTGCTGGTGAAACAAGACCTGCGCCGGGTTCTTCATGGGCCCGTCCTCCAGATCGGTAGGTTGCCAGAATTTCCCGGTTGGCGTCTCTAACTTATTTTAACGGCATCGATTTCTCGGGTTCGCACGATGCGTGGGGCGAATAGGAGAAGCGAACGTCGCCGCCCAGCCGTAAGGGTAGGGTATTAGTCCTCAGCCTTCGCGAGCTACGGAAGGAGGCGCGAGCTGCCGCGCCAATTCTTCACTTGCGCCGTGCTGGACGATTGCTGTCTTCCTGCATCTCTCGAGCGATGCGCAGGCGCCTTTTCTCCAGCTCAGCAAGCCGTTCCTGTATCTCTCGGATAGCGTCGGCTTGGGCCGGGGAGGTCGGGGGCGACTTTGGCGACGACTTCATGCTTCGGCTCCGAATGCGCGCGACCATGCCCGACGACCCTGTCTGGTGGTATGAGGTAGTTCACAGGCATTGTGATTTCCTTCGTCGGCCGGCAGCAAGGCAATTCCCGGCTTAACCTCACTTCTTAGCGTTAAGCCACCCCATACGTATGGCGCTGGTCGTCCGCGCCTAACCCTTTCGTGCTGCGCATAAGCGCAAGCTGCCTCAGGGAATTCGCGAGCTACCATCACGAGAGATGAAAAAGAATCCCGCCGAGAAGCCCGGCGGGAGTTACTGAGATTGCGACCGGCTCAGGTCGCGCGACCTTTCTAGCATTGCGTTGGCAATGTTCAATCCTCGGCGCCGTGTGTGGACAAAGTACCGGCGGCCGAAGTCAATCATCAAACTGCCGACGCCGGGAGCGGCTGAGCATCGAAAAAACCTACAAAACGGGTGAGAGCGTCCTCATCGTGCCACGGCCGCTAGGCGGTCGGTTTATGCGGCTCGGGCGAGTGCAGACCGCTGATCGCGACGTCGATAGGTCATCAAACCAACCCCGGCGAAGCCAACTAGCATCATTGCCCAGGTCGCTGGTTCGGGCACAGCACCGATCTCGCTAATAACAACGCTATCAAAGGCGGAGCTATAATCGTCGCTAGGATCACCGCTTAGGAACGTGAAGGTGACTGCGTCAGTTTTTGCCAGATCAGAAAAGGTAAACTGCTGCCAGGCCTGGGTTGTTTCGCCAGCACCGGCCGTGTTCTCCGCCGAATAAACCTGCGAGCCGTTGACCAGCAAATTCACAGTTGTCGAATTGCCGAAAAATCCACCAGGTTGATCGACGACATTACCAACCCAGAATGACACCGAGTAGGTCTTTCCTAAGAGCCCAGTCAAAGTGATCGCAACGCCCTCGGTGCCATTGGCGTTCTGTCCGGCCAGATCTGCCCACTGTTGACCGCTCTGGGCGACGAACGAAAATCCGCTTTGTTTGAAGTCAGTCGTGACGACTGACACTGCATCGCTCGCCCCAGCGGGCCCTACCGCGGTCCACGGCCCAATGTTCGAGCCAGTGCCGTAATTGTCGTACCCGCCGGCAGTGCCGCTCGGTCCGGGGATATGAGTGACTTTGGGCGCCTCGAAACCGTCAGAAAACAGTATCGAAGCTGCTTGAACCTGGCACACGCTTGCGATCAAAATTGAGCCCACCGCCAGCGGCAAAAAGCGAGACATTATGATCTCCGAAATAAATATAACAATGAGGTAATTTAATCTTAGATTCTTGCGTGGAGCAATCATTATTGGCGTGGAACTATATTATTGCCGACCTGAGCGCCCGATGGGTGATCCACTCTGCGGTCTCGCCACCCAGTGCAGCGCCTAGGGATCGTGTTCTGAATCTCGCATAAGTCCTTTGCAGGGCAGGGCGGTTAGGGCTGGAAACACGTTCAGGATCGCGTCGACCAGCATGAGAGCGGTCATGCCGGCGGCGCTTTGGCGCCGAGGCGGTGCAGGCGCATGATCGCTCAAGGACCGCGCGCGGTCGTCAAGAAAAGCGAACGGAAGCCGCGCTTATCAATACAGATTGTTTGGGGAATGATAGTATCTCTCCGGCGAAGGCCGCCTTGCGTAATTTGCGAGACGGCCTGAGGATTTGACCTTAAGTCTAGCTTTAAGGTCACGTCGGGAATGCAGGTCAATGTGTTGGGCGCCGAGCGTCGGCGGCGATGGAGTTACGACGAGAAGGTCCGTCTTGTCGAAGAGACCTTGCAGCCCGGCGAGACGGTCTGCGGGGTGGCACGCCGGCACGGGGTGGCTCATAGCCTGCTGTTCACCTGGCGTCGACAAGCGCGCCAGGGGCGACTGGGCGGAGATGCTGCGCCTGCTCTTGTTCCCGTCGAGATCACACCTGTAGCGGCTCCGATCTCGAGCGGCACACCACAACTGGCGTCTTCACCGCCTGCGCAGCGTGCAAGGGCTGGAATCATCGAGATTGAGCTCGGGGGCGGCTGTCGTGTTCGCGTTGACCGTGACGTGGACGTTGAGGCGCTGCAGCAGGTTCTTGAGCTCTTGCGACGACGATGATTCCGATTCCGAGCGGCGTCAGGGTCTGGATCGCGACCGGCCACACCGATATGCGCCGCGGCATGCGGAGCCTGGCTCTTACGGTGCAGGAGAGCCTGAAGCGCGATCCCCATGCCGGCGATCTCTACATCTTCCGAGGCCGCAGCGGCGATCTGGTCAAGATTCTTTGGCATGATGGGTTGGGCATGTCGCTCTATGCCAAGCGCCTGGACCGAGGCAAGTTCATCTGGCCTTCGGCGTCAGACGGCGCGGTATCGATCTCAGCGGCGCAGATGGCCTATATGCTGGAAGGGATCGACTGGCGGAATCCACAACTGAGCTGGCGACCGAGAAGCGCGGGTTGAGCACAAAATCCAGCAGATTTTGCATTTTTGGGGAGTCCCAACGCTTCCAATCTGTGATTCACTGTGTCGCATGGATGCTGGGCGCGACACTGTTCCGGATGACATTGCCGCCCTGAAAGCGGCGCTGGCAGCCGAGCGCGCGAAGGCTTTGGAGATCGCAGCTGAACTCGCGGTCGCCCGCGCGAAGTCGTCTGAGGACGAAGCGCTGATCGCCCAGCAGAAGCTGCAGATCGCCAAGCTAAAGCATCAGATCTACGGCCAGCGGTCGGAGCGTTCGTCGCGCCTGATCGAGCAGTTGGCTTTGACGTTCGAAGAGCTGGAAAGTGATGCCACTGAAGACGAGCTGGCGGCAGAGCACGCTGTGGCCAAGGCGACGACGGTGCGCGGATTTACGCGCAAGCGAGGCGAACGACAGACCTTCCCTGAGCATTTACCGCGCGAACGAGTGGTCATCGAGCCGCCGACGGCTTGCCAGTGCTGTGGCGGCAATCGTCTGCGCAAGCTCGGCGAGGACGTGACGAGGACACTGGAAGTGGTGCCGCGCCAGTGGAAGGTGATCGAAACGGTGCGGGAGAAGTTCTCCTGCCGCGACTGCGAGAAGATCAGCCAGGCGCCGGCGCCATTCCATGCTGTCGCCCGGGGATGGGCCGGCCCGAGCCTGTTGGCCATGATCATGTTCGAGAAGTTCGGCCAACATCAGCCCTTGAACCGCCAGGCTGAGCGCTACGCCCTCGAAGGCGTGCCGATCGCGCTGTCGACCATGGCGGACGCCGTGGGATCGGTCTGCGCGTCGCTGGATCCCCTGATGCGCCTGGTCGAAGCTCATGTCATGGCGGCCGAGCGCCTGCATGCCGATGATACGACCGTGCCGGTGCTGGCCAAGGGCAAGACCGATACGGGGCGGTGCTGGATCTACGTCCGGGACGACCGGCCGTTTGGCGGCACCGGCCCGCCGGCGGCGATGTTCTACTACTCCCGCGACCGCAGGGGCGAGCATCCCCAGGCGCATCTGGCCCGGTATGCCGGCATCCTGCAGGCCGACGCCTATGATGGGTATAACCAGCTCTATCTGGCGGGGCGCCAGCCCGGACTGATCCGGGAGGCCGCATGTTGGGTCCATGCGCGGCGTCCATTCTTCGCCATGGCCGACATCGAAGAGAATGCGCGTCGCAAGGCCGCCGGTAAAAAGGAGATCCCACTCTCGCCCATCGCGGTCGAGGTCGTGCGGCGGATCGATGCGCTGTTCGAGATCGAACGCTCCATCAATGGCAGGAGCCCCGAGGGGCGTCTGGAGACGCGACAGACGCTGAGCCGGCCTCTGGTCGAGGACCTTCAGGTCTATATGCGGGAGCAGCTTGCCAAGCTGTCCCGTGGGCACGACCTGGCCAAGGCGTTCAACTACATCCTGAAGCGATGGGCGAGCTTCACTCTCTTCCTCGAGGACGGGCGGGTTTGCCTCTCCAACAATGCCGCCGAGCGAGGACTAAGAGGTATAGCTCTCGGGCGAAAGGCCTGGCTGTTCTGCGGCTCTGACCGCGGTGGTCGGCGTGCGGCTTCCATGTATAGCTTGATCGTCACGGCCAAAATGAACGGCATTGATCCGCAAGCATGGCTCACGGATATCCTTGCCTGCATCGCCGCCCACCCAGCTCATCGGCTCGACGAGCTGCTGCCCTGGAATTGGACACCGGGATCAGCAGAAGCAGTTGCAGCATAGGGCAAGACAATGGCTCACGGACGAAACAAGTATCAATCACGAGAGAACCGTGCTCGTGTCCGTGAGATATTGCTTCGCGACTGGGACCCTATCGGGGTCTACGGCATACCACAGGCCACCGACGAGTATGACACCTACGCAAATAGGGCCTACGTCATGCTGATGGACGAAGGTGCGACCGCGAGCGAAATCTCCGGCTATCTCTATATTGTCGCCACCGAGCATATGGGATTAACCGACCACGGGCGCCTAGCTGAGAAGAGCGATCAGGTTGCCCAACTACTAGTCCAGCTTCGGCCTGAGTTCGGTACCCACTGAAACGCCATCGCCCGAAACTTTGCTGACCGCGGCCCTCACCGGAGGGTTACG
>NZ_AUGD01000012.1 GCF_000426845.1 Bradyrhizobium sp. in8p8 | reverse complement strand
CGACGCTGCCGCGTCCACCGCAAGCCCGGCTCGCGAACATGACGACCACACGATCGCCCCTCAAGGATGAGCCGGGATGGGCCACACATACGCCGTTTCCGAATTTCGGTAAAGCGGAATATTTTCGCGCGCGCGGATTGACAGAGGGCGACACAGGCACGCCGCGGACACGGTGGAGCGCCGGCGTCATCTGGTAAGGAGTAAGGGCGCGAGATCTCGGGCGAACAGCGCCGGATTGCGTTTCGCTCGCTCCGGGCTTCAGGAACGCAGAAACATCAAAAAGGGCAGCGCAAAGCACCGCCCTTTTTCAAGCACTACTCAATCGGGTCGAGAATGACCGCTCAATATGGCGCGTAACGATAGCCCGGATCGTAGTAGTAGGGGCCGCCGCCATAATAGCCCGGGCCACCATAATACGGACGCGGGCCATAGCCGTAGTGATAGCGGTTCTCGTAGTACTCGCGGCGGCGGCTCTCGGCGATCGCGCCTCCGATTATACCTGCCGCCATGCCCATGAAGGCGAGTCCTGCGGCGTTCGGCCCGCGCCTATGATAGTGGCGACGCCGGGCTGCGCCGAAATCGGTGACATCGGACGTGGGCTGGCTTGCAGCAGCCGCCTTGGCCGGTGTCCCGGACGAGGCAGCCGCGGAAGGGGATGCGGAGGCCGCAATCAGGGCGAGGCTTGCAAACGCAGCCACGACAGTGTTGCGGCCGGCTGCGGAAATCATGGGTCCAGTACTCATTTTCGACCTTCCTCTATTCTCGCCGAAAGAGACATAAGCAAACCATCTACAAGGCGCAAACCGCTGAAATGGTTTCCTGATCGCGGCGATCTGCCACGTTTTGAACGATTGTAAACCGAACGATCCGATCCAGCTTGCGCCATCCAACCTGAGCGGATAATGAACAGCCGCGCCGTTTTAGGCTGCCGTAAGCGTTTCACGTGAACCAACGCATCAACCGACGCCGTCGGGATCGATGCCATTTTCCTGGGTTTCAACGTGCTCGACGCGTCCATTTCCTCGAAAGAAATCAGATGATTGCGGTTCGTAAACTGCCGGCGCGCTATGCGCCGATCGTGATGCCGTTCGTGCTGTCCATCCTCATGACGGCCGTGGTGTCGGTCATATCGACGCTGCGGAGCCTCGGCGCGACGCCGGCATTCCTGGCGACCTGGCCGGGCGCCTGGGCGCTGTCCTGGCTCGTCGCCTTTCCCACGCTGCTCGTGGTTCTGCCGCTGGTCCGCCGGATCGTGGCCTGCCTCGTTGCGGCCCCGCCCAGCCGATAGCCGGCCTAAGACAGCGCCCCAAGCACGCCCCGCGTCGCCTTGTCGATCTCCTCGACATAACGGCGGCGGGCGAAGCTCTCGGTGAGGAAGCCGACCACCTTGCGGCTGTCGGTGGAATCGACCACCGCCAGCATCTCGGCCTCGGCCTCGTCGAACACCGCCATCGCCGACTTCACGTTCATTTCCGGGATCAGCACGATGTCGGTCAGGCGCGCGAGCTCGATCACCTGGATCTCGTCGGCGATGGTGTCGAGATCACTGGAGAACAGGTCAGGCAAGGTGACGAGGCCGACATATTCGTCCGCATTGTTCACGATCACGATGCCCGGCCGCGAGCCCAGCGCAAATTCGCGGCGCGTGGCCGCAATCGTCGTGGTCGACGGCACCTTGCCGACGTCCGAGCGCATCAGGCGCTCGACCGTGAGATTGCGCAGCCAGCCCACGTCGTTGGCGCTGCGGATGGTCTCGCCGCGCAGATGCAGCCGCCAGGTCGAGAAGGAGTGACCGAACATGAAGCGGACGCAGATCGAGGTGACGATGCAGCCGGCCAGCACCACGGCGGTGACGTCGACGTTGCGGGTCATCTCCAGCACGAGGAACGACATGGTGAGCGGGCCGCCGACGATCGCGACGCCGAGCGTCGCCATCCCGGTCAGCATCGCGACCAGCGGATCGATGGCGAAGTTCGGGCTGATCAAAAGCAGCACCGCGGCAAAGAACTTTCCGATCAGACTTCCAACGAACAGCGAGGCGAAGAACAGGCCACCGCGGAAACCCGAGGCGAGCGAAATCAGGCAGGCCGTCACCTTCAAGGCGATGATCAGCGCGATCAGACCGATCGTCATCTCCTGGAAGAGATCGAGCACCATGGCGCCATGGCCGGCCGCCAGCACCTGCGGCGTGACGATGGCGAACCCGCCGACGATGAGGCCGCCGATGACCGGGCGGAACCAGACCGGCAACCAGGCGAACAGTCGCTCGAACATCGGCGAGGAACGCATCACGGCGATGCCGACGCCGCTGGTGATGAGCGCAAGCCCGATGAGAGCCAGATATTGCTCGACGCCGACGGCGCTGACCTTCGGTATCTCCAGTGAATACGGCGCGCCGCCCAGCCATTGCGCGGTCAAGGCGCCCGCAAGCGAGGCGGCGAGGATAGGAGCGGCGCTGCCGACCGCATAGACGCCGACGATGAGCTCGCAGGCATAGAAGGCTCCGGTGATCGGCGCACCGAACGCCGCCGCGATCGCAGCAGCAGCGCCGCAGCCGACCATCAGGCGCAGATCGTTGCGGCGCAGATTGAAGAACTTGCCGATCACCGAGGCGATGCCCGAACCGATCTGCGTGTAGCCCGCCTCGAGGCCGACGGAGGCACCGCAGCCATTCGAGATCAAAGTCTGGCCCGCCACCACCACGCTGTCTCGCATCGACAGATTGCCGCCGCGCAACGCGTTCGCCTCGATCGGATCGACAGCATTCGATATCTTCATGCGCCGCCGCAACCATTCCATGATTCCGAGCGACAGCCCGCCGACTGCGGGCGCGATCAGTGCCGCCCACGGACTGACGCTCGCGTGAGCCGACAGGTGGACATCAATCGGGATTCCGTAGATCACCACGTGCGCGATCTGCGCGATCCCGGCCATCAGCGTCACGACCGCGCCGGCGAGCGTGCCGATCACGAGCGCGAGCGGGATCAGGTAGAACTCATTGCTGCGCAAGAGGGCACGCAGCCGAACCATGGTGCGGCTCGTCCCCTTGCCATCGACGAGATGTCTGATCCGCACGAACACCTCTTGCCCGCCCCTACCCTTCCGACAGGCCGTAGCCGGCCATGCGCCGGCGGACGCGTTCGATCTCGTCGCTGGGGAGCAGCGGCGGTCGTCCGATCTGGAGGCAGCCGTGATATTGCCGCGCCAGCGTCTCGACCTCGACGGCCAGCCACATCGCCTTGTCCAGCGTCTTGCCCATCGCGATCATGCCGTGGTGGTCGAGCAGGCAGGCCAGCCGGCCCTCCAGCGCCCGCACCGCATGGTCCGATAGCTCCGCCGTTCCGAACGTCGCATAAGGCGCGCAGCGGATGCTCTCGCCGCCGGCTGCCGCGATCATATAGTGCACCGGCGGGATCTCCATGCCCATGATCGCCAGAATGGTGCAATAGGTCGGATGCGCATGCACGACGGCATTGACGTCGGGCCGCGACTTCAGGATGTCGCGATGGAAGCGCCATTCGCTCGATGGCTTCTGGTGCGGCGCGTGCCTACCGTCCATCGCCATGAAGACGATCTGGTCCGGGGTCATCGCGTCATAGGGCACGCTGGTCGGCGTGACCAGAAGTCCGTCCACATGCCGGACACTGATATTGCCTGATGTGCCCTGGTTGATGCCGAGCGCGTTCATGCGACGGCAGGCGTCGATGATGGCCTGTTTCTTGGCGAGCTCGTCCGCTGTCATCGACATCAGATCTCCTGACGATGGGCTTGTTGGATCGGAAGTACGTCAAGCAATATGGCAGCGCAAGCGAAAGCGTCCCGGATCTGGCGGCCCGTCTTGCCGGCACGTCTGCCCGACCACGAAATAATGGCGAAGCCAACAACAGATTGTCGCAGCCCTATGGCAGGCTGGTCCGGACGGCCGCAATCCCGTTGATCACGAACTGCACGGAATAAGCCGCGAGCAGCATGCCGAGGACGCGCGAGAGCACGGCATTGCCGGTACGCCCGAGCGTGCGCGCGATCAGGCTCGCGGAGAGAAAACACAGCATGCAGATCAGGCAGACGCAGAGCACGACGGCGATGATGATGGCGAGCCGCGGTCCGTAGCCGGCGCCGCCCGAAAGGAGCAGCGTGGTCGCAATCGCGCCGGGGCCGGCCATCATGGGGATCGCCAGGGGAAACACTGCGACGTCCGAGACATGCTCCGCGGTCGCCTTGTTGGCCTCGCGTGCCTCGCGGTGCGGACGATCGCCGAAGATCATCTGATAGGAGACGCCGAACAGCAGCAGGCCGCCGGCGATCTGGAAGGCGGGGATGCCGATCCCGAGCTCGCGCAGCAGCCAGTTTCCGACCAGCGCGATCACCACCAGGATCGAGGCGGCGATCAACGGCGCGCGCAGCGCGATCGTTCGCTTGGCCTTGTCGGGCAGGCCGGCTGTGGCAGCGAGAAAGGCGGGCACGAGACCGACAGGATCGATCACCAACAGCAGCGTCACGAAGGCGGACAGAGAGAAATCAATCATGAGCGCTTCTCCCCGTCCGGCTGTTCGAGTGCGAGCAATAACAAAAGTTAAGGCTCGTGCTGAGTAAATAGATCGAGCGGCTCGATCATGAAGCAACCATTCTCTACGATTGCCGTTTTACTCGGCATCGCCACACGAATAGAAGCAGCCGAGACAATTGCACGAGCCCCGCTCCAGAATCGATCCGCACGATCCCGTTGCATGCAGCCGCATGGCGCTTCGATTGGGGACAAACGTCAGAGAGCTCAAGGCTGCCATTCATCAATTCGGCAGCGCGGCCGATGCGGTCGCCTATGGCCTTCAGCAATGGAGACATAGCGCCTCGCGCCGCCAGTGGCAGGCTCGCAGCGGTTCACCGCAGGTCGGCATTCTCTCCGATTCCATGGTCGCGCGTGGCGAGCAGCTCGCCTCGGTCGCGCTGATCTGCGTCAAGGCCGTGGGCCTCGTGGCCGGCGCCGTGCCGCGCATCCTGCCCGTCGCGCCAGAAGCCGACGTCGATGCCTATCTCGACGGGCTCGACGGCCTTTTCGTCGGCGGCGGGCAGACCAACGTTCATCCGTCGCGCTATGGGCGAATTGCGGACGAGGCACGCGACGGGCCGTTCGACCAATTCCGCGACGAGGTCGCACTCCGGCTGATCCCACGGGCGCTGGCGCGAGGCATCCCCGCGCTTTTCATCTGCCGGGGAATTCAGGAGCTCAACGTCGCCTTTGGCGGCACGCTGGCGAAGGAGCCGGACGATTTGCCGGAGGACAAGCGCCATGGCACGCCCGAGGCGGACAACGAGGACGCCCGCTACCGGCTGCGGCAGAAAGTGACGCTGCGAAAGGGTGGTGTCCTGCAGGATATCTGTGGCGCAGACTCGATCACCGTGAACTCGCTGCACAGCTTTCTCATCGCCGATCTCGCTCCGGGTCTGGTCGCGGAGGCCGTGGCTGAGGACGGTTCGATCGAGGCAGTCAGCGTCGAGGGCGCGAGCGATTTCGCCGTCGGCACGCTCTTTCACCCAGACTATTGGGCGAGCTCCGACCATGCGTCGGCGCGTATCCTGACAGCCTTCGGGGACGCGGTTCGCCGCCATGCCAAGGCGCAAGGGGCAGCATAGGTCATGCACCGTTACCGCTTCGGCATCGAAGAGGAATACTTTCTGGTCAGCCGCCAGTCCGCGGCACCACGATCGGAGCTGCCCAAGCCCTACATGGCGGCAGCCCAGAAGCGCCTCGGCGAGCGGCTGACCACCGAGATCCTGCAATCGCAGATCGAGGTGGCGACCCCGCCGCTGACGTCCTCGGGCGATGCTCGGGCCGAGCTCGCGCGCTATCGCTCGGTTCTTACCGAGGTCGGCAAGGAGCACGGCGTCGGAATCATCGCGGCGGGCACGCATCCGCTGGCGCAGCCGCAGCAGCAGCGCATGACGCGCAAGCGCCGCTACAGCAAGGTCATCAGCGACCTCGGAATGGTCGGCCTCGGCAATCCGATCAGCGGACTGCACGTTCATGTCGAGGTGCCCGAGCCCGACTTGCGCGTCGAGATCATGCACCGCCTGGTGCCGTTCCTGCCGCTGCTGCTGGCGCTCTCGACCTCGTCGCCGTTCTGGTGCGGCTATCCAACGGGATTGCTGGGCTACCGCAATGCCGCCAACGACGCCCTGCCCCGCACCGGCTTTCCGGAGATGTTCCGGAACCTGGCCGAATACGAGACGTATGTGAAGACATTGGTCGATGCAGGCATCGTGCCCAACGCCACCTATGTCTGGTGGGCGCTGCGGCCCTCGCTTCAGCATCCGACCCTGGAGCTGCGCATCACCGATTGCTGCACCGCTACCGCGGACTCCGTGGCGATCGCAGCGCTGTTTCGCGCGCTGGTCCGCCATGCCGTCCACCATCCCGACCTGAACGCCACGCATTCGGCCGTGCACCGCGCGTTGGTCGAGGAGAATCGCTGGCGCGCCCAGCGCTACGGAACCGACGGCACCTATATCGACCTGGTGTCGTTCGAACCGATTTCATTTCGAAGCTGGCTTGATTCCGTGATTGCCATGCTGGCACCTCATATCGCGCATCTGGGCATCGAAGACGATATCCAGCATCTTAAGTCGATCCCCAAGCGCGGCACTTCGGCGCATCTTCAGCTCGAATATTTCCGCAGCTTGAGGAAGTTCGGCCGGTCGCCGCGGGAAGCCATCGGGGACGTGACGAAATGGCTGCGGACATCGACCGAAGCCGGTGACTTCACCGCCCGGGGCGGCGAGCCGAAGACGCCTCCGGCGCGGCAACCGCTCGCGGATCTGGTCTGACCCATCACGAAGCGGTCGCATGGAACGACGTTTCAGCGGCCGACTTAAGCTCAGCATGACCGCAATGAACATCGGTGGAGACCAATCATGAGCGACAGCGGAGTGAGCATGCTCCTGGGCCACGCCTCGGCCCAGATGCTTTGGCTCTGGTTCATCGGCGCGTTCGTGCTCGGCGGGGTCCTTGTTTACGGGGTGATGAAGGCCGGCCATCTACGCCGCAGCGAACGGGCACGCCTGGATCGTGCGACGGAAGAGCGACAGCGCCAGGAAGACCCCTACAAGCGTCCGACCTGAGCGAGCCCGGCGAACGCCGGGTGCGATTTGGAACTTTTCGTTCCCCTGAGGTTTTGATCGCCCGAGGATTGAGGAAGGCGAGGCCTTCCCGTGTCGCCTCATGAGGAGGACGTATGGCTAAACGAGCGAAGAAGCGCACCACCAAGAAGTCCGCGGCCAAGAAGACCGCGGCGCGCCGCCCGCGTCAGGCGCCGAAGATGCTCAGCGATCTGTTTCTGGAGACGCTGAAGGACATCTATTTCGCCGAGAACAAGATCATCAAGACCTTGCCCAAGATGGCGAAGGCAGCGCGGTCGAAAGAGCTGGCCGCCGCCTTCAACAAGCATCTGCGCGAGACCCAGGGCCAGGTCAAGCGGCTGGACCAGATCTTCAAGATGCTGGGCAAGCCCGCACGCGGAAAGCCCTGCGAGGCGATCAACGGCATCACCGACGAGGGCGCCGAGATCATGAAGGAGTTCAAGGGTGCGCCGGCACTCGATGCGGGCCTGCTCGCGGCCGCACAGGCGGTCGAGCATTACGAGATCTCGCGCTACGGCACGCTGCGCACCTGGGCCGAGGAGCTCGGCATGCAGGACGCGGCAAGGCTGCTCCAGGAGACGCTGGACGAGGAAGAGGCGACCGATCACGCCCTGACGGAGCTCGCCACCTCCGTGATCAACCTCGAGGCCGAAGAAGAGTACCGCGCGGCGGCCTGACCCAACCTCTAGGCAAATGACGGAACGCCGCGGCCCGAGCCGCGGCGTTCGCTTTTCGGAGGGGCCCACAGTGCATGGCACATCAGCGCCCTCGCACTGGATTTCCCCGGAACCCGCCCCATATGCAGGCTTTCCCACCCCCGAGCCTACATCATGCAACCCAAGAATCCCCTCGACTGGATGCTGTCCGAAGCCCTGGATTCGCTGACCCGCGCCGATCGGCTGCGCCAGCAGTTCGGCCGCCAGGAAGCCTGTTGGGAGCCGCCCATCGACGTGCTCGAAACCGAGCGCGAGCTCCTGATCCTGGTGGCGCTTCCCGGGGTCAATCCGGACAATGTCGAGACGGTCATCCACGACGGCGTTCTCGTCATCTCCGGTCAGCGCACCCTCCCGCCGGAGCTTCGCAACGCCCGCATCCACCGGCTCGAGCTGCCGCAGGGGCGTTTTGAGCGCCGTATTGCATTGCCCCTTGGCCGTTACGCCATCAGCCGCTTCGTGATGGACGGCTGCGTCGCACTGCGCCTCGCCAAATCCTGAGGTCGATCATGGCCACCGAACAGATGAACACCAACGAACAGACCGCTAACGACGTGAAGATCCCCGACGACGCGCTGATCATCGTCCCCGTGCGCGAGATGGTGCTGTTTCCCGGCGCTATCGCGCCGATCACGATCGGCCGGGCGAAGTCCATCGCAGCTGCGCAACAGGCGCTGCGCGAGCAGCGGCCGGTCGGCATCGTCCTCCAACGCAGCCCCGAAACCAATGATCCCGGGCCGGACGACCTCTACCGGGTAGCAACCATCGCCAACATCGTGCGCTACATCACGGCGCCCGACGGCACGCACCACATCGTCTGCCAGGGCGTGCAGCGCGCGCGCATTCTCGATTTCCTGCCGGGGACGCCGTTCCTGGCCGCACGCTTCCAGCAGATCCCCGAGCCGACCACGATCTCACCCGAGATCGAGGCGCGCGCGCTGAACCTGCAGCGCCAGGCCATCGAGGCGATCGAGTTGCTGCCGCAGGCGCCGCCGGAGCTGGCAGCGATGTTCCAGGGTACCAGCGCGCCAGGCGCGCTGGCGGATCTGGCGACCTCGTTCATGGACATCAAGCCGCAGGACAAGCAGGAGGTGCTGGAGACCATTGACCTCGCTCTCCGCGTGGAGAAGGTGTCGAAGCACCTCGCCGAGCGGCTGGAGGTGCTGCGCATCAGCAACGAGATCGGCCAGAAGACCAAGGCCTCTTTCGACGAGCGGCAGCGCGAGGCGATCCTGCGCGAGCAGATGGCAACCATCCAGCGCCAGCTCGGCGAAGGCGACGGCAAGCAGGCCGAGGTCACCGAGCTGACGGCCGCCATCGCCAAGGCCAACATGCCACCGGAGGCGGAGGCGCATGCGAAGAAGGAGCTGCGCCGCTACGAACGCATGCCGGAGGCCGCCGGCGAGGCCGGCATGGTCCGGACCTATCTCGACTGGCTGATCGAGCTGCCCTGGGCGCTGCCCGAGGAGAAGCCGATCGATATCAAGGAGGCGCGAGCCATCCTGGATGCGGACCATTTCGGCCTGGAGAAGATCAAGAGCCGCATCATCGAATATCTGGCGGTCCGCAAGCTCGCTCCGCAGGGCAAGGCGCCGATCCTGTGCTTCGTCGGCCCGCCCGGCGTCGGCAAGACGTCGCTGGGACAATCCATCGCGCGCGCGATGAATCGTCCCTTCGTGCGCGTCAGCCTGGGCGGCGTGCATGACGAGGCCGAGATCCGCGGCCACCGGCGCACCTATATCGGCGCGCTGCCCGGCAACATCATCCAGGGCATCAAGAAGGCGGGCGCACGCAACTGCGTCATGATGCTGGACGAGATCGACAAGATGGGCCGTGGCGTGCAGGGCGATCCCTCCGCCGCGATGCTGGAGGTGCTCGATCCCGAGCAGAACGGGACATTCCGGGACAACTACCTGGGCGTGCCCTTCGACCTCTCGCGCGTGGTGTTCATTGCGACCGCCAACATGCTGGACCAGATCCCGGGTCCCCTGCTGGACCGCATGGAGCTGATCAGCCTCGCCGGCTACACCGAGGACGAGAAGCTGGAGATCGCGCAGCGGTACCTGGTGCGGCGGCAGCTGGAGGCCAACGGCCTCTCCGCCGAGCAGGCCGAGATCGAGCCGGAGGCGCTGAAGCTGATCATCAAGGGATACACCCGCGAGGCCGGCGTGCGTAACCTCGAGCGCGAGATCGGCAAGGTGTTCCGCCACGCCGCGGTGCAGGTCGCGGAAGGCACGGCCGCGAAGGTCGTGGTGACGGCGAAGGACATCGCGACCGTGCTCGGCCAGCCGCGCTTCGAAGGCGAGATCGCATTGCGCACCAGCGTTCCTGGCGTCGCCACCGGGCTTGCCTGGACGCCGGTCGGCGGCGACATCCTGTTCATCGAGGCAACGCGCGTGCCCGGCAAAGGCGGGCTGATCCTGACCGGCCAGCTCGGCGACGTCATGCGCGAGAGTGTGCAGGCTGCGATGACGCTGGTGAAGAGCCGGGCCTCCCAGCTCGGCATCGATCCCCAGCTGTTCGAGAAGAGCGACATCCACGTTCACGTCCCCGCGGGCGCGACCCCGAAGGACGGTCCGAGCGCGGGTGTTGCGATGTTCACGGCGCTGACCTCCCTGCTCACCAATCGCACGGTGCGCAGCGACACCGCGATGACCGGCGAGATCTCGCTGCGCGGGCTGGTGCTGCCGGTCGGCGGCATCAAGGAGAAGGTGGTGGCCGCGGCTGCTGCCGGCTTGAAGCGGGTGATGCTGCCGGCGCGCAACAAGCGGGACTACGACGATATCCCGAAGAGCGCGCGCGACAACCTCGAATTCATCTGGCTGGAGCGCGTCGATGAGGCCATTGCCGCCGCGCTCGAGCCGGGTGAGGCCCAAGTGGATGAAGCGGCGGAGTGAAGGCGATGCCGAAACTGCTGGACAGAGCAAAGAGATCGCAGACAACGCAGCGGCTGCGCGAACTGCTCGACCGAGCCGTCGACCGGCTGCGCGATGCGCTTGCAGGAGCCCAGCCGCGGCTTCAGCCGGTCCCGGTCCGGGTGAAGCGCCGCAAGGGCTGAGCCCTCCGTCTCAGGCCCTCGCGGCTGCCTCGAAACAAAAGGCCCCCTCCAATCCGAGGGGGCCTTTGCGTTGTTAGCCCACGGCGTCCTTGGCAGCCTTGACCGGGCGAGCACGGACGATCTTCCGGGCCGGCTTGGCCTTGAACATCATCTCCTCACCCGTGAACGGGTTGGTGCCCTTGCGCGCCTTGGTCGCAGGCTTCTTGATGACCACGAACTTGGCGAAGCCCGGCACCAGGAACAGGCCGTTCTTCTTGAGCTCCTTGTGGCCGACGTCGGTCAGCGTCTCCATGACGTTCTTGACGTCACGCTTGGAAAGCTCGGTGGCGGTCGCAATCTTTTCGATCAATTGCGATTTGGACATCTGGGTTGGCATCGTGTCTCCTCTGATTCGTTGCCGGTTGCATATTAGACCAACCGTAGAAGGCCTATAGCCTTCTGCACAGTTTTCTCGCGATTTTACGGGCTTTTCTGGCCCCCTGTGGCAAAAAACCCTGCTTTTTGGCTACTTCCGGAGCGGCAGAAGCCACGAGCAACGGATTTTGCCTTGTTTCAAAGGCCCGCACGACACCTTGCTAAATCTGATTCGCGGCTTTCGACAAGCAACGACCGGCCTCTTGGGGGAGGCCGGTCGCGATTCACCCTGCGAAAAAAGGCCTAGACGCGCTCGATGATGATGGCCGGCGCCATGCCGCCCGCGGCGCACATGGTGACGAGACCACGCTTGAGATCGCGCCGCTCGAGCTCGTCTAGCACGGTGCCGATCAGGATCGAGCCGGTGGCGCCGATGGGATGGCCGAGCGCAATCGAGCCGCCATTGACGTTGACCTTCGCGCGGTCGAGCTTGAGGTCGCGGATATATTTTTCCGCCACCACCGCAAAGGCCTCGTTGATCTCGAACAGGTCGATGTCGTCGGTGGTAAGACCGGCCTTTGCCAGCACCTTGCGCGTCGCCGGCACCGGCGCGTTCAGCATCAGGGTCGGCGAGTCCCCCATGTTGGCCATCGCCACCACGCGGGCGCGCGGCTTCAAGCCGTGCGCCTTGGCGTAAGCGGGCGATGCGAGAAGGATCGCGGCGGCGCCGTCGACCACGCCGGAGGAGTTGCCGGCGTGATGCACGAAGTCGATCTTCAGCTCAGGGTATTCTTGCAGGATCAGGCCACGATATGTCGTGCCCTTGTCGTCGAGAGCGTAGTCGGCGATCGCAGGGAACGCCGGCTTCAGGCTGCTCAGGCCTTCCATCGTGGTTTGCGGCCGTGGATATTCCTCGTGGTCGAGCGCGAGGCTGCCGTCCTCGCGATAGACTGGCACCAGGCTCTTTTTGAAGTACCCGTTCGCCATGGCATGCGCGGCACGCTTCTGGCTCTCCAGCCCGAGCGCATCGACGTCCCGTCGGCTGATGCCCTCCATGGTCGCAATCGCGTCGGCGCAGACGCCCTGATGCGACTGGGGATGCAGTGCACGCAGGCGCAGATTGCCGTTGTCCATCATCATCGGACCACTGCCGCGCCGCCCCTCCATCGACATCATCTCGCAGCCGCCGGCGATGACGAGATCCTCGGCGCCGGCCATGATCGAGCTTGCGGCCATGTTGACGCTGGTGATGCCGCTTCCACAGAAGCGATCGAGCGTCACCGCGCTGGCGCGCACGTCATAGCCGGCATCGAGCGCGGACATGCGGCCGAGATCGCCGCTTTGCGTCGCGACCTGCGCGCTGCAACCCCAGACGATGTCGTCGACGTCTGCCGTATTGATGCCGGTGCGATCGGCAAGCGCGCGCAGCACGGTTGCTCCGAGCTGCTGCGGATGAATGCCCGAAAGCGCTCCCTTGCCCGTCTTTCCGATGCCTCGGGGGGTCCTGCAGGCATCGATGATCAGCGCGTCAGCCATTGGCGTTGCCTCTTGTTATGAGTGTTGACCGCGGTTTTGAATAAGGGAGAGAGGAGAGTCAATGCGCGGCGCGACGCGCCCTCTCCGTCCCCTCACGCAGATTTTCCGCTACGCGAAAGCCTCAACGAGGTCTTGGCCGGGCCTGTCCCCGTCGCGACAACGCTCCAAGAAGGAAGAGTTCACGCCCCCGCCGAATTGTTCGCGATCACGTTGCGATAGAAGCTGGCGCTGAGTTTCGGCGTACGGACCTGGGTGTCGAAATTGACGTGGTAGAGGCCGAAGCGCTTGTTCAGCCCGTAGACCCATTCGAAATTGTCCATCAGGCTCCAGAGGAAATAGCCGCGCACCGGCACGCCTTCGGCAGTGGCGCGCTGGAGCTGGGCGAGATAGTTGCGCAAATACATGATGCGGTCGGTGTCGTAGATCTTGCCGTCGGGCGTGACGACGTCGTCGCCGGAGGTGCCGTTCTCGCTGATGTAGATCGCGTCTGTTTTCCATATCTTGGCTGCGAGCTTCGGCACCCAGTAGATCGTCTCGGGCCCGACGCGCAGCCAGTCCGAATTCATGTGCGGGAACGATTTCGGGATCGGCAGCGGCATGAAGCCCGCGCCCTGGTCGGAGGCCACCACATAGTTCTGAGGCGCGTAGATGTTGAGGCCGAGAAAATCGACCGGCGAGGAGATGATCTTGAGCTCCGCATCGGTGAATTTCGGCGCGTCGGGTCCCGCAAATTTCAGGAAGGCGTCGGTATAGCGGCCCGTCATGATGACGTTGAGATAGCCGGCATTCATCTCGCGCAGCGCAATCTCCGCGGCGCGGACGTTCTCCGGCGTGTCGATCGCCGGCACGCAGGCATCGATGTTCTCGGCCGGCCCCACCCTGGTGCCGCGCCGGCCATGGGCGCGCACGGCCTGTACCGCGATCCCATGCGCCAGCGCGCTGTTGTGCCTGATCTGGTTGACCTCGGCCTGCGGCAACTTCAGGCCCGGCGCGTCGATGCCGATGCCGTAACCGAAATAGACGAAACGGCCGCTCTCGTTTAGCGTGAACACGTTCTTGACGCGGTCGGTGAGGTGCTTGGCGACGTATGCCGCATAGTCGCCAAAGATCTTGCAGGTATCTGTTGAACGCCAGCCGCCAAAACGGTCCTGGAGCGATTGCGGCAGATCCCAATGATAGAGCGTCAGCCACGGCTCGATGCCGTTCTTCAGGAGCTCGTCAACGAGGCGATTGTAGAAATCGAGCCCCTTCGGGTTGGGCTTGCCGTCGCCTTCCGGAAACAGCCGCGGCCAGGCCACGGAGAAGCGATAAGCCCTGCAGCCGAGCGCCTTGATGAGCGCGATGTCCTCCTTGTAGCGGTGATAGTGCTCATTGGCGCGGTCGCCGGTGGTGCCGTCCTCGATCTTGCCGGCGATGCGCGCGAACTTGTCCCAGATCGAAGCCCCACGCCCATCCTCGTTGACGGCGCCCTCCACCTGGTATGACGAGGTCGCCGTACCCCAGATGAAACCCGGCGGAAAGCCGCCTCCCCCGCGCGGCGGCCGGGCCGGCTTGGCTTTGGCTGCGTCGATCGCACCAGTCATCCCGGCTGCGGACAGCCCCGCGATCTTCGCAAATCGGCGACGCGAGACCTTGTCCGTCATTGATGCTTCTCCGCTTCGGGGGTGTTGCGGGCGCACAATGGCGAGTCCAGGGCGGTTTGGAAAGCAAGCTGTGCCGAAAGCACAATGCAGAATGCCGCGGCCTTGCCGCGGCATATGGATGCGGGCCAGTCGCCCCGCTAACTTTCCCGCTCAGCGCAAACGCCTCGGCAATCTTGGCAGCCTGCCGAGATCTAACGCCGCCACGCGCTCGGTTCGCTCGCCTGCCGGCGGCTGCTGTTCCGTCAGAATGAGCGTGCCATGAAGGATCACTCCCGGTACCTGGTGTGCCGTCGCGGTGTAGCTCGCGATCTTGCCGGGGCAGCGTCCCTCGATGTCCAACGTGAGTTCATCTTCAACACCGAAGACCGTTGCTCGCCCCTCGGTATGACGCTTCGCCGATACGATCGCAGTGAAGCGGTCGCCATCGACCGTGCAGGAGCCACGATAGGTCATCAGGCTGTCGCGCCCCCAGATCTGGCCGTCCGCGACATGGACGATTCCGGTCCCCTGATCGAGCGGCGTGTTGTACCACGCCGCATAGGTGCCGTCCTTCAGCATGGGAGCCATCTCCATTGGTGTTCCCAGGCCGACAATCCGCATGATCAGTGCTAAGAAAGCGTTAATCGCACGGCCCGAGCCGATCCGGCCCGTCTTTCCGCAGCTCGGCTTCGAGCTCCTCGATGATGCTGTGAAGCAGACACGCCGCGAGCGGATCGGTCACTTCCCGCTCCAAATGCCTATAGCGCGCGATCCGGAATTGCTGCTCTCTCAACTGGTGCTCTGTCATCGGACGGGCCCTCCGACGAACCGACGCGCAGGCCGCCAAGTCGTTTCGTTAAAGTTTTCAGATCATTCGTCATGGTTTCTGATTGGTTAAGCGGGCCACGAAGCTGCGCCGCGGAGCCGCTCGGCTGCGCATCGTCGCTCAACGCTTCTTTGTGCAGCCGCTCGGTTGCCTGGAAGCAGGATCGCGCAAGGCAGGACCGTCTCAGGCCAAACCCCAAAGCCCCTAGCGCCGCATAGAGCCCTCTCCCCTGTTGGGAAAAGGAAGCGTCACGCTGGTTTCAGAACGTCACCCGCATTCCTGCGTAGAACGCCCTCGGCCGTGCCGGGCTGAGGGAGCGCGGGTCGAGGAAGTCGCTGCCGCCGTTGGTGAAGTTGGGCAAGGCATCGCGGTCGAAGAACTGGCCGTAGGTGACGTAGCGCTTGTCGAACACGTTGTCGACGCGGCCGTAGAGCTGGACGTTCTTCGCAACCTGATAGGAGGTATGGAGATTGAACACCGTATAGGACGGCAGCTTCTCGAACTGGTTGGACTCGTCGCCGACGAGATGCTGGCTGGAGACGAACAGCGCGTTGCCGCCGACCTTCCAGACATCGGTCACGGCGTAGTCGACGCCGACCTTGACGCGGTGGCGTGGGACCGCCGGGATCTGGTTGCCGGGCCTCACCTGGATGGTTTCGGTGGTGTCATCGGCAAACGGGCTTTCCGAGCCGAGCTCGAGCGGATCAAGGAAACGCGCGTCGACGAAGGAATAGCTCGCCTGGAACTGGAGCGTGGGCGACTTGATGTTGACCTCGGCCTCCAGCCCCTGCCGGCGGGTCCGGCCGACATTGGAGAAGTAGCCGAAGCCGGTCCGCCCGACGACCGGCACCGCCATGATGTCGTCGTGATTGGTGGCACGGAAACCACCGACCTTCCAGCCGAGCGTGCCGATGTTCAGCTCCCTGGTGCCGCGGAAGCCCGCCTCCACGGTCTTGGAGACGACCTGCTTCAATGGCGGATCCGCAACCAGGAAGGCTGCGATGAGACAGGGCCTGGTGGGATCCGCGCAGCCGAGCTCGAGCGGCGTCGGCACGCGGTTGGCCTCGGAATAGCCGGCATAGGCGGTCAATTCCGGCGTGATCCTATAGGTGCCGCCGATGATGGGATTGAAGCGGGTAAAGGTGTGATAGCCGTTGAGCGCGGTCCCGAGCTGATCCTCCAGCGAGATCCGCGCCGCGTTGAAGCGGCCGCCGCCCGTGATCGCGAAAGCGTTCGTGACGTTGAACGTGTCCATCGCATAGAGGCCGTTGTACTGATTGACTGTCCGCAGCGAGACGGGACCGGCAACGGGATCTGCCGCGGGGGTCGGCCCGAGGAAAACGCCGCTGCCGCTGACAACGTAGTTCTCTCCCATTGAGCCGATCTCGGAGCTGGCATTGTAGCGCGAGATGCCGGCATCATAGGTTGAGCCGACCACGAAACGATTGTCATGGCCGAACAGCTGGTCGGTATTGGTGGCCTGCCCCGACACGCCGAACGTGGACGAACGGATCGAGCCCCGGTCGATGGCACCGAGGATCGTGCCTGGCGCAAAGGGGTTGGCGAGTTGCACGCCGCCCCCGCCATAGGCGGCTGAAGTGTCGTCGCCGAAGCAGAGCAATCCCGCATCTGCGGCGCACTCCTCTACGTCGGTCGGATTGCCGTCGACGATGTTCTGCTCGAACCGGCGCGCATAGGCGGTGCCCTCGAACGTCCAAGTCGGCGTCGCGTCGACCTTTCCGGTCAGGTTGAGATAACCGACGCGGTTCGTGATAGTCTGCGGTGTGGTGTAGGTCGCGCCCCAGTATTTGTCGAGCAGCTCCGCCGGTACGGTAGCGCTGGCGCCGAAGTTGTTCTTGGCCAGCCCCATGTTGACGTGGAATTCGCTGTCACCCGCCCTGTAGCCGACATCGCCATAGAAGCGCCGAACAGTCGATTGGGAAAAATTACGGAAGCCGTTGTCGCGCAGGCCTTCGAGCGCGCCGTAGACGGCGTAGTTCTGATCGACCTGCTTGCCCCACTGCGCCGAGCCCTGGATGCGGCCGAACGAACCGCCCATGACGTCGAGTTCCGCGCCCTGATAAGTAAAGCCGTTCTTCATTTGCAGGTTGATTGCGCCGCCCAGCGCATTGAGGCCGAAGGCGGGGTTGTTGGTCACCAGCGTCACGGATCTGATCGCGGCGGTGGGGATCAGGTCCCAGTTCACGGCGTCCGAGAACGCTTCGTTGATGCGCACGCCGTTCTGGTACACGGCGAGGCCCTGCGGCGTGCCGACCACCGGAGAGGCAACGAAGCCACGAAACTCGACGTCAGGCGCGAAGGGATTGCCGGTGACCTCGCTGATGTTGACGCCGGGAATGTTGTCGCGCAACGCATCAGTCACGTTCAGCGAGTTGGTTCGCTTGATCTGGCTCGCATCGACGGCGTTGATTGCGGAAGGGACCTTGTCGACATCGAGACCCCGGCCGATGCCCGGCGAGGTCGGGAAGACATAGAGCCGAGTCCTCGGGGCGGCGGATGCCGGCGCGCCTATGCGCGCAACCGGCCGCGACGGGACCACCCGCGGCGCTGCCGGCGCTGGCGCAGTCACTTCGACCGGCGGCAGGTTCTGGACGTTTGTCTGCTCGTCTGGAGCGGCAACAGCCTCGGTCGCAACAACCATTCCCGTAGAAATTGAAATGATGACCAGACTACGAACGCCCATACCTGCCGCCTCCACCCGCATCGTCCGGCTCTCTTGTTTCCCCGCCGGTTAGGCGAACGATACAGGCCAACAGCCGAAAAGCACCAGCCGTAAAAGGTCCGACCTCTTCGGAGCACGAATTCCCGGCAAAATCGGGAATTATTCCCGACGTCTCCCACGGTGGGCGCAAGCCCCCGACGCTCAACCGGGAACAATTCCCGGACGCGACGAGACTTTTTGCCGAACTTCGCAAGGGGCCTTCGTGCAATCCTTGGCTCGACATCGCGATCCGATCGCGAGTCATTCATCCGTAGACTCACCCCGCCCTCGTGGCGGGGTGCTTTTACGGCAAACGAAAATACAGGGAGGGACATGATGACGTTGGGGGATCGCTTTTCAGTTCGATATTCGTCGGCTCGACCAGCCCGCAGCCTCGTCACAGGTCTCGTCACAGGCCTTGTCACAGGCCTTGGCGTCATCACATCCATTGCCGCCGCCTCCGCGCAGGATCCAGCAAGGACTCCGACGCCGGAGAACATCAAATCCATCACCTCGCAGGTCGACAGCGCCTACATCAGGGCGAACACCGCGACGTCCACCAATTGGCCCACGATCGGTCTCGACTACGCCGAGACGCGATTCTCGAAGCTCAATCAGATCACGCGCGACAACGTCAAAGACCTCGGCCTGGTCTGGACCTACAATCTCGAATCCTCGCGCGGCGTCGAGGCGACGCCGGTCGTCATCGACGGGATCATGTACCAGACGGCCCCATGGAGCGTCGTGCATGCCATCGACGCGCGCACCGGCAAGCGCATCTGGACGTTCGATCCCGAAGTCAACCGCGAGCTCGGCTACAGGGGCTGCTGCGACGTCGTCAACCGCGGCGTCGCACTCTACAAGGGGAAAGTGTTCGTGGCCGCATATGACGGCCGACTGATCGCGCTCGACGCGGCGACCGGCAAGAAGGTCTGGGAAAGGGACACGCTGATCGACCACGAGCATTCCTACACGATCACCGGTGCGCCGCGCGTCTTCAACGGAAAGGTCGTGATCGGACAAGGCGGCGCCGAATATGGCGCGCGCGGCTACGTCACCGCGTACGATTCCGAAAGCGGCAATCAGCTCTGGCGCTGGTTCACCGTGCCCGGCGATCCGTCCAAGCCATTCGAAGACGAGTCGATGGAGAAGGCGGCCAAGACGTGGGATCCCGCCGGCAAGTACTGGCTCAATGGCGGTGGAGGCACGCCGTGGGACACCATCACCTTCGACCCCGATCTCAATCTCGTCTATATCGGCACCGGCAACGGCTCGCCCTGGAACAGGAACGTTCGTAGTCCCGCTGGCGGCGACAATCTCTATCTCGCCTCGATCGTGGCGCTGAACGCCGATACCGGCAAGTACGTCTGGCACTATCAGGAGACGCCCGGCGACCACTGGGACTACACCTCGACGCAGCCGATGATCCTCGCCGACATCAGCATCGATGGCGCGCCGCGCAAGGTCATCCTGCACGCGCCCAAGAACGGCTTCTTCTTCGTGATCGACCGCACCAATGGGAAATTCATCTCCGCGAAGAACTTCGTCGACGTGAACTGGGCCACCGGTTACGACGCCAACGGCCGCCCGATCGAGGTGCCGGCCGCGCGTGGCGAGGCGGCGTACGACTCGATCCCCGGACCCTACGGCGCCCACAATTGGCATCCGATGTCGTTCAACCCGCAGACCGGGCTGGTCTATCTGCCGGCCCAGAACGTGCCGCTGAACCTCATTCCGGAAAAGAACTTCAAGCAGAATGCCGCAACGCCGGGCAAGTTCGGCGGCGCCACCGGCTGGAATGTCGGCTTCGTGCTCAACGGAGAGCCGCCGAAGAGTCTTCCGTTCGAACGCCTGATCGCGTGGGATCCGGTCAAGCAAAAGGAAGCCTGGCGGGTGGAATACCCCTCCCCATGGAATGGCGGCACTCTGACTACGGCCGGAAACCTGGTGTTCCAGGGCACCGCGGATGGACGCTTCGTTGCCTATGATGCCAAGACCGGCAAGACGCTGTGGGAAACACCGACCGGCACTGGCGTCGTCGCCGCGGCCTCGACCTACATGCTCGATGGCGTGCAGTACGTCTCGATCGCCGTCGGCTGGGGCGGCGTCTACGGCATGGCGCAGCGCGCGACCGAGCGGCAAAGCCCCGGAACAGTCTACACGTTCGCGCTCAACGGCAAGGCGCCATTGCCGGAACTCGTGAAGTACCAGACCGAAGGCCTGCTGCAGGGCGTGAAATACGATCCCAAGGACGTGCCGGAAGGCACCGCACTCTACGTCGCCGCCTGCGCCACCTGCCATGGCGTACCCGGCGTCGACAAGGGCGGCAACGTCCGCAATCTCGGCTACGTGCCGGCGGAGGAGATCGCCAACCTCAAGAGCATCGTCTTCAAGGGACCGTTCCGCGACAAAGGCATGCCGGACTTCACGGGCAAGCTCACGGAAGCTGATGTCGTGAAGATCCAGGCCTTCATCCAGGGCACCGCTGACGCGATACGGCCCAAGAAGTGACGCGGCAGCACGGCTGCGGCAGGCACCGCCGCAGCCAGCTGATGCGGCGTTCACCGCACCCGTCGTCTCGTCGAAACACGATGCAATTCAGGGAACTCCATTGAGCCCGATACTCGTCGTCGACGACCATCCAATCATTGCAGAAGCGTGCCGCGTGGTGCTGGGGGACGTCGAAGACGTCGTCGCGGCGCGCGATGTCCCGAGTGGCTATCAAGCATTCCTGGAGCACCGGCCCGGAGTCGTCATCCTCGATTTGAGCTTTCCCGGGGAAGCACTGGGCGGCGTCGACTTGCTGCACCGCATATCCACGGATGCGCCGCTCGCGCGCGTGCTGGTCTTCAGCATGCATGCGGACGCAAGTATCGTTGCGTCCGCGATCAAGGCAGGAGCCATCGGATATTTGCTGAAGGACTCTCCGCCCGACGAACTGCCAAAGGCCGTGCGTCAGGTCAGGCTCGGATATCGCTATGTCGATGAGCGGATCAATCTTCGCGGCGTTCCCCTCCCCGATCACGTTGATTCCGGCAAGGCCGCCATGCTGACCCGCAGGGAAAGAGAGACACTCAGCCTTCTTGGCCAAGGGAATTCCTATTCTGCGATCGCCGAAGAGCTGGATATCACGCCTCGTGCCGTCGCTCGGCTCGTCAAGCAGGCCAGGACCAAGCTCGGTCTCCGTCGCACGAGCGACCTGCTCCGCCGTGCGCACGAGCTTGCGGGCAACGCGGATAGCTCGAACTGACGGGTAGCCGGCTGCTCATTGCAGGAGCTGAAGCAGCGCACGTCCAGCCGGCGCCTTCAGCTCGGTTCTATCCAGCGTGCCGTCATGATCCGGATCGGCTGCGTCGGACCGCTGCGAGATACTCGTTCACCGACAGCGTTCCATCGTGGTCGGGATCTGCTGCCGCAATCTCTTTGCCGGTCAATCTCCCCGCAACTCCCGCATGTCCAGTGTGCCGTCGTGATCCGGGTCGAGCCTGGCGAAAAGCGCCATGGCCGCCTTCCTGACCTCGATATGGTCGAGCGTTCCGTCGTTGTCGGTGTCGAACTTCTTGACGGGATCACCGCGAGAAGCCGCCAGCGCAGATCCTGACATCATCGCGGCGGCCAGAATCGACGCCATCCATCGGCCAAACATCGGCATGTCGAGCTCTCCCTGTGGTCTCGGACGTCATGTTCGGATCATGACGAGGCAGTCGGAATCAGGGCCTCTACAGTCAAGCCGCCATCGCCGGACACGACGTTGAGCGTGCCGCCCAGTGCCATTATCCGCTCGCGCATCCCGACGAGCCCGAAGCCGAGCTTCTGGTCCGGCTCCATGCCGCGCCCGTTGTCGCTGACCCGCACCCGGGCGCAGCCGCGGCCGTCGTTAGCCATCTGCTCCGCCGGCTCGATGACGACGTTGACCGAGGTCGCACCGGCGTGGCGGAATACGTTGGTGAGTGCCTCCTGCACGATACGGTAGATGGTGAGATCGGCGGTCTCGCCGGTCGGCCCGAGCGCCGGCGAGATCATGGTCTCGATCGCGACCTCGGGATGCGACTGCCGCCAAAGCCGCGACAGGGATTCGAGTGCCTTGCGCAAACCGAGCTCGGCAAGGCCGACAGGCCGAAGGCGCTCCAGCACGCGGCGATTGAACTGCTGGAGCGCGTTGATCTGCTCCAGCATGGCGCTGCCATGTTTGCGCACGGCGTCCGCACTCGGGTCCCGTCCATCCGCCAGCTTGGCCAGTGCGCTCGCATGCGCGCGCAGCGAGAACAGATACGGCCCGAACTCGTCATGGAGCTCGCGCGCGATCTCCTTGCGCTCGATGTCCTGAAGCGACACCGCACGCTCGGCAAGTCGACGCTTGTCCTCGACCGCCTCGCCAAGCGTCGCGGCAAGGTGGTTGAGCTTGGTGCAGATCGCGGCGAGTTCCGGCGCGCCGCCCGGCGTGACACGGGCCTCGTAATGTCCGCGTTCGAGCTTCCCCATGGCCTCGGCCAGCGACTGGAGGGGTGCCAGCGCCCGACCGACCACATTCATCATCAGGAAAAACAGCGCGAGCGCGATCACCGAGCCCACCTCGAGCTGGGTCACGATGCCGTCCCAGATCTCGGCGATCTCGTCATCGGGGTGCGAGGTGATCACGAGCGAGCCCGGCTTGCCCTGGATCGAGACGGGGACGCTGACCGCGGTCTGCTCGGGATGAACCAGGCCGACGAACCAAGCCGGCGGCGCGCGCGTGTCGGCGTCGGCGTCAAGCCGGGGCGGCGTCAGGGAATGACCCCCGGCGCCCCGAAGCGTGATGCTGACATGGCGCAGGCGGCTGAGATCGCGCGCGATCTGGTTCAGCCGGGCGTCCGGCTCTGGCGCCTCGTTCAGGTCCGCCACGATCATCTCGATGAATTCGCGCGCGAGCCGGATTACGCTCTGGTCCTCGGCCTGCACGCGCGGCCCGGCCTCCGCGACCTGCCGGCCGATATTGACGGCGAGCCCGAGTGCCAGCAGCAGCGCCAGCAAGAGATTGATGCGCCCGCGCAAGGATAAATTTTGCCACATTGCTATCGCCAGTGCCTCGCGAAGGATGCCCGCGCCTGTCCGATGACGTTGACAGAGGCGAAGCGCCCGATATCTAATCGGAAGCGTACAGCAATCCCGGCCGGGTTGCATGAGGCCACATGAGACGCCCAGTTCCTCATGCTGGCTGCGTGCAGCGCAAAACAGGCAAACTCTAACGCAGGGATGCGCTGTCGCGGGGAACGCCTATGCGCATTCTGATCGTCGACGATCATCCCATTGTCGCCTCCGGCTGCCGTGCCGTGCTGGCCGACGAGGGCGAGATCGAGATTCTGGAGGCTGCCGACGCCGAAGACGGCGAGTGCGTCTTCATCGTCGAACGCCCCGACCTCTGCATCATCGACATCAACCTGCCGACCGTGTCCGGCTTCGAGCTCGCACGTCGCATCCTCGAGCGCGCGCCGGAGGCCCGGATCATCATGTTCAGCATGAACGACGATCCTGCTTTCGCCGCGCGCGCTATCGAGTGCGGCGCCAAGGGGTATGTCTCAAAGACCGGCGATCCCGACGACCTCGTCGAGGCGATCCGCGCCGTCAGCGGCGGCGGCACCTATCTGCCCACTGCCATCGCGCGCAGCATCGCCTTTGCAGGACCGACGCTGGCCCAAAGCCCGCTCTCGAAGCTGAACGCACGCGAGATGGAGATCCTGCGGCTGCTGAGCGCCGGCAAGAGCCTGTCCGAGATCGCCTGGCTGGTGCAATCGTCCTACAAGACGGTGGCCAATACCTCGTCCATCATGCGCCAGAAGCTCGGCGTGAAAACCTCGGTCGAGCTGGTGCGGCTGGCGATCGACAGTGGCGTCGCCTGACGACGCCACAAATTTCGGTCACACAAGCGTGCATTGTTGATGGGGTGAGATGCCACGGAGCTTGGGCATGACGATTGAGACTGTCTCGACCAATAAATCCCATGGCGGCGTGCAGGGCGTCTATCGCCATGCCAGCCAGGCCACCGGAACCGACATGGTGTTCTCGGTCTACGTTCCGCCGCATGCGGCCGGCGCCAAGCTGCCCGTGGTCTGGTATCTTTCCGGACTCACCTGCACCCACGCCAACGTCACCGAGAAGGGCGAATTCCGCAAAGCCTGCGCCGAGCTCGGCCTGATCTTCGTCGCACCAGACACCTCGCCGCGCGGGCCGGACGTGCCGGGTGACGCCAACAATGCCTATGATTTCGGCCTGGGCGCCGGCTTCTATGTCGATGCGACCCAAGAGCCATTCGCGCGAAACTACCGCATGTGGAGCTACGTCACCGACGAGTTGCCCAAGCTGGTCGCCGAGAACTTTCCGGTCGACGCCAAGCGGCAATCGGTGATGGGCCACTCCATGGGCGGCCACGGTGCGCTGACGGTGACGCTGCGCAACCCGCACCGCTATCGCGCCGCGAGCGCGTTCGCCCCGATCGTGGCGCCTTCGCAGGTGCCCTGGGGCATCAAGGCCCTGACCGGCTATCTCGGGCCGAACAAGGACGCCTGGCGCAACCACGACACGGTGGCGCTGATCGAGGATGGCGCGAGATTCTCCGGCTTCCTGGTCGATTACGGCGATGCCGACAACTTCTTGAAGGAGCAGCTCAAGCCCGAGCTGCTGCAAGAGGCATGCACCAAGACTAACATCCCGCTTACGCTGCGGCGGCAGGCGGGCTACGACCACAGCTACTATTTCATCTCCACCTTTATGAGCGATCACCTGCACTGGCACGCAGCAAGGTTGACGGCGTAGCGTTTTTTCCTTCTCCGCTTGTGAGCGCGAAGCGCCCTCGCGGCGAGCTATTGCTGCTCTACTCCGGCCGCCCGTAATTCGGCGCCAGCAAACGGTTCCGGATCAGGTAGCTCATGGTGCGCGTCCAGGCTTCGTCGGTGTTGCCGCGCATGTCGGCGCTGGCGACCGTCATCATGTTGCCGGTCTTCACGTCTCGGAGATAGACGTTAAGACTGATGATCAGGTTCGAGACCTTCTGCACGAGCCCGGTGATCTCCAGATCGGCACCGAGCTGACGGGCGAGCTTGAGGTCGCAGCCGCCGCAGGCTTGCAGGTTCGCGCGACGGGCGGCATCCCTGACCGGAGCTATATCAAGGAGCTGGAACCGGCCCGATTCTGCCAGTTCCTTGCGCAGCTGCTCGCTGATACGCTCCAGCCGCGCCTGCTCCGGCTTCGCGCCGTAGAACTCACCGGGCAGACTGGTGTCGATCAGCTCGAAATCGAAGACCGCAAGCTTTGGCGGATCGGCGAGCGCGACCGAACCCGTCAACAACAAAGCCGCAAAGCCTATCAATGCTCGCACGATCGTGATTCCCGTCCTCGCGCGCGCGAGGACGAAATGCGGGGTTGCATGCCCTGACAAATTGGTCATGCTTCAGCAGAGACAATTCTCCACCAGCGGTCAAGCTGGGGAGAACGCCTGGAGGAAACATGATCCGATGGTTGGTCGGCCTGATCGGTCTGGGTGTTGCCGCCACGAGTGCGCTCGCCGCGGACCCGGTTACGATCGGCGTCGGCTATCTCGGAATTGCCGGCACCCGATCGACGCTATCGCTGGCCGAGCAACCTGCGGAGAATGACGGCCTCGCCGGCGCCCGCCTCGCCATCGAGGACAACAACACCACCGGAAAGTTTCTCAACCAGCGCTTCACGCTGGAGGAGCGCCGCGTCAAGGAAGGCGAGGATCCGGTCCAGGCTGCAACCGCCCTCGCTGACAAGAACGGGTTCGTCATCGCCGACCTGCCGGCCGATGCGCTGCTGAAAGTCTCCGACGCCCTGCGTGAGCGCGGCACGCTGCTGTTCAACGTCGGCGCAATCGACGAACGGTTGCGCGAGGCCGATTGCCGCGCCAATGTCATCCACACCGCTCCGACACGCGCGATGCTGGCCGATGCGCTCGGCCAGTATCTCGTTTGGAAAAAGTGGTCGCGCTGGCTTCTCGTGGTCGGCTCCCATAACGAAGACAGGCTGTTCGCCGATGCGCTCCGGCGCACCGCGACGCGGTTCGGCGCCAAGATCGTCCAGGAACGGACCTTCGAAGACAAAGGCGGCGCGCGACGTACCGACAGCGGCGTGACGCTGATCCAGCGCCAGATTCCGGTGTTTACGCAGCAGGCGCCCGCATACGACGTGCTGATCGCCGCCGATGAGAGCGAGGTCTTCGGCGCGTACCTGCCCTATCGCACCTGGGATCCGCGCCCCGTCGCGGGCTCCGCCGGCCTCGTGCCGCGGAGCTGGGACGCGGCGCAGGACCAGTGGGGCGCGATCCAGATCCAGAACCGCTTCTTCAAGCTGAATTCGCGGCGCATGACCGCGCTCGACATGCAGGCCTGGACCGCGGTCCGCATGATCGGCGAAGGCACCTCGCGCACCAATTCCGGCGACATCAAGAAGGTGACCGACTTCATCAAGGGCCCGGATTTCTCGGTCGCCGCCTTCAAAGGCACGCGGCTGACCTTGCGTGACTGGAACTTGCAGCTTCGCCAGCCGATCCTGCTGGTCGACGGCCGCATGGTGGTGTCGGTATCGCCGCAGGAAGGTTTCCTGCATCAGGTCTCCGAGCTCGACACGCTCGGCTACGATCGCCCGGAGAGCAAATGCAAGTTGAAGTGAGGACGCAGATGTTGCGCATGTGGCGTGTTGGGCTACTCTCCGCAATGGCGCTCGTCGCAGCGCCTGCGCATGCGTTCATCGCCTATGTTTCGAACGAGAAGAGTAACACGGTGTCGGTCATCGACACCGAGACCTGGACGGTGACCAAGACCATCAAAGTCGGTCAGCGCCCGCGCGGGATCGATCTCACACGTGATGGAAAGTTCGTGATGGTCGCAGTGGGCGACGACGACACCATCCAGGTGATCGATGCCAAGACGCAGACCGTCGTCGACAGCCTGCCCTCCGGCCCCGATCCGGAATTGTTCGCCCAGGATGCCGCCGGAAAGACTCTCTACGTCGCCAACGAGAACGACAACACGGTGACCGTGATCGACCTCGAGAAGCGCGCGCGCCTGGGTGATATCCAGGTCGGCGTCGAGCCCGAGGGCATGACCATCAGCCCCGACGGCAAGACACTGATCAACACGTCCGAGACCACCAACATGGCGCATTTCATCGACACCGCCACGCGCCAGATCGTCGCCAACGTGCTGGTCGACGCGCGCCCGCGTTTTGCCGAGTACAAGCATGACAGCTCCGAAGTCTGGGTGTCCTCGGAGATCGGCGGCACGGTCTCGATCATCGATCCCAAGAAGCACGAAGTGATCGGCAAGGTCACGTTCGAAATCCCGGGCTTGCGAAAAGAAGCCATCCAGCCGGTCGGCATCGGCATGACCAGAGATGACAAGACCGCCTTTGTCGCGCTCGGGCCCGCCAACCGCATCGCGGTCGTCGACGTCGCCACGCGCAAAGTGACGAAATATCTGCTGGTCGGGCAGCGCGTCTGGCATGTCGCGTTCACGCCCGACGAAAAATACCTGCTCACCACCAATGGCGTGTCGAACGACGTCTCGGTCATCGACGTCGCCGCGCAGAAAGTCATCAAGACCATTCAGGTGGGCGAACTGCCTTGGGGCGTCGCGATTGCGCCATGACCAGCCCTGCCCCGGTCACCGAGCAACGTCAGATGCCGAGGCCTGATGCGGCCGCGTTGCCGGCGTTGTCGATCGAGGGCGTCAGCCATTCCTACGGACCACGGCGCGCGCTCACGGACGTGTCATTCGACGTGCAGCCGGCGAGCTTCACGGCACTGCTGGGACTCAACGGCGCCGGAAAGAGCACGCTGTTCTCGCTCGTCACTCGCCTGTTCGGCATCCAGTCCGGCCGTGTCTCCATCTTCGGCCATGACATCAGCAAGACTCCCGGCGAGGCGCTGCGGCTGTTAGGTGTCGTATTCCAGCCGCGCACGCTCGACCTCGACCTGTCGCTGACGCAGAACCTGCTCTATCACGCCGCCCTCCACGGCATCAGCCGCCGCGAGGCCGCCGCCCGCAGCGCCGAGCTGCTCGGCCGCATCGGGCTCGAAGAGCGCGCCGGCAGCAAGGTGCGCGATCTCTCGGGCGGACAGATGCGGCGGCTGGAGATTGCACGAGCGTTGCTGCACCGTCCCCGGCTGCTGTTGCTGGACGAGCCGACCGTCGGCCTGGACGTCAAGGCACGGGCCGACATCATCAGCCATGTTCGCCAGCTCGTGGCCGAGCAGAGCATTGGCGTGCTCTGGGCCACGCACCTGTTCGACGAGATCATGCCCAGTGACGATCTCGTCGTGCTGCACCAAGGTAAAGTGCTGGCGCAGGGTCCGATGAGCCGCGTCGTCGCGGAAGCCGGCGCGCAGGACGTCAACACCGCCTTCATGCGCCTGACCGGCGCGCAAACGATGCCTGGAGGCGGCGCATGAGCAGCATCACCGCGCGCGATACGCCGCGTGGCTTCTCAGTCCAGGAGTACCTGACCTGCCTCACCGGCATCGTCTGGCGCGAGGGGCTGCGCTTCCTGCATCAGCGCGAACGTTTTGTCTCCGCACTGGTACGGCCCCTGGTGTGGCTGTTCATCTTTGCCGCCGGCTTCCGCCAGGTGCTCGGCATCTCCATCATCCCGCCATATGAGACCTACATCCTCTACGAGGTGTATATCGCACCTGGGCTGATTGCGATGATTCAGCTCTTCAACGGCATGCAGTCTTCGCTCTCGATGGTCTATGACCGCGAGATGGGCAATATGCGCACCCTGCTGGTGAGCCCGCTGCCACGCGGGTTCCTCTTGTTCTGCAAGCTGCTCGCGGGCACCGCGGTGTCGCTGCTCCAGGTCTATGCGTTCCTGCTGATCGCCTGGCTTTGGGACATTACCCCGCCGGCCGCGGGCTACCTTACCGTGCTGCCGGCGCTGATCCTCTCGGGGCTGATGCTGGGTTCTCTCGGAATGCTGATCTCCTCCGGCATCAAACAGCTGGAAAATTTCGCCGGCGTGATGAACTTCGTCATATTCCCGATGTTCTTCGCCTCCTCCGCGCTCTACCCGCTCTGGCGGGTGCAGGAGGGCAGCCCCTATCTTTACTATCTTTGCGAGGTCAATCCGTTCACCCATGCGGTCGAGCTGATCCGCTTCGCGCTGTACGGGCAGATCAACTGGATCTCGCTGGCGGTGGTTGCTGCTTGCACAATCGTCTTCATGATCGGTGCGATCTTGGCCTATGATCCCTCGCGCGGGCTGGCGCGACGCGGCCCTGCCGGAGGCGAAGGATGAAGGTTTGGGTCCTGGCTGCCATCACAATGACGCTGTCCGCCACAGCCGCGCCCGCGGCCGATCCGCGCTATCCGGACTGGCCCTGCACCCAGGCCAAGGTTCCGGAGATCTCGCTGGCCGCCGTGTGGGCCGGTCCGCCGCTCGATGACGTCCAGAACAAGTGGAAGGACGACGCCGAGGTCAGCGCGCTGGTTGCAAAGCTGTCGGCACGCAAGACGCCGCTGGACGAGGCCGAGAAATCGGTGAAGGAGCTTCTAGCCGCCTCTGGCTCCGACAAGGCCGCGAAAGCGAAGCTCCTGTTTGCCGGCCTGTTCGACACGCTGAATGCCCAGCGTTCCCAAGTCATGAACGGTCTCGAACGGGTCAGCCGCAAGCAGCGCGAGGCTGCCGACACGATTCGCGAAGATGCGCTTCAGCTCCAGGCCCTGCAGGGCGCAACGCCGCGCGATGAGGCCAAGGTCGAAGCGCTGAGCAACGAGCTGATCTGGAAGACCCGTATTTTCGAAGACCGCCATAAAGTGGTGCGCTTCGTCTGCGAGGTTCCTACCACGATCGACCAGCGCCTGTTCGCGCTCGGGCGTTTGATCCAGCAGGAAATGGAATAGCGGCAGCCTCACGGGCGACTCACGAGGGTTCCCACAGGCGCAGCGGGCTCGTTCGCCGCGATCTGCCGGAACCAAATTGATCCGGGATGGCTTGTCGAAGTGAACTCCATGACGCCGGGAGGCCTCGATGGGAACCACGAAATTCATCTTCGCGGGCGCTGCGGCCCTCAGCATGCTCGCATCCAGCGCTTTTGCTGAAGACATGACCGGCATGATCATGCGGATCGATCGGCTCAATGGCACGATTTCGATCCAGCAGACGCAGAAGGGCACCGTCGGCGCCGGCGCGGGCAGCGCTGGGGCGCTACAGGAGTACAAGGCGAAGGACGCAGCGATGCTGGACGCGGTCCATGCCGGCGACCGCGTGAGCTATACCGCCACCGAGACGAACGGCACGGGCACGCTGACGAAGCTGCAGAAGCAGAAGTAGGCTTTGCTTTCCCCTGGAACGTTGCGTCACGACCGGGCGTCCGGCCTTGACGATCGCTACTGATCGGGGCGCGGTTCCGGCTGCGCCTCCTCTGTCGGAAGCATCGCGCGCTCCCAGCCATCGGTGCCGTCGGGGTACCAGGCAACGTTGGAATAGCCGTAAGCGAGTGCGCGCTTTGCAGCATTCCAGGACATCCAGCAGTCGGCCAGGCAATAGATCACCAGCAGTGCGGCCTTGTCCCCGCGCGAGGCACGAGCGAGCCCGCGCTGGAGATAATCGTCCATGGCTGGCGGCAGCGCGCCGTAGCCGGTGTCGGGCAGCCAAATGCTGCCCGGAATGTTGCTGCGCGGCGCATCGCGCCACACGGTGCCTTCGGGCAGGTTCTTCGGCTTCGGCGGGCGCGGCATCACATCGATGAAAGTGCCCCTCCTTGCGCGCCAGATCGCCTCGGCTTCCGCCGTCGTCAGTACGCGTGCACCGGCGAGCGTCGCCGGTACCGGGGCGCGATAATTGTCGGCACGATATCCCTCCGGCTCGAAGGGCTCCGGCTGCTGCCCGAATGCCTGCCCTGCGAGAGCGGTAGCGAGCAGCGCGACGGCAAGGTGCTGCCTCATGGTGTCTTCTTGAGTGTCTCCGCACTGAGCGGCCGGTTGCTCTCGTCGAGCAGCGGGATGCCGAAATCGAGCAGGATCTTGTTGATCTCGCCCTGGTTGTCCTGGATCAGCTTGTTCAGCTGCCGTTTCCAGTTCTGGTCGGCGGGACGCACGCCCATGCCGATGCGATAGACCAGCTTCGGCCCGGTGGTTTCCTTCACCAGTGGCGTGACATGGAGCGAGGAGCCGGCCATCTTCGCGTAGTAGCCTGCCATCGGGCCCCACAGCACGCCAGCGTCGATCTTGCCGGCGGCAAGATCATCAATCATCGCTTTCGCCGAATTGTCGAAGCGCGTATCGATCATCAACTGATAGGGCTTGGCGTCACCCATCAGGCCCGCCAGCGCCATGTTGGTTGCGGGCGGTGTGCCGGCGACGATGCCGATACGCTTGCCCTTCAGCTTCGGATCCTCGAGTACATCGACGTTCTCAAGCCCGCTGCCCGCCTTCGCGACCAGCGCATAGGCTGTGCGGTAGTAGGGATTGGTGCCCTGCACGAGGTCGTCGCCTTGCGGAAAGCCCATGATGACGTCGCAGCGATGCGCACCCAGCGTCATGCGCACGAAGCCCGTCGCCTGCGGGAAGAAGACGTAGTCGAGCTTCTTCTGCAGCTTCTCCGCAAGAAACTCCGCGAGCTTGTTCTCGAAACCCTCCCCCTTCTCGTTGGAGAACGGCAGATTGCGCGGGTCGGCGCAGACGCGCAGCACCTTGGGATCCACGAGCTCGAACGAGAGATCGCCCGTGTCACTGGTCTGCGCGATAGCGCCATCGCCAAGGGCGCAGGACGCGATCACGATCCAAAGTGAAAACAACCAGCGACGATGTCGTCCAGCTCGCGTCATCGCGCTTCCTCCTCATTGTCGTTGAATGTTATCCATGCGACGCTTGACGCGCCATCGTTGCTCAACTTGGCGTTGGCTTCCTTGTTGCAGCGCAGCGCGACAGGCTCCTTGAACTGAGGCAGAAAAGTGTCTCGCATCGCTTCTATGATCGCAGCCTTGTTCCTACTGGGGACAGCGACGCTAGCACGCGCCGGGGCAGCCGAATTGCCTGTGAGCGAAGTCGCGCCGGGAATCTTTGTACACTCCGGGATCATCGCCCTGATGAGCCGCGAGAACGAGGGTGACATCGCCAATGTCGGCTTCATCGTGGGCGAGGAGGCCGTGGCCGTGATCGACACCGGCGGCAGCCTTCGTGAAGGCGAAGCGCTTCTGGCCGCCGTGCGTGCGAAGACGCCCAAGCCGATCCGCTACGTCGTCAACACTCACGGCCATCCCGATCATGTCTTCGGCAACGCGGCTTTCGCGGCCGGAAGCACCACTTTCGTCGGCCATCACAAGCTGCCGCAGGCGCTCGCGACGCGCGGGCCTTTCTATCTGGAAAATTTCCGTCGCATCATGGGCAGCGAGTTGATTGATCCCGTAAAGATCATCACGCCGACCTTGCTCGTCACCGACACGATGACGCTCGATCTGGGGTCGCGCCGACTGTCTCTGCGCGCCTGGCCGACAGGGCACAGCGACGCCGATCTGACCGTGTTCGACGAGACGACGAGAACATTGTTTGCGGGCGACCTCGTCTTTCTCCGGCACGTTCCGGTGATGGATGGCAGCATCCGCGGCTGGCTCGACGCATTGAAGAGCCTAGAGGCGATCCAGGCGCTAAGGGTTGTTCCCGGTCACGGTCCCGTGAGCGGCTGGCCCGCGGCGCTGCGCGACGAAGGGCGCTATCTGTCAACGCTGCTGTCCGATGTCCGCAAGTTGAACAAGAATGGCGAACCGATCCGCGCCGCCGCAGACAAGGCGGCCGCTTCGGAACGGCCGCATTGGCTGCTGTTCGACGATTACAACGCCCGCAACGCAACCGCAGCATTCTCGGAAATTGAATGGGAATAGCGGACGCGCTAGGCTGTACCCAACGATTGTTTCGTCCGCGCGGGATCACGACCATGACGGGATGCACACGCCGCCTGACTCTTATCGCCGTTATGCTCGGCATCTCCTTCGCTGCGCCGGTGCGAGCCGAGGAGGCCCCCGATCCCTGGCCGGGCCTCGTGCAGGACATCTTCAGCAATCGTCCAATGAACGACGGCAGCGCCGTCATCGGCATCGAGATGCCGTATCGCGCCGAGGATGCAGCCATCGTGCCGGTGACCCTGCGCAGCAAGCTGTCGCCTGGCGATGCACGGCGTATCCGTTCGATCACGCTCGTCATCGACCGCAATCCCGCGCCGATGGCGGCGAAGTTCGAGCTCGGGCCGGACGCCAATGTCAGCGAGATCTCGACACGCGTGCGCGTCAACAACTACACCGATGTGCACGCGGTCGCCGAGCTCAGCGATGGCCAGCTCTACGTGTCCAAGACGTACGTGAAGGCATCGGGCGGCTGCTCGGCGCCGGCGGTCAAGAACGTCGAGGAAGCCCGCAACCGGCTCGGCCAGATGCGCTACCGGCAGTTCGCCCGCGAGGATGCGCCGGCGAGCCGCGTGCGCGAGGCGCAGATCATGATCGGCCATCCCAACAATTCCGGACTGCAGATGGATCAGGTCACGCAACTCTACATTCCGGCGTTCTTCATCAACCAGTTGAAGCTGACGCAGGACGACAGTCCCGTGCTGTCGATGGAAGGCGGCATCTCGATCTCGGAAGATCCCAATCTGCGTTTCACGTACGTCTCCAATGGCGCCAAGCGCTTTCGCGCGGAGGCGAAGGATACGGGCGGGCACGTGTTCCGCAACGAGTGGGATATCGACAAGCCGGGGACGTGAGTCTCTCTTATTGTCCTTATCGTCATTCCGGGCGCGCGAAGCGCGAACCATGGTGCGCAGTTGCGCACCTGAGAATCTCGAAATTCCGGTTTCGGCCTCTGCCGGCAGCGCCGGGATGACGGCATCAAATCAAAAACACCTCACCTCGGCTTCCGCCTGCGCACGCCTCAGGTCATTCACGGCCGAGTTCGCCTGCTCCGAGGTACGGAACTGGACGCCGAGATTGCCGCGCACTTGCGACATGCTGAGCGCAGTCTCCGCCACGACGTAGCGCTCATAGGGGACGATCGAGGCCACCACGTCGATCGAGCAGGAACATTGCTCGATCGCAGCTCGTGTCTCGCCGTTGGCCTTCATGCAGCCATAGACGTACTCGGCGCGCGCCGAGGTGGGATAATCATTGGCCTCGCTGGCCCGCGCCATGGACGCGCTCGCGGCCAGCACTATCAATGCGGCGACAATCGGTCGTAGCTGTCCCGCCAGATTCATGCGCATCCTCCCGCTGGTTGCGAGCAAGGCTATGCTATGCGTATTGTCCTGAAAAGCACTCTGTCAGAGGAAACGGCTCACAAGGTGATGAGAGCTTCTGGTCGAACATTCGCGCTCGCGGTGACGCTGGCGTTGACGCTAGCCGCGCCCGGCCACGCCGCCGACGCCATCCGCCTTGCAGTGCAGAAGACCGGAACATTCTCCTGGGAGCTGGCCGCGATCCGCGCGGCCGGCCTGGACAAGGAGGCCGATCTGTCGCTCGAGGTCACCGAGCTCGCGAGCACCGAGGCCGGCAAGATCGCGATGCGCGCGGGCAGCGCCGACATCATCCTGTCGGATTGGCTGTGGGTGTCGCGCGAGCGTGCGCTCGGCGCCAAGCTCAACTTTTATCCCTATTCCAGCGCGCTCGGCGCGGTGATGGTGCCGCCCAACTCGCCCATCAAGACGCTCGCGGACCTGAAGGGGCGCAAGCTCGCCGTGGCCGGCGGAGCGATCGACAAGAGCTGGCTGCTGCTCCAGGCACGCATGAAGCAGGATGGCGTCGATCTGAAGTCCGCGGCGACCATCGTCTATGGCGCCCCGCCCCTGATCGCGGCCAAGGCGCTCGACGGCGAGATGGACGCGAGCCTCAATTTCTGGAATTTCTGCGCGCAGCTCGAGGCAAAGGGATTTCACCGCCTTGCCGGCATCCAGGACATCCTGCCGAAGCTCGGCGCCGAGGGTGCCGTCTCCGCGGTCGGCTATGTCTTCGACGAAGGCTGGGCGGCCAAGCATCGCGAGGCGGTGGCGCGCTTCATCGCGATGACCCGCAAGGCCAAGGAGCTGCTGGCGACCTCCGATGCCGCCTGGGACAAGGTCGCGCCGCTCACCGGCACCACAGATCCGACCCTGCTCAAGGCCTATCGCGACCGCTATCGCGACGGCATCCCGCGCCGGAGCATTGCCGACGAGGAAAAGGACGCACGCGTGCTCTACCGCGTGCTCGCCGAGATCGGCGGCCGCGATCTCGTCGGACCGGCGGCCGAGCTCGATCCCGGCACGTTCTATCACGCAGTCCCCGGAGACTGAGGTGCTGCGTCTTCTCTCGTTCGCCCTGCTCCTGGGGACGTGGTGGACCGCCGCGCTGTTCGTCGGCGGTGCAAAGCTGCCCGCCCCGCCGGCCGTACTTCACGTCATGATCGCGGAAGCCTCCTCCGGCGCCCTCTTCCTGCATCTCGGCGCGACGCTGGCGCGCGTCGCGCTCGCCTTCACATTGGCGATGTCGATCGGCAGCGCCATCGGCTACCTGATGGGCCGGGTGAAGCTCGCCGACCGGCTCGGCGATCCCTGGTTGATTCTCCTGCTCAACCTGCCCGCGCTGGTCGTGATCGTGCTCGCCTATATATGGGCCGGGCTCACCGAAGCCGCCGCGATCGCGGCGATCGCCATCAACAAGCTGCCGACCGCCATCGTCACCTTGCGCGAGGGGGCGCGTGCACTCGATCGCTCGCTCGACGAGATGGCGCGCGTATTCGCGATGCCGCGCTGGCGCGCGTTCCGCCACGTCGTGCTCCCGCAGCTCGCGCCCTATATCGCCGCCTCCGCCCGTTCCGGATTGTCGCTGGTTTGGAAGATCGTGCTGGTCGCAGAACTGTTGGGACGTCCCAACGGCGTCGGTTTCGAGATCGGCGTCGCCTTCCAGTTGTTCGATACGCCGCGGCTGCTGGCCTATTCGCTGACCTTCGCCGCCGTCGTGCTCGTCATCGAAACCTTGCTGGTACAGCCGTTCGAAACTCGCGCAAACCGGTGGCGGCCCCGTGCGGCTTGAGGTCGACATCAAAGGCAAGACCTTCAGGAGTGCCGCGGGCGGGATCCAGGAGGTGCTGGCGCCGGTGAAGTTCGCGCTTCAATCGGGCGAGGTCGGCGTCCTGATCGGCCCGTCCGGTTGCGGCAAGAGCACCATGCTGCGCATCATCCTGGGATTGGACCCCGAGTTTTCAGGCGGCGTCGCGCGGCCGCCGCAGGCGCGGATCGGCATGGTGTTCCAGGAGCCGCGGCTGTTACCGTGGCGCTCGGTCGAGCAGAATGTGCGGCTGGCTGCCCCTGGCGTGGCCGACGCGAAGCTCGCCGAGCTGTTCAGGATCCTGGAGCTGGAGGCGCATCGCGATCACTTCCCCGGCGAGTTGTCGCTCGGCCTCGCCCGGCGCGTGGCGCTGGCCCGCGCCTTCGCGGTGGAGCCCGATCTGCTCGTGCTGGACGAGCCTCTCGCCTCGCTCGACGACGCCCTCGCCAGCCGTTTGCGCGACGAGATCGCAACGCTGGTGGCGAGCCGCCCCGTAATGACGCTGCTCGTCACGCACAGTCTCGACGATGCGATCAGGCTTGGCGACCGTCTGTTCTTTTTGTCGCCGCGCCCCGCGCGCATCATGCGGGAGGTGCCGATCACCATTCCACGCGCGGAGCGCAGCGAAGCCGATCTCGGCAGGATCAAGGGCGAGCTTGCGAGGCTACAGCTTGAATCGAAATGAAAACTCGTGGTCAACTGGATGCAACGAGATTCATCGAGGGAGGTTCATCATGCGTCGTAGGCTGATCGCGATCGGCATCCTCGTGGTCGCGATGCCGGGCGCGGTACTTGCGCAGGCCAAGGGCAAGGGCATCCGGCTCTGGAATCTGACGACGGAGACGATCTCCGGCTTCCAGCTCTCGCCCGCGGGCAAGACCGACTGGGGTCCGAACCAGTGCCTGAACGACAAGGACAAGGAGGTCGACCACGACGAGCGGCTGCGCATTGTGGGCGTCGAGCCGGGCCGCTATGACGCCAAGGTCAGCTATCCCAGCTCACGCCAATGCATCGTCCGCGACATCGAGATCAGGGCAGATGCGGTGTTCTCGATCGCGGACAAGGATCTGAAGGATTGCACCAAATAGAGCGGGTGCCTTACGCCCTGTCGTTTGGGCGCGGATATTCGCAGCGCCAGCGCACCGCCTGCCACTTGGGATGCTCGCCGACCCATTGCGCGATGTAGGGCGGCGCAGCCATTGCGCATTGCCGCGGCGACCCGGAATACTGGAATATCAGATGCTTCTCCTCGCAGGTCGCAGGCGAGAGCACTGCACATACGGTCACCACAAGGTCAATCGGGCTCATGCCGGAGTCCTCTCGGAACGCGCTGGTCAGACTAGCACATGGAGCTACGTCGCGAGGAGGGGAAAGTTTCAATCCGGCATGTGAAATGGGGGCCGACGGTTCCTCTTCCGGGCTGGTGCAGAGGCGAAGATCCGGCCCTAGAAATTGATCCCAAATACCAGTCGTGCCTGATGTCGCTCGAAATTGGCGAGATCGAGATTGGTCCCTGATCCGGCCGGACGCCCCCATGCTTGCATGCTCCAACTCATCGTGAGCCGCGAACGCTCGGAAAGCTGGAAATAGGCTGTGGGGCCGACGAACAGGGCCTGCCCAGAGAACTCACCGAGACCGACGCCCTCATATTGCCGAAAGTAACGCATCTCCCCGCCGAGCAGCACATTCGGCCGCACGCGCACCAGGCCGGCAATCGCCGCGCCGATCGTCGAGCCCCTGTCGGATGCTCCTGCCACCTCGAAGTGGGCCCACTCCGCCTGATAGATCAGGTTGAGCGCAGCGATGGCGAAGTTCGGAATCAGATCGCGGTCAAAGGCCAGTGCGAATTCGGTGCCGTACATCCGCCCCTTCGCGCCGCTTGTCTCCTCGATGCGGCCGCCGTGGAGCTCGGCAGCGATAGTGAGACCGAACGGCGCGCGCTCGCGATTGAGCAGGCGATAACGCAAGTCGAGCGAGGCGCCCTGAAAGTTGAACTGGCGACGGTCATCGAGATCAGGAACGCCGGTGATGTCGTGCAAGCTCGCGGTGCCGCCAACCTCGATGCGAAAGTTCGGCAGCGGCACCACCTCGATCTCGACTTCGTGCTCGAGGGCGCGATAGGTTCCCCCGCCTTTGCCGAGCCGGCCCGTCGTCTGGGTCTGGAATTCGCGCTCGCCGACATTGCCGACATCGCTGCCGATCATGAAGCCGAAAATGTGCTCGGTATCAAAGCCCTCTTCGGCGCTGGTGCGTGCCGGTGTCAGTGCGATCACGCACCCCACCACCGTCCAGAACTTGCAGGCTCTGCCGCCCATCCCCTGCTCCGAAGGCGCGCGCTGCCCAGACGTGGCAGCAGCACTGACCGCGCATCAGCGTAACACGCTGCCGCAGAGCACGGTCGAGATTTTGATGGGAGAGCACTGGAGCTGACGTCGCGCAACCTTGCGTCACTCGCAAAGCACCGAGCACAACGAGGTTGGCCGAGATACGACACTGCCGCGGCTTCGACGGCATTCGCCATCGAGGCCGCGGCAAGCGTCAGTCTTACTTGCGCGAAGCGCAGGCGTACATGTTGATTTCCATGCCGACCGGCACTTCCACAATCTTCGGAGCTTTCCAAGCCATGCGGGTCTCCCCAAGTATTGAGCGCGACATCGCGCGGCGCAAAACCTAGGGCTGGCTCCCCGCCAGTTCAAGCGCAGATTCAGCTGTCGAATGCACCGATGTCGATTCTTCGCGACCGCACTTCCCTCTCGGGCAAAGCCAGTTCACTCTCGGTCAAGCACAGATCCGAGCGAAGAGACCTGGCACTTCAAGCGGCGCTCGAATCGACACGCATGTGCCGCGCCGTCAGCAGTCCTTTCCCGCCGTTTGCGTACTGGACTTGGCACCTTCCGCCCGTTCCGCCGCGGTTGGCTGGCTCTGCATTTGCCGCTGAGCATCTTCTGACGAGGCAGCCGCACCGCCGCTGGCGCGATTCATCGTGCTGGTGGGCGGATGCTGACCCGTTTCGCCAGACGAACCCTGCGACTGCGCCGAACCTATTGTGACCGGGCCGGAGCCGGCATCCTTGTCGGTCTTGTCAGTGCTGGCGCTGCTCGTGTTGCACGGGCCAGCAATGGCGACCCCCGCGCTCAAGGTCAGGATCGCGCAGCCAGCAAGAATGGAACGCTTCGTGTTCATCTGCTTCTCCTCTTCTCCCGCTGCGCTGCCCCGGCGCCGAGCAGGACATCGCGAAGAGAACAGGGCGAGCCGCCCGATGTTCCGGGCTTGCCGGTCGGAATTAAACTCGCCGGCAAAGCCGGGTCAACGCATGAGCCGCAGAAGCGCGCGGCCGGGCCGCGCGTTCAGCTCCTTTGCATCCAGCGTCCCGTCCTTGTCCGGATTGGCCGCATTGAAGCGCTGCTCCACAACCGATAGATATTCATCGAGCGTCAGGGTCCCGTCGCGATCTGGATCGGCTGCTGCGAGCTCTTTCGCCGACAACCGTCCGCGCAACTCACGCGCATCGAGCGTGCCGTCCCGATCGGGGTCGAGCTTGGTGAACAGCGCGCTGGCAGCCTTTCTCACCTCGGCCATATCGAGCGTGCCATCATTGTCTGTATCGAACATCTTGACCGCGCTGCCGGATGCCGCGTGGGCCGGGCCGGACAGCAATGCAATCGTGAGCGCAAGCGAAAACGGGCGAATCGACGTCATCCAAACCTCCTGAGAACCTCGATCCGAGCAGGATCGGAGACGACATAAGTCCACAAACGAGACCGGGTTCAAGTTATAAATTGCAACCTGCCCGCGCCACAACTCAGGGAAGGCCGCCGCGCCAAGCGCCCAAACGGGCTTCGTGGCGCGAATTTCTGCAGCGTCTGCACACAAGTGCTAGCACCTTGAAAGGTTTCCGTCAGGTGACCGGCATCTGCCGTTCAAGATCCGGCGTCCCATTTGCGACTTTCGTATTGACGCGTTTTGCATTCGGGCGGAGTGTTGCTCCTGCAGCGTCAAAAGGCGCGCATATTGGGAGGAACGGATGAAACGCTTTGCGATGGCCGCAGGCCTCGTCATGCTTGCGTCAACCTGTGCAAATGCACAAACGACCGAGCAGCTGGTCAAGGGCGCGACCGACACATCGAATGTTCTCAATTATGGAATGGGCTATCATCTGCAGCGTTTTTCGACGCTGAACCAGATCAACAAGGATACGGTCAAGAACCTCGTCCCGATCTGGAATTACAGCTTCAATGACGATCGCAGTGAGGAATCGCAGCCCATTGTCTATCAGGGCGTGATCTACGTGACCACGCACAATGCCACCATGGCAGTCGATGCCAAGACCGGCAAGCAGATCTGGAAAAGCAAAATCGAATATCCGGCCGAGACGCCTCGAATCGTCTGCTGCGGCATCATCAACCGCGGCGTCGCGATCCATGAAGGCAAGCTGTTCCGCACCACGCTCGATGCCCACGTGATTGCGATCGACGCCAAGAACGGCAAGGAGCTGTGGCGGCAGAAGGCGGCCGACATCAAGGAAGGCTATTCGATGACCGTGGCTCCGCTGGTGGCCGAAGGCGTCGTCATCACAGGCGTCTCAGGCGCGGAATTCGGCACGCGTGGCTTCATCGACGGATGGGACCCGGCGACCGGCAAGCATCTCTGGCGCACCCACTCGATTCCTTCGCCGGATGAGCCCGGCGGCGACACCTGGAAAGGCGACACCTGGAAACTCGGCGGCGGCTCGACGTGGATTACGGGCTCGTACGATCCCGAGTTGAAGACGGTCTATTGGGGCACCGGCAATCCCGGCCCGTTCAACGCAGCGGTACGGCCCGGCGACAATCTTTATACCTGCTCCGTCCTCGCGATGGATCCCAAGACAGGCAAGATCAAGTGGCACTACCAGTTCTCGCCGAACAATCCGTTCGACTACGACGCGGTCGCAGAGATGGTCCTCGCCGACATGAACGTCGGGGGCAAGCCGACTAAGGTGCTGATGAACGCCAACCGAAACGGCTTCTTCTACGTGCTTGACCGCACCGACGGCAAGCTGCTTGCGGCCAATCCTTACGTGAAGGTGAACTGGGCGACCGGCGTCGACATGAAGACCGGCCGTCCGATCGAGACGGACGTTGCGAAGGACGCGAGGGAAGGCAAGAAGGTGACGGTCTATCCGTCCATTCTCGGCGGCAAGAATTGGGAGCCGATGTCGTTCAATCCGCAGACCGGCCTCGCCTATGCCAACACGCTCAACTTCGGCGGCAAGTACAAGGCCGAGCCTGTCACCTTCAAGCAGGGTGAATGGTATCTCGGCATGGACCTGACCGATCCCTGGGAGTTCGGGGACGGGCCGCGCGGACACCTCAAGGCCATTGACCCCATGACCGGCAAGTCGAAGTGGGAAGCGCCGAGCGACATTCCGCGCTTCTCGGGCGTGCTGTCGACGGCCGGAGGCGTGGTGTTCTCGGGCGCCCTGACCGGCGAGTTCGAGGCCTTCGATGCCGACACCGGCAAGAAGCTCTGGCAGTTCCAGACCGGGTCCGGCATCGAGGGGCAACCCGTCACCTGGCAGCAGGACGGAGTGCAATACATTGCCGTGACGAGCGGCTATGGCGGCGTCTACTCGCTGTTCTCGGGCGACGAGCGGCTGGCCAAGGTGCCGCCCGGCGGTTCGCTGTGGGTCTTTGCAGTGAAGCAGTAACCACGGACACGATGCTGAAAGTGATGTCTCACAAGACGGCGGCGGTGATCGCCGCCGTCGCGGTGCTGTCGGTCGCGCTTGCGGCGACCGTTCGCGCCGATGACGCTGCCGCCAATTCCATGCAGGCGCAGATCGATCATGGCAAGTCGACCTATGCCTCGAAATGCTCGCATTGTCATGGCCCCAATCTGATGAACTCCGGCACCATCACGCCGGACCTGCGCGCCATACCCGACGACAAGACGCGTTTCATCACCACGGTGAAGAACGGCAAGAACAACAAGATGCCGCCCTGGGGCGACATCCTCACCGACGACGAGATCGGGAACCTGTGGGCCTTCGTCTCCAGCCGGAGGAAGCCATGAGACGCTGGCTTGTCGCCTGGAGCATCGCCGCGGTCCTAGCGGCGGCGCCGCGTGCCGCATACGCGGCCGAGGATCCGCTGAAGATCTGTCTCGACGAAGACCGGCCGCCGCTGTCGGTGCATCAAAAGGGCAAGCCGGATGCCGGCTTCGACGTGCTGCTGGCGCAAGCCGTCGCCGAGCGCCTGCGCCGGCCGCTGACGATCCTGTGGTTCGAGAGCAAGCTCGATGAGGATGCCAGCCCGCAGCTCGAGGCCAATGCGCTGCTCTCCGACGGGCGCTGCGCATTGCTCGGCGGCTACGCGCTGACGACGGATTCCCTCGTCAAGCCGGGCATGAAGACGGCGCGCCTGCCGGGTTTCGCCGGCGCCACGCGCGAGGACCGGCGACGCCGCGTCGAGCTCGGCGTGCTCGCGCCGAGCCAACCATACGTCTATTCGCCCATGACGGTGGCGCTCGGGCCGAAGGGGAAGGGCCGCAAGATCGGCGACATCGGCGATCTTGCCGGCCTTCGTCTCGCCATCGAAAGCGGCTCGCTCGGCGATGCCATCCTGATGACCTTCGACAAAGGACGCCTGATCGACAGCATCACCCATCTCGTTCCTGGCCGCGACGACCTCCTCGGCGCAGTGCAGCGCGGTGATTACGATGCGACACTGATCGACCTTGCGCGCTTGGATGCCCATCGCGCCGCCCATCCAGACACGAGCGTGACTGCGTCCGGCTATTACTACCCGATCGGCGCCAATCGCGGCTATGTCGGGCTCGCCAGCGATCCAGCCCTGATCGATGCGGTCAACAAGGCACTGACGGAGCTCGCCGCTGAGGGCAAGATCGCCGAGTTCGGCAAGCAGGCCGGCCTCACCTATCTGCCGCCGCGAGAGCCAGCGATTCTGGGCGACGTCTGGACGAAGATCATTCAGCGGTGATTGCCTGTCATTCCGGGGCGCCGCAGGCGAACCGGAATCCATGCGTCGACCGGGCATGTCGGCCAATGACGCAGCGCGCAGGCCTCGCGAGCTGACCGATGTAACCAATGCGCCAATCTGTCTCGGCTGCAGCCGATGGCAGAGACCGCCTGATACAGTAATTTCGGCGAGAATGTGGGAGAGAATCATGTCGACCAAGCTCGATCGCCGTCACTTCATCGCCGCCGGTACTACTGCACTTGCCATGCCATTCGCTGCGCGCAACGCATGGGCGCAAGGCACGTCGCAAGGCGCTTGGCCGGCGCGGCAGATCCGGATGATTTGCAGCTATCCCGCAGGTGGACAGACCGACCTACTCGCGCGCGCATATGGCGAGTTCATCTCCAAGCAGGTCGGCAAGACCGTCGTCATCGAGAACAAGCCCGGCGCATCGGGCGCGATCGGCACGGCCGAGGTCGCCCGCGCCGAGCCGGACGGCCATACCATCCTGTGCTCGATCTCGACCACCTACATCATGAACCGGGTGGTGATGAAGAACCCCGGCTACGACATGGACAAGGACCTGACCCTCGTCAGCGTCATTCCGGGCGCCGGCCTGCTGCTGGTGGCAAACCCGAAAACCGGGGTCAAGACACTGGAGGATTTCGTCGCCTTCGCGCGCAAGAGCGGCAAGGTGAACTTCGGCACCTACAGCGCGGGATCGGCCCCGCACATGACAGTCAACGAGCTCAACAAGCAGTACGGCCTCAACATCGAGCCGGTGCACTATCGCGGCGAAGCGCCGATGTGGACGGGAATGCTGGAAGGCACCCTCGATGCCGCGATGGGCAGCTACACGGCCGCACAGTCTGTCCTGCAAAGCGACCGCGGCACCGTGTTCGCCGTGCACTCGAAGAAGGTCGACGCAATCCCGGCCATCAAGACGCTTCCCGAGCAGGGCGCGACGTCAAAATTCTTTACGGTGAGCGGATTCACCGGCTGGGCCGTGCCGAAGGCGACGCCGCAGCCGGTCGTTGATCGCATCGCCGAGCTCTGCGTGGCCGCCAACAACGATCCGAAAGTGAAAGAGGTTCTCTCGACCTTCGTGCTCGAACCCGCAATCGGCTTCAAGGAAACCAATGCGCTGTATCAGCGCGAGCTGCCGATCTGGATCGAGAGCGCAAAGTCGCTCGGCCTCGAGCCGGCCTGACCTTCGCGACATCGCCGGCACGGCGGTTGCTCCCTTTCCGCCCGGGAGTCCGACCAAAGCCCAGTTTCGGAAGCGCGTTTTCCCGCTATGATTGTGCCCTTCTGCGGACGAAGGCCGATGTCACGGATGCCGTCGCCGCTATGATCATCCTGCTCTTTCCCATGAGCTATTTCACGCTTGCGCCGCGGCCTTCCTGCTGGTGAGCTAGATATCCAACCCGTTGCCCAATTGCTGCGCGGAATGTTCAACGCGTGATCGGCATCATCGGGATGGCGCCTCTCCTCCTCGGCATGATCGTGGCCCTGGCGACCTGGGGAGGACGCCGGTTCATGAGACGGGTAGACAACCAGCTCAGCGCGAGAGACGCCGGGGATGCCAATGCCGCACGACGGTTGCGCCGGCTGCACTGGAGCGTGATGCCAGGCTAAGCCGTGCTGCTGGTCGCTTTGGTGGCGCCGGCATTCCCCACATCGCAACGCCGGCGTGAATTTAGCCGCGCGGCGCGAGTTGCCTCAAGACGCCTAATGCCCGCCCGAGTTCGCGGTGCCCTGCTGCGCCTTGTGGATCGAGGACGGCACCACGCCAAAATACTTCCGGAACACCCGGCTGAAATGCGACGAGCTGGAGAAGCCCCACGAGAACGCGACGTCGGTGATGGTCTTGCCGGCGTGAGCCTCGAGCTCCTGGCGACAGTTCTGCAACCGCGCCTGCCAGATGTAGTCACTCACCGTGGTGCCGCGCTCCGAGAACAACATGTGCAGATAGCGCTTGGAGCAGCCGAGCTCGGCCGAGATCTGGTCGATGCACAGATCCGGATCGCGCAAGTGCTCGCGGATGAAGAACTGCGCGCGCACATACATCGCTTCCGGCCCGACACGATCGAACATCGTGTCGGCCTCGCGCAGCGGCAGCAACAACAGGTCGATCAGCGAGTCGGCGACGCCGACCGCGCTGTTCGCCGACAGCTTTGCCGCCTCGTCGAATGTAGCGTGCACGAAGTCATGGGCGATCCGCCCTGTCCCTGTCTTCGACGACAGCTTGCAGGCGGGCATCCGCTGCGACGGGAATCCGCGGTCGCGCAGCAGTGCCTTCGGCACGATCACCACGTCGTGACGCGTGAAGGCCGGGCTGATGATCGAATGCGGACACGAGACATCGTAGGCGATGATGTCGCCAGGGTTGATTTCGATGTGACGGCCTTCTTGTTCGAAATAAGACACCCCGTAGGTTTGGAAGTGGATCTTGATGTAGGGGTGCTCATTGGCCTTGGCACGCGCCAACGTGTGCGCGATGCGATGCTGGCTCACCTCGATTTGGCAGAGCTTCAGGCGCGAGACGCTCGTGTAGTCGATGCGGCCCTCGAGCGAGGACGCCTCCAGCGGATCGACCTCGAAATGCCCACACAGGCTCGTCAGTCCGTCGATCCAGCTCTGGATCTGCCGCTTCGGCGTCATTCCGGTCGTCGAGAGCGTGTGAATGGTGTCGGACATTAATCCAGCCACTGGTTTGATCCGGAGATTCGATGCGAATCGCGACCAGCGCTGCTGGAGCCCTCAGCCGTGACTGCGTCGACGTTACCTCGAATTTGAGCAATCTTGTGGAACAAGCGCCGCGTTCCATTGCCGCTCTTCAAAGTCAATCCTCCGCCTTAGTTGCAGCGCCGTCAAGGGGAACCTGAGCGTTGAAAGCGGCCCGAAGTCGGGGCGGAAGCAACTGAATTCGCTACTGCAAAATCAAAATCTTTGCCCCCGTGCGCTGTCGAGCAAACCGGCTTCTCTCTTGGGCAAGTTTCCCAATGGTGAAGTGGGTAGGGATGATGGCAGGAACAACAAGAACGGGCCGCTCCTGCACGTGGACCCGTGGCTCTCATCAGGAGGAGGAAACAGCACAAGCATCGTTTCTGGTCCCAATCGTGACCGCCCTGCACGAGCAGACGCCGGACGGGAAGCCCGGCGATTGAGCAATGCTTCGGAAACAATAAACGAGACCAACGGAGGAATGACTATGCGCAAGGTGCTACTGGCGACCTGTCTTGGTTCGGCGGCGGCTCTCGCCGCCGGCGGCGCTTCAGCCAATGACGAGCTGATCAAGATGTCGCAGAACCCGAAGGACTGGGTGATGCCGGCGGGCGACTACGCCAACACCCGCTATTCGAAGCTGAACCAGATCACCGCACAAAACGTGGGCAAGCTCCAGGTCGCCTGGACCTTCTCGACCGGCGTGTTGCGCGGCCATGAAGGGGGACCGCTGATCATCGGCAACATGATGTACGTCCACACGCCGTTCCCGAACAAGGTCTACGCAATGGACCTTTCGCAGGAGAACAAGATCGTATGGAAGTACGAGCCGAAGCAGGATCCCAATGTCATTCCGGTGATGTGCTGCGACACCGTCAATCGCGGCCTGGCCTACGGTGACGGCAAGATCATCCTGCATCAGGCCGACACCAATCTCGTCGCGCTCGATGCCAAGACGGGTCAGGTTGCGTGGTCCGCCACCAACGGCAATCCGGCAAAGGGCGAGACTGGCACTTCGTCCGCCCTGGTCGTCAAGGACAAGGTCATGGTCGGCATTTCCGGCGGCGAGTTCGGCGTGCAGTGCCATCTGACCGCATACGACCTCAAGTCTGGCAAACAAGTCTGGCGTGCCTATTCCGAGGGCCCGGACGACCAGATCAAGGTCGATCCCGCCAAGACGATGTCGCTCGGCAAGCCGGTCGGCCCCGACTCGTCCCTCAAGACCTGGCAGGGCGATCAGTGGAAGATCGGCGGCGGCTGCACCTGGGGCTGGATTTCCTACGATCCCGCTCTGAACCTCGTCTATTACGGATCGGGCAATCCCTCGACCTGGAACCCGAAGCAGCGACCCGGCGACAACAAATGGTCGATGACGATCTTCGCGCGCGATGCCGACACCGGCATGGCGAAGTGGGTGTACCAGATGACGCCGCACGACGAGTGGGACTATGACGGCGTCAACGAAATGATCCTCACCGATCAGCAGATTAACGGCCAGAACCGCAAGCTGCTGACGCACTTCGACCGCAACGGCCTTGCCTACACCATGGACCGTGAGACGGGCGAATTGCTGGTCGCCGAGAAGTACGACCCGAAGGTGAACTGGACCAGCGGCGTCGACATGGACAAGAACTCGCCGACCTACGGCCGGCCGAAAGTCGTTGCTCAATATTCGACCGAGCACGGCGGAGAGGACAAGAACACGAAGGGCATCTGCCCGGCCGCGCTCGGCACCAAGGACCAGCAGCCGGCGGCCTACTCGCCGGACACGCAGCTGTTCTACGTCCCGACCAACCACGTCTGCATGGACTACGAGCCGTTCAAGGTGAGCTACACCGCGGGCCAGCCCTATGTGGGTGCGACGCTCTCGATGTACCCGCCCCCGGGTGAGAGCCACATGGGCAACTTCATCGCCTGGGACAACAAGACGGGCAAGATCGTCTGGTCGAACAAGGAGCAGTTCTCGGTCTGGTCTGGTGCGCTCGCAACGGCAGGTGGCGTGGTGTTCTACGGCACACTCGAAGGCTACCTGAAGGCGGTCGACGCCAAGTCGGGCAAGGAGCTCTACAAGTTCAAGACTCCGTCCGGCATCATCGGCAACGTCACCACCTATGAGAACAACGGCAAGCAGTACATTGCCGTGCTCTCCGGCGTAGGTGGTTGGGCCGGCATCGGTCTGGCGGCAGGCTTGACCGATCCGACCGCAGGTCTCGGTGCAGTCGGCGGCTATGCGGCTCTGAGCAACTACACGGCACTCGGCGGTACGCTGACCGTGTTCTCGCTGCCGAACTAGGCCTCGCTCAGCATCGCTTCGGCGCGTGGATCAACTCCACGCGCCGGCTCGTCTCCACCGAACGCCTCGAGGACAATCTCTTGCGTAAAATCTGCTCTGTCATTGCCGTGCTGATGATCTTCGTTGCGTCCGCAGGAACTGCAATCGCGGACGGTCCGGGCGATCCGGCCGCCGTGAAGAAGGAAGACGACGGAAAGTGGCTCGATAAGGAAGGAATTCCGACCTACAAGATTTCGGCCGACGGCACCGTGGACTGGTTCACCTATTCCGGATATCGCCGCTATCACTCCGACTGCCACGTCTGCCATGGCCCGGACGGCATGGGCTCCACTTACGCGCCGGCACTCAAGGATTCTGTCAAGACCATGAGCTACGGCGATTTCCTCGGCGTAGTCGCCTCCGGTCGCAAGAATATTTCGACCGCACAGGAGAACGTCATGCCGGCTTTCGGCGACAATCCGAACGTCGCCTGCTACATGGACGACCTGTACGTCTATCTGCGCGCCCGCTCCACCGAAGCATGGGGCCGGCAGCGTCCCGCCAAGAAGGAGGAGAAAACAGAGGCGTACAAGAAGGCGGAAGACGCCTGCATGGGCAACAAATGACCGTTATGGGACTGCCGAGACCATCTCTCGGCGCCCTATGAGAATCTGAGGAGCTTTACGATGAAAACACGTGCCGCCGTCGCTTTCGAGGCCAAGAAGCCGCTCGAGATCGTCGAGATCGATCTGGAGGGCCCGAAGGCCGGCGAAGTCCTGGTCGAGATCAAGGCGACCGGCATCTGCCATACCGACGCCTACACGCTCGACGGCTTCGACAGCGAAGGAATCTTTCCGTCGATCCTGGGACATGAGGGTGCGGGCATCATCCGCGAGATCGGCCCGGGCGTGACCTCGGTGAAGCCGGGCGATCACGTCATCCCGCTTTACACGCCGGAATGCCGGCAGTGCAAAAGCTGCCTCAGCCAGAAGACCAATCTCTGCACCGCGATCCGTGCGACGCAGGGCAAGGGCGTGATGCCCGACGGCACCAGCCGTTTCTCCTACAAGGGCAAGCCGATCTACCACTATATGGGCTGCTCGACGTTCTCGAACTTCACCGTGCTGCCCGAGATCGCGGTCGCCAAGATCCGCGAGGACGCGCCGTTCGACAAGAGCTGCTACATCGGCTGCGGCGTCACCACCGGCGTCGGGGCCGTTGTCAACACCGCGAAAGTCGAGCCGGGCGCAAACGTGGTCGTGTTCGGCCTTGGCGGCATCGGCCTCAACGTCATCCAGGGGGCCAAGATGGCCGGCGCCGACAAGATCATCGGCGTCGACATCAACGACTCGAAGGAGGAGTGGGGCAAGCGGTTCGGCATGACCCACTTCGTCAACCCGAAGAAGGTGACCGGCGACATCGTCCAGCACCTCGTTGGCCTCACTGACGGCGGCGCCGACTACACCTTCGACTGCACCGGCAACACCACTGTGATGCGTCAGGCCTTGGAAGCCTGCCACCGCGGCTGGGGCACCTCGATCATCATCGGCGTCGCCGAAGCCGGCAAGGAGATCTCCACGCGCCCCTTCCAGCTCGTCACCGGGCGCAACTGGCGCGGCACCGCCTTCGGCGGCGCACGCGGGCGCACCGACGTGCCGAAGATCGTCGACTGGTACATGAACGGAAAGATCCAGATCGATCCGATGATCACCCACGTGCTGAAGCTCGAGGAGATCAACAAGGGCTTTGACCTCATGCACGAGGGCAAATCCATCCGTTCAGTCGTCGTGTTCTAGCTCACAGCCATCACACAAGGAGGATCGACCCATGACTGTTGCACTCCATCCCTCGATCGACAACGGCATCAAGCAGGGCAGCGGCAGCTTCGCCGGTGGCACCCTGGTCTGCAAATGCACGGATCACCCGGTCAAGGTCGGCATCAAGGGCGACGTCGCGCACAACCACGCCTGTGGCTGCACCAAATGCTGGAAGCCGCAGGGCGCGACCTTCTCCGTCGTCGCCGTGGTCCCGCGCCAGAACGTCACCGTGCTCGAGAACGGCGACAAGCTGCAGATCGTCGATCCCTCCGCGGTGATCCAGCGCTATGCCTGCAAGGCCTGCGGCACGCACATGTACGGACGCATCGAGAACAAGGGCCACCCGTTCTATGGTCTCGACTTCATCCATCCCGAACTGTTCCAGGAGCAGGGTTCGCAGGCGCCGCAATTCGCCGCCTTCGTCTCCTCGGTGATCGAGGCGGGCGTGAAGCCCGAGCAGATGGCAGGCATCCGCTCGCGGCTGAAGGAGCTCGGCCTCGAGCCCTACGACTGCCTGTCCCCGGCGCTGATGGACGCGATCGCTACTCACGTGGCGAAAGCCAAAGCGGCCTGAGATGGCCGCCTGATCGGGGCCGCCGAGCTTCGGCCCCATCCGCTCGCTGGCATGTATGTCGCCAGCGAGCCGGAGTGGTCCCCAACACGGGGACCACCGCGGCGATGCCGCCGCTTCTGCGCCACGCGTATTTGAGGACCATTAGCTCCTCAGTCCTGGTCTCTGAATGACTGCGCAGGGCCGCTTGCTTCCTGCTTGAAGTCGCGGTGCCTGCGTTTCTCCCTCCCTCGACTGAGGCATCCTGCTTCGTCCGCACGGTCTTGTGGCGGACGAAGCCTTTTTGTTTGGCGCCCATCTCGCAAGCACACCTGGGATGACGCGCCCTGCTTTTGACAAACCGTGGATGCAATCTTTTCCCGGTGAGAACACTCGGCTGTGAACGCCGGGCCGGAGCGATCTCTGTTACGATCGCGCCTCACGATGCCGCGCGAATTCAATCAATCAAGAACAAACGGGAGGTATCGAGCACATCCAGACATCGCCATGGCGTTCCTGCCTCCCTCCGGGATTTGCCCGTTCGGGACGACGGCGGAATGTGGGCGAAACGACGCAAGAACCCGTCGCCCGGCGGCGTCGGTGAAAGTTGAATTTGGCATGCTTATGAAGAGCGAGGGATGATCATGATCAAGGTGAAGATCAACGGCCAGGAACAGAGCTGGGACGGCGACCCGGATCTCCCGCTTCTCTGGTTCCTGCGTGACGAAGCCGGGCTGACCGGCACCAAGTACGGCTGCGGCCAGGCCTTGTGCGGCTCTTGCACGGTCATCGTCGACAAGCAGGCCGTGCGCGCCTGCATCACGTCGGTCAACGACGTTGCCGGACGCGAGGTCACCACGATCGAGGGACTGCATCCGAATGGCGATCATCCGGTGCAGAAGGCCTGGCGTCAGGTCAACGTGCCACAATGCGGCTTCTGCCAGGCCGGCCAGATCATGCAGGCGGCCGCGCTGTTGATGGAAAATCCAAAACCCTCGCATGACCAGATCCGCGAGGCGATGTCCGGCAACATCTGCCGCTGCGGCTGCTATCAGCGCATCGAGAATGCCGTCCATCTGGCATCGACGGGGGTGTGACATGAATTTCATCGACAATCCCCGCAAGCTTCGCGGCTTCGAAAGGCAAATCAAGGTCGAGAAGATCTCGCGCCGCAGCATCCTGAAAGGACTCGGCGTTACCGGCGGCTTCGTGCTCGCCGCCCCCGTGATCTCGCGCCAGGCCCTCGCCTATGAGACCGGCGCCGGCAAGATGCCGCACGGTGTCGTGGTCGATCCGCGCGTGTTTGTTTCGGTCGCTCCGGACGGCATCGTCACCATCATCGGGCACCGTTCGGAAATGGGCACTGGCGTGCGCACCAGCCTACCCTTGATCGTGGCCGAGGAGATGGAAGCCGATTGGTCCAGGGTCAAGGTGCAGCAGGCCCATGGCGACGAGGTCAAGTTCGGCAACCAGGACACCGACGGCTCGCGCAGCACGCGCCACTATCTGATGCCGATGCGCCAGATCGGCGCCTCCGCCCGCACCATGCTGGAGCAGGCCGCGGCCAAGCGCTGGGGCGTGCCGGCCACCGAAGTCAAGGCGGTCAACCATGAGGTCGTCCACAGCGCCAGCGGCCGCAAGCTCGGCTTCGGCGAGCTCGCCGCGGACGCAGCCAAGGAATCGGTGCCGAGCATCGAAGGCCTGAAGCTGAAGAATCCCAAGGACTTCCGCTATCTCGGAAAGGGACAGGTGGGCATCGTCGATCTTCACGACATCACCACCGGCAAGGCGCTTTACGGCGCGGATGTCCGCTTGCCCGGTATGAAGTATGCGGTGATCGCCCGCCCGCCAGTGACGGGCGGCAAGCTGGTTTCGTTCGAGCCTGACGCGGCTCTGAAAGTCCCCGGCGTCGAGAAGGTGATGCAGGTGCGCGGCTGGCCGTGGCCCTCCAAATTCCAACCGCTTGGCGGCGTCGCCGTTATCGCGCGCAACACCGGCGCCGCGATCAAGGGCCGCGACGCCTTGAAGCTGGTCTGGGACGATGGGCCCAACGGCAAATACGACTCCGTCGCCTATCGCAAGGAGCTCGAGGAAGCCTCGCGCAAGCCCGGCCTCGTCCTGCGCAACGAGGGCGATGCGGACGCTGCGTTGAAAGGCGCCGACAAGGTGATCGTTGGAGAGTACTACATTCCGCATCTTGCCCATGTCGCGATGGAGCCGCCGGTGGCCGTCGCCGACGTCAAGGGCGACAAGGCCGAGATCTGGGCGCCGGTGCAGAGCCCCGGCGGTACCCGCGAGGACGTTGCCAAGACGCTCGGCATCCCCGTAGGCAATGTCACCGTCAACGTGACGCTGCTCGGCGGCGGTTTCGGCCGCAAGTCGAAATGCGACTTCGCGCTCGAAGCCGCCTTGCTGTCGAAAGAGCTCGGCGCGCCGGTGAAGGTGCAGTGGACGCGGGAAGACGACATCCACAACGGCTTCCTGCACACTGTCTCAGTCGAACGCATCGAAGCCGGCCTCGACAAGAGCGGCAAGGTGGTCGCCTGGCGGCACCGCAGCGTCGCTCCGAGCATCGCTTCGACCTTTGCCGCCGGCACGGTGCATCAAGCCCCGTTCGAGGTCGGCATGGGCCTCGTCGATATGCCGTTTGAGATTGCAAACATCTCCTGTGAGAATCCGGAAGCGGCCGCGCATACGCGCATCGGCTGGTTCCGTTCGGTCTCGAACATCCCGCGCGCTTTTGCGGTGCAATCGATGGTTGGCGAGATCGCGCAGGCGACCGGCCGCGATCAGAAAGACATGCTGCTCGAGCTGATCGGCTCGCCTCGCATGGTCAAGCCGAACGTCAAGGACCTCTGGAACTATGGCGAGCCCTACGACAGCTACCCGATCGACACCGCGCGGCTGCGCAAGGTGGTCGAGCTGGTTGCCGAGAAGGGCGAATGGGGACGAAAGATGCCGAAGGGCCACGGTCTCGGCATCGCGGTCCACCGCAGCTTCGTAAGCTACATCGCCAACATCGTCGAGGTCGCCGTCGACGACAAGGGAAAACTGACCGTGCCAAGGGTCGACACCGCGATCGACTGCGGCACCTACGTCAATCCCGAGCGCATCGCCTCGCAGATGGAGGGCGCCGTGATCATGGGATTGAGCCTCGCGAAATACGGCGAGATCACCTTCAAGGACGGCAAGGTCCAGCAGAAGAACTTTGACGATTTCCAGGTCGTCAGGATGGATGACTCTCCCGTGGTCACGAACGTCTACATCGTGCCGGCCGGTCCGGACACGCCGCCGAGCGGCGTCGGAGAGCCCGGCGTTCCGCCGTTCGCGCCGGCACTGATCAATGCGATCTTCGCCGCGACGGGAAAACGCATCCGCGCGCTTCCGATTGGCAAGCAATTGGAGGCGTAGAGCATGATGCGGAAGAGCGGACCCCGCTTTTCCTGACTGATCATGCTCAGAAAAGAGAGGAGCGCGGCAGAAGTCTATCGCGCTTCGGAACACAAGCGGCTTCACGCCGTTTCCATCGATCTGACAGGAGCAGATCGATGATTAACACCTCAAAGGCGCTCGCGGTCTCGCTGGCGAGCGCCTTTCTTTTGATGGCCTCCGGCGCGTTGGCCCAGAGCAATATAGCCCCGCCCGCCACGGCCCCGCGGCCGACTGGACCGGACCAGAACTCCCTTCCAAACGCCAACGCCCCGCCCGCCTCGACCAACCAGACCACCGGGCAACACAATCCCGATCCGAAGGTTCGTGAGATGAACCAGAAGGAAAAGGACAAGGTCGAACGTATGGGCAAATAGCGATCTCTGGCTTTGCACACTTCGTGCCGTTTGCGCCGAGGAAGCATCCCATCTCACACAAATGCGGCGGACGTTGCCGTCCGCCGCATTCGCCACCCCCCGGCTGCTCCGCTTCTTTCGATCCGCCCGCGGAGCTATTTCTTCAGCGCGAATACCCAGACGACGCCGCCCTGCGGCACGTTGGCTTCGATGCCGATATTGTTCGTCACGAGCGCATCCTGGATGCGCTGCGCGTCCACGCCCCAGCCCGACTGGATCGCGATGTACTGCGTGCCGTCGATCTCATAGGACACCGGCATGCCGACGATGCCGGAGTTGGTCTTCTGCTCCCACAGTAATTCGCCCGTCTTGGCATGGAAGGCTCGGAAGTTGCGGTCGTTGGTCCCACCGACGAAGACAAGATCGCCCGCCGTCGCCGTGACTGATCCGAACAGCTGCGACTTGGGGAAGTTGTGCTGCCACACCTTCTTGCCCGTGGAAGGATCCCAAGCCTGGAGCTCGCCGAAATGGTCCGCGCCCGGCTTTGTTTTCAGGCCGATATCTTCCGGCTTGGTGCCGAGCCAGAGCTCGCCCGGCTTGAGGGGGACCTTCTCGCCGGTAAAGCCACCGCAGAAGTTCTCGTTGGCAGGCACGTACACGAGCCCGGTCCTCTGGCTATAGGCGGCGGACGGCCAATCCTTCCCGCCCCACAATGATGGACAGAACTCGACGCGCTTACCGATGACCGGCTTGTGTGCCGGATCCACGATCGGCTTGCCGGTCTCGTCGATGCCCTTCCAGACATCGGTGAAGACGAACGGCCAGCCGGCGACATAGTTGATCTTGGTGGGCGTCCGCTCGAGCACCCAGAAGATCGCGTCGCGTCCCGGATGGACCAGGCTCTTGATGGTGCGACCGTTGCGCTGCAGATCGATCAGCATCGGCGCCTCGACCTCGTCCCAATCCCAGGAATCGTTCTGGTGGTACTGGTGATAGGCCTTGATCTTGCCGGTGTCGGGATCGAGCGCCAGCACCGATGCGGTGTAGAGATTGTCGCCAGGATGGGTCTCACCGGGCCATGGCGCCGCGTTTCCGACACCCCAATAGATCGTCCTGGTCTCCTTGTCATAATTGCCGGTCATCCAGGCCGACCCACCGCCATTCTTCCAGTCGTCGCCCTGCCAAGTGTCGTGACCGGGCTCGCCTTCGCCGGGGATCGTATAGGTTCGCCACAGCTCCTTGCCGTCCTTGGCGTCAAAAGCGGCGATATAGCCGCGCACGCCGAACTCGCCGCCGGAGCCGCCGACGATGACTTTGCCGTCGACGATCAACGGCATCAGGGTCATGTACTGACCCTTCCTGTAGTCCTGCACCTTGGTGTCCCACACCACCTTGCCGGTCTTTGCTTCGAGCGCGACCACGTGATCATCCGTGGTGGCGAGGAAAAGCTTGTCCTCCCACAGGCCGACCCCGCGGTTGGTCGGATGCAGCTGGAAAAGATCGTCGGGAAGCTGCCGCTTGTAGCGCCAATATTCGTCGCCAGTCTTCGCGTTCAACGCTATCACCTGACCCATCGGGGTCGTCACGAACATCGCGCCATTATTGACGATCGGCGGCGCTTGGTGGCCCTCGACCACACCGGTGGCAAAGGTCCAGACCGGCGTGAGGTTTTTCACGTTCGAGGTGTTGATCTGATCGAGCGGACTGTAGCCATGCCCATCATAGGTGCGCCGGTAGAGCATCCAGTTGCTTGGCTCCGGATTTTCCAGGCGCTGCGCGGTGACCGGAGAATAGTTCTCGATCGGGCCTGACATGGCGGCGGTCGAGGCGAGGCAGGTGAAGGCGACGATGCCGGACAGTAACCATTGCTTCCTGGTCATGGAAGTTTTCATGGACGTTCCCCTTTTTCATCCGTTTGAATTCTTGTTCTGAATTCTTGTCGCTCGTTTCCGTCATCCGCCTGCCGGCGGAGGTGGCCTCTCGTGACGCGGGCAGCGCCCAACGGTCGGTCATCCTGGCTGCGCGCCACCTACCTTTCCCATGAAATTGCCGGCGACGCTGAGCGATCCGTCTGCCAGCGCCAGAGGCAACGCCGCGAGCCGTCGCGGCGCCGGTCCGAACACGACCTGCGCGCCCGAGCGTGGATCATATTCGGAGTTGTGACACATGCACTTGAACACCTCCTTGTCGCCGACATCGCTCTTCACCCAGGCGGTGACGGGGCAGCCCGCATGCGAGCAGATCGCCGAATAGGCGATGATGCCGTCGACGGCACGCGCGCGAGTCTTCTCATCGAGCTCGGCCGGATCGAGTCGGATGATCAGGATTTCATTGAGCCGCGAGGCGCTCCGCACGACCGATGTGTTCGGATCTTTCGGCCACGCATGCACGGGAGGTCCACCAGCTGGCACGTCTGCCGCGGTGATGAGCTTTCCCTCGTTGTCGCCCTCGGAGAAGACGAGCAGATCGCCCTTCCGCGGGCGTTCGTCGGAGCCAGGCGGATCTTCGCCTGCTCGCACTTGGGGGGAACAGCCGAGACACGCGCTGGTCGCAAGCGCCCCGAGCAGCAGCGTGCGCCGCGTTTGCCCGGTTCGCGCGTCGGCGTCAGCTTCCGCAATATTCCCAGGTAGTGGTGAGTTGACGTTGCACGATGCTCTCGACATGCCCGCTAGCAGGCGCTGGAACTCTGCCGAAAACAAGGCGAAGAATTGGCACCGCAGTGCATCAATATGGCTTTGCTCGCAGTGATTGAATGATACTGCACGCGTTCAGGCCTGTTTTCGTAAGTTCTACATCTGATCGCGCGAGCAGCATGATGATTATGCAGATCAGCCAACTACTGCTGGAATTGGTGCAACGCGCCATCGGCCGGCGCGAGCCGCACGCTTGTCAGGAGGCTCCTTGTATTCACGACCTGAGCACGTGACGCGGCGATGCGATACGGCCTGCGACCGTTGCTGACGCCATCTCGAAACTGTCGGCGATGCGCCGCGCCTTGTCGATGAAGAGCGCAGCTGCTGTCGGCGGGCAGACTTCGCGCGCGGTCTGCTCGAACAGATCGAGCCAGCGGTCGAAATGATCGCCGGCCAGGCTCAGCGGCAGGTGCGCCCGCATCGGCGAGCCATGATAACGCCCGCTCATCAGCACGACCGACGACCAGAAATCCCGGAGCTTGGCGAGATGTTCGTCCCAGTTCTGGACGACGGCAAACACCGGCCCCAGAAGCGCGTCCTCGCGCACGCGTCCATAAAAGCGGGTGACGAGTTCCCCGATCATCTCCTCGGTGATCCCGGTGCGCTCGATCGCATCCTGGGTTAACAGGCTCCGCCGCGCAGCCGCCGCCTCGCGTTCGGCCTTCAATCGATCCGACATGTCCTCTGCTATCCGTTCATTGTTCCCGCACGCGCCCGTTCGGCATTGTCGGGCCAATTGCGCACGGCGTCTTTGTCGCAGCGCAAATTGCGGGATCTGGCGGCGGACTGGCACGCCCGCCGCCGATGCCTTGATCAGGCGCTATAGGTGTAGAAGCCCTGCCCGGTCTTGCGGCCGAGATGACCGGCATCGACCATCTCCCTCAGCAGCGGCGCCGGTCGATACTTGGGGTCGTTGAAGCCCTTATAAAAGACCTCCATCACCGAAAGCATGGTGTCGAGCCCGACGAGATCGGCCAGCGCCAGCGGGCCGATCGGATGGTTGCAACCAAGCTTCATGCCAGCATCGATCTCCTCTGCCGTCGCGATTCCTTCCTGGAGCGCGAAGATCGCCTCATTGATCATCGGGCAGAGGATGCGGTTGACAGCGAAACCCGGGCTGTTCTTGGCAGTGATTGCCACCTTGCCGACGCGCTTGGCGAAGTCCAGCGCCTTGGCATGGGTGTCATCGGAGGTCTGCAGGCCGCGGATGAGCTCGAGCAATGCCATCACCGGCACCGGGTTGAAGAAGTGCATGCCGATGAAGCGGTCGGGACGATCCGTTGCGGCGGCGAGCTTGGTGATTGAGATCGACGAGGTGTTGGTCGCGACCAGGGTGCGCGGCGACAGCGTGGCGCAGAGGTCCTTGAGGATCTTGACCTTGAGCTCCTCGTTCTCGGTCGCGGCTTCGATGACGAGATCGCAATCCGAAAGCTTTGCCCGATCGGTCGTGCCGGTGATGCGCTTGAGCGTCGCTTCGCGTTCGGCCGCCGACATCTTCTCCTTCTTGACCAGGCGCTCGAGGCTGCCACCGACGGTCGAAAGTCCGCGGTTCACCGCCGCATCGGAAATATCGACCATCACGACCGAAAGCCCGGCCGCCGCGCAGACCTGCGCGATGCCGTTCCCCATGGTCCCTGCCCCGATGATGCCAACGGTTTGGATCATTGCGTCACATCCTTCATCTTTGCGGGCGAGCCAGCAGCGGCCCGGCCCATGTTCCTGCATCAGGGTCTAGCACCGCCCCCGGGCGGGTGCGACCTGATCCCGTCCTCTCCTTAGTGCATCCACCGGCAGAATAAAGCCACTCACGGCCGCGCCGCGCCAGGATTCGGGCTCTCTCTGCCCAAAACTGCCGGGACTTGGCCCCGGGCCCCCCAGAGCACCCCGATGATGGCCGGGCTTCGGGCGCCCTGCCCAGGGGACAATAGCGCACCCCGAGCTCCACTGAATTTCGCCCCCTTGATTGTGGCGACCGCAGCGGCCAGAACCGGTGCAGTTGTCGTCCGTGGATGTGCGTGGACGGCCCGGCCTGCCGCCGAGGTGGACCGAAGCTGTCAGGGCGGGCTGCCGAGGACCAAGGATTTCGCGATGGACGTGACCAGGATCACCGGCATCGAGCCGGCGCAACAGCGTCAGGCCGGATGAACGATTTCGCGCGATCCATCGGGTCGGCCTTCACGCTGATCGGCAACGCCGACGCCGAGTTGCTGGGCATCGTCGCTCTCTCGGTACGGGTCAGCCTGACGGCCAGCATTGTGGCGCTGCTGATCGGCGCCCCGTTCGGCGCCCTGCTGGCGATCACGCAGTTCCGCGGCCGGCAAGTCGTCATCGTGCTGACCAATGCGCTGCTCGGCCTTCCGCCGGTCGTGGTCGGGCTCGTCCTCTATCTGCTGCTGTCGCGGTCCGGCCCGCTCGGGGCGGCAGGCTTGTTGTTCACCCCGGCCGCCATGGTGATCGCGCAGACGCTGCTGGCCACGCCAATCGTAGTGGCGCTGGTGCACCGGCCGGCGAGCCTGCTGTGGGCGGAGTACGGCGATCTGGCGCGGATCGACGGACTGTCAGCCCTGCGCAGCATGGCCCTGCTATTCGCGCTGGGCCGGACCTCGCTGCTGACCGCCTTTCTTGCGGCGTTCGGGCGAGCTATTGCGGAAGTCGGCGCCATCATCATCGTCGGCGGCAACATCCGCGGCTTCACGCGCACGATGACGACAGCGATCGCTCTCGAAACCAGTAAGGGCGACCTGCCACTGGCGCTGGGTCTCGGATTGATCCTGCTTGCACTCAGCGTCGCGGTGTCGACCGTCGCGTTCGTGCTAGTGGGACGCGTTAGGGAAAAATAGCTGCTCGCCGCCGACCTTGTAGTCGGCTATCGCGTCCTGCCCCTTCGGCGAAACCAGCCAGTCGATGAAGGCCTTTCCGTCCTTCGCCTTCACGTTCGGATGCTTTTCAGGATTCACCAGCATGACGCCGTACTGATTGAAGAGCCGGTTGTCGCCCTCGGTCAGGATGGCGAGCTCGCCGCGGTTCTTGAACGACAGCCAGGTGCCGCGGTCCGACAGAACATAGGCGTTCGACGACGAGGCCATGTTCAATGCCGGCCCCATGCCCTGACCAATCTCCCGGTACCAGCTGTCCCTGCCGGAGTTGGGGTCGACACCCGCCTCTTTCCATAGCCTCAGTTCGGCCGCGTGCGTGCCGGACTTGTCGCCGCGCGAGATGAACGGCGCCTTGGCCGCCGCGATCTTGCGCAGCGCATCGACCACATCCTTGCTGCCCGTTATCCGCGCAGGATCGCTCTTTGGCCCGACGATGACGAAGTCATTGTACATCACGTCAAAGCGCTTCACGCCCTGTCCTTCGGACATGAACTTGTCCTCGGCGGGCCGGTCATGGACGAACACCACGTCGGCATCCCCTCGCCGTCCGATATCCAGCGCCTGGCCGGTGCCGACGGCGACGACCTTCACGCTGATGCCCTCGGCCTTGGTAAACAGCGGCAGCAAATGGCCGAACAGCCCCGACTGCTCCGTCGAGGTGGTCGAGGCCACAATGATGGTGCGATCCTGTGCGAATGCGATGGTGGACCAGAGCAGAACCGCTCCGATGGTGGCAAGCTTCCTCATGCGCGTCCTCGGCCAAACAATAAGGCCCTCAACAGCCGCTAGGGTTGAGGACTGGAACCCGAACCTTAGGCAGCAACGATGATTGATGCAAAGGGCCGGCGCGCGTCGGCAGGAACGTCGTTGGCACAAGCGGGTTGTCTGGAAATGTAAGTCAAGGAGAGTCCGATGAAGAAGATCATCCTGGCATCTGCATGTATCATGGCGCTGGCGACAGGTGGTGCGTTTGCGCAGACACAACCTGCCCCCGGAGCATCCGGTCAAAGCGATGTTGGTCCTTCGTCACGAGGCCCCGGGACGAAGGGAATGACGACGGGACGTTCGTCGAACATGCAGAACGAGGCCAGCGACAGCAAGGGCGCCCAGTCCCCATCCGCCGGCGGCAGCAATGCAAATAACATGGGCAGTCAGGCTGGCGGCAGCGCGGGTTCTGGAGGCGCTGGCTCCGGCAAGTGATTTGACGATCGAAAACCGGAGGGATGTCCGTTCCCTCCCACGCCAAGCAGCATGTCAATCGCCGGCATCGCGAAGCAAAGCAGAGTTGATTTAAACCCCGCGCGCCGGGTGCGGGGGATGTTCTGCAATTGGTCTTCCCAACATTGACACGGGTGTGACGGCCGGGGCAGGTTTTCACATTGCTGACGAATCAGCGATTGCCTCACGCCGAGTACCTCTTGGACAACTCCCAGTGCTTTCGAGACTGATATCGTTGCTCCGCCGCATCCCTGCGGTAGACTGGGCATTTGCCCGACTTCGGCCTTCGCCGCACAGCGGCAATATTGAGGTCGCGCCGATCGACAGAGACGCTTCGCCGGCCATCATTGAGGACATCACTTCTACTGATGCAGCTCCAATCCCCGAGGTCAGCAGCGCTCCGGTGCGTGACGCTGACTTCGCCACCGCGGCTCCGGTCCCAGAGAACGATGCGGCTGCGTCCGTCGTCGCGGAGAAACCGTTCAACGATATCTGCGTCAGCGACGTCTTATCTTCGGATCGAGCGACGGAAATCGAGACACCCGCGACGACACCAGTCGCCGCAGAGGTGTTAGCTTCGTCGGCCGAAGCGGAGAACGAACCAACTGCAGTCTGTGACCTCGCCATCGCTGCCGACGATGAAGCGCCCGCCGGCAACTGCGCAGAGATTGACCCCGTCCTCGCAGAAGAGATTGTGGCTTCATCAGCGGACGGCGCGACCGCTTCGACTATTCTCCCCGACGTCATCCTCGAGGGAGTTTCCTCACCCGAGGTTTCCACCGATTTCGAATCGGTTGTCGTCGAGACAATGCCGGTGCTCCTCGTCGAGGCCGACAGCGTCGCGGTCGAAGCCAATGCCGACAGCGAACCAGTGCTGATCGTCGAGATCGCGCAGACCTCCGCGAGCGATGTTCCTCTCACTACAGCCATTGCGCCGGAAACAAACGAGCCAGCCGGCGTTGGCGAGATCGAACCGGCTCCAGCGCACGAGCCTCCTGCCCCGGAGATGCGCAATGCACCGAAAGTGCGCGCGCGGCCCGCGGAACCGACGGATCGCACCGCGCTGATCCGGCAGCGCTGGGCCGAAACCGGAATCAGGATGTGGAATCCGCGGCTTCACGGCACAGGCGAGGCCGCGCTGAACATCCAGGGAAGCATCGGGCTACTGCCGCCGGCGGCCGGCGAGACTATGCCGCGCTACGACAAGCTGGAGTTCAAGATGCTCGGCGGACAGATCGTCTGCGAGGGCGTCATCGTCGAGGCACCCGCACAGCCGGGCAACCGCAGCTTTACGCGGCTCGTCGAACCCAGGAACACCGAGCGAGTCCGCGAGCCGACGCGGGAGCGCCAAGCCGTTCTCGCCTGATCCTTTTTCTGCGACCAGCGGCGCGACACACTAGGCTGATGTCCCTGCCTTGGTGATCGCATGCGCACTTCCCCCCTGCGCCGTGCTGGCAGCCATGGTTAGCAGGCCGTAGTTGCGGCAAGCGAAATTGTGCCCGAAACACTTGGCCATGGCGCCGGATATCCTTAACGCGGCCTCACCACATGCACGGCGCCGGAAAATCCTGAGGTAGCGCGCAACCTGCGCTGGCGTCCCGCGCAGGCCCGATCTAACCCGCCCTTTACCCCCGCCGTGCAAGATCGCCGGCGTTTTTTAGAAGAGCGGGGCCCATATTTCATGCCGATTATTGATTTGAAGTCTTATCTTGCCGCCGCCATGCGGTTGTTTCGCGTTCCGGCCGACAATCCGGATCTGACGCGCGCGCAGTTCGACGCGTTCTCCAAGCAGATCCCGCTGCTCTACTTCATCCTCATCAGCAACACGATCGCGGTCGCCTACACCTATGTGAACGTGGCGCCGGACTGGCTGACGATCATCGTGCCGAGCGTGCTGACCGTGCTCGCAGGCTTGCGGACCTTCTGGTGGCTGCGTCAGCGTCACCTCGTGCGCAGCGACGGCGACATCCTGCGCAATCTGCGCACCACCAACTGGCTGACCTTGCCGATCGGGGCGGGCTTCACCGCCTGGTCCTTTGCGCTCTACCCCTACGGCGACCCCTTCGCCAAGAGCCAGGTCGCATTCTACATGGCGGTCACCGTGATCGGCTGCATCTTTTCACTGATGCATCTGCGCTCGGCGGCCTTGATCGTGACGCTGATCGTTGACGTGCCCTATGTGCTGTTCTTCTTCGCAACGGGCGAGCCGACGTTGAAGGCGATCGCCGTCAACAACCTCCTGGTCTCCGGCGCGATGGTGACGGTGCTGTTCATCTACTATCGCGACTTCGCCGATCTCGTCGCCAGCCGCAAGTCGCTGCTTGCGCAGCAGGCAGCGACGCAGGCGCTCTCGGACGAGAATTTCCGCCTGGCCAATCTCGATTCGCTCACCGAGTTGCCGAACCGCCGCCGCTTCTTCGCCGAGCTGTCGAGCGCCTTCGCCGATGCCGAGCGCAGGAAAGTTCGCGTTGCGGTCGGAATCATCGACCTCGACGGCTTCAAGCCCGTCAACGACAATTACGGCCATTCGGTCGGCGATCGCGTCCTGATCGAGGCGGGCCAGCGCATCCGTGAGGTCTGCGAGGGCTTCGGCCCACAGCGCGTGGAGTTCGCCCGGCTTGGCGGCGATGAATTCGGCCTCGTCGTGTGCGGCGATCCCGACGACGCCGACCTCATCCGGCTCGGCGAACGCATCGGCGGCCAGGTCAGGCTGCCTTACCAACTCGACACGGCCCATACCGGGCTGTCCTGCTCGATCGGCTTCGCATCGTTCCCGGACTCCGCCACGACGTCGGAGGCGCTTTATGAGTGCGCCGACTACTCGCTGTATCACGCCAAGCGACATTTGCGCGGCCGCACCGTGATCTTCTCGAGCGAGCTCGAGGCCGAGATCCGCAGCCGCGGTGTCATCGAGAACCTGCTGCGCACGGCCGATTTCAGTAGCGAGATGGATCTGGTGTTCCAGCCGATCGTCGACGCCATGAGCGAGCACACCGCCGGCTTCGAGGTCCTCGCGCGCTGGCGCAGCGCCCGTCTCGGCCTGGTTTCCCCGGCCGACTTCATTCCCGCCGCCGAGCGTATCGGTCTGATCCGGCCATTGACCCAGGCGCTACTGGTACGCGCGCTCGCGACTGCCAGAACTTGGCCCGATCACATCCGTCTATCGTTCAACCTCTCCGCCCATGATGTCTGCGCCGCAGAGGGAATCCTGCCGCTGATCTCCATCGTCGAGAAAAGCGGGCTAGCGCCACATCGGATCGACTTCGAGATCACCGAGACCGCCGTGACCTTCGATTTCGTGCGCGCACAGCAGTCGATCGCGTCGTTGAAGGCGATGGGCTGCGGCGTTTCGCTGGACGATTTCGGCACTGGCTATTCGTCCCTGAGCCACGTGCACCGGCTGCCGCTCGACAAGATCAAGGTGGACCGCAGCTTCGTCTCCGATATCAACGAAAATCCGGTCAGCCACAAGATCATCAAGTCGCTCACCGGCCTCTGCGACGACATGGAGATCGCCTGCGTCGTCGAGGGCGTCGAAACCCGCGCCCAGCTCGACAGCCTTCGCCGGCTGGGGTGCGATTTCATCCAGGGTTACTATTTTGCGAAGCCCATGCCGGCCGAGGCAATCGGGGAGTATCTGGCGAAAGAACACCGTCGTCTTGAAGCCACCGGCGCAAAGGTCGTCGCCTAGAATCAAACCGCACAGTAGCGTTCCTGGATATCCTTGTCCGCGAGCAGTGCCGCTGCGCTGCTTTGATGCACGACCTCGCCTTGATCGATGATCACCGCGCGATCGGCGAGCCGCAGCGCCCATTCGACGTTCTGCTCCACTAGCAGCAGCGTCTTGCCCTCGTCGCGCAAGCGACGGAACAGAACGCCCATCTCCTCGACCAGCACGGGCATGATGCCCTCGGAGGGCTCGTCCAGCAGGATCATCTTGGGCTTTGCGATCAGCGCGCGCGCAATCGCCAGCATCTGCTGCTCGCCGCCCGATAGCGTCACGCCCTCTTGATCGAGGCGCTCCTTCAGGCGCGGAAAGGTTTCGGCGATCTCGTCGATCGCCGCGCGCTCCTCGATATCGGAGCCGACTGCGACGAGGCCGAGCCGGAGGTTCTCTCGGACGGTCAGGCCGGGGACGATGCGGCGCTCTTCGGGAACATAGGCGAGGCCGAGATGGAAGCGCTGATGCGCGCGGAGCGGCAACAGTTCCCTGCCTGCGAAGCGCACGCGCCCCGTCGCCTTCGGCATCAGGCCCATCATCGCGCGCAAGGTCGTCGTCTTTCCGGCGCCGTTGCGGCCGACCAGGGCGACCACTTCGCCCGGGTCCACATGCAGGGCAATGCCATGAAGGATATGGCTGGCACCATACCAGGCATGGAGATCGTCGACTTGGAGAAACGCGGTTTCAGCCATAGCCCTCACTCTGTCCGAGATAGACCTGGCGAACTTCCGGATTGCTCCGGATCTCATCCGGCGCGCCGTCGGCCAGCAAACGGCCGTGATGCAGCACCACGACGCGCTTGCTGAGCCCCAGCACCATCTTCATCTTGTGCTCCACCAGGAGCACGGTGCGCTTGTCGGCGAGACGTTCGAGCAGAGCGACCATGTCCTTGGTTTCTTCCGGGCCCATGCCGGCGGTCGGCTCGTCCAGCAACAGCAATTCCGGCTCCGAGACCAGCGCGATCGCGATCTCCAGCGCGCGCTGCTGGCCGTGCGACAGGAATCTTGCGAGTTCGCTGCGCCTGGTCAGCAGCCCGACAGCGTCGAGCGCAGCGTCTGCGCGCGCACCGAGCTCAACCAGCTGCGCGCGGTTTCGCAAGATATCGTAGCTCACGATCAGCGCCTGGGCTGCTACGCGCACATTCTCATGCACGGACAGATCCGGAAAGATGTTCGTGATCTGGTAGGAGCGCGAGATGCCCTGATGGACGAAGCGATGCTGCGGCAGGCCATTCAGCTCCCGTCCTCTGAAGTGCAGCTTGCCCGAACTCGGCGTCAACACTCCCGAGAGGATGTTGAAGAAGGTGCTCTTGCCGGCGCCGTTCGGCCCAATGATCGAGGTGAGCTGGCCGGCTGCGAACGAAAGAGTGATGCCTTCCAGCGCGACGAAGCCGCCGAAACGTTTGCCGATGCCTTCGGCGCGAAGCAGCTCGCCGCTCATCGCCGCGCCTTTCCGCTGCCCATGGCATCGAGAAGCGTGCCCCAGATACCCCTGGGCAGAAACAGCACGAACAGCACGAAGATCGCGCCGACGAAGATCTGCCAATGCGGCGTCCAGAGCGAGATCACGTCCTCCAGGATCAGGAAACTGGCGGCACCAACGAACGGCCCGAAGAAGCTGCGGGCGCCACCGAGCAGCACCATCATCACGATCATGCCGGACGTCTGGTAGTGCAGGATGTCCAGCGGCACGATCGACAGATGCAACGCCAGCATGCAGCCGCCGAGCGATGAGATCGCGCCCGATAGCATGAACACGACCAGCTTGCTGCGTTCGACGTCATAGCCGCAGGCGCGCGCCCGCTGCTCGTTCTCGCGGATTGCCTCGATGACGGCGCCGAACGGCGAATTCAGGATGCGCGACTGGAACCACATCGCCAGTGCCGCGAAGGCCATCAGCACGTAGTATTTGTTGACGGGGTCGAGGAAATTCACCTGAAAGCCGAGCAGGCTGATGCGGTCGACGGTAAAGCCGCGCAGGCCGTTTTCGCCGCCGGTGAAGGACGCCGCCTGGAGTGCGACGTAGTAGACGAGCTGCGCCAGCGCGAGCGTGACCATCGAAAAGTAGATGCCGCGGGTGCGCGTCGAGACGAGGCCGATTGCGGCGGCGAGGCAGGTGCTGAGCAAGACCGCGGCCGGCACCGCGGCGAACCAGGGCACGCCGTAGCGACCGATCGCGATTCCGGTGAAGTAGGCGCCCGCGCCGAAGAAGGCCGCCTGGCCGAACGACAGCAATCCGGTATAGCCGAACAGCAAATTGTAGCCCATCACCACGACACCGTAGATCAGGACGTTGACGGCCAGCGCTTTTGACGGCAGCAGCCAGGGTAGCAGGGCGAGCACGGCGATGGACAGCAGCACCCGCTGGTCGAGAACCCGGCCGAGCCCGCCGGGTGAGGGTTTGGCGACCGCCTCGCCGCTCGAAGGGTGCGTCACGCCGTCCTCCCTCTCACGCCGAACAGGCCTTGCGGGCGGATCAGCAGCACCACAGCCATGAGCGCGAACATGACGATGGTCGCCATCTCAGGCGCGAACAGCGCTACCATGCTGATGGATATGCCGACCATGAGGCCGGCGACGACCGCGCCGACAATCGAGCCGAGCCCGCCTATTACCGTGACCACGAAGGCTTCCGCCAGAACCAGCGAGCCCATCTCCGGATTGACGCTGCGCATGGGCCCGGCGAGCACGCCGCCAAGCGCGGCGAGCCCCACCCCGAGCCCAAAGATCGCGAGCCAGACCCGGCCGATATCGACACCGAGCACCTGCATGATGGTGGGGTCGCGGGCGCCGGCACGCACGATCAGGCCGACGCGGGTCTTTTCCAGCGTCAGCCAGAGCGCCAGCAGCACCACCGCCACCAGCACGATAACGAACAGACGGTAGCGCGGGAAGAAACCGATGCCGAGATCGACCACACCGATCAGCTGCGGCGGGGTTGGAAACGGGATACCATCGCTGCCGAACACAATGCGTACGCCCTCGACCAGGATGTAGCTGAGCCCAAAGGTGAGCAGCAGCGGATCGTCAATTGAGCGTCCATAGAGCCTGCGGATCAGGACGAGCTCGATCAGCATGCCGAAGGCGCCGATCAGGACGGGAGCAAGCAGCAGACCCCACCAGAAGCTCCCGGTGAGCGACGCCAGATACAGTCCCGCATAGGCCCCGACCATGAACAGCGCACCGTGGGCGAAGTTGACCACCCCCAGCATGCCGAACACGATCGTCAGCCCAAGCGCAGTGATCACCAGGACCGCCCCAAGGGCGACCCCGGAGAGAAGCTGCATGATGATAAGCGACAGATCCATCTTGACAGGCTTCAGGTCGCGTGGCCGAGCTCGCTGCAGCTGCGCAGCATGTCCTCGGAACCGGCATCGCTGGCGAGGATCGCGAACAGGTCGCTCTCGCCTGTCATGGCCGACTTCTTCTTGGACTCCAGCACCAGCACCGACTGCACCGACTGGTGGTCGCATTTGCGGTAGTGTTGCGGGCCCTTGGTGAGGTCGTACTTCAGCTTCTCCAGCGCTTCGACGACCTTGTCGGTATCGGTGCCGCCGGCAGCCTGCATCGCGAGCAGGAGCGAGGCAACGCCTGAGTAGCCATAGGCGCCGTAATCGGTCGGAATCGCGCCGCCATTGGCCGCCTTGAAGGCTGCGTTGAAAGCCGCTGCCGACTTGCTTTGCGCCTCGAGGCCCCAGTAGTAATTGGCTCCCCCGATCACACCCTCGAACACGTCGGGGCCGACGGCCAGGCGCTGGTTGTGCAGGATCACCGGGACAACGATCTTCATCTGCTGCTTGACGCCGAAATCCACCGCCTGCTTGATCGCATTGGCCTGGTCACGGCCGAAATTTGAGATGCACAGCACATCCGGCCGCATCGACATCAGGCGCGGCATGAATGTCGAGTAGTCCGCGGCGCCGAACGGATGCAGGATCTCTCCAACGTTGTCCGCGCCGATCGCCGCTTGAGCGCGCTTGAAGCCGCGCAGCATCTCGTGGCCGTAGGCATAGTCGGCGACGAGATGGGCGACCTTCATGCCCTTCTTCAGGGTCTGGCGCGCCACCGCGGCTGTCGTCATGTGCGGATTGAGCGCCTCATGGAAGGTGTATTTGCTGAAATCCTTGGCCTCGTTGATGGTGTCGGACTGGCTGATCGACACGTAGATCACGCCGCGGGCGCGGGTGACCTCGTTGACCGCGAGCTGCACGGCGCTGGAGAGCGCGCCGACCACCGCGTGAACCTTGTCCTTCTCGATCAGCTCGAGCGTGCGGGTCGCGGCTTCACCGGCATTGAGCTTGTCGTCGCGCACCAGGAGTTCGACCTTGCGGCCGGCAACGCCGCCCTTGTCGTTGACGAGTTTCACCGCCAGCTCAGCACATTTGACCTGATCGCGCGCTTCCGCCGCGAACGGCCCGGTCAGCGGAGTCGGAAAGCCGATGCGGATCGTCTCGTCCGCGGCGCGGCCGAGCCGGGGTGCGGCGAGCAGCGCTGCGCTGGCCGAGAGGCCGGCGAGCGCGGCGCGGCGGGTTATCTTCCAAGTCGAACCGGATTTGGGCATGATCTCCTCCAACTGTCTTTTTTCTAGAATCGCTTCAGGGCTTTTAGGACTCTTGCGGGCGTAATCGGGATGGAGTTGATGGTCGCGCCCAGCGGCGCGAGTGCATCGTTGACGGCATTGAGCACGCAGGCAGACGCAGCTGCGGTGCCGGCCTCGCCGACACCCTTTGCGCCGAGCTCGGTGTCGGCGGTCGGCGTCTCGACATGGGCGATGACTATGTCGGGCATCTCCATCGGCATCGGCACGAGGTAGTCGGCGAGCGAGCCGTTCACGAGCTGGCCGGTCTCGCTATATCGGCACTCCTCGAATAATGCTGCACCGAGCCCCTGCACGATGCCACCGCGGAGCTGCTCGTCCACCAGCATCGGATTGATGACACGGCCGCAGTCCTCGACAATGAAATGCTTGAGAAGCTTGACGAAGCCGGTCTCGACGTCGACGTCGAGCAGGCAGCCCTGAATGCCGTTCGTGAAGGCGAACGGATAGCCCTGCGGCGCGAAATGATGGCTGACGGTGAGCTGAGCCTGCGTACCGGGTGGCAGCGTATCAGAACGGAAGTAGACGATGCGCGCGATCTCGGAGATCGGCATCCGCTGGTTCCGGGTCGACGCGTCCACGACCTCGCCATCGACGATGTCGAGCGCGGACGGCTGCTCCTGCAGGACGAGCGCCGCGATCTCCAGGATGTTACGCTTGAGCGCGCGGGCGGACTGCAGCGCGGTTTCCCCGCCGATGCCGGCACCGCGGCAGGCCCAGGTGGCACCACCATGCGGCGTCACCTCGGTATCTCCCGTGATGACCTTGATGCGCTCCTGCGCGAGGCCGAGCTGATCGGCCACAATCTGGCCGATGATCGACTCGGTGCCCTGCCCCTGCTCGGTGACCGAGATCAGGCAACGCACCTCACCTGACGGCGTCAGGCTGACGATCGCGCCATCCTGAGAGGAGATGCGGGCGCCGCCAACCCCATAGAATGCCGGGCTGGGATTGGTGATCTCGACGAACGTGGCAATGCCGATGCCGCGATAGACGCCGCGCTTGCGCAAGTCCGCCTGCTCGGCTCGCAGCGAGTCATAGTCCATGATCTCATGCAGGCGCTTGAGGCAGGCCTGATGCGACAGCGCCTCGAAACGGTAGCCGGTCGGCGAGGTATGCGGATAGGCATCGTCGGCAATGACATTCTGCGCGCGTATGGCGAAGGGATCTAGGCCGACCTTGCTTGCCGCCATGTCGAGCAGCCGCTCGGTGACGGCACAGGCAATGGGATGGCCGACGGCGCGGTACTGACTGGTCTGCACCTTGTTCTGAAAGATCACCTCCAGCGTGGCGCGGTAGTTCCTGAAGCAATAGGGCGCGCCGATCAGGCGGATCACCTGGTTGCCCTCGACCACGCTGGTGCGCGGATAGGTCGAGAAAGCGCCGATCGCGGTCAGATCCACAACGTCCATTGCGAGAATCCCGCCCCTGGCGTCCAGCGCCATGCGCGCGCGGACGCGGTGGTCGCGGGCGTGGATATCGGAGACGAAGGATTCGATACGGTCGGCGACATACTTGACAGGCCGTCCCAGCAGGATCGAGAGCCCGACCACCGCCATGTCCTCATGATAGACGTGCAGCTTCATCCCGAAGGAGCCGCCAATGTCGGTCGCGATCACGCGAACGCGGGCCTCGGGAATGCCGTAGTGCCGCGAGTAGAGGTCCTGGAATTGGTATGGCGTTTGCGTCGCATGATGCACGGTCAGCATGCCGGCTGCCGGATCGTAGTCGGCGACGATGGCGCGCGGCTCGAGCGTCACCGCTGTATGGCGGCCGAAGGAGAACTCCTCCTCCACCACATGGGAGGCTTTCGCAAACGCGTCGTCGACAGCGCCGTTATCAAGCTGGCTGCGGAAGCAAACGTTATTGGCACTGCCCGGATTGACCAAGGGGCTGCCGACCTCACGCGCGCCGTCGACATCGACGACGACGGGAAGCTCCTCGTAGTTGACCTCGATCAGCTCGAGCGCATCTTCCGCGATCGCGCGACTTTCAGCGACGACGGCGACCACCGCCTGCCCGGACCAGACCACGCGATCCAGCGGCAGCGGCAATTGCGGTGAAGAGGTCATGCCCTTGAAATGGTCGAGCGTGCCGATCCAGGGCGTGCAGATCTTTGCGAGATCCGGCCCCGTCGCGACGAGATGCACACCTTCGACCGCGCGCGCTGCGTCGGTATTGATCGAAACGATCTTCGCATGGGCATGCGGACTACGCAGAAACGCAGCATGGAGCATGCGTGGCAGATGGAGATCGCTGACATACCGGCCTCGCCCGGCAAGCAGGCGTTTGGCATTCGGCCGCGGCAGGGAACGGCCGATATAGGAATTGGGCCGGTCGAGCGAAATCAGAGGCGCGCTCATGTGGTGACTCCGCCGGAGCGCGCTTTGGCCACCGCGTAGATGGCGTCGATGATCGCCTCATAGCCTGTGCAGCGACAATAATTGCCCGACAACGCATCGCGGATCTGCTCGCGGCTCGGCTGCGCCACAAGCGACAGCAGTTCTTCCGCATTGACCAGCATACCCGGCGTGCAGAAGCCGCATTGCAGCGCGTTTCGGCGGTGGAATTCGGCCTGGAGGTCCGCAATCACGCCGCTCTCCGACAGCCCCTCGATTGTATCGATCCTGGCGCCGTCGGCCTGCACCGCGAAGATAAGGCAGGAATGCACGGCGCGGCCGTCGAGCTGGATCAGGCAGGCACCGCAGGCGCCCATCTCGCAGCCGGCATGCGTGCCCGTCAGCTCGAGCTTTTCGCGCAGGCAGTCGACCAGCGTCTCGCGCGGCGCGACCTCGCAGGCGACCTTGCGGCCGTTGACGACGAAACGCACCCGCACTGTCTCGTCGGCCTCACCCAACAGGGTCTCGTCGAAGCCGCTCATGCGCCCTCTCCAAGACGTCCGAGTAGGCGGCCAAGCAGCACGCGGGCAAGATGCAGCCGCATGGCCGGCGGCACCTCGTCACCCTCGGGCGGGGCGAGATCGCATTCGAGCGCTCGTTGCGCGGCCGCGATACGCTCAACATCGAGACGCGCGCCGATCAGGGCGCGTTCAGCCCCCTTCACCCGTGTCGGCGTATTTCCAACGGAAAAGAACGAGATGCGGATGTCCTCGATGCGGCTGCCCTGACACGTCGCCATGATCCCGCAACCGACCAGCGCGTAGTCTCCGCGCCGCCGCGCCAGCTCATCGAACGCAAAGCGCTGATCGGCCCTGAACAGTGGAACGTGGATCGCCGCAATCAGCTCTCCGGGTTGCAGCGCCGTCTCGAACAGGTCGATGAAGAAATCATCGGCCTTGACGCGGCGGCGACCTGAGGGACCGACGATCTCGATCTCGGCGTCCAGCGCCAGCGTCATCGCCGGAAATTCAGAAGCGGGGTCGGCGAGCGCAACGCTGCCGCCAATAGTGCCGCGGTTGCGGATCGCGGGATGGGCGACGAACGGCGCCGCCACGTGCAAGAGCGGGGCGGACTCGGCGATCGACGCCTCAGTCAGCATCTCGCAATGACGTGTCAGCGCGCCGATGCGCAGGTAACCGCCTTCGCGCCTGACGCCGCGAAGCTCGTCGATGTGGGTGATGTCGATCAAGAGCCGCGGCGCCTGCAGCCGAAGCGAAAGCGCCGGCACGAGGCTCTGGCCGCCGGCAATGAAGCGAGCATCGTCCCCTGCGCGCGCGTGAGCGTCCAGCGCCTGATCGATGGTCGCAGCACGAAAATAGCTGAAAGCCCTCGCCTTCACTGCCGTTTCCTCGAGATCCGTCGGCTCATCAGCCGGGACGTCAGATTTGTAACCATCTGGTCTCAAAATCCTGACACGCCGCCCAGGATCGGTCAATAGGAAATGACCATTTGGTCACAAATGCACCTTGGGCTAAGAAGGACTCGATACGTGCGATTCATCGACGAAATGGCCCGAAAAGCGCAGAGAACCGCGAAACGACCGGTCCGCAAGCGGACCGAGGCAGGCAGCAAGTCTGCGCCAAAGCGCCGCAACATGCGTGCGGCAGATCGCGAGCGTGCGATCGTCGAGGAGGCGATCCGTTTCTTCGCCGAGCACGGCTTCGAAGGCCAGACACGTGAGCTCGCCAAGCGGATGGGCATCACACATTCGGCAATCTACCGGCACTTCCCGAGCAAGGAGGCGCTGATCGAGCGAGTCTATCAGGAGGTTTATCTCAGCCGCTGGTCACCCGACTGGGGTCCCATGATCCGCGAGCGGGCCCTGCCGCTGGAGGCCCGGCTCACGCGTTTCTATCTCGACTATGTCGACCGCGTGTTCGAATATAACTGGGTACGGATCTTCGTGTTCTCCGGCATGAAGTCGTTCGGCATCACCAGCCGCTATCTCGACATCGTCCGCCGCGAGATCATCGAGCCGGCGGCGGCCGAGCTGCGTCATGAGCTGAAGCTGCCCGGGACAGAGGTTCACGCCTTGAGCGAGCGCGAGACCGAGCTGTTCTGGGGCCTGCACGGCCGCATCTTCTATCTCGCCATTCGCAAGTTCATCTACGCGACGCCAATTCCATCCGACCTCGACGCCATTGTCCGCGACGCGGTCCGGACTTTCATGGACGGCGCCAAGACGACGATGCCAAGGCTCCTGGAAAGCGACTGAGGCCGCTAGCTCGCCATGCTCGGCAGATCGAGCCCCTTGTCGCGGGCGCAGTCGATCGCGATGTCGTAACCGGCGTCGGCATGCCGCATGACGCCACTGGCGGGATCGTTCCAGAGCACGCGCTCGATCCGCTCTGCCGCTTCCGGCGTACCGTCGGCAACGATCACCATGCCGGCGTGCTGGGAATAACCAATGCCGACGCCGCCGCCATGATGCAGCGAGACCCAGGTCGCGCCGCTGGCGCAATTGAGCAAGGCGTTGAGCAGCGGCCAGTCGGACACCGCGTCCGATCCGTCCTTCATCGCCTCGGTCTCGCGGTTGGGGCTCGCCACCGAGCCGCTGTCGAGATGATCGCGGCCGATCACGATGGGCGCTTTCAGTTCGCCGCGCGCCACCATCTCGTTGAAGGCAAGGCCCAGGCGATGACGATCGCCAAGACCGACCCAGCAGATGCGCGCAGGCAGGCCCTGGAACTTGATGCGTTGCTTGGCCATATCGAGCCAATTGTGCAGATGCTTGTCGTCCGGCATCAGCTCCTTGACCTTGGCATCGGTCCTGAAGATGTCCTCTGGATCCCCTGAAAGCGCGGCCCAGCGGAACGGCCCGACGCCACGACAGAACAAGGGGCGGATATAGGCGGGGACGAAGCCTGGGAAATCGAAGGCGTTCTTCAGGCCCATGTCCTGCGCCATCTGGCGGATGTTGTTGCCGTAGTCGAGTGTCGGGATGCCCAGCGCGTGGAAATCCAGCATGGCCTGGACGTGCTCGACCATCGAGGTCTTCGATGCGCGTTCGACTCCCTTGGGATCGGAAGCGCGCTTTGCTTCCCACTCCGCCAGCGTCCAGCCCTTCGGCAAATATCCGTTGATCGGATCGTGTGCGCTGGTCTGGTCGGTGACGATGTCGGGCTTGACGCCGCGGCGCACGAGTTCCGGAAAGATCTCCGCTGCGTTGCCGAGCAGGCCGACCGATACCGCCTTCATCGTCTTCGCCGAATCCGCCATGATCGCGAGCGCCTCGTCGAGGCTCGCGGCCTGGCGATCGAGATAGCCGGTGCGCAAGCGCATCTCGATGCGGCTCGGCTGGCATTCGACCGCGAGCATCGAAGCACCGGCCATGGTTGCTGCCAGCGGCTGTGCACCGCCCATGCCGCCTAAGCCGGCGGTGAGAATCCATTTGCCGGCGAGGCTGCCGCCATAGTGGCGACGGCCGACCTCGACGAAGGTCTCGTAGGTGCCCTGCACGATGCCCTGGCTGCCGATATAGATCCAGGAGCCCGCGGTCATCTGGCCGTACATCATCAGGCCCTTGCGATCGAGCTCATTGAAATGATCGAGCGTTGCCCAATGCGGCACGATGTTCGAATTCGCGATCAGCACGCGGGGGGCGTCGGCATGGGTACGGAACACGCCGACCGGCTTGCCGGACTGGACCAGCAGCGTCTGGTCCGCTTCGAGCTTGCGCAGAGCCGCCGCGATCCGGTCGAAACTCTCCCAGTCGCGTGCGGCGCGGCCGATGCCGCCATAGACCACGAGTTCGCTCGGGCGCTCCGCGACATCAGGATCGAGATTGTTCATCAGCATGCGCAACGGCGCTTCCGTGAGCCAGCTCTTGGCACTGATCTCGCTGCCGCGGGGGGCACGAATGGTGCGGTCATTATCCAGTCGGCGGTTCATGCAGACCTCTTAATCGAGTCTCGGAAACGGATCGGATGGAAGTGTGGTGATCGCAATGGCCGGGAGAGCGTCGGCTTCGATCAATGCGGCGGCCCTGGCAAGATCGCCGGCCATGTAGCGGTCAGCACCGAGTGCGGGCACCTGCTCGCGCAATGCAGTCATAACGGCAGCCAGCGGGCTGCTGGTCGCATGCGGCGCGCGCAGCGTGATGCCTTGGGCTGCGACCAGGAACTCGATGCCGAGGATGGCGGCGAGATTGTCGGCCATGTCGGACAGCCGCCGCGCGGCATGCGCGGCCATCGAGACATGGTCCTCCTGATTGGCGCTGGTTGGCGTCGAGTCGATAGAGCAGGCGAGCGCGCGCTGCTTGTTCTCGGCATAGAGCGCCGCGGCGGTGACTTCGGCGATCATGAATCCGGAATTGAGGCCGGGATCGGGGGTAAGGAACGGTGGCAAGCCGAAATTGAGCGCGGGATCGACCAACGTCGCGATGCGCCGCTCGCTGATCGCGCCGATCTCGGACAGAGCCAGCGCGATCGCATCGGCAGCAAAGGCCACCGGCTCGGCGTGGAAGTTACCGCCGGAGACGATCTCGCCGGTCTCGACCAGGACGAGCGGATTGTCGGTGACTGCATTGGCCTCAACGATCAGCGTGCGCGCGGCTTGCGTGATCAGATCGAGCGCTGCGCCGGCAACCTGTGGCTGACAGCGCAGGCAATAGGGATCCTGCACGCGCTCGTCACCTTCGAGGTGAGACAGGCGGATGTCGCTGCCGTCGAGCAACGCGACCAGCGTCGCGGCCGCCGCGATCTGCCCGGCATGGCCCCGCAATGCCTGGATCTCGGGGCGGAACGGCGCCGTCGAGGCCATGGCCGCGTCCACCGACAATGCACCGGTCACGAGAGCCGCGCGCGCCAGGCGAAACGCGCGCAGCACGCCTGAGACGGCATAAGCCGTCGAGAACTGCGTGCCGTTGATCAGCGCGAGGCCTTCCTTGGGACCAAGCGTCAGCGGCGTGAGGCCCGCGCGCTTGAGGGCCTCGGCGCCGGATACGGTTTTCCCGTCGACGATCGCCTGCCCTTCCCCGATCATCACGGCCGCCATGTGCGCCAGCGGTGCAAGATCTCCAGAGGCACCGACGGAGCCCTGCTGCGGCACCAGCGGATGGACGGCCTGCGCCAACATGTCCTGCAGCTGCTTGATCACCTCGCGGCGAACGCCGGAGGCGCCGCGACCCAGCGAGACGATCTTCAGCGCCATCATCAGGCGAACAATCGGCTCGGGTGTCGGCTGGCCGACACCGCAGCAATGCGAGAGGATCAGGTTGCGCTGGAGCCGTGCAGTCTGATCGGGCGGAATGCGCTTCGACGCCAGCTTCCCAAAGCCTGTGTTGATGCCGTAGACCGGCGTGTCAGCTCGCGCCGCCTTCGCGACAATTTCCGCCGCGGCCTCCACGCGCGGCCAGAACGAGGCATCGAGCACAACGGGCGCACCTTCGAGCACACACGCGAGGTCATCAAGACCGACCGTTCCTGGGGTGACGACGATCGCTGCGTTCTGCTCCGTCACTGTCCCCTCCAGACCCGGCGATGCAACGGATTGAAGCCGATGCGATAGACCAGCTCGGCCGGGCGCTCGATGTCCCAGATCGCAAGGTCACACCATTTGCCTGCTTCAAGCGTGCCGGTTTCATCGACCACGCCGAGTGCCCGTGCGCCTTCACGGGTGACGCCGATGATGCATTCGGCGACCGTCATCCGGAACAGCGTCGCGCCCATGTTCATCGCGAGCAGCAGCGAGGTCAGCGGCGAGCTGCCGGGATTGCAGTCGGTCGCTAACGCCATGTGGACGCCGGCCTCGCGAAACGTCTCGACCGGCGGTTTCTGCGTCTCGCGGATGAAGTAGAACGCACCAGGCAACAGCACGGCCACCGTTCCAGATCTCGCCATTGCGGCAGCGCCGGCTTCGTCGGTGTGCTCCAGATGATCAGCCGAGAGCGCCGAGAACTTCGCGGCGAGTGCGGCACCGCCAAGATTCGACAGCTGGTCGGCATGGAGCTTGACTGGTAGTCCAAGTCCCCTCGCCGTCTCGAACACCCGAGCGGTCTGCTCGGCGGAGAACGCGATGCCTTCCATGAACGCATCGACAGCATCGGCAAGTCCAGTCCTTGCCACCGCCGGCAGCATCTCCTTGCAGACAAGGTCGATGTAACGGTTTTTGTCGCCATCAGCCTCGACCGGTAGCGCATGTGCACCGAGAAAGGAGGTACGGATCGCAACCGGACGCTGACGGCCGAGGTTGCGCGCGGCGGCGAGCTGGCGCATCTCGGTTTCAGTGTCGAGACCATAGCCGGACTTGATTTCGATCGTGGTGACGCCCTCGGCGATCAGCGCATCGAGCCGCGGCAACGCGCTCGCGATGAGGTCCGCCTCGCTCGCCCTGCGCGTCGCGGCCACGGTCGACACGATCCCGCCGCCGGCGCGCGCGACCTCCTCATAGCTCGCGCCCTTCAGGCGCAACTCGAATTCGTGCGCGCGGTTGCCGCCGTAGACGAGATGAGTGTGGCAGTCGATGAGGCCGGGGGTGATCCAGCGTCCGTCGCAGTCGATCCGCTCAATCGCATCGGCGTCCGCCGGAAAATCGGCCTGCGCTCCGGCATAGACGATCCGGCCACTGAGCGCTGCGATCACACCAAGCTGGATCTCGCCGAGATCGGGACGGTCGGCCCGCATCGTGGCGAGCCGTGCATTGTGCCAGATCCGGTCGAAGCGCTCTGCCATGCAACGGTCCCTTCGCGTGGGATGCTTGACTTATATGTCTAGACATATAATCGTGGGACCGTTCTGTCCAGCCGGCGTGTCATCAATCATGTCCCGACTGCATTTCGCCTCCGCGCTCCTGCCTTCAGGCTGGGCCCATGACGTGCAGGTGGTGATCACCGCCGGCACGATTGCAGAGGTGATGCCGGGCGTGGCGCCGGCTGTCGGGGACGAGCGCCACGCCATCGCGCTTCCGGGATTGGCGAGCCTGCACAGCCACGCCTTCCAGCGTGGCATGGCGGGGCTGGCCGAGCTGCGCGGCGATTCCACCGACACGTTTTGGACCTGGCGCGAAACAATGTATCGCTTCGCGCTCGCAATGACGCCGGACGACGTCGCGGCTGTTGCGACGCTGCTCTATGTCGAGATGCTCGAGCAGGGTTTTACCCGTGTCGGCGAGTTTCATTACTTGCATCATGATCGCGACGGCTCGCCCTATGCCGACGTCGCCGAAATGGCTAGGCAGATTGCGCAGGCTGCCGAGGCGTCGGGCATTGCCCTCACGCTGCTGCCCAGCTTTTATGCGCACGGCTCCTTCGGCGGTGCTGCACCTCATGCCGCCCAGCGCCGCTTCGTCTGCTCGGTCGATCAGTTCGCCGCATTGATGGCCGCATCGCGTAAGGCGGTCGCAGCACTGCCGGGCGGCAATATCGGCATTGCGCCGCACAGCCTGCGCGCGGTGACGCCGGACGAGCTCACGGCGATCGTTCCGCTGGCCGACGGCGGGCCGGTGCACATTCACGCAGCTGAGCAGGTGAAGGAGGTCCAGGATTGCCTGGCCTGGTCCGGGCGGCGCCCGGTGCAATGGCTGCTGGAGCACGCGCCGGTCGACCAGCGCTGGTGCCTCATCCACGCAACCCACATGACCGACCAAGAGATCAGCGCATTTGCCGAAACGGGTGCGGTCGCCGGCCTCTGTCCTGTCACCGAAGCGAGCCTCGGGGACGGCATATTCCCGGCGCACGAATTTCTCGCCGCAAGTGGCGCATTCGGCGTGGGCACCGATTCCAATGTGCTGGTCGGCGTCGCCGATGAACTGCGCCAGCTCGAATATGGCCAGCGGCTGCAGCATCGCCAGCGCAACGTGCTCTCAAGCGGCGCCGGACGTTCCACCGGTCGCACGTTGTTCGACCACGCCCTCGCTGGCGGCGCCCAAGCGCTGGCGCAAACGAAGGCGGGCCTCACGCCAGGTGCGCACGCCGACATTGTCACACTTGACACGTCGCATCCATCGCTGGCGGGACGCACCGGCGATGCCGCCATCGACGGCTGGATCTTTGCGGCGGGCAGCGGTGCGATCGATTGCGTCTGGGCCGGCGGCCGCAAGGTCGTCCAAGGCGGCCGGCACGGATTGCGCCAAGCCGCGCGCGAGCGATTCAACGCGGCGGTGCGGAGGCTCGTCGCATGAGCCTCGTGACTGATGCCGATAAGCCGACACTCTACAAGCTCATCCGCGCCGACATCGAGAAGCGCATCCTGACCGGCGAGTGGCCGCCCGGTCACCGCATCCCTTTCGAGCACGAACTGGTGGCACGCTACGGCTGCTCGCGCATGACGGTGAACAAGGCACTGTCGGAGCTGGCACAGGCCGATCTGATCGAGCGGCGCCGCCGGGCCGGCTCGTTCGTGCGGCGGCCGCAGCATCAGTCGGCGGTGCTCAAGATCGCCGACATCCGCGCCGAAATTACCGCGCTCGGCCGCACCTACGGCTACGAGCTGATCCAACGCAAGCTGCGGACAGCGACCAGCGCTGACCGCGATCGTCTCGGCGTCTCGAAAGCCGGCAAGGTGGTCGCGATCGCCTGCCGGCACAGCGCCGACAACGTGCCCTTCGCCGTCGAGGACAGGCTGATCGATTTGTCGTCCGTCCCTGATGCCGCGACCGCGGATTTCTCGCGCGAGCCGCCCGGCTCCTGGCTGCTCCACCATGTCCCATGGACGGAGGCGGAACACACCATCAGTGCCATCGTTGCGGACGAACGCGCGGCGGAGGCGCTCGACATCGCCGTCGGCGCGCCCTGCCTCGTGATCGACCGCTACACCTGGCGCAGCGCGCGCACGATCACCGCCGTGCGCCTGCTCTATCCCGGTGACTCTCACCGCCTTGTCGCACGATTCAAGGGAGGCTGAGAGGAGATGTCGGCACAAATCGTGCAAAGCTTCGAGCAACGGTCCGGATGGGCCGGCAGTGATCAACAGAACGTCAATCCACCGATCTGTAAGAGGACGACAATCATGCGTAGTTCAAAGGTATTTGCGACAATCATTGCTCTCGCCGCCTCCACCCCCGCGCTCGCCGACGGCGTCAAGGTCGGCATCGGCATTTCCGGATGGACCGGCTTCGCGCCGCTGACGCTGGCGAAGGAGGCCGGCATCTTCAAGAAGAACGGCCTCGACGTCACCATCAAGAAGATCCCGCAGAAGGACCGCCATCTCGCCATCGCATCCGGCGACATCCAGTGCGCGGCGACCACGGTCGAGACCTGGATTTCCTGGAACGCCAACGGTGTTGCGACCAAGCAGATCTTCCAGCTCGACAAGAGCTATGGCGCCGACGGCATGGCCGTGCGCAACGATGTCGCCGCGATCAAGGACCTGAAGGGCAAGACGGTCGCCGCCTCCGCACCAGGCACCTCGCCCTACTTTGCGCTGGCCTGGATGCTCAAGAAGAACGGGCTGTCCGTGAAGGACGTCACCGTCGTGAACCTGGAGCCGGCTGCCGCTGCGCAGGCCTTCGTTTCCGGGCAGAACGACGCCGCGATGACCTATGAGCCTTATCTTTCGACGGTGCGTGCAGCGCCCGACAAGGGCAAGATCATAGCGACCACGCTCGACTATCCGATGGTCATGGATACTTTCGGCTGCACGCCGAAGTTCCTGACCGAGAATCCCAAGGCGGCCAAGGCCCTCGCCGACAGCTATTTCGAGGCGCTCGAAATGATCGCCAAGGACCAGGCCAAATCCTACGAGATCATGGGCGCCGACGTGAAGCAGACCGGCGAGCAGTTCGGCAATTCGGCGAAGTATCTGCGCTGGCAGGACAAGGCCGCGAACCAGAAGTTCTTCGCCGGCGATTTCCTGACCTTCAACAAGGAGGCGGCCGAGCTCCTGCTCGAGATCGGAATCATCAAGGCCGTGCCGAAGGTCGAGGACCTCTACGACGCCAGCTTCATCAAGTAACACCTTCGCGCCGCCGGTGCCGCCCGAGTGCGGGACCGGCGCGTCGATTCTCGGATAAGCAGTCTGATGCGCCCTCTGGATCCCGTTACATCGAGGCAGCGCGCGGCCTATGGCCTTGCGTTCTTCGTGCTGTTCGTCGCCCTCTGGTCCTGGGCGACGTTCGGCGGCCATGTGTCGAAGACCTTCCTCGCCAATCCGCTGACCATGGTGCAGGAAGGCCTTGAGCTCCTCACCAAGCACGGCTTCCTGTTCGACATCGGCATGACGATCTGGCGCGTCGTCGGCGGTTTCGCGCTCGCGGCAATCATCGCCGTGCCGCTCGGCGTTCTGATGGGCGCCTATAAGCCGGTCGAAGCGTTCCTCGAGCCGTTCGTCTCCTTCGCCCGTTACTTGCCTGCCTCCGCCTTCATCCCGCTCTTGATCCTGTGGGCGGGCATCGGCGAGTTGCAGAAACTGCTCGTCATCTTCATCGGCTCGGTGTTCCAGGTGATCCTGATGGTTGCGGTGACCGTCGGCGCCACGCGCCGCGACCTTGTCGAGGCAGCCTATACGCTGGGCGCCGGCGATCGCGGCATCATCCGCCGCGTGCTGCTGCCCTCCTCTGCGCCTGATATCGCCGAAATCCTGCGGCTGGTGCTGGGCTGGGCCTGGACCTATGTCATCGTCGCCGAACTGATCGGCTCGTCCTCAGGCATCGGTCATATGATCACCGACAGTCAGGCCCTGCTCAACACCGGCCAGATCATCTTCGGCATCATCGTGATCGGCCTGATCGGCCTCGTCTCGGACTTTCTGTTCAAGGCGTTCAACGCCTGGCTCTTTCCGTGGAAGCTGGCATGACGACGCTCAGGATCGAACAGGTTTCTCGCACCTTTCCCGCACGTCACGGCAATGCGCCCACGAAAGCGCTGGAGCCGACCGACCTCGTCATCGGCAACAACGACTTCGTCACCATCCTCGGCCCCTCCGGCTGCGGCAAATCCACACTGCTGCGCATCGTCGCCGGCCTTGACCGTCCGACCAGCGGACGGGTCACGCTCGACGGACGCGAGGTAACCGGCCCGGGCGCCGATCGCGGCATGGTGTTCCAGTCCTATACGCTGTTTCCCTGGCTGACCGTGCGCGAGAACATCGCCTTCGGCCTGCGCGAGCGCGGCGTGGCCGAGGCAGAGCGGAACAAGGTCGCGGACGCCTTCATTCGCCAGGTCGGGTTGTCGGGGTTCGAGAACCACTGGCCGAAGCAGCTTTCCGGCGGCATGCAGCAGCGCACGGCCATTGCGCGTGCGCTCGCCAACGATCCGAAGATCCTGCTGCTCGACGAGCCCTTCGGTGCGCTCGACAACCAGACGCGCGCCCTGATGCAGGAGATGCTGCTCGGGATCTGGGAGCGCGACCAGAAGACGGTGCTGTTCGTGACCCACGACATCGAGGAAGCCATTTTCCTCGGCAGCCGCGTCATCGTCATGAGCGCGCGTCCCGGCCGCATCAAGGCCGAGATCAATGTGGACCTGCCGCATCCCCGCTCCTACAAGATCAAGACCACGCCGGAATTCGTCCAGCTCAAGGAACGGTTGGTCGAGGAGATCCGCGCTGAAGCGCTCAAGGTTGCCGAACATGCCTGACACTCGCGCCGACGGACATCGCGTCCTCGCTGACCTCCATGCGCTGCGCGCCTTTGGCGCCTACAAGACCGGCGTGCACAAGCCGACCTTCTCAGAGCCGCACAAGCTCTCCCTGGAGTGGCTCGTGCAGAAATTGCCAGAGGCCAATCTCTCCGCGGCTGTAGACGGTATCGGCAATGTCTTCGGCACCAGCGCGAAGCATGGGCCCAAGCTGCTGGCAGGCTCGCATCTGGAGAGCCAGAACTACGCCGGCTGGCTCGACGGCCCGCTCGGCGTCGTCTACGCGCTGGAAGCTGCGCGCGTGCTGAACACCGATCCTTCGTTCAATGGCGCAGTGGAAGTCGCCGCCTGGTGCGACGAGGAAGGACATTTTGGTCATTTCCTCGGCTCGCGCTCCTATGTCGGACAAGTGACCGACACCGAAATCGATGCCGCGCGTGACCGCACCAGCGGCCGCGCCATGCGCGAGGCCCTTGCCGACATGGGCCTCGCGGGACGCCCGCGCGTAACCGCCGAGCCGGGACGACACGTCGGGTATCTGGAGGCCCATATCGAGCAAGGCGACACGCTCGAGAGCGGGCGCCTCGCCATCGGCGTCGTGACGTCCATCGTGGGCATCTGGCAGTACCAGATCAACTTTGTCGGCGAGCAGAACCACGCCGGCACCACGCGCATGGCGGTGCGCAAGGACGCAGGGCTCGCCCTGGCCAAGTTCTGCGTCGCGATCGACGAGCGCTTTCCGACTGCCTGCGGCCCGCGCACGGTCTGGACCACCGGTCGCATCACGCTCGATCCGGGCGCACCGAGCATCATTCCAGGCGAGGCAGAGATGCTGTTCCAGATGCGCGACGACGATCCGGCCGTGATCGCGCGGCTGGAGCAGCTGCTGCGGACCATGGCGGACGAGGCCAGTGCGATTGGCCCCTGCACCGTCACGGTCACGAAGCTGCGCACTGGTGCGCCCGCAATGATGGATGCGGGCTTTCAGGACGCGATCGAGGCAGCCAGCAAGGCCGTCGCCGGTGCCCGGTCCATCCGCATGCCCAGCGGGGCCGGGCACGACGCGCAGATGCTCGCGACCGTGATGCCCGCAGGCATGCTGTTCGTGCCATCAATCGGCGGCATCAGCCACCACTGGACCGAGAATACGGCTGATGCCGACATCGTCACCGGCGCAGAGGTCTTCGTCGATGCCTGCCGGCGGATACTCGGGGGCTAGAACGACGTGCCGCCGCCGAATCTGAACTCCTGGACGGTGTCGTACTTGCCCTTCGTGATCGGCACGGCATAGTCGAAGCGCAGCGGTCCAAACGGCGAGGCCCAGATCAGGCCGACGCCAACCGACGATCGCACCACATTGCCGTCGTCGTATTGCAGTCCGCAGGTCGGGCACGCCTTGGTGTTGACTTCGCCCGTCGCCGACCACGAGGTCGGCCCCTGGTAGCCCCAGAGCGATCCGGCATCGGCGTAGACCGCGCCCTTCAGACCGACTTCCTTGGGCAGGAACCAGAACGGCATCTGCAACTCCATGGAGGCACCCCAATACTTCGTGCCGCCAAGCGAATCGCCGCTCGCACCCAGGCTCCGATAGGTGATGTCGCGCGGACCAATGCCGTTGGACGCGAAGCCGCGCACGAGGTTCGGGCCCATCTGGAAGTGATCCAGCATGCGCAGATCCTGGTTACCAAGCTTGCTGAGGAGACCGCCCTGGAGATGGATCACGCTCACAATGTCAGACACGAGCGGAGTGTAGTACTTGGTGTCCAACGCCGTCTTCAGATAGGTGACGTCACCGCCGACACCTGCAAAATCCTGCTTGAAGTCGACCAGCAACCCGTCCGTCGGGTTCCTGGTGTTGTCCAGCGTGTTGTAGTTCAGCGTGTAGCCGAGCGCCGACGTCCAGGCCGCGCCGTTGGCCAGTTCTTTCCGAACCGGCAGGCTCGACTCGCCGTCGCCGTAGCAGCCATATCCATAGACGCCCGAATCCGTCGAGTTGGTCGGATCCGCGCCCCCCAGAACGCTCTGGATGTAGGCCGGTGTGGGATTGTAGGCGAGCGAGGGGTTGGACGCGTTGTTGTTGCAGTTGTTGTAGGCGCTGGCCAGCGTGATGCTCTGCTGATAGAGCGAATAGCGGAGTTGGAGTGAGAGGTCCTCTCGCAAGGCCAACCCAATCCGGGGAGAGAAGCCAAGCGTGGTCACGCCGTAGCTCGTATAGCTGTTCGACTTCTGCTGCTTCCAATATGTGTCGAAACCGAGCGCGATCCGGTAGCCGAGCAGATAGGGCTCGACGAAGGACAACGATATGCCGCGCGAATATTGGCCGTAGCTGACCGACGCCTTGCCGTACAGACCGCGACCGAGCAGGTTGCGCTCGGAGATCGAGACCTCGGCCAGCGCACCGTCGCTGGTGGAATAGCCGCCCGAGACGGAGAAGTCGCCTGTCGACTTTTCTTCCATATCGACGATCAGGATCACGCGATCGCTGGACGAGCCGGGCTCAGTGACGATCTTGACGCTCTTGAAAAAGTCGAGGTTCTTCAGCCGCCGTTCGGCGCGGTCGACCAGCGCACGGTTGTAGGCGTCGCCCTCCGAGAGATCGAATTCGCGGCGGATCACGTAGTCGCGCGTGCGCGTGTTGCCGCGCAGGTTGATGCGCTCGATATAGGTCCGCGGACCTTCGTCGACGTTGAACACGACGGAAACGGTGTGCGCCTCGAAATTGCGGTCGCCGGCGGGGCGAACCACGGCAAAGGCGTAGCCGCGGCGCGAGGCCTCGATTTGCATCTCCTCGGTCGACTTCTCGATCGCTTCGACGTTATAGAGCGAGCCGACGTTGACGCGCGAATAGGTGCGGAGCGAACCGGCGTCGAAACTGGGAATGCTGGAACGGAAATCGACCGATCCAACTCGATATTGCTGTCCTTCCTCGATCTTGAAGGTGACGAGAAAGCCCTTCTTCTCCGGATCGTATTCGGTAAGCGCAGCGACGACCTGGACGTCGGCAAACCCATTCTTGAGATAGAAGCGGCGAATCAGGTCGCGATCGGCCTCGACGCGATCAGGGTCGTAGATGTCGTTGCTGGCGAGGAAGCTGAGCAGGTTGCTCTCGCGAGTCTTGATGACGTCGCGCAGGCGCGAGGCCGAGAATGCACTATTACCGATGAACTCGACCGACTTGACCGGAGTCTTGCCGCCCTCCTCGATCGTGAAGATGAGGTCGACGCGGTTGTTCGGCTGCTCGATGATCTCGGGCGTGACGCGCACGTCGTAGCGGCCCGAGCGCCGATAGATCTCGGCGATACGCAACGTGTCGGATTGCACCAGCGCCCGCGAGAAGGTCCCGCGCGGCTTGGACTGGATCTCGGCCGAGAGTTGCTCGTCCTTGATTTTCTTGTTGCCCTCGAAGGCGACGCGACCGATCACGGCGTTCTCCACCACCGATACCACGAGGCGGCCGCCGGCCCGACTGATCTTCACGTCCTGGAACAGGCCTGTCCCGATCAAAGCCTTGATTCCCTCATCGACGGCCGGTTGATCGAGGCGGCCTCCCGCGGCGGGCCGGAAGTAGGAGCGGATCGTCTCGGCATCGACGCGGCGGTTACCCTCGACCACGATCGTGTCCACGTTCTGCGCGGACGCCGGCTGCGGCAATAGCACCGCTGGAATTGTACTCGCAATCGATACACCACTCATCGCCACCACGATCAGCAAGGCCCGCCAAACCGACATTCCACACCTCAAGAGCACCTGCTGCTCTGAAACGAAACGGCTGTGGCCGCGATGTGGCTTCCAGATTGCTGTACTGTTTCAGGTCGTTGAAATTGATGGGCGGATGAGCCGCGCCAATACGGACACCATGCCGACCGCGCGAGCCTTTCGGGAGCGAACGACCGCAATGCGAGTGCCGGGCATGCCGCGAGTCCGCACAAGGGCGCAGCAACATCGCGCAACGCCAGAGTTCTTTACAGCCTCCCACGCCGGTGCGAGAGGCGGCGGCATCGTGCACATGCATGGATTATCTGCCGATGAACGCGCTCGTCGCGACCAGAACGGTGCTGGTCGCCCTCCTCCTCAGTTCTACCCTCACCGCGCATGCCGCAAACACCGGCAAGCGCGATCAACAACAGACGACGCAGAATGCCGTCTACGAGTACGGTCCGCGCGGCCCCAATCGGTCTTACCAATCCGGTCCGCGAACGCGCATCTATGTGAGCAAGCGGTCGTGGCTGGATGGCGGGACCGAAGTGCTGCCCGGCGAGCGGAAGTTCACAAACTATGCCTTTCCACCCGGTGCTTCGTTCGCGCGTAGCAACAACAACCGGCCGCTCGATAGACAGCCGCTGAGCCCGGATGCGGACCTGGGCGGATTCATGCAGCGAATTCCGATTTCCTGGTGATCGGACCCGCTATCCCGGACGCGATGCAGCGCGAAGTGCTGCTGCCGTCTCGGAACCGGTCGTGCGGTCGAACCGGGCGATGACAGCGAACGTGAGGTGGCAAGACACGCCTTCTTATTCTCGCGGCTGATCCACCCGAGCTTTGCTTGGTCTCTCCGCCCTCTCGTCCAAGAGGGCGCAGGGAAGGCCGGGTGCCGGCGGCACCCGCGGTCTGCTGCGCAAAAAGGTGCACGCAGGAAACCGCACAGCAGCATACAGGTGAAGCCCAACACACGGCCTTCCCTGCGCGATGGTCGGACGGCTTATGCCGCGCTCTCCCGGGAGCCGAGTTCCTTCTGGCCTCCCTCGCCCCAGCGAAATTCACCGGCGCCGCGCCGGTTGACGCGACTGCCGCATTCGCCAACGCTTGACCGTAGCAACGACGGTCAGGACCACACGGTTTTGCCGTACGCGCGGTTCGCTTGACCCCACCGGCTCCGACGGCCTTGTGCACGTTGCCATCGAGTACCGGTGGGACGAATCTGTCAGCGCCGCTCGTCCGCACGCGGTCGCAGGCTCACGGAGAGCAATCCGCCCTGCCCCTGACCTCTCGTGCACGACGCTGCCGCGTCCACCGCAAGCCCGGCTCGCGAACATGACGACCACACGATCGCCCCTCAAGGATGAGCCGGGATGGGCCACACATACGCCGATTCCGAATTTCGGTAAAGCGGAATATTTTCTCGAAGAGGGCTTGACGCGTAGGAGAAACAGGCCTGAAGTCCTGCATTGTTGGCGACGTGATGCCCCGCAACATCTGTTTACATTCAGCAACATTCGGGCTGCCGAAAGGCCACGATCGCGCGGCTATTGAGGCGTGCTATTCCTTCTTCCTTCCAAGGGCCATGGGCACCGCCCGTACCGCGGTAAGGCCAATGGGTCTCAAGCCAATTCGATGCAGCCACACTTGTCCGACGCGATTCCCGCGCCATCCGCAGAGGAGGACCATTGCCCGACGAGGCCCCTGTTGCACGCCGCCCTCTCGCGCGCCGGATCGGCGTGCGCAGCGCTGTTGCTGGGCTGCACACTGGCTGGCTGCGCAGTCGGGCCTGACTATACCGGGCCGCCGAAGCTCGACATGCCCCGGGAGTGGAGCGTCAAGCCGCGATCGCGCCGCCAGACCGCTACGCTCGATCGCTGGTGGCTTCGCCTGCGCGACCCCGTACTCAACCGGCTGATCGAACAGGCAGTCGAAGCCAACCCGGATGTCGCCAAAGCCAAGGCTGTCGTGCGCGAGGCGCGCGCAACGGTGCAACAGACCAGCGCCGGCCTGCTCCCCTCCGTCAGCGGTTCTGCCTCGGTGACAGGCAACAAAACCAGCGCGGGCTCCGCCTCCGCCGTGGTCGATACGGCGCCCTACACGCTTCACCAGGCCGGCTTCGATTCGAGCTGGGAGCTCGACCTGTTCGGCGGCACGCAGCGGAACATTGAAGCCGCGGTGCGCGGGCAGCAATCGGCCGAGGAGGATTTGCGCGACAGCCTCGTCACGCTGATCGGCGACGTCGCCGCCTATTATGTGGACGCGCGGGGATACCAGGCCCGGATCGAGCTGGCGCGGCGCACATCTGTCTCGCAGCGCGACACCGAGAAGCTCACCCGCAGCAAGTACGAGGCCGGCAGCGGCAACGCCGTCGATCTCGCCAAGGCAACCGCGCAAGCCGCGAGCACGGAAGCGAACGTTCCGACCTACCGCGCGGCGCTCGCGGCCGACATCCATCGGCTCGGCATCCTGCTCGGACGGCCGCCCGACGCCGTCGCTTCGCTGATGGCACGGCCCACGCCGGTGCCGGCGCCGCGCATGCCGCTCCCCACGGGCCTGCCCGCCGACCTTCTCATCAGCCGTCCGGACGTTGCGAGCGCTGAGCGCAAGCTCGCCCAAGCCACGGCCCAGATCGGCGCGGCCGAGGCCGACCGCTACCCTGCGGTGTCGCTGACGGGCTCGGTCGGCACATCTGCGCTGCGCGCAGGCGATCTCGCAAAATATTCCAGCGTGAGCTGGTCGGTGGGGCCCTCGGTAACGGTGCCGGTGTTCGATGCAGGCAAGCGCCTCGCGACCGTCAGGATCGCGGAAGCGCAGCGCGATCAGGCGTTCGCCACGTTCCATTCGACCCTGCTCACCGCGCTCGAAGACGTCGAGAATGCGCTGGTGTCGCTGTCGCAGGAGCGCGTGCGGGCGGCCAAGCTGACTGAAGCGGCGAAGAACTATCGCGAGGCCGCCCAACTATCCCGGTCGCTGTTCGAGACCGGCAGTGCCAGTTTCATCGACGTGCTGGACGCCGAGCGCTCGCTCTATTCGGCGGAGGATTCGCTGATCCAGAGCAAGGTGTCGGCCGCCAAGGACTACATTTCCCTCGCCAAGGCGCTCGGCGGCGGCTGGACCGATCCGGTCGAAACGTCGACGCCCATCATCGTGGACACCAACACGGGACCTCACTTCCGGGAGACGGTGAAGTGACTGATATCATCACCGCCAGGCGCCTGAAAATCGCCGCGGCCCTGATTGTCATCGTCGCAACCGCCGTCTTGGCGGCCACACGTTTCCTCGGCACGTCGAGCAAGACGCAGTCCTACATTACCGCGCCCGTGATCGTGAGCGATCTGCGGGAAGAGGTGCTCGCGAGCGGCACTCTCAAGCCGGCGCGGCTGACGGCCGTCGGCGCGCAAGTGTCGGGCCGGATCACCGCGCTCAACGTGCGCGTCGGCGACACGGTCAAGGCCGGGGATGTCATCGCCCAGATCGACCCCGTCACCAAGCAGAACGACTTGCGCAACTCGGAAGCCGCACTGAAGAACTACCGCGCGCAGAAGGCCGAGAAGGAGGCTGCCCTGGTGCTGGCCGAGGCGAATCTCGCGCGCCAGCAGGCGACACTGGCGCAGCGCGCCACCTCGCGCAGCGATTTTGACAGTGCGGATTCGACGGTGCGGCAGACCCGCGCCCAGATCGCAGCTCTCGAGGCGCTGATCGTAGGCGCCGAAGCCAGCGTGGAGACGGCGCGGGTGAACCTCGACTACACGCGCATCACCGCGCCCATCGACGGCACGGTGCTCGCCACCGTGGTGCAGGAGGGCCAGACGGTCAACGCGGTGCAGTCCGCGCCGACCATCGTCGTGCTCGGCCAGCTCGAGACAATGACGGTGCGGGCCGAGATTTCCGAGGCCGACATCGTCAAGGTCCGGCCGGGACAATCGCTCTACTTCACGATACTGGGAGACCAGGACCATCGCTACGAGGCTCGGCTGGAGCAGATCGAGCCAGCGCCCGAATCGATCAAGAACGACGCGAGCTTCTCCTCGACCACGACGTCGAGTTCGGGCTCGTCCAGTTCATCAAGCTCGACCAGCACGGCAATCTACTACATCGGCGTCTTCAACGTGCCGAACAAGGACTATGCGCTGCGGACGTACATGACCGCGGAAGTGCATATCATCACCGGCGACGCGAAGCGCGTGAAGGTCATCCCGGCGCTGGCGGTGATGCGCAAATCCGACGGTCGCAGCACCGTCCGCACCCTGGACGCGTCCGGCGAGGTCAGCGAGCGTGAGGTCAAGACCGGCCTCAACGACCGCACCATGGTCGAGATCAGGTCAGGACTCTCCGAGGGCGAACGGGTCGTCACGGGAGAAGCAAACGAGCAGATCGCATCGCGCGGCATGCCGGGCGGCCCGCCGGGAGGCCCCTGAGATGACCGATTCCATCATCTCGCTCGAGAACGTCCGGCGCGAATTCACGGCCGGCGACACCAGCGTGGTGGCCCTCGACGGCTTCTCTCTGGACATCCGCGCCGGGGAGATGGTGGCGATCATCGGCTCGTCCGGTTCGGGCAAATCGACGCTGCTCAACATCCTCGGCTGCCTCGACCGGCCGACGTCGGGCACCTATCGCGTCGCCGGCAAGGACGCCTCCAAGCTTGATGCGGACGCGCTGGCGGCGCTACGCCGGGAGCATTTCGGCTTCATCTTCCAGCGCTATCATCTGCTCGGAGACCTCTCGGCTGCCGCAAATGTCGAGATCCCCGCCGTCTATGCCGGTGTCAATGCCCGCGAGCGCCGGATACGTGCGAACGCGCTGCTCGAACGGCTGGGCGTCGGCGCCCGAGGAGGCCATCGCCCCAATCAGCTCTCCGGCGGCCAGCAGCAGCGCGTCTCGATCGCGCGGGCGCTGATCAACGGCGCCGAGGTCATCCTGGCGGATGAGCCCACCGGCGCGCTCGACCGGCGCAGCGGCGAAGAGGTCCTGAAGATTCTCAAGGAGCTGCACCGCGAGGGCCGGACGATCATCATCGTCACCCATGATGCCGATGTCGCCGCCCGGGCCGAGCGCATCATCGAGCTGCGGGACGGCAGGATCGTTTCGGATCGCCGCACGGAGACCACGGCCGCGGCGGGGCCCGTAGCTCCCGCCGCCCGAACCACCACATGGGACAGCCGCCCCGGCTGGTCCGGCGCCTTGCGGCGGCTGCGCGAGGCGTCCCGCATGGCGCTGGTGGCGATGGCCGCGCACCGGCTACGGGCCTTCCTGACTATGCTCGGCATCATCATCGGGATCGCGGCGGTCTCGTCCGTCGTCGCGCTCGGCAACGCCTCGCAGCGCAAGGTGCTGTCCGACATCTCAAGTCTCGGTACCAACACGATCGAGGTATTTCCGGGCAAGGATTTCGGCGACGCCCGCGCCGCCAAGATCAAGACGCTGGTGCTCGGCGATGCCCGCGCGCTCGCCCGCCAGAGCTTCATCGCCGGTGTCACGCCGACCGTGTCGACCAGCACGACGGTGCGCTATCGCGGCAACGAGTCGAACGTGCTCGTGAACGGGGTCGGCGAAAGCTATTTTCTGGTCAAGGGCGCCAAGCTGGCGATGGGCCGCCTGTTCGACGCAGACGCCGTCCGCAACATCGAGCGGCAGGCGGTCATCGACGACAATACGAGGAAAACCTTCTTCGCCGACGACCAGACGTCCGGCATCGGCCGCGTGATCTGGCTCGGCAAGGTGCCATGCCGCATCGTCGGCGTGATCGCGCAGCAGCAGGGCGGGTTCGGCTCGAACCAGAACCTCTCGGTCTACCTGCCCTACACCACGGTGCAGGCTCAGTTCACCGGCGACCGCGCGTTGCGCAGCATTCTCCTGCGAATCAGCGATGAGATCTCGACCAATCTGGCGCAGGACGCGGTGACCACGCTGCTGACCCAGCGGCACAACACCAGGGACTTCGTCATCCTCAACACCGACGACATCCGCCGCACCATTACCAGCACGACGCAGACGCTGGCATTCCTGGTGGCAGCAATCGCGGTAATTTCGCTGGTCGTCGGCGGAATCGGCGTCATGAACATCATGCTGGTATCCGTGTCGGAGCGGATCAGCGAGATCGGCGTGCGCATGGCGGTCGGCGCGAGGCGCAGCGACATCCTCCAGCAGTTCCTCGTGGAGGCGATGCTGATCTCGTCCATCGGCGGCATCGCGGGCATTCTGATCGCGGTCCTGCTCGGCACTGCCGTCAACATCGCGGTGCCGGACTTCCAAATCAGCTATTCGCCGCTCTCGATCGGCGCGGCGTTCCTGACCTCGACCGGTATCGGCGTCACCTTCGGCTTCTTCCCCGCGCGCCGCGCCGCCTTTCTCGATCCCGTAGTGGCGCTGAGCCGCGACTGACCGTAGGATTGCACCATGACCGTAGTTCTTCGGACGAGACAAACGTCCTCAAATCGACCAACGATCGGCACTCCCGATGCGCGTTCGATCATGACCAATGGCACCCCGAACATCCTGGTCGTCGAGGACGATCGGCAGACCCGCGACCTCATCCTGCGCTATCTGGGCGAGCATTCCTTCGCGGTCCACGCGGCCACGAATGGCCGCGAGATGGACCGGCAATTGTCGCAGAACCGCATCGACCTGATCGTGCTCGACCTGATGCTGCCGGGCGAGGATGGCTTGAGCCTCTGCCGGCGGGTGCGCATGGAGTCCATGACGCCGATCATCATCCTCACCGCGAAGGGCGAGGATCTCGACCGGATCCTCGGCCTCGAGATGGGCGCCGACGACTATCTGCCGAAGCCGTTCAATCCGCGCGAGCTTCTTGCCAGGATCCACGCCGTGCTGCGCCGCCAGGCGAGCGGACTTGCCGCCGGCCCCACGGCAACGCGCCTCAAGTTCCAGGGCTGGATCATTGATCTTCGCTTGCGGGAATTGCGCGACCCCGAGGGCGCGCAGGTGCCGCTTACCAGCGCCGAGTTCGATCTGCTGCAAGCGTTCTGCGAACGGGCCGGCCGCATCCTCACCCGTGACAATCTGCTGAGCATGACGCGCGGCCGTCCCGGCGGCAACTTTGGTCGCAGCATCGACGTGCTGGTCAGCCGCGTGCGACGCAAGCTCGACCGCACCCAGGAGACGTCCGTGATCAGGACCGTTCGCACGGGCGGCTACATCTTCACGCCGGTGGTGGAGGAAGCATGAGCCGCGCAGCCGAGATCGTGGCGCTGTTCAGCCTCAGGCGGATCAGCGGCCAGATCGCGGCGCTGGTGCTGGTGTCGCTGGTCCTGATCCACATCCTGATTGCCGGATATTTCCTGCTCAGCCGGCCGAAGATGCTGACGGACAGACCGGTCGAGCAGCTCGAGTTGATCGTGGAGATCATCGACAACACGCCGAAAGCACAGCGCGCCATGGTGCTCGACAACATCCGCCGAACCTATCCGGCACTGAAGCTGCAATTGCGCGAAGGCGTCTCCGCCTCGCCCATGCCGGAGCGGTCGCCGCTGAACGTCCCCTCGCCGCTGGCCGGCAAGGTCGACCTCATTCGCGGTGCCACCTCCGACGACAACCGCCTCTGGTTCGATCTCGGCAACGACGACGTGCTCGAGGCCATGATCGGATCGCCCAAGATGCCAGCTTTCGTCAGCGGCCTTTGGACCTCCACGCTGCTGTTCCTGGTGGCGAGCGTCACGCTGCTCGGCATCTGGGCGGGTCGGGCGCTCTCCTCGCCTTTGTCGGCCTTCGCGCGCGCGGCAGAGAGCTTCAGCCTGAATCAGTCATCGCAGCCATTGCCGGAGAACGGGCCGGAGGAGATCAGGTCCGCAGCCAGAGCGCTGAACCGGATGCGCGAGCGCATCGGTGCGCTGATGAACGACAGGACGCGCATGCTCGCGGCCATCAGCCACGATCTGCGTACCCCGCTCACGCGGCTGCGGCTGCGCTCGGAATTGATCGAGGATCCGGCTCAGCGCACGCAGACGGTGCGCGATCTCGACCAGATGCAGTCGATGCTGGAGTCGGTGCTCTCGTTGTTGCGCAGTGAAAGCCCGGTCAAGCCGACGCTTGTGGACGTCGCCGCATTGCTCGAGATGGTGTGCGAGCAGTTTACCGACTCCGGCCACGCGGTGAGCTATTCGGGCCCCGCCAGGGCCGCCTTCGTGTTGCGGCCGGACGAGATCGTCCGCGCGGTCAGCAACCTCGTCCACAATGCGACGCGCTTCGGAACCCGGGTCGAGGTCGCGCTGTCAACATCGGAGGATCGGCTTGTCATCGAGGTTTCGGACGACGGCCCCGGCATTCCCGATGAGAGGAAGGCGGCGATGCTCGAACCCTTCGTACGCGGAGAGGACGCCCGCACCATGGACGACACGGCTGGATTTGGCCTTGGTCTTTCGATTGCACAGGCGATCGTGACCGCGCATGGCGGAACGCTTGAACTGCTGGACAACGCGCCCACGGGCCTACGCGTCCGTTTGCTGCTCTTCGGCGCAAGTCGCGACAATGCGGGCACGTCTCGGACATAAAGCCGCGACATTTGTCGGGTTTTTGCTCCGCCCCGCCTCTGCTTTCCCGGAGTTCTCATGTCTTCTGCCGATCGGCCGGCGACCCGCCTAGCGACCAGGCTTGCCTTTCTCGTCGCGGGCTTCGGCATCGCGTGCTGGGCGCCGCTGGTGCCGTTCGCGAAGGGGCGGCTCGCGGTCGACGACGGCGTTCTCGGGCTGCTTCTGCTCAGCCTCGGCATCGGCTCCGTCCTCGCGATGCTGCTGACCGGCATTCTCAGCGCGCGCTACGGCAGCAGACCGATCATCATCGCAGGCGGGCTCGGTCTCACGCTGGTGCTGCCGCTGCTGGCGATGGCAGGATCGCCCACGACGCTGGCGCTGGCGCTGTTCGCCTTCGGCGCCGCGCTCGGCTCGATCGACGTCGCCATGAACATCCACGCCGTGGAGGTCGAACGCGCCGCAGGACGACCGCTGATGTCCGGCTTCCACGCGCTGTTCAGCATTGGCGGCTTCGCCGGATCTGCGCTGATGACGGCGCTGCTATCGCTGCAACTCGGGGCGCTTGTTTGCACGCTGATCTGCTCCGTCCTGATGCTGATCGCCATGCTCGTGACCTGGCCGCGCCTGCTGCGGTCCGTGTCAGTGCAGGAGGGCCCATTGTTCGTGCTTCCGCACGGATCGGTCCTGCTGCTTGCGCTGCTCGGCGCCATCACCTTCCTCGTCGAAGGCGCGATGCTCGATTGGGGCGCGCTGCTCCTGATCGGCGCGGGGCTCGTGACGGAGGCGCAAGGGGGAGCCGGCTACATCGTGTTCTCGATCGCGATGACGACAGGCCGGCTCGGCGGCGACGCGGTGGTAGCGCGTATCGGGGACCGCGCGACATTGCTCTGGGGCAGCCTGATCGCGATCGCGGGGTTTGTGATCCTGCTCACCGCACCCTTTGCAGCGGCTGCCATCGGTGGTTTCCTGCTGATCGGGCTCGGCGCCTCGAACCTCGTGCCGGTGCTGTTCAGACGCGCGGCGCGGCAAAAGGTGATGCCTGCCGGCCTGGCCGTCGCGGCCGTCACGACCGCAGGCTATGCCGGCGTCCTCATCGGTCCGGCCGGCGTCGGCTTCATTGCACAGATCGGCGGGCTGCCGCTGGCGTTCGGGCTGCTGGCGGCGCTGATGGGCCTCGTCACGCTATCTGCGCGGATCGTCACGACGAGCGCACGTCAGGGCACGGCGACCTAGCCGCCCAACGCAGCCGCACGGCGCGGCAGCTTCCAGCCGGGCCGGATGAAGTGACAGGTGTAGCCGTCAGGATAGCGCTCGAGGTAATCCTGATGCTCCGGCTCGGCCTCCCAAAACTCGCGCGCGGGCGCGACCTCAGTGACCACTTTGCCGGGCCACAGGCCCGATGCTTCGACATCGGCAATGGTATCCTCGGCGATCCGCTTCTGCTCCTCGCTCGTGTAGAAGATCGCGGAGCGATAGCTGGTGCCGAGATCATTGCCCTGGCGGTTGAGCGTGGTGGGATCATGGATCTGGAAAAAGAACTCCAGCATGGTTCGGAAGCTGGTCTTGGCCGGATCGAACATGATCTCGATCGCCTCGGCGTGGCCCTCGTGATTGCGGTAGGTGGCGTTCTTCACGTGACCACCGGTGTAGCCGACCCGGGTGGAGACCACGCCCGGCTGCTTGCGGATGAGATCCTGCATTCCCCAGAAACAACCTCCGGCCAAGACTGCACGTTCTGTCGTCATCTGATGTGCTCCCAATCGATCGCTCTGTCGGTTCTGCAGCTGCCGCATCATATAGGCTTTCGGCGGCTAGTCCGAAAGCCACGCATTGCACGCGCGTCCACCCAGCGCTTCCGGGTGGACCGAGGCGAGCACGCGCCGCTAGCCCAGCTTGGCGTCGAGCGTGATCGCGGCGTTGAGCACCTTCGATACCGGGCAGTTCTTCTCGGCCTCGCCTGCGATCTTCGCGAAGCCGGCCTCGTCGAGGTTCGGCACCTTTGCACGCAAGGTCAGCGCGGACTTGCTGATCTTGAAGCCCTTGCCTTCCGGCTCGAGCGTCACCGCGGCTTCCGTCGAGAGCTCCTCCGGCGTGAAACCGGCCATCTGAAGGCCGAACGCCAGCGCCATGGTAAAACAACCCGCGTGGGCCGCCGCGATCAACTCCTCGGGATTGGTACCCTTCTCGTTCTCAAAGCGGGTCTTGAACGAATAGGGCGTCTGCGCCAGCACGCCGGATTCGCTCGTGAGATGACCGGTCCCGTCGCGACCGGTGCCCTTCCAGACTGCCGTTGCCTTGCGGATCATTTCAGTTCTCCTCGTTTGGTCTCAGTACCGGCGCTCGGTACCCGTCGAAGGCGGCAGCGGCGTGACCGCCTGCCCTCCCAAGCCGGCGGCGCGCCGCAGCGGTTCCGTTAGCCCCTACACCGGGTCGAACGCCCGAATCGGCGGCAGATTTCCGATGAACCTCTCCACCTCGACGGTCGTCAGCTGGCCGGTGCAGCCCTGCGCCAGCGACGAGGTGCCGATATCGCGGGTGAGCACGTTGGGATTACCGTGAACGCAGAGCGGCGCCTCGTCTTCCGGGTCCATCGGATCGTACCAGGCGCCGGTCGGAAGCTGCACCACGCCGGGCGCGATGCCGTCGGTGAGATGGACCGCGGCGAGGCACGCGCCGCGCTCGTTGAACAGGCGGATGATGTCGCCGTCCTTGATGCCTCGCGCGTTCGCATCGATCGGGTTCATGCGCGCGACCTCTCGGCCGCGATGCTTTGCGGCCAGCGAGTGTCCGCCGAAATCGAGCTGGCTGTGCAGGCGCGTCGCCGGCTGGTTGGCGACGAGGAAGCACGGCGCCTCCGGCCTGGGCATATCGGTCTTCTCGAGCCAGACCGGGTGGCCGGGACAATCGGCATCGCCATGACTTGCGATCTTGGCCGAGAAAATTTCGATGCGTCCGCTCGGCGTCGGCAGGGCATGATTGATGGGATCTTCGCGGAAGCGGCGCAGCCGGCCACCGTCATCGGGTTGCTGCGGCACGACCAGGCTGCCGCGCGCCCAGAATTCTTCGAAGCTCGGTGCTTCCAGACCGCGCTTGGCAAGCGATGCGCGGGTCGGCTCGTAGAGGTGCTTTAGCCATTGTCGCGACGTGCGCCCTTCCGTAAACGGCTCGCGTGCCCCGAGACGTTCGGCGAGATCGGCGAAGATATCGTAGTCGTCGCGCGCAAGGCCGAACGGCTCGGCGATGCGGTGCATGGCGATCATCAGCGGATCGTTGGTGGAATAGCCGATGTCCTCGCGCTCCAGCGTCATCGTCGCGGGCAGCACGATGTCGGCGTGGCGAGCCGTTGCGGTCCAACCGAGCTCGTGCACCACGAATGTGTCCACTTGCGCGAACGCCTTGCGCAAGCGGTTGATGTCTTGATGGTGGTGAAAGGGATTGCCACCCGCCCAGTAGACCAGACGAATGTCCGGATAGCTGCGCGTTTCGCCGTTGTAGCGATAGGTACTGCCGGGATTGAGCAGCATGTCGGCGATGCGGGCTACCGGAATGAAATCGGCGACGCCGTTGCGCCCCTGCCCTAGCGTCGGCGCCGGCACGTCGTTGACGCGGCGGCCGTAATAGCCGATCGCTCCAAGCGAATAGCCGTAGCCGCCGCCGGGAAGACCGATTTGTCCGAGCGCTGCCGCCAGCACCATGCCCATCCACACCGGCTGCTCGCCGTGCTCGGCGCGCTGAAGCGAGTGTGAGACGGTGATGAGCGCGCGCTTGCCGGCAAGCCGCCGCGCAAGGTTGCGGATCGCCTCCGCCTCTACGCCGCAGATCGCCCCGGCCCATTCGGCGTGCTTGGGCTGGCCATCGCTTTCGCCGGTGAGATAGCGCAGGAAGACCGGCCAGCCCTCGGTGTAGCGATCGAGAAAAGCCTGGTCGTGCAGGCCTTCACTGACCAGCGTATGGACGACGCCGAGCATCAGCGCAGTGTCGGTGCCGGGCACGCAAGCAATCCATTCCGCCCCGGCCTCGACAGGCAGATCGTCGCGCAGCGGGCTGACCAGGACGAACTCGCAGCCGCGCCGGCGTGCCGCTTCCATCGCCCCGCGCTCGACATGCTTGCTGATCGAGCCGCCGGCCACCATGGAGTTCTTCAGCGCCATGCCGCCGAAGGCCAGCACGATGTCAGTGTCGGTCGCGATCTGCTCCCAGGTGACATTACGCTTGGTAATGTCTTCGTAGCCGGCCAGGATCTGCGGCAGCAGCACCGAGGACGCGCCCGAGGAATAGGAATTGACGGAGCGCACATAGCCGCCCATCGCGATGTTGAGAAAGCGATGCACCTGGCTCTGGGCGTGATGAAAGCGGCCGGCGCTCGACCAGCCATAGGAGCCGCCGAACACGGCGCCCGGCCCGCGGGTATCGCGGATCCGGCCCAGTTCTTCGCCGAGGAGATCGAGCGCCTTCTCCCAGCTGACGGAGACGAAGTCGTCGCGGCCGCGGCGGTCGTCGGGGCCCGGCCCGCGCTCCAGCCAGCCGCGGCGGACCGCCGGCTGGGCGATGCGCGCCTGGTGGCGTAGCGCTCCGGGAAAATTGTCGATGATGCCGTTCGGATCGGGATCCCCCGCATAGGCCCTGACCTCCAGCCCGGCCGCGCCCTGACGCGCAGAGAACGCGCCCCAATGCGAGGTATGCGGCTTGAAGCCGTCCGACAGGTCGAGGCCTGGGTCGGGGAAGCCAATCGTGTCGTCCATCATCTGATCCTTGTCCGGCGCCGCTCTGCGGCCGGGTGGTAATATACCGCTCCGTACCGGACGTCGTCGAGATCAGGGTTAACGGAAACGCTGGGCAGTCCCGCGCAATGACGTCCCTTGACGCTGAGACGTCGCCGAACGGGCTCGCGCGCGCGGCAAGAACCTTCGCCTACATCACCCGCGGGCGCAGCAATCGACCAGTAAGTTCCAGATCCGCTGTACCTCTTCCCTTCTGTCAGCCTCCGGCGCCTTCTCTGAGCTTGGCCGATCATACGCGGCAATCGCGGGGGCTTCGCGCGGCGCGATCCATCGCTCTGAAATCGGGTCGTACCATCTTCCCATATTCATCTCGGTCACGTCGCTCGATTTGCAGATTGGTCACGGTTGTACGATCCGCCTAGCGGTCCTCATTTGAACCGTTCGGTGAGGCGCCACCCATTTCACCAATCAGAAGCCCGTACGATCGTTCCCGCGGGCTGCGTCAGCCGGGCCGGGAAGGATGAAGCGTGCGCGGATGCCGCTCATGCAGCAACCGCGCAAGCTCCTCGCGCTCCGTGTCGCGCCCCTTCATCGCAGTCTCGAACAGCGCTTCCTGAATGTCTCGGGGGATGTCGCCCCACACATCCAGCGCGGCACGTCCGAGCAGGCTCGCAAAATGATCCACTCCGTTACTCATTCGGCTCTCCCGATCTGCACATGGGAATGGAACAGCGGCCGGCGCACGGCGTTCCACTGCCATCATTGTGAACGGAGGCGTCTTTTATGGGATTCTTCACCAAGGACATCAAATCGATGGAAGACCTGCTGCTGCATGGGCTGCAGGACATCTATTACGCGGAGCAGCAGATCCTGAAGGCGCTGCCGAAGATGATCGACAAGGCGACCAACAAGGATCTCGTTGCCGGGCTGAAGGCCCATCTGGACGAGACAAACAAGCAGGTCGAGCGCCTCGACAAGGTGTTCGCGAAGCTCGGCAAGGAGCCGAGCGGCACCAATTGCCCGGCCATCGACGGCCTGATCAAGGAAGCCGACGAAACCGCCGGGGAGATCGAGGACAAGGCCGTGCTGGATGCCGCTATCGTGGCGAACGCGCAGGCGGTGGAGCACTATGAGATGTGCCGCTACGGCACGCTGATCGCCTGGGCCGAAGAGCTCGGCCACGACGACATCGTGCGCTTCCTCACGACCAATCTGAACGAGGAGAAGGCCGCCAACACCAAGTTGAACACTGTGGCACTTCGCAAAGGGGTCAACGCCAAGGCGTCCAACGCGGCGTGATCGAATGCTGCTGATTGCACGTGGCGGCCCGGCCTTCCGGTGCCGCCCACGGGTCTTGCCGACGGGAGTGAGGCACGTGCGATCAGATGAATGGCTTTCCGCCGGTGACAGCCAGCGTTGCCCCGGAAGTGTAGCTCGAGAGCGGATCGGCCAGCATGACATAGGCGGTTGCGAGCTCCGCCGGCTGGCCGGCACGCTGCATCGGGACCTGCTTGCCGAAGTTCTTGACCCTGTCCTCAGACATCGTCGAGGGGATTAGCGGAGTCCAGATCGGACCCGGAGCCACCGCGTTCACCCGAATACCCTTCTCGGCCAGCATCTGGGCGAGCCCGCCCGTGAAATTCTGAATGGCGCCCTTGGTCGTGGCGTAAGCCAGCAGGCTGGGGTTCGGCATGTCCGAGTTCACCGAGGCCGTGTTGACGATCGCGGCTCCCGGCCGCATGTGGGGAACGGCAGCCTTGGTCAGATAGAACATGGCGTGGATGTTGGTCTCGAACGTCAACTGCCACTCCTCGTCGCTGATGTCGGCGATATCCTTGAACGTGGCCTGATGCGCCGCGTTGTTGACCAGGATGTCGATTCCCCCGAGCTCCTCGACGGCGCGGCGCACGATGGCGCGGCAGTGCTCGGGATTGCGGATATCGCCGGGGATCAGGACGACCTTGCGTCTCTCCCGTTCCACCAGCGCCTTCACCTCGACCGCATCTTCGTCCTCGTTCAAGTAAGATATGACCATGTCTGCGCCCTCACGCGCGTAGGCGATCGCGACCGCGCGGCCGATGCCACTGTCACCGCCCGTGATGATCGCCTTCTTTCCGGCCAGGCGCCCCGCGCCCTTGTAACTCTCCTCGCCATGATCCGGTCGCGGCTGCATCGCCCGCGTCGAGCCGGGCATCGGTTGCTGCTGTGAAGGATAGGGCGGCTTTGGATAGTCGGTCATGGAAAACTCCGGGCGTTTGCTGCGCTAACGGAGCGCTGCCGAAAGCGTTCCTGCGTGGACTCAGTCGTCGCATAACGCGGCAGTAACCTCGGGCAACAGAGTTCCGGCTTGCCACGTCGCGCCCTGCGCCGGCTCTGCGCGGTCAAGGCGGTAGACGTGCCCAGGCTCCGCTCGCAGGAACCCGTACGAGAAAGGCACACCTGGATAGGCCGCGGCAATGCGGCGGTTGCCGCAGTCGACATCATCACGCCCGTCCAGCACGTCGCGAAACGCTTGGACGACGGCGATCATGTCGCAATCCTGCGGCAACAGGCGTAGCGAGCCGATGTGGCTCTCGTGCAGTACTCCCGCCTCGCCCAGCAGATTGGCGCAGGTCATTCTCGCAGACGAAGCGACAATTTCATTCAGACGTCGGCGCCTCGATCGCCAGCGGCTCGTATCCGATCGCGGGCACCGGCAAAAGATCTGGTCCGGCCCAGGTCCGGAAAGCAACTAGCTCGTCCAAACCGCCCCGCCGGATCAATTCACCTCGGCGAAGCCGAGCGAGGCTTTCACGCCCGGCGAGATCATGCACGGCTGCCAGGGCGGCTCGAAGGTCATGGTGACCTCGACCGCTTCAACGCCCGGAACAAGACGCGCGCTGTTGGCGGCGCCCTCCTTGAGAAAGGACGCGGCAGGACAGCCTCGCGTCGTCGCCGTCATGGTGATGTGTGCAACGCCGTCGTCAACCGACACATCATAGACAAAGCCGAGATCCACGATGTTGTGTCCGAGTTCCGGATCGATCACGACCTTCAGCGACTGCCTTATCCGCGCCACGAGATCGTCGTCATCGGCCTTCATGCGAGCACCTTCACCGTCAGCTGATAGGCGTCCCTCTGCGGCGTGAAGCCGCCGCGCCACTGATGGCCGCGCTTGCTCAGCTCCCGAAACAGGAAGACCGGTTCGCGACTGAGCAAAGCGGAGAGCGTCTGCCCGGGCGCGAGCCGCTCCACCGACGCGAGAATCCGAACCATCGGCTCCGGCGGATCCAGGTCGCGGTTGTCGAGGCGAACGGCGGGCTCCGGCCAATCGTCATCGCTCAACGCCACGGGCGCGGGTTCGCCCGCTTCGAGCGAGCCATCGCGCGGCTTGAACAGGATCTCCCAGTCGCCGCCTTCGAGCTCGGCATCGCGGTGCGCGAAGCCCTTGCTCGCCATAACGTCGAACAGAGGAACCGGCTTGAAGGGAGCAAGGAGCCGCAAGCCTTCTCCGGGCTCCAGCCGCTCGAGCGCGGCCATGATGATCGAGAACGGCTCGCCGCCCGCACGCAGAATCGGCCGGACATCGACGTCGATGAAATCAGTCATGGCAGTCTCCTTTCAATTGCGCGAGACCAGAAGATGGGGGACTGTGGCTCCCAACGGCAGGCGTAGCGACTCCGCCACATCCGCGAGCCGTCTGGCCCTGACGAGCTCCTCACCAATGCCGAGCGTTGCGAGCGTCACAAGCGCGACAGCAGTGCGGAAGCCGAGCGCGCTGTCGATCGACAGCATGAACACGGCCGCCCAACTTCCGGCAAAGAACAGGACGAACCATTTTGAGGCGCGACGTTCGGCGACGAGATCCTGGACGCGAGGCGTCGGCGCTCTGCCCATCACCGGGCCGTACGTCTCGAGCCAGGTCAGAAACGGGACAATCTTGTAGAGATTGGCGAGCACGAGACCGGTGAGCCAGCCGAACGCGACGAGGAAGGCCAGCGCTCCCGCATGCGACTGCAACGAACCGGCCGCGGCAGACGCTGCGCCAAGGATTGCAGCCGCAACGAGGTTCCCCAGCGACAGCAGGCTCATGCGCGTATTGAGCTCGAGCGCACGGCGTTTGCGGGTACGGAACAGACCGAATACGTCGCTGCCATAGCCGGCAAGCGATAGAAGGGCCGCAGCTCCTGCAAGCAGAAGCACGAGGTTCAGCCCGGTGGCGCGCCAGAGTGCAAGCACTCCGCCGACGACAGCCACCGCCAGAGCCGCGGCCCCGCTGCGCCAGGCAAGCCGGCCCAGCTTCGCATCGCCGTCGGGCGCGAGCATGAACATCGCAAGCAGGCGATAGCTGACGCCCATGGCAGTGAACGTCAGCCAGCCGCCAAGCCCCGCAATCGCGTGGATCGGAACGCCCGATAGCAGCAGGTCCGGCCATAACGCTCCGACGTCGGTTCCGGACAGCACCAGCGAGAACGTGCCGCCCAATGCGGCCGTGACACAGATGCAGGCGAGCCCGACGGCAGTAAACCGCGCAGGTGCCGGCAGCGGCCGGGCCGACCAGAGCGTCATGCCGAGATTGGCAACGACCAACGCGAAGCCGGCAACCAGCAGGCCCGCGCCGATCGGTAGCAGCCAGCTCGACCCGTTGAAGTGGCCGCCGAGCGCCAGAAAGCCTGCGAGCAGGACAATCAACCCAAGCGTCAGCAGCGCCAGGGCCGGTAGCGTCCAGCGCTCCGCATAGAGCGGCTTTGCGACCAGCACCGGCACGAACTGGAACAACGCACCGGACAACACCGTGCTCAACCAGCCGACGCAAACCATGTGGACGATGACGAGCGTATCCGGTCCGCCGAAGTCGGTGTGCGGAAAGCCGAAGCCGGCAACCATCAGCACTTCTGCGAGCAGCAGCCACACGACTGCGAGCGCGAAGTAACTGACGGTCCATTTGCAGACGCTGGTTCCGACCACGAGCTTGGTTCCCATCGCCGGCACACAGCCCGTGCCAGCGCTCACGAACGGTAAGCAGCTGCAGTCAAGACCTCTTTGTCGAGGCGCAAACTCTGGCGCCTTTGGCAACTCGTTGCGTCAGAGTTCAACACGCCCTTCTGGTTCTCGGGCATGCCGGCTCGCAGGAACGCTCGCGTCTCTTCCGGTCCATGCGGGACGGCTGCTTTCGACCGTTGCCGCAATCCGCACTCGACGTCTCTCGGCTTGGCCAAGTAGGGCGAGGATGTGACCAGGACATCGGCCCCGGCCTCTGCATAATCAGCGGCATTCGCCGCATTGACACCACCCGCGGCGGCCACGATCGGACGAGCACGCGTATAGGCCATGGATGCCATGCGCTTGACCAATGCAGCTATCTCGGTCGGCGAAAACTTCTCGGCCTGAATCACGTCGAAGCCGGCAACCGCCGCGGCAAGTGCGGCGTCAGCGGTCTTCACCTCGATCACCAGCTTCTTCTCCGGCGCCGCCCGGCGCAATCGCTGGACCGCTTGAAACAGCGGCAGTTCGCTGAGGAACGCACGGTGCTCGGGAAACACCAGCACGGTCTCGGACAGGCCGAGCCGGTGCATCACGGCGCCGCCCGCCTTCACGGCCGCCGCTGCAAAGCGCTTGGTCCCCGGCACGTTCTTGCGCGTGCAGGCGACCGCAATCTCGGGTGCAACCGCCCGCGCCGCAGCGACGATGAACGCGAGCCTCGCCGGCCACGCCCGACCAGATCTCGATCAAGGTCTGCGCCACCTTCCAGCTCCGGAGCAGATCCGGGGCCGAACCGCGCGCTTGGAGGATCGGGGCGCCCTGCTCCAGCGCCGCCCCCGATGCGGCGAACGGTGCTCGGCTTCGCACACACGGTCGGCGAGTTCGGGCTCGTTCTGATGATCGGCGGCAACATTCCCGGTCGCACCAAGGTGCTGTCGGTCGCGCTCTTCGATTGTGTCGAGACGTCCCGGTGGCGTGAAGCGAGCATGCTCGCAGGCCTCATGGTGATCTTCGCCTTCGCGGTGATCCTGACCATGGCAATCGCCGACAAGTGGGCCGCAAGGGGTGCGGCATGTTGCTGCCGGTACTCTATATCAGCCACGACATGGCCGAGATCGAGCGCTTCGCCGATCATCTGATGTTGATGGAGAGTGGCCGCGTCGTCGACTCCGGCCCGCTGCACAGCCTCCATCCGATACCGCTGGTCGGGAGCCGTGATCGGTACGGACATTGCTCGGCTCGACGGAACCGCGTAAATAATCCGACGAGGATGACCATGCCGATCGACTTTCACGACATCGACCCGAACCGCGTCGCCGCGATCCTCTATCGTCCGCAGGACGACGTCGACGCCCTGCTTGCCGAGTTTGCACAGAACCTCGGGCGGTCGGGCGAGCGGATCGGCGGCGTGGTCCAGCGCAACGTCAAGGATGGCGCCGGCTGCCAGGTTGGCATGCAGGCCATCGACCTCATGACCGGCGCGGAGATCTCGATCTGCCAGCCACTCGGCTCGGGCGCCATGGCCTGCAGGCTCGACGCTGCGGGCCTTGCTGAGGCGGCGGTCGCCGTCACCCGCGCGATCGCGGCCGACGTCGATCTCCTCGTGATCAACAAATTCTCCAAGCAGGAGGCAGCCGGCGAAGGCCTGCGCGACGAGCTGGCCTGCGCCATCGCCGCCGGTATCCCCGTGCTCACGGCAGTGCCGGAAAAATGCCTGGACGCCTGGAATGATTTTACCGGCGGGATCGGCACAACTCTCTTGTGCGAGCGAGCAGCGATCGAGGGCTGGTGGCAGGAGCTGTCGTCACGGTTGAAACAGGCCCGCACGGCGCACGCGCCCGCCGATGCGCCTGCGGCGTTACTTGCCGATCATCACGTCGGATGACTTGATCACCGATAGCAGTTTTCACTGGCCGAGACCCCTATGACTCGTTGCTAACCTGAGTCAGCGTATGCCACGAGAGTAAAGCTTCCGGGGCACGGCTGCGGCCAACCGGTGCATTAGCGCAAACCCGGGCCAGACGAAGACCAATCTCAAGCTTCTCCATACTTTCCTACCCGCGGCCCAGCACGAGAGCTTCCAGAAAGCTGCGGAATCGAACCGCTCTCCGTCCGCGATCAGCATGCAGGGTCGCGACACCATTGCCGACGAATAATGCCTGAGCCGACGAAGACCGCGCCGGTTTCAGAACCGACGCACTGGAAGCAGGCACTAGCGAGTTCTTCTTGCGGTCGGCCCTCCTCTTAGCTGTAGAAGATACCCCCATCGACGTTAAGGGCCTGGCCGGTGACGAAGGCAGAATCATCGGACGCAAAGAATGCGACTGGACCGACCACGTCCTCCGGTTGTCCGAGCCGGTGCAAGTCCGTGATCTTCTCGAAATAGGCGACGCGCTCGGGATCGCGGAGATTGTTCATCCCCATCTCAGTCACGATGATGCCCGGGCATACCGCATTGACCGTGATGCCGTGGCCTCCGAACTCCATGGACGAGACCCGTGTAAAGCCGACCACGGCGGACTTCGACGCGGCATAGTGGGACTGTCCCGGGCCGCCTGTTCGGGCAGCGAGCGAAGCGATGTTTACGATGCGCCCGTACTTGCGCTCCTTCATGTGCCCAACCACAGCCTGGGTCATTTGGAACACGCCGCGGGTGTTGACGGCGAACGTCTGATCCCATGTATCGGTCGTCAGTTCGTCGATGGTCGCCAGCCTGAGGATACCCGCATTGTTGACGAGGACGTCGATGTGCCCAAGGCCCCCGACGGCTTCCGCCACGGCCCGCCTGCAATCGCCGATCGCGCTGACGTCGCCCAGCACCGGGATGCAGCGGCCGCCAATCTCCTTGATCTCGGCGACGGTCTCCAGAAGGACCTTCTCCTGCGCTGCGATGTCGGTCAGCGCGAGATCGTAGCCGCGTTTGGCAAGGCCGATGGCAATGGCGCGGCCAATTCCGCGGCTTGCTCCCGTCACGATCGCATGTCGGGCCATGTTACGTTCTCCCCTGTTGTTCGGACGAATTGTTCTTGCGGTGTAGAAAGATCAGGCGCGAGCAGACTTGCGGACCGGGAAGGTGTTCATGGCTTTCACGGTCTCCTCGAATGATACGAGGTTGGCGCCGGAGCCCAGACCCGTTGCGACGATCGCGGCGGTGGCGGTCGCAAGCCTGGCGCAGTCGAGCAGGTCCCAGTCGCGGACCAGACCCGCAATGAACCCGCCCGTGTAGGAATCGCCGCATCCCGACGTATCGCGGACCGCAACTTCGAAAGCCGGCACGGAGAATTGACGTCCGTCCCGCGTCATCACGAACGATCCGTCGGCCCCAAGAGAGATGGCACAGGCCCCCGCTCCCTTCTCGATGAAGAAGCGCGCACACGCGGCCGGATCGTCGGTTCCAACCATGGCATTGGTCTCATCGATGCTCGGCATGAAGAAGTCGACATAAGGCAGCAGCGGCTCGACCAGCGCCAGCGTTTCACGCCGCGCCTGGATGAGATCGAGCGTCGTCATGCAACCGGCCGCCTTGGCGTCGCGCAGCAATGCGACGGAAGGCGCTCCGTCCATCGCGAGCAGGGAGCCGACTCCGCCGAGATGCAGGACCTTGCTGCGGCAAGCCGCCTTCTGCGTTTCGGGTGCGATCCGCCAGCGCGCCGAGGCGCCCCTTGCATGCATGACCGGACGCGAGCCATCGGGCCGGATCGGCAGGATCGTGGCCGAGGTCGGGCTGTCGGCCATCCGCTCCATGAGAGAGATGTCGATCCCTTCGCGCTCAAGCGCGTTCAGCATCCAATCCGCCTTCTCGTCGGAGCCGACTGCGCCGACCGCGAGCGCCTTGAGACCAAGACGTGCGCAAGGAACGACCGTTCCGCCGGCGGTGCCTGCGACTGCGAGCCGAATTTCTTCGATCAGCAAGCGGCCGCCACCGGGCGGAATCTCCGTCACCGGGACGCCTAGAATGTCCAGAATGTAAGTACCGCAGACGCTGACATCGTGAGTGTGAGCCATGATTTCTCGCAGGACAGTGGTTTGGTCGTGATCTAGCTCGACGGATGGCGGGTCTCGGGCTTGCCGTCGTTATCGCGCAAGCCGTACTGCCCCCATCGCTTCAGGATGCTGTCGATTTCCTCGTCCGGCAGCAGCGGAGGAGAGCCGAGTTGAAGACAGCCGTGATACTGCTTGGCCAGCACTTCGACTTCCACCGCGAGCCAGAAGGCCTTGCGCAGGTTGGGACCGATGGCGATCAGGCCGTGATGAGCGAGGAGGCAAGCGCGGCGATAGCGAAGCGCGTTCAGGGCCGCCTGCGACAGCTCGGCCGTGCCGTATTGAGCATAGGGCGCGCAAGGGATGTCGTTTCCGCCGGCAGCGGCAATCATGTAGTGAATCGCGGGGATCGAGCGGTTCATGATCGCGATGATCGTGCAGAAGATCGGATGGGCGTGAACGACGGCGCCGACCTCCTGCTTCGATCTCAGGATGTCGAGGTGAAAGCGCCATTCCGTCGAGGGAACGTTGCCGGCCGACGCTGTCCACGAGCCGTCCCAGTTCATGGCCACGATATCTTCAGGCTTCATGCGGTCGTAGGGAAGGCCGGACGGCGTCAGCAGGATGCCGTCATCGGTTCGGACGCTGATGTTTCCGGACGTTCCCTGGTTGATGCCCTGCGCCGCCATCTCGCGGCACGCGTCGATGATGGATTGACGAAGTTCGAACTCTGCTTCGCGCCCGCTCATATGTTGGTCCCGTCCCCGTTCATGCACTTGCTCCGAGCTGGACCTGCCGGTCGACCAACAACCACGTCGCTCGGGCGGTCGCCAGCACCTCCTGCTCCGCATTAAGCAAGGCACTCTCGGCAAAGAGCTTGCGGCCGGCCCGCCCGGTCGGCCACGCCACCACCACGCAGCGATCTCCGGGACGCGGCCGACGATCGATCCGCGCTGCCATTCGTCCGAGCAGGGCCGTCTCGTCACCATTCAGTCCCAGGTGCCGGGCACCCACGCTGCAATAGCCGGTCGGGCAGTCAAGAGCAGCCCAGAGGAATTCGGGCGCGACATGGCCGTCCTCGCCGGACAGACTGCCATGAGGCACCCAGGAGGCAGCGAACACGACCGGCTTGCCCGGGACTGCCCCTGCCTCGAGCGGACCTGCGAAGATCCGGAGACCGTCGCCATGGCTGCGTGCGGGGCCACAGACGAAGCATCCTGGAAGGTTGTGGCTCTGTTCGTTGTAGGGCGTTCTGCCGACCGCGTTTTCAGCGGCTTCGTAGCTCACCCTGGGAACGTCCGGCACATCGACGCGTGCTGCATGCGCCGTCGCGAGCGGCTTGCCGCTCTCGCGCAACTCGATCCCGCCGTCGGTCCCTGTCAGCACATCGAGCGGCCGCTCAAGCGGCGGCGGGGCGCGCAACGTCACTTCAGCGTCTCCGGCGACGTGCCTTGCGAGAGATCCGCATACATAGCCTCCGTTGCCGGAGTTGGGCGGCCCCCGGAAGCGTCTGTCGATGACCAGCGATACCATTGCAGTTCGTCCGCGTCGCTCATCGCCCCATCGAGAAGAACTCATCGTTCGGACGCATGCTGGTGACATTGGCGAGGCGGTTCGACATGCCGAAGAATGCAGCGATGGCCGCAATATCCCAGACGTCCTCCTCGGTGAATCCGTGTGCCTTGAGATCTTGGATGTCGGAGTCGTCTACCTCATAGGCCCGCGCCGAGACCTTCATCGCGAAATCGAGCATCGCCCTTTGCCGCGCGGTGATGTCGGCCTTGCGGTAATTGGCGGCGATCTGGTCCGCAATCTGCGGATTCTTTGCGCGCACGCGCAGGATGGCGCCGTGTGCCACGACGCAATACTGGCATTGATTGGCGCTGCTGGTCGCGACGACGATCATCTCGCGCTCGGCCTTGGTGATCGGCCCGGGCTTGTCCATCAGAGCGTCGTGATAGGCGAAGAACGCCCGGAACTCGTCAGGACGATGCGCGAGTGTCAGGAAGACGTTGGGGACGAAGCCGGACTTTTCCTGAACCGCCTCGATTCGCGAGCGGATATCCGTAGGAAGCGTCGCGATGTCGGGGACGGGAAAGCGGCTGATGGCGGGCGCAGACATGTTGCAAGCTCCTGTTAGACTGCCGCGAGCGCGACGAGCGATTCCTGATAGGCCCCGAACGCGTCGCGCTGATCGGCGGCGTACGGCTCGACTCGCACGAGGCTGGTATGGGCCGAGCAGCCCTGGCCGAATTGGGACGTGCCGATATCGAGCGTGAGCACGTTCGGATTGCCGGCGATTTCCAGGCCGCTATTGCCTGTCGGCGTGAACCAGGCACCGGTCGGAAGCACCAGTACGCCCTGACGGACCTTGTCGGTGATTTCAGCCGTCGCGAGGCATTCCCCGCGACCATTCCAGATGCGGATCGTCTGGCCGTCATCGATGCCGAGAGCTGCCGCGTCGTCAGGATGAAGGCGAGCCTGTTCACGGCCATTGCGCTTCATGGCCCGGCTCGACGCGCCGGTTTCGAGCTGACTGTGAAGACGACCGGCCGGCTGGTGCGAGATGAGGTGCATTTGGCCTGCGTCGGCGGCATTGCCGAGCCATTCAGCCGGCTCGATCCACGCGGGATGCGGGCGACAGTCGGCATAGTCCAGCCTGGCCAGAGTTTCGCTGCCGAGCACGATCTTTCCGCTCTCGGTCTTGAGCGCATGCGCCTCCGGATCCTTGCGGAAGTCAGCCAGGAACGTATGCTCCGTCTTGACCGGGCAGCGGGCATAGCCGGCTTCCCAGAACGCATCGAAATCCGGCATCGCAAAGCCGAAGCGCTGCGATGCGTCACTGCGGCAGGCTTCGTAGAGATGCCGGACCCAGCCCATCTCGTCTCGGCCTTCGTTGAATCGATCGGCCATCCCGAGCTTGGCCGCAATCTCATTGAAGATCTCAAAGTCGGATCGAGCCTCGCCCAGCGGCTCGATCGCCTTCTTCATCGCCAGAATGAAATCCGAGCGTCTGTTGCCGGCGATGTCATTCCGCTCGATCGACGTGGTTGCGGGCAGGACGATGTCGGCCCGCTGGGCCGTCGCCGTGAACATCGGATCCTGCACGATGATCGTTTCCGGTCTGGTCCAGGCCTCCGATAAGCGATTGAGATCCTGGTGATGATGGTAGGGGTTACCGCCAGCCCAGTAGACCAGTCGCGTGTCAGGATAGGAGCGTGTCTCTCCTTCGTAACTGAACGACGCGCCGGGATTGAGCAGCATATCGCTGATCCGAGCCACGGGAATGAAGCTGTCGATCGGTCGCGCCAACTGCGAAATAGCCGGAGACTTGCCGACGTTGATCGGGGCCCCGACGCCGCCCAGCGATCCGTAGCCGTAGCCGACGCCGCCGCCCGGCAATCCGATCTGGCCGACAACCGATGCAAGTCCGAGCGCCGCCCAGAACGGCTGTTCGCCATGATGGGCGCGCTGCAGGCTCCAGCTCACCGTCAGCATGCTCCGCGTGTCGACCAGGCGGCTTGCGAGCTCGGCAATCTGGCCTGCATCGAGCCCGCAGATGCCGGCGGCCCACGCGGCGTCCTTTCGACCGCCATCGGCCTGGCCTTCGAGATAGCGAAGAAAACGATCCGCGCCGCTGGTGCAGCGCGCGAGGAAATCCGTGTCGTGCCGGCCCGCCTTCACGATCTCGCCGGCAAGGCCCAGCATCAGCGCGGCGTCCGTGTTCGGCCGGATTGGCCACCATTCGGCATCGACCCAGTCCGGCAGATCGTCCCTCAGCGGCGAGACGTGGATGATCTTGACGCCGCGCTCGACGATCTTCCTGAGATAAGTCTCGAGGCGGTGGCTGCCGATTCCTCCGGCCTCGTTTTGCGCGGTTCGCGGCGACAGAGCGCCGAACACCACCAGCGTCTCGGTATGCTGCGCGATCGTGTCGAGCGTATTGGCGCGGCCGCCGCATGCGTCGTCGCTGCCCAGCGTGTGGCGCAGGATCACGGGACCCGCGGCGATGGAATAGGTGTCGACATGCCTGGTGAAGCCGCCAACCAGGTTGAGCATGCGCTTCAGAAGCGACGAGGCATGGTGCAGGCGACCCGAGTTGGTCCAGCCATAGGAGCCCGCGAAGATCGACGCATTGCCGAACGTGCCCGCCACACGGCGTACTTCGTCGGCGACCAGCGTCGTCGCCTCGTCCCAGCTGACAGCGACGAACTTGTCCCGGCCACGACCGCGGCGATCACTCTTTTCGCGCTTGTCCAACCAACCGGAACGAACCATCGGCCGCAGCACGCGCCGGTCGGGATTAGCCCATTCGGCAACGGAATGGATGATCGGGGAAGGCGCCGGATCGTGCTCGAACGGCTCGACGCCCACGATGCGATTATCCTCGACGAGGATCGTGTAAGCACCCCAATGGCTGCAATGCGGGACCCGCTTGATCCTGCTCATGCGTCGACCGCCACCAGATCGCGCCGGATTTGCGCGGCGAATTCGGGATAGGTCTCGGCGAGTTCGTCGAACACGCGGCCGCGGAGCAACTCCAGCGTCGACCCGTCCGGCAGCGGGGTCTGCCGCGGCTCGGCGTCATGTTTAAACTGAAAGCCGGTCGCCTGCTTGATCTCGGCAAGATCATGCCCGGGGTGAACGCTCTCGAGTTCGAATCCCGGCCGTGTCTTGTCGAACCGAAAGAGACCCTTGCCCGTCAGGAGAGCAACGGGACCGCCGCTCCGAAAGACTCCCTCTGCGCTGACGCCGGGGGCACTGATGAAGTCCACATGTTCGACGAAGACGCGCGGCGTATGCTCCTCGCGGAAGAGGATGACCCGCGGCACGACAAAGTAGAGATAGGCCGACCCGAACGAGCCGGGCCAGCGCACGCTGGAGCGCGGATAATCACCGGCGCCGACGAGGTTCACATTGCCGAAGCCGTCGATCTGGCCACCACCGAGGAAGAACGCGTCGATCCGTCCTTGACCTGCACAATCGAACAGCTCGGCCGAACCGTTGGTAAAGAAATTATGCTCGACAGAACCGAGAATGGAGATGCGTGGACCGACGGCGCCGCCCGCTTCCTTCAGTGCGCGCAGAAGCATCGCACCCGCGGCAGGAATCGGAGAGGAGGCGCCTACAGCGACATGCCTGACCCCATCGAGCAGCCGCGCGATCGTGCAAATCAGCACTTCGCGAGGGAGAACGTCCGCCATCACGCCGGCTCCATCTGCGCCTGCGCCATATAGGCGGAGAAGCCTTCAGCCGTTCGCGCGGCCTTCGCATAGCGTGCGATCTCGGCGCTGTCGGCCGGATACTCGCCCCAAAGACCGTACGGCCACGCGCCCTTCGGTGCGCGCGCGACTGCCGTGACGTAGAGTGCCGGCAACACACCGGCAGCGCTCATCTCGTCGGCGAGCAGGTTTTCTTCGACGATGCGCTCTACCGTGACGAGAACGGTTCGCGAAGCATAGGCCATGGCGGCGAGCTCGCGGCGCCGCCCGATCCAGACATTGCCGAAACGATCAGCCATGGGAACGTGGAAGATCGTGACATCGGGCTTGATCGCGGGAATCAGCACGATCGGATCGCCGCCGTCCGCCAGGGGATTGTCGACCACGCGCCAATCGTCACGATGGCGGAGCAGATCCGTTCCAATCAGCCCTCGGAGCGGCATGAAGGGACTGCCCTTCTGCGCCGCCACCAGGCCCGCATGGATGGCGGGGCACGTCGCGTCCTTCAGTCGAACCGCGCCATCCTTGACCGCAGCATTGAACCGGGGCGCTCCACCCGCTTCACCCAGCGAGACGGCGCTGGTCTCCACCGTCCGGACGAGACCCGCACCGATAAGCTGGTCGACCTGCAATCCGCCGGTTGGCACGCAGACGAGATCGAGATCACCCGCACCATGCTCGATCATTGGCCGCGTCATGGCCATGGAGACGCCGGCGTAGTCGACCGGCAGCGCCACGCGCATGCCCGGCTCGATGTGCTTCGCCATTGCGCGAGGCTCGCTCAACACCATCATCCTCCCCGTCTTGTTCTATATTGTAGAACGCAATTCCAAATTAATCTAGGCGGATTTCGACGATGCTGTCAATCTGACTTCGCCGCCGGAGCCTTGATTTGCAGGACTTTCCCGTGCGCAGCCGACCGCAGCAGCGCATGATTGCGCCGCGATCGGGCGGCTCGACTTGACAAGACGATGCGCTACGCCAAGAATAATTGGAATAGCGTTCTACAATATAGAACATGTCGGGAGGAAAGAATGGGTGAGCCTGCGGCTCAGCGCGCGATGCGCTCCGGCGATGCGAACGTTCGGACATTGCCGACCGGCCGCCTCCGGGACCGCGACGCGATCGGATCGAGCATTTCCGTCCGCGAGGCGGTGAAAACCTACGGCAGCTTCCATGCCGTCGACCGGATCAGCATCGATATCGAGCCGGGCGAGTTCATCACGCTCCTTGGACCATCCGGCAGCGGCAAGACGACGCTGCTCAACCTCGTGGCCGGATTCCAGAGCCTCGACAGCGGCGAGATTCTCGTCGACGGCAAGCCGGTCCACAACGTACCCACGCACAAGCGCGGCTTCGGCATGGTTTTCCAGAGCTACGCGCTGTTTCCGAACATGACGGTCAGCCAGAACGTCGCGTTTCCGCTTCGCATGGCTGGTGTCGACCGGGCAACTGCAGAGCGCCGTGTCGCCGAAACGCTGGAGATCATGCGGCTGACGGAGCATGCGGCGAAATCTCCCTCCCAGATGTCGGGCGGACAGCAGCAGCGCGTCGCGATCGCCCGGGCCATCGTCAGGAGGCCCAAGGTCGTGCTGATGGACGAACCCCTCAGCGCCCTGGACCGGCGGTTGCGCGAGCAGATCCAGATCGAGATCCGCGACCTTCACCAGACCATCGGCAGTACGATCCTGTTCGTGACTCACGACCAGGGCGAAGCCCTGACGATGAGCGACCGCATCGCGGTGCTCAACGCCGGCAAGATCGTTCAAATCGGCCGACCGCTGGACATCTACCGGCATCCGACCGATCGCTTCGTCGCCTCGTTCGTCGGCGAGAGCAATCTGATCGAGGCAGAAATTCTGCAGAAGCGCGGATCGACACTGACGATGAAGAACCGTGCAGGATACGTGTTCAGCGCCGAAAGCCGGGATACGATCGACGTCGGGCGCGCAACTGTGCTCGTGCGTCCGGAACGCATCGCCGTGTCGAACGAGCCGGCTGCGAATTCCACGCCCGTCAGCGTCACGTCTGCGATCTTCCTCGGCGAGATCCTGCGGATCGAGGCGCAAATGGATGGGGGAGATCCGCTCCTGATCCGGTGCACCGACATGGCCGACCGGCCCCTGCCGGCCGTTGGGGATCGTCTGCATGTGAGCTGGGGCGCCGCGGACTGTTGGGTGCTCGCATGACCTCGGCATCGCTCGCCGCCCTGACGGGGCGCCCTGGGAATCTCGATCTCGTCAGGAGGTTGAAGGATCCGGCGCTGCTGCTCCTGCCCGCGCTCGCGTTTCTGGCTTTCATCTATCTCCTGCCGCTGATCGATCTCATCCGTATCAGCGTGAGCGGGCCGTCGTGGTCGTCCTACTTCGAGCGGGTGTTCGCGATCCCGCTCTATTGGGATTCGCTCGTCCGCACGATGCAGATCTCGGTCACCGTCGCAGGGCTGTGCCTGCTGTTCGGATATCCGACTGCGCTGCTCATTCACCGCAGTCGCGGCATTGCCCAGGTCCTGATCGCGACTGCGATCGTGCTGCCCTATTTCATCGCCATCCTGATCCGGACCTACGCCTGGATGGTCCTGCTCGGCCGCAACGGGCCGGTCAACAAGCTGCTGGTTTCAATCGGCATATTGAGCGAGCCCGTGCAGCTGCTCTTCAATCGCGGCACCGTGCTTCTCGGCATGACCGCCGTGCTGCTGCCGCTGATGGTGCTGACGATCTATTCCAGCGTGGCGCGCCTTGATCAAAGCCTGACCCGCGCGGCGCTGGCCAGCGGCGCCGGGCCCATTGCGGCGTTCTGGCGCGTGTTGCTGCCGCTGACCTTACCCGGCATGGGCGCCGGCTTCCTGCTGGTCTTCGTCGCGGCGATCGGCTTCTTCATAACCCCTACGCTGCTCGGGGGACCCGGTGACCAGATGTTCGCCATGCATATCACCCAGCAGGCAGACTCGGTCACATCGGAAGGATTCCTGCAGGCATTGGGCGTGGTGCTGCTGACGATCACGCTGGCGGTCGTCGCGGTGGCGGGACGCTTCCTCGGTTTCGAGTTCATATGGGGTGGCCGCAAGCTGACCGAGGCAACACCAAGAACCACTGACCGCCCCGCAGCCGATGTCGGCCGCCGCAGCCTCAGCGCCACAGCTGCCGACTTTGTCGGCTGGCCGCTTCTGAGGCTTTTCGGGCGGCTGCCGGCGAGCTTCGGAACTTGGACCGTTCGTCTCGTGGGCGGATTGGTCATTGCCATTCTCATCCTGCCGATCATCGTGGTGATGATCATTTCCTTCAGCAGCGCAAGCTATCTGACGTTCCCGCCGCCGGGCTTCTCATTCCGCTGGTACGAGCAGTTCTTCTCCGACTCGAACTGGATGCGGGCATTCTGGACATCCTTGGTCGTCGCGGCGATGTCAGCCGGCATCGCGATCGTGCTGGGCGCCTCGGCCGCCCTCGGCATCGTCAGAAGCAGCATTCGCGGCAAATCCGCCATCATGCTGCTTCTCGTAAGTCCGATCATCGTCCCTCCCGTCGTGCTCGGCCTGTCGCTGTACAGCCTGTTCCTGCGTTTCGATCTGGTCGGCTCCGTCTTCGGCCTTGCCGCGGCGCATGCGATCGGCGGCCTTCCCCTTGTCGTGGTGATCCTGTCCGCATCGCTTCAAGGCGTCGATACCAGGCTCGAACAGGCCGCCGCCGTCCATGGCGCATCGTCCCTGACGGTATTCCGCCTGGTGACGCTGCCTGCCATCATGCCGGGCTTGGCTGCAGCGACATTCTTCGCCTTCCTGCACTCGTTCGACGAACTGGTGCTGACGCTGTTCCTGTCGAGCGCGGAGCTGAAGACGCTCCCACTCATGCTGTGGGGCGACATCAACTATCGGCTCAATCCGGTGCTGGCCGTGGTCTCGACGCTGGAGGTGCTGCTGGTGGTCGCGGGGCTCGTCCTTGCGCGACCCGTTCTCGCCACGTCGCGGAAGGCGACGTGACACAGATCAACTTCAACTGGAGGAAAGAGAAAATGCTGGGAATGAAACGCTGGCGATTGTCGGCTTCCGTATTGGCTTCGGCCCTGTTCATCGCGATGGGGACGGGCCTGGCTCAAGCGCAGAGCAACGTCGTGATCATGCAGGATCCGGGCGGCGGATATGGCGATGCATTGCGTAAGGTCATGTACGATCCGTTCGAGAAGGAGACCGGCATCAAGGTGGTCACCGTCCAGGAGGCCCGCAGCGGCCCGCGCATCAAGGCTCAGGCCGAAGCCGGCAAGGCGCAATGGGACCTGACGTTCATCTTCGACCAGGAGACGAAGTTGCTCGGCGACTGCTGCCTGGCCGATATCGACTATTCCAAGCTGTCCGACGCGGCGAAACAGACGCTGGCGGCGATGCCGGACAATCTGAAGCGCAAGAAGGGCGTGGCACTGCAGGTGATCGGCGTCGGCCTCGTCTACAACAAGGACAAGTACAAGGGGGCAAACGTACCGACCACGTGGGCCGACTTCTGGGACGTGAAGAAATTTCCCGGACGGCGCTGCATGCCCGCCTGGCCGCGTTTCGTATTCGAAGCGGCGCTGATGGCCGACGGCGTGGAGAAGAGCAAGCTCTACCCGATCGACATGGAGCGGGCGCTGAAGAAGGTCAAGGAAATCAAGCCACACATCGCCAAATGGTGGACCACATCCGCACAGCCGCCGCAGCTCCTGCTCGACGGCGAGGCCGACATGTGCATGGCCTACACCGGCTCGATGAGCAAGCTCGCCCTGGAGGGCGCCCCGATCGAGCTGACCTTCAACCAGGGCTTCGTCTACTACGATTTCTTCTCGATCCCCAAGGGAGCGCCGAACTACGATAACGCGCTGAAACTGCTTTCCTGGCGGCTCGATCCCAAGCGCGCAGCGCAGCTCACCTCGACCTTCCCGGTCGCGCTTCCCTCCCAGGTCGTGTTCGAGGCAGCGACGGACAAGAAGCTCGCCCGCTACTGGGCCAACAATCCGGACAACGTCTCGAAGGCAATCGAATGGAGCCCGGACTATTGGGGCGCACCCTCGCCGGCCGGAAACTCCACCAATGAAGAGTACGGCCAGGAGAAACTGAACGCCTTGCTGGCGCAATAGGCAGGCTGATCGGCCCCGATCCAGGAGGATCGGGGCCGATCCCACACGCGGGCTGTTGCGGATCGCGCGACCATGCTAGACGCGGTGAAAGATCATTCTATTTTGGCTTGTGGATGGATAAGGCTTTCACCAAGGGGCTGCGTCTCCTGGAAGCACTTGCTCTGAGCGAGCAGCCCCGCGGGGTGACGGACCTCGCGAGCGAGCTGAAGCTCACCAAGAGCAACGTGCATCGGCTCCTGATGACTTTGCAGTCCCAGGGCTATGTGCGCCAGATTCCCCCGCACAGCACCTACGAGCTCACGACCAAGATCTGGGCGCTCGGCAGCCATGTCATCCACCGGATGGATCTCATCAACATCGCGCGGCCGGCAATGACGAAGCTTGCCGAGATCACCGGCGAAACCATCCACCTGTCCGTGCTCGAAGATACCGACGTCGTCTACGTCGACAAGATCGAGAGCGCTCACCATATCCGCGCCCATACGAGCGTTGGCATGCGCGCACCTGCGTTCACCATGGCGACAGGGAAGGCGATGCTCGCCCATATGCCAGATGACTATCTGGAACGCTTCCGGCCGCATCTCAAGCGGTATACGGAAACGACGCGAACGACGATCGAGGAGCTGCGCGAGGACATCGAGCTGGCGCGCACGCAGGGTTACTCCTCCGTCCTCCATGGCGAGTGGCGCGAGGGCATCGCAGCCTGCGCTTGCGCCATCCTCGGCCGCTCCGGCGAACTCGTCGGGGCGATCGGCGTATCCGGCCCCGACACCCGCATCAAGCGCAAGCAGATCAAGGAGTACTCGGTCCACGTAATGGAGGCAGCCCGGGCCATCGGCGCAGCCCTCGGCTATTCCAACAGGCCGGCGGCGCACCCTGCCCCGAGAAGCGATTCGATGCCGTCACATCAACCACGACGCACCCCTTGATCTTGCCGGCCGCGGTGTCCGTAGCAGGCAGTGGCGCGATGCGCTGCCGAATCCAATCAAGATTCCAAGTTCGTGCTTCTCATTGAGACGTTCCTCCCGAGATCCTTCTATTGGTGGACCAACTACGTGGCGGATTCGATGGGGGCTTTCTGTACGGGAACGCCTCAGAAGGACCTGGTCGTTGCTGAAGAGGGCATCATAGATGTCATGAGAGCTTTTCTGTCGAGCAATTGTCAATCGCTCAAATGACTACGACAATCTTCCCGACCGATTGTCGGCAGGCAAGACGCCGGATCGCCTCACCGCCCTCCCGCAGCGAGAACTCGGCCGTAATTCCTGGCGATAACAGGCCTTGTTCATACCAGTCCTGGAGCTGACGCCGGTTGGCAACGATCCGCGGATCTTCCGACAGGGTGAATGTTCGCCAATTGATACCCAGCACGTCGCAGTTCTTCAGGAGCGGAAGGTTGAGCGGCAACGACGGAATGCCGGCGGCGAAGCCAAGAACGAGATAACGTCCGCCTTCTGCGACACTTCGGATAGCGGCCTCCGCGAGCCAGCCTCCAACGGGATCGATGATCACATCGGCACCATTCGGACCGACTGCAGCCTTCAAACGTAAGGCAACCTCGCTGCGTTGCTTTGGCATCTCCACCGGATAGGATACCCCCTCAGCAGCCCCGTGCTGACAGGCGAAGGCAAGCTTCTCTTCCGACGACGCTGCGGCGACCACGCGGGCTCCGAGATTGCGAGCAACCTGAACCGCAGCGATGCCGACACCTCCGCCGGCGCCGAGCACAAGCACCGTCTCGCCTGCTTGAAGCCGGGCGCGGGTATGAAGCGCATAGTAGGCCGTCTCGAATGTGAATTGCATGACCGCGCCGTCGGCCAAGGACATGCCGTCCGGAATCGGAATGCAGCGGTCGACGGCAACGGCGACCAACTCTGCCATGCCCCCTGTCCCGGTACGGGCGGCAACGCGATCCCCGACGCTGAACGCCGTCACGCCCGGTCCCACCGCTGACACGAGGCCAGCGACTTCGCCGCCCGGTGCGAAGGGGCGAGGTGTCTTGACCTGGTAGCGGTCCTGAATGGTGAGTACATCCGGGTAGTTCACGCCGCACGCCCTCACCGCCACGAGGACTTGGCCGGCTCCGGGGACCGGATCTGGTACATCGAGCAGCCGCAGGCCCTCGGGTCCGCCCGGTTCGCAGCTCATCAACGCCCGCATCTGGTCTCTCTCGGCTGAATCCTGCGGCGGAGAATGAAGCGGAGCTGGCTCGCCGCAATGACGAAAACGATCAGACGCATTGACCATCGACGCCAGGGGAATGCTGGCGTGACGGCGATCCGGCCGTTAACATGATGCGTCATGTCGGGAACCTCACAGGCCAGGAGCCGATCAGCTCAAACGCCGCCGCGTTCGGCAATCGACACCGGCTATGTCGGCCTGGTGCTGAGCGGTGCGCGGGAGGCCGGGCTCGACATCAATCGGCTCCTGAGACGCGCGGGAATCGCGAACGGTCAGCTTGACAGGCCGGGCACCCGTCTGCCGCAGGAGCAGTTCGCGCGCATGATCGCAACCTTGACGCGCCAAACGCGTGACGAACTCTGGCTGCTGTGCAGCAGGCCCATCAAGCCCGGCACGTTTCGCATGATGTGCCGCCTGCTCATCCGCTGCACCAACCTGCGCGAGGCCATCAGGATAGGTTGCCAGTTCTATCATCTCGTCGTGGACGACTTCGCCGTTCGACTCGCCGAAGGCGAGCACGACGCCTCGGTCTACGTGACCGACAGGATCGAGCAGCCGAACCGCCGGCGAATGGTCAATGGCGCCATCCTGTTGTTCACCTACGGCCTCATGTGCTGGCTTGTGGGCCGTCGTCTGCCCCTGATCACCGTGCATTACGTCTTCTCGGAGGAGCCCTTCAGCTCCGAGCTCGAGCCTTTCTACCGGGCTCCCATGCTGTTCGATCAGCCGCGCACCGAAATTCGCTTCGACGCCGAGCTGCTCGATCTGCCGATCATGCCCGACGAGGAACGGCTGCGGCGGTTTCTAGCCTCCATGCCGAACGCGCTGCTCGTGCGCTACAGGGACGACAGCAGCGTTGCCGAACGCGTTCGCGCCATTCTGCGCCGCAACCTCAAACGTCCCATGTCGCTCGAGGACGTCGCGGAGACGCTGGCCGTCTCGCCACAGACCCTGCGCCGTCGCCTGATCGAGGAGGAGCAGTGCGGCTTCCAGGAGCTCAAGGATCGCGTCAGGCGCGACATTGCGACACATATGCTCAAGAAATCCCGCCTGCCGCTCGAGGAGATTGCGCTGTCGCTGGGGTTCTCGGAGCTCAGCACGTTTCACCGTGCATTCCGGCGGTGGACAGGGCTGACACCGGGCGAATTCCGCGAGCGTCACGCCGCCGCGGTGGACGCGCGGTAGGATTCCGCCAATCCGATTGGCATGCTTGGTCATTTCAACGGCCGCGCCATTGACCTGATACTACCCGCCAATCGGCCACCGACGTGGCCGTCAGCGGGGAAGAAATGCCGATCTTGCGTCAATGGGCCGAGCGTCATCCTGAGAAAATCGCAGCGCGCGTCGCCTTCTCGAAGGACATTCTCACCTATGGCGAACTCGACCGGCGAGCGAACGGTGTGACCCAGATCCTCGTCTGGATGGGCCTTACCGTCGGCGATGGCGTCGCCATCATGCTCGACAACGACCTCACCTATTTCGAGCTGCTCTGGGGCGCTCGGCGGCACGGCGTCTATTACACGCCCGTCAGCACCCATCTGCAGTCCGATGAGGCCGCCTACATCGTCCGGGACAGCGGCGCGAAGATATTCTTTGTCGCAGCGCGCTTCGCCGACACCGTGCGCGCGCTCAAGGCCAACAATACTAACCGGTGCGCCATCTTCGTGATCGGCGGCTCCGATGACGGCAGCTTCGATTATGCCGCCGAGCTCTCGCGTTTCGACCGCATGATCGAAATCGGAGACGGTCCCGTGGGCAAGGACTTCTTCTACTCCTCCGGCACGACCGGGAAGCCGAAAGGCATCAAGCAGCCGCTGTTCTCCAGCGTTCGGCAGGCCCAGGCCTCCGGCGACTGGGTCCGCAGCAATTTCAACTTTGCGCAGGACACCGTGTATCTTTCGCCCGCACCCCTGTATCACGGCGCGCCGCTGCGCTTCACCATGCGCACGCTGGAAAGCGGCGGGACCGCCGTCATCATGACGAAGTTCGCGGCCGAGCCGGCGCTTGCCGCCATCGCGCGCTACCGCGTCACCCACAGCCAATGGGTCCCCACGATGTTCTTTCGTTTGCTGGCGCTGCCCGCCGAGATACGCGCCCGCTACGATCTGTCATCGCATCGCTGCGCCATCCATGCGGCCGCACCCTGCCCGCCAGTTCTGAAGGAGCAGATGATCGAATGGTGGGGGCCGATCGTGTGGGAATACTATGCGGGCTCAGAGCGCAATGGCGCCACCTGTATCTCGACTGCAGAATGGCTCGCTCATCGCGGCTCGGTCGGTCGCGCCTGCGTCGGCACCATCCACATTCTCGACGAGGCGCAGAACGAGCTCGGACCTGGCCAGATCGGTGACGTCTATTTTGACGGCCCGCAGTTCGTCTATCACAACGATCCCGAGAAGACCGCGCGATCCCGCAACGCGCTGGGTTGGTCGACCATCGGCGATGTCGGCTATGTCGACGAAGAAGGCTATCTCTATCTTACCGACCGTCGATCGCACATGATCATTTCCGGCGGTGTCAATATCTACCCCGCCGAGATCGAGCACCGCCTGGCCTTGCACCCGCAGGTCGCCGACGTAGCGGTATTCGGGATACCGAACCCGGAATATGGCGAAGAGGTCAAGGCAGTCGTCCAGCTCAAGAATCCGTCGCAGGCCTCGCCCGCGCTCGCACAGGATCTGATTGCGTTCTGCCGGGCGGAGCTCTCGCACGTGAAATGTCCGCGCTCGATCGACTTCGAGCCCGAACTGCCGCGGCAGGAGAATGGGAAGCTATTCAAGCATGTGCTGAAGCAGCGCTACCTGCAGCCCGCCTGATACCCCTCGACCAACCAGACAAGGAATGGAGCATGAATAAGCTCATCGCCGCGACCTGCGCAATGGCATGCGCCGTCCTCTCCCCGATCGCATGTGCCGAGAGCGGCAAACAAGGACCAGGCGTCACCGAGAGCGAGGTCAAGATCGGTCAAACCATGCCCTATAGCGGCCCGGCCTCCAGCTTTGCGGCCATCGGCCGCGCCATGACAGCCTATTTCCGCAAGGTGAATGACGAAGGCGGCGTCAATGGCCGCAAGATCAACCTGATTTCGCTCGACGATAGCTACAGTCCCCCGAAGGCCGTCGAACAGACGCGCCGGCTGGTGGAGAGCGATGAAGTCCTGGCGATCGTCGGGACCTTCGGCTCGCCGACCAACTTCGCCATCCAGAAATATCTCAACGCCAAGAAAGTCCCGGGCCTGTTTCTCGGCACCGGCGCCAATCGCGTCTCCGAGCCCGCAAACTATCCGTGGTCGATGGGCTGGCAGCCCAACAATCACGCCAAGGGCGTGATCTATGCCAAATATGTTCTGAAGGAGCGCCCCAACGCGAAGATCGCCGTGTTGTACCAGAATGATGATTTCGGGCGAGACTATGCCAAGGGGTTTCGCGACGGGCTCGGTGACAAGGCTGCCTCGATGATCGTCAAGGAGCTTAGCTATGAGATCTCCGAGCCGACCGTCGACTCTCAAGTCCTGACTTTGAAGGCTGCCGGAGCGGACGTATTCCTCGACATCTCGACGCCGAAATTCACCGCCCAGGCCATCAAGAAGATGGCCGAAACGAAATGGGAGGCACTGCACCTGCTCAGCGACGCTGCCGGTTCGATCTCGAGCACGCTGGTGCCGGCGGGGCTCGAGAACTCGAAGGGAGTGATCACGGTCGCCTTCCGCAAGGATCCGAACGATCCCGCCTGGGCTGATGATGCCGGCATGAAGGACTATCTGGCCTTCATGAAGCAGTACATGCCCGACGCCAATCCGTCCGAGACCTATCACGTGTTTGGTTATGCCACGGCTCAGACGTTAGTCCACGTATTGAAGAACTGCGGCGACGATCTCACCCGCGAGAACCTGATGAAGCAGGCGGCGAGCATCAAGGACCTCGAGCTTCCGATGATGCTCCCCGGCATCAAGCTCAATACCAGCGCGACCCGTTACACGCCGATGAGCCAGGAACAGCTCATGCAATTCGATGGAACACGATGGAAGCCCATCGGCGAAGTGATCGACGCGGAGAAATAGCGGCGAAGCAGAGCGACGCCCGGTCGAGCCGGGCGTGCATCTTCTAGCCGGATATCAGCGCTAATCCGTTGCGCGCAGAACTTCTCGCGCGATCGTCATCTTCATCACCTCGGTCGTGCCCTCCGCTACCTGGGCGATCCGGCTCTGGAAGTAGAGCTGACCGAAGCGGTTCTCCCTGAGCACCCCGAGCCCACCATGGATCTGGATGGCCCGGTCGATCACCCTGCAGGCGGCCAGCGGCGCAAAGCACTTGACCATGGCCGCCTCCTTGCGCGCATCCATGCCGCGATCGAGCATCCAGGCTGTCTTGTAGACCATCAGGCGCGACTGCTCGAGATCCATCTCGGATTCGGCGAGCATCCATTGAATGGCCTGCCGCTCGGCAAGCGGCTTGCCGAAGGTCTCGCGCTCGCGCGCCCGTTTCGCCGCCTCGCCCTGCGCCCAGCGAGCCGTACCGGTCAGTCGCGCGCCGATCACCGTGCGGTTGCGATTGAGCTGGTCCATCATGTAGCGGAATCCCATGCCTTCCTGACCGAGCATGTTCCTCGCCGGCACCACGCAATCCTTGTACTGGTAGTCGCAGCTTCTCCCCAGATACGTGCCTGGCGCCATGGTCTCGTATTCACGCAGCACGGAGACGCCGGGGTTGGGATAGTCGACGAGGAAGAGGCTGATCCCCTCGTACCCCTTCCCGGGGTCGGTTACCGCGTAGCACAGGAGATATTTCGGCGTGATGCCCGGATGGTTCGGCGGCGGCGCCCAACGCTTGATGCCGTTGATGACATAGCTGTCGCCTACGCGAACGGCCGTCGTCTGGATACCGGCCGCGTCCGAACCTGCTCCCGGCTCCGAGATGTTGATGTGATAGAACTTGTCTTCCTTGAGGATCGGGTAGAGGTAGGCCTCTCGCTGCCATTCAGGGGCGACGTACAGTGCGGGATGTGGATCGAGGAATCCCGACCAGGTCGCAAGCAGGCCGTGCATGACGGGCGATCTGACGATTTCCTCATAAACCAGGCACTTCGCGATGGTCCCGAGCCCTTGGCCGCCGGCCTCCTTCGGGACTGCGATGCCCCTGAACCCGTACTCGCGAAACTTGCGCACCACGTCCATGAAGATGTCGTGGGGAACGGCGTAGTCGTCCGTTCCCCATCGATCCTCCAGTGGCCGGCACACCTCGTCCACGAACGCGGCGGCGCGCGCCTTGATATCTTGCTGCTCCCTAGAAAGTTCAAAATCCACTGCGATCTCCAACCTTTGTTCAGTGAAGCGAGCCTAAGACCCCTGTCTCGCGGCCGTTATGGCGCCGTAGCCCAATCTGGTTGGCCGATTGGATCATCGGGCCGGCTGCCCGTTCCGGCGGCGTCGGATGCCGGCGTCGGCTACCAAGGAGGACTTGCAGGGATGCAGTCCGCGGGTAAACCGGTTGAAGCAATTCCGGTTCGGCCAGACGATCTGGAGAGGTTCGCGCAGCGGACCCCGATCCCGAAGAGCGCTCACGGGCGGTGTTTTCTCGCCGCCGTCCGGCACTGGCTGAATATCCCGATGTTCTCGCGCGAGCCGGTCAGGCCAGGTGCAATGCGGATAGCCGCGTTCCAGGGAGACCCTTTCAGGATCCCCGGCGTATCGCGCTCCGGATCGACGGCGACATAAAGCGGCGGCAGCCGCGACGCTAGCGGTCCGAGCCGACCGTCGGGAGACCGAACCTGATTGCAGCCATCCGAGCCATTCGAAGGTGGTAAAGCGCGCCCAAAGCGCCGACGCGCGTTGCTATAACCACAGTTCCCCTACTTGGACCACCGGCGCAAAGAAATCGGCGGCCTGCAATGATCGTCGACCACGGTCGCTTCTGACCCGTCCGATTCCATACACCCAAGTCCCAGAGCGGAAGTAGCGGTCTCGAAGCCTGAGCAGACTCGTCATTCGGTCACCTGAGCCTGATGTCGAGCCAGCCCAGATCGTTTACCTCGATTTGATCGCCCTCGCCGATGACGACTGTCGTCGTTTCCGCTTCCACAATTGCTGGACCTTCGATTCTGTTGCCCGGACGAAGCTGATCGGCGGCGAAAACATCGACTTCTCGCCATTGGCCGAAGAACGCCTTTCGACGTTCTCTTGGTTTGCAAGGCGCTTCGGTCTCCTGCCCACGCGCGACTTGTCCGACGCTCGGGACAGCGCCTAGGGCAGAAACCCGCGCATTGACGAACACCACTTCCTGATCCGGGGACGAGTAAGTGTATAGCTCTTCGTGGCGACGATGGAACTGATCCTCTAACCGATCGACGATGTCGTCCGACGCCCAATCAAGATTGTTTAGCGGGACATCAATCTGGAAGATCTGCTCGCCGTAGCGCATCTCGGCGGAACGTTCGATTGCCACATCGCCGCCAAACCACGACTTCAGGCGACCCGTCGCCTCTCTTTCCAGGTTGGCGAAGATGGCCCTGACCTCCTGGGCCGTAATCCGTTGGCCGGCGCTGTAATGCGTATGGCTCACCTCGTACCGCAGATCGCTGGTCAACATGCCCCAGGCGGACAGGACTGACGCCGCCGTCGGCACGATGATGCGCTTGATTTCAAGTTCCCGCGCAACTTCGGCCGCGTGCAGGCCGGCAGCGCCACCAAAGCTAAGCAGCGCGAAGCGTCGCGGGTCGACACCGCGACGCAGGGTCATCAGACGGATACCGTCCGCCATGCGCAGATTGACCATTCGATAGATTCCAGCCGCTGCATCGTCCCGCGACAGCTCCAGCGCTTTCGCAATACGATCGACTGCCGCTTCTGCGGCTGCACGATCGAGCGGCCGCTTTCCGCCCATGAACGCAGACGCGTCCAGATATCCGAGAATGACATTGGCATCGGTAACCGTCGGTTCAACACCACCGTTGCCGTAGCAAGCCGGCCCTGGCACCGACCCAGCGCTCTCTGGCCCGACGCGGAGCGTACCACCCGCATCTAGAGTAGCAATCGACCCTCCACCGGCGGCGATGCTCGCGATATCGAGACTCCTTAGCGCGATACGTTGACCGGCGAGCCCTCCCTCAGCGGACAGCGACGCGCGACCATCAGTAATCAGCGAGATGTCCGTGCTGGTTCCTCCCATGTCGAAAGGGACAAGGTTGGGAATTCCGAGCAGTTCCGCACAGCGCCGGGATCCCGAGATACCACCCGCGGGGCCGGAAAGTACGGTGCCTGCAGCGAGCCGCGCGGCTTCCTCAAGCGGGGCCATCCCGCCATGCGAAAGGATAATAAAAAGGCTGCTGGTCAGGCCCGCGTCCCTCAGCCGGGCTTCTAGATTGGTCAGATAGCGCCGCACCAGCGGAGCAACGTAAGCGTTCACGATCGTTGTTGAAACGCGTTCATACTCCTTGATCTGCGGCAACACATCGCTCGACCGAGAGACGTTGAGCTCTGGAAGCTCGCGTTTCAGTCGTTCGACGGTCGCAATCTCGTGCGCTGGATTGCGGTAGGCGTGCAGGAAGCACACGGCCACGGAGCTTGCTCCGGCGGCGCGGATCGCCGAGATCGCATTACCGAGGGAGTCTTGATCGAGTGGGATCAGCACCTCGCCGTTCGGCCTGACGCGCTCACGCACACCGAAGCGTAGTTGGCGCGGAACCAGGGGGGCCGGGGGTGGGATGCGGAGGTTGTAGCGATCTTCCTTCAGACCCTCGCGCATTTCGATGACGTCTCGATGGCCTTCCGTCGTGAGTAGCGCGACCTTTGCCCCCTTCCGCTCGAGCAATGCGTTCGTCGCCACTGTAGTCCCGTGCACCAGGCGGTCCGTCCTGGCGAGCATCTCCGCTCGTGGCATCTTCAGCCGGCTTGCGAGTTCCTCAAGTCCATTCATGACGCCTACAGACTGGTCCGCCGGCGTTGTCGGCGATTTTGCGAACACGGTGTTGCCGTCGCGATCGACCGCGACGAGGTCAGTGTACGTACCGCCAACATCGATTCCGATGGTAAACATCTTCAGGCTATCCATTAAATCGTCGTGAGCTTTGTCGTCAGGCCCTGCATCAAGTCGCCTTCGCGCGCTTCAGCAGACCGTTGACCAGGGGGGCCCCATCCTCCGCCGCCTGAGGAGCGCACCTCGAAGCAGTCGCCGGGAAGGACTTCGATGCCGACCTCCTTCGTGCGCAGCACTCGCGGCGCGCGGCCCTGCGACACGAGAGTGTACTGATGGGGAAGCCCATCACTGCCGCCGAGCATCCCGCATGCGCCATGCTTCGTGCCCTCGCCTGCGGTGTTCGCTCGCGCAGGCTTCGCCGTTTCCACGACGAGATCCAACGACACGCCCAGGCCGCCGCGAAACTTGCCGTCTCCGCCGGAGTCCGGACGAAATTCGTGATGCCGGAAATAGAGCGGAAAGCGGGCTTCATCGACCTCGATGCTGCCGAATTTGATACCCCCGACCGTATGCCATTCACCAATCGATGACCAACCATCGCCCGCCGACGACGCCCCTCCTCCGGGCCTGGCCTGGAACAAATGCCAGATAAAGTTGCGCCCTGTCCGCGGATTCTCACCCTGGATGGCGATGCGGAATCTGCGGCTCCACCCGGCCATCGCACGATCCGGACACGACTGGGAAAGTGCCTTGACGATAGCCTCCACGATTTCATTCGAAGGATGGCTGGTGCACATCGTGACCGGCCGGCCGGGATCTGCCCATACGATCGTGCCCTGTTTGGCAACGACCTTCAGCGGCCGAAGTGCGCCGGCGTTCTTGGGAATATCCGCATCGATGAGATAGGCAAAAGCCATGACGACCGCAGCCTGCATATTGGCGTGCGACGAATTGACAAAGCTCGTCGACTGAGGGTCCGACTCCGAAAGATCAATCTCGATGTCAGATCCCTTCTTGGTCACCTTCGCGGCGATTCTGATATCGCTTCGACCATGACCATCATCGTCGAGATACGCTTCTCCATAGAACGTACCGTCCTGCCATGTCGCTAGGACTGCCCGCGTCTGTTGTTCGGCAGCATCGAGAATTGCTTCGACGGCGGCCTCGACGACCTGTCCACCAAACTCGTCGAGCAGCCGCCTGACACGGCGTTCGCCGAGGTGCGCCGCACCAATCATCGCAGCAAGATCACCGCGGAAATCTCGAGAATTCCGCACGTTGAGTGCCAGCATGTCGAGCAGGTCGTCACGAAGTCTGCCCGCTTCATAAAGCCGGATCGGCGGTACCCGCAATCCTTCCTGCCAAATGTCGGTCGCGCCCGGATTGTAGCCGCCGTGGGTCGCCCCGCCGATATCGCTCTGGTGTGCACGCACGATGGTCCAGTACAGCCTCCGTTCCCCATCGAAGATTGGCACGAACGCGGTCAGATCGGGCAAGTGACTGCCACCATGGTAGGGATCGTTGAGCAGCAGAACGTCGCCTGGCTTGATGTCCTTGAAGCGCTCCTCGATCGCAAGCGTCGCCCAGGACAGCGCGCCGACATGAACCGGAATATGGTCCGCCTGCGCAATCAAACGCCCATTCACGTCGCAGATCCCCAGCGAGAAGTCACGGCTGGAGTTCAGGATCTGCGAGTAAGATGTACGCAGCATCGCTTCGCCCATTTCGTTCACGATCGAACTTAGACGATGCTGGACAACGGAGCGGGTGATGGGGTCGATCTTTGAGGTCATCGCAAGCCTGCTGGTAGAAATTAAAATCTCAATCCGATGTCAAGCGGGCGCCAGTCGGAACAGTTCGCGCTACAGGGAGCTTGATCAGCCGAACGCGGCGACCTCCTCCAAGGACTCCGCGGCCGCCTTCACAATCGTATCGACGTCAGCATCGGTCATCGGCAACGACAGCGCCATCAGGCCATAGCTCGCGACGAAAATCCCGCGATTGAGCAACCCGGCGGTGAAAACGGCCTGGCGCTTCGCTTCCACCTCGCTCGAGTAAGCCGAACGATAATCCCGGACGTTGCGGTCGGTGAAATGAACCTTGAGGAGCGAGCCCAATCCGACTGCGGTCCCGGCAACGCCAGTCTTGCGGAAGGCCGCATTGATGCCGTCGCGTACCGCAGTGCCGATCCGATCGAGGCGTGAATAGGCTGCTGCATCGAGCAACATCATGGCGGCAAGACCGGCGCGCATGGTGACGGGATTGGCCGAGAAGGTGCCGCCGTGCGGGAGCGCCGGTTTGCCGGAAGATGGATCGAACACCGCCATGAACGTCTTGCCGCCGGCGACCGCGCCGACCGGGAAGCCGCCACCGATGATCTTGCCGAGCGTCGTCAGGTCCGGATCGATGCCCCAGAGCCCTTGTGCGCCCTCATAGCCGAGACGGAATGTGATGACTTCGTCGAAGACAAGCAGCGCGCCGACTTCCCGCGTGACCTGACGGAGCGCTTCCACGTAGGCTCGATCCGCCGGAACCAGACCCGCCCGGTTCGGCATAGGATCAACGAGTACACAAGCGAGTTCGGGACCATGCTCGCGGATCAGGCTCACGGCCGCTTCGACGTCGTTGAACGGAATGGTCACGACGTCCGCGAGCACGTTGTCGGGCGTGCCTTTGGCATAGGCTACCGATACCGGGGCGTTGCCTCCCCAAGCCGCGGGTGTCGGGTCGAGGCTGACTTCAGCGTAGTCATAGGAGCCGTGATAAGCACCCTCGCACTTCGCGATCTTCGGGCGACCCGTGTAGGCGCGGGCCGCTTTTAGCGCCATCATTACCGCCTCGGTGCCCGAATTGCAGAAGCGGACATGATCTACGGATGGAAGCCTTGCTGCCAGCAACTCCGCGAGTTCGACTTCGGACTCCGTCGGCATGCCGAAGGCGGAGCCCAGAGCGAGTTGCTTGGTCGCCGCCTCGATCAATGCGGGATGAGCGTGGCCATGGATGAGAGACGTGAAGTTGTTGATGCAGTCGATATACTCATTGCCATCGACGTCCCGGACACGGCAGCCGGCGCCCGAAGCTGCGTAGATCGGGAACGGCTTCATATAGACGGTGGTTCGCGTATTGCCACCCGGCAGGCTCTTGAGCGCTCGTTGATAGAGATCTCGCGATTGAGAATGATTGGCGGGATACATCTTGCCTCCTTGATCCTGGGTTCAGCGCCCCAGATAAGCTTCGCGAACGCGCGCATTGTGCTTGAGTTCGTCTGCCGGTCCTTCCAGCACAATGCGCCCTGTCTCCAGCACATAGGCACGATCGGCGACCGAGAGCGCGAGTACCGTATTTTGCTCCACTACCAGAATGGTCAGACCGGTCTCGCCAATGCACCTGACCTGTTCGTAAACCTCTTCGGCAAGCCGCGGCGCCAAGCCGAGCGATGGCTCGTCGAGCAACAGCAACTTGGGGCGGGCCATCAGAGCACGTCCGATCGCCAGCATCTGCTGCTCTCCGCCCGACAATGACCATCCCAGTTGTCGTCGGCGCTCCTTAAGGCGCGGAAACAATCCAAAGACGCGATCGAGATCGGCCGCAATCGACTGCCTCCAACGGCGCCAGCTGACGGTCGCAAGGGTCAGGTTCTCCTCGACCGACAATCCAGGAAATATCCTTCGGCCTTCGGGCGCCTGCGCAATGCCAGCGGAAACGCGTGCGTCGGTGGGCCATCCGGCGATCGAGCGTCTCTCGAATCTTATGTCTCCCGACGAAACTCGGTTGAGGCCGGAGATCGCATGGAGCAAGGTCGTCTTGCCGGCGCCATTGGCACCGATAAGCGCGACCGTTTCGCCAGCTTCGACCTGGAGGGTCACTCCCTGCAGCGCCACGATATCGCCATGCGCGACCACGAGATCGTTACACGACAGCATGAGCATATCCTTCGCCCAGATAAGCAGACAGCACGGCCGGATCTGCTTGTATCTCCGCTGGAGTTCCCTCGGCGATCTTGCAACCAAAATTGAGAACGAAGATGCGCTCGGCGAGCCGCATGACCATCCCCATATTGTGTTCGATCAGCACCACGGCGAGTCCGTGCATCGCCCGCAACTCCGCCAGGCGATCGATTAGTTGATCGACCTCGCCTGAATTGAGGCCGGCCGCCGGTTCGTCCAGCAGGAGGACGTGCGGCCGGCACGCCAACGCACGTGAGAGCTCCACCATTCGGCGCCGACCGTACGAGAGCGACATAATGGCTTCGTGCGCCACGTCTGCCAATCCCATTTGCTCGATGATCTCCATCGAGAAGTCGCGCAGGTCAGACTCGCTTAGGCGGCCGCGTATCGCCGCACCCGTCATCACGTTTTCTAGCACGCTAAGGCGTGCGAATACCCGTCCGTGCTGGAACGTACGGCCGAGGCCGGCACGAATACGCTTGTTGGTGGCCATCCGCGTGATCGCCTGCCCGGCGAGAAGCACCTGCCCTTCATCTGGCATCGCCAGGCCAGTCAGAACGTTCAACAGGGTGGACTTTCCAGCGCCGTTAGGCCCGATGACAGCGACGAACTGCCCGTTTTTGACGGTCAGATCCACGTCCGCTAACGCAGCGAGACCTCCATAGCGCTTGTGAATGCCTCGTGCTTCCAAGGCGTTCATGACGTCGCCTCCGGAGCGCGAGCAGATGCGAGAAGCGGAGTTTTAGCTGACCGACGGCTCAAGCGTTGGCCGAGGCCAACGAGACCCGTGGGCAGAAACACCAGAATCCCAAGCACCAGCAGGCCGAAGAAGAAGAGGTAGGCGGTACCGAGAAAGCGCAACCATTCCGGCAGAAACGTCAGCAGCACCGCTCCGAGGACAGCACCGACGATTGTGCCTTCGCCGCCGACGATCAACATGGCGAGGTATGTGATCGAGTGCGCATAGGTGAAATCCTCCGGCGCAACGAAGCGCATGTGCAGGGCAAACAGGCACCCGGCAACGGCAGCGCAGATGGCGGAAAGCACGAACGCTTCAATCTTGATCCGCGTCGTATCGATTCCGGTCATCTCGGACGCGATCTCATCATCGCGCACAGCTATCATTTCGCGGCCCAGGCGGGACTTGTGCAATGCGGCCGCGGCGGCGGCGATCAGCGCCAGAACCATAAGCGCAAGCCACAGGAACTGGTGCTCCCCGGAGAAGCTGAACGAGCCAAGCGCCAATCCCGGGATCCGCGCGATCCCGTTGGTCCCCCCTGTCATCGCAATCCAATTGGACGTTACGATATAGAACGACACGTTGAGGCCGAGCGTCGCCAGTGCCAGGTAGTGCCCGCGCAGGCGAAGCAATGGGTACCCGATCAGGCCGGCAGAAATGGCTGTCGCCGCAATCGCTACTGGCGCAGCGAGCCACGGTGACCATCCGCAAGTGGTCGTCAGGATGGCCAAGCCATAGCCGCCCATGCCAACAAAAGCCGCATGGCCAAGCGAGATCAAACCGGCATAGCCAAACGCAAAGTTGAGCCCAATCACCGCGACCGCGGAGATCAGCGAGAGATTCAACAAGCGAAGATGATATTCCGGCAGGACCATACCGGAGATCCCGCCGAGCACAATGATCGCCGTCGCGATCTGCAGGGGAATGCGCATCGCCATCCTCTCAGCCTCGATCCTGAATTTTCTCGCCGAACACGCCTTGCGGACGCACAAGCAGAAAGGCGATCATTATGCCGAAGGAGATCAGATCCTTGTACGCAGACGAGACATACGATGCGCCGAGGACCTCACTCAAGCCGACGAAAAGGCCGCCCACGATCGCTCCCGGCAGGCTCCCAAAACCACCGATGATGGTCGCGGCGAAGGCCTTCAATGCGATCGGATCCCCCATGTTGACGTCCGCGAACCACATCGGGCCGAGCATCAATCCCGCGACGCCCGCGAGTACCGCGGCGAGGATCCATGAGAACGCCAGCAGGCGGTTGACTTTAAGACCCATCAATCTGGCAGCCTGTACATCCTGCGCTACGGCTCGCATGCCCACGCCAACCGAAGTACGATTGAAAAGAAGCCATAGCCCGGCCACCATCACCGCGGTCACCGCGACCACCGCCAGGGCATGCAGGGAAATGATCGCACCCCCAAGCGAAACCGCGCTGTCCTCGACGGGAGATGGCAGCCGGAATGGCCATGATCCAAAGGATAGCAAGGCGGCGTTCTGCATCGTGATGCTGACGGCAACGGTCCCGATGATGATGGTCACTATCGAACCGCGCCGCAGAGGCAGATAAACCGAGACAAAGAACAGGGCCCCGAACAGCGCCATGATGAGGAGCGCCGCACCATAGGCGAAGGGCCATGGCAGCTGCGCGTTGACGAGCGTCGCAACGCCCGCGAACGTTCCAAACATTACAAACTGACCGGCGGCGAAATTGACCACGCCGGTAGCAGAGTAAACGATCACGAAGCCGATCGCAGCGAGCGCATAGACGCTACCGATCGCCAGACCGTTGATGATGAGCTGAACGAAGTCCGCCATGACGTTCCCTGCACGATCCCGGTCTGCGGCCGACTTGTCGGACCGCAGACCAACTCGTTTCGAATGATCAGTTGAGCGAGACAGGTTGGACCAGTTCCAAGGTCTTGGTGCCCGGCTTTGCCTTCACGACCGCGAGGTCGCGAACCCCATTGCCTTTGTTGTCATACGAGTAGACGTGGCCAATGCCCTGCCACCCCTTGACCGAGGACAGCCATTCGCGCAGCGCCTTCGGGTCGGTTCCGGCCTTGCGCATGCCGTCCGCCATCAGCATCGCACCGTCATAATACGCGAGCCCGTAGGGATCTGGATCAACCCCGAATTTCGATTTGAAGCGCTCCACGTAGTCCTTCATCCGGCCGCCGACGCTGACGTCCATGAAGGCATCGACCACGCCCCAGACCCCCTCGAGATCCGACGGCGAAAGAAGCTGCGTCGCCGCGGGCACCAGCGCAGCAGAGGACGTAACGAGCGGCATCTTGAAGCCGAGCTGCTTCGCCTGGCGGAGGACCAGCGCGCCATCCTGCGGATAATTGAAGATCAGAATGGCATCGGCGCCTTTATTGCGGAGACTGAGGAGCTGCGCGGAGAAGTCCTTGTCGTTCTGGCCATAGGCTTCCATGCCGGCGACCGCGATCCCGGCGGCCTCGAAGCGCTTGGCGGCAGTCTGCGCACCGCCCTGACCAAAGTCGTTCTGGATGTAGAGAATTCCGGGCTTCTTTGCCTTGATGACGTCGACTGCGGCCTTCACCATTCCTTCGGCCGAAACGCTGTCCGCCGGACGGATCCGGAACATCCATTCGTTGCCTTTATCGGCCACGACGTCGGCACCGCCGGCATACATCGCCGGTACCTGAACTTTGCTTAGCTCGGGCGCCGTTGCGAGATTCTGCGTGGAGTAGCTCGACAGGAAGAAGAATGCTGGCTTGGTTTCCTGGGCCAGCTTTACGAACGCGTTGACAGCAGTTCCGTTGGACGCCTGCGTGTCCTCGAACACGATCTTGATATGGCGACCGTTGATGCCCCCGGCCTTGTTGATGTCCTCTTCGGCCATGGAAAGGGAGTTTTGATACTGTTTGCCGGTCAGGGACAGTGGCCCCGTCATCGGCACAGTCGCGCCGATCAGGATAGGGCTGCCCTGCTGAGCCTGAGCCACACTCACGAACGACAGCATCGCCGCTCCGATCGTCACGCCGAGACCAGCCTTCCGCGTAATCTTCATGTCGCCTCCTAGAATGAAAAAATCTCTCCATCGCACCCAGCGGATTTCACGAGGGCTTGACAGTCGTTCCGTTTTTCGGAACATAATCCCGAATTATGAAACGGTAAACGGCCGCCTCGCCAGGAGTCAAGCCGTTCATTTTTGCTTGCGTCGCACAAAGATTGATCGGATCACATGCAAATGGATGACAACTCGCCCGGCCCGCTGGCTCGATACATCGACGTGCTCGAAGTGATTGCCGCCTTCCCCGGCGCGATCACGCTCGCCGACGTCTCATCGATCCTCGAACTCCCCAAGACAACCGCACATCGACTGCTGAAAGGGCTGGTTCGATCAGGGCTGGCAGTCGAAGCGGAAGCAGGACGCACCTATTCCGTGGGCGATCGGCTGACGCGTTTGCTTCATGCAAGCGCGGACGATGGCTGGTACGCGTCGCTCGCCGGTCCCCACATTCATGCTTTGACGGAGGCGACCTCCGAGACCTGCTATCTCGCACGCCTCGTTGGGTCGCGCGTCCTCGTAGCCGTTTCATATTCGCCCGATGTGAGGTGGCGCGGATATGTTCAGCCGGGAATCGAGATGCCCGTGAATGCCGCAGCGACTGGCAAGGCCATCATGGCCTTTCAGAGCAAGGAGCTGATCGCTGAGGCCCTTTCAAATGAGCTTCCCAAGCCGACCGTCAATTCGCACACCAGCCGAAAGTGGATTGACCAGGAGTTCGCAAAAGTCAGAAGATCGGGCTACGCCACTTGTATCGGGGAGATCAACGAAGGACTTGCGGCACTTGCGGTCCCCGTCACGCTTTCGGATGGCACAGTCCTTCAATCCGTCGGCATGACCGGGCCGCTTGAGCGCATCATGAACAAGCAGATGGAGGAACGGCTTTCGGCTCTCCGGAAGACTGCAGCAGCTCTCTCGAAAGCCCTATCCCGAGGAATGGCTGTAAATCGTCGGCGTTGAGACTTCGCGACGAAGGGCGCTGCAGCCGCTTTGCCCGCGGCCGAGCCAGAATAACCCTCAGTCGATCGGCGCGCGCCGGGTATGCCAATCCGTCACCGACTGGAAGGCATGCCCGGCGCGGGCGAGCACATCCTCCGATAGATGCGGGCCGACCAATTGCATGCTGAGCGGCAGGCCGTCCGACGCCATGCCATTCGGCAGCGTGATGGTGGGGCTTCCGGAGAAGTCGAACACCGCGGTGAAGCGAAGGATGCTGAGCAGCACAGTCGGATCGGCGCCGTATTCGCCCATCTTGGTCAGCGTTGGGATCGGCACGGGCATGGTGGGAATGAGCAGCAAATCGACCTCACCGAACAAGGCCGCGAGGCTTCCGCAGAACTTCAAGCGCTCGTGATGGATCTGCGCGATCTCGACGCCGCTCATGGATCTCCCCTGCTCGATCAGCTGCGCCAGATCGGGGCCGTACTCCGACTTCCGCGATGGATAGGTCTCAAGATGCGCCTCTGCGGTCTCGATCGAGCACATCGGAATCCACATGCTGACGAGCTTCTCGTATGCGGGGAACTTGATCTCGCGGATGTCTGCGCCGAGCTCCGCAAGCGTGCGTTCAGCTTCCAGCAGCGCGGCGACAACCTGCGGATCGATACCATCCTGGGTGTAGCTGCGGTCCACGCCGATCCGCAAGCCGCGAACGCCGCCGCCAATCCCGGTCAGATAGTCCGGTACCGGCTCCTGCAGCGCCGTGGGATCGTTGACATCGGCGCCCGCGATGGCGCCGAGCATGGCGGCCGCATCCGCCGCGCTTCGGCACATCGGCCCGACATGGTCGAGCGAGTCCGCGAGGGGAAAAACGCCGTGACGGCTGACGCGTCCCCAGGTCGGCTTGATGCCGGTCAGCCCGCAGGTAGCGGACGGAAATCGGATAGAGCCGCCGGTGTCGCTGCCGATCGAACCGAAGCAGAGCCCCGCCGACGTTGCCACGCCCGATCCGCTCGAGGAGGAGCCAACCCAGTATTCGATGTTCCAAGGATTGAGCGGAGCCTGATCGTTCGGATGGTGACTGGTGTAGGCGCCCTCGGTCATCTTCAGCTTGCCGAGCGCGACGGCGCCGGCGAGTTCGAGCCGGTCCACGATCGTCGCGTTGAAGGACGGGATAAACTTGGCGTGGATCGTGGTGCCGCCCGCCGTCGGCGCAAAGGTGGTGTAACAGAGATCCTTTAGTCCAATCGGCACGCCGTGCAGCGGCCCCCGCCAGATGCCTTTCGCGAACTCGGCGTCATGGCGTTTCGCATGAGCCATGGCGCGATCGGCGAGTACGAGTGCATAGCTATGGAACCTGCCGTCGAGCTTCTCAATCCGTCCCAGCATGGCCTCGGTCACCTTCGACGGCAGGAGCTCACCCCGGCGGAACAGCCCGGAGAGCTCTGTGATCGACTTATAGTGAATTGGATCTGCTGACATCTGACAGCCCTGTTGTTATCGGAAATGGCTTCGCCCCGCGTGCCGCGCCCCCGTTGCTGCGTGGCTCCGGATGCGTCTAGAACTGCACGCCGCGCGTGAGCGCACCGTCGATCACGAGGTTGGTCCCCGTGATGAAGCTCGCGGCCTTGCTGGCAAGGAATACCGCACCGTTCGCCATTTCCTGCGGCGTACCCATGCGGCCGGTCGGGTTAAGCGCGAGCGCGGTCTTGTAAAGCTCGGGATTGCCGTCCTTGATCTGATTCCAGACCCCGCCCTCAAAGTAGGTGTTGCCCGGCGAGACCGAGTTGGCGCGAATGCCCTTGCCGGCAAGCTGGAAAGCCAGCCCTTGCGTGTAGTGGATGATCGCGGCCTTGAACGTGCCATAGGGGCCGCTGGCGAAGTCGACCTCGCGGCCCGACACGCTGGAGATGGTGACGATCGCTGCGGCCTTGCTCTTCTCCAGATACGGCATTGCTGCATTGACCAGCCGCACGGTGCCCATCATGTCGGTCGAGAACTCCTTCTCCCAGCTCTCCTCGTCCTGCCCGATCGACAGCGCGCTGACATTGGCGACGACAATATCGATGCCGCCCAGCTTGGAGGCCATATCCTCCACCCAGGCTTTGAGCGCCGGTCCATTGGAGACGTCGACCGAGCTGCCGAATGCAGCGACGCCCTTCGCCTTGATCGCGGTGACTGCGTTGTCGACGTCAGCCTGATTGCGCGCGCAAATGCCCACATTGGCCCCCTCGGCCGCGAAGGTCTCGGCGATCGCCCTGCCAATACCCTTCGTGCCACCAGTGACGAGAACCTTTGCTCCCTTGAGTCCCAGATCCATGTTCATTCCCTCCCAATTGACGCTTGAATACGCCGAAACGGCCTTTCAGAGCAGCAGCTGTTCGCGGACGTTGTCCTCGTTGACCTCGCCGCCGGCCAGCGACTTCGTGATCCTGCCCTTCTCCATGATGTAGCAGCGCTCCGCGATCGCGAGGATCGTGTCCAGGTTCTGCTCGACGAAGATGATGGTCGTTCCGAGCTCGTTCCGGAACGACCTCAGCGCCTCGCAGATGTGCTGGACGATCGACGGCTGGATGCCTTCGGACGGCTCGTCCAGAATCATGAGGGACGGATTGCCGATCAGCGCGCGGCCTATGGCCAGTTGCTGCTGCTCGCCGCCCGACATGGTGCCCGCGGCCTGCCGCCGACGTTCTTTCAGCCGTGGAAAGTATTCATATACGAGCTCCGGCAGCTTCTTGCTGCGCGGGCCACCGATCAGTTCGCCGACCAGAAGATTCTCGTCGACCGTCATCTGTGGAAATACGTCACGCCCTTGCGGGATGTAGCCGAAACCCGCCCTCGCCCGTGCGTCGGCCTCCAGCGCTGTGACGTCCTCCTCCATGAAGCTGATCGTACCGCGCCAAGTTTGTAGCAGGCCGATGAGACAGCGCATCAGGGTCGATTTGCCGACGCCGTTGCGGCCGATCACGCCGACAATCTCGCCGCGCGAGACCGACATGGTAACCCCCTGCAGGATCGGCGTTGCCCCGTATCCGGCCCACAGCTCCGATACGTCCAGGATCCGGTCGGTGGGATTGGGCTTAGTGAGCATGGGTCTTACCGAGATAGATTTCAGCGACCTTCTCGTCCTGCAAGATGCTCTCGAGATTGCCCCGCGCAAAGATCTTGCCGAGATGCAGCACCGTGACGCGCTGCGCGACCTGCCGTACGAAGGCCATGTCATGCTCGACGACGAGCACCGTCATTCCCTCGGCATTGAACGATTTGATCAGCTCGCCTGTCTTGTAGGTTTCTTCCGGCGACATGCCGGCCGTCGGCTCGTCCAGCAGCAGGAGCTGCGGCTTCAGCGCCAGCGCCATCCCGATTTCCAGCCATTGCTGCTGACCATGCGACAGCGCACCGGCGAGTTTGCCGCTGTCCGGTGCGAGGTTGAGCAGCGTCAGCAGGCGATCCTCCTCGGCGATGCGCTCCGCGCCGGACAATCGTTCCTGGAGCGCCGTCTGGATGTTCTGTCGAACGGGCAATTCCTTGAACACGCTCGGAGCTTGCATCTTGATGCTCATGCCCCGCTGCACGCGCGCATAGGGACGCTCGGTCGTGATGTCGACGGTATCGAACAGGATGTTGCCCTCGGTCGGCGGATAGAGCCCTACGATCAGCTTGAACAGCGTGCTCTTGCCGGCGCCGTTGGGCCCGATCAGACAGTGGACCTCGCCCGCATTGACCGTGAGATCGACCCCGGAGACGGCGGTCAGCCCGCCGAACCTCTTGGATACGCCCTTGACTTCGACCAGCGCCACGATCAGGCCTCTTCCGACTGCAAGCGACCGGCCTCCGTGACGACGGCATCGTCACCACGACGTCGGTCGCGCCACCAGTCCGCAACGAGTTTACCGATGCCGAGAACAAAGCCCTGCGGCGCCAGCATCACCGTTGCGAGCAGCAGCGCCCCCATCAGCACGAGCGCGGCCTGCTGGCTGTAGACGGTGATGGTCTGAAAGCCGAACAGCAGCAGGAACGATCCGACCAGCGTCGCCGTCAGGTCGCTCCGTCCGGAGAACGCCACCCATACGATCGGCATCGCAGCCGCAGGGAGGCCGATGCTGGAGGGGGTGATGAACTGCCCCCACGACGTGTAGAGCGCACCGCTCAACCCCGCGAGGCCGCTGCCGATCACGAAGGTCAGAAGCTGATATTTACGGACATCATAGCCCAGCATCTCCGCGCGTTGCGGATTCTCGCGCGTCGCCACGATGACGTTGCCGACGCCCGAATTCAACAGCATCCGCAGCGCCAGATATACAATGACGATCAGCGCGACCAGGACGTAGTAAAGCGCCGATCCCTCGATGTAGAAGTCACCCACGGTCAGCGGGTCCATGCCCTTCATGCCATTGAAGCCGTTCAGCCGCGCCGGACCGATATGCCATTCGGGCCCGGCCGTCTGGCCGAGGAAGAAGGCCAGCACCAGCGTTGCGGACAGCGTCACGATGCCGAAGAATATCCCGTTGATGCCGCCCCAGATCATGAAGTAGCCGAGGATGCCTGCCGCAATCATCGCGAGGGCGACCGAGAGCACGAGCGCGGCGATCGTCGCGGTGCCGCCGCCCATGTTGATCGCGAGCACGCCGTATCCGTAGCCGGCGATGCCGAAGAACAAGGTCTGGCCGAACGAGAGCATGCCGCCATAGCCCCACATCAGGCAGAGGCCGAGCGCCATGAAGATCCAGATCAGGAAGTAGGCGAAATTGCCAACGTCGTAGGAGTCGGCGAACAGCGGGTAAGCCAGCGCTCCCCCCAACACAACGAGGAAGCAGGTCCAGAACATCCTGCCGCGCCCGAGCGTCTGTGGACCTTCCAGCAGCTTGAACATCAACGTTTCCCCCTAGCGCCCACGACGAACCAGCACGCTTGAGAGCCCTTCGGGCAACACGCGAATGATCAGGATGACGGCCACCAGCATGCCGATCTGTCCGATGATCTGACCGTAGCTTGCGTTCAGCGTCATCCGGATCATCGCCAGGAGCACGGCCGCCGGCGCCGTTCCGAGCAGCACGTTGGCTCCACCGATGACGACGGTCACGAAGCTCTCGACCACGAAGGTCGCACCCATGGTCGGGATCAGCGTCATGGTCGGCGCGTACAGCGCCCCACAAAGCCCGGCGAGGCCGGTCCCGATCCCGAAGCTGATTGCATAGATCCTGCCGGTGCGCGCGCCAAGCGCCTTGGCCATCGCCGCATTCTGCATTGTCGCGCGGGCAATCACGCCGAACCGCGTCCTCATGAAGATGATGTAGAGGCCGACCAGCACGGCTACCGCGCAACCGAACAGCACCAGGCGATAGGTCGAAAACGTGTAGCCGCCGATCGCAAAACTTCCCTCGGGCGTTCCGATACCTCGCACGGCGGAGCCGACGATCAGGAGCATCGATTGCGTCACGATGAGACTCAAGCCCCAGGTTGCGAGCAGCGAATCCAGCGGCCGCTTATAGAAACGCCGCACGACCAGGAACTCGACGAGGACACCAATAAGGCCCGCGGTCACTGCGGCCAGGATCTGGGCGATCGCAAGCGGCACGCCGAGGTTCACGAGGCCAACGGTGACGTAGGCGCCGCACATGATGAACTCGCCATGCGCCATGTTGATCACGCCCATCATGCCGAACACGATGGCGAGACCTGCGGCCGAGAGAATGAGGAACGCAAACACGTCGGCAAATTGATAGAATACCGAAAACACTTCAGCCGACATCCTGATCCCCTTGCCGCTCCCGGCGCCGCATCGTTGCGGCGCCGGCCTTGTTCAAGATCGTGACATTCAACACGAGCAAGATCTGTGCCCGAGCATCACGATTTCTTCGGCAGATGGCTCGGCGTGTACTGATCCTTGTCGTTCTTCTTGGTCAGATCGCACCCGATCTCGCCAAGCCAGTAAGGCTGGATCGTTCCATAGTCCTTTTCGACCTTCACCTCGTGCTTGGGCCCGACCGAGATCAGCCGCATGCGATGCGAGGTGTGCTGGCTCTTGGGATCGATGCAGACCTTGCCTTCGGGAGCGTCGATGCAGGCGTCGCCGGTCGCGATCACCTTCCGCATGTCTTCGAGCTTGATCGACTTCGCCTTCTCGACCAGCGACTTGTACATGTAGAGCGCGTTGTAGGCGTTGTACCCCATGTCGTTGATGTAGAGCTCGTCGGGGAACTTGGCGCGCCAGCGCTTCTTGAATTCGGTCGCCTCGGGCGTGTCTATCTCCTCGAACCAGTTCGCGGTCGCATGCATGTTGTTCAGCGCCGGCGGCTTGAACCGCTTGTGCTCGAAGCCAAGCATGACCTTGATCGATGAGCCCATCGGCAGGTTGAGATTGGCCGCCGCTGCCTGCTCGAAGAACGAATCCTGGGCGGCGCCGACATTGATCGTGAGCAGCCAGTCCGGCTTCGCTTTCTGGATGTTCTGGATGGTCTGCGCGAACTGCGACACGCCAAGCGGAATGAACTCCTCGCCGACGACCTGGCCGCCGAGATCCTTGATGATCTTGCGGTTCCACTCTGCCGATATCTGACCGAAGTTGTAGTCGGCGGCGATAACATAGACCTTCTTGCCGAACTTCTCGACCATCCAGGGAATCAGCGTCGAGAATTGCTGCTCGGGCACCGCGCCCATGCTGATCATGCTGGCGTCGCAGACGCCGCCTTCGTACTGGTTGGTGTAGAAGTACGGTGTCGAGGTCCGATTGACGATCGGACGCAGAGCTTCGCGCGAGGCCGAGGTGATACCACCGATGAGCACGTCGACCTTGTCGCGATTGAGCAGCCGGCGTCCGAACTCCTGGTAGCGCGCATTGTCGCCCTGCGGATCAAGGTGGATGAGCTCGATCTGCCGACCCAGGATACCGCCGCTCTTGTTGATCTCCTCAACGGCGAGCTGTGAGCCGTGCAGTTTCGGCATGCCCATGAAGGCAAGATCGCCCGACACGTCCTCGAGCAGGCCGACCTTCAGCGGTGGCTCGGCCGCCTGGGCAAGACTTGTCGATGCCGCCGCGCCAAGCATGGCGCCGAGCAAAACCATCCTTAACTTGCGTCTCGAACTCATCGTGATGTCCCCTCTCATTGGAATCGGTTGGATGTCATGGCTTGAGGTAATTCTTGAGGATCGACGCACCCATCGTGTATTTGGGGTCGACCATGTTGCCGAGGCGCATGCGGCCGGCCTGGCTGAGCAGCATGTAGGCGTCGATCTCGTCGAACCCGTAATCGGCCGCCATCCACCGCACGAGTTCGCGATATGCGATGCGCGCTGCGTCCTCGAGAGGACGCGCGCTTCCGATCGTCATGATGAAATCCTCGGTCTCAAGCCGGGGCCAGGCAAAGCTCCAGTTCTTGATCAGGTCCACCTGCAGCGTGACGGTCGCGCGCTGCTCCAGCGCCACTCCGGAAAGCTCGCCGTCGCCTTGCGTTGCGTGGCAATCACCGACGTAGAGCATTCCGCCGTCGGTATGGACCGGGAAATAGATGATTGCACCCGGAGCGACGTCAGGCAGATCCATGTTGCCGCCGTGATAGTCCGGCTGCAGCGAGGAGATCGCCTCGATCTCAGGCGAGACGCCGATGGTCCCGATGAACGGCTCGTAGGGCAGCGTGAGCTTGTCGTTCCAGCGAATGCCGTTCCTGTCGACATGCAGCCTCTTCACGCGTTCCGGGAGCGGCGGATTGAGCAGCGCGGTCGAACCCGTCCCGACCAGTCCGCCGAATTCCGGAATAATGCAGGTCGTGCCAGCGGGTTGTTCGCCCCGGGTCTCGACGTCGCGGATGTAGATCGCAAGGCAATCGCCCTTCTTGGCCCCCTTCACCGCGATCGGCCCACATTGTGGATTGAGATAAGGGAAGTTGAGCTTGGCGGTGGGACTATCAGTCTCTTTGGTCAGCACGCCGCCAAAAGCATCTTCGGTCTCGACGACGACCACCTCGCCGGGGTCGATCGACAGCGTCGGCTTGGCATAAGGGCCGTAGACGTAGTGGAAACCACCCTGCTGCTCGATCGTCAGACTATGCGTTGCGCCCGCCGCGCCTTTGGCGACAGCGCGCTTGGCCATGATGGACGTCTTCAACCAGTCTTCGGACATGTAATCGGCTCCTCGGCTCAAATCGCGGGATGACGCTTGTGCCAGTCGGTGACGCGCTGGAACGCATCACCTGCACGAACGAGGCCAGCCTCGTCGAAATGGCGGCCGACGAACTGGAAGCCGACCGGACCACCATTCGCCGCGAAGCCGCCGGGCAATGTCACGGTCGGACTTCCCGTCATATCGAAAGGGCACGTGAAGCGAAGCAGGCCGCCGATCAGCGAGGCGTCCTCGCCGAGCGCCGCCATCTTTGAAAGCGTGGGCGCCGCGAACGCCTGGGCCGGGACCGCGATGAGATCGACCGTCTCGAACAGCAGACGCACCGCGCCGCGAAACGCTTCACGCCGAAGCACGATCTTCTGATAGTCCATGCCGGATTGCTGCCGGCCGAGTTCGAGCAGGCCCGCAAGGGCCGGACCATACTCGTCCTTGCGCGCTGGATAGGTCTCCTCGTGCGCCACCGCGACTTCGATGCCACAGAGCGGGAACCAGTCATCGATAGCCGCCGTCGGATCGGGGAACGTGATTTCCTTGATCTTCGCACCGAGATCAGCCGCCACACGCAAAGCTTCGGCCAGCACTTTGGCGGCATCGGCGTCGGTGCCCTCGCTGGTCCATCGCCGATCGATGCCGATCGTCACGCCACGCAGATCTCCGGTCAGACCAGCAAGATAATCCGGCACCGTCAGCGGCACCGACGTCGTATCCTTGGAATCCTGCCCCGCGATCACGCCAAGGATGGCACCGCAATCGACCGCGCATCGCGCCATCGGACCGATGTGGTCCAGCGTCGCCGCGAGCTCGAATGCGCCGTAGCGGCTGACTCGTCCCCAGGTCGGCTTGAGCCCGGTGACACCATTGGCCGCGGACGGGAAACGGATCGACCCGCCAGTATCGGTGCCGAGCGAACCGAAGCAGAGGCCCGCGGCGGTGGCGACGCCGGAGCCACTGGAAGATGCGCCGGGCCACAGATCCGCGTTCCACGGATTTTTCGGCGGGTCGATCTTCGGGTGATGATCGGCGTAAGCGCCCTCGGTCTGCTGCAGCTTGCCGAGGATGATCGCGCCGGCGTCCTTCAATCGTGCGACCACCGTTGCGTCCTCGGTGGGACGGAAGTCGCGGTGGATCGTCATGCCATGGGCCGCAGGTGCACCCTTGGCCCAGCAGAGATCCTTGACCGCAACCGGCACGCCATGAAGCACGCCCTTGATTTTTCCGGAAGCGATCTCCTGTTCGGCCGTAGCGGCATCAGCGAGCGCCGAGTCAGCCATCACATACGCGAAACTCTTCAGCTGGCCGTCGAGCTTCTCGATCCGCTGCAGCATCGCCTTGGTGGCTTCGACCGGTGACAACGCCTTCGCCTGGATCTTCTGCCCGACTTCGACGAGCCCGAGATAGTGGAGGTCTGTTGCCGTCATCGCTCTTCATCCTCTGCTCGACATGACGCACGATCTCCCCCGAGCACGCGTCACCGTTCTGGCGATGCGGACGCATCGCCAGCTTTCCCCGGCGGCAAACGAAAAAAGCCACCCGTCCCTCCCGAATGAGGTGACGAATGGCTCAAATGCCGCGGCTATGATCTGTCGCTTCAGGGTCCGTGATCGAACGAAGCACTTAGTGCAAGGAGCTGGACGTCATCGGCCAGTTCGGCGCACGCGAGGTTCGACAGGTAGCCCTGTATGAGAAAAGTCTAAGTAACTGCCCATCGCATTGTCAACGATGCTGTCTGCCTAAATTTAGAGAGTGCTGCGCAGCAAAGCGGCAAGCCACTTGCCCTTTCGTCGGCGATGATGATTTCATCTCCGCGTTTCCGCGATCGAAAGCCGTCAATGACCAAGCCGTCTGTTCCCGTTGGCATCATCTGCTCACAGTCCGGGCCTTATCAGGCAATGGGCCGCGAGATCCTCAAGAGCGCGATGATGGCAGTCGACGAGATCAACAACCATGCGGAGTTCGAGTTCGCGATCGCACCCCATATTCGCGATCCTCGCGGCATTGTTTCCGAATACCATACGGTGTGCGACGACCTCATCCGCAATGTCGGCGTCAAGCACATCATCGGCTGCTACACCTCCGCCTCCCGCAAACAGGTGCTTCCGATCGTCGAGCGCACCGATCGACTGCTCTGGTATCCCGCCCGCTACGAAGGCTTCGAGTGCTCTGACAACGTGATGTATGTCGGCGCGTCGCCTAATCACAATGTGCTGCCGCTCGTCCGCTACGTGCTCGACAATCTGTCGCGGGAGATCTTCTGCGTCGGCTCCAACTACGTGTGGACGTGGGAGACCAATCGCGTTACCCGTGAATTGGTCAGCGCGGCAGATGGCCATATTCTCGCCGAACGTCTGCTTGAGCTCGGGGAAAGCGCCGTCGGTCACATCGTCGAGGAGATCGTCCGCCGCAAGCCGCCGATCGTGTTCAATACGCTCGTCGGAAGCTCGAGCTACGATTTCATCCGGGCATTTCACGCAGGTACCAAGGCTGCAGGGCTGCAGATTCCCATGCTGAGCTGTAGCCTCTGCGAGCCGGAACTGGCGATCGTCGGGCCGGCGTCGGCCGGCTGCATCACGTCGTCGGCATATTTCGAGAGCATCCGCCTGCCCGAGAATCGTGCCTTCGTCGCGCGCTGGAAGGCGCGCTATGGCGAGGAGAGCAGTCCCTCCGTCGACGGGCAATCCGCCTATGTCGCAGTCTATCTGCTGGCGCGCGCGCTGCAGCGCGCGGCCACGTCCGACATAGCGGAGGTGCGGCGCGCAGCGGCCGGGTATCGCTACAATTCGCCGCAAGGACCGGTGTGGATCGACGGCGGCAACAATCATTGCGTCCTTACACCGCGGCTTGCCGTATCCAATCCGCAAGGGCAGTTTGATATCTTCTGGGAAGCCGACGCGCCTGTTAAGCCTGATCCTTACCTGACGCAGCTCGACGTGGCCGTCAGCCCCTTGAGGGACGCCTCGGCGGGCGTATTGCCGAATGCGCCGCATTTGCGGGTTGTGAAATGAGCAGACCGTCTTCGTTTTCGCTGCGCGGACGCAAGGCACTCGTTGCAATCAAGGACGAGCGCGACGCGACCATCGTGCGGCGCCAGTTCGAGCGTCTCGGGATCGAGGGTGTTGCGTGGACGCCGGCCGAGCCCGTCGGCTTCACACCGGATCTGTCGCTGATCGACGACGAGTTCCTGCCTTTGCTGCAACCGGCGCAACGCGCGTCCCTGGCGCGATCACCTGTCATCGCGCTGCTCGGCACAGAGACCCCGAGCCGTCTGAAACTGGTGTTCGAACTCGACCCCGCTTCATTCCTGATCAAGCCGTTGCGATCAGCAGGCATCTATGCAGCGCTTGTCATGGCATTCGAGCGAAGCGAACGCACAAGCGAACTGAAGCAACAGATTCTCAAGCTGGAGCACCGTTTGAAATCTCGTCGCGTCGTGCTTGCCGCCGTCCTTCAGGTCATGCATTTGCACGCACTCGCCGAGCCGGCGGCCTTTGCGCTGATCCGCAAGGCCGCGATGGAGCAACGCAAGACCATCGAAGAGCTTTCGGCGGAGATTACGGCAAAAGGCATGCTCCCGCGTGCAGCAGGCTAGAGCGCCTTCTGTCGGGGCGGGGGGCAAGCAGCAATCGTCTATGCTGTGCTGCCATCCTTGCCTTTGGATTGTCAGACAGGAAATAAGCCGCAGCACGCGCATCGCGTAGCGCGGCTGACGCCTCGTCTGATTGCTACCCCTCGGCCAAGCCTTGGCCTAAGCTTCTGGCTCGACGCTGCTCCGGCCAAGCGCGGAGCAAGGGTCCGCCTCCAAGCCGAGAACGGGTCGTTCTGCCCTTGCTGCAGTCGTCAGCCGGCTTTCCAAAGCTGACTCGCTGTGCAAATGACGGCGAGACTCTCCTTGATGCCCTCTCAGCGCAATCGGCCGTGAAGGCCGACAGACCTTTCATCTGTGGGTATGGAGCAAGCCTTTGATCTGCCAAACCGGTCAGGTCACGGCAGGAACCGGCCGATGCCTTCGCGGATACAAGCGAGGATTTCGTCCTGCCGCTCCTCAAGACGGGACACCGGCCCGCCGACGCCGAGGACGAGGTTGCGTCCGAAGTCACGCTTTGGCAACAGGACTGCGATCACGCCGGCATCCTGAACGATGATGTGTTTTGAGAACATGTAGCCGTCGCGCCGGATGCCGTTAACGATCTTCATCAACGCGTTCAGTTCGAAGTGCTCCTCCCGCGGGCAAACGGCGTTGATGCGACGCAGGAGCCTTTCAATCTCGACGTCAGTATGACCACTGAGCAGCGTGCGTCCGATTCCGCTGATCGCAAGCGGCCTGACATCCCCTGGCTTCACTTCGAAGCGCAGGCGCTTGCTGGTTTGCAGGGCGTGAATGTATTGTGCATGCAGATCGGACTGTGTGCTGATGCTGACGAGCTCGTCAAGTTTCCCATGGACGAAATCGACGAGCGCAAGGATGGCGCTGTCGCCGAAGAGCCCGGTGTCCAACCATCGGCCCATCTGCGCGATGCGCATCGTCGGCATGTAGGTGCGATTGTAGCTGTCGTAGAACAGATATCCCAGCATCGCCATGCTCTTCAGCAAGGCCGCGGCACTTGACGTCGGATAGCCGCACTTCGTCGCGACTTCCTTCAGGGAAATCGGACGCTTCACATCCTCAAAGTATTCGAGAACTTCGAAGATCCGCTTGGCCGACTTGATGCTGGAATCCATCATTTACACGTAGGTGGAAGTAAATTCCGGGGCGCGGACCAATACCTCGATATACTCAAAGGGCCGCCTGCGCCAAGCCGCAAACTAGAGCCATTCGGCTTCATTCGCAAACCTGTTTTCCATATATATGTAAATAGAACTACATATCTGTAATAGATGGACTCCAGGCCGCGCCGCTCCTAGTGTTCTTTCAGGCCGATAGGCCGCGGCGTCGTGGCCGCTCAAAAAACAAGACGTCCCACCACAGGTGGGCGCGCTGCAGGGAGACGTCATGGAGCCGGGAATGAATTTTTCTGCTGCGATCAACTGATCTCGACAGGTCGTGCACCAGCTCCTCGTCGCCACGTCGAAGCTCCCCGCGACCATTCTCCTTGAGATCACTCATCTCGTTTCACGACGGCGACACTGGCCAGGCCACTGTGCGCAGCGGCGGTAACACCTTCTCAAAACTGAACAGGGATTTGCGGCATGGATTATCGATTGCCTGAAGGCAGCTGCGATTGTCATTTTCACATCTACGGCCCCTTCGATCGGTTTCCGCCCGGAAACGAAGGTCGCTTTACCGCTGCAAAACCATTCACGATCGAAGACGCCTTCGCCATCTGGGATGAGCTCGGTATCACGCGTGGGGTCATCGTTCACGCCGTGGGATCGGGCGAAGACAACGCCGTCACCTACGACGCGCTGCGTCGCTATCCCGACAGGCTTCGTGCCGTCGCAATCCTGCGGCCCGACGTTTCGGATCACCGGCTCGATGAACTCACCGACGCCGGTTTCAGGGCGGTGCGCGTCACCATGATCCGGCAGGACGGCAAACCGGTCTCGACACTCGGCACCAGCTACGACGATCTGGTCAAGCTCGCCCCTCGCATCGCGGAGCGAGGCTGGCATGCTCAGCTCTGGATCGAGAGTTCGGATCTGGCGGCCGCCGCAACCGAGCTCGAGAAGCTGCCGCTGAACTACGTGATCGATCACATGTCGCGGACCATGGCCGACAAGGGGCACGATCATCCGGATTTCCGTGCCTTCACCGATCGGCTGAAGACCGGCCGTTACTGGACCAAGATCTCGGGCGCGGACCGCAACACGCGTATCGGCCGTCCCTATGCGGACACGGCACCTTTCATGCGCGCCATCGTTCAGGCTGCGCCCGATCAGGTCGTGTGGGGCAGCGATTGGCCACATGTCGGCCACAGCGCCGAGACGATGCCCGATCTTCAGGATCTGCTTCGTCTGCTGCACGAATGCGTTCCCGACGAAGCCACTCGCCGAAAGATCCTGATCGCCAATCCTGCGCGTCTCTACAATTTCTGACAGAACCGAGGGTACCTTGGACAACAGCAAGAAGCTGCCGCTCGAAGGCGTGATCGTCATCGATCTCGGCCAGGTTTATCAGGGTCCGTACGCTGGCTTCCTGATGGCGCAGGCCGGCGCGACCGTCATCAAGGTGGAGCCGCCAAAAGGTGAGCCGGTGCGTCATCGCGCCCGCATCAGCAAGGGCAACGCCGTACCGTTCGCTATGCTCAACGCCAACAAGCGCAACATCAGCCTGAACCTGAAGTCGCCGGACGGAGCCAGAGTCCTGAAGGAGCTCGCCTCCAAGGCTGACGTGCTGATCGAGAATTATGCCCCGGGGGTGCTGGATCGGCTGGGCGTCGGCTATGCCGCGCTCAGCGCCGTCAATCCGCGGCTGATCTACGGCTCGGCCTCTGGCTACGGCCTGTCGGGTCCCAGCCGGGACAATCTGGCGATGGACCTGACCATCCAGGCCGTGTCCGGCATCATGAGCGTGACAGGCTTTGCCGATGGTCCCCCGGTCAAGGCGGGGCCAGCCATCACCGACTTCATCAGCGGCGTGCATCTTTACGCTGGCATCCTCACCGCGCTCTACGACCGGGAGAAGAGCGGCCGCGGCCGCCTGGTCGAGATCGCGATGGTCGAGGCCGTCTATCCGGCAATGGCTTCGAACCTCGCTGATGTCTTCAACCGCAAGGCCGCCGCCCCGCGTACCGGCAACCGTCACGGCGGGCTCGCGGAGGCACCCTATAACGTCTATCCCGCATCCGACGGCTATGTCGCCATCATCAGCGTCAACGAGTCCCACTGGACCGGACTGACGCGCGCGATGGGGCAGCCGGAACTGGCCGACGACGCGCGCTTCAAGACGGTGCTTGACCGTTTGAAGCACATCGACCTGACCGACCAGATCGTGTCCGACTGGTCTTCGCAGCTCACGCGCGACGAGATCACCGAGCTCTGCCGCGTCAACCGGGTGCCTTGCGCCGCGGTTCGCGACCTGCGCGAGGTGATCGAAGACAAGCATCTCCACGTCCGCGGCATGCTGCGCGAGATCGCGCATCCCGAATACGGCGACATCCTCGTTCATCGCAGTCCGCTGGTGCTGCACGATACCGCGGCGCCGGACTACGTCCCGTCCGCGCGTCTCGGTCAGCACAATGGCGAGGTGCTGTCGCAATATCTCGGCCTGTCCGACGGCGAGATCGATGCGTTGCGCCGCGCTGGCGCCATCGCACAAGCATGACGAACGTCACGGGGCGAATGCCCTGGTCCGCGAATTCATGGGGAGATCACAATGGTCAAGCTGTTTGAAAGCATTGCATTCCGTGGCGTCGAGCTGAGCAACCGCATCGTCGTCTCGCCGATGGGAATGTATTCGGCCGAGAACGGCTACGTCACGCCGTTCCATCTGGTTCACTACGGCAAGTTCGCCATGGGCGGGGCCGGCCTCGTCTTCGTCGAGCAGACCTCGGTCACCCGGAAAGGGCGCATCACCAACGGCGATCCCGGATTGTGGGAAGACGGCCAGATCGACGGCATGCGTCAGATTGTTCAAGTCATCAAGTCGCATGGAGCCAAAGCGGCGATCCAGATCAATCACGGCGGACGCAAATCCAGCCAGCAGCGCGCATTCCGGGGCAATAGCCATCTGACCGATCGCGATATCGAGATGGGAGAGGAAACCTGGGTGCCTACGGGCCCATCGGATGTCCCGTTCTCCGAAGGCTTCCAGACTCCCATTCCCCTCAGCAAGGAAGGCCTTGTTGGCGTGCGGGATGCATTCGTGGCGGCGGCGCGCCGGGCCATGCTTGCGGGCTTCGACGTGATCGAGCTCCACATGGCTCACGGCTATCTCCTGCAATCGTTTCTATCACCACTCGCCAATTTCCGGGCCGATGAATATGGCGGCAGCCTCGAGAACCGGATGCGGTTTCCGCTCGAAGTGACGCGCGCGGTGAGGGCTGCGCTGCCCTCCTCGACGCCGCTCTTCGTACGCATCTCGGCGACGGACTGGATTGATGGAGGCTGGGAGATCGAGGACAGCATCGTCTTCTCCCGTAAGCTGAAGGAACTCGGCGTCGATCTGGTCGACTGTTCGACGGGCGGCAATCTTCGCGCCGGATCGACCAATGCCAATCTTGGTCGCGGTCCAGGCTACCAGGTCCCGTTTGCCGAACGCATTCGCCGTGAGGCCGACATTGCGACGGGCGCGGTCGGCATGATCAGGACTCCGGATTTCGCGGAGAAGATCCTGCAGGACGACCGTGCCGACCTCATCTTCATGGCCCGCCAGATGCTGTTCAATCCATTCTGGGCGCTCCACGCCGCAGAACATTTCGGGCTGACCGGCAACTTTGAGAAATGGCCCGAGCAGTATGGCTGGTGGCTTGCCAAATGGGGCGGTGCCCTTCGTGCCAATGGCGAAAGCCTGGACGGGCTGGAGCGATACCGCGAGGCGGCCGAATAGAGCCTCACGGCGCGGGTAACTCCGCATGATCAATTCTGACTTCAAGCATCAAAATTTCCAAAGGGAGTGAAAAAATGAGAAGTATGCTGGCAGCGTCGATGGTTCTCCTGGGCCTTGCTTCGGCTCATGCGCAGGCGCCTGCATCGAAGCCGGTCAAGCTCGGCGTGCTCAACGATCAGTCGGGGCAATATGCGGACGCCGCCGGGCCTGCGGCGGTCGAAGTCGCCAAGATGGCGATCGCCGATTTCGGCGGCAAGCTGCTGGGACAGCCGATCGAGCTCACTTTCGCCGATCACCAGAACAAGACCGATATCGCTTCGGGCATCGCGCGGCGCTGGATCGACACCGAAAACGTCGACGTCATTCTCGACATCGGCAACTCCGCGGTCGCGCTGGCCCTGGCGGACCTCGTCCGCGACAAGAACAAGATGATGATCGTGTCGTCGGCGGGCGCTTCGACGATCACCAACGAAAAGTGCTCTCCGAACACTTTTCAGTGGACATACAACACCAACACGCTCGCGCGCAGCACAGCCAAGGCATTGATGGGCCAGGGCGGTAACGAATGGTTCTTCCTGACGGCCGATTACGCCTTCGGTCACGCGTTCGAAGCGGATGCTTCGGCCGTGGTCAAAGCGAACGGCGGCCGGGTCGTCGGATCGGTGCGCCATCCCTTCAACACAAGCGACTTCTCATCGTTTCTGCTGCAAGCCCAGAGCTCCGGTGCCAATGTGCTGGCGCTCGCCAATGCCAGCGGTGATACCTCCAACTCGCTGATGCAGGCTCACGAATTCGGCTTGCTCGGCCTCAAGAGCAAGATGAAGGTCGCGGCGCTGCTGTTTCAGATCACGGATGCCAAATCGGTCGGCCTGAAGAACATGCAGGGTCTGTACACGTCGGAAGCCTTCTACTGGGATCGCAACGATGCATCGCGCGCGTTCGGGAAGCGGTTCTTCGACAAGGTCGGCCGCATGCCGACCATGGTTCAGGCCGGGATGTACTCGGCGACCATGCACTATCTGAAGGCCGTCGAAGCGGCCGGCACGCTCGATACTGCCGCCGTGCTGGCAAAATTCCGTTCGATGCCCGTGAACGACTTCTTCTCGGAGAAGGGCTATGTGCGCGAGGACGGCATGCACATCCACGATTACTATCTGCTGCGCGCAAAAACGGTGGAGCAGTCCAAGGGTCCGTGGGACTTCTACGACGTTGTCGCAACCACCCCAGCCGAAGACGCCAACATTCCTCGTGAACAGAGCAAGTGCTCGCTGATGAAGAAGTCCTGATCTTCAAGGCGTGATCGACAAGCCAACGCCTGAGCGGCCGCCGCCTTCGCTGCCGCTCAGGACGTTCAACCCCGCCGGCCTGCTCTTCTCTCGATCGCTGGCGAGGTTGGCAGCGATGCTCCGGCCCGAGATGTCCGGGAGCTTACGCGTCGCTCGACCCCGAAATCCTCTCCAGCCCCGCCTCTATGGTCGCGATGTCCTGTTCGACCTGAGCGATCGATGACCGGCAGTCAAAGCCTGGTCTTGCCTTCAGGTCGCCGACCAAGCGCCGGCGATGCATTCTCATGTCCTCCAGTGACTGGCGGTCCCTCAGTCTAGTGAAGCTATCTACAATCAACTCGATCGCACTCGACATGACACAACCCCACATTCAAGAATCTGCATCCGTAGCGAACGGCAAGCCGAAACCGGGAAGATTATGCAACAGCTGCCTGCGGACAGTAAGATGGAACTTAGGTCAGGACTGAGCGCTGATGGCTTGTCGCCGAACTGACGCAGCGGCCGCCGCGCAGTGCCATAAAGGTGCCCGGCCGGCGGGCCACCCTCCCGCACCCCTGTTTGGCGACTTTATCGCGCCCAAACTGCACTGCAGCATTCGAAACGGCAGAGCGCACGCGTCGCGAGCGAAATGGCGATTATCATGCGACGAAATCTTCGTGAAACAATCGGCTGCTTTAGTTGGCCCGTCCGGGCATGGCGTTTGTATCCTTAGAAATTTTCACCCGGGGCTGGATTGAACGCACCAAATTTTTGGCACGGGAAAGGGTCGCCGAGAGGCGGCCCTTTCTTCAGTTGATCCGACGCAGAGCTCTCGCCGCTGGCGACGCCATGGGGATCGAGCCACCTCGATCACACCCCAAGGACATGGACGCCAGTCCGGAATGAGCGGATGGTACCCAAGGTCCGGCTTCACTTCCGGCTCCCCGAATCTTGTGCTTATCTAACGACGAATCCAAGTTTGGATCTCGACGATACGCATCGGGGGCGGGTCCATGACCGATCAGGCGAGAGAGGCTGTGCAGCTTCTGCTGAAAAACCGTCAATCGGACAACCGGCAATCCTATCTCGTGCGTGGCCGCCGGTACGAACAGCTCTCTGCCGACGATCTTTCCAGGCTGTGGGCGGAGCAGATGAGCCGCTGGGCCGACGACTCGACCGCGTTTGATCAGAGAGCCCTCAACGATCTTGGGGTCGAGATGGGGTTGCGGCAGATGGCGCCGCCTCTCGAACAGATCGCGGCAGCAAGGGAGAAGATCCTCGCGAAATCAGGAAAGGCCTTGGCGGCGATTTTTGCAGGCTATCCTGAGACAAAATAGCGGGTCCGCCGCGGCTTCTGGCGGAAATCCCTCCGCGTGGCAAAAGGGCATCGCGGCGGATGGCTGATCTCCGCTGAGCGCAGTTGCAGAGCCGCGCCGCCTGTGGTGATTGCCTGCAGGGCGTGCCTTGGCTCGCCTCGTGCACATCCGATCGTCGGGCAATCAAAGACACATGTCCTATTCAGAACTAATCAGGCAGATCCAGGCTCGCCGTCCGCCGGCATGGGAGCTTCTGGGTGTAGGAGGGGTCAGCTATGATCAGCTCCTGAATCGCGTTACGATCGAATGGCATGCCGAACAGCGTCACTGCCATTCGGTCGAAGGGCATCCCAAGGGCGGCATCGTCCAGGGCGGTATCGTTACGGGTTGGCTCGACGCCGCGATGGCCACCGCGAGCCTGTTGCACGGTGAATACCAGATCGCCGTCGCCAGTCTGGAGATCAAGGTCGCATTCCTGCTTCCGGCGCATCCCGGCCTGTATCGCACCCATGGCAAAGTCCTTCGGCAGGGCCGCAGCATCGGCTTCATGGAGGCCGAGCTGCGTGACGCCAACGACGTGCTCATCGCAACGGCAAGTTCGACGGCGGCTTTGCGCGCCAAGAACCCAGCCGGGACCAGCCCGGCGTGATCCCTGCACGGCTTGCGGCCCTCAGGCCGTAGAGCCGGTCCAATTGTCTATCAGGATCTTCCTGCGGACGGTTTCGTCAGCACATTCTCGGGCTTCACCACTCGTGGTGAAGTCGTCAGTCGTGTCGCGGATCTTGCGGTCGGGACGAACAATTCAGAGCCGCTATCTCAATAGGCGCGCGCGAAGTCACCTTCCTGCTTGATGTCGGTGAATACCGGAAAGCGCGGCTTCCATGGCGTGCCCTTGGCGGTGGTCAGCTTGTTCAATCGCTCCAGCACGCCGAGGCCGTCCTTGCGCAGACTGGCCGATACTGCCGCACTATCCGGGAAGTTCTTCAGGACGGCATCCAGCCAGATCGTGCGGCCGGCGAGAAAGCCGCTTGCGCCAGCAGCATAGGAATAGTCCAGCACGCGCTCGAACTTTTCGGGCGCAGCGCCGCCGGACAGCAGCACCCAAGGAATACTGCGCTCGCGGCAGATGGCGCCGATCGCGTCGAACTCCTTCTGCGCGGCCTTGGCTTCAGGGCTGCCGTCGCGAGCCGGGAGGCTGTTGGCCGCAAGCGGGCTCTCCAGCTTGAGCAGATCGACGCCATACTCCGGCTTGGCGAACTCGCGCACACTGTCGATGACGAGGCCCGGCAGCTTGCCGGGCGATTCCACGTAATCGACGGTGTGGTTGGCGCTACCGAGGAACGGATATACCAGCAGCTCGAGGACGTAAGGAATGTCGTAACGAGCGCAATCCCGTCCGATCTCTCGTACAAATCGCTTCTGGTGCTCGTTCACCGCGGCATCGGCGTCCGGCCGATACCAGGCCAGCACCTTGACTGCATCGCCGCCCATGGCGCGAATTTTCTCCACACTCCAATTGCTGATGGCGCGCGACTTGCGGCCGCCGGCGGTCTCCTCGACACGGTGCTCTTCCAGGGTCATGATCAGGCCGCAGCGGGGCGGCAACAGATCGATCGCGGCGGGCACGGCGAAGTTCGGGTCGAACAGCATCGAGCTGCAATGCGGCGCCAGGTTCTCGACGAGAAGGCGCTTCGCCGCAGTGACGTCGGAATATTCGACCTGATCCCGAGTGATGCCCTTCGCCCTGGCGATGGCGTCGAACAATGGCGGCCGCTGATCAAGCGCGACCATGCGAAAGTGGCCGTCCGCGTCAGCAAGTCTGGCTAGGCCGCGATTCTTTCCGATCGTTCTCATGGTTTCGTCCTCATGAATGCAAGACACTCGTTGATATCGGGGATTCCGTTCCGCCCGCCGGCGTGGCGGCATTTCATGGCGGCCGTGGCTGCCGAGAACGCCATGGCGGCGCGCACATCGAGGCCGGCGCCGATTGCGAGCGCGTAGGCACCATGGAAGACGTCGCCCGCGCCGGTCGTGTCAACGACGTCGACGGCATAGGCGGCCTGCCGGTGCAGCCGTCCCTGCTCGTACCAGCTCACGCCACCCTCGCCGCGCGTGACGGCGACCACGCGGCAGCCGAAGCGCGCGAGTCCCGCGAGGGATCTGTCATCAGCGGAACCGGCATAAGCTGTCAGCGCGGGCTCGGAGAAGATCGCGTGGTCGGTCAGCGGCAGCAGCCGCTCGAACACCTCGGCGTCGGCCATGTCGCCGTCGAGCACCGTCGGAATGCCCCGTGCGCGCGCTTCCCCGAACAGCGTTGCGGCGCCCTCGACCCAGCGCGGGTCGGCCAGCACGGAGGACGCCTGCGCCACCGCGTCCAGCGGAAGCCAGTCCGCAGCTTCCGGATAAAGACCGCGAAAGTTGACAATCTGCCGTTCACCGAGGCTGTCGACGATGATTCCGGAGACGGACGAACGGCCGTCGGGAAACAGCCGGAAATTCTCGACGTCAACGCCTTCGGCGGTGAAAGCCGATGCCATCTCGTGACCGGCGGCGTCATTCCCTGCCCGCCCCCAGAATGCGACGGACGCGCCGAGCTTCGCCACCGCGACGCTCGCATTGGCCGCCATGCCGCCGCCAAGCGTGCCGTACGCGACGGCCTTGATCTTCTCGCTTCCGCCCGCGAAGGGCTGCTCGACGCGCCAGACCTGGTCGAGCGCGGACAGGCCGAGGCAAATCACATGCACAGGCTTCGCTCTGGAAGCAACCTCCGCCAGCGCCGAGAAATCTCCCATGTCCGCTGACGCACTCACCGCAAGACCTGTCCACCTGCGGCATCGAACAGATGCATCTTGCCCGGCTGCGGGCGCAGCGTGATGCGATCACCGACCTTCGGCCGCAGGGCCGGATCGACGCGCGCGATGGCGGGGCCGCCGGCGAGATCGAAATGAATCAGCGTGTCGGAGCCGAGCGGCTCGACCAGCTTGATGTGGACAGCCATGCCGTCGGCCGCATCGGCGGCGACGGCGAAATGCTCGGGGCGAATGCCGAGCACGGCGCTGCCGGCTTGGCGGAGGCGGCCCGCAGTCTCACCATCCAGCGGCACCGCCGCTCCGCCTTGCGAGAGGATCGCTCCCTCGCCACTCCACTCCACCGGAAAGAAATTCATCGCGGGCGAGCCGATGAAACCGGCGACGAACTGGTTGGCGGGCCGCTCGTAGACCCCCTCCGGCGTATCGTATTGCTGGATCGTGCCGCTCTGGAGGACCACGATCCGGTCGGCCATGGTCATGGCCTCGATCTGATCGTGGGTCACGAAGACCATCGTGGTCTGCAGCTCCTGCGACAGCGCCTTGATCTCGGCGCGCACTTGCCCGCGCAGTTTTGCGTCGAGGTTGGACAGCGGCTCGTCGAACAGAAAGGCCTTGGGGTTGCGCACGATGGCGCGGCCCATGGCGACACGCTGGCGCTGGCCGCCGGAGAGCTCCTTCGGCTTGCGGTCCAGATAGGGCTCGATGTGCAGCAGTGCGGCAGCGCGCTTCACGCGGGCGTCGATCTCGGCCTTCGGCGTGCCCCGCAACTCCAGCGCAAACGACATGTTGTCATAGACCTTCATGTGCGGATAGAGCGCGTAGTCCTGGAACACCATGGCGATGTCGCGCTGCGCGGCCTGCACGCCGTTGACGCGCTTGTCGCCGATATAGAGGTCTCCCGACGAAATCGGCTCAAGACCCGCGATGATCCGCAGCAAGGTCGACTTGCCGCAGCCGGACGGGCCAACGAAGACGACGAACTCATGGTCCGCGATCTCCAGATTGAGATCGGGGATCACCGTGAAATTGCCGTAGCGCTTGGTGAGATTGCGGATCGAGATCGAAGCCATGATCGCTCAGTCCAGCGCCAGCACAGGCTTGATCAGCTCGCCCTTGGCGAAGCGGGCGAAATTCTCAGGGAGAGCCGACAGGCCGAACTCGCCGTCGACGAGGACGCGATATTCATCCTTGTACTCGCGCAGCAGCTCGATATTCGGCTCGAAGTCCGAGACCGGGAAGTAGAAGGTACGGATCATGTAGAAGTCCTTGCGACGAAATACCTTGCCTTCCTCGATGATCCAGGGCGCGGCGTTCTCGCCGACAAGCACCAAGGCGCCACGCGGCAGGACGAGCTCGATGCCGAGATTGCGCGCCGCATGGGCGCCGGAGCATTCCATGATCAGTGCGAAACGCTTCGATGTGTCGCCGACGGGGTGGGCCTTTGCGCCGAAGGATTGCGCGATCGTGAGACGCGCCGCATTGGGATCGACGACATGGACGTCGTCAAAGCCGAGCGCGCGGAGCGCCAGCACGACTCCGAGACCGACGGGTCCTGCCCCCATCACGAGCACCGGACCAGCCTCGCGTGGCGGCACCACGCGACTGACGAAGCGCACGGCGTGGCCAGAGGTACCGATGGTATCGAGCAGCAGCGGCGCCAGACTGTCCTCGATGTCATCGGGCACCGGCAGGAGGCAGTTTTCCGGCACCGACACATATTCGGCATATCCGCCCGGCCTGTTCCAGCCGATCAGGCTGGAGACTTCCAGGCACATCTGGGTGTCGCCGCGCTTGCACGCCGCGCAGCGGTCGCAATGCAAGGGGATATAGACGGCGCAACGGCGGCCGTGCAGGCGGTGGCCGGGTTGCTCGACGACGCCGAAGATCTCGTGGCCGGCGGTGAACTCGGCACCCTTGTGCCAGAGCTTGAAGTCCGAACCGCACAAGGCGGTGCGCGAGACGCGCACCAGCACCTCGCCGGCGCCGACGTCGGGCATCGCCACGCGCTCGATGGTAATGCGGTCATTGCCGTGGAAAACCGCGGCCTGCATGATCGAATTCGGATGGAGGGATAGGTTCATCGGATTCAGCCTTTCACCGCGCCGAGCGTCAGTCCGGACACCAGCCAGCGCTGAACGAGGGCCGCGAGCACCAGCGGCGGCAATGCGATCAGCGTCGCCGCGGCCATGAGGGCGCCCCATTGCGTCGAGCCCTCGCCGATGAAGTTGAAGGCCGCCGCGATCAGCGTCTTGGTGTCACCATTGGACAGCACCAGCGCAAACAGGAAGTAGTTCCACGAAAACACGAAGGCGAGGATTGCCGAGACCGCGATCCCGGACGCCACCAGCGGCATCGCGATGCGCCAGAGGATGCGCGTGACACTGCACCCATCGACCTGCGCGGCTTCGAAGACACTGCGCGGAATGGCGTCGAAAGAGGGCAGCAGCACCCAGATCACGATCGGCAGCGTGATGACGGCATGGCTGAGGATCAGCGCGGTGTAGGAGCCGATCATGCCGATCTGCCGGAACATGACATACCACGGCAGCAGGAACAGCGTGCCCGGCGCCATGCGCGCCGCCAGCGTCAGTATCGCCGGCCACGAAATCCGCGTCCAGGAGACGGCGAAGGCGGCGGGAATCCCGAACAGCAGTCCGAGCGCGGTCGAGCCGACGGTGACGATGAGACTGTTGAGCGCGTAGCTCAGGAACGGCGTGGTCCTGGTCAGCTCGTCGTAATTCTCAAGCGTCGGCGAGAAGATCAGCGTCGGTGGATAGGCTGTGACTTCGAAGGAAGGCTTGAACGACGACAGCACCATCCACACCGTCGGTGCCATGATGAGCAGGCCGGCAAGCACGAGCTGTAGCGTGTTGAGCCAGCGGATCCAGCGATCAGTGTTGGCGGCATCGCTCATGAGATCACCACGCCACTGCGCCGCGGAGGCGGTTGAAGGCGAGCACGGCGCCGAACACGATCGCCGTCAGGGTCAACATCAGGGCACTGGCATAGCCGATGTTGAAGAACTCGAAGCCGACCCGAAAGCCGTAGATGTTGAGCGTGTTGGAGGCGTTGCCCGGGCCGCCCTGGGTCGTGATGTAGATGATGTCGAAGAAGCGCAAGAGATCGACGCTGCGCAGGATCGCTGCGGTGACGATGGTCGGCAGCAGCAGAGGCAGCGTGATGCGCTGGAACGTCTTGAACGGGGAAGCGCCGTCGATCTGCGCGGCCTCGTAGACACTCGGCGGCAGCGACTGCAATCCGCCCAACACGATGAGGGCGACGTATGGCGTCCACTGCCAGCTGTCGATCAGCGCAACAGTGGGAATGACCCATGTCGGCGAGGCCAGCCAGTCCGACGGCGGCAGGCCGAGCGATTGCAGGATGTAGTTGGCCGCGCCCAGCGAGGGATCGAGGATCACCAGCCACATCATGCCGGCCACGACAGGCGGCATCATGAAGGGCGAGATGAACAGCGAGCGCACGATCCCCGGCAGACGCTTGGCATGGAACAGCACTAGCGCGAGCCAGACGCCGAACACGAGCTGCAGCGCGAGCGACAGCACGAACAGCGCGATGGTGATCCACAGCCCGTGCCAGAACTCGACGTCGGAGATCAGCTTGGAATAATTGGCGAGGCCCGCGAAAGACTGCTTGCCGGTCGAGGTGAATGTCTGGAAACCGAGCCAGATCGTATAGACGACCGGAAATGCGATCATCGCGACCGTGAACAGCACGGCCGGCGCCGAGAGCGCCGCCATCTCCAGCTTCTGCCGGTCCTGCGTGAATGTCGCAGCCGTGTCCGACATGCGTCCTTGTCCCCGGGGAGTGAAGAGCCGGCAGGCGGCAAGCCCGCCGGCATGAGGAGTTTACTTCTGAGCGATCAACGCATCGAGCGCCTTGTCGGCATCGGCGCAGGCCTGATCGACCGGCTTCTGCTTCAGGATCAGGTCCTGCACCGCCTGGCCGATGAATTCGCGCGATTCCGGATTGGCGACGATGGGATAGCCGACCTCGGAGGATCCCTTGGTGGCGAGCACGTCGAGCGCCGCCTGCCATTCCTTGCGGACCGGCTCCTCGTCGATCCACTTGCGATATTCAGGATCCTTGGCCACCGACGGGCGCGGCGGGGCGATGCCCTGGAGCGCCATCTTCTTCTGCACTTCGGGGCTGGTGGCCCATTGCACGAAGTACCAGGCCGCCTCCGGCTGCTTGCTGTGTGAGGACACGGCCAAGCCCCAGCCGATCGTGGTCGGCACCTGGCCAGCCTCGCCTGCCGGGAACGGCAGCAGGCCGGTGTCCTTCAGCCGCGCACCGCCGTCCATCACCGTGCGCAGTTCGTTGGAGGATTCGAACGCCATGGCAGCACGGCCGCTGCGATACAGCGCCGAAATCTGCTGGAAGCTGTAGTTGACGACGCCGGGCGGCCCGAAGTCGCGCAGCAGCCGGCTATAGGTGTCGAGTGCTTCCTTGCCCTTGGCCGAGCACAGATTCGACTTGCCGTTGGCGATGTACGTGCCCCCGATGTTGTGCAGCATGTTGCTGAACGTGTAGGCGACCGCGGGCTTGAGGCCGCGCGATACGAACGGCGTTACCGTGCTGTCGCAGGTCTTGATCTTCTCGGCGGCGGCTTCGACGTCCTTGATGGTCTTGGGCGCTTCGAGGCCGCACTTCTTGAAGATGTCGGTGCGGTAATAGAAGATCGGCCCCTCGATGTTCATCGGCATGCTGGTCAGCTTGCCGCCGAAGGTCGCGGACTTAAGCAAGGCCTGGCTCAATCCGCTCGGATCATACTCCTTGGCGACCTCGTTCTTGACCATCGCGGTGAGATCGCCGTACCAGCCGGCGGCGGCGAACTGCTCGCCCTCGCGCGAGGGCAGCGTCATGAACACGTCGACCTCGTCGCTGTTCGCATTCATCACCGTGACCAGACGCTGGCGCATCTGCTGTTCCTGATAACCGTCGACCTTCAGGGTCATGCCGGTCAGCTTCTCGAAATCAGCCTTGTAGGTCAGCAGCGCCTGCGAGACCGGATTGTTGTTGGCGAGAAAGGTGATCGTCTTGCCCTTGAACTTCATCCAGTCGAAATCGGCAGCCTGCGCCTGCGCGCTGGCGGCAATGACGAGAACGGGCAGCGCGACATGGGTCGCGAGCATCCTGGCCTTCATCGAACTCTCCTCCCGGCTGGCCGCCTTAGCCGGCGGACCATTTTGACACGTTTGAACACAACTTGAAAACGGTTACAAAATAGACCTCACATCCGCCATGTCAAGCGATGGACAAGCCGCACAATCTGCGGCAGATTGCGATTAATTCCACGATCTGACCGCTCGCGCCGCGCTTTGTAACGTTACATTCATGCGACTGACCAACGCCACCTCTGTGAAAAAATCCGTGAAACAGGGCATCCGCGCCGTGGCGGCCCGCGCCGGCGTTTCGACCGCCTCGGTCTCGCGCGCGCTCAACAATCCGGATGCGGTCAGCCCGTCTCTGCGTGCGCGCATCGAACAGGCCATCGATGCGCTCGGCTACATCCCGCATGCGCCCGCGCGCATCCTGTCGTCGCGTCGCTCGCGCACCCTTGGCGCGATCGTGCCGACCATCGACAACACGATGTTCGCGCGCGGCATCGCCTCGCTGCAGCACTATCTGTCGTCGGTCGGATACATGCTGTTCCTCACAACGAGCGGCTATGATCTCGATGTCGAATTGCAGCAGGCGCGCAACCTGATCAGCCGCGGCGTCGACGGCCTGGTGCTGCGTGGCGATTGCCATCACGACGGATTGCGAAAGCTGCTCGCGGACAACGCCGTGCCCTTCATCAATGTCGGTATCTACCAGCCCGACAGGCCCTATCCCTGCGTCGGCACCGACAACGAAGCGGCCGCTCATCGCGCCGCCGCGCATGTCATCGAGCTCGGCCATCGCCGCATCGGGATCGTCTCGGCGCTCCAGCGCAACAACGACCGCGCCAGCGCCCGCGTCGCCGGGTTTCGCCGCGCGCTCGCCGAGAACGGACTCGAGTTGCCTCCGCAATGGCATGTCGAGGTGCCATATACGCTCGACGACGCCCGCGAGGCGGCCCGCTATCTGCTGAACCTGAAAGACCGTCCGACAGCCGTAGTTTGCGGCAACGACGTCATCGCCTATGGCGTGCTGCTCGAAGCGGAGCGCGACGGGTTCTCCGTGCCGCGCGACCTTTCAGTGGTCGGCTTCGACGACCTCGACTGGAGCCGGCATTTGCGGCCGAGCCTGACCACGATCCATGTTCCGACCGGAGAAACCTGGCAGCGCGCCGGCGAATATCTGGTGCGCAGCCTCGCCGGCGAGCAGACCATCATGCACAGAGAGGTCGACTTCTCGCTTGTGGTCCGCGAATCGACCGCCCCACCGCCGAAATCCCCGAAGTGAGACCTTGCCGATGACTTCGAATTTTTCTCTCGCCCCCGGCTTCCATGCCGTCGTGATTGGCGGCGCCGGCGACATTGGCGCCGCGATCAGCAATCAGTTTTGCGATCTCGGGGCGACTGTGACGGCAACAGGCGCCAACGAGGCCGATCTCGCCCGCACGCTGCTGAAGCCGCGCGCCGGCCTCACCCTGGCGACGCTGGACGTCACCAATGACGCGGCCGTCACGTCCTTCGCCGGGAAGCACACGCGCGTCGACGCATTGGTCAATTGCGCCGGCATCCTGGCGCGTGACAAGGAATTCGAGATCGAAACCTTCATGAAGGTGCTCGACGTCAACCTCACCGGCACGTTCCGGACCTGCATGGCGTTCCACCCGCTGCTCGCGGAAGCCAGGGGCTCGATCGTCAACATCGCGTCGATGAACGCGACGCTTGCGCTGCCACGCATCCCCGCCTATTGCGCCAGCAAGGGCGGCGTCGTGATGCTGACCAAGGCCCTGGCCTTGAAATGGGCCGAGGACAGCATTCGCGTCAATGCGGTTGCGCCCGGCTACATCGAAACCGCCATCAACGCCGCGGGCCGCGCTGACCTTGCGCATTACCAGCGGATCGCGGACCGTACCGCGTTCAAGCGCTGGGGGAAGCCCGAGGATATTGCCGGCGCGGTTGCGTTTCTCTGCATGCCGGCGTCGCAATATGCGACCGGCACTGTCATTGCTGTCGATGGCGGCTTTCTCGCCGGTTGACGTCACGGAAGCGCCGGCGGCCATACGGTGACTGAGACGCAAGCGGCACATCGTCACCTTCACACCATCTCTATCGAAAAGCGCATCCGGACTTCCAAGGCTGCGCGATGTCTTTCCAAGAGCAACGACGCACGGCGACTTTGCCGCGGTTCACTTGCTATAGCGTTCAGGCAAATGTTCTTAATGCTTCCCGTAGATGATGGTTGCTTCGGCACGGCACCCGTTCACACTTTTCGCCCAACGGATGTGGCCTGCACAATGTCGCCGGAAATGTCTGGGAATGGTGCGAGGAGCATTCTTCGCCAAGCTATCACCGCCTCACACCATCGCGAGACCCCTTGAACCGCGCGCCAGCTCCCAACCGATCGATGCGTGGCGGATCCTTCCTCTGCCACGAATCCTGCTGCAACCGCTATCGCGTCACGGCGCGAAGCTCCAATACGCCCGATTCCTCCTCGAGCAATATCGGCTTCCGCGTCGTGCGCATCGAGCCGCTGCGGGATCCCTCATAGAATGGAGCCGGCACCACATCCTGCGAGGCCGCCCGCTGCCCCCGGCATCCGGCTACTGCCACTGTTCCTGCGCAATTTCGTGCGCAATCGCGAGACCGGCCTTGTGCTGGTCGCCATCGTCGTCGGACTGCTCAGCGGCGTGCTCGTGGCAGCGATCTCGAACCTCAGCCAGGTCTCCCACGCACTGCTGTTCGACATTCCGTTCGACGCCCACCTCAGCGCAACCGGCGTGATCTCGTGGCAGCGCACGCTGCTTGTTCCGGTGCTCGGTGGCCTCGTGCTTGCGCTGATCGGACTTTACTTCGCCCGGCGCGTCAAGGGACAGCAGCTCGCCGACGCCATCGAGGCCAACGCGCTCTATGGCGGCCGGGTGTCCTTTCGCGGCAGCTTGCTGATCTCGATCCAGACACTGCTGTCCAACGGGTTCGGCGGATCGGTTGGACTGGAAGCCGGCTACACCCAGATCTGCTCGATGTTCGGCTCTCACGTCGGCCAGCGCCTGGCCGCCCGGCGCAATGACATGCGGCTCCTGGTGGCCTGCGGCGCCGCGGGAGCCATCAGCGCCGCATTTTCTGCACCGCTGGCGGGCGCCTTCTACGCCTTCGAAGTCGTGCTCGGTGCTTACACGTCTGCCGCTCTTGTACCGGTTATCGCCAGCGCCGTCACCGCATGGCTCGTCGCACGGCAACTGGCGCACCAGTCCTTCCTGATGGTGCCTGGATTCCCCTCACCGGTTTCCGTCGAAATGATCGGCCAGACGGTGCTGATCGGCATCATCTGCGCCTTCGTAAGCATCCTCGTCATGCTCGCCGTCGCATTCTCCGAGCGCTGCTTTCAGCGCATCACGGTGCTCAAGGGCCTGCTGCGGCCGATTCTCGGCGGCTTCCTCCTCGGCTGCCTCGCCTTGCTGACGCCGACCGTGCTCGGCGCCGGCCACGGTGCGATGCAGATTCTGCTGGTCAGCAATCCGACTTGGCTCCTGCTCACAACCACCATCGTGTTCAAGATCCTGGCCTCCGCCATCTCGCTCGGCTCGGGCTTTCGCGGCGGCCTGTTTTTCGCCTCCCTCCTGCTCGGCGCGCTGATCGGGCAGCTCTACAGTGTCGTGCTGACAGGCCTCCTTCCCACGATCGCGCTTCAGCCCGGCACCGCCGCGATCGCAGCGCTCGCCGCGCTCGGAACCGGCGTGCTCGGAGCACCCTTCAGCATGGTCTGTCTCGCGCTCGAGATCACCGGCGATTTCTCCGTCACCGTTGGCGCGGTGGTCGCCTCCTCGGTTTGCGCGCTGATCGTCCGTGAGCTGTTCGGCTATAGCTTCGCGACCTGGCGCTTTCATCTGCGCGGCGAGGCGATCCGCGGCCCGCAGGACATCGGCTGGGTCCGTCAGATGAGCGCAGCATCCCTGATGCGCACCGACTTTGAGAATGCGCTGACGACGATGCCGATCGGCGAGGCGCAGAGGCAATTCTCGCCGGCGCTGGTCCGCCAGATCGTATTGCGCGATCCTAACGGCATCTATGCGGGTATCGTGCCTGCCGCCGCGCTGCATTCCGTGTCCAACCAGGACGACGAACTCCTCGGGTCGCTGGCGCAACAACAGGATGAATACCTGCTTCCGACCACGCCGGTTCGCGAGATCCTGAAGGCCTTCGAACGCAGCGAAGCCGACGTGCTCGCGGTCGTCGACCGCCCCGACCACCGCGCCACGATCGGCACCCTGAGCGAAGCTCACGTTCTGCGCACTTACGGCGAAGAGCTCGAGCGCCGGAACCAGGAGCTGTTTTCGCGTTGAGGGCGCTAGGGCCGCAGATCCATGTCGATCCGCACGAAGTCGCCGCGATAGGTGACTTCGCCGAGATAGATCACGGTGCGGTCCTGCGTGGTGAAGATGCGGCGGACTTCGGCCACTGGCGAGTTCAGGGGCACGTGCAGCAGCCGCGCCGCCTCGATATCCGCGGTACCGATCGTCAGGGTCTGGCGCGCGCTGGCGATGGTGGGATCCCTGAGATCGTTCAGGATCGGAATCACGGTCTCGTTGCGAAAACGCTTCGGCGACCTGCGAAAGATCCTCTCGTCGAGATAGATGGAAATGACGCAGTAGGGCTGCTTCTCCCGCGAATGCAGCCGACGCATGAAAACGTACTTTTCGGCCGGCTTGCCATCCCCGGGAAGCAGCGGCGCATCGCTGCGGCTTTCCGAGATATTGATGATCTCGGGCGAGGTGTCGCGATACATGTCGGCGAGATCGGACAACGTGGTCTCGACCTTGAGCCAGCGATCCTGCCGCACGGTCCCCGTGACGAAGGTGCCTCGGCCCTGCTGCGCCTCGATCACGCCGTCGCGGGCGAGCAGCTCCACCGCCTGCCTGATCGTGACGCGTGACACACCGAACTCGGCTGCCAGCTCCTCGTTGGCCGGCAGGCGAAATCCCTGAGTCCAGACGCCGCGCGCGATGCGCTGCCGGAAGATGTCGGCAATCTGCGCGTATTTGGGGATGTGACTGTCGGAACTTAATTCCATCTCGTCCTCCCGAACTCAGGCCGCGCGGTCACGCCGTGACCAGCGCGGCGCCACGTTCGCCGATCATCAGGCTGGTCGCATTGGTGTTGGCTGAGGTGATCCGCGGCATCACCGAGGCATCGATCACACGCAGCCGCTCGACGCCGCGCACGCGCAGCTGCGGATCGAGCACGGCCCCCGCATCCCGGCCCATGCGACAAGTCCCGACACAGTGGAACACGGTACCACCAGTGTTGCGCGCAAATTCCCACAGCCCGGCATCATCCTTTGCGGCCTCGCCCGGCACCATCTCGACGTCCCAGAGCGTACGAAACGCTTTCTGCTGATAGATCTCGCGAAGAATCTTCAGGCCCGCGACGATAGTCTTGCGGTCGATCTCCTCGGCGAAATAGTTCGGTACGATCCTCGGCTGTTCAAACGGATCGGTCGAGCTGATCGCAAGCTGTCCGCGCGATTTTCCATGGCACTGCCAGACCGAAGCGGTGAAGCCGGAATAGCTGTGCAAGGGCTCGCCAGGCTTGTCGACCGAGAGCGGCATCACGTTGAACTGCACGTCCGGCCGGCCGCCGACGGCGTATTCCGTGCAGGCCGCGCCGCCCACCTGCCCGGCGCCGACCGTCAACGGACCACTGCCTGCCACCATCCACTGCAAGCCCATCTTCGCAAGGCCGACGGGATTGCGGACCTGGTCGTTGAGCGAAATTCGCTGCTTCAGGCGGACGATCAGTCGGGCCTGATAATGGTCCTGAAGATTGGCGCCGACTTCCGGAGAATCGGCAACGATGGGAATGCCGAGCTTGCGCAGCAGGTCGGCCGGACCGACGCCGGAAAGCTGAAGGATCTGGGGAGACTGCAGCGCGCCGCCGGATAGAATGATTTCACGATCAGCCGTCGCCCTGTGGACCTGTCCCCTGCTGATCCATTCGACGGCGGTCGCGACGCGACCGTTGAAGACAACCCTGCTGACCTGTGCGTGGGTGATGATGGTGAGGTTGGGCCGGCCGGCGATGGGACGCAGAAATGCCGAGGCGGAACTGGTCCGCCAGTGCCGCCCGATGCCGAGCTGGTAGGTGCCGACGCCCAGCGTCGTGGCGCCGTTGAAGTCGGGATTGCGCGGCAGGCCGAACTGCACACCCGCCTCGACCCAGGCCTTCGATGCCGGATTGTCGTTGCGCAGGTCGGATACCTCGAACTCCCCGAGCCCACCATGAAACTGGCTCTCGCCGCCGCGGTAGCGTTCGTGGCGTCGGAAATAGGGCAGGAGTTCGCGATAGCTCCAGCCATCGGCGCCAAGGCGCTCCCAATCATCAAAGTCCTCGTGCTGGCCCCGGATGAAGATCAGCCCGTTGATCGACGAGGAGCCGCCGAGCACGCGACCACGCGGCCAGACGATGGCTCGACCGCCGCTCCCTTCCGAAGGCTCGGTCCTGAACAGGCGCGAGTATCGCTCGTTATAGATGGTCCGGTAGTAGCCGACCGGAAGCTTCAGCCAAAAATTGCGATCCGATCCGCCGGCTTCCAGCAACAGCACGCGGCAGGACGGATCGGCCGACAACCGGTTCGCAACCACGCAGCCGGCCGAGCCCGCGCCGACGATGATGTAGTCGTAGCCGCCTGCTGGCATCAGACCGTCCGGTATTTTTCGATGGAGGCAAGATTGGGGGTGATGCCGAGGCCCGCTTCGTCGCCGAGCTCGATCACGCCGTCACGGGCATCAAGCACGGGACCGCAGAAGCGGTCGCGCAGCGGGTTTTCGTTGCAGTCGACTTCGAGCAGCCCATCGCCGCCGACACCGGCAAGAAGATGCGCGGATGCCAGAAGGCCGATGCCGGCACCGAGATAGTGCGGGCAGAACATCTTTCCCGATGCGAGGATGTCGCGTGCAATGCCCGCGCACGCCGACAGCCCGCCCCATTTGGCGATGTCGGGCTGGACAACACCAAGAACCGGCTCGCGCAGCACCTCAGCGAATCCGGCGCGGCTGGCGATGTTCTCGCCGGCTGCGAGCGGAAAGCGGACGATCTCGTGCAACTGCTTCCATTCCTCGCGGGGGCGATCCGCACGGATCGGCTCCTCCAGCCATGCGAGACCGAAGCGATCGAGGTGCGGCGCAAGTTCCAGCGCCTGCGCAATGATCCAGCCCTGGTTGACGTCGGCAGCAAGCAGGCCTTCGCCCACAAGGCGGCGCAGCGCAGCGAGGTTGGCGCGGTCACCTGCCGGATCGAAGCCGATCTTCAGCTTCAACGCGCGGTAGCCGCGGCTCAAGGCCGCTTCGGCCGTCCGCTCGGAACCGATCGGATTGATGCCGCTGGCGTAGACCTTGATCTTCTGCTTCGCCCCGCCGAGCAGCCGCCACAGCGCGAGGTTCTGGCGACGCGCGTGGAGATCCCAGACGGCGAGATCGATGCCGGCGATCGACTGCGCAAACGGGCCGGCTTCGCCTGATTGCAGCGCCAGCACCGAAGTTCCCTGCGTCAAATGCTCGAACGCAGCGGACGGCTCGGTCGCATGAAATCCAACCAGAGCCGGCGCAAGCACCTCGTTGACGAGCCGAACACGATGTTCGGCACCTGGTGCGGGAAAATTGCACCAGACCTCGCCCCAGCCGACATATCCATCGGCATCTTCGACGCGAACGAAGACAGCAGGCCGATCGTTCATCCGCCCGAAGGACGTGATGACCGGCATCGTCAGCGGGTAGCGATAGCCAAACGCCTGGACGCTTCGAATGGTGAAAGGCGGCGGTGTCATGCGGGAAAGCCTGCGACGCCGAGGACTAAGGCGCCACTTGTATGGTCATCCTATTTATAATATGACCTCTGAAAACATCAACCGCAATCTGGGTGGACGCGTCGAATGAACGGAGCCGGCCTGAGACGCCTCGGTCTCGGATTGATCCCATGGATCGGTGCGATCCTGCTCTGGTACGCCGTGCGCTGGAGCGGCTTCGTCAACGTATCGCTGATCCCGGCGCCACACCAGGTCGCCGCCAAATTCTTCGAGCTTCTCACCCGGGAAGGCCTGCTGATCGACATCTTCGTCTCGACCCGCGCGTCTTTCTCGGCGTTGCGCTCGGCATCCTCGTGGCCGTGCCAGTCGGATTCCTGCTGGGGTGGTATCGCCCCGCCCGCACCTTCGCCGACCCCATGATCAACTTCTTTCGCGCGCTGCCGCCGATCGCACTGATACCGCTGGTGATCGTCTATTTCGGCGTCGATGAGCTCGCAAAGCTCGTCATCCTGTTCTATGCCTCGTTCTTCTCCGGCGTGATCGTGATGTATGAGGGCGTGTCGCAGATCACGCCACTCTATATCCGTGTGGCGCAGACACTCGGAGCAAACCAGGCCGAGATCTTTCGCAAGGTCATCATTCCCCTCACCGTCCCGCACATCCTCACGGCGCTGCGCGTGGCATTGGGCGTGGCCTGGGCGACGCTGGTCGCATCCGAGCTGATCGCGGCGCAGCGCGGACTCGGCGCCATGATCCAGAATGCCTCGACCTATTTCCTGCTCGACGTGATCTATGTCGGCATCATCTGCATCGGCCTGATCGCGCTGATCATGGATTTGATCCTGCGCAAGATAACGGCCCGGTTGCTGGTCTGGCAGGATCGGGCCATCGCATGACCAAGCGCGCACAGTTCGACAGGGTTTCACTGTCCTTCGAGACGGCGAAAGGCCGCCTCAATGTCGTCGAGGACGTCACCTACGACATCAACGACGGCGACTTCATCGCAGTGATCGGGCCGTCCGGCTGCGGCAAGACGACGATGATGAGCATGCTCGCCGGCTTCCAGAAGCCGACGACGGGCAACGTATTGTTCGATGGGCGCCCTGTCGCCGGTCCCGGCCCCGAACGCGGCGTCATCTTCCAGGAATATGGCGTATTCCCCTGGTTGACGGTGAAGCAGAACATCGCCTTCGGGCTGACCCTCAACGCCAACCATGTCGCGACCGCCGAGCGCGACGCGATCTGCGATCATTATCTTGGCCTGATGGGTCTGTCCGACTTCGCGAATTCCTACCCGAAGCATCTGTCCGGCGGCATGCGGCAACGCCTCGCGATCGCACGGGCTTATGCTGTGAAGCCGCAATTCCTCCTGATGGACGAGCCGTTCGGGGCGCTCGACGCCCAGACCCGTTCCAACATGCAGAACCTGCTGCTGAAGGTGTTGGAGACCGAAGGCAAGACCGTCATGCTGATCACCCATTCCGTAGAGGAGGCGATCTACCTCGCCTCCCGCATCGTGGTGGTGACGGCGCGACCGGCGCGGATCAAGGAGATCATCGACGTTCCCTTCGCTTACCCGCGCGACGAGTCGATCCAGGAGCGGCCGGAATTCGCCGAGCTGCGAGGCCATATCAGACAGCTCGTGATGGACGAATATCGCGCCCAGCAGGCGCAGATGCGTCCGGTCTCATTCTCGGAATAACAAGCAGACGGAGGAAACACCATGGATCGTCGTCAATTTCTGGGCACAACGGCGGGCCTTGCGCTCGGCACCTTCGCGGCCTCGGCACCTGCGATCGCGCAGGCAAAGACAAAGGTCCGCGTCGGCTATCTTCACACTGTCGCCGTCGATGGCCAGATATGGACCGGCATGGATCGCGGCTCCTTCGAAAAGCAGGGCCTCGATCTCGAGCTGCGGCAGTTCAACACCGGCCTGGAAATCTTTCAGGCACTGATCGGTGGCAGCCTCGACGTGCTGTCGACCGGCGCGGTCCTCTCGAACTTCCCGGCGCGTGGCCAGGGCAAGGTGTTTCTTATCAATGACATCGAGGTGGCAACTGCTCAGCTCTGGGTCCGCGGCGATCAGGGCATCAAGTCGTTCGAGGATCTGAAGGGCAAGCGCATTGCGACCGCGACCGGCACAACTGCGCATGTATTTCTGGACACCGCGCTTCGCGCCAACAAGGTCGATCCCAAGGAGATCGAGCTGGTCAATCAGACCATGCCGGCGGCCGTAACCGCCTTCATTTCCGGCGCGGTACCTGCCGTCGCCCTCTGGGTGCCGTTCAACGTCACGGTTCGCGACAAGGTCCCGGGCGCGGTCAAGCTCGCCGACGCTTCTGCTTATTATCCAAAAGCCGCGATCATCGGCGGTTGGGCGGCGGCGAACGACTATTACGAGCCCAACAAGGAGACCTTGGCGAAGTTGATCCGCGGCTGGGCCGATGCCAATGACTACATCGTCGCGAACAGCACTGAAGCAATGGAGAAATTGCAAAAGGGCCACTACAGCCAGACGCCCCTTGCGGACATCAACGAGTCGTTCAGAGCCCAGAAGATGTTCACGTCCAAGGATTGGAAACGCATGTACTCGGACGGGACCGTGACCAATTGGCTGCAGCAGTCGACAGACTTCTTCATGGCCAACGCGGGCATCAAGGACTTCACGCCGGCGAGCAAATACTTCGATCCGAGCCTCTACCTCAAAACCATCGCTTAGCTCGACGTCACGATCACCAGTCCTCCAATCCCAAGGAGTATGACAGCCGACTCCGTGACAGCTCCGAGCATGAAGCGGCGCAGATCGCAGAGGAGATCCGACCCGCGCCGGTTCAATCCAAATCCGACGCGGCATTTGTCCCGACCTTATGCCCTTTCCTATGGAGGTCTCATCCATCCGGTCTGCGCGTCGGCCTCCATTTTGGCGTCGGTCTCAAGACCCTCATTGATATCGCGGGGGCGATCAGGTGCATGTCTTGGGGGTCTGTAGAGCCGGGACTCTCCGGGTTGAACAACTTGCACGGCCCATTTCCCAATGTTCATCGCCGGCCGCCCAGCGACCGGCGACAACGGCCTGAAATGGCCAGACGTTGTCCGAATTCGTCGGAGTAGCGCCATAGGTCCGATTGTCTTGACGTCGTCAATAGTCTGGCCTGGCAGGGCGGCTGCCTCGAGCAGTTCGGCAACATGTGCACGGGACGCACTATCATGCCGGTTGACCGCGGCAGTTCGTCGAGCATCAGGCGAATAGCTGTTGCAGGTCTTCAGTTAGAAGTATGGCGGGCCCAAGCATCTGAAAAGCCACACGTTGAGGTCAGATCCTCACTCTATCACCACGCCAAGCGAGCAGCGTTACCATATGCCAGTGTTTCGCGAGGCTTTCTTCGTTCCCGGCGTTTGATGATCCTAACATACATTATTGCACCGTTGCCTTCTGCCGATCGCAGGAGCGACGCCGGTCAGGACAGCAACCAATCACCGGACAAGCAGTTTCCGGATTCGATCGTCAATGCTGGACGGAACAGAATTGTGATGATTTTTGGCAGTTGGACGGATTTGGTGCGCATTCTGAGCGTCGGAGCGACCAGCTATCTCGCCCTGGTGGTTCTGCTCCGCATCTCGGGTAAGCGAACGCTGACCAAACTGAATGCATTTGACCTTGTCATTACGGTAGCGCTCGGCTCGACCTTAGCGACCGTGCTGCTCAACAAATCCGTGACCTTGTCGGAAGGCGTGCTCGCGATGGCTCTGCTGATCTTCCTTCAACTTGCTATCACGTGGTTGTCGGTGCGTTCTGAGAAAGTACAACGTCTGGTCAAAGCTGAGCCGACCTTGATCATAAGAGACGGCTCATTCTTGGAAAATGCTCTGCGAAGGGAACGCGTGACACATGAGGAAGTGCTTGCCGCACTCCGATCGCACGGGGTCACCGACGTTGGGAGAGTAGCAGCCGCGATTCTTGAGACGGACGGATCGGTAAGCGTTTTATCTGAAGGGGTTGCCGGCAAGGCGGCCAACAACACGCTCCAGGGCGTGGCCATTCACCATTCGACGAGCGAGAGTGCCGCGGCCCCATGAAATTTCACATCGGGGTGGCACACGGCAGCTTGGGTGCGCATCGCAAGGAGACCTGATCGGCCAGGTCAGTCCTGAAGCCAATCGACTTTCACAAGACAGCCGTCGCTCGTCACTGTCACCATCAATAGGTCGGCTGCCTTGCCTCGCGGACCTTATCTGAGTGCGTTGTAGTACATTGCGACTCCCTCGATGTCTTCATCAGTCAAGCCACGCGCCGCGGCCGACATGACTTCCGCCAAGCGGCCACCTCGCTTGCCTGCCCGAAAGAGCCGCAGCTGATTGGTCAGATAGATGGTATGCTGTCCCGCAAGTGCAGGATATTGGGGAGTGTTGTCGCTTGCACGCCCATCCCTTCCGTGACAGGCTTGGCAAGCAGGAATTCCGCGTGATGGCGCGCCTCGTTCGGCAAGTATGGCTCCAAGCTGGCGCGGCTCGTCGATTCTTTCTCCGATGTTGTGTTCTGCTACCTCGTCGAGATTTATGGACGAATAGTAGCGCGCGAGTTCGCCTCGCTGTTGCCGGTCCAGGTTGGCGACCGGTGGCTCCATCATCCCGCTCGATCGGGTCCCCGCTGCGAAATCTTCCAACGCCATCTCAAGATACGCAGTTTTCTGACCCGCAAGCCTTGGAACGCCACCGAGCGAGCTTCCCTCGCCGCGCGCTCCATGACAACCGCCACAGGCAAACGGCCCGACGATCAATCCTTCGTTTGCTATTGTCCGAGCACCCTGGCTTTCGCCGTCGCGCAGACGGGTGGCGGCCCGGTACTCTCCTGCTGGAATCTGCGGCATGCGTCTAAGGAATGCGACAAGTGCCCACACTTCGTCGTCGCGGCTTGGCGCTGCCCACGCCGGCATGCCAGTGTACTTTATTCCATGCTTTACGATCCAGAAGAGCTGCGCGCCCGACCAGTCATTGGAGGCACGCGTGAGATCCGGTGGCTGCGGAAGCATCCCCAACGCCACCCGATTGCGCGACAGGCCGGGCGCCCCGTGACAAGGCGCGCACCCGGAGTGGAAGTATAGCATACCCTGTTCTACGTGAGCGGGACCGAGTGACGGCACTTCTATTCCGGCCGCATACGTCTCGACCGAGTTCTGCATGCCGAACTGGAGAAATTTGCCAACGACGGCAAGATGACCACTGGAAGCAGCGATATTGTAGACGCCCGACCAAGCGAACAGGAATGCTGCCGTCACCGCACAGATAGAGATCAGCGCACCCCACAATAGCTTCCGCATAGTGGCTTCCCAACTCGCACATGATCAGCGAACCCTTCCGCGGAAGCGGCGGAACCGCGGTCTACCAACCTACACTTCGAAGGCTGGTTCCTGGGCCCGGAGTCAGAGCGCGCCTCGACCGCAAGTCAGATTGATGCTGCGAAGCTTGTCTTATGATCGACGGGGCGGCCGCTCACGTCAGCCTGCAACAAGAACACCTTCGCAACAGCATATCAGTGATCCGCCGGGTAGGAGGAAAGTCGCAGCTGTCAAAAGAAGACCCTCCGCAGAACAATCGATGGAAGCCAATTCCAGATGAGGATGGGAAATGTACCTTACCGTACAAGAAAACCTCCGTTTGCTGCACGAATTCTGGCCAGGACGAGGTCGCTGCCACTCCGCTTAGGAACAATCGTCGATCCGGAGGGCTTTAGGGATCATTCGGGCGCGGAAGCCTGAGGAGGGTCGCGAGATTGCGGTCGGGCACACCTGAGTCAGTTCTGTTCCGCTACCGCAGCAATGGCAAGGGAGGTGCCGACAGACGATCGATCATTACCGATGGATGACCGCCTCAGGCAGCTCGAGAGCGCGACTGGGGTTGAAGAATGCAGAGGCGGAAGGTGGCAGCTCAATGGATCCGGACGGATGGTCGCTTTGCCGGGCGCTTATGCCCGGTATCGAGATCTCGTGCCAGGGCGCCAGATCACAGGAACGAAGTGAAAGGCCACCATACTGGCAATTCTGGAGCGACTCGGCACGGGCGCGGGGTGATCTGCGCTGTCGTGGGCGCTACGACGGTGGTTCTAGGCGGCTGTTCCGATCTTCAGCAAGCAGCTGAGCAGAAATCCTACTTTGATGAGCGCCGACTCGTGAATGGAGATGCGGCAAAAGGCCGAGAGCTCGTTGCGGCGGTCGGATGCGGGACTTGCCACGCAATTCCCGGCGTTCCGGGCGCCAATGGGATTGTCGGCCCCCCACTGAACACGTTCGCCAAGCGAACGTACATCGCGGGTATGATTCCGAACGAACCTACTGTGCTTGTCGCTTGGGTGCGCGATGCGCCGTCGCTGTCACAGCGGACGGCCATGCCGCAATTGCCGATCTCGTATCAAGAGGCGGTGCATATCGCCGCCTACCTGTACACTCTAAGAAAATGAAAGCGCTCTCGTCATTCGCAGTTCTTGCTGCTGGCGCCGGCGTCTCGGGCTGCACCTGGATGCTGCCGGAAGAAAGCCATGGCAGCCAGCCGTCACTAATGTGGCTGCAGTCAGCGCTGATCACGTCTGGTCCGAATGCTGAAGCCATCCGCACCCTGAGCTGGGTGATGTTTGCAGGTGGTGCGGCAATATTTCTGCTAGTTCTCACCTTCACGGCGCATGCAGTGTTTGGCGGGACGAGGCGCGGCTGGATGAGCGGGCATCGCTTCGTCATCGTTTTCGGTGTCGCCATGCCGATTGCTGTTCTCACAATTCTTCTGGTCTACGGGCTGATGCTTACGGGTCATTCGGCGGCTCGCGAGAATCCCGTGGCCCGCATCGAAGTCGTCGGCGAGCGCTGGTGGTGGCGAGTGAACTATCTCGATCCGCAGGGCGAGCGGCTCGCGTCCGCAAACGAAATCCGTGTTCCGGTGGGCGCGCCTGTCGAATTCATTCTAAGATCAAACGACGTCATCCACTCATTCTGGGTGCCGAGCCTCGCCGGCAAACTCGACATGATACCGGGACGCGTCAACAGGTATCAGTTTTCGGCCGCGCGGCCCGGGGTCTATCGCGGCCAATGCGCAGAGTATTGCGGCGCTCAGCATGCCCTGATGGCGTTCTACGTGGTTGCGGTGGAGCGCGAGAATTATCCGGCTTGGCTTGCGGATCAGAGAAGGCCGGCAAACGATCCCGTGACCGAGCTGGGCGCCAAGGGAAAGGAGCTGTTCATCGCCACCGGGTGCGGCGCCTGTCACACCGTACGCGGTACGGCGGCTTCGGGCCAGATCGGTCCCGATCTCACCCACTTTGGCAGCCGCAGGTCAATCGCCGCCGGAAGCTTCCCCAACAACGCCGGCACGGTGGCGGGTTGGATTGCGTCCGCACAGCATCTGAAGCCCGGCAACTTGATGCCGTCATTCGCCAACCTGCGCGGGGAGGAACTTCGCGCGATCGCGGAGTATCTTGAGGGTCTCAAGTGACGACGACTGCAGAACACCCAGCTATCGCAAATTCGCGGGAGACAAGATCCATCGGGACTGACGGCTTTCCGAATGCGGTCCCGCGCCCAGAGGGCGAGCTCGACGAGCTGGAGCGAATCTGGGCACCACCGCGCGGCTTCCATCTGATCTCGGCTGTGAACAACAGCTATGTCGGCGTCTGGTACGTCGGAGCATCGATGTTGTTCTTTGTTTTGGCGGGAATTCTGGCGCTGATGATGCGCACGCAGCTGGCGGTCCCGGAAAGCAGGCTTATCGGCCACGCACTCTATAATCAGCTGTTCACCATGCACGGCACGCTGATGATGTTCTTGTTCGCTGTGCCGGCGGTCGAGGCCATGGGCGTGTATCTGCTTCCGAATTTGCAGGCGGCACGCGATCTCCCGTTTCCACGATTGTCAGCATATGCATTCTGGGCATATTTCGTCGGTGGCCTTGCCTTCTTTTGCAGTCTCTTCTTCGGACTGGCTCCAGATGGCGGCTGGTTCATGTATCCGCCACTGACGAGCTATACGTTCTCTTCCGGGATCAATGCCGACTTCTGGCTTCTCGGCATCGGGTTCATCGAAATCTCGGCCATCGCGGGTGCGATCGAGATCATCGTCGGCGTTCTGAAGACGCGCGCACCGGGACAATCGCTCGACAAGCTTCCTGTGTACTCCTGGGCAATGTTGATCTTCGCGCTGATGATCGTCTTTGCCTTCCCCGCGATCATAATTGCCACAGTGCTTCTCGAGCTCGAGCGCGCATTCCACTGGCCTTTCTTCCTCGCTGAGAAGGGCGGCGACCCGTTGCTGTGGCAGCACCTCTTCTGGTTTTTCGGCCATCCCGAAGTCTATATCATCTTCCTGCCCGCCGCGGGCATGGTGTCGATGATCGTGCCGGCGATGGCGCAGGCGCCCCTCGTGGCGTACCGGCTTGTGGTGTTGGCCGTCATCGGCACAGGTTTCCTGTCGTTCGGGCTGTGGGTGCACCACATGTTCACGACTGGCCTTCCGGCTCTTTCGGTCAGCTTCTTCTCTGCCGCGAGCATGGCCGTGTCGATACCAAGCGGAATCCAGGTCTTCGCATGGATTTCGACTTTCGCGTTGGGTACGTTGCAATGGAAGACTCCATCCTACTTCATTCTTGGCTTTCTCTTCATCTTTACACTTGGCGGCCTGACCGGTGTGATGGTGGCAATGGCCCCGTTCGATTGGCAGGCACACGACACTTACTTTGTCGTCGCTCACTTCCACTACGTCCTGATTGGCGGGATGGTCTTTCCGCTGTTTGCCGCCTTCTACTATTGGGCGCCCACCATATCGAGTAAGCCGCTCTCCGAACGACTCGGCAAGACCGCGTTCTGGCTGATGTTCGTCGGCGTGAATGTCACCTTCTTCACGATGCACCTCACCGGCCTGATGGGCATGCCGCGTCGCACCTATACGTACATCGCGGCGATGGGCTGGGGCCCGCTGAACATGATCTCGACGGTGGGCGCATTCATGATCGCGACCGGAGTTCTGACCTTTCTGATCGACCTTGCAAGGAACTTCCGTCCATTCGGAGCAAGTGCCGGGAATCCATGGAACGCAGGAACGCTTGAATGGCTACCTACCGGCAACTACCAAACGCGGTCGATCCCCATCGTCACCAGCCGCGAGCCGCTTTGGGACCAGCCCAACCTTGCCGCAGACGTGCAGGAGGGGCGGTACTACCTGCCGGGCGCGCCGACGCGGTCGCGCGAGACCATTGTGACTAGTCCCATCGAGGCGCGGCCACAATATGTGCTGAGGATGCCAGGTCCGAGTTGGCCGCCCGTGTTGGCGGCGCTGTTTACTGCCGCCTTCTTCTTTGGACTAACTCTCAAACTCTATATTCCGGCGTTCGCTTGCGGCGCACTCGCGACTGCTTGCGTTCTTTGGTGGCTATGGGACACGGACCCGGGTCCGGATGTGCCGACAGTCGATGTCGGCGGGGGCCTTGTGCTTCCGGCCTACGTAACGGGTTCCGTCAGCCACAGCTGGTGGGCGATGATAGTACTCATCTTGGTCGCTGCTACCGCATTTGCTTGCCTGCTGTTCTCGTACTTCTATCTGTGGACCGTGAACCCGCAACTTTGGCCGCGCGAACCTGCCGATTTGCCGGATCTCGCCTGGTCGGTTGCTTCGGCTGTAGTGTACCTGCTGAGCGGCGCAGGAGTGTTTGGCGCGAGCCGGCTGCTCACGCGCGTGCCGAGCAGAAGCTCCGCTCCCGTCGTCCTCGCTCTCGTCGCCGCTACACTGCTCATCCCTTTGCCTGTCGCCATTGAGGTGCTCGCTCATCGCTCGGTTGGCTTGTCGCCGTCGGCGTCGAGCTACGGCGCCACTGTGTACGCGGTTGTCTCATGGCAGGGATTCTTTGCAGCTGTGCTCATGGTCATGGGATGCTACACGGCCGCTCGTTCGCTCACGGGACGCCTGTCTGCCGAACGTCGCGTGACCTTCGACAACACCCAGCTGCTTTGGCAGTACACCATCGTGCAGGGCATCGTGTCGCTCGTGATCGTTCACCTGTTTCCGCGCCTGCTCGGGTAAGCGCGCATGGACAATGCATCATTCATTCGCAAAACGTTTTCCGTGCTGGGCGGGCTGCTGATCTGGGCTGCGTATTTTGGCTTCGTATACGTGTTCAACGCACTCGCCTGCGCCCGCAGCTTTCATCGTCTGCATCTCCTTGGATTCAGCGTAGTTCCTCTGACGATTTTATCGGGTGCAGCAATAGCCGCGACTGGCGTTCTCGTTCTGATGTTCATTGCGCTCCGAGCACCCGACCACGTCGAAGACACCCGGGATTCATCCGCCGACTTTCTTCGACACCTAGCGGTGGGGGTCGCGTTGTTGTCGCTCCTCGCGATCGGCTGGATTGGATTGCCGGCAATTATCGTGCCACCTTGCGGCTAGCCTTGAGACTGGAGCCAGGAGAACGATGCAATGAACCTCGGCGATCTCAGCAGTCTGGGTCTTTTCGCCAATCTTGCGATCTTCGTGTCAGCTGCGGGCATTGTCTGGTTCTCCGGCTACAAGCTGGCGCAATATCTTGACGCAATCGCCGACAGTACCGGATTGAGCGAGGCATTCGTCGGAATGCTGTTCATGGGCACGATTACATCCCTGCCGGAGATTGCCGCAGTTTCGACGTCGGCATATGTCGGGAACGCAGCCCTTGCTACGAATAACCTGCTGGGCAGCGTTTCCATCAACGTCGTACTGATCGCAGCAGCCGACGCCGTGCTCGGTCGCGACGCCATCACATCCACCATCGGCCGGCCGACAACGCTTATGCAGGGCGTACTTGTCATCGTCGCTCTATCGCTTACCATTTCTGCGGTGTTAGCGGGCGATGTAAGTCTTGGTCCGTTTGGCGCCTGGTCGCTCGCACTTCTAGCCTACGCCGTCTTTGCGTTCTGGATGTCGGCACGATATGGGAGACGTGCCCCTTGGCGCGCCGAGCGACGCCAAGGGCACCGTTCGGACCAGCCCGAGGAAGGAGGGAGTGATCAAGGCGGCGGCGGGTCCCACTCGTCGCTTACCACACTAGTGCTGCTGACCGTTCTATGTGCAATCGCCATTCTCGTGGCGGGCTTCGGTCTCGCCCAGAGCGGTGATGCTATCGCCAAACTCACCGGTCTGGGATCAGGCATTGTCGGGCTTGTTCTGGTCGGATTTGCCACGTCGCTCCCGGAACTGAGCTCCATTATTTCGGCGGTGCGGCTGCGACGCTACGAGATGGCGTTGGGCGATGTATTCGGCACTAACATTCTCACGCTCGGACTCGTCTTCCTCGCCGACCTCGTCTATGCAGGTGAGCCGGTCCTGAACCAGGCCGGCCGCTTCGAAACGATCGCGGCAACGCTCGGGATTATCCTGACGGGAATCTTCTTGGTTGGTCTGCTCGAGCGGGCCAACAAGACATTCCTGCGGATGGGCTATGACGCTCTTGTCGCACTCCTAACGTTTGCGGCTGGCGTCATGCTTCTCTACTTTGTCCAAAATTGAGAGCGGCCTCGGGCTTTACTTCCAGTCGGCGTTACCCGTCGTCGCAGACGACTGCCCTAGTGACTGCGCGGAGAGTCCGCGGCTTATGACCAAGAGCGCGCTGAGAAGATAGATCAAACCCATGGGTACCCACATGATGAGGCCGGCCAGCTGTTGATCTTCGATCGGCGAAAGTCCGAACGCGATCGCTCCTCCGCTCATGATGGGGTAAAGCGGCCGCGGAGCGAATGTCAGCAACGCTCCGAGCAAACCGGTGTGAACCATCGTCAGGAGCAGAGCGAGCGCGGCCGCACCAGTCGATCTCGCGCGAACCACGCAGGTCCAGAACCAGAGACTGACCAGCACGAGAGATCCGAGATAGAGGAGGTGCCAGCCCGCGCTAGTCAACGCAAGCTCGTACGTCGCGGGAGCGTGCCAGAACCAGATCAGAAAGCCGTATGCGCCAGCGGCGAGCAACGGCCGATTCCACTGAAGCTCTCGCCTGCGATTGCTTGAGGTCGTGCGCGTGGTACCGCGCAATCCGGCTCCGACCGTTCGAACCGGAGCCGCAATGACAATGAGCTGCGGAGCCAAGACGACCAGCACGAGGTGCTGAACCATGTGGACCGAAGCGAGCGCGGCGGAAAGCCGGCAGAGCGGGCTCACCACCGCAATCGCGAGCAGGAACATGGCCGTTGCCGCGGCCGTTATCTCATAGGACAACGCTCCTGAATCATGCGGCTCTGCGGCGCGCCGAAAGACACCCGCAGCATAGAAGGCACCGAACAAAATCAGCGGAACCGTCACGGCGGGCGCGATGCTCCACGCCGACCAGATCGTCGCTGAAGCGACCGAGTTGCCGGACGCAAGGCAAAGCGACCAAACTGAAACCAGGGCATTTGCGGGATCGCCCATTCACAGCCCCTTCAGAGCGCGGCGCGAGCCTGGCCAAAGAGCGGCTCCTTGCCAGTTCCCGGCGTCGACGTTGTTTGCGTCTAATGGAACGAGCGCGACGATCCGCAGTTCCTCCGCGACCAACGATTGAGGAAGTAACATGAACGCGCGGTTGCTCACGTCGGCAATCATCCCTCCGGTAACACTGGGTGACACCTCCTCCGCCGTAGCAATTCCGGTTCGCCCTGGCTGCCGGCCACCGTTTCCTGGCGTCATCGAGGCGAAGCCCGACGGCGAGCGCAACTGGCGCAAAGGGCTCGCTATCGGAAGTCACGAGGGGGCTGGCGCGGTATTCATCGTCGCAGACATGCACCTCCAGGATGGCCCGTTACAGGAACCGGCCTTCGGATTGGCGAGGACACGGCTGTGTCACGATCGGACCGGCATGGCTCCGCCCATTGGCAGGAAAGCGGCAGTGGGCCAGCGACAAGCGGTAGAGACAATCGATTGCGGCCAGCCGCCGATAGCCTTGGGATATCGCGCCTTCCGGGCAGTGTGATGGCCGACTGTGTACACGAAGGACGCTCATCAGCCATGGGTAGCGCCTCGGTTGACCGCATTTGCGTGCTGAAGGCACCGCGAGCCGAAACCTCACAACCGAGTCATGCACATGAGCTACGCCCCCGCCTCCGACTGGATTTTTCTCCGCCGCGTACTCATCACGCTGGCAGTGACCACGATCGCCTACATCGCTTGGAAGCTTGCTGACCTATTCATCCTCCTCTTCGCTGCCGTTCTCCTGTCGGTTCTGCTCGGAGGACTTGCCGCCGCGGTTGCAAGATACAGCCGGCTCCCATCCGGCTGGGCACTTGCCGTGAGCTGCGTGTCATTGGCAGCCCTTGCCGGCATTTTGCTCAGCTTATTCGGAGCACAGATCATCGGGCAGATATCAGGGGTTTTCGATCAGCTTCCTGGCGCAATCAATGTTGCAGGCGCGACGCTGGGCATTGCAGATGCATTCAAACAGCTTCAGGAAGCTCTTTCCAACGAAGGCAGCGGGCAGCTACTGTCCCGAGCGGCCCGCGTCGGCTATACTGCGCTTGGCGTGGTGAGTGATCTTTTGCTGGTCACGGTCGTAGCAGTGTATCTCGCGGCTGACCCGAGCGTCTATCGTCGGGGCGCGATCAAGCTATTCCCTTCCGAGCAGCATGACCGCATCGCAGACGCGCTGGATATTTCCGCCTCAGCACTTCGCCTCTGGTTTCTCGGGCAGCTCGCATCCATGACGCTGGTCGGCCTGCTATGCGGGCTTGCCTTTTGGGCGATCGGATTGCCTTCGCCCGTCGGTCTTGGAGCAATTGCGGGTGCGACGAACTTCATTCCCTTGATCGGCCCGATCATCGGAGCGCTGCCGGCAGTCCTGTTCGCATTAACGCAGGACCTTAGCGTCGTATTGTGGACAGTGAGCGCTGTTCTCGTCATTCAACAGCTCGAAGGCAACGTTATCACTCCGATGATTCAGAAGCGTGCAGTGGAGTTACCGCCCGCGCTCATTTTGCTTGGACTCTCGGCTTTCGGAGCGCTGGGCGGCATGCTCGGCGTCATTCTTGCAACGCCTCTTACCGTCGTTGTCATGGTCCTCGTGCAGAAATTGTGGATCCGCGAGACCCTCGGCGAGAATACCACGATACCTGGAGAGAGACGCTCCAACTAATTGCCCTTTCCAGGCCCGCGACGAGCCCGCCGAACCACGATTTCTTCTTCTCAGCGATCTCGTGACCTTCGTCTTGTTCTTCCGCCGAAGGTCGTAGGTCGGCGAAATTCGGCGCGATACCGTACAATTCGTCCTTCCCGGCGGCCAATTCTCTGCACAGAACCTGACCGGCTCACAATTGCGTCATGCAGCTCACCAGATTTGTGGCGACGCAAACGTCAGGTTTCGCGAATCCTCAGGACGACGTCGCGCACGATCCAGGGCGCGAAGGGAGCAGACTATGTTTCAGCAGTTGAAGGTGCGCTCTCAGACCTAACTCGCTGCTCCGAGGAACGATGCGCCCGCCCGGACATTCGGATGTCTTGAACCAACCGTCATGGACACCACTGATGACGCATCTACATACCCCCGTGACCGCGGCAATCGGCGGTCAACCGATCCACTCGATGCTCGCGCAGTTTCCAAACGTCTGTTTCACGCTGACGCTACTCACCGACATCGTATACTGGCGAACATCCTATCTCATGTGGCAGGAGTTCTCGTCCTGGCTCCTCTTGGCCGGACTTGTCTCCGGCGTGCTTGCCTTGGTTGCGGGCCTCATCGATTTTCTGTTCGGTTCGGCTGTGCGTGCTCCGAAACCCGCATGGCCCCATGCCATTGGTGGCGTGGTTGTCCTCGCGTTGGCCTTCCTCAACAGCCTTGCTCACGCCCGAGACGGTTGGATCGCTGTTGTACCTTGGGGTCTCGTCCTCTCCGTTGCGACGATCATCGCCATGGTCATCAGCAACTGGCTTGGCCGTGCACTCGTATTTCACTACGGCGTAGGAGTGAGACGACATGACTAGATGCATTCGGTTGCGGGGCGCCGCCGCGTTTGTCAGCAATTCCCTGCTCGTCGCGGTCCTTGCGGGCTGCAGCGACGGCGGCACGGATTTCGACATTTCGCAACAGATTGGACCTGAGCCTCTCCTGCCGAAACCGAGCCACTCCCTTCTGACGAACCTGAAGGTGGCCGAAGTGGTCGGCTGGAGTGAAGGCCAGACGCCGGCTGTCGCGGGCGGGCTCAAGATCACGGCCTATGCCAGCGGCTTGGTTCACCCCCGCACGATACATACCCTGCCGAACGGAGACGTTCTCGTCGTTCAGTCACGCACTCCGCCAGGCAAGCCGGTGGCGCGCCCCAAAGACCTCATCCGCGGTTGGATCATGTCGTACGCGCAGGGAGGTGGCGGCGAACAGAAGAAGAGCAATCTCATCACTCTCTTGCGTGATACGAACCGCGACGGCGAAGTCGACGAGCGCCGTGACCTGCTCACGGACCTAAATTCACCCTTCGGCGTGGCGTGGCACGACGATACGCTCTATGTGGCCGCCGCCGATGCGATCCTGGCCTATCCCTATCGGCTCGGCGATACCAATATTGCCGCGCAGCCGAAGGTGCTCACGCCGTTGCCCGGCGGACCGATCAACCATCATTGGACCAAGGATCTCGCGCTCAGTCCGGACGGCCGCTTTCTTTACGTGTCGGTCGGCTCCAACTCCAATGTAGCGGAAAGAGGGCTGGAGGCCGAGAAGGGACGCGCCGCCATCTGGCAGGTGGACCGGCAGACCGGCGCATCCCTGGTCTATGCGTCTGGCCTGCGCAACCCGAACGGCCTGACATTCCATCCGCAAACCCGCGAGCTCTGGGCCGTGGTAAACGAGCGAGACGAACTTGGTCCCAATCTGGTCCCCGACTACATGACCTCGGTCAAGCAAGGGGCGTTCTACGGCTGGCCATGGAGCTACTACGGCAATCATGTCGACGAGCGCGTCCACCCGCCACGTCCTGACATGGTCGAAAGGGCGATCGCTCCTGACTACGCGCTGGGGAGCCACGTTGCCGCGCTGGGAATGACATTCACGCTGAATTCAGCCCTTCCGGGAGAATATCGGAGTGGTGCTTTCGTCGGTCAGCATGGCAGCTGGAACCGCAACTCCTTTTCCGGTTACAAGGTGGTCTACGTTCCCTTTCAGAACGGCACGCCCGCCGGCAAGGCACGAGACGTGGTGACCGGCTTCCTTGACGGCGATCAGGCGCGCGGTCGGCCAGTTGGCCTCGGGATCGACGGCACCGGCGCGCTTCTCGTTGCGGACGACGCCGGGAACAAGGTCTGGCGCGTAGCAGCTGCCGATGGCAGCTCCACACCGGAGCCGGTCGGCACTGATCAGATTACGGTCGGCCTTGCCGGAGGTCGCGGGCAGAGCGCGACTGGGCAGCAAGAGGCCACTTCCTCTGCCGGCTCTCCCAGCGATGCGACTCCACCACAACCACCGCAGACGAACATCGCTCCCGCCGTACTGCCACCCGGCGCGAGCTCGGAAACGCCTGAGATGCAGCGTCAATGATGGATCATAGGTCAACTGGACGGCGTGTCTGGCTTAGTTGCGGTCGCGAATGCTGATGCCGCTCGTCCCGATGTCGCCAGGGCTTTGGTGACCACTCGTCGCTTGCCAATCTTGCAGCACCCGCCGATCGGGCAAGATCAGTCTGCCGAGGCAGCGACACAGCGAGATGGCCGCGGTGGGTCGCCCCTTCTTCAATTCGCACAACAGAACCTGCCAGCGTTGGAGGGTCACCTGAGATCGGCACGGTCAATCAGAAAGACCATGCAATCCGGGCCTGATGTTGCTGCCAACCAGCAATCCAAGTCCCAGCGGAGCTCTACGGATGGGCGCTCCGAGCAATCCCGCACGCGGGACAGCGATACCGCCCGCAGGTTTGTCGTAGAGCAACCAAGGCCCCGAGTCACGGTGACTGACCCGCGATCGAAGGTGAACATCGAGCAGCCCCAACCGCGGGTCACGGTGCGCCAGCAAGCTCCGACCGTGACCATCGATCAACCGCCTCCTGAAATCGTTGTTCACATGCCCCAGCCGCAGGTGGACGTGCAGGACCGCGATCCGGGAGTGTCAGTGAATGTACCGCCACCACAAGTCAATGTTGAGCAACAAGGGGGTTCCGCGCGCGTGCAGGTGCAAAGTCGATCTGACGACGCGGCCCAAGTGCAATATGAGCGCGCGCGCCCTCAAGTGAAGTTCGAACGGGCCGGTGAACCTCGCGTCGTCTATCGGCCCACCGAGCAAGAGCCGAAGGTCCGTTACGAATCCAAACGACAGGAGGCAGCCAGCACTCGGCAGCAGCAGGCGGCTAGCTCGCGGAGCGGAAGCATGCCCGGTCATCGGATGCGCAAACCGGTAATGTGGCAATGCACGATTCGTGATCCTCGCGAGCGGCGGTTTTCTCGGATTGTTTCAGGACGAAGTCGCACTGCCCGTCGAACGGTTTCGTGCAAGCGGAGACCGCCTTGTCGTCAGCGGCCTGACCGACCAGGACATCGACAATATGCAGGACTGGGAAGACCGCCTTCCCAACAGCTCCGTGCTGGACGGTGCTCAATCGGTTCGCATCCGGAAATAATGCGATCCCGATACTTGCGCGACAACGTTCGTCTGTACGCCGCGGGTGGTTGCCCTGTCACGGCAGGGCGGCTCCCGCGCACATCCGCCCGGACCGGAGACAAGCTTGCTAAGGTCTTGACAGTGCCACGAGCGACCGGCGCGGCAGAGCCCAGAAGGACCCAAGCGCAGGATCAGACTAGGTCATTCCGAGCTTAAGGTTCGGCAAAAAGGGCGAGGCACACTCGATCGAGAAACGTTCGATAACCCGTCAAGGCCGTGTCCTTCCGTCATCATCATGAAGCACCGCAGCGGGATGGCTGCTTACGAGCGCTGAAAGCACGCGATGGCAGTGCGCTCTTAGGTCACAAGGCGCGGCAAAAGCCGCTCGAAACGAACGGTCGATGTCCGGGTTGACGCGCATTAGGCGAACTGGAAGCGAACATGCATGCGGACGTCCAGTGCTGCCACTTGACACGTTTCGCGAGGGCAACGGGAGCGCGCCCCATTTGCTTGATTGGAGAGAGCACAAGCTGGAGCACTAACATGGAGAAGACGGAACTGCATCCTGAAGATTTTCCTCTCATGCTCGATGGCAATGCCTTGGTCACCCAAGATGGAACGAAGGTCGCCGACGCGCAGTCGGTCCGGTTGGCAGAAGATATAGCGCAACGCCTCAACGAGAACGCAGCGCGCAAACGAGAGGATCGCTGGGCCCTCTAGAACTGCCTCGCGTTGGCCTACTTGAGAGAAGACAGTTGCAGCATTTGCCGCGGCGAAAAGCCCGACTGCCAGGCCTCGGCTGACGAAATGCAGCGAGTTGCAAGAACGTGTGACGAAAAAGGCAACATCGCCTGCGAAGGAGCACGAGCTCCTCTTTGCGCTGTGACCAAAGCTCGAGCCGGGATTCCAGCGCCGCTCCGCCAAGCTAAATTTCCGCCAAGCTACTAGATAACGAGCCCGTTGCGGTGGCGCCGGTTCCTCGGGTCGGGAGAGAGACACGGGTCGGGACCGCAGGAGCGGAAAGGGAGATCGCGGGGCCGAGTTCCTGCTAGGCTACGGAGAGAGCACGGCCACTCGCCCCTCTTCATCATCGGCCCGTCTACAATGACCGGCACTCGGATCGCTGTTTTTCAACCTCTACGAACGGGTTTGCTTGCCCGCAACCCTGACTACATTATCGAGAGTGGGCTGCTAGCCGATCAAAAAACACCCGTTTGAAAAACCGTTTTAGTTCTGCCTTCTCAAACGGTCTCTCGCGCTAAGGACTTTATATGGTGGGCGCACCAGGGCTCGAACCTGGGACCCGCTGATTAAGAGATAGCGACGGGTTGAGGACAATCAATGACTTACCGGTCGCACCCCTGGGCTTATCCGGCCGAAAATGGGCATTCGTCGCACGATCGTAGTGCTTTGGTTGCACTGCCTGTCAGGCAAGCGCCGGCGTCTACATTGATGGCCCGTTCGATAGGCTCCGGAACAAATCCGGAGGGAGCCTGAAACTGCTCAAGAGGAGCAGTTGGTGAAGGGCCGATACCTCTCGACTACTTGGGCGGCATAATGGCGCGCGTGTAGGTCGCAAGATCGAAATAGTCCCGCCAGACCTTGATTTTGCCGCCCTCCATTTCGAAGACGCCGCAGCAGGGCAAATCCACACTCTTGTCGCCCACCTGAGTACGGTCGAGGCGTTCGGCCACCACGACATTGCCATGGCTAAGGATGTTGAGAACGTCCCAGTCCGTTCTGGTCCAATCCTTGATGAAACCGCCGATGAATTTGCGAAGGCTGTCATGGCCAGCAACCGGCTTGTTCATCATGTTGTGATAGGCACCGTCCGGGGTAAAGAAGGCGACGATCTCTTCAACGTTCAGACGCGACCACGCCCTAATAAAGTCGCGTACAATCTGCTCGTCGTTTGCCATCTGCTACTCCCTATATTTTTTCGTTTACCGCCTCTAGTCTCAGTCGCTCAGTTGGCCCCCCGGCCTATTCCTGCCGAGTGTCTCGTGGGCTCCGACGAACTTTCCGGAAACAATGGGGCTACCGTGAACGTCCCACCCGCAATGCACGTGGTGGCGATGATCTCCGCGAAGCGATTTGCGCTGGAACGCAGCTCGGCCGCCTGAGCCAACCAACCTCTTGCGTTCCGCAACTACTGCCTCAGCGAAATCAGTCAATGACGATGCTCGTGACCACCCACGTGAGGCGTGGACTTCATCGCCTGATAGAGATGGTGTGAGTAGACCTGCAAGCCGAGCATCGCCTCCACATATTCGCGAGCCCTGGCGACGTCGCTCGCACGGTATTCACTGAGATGCTTCATGTGGTCGAAGCGATGCTGTACCTCCTGTCGAAGGGTATCGGTCAGCAGTCGGATCAGCGCATCGGGCGAGCCGGTCTCGATCGCCTTCTCGGCCACCGGGATGACCGGGCCAACATCCAGGCCAGCCGGCTTAAGGCCAGTGTAGGGGGCCCCCTCTCCCGCCCGGTGCAACCGCACAGCCGTTTCAAAGAAGTAGAGGTCGGCAACCTCGCGCGCTGCAGGGTGGGCCTTGCGAGCCCGGACTGCCTTCTCGAAAGCCGATTTTAGATTCGCACTGGCGTCGGCTTTCACATATGGCAGGATCAGGTTGACATCCTCATTTTCCAAGGCGCGTCGTGCGGCCGCAACCACGGGCCCATCCATAGTGTCGCAATGGGGAGGCATGGCAGATTTCCTTCTTCGTTCGTCTTGGAGCTATCTTCCCGGCTTTGGGGGAACCAGCGGCCGCCAGCCGGCATGGTTGAAGTAATCACCGTATTGGGCGAGCGCGTGTACGATCTTCGCCGCGCCTTGATCGCGGCCGGTCGTGGCCTTCATCCCGGCGACGCCATCAATGATCTGTTCGAGCACGAGATGGAGTTGCTGGTCGGCCTGCTCAGGCAGCTTGCAGTTGCTCACCACGTAGTCGATCTGTGCCTGGGTGCGGGCCGCCAGCGCATCATACTGCGCCGGCGTGAACACGTTCTCATGGATAGGCGTCAATGCTTCGGCGATCGCGGCGCGGATTTCGCTCATGCCGCGGCGCAGTGCATCGTCGGTCTGCCATTTCTTGCCGTGGTTGAGCCGGAGCTGAACGGCAGCCGCCTTGTCTCCGTGCGCGTGCGGCTCAGCGGCGAGCCCTAGCCCGCCCCAGGCGAGGCCGAATGCGATAACCGTTGGCACAAGCAACTTGTCTATGAACATGGTTCGGATCTCCTCCGGGTTGATCTTGATTGCTTGTCTGCCAGATAGGGAGCCGGCGGCACGACTAGTTTGATCCGGAGCAAAGTTCCGGACGAATCGTTCCTGGCAAATCAGCGCCCGGCCGCGATGGCATCAGGCGCGACGCAGCTGTCGCGCACCCGACGCGGCCTTACAAACCCGACCCTTCTGTCCTCGCCCGAGCACCCCATCTCGGAAGTCTCGCGGCCAAACGCGATCTTAACAGCGACTGGAAGGTAAGACCGGGCTCAGGGCATCACTGCGCAAGCTTGACCGGCGCCTTGTCGAATTGATGCAGGTAGGCAGTCAAATCCTTGATCTTCTGCTCGTCCTTGACGCCGGCAAAAGCCATCTTGGTGCCGGGCACCTTGGCCTTCGGATCCTTGATGTACTCCGAGAAGGTCGCGTCATCCCATGTGATGCCCGATTTCTTGTTGCTGTCCGAGTAGCTGTAGCCGTCAACCGAGCCGGCCTTGCGTCCGAATAGCCCGTTGAGGACCGGTCCGACGACATTCTTTGCGCTATCGCCGACCTGATGGCAGGCATTGCATACGACGAAGACCTTCTCGCCGGCGGCGGCGTCCTGGGCGCTGGCCTGACCAAACCCAGCCACGATGAACAGTGCTGCAAGGGCAATTCGATTCATGCATTTCTCCCGCTTCGAGGTCGAAAACAAAACCTGTTTCCGCCAAATAGTTCAATTCGCCGAACGTCTCATTCGTCTATGCATTCATCTCATACGCATTTCCCTTCTCATCAATGAGATGAACCCGCTCGATCTCAACATATTGCAGCACGACGCGAATTTGCTCCTCGCTCATCAGGCTGAATGCCGTGGACAGGGCATCAGCGGTCGTAGCGTCCCGAGAGACGGTTGTCACGCTGCGGTAGCGGCGCGCGCAGCCGCCGGTTGAGGGATCAAACAGGTGGTTGAAGCGGCCGTGCGGGTCGAAGCGAAATCCGTAAGCCCCGGACGTCGATACGGCTCGATCGACGACCGGAAGGATGGTTTGGGTCCGGCCCACCACTTCAGGATCGGCGACCCCAACCTCCCACGGCAGCCCATCCGGCCGGGATCCGATCGCGCGTGTTTCGCCCATATCGACCAGGCTGTGAGCGACGCCCTGGGACAACAAGAACTCGACGATCTTATCGTCACGTAGCCCTGCGCGATTCCATTCAGGGTCACCCTGGTGCCGCGCGGCATTGCAATGCGACTGCCACCAATGATCAACTTGTCAAAACCAACGCGCACCAATGCGGATTGCAGCGCTGCCCGTGGCGGGCCAGCCGGATCTGCATCCGGCCGGGAAAAGTGATCGGCGTAAAGCTCCCACAGCGGTTGCACGGTTGGATCGAACAAGCCACCGGTCAATTCGGTGTGGCGTCGCGAGATCAACAGGAGTTCAACGAGTTCCGGCGCAGGATCGACCAGAATGCCGGTATGATTCAGTTCAACGAGAGCGGAATCCTCGCGATAAAGACTGAATAGCCGCTCCAGCCGGCGCGCTTTCGCGAGTGCCTCGGCGATCAAGCGTTGCGCCTCGCGCTCATCCTCGTGATGGATCTTCATGGTTGCGGCAGCGCCCAGCATCGTCCCATGCCAGGTGACGAGCTTTGCCTCTACGCTTGCAGCGCGACCAAACGGTACGACCGCAAGGCCCGCCGCCGCTGCGCTGATGCTGATGAAGCGTCTCCGGGAGTTCGCGCGTATCATCATATTCTCCTCAATTCATCGGCCCGCGCGAAGCGCCATTTTCCGCAGCCGCGCCGGTCGTCTCGCCTGATCCCAGCACATAGTCGTGGGGCACCTCGGTGAAGGTAACCATTCGTCCTCCGTTCTTGCTGACGAATTTCTCCGCCGCCTCTCTATCCGAAAACGGTACCGCCTCGTCGCCACCCATGCCTCCCCTGGCGCTGCTACCGATCACGAACACCGCCTTGCGGGCCTCGATCCAGTTTTCGGCGCCCGGGTTTTCCCAGCTATCGGCCTTCCCCATGTCAGAGACGTAAATTGCCTGAATATCTTTCGGCTCCTCTGGCAGCATCGTGAAAGCAATGGCGTCTCGCGCCGAAGAGAACCAGACCGGCTCGATCAGACTGGCGACAAAGATCTGTCCCTTTGGCCCAGGGTGCTCCAACACGTTCATGCCGCAGTAGTGACCGATCACGTCCGCGGTCATCCGATGCGGCGGAGGAATCTTCGACACTTGCTTCTCGCCGCAACCGGCGAGCGCGAGCGGAAGCAAGAGGGCGAATGCCAATGCCCAACCTCTCATAGCTCCCTCCGGGAAAAAGCGAACGCCGCTAACCCGAGCGGGATGACCGTCCAGAGCAGCAGAGCAGCCAGAAGGATGGTTGCGGACAAAGTTGTGCTCTGCGCCAGCCCGGCCATCCCAGCGAACGTGCTGACGTTTGCGAATCCCGTGAGGTTGAACAAGCGATAGACGTCAGTTGGATTCAGTAGCAGCATCGCGTCGACCGCAGCGGACGAGATGCTGCGGCCCTGGTCCACGGCGAGCAGTCCGAGTAGCGCCATGTCATAGATGAGGACCAGCAGGAGCCACAAGCCGATACACACGCCCGCAGCCGTGCCGCGGTCGCGCACCAGCGCGCTGACGAGATATCCGGTGGCGACGAAAACCGCTCCAAGCATCACGGACGAGCCGATCATGGCGCTGAAGGCGGCGAGGCTGTCCGAGTCGATCCGGCTTCCGGAGGCGATCAGCGCTGCCGCGGCGATGCCGTAGCCGAGACAGGTCGCGAACGCGAGCACCGCCAGGTGACCGATGAACTTGCCCAGCAACACCTGCCAGCGCGCGACCGGGTAGCTCAGCAGCAGGAGCATGGTCCCGCGCTCCATATCGCCAACGATGGCATCGTGGGAGATAAGAAGTCCGATCAACGGAATCAGGAAGATGGTCAGGCTCGACAGGCTCACGATCACGACATCGAGCGCACGCACGCCCACGGTGCCGGTCGGCGAACTTCCGAGGAACGTCAGCGACAGCGAGAGGCCAGCGAGCAGCAACGTTGACGCCAGGACCCAGCGGTTACGAACCGCCTGGTGGATTTCCTTGCGCGCAATGATAAGCGCGTTCATGGCGTTCGCTCCGCCTGCCGCAGGAAATGCGCGTAGAGTTCGTCCAGGGTCGGTGGAATAACGTCGAGGTCCTCAACCGACGTCCCGGCGGCCGTCGCGCTGTGCAGAAGTTGGATCTTCTGTTCGGGCGCCGCGTCGATCTCGACGATATGTCCATTGAGCCGCCGACATGCCGCACCACTCGGCAGCCAAGAGGGCAGTTCGGTGGGCGCAAGACCCGCGACCTTCAGCCTTATCTTGGTCGGCAATCTCGCGATGTTGCGCAGCCGTTCGATCGAACCATCCGCCACCTTGATGCCGTGGTTCATGATGATGACGCGCCCGGCGCGCTCTTCGAGTTCTGTAAGTGCATGCGAGGACATGAACACGGTCGCGCCAGCGGCGGCGAGCCGCTCGATGACTTCGTAAAAAGTCTGGCGCAGCTCCGGATCGAGCCCGGTGGTGGGCTCGTCCAACAACAACACCTTCGGATGCCCGATGAGCGCTTGGGCGAGCCCCAATCGCTGTCGCATGCCTTTCGAATAAGTCCCGATGCGCTGACGGGCGGCAGCGCCGAGCCCGACGATTTCAAGCAACTCCAACGCCTTCGCCACCGGCTCCCGTTTCAGCCGCGCGTAGAAGGCCTGTGTCTCGCGGCCGGTCAACGCGGCATCGAAGGAGACGTTTTCGGGGAGGTACCCAAGTTGCCGTCGGCCGGCGAACTCACCGGCCGCTGGATTGTCACCGAGGACCTCGACCGATCCGCGGGTCGGCCGGATCAATCCCAGCATCAGCTTCATCAGCGTGGTCTTGCCGGCGCCATTGTGGCCTATCAAGGCCACCAGCTCGCCTTGGCTCAGTTCGAACGAAGCCCCGCGCACGGCCGTGGCCCTGCCGTACACCTTGGTGACGTCGGTAACCCGCACCGTGCTCGTCATCGTGCCTCCTCGGGCGCCCGGTGCGCCGGCGGCGACATCAGAGGATGGCTGTCGAAGACGCCGCCCGGCAGAAGCGCCGGAAACTGCGCCTGTGCCCAACGGATCACCTGGACCGCGGGACTATTGATCAGAAGCTTCGCCGCAGGAGCCGTCCACAGCACGCGGTCAATCAGATCGTTCGGCCGGTAGGCCGTGTCGGCGATGCCATCGCCATTGAGATCGAAGGCCGGGTTGTCGCTCCAGTAGTTGCCGCGCCCCTCTTTCGACCAGTCGAGGCGACGGGTGCCGACGTATTTCACCTGGTTGGCGTTGTTGACGAACGCGTTGCCAGTGATCTCATTGCCCTCGGAACCTGCCGTGAAGTGAACGCCGATCTCGCAGCCCTCGAACCAATTGCGCTCGATCCGGTTCTTGTTGGTGTTATAGATGAACACGCATTTTTCGGGGCCCAGCCGCTCGCCCTTCGGAGCCCCGGAGGTGCCCGCTACCGATTGCGGCACGCCTTCGTCAGTGCCGCGGCTGTCTGATGTCGCCCAGCGCTCTGCCGGCTGCGAGCCGCCGATCACCGTATTGCCGGTGATATCCGATCCATTCGTCGCATTGAACAGGATGCCGCGGTCGCGGTCGTGGTCAGAAACGTTGCCGCGAACCACGAGATTCTTTGAGAACATCAACGCGTAGCCGATGATGTTCCCCTTGGAGACGTTCTTGGTGATCTCCCCGTCGTTGGCGTACATATAGTGCACGCCAAACCGCAGATCACGGAAGCGGTTACCGCTGAACGTGTTGCTGCGACTTGTGATCGCGAAGATGCCGTCGCGCCCATAGCGAAAGTCATTGTCGAGCACTTTGGCGCCGGGCGCATTCCAGACCGTGATCCCGTTGCCGGTTTCGCTCATGCGGGCTTGCCGCAGCCCGATGACGGAGTTGCGGCGGGCGATGGCGTCCGGCGCTCCGTGGAAATAGATGCCAAAGAGGTTTTCCACAATGCGGTTGTCCTCGACGACTGCGCCGCGGGCCGACTGCTCGACGAAGATTCCCGAGTCCATGGTTTCGAGTGAGCGACCGGAGCCACGTACCTCAAGGCCGCGGACAACGGCACCCGGAGCGGATATCGTGATGACGCTCCCTTTCCCGGAGCCGGCTACCGAGGCGCCTGGCGTGCCGGAAAGGATGACTCGACGAGCAACATACAGCGGACCGCGATAGGTGCCCGCCCCAAGCGATACTTCATCACCGTCAGATGCGGAGTCGAGAACGGCCTGGAGATTTCCGGCGTCGGGCGCAACTGAGACCTTCTCCGCTCTTGCCGCGCGCGCATCAACGCCGGCGGCCAGCAAGGCCGCCAGCGTCCAGATTGCAAGACGACGCGCGCGAAGCATTGTCACACGTTCTGCGGAGACACCAGCATGCGGCCGCGCATCTCCATGTGCATGGCATGGCAGAACCACGTGCAGAAGTACCAGTACACGCCCGGCTTGTCAGCGACGAAAGTCACCGACGCGGTCTGCTGCGGACCAATTTCCATGTTGATGCCGTAGTTGACGATGCAGAAGCCGTGCGTCAGATCTTCGACGTCGTCGATATTGGTGACGTAGACCGTCACCTCGTCGCCCTGCTTAACCTCGAACTTCTCGAGCGCGTAGGCGGGCGCGGCCGAGTACATGTAGACGCGGACCTTGTTGCCGTCACGGACGACCTTGGCGTCGCTTTCGAGCTTCACGCCGTCAGCCGCCGCCTGCTTCACCGCGTCCGCGAAATAGGGATCATCGCGCTTCCAGACGCTTATGACCCGCCCCTCCAGCTTCGAACGATGGACGATCACGGCGTCGTGCGGTTCGGCAAAGCTCGGGCCATCGTGCACGAGCTTCATCTGCTCGCCGGAGATATCGATTAGCTGATCGTTCTCAGGCTTGAGAGGCCCGACATTGATGAAGCGGTCTTTCGAGAACTTATTCAGCGAGATCAGCCACTTGCCGTCAGCTTCCTTGGTTTCTCCCATCGAAGAGTGGTTGTGGCCGGGCTGATAGTGAACGTCGAGCTTCTGGATGATCGGATTGACCTTCTCCCCCTTGAAGGCTCGCTTGGCAAGATCGATGTTCCACTTGCAGACCTGGCTATCGAGGAAGAGCGTGGTGTAGGCATTGCCCCTGCCGTCGTACGCGGTGTGCAACGGGCCTAAGCCGAGCTCGGGTTCAGCGACGACCACGTCGCGCGGCTTGATCTTGTCGTCGAACAACTGATCGAACAGACGGACGTCGAATACCGTCACGGTCGGCGACAGCTTGCCGTTCGCGACGACATGGATGCCGTCCGGTGCCGCATTCATCCCGTGCGGACTGTTGGATACCGGGACGTAGCGCGTATAAGGCGAGCCGTGCCGACCATCAATGACGGGCACGCCGTTCATCTCCTTGAAGTCACCTTTCTTTACCGCCTCCTCGATGCGCTTAATGTTGAAGATGGTGACCCAGTCCTGCTCGCTCGCAGTCATTTCTGCGAGATCGATACCCTTCTCCGAATTGTAGCAGGTCGAGAACGTGTATTTGCCCTGATAGTCGGCATCGGTATTGTCGAGGTTGCCGTCGACAATCACCTGCCAAGCGACCTTCATGGTGTCGCCGTCGACAGCGGAGAAGATCGACCAGTATTTCGATTTGTCATCGAGCACCCTGCCATCATTGGGCAGCGGCACCTCGTATTCGCCGTTGCAGAACAGATATCCAGTGCGGGGATATCTCTGCGGACGCATGCCGTGGATCGTGTATTGGTTCGGCAGCTCAACGATCTTGTCGCATTTCATTATGTCCGTGCGGATGCGGGCAAGGCGCGTATTCGCTTTGTCGTTAATGAAGACGTAGCGGCCATCATAGGTCCCGTCGGTGAACGACATGTGCGGGTGATGGCAATCGCCGTTCATCCAAATGCCGAGTTTGTCCTTCAGCCGCTCGCGCGTCTCGGGCAACAGACCTTCCGTCATGATCTTGCGGCTCTCGTTCGTGAGACCCCAGCCAGTGGCGCTACAGCGGTTAAATACTGGGATGCGCATGAGTTCGCGCATCGACGGCATGCCGATAATGCGCACCTCGCCGGTCTGGCCGCTGGAGAAAAACACGTAGTATTCGTCGAGCTCACCCGGGGCGACCTCAGCCTTTAAAACGCCGGTCCGGGCTGGAGCCTGGGGCTGAGCCTTAGGCTGTGCCTGCGCTGCTGCGGGTTCCGGCGTGAGGGTTCGGCCGAGACCAACTCCACCCGCCAGGCTCGCCGCACCGATTGCGGCGGTGCCGACCACCTGCCGCCGGCTGATCGTGCTCTTGTCGTCTTCCTGTGCCATGTTGGTCTCCTCTTGCTGTCAGGTCGATGGGTTAGTGCTGGCACCTGCCGGGATGGGCTTTCCGGCGTGGGTGATGACCGTTTGCGGCCCTTTGCCGCCGGGGCGCATCGAGGGCGACGACATCGCGGCAAACTTCTCGCGCTTCAGCCGCACCTGGATCATGTGCGGGCAGCGCTGGTCGTCATAGTAGAGTTCCTGGCAGTGCATGCAGTAGATGCACTCATTCACGTTGATGTGACCCTCCGGATGAATCGATTGCACAGGACACTCCTTGGCGCAGCGCTGACAGGGCGATCCGCATTCTTGCCAGCGACGCAGCCATTCGAACGTCCGCATCCGGCCGGGAATAGCGAGCGCCGCGCCCAAGGGGCAAAGGTAACGGCAGAAGAAGCGCTCGATGAAGAGGCCGATAACGAGTAACGCGACCGCATAGAGCGCGAACGGCCAACTTCGCGCGAACTTCAGGATGATAGCTGTCTTGAAGGGTTCGACTTCCGCAAATCTCTCGGCCAATTCTACGGAGTAGAGCGACAGGCCGAGTAGTCCGAGGAAGATTATGTATTTAATCGGCCACAGCCGTTCATGCAGACCCCATGGCACCGTGATCTGCGGAACCTTGAGCCACTTCGCAACAGTGTTTGTGAGCTCCTGCAGTGCGCCGAACGGACAGAGCCAGCCGCAGAAGGGCCCTCGGCCCCAAAACAGAAGTCCACCGGCAGTTGCCGCCCATAGAATGAATATCAGCGGCGCGGCCAGGAAAAACTCCCAGTGAAAGCCGGTCACCAGCGCATTCGTGAAGGTCACTACATTGACGACAGAGAGCTGCGCATTGGCGTACCACCCGAGCCAAAACAGCACGAACACAAGATAGGCGCGGCGAACCCAGGTGTAGAAGATGGGTCGTCGAACCAGGAAATTTTGGAAGAAGAAAATGATGGTGAGCATGCCCAGCGCGAGCGCCGTGATCACTATCGAGGCTATGTGCGAGCGCCACATCCGCACCCACAGCGGCTCTTCTTGGTCGGCTGCCTGCGCAGACGACTGGGCCGGCGCGGCAGGTTGCGCAGCAAGCGCTGGAGCGGTGGCCGGAACAGGTACCGCGCGCTGCTCGCGTTTGACATAGCGATCGGGCAGGTCGTAATTGAGGTCGAAGGTGAGAAAAGCCTTATCACGCCCGCCGACAGCTCTCTGCACCAACAGTTTCAATTGCCAGCGCTCGGTGGGATCGAGCGTGAATTCGGGCGGAGTGACGAACAGCCCGATCTCCTTGAACTCAGGTGCGCCAGCGGCTGCGAGACCGCCCAAGCGAGTATGGTTGCGGTCCCGAAAGCGGGTGCTCGATCCTTCCTGCAACACCTCGATTCGATCGAATATGCCGCCCCGCACGTAGGCCGAGCCCTTGAAGGAGTAGATGCCATTGTCGGCCACGATGATGGCCTGCTGACCCGGCTGCAATCGATCCTTTAGTCTCTGATAACCTTCATCGCCGAGGAGGCTCCGTCCGATGGTCGGCACGCTGACCAGGGCGACGTAGAGATCGACAAAGGTATCAGCAGGGTCGCCGGGCTCCGGATACTGCGCGGCGGCCGGATTCCCCGACTTGGCAAAGGCATCGTTGACGTCGCCGATGCTCAGGTGCAAACGCCGCACGGAGCCATCCCCGGCGAGACTCCCCCAATCACGGACTTCGCTGCGTTCAAAATCGACCGTCTTCGTCACCGGTGGCAGCGCTGAGGCTGCCGTTGCGGTGTCGCCGCCGCCGATACGGCCGCTGCGGATCAGTTTCGAGGCGGAACGAACGATGCTGTCGCTCATGACCAGAACCGTGACGGTCGCGCCACTGACGATGTCGACTTGCGGCGGCTGTTCGGCACCTCGCGCCACCGGCTTCATGTCCTTGCCAATGAGGCCGTTGACAGCCGCCACGATGCGCGCCTCCGGAATGCCGATGAGGACAATCGGCTCCTTGTGATCGACGAGTTTCAGCGCCTTAATGATGCCCTTTGGATCAATACCGACGAGGATATGGATCGGCTTGCCGGAATAGCCGACAGCGTTGGTGAAATCGGAATTGAGATAGACGAAACCTTCCAGCTGATCGCCCTTGTAGGCGGGAGCGATCGGCGGGTCACCCTGCGCCGGACCAAAGCGGTCGGCATCCGGAAAGAAGTTCGCGGCCGACACTTTGGGCAGGAAGTTGGCTAGCTCGCTGGCCGCGCAGGCTGCTTGAGTCCAAAGCGCTGCGCAAATCCCGAGCAGAACTGCGAGCGCGAAGCCGACTTCGCGGCGGGTCGAGGTGGCGACAGAACAACGGGCCATGCAGCACCCTAAGCGCACCGGCCGGCCCCATGACCGACACAGAATGTTTGATGTCCGCATGTCGCCACTGACAGTCGGGCACAGCTTCCAATTGAGCCAAATCCAACAAATCCAATTGACTTACGTCAAGGCAATTCATTTATCTGGGGATCATAGAATTCTGGGCTGCAGCAGATAGCCAAGGAAGCCCACATGCCCTTGCTGCGAAGCACACTTTTGAAGGCCGAGCCCGCGGGGGCCTTGGCTTCGCTAGATGAACTGTTCGCACTCGCCAGCGCGATGGAACAGGAAGCGGCAACTAAATACTCCCAACTTGCCGAAGAAATGGAGCGTCAAGGCCGATCGGAGCTGGCCAAGGTGTTTAGCGACCTCGCTGCCGCCGAGCGCGAGCACGTCGATGGCGTTACACACTGGTCGCAGTCGCGGCGCGGCAAGGCGCCCGATCCTGCTCTGGTCCGCTGGCAAGCACCGGAAACATTCGATAGCGATGCGTCCGCTGAAATCAGAACGTCGCGTTTGATGACGCCTTACCGAGCGCTCGCAATAGCCGTACAGAATGAGGAACGGGCCTTCGCATTCTGGTCCTACCTCGCGGCGTTTGCGCAAGACACGGAGATCAAGAGCGCGGCGGAGGCGATGGCCCGCGAGGAGCTAAGCCATGTTGCGACCCTGCGCAAAGAGCGGCGTCGCGCCTATCACCGAGAACATCCGGCACCGCGAGGAGCGACAGGGGGAGCCAAGGAGGTAGATGCAGCGACGCTTGAACGGCGGCTCGCGCAATATCTTGCCGAACTTGCGACCGGCATGGACGGAGCGAGCGCGGAGCGTGCACGCGAGCTCTCCCGCGAAAGCCGTCAGATGTCCAGTCAGGTAGAGCATTTGGGACGATCTCCGACCGAGCTGGTCGCCAGCGATCCTCCTATGATCGCGGAAGCCCTGGTGGATTCGTACCTTGAACAGGCAGAGGCAACCAAGGATGCCAAGAGCCTGGAATCGCTCCAAAGGTTGGCCCAGTGTTCGATCGCGCGCCTGGCCTGGCTCCGAGCGTTGAGGCCGCTCCGCGGCGAACAAGCTTCGGGCGCGTGATCGGTGAGAAGACGATGAGATCCCTGCCGATCGGATCAAATCTCGGATTGCCAAAGGACTCTCGGCTGCGTCTCGGCAAGAACTGGCCTGCACCGGCCGCCGCGAAACGCGTCAAAGAATTTCAGATTTATCGCTTCGACCCCGATGGTGACGATGGGCCTCGGCTGGATACATACTTTATCGATCTTGATGCCTGTGGCCCGATGGTTCTTGACGCTCTTATCACGATCAAGAACCATGTTGATCCGACGCTCACCTTTCGGAGATCCTGCCGTGAAGGTGTGTGCGGCAGCTGCGCGATGAACATCGACGGGATGAACTGGCTCGCGTGCACGCGTGCGATCGAAGACATAAATGGGTGCGTCCGAATCTATCCGCTCAACCACATGCGCGTGATCAAGGACCTGGTGCCTGATCTCACACACGCAATCACCCAACATGCCATGATTGAACCTTGGTTGAAGGCAGGAACTCCGCCGCCCGGCGGACGTGAGAGGCTCCAATCGCCCGAGGATCGGACCGCACTCGACGGCCACTATGAGTGTATCCTTTGCTTCTGTTGCACCGGCGGCTGCCCAAGTTGGTGGTGGAATGCCGACCGCTACTTGGGGCCCGCAGCGTTATTGCAGGCTTACCGATGGCTCGCGGACAGCCGTGATGAAGCTACCGGTGAGCGGCTCGACATGCTTGAGGATCCGTTCCGACTATACCGCTGCCATACAATCCTCAACTGCAGCAAAACCTGTCCAAAGGGGCTCAACCCCGCCAGAGATATCGCTCTCATCAAGAAAATGCTGGTTGAGCGACAGTCTTGAACCTGGCGGTTTAAGAGACGGACTTGCTGCATTGGAAAACGTCAGGCTCCCGCTGATCGTCGCCTCTCTCCTCCATTTCCAATCGGCCATCACGCAGGCTGAAGATACTATCGAAGCGGTCGAAGATCTTCTCGTCATGCGTAACCGCGATGATCGCGGCGTCCTGCTCGACCGCAACCTTGCGCAGCAAATCCATGACGATCCCTGCGCGCTTCGAGTCGAGCGCCGCTGTCGGCTCGTCAGCCAGGATGATGCGCGGCCGGTTCGCCAAGGCGCGAGCGATGGCGACGCGTTGCGCCTCGCCACCCGAGAGCTTGGCCGGCATCGCGCTCCGGCGGTGCCCAACCTCGAGGTAGTCGAGCAGTTCGACCGCGCGCGCGCGGGCTGTGGCTGCTTCTGCACCTGCCAGCTGCAACACGAGCGCCACGTTGTCCGTGGCGTCGAGGAACGGGATCAAATTGTGGAATTGGAAGATGAAGCCGATCTTGTCGAGCCTGAGCCGCCTGAGATTGGGCCTCAGCCATTGGCCGTCCTCGATCACCGCCTCTCCATCGAGTTCCATCGAGCCGGACGAAGGATCGAGGATGCAGCCGATGACGTTGAGAAGCGTGGTCTTGCCCGAGCCCGACGGTCCGAGCAGCGCGACTACTTGGCCCGGATAGACATCGAGCGAGACATTGCGCAAGGCATCGACACGGGTCTCGCCTTCGCCGAAGTGCTTGGAGATGCGATCGAGCCGCACAAGTGGACGATTTGTTTTCGCGTCCGTCATCTCAGCCTCCAAGTGCCGTCGCGGGATCGACCCGGAGTGCGGCACGAACGCCAAGACCGCTCGAGAAGAGGCACACTGCGAACACGATCAGACCGAGGATCAGAACGTTGTCTGGCTCGAGCACCACGCGTCGCGGGAAATAATCCTTAATGTTGGCGATGAGCGTGGCGCCGATGGCGAACCCGATGAGACCAAGCGCCAAAGCTTGTTGCACGATCATGCCGATGATCGTACGGTCTGGAGCGCCGATCAACTTCAAGGTGGCGATCTGCTTCAGCTTTTCCATGGTCATCGTGTAGATGATGAGCGCGATGATCACCGCGGATACTACGAGCAGGAGCGATGTGAAGAGCCCGATCTGGCGCCTAGCGCGGTCGACGAGCGAGCGCGTCAAGATCAGCTCCTGCCCCTCCTGCGTGATCGCTGCCAGATGCTTCCAGCGGCGCACCGTCTCGGCTACTGCATCCGGAGAAGCATTGGGCTGCAGCCGTGCGACGACGGCATTCACAATGTCCCGGCTCGAGCCACTTGCGCCGCGCGCGAGTTGCACACGGGCGGCTGGCGGAGCGAGATCAAACTGCAGCTTCTGCGCATCAGGCAGTGTGATGTAGACCGCCGGATCTCCACCGGAGTTGACCTGGTGGTGCGTCAACCCGACGACGGTGAACACATTGCGGCCGAGATTGATGCGTTCGCCGAGAGTGAGCCCCGTGCTCCTATCGGCCACCATCTCGTAGTGACTGCGGGCGATCTCCCGCCCTGCGATGACTTGCGGCGGTCCTCCCGGTCGTGTCGGCTCATAGCCAATGACATAGAGTCTGAGCTTGCCGCTACGGTGCTCAGTCTCGACCGTCTGATAGGTGATGCTGCCGGCCGCCGACACGCCTGCGATGCGCGCAACCGCCTCGCGCAGGTCACCGGGAATGCGCGAGGCCTCGGCGAAAGGACCGCGGGTATTTGCTTCCACCACCCACAGATCGATGGCCGGAGCGCGCGCAATGGTCAGGGCCTCGACGACCAACCCACGATAGATGCCGATCATGGCGAGAACGACGCCGAGCAGAAGCCCGAGGCCGATGCAGGTCAGGAGGAAGCGGCCGAGGTTGTGCCTTATGTCGCGATAGGCGAGATTCATGGCTTCCCGCCCTCACCGATCCAAGCCGAACGCCCCTCACGGAAGCCCACATCGACGCGCGTCGCCACGTGTGCGCCATCAGGCAAACCATCGACGATCTCGAGGCGGGCGTCCTCTGTCCGATGCCGAAACTTGACGAGGCGCTGGTGCAACCGGCCGTCCTCGACTGTCCACACCGTGCCCTCGCGCCCATTGTAGCCGTGAACGGCAGCTTCCGGCACGAGCAGCGCCTTGTCGAGTTTCGCGACCGTAATCAGAAATTCCACCTGCTCGCCCAGGAAGACGCGCGGGGGTGGATTGTCGCCCTTGATGAAGACGCGGCGCTCCTCGGTCACGCGGTCGCTCTCAAGCCCGATCCGCACAACTTGGCCCGTGAAGGCATCCAGCGGACGCGAGCGCAGACGGGCATCGACCCGCTGGCCTTCCGAGATGTAGCCGGCGCGCGCCTCGTCGACGTACGCAAGGCCCCAGTACGAGCCGACGGCAATGAGCGTGAAGATCGGATCGCCGGCTTTGACGACCGTGCCCAGTTCCTTGTGCCGTTCGATGACAATCGCATCGTAGGGTGCCACGAGCGTTCGGTGCTTGAGCAGAGTCTCTTCGAACTGGAGTTGCGCCTGGGCGTCGGTCAGCTGCGCCTTGGTGCTCGCAATCCCGCTCTCGGCCACGCGGACATCTGCCTTTGCCACCGCCTCGTCCCGGACCGCCTCCTCAGCGGTCTGCTCCGACACGACGCTGCGGCCGACGAGTACCTGCTTGCGCCGGTTGACCTCCTGCTTCTGCACCAATACGGCTTGCGCCTTTTCTAGATCGGCTTCCGCGCGCTTGATATTGACCTCGGCGATTTCGAGCGCAGCGCGGGCTTTGGCGACCTTGGCCTCCTGCTCGCCGAGGCTCAATCGCGCGAGCACCTGACCTTTCGTCACGCGGTCGCCATGGTCGGCATTGAGCTGCGCGAGCGTCGCACCGACCTCGAAGCCGATCTTGGACATGACGCGAGCCTCAACTGTACCGAGACCAAACACGCGCACGGGGACGTTCTGCTCGACCGCCGCCACCTCGACCCGGATAGGTCGGTTGTTGACGACGGCGACAGATGCGAGGATTAATGCCAGTAGCCCAGCCCCAACCACAGCGTGCCGGACGGCCGGCCGGCGGAGAACGGACGGCCCTCGTGGCTTCGTCGATGGCGCTTCGTCTGCGGGCTTGTGTTTGGCGGTACTGGGTGGCGCTGGTGGCATGCTCATGACCGTCAGGCTCCCTGTGCTGCGATGTTGCGCCGGACCGCGACGGCAAGCCACGCCATGCAGACGACCATCGCAACGCCGCCGGCAAGCACGAGGAGAGGCGGCACGGAAAAAAAGACCTCGGACAGAATGCCAAGAGGCATGAGCAAGCCCGCGATGCCGAGCCACGAGATCGAGCGACCAGTGGCCTTCGGCAACGGAAAGCGGGCGAGCACGAGTCCAATGGCGACGTTGATCAGGGCGAACAGATTGCCGTGGACGTGGGCGAGGCGCGACTCGAAGTGCTTGCCGACGGCGTAGTCGGCGATCCATTTCTCCTTCCCCGGCGCGAAGTCACGCAGGTAGATCAGCACGAAGCCGTACACCATGAAGCCCGCCAGCATCATCAGGCCGACCACGATGTTCTTTGTTCCTTCGGACACGGCAAGCCTCTCTATTGCTTGATCATGCGAGCGGCGCATTCGGGGCCTTGGCGAGCCGCGATGCGGTGACCGCAATGCCGATCCAGACGATGCTGCGTAGCGACATGGCGGCGACGGTCCGCAGCTCGTAAGCGCCGCCGCTCCACACGTGCACACCGAACGCGGCGAAGACGAGCACCGTCGCCGCCGCAATGGCGATTGAGAGCCGGACAGCCCAGCTTCTGCGTGCCATCAATCCGAGCCCCGCCACCAAGTAGGCGAAGCCCGCAGCGAAGTTGAACCACAGGACGAAGGGAACGACGGCGCCGGCGGCAGACCGCGCGGCCGCATCACCGAAAAGGACACGTCCGCCCGAGAGGATCGTCAGTATCCCAAACAGAATCGCGACCACTCCCAGCACCAGCGCGGTCAGATGCCACTTGCGTTGATCGATCATCGGCGACCCCTCACCTGTCATCATCCTGGACCTCTCAGTGCTGCAGGACATAGACGCCGGCGCATCGGCGAGAGACCCGGTCAACGGCCGCGCGGGCATCATCGGCATCGCCTGACGCGCCGGCTCCGATTTGCCGGGTACGGCCGGGTCAAGAGCGACCGCTGCTGCTTGTGGCATTGTGACCTCAACCCTTCTCGCTGCCCTTCGCGGTGCGTCTGGTCGTGCGACGCACGGCGCTGCGCCCACCCTCGGCCGCCAGCACTCCACCATGCGTAGCCACCCCGCGCCGAAACACTTTGAAAACTCCGGCCGCATTGGTGCGCGCCGCTTCGATGTGACCCGACAGCATCGATTGCATGACAAGGCCCTGAATCATGCCGATGAACAAAATCGCCGCCGCCCGACAATCGGTCTCGGCGGCCACTTCTCCGATTTTCTTGGCCTCCTCAAGCCTCCGCGTTACTCGTTCTGCGTAGCGTCTCATGAGGCCGTGCGCGACTTTCTTTGCCGGCGTCGCCTCAGCACGCTGCAATTCGCCGAACATCATCCTCGGCACCCCGGGATGCTCGATGACGAAGCTCACGTGGCCTTCAAAAACCGCCCGCAAGGCTTCGAGTGGCGAAGCCTCCGAGGCTGCGGCCCGGTCGATGCGATTGAGCAGCCCCTCGGCAACCCACTCCATCACCATCTCCCAGATGGCGTCCTTGCTGGGAAAGTGACGAAAAAGGGCTCCCTGCGTCACGCTCATATGCTTGGCAATGGCCGCGGTCGTGATCTCGCTCGGGTTCTGTGTGCCTGCAAGGGTGACGACCGCTTCCACCGTACGCTGACGGCGCTCACCGGCTGAAAGGTACTGAGTCTGCATTCGTGGATCCAAAAGATAGTAATCGATTACTATCTTTTTCGCCTCGTGTCAATCCGCCGACCCGCCATTCGGCCCCGGCCGCTCCACGGCGCCTAGTGACCTTCGTTAAGACCCCGCGGCCAGCCGCCGTCGCAACGGCGCCACTCTCGCGCTATCATTTGTAACCTCGGCGAAACAGGCTAGCGCAAGTCGCCGCTAGGAGTTCCGCGTTACGCTGCTTTCGCTATCCGACTAGCCGGGATGCCATGAATGCCGAACGAGGCCTTATCCCGCATGACCGGCAGAAAAATCCGCAACGCATTCATTGCCGGGTTTTGCGGCACAGTGGTGCACGCGCTGTTGATGCTGGTGCATAGCAGGAGCGGCCCGCTGCCTGGGTTTCAGCCTAACGAGGACATCCAGCGAGGCCTGTTATGGCTCGTCGGAACGGAAGTCCCTGCGGGCGTCGCTTGGCTGCTCTCGTTCATCAACGGAGCGATCGTCTGGGGATTCGTATTCGCTCAGACGTATCGGGTCCTTCCCGGAAACAGTCCCTTGCTCAAGGGAGCGTCATTCGGTGTTTGCGCGTGGCTGATAATGGGACTTCTGTTCTTTCCCCTTGTCGATCGAGGCTTTTTCGCGGTCAAGCTTGGCCTTGGCATTGCGCCGGCCATGCTCATGCTCGGGGCGCTATTGGCCTACAGCGTGACGATGAGCCTGGTCTATCATTTTCTCAACAAGCTCTCTGCTTGATGCCGTCCTGACGTCCGGCACGCAATCGCAACGCTTGGCCGCACGCGCACCTTCACCCCCCAAAACGATATATCTTTCATATTGCTTTTTGCCGTGCCGGGATTAACATGTATTTCATATATATGTTATCGCATCCATGCGGGTGGCACCCATCGGAAGGCAGCATGACTCACGTCGTCACCGAGAATTGCATCAAATGCAAATACATGGATTGTGTCGAGGTTTGTCCGGTCGACTGCTTCTATGTTGGCGAGAATATGCTCGTCATTCACCCGGACGAATGCATCGACTGCGGCGTATGCATTCCGGAGTGTCCGGCCGAGGCGATTTTCCCGGACACCGACACCGCGATCGGCCCGCACTGGCTCGAACTCAACCGCAAGTTCGCTGAAAGTTGGCCAAACGTCACGGCGAAGGGTGAACCGCCCCCCGACGCCGACGCATGGAATGGCGCGCCCGACAAGTTTGCCGAGCATTTCAGCCCACAACCGGGTGACGGCTGAGACGAAACGGCTCGGTTCGAGCCAACCGCCCTCTTCGAGCCGCCGCCGAGGTCGCCGGTGGCGATCGGGTCAGACCCTCGAGCGACCAGAGGAGAAGTACCAGAATGTCCAGTGACGCATCCATTGTCGATGTGCGCAGCCTTCCCCCCGCGCAGCGCCACCAGAAGATCTTTCAGTTGGTCAATGAACTGGCCGCCGGTCGCTCGTTCATTCTCGTGAATGACCACGATCCGAAGCCGCTCTACTACCAGCTCGAAGCCGAATACCCGAAGCAGTTCTCCTGGACCTATGTCGAAAGCGGCCCCACGGTCTGGCGGGTCGAGATCGGCAAGCTCGCCAAGGCTGCCTGAACAACCGAACGGGAGCGGAGCAGTTTGCGCGCTTCGCTCCCTCCGATCGCGGGAGGAAGGAGCCATGAACGGCGTATCTCTGTCCAGATGGACGATGAGCTACTTCACGGCCGCCCTGCTGGCACTTCTCGGCACCGAGGTCCTCATGGTCGCCGGCTTCGGTTTTCCCAGTCACGGCATTCAAGCCCCCGAGACGCTGGTTCTCGTGCACCTCGTTGCCGTCGGCTGGCTCAGTATCTTGATGTGCGGGGCGCTCAACCAGTTCGTTCCGGTGCTGGTTGCAAGACCGCTTGTCCATCCCGAACTGCCTGTGGTGGCGCTTGCGCTCCTGATTTCCGGCCTGGCCTGCCTTCTCGTCGGGTTTCTGCGCATGGCGGGCTACCCCGTGGGCGCGCTGCCGTGGTTGCCTCTCGGCGCCGTCGGCCTCACGGCGGGCTTCGCGCTGACCATCTGGAATCTCGGCCGTACCATGTGGACGGCGCGCCCGATCGGTCTGCCTGCATGGTTTGTGGTCGCCGGCCTTGTGAGCCTCGCAGGCGTTATCTCGCTCGGGACGATCTTCTCCCTTGCGCTTGGCGGGTGGACAACCAATTCCACCCTCATGCGCCTGACGTCGGCCGGCATTCCGTTTCATGCCGCGTTGGGCCTCGGCGGTTGGCTGACCTTCACCGCAATGGGCGTAAGCTATCGTCTGCTTGCAATGTTCATGCTGGCGCCGGAGGAAGAACATCGCACCAGCCGAATTGCCCTTCTGACCGGAAGCGCATCGATCCTGGTTCTCTTGGTCGGCGGCCCCTTGTGTCTGCTGATTCTTGAACGGAGCGCAACGCATCCGCTTGTGATCTCGCTTGCGCTCGCTACCGTCAGTCTTGCCTTCTACGGCTACGACATCATCCGGCTCTACCGCACTCGCAGGCGGCAACGGATCGAGCTCAATGCGCGCATGGCAGCCTGGGCATTGGGCGGCCTCGGGCTGGCAACCATCCTGTTGCTCGTGGTGACGATATCAGGCGAGATCGACCGACGGATCGGCGCGGTGGCGTTTCTCCTTGCCTTCGGCTGGCTTACCGGGCTCGGCCTCGCGAAGCTTTACAAGATCGTCGCTTTCCTGACCTGGCTCGAATGCTACGGTGAGCTGCTCGGCAGGCGCCCGACGCCGCGCGTGCAGGATCTCGTCGACGAACCGCGCGCGCTTCCCTGGTTCTGGCTCTATTTCGGGTGCGTTGGCGCCGCTTCAATCGCGGCCCTTCTGGATGGATCACTTGCATTCCAAATCGCAGCACTCGGGATGCTCGTTGCCACTGCCGCGATATGCAAGCAGTTCATCTCCATCCGCACATTGGGATCGGTGCCGGCCTCGATGTTGCCCGACGATGCCGTCGCGCGGCTGAGACTGTTCTTGCCCATTCTGCAACAATCACGACGATAGGGAGTGATGAGATGACGCTAGTCCCGCATGAACTCGACGTTCGCCCGATCTTGCACGACGGCGGCGAGCCCTTCTCCGTTATTTTGCAGGCCGTTGGCCAGCTCGGTCCCGAACAGGCTCTCCGGCTGCTCTCGACATTCGAACCCGTGCCACTGTACGCGGTGCTCGCGAAGAAGGGGTTCGACCACGCGGCGCGCGAGATCGGCGGCGGAGACTGGGAGGTGATGTTCACGCCGTCCTTCGCAGTGGCCGGTACGGGACAAAACGAGCTGGCCCAGCCGGCTCCAGACAGCAGCTCGCCCCATGGATGGCCGGAACCCTCGCGTCACCAAGACAATCGGGACCTCGCCCCCCCGGAGCCAATGGTGCGCGCGCTTGCAGCTCTTGAAGAGCTGCGGCCGGGCGAAACCATGAGTGTCCTTCTCCGCCGTGAGCCGGTTTTCCTCTTCCCCGAGCTCGGCAAGCGCGGACATGAATGGCGGGGAGGGTTCGAAGCTGACGGGAAGACCTACAGGCTGTTGGTGCGCAAGGCGATCGGGAAGGAGGAAGCGGCGTGAGCGATGCGAATGAGCTTGTCGAGACTGTACGCGAAGCGCTTCGCGTCGTGATCGACCCCGAGATCGGATTCAATATTGTAGATCTTGGTCTTGTCTACGACATCGCAGTCGAGGATGGCGGCATCGCCAGGGTTGCGATGACAACGACGACCAGGGGCTGCCCGGCGACGGACTATCTCCGGGATGGTGTCGGAGCGGCGGCACAATCGGTCAACGGTGTCCACCGAGCCGATGTAAGGCTCACCTATGATCCTCCCTGGACGCCAGACATGATGAGTGCTGTGGCAAAGGAATATCTCGGGTTTGGACAATGAATCGAGAACTTATCGCTACGAGATTTGACCATGCCGCGCCGGAGCGCCAGGTCGCCCTGCTGCTCCTTGATGCGTTGCAGAAGCTTGCCGACGCCGGCGAGGTGGACGCCGCCTGCCGAATTGCCGGGAGAGCCTGCGTTATCCTCCGCCACGGCTCCCCGGGAAATGAACGGCGCTTCAACGCCCTGCTGCATCGCTTGACGCCCAGGCTAGGTGCGTCGAATGAGGAGACAGCGAAGCGCGGGGCTCCCGCCATGGAAGGTAATTAGTTCCCCGCCGCGCCGTCTGGCCAGCCCGAGGCCATGGACTCAGCCGCCGATCGTCACGACTTGCGAAACATATATACGACCTATATCTTTCTGTAACGCATGCTTGCCTCATGCGCATTGCTGCCAACTCCCGTGGACAAACGATGCGATTAACGAACTTCTCTGACTATTCCCTTCGGCTCCTGATGTTCGCAGCAGCGCAAGGAGATCGGCTGATTACGATCGAGGAGGCGTCCGAGATCTACGGCATTTCGCGCGCGCATCTCATGAAGATCGCCAATACGCTGACGCGAGCCGGCTATCTCAAGGCAGTTCGCGGCCGCTCCGGCGGCCTTACGCTGGCGAAAGCACCGCACAGGATCAAGCTTGGAGACGTCATCCGCGCCACCGAGCCCGATTTCACTTTGGTCGAATGTTTCGGCACTGACAACGAATGCATCATCGCCCGTTGCTGCCGGTTGCGCGGCGTCCTGCGCGAGGGGCTCGAGGCGTTCAACGCGGTCCTCGACAAGTACACGCTTGCGGATCTGATGCTCAGACCGAAGGATTTCGGCGTGCGGCCGGCGGCCTGACGGGAGCGCGACCGTAGCTATTCGGCCGCAATGAGAATGGGAGCCCCAGCGCGCTCGGCTGCGGCGCGAATGGCCGCAAGAGCCATCCAGTCGCGAAGCAGCCCCCTATCCTCCTTCGAGAACGACGCCCGGCGCTTGGTATCTTCCAGCGTCTCGCCGGGGTGACATCGCGCAAAATCCTCCAGGATGAGCGATTCCAGATAGGCACATTCCGCCTCATCCGCAGGGCGGACGAAGTTATGAGAGTTGCTCAGCATATCTGTTCTCCGAATTTGATGATCGAGGGCTAGGACCATCATCGGTCATGAGCGGGTTGGTCGGGCACCCCCGTGCTCAGCAGTCGCAGGCGCACGCGCCAGACGTCGGGGCCCTTCTCCAAGTACGACTAGCCGCAGCGCGAGCCGTTGCGCGCCTCCAGCTGCATACGGAGTCGCTTGGGATCATGGTCTACAACGATCTGCAGCGGATCATCGGGCGCGAGATGTTCAAACAGGCGGGAAAGAATCGCGTGGCGATGTTGCGGATCTATGTCCGCAACCTTGATGACGCGTTCACTGGGATTCGTTTCGGACATGACCAGATTCCTCTGTCGGAGGGTTATTACGCTGCACGGGCGAAGTGGAGGTGGGTTGCTGTGCTTTCCATTCGATCTCAAGAAACAACAGCTCGACGTGACGGATCATCCGTTCGGCGTGGCGTGGCTCGAGAAGTCTGTGCAGTAGCGCATGAAAATAGGGCTTGAGGATTCGGCCCGTGATGCCGCGATCAGCACACATCAGATCAATGATGTTCTGCTCAAGCGGTGAAAGAGCGTCGCTTGTCGTTGCCGGATCGAGGATGGAAGCAAGGGATCGCTCGATCACTGTCCAGTCGGCGCGGGATATGTGGGTTAGAACATTGTTGATGTGGGGATGCGCACGGAACACAGCCAGCGTTCTGAAGGCGAGTTCGTCGGTCGAGGGCTTCGGGCGCCGCTTGCGGTCACGGGCCCTGTGTTTGATAGGCGCGACGGCGCGTGAATTTGTGCCCGGCCGCGGCCGCACGCCCGGTTGACTATCCAGCCTAGCCTGATGGTGCATCGGTTGACCTTCCGAGATATAAGATATATGTGGAATATATCTTTTGAAACAACCTAGCAAGGGGAAACGCGATGCACTACAGCCAACGAGCCGAAACGGCAGAACCATCCTCGCCCCGGATCGAAATTGAGGACGATGCATTCATCGTCGGCGCCGAGCTCCTGGGTGAGCTTCTGCATGTGCCAGCTTCGCAGATACCGATCCTGCTGCGAGAGGGCGCGATCAGGAGTGTCTGCGAACGTGGTATCGAGGATAACGAGGGCGAATTCCGACTTACATTTTTCTACCGCAGCCGCCGAGCGCGGCTGAGCACGGATCTGACGGGCCAGATCATCCGCGGATCGGTCATCGATTTCGGCGACCGTCCGCTTCCGGACGACCTGCATCGGTCGGGCGCTTGACCGGGTGCTCCGCGAGGGAGTGACCGACTTGCACGACCCTGCCAGACTGGAGGCGAGCGAACGTGGTTGACGGCGTCGATAGGACCCTGGCTTTGCCATCAGGGACTCGGCTCTGCCCCGCCTAGGGGCAGATCATAGGCATGGCCAATGAGGAGGACCGACGTCCGCGCTGCGCTGACAGCAAAGTCGCGAACCTCGAAGGCGCGGCGCTCCCCCTCGTGGGCTGGGCCGGCGCGCGCGATGATGTAGCAGCGGTCGGGGTTGAGCGGAGGCATACCCATGACGGCGGCATCGATCGCCAGTTCTTGTCGCGATAGCCGCCGCCAGCGCTCGTTGCCAGACGCGATCATCTGCATCCGCGCCAGCAGTCTTACGTCGCTGACCCGCTCGCAGTGGGCTTTGATCTCGCTCACTTCCAGGCGTCGGCTGTCCAGCCACTCGCTCCCGGCCCACGCCGAGGATGCAGTCGCAAGGATTACAGTCGCTGTACCCAGCCAGACCGCCCGCATCATGCGCGAAACATGAGCCGAGATGTCATGAGCAGCATTGACCGATGTCAACCAGATGGCACGATCTTGGCGATCGCCGACAATTGGCGTCCCATCATCCTGGGACGGTGCAATGCCAGTTCAGGTGATCACTACGTTCTGCACGAAATAGCCGCAAACAACTTCTACCGCGCGCACGATGTTCACCGCTATTGCTCGGATTTGATCTCTTCGTGAATGCCACGGGTGATATGGCACCCCTCACCCCGCTTGGGGCACTACCGTCAGGGTACAAAATCGTGGAAGATCGCAGTTTGGCGCACAAAATCGTAGCGCATGGTAACGGGGGAGCGAATTGAACCCGCGACCCGAACAATCCGGTTCTGGTTCTGCAGCAAGCAATAACCTGCGGCAACAAGCAGAACAGATTGTCCGTTTTAATCGCCCTAATATCCTATTCTACGACGAGCGCGTAATCGACCTGTACGACCGGATCTGCGCGCTGTATCGAACGCGTGAAGACGAGAAACCAAGGAAAAGTCGCACAGCAATCTGGCCGCGCAACATCGACCACAAAAAACGTCGTACGAGACCCGTTTTGTTTGTCAATCGGCGTCTAAACTTGGCTCTGACGCATATTCGATGATCGGGATTGTTTTTATGGCGCACCAATCAGCCTAGCCTGAAGGAGATCGAGCTTAGCGCGCCCGTACATTTGCCGTTTGACCAGCTTGAGCTTGGTGATCTGAGCTTCCACCTGGCCATTGGACCATGGTTGCGTGATAGCCGCGTGCACCGCGCCCTTATCGTTGGCAATGCCATTCGCGAACGAGGCAATGAGGCTCCGCTTGGATTCCTCAATCCAAGGTTCGAGCTCCATCTCGGCCTTCTTTCGGATCATCGCGTGGAAGCGGCCAACGAGAGCTTGGGCATCGGCCAGCATAGGAACGTTTTGCTCGATGACGGCAAGCGTGACGGTCTCGGCCCTGGTCAGGTGGTCGCGCTTCGTCGTCATCAGCTGCGCTATCGTCCTGGCGGCGGGGACCTTCTGCAATTGTTGATGGCTGATAGTCTCGGCACGCCGCCGTCGCGTCGCCCATTCCGCCACCACGCGCAGCGATCCCTTGAAGCCTTGTCCCTTCAAACGGCGCCAGAGTTCGGCACCGTTGCGACAGCCGCCTGACCATTGCCCGTCCAGGAACGGCAGGTGCCCGTCCAGGGTGCTTTGACGGGTGCGGAACATATCCGTACCGCCACCGCGGCTAATTTGGCGAACCAGATTGCGACTATGTCCTGTGCGGCGGACGATCTCCTTGAACGGCACACCGTCGCTGATGAGAGCCGCAATTGCGGCATGGCTGTCCTGGCGCCGCAGATAGCCCTGATAGCGCAGCTTTTCCGCATAGGTCAGCAATTCCGGATTGATCGTTGTCGCTCCGATTGCGGTTCGGATTCTGTTCATGGAGCGGCGCACCGCATCAAGTAAGGCCGCGCTCGCATTTTCCATCAGATGCCAACGGTCGGCGACCTGGATGGCGTTCGGGAGCGCCTTGGCTGCTGCCTCGCCATATCCACCACCGCGATCCCGCGACACAATTTTGATCGCTGGGTGCTTCGATAGCCACGCCCGAACGGTCGCAGTCTCCCTGTCGGGCAGCAGGGTTACGATCCGCCGACGCTCCAAATCGCACACGATCGTCCCGTATCGATGGTTTCTCCGGAACGCCCAGTCATCGATGCCCACAACAAGCAATGGATCGGTCGGCATCGCCGTCCGCCGGCGGACCACCCGTAGCAAGGTATCGTTGCTGACAGGCAGCATGAGCCGCTTGGCGAAGCTTGCCGCCGGCCGGCCGCCGAGCGCCAACCCCAAGTGATGGACGATGTATTCCAGCCGTGCTGTCCGACGCCGTCGCAGCGGGACGATGTCTTCTCCGAACCGCTCCGCGAAGATCCGCCGGCGGCAATGCGGCACCTCGCATGTGAAGCGCCGCGTGAGCAATCGGAGGCGCACCTTTCTGCCCGCTGATGGCAAATCGGCCACGTGCCGGATGTAACGGCTATGGATTCGGCGCGATGCTGTCGTGCACAAAGGGCACTGGGCCTCGGCAGCCTCTGACCGAACAGCCAGAATAACCGAATCCTCTGAATCACTTACGCCATCAAACACCAAACCACTCGGTACGAGCGATGAAATTCGAAAGCCTGTCCGCATGGCGCCGATTCTCCGTTGAAGAACCACAGTCGCCCGGCAAACTTCATCAGAAATGAGTCAGACCC
>NZ_AUGD01000011.1 GCF_000426845.1 Bradyrhizobium sp. in8p8 | reverse complement strand
GACCTCTCGTGCACGACGCTGCCGCGTCCACCGCAAGCCCGGCTCGCGAACATGACGACCACACGATCGCCCCTCAAGGATGAGCCGGGATGGGCGACACATACGCCGTTTCCGAATTTCGTTAAAGCGGAATATTTGTGTGCCATGGGATTGACACGGGAGCGAAACACCGAGCGCACGGCGGCGTGATGGATTCCGGGTTCGATGCTGAGCATCGCCCCGGAATGACGAAAGAGAGAATGTTCACCCCTTCCGCGGCACCGGCTTCCCATCCGCCATCGTCGTCACGCCCTTGCGCTCCACGATCATCCCGTAGGCCTGCGGCTGCCGGTGCACGTCGAAATTGAAGGTAGTGCGCTTATAGGAATTGCAGAGATCGAGATCGCAGCGCGCCAGCGCGAGCTCGTCGCCCTTCGTCGTGCATCGCGCGATGATCTCGCCGGAGGGCGCGATGATGCAGCTGCCGCCGATGTGGTCGACGCCCTCCTCCACGCCGGCCTTGGCGACGCCGACCACGAAGGTGCCGTTCTGGTAGGCGCCGGCCTGCATTACCAGCTGGTTGTGAAACAGCGAAAGATCGTCATGCTCGGGCGCGGGGGGATTGTGCACCGGCGTGTTGTAGCCGATCATCACCATCTCGACGCCCTGCAGGCCCATCACCCGATAGGTCTCGCTCCAGCGCCGGTCATTGCAGATCGCCATGCCCATCACGCCACCGAAGGCATCGACGACGCCGAAGCGGCTCCCCGGCTCGAAATAGCGCTTCTCCAAATGCTGAAATTTGCGCCACGGCTCGTGCTCGGCATGACCGGGCAGATGGACCTTGCGATACTTCAGGACGATCGCACCGCTCTTGTCGACGAGAATAGAGGTGTTGTAGCGCCTGACAATTCCAGCTTCGGCGGTCAGCTCGGCATAGCCGATGCAGAAGCCGACCCCGAGCTCGCGTGCGAGATCGAACAGCACCTGCGTTTCAGAACCCGGCATCTCGCGCTCGAAGAAGCTGTCGATCTCGGCCTGGTCCTCGAAGTACCAGCGCGGAAAGAACGTGGTCAGCGCCAGCTCGGGATAGACGATCAGGTCGCAGCCATTTGTGTGCGCCTGGCGCATCAACGCCATCAGCCGCGCCACCACTGCGGTTCTGGTGTCGCTTCTCGCGATCGGCCCGAGCTGGCCGGCTGCAACGGTCACAAATCTCGCCACGCCTCATTCCCCCATTTTTCCGAGTGCGCCGGGCCTCTGCCTACCGAACGGCGCACCGCGCGCACAGGCCGCCGGCCCTCGGTGCCGAGAGCACAATCAAATTCCGTGCCGGCGGGTATCATCTTGCGGCGCTGGGACTTCTTGCGGCGCTGGGACTTCGTTGCCGATCTGCAACGGTTCCCCACGATCTGAAGCCGGACAAAACAAACCCCCATTCCGGCCACGAACCGCTTTCACAAGGCCGTGAGACGATCAGGGGAACGACGATGCGTGCACAACGCGTTTGGAAAGTGAATGGAGCTGCCAGCATCGGGCAGCTTCAATCGAGACTGGATGATCTGAACAAGCGGCTCGGCCAGCTGGAAAGCCAGCATCCGGACAGCTGGAAGGTGGAAGAGCTGAAATCGAGCGCGCTCAGCCTGTCGCGCGAGATCGACGACATCCGCTGCGCCGAGGCGACGGCGGCCCTGAGCGAGCTGCTAAGGAAGTAATCCGCGCCGGCCGCCTCCCAAGGCGCGCAAGGAACCAAGCTCCGCCGCCGCCATTTTCCATTGGCGCGGGGCCTTCGCCACCGCGCGTCTCTTCGCGTGAGGATTTGGCATGACGTCCGACCCTGAGGAATCAGTCAGGCTCCAAGGTTTTGGCGAGATGACGTTGCGCACGGCCGTCGAGACCTTGATGCTGCTGGCGCCGCGCGAACGATCCGAGGCCGCGATCTTCCGCGTCCGCGACGGCGTGCGTCTGGCGCAAAGCGAGATCGCCGAGCTCGCCTCGAGCTGGGGCTTGACACCGGCGCCTCACGTGCGATCGCCGCGGCTGGTCCCCGAGCACCACTGGCCGGACCTCGTCCGCGGCATGGTGCGCGAGGCGCCGCTGCCGTCACTGATGGTGGCGTTTCTGGTGGGCGTGCTGGTGGCGCGGCGGTAAACGCTCTGGGAGCACAGAGTAGATCCGTCCCCACAGCGGCAGGCCGTCAGCACGATACCCGGCCGCTACGGCGGCCAGGTACGCGCGCCTTGGCGCTCTCTCAGTGATGCATCTTCTTTGCACGCGCCGGCGGCAGCAGCACCGTATCGATGACGTGGATGACACCATTCGACGCCTCGATGTCCGGCTGAATGACGTGCGCGTCATTGACGCGGACACCGAAACGCCCGTCGACGCTGACGGGCTGACCTTGAACGGTTGCGACGTTCAGCGACTTGCCGGCGACATCGGCAGCCTTCACGCGACCCGGAATGACATGATACTTCAGAACGGCCGCAAGCTTGGCCTTGTTCTTCAAGAGCGATTCGACCGTTCCGGGCGGCAGCTTGGCGAAGGCGGCATCGTTTGGCGCAAACACCGTAAACGGTCCCTTGCTCTTGAGCGTCTTCACCAGACCGGCGGCCTTCACGGCCGTCACCAGCGTCGTGAACGAGCCGGCGGAAACCGCGGTGTCCACGATGTCGGCAGCACGCGCGACGGAAGGGCCAAAAAGGCCAGCGAGCATGGCCGCACCGGCCACAAACGAACGAATTGCGGGTGTCATCAGGTTCTCCAGATGTGATTCAAATGCATGCCGACGCGGTGGATGCGTCCGAGACGGCGCATCCATCGCCCGATCACTTGCGATCGACCCGTACGAAACGATGCGTCGCGAATGTTGGATCACCGCTCTGTCAAAAGTACCCGCTGCGTCGGTTCGTCAAAATGTTGCAAGCGCGCGCTCACCCAACTCGTGCTCCCGTCTAACGGCCACATGATCGCGGGGGCAGCCGCGATGGGGACGCCGGCATTCGCGTGGGCTGTCTCACAGGCGAACACGGCATGACCTCGCTCAAGCCCTTTCTCCTCGGTGCATTCCCCGGCTTCCGGTCCGTCTTCCTGCTCGATATGGCTTGATCGCCGGGCGCGGCCTCCGCGATGGATGGCGATCGCTCTCTCCTGCCGTCGCAGGCTTTGCCTGGGTGATGCCGCTGATCGGCGCGGCGCTCGCGGCGCGCTTCGCCCGGGTACCTATCGGCAGGCAGCACCGCGATCCTGATGACGTTAGGGCATCCGCCTCGCCTGACCGAGGAGCTTGAGACCGGTTACTCCGTCACTCCACTTGCCGGCGGGCGAGGCCGATCCGGGCGATGGGAAGCGGACGACGAGGTCGGCGAACCGCCGGGATGTTCGTCCTGTGGTGCATCGTCGCCCGGCAGATGGGTCTCGTCTCCGTCAGTGACGCGCAGGTGGTGCGGTCCGAGCGGTCTTGAGGGCGGCCATCGGCGCGTGTCGCGCCCCCGCCTTCGTCGCCGGAACAAGCGGCCCTGCCCCGCCAAATCGGCCGTGGACCCGATCCCGAAATCGTTGCAAAAAGGCGGCCTGAGGTGTTGGCGCCGGTCTGCCAAGCCTCTGCAAAACGTCGACTTTTGGAAGAATGGTCGGAGTGGCAGGATTCGAACCTGCGACCCCTGCGTCCCGAACGCAGTGCTCTACCGGGCTGAGCCACACTCCGACAAGAAGGCGGCTTATAGCGTCGGGTTTGGCGCACCGCAAGCGGCCGGGCTGAGGAATTTTATCCCTGTGAAAACGGGTCTTGAAACGCTGATTTTGCCGGCCGGCGCGGCCGGCGCGGAGGCCGCCGCCCGGACCCTGGCGGCCGGCGGGCTGGTCGCGTTTCCGACCGAGACGGTCTATGGACTGGGGGCCGACGCCGCCAATGCCACCGCAATCGCCCACCTTTACGCCGCCAAGGGGCGGCCGGCGTTCAATCCGCTCATCGCGCATGTCGCAGATCTCAACGCCGCGCGGCGGATCGGGCGATTCGACGCGCGCGCCTTGAGCCTTGCCGAGGCGTTCTGGCCGGGGCCGCTGACGCTGGTGGTGCCGAAGACGGAAGGCTGCCCGGTGGCGGACCTCGCCACCGCGGGCCTCGACACCGTCGCCATCCGCATCCCCGCCCACCCGGTCGCGCAGGCGATCCTGCGCGCGTTCGGAGGGGCCGTGGTGGCGCCGTCCGCCAACATCTCCGGCCACGTCTCGCCGACGCTGGCCGCCCATGTCGAGAGCGACCTGTCGGGGCGGATCGACCTGATCGTGGACGGCGGGCCTGTTACGGTCGGCGTCGAATCCACCATTGTCGGCTGCTTCGACATGCCGATGTTGCTGCGGCCCGGCGGGCTGTCGCGGGAGCGGATCGAGGCGGTGCTCGGCCTGCCGCTGGCGCGGCCGCCCGTGGAGGCCGAAAGCGACGACAGCCAGCCGCTGGCTCCGGGCATGCTGGCCTCGCATTACGCGCCGCGCGCCCATGTGCGGCTCGATGCGCGCGATGTCGCGCCGGACGAAGCGCTGCTCGCGTTCGGCCCCGCGCGGCTGCCGGGCGTCGATGCGGCTGCCGCCGTCATGAATTTGTCGCCCACCGGTGATCTCGATGAAGCCGCCGCCAACCTGTTCGGCTATCTTCGCAGCCTGGATGCGCGAAGGCCGCGAGCGATCGCCGTAATGGCAATTCCCGAGGAGGGCCTGGGCGAAGCGATCAACGACCGGCTGCGCCGGGCGGCGGTGGCGCGCTAGAACGCGAAAGAAAGAAGACGACGAGATGAACATCGAAAAGCCTGCCATCCCGCCGCTTGCGCCCGAGCTGATCGAGCAATTCCGCAAGATCGTCGGCGAGCGCCACGCGATTACCGACGCGAACGACATCGCGCCCTACGTCACCGAGGAGCGCAATCTGTTCCACGGCCGCTCGCCGCTGGTGCTGCGCCCGGGCTCGACGGCGGAGGTCTCGGCTATCTGCAAGCTCGCCTCCGCGCACAACATCGCGCTGGTGCCGCAGGGCGGCAACACCGGGCTCGTCGGGGGACAGACGCCGCACAACGGCGAGGTGGTGGTGTCGTTGCGCCGCCTCGACAAGATCCGCGAGGTCGATACCGCCTCCAACACCATGACCTGCGAGGCCGGCGTGGTGCTGCAGATCGCGCAACAGAAGGCGGCCGAGGCCGACAGGCTGTTTCCGCTGTCGCTGGGCGCCGAAGGCAGTTGCACCATCGGCGGCAATCTCTCGACCAATGCCGGCGGCACCGCCGCGCTGGCCTATGGCGTCGCCCGCGAGATGGCGTTGGGCCTTGAGGTGGTGCTGGCCGACGGCCGCGTGCTCAACACGCTGTCGAAGCTCAAGAAGGACAACACCGGCTACAATCTGCACAATCTCTTCATCGGCGCGGAAGGCACGCTCGGCATCGTCACGGCGGCGACGCTGAAGCTGTTTCCGAAGCCGCGCGCGATCGAGACCGCGTTCGTCGGCCTGAAGTCGCCGGACGCGGCGTTGAAGCTGCTGACGATCGCGCAAGGCGAAGCCGCCAATGCGCTGACGAGCTTCGAGCTGCTGTCGGAGATGGCGGTGGATTTCTCGGTGCGCCACGGCATCGACGTGCGCGATCCGCTTCAAGCGAAGCATCCCTGGTACGTGCTGATGGAATTGTCTTCTCCGGGCGAGGACGCCCGCACGCCGCTGGAGACGATCCTCGCCCGCGCCATGGAGGAGGAGATCGTCGACGACGCGGTGATCGCCGCAAGCCTCGCCCAGCGCGGTGCGTTCTGGAAGCTGCGCGACGAGATGTCCGCGGCGCAGAAGCCGGAAGGCGGCTCGATCAAGCACGACATCTCCGTGCCCGTCGCCGCCGTGCCCGCCTTCATCGCCGAGGCCGATGCCGCCGTGGTGAAGCTGATCCCCGGCGCGCGGCCGGTGCCGTTCGGCCATCTCGGCGACGGCAATCTGCACTACAATGTCAGCCAGCCGATCGGTGCCGACACCGCGGATTATCTGGCGCGCTGGCACGAGGTGAACGCGGTGGTGTTCGCGATCGTGCTGCGCATGGGCGGCTCGATCTCGGCCGAGCACGGCATCGGCGTGCTCAAGCGCGACGAATTGCCGGAGGTGAAGGACAAGACCGCGATCGAGCTGATGCGCTCGATCAAGGCCATGCTCGATCCGAAGGGCATCATGAATCCGGGGAAGGTGCTGTGAGCGCATCGCTTGCGATCGAAGCGATCACCGATGCCGATGTCGAGGGCGTCGTCGCGCTGTGGCAGCGCTGCGGCCTGACGCGGCCCTGGAACGATCCGCATGCCGACATCGCGCTGGCGCGGCGATGCGACAATTCCACCGTGCTGGTCGGCCGCGCCAATGGCGCAGTCGTCGCGACAATCATGGTCGGCCATGACGGCCATCGCGGCTGGGTCTATTACGTCGCGGTCGATCCCAACTGCCAGAAGCGCGGGTTCGGCCGCCTCATCATGGCGGCCGCCGAGGACTGGCTGCGGCGTGAGGGCATCGCCAAGCTCCAGCTCCTGGTCCGGCGCGAGAACGCGCAGGCCAATGCGTTCTATGGCTCGCTGGGCTTCGAGCTATCGACGTCCGTGATGTTCCAGAAGTGGCTCGACGGCCGCGCGACAACGCCAAGCAACTGAGATCCAGCCATGACCATTTCCGATCGCGTCCGCATCAAGGACGTCCGCGTGCTCTCGGACAATTGGACGCCGCTGAAGACCACCACGTTCGAGTACCGCCGCGCCAATGGCGAGTGGCAGACGCAGCACCGCGAGACCTACGAGCGCGACAATGCCGCCGCGGTGCTGCCCTATAATCTCGCCCGGCGCACGGTAATCCTGGTACGCCAATTCCGCCTGCCGGCCTTCATCCGCGGCTACGACGACCTCCTGATCGAGGCCGCCGCCGGCGTGCTCGACGATGCCGCCCCCGAGGTGCGCATCCGCGCCGAGGCCGAGGAGGAGACCGGCTATCGCCTGCACGACGTCCACAAGGTGTTCGAGGCCTTCATGAGCCCCGGTGCCATCACCGAGAAGCTGCATTTCTTCGTCGCCGAATACGAGCCTGAGATGCGCGTCAGCGACGGCGGCGGACTCGAACACGAGGGCGAGGACATCGAGGTGCTGGAGCTTTCGATCGACGAGGCGCTGGCGATGATCGCCGACGGCCGCATCATCGACGCCAAGGCGATCTTGCTGCTGCAATATGCGGCGCTGCATATTTTCAGGTAGGTGATGCTGGCTTGTTCCCTTCTCCCCTTGTGGGAGGTGGCGCGAAGCGCCCGGATGAGGGGTCTGTCTCCGCGACTACAAGCGATCGGACTCGCGGAGAGAGACCCCTCTCCGTCTCGCCGCTAACGCGGCGAGCCACCCTCTCCCACAAGGAGAGAGGGAAAGCGCAGCGCTGGCCCCAGCTTGATTGCAATCCTGTCCTGCGTTCTTCCGCCCCCGTTGAGCAACCCCGAAACTATCTCTAGTCTGGGCCCAACCAAGAACCAGGAGACGCGCCCATGTCCGCTCCGCGCGACGACGAATTCGGCTTTGCACCCGACTACGACTCCCCCGTTCCCTACATGCAGCGCACGCGCGATTATTATGCGGCGATCGGCTACACCACGCCGTATCGCTGGGCGCATTACACCGAGGCGCCGTTCCAGCCGCTGAAGAAGCCGCTGGCAAAGTCGCGCGTCACCATCATCACCACGGCCGCGCCGTTCGATCCGGCCAGGGGCGACCAGGGGCCCGGCGCGGCGTATAACGGCAGCGCGAAATTCTACCAGGTCTATGACGGCGACACGTCGAAAGAGCACGATTTGCGCATCTCGCACATCGGCTACGACCGCAAGCACACCTCGGCGACCGACAGCGGCACCTGGTTTCCGCTACCGCAGCTGTTGAAGGCGAGTGCTGCGGGTCGCATCGGCGAAGTCGCCCCGCGCTTCTTCGGCGCCCCCACGAACCGCAGCCACCGCGTCACGCTCGACACCGACGCGCCGGAGATTCTTTCGCGTTGCCTCGCGGACGCGGTGGACGTCGCGGTGCTGGTGCCGAACTGCCCGGTCTGTCACCAGACCACGGCGCTGGTGGCGCGGCATCTTGAGCGCAACGGCATCCCGACCGTGATCATGGGCTGCGCCAAGGACATCGTCGAGCACGCGGCCGTGCCGCGCTTCTTGTTCAGCGATTTCCCGCTCGGCAATTCCGCCGGCAAGCCGCAGGATGTCGCCTCGCAGGCGCAGACGCTGGAGCTCGCGCTCACGCTGCTGGAGACGGCGAGCGGTCCGCAAACCACGATGCAGTCGCCGCTGCGCTGGAGCGAGGACGCCTCCTGGAAGCTCGACTACAACAACGTCGCGCAGCTCAGCCCCGAGGAGCTGGCGCGCCGCCGCGCCGAATTCGACAAGCAGAAGGAGATCGCGCGCGGCAACCGCGCCGCCTGACGTCCTCCAATGATCTAGACGAAAAGGGAGAGCGACGTGACGCGACCGTTCGAGGGCGTGAAGATCCTGGACTTTACCCAAGTGCTTGCCGGCCCCTATGCGAGCTACCAGCTCGCGCTGCTCGGCGCCGACGTCATCAAGGTCGAGCGGCGCGAGGGCGAGGACATGCGCCGCACGCCGCTCAGCCGCGAATGGGCCGAGCGCGGGCTCGCGCCGGCGTTCCAGGCCGTCAACGGCAACAAGCGCAGCCTGACGCTCGATCTGCAGAAGCCGGAGGCAAAAGCGATCGTGAAGAAGCTTGCCGCGCAGGTCGACGTCGTCATGGAGAATTTCCGTCCGGGCGTGATGGACAAGCTCGGCATCGGCTACGAGGCGCTCTCGGCGATCAATCCCAAGCTGATCTATTGCGCGGTCTCCGGCTTCGGCCAGACCGGCCCGGACCGCCTGCGGCCCGGCTATGACGGCAAGATGCAGGCACTGTCGGGCATCATGGCGATCACGGGCCATCCCGAGACGGGACCGACGCGCGCCGGCTTTGCGGTCTGCGACGTGCTGTCGGGCGCCACCGCCGCCTTCGGCGTGTCGAGCGCGCTCTATCAGCGCGACCGCACCGGCCAGGGACAGCTCATCGACGTCTCCATGCTGGAGGCGACGCTGGCGTTTCTGTCCGGACAGATCGCGGACTGGTCCGTGGCCGGCCATCGGCAAGAGCTCTCGGGCAACCAGGCGGTGAGCCGCAGGACCACGGCGAACTTGTTCAAGTGCGGCGACGGCCACATCCTGCTCGCGGTCAACAACGAGAAGCAATACCGCGCGCTGATGAGCGCGCTCGGCCGCGAGGACACGCTAACCGATCCGCGGTTTACCGACTGGTTCGCCCGCAACGAGAACGAGCCGGCGCTTCGCGCGATCATCGAGGAGGCATTGGCGCAACGCCCGGCACGTGAATGGGAGACGATCCTCGAAGACGCCGGCGCGCCCTGCGCCAGCATCTGGAAGGTCGAGGAGGTCATCGATCATCCGCAAATTGCCGCGCGAGGTGCCATTCAAGAACTGGACACGCCCTACGGCCCGCTCCGCTTCGCCGGCAGCGGCTTCAGGCTCGCGCATGGCGGCGGCAGCCTGGACCGGATGGCGCCGGAGCTGGGCGCGGATACCGATACCGTGCTGGGCGAGCTCGGATTCGATGCGGCGGCGATTGCGGGGCTTCGGGCAAGAGAGATCGTGTGAGGTTTGACGCCTCACTCGCATCGTCGACGGGGCAGCGGAGTGAGGGGCGGCACCGCGGCTAGAACAACGACCCCTGCCCGTCGTCCGATGACACAGCCGCCACCTTCCGCGCCGCCTTCTTCGGCTTGGCCGCCTCTGCTTCCGCCTCGATCTCCTCGGCGCTGATCGGCAACACGAGCTGCTCGTCGTCATTGGCGACACGGTTGACGCGGGTGGAGACGGCGTGCCAGGCGAATTCGCCGACGCGCGGAGCGGTCATCAGCGGCAGGATCGCGTCCACCTCGTCGCCGCTTGTGTCGAGCCAGCGCTCGAAATCGCGCGGACTGATGGTCACGGGCACGCGGTCATGCAGCGCGGCGAGGTCCTCGCTTGCGGCGGCCGTCACGATCGCGACTGTGTCGAGCTCCTCGCCGTTCGGCCCGAGCCAGGTTTCGAACACCGCCGCAAAGCCAAGCGGCTCGCCGTCGGCGCGGTGGATGAAGAAGGGCTGCTTGCGGCCGGCTTCCGTCTTCCACTCGTAATAGCCATCGGCCGGGATCAGGCCGCGCCCGCGGCGAATCGCGGTCTTGAAGGCGGGCTTCTCCAGCACGGTCTCGGAACGCGCGTTGATCAGGAGCGTGAACCCGCGCGGATCCTTGACCCAGCCGGGCAGCAAGCCCCAGCGCATCAGGCGGAAATGGCGCGCGCCGTTCTCGACCAGCACAACCGGAATCGGTTGCGTCGGAGCGACATTGTACCGGGGCGGGAAATTCGGCTGCTCGACATAGCCGAACAGTTGCCGCAAAGCCGCGGGGGCGGAAGTTATGACGAAGCGTCCACACATGACTGGGTGTCTATATAGGGTCCGTTCAGGTCCTTTTAACCCCGAACGTTAACACTGCGGCAGATGAGCTCAACGGCCTCCCAACCCGCGCGGACGCACGTACAGACGGGCCCCGAGGCTGAGGCCTGGGCTGAGCGTCTGCGCGTGGCCAATATCAATCCGCGGACGGGGCTTGCCACCGACTATCTCAACCATTTCAATGAAGCCGTGATGCTGCTCGAGATGGTTCCGGACATGCCGGAATGCGCCGAGGACTTCCTGACCTGGACGCCGCTATCCTATGCCGAGCATTTCACGGCGTCGAATTTCAAGGCGCGGGATTTGGCAATCGAGGCTTATGAGAAGGCCGATCCCAACGTGCGTGCCCAGTTCGACCACATCACCGATACCATGACCTCGATCCTGACCGCCGTCGGCTCGGCCATGCGCGAGGTCGAAAAGGACTCCACCCGTGTCCGCCTCGCCGAGCAGGCGACCCTCTGGGTCAAGCCGCTGATCGCGGCCTGCGGCGGCATCATCAATGGCGGCACGGAAGCCGACGTCGATACCATCATGGCGAACTCGGCCGGATAGGTGAAAGATTGGCCGCGGTCGCCCAACCCACGCACCCCCAGCTTGCAGTCAGCGCGGCGATCTTCCGGGACGGCAAGGTGCTGCTGGTCCGGCGGGCCCGTTCGCCTGCCAAGGGGTTCTATTCGCTGCCGGGCGGGCGGGTCGAATTCGGCGAATCGCTGCATCAGGCCCTGAGCCGCGAGGTCGACGAAGAGACCGGCCTTCGCATCAGGATCATTGGTCTCGCCGGCTGGCGCGAGGTGCTGCCGGCCGCCGCCGGCGCCGGCCATTATCTGATCATGTCGTTTGCCGCCCGCTGGGTTGCCAACGAACCGGCCCTGAACGACGAGCTCGACGATTATCGCTGGGTCGCGCCGGACGCTCTCGGCAGCCTTGGCGACCTCAAGCTGACCGGAGGGCTGGAGGAGGTCATCCAGTCCGCCCACCGGCTGATAGGGACCTGACGGCCCGCCTTGCGTCCACAGGCTCCAGGGGGCATACAGCCGCCGATGACCCCGCGCTTTCTGGCCGTTCTTGCCGTAATTCTTGCCTGCGCCTCCGTGCCCACGAAGGCCCAGGACGGGGCGGCCCCGTTTGACGGCGAATTGCAGCGGCTGGCCGAGATCCTCGGGGGCTTGCACTATCTGCGCGGCATCTGCGGGGCCAATGAGGGCAACAAATGGCGCAACGAGATGCAGGCGCTCATCGATGCCGAGACCCCTTCCGGGGAGCGCCGCACCCGCATGATCGCCGGATTCAATCGCGGCTATAACGGTTTTCAGCAAACCTACCGGAGCTGCACGCCGGCCGCGACGGTGGCGATCCGCCGCTACATCGAGGAAGGCTCGAAGATCTCGCGCGATCTCACGGCGCGCTACGCGAACTGAGCTCTGTCGTGTAATTTCGGGGCGCGACGCAGTCGCGAACCCGGAATGACAAGAGGCGATCGACTCGAGGCCCGGCTGGAACCTCGTCACCGAGTTTATTCACAGCCGTTAACCGTTCTTAAAGATGTGGCCTAGCGGTCGTTAACGACCGTGCTACACCTCCTGCACAGCGCATCGCCGTGGATCGCGCCCCAGCCCTGACCGAGTTTCATGAGCCAGCCGATTTCCTACGCACCCGCCCGCGCGCCACTGCCCGACCATGAGCAGAAGCAGGCAGCCCTGAGCTATCTGAACGAGGCCTGGGCCGAGGCGCGCCATGACGGCGTCGACGGCGACTGCCTGGCGCAGGCGAGCCTGTTCGCGGCCTTTGCCGAGCTCGTCGGCACCTATGGGGAGGACGCGGTGGCGAAATTCGTCGAGGGCTTTCCCGGCCGCATTCGCAACGGCGAGTTCTCGGTCGGCATCTCCAGGCAGTAAGCCCACCGAAAATGACCCCCGCCACGCGGGCGGGGCCAGTCGACGGATGAATGACTTTGCGAAAGTCGTCGCGAAGCCCACGGCGATTTATCGCACGGAAACCGTTCCAGCGGACAAGCATTAGTCTCGCGATGGCCGGAAGATATTCCCGCTGCGATCGGGAACGCGCTCCCTTATGGCTCGACCTTGAGGGTCGCTTTCATGTTCGGATGATAGCGGCAGTAATAGTCGATCGTTCCCGCCTTCTTCAAAACGAAGGTCGCCGATTTCTGCGGCGGTAGCATCACATCGAAATCGCTGTTCTTCGCCGTAGCAGTGTGGGCGAAGACATCCTTGTTGATCCATTCGATGGTGTCACCGACCTTCGCCGACATATCGGCAGGTGAGATCACCAGATCCTCCATCGTGATCCGAATGGTCGCGGCATGCGCCGGGACGACCACCGACAGGAAGACGACCGCAAGCGCGATCGAAGCGAGGCGTCCCGGCTTCATCTCTCGCCCCCTATTTCAGCTCGGCCGCAACATGCTCGGCGTGCTGCTGATGGCCCCGGAAAATCTTCAGGCCGGTCTGCAGCAGGCTCTTCAGCTCAGCGTTGTTCGCTGAGGGAATGAGCTGCGTCTCCAGCGTGCCATTGACCGCCTCGTGGTAGGCAACCTCGTTCGCGACATAAGCCTTGTCGAACGCTGTACCGTCGAGCTTGTCGAGCTCGGCCAGCTTGTCGCTCGCCTGCCTGGACAGCGCCTTGCTGGCCTCGTTGTCTTCAGGCGTGACGTTCAGCTTCTTGACGAGTGCGAGCGCCTGCTTGTTGACCGCCTCATGGTCGCGGAGCATGTCTTCGGCGAACGCCTTCACGTCCTTGCTTTTGGCCTTCTTCTGCGCCTGCTTGGCGGCATTGATATCGATGACGCCCGCGGTGTAGGCGATATGTGCGATCTGCGGATCGGTGGGCTTGTCGGCTGCGCTCGCCTTTTGCAGCAGGATGGGACTCGACAACATGATCGCTGCGGCCGCTGCCGCGCTCCATCCGATCAACATGGCTTGACACTCCTGTGAGGCCGGAGACTTTCCGGCGTGTTGCTTGCACAGGTTGGATGGCAATTCCGACCGAACGTTCCCAGAAAGTTACGCGCCGACGCCAAGGCGCCTGAGCACGGCCGCGGTCAGGCGCTCGCAGCGCCGGCCGGCGAACGGAAACGCATCCATGATCACCGGCCCGATCTTCTTCTCGACGTTCTCGCGCAGCAGCGTGCGCGCGCGGTGCAACCGTGTCTTAACGGTCTCCGGTTTGATACCGAGCAGCTCGGCCGTCTCCTCCATGCTCATGCCCTCCATTACTCGCGCGGTGAAGACCATACGATAGGCCTCGGGCAATTCGTCGACCGCGTGTTCGACGACGCGCTGGATCTCGCGTTGGGCCATGGACTTTTCCGGATCGGCTGCGGCGGAAGAAAGGGGGAACTGGATGATTTCCGCTTCGAGCGTTGCCTCTGGCACCGACTCCAGTTCGACCTGCGGCTTTCGACTGCGAAGGCGTCCGAGCGCCTCGTTGATCGCAATGCGCGACAACCACGTCGACAACGCCGACTCACCAAGAAAGCCGTCGAGACGGGTGAAGGCGCGGACATAGGTTTCCTGCACCACGTCTTCAGCTTCGCTGTCGCTGCGCAGGATTCCGCGCGCCAGGCGATAAAGCCTCCGGTTGTTGGCCTGCATGATCTCCCGCAAAGCGGTCTCGTCCCGGCGCCGCGCGCGGTCGATCAGTGCGGCCTCCATTGTCCTGGCACCGGCGGACGGGCCGGCTGCGGTCCCTGGCATGGCGGCTACCTATCTCCATTCGTTCCCGACATTGGATGCAGGCTGGCAGAAAAGGTTCCCGGTTTTCTTTCGCCCTGATGGATCAGGGTAAGCAAACCTAATCCGTCTCGATCGGCAGTGTCGGATCTCTCGCCCATTCGCCCATCGAGGCGTCGTAGAGCGTCAGCTCGTGGAAGCCGAGTTGGGCCAGCAGGAACAGATCGATCGTCGCCGAGATGCCGCCGCCGCAATAGCAGATCACGCTCTTGTCGCGCGTGACGCCCTGGGCCGCGAATTTGGCCTCGGCATCTGCAAGCGTCGTCAGCGTCTTGTCGGCGTTCACGAGCGTTGCGGCAGGAACGTTGACGCTGCCGGGCACGCGACCCGGCCGGCCATAGCGGCTCGGTTCGAGGCCGCGGTGAAACTGCGGCCCGAGCGCGTTGACGATGACCGTCGCGGGATCGCCGATCCGCGCCAGCACGGTGGTCTTGTCGATGAAGAGGCCGGCGCGCGGCGTTGCCTTGAAGGTCGTCGCCGGATAGCCCTTCGGGGCACCTGTTTCGACCGGCCGCCCCTCCTCCTTCCATTTGTCGAATCCGCCATCGAGCACGAGCGCATCGATGCCGAGCGCGCGCAACATCCACCAGAACCGCGTCGCCCACATCATGGTGCCGATGCTGTAGAGTACGATGGTCTTGGACGCGTCGATCCCGTGACGGCCGAAGGCGGCCTCCAGCTGGGCGACGTCGGGCATCATGTAGAAGTGTTGCGACGAGGCGTCCGAGAACTCGCCTTGCAGGTCGAGAAAATCGGCGCCGGGGATGTGGCCGGCGGCGAACGTCTTGTCGCCGGGCACGGCGCGATACGGCACATCGCTGCCAGGCGGGACGGGTTCGTTGTAGGTCGTGCAGTCGTAGAGGCGGAGATTGGGATCGCTCAGGACAGCGGCGAGTTGTACGGTGGTGATGAGGGCGGCAGGCTGGGACATTGGACTACTCCTCCGTTGGAGAGGGAGTGTAGACCTCTCCCCTCGTCGTTGCGAAGAGCTCTTGCGACGAAGCAATCCAGACTGCCTCCACCGAAACATTCTGGATTGCTTCGCTGCGCTCGCAACGACCGGGACGGTGTGTTCCCGACAAAAGAGCCTACGGCTTCAGCGTCTCCAGAAACCGCACCGCCTCGCCCTGCGAGGGGGTCACAAGCTCGCCCTGCCACATCACGCGCCGGCCGCGGATGAAGGTGCCGACGGGCCAGCCGGTGACGCGGACGCCGTCGTAAGGCGTCCAGCCGGCCTTGGATGCAACCCATTTGTTGGTGATGGTCTCGCTGCGCTTCAGATCGACGATGGTGAAGTCGGCATCGTAGCCGGCGGCGATGCGGCCCTTGCAGGCCATGTTGTAGATTCGCGCGGGACCGGCGCTGGTGAGGTCGACGAATCTCGCCAGCGACAGGCGGCCGGCATTGACGTGATCGAGCATGAGCGGCACCAGCGTCTGCACGCCCGTCATGCCCGAGGGCGAGGCCGGATAGGTCTTCTGCTTCTCTTCCAGCGTATGCGGCGCATGGTCGGAGCCCAGCACGTCGATGATGCCCTGCTCTATGCCGCGCCAAATGCCGGCGCGGTGATCGGCGCCGCGCACCGGCGGGTTCATCTGCGCCAGCGTGCCGAGCTGCTCGTAGCATTCGGGGGCGACCAGTGTGAGGTGATGCGGCGTCGCCTCGCAAGACGCGACGTCCTTGTGGTCGCGCAGGAACTCGATCTCTTCCTTGGTCGAGATGTGCAGCACGTGGATGCGCTTGCCGGTCTCGTGCGCGAGCTTGACCAGGCGCTGTGTCGCAATCAACGCCGCGGTCTCGTCGCGCCAGACCGGATGCGAACGCGCATCGCCTTCGATGCGCTGCGATTTGCGATCGTTGAGGCGATATTCGTCTTCGGCGTGGAAAGCGGCGCGGCGCTGGATCACCTGGAATATGCGACGCAAGCTTTCGTCGTCCTCCACCAGGAGCGCGCCGGTCGAGGAGCCGATGAACACCTTGACGCCGGCGCAGCCCGGCGCGCGCTCGAGCACCGGCAGGTCCTGCACGTTCTCGCGGGTGCCGCCGATGAAGAAGGCGAAATCGCAATGCATGCGATGATGGGCGCGATTCACCTTATCGGTGAATTCGGCGTCCGTCACCGTCAGCGGCGCCGTGTTGGGCATTTCGAAAACGGCGGTGACGCCGCCCATCACGGCGCTGCGCGAGCCGGTCTCGAGGTCTTCCTTGTGCGTCAGCCCGGGCTCGCGGAAATGCACCTGCGTGTCCATCACGCCGGGCAGGATGTGCAGGCCCTTGCAATCGATCACCTCCGCGGCGCTGCCTTGCGACAGCGGGCCCAGCTCGGCGATGCGACCTTCCTTGATGCCGATATCGCGAACACCCTCGCCGTCCTGGTTGACCACGGTGCCGCCCCTGAGAATCACATCGAAACGCTGGCTCATGGCTGAAGGCCTCTCTCATCCCCAAGCGCAGGGCTCGAGGTCTTGTCGTTTATGCGATGCGGGCTTACGTTCCGGAGCAACATGTCGCAAGAGATTTTCGCATGAAATCGGCGTTTCTTCCCGACCGGGGCGTGGTCAAGGTCGCGGGCGAGGATGCGCGCAACTTCCTCAACGGCCTCATCACCACCGACCTCGACAGGCTGAAACCGGGCCTGGGGCGATTCGGCGCGCTGCTGACGCCGCAAGGCAAGATCATCGTGGATTTTCTGATCACGGAGGTGCCGGCCGGCCATGGCGGCGGGTTCCTGATCGATTGCCCCAAAGCGCTGGCGGACACCCTCGCCACCAAGCTGAAGTTCTACAAGCTGCGCGCCAAGGCCACGGTGGACAATCTCTCCGGCGATATGGGCGTGCTCGCCGCCTGGGATGGCCAGCCCGCGGCCCAGCCGGACCTTGCCTTTGCCGATCCGCGCAACGACGGGCTCGGCTATCGCGTCCTGATCCCGGAAGACCTCAAGCTGAAGCTGTCCGACCTCATCGGCGCCGAGCTGGTCGATTCGGCCGAATACGAAGCGCACCGTATTGCGCTCGGCGTGCCCCGCGGCGGGCTCGATTTCATGTACAGCGATGCGTTCCCGCACGAGACCAACATGGATCGTCTTGCCGGTGTCGATTTCGACAAGGGCTGCTATGTCGGCCAGGAGGTCGTCTCGCGCATGCAGCATCGCGGCACCGCGCGCACGCGCAGCGTGAAGGTGCTGCTCGACGGCGCGTCGCCCGAGCCGGGCGCGACCATTCTCGCCGGCGACAAGCCGGTCGGCACCATCGGCTCGAGCGCCGGCGGCAAGGGCATTGCCCTGGTGCGCGTCGACCGCGTCGCCGAAGCGCTCGATGCAGGCCAGCCGCTCACCGCTGGTGGGCTGCCTCTGACGCTCGCTGAACCTGACGTCGTTCGAATCCCAGCCAAGCAGCCCATCACATGAGCCGCGCCGCCCGCCTGCATCCCGATGGAAAGACACGCTGTCCCTGGCCCGGCGAAGATCCGCTTTATGTCGCCTATCACGACACCGAATGGGGCGTGCCCGAGTACGACGACCGCGCATTGTACGAAAAGCTGATGCTCGACGGCTTCCAGGCCGGGCTGTCGTGGATCACGATCCTGCGCAAACGCGATAATTTCCGCGAAGCCTTCGACGATTTCCAGCCGGAGAAGATCGCGCGCTACAACGCCAAGAAGGTTCATGCGCTGATGAACGATGCCGGCATCGTGCGCAACAAGGCGAAGATCGACGGCGCGATCCTGAGCGCGAAGTCGTATCTCGACATCATGGAGAAGGGCCCGGGCTTCTCAAAGCTGCTGTGGGACTTCATGGACGGGAAGCCGCTGGTCAATCATTTCAAGACCACCGCGAGCGTGCCGGCCTCGACGCCGCTGTCGGTGCAGATCTCCAAGGAGCTGTCCTCGCGCGGTTTCAAATTCGTCGGCCCGACCATCGTCTATGCCTTCATGCAGGCCACCGGCATGGTCAACGATCATCTCGTCGACTGCCATTGTCACGCGACCTGCGGCAAGACCCGGCGCAAGCCGCGCCTCAAGCCCAAATGACGGCGAAGAAGACCGCGCGCGATGCGCCGTCCCGCGCCTGGCAGCGCATGCTGTCGGGCAGACGGCTCGATCTGCTCGATCCCTCCCCGCTCGACATCGAGATCGCCGACATCGCGCACGGCCTTGCCCGCGTCGCGCGCTGGAATGGGCAGACCATAGGCGCGCATATCTTCTCAGTCGCGCAGCACACGTTGCTGGTAGAAACCGTGCTGCGGCATGAGATGCCGCGGGCCGATCAGCGCATGCGGCTCGCCGCCCTGCTGCACGATGCGCCGGAATATGTGATCGGTGACATGATCTCGCCGTTCAAGGCCGTGCTCGATGGTCATTACAAGGCGGTCGAGAAGCGGTTGCTCGGCGCCATCCATATCCGCTTCGGCCTCCCAGCGGAGCTGCCTGAGGAAATCACGCTGGCGATCAAAGCCGCCGACCGCGGCGCCGCTTACCTCGAGGCAACCGAGCTCGCCGGCTTCGGCGAGAGCGAGGCCAAGCGCCTGTTCGGCAAGGATCCAGGCCTGTCCGACAGCGTCCGCCGCGACTACTTGACACCCTGGACGGCGGCTCGCGCAGAGAAGCAGTTTCTGGAGCGGTTCGGCGCCGTGTTTGCGTAGGCCCTGCCGGCGCACTGCGCCGTACCCCACCATCCTTTCGCGTTTGCGACAAAGCGGTGGACATGCGTCCGCCTTCGCTTTTTGAGCTACGGCGACAAGTCGCTTTGCTCACCCTACTGTCCCTCGCTATAATTGCCGGCAAAAAGGTCCGCCATGATCCACGTCTGTTCCCTCGCCGCGCTTCCCGAGACTGTCCGAATTACGGGCGCGAGCCATGTGCTCACCGTGATGGCCAATGTCGAGCAGGTGGCACGTCCGGTGTCGGTGCTGCCGGCCAACCACCTCAAGGTGTCGATGGATGACATCACCGAGGAGATGGACGGTTTCGTCGCGCCATCGGAGACGCATATCGAGCAGGTGCTGAATTTCGTGCGCGGCTGGGATCGCTGCGCGCCTTTGGTGGTGCATTGCTATGCCGGCATCAGCCGCTCCACCGCAAGCGCGTTCGCAGCCGTCTGCGCGCTGAATCCGGATCGTGACGAGGTCGAGATCGCGAGGAAGATTCGCGCGGCGTCGCCGATCGCCTCGCCGAACCGGCGCATCGTCAGCCTTGCCGATCGTGCACTGGGGCGAAACGGCCGCATGCTGCGCGCGCTCGACGAGATGGGCCCCGGCGCGATGATGGTGGAAGGCCGCCCCTTCGTGATCGAGCTCGAATGAGAATTGCGTCGAATAGCAGCCGCAACAGGACTACGCCCGCTTTCCCGCTTACGGGAGGGGGTGTCACCTCATTGCGAGTCCCAAAGAGGCGAGAGCCCTCACCCGCACCTTCGGCGCGACCTCTCCCGCTCGCGGGAAAGGTGCAGCGAGCCCGCGGAGAGAGCCGCTCAGACAACCTGCACCGACGCATCTCTCTCTCAGGCGCGATCGTCATCGCATGAGCGACCAGCTCCTGACGCCGATCGAGATTGGCCTCACCGCCGCGATCGTCGCGATCGAGAACCACGAGCCGCTGATCCTGACCGCACGAGGCGCCGACGGGCTTGCCGGCCTGCCGTTCGGCCCGTTCGATGCGGTTAGCCACCGCACCTTCGAGATTGGCCTGCGCGCCTGGGTCGAGGAACAGACGGGCCTGCGGCTCGGCTACGTCGAGCAGCTCTACACCTTCGGCGATCGCGGCCGCCATGCCGAGGCCGGCGACACCGGGGCACATATGGTGTCGATCGGCTATCTCGCGCTGACGCGACCTGTGGACGGCGAGCTTGCTGCAAACGCGGCGGGCTTCGCGCCATGGTACCGCTTCTTCCCCTGGGAAGACTGGCGGGAGGAGCCGCCGGGGATCATCTCCCGCGACATCATCCCGGCGCTGACGAAGTGGGCCGAGGAAGAAACGCCGGAGACGACACGCGCGCTGCCGCGGAAGGATCGCGTGCGGTTCTATTTCGGTCTCGACGGCGCGCCCTGGGACGAGGAGCGCGTGCTCGACCGCTACGAACTGCTGTACGAGGCCGGGCTGATCGAGGAGGCGCGGCGTGATGGACGCCCTGCGGCATTGGCGCGCAAGACGATTCCCCCGCTCGGGACCTCGATGCGGTTCGACCATCGCCGGATCCTCGCCACGGCGATCGCGCGTTTACGTGCAAAACTGAAGTATCGCCCTGTCGTCTTTGAACTATTGCCGGCTGAATTCACACTTACGGAACTGCAGTATACGGTCGAGGCGATCTCCGGCCGGCATCTGCACAAGCAGAACTTCCGCCGCCTGGTCGAAATGGAGGCCCTGGTCGAACCGACCGGGGTCATGTCGACACAGACGGGCGGACGGCCGGCGGCACTCTATCGCTTCCGCCGCGAGGTGCTCCAGGAGCGGCCCGCGCCGGGCTTGCGCGTGCGGTCCCGGCGCTAGATCCTGTTACTGTGGTACCGGCCTCTGCCCCGCCGGTGGCCTGGAGGCTTCATGTTCGACGGTCCGTTTGACGTCTTCGCGTTGTTCATTGCGATCGCCGCCTTCTTCATCGCGATCAAGGCCTCGAGCCAGGCGGCCGATCTGCGGCGACGGCTGAGCTCGCTCGAAGAGGTCCTTCACGCGCAGCGGCCGGTGCAGCCGCCGCCGCTCGCCCCTGTTTGGGAGCAGGCGCCCGCCACCACCACAACGGCAGCCCCAGAGCCGCCCCCGCTTGCGCCCGAACCCGAGCTGGCGCCGCCTCCGCCCCTTGCCGAAGATGCTTCTCCGCCCCCGCTGGAAGTCAACCTTGAAGCCGGCGCACCGCCGCCCGTGCCGGCGCCCGCACCCGGCTTCGAGGAGCGGCTCGGCACCCGCTGGGTCGTTTGGATCGGCGGCCTTGCGCTTGCGCTCGGTGGCTTCTTCATGGTGCGCTATTCGATCGAGGCCGGCCTTCTCGGTCCCGGCGTGCGCGTATTCCTCGGCGGCCTGTTCGCACTGGCGCTGCTCGGTGCCGGCGAATGGACGCGGCGCAAGGAGAGCATCTCGAGCCTCCAGGCGTTGCCGATCGCCAACATCCCTGCAATCCTCACCGCGGCCGGCACGGCGGTGGCCTTCGCGACCATCTATGCCGCCTATGCGCTGTACGAATTCCTCGTGCCCGCGACGGCCTTCGTGCTGCTCGGCCTGGTCGCGCTCGGCACGCTCGCCGCAGCGCTGCTGCATGGCCCCGCGCTCGCCGGACTCGGCGTGGTAGGCGCCTTCGTGACGCCTATCCTCGTCTCCAGCGGCAAGCCAGACTATTGGGCGCTCTATGTTTATCTTGCGATCGTGACAGCGGCGAGCTTCGGCCTTGCCCGTATCCGGCTGTGGCGCTGGCTCGCGGTGACCACCATCGTCTTCGCCGTGCTGTGGACCTTCCCGGGTCTCGACGCCGCCGAATTGCAGGTCGCGCCGCACGCCTTCCATGTCATCGCCGGCTTCCTGCTCGCCGCGCTGCTGGTCGTCTGCGGCTTCATGTTCGGACCCGGCATCGACGATGGCGAGATCGAGCCGGTCTCGTCGAGCGCGCTCGGCGCCTATCTGTTCGGCGCGATGCTGATCGTGCTCTCGAGCGGACACGCCGATCTCGCGTTGCTTGCCTTCACGCTGCTGGTCGCCGGAACGCTGTTCGTCGCCTGGCGCGCGCCGGCGGCCACCGGCGCCCTTGGCGCGGCCGCCGCGACCGTCTTCATCGTGTTCGCCGAATGGGCGGTGCGCGCCAATCCCGATATGCTGGTGCTGCCGGGCGGCGCCATGGCCGGCATCGGGCCGACCGCGACCGGCAGCGCGGTGACGCTGCATCTGGTGATGGCCGCGATCTTCGCGGCAGGCTTCGGCGTCGCGGGTTTCCTCGCGCAAGGCCGCTCGAATTCGGCAATCATCCCGGTGGTGTGGTCGGCAACGGCAGTTGCGATGCCGATCGCAATTCTGGTCGCGCTCTACGCACGCATCGCTCATCTCGACCGCTCGATCCCGTTCGCGATCGTCGCGGTGCTGCTTGCCGCCGCCTTCGGCGCAGCGACCGAAGCGCTCGCGCGCCGCGAGACCCGACCAGGCATCGCGATCTCCACGGCCCTGTTCGCGACCGGCACACTCGGCGCAATGGCGCTGGCGCTGACCTTCGCGCTGGAGAAGGGTTGGCTGACGATCGCGCTGGCGCTGATGTCGCTCGGCACCGCCTGGATCTCGATGCAGCGGCCGATTCCGTTCCTGCGCTGGCTCGCCGCTATCTTGGCCGGGCTCGTCACCGCGCGCATCGCCTATGATCCGCGCATCGTCGGCGACGCCGTCGGCACCACGCCGATTTTCAACTGGCTCTTGTGGGGCTACGGCGTGCCGGCCGCATCGTTCTGGGCTGCGAGCATCTTCCTGCGCCGCCGTGCCGACGATGCGCCGCTGCGCATGGTCGAGACCGCCGCGATCCTGTTCACCGCCCTGCTCGCGTTCATGGAGATTCGGCACTTTGCGACGGGCGGCCGGATGACCGTGCCCCCCTCCCTGCTCGAGTTCGCGCTGCAGGTCTGCATCACACTCGCGATGGCGATCGGGCTGGAGCGGTTGCGGCTGCGCAGCCACAGCATCGTGCATAATGTCGGCGCGGTGGTGCTGACGGCGATCGGCGGGCTGATCAGCGTGTTCGGCCTCCTGATCATGGAGAATCCCCTGCTGTGGCGCATCGACGTCGGCGGCGCCGTGTTCAATCTGCTGCTGCTGGGCTACGCGCTGCCGGCGGTACTGATGCTGCTGCTGTCGTATGCTGTCGTCGGCGAGCGCGGCAAGGTCTACGCCAACACTATTGCGGCTGGCGCGCTCGTGTTCGCGCTCGCTTATGTCACGCTGGAGATCCGCCGCTTCTATCACGGTCCGATCCTGTCCACCGGACCGACGACGGGCGCGGAACAATACACCTATTCGATCGGCTGGCTCGCCTTCGGCGTTGCGCTGCTCGGCGTCGGCATCCTCGTCAATTCGGAGCGTGCGCGGCTGGCCTCGGCCGCTGTGATCGCACTGACGATCCTGAAGGCCTTCGTGATCGACATGTCGACGCTGACAGGCGTCTACCGCGCGCTCTCATTCATGTGCCTCGGCGTCGTGCTGGTCGCGATCGGCTGGCTGTACCAGCGCATCCTGTTCCGGCGGCAGGCCGCACCGCCACCGGCTGCGCAAACGGGCACATAGAGCTCCAGGCGAGGTTCCACCTCTCCGGAGCGGGGAGAGGTGAAGAACCGAAATGCCTTGCCTTTAGGCCGCGCGAACCGATTCCAGGAACTGCGCGACTTCCACCTTCAGGCGAGTGCTGTCGGTCGCAAGCGACTTCGCTGCCGACAGCACTTCGGCCGAGGCAGAGCCGGTCTCGATCGCGCCGCGCTGCACGTTGGTGATGTTGGACGACACCTCCTGCGTGCCGACCGAGGCTTGCTGAACGTTGCGCGAAATCTCCTGCGTCGCCGCGCCCTGCTCCTCGACGGCGGCCGCGATGGCCGAGGACACCTCGGACAGCCGCTCGATGGTGCCGCCGATCTCCTGGATGGCGCTGACTGATTCCTGCGTCGCGGCCTGGATGCCGGACACCTGCGCCCCGATCTCGCCCGTCGCCTTCGCGGTCTGCTCGGCGAGCGCCTTGACTTCGGAGGCGACGACGGCGAAGCCGCGGCCGGCCTCGCCGGCGCGTGCCGCTTCGATGGTCGCGTTCAGCGCGAGCAGGTTGGTCTGGCCCGCGATGGTGTTGATGAGCTCGACGACGTCGCCGATGCGGGAGGCGGCCTGCGACAGCGCGTTGACGCGCTCGTTGGTCCGCGCCGCCTGCTCGACGGCTTCCGCCGCCATCCGCGCCGAATCCTGTACGCGGCGGCTGATCTCGGTGATCGAGGAGGACAGCTCCTCGGAGGCGGACGCCACCGCCTGGACGTTGGTGGAAGCCTCCTCCGACGCGGCCGCAACGACGGTCGCGAGCTCCTGGCCGCGCTGCGCCGTGCCGCTGAGCGTAGCGGCGGAAGCCTCGAGCTCGGTCGAGGCCGACGACACGGTCTCGACGACCTCGCCGATCATGACCTCGAAATTGCGGGTGATGGCATCGACGCGGCGGCCGCGTTCGATCTTGGCTTCGGCGTCGCGCGCTGCCGCCTCGTCGGCAGCCTTCTTGGCAATCAGCGCGTCCTTGAAGATCTGGAGCGCATCCGCCATCGCGCCGATCTCGGTCTTCTCGCCGCGATGCGGCACCTCGGCCGACAGATCGCCCTCGCCGAGCGACTGCATCGGACGGATGATCGAGGCGATGCCGCGGGAGACGTCGCGCACGAGATAGTAGGCGGCAGCGATCGCGATCGCGACGGCTGCAACGATGATACCGACGAGCACGCGGAAGATTGTGGCGTAGCTGTCGGCCGCCTGCTTCGTTTCAGCTTCGGCGCCGCTGTTGTTGAGCTCGATGCTCTTCAGCAGCAGCGGATCCGCCGCCTGCGCCATCTTCGCGACCTTGGTCTGCAACAGCTCGTTGGCATCGGTCGGAAAGCGGCCGGGGCTCTTGCGCGACAGCGCCATCGTCTCCTGAACGCCGTTCAGGTATTCGGCCCAGGCCTTGGTCCACTGCTGGTAGATCGAGCGCTCCTCGGGCAAAGTTATGAGCGCTTCATAGACCTTGCGCGTCTTCTCGATGCGCTCGCGCAGCGGAGCCATGCGTTTCTCAGCGGCGTCCTTGCCTTCAATGCTCTCCTGCATCAGGTGTAGCCGCAGGACGACGCGCAGTTCGTTGATGTCGGCGCGCATCGAGCCAAGCGCACGCACGCTCGGCAGCCAGCTCTCCGCAATCTCGACTGTATGGGCATTGATGTTCTGCATCGTGCCGATCGCCATCACGCCGACACCGGCGAGGGAGAGCACGAGGACCGACAGCACGGTCAGCAGCTTGAAAACGATCGACAACTTCGACATCACGATAACCCCGGTAGCACCAGCAACGCGCAAGTCACCTGCGCCGCAATCGTCGCGGCGGACGACAGGGCGGGGGTCATTCCAACGATGCTGGCTGGTTCTTATCCCGTGAGATTGCGCCTATAATTGCAAACAGGCGTTAACAGGAACCTACGTAAAACTACGGCTCGTGCCCGGTCGACGGCCATCTTCGCTGCAATCCTCTGTTGCAGCCGCAGGGAAATCCTCCGCCCTAATGCGGATGCGTCGTAGCATTCGCCCGGATCTGCCGCAGCACGTCGCCGTCAGGCGGCGCGCACGGTGGAGAGAAATTTGCCGACCTCGAGCTTGAGGCGCTGACTGTCGCCGGACAGCGATTGCGCCGCCGCCAACACCTGCGCAGACGCCGAGCCAGTCTCGCTAGCGCCGTGCTGAACATCGGTGATGTTGGACGACACCTGATGCGTGCCTGCCGCCGCCTGCTGCACGTTGCGAGAAATTTCCTGGGTAGCGGCGCCCTGCTCTTCCACCGCGGCTGCGATGGTCGAGGAGATCTCCGACAGCTTCTCGATGGTATGGCTGATGTCCTTGATCGCGCCGACCGAATGATCGGTCGCGGTCTGGATGCTGGCGATCTGCTGCCCGATCTCGCCGGTCGCCTTCGCGGTCTGCTCCGCAAGCGCCTTGACCTCCGAGGCGACCACGGCAAAGCCGCGTCCCGCCTCGCCGGCGCGCGCAGCCTCGATGGTTGCATTGAGCGCAAGAAGATTGGTCTGGCCGGCGATGGTGTTGATCAGCTCGACCACGTCGCCGATCCGCGCTGCGGCGGCGGAAAGGTCGCCGACACGGTCGGTCGTGGTGCGGGCCTGGCTCACCGCATCGCCCGCGACGCGGGCGGACTCCTGCACCTGCCGGCTAATCTCGGTGATGGACGAAGACAGCTCCTCGGTCGCCGATGCCACCGACTGCACGTTGGTGGAGGCTTCCTCGGAGGCGGCAGCAACCATCGTGGTAAGCTCCTGTCCACGCGCCGCAGTCGACGTCAGGGTCGACGCAGATGCCTCCAGTTCGGTCGCGGCCGAGGATACGGTATCGACGATTTCTCCGATCGCGGCTTCGAAGCTATCGGCGAGCTTGTGCATCTCGGCCTTGCGTTGCGCTGCCGCAATCTGGTCTTGCCTGATCTTGGCTTCGGCCTCCTCGCGCGCCTTCTGCTCGGACACGAGCTTGAACTTTTCGACTGCCGCGGCGACGCCGCCGACCTCGTCCTTGCGGCCGAGACCGGGCAGCACCACCGAGAAATCGCCGCCGGCAAGCTTATCCATCGCCACGGTGAGCGCGCGGATCGGCCGCGCGACGGTCAGGAACGACATCAGCCAGGAGCAGACGAGCACGAGCGCAGCGAAGGCGCCGACCAGGATCGCAAGTTGCTCGCTTGATCTCATTTGCGCCGCGGCCAAGGCATTCTTCTCCTCGGATTTATGTCTCGCGTAGTCGGCGATCTGGCCGATCACCACGTCGAGCTCGCCGGCAATCGGCAGAGTAATCTCGCGTGCCATGCGGATGGCGTCTTCGTTGAGCTTTGCAGCGCGCGTTGCGCCGTCGGCACCGCTCGCGACCACAGCTTCGCCGCGGACGCGCGCGATCTGCTGCGCAGCCTTTTCGTAGTTCGCGGCCAGCGATCTGAGTTTCTCGATCGGAGCCCGGTTCTCCATCTCGTGAGAAAGCTTCAGCATTTCATCGACCAGAAAATTGGTCGATTTCTGCTGCTCGCCCAGGTTCTGGGTGGCTTTCTGGATATCGGCTGGGCTGTTGGCGAGACGAATGTCTCGTACCGCAAGCTGCATGCCGCGAACTGTTGCCTCGGCCTTCACAGCGTCGCGCGCGATCTGCTGCTGGGCAAGTGCGCTTTGGCTGGTTTCGCGGATGCTCGCATTGCCAAGCGTCTGGCTTGCGATCATGGCTCCGACCAGGAGCACGCCGAGAGCCGAAGCGATCGCCAGCTTGGTCCCGATCTGCAAATTCTGTAAGAGGCTGAACATCGGTACGTTTCCCCGAAACGAGCTGCCAAGTCGTTGTTGGCCGCCTGGACGTTGATCGTCGTCCTTACCGCGAAGCTAACGGTCAGAGTTCCATCGTTAGGTTAACGAGATCCCTCGCACAAATACCTACTTTTTACGCCAAATGATTGAACGCGACGCGGAGTGATCTCGCACTGGTTGCAAATTGCAGCTTGAAGTGAGGTCTAGGAAGCTTTGCATCCGACGGTCTCGCCGACGAGGGTGACGCGAAAGACCGGGTTTTTGTTCTCGTCAAGCAGCTCCATGCACCACTCGGCGTCCGGCTTCAGGCCGCGCGCGATGCTGCCGAGCAGGTTGGCGCAGACCTCCGTCATCTCGGTCCAGGCGGCTGCGCGATCCTCGAATTCGTAGGGCTGATCGGCGGCGCCGGAATAGCGGCCGGTGCTGATACGGAAGAAATACAGCGACATCGTTCGACCCTTGCGTGGCACCGCCCCGGCCGCACGCAAACTGAGGCGCGAACAGCTACCAACCCGTGAACGCCGCTGTCCGTATGACTACGGCGGCAGCTTCGCGCTGGACGAATGTCATTGAGGAAGCAGCGACTGCGCGGCGAGGCCGACTCACTGAGTCGAGCGACGCAGCTCCAGCGGGGCCTCGGTCTTCGCGGGCTCCGGCTTCACCGGCTCGAGCCGGCTGCTCTCGACACGCGGGGTTTCGACACGCGCGGCGACTTCGGTGTTGGCAGGGCCGACCGAACCGGTGCGATCCGAATTCCGCAGCGAGCGCGGGCGCGCCGTTGCACGCGCCATCAGCATCTGGTTGCCGCCCTGGTGGCGGAAGTCGCAATAGGCGAAGCCCATGCCGGATACCGAGCCGCGGAAGCTGCGATCATCGGTCTTTTCCAGGTTGAAACAGGGCTCGAACGGAATGCCCTTGATCGAGGCGCAGACGTTCTGGCCGCGGATCTGGAGCGTGTTGCCGGGCAGCCGGAGATGTTTGACCGGTCCTGCGCCCGAGAACTGCACGGCGCCGGCGGCGCCGAGATCGTCGAGAATGCGGCCTGCACCGCGGGTGCCATCGAAGCAGGTAAAGGCGAACACCTTGCCGGCCACGAAGCGGCGCGCCTCGTCGGCGTTCATGCTTCCAGCAATAGCCGGCGCAAACGTTGCTGCCGCCGTGACAGCCCCCAACACAATACGCGCAAGCATGCTCAACTCCGAACCCAACCCCGCAGCGGGCGATGCCTTATCTCTTTACCCGCTGCTTACCATACGAACCATGGCGACATTGAAGCAGCTTGGTTGGTAAAGTCTGAACGTCGTTAGACAATTTTTACCACGATGCGGCCGCGGACCTCCCCGGCCAGGATTTTCGCGCCCCAATCCGAAACCTCAGACAACGGTATTTCCTTAGTAATTTCAACGAGCTTTGTTCGATCCAGATCGGATGCCAGGCGCTGCCAGGCGGCCTTTCTGGGCTCAATCGGGCACATCACGGAGTCGATGCCGAGAAGGCACACTCCTCGCAAAATAAACGGCGCCACCGAGGACGGCAGGTCCATGCCGGCGGCCAGACCGCAGGCCGCAATCGCTCCGCCGTACTTCGTCATCGAGAGCAGATTCGCGAGCGTGGTCGAGCCGACGCTGTCGACACCGCCGGCCCAGCGCTCCTTGGCGAGAGGTTTTGCCGGTGCCGACAATTCGCTGCGGTCGATGATCTCGGCTGCTCCCAGCTGCTTCAGGTAGTCGGCCTCGGAGGCCCGGCCGGTCGAAGCGATGACGTGATAGCCAAGCTTGGCGAGCACGGCGATCGCGACCGAGCCGACGCCGCCCGCAGCACCCGTCACCACGACTGGACCGCTCTTCGGCGAGATGCCGTGTTTCTCGAGGGCCAGCACCGCGAGCATTGCAGTGAAGCCGGCGGTGCCGATCGCCATGGCGTCGCGCGCCGACAGGCCTTGCGGCAGGGCGACCAGCCAGTCGCCCTTCACCCGCGCCTTCTCGGCATAGGCGCCGAGATGGGTCTCGCCCATACCCCAGCCGGTGCAGACCACCTTGTCCCCTGCCTTCCACTGCGGATGCGATGAGGCTTCGACTGTGCCGGCGAAGTCGATGCCGGCGATCATCGGGAAGCGGCGCACCACCGGCGCCTTGCCGGTCAGCGCAAGGCCGTCCTTGTAGTTCAGCGTCGACCATTCGACCCGGACGGTGACGTCGCCGTCCATCAGCTCGGCTTCATCGAACTGCGTGAGCTGCGCGGTGGTGCCCTTGTCCGCCTTGTCGATCCGGATTGCCTTGAATGTGGCCACGACTGAACTCCCTGACTTGCTTGTCCGGATTGTTTAGCCGATCAGGCCGGCTGTGCAACCGCTCGCTCGACGGGTTTCTCCACAATCGGAAGATTGATCAGCGCGGAAAGCACGCCGAACAGGATCGAGAGCCACCAAATCGGCGTATAGGAACCGAAGCGCTCGAACACGATGCCTCCAAGCCAGACGCCGAGAAAGCCGCCGACCTGGTGGCTGACGAAGGCAAAGCCATAGAGCGTCGCAAGCCAGCGCGTGCCGAACATCAGCGCCACCAGCGCCGAGGTCGGCGGCACCGTCGACAGCCAGGTCAGGCCGGAAATCGCGCCGAACGCGATCGCCGAGAACGGCGTGATCGGGAACGAGATAAAGGCCAGCGTCGCCAGCGCGCGGGTGAAATAGATGGTGGAGAGGATATAGCGCTTGGGCAGATGGTTCTGGAGATAGCCGACGCTGAGCGAGCCGATGATGTTGAAGAGGCCGATCGCCGCAATCACCCAGCCGCCGGTTTGCGCGGAGATGCCGCGATCGACCAGAAACGCGGGCAGATGCACGGTGATGAAGGCGAGTTGGAAGCCGCAGGTGAAGAAGCCGAGCACGAGCAGCACGTAGGAGCGATGGCCGAAGGCTTCGGCCAGCGCCCTGGTGAAGGTCTGCTCATCAGCGGCCGTCGCCTTTGCTGATTCTGCGACCGGCGGTGTCGAGAGCGCCAGCGACAGCGGGATGATCAGCAGCATCAGGAAGCCGAACACGGACAACGCCTGCTGCCAGCCGAAATTGTCGATGAGCGCAACGCCGATGGGCGCGAACAGGAACTGCCCGAAGGAGCCTGCTGCGGTGCCGGCGCCGAGCGCAAGGCCGCGCTTCTCAGGCGGCAACAGCTTGCTAAACGCCGACAACACCAGATTGAACGAACAGCCGGCGAGCCCAAAACCGATCATGACGCCGGCGCCGATGTCGAGCGACAGCGGCGTCGTGGAGTAGCGCATCAGCAGCAGGCCGCCGGCATAAAGCAGCGCGCCGACGCACATCACCCGGAAGAGGCCGAAGCGATCGGCGACCGCGCCTGCGAACGGCTGGCCCAGCCCCCACAAGAGATTCTGCACGGCAATCGCGAGGCCGAACACATCGCGGCCCCAGCTGAATTCGTGACTCATCGGCTGCACGAAAAAGCCGAGCGCCGAGCGCGGGCCGAAGCCGAGCATGCCGATCGCACAGCCGCACAGAATGATGACGGCCGGGGTACGCCAGTTGGAGGAACGCGAGGCCGGAGCGAGTTCGCCGATCTGTGTCGACATGGTCTTCCTCGTCTGTCGTTGGCGGGCCTGCAAAATCAGCAGCCGCAGGAGGGCCCGTTTAATGCATCTGCATGGAAAGCCCAAGTCAAAAGGAGACCCGGGCTCAAAACCATTGCATTCCAAGAGGAGCTGCCGCGGGAGCATTGCGTTTCAATACGGCCTCACCCGACGCATTGACCGGCGAGTGACGGGAATGTGCGCGACAGGGCATGGCGGTCTGCAGCGCCGCGTGCTATGTTTGATTTACTCAGATTGAGCATATGAGATTGCAATGCTGTTGTGGGTCCGGCCTCTCAGCCGGATTTCTCAGGCTCCATATATTCTCAAACTGAGCACAAATGACAACATGGGAGGCTTTCATGCCGATCACCGGAATTTACGGCCCTGACGATTTCACCGACCGGCCCCAGGCCCAGCGCATCTCCTCCCCCCGCACCGTAGCGGTGCCCGCGGGACCGGAATGGCCGATCCCCTCACTGGAATGGACGTCGGAGATCGAACGGGCCACCGCGCCGCTCTATGACCGCGTGAAGCACGTGATCCCGCCGATCGAATGGCCGCTGATGGCACCGGCGATCCACGCGATCAACGAGCTGAAGCGCGCGCGGGGTGCGGTCATCCTCGCCCACAATTACCAAGCCCCGGAGATCTTCCACTGTGTGGCCGATATTGGCGGCGACTCGCTCCAGCTCGCGGTCGAAGCCACCAAGGTGAAGGCTGACATCATCGTCCAGTGCGGCGTGCACTTCATGGCGGAGACCTCAAAGCTGCTCAATCCGCACAAGACCGTCTTGATCCCCGATTCGCGCGCGGGCTGCTCGCTCGCCGCCAGCATCACCGGCGCGGACGTGCGGCTGCTCCGCGAAAAATTCCCCGGCGTGCCCATCGTTGCCTATGTCAACACCTCCGCGGAGGTGAAGGCCGAGGTCGACATCTGCTGCACCTCGTCGAACGCCGTGCAGGTGGTCGAGAGCCTCAATTCACCGAGCGTGATCTTCCTGCCAGACCGCTACCTCGCGACCTATGTGGCGTCGAAGACCGACGTGAACATCATCGCCTGGAAAGGCGCCTGCGAGGTGCATGAGCGGTTCACGGGCGAGGAGCTGCGGAGCTTTCGCGAGGCCGATCCGTCGGTCCAGATCATCGCGCATCCGGAGTGCCCGCCGGATGTGCTCGCGGAAGCCGACTTCACCGGTTCGACCGCACACATGATCAACTGGGTGCGCGCGAAGAGGCCGCGGCGTCTCGTCATGATCACCGAATGCTCGATGGCCGACAATGTCCGGGCCGAGCTGCCTGATGTGGAGATGCTCCGCCCCTGCAACCTCTGCCCGCACATGAAGCGCATTACGCTCGCCAACATTCTGGAGAGCCTGCTGACGCTCCGCGAGGAGGTGTCGATCGATCCCGCGCTCGCGGATCGCGCGCGACGTTCGGTCGAGCGCATGATCAATCTGAGGAATTGAGAGCGAACAACATGCAACACGACATCCACGACCTCGCCCGCACCGACGACGTCGTCATCGTCGGCGGCGGCCTTGCCGGGCTGTTCTGCGCGCTGAAGCTCGCGCCGCGGCCGGTGACGTTGATTTCGGCGGCACCGCTTGGGCAGGGCGCATCGTCCGCATGGGCGCAAGGCGGCATCGCCGCGGCCGTGGCCGAAGGCGATACGCCGGAGGCACATGCCGCCGACACCGCGGCGGTCGGCGGCGGCCTCGTTGATGAAGCCGTCGCGCTCGGGATCGCGCGCGAGGCGCTACCGCGCATCCATGATCTTCTCGCCTTTGGCGTGCCGTTCGATCGCGATCTCGACGGCAGGCTTGCGGCCGGACGGGAAGCTGCGCATTCGGCGCGTCGCATAGTTCATGTGCGCGGCGATGGCGCCGGCGCCGCAATCATTGCGGCCTTGAGCGATGCCGTACGTCGCACACCCTCGATCCGCCTGATGGAAGGCTTCGTCGCCGAAGCACTGCTGACAGCGGACGGCGCGGTCTCCGGACTTCAATTGCGGAAGGCCGGCAATCCCGCTGCACGGCCGATCGTGCTCGCCGCGCGCGCGGTCGTGCTTGCAACTGGCGGCATCGGGCATCTCTATGCCGTCACGACCAATCCGGTCGAGGCAAGCGGCTCCGGCCTTGCGATCGCGGCGCGCGCCGGGGCGGTGATCGCCGACCCCGAATTCGTACAGTTCCACCCGACGGCCATCATGGTGGGCGGCGATCCGGCACCGCTCGCTACCGAAGCGTTGCGCGGCGAAGGGGCAACGCTGATCAACGGCAAAGGTAAACGCTTCATGCTGTCGCGCCATCCGCTGGCCGAGCTTGCGCCGCGTGACATCGTGGCCCGCGGGGTGTTCGCCGAAATCGCGGCCGGCCGCGGCGCCTTTCTCGATGCGCGGCAGGCGCTGGGCGCGCGCTTCGCGACGAAGTTTCCGACCGTGCATGCAAGCTGCACCGCCGCCGGCATCGATCCGGCAACGCAGCCGATTCCGATCGCGCCGGCTGCGCATTACCACATGGGCGGCATCGCCGTGGACGCGCGCGGCCGCAGCTCGATCGACGGGCTCTGGGCCGCCGGCGAAGTATCCTCGACCGGCGCGCATGGCGCCAACCGGCTCGCCTCCAACTCCCTGCTCGAAGCCGTGGTTTATGCCGCGCGCGTTGCCGACGACATCGTCGGCCGCACAATGTCCTCGACTGCCCGCCCACCCGATCCGGTCGTGACGGCGCGAGGCGGCGCGGCGGATAGCGCAGCCGTGAAGCGGCTGCGCACGATGATGAGCGCGCATGTCGGCGTGATCCGCGACGGTGACGGCCTTGCCGAAGCCGTGCGCCGCTTCGCCGCGATCGAGCGCGAGGCCGGCGACATCGTTCTCCGCATCATGGCGACTTCGGCCCTGCTGGTCGCCACCGCGGCCTGGACGCGACGCGAGAGCCGCGGTGCGCATTTCCGTTCCGATCATCCGGCTGAGACGCCCGGGCCCGGGCGGAGAACGATGACGACCCTTTCCGCCATGCGCGATGTCGCGCACAGCCTGGACGACCGCCCGCTGCCACGCATTGCGCAATCCATGATCGCCTGACGGAGTTCCCCATGATCAGCCCAACCTCACTGCTTTATCCCGACGCCTTTCTCTCTCCGCTCGCGATCGAGACGGCCGTTGACCGCGCGCTCGACGAGGACCTCGGCCGCGCCGGCGACATCACCTCGCTTGCGACGATCCCGGAAGCGACGAGCGCGCGAGCGGTCCTGGTGGCGCGCCAGTCCGGCGTGATTGCCGGATTGCCGCTGGCGCTCGCGACTTTGCAGAAGCTGTCGCCCGAGATCGAGGTGCGCGCACAGGTCCGCGATGCCGCGCGGGTCGCTCGCGGACAGCATGTGCTGACGATCTCGGGCCGCGCGCGCTCCATTCTCACCGCCGAGCGGACCGCGCTGAACTTCGTCGGCCGCCTGTCGGGCGTCGCGACGCTCACGGCGGACTATGTCGCGCGCACCGAAGGCACCGGGATGCGCATCTGCTGCACACGGAAAACAACGCCGGGATTGCGCGCGCTGGAAAAATACGCGGTGCGCTGCGGCGGCGGATTCAATCACCGCTTCGGGCTCGATGATGCGATCCTGATCAAGGACAACCACATCGCGGTCTCCGGCGGCATCCGTCCGGTGCTGGAGCGCGCCCGTGCCCATGCGGGCCACCTCGTCAAGATCGAGATCGAGGTCGATACGCTGGTGCAGCTGCGCGAAGTGCTCGACAGCGGGATGGCCGACGCGGTGCTGCTCGACAACATGGACCTGGCGACGTTGCGCGAGGCGGTCAGGATCAACGAGGGCCGCCTCGAGCTGGAGGCATCCGGGGGCGTCACGCTGGACTCGATCGCCGCCATTGCCGCGACCGGTGTCGCCTACGCATCGGCGGGCGCATTGACGCATTCCGCCCCGAACTTCGACTGTGCGTTGGACATCGAGGCTTGAGAGGACAGCAACGCGGCCGCGCTTGTCCCGGACAGCACGGTCTTTCCTGAAGGCGCTACCGCCGTTCGCCCAGCTCTGCGGAGCTCTTGGCTTCCTGCACGAGTTCGGCGGACAGCGCGGCGGTCTGTGCCTGGGTGCCCCAGCTCGGTTCCTCGCTGCCGTCGCCCCAATTGCGCGGCCGATAGAAGGTGTGAACGCCGGTCTTGTACAACTTCTTCATCTCGGCAACCCAGGAGGGTCGCACCCAATAGGCATGATAGTGCGTGGACTTGCCGACCTCGGGCAGCCAGATCTGGCCATCGAGCATGGCCTTCGCGATCCTCTTGGCACGCTCCCACATCTCGGGTTCGCGGATCACGTCCGGGTTCTTGTCGCAGGCGAAGGTGAACTGGCAGGCGAGATGGCGGTGCTTGTTCTGATAGACCGCTCCGCACACGGTTTCCGGATATTTTCCGGAGAATACGCGGTTCATCACGACCTGCGCCACCGCGATCTGGCCGCGCACCGCCTCGCCGCGCGCTTCGAAATAGACGGCTTCGGCGAGACATTTTTCCGATTTGGCGCGCGACTTGTCGTCGAGCCCGAGCCGCTCCGCGGGCGACCTGGCGCGCTGGTTGTCGCCGTTGACCTCGCCTTTCGCGGCCACGCTCTCGCCGCTGTCGATGTTCCCGGCGATGTCCGCCGTCGGCGGAGTCAGCGCGGCGGTCACCTTCATGTCGGGGTCGGGCATCACGATCAGCGGCTCGGCGCCCGGCTGCCAGCTCTCCATGGTCTCGGGATTGCCGCCGAGCGAGGAGCTGGCGAAGAACAGGGTCGACGTCTTGACGCTGAAGGGATCGGGCGCCGGTGCAGGCGGAACGGAGGCGCCCTTCAACGTCTCCAGCGGTGCGGTCGCGAGCGTGCGCGAAGCATCGCTGGCCTGCGGCGAATTGGAATATTGCGGCAGCGGCGGCGCGCGCAGTGCTTCCTGGAGCTCGGGATCGAGTGCGGCCGCGGACTCCGGCGACATCGGGTGAGGCAATGCGGCGGTCTTGGCGCCGAACACCGAGCTGTTCGATGTCGCGGGATCTTCCTGCGCCGGAGCCGCAGCCGGTGCGACCGTCTCCGGAGCCTGCGTAGGCGCGACGATTGCGAGGCGATCACCCTTCAGGGAGCGATCGACCGTGGGGAAGTCGGAAGCCTGATAGCGCGGCGGCGCCTGAAGCGCAGGATTGCGACTGATCGCACCCGTGACGTCGCGGCCATCGATGCTTGCGAGACGAACCATCGCGCTCTGCGGAACCGACGTGCCGATGGGGCGGGCAAAACTGTAGGTGGCGAGCTGGATCGAGGACGCGGCGGAGAACACCTGCTTCTGCCAGCGCTCGGCGACGCCGGGTTGGCGCGCCAGAAGCGAGGCAATGTCCTGATAGCCGGTCTCTCTCGGCATCAATGCGAAGATGCAGAGACCGATGCCGAAGGACGCGAACCGCGCGCCCTTCGGATGGTTACGCAACACTGACATCGATACGCTCACGCTACGCTTACGCTGGTCCGATCGAACTCAGTACATCCGTGCAATTCGATCTTTATCGTAAGTATCTAATTTAGGTTGCCGGGGCGTTAATCCGCGTGGCCCGTGCGGCACACTCAAGCGAGCACAGGTGATTTCACCGGGTGATGCTGCGCCGTGGTAAACGCCGCATCATTCGAAGCGGTAAACAAGCGGTCAACGCGGATGGTGAAGGAACCCTTACGCATGCCTATCAAGAAGGGACGCGCGATGAGATAGCGCCTTACGCCAAGTTGCTTCCGTCATGCGCTGAGAAAGCGGGCATCCCGTGGGCCGCAGCTTCTCGATTCATCGACGTCGTCTCGGCATACCGCATCGCCGCGGCAAGCCGGGCGATGAAGGAGTGTGCATCGAGTACATGCCGCAATCTCGTCATTGCGAGCGCAGCGAAGCAATCCAGAGCCTTTCCGCTGAGGCAGTCTGGATTGGTTCGTCGCAGGGCCCCTCGCAGGAAAGAGCGCCGCGTAAAATGAGAGAGGCGGGGTTTCGCCCCGCCTCTCTCGCGTCAATCTGCGCTTTGCTACGCCTGGCTTGCGATCGCCTTGCCGAGGGCGGCTTGCGCGGCGGCGAGGCGGGCGATCGGCACCCGGTAGGGCGAGCAGGACACGTAGTTGAGGCCGATGTGGTGGCAGAAGGCGACGGAGGCGGGGTCGCCGCCGTGCTCGCCGCAGATGCCGACCTTGAGCGAGGCACGGGTCTTGCGGCCGCGCGCGACGCCGATCTTGACGAGCTCGCCGACACCTTCCTGATCCAGGGAGATGAAAGGATCGACCGAGAGGATGCCCTTCGCCACGTAGGGGCCGAGGAAGCTCGCCGCGTCGTCGCGGCTGATGCCGTAGGTGGTCTGCGTCAGGTCGTTGGTGCCGAACGAGAAGAACTCGGCCGACTCTGCGATCTCGCCCGCGAGCAGGCAGGCGCGCGGCAGCTCGATCATGGTGCCGACCTGATAGGCCAGCTTGGTGTTGGTCTCGCGCATCACTGCCTGGGCGGTGGAATCGATCCTCGCCTTGACGAGATCGAGCTCCGCCTTGGTCGCGATCAGCGGCACCATCACCTCGAGGCCGACGGCCTTGCCGGTACGCTTCTCGGCCTCGACCGCGGCTTCGAAGATCGCGCGGGCCTGCATCTCCGCGATCTCGGGGTAGGCGATCGCGATGCGGCAGCCGCGGAAACCGAGCATCGGGTTGAACTCCGAGAGCTCGCGGGCGCGGTCGGCCAGGCGCCGCGGGTCGGTGTTCATGGCGCGCGCCACTTCCTCGACTTCGGCATGGGTGTGGGGCAGGAACTCGTGCAGCGGCGGGTCGAGCAGACGGATCGTGACGGGCAGACCCTTCATGATCTCGAACAGCTCGACGAAGTCGGCGCGCTGCATCGGCAGCAGCTTTGCGAGCGCGGCCCGGCGCGACTGCTCGTCCTCGGAGAGGATCATCTCGCGCACGGTGCGGATGCGCGTCTCCTCGAAGAACATGTGCTCGGTGCGGCAGAGGCCTATGCCCTCGGCGCCGAACTTGATCGCGGTGCGCGCGTCATCGGGTGTATCGCCGTTGACGCGCACGCCGATCTTGCGGACCTGGTCGGCCCAGTTCATCAGCGTACCGAACTCGCCGGACAGCTCCGGCTCGATCATCGGCATGCGGCCGGCGAGCACCTGGCCGAGCGAGCCGTCGATGGTGATGACGTCGCCGGTCTTGAAGGTGCGCGAGCCGATGCTCATGGTGCCGCGTCCGTAATCGACGCGGATGGTGCCGCAGCCGGAGACGCAGGGCTTGCCCATGCCGCGCGCGACCACCGCCGCATGCGAGGTCATGCCGCCGCGGGTGGTCAGAATGCCTTCGGCGGCATGCATGCCGTGGATGTCTTCCGGGCTGGTCTCAATCCGGACCAGAATGACCTTGCGCCCGTCGCCCTGGAGCTTGGCGGCCTCGTCCGAGGAGAACACGATCTCGCCGGAGGCCGCGCCCGGTGAAGCCGGAAGGCCGGTCGCGATCACGTCGCGCTTGGCGTTGGGATCGATGGTCGGATGCAGGAGCTGGTCGAGCGAAGCCGGATCGATGCGGGTGACCGCTTCCTTCTTGGAGATCAGGCCTTCGTTGGCGAGTTCGACCGCGATACGCAGCGCCGCCTTGGCGGTGCGCTTTCCGCCGCGGGTCTGGAGCATCCAGAGCTTACCCTGCTCGACCGTGAACTCCATGTCCTGCATGTCGCGGTAGTGCTTCTCGAGCAGCGTGTAGATTCGCGTCAGCTCCTTGAAGGCCTCCGGCATCGCCGATTCCATCGAGGCCTTGTCGGAGCCCGATTCCCTCCGCGCTTCCTCGGTGATGTCCTGCGGCGTGCGGATGCCCGCAACCACGTCTTCGCCCTGCGCGTTGATCAGGAACTCGCCGTAGAGCTTGCTCTCGCCGGTCGAGGGGTTGCGCGTGAAGGCGACGCCGGTGGCCGAGGTCTCGCCCATGTTGCCGAACACCATGGCCTGCACGTTAACAGCGGTGCCCCAGGATTCCGGAATGTCGTGCAGCTTGCGATAGGTCACCGCGCGCGCGTTCATCCAGGATGAGAACACCGCGCCGATCGCGCCCCAGAGCTGGTCGTGCGGATCCTGCGGAAACTCCTTGCCGGTCTCGCGCGCCACCGCATCCTTGTACTTGCCGACCAGTTCGACCCAGTCGTCGGCCGACAGATCGGTGTCGAGCGTGTAGCCCTGGCTGTCCTTGAAGGTGTCGAGGATTTCCTCGAAATGATGATGCTCGAAGCCGAGCACCACGTCCGAGTACATCGTGATGAAACGGCGATAGCTGTCATAGGCGAAGCGGCGGTCGCCCGACAGCTCGGCCAGCGCTTCCACGGTCTGGTCGTTGAGGCCGAGATTGAGCACGGTGTCCATCATGCCCGGCATCGAGGCACGGGCACCGGAGCGCACGGAGACGAGCAGCGGGTTCCTGGTGTCGCCGAACACCTTGCCGGTCAACTTGCCGACATAGTCCAGCGCCTTCTCAACCTGCGGCTTCAGCTCCTTCGGATAGGTCTTGTCGTGTTCGTAAAAATAGGTGCAGACCGAGGTCGGGATGGTGAAGCCGGGAGGCACAGGCAAACCGAGATTGGCCATCTCGGCCAGATTGGCTCCCTTGCCGCCGAGCAGGTCGCGCATTTCCGAGCGGCCCTCGGCCTTGCCGTCGCCGAATGTGAACACCCATTTGCCGGCCTTGGCCGCTGCTGGCGCCTTAGCAGGCGCAGCCTTCTTCGGTGCTGGCTTTGCGGCAACCTTCGGCAGAGCCGGCTTGGTCGCGGCCTTTGCGGTGGGCTTCGCTGCCGGCTTTCCAGCGGCTTTGGCGACCGGCTTCGGCGCGCTTTTGGCCAGCGTCTTGCGGGCCGGCGGCGCGGCTTTGGCGACGGCAGAGGACTTTGATTTCGCTGGCATTTTCTTCGGCTTCGAGGCGGCTTTGGCCATAGCTTGCACACAACCTGCGAGAGGAATGGGAAATCGCGGGCCTTACACCACTTTGGGCGGGCCCGCGCAAGACGAACAGTTCCGAAAAGTGAACGCCTAGAAGCGGAGCCACTTCAGGAGCCCGAGCCCGATCGCGCCGTTGACGATGAGGAAGATCGCGACGATGAGGTTGAGCAGCCGCGGCATGATCAGGATGAGCACGCCCGCAATCAACGACAGGATCGGCGAAATGTGGGCGACGGTGATGTGCATGAACTATCTTTCTGTGGAGTTGGGGCGAATCGCGCGCGGATCATACCCGGCCGGGTTCCGGGAGTAGAGATGCGTAAGACGCGCTGCGAGTTCCCCGCGCTCACGAAAACTGCCCGAAATTGCCGCGAATACGGCAGGCCATTTGCCGGAACATTGGCTTTGGGCATGCATTGGCAACCGGTCGCGCCGCTTGCGCGTCCTACAAAACCAAGTGGAAGGAGTTGCCCATGCGGAACAGGATTCTTGCTCTTGCAGCGCTCGCGACCGCGATCGGCTCGCCCCTTGCCGCGCAGGCGCAAAGCGGAGTCACGGTCGGACGCGCACCTGCGTCGGTCGACAGCGCAGTGACGATTGCGGCCGAACAGCGGCCGGCATTCCGTGAATATGTCGTGCAACAGCGTGTGCCGCCCTTCAGCATTCCGGATCGCGTCGTGGTCGGCACCACCTTACCCGAGGCGGGCGTCACTTATTATGACGTGCCGCAACGTTTCGGGGCCACCACTTATCGCTACACCGTCGTGAACGGCGAGACCGTGCTGGTCGAACCGCGCTCGCGCCGCATCGTCGAGGTGGTGGACTGAGATCGAGTAGATGTCCGGCGCGTCGCATCAGGCTGGCGCGAGCAGTGAAGCGGGCATCCGGCCCCGCCCGGTCCTCCCCCCGCCGGGCGGGGCTTTTTTGCCACAGCCGTCATTCCGGGGCGCGCCCTTCGGGCGCCCCCGGAATGACAGCGTTGGTTGCTGCGCCAGCGCTTGATCGAAGATCGTCGCCTCAATCCTGAATCTTCGAGAAGTCCGCCACCGCACGCGTGGCGCTGCGGATTTCGTTCAGCAGCTTCAGCCGGTTCTCGCGCACCCTTGCATCGTCGTCGTTGACGCGAACCTTGTCGAAGAATGCATCGACGGGCGGGCGCAGCTCTGCCATCGCGCTCATCGCCACGGCGAAGTCTTCCCGGGCGACGGCAGCGCTGGCTTCCGCCTTCACCTCGCCGATCGCCTGCGCCAGCGCCTTCTCCTCGACAAGGCTGTAAAGCGCAGCATCCGGCGCGCCATCGAACGTGCGCTTGTCCTTCTTCTCCTCGATCGAGAGGATGTTGCTGGCGCGCTTGGTGCCGGCGAGCAGGTTCTTGCCGTCGTCGGTCTCGAGGAATTTGCCGAGCGCTTCGACCCGGCGGACGATCATCAGGAGATCATCCTGACCGCCGAGCGCAAACACGGCATCCACGAGATCGTGACGGGCACCCTGCTCGCGAAGCTGGACCTTGAGCCGGTCGGCGAAGAAAGCGAGGAGGTCGCTCGGGAGCTTCTGCGCTTCGGCCGCCTTCACCGACAGGCCGGCAAGCGCGGAGGTCGCGATCTTCAGGAGCGACAGACGCAAGTCGTTCTCGGCAATCAGCCTGATCACACCGAGCGCCGCTCTCCGCAGTGCATACGGATCCTTGCTGCCCGTCGGCTTCTCGTCGATCGCCCAGAAGCCGACCAGCGTGTCGAGCTTGTCCGCAAGCGCGACCGCGACGCTGATCGGATCGGTCGGCACGCGATCGGCAGGACCTTGCGGCTTGTAATGCTCCTCGCAGGCGACCGCGATGGAAGCCTCCTCGCCTTGCGCCAACGCGTAGTACTTGCCCATCAGCCCCTGCACCTCGGGGAATTCGCCGACGACTTCCGTCAGCAGATCCGCCTTCGCCAGATGCGCGGCACGTACCGCCTTGGCGACATCGGCGCCGACCAGCGGCGCGATCTCGGCCGCGAGTCGCTCGATGCGCTTGATGCGCTCCGCCTGCGTGCCGAGCTTCTCGTGGAACACGATCTGCTCGAACTTCGGCAGCCGCTCCTCGAGCTTGGTCTTCAGGTCGGTCTCGTAGAAGAACTTCGCATCGCTCAGCCGCGCGCGGATGACGCGCTCGTTGCCGGCGACGATGGTCTTGCCACCATCGGTGGCCTCGATGTTGGCGACCAGGATGAACTTGTTGGCGAGCTTGCCCGTCTTGGGATCGCGCACCACGAAGCACTTCTGGTTGTTGCGGATGGTGGCGCGGATCACTTCCGCCGGCGTCGCCAGGAATTCTTCTTCGAACGAGCCCATCAGCACGACCGGCCATTCGACGAGGCCGGCAACCTCGTCCAGCAGGTTCTGGTCTTCCACCAGTTCGAACCCTTGCGCGAACGCGAGCTGCTTGGCGTCGGTGAGGATCGCGTCCTTGCGCCTTTCGGGATCGAGCACGACCTTGGCGTCGAGCAGCTTGGCTTCGTAGTCCTCGAAGCGGCGCACAGAGATGGGCGCCGGCGCCAGGAAGCGGTGGCCATAAGTTGTCTGGCCGGCTTCAATGCCGTCGACCTCGAACTTCACGACATCGGGCTCTTCGGTCTCGAGCCCGAAGGTCGCGGTGATCGCGTGCAGCGGACGCACCCAGTTCAGCGAGCCCGGCTTGCCCGAGCGCGCGCCCCAGCGCATCGATTTCGGCCAGGGGAAGGTGCGAATGATCACGGGAAGGATCTCCGCGAGCACGTCGATCGCGTCGCGGCCCGGCTTCTCGATCAATCCGATGTAGAAATCACCCTTGGGGTCGCGCTGGATCTTGGCTTCGTCCAGCGACTTCAAACCGGTCGCTTTCAGAAAGCCCTGCACGGCTGCATCGGGCGCGCCGACCTTGGGTCCGCGGCGTTCGGTCTTGAGGTCCGGCTGGCGCGCGGGGATGCCGTGCACGGTGAGCGCAAGGCGGCGCGGCGTCGCGAAGGCCTTCGCGCCTTCATAGACGAGGCCTTCGGCGACGAGCTTGTCGGTGACCATGCGGCGCAGATCGTCAGCCGCCTTGCCTTGCATGCGCGCGGGGATTTCTTCCGAGAACAGTTCAAGCAAAAGATCGGGCATCAGGCCGCTCCGCCCGCTTCAGTATGGATCCAGGCCTCGCCGCAGGCTTTTGCCAGTTCGCGCACGCGAAGAATGTAGCTTTGCCGCTCGGTCACGGAGATCACGCCGCGCGCATCGAGCAGGTTGAAGACATGGCTCGCCTTGATGCACTGGTCGTAGGCCGGCAGCGCCATCAGATGCGCCTCGCGCTTCCCATCTTTCCAGCCCGCATCGAGATATTTCCGGCAGGCCGCTTCCGCCATCTTGAACTGTTCGAACAGCATCGCGGTATCCGCGACTTCGAAATTGTGCCGCGAATATTCCTGCTCGGCCTGCAGGAAGACGTCACCATAGGTGACCTTCTGGTCCCCGTCGCGGCCGTTGAAGTTGAGATCATAGACGCGGTCGACGCCCTGCACATACATCGCGAGGCGCTCGAGACCATAGGTGAGCTCGCCCGCGACCGGTGCGCATTCGAAGCCGGCGACCTGCTGGAAATAGGTGAACTGGGAAACCTCCATGCCGTCGCACCAGCACTCCCAGCCGAGGCCCCACGCACCCAGCGTCGGGCTCTCCCAGTCATCCTCGACGAAGCGGATGTCGTGCACGGCGGAATCGATGCCGATCGCGGCCAGCGACTTCAGGTATAGCTCTTGAAGATTCGGCGGCGACGGCTTCATGATGACCTGGAATTGGTAGTAGTGCTGCATCCGGTTCGGGTTCTCGCCGTAGCGGCCGTCCTTGGGCCGCCGCGAGGGCTGAACATAGGCGGCGTTCCAGGGTTTGGGCCCGAGCGCACGCAGCGTGGTCGCCGGATGGAAGGTGCCCGCACCCATCTCCATGTCGTAGGGCTGCAGGATCACGCAGCCCTGCTCGGCCCAGAACCGCTGGAGCGCGAGGATGAAGCCCTGGAACGAGCGTTCCGGGCGCATATGGGCGGGCAATGAGGCGTCCATCGTCAGATCGGGCTCTCGCGGGGGGTTGAATCGCGCGGGACCGTATCGACGGCAAGGATGGGAATCAAGGCGAAGGGCTTAATTGACCAGTCATTCCGGGACGATGCGCAGCATCGAACCCGGAATCCGACGATCCCGGGTCCGCCCTACGGGCGACCCGGAATGACGATGCATGTGAAAGGCAGCTCCTAACCCGGCCGGTAGGCCCCCGACACGGGGTCTCGCTTCAGTGTCTTGATATCCCCCATGGGAGCGGCCTCGGTGACGCGCGACAGGCGCATCTCATCCAGCTCCTGGTTGATCTTCATGGCGGTCTTGTAGGCCCAACGGACCACGGCAAGCCCGCCCAGCACGCCCGCGAAAGCGACGAACGGCGGCATCGGTCGATCCTCGTCTAGTGCTCAGCCCCCACGCACATTGTTACCCAGATGGGCCTGCGCCGCAATTGGCCCGGCCCGGGCCAATTGGCGCGGGCGGGCTTGGCCTAGAACCCGAATTTTGCCCAGATCGCGCGCGTCTCGACTGCCGAGATCAGCTCGTCCGGCAGGCCGGCGATCGACTCCAGGGCTGAAAGCTGCCCCGCGCCAGGCGATTTCCGGCCCAAGAAGCCGGAGAGCAGCCCGGTCGGTTGCGCGATCACGGGAGTGAGAACCTTCTCGCCATAGCGGGCACGAAGAGTTGAGCGGAGATCGCCGATACCGTCTGCGAGGCCCAGCGCGATGGCGCTATCGCCGGCCCAGTATTCTCCGGTGAACAGCGTCTCGTCCGCTCCCTTCAGCCGTGCGCCGCGGCTCTCCTTCACCAGCGCAATGAAGATCTGATGGATCTCGCGCTGGATCGCTTTCAACCTGGCGACGTCGTCGGGATTCTCCGGGAGGAACGGATCGAGCATCGCCTTGTGCTCGCCTGATGTGTAGAGACGCCGCTCGATGCCGAGCCGCCTGATCGCCTCCTGAAAACCAAAACTGCCGCCGACCACGCCGATCGAGCCGAGGATCGATGAGGGATCGCAGATGATCTCATCGCCGGCACAGGCGATCATGTAACCGCCCGAGGCCGCGACGTCCTCCACGAAGACGAGCACCGGCAGCTTCTTCTCCGCTGCGAGTTGCTTGATGCGCAGATAAATCTGGCGCGACTGCACCGGCGAGCCGCCTGGAGAATTGATCACGAGCGCCACCGCCTTGGCGTGTCGATACGAAAACGCGCGCTCCAGCACTTTGGCGATGCCCGCAAGCGTCAGACCGGGGCGCAGCGGTGTCACGGCGCCGATCACGCCCGACAGCCGCACCACCGGGACCACCGCCGTGCCCGGTCGAAAGCGGGCCGGCAGATATTGCATGAGTCTGTCGGCCAGGCCGGAACTCTCACGATCGTTCAATTGCTCGGCCATGCCGTTACCTCTGATTAACCATTTCTTATCACGCGAGTGTCATTGGAAGTGCCCGGAACGTGTTTTGCAGATTTCCCGTTTGGAGGCTGCAATAGGCAGCGGAGAACATCATGAAAATCTATCTGCTGATGCTGCTGATTGGCGCGCTGTTCATGGCGATCCGCCTGACCTCCCCGCAGGAGCAACAGCCGGAATCGCTTCCCCGGTAAGCCCTCGAGGTTCCACCAGCGGCAAGGCCGCTCTCCCTTCCAAAATCTCCGTCACCTCGCTTCCGGACGAACGCGACGCGTCATTCAGCATCAGGCCCGGCAGCAGACGCGTCGGCGCACGGCCGCCCTTCACCGCACGCACCAGCACTCGGATGGCCGGCCGTTCCGCCTCGCCGTGGACCGGCAGGATCGAGAGGCTGCCGAAGCCGCGTGACAGCGCCGCCAGCACGTCCGCCAGTCCATCTGCCCGCCAGATCAGCGTCAGCACACCGTTCGAGCGCAGGACTCGACGCGCTGCGTGCACCCACGCATGCAGAGTGTCCTCCGTCGCCACATGAGCGGCGTGGCGCGCCTGATCGGGCGAGCCGCGATGCCGCGCCGGATCGTTGAAGGGCGGATTCATCAACACTGCATCGACGCTGTCGGGCGCGAGACCATTTGCCGCGAAGGCCTGCGCATCTGCCGTGACGTCGAGCACGATCGTCTCGGCGGCAATCCCGTTTGCCAGCGCGTTGCCGCGCGCAAGCTCCGCCAGCTCCGGATCGATCTCGACGAGGCTCAGCCTGATCCCTGCGGCGCGCCGGGCCAGCGCCAATCCGGCCGTGCCGACGCCGGCGCCGAGATCGACCACGCGGTCCCCCGCCCGGGCGTCGGTGGCCGCCGCAAGCAGGATGGCATCGTGCCCGGCGCGATGGCCGGACCGCTTCTGCCTGAGCCGCAATTGCCCGCCGAGAAAAGCATCCTCGGTCATGTCCGCGGCCTCAATCATCGCCGCGCAATTCGTGGCTGAGGCCGGCCTCGGTGAGGAGCTCCCTTGCCTCCAGGACATCGTCCTCGTGAACCAGGATCCGCCGCGGCAAGATGCCGAGCGAGCCCTCGATGATGCTCATGTTCTGGTCCAGCACCAGGTGATGGATGTTGGCGCCGTCGAGCAGCGCGCCGATCGCCGACACCAGCACCATGTCGTTGGTCCGAACCAGTTCACGCAAAACGCAGATCTCCTGCCTGAAAGGGGTAGGCGGCTGATGTCAATGGTTCCGAGGTCTTGCCGGGTGCGCCGCCAGTTTCTATTGTCTTTGCATCAGAATAGCCCTTCCGGGCAAATATTGGAGACCGGCGTGGCCGTCATCGTACCTTTCGAAGCTCCCGGCGCGTCGATCGAAGAGCTGGTTGCCCTTGTCGCTCCTGACATGGAGCGCGTCAACGCCACGATCCTGTCGCGGACCGGTTCGGACGTCACCATGATCCCGGAAGTCGCCAACCATCTGATCTCCTCCGGAGGCAAGCGGCTGCGGCCGATGCTGACCCTCGCCATGGCCAACCTCGCCGGCTACACCGGCGACGGCCATATCAAGCTCGCCGCTTCCGTGGAGTTCATGCATACCGCCACCCTGCTCCACGACGACGTCGTCGACGAGAGCGAGATGCGCCGCGGCAAGCTGTCGGCGCGCATGCTCTGGGGCAACGAGGCGAGCGTGCTGGTCGGCGACTTCCTGCTCGGCCAGGCATTTCGCATGATGGTCGAGGTCGGATCGCTACGCGCGCTCGACATCCTCTCCGCAGCCGCCGCCACGATCGCCGAGGGCGAGGTGATGCAGCTTGCCGCCGCCAAAAACACCGCGACCACCGAGGACGAATATCTCGCCGTGATCCGCGGCAAGACCGCTGAACTGTTCGCCGCCGCCTGCGAGGTCGGCCCCGTCATCGCCAACCGCCCGAAGGCGGAGCAGACCGCCTGCCGCTCGGTCGGCATGAATCTCGGCATCGCCTTCCAGCTCGTGGACGACGTGCTCGACTACGGGGGCAAGAGCGCCAAGCTCGGCAAGAACACCGGCGACGATTTCCGCGAGGGCAAGATCACCCTGCCGGTCGTGCTCGCCTTCCGCCGCGGCAACGACACCGAGCGCGCGTTCTGGATCCGCGCGCTGGAGCGAGGCGAGATCGGCGATACCGATCTTGACCACGCCATCGGGCTCATGAACAAGCACCGCGCGCTCGAGGACACGCTGAGCCGCGCCCAGCATTACGGCGCCATGGCGGTGGACGCGCTGGCGCTGTTCCCGTCCTCGCCGATGAAGAGCGCGCTGGAGCAGGTCGTGGCGTTCTGTTTGGCCAGGTCGCATTAGCCGACCGGGCTGACGTCCTGATTTCGCACCGTTGCCGACTCGGTCATCCCGAGGCGGGAGCAGCGCGATGCGTTGCGTCGCTGGGAGCCGCGAGCTGCAGCATGGCCGTCGCCTTCAAGGCCTTCGCTGCGCTCCGGCATCTCAGGTGACGGTGTCGGGCTGATGCCGCTGCTCCCGCCCAGTCATTGCGAGCGCAGCGAAGCCATCCAGAATCCCGCCGCGGCAACAGGCTGGATTGCTTCGCTGCGCTCGCAATGACGGCCTACGCGCGGCCATCATTTGCAGCCCGCGTCTCGAATCGCAGCCCAACCTGTGCGTCTTGCGCCCTGTCGACCTCCAGCGTCACCCGTCTAGTCACTTGCATTTTGAAAGTAACTTCCCTAACCTCCGTTCATGCAGCCCAAATCGCCCTCCATCCAGGAATGTCCCGTCGGCCGCGCCGTGGAGACGGTCGGCAAATGGTGGAGCATCCTGATCCTGCGCGATGCGATGCAGGGCGCTACCAAATTCGACGAGTTCTCGCAAAGCCTCGGCATCGCGCCGAACATCCTGTCGCGGCGCCTTGCGCATCTCACTGAGAGCGGCATGTTCACGCGCCGCCGCTATCAGGACCGACCGCCGCGCTATGAATATGTGCTGACCGACAAGGCGCGGGACTTCTTTCCCGTGATCGCGGCGTTGCTGGCCTGGGGCAACAAGCATCTCGCCCCTAAAGGCAAATCCATCCTGCTGGCGAACCGGAGTGACGCTCGCCCGGTCGATCCGGTCGTGGTCAATGCCGGCGACATGCAGCCGATCACTCTCGCCAATGCAGTCGTCATCGCAGGCCCCCGGGCCAGCCGCAAGATGCGCGCGCGGCTCGCTTCGCTCAAGGCCATGAACCCGGCCGTCGTGCCGGCTGGAGACTGAGATGCGTCGTATCGTCGTGACGGGAATGGGAGCTGTGTCGCCGCTCGGCTGCGGTGTCGAATTGTCCTGGCGACGGCTCCTCGCCGGCCAAAGCGGGCTGCGCCCGCTGCCCGAATGGGCGCAGGCACTGCCCGCGCGCATCGCGGGGCTCGTGCCAGACAGGGCCGATGACACCAAGGGCGGCTTCGACCCGGCACAGGCGGCCGCGCCGAAAGACCAGCGCAAGATGGACCGCTTCATCCTGTTCGCGCTGCTTGCCACCGCAGAGGCGGTCGCGCAGGCCGGATGGACGCCGCTGGACGCGGCGGCGCTGGAGCGGACCGCGACGATCATCGCCTCCGGCGTCGGCGGGTTCCCGGCGATCGCGGAAGCGGTGCGCATCACCGAACAGCGCGGCGCGCGCCGGCTTTCGCCATTCACGATCCCCTCGTTCCTCGCCAATCTCGCCGCCGGCCAGGTCTCGATCAAATACGGCTACAAGGGAGCGCTGGGTACGCCGGTCACCGCTTGTGCCGCCGGCGTGCAGGCGATCGGCGATGCCGCGCGCATGATCCGCGCCGGCGAAGCCGATGTCGCGATCTGCGGCGGCGCCGAGGCCTGCATCGACATCGTCAGCCTCGGCGGCTTTGCCGCGGCCCGCGCGCTGTCGAGCGGCTTTAACGACGAACCCGAACGCGCCTCGCGCCCGTTCGATCGCGACCGCGACGGCTTTGTGATGGGCGAAGGCGCCGGCATCCTGGTGATCGAGGAGCTCGAGCAGGCGCTGGCGCGTGGTGCTACACCGGTCGCCGAGCTCGTCGGTTACGGCACGACGGCGGATGCCTATCACATGACCTCGGGCCCGCCCGATGGCGAGGGCGCCCGCCGCGCCATGGAGATCGCGCTTCGACAAGCGAAGCTTGCGCCCGCGGATGTGCAGCACCTGAACGCACATGCGACCTCGACTCAAGCCGGCGACGAGAGCGAGCTTGGCGCGATCGGCGCGCTGTTCGGACGTACTCGGAGCATCGCTGTCAGCGCGACCAAATCGGCCACCGGCCATCTGCTCGGCGCCGCCGGAGGCCTGGAGGCGATCTTCACCATTCTCGCTTTGCGCGACCAGATCGCGCCGCCAACGCTCAATCTCGAGAACCCCGACGCGGGCGCGGACGGTATCGACATCGTCGCCGGCACGGCGCGGCCGAAGCCGATGGAGCATGCCATCTCCAACGGGTTCGGCTTCGGCGGCGTGAACGCCAGCGTGATCTTCCGCCGGATGGGCTAAGCGAGAGGCCTTGCAATCGCCGCTCGCTCCGCTACGAAAACAGGATGATCGAAACGAATTTCTGGCTGTTCCTGGCCACAGCCTGTCTCATTGCCGCCGTTCCCGGTCCTGGCATCTTCTACGTCGCGGCACGAACCCTGTCCGAGGGACGCGCCAGCGGCTTCGCGTCAACCGCAGGCACCGCTCTGGGCGGGCTGGTTCATGTGGTGGCGGGCAGCCTTGGCATCTCCGCGATCATCCTGGCCAGCGCGGAACTGTTCGCCGCCGTGAAATTCGTCGGGGCGCTGTATCTGGTCTGGCTCGGCATCAGGACGTATCGCAGCGCCGGCCGTGGGCTGTCGTTCGAAGGCGAGCCCGTCGGAGACAAGCGCGCGTTCCGCGACGGCGTGCTCGTCGAGGCGTTGAATCCGAAGACCGCGGCGTTCTTCCTCGCCTTCATTCCGCAATTTCTCGATCCCGCGGGAACGAATCCGGCGCTGCAGTTCATTATGCTTGGCACGATCTCGGTGACGCTGAACACGCTCGCAGACGTCGTGGTGGTAGCGATGGCCTCCGCGACACGTACGCAGCTGATCGGAAGGCCGCATCTGATGCGGCGCCTCACGCAAGGCTCCGGCGTCTTCATCGCTGGCCTCGGCCTCTCGCTCGCACTGGCGCGGCGGCCGGCCAATGGCTAGCGCCCCGCAAAGCCGCTTCTATGAATCGCACGGCCTGCGGCTGCATTATGCCGACTGGGGCAACGAGAGTGCGCCACCTCTGATCCTGGTCCATGGCGGGCGCGATCATTGCCGGAGCTGGGATCATATCGCCCGATCGTTGCAGCCGAATTTCCACGTGCTCGCACCCGACCTGCGCGGCCACGGCGATTCCGACTGGACTAGGGGCGGCAGCTACGCGCTGACAGAGTATGTCTACGATCTCGCCCAGCTCGTCCGTCATATCGCAGCACCTCAAATCACCCTCATCGGTCATTCGATGGGCGGCATGGTCAGCCTGATCTTGTCAGGATCATTCCCCGAGCTGGTCTCCAAGCTGGTCGTCCTCGACGGCGTGACCATGCTGCCGGACGCTCGGAAGCCGCCGGCGCATGAGCGCATTGGCAAATGGGTAACCCAGCTCGACAAGCTGCATGACCGCATCCCGCGCCGCTACTCGACGATCGAGGACGCCGCCGCACAGATGATGCTTCACAACAAACGGCTGTCCCGTGACCTTGCCCTGCATCTCGCAGCCCACGGCACGCGGCAGAACGAGGACGGCACCTACAGCTGGAAGTTCGATCCGTACCAGCGCGCCTCCGCGCCGCACCGGCTTTGGCCGGACGATCACATCGAGCTCTGGTCACGCATCGCCTGCCCGACGCTGCTGCTCAATGCCGGCGAGAGTTTTCTGGCGGGCGCGAAGGGGACAGGCCTGGAGCGCTATTTCCAAGATGCGCGCATCGAGACCATCGCCGGGGCCGGGCATTGGCTGCAGCATGACAAGCCGCACGAGGTGTTGGGCGAGATCCGGGACTTCCTCAAGCTCGATGAGAGCAGCGCGGGCTAGACTAGCTCAGCTCCAGCCACATCATTGCGACAGCAGCGAAGCGATCCAGACCGGCAGCCCGGACAGTTTCTGGGCTGCCTTGCTGCGCTCGCAATGACGGAGAGAGAGAATTCAGCTCAACGTCCCCGCATGCACCCACCAGCCGGAGTGATCGCGCCGGATCTTTTCCGCAGCGGCATGCGCGTCGGCCGAAGAGCCATAGATTGCAAAACACGTTGCGCCGGAACCGGACATGCGGGTGAGCTTGACGCCGGCAGAGCCGTGCAGAGCCTCCAGCACCTCGCCGATCACCGGCTCGATGCGCATGGCGGGCGCTTCCAGGTCATTGGCGACCGTTTCGAGAACTTCGACCCAATCGGCAATCGAAGCGCCCCCCTCCGGCCAGGCCGGCGCGCGGATGACGTCGGTGACGCCGACCAGGAGTTCGCCGTTGCGCAGGCCGAGGGCCTGAAACACGTCCTTGGTCGCAACCGGCACGCGCGGATTGACCATGACGCAGGGCATGCTGGGCAGCGCGAGCGGCAACAGCTGCTCGCCAACGCCGGTCATGTCGCAGGCGCGCGAGAGAAGGCAAACCGGCACGTCCGCACCGGTCGCGAGCGCAACCTTCTGAACGCGGGGATCATCGAGCGACAAATCGTTGAGGCGGGCCAGGAGGCGCAGCGCCGCGGCAGCATCGGCCGAGCCGCCACCGATCCCGGCGGCAACGGGCAGCACCTTGTCGAGCGTGAAGGCGCCCAGCTTCAGATTGGGTACGGCCTCGGCCAGAAGCCTGGCGGCCTTGAGCACGAGATTGTCGGCGGTATCGCCGCAAGCCGCAGCCAGCGGCCCGGTCGTGTTGAGCTTCAACTCGCCGCCCGGCTCCAGGGTGAGCCGGTCGGCACAGTCGGCAAAAGCAACCACGCTTTCGAGATCATGATAGCCGTCGGCGCGACGGCCCACGACGCGAAGGCTGAGATTGACCTTCGCGCGCCCCTCTTCAGTCAACGCCGGCATCGGCGACAGCCCCCACCTACTTCATTTGTCGCGCATGATCTTGCCGGCCAACCGCGACGCACTTTGCGCGAACGCGGCCCTTCGGTCCGGATCATGCGCCAGCTCAACCGCCCTTGCCGTCGTCCTTCTTCTTCTCCGCCTGCGCGGCCGAAGAGTTCGAATTGTCGTCGGGGAGACCATTGGCGATCTTGGCCTCGATCTTCGGCAGTTCTTCCGGCTCAGGCTTGAGATCGCGGGCATGCGACCACTGGAACTTGGCTTCCAGGGTGCGGCCGACGCGCCAATAGGCATCGCCGAGATGGTCGTTGATGGTGGGATCCTCGGGCTTGAGATCGATCGCGCGCTCGAGGTTCTTCACCGCTTCCTCGTAGTTGCCGATGCGGTAATAAGCCCAGCCGAGAGAGTCAACGATGTAGCCGTCGTCGGGACGCTGCTCGACGGCGCGCTTGATCATCTTCATGCCTTCGTCGAGGTTGATGCCCTGGTCGATCCAGGAATAGCCGAGATAGTTGAGGACGTGGGGTTGGTCGGGCTGGAGCTCCAGCGCCTTTTTCATGTCGGCTTCGGCCTTGGCCCACTGCTTGGATCGCTCCTGGCAGATACCGCGATAATAATACCAGACGCTGTTGGCCTTGTCGTTGCCGGGCGGCAGCACGTCGATTCCCAGCGAATAGGTCGCGCCGCAGTCGCCGAACCTCTTGCGGCCGCGCTCGATGTTGCCGAGCGCCATGATGGCTTCGAGATCCTTGGGATCCTCCGACGTGACACCTTTGAGGATCTTGATCGCCTCTTCGGTGCGGTCGGCGGAATCGAGATCGATGGCGAGCTGGATCTGTGCATTGCGCTTGAGCGGCGAGGTCGCCGGCATGCGCTCATAGACCTTGATCGCCATCTTCGGCCGCTTCACCGATTCATAGAGATCGGCGAGCGAGAGCAGCGCCAGCGGGTGGGTTGGCTGCAGGTAGAGCGAGAGCTGAAGATAAACCAGCGCCAGATCCTCGCCGCCGCGGCGGGTCAGCGTGGCGCCGATCCCGTAGAGCGCTTCGGCCGCGCCCGCCTGCGCGGAATCGACCAGCGGCGGCATCTTCTTGCCGGCCTTGGTCTCGCGCAGGCCTTCCTGGATCAAAGGATGGCGCGCGAGCTTCTTGTCGAAGGCCTGATAGACGGCGGTGGCCGCGGCGGATTCCTTGTGGCGCGATAGCCAGCGCGCATAGGCCTCGGTCACGCGCAGCATTGAGTCGTCGAGCTTGTAGGCGCGCTCGAACCGGGTGCCGGCATCCTTCTCCTTGCCCGAGAGCTCCAGGATCATGCCGGCATGGAGGTCCTTGAACAGCGGATACCATTCCGGTCCTGCCAGCTTGTCGATGGTGGCGACACCACCCTTGGCATCGCCCGCACCATAAGCGGCCCAGCCGGACAGCAGCGTGGCGACAAGATCGGTGATCGGGCCGCGGATCGACTGGTTGATGTTGGTCTGCGCGGCCGCGTACTTCTTCAGCTTGAGATCATGCACGCCGACGACGAGACGCGCGACGCGGTTGGTCCTGTCGATGGTGAGGATGCGTTCGGCCAGCTTGACCGCCTCCTCGATGTCGCCGTCGGCGACCGAAGAGATGAAGGCACGGTCGAGCAATTCATTGTTCTTCGGATCGGTGCGCAGCGCCGAGCGGTAGAATGCGGCGGCCGAGGCGGCATCGCGCTCGACGCTGGCATGGCGGGCGGCGAGATAGCTGCCGGCGCCGGTGAGCGACTTCAGATCGTTTCGTGTCGGAAACTGTGCCGCCGTGTTCTCCGGATGATCCGGCGTCTGCGCCAGGCCCGCGCCGGGGAGCGTCGCGATCGCGGTGCCCATGAGAGCGATGGCGGCAACAGTCCAGCGGTTGAAACGATTTGAAAACATCAGGGCTCGCCTTGAGTTGGTAGTGCCTGGATTTGCAACAGAAGGCCGTATCGCATGCAAACGCGGCCGGTAGCATTGGGACCCGGAACCGTCAGGCCGACAATGCCGCTTTTGGCGCTTCGCCGCAAGGATTCGGACCGGCGTTCCCGCCGCATACCCAAATCGGCCAAGCGAATCCGCCAAGAGCGCCCCAAGACGCCGTTACTGTGGCCTTATCGTGGCCGCGGCGGGTAGCCGCAGCCGGGTCCTCACGCGAACGTGCGCCAGGTCACCTTGTTCACCTGGGCTTACATCGCCTCGTAATTCGGACCCCCGCCGCCCTCCGGGGGAACCCAGGTAATGTTGCCGTTGGGATCCTTCACGTCGCAGGTTTTGCAGTGGACGCAATTCTGGGCGTTGATCTGGAAGCGCGGGCCGGACCCTTCCTCGATCCACTCATAGACGCCGGCCGGGCAATAGCGGTTCGAGGGCCCGGCGTAGACGTCGTGCTCCGAGGTCTTCTGGAGGTTCATGTCGGCGACCTTCAGATGGACCGGCTGGTCCTCCTCGTGATTGGTGTTGGACAGGAACACCGAGGACAGCTTGTCGAAAGTGATCTTGCCGTCGGGCTTCGGGTAGTTCTTGGGCGCGTGCTGCTTGGCCGGATCGAGCGTGGCGCGATCATGCTTGAGATGGGACTGCGTGCCGAACAGCGAAGCGCCGAACAGCGTGTTGCACCACATGTCGAAGCCGCCGAGCGCGACGCCGAGCACGGTGCCGAACTTCGACCACAGCGGCTTGACGTTGCGGACCAGGAACAGATCCTTGCCCACGGAGGACGAACGCCACGCATTCTCGTACTCGACGATTTCGTCGTTGGCGCGCTCGGCCGCGAGCGCACCGGCGACGTGTTCCGCGGCGAGCATGCCGGTGCCCATTGCATTGTGCACACCCTTGATGCGCGGCACATTGACGAAGCCGGCCGCGCAGCCGATCAGCGCACCGCCGGGGAAGCTGAGCTTCGGCACCGACTGATAGCCGCCCTCGGTGATCGCGCGGGCGCCGTAAGCGAGCCGCTTGGCGCCTTCGAAGGTGCCGCGGATCGAGGGATGGGTCTTGAAGCGCTGAAACTCGTCGAACGGCGACAGATAGGGATCGTCGTAGTTGAGATGCACGACGAAGCCGACGGCGACGAGATTGTCGTCGTAGTGATAGAGGAACGAGCCGCCGCCCGTCTTCATGTCGAGCGGCCAGCCGAAGGAATGCTGGATCATTCCCTTCTGGTGCTTGGCGGGATCGATCTGCCAGACCTCCTTGAGGCCGATGCCGAACTTCGGCGGCTCGCTCTTGGCATCGAGCGCAAACTTGTTGATGAGCTGCTTGGTCAGGCTTCCGCGGGCGCCTTCGGCGAACAGCGTATACTTGCCGAGCAATTCCATGCCGCGGGTGAAGGAGTCCTTCGGCTTGCCGTCGCGACCGACGCCCATGTCGCCGGTGGCGATGCCCTTGACTTTGCCCTCCTCGTCATAGAGCACCTCGGCGGCGGCAAAGCCGGGATAGATCTCAACCCCCAGCGCCTCGGCCCTGCGCGCCAGCCAGCGGCAGACATTGCCGAGCGAGCCGATGTAGCAGTGATGATTGTTCATCAGCGGCGGCATCATGAAGTTCGGCAGCTTGATCGCACCGCCTGCCGTCATCCAGTAGAAGCGGTCGTCCTTCACCTGAGTCTTGAGCGGACAGTCCGAATCCTCGCGCCAGTCCGGGATCAGCTTGTCGAGCCCGGCCGGATCGATGACGGCGCCCGAGAGAATGTGCGCGCCGACCTCGGAGCCCTTCTCCACCACGACGACGTTGAGATCGGCATTGAGCTGCTTCAGCCGGATCGCGGCCGACAGACCCGAGGGGCCGGCGCCGACGATGACGACGTCGAATTCCATGGATTCGCGCGGGGGAAGTTCTTCGATGCTCATCTGATCTCAGCCCTTGAGACGGTCCTCGGTCGTTAGCGCCTCCTTGTTTCCGATTTTTCCGGGTAGGACAACCTCGGAAATGCATTCCGCTGGGATGCAAGGCCGCCCAAGGTGGTATAAAAGTCAGACTTTCCCATGATCCCCGAGCCCGCACCCACCGTCCGAGAGCTTCTCGCCTTCTATCTGGAGGCCGGGGTCGACTGCGCGCTCGCGGAGGAACCGATCGACCGCCTGGCGGAATTGGACGTCCCGCCGCCGGCTCCACGTGCCGCACCTCCGGTCGAAGCGCCGCGGCCGGTCGTCGCGCCCGCAGTGATGCGGGGCGAAGCTGCCCCTGCACCGGACGTCGCGATCGCGTCCGCTCGCGAGGCCGCGCGCACTGCGCCGACACTGGAGGCGTTGCGCGAGCTGATGCAGGGCTTTGAAGGCTGTGCGCTGAAGCACACGGCGACGCGGCTGGTGTTCGCCGACGGCAATCCGCAGGCGCGCATCATGTTCGTCGGCGAAGCTCCGGGGCGCGACGAGGACATCGAAGGGCTCCCCTTCGTCGGACGCAGCGGCAAGCTGCTCGACCTCATGATCGGCGCGATCGGGCTAAACCGCACCACCGCCTACATCGCCAACGTCATTCCGTGGCGGCCGCCCGGCAACCGCACGCCGACGCCGCAGGAGACGCAAATCTGCCTGCCCTTCATCAAGCGCCACATCGAGCTCGTGAACCCCGACGTGCTGGTGACGCTCGGCAATCCCTCGACGCAGACGCTGCTCGGAACGCGCGAGGGCATCATGCGCACCCGCGGTCGTTGGTTCGACTACGACACAGGTGGCCGCACCATCCGCGCGCTGCCGACGTTCCACCCGGCGTATCTGTTGCGCTCGCCATCGTACAAGCGGCTCGCCTGGCAGGATCTGCGCGCGATCGCGAAGGTGCTGGCCCAAGGGGCCGTGTAACTACTGCAGGCCTACGTCCCCTTCGGCCGCACGATGGCCCAGCCGATGCGCAGCAGCTGCTGGCGGCCGGTGACCAGCCATTCGAAGGCGCGCGGCACTTCCGGCACGATGTCCGGGAATCGTTTGAGAATGTCCGGCGGCGGCGTGCCGGCGGTGTCGGAAGCGCGCCAGACCACGACGCCGCCGGTCTCGCTGAATTTGGTCTGATTCATCCACGGCGTGCGCGCAGGGTCGGCGTCGATGAAGAGGTGCGGCCGGCCGGAATGCAGCGCGATCAGGCTGGCAAGCTGGGTTTCGCCGGCGACGGCGCGCAGGCGATGGTTGGTGCGGCGGGCAAAGCTCTCATCGAAGAAGTCCGAGATCGCCCGCGCTGGCATCGAGGTCGCAATCTCGTTGGCGCCCGTCCAGGGCAAGAACAGGACGGCGAGCACCACGCCGGCGGCGGGCGCCACGACGGCCGCAGTCCATACCGTGCGCAGCATCCGTGTGCGGCGCATGGCGATGAGATCTCCGGCCGTAACGACCACGGCAAGTCCGGACATGATCAGCACGACACCGGGCCCGCCGACGACGGCGTCGATCCCTAGCAGGCCCGAGATCAGCACGGCTCCGAGCGGCGTAGCCAGCGCGAAGTAAAAGACGAAGCTGCGCGCAAGCGGCTCGACCGGCGGGCGGTAGATGATCGGCGGCTCCTCGCCCTTGCCGGCGAACAGGCCGGTGTTGAGGAAGGTCAGCGCCGGGATGGCGGCCGCCCCGAGCGCCAGCCCTCCCAGCAGCCAGGCCGCGTGCAGCGCGCGGGCTTTTAGCTCCGATACTTGCGGCAGTGCCGGCATGGTCAATGTCTCGGCACGCACCAGCCACACCGCATAGGGCAGTGCCAGCACCGCGACAACGATCAGCGCAAACAGCGGATCGAGCCCGCGCAGCGTTCGGCGGCCCCCGGCGGTCGAGAGCGCGAAGACGACGATCAGCAGGAGGAGAAAGATCGCCGCAGGTGTGGTCAGCAGCAACAGCCCCGCTTCGATCGACCAGGCGAACCAGGCATTGCCGCGACGTTGACCGATGATCTGCCACGAGTGCAGCAGCAACAGCGCCCAGAGCGGCCGCGCCAGCACCAAAGGGCCGAAGTCGAGCGCAGGCGAGGAGAAGGCCAGCACCGTCATGGTCAGCAGCACGGCGAGCACCGCCTGCTGCGAACCGACCACGGCGCGTGAGAGATGATAGAGTGCGATGAAGGTCGCGATCTCGCAGAGCTGGGCGAGCACATAGACGCCGAACATGTGGCCGCCGGCGGCGCGATAGGCGATGTCAGCGAGCCAGACCGGCAGCGGCGGGCCGAGATCGGTGCCGACCTGGTATTCCCTGCCGAATGCCAGGAGGGTCGCGAGGTTGCCGGGCGGGCTGCGATAGAACACCAGCGCCACAAACAGCCACATCGCGGCCTGCAGCAGCACGGCGATCCAGACGATCAGCCGCGGCCGGGCGCGAATGAGCTCGATGACCAGGGAGGTAAACCGCATGCAACGTCCGAAAGATGCAGCCAGTCCAGCCGGCCCTATTCGCTCACATCTGTTTTGATAAAGGGCGTCACACGCTGTGGCAACGACGGTTTGCTCGTCATGCCCGGGCTTGTTGCGGCCATCCACGTTCTTCGTGCCGCGGAAAGACGCGATGGCCGGGTCAAGCCCGGCCCTGACGATGGAGAAGCTGTCGAGCCGACCCTAGAGGCTGGCAGCCGCGTCAATCTCGACGCTCGCCTCCACCTGCACCTCTGCATCGACCACCGAGAACAGATCCTGCACCGGCTCGACGGTCCACGGCATGTGCTTGGCGCGGGCGGCGGCGACGGGGGCGAAGAAGCTGCGGTGGTGAATGGAGGGGCCGAGACGATCGAGAGCGTCGAGATGCTCGGGCACGGCGTAGCCCTTGTGCTGCTCGAAACCGTAGCCGGGGCAGTCCTGCGCCAGCGCGCACATCAGCCGGTCGCGGGTGACCTTGGCGACGATTGAAGCCGCTGCGATCGACAGCACGATACCATCGCCGCCGATCACGGCCTCGCAGTCGCATTCGGTGTCGAGCCGGTCGCGGCCGTCGACGAAGACGTGCCTCGGCGGCTCGGGCAGTGCGACCACCGCGCGCTTCAGCGCCCACAGCGAGGCACGCAGAATATTGTCGCGGTCGATCCGGGCGGGCGAGGCGACGGCGACCGACACCTGCGCGCTGGCGCAGATCTTGTCGAACAGCTTCTCGCGCTCCTCGGCGGTCAGCCGCTTGGAATCGTCGATGCCGCGCGGGATGCGGTCGGGATCGAGAATCACCGCCGCCGCCACCACCGGGCCGGCAAGCGGTCCGCGACCGGCCTCGTCGCAACCCGCGACCGGCCAGATGCCGCGCTTGATCAGCGCGCGCTCACGCCGGAAGCTGGGGGGAGCAATGGCGATGATCCCTCTCTTGCCAACAGCAAGCTTCGGAGCCTTGCCCGTAGAGGTCTTGGCCGCAGGCGTCTTGGCCGCCTTCGCAGGCGCAACCTTCCCCGCAGCCTCCTTCTTGGGCGCGTCTTTGGCTGGGTTCCTGGCGGACTTGTCCCGAATCATGGCCGGATCGTGCGCAAGGCGCTTCGCCAGCGCAACCGGGAACCCAGGGTAATTCCCGCTATTCAGGCTGCGCCCTACTCCGCCAGATGCACACGCCGGTCGTCGCCCACCTCGATGCCCGGCGCGACCACCACTTCCCAGGCATGTGCGTCGGGATCGGCAAAATAGCCGGAATAGCCGCCGTAGTGGGTCTCGTGCGCGGCTTTCAGCAAGGAGGCCCCCTTCCTGAGGGCAAAGGCCAACACCGCATCGACCTCCTCCCGCGTCCGGCAGTTCCATGCGAGCGTCACGCCACGAAAGGCCGCCGGCCGCGGCTGGTCCGGCAAGGTCGCGTCTGCCGCGAGCTGATCCCACGGATACAAGGCGAGCACCGCCCCACCGGTATCGTAGAATGCGACCGCCTCCCCCGTTACCTTCAGCCGGCGTGAGAAGCCGAGCGCGTCGTAAAAGGCGATGCTGGCGCGGATGTCGCTCACACCCAGCGTGATGACGGTCAGCCGCGGCACAGGCACGGCGAGCTCCTTAACCATGCGACACCTATTGCACGTGTCCGCTCAAAACAGGCTGAGCTGATCGCCGTTCCGCTTCGGCCGCGCGAAATGATCCGTCGTCAGCTTCAAGCGCCGCTTGTTGAGGCCGAGCCTTTCGCAGGCGATCTCGAAACGGCGGCCGATGGTCCAAGCCATCGGTCCGGTGCCCTTCATCCGCTCGCCCCATTTCGCATCGTAGTCGCGTCCGCCACGCATGTCGCGGATCAGCGTGAAGACGTGACGATAGCGGTCCGGATAGTTCGCCATCAGCCATTCGCGGAAGAGATCGCGGACCTCGAGCGGCAGCCGAAGCAGCACATAGGCGGCTTCCTTGACGCCGGCGTGGGCCGCAGCATCGAGGATCCGCTCGATCTCCGAATCATTCAGCGCGGGAATCACGGGCGCAACCATCACGGTCGTCGGAATGCCGGCCTCCGAGAGCTGCTTCAATGCCTCGAGCCGCTTTGATGGTGTCGAGGCCCGCGGCTCCATGGTGCGCGCCAGCTTCGGATCGAGCGAGGTCACGGAGATTGCGACCTTGGCCAGATTGCGCTTGGCCATCCGCGCGAGAATGTCGATGTCGCGCACCACCAGGGCTGATTTGGTGACGATGCCGACCGGATGGCTGGCGCGTTCCAGCACCTCGAGGATGCCGCGCATGATCTTTCGCTCGCGCTCGATCGGCTGGTACGGATCGGTGTTGGTGCCGATTGCGATCATCCGCGGCTCATAGCCTGACGCGGCGAGCTCCTTTTCGAGCAGCGCCGGCGCCTCGGGCTTGGCGAACAGCTTGGATTCGAAGTCCAGCCCTGGCGACAGGCCGAGGTAGGCGTGAGTCGGCCGCGCGAAGCAATAGACGCAGCCGTGCTCGCAGCCGCGATAGGGATTGATGGAGCGGTCGAAGCCGATGTCGGGCGAGTCGTTGCGGGTGATCACCTTGCGTGAGGTGTCGATGGCGACCGTGGTCTTGAAGGGCGGCAGCTGTTCCAGGCTCTGCCAGCCGTCATCGAAGGCGACGCGGGCCTCGGGCTCGTAGCGGCCGCTGACGTTGGACTGGGCGCCCCGCCCTCGCCGGCGCACGCGGTCGATGGCGACGCCAAGCTCCGGGAAATCTGAAGGCGCACCCGCCGGCTCGGAGGGCGCCGTGACCGGCGGGTGCTTGAGAGCATGAGAGGATGCTGGACTCATGAAGCCAAGATAGCACGCCATTGGAACAAATCAAGAACACAAACCAAAAACGTGAAAACAACCCCATGCACAGTAGCTGCCCAAACTTCGGGCGCGCGCCTTTGACGTCTCGCAACATGCCTGTCACGACGATTTCGTTTCATCCAGGCACTGGGATCAATCGTCCCGGAACAAAGTTGGTGACGATCGCTGGGTGAAAGCCGACGGGAACATGACAATTCAACGAAAAGCGGCCGCCGCGACCGGCGACCTCGATCTGCTCGATCGCTATTGGCGCGCCGCCAACTACCTCTCCGTCGGGCAAATCTACCTGCTCGACAATCCGCTGCTGCGCGAGCCACTACGGCCCGAACACATCAAGCCGCGTCTGCTCGGCCATTGGGGCACGACGCCTGGCCTGAACTTCATCTATGCCCATCTCAATCGCGTCATCTGCGCGCTGGATCTCAACGTCATCTACGTCTGCGGTCCCGGCCATGGCGGCCCCGGCATGGTTGCCAACACCTATCTGGAAGGCAGCTACAGCGAGATTTATCCCGACGTCGCGCGCGATGCGGACGGAATGCGCAAGCTGTTCAGGCAGTTCTCCTTCCCCGGAGGCATCCCGAGTCATGCGGCGCCGGAAACGCCCGGCTCGATCCATGAGGGCGGCGAGCTCGGTTACGCGCTGGTGCACGCCTATGGCGCGGCGTTCGACAATCCCGACTTGATCGTCGCCTGCGTCGTTGGCGACGGCGAGGCCGAGACCGGCCCGCTGGCCGCGTCCTGGCATTCGAACAAGTTCCTGAGCCCGGCCCATGACGGCGCGGTGCTGCCTATCCTGCATCTCAACGGCTACAAGATCGCAAATCCCACCGTCCTGGGACGGATGCCCGACAGCGAGATCCGTGATCTCTTCCGCGGTTTCGGCCATGAGCCGCTATTCGTCGAAGGCGACGACCCCAAATTGATGCACCAGGCCATGGCCGATGCGCTCGACGTCGCGTTCGTCAGCATCCGCTCGATCCAGCAGCATGCGCGGGACGGACGCAGAAGCGTCGAGCGGCCGCGCTGGCCGATGATCGTGCTGCGCAGCCCGAAGGGCTGGACCGGTCCGAAGGAGGTGGACGGCAAGAAGGTCGAAGGGTTTTGGCGCGCGCATCAGGTGCCCGTTTCAGCGTGCCGCGAGAACCCGGCGCATCTGAAGATCCTCGAGGACTGGATGCGCAGCTACCAGCCCGAAGAGCTGTTCGATGCCAGCGGAGCGCTCATTCCCGAGCTTCAAGCGCTCGCGCCCGAAGGTGTCAGGCGCATGGGCGCCAATCCACATGCCAATGGTGGCCTGCTCAAGAAAGAGCTGAAGCTGCCGGACTTTCGCAGCTTCGCCGTGGACGTTCCACAGCCCGGCGAAGTCATTGCGGAAGCAACGCGCGAACTTGGCAAATTCCTGTGCGAGGTGATCCGCCTCAACGCGAAGGAGCGCAACTTCCGCATCATGGGACCGGACGAGACGGCGTCAAACCGGCTGGACGCCGTATTCGAAGCCACCGAACGCGTCTGGATGGAGCCGACCGAGCCCTACGACGTGCACCTCGCCCAGGACGGGCGCGTGATGGAGGTGTTGAGCGAGCATCTCTGCCAGGGTTGGCTCGAGGGCTATCTCCTCACGGGACGGCACGGCTTCTTCTCCTGCTACGAGGCTTTCATCCACATCGTGGATTCCATGTTCAACCAGCACGCCAAATGGCTCAAGGTGACGCGGGATCTGCCGTGGCGACGCCCGATCGCCTCGCTCAATTATCTCCTGACCTCGCATGTCTGGCGCCAGGACCATAACGGCTTCAGCCACCAGGATCCCGGCTTCGTCGATCTGGTCGCCAACAAGAAGGCCGATATCGTCCGCATCTACTTTCCGCCCGACGCCAACACGCTGCTATGGATCGCCGATCACTGCCTGCGTACCTACAACCGCATCAACGTGATCGTCGCCGGCAAGCAGCCGGCGCCGCAGTGGCTCTCGATGCAGGACGCTGCGACCCATTGCGCTGCCGGCATCGGCATCTGGGGCTGGGCCGGAACGGAAGACGGACAGGGTGAGCCCGACGTGGTCATGGCCTGCGCCGGCGACGTGCCGACGTTGGAGACGCTCGCCGCCGTCGACCTCCTGCGCAAGGCGCTGCCGGACCTGAAGATTCGCGTCGTCAACGTCGTCGACCTGATGACTCTGCAGCCAAGGGAGCAACACCCGCACGGCCTCTCCGATCGCGACTTCGACGGCCTGTTCACGCGCGAAAAGCCGGTGATTTTCGCCTATCACGGCTACCCCTACCTGATCCACCGGCTGACCTATAGCCGCACCAACCATGCCGGCATGCATGTGCGCGGCTTTGCCGAGGAAGGCACCACGACGACGCCGTTCGACATGGTCGTGCTCAACGAGCTGGACCGCTACCATTTGGCGATCGAGGCGATCGAACGCGTGCCGGGGCTTGCGACCAAAGCCGCGGGGGTGAAGCAACAGTTCCGCGACAAGCTGATCGAGCACTCCCGCTATGTTCGCGAGCATGGCGAGGACATGCCCGAGATCCGCGACTGGGTGTGGCAAAACAGTGCCGGCGGCAACACGCCGGCCGAAGCCGGCGACTAGCGATGTCGGACACGGTCCTCGTCCTCAACTCGGGATCGTCGAGCATCAAGTTCGGCCTGTTCGATGTCTCGGGAACCGAGCCTGCCCTGCTCTGCAAGGGGCTTCTCGACGAGCACGACGCAAAACCCCGGCTCGTGGTGAAGGGCCCCGCGGACGAAGACCTGTTCGAGACCCGGAGGGAGGTTTCGGACGCCGATGGCGGCCATCTGTTCGCCGAAGTGCTCGCCTTCATCGAGGACCGCTTCGGCAAACGCAGCCTCCGCGCCGTCGGTCACCGCATCGTCCATGGGGGGCCCGACTATTCGGGCCCGCTGATCCTGACGGACGGCATCACCGCAAAGCTCGAGGGGCTGACGCCGCTGGCGCCGCTGCACCAGCCGCGCTGCCTTGCGCCGGTCCGCACGCTCGGAGCGATCCGGCCCGGGCTGACGCAGATCGCGTGTTTCGACACCGCCTTCCATCACGGCCTGGCACCCCCGGCGCGCCGCTTCGCCATTCCAAGGCGCTTCGAGGCGCGTGGCGTCAGGCGTTATGGCTTTCACGGCCTCTCATTCGAATATGTCGCGAGCCGGCTCGCCGAGATCGCGCCGGAACTCTTCGCAAAGCGCACGGTGATCGCCCATCTCGGCAACGGCGCCAGCCTCTGCGCGTTGCGCGACGGCCGCAGCGTCGACACCACGATGGGACTGACGCCGCTCGATGGCCTCGTGATGGGGACACGCTGCGGCACGATCGATCCGGGCGTGCTGCTCTATCTGCAGCAGCATGAGAACATGTCGGTCGAGGAGATCCAGCGCCTGCTCTATCACGAGTCTGGCCTTTTCGGCGTTTCCGGCATCTCGGCGGACATGCGTACGCTGCTCGCGAGCGGCGAGGTTGCGGCGCGGGATGCGGTCGATCTCTTCACCTTCCGGGCGGCGCAGCAGGTCGCGATGATGGCGACCACGCTCGGCGGCCTGGACTGCCTGGTCTTCACTGGCGGCATCGGCGAGCATGCCAGGGAAATTCGCGGCGCAATCAGCGAGCGCCTCGCCTGGATGGGCGTGCGCATCGATGTTGCGGCAAATGATGCTGCGCGCGAGCGCATCGACGGCAGCGGCAGCAACGTCGATGTCTTCGTCATTCCCACCGACGAAGAGATGACGATCGCGCGCCATTGCGCCGCTCTGATCCGTGAACGTCGTGTCACGTGACATTTTTATGAATGATCTGCCGCAATGCTGTCCCCGCGTCTTCGCGGCAAAGAGACGGCATCAATCCTGGTTGCGGACAGATCATGAAAACCCACATCATCGAAGAGCTCGGACAAGGCGGCATCCTGCTGCCCGCGCTGGTGGCGGAAGGGCTGGCCGCCAACGACCGCATCAAGGTGCGGATGAGCGCGTTGCAGGCGGCGGCCCTGCATGCGCAGGAGCCCGGCCGGCCTGCGAATGACCTTGGTGTCGAAAGTCAGACTGCAGGCATCGCTCCCGCGGCCATCGCGGCGCTGATCGGCGGCGCCCATCTGATCGGACAAGGCCGGCTCGCTGCTCCCGATCTTGCGAAGATGATGCAGGAGATTGCGGACGATGCCGCGGCCATGATCCGCGCCGTCAGCGCCGGCGCGGCAAGCGAAGGCGAGAGGGCACAGGCGCGGCTCGAGGCGATCCGCGCAGCCGGTCTGCTCCATGCGAGCGGCGAGATCGAGCTCTCGCGCATCGCACGCCTGACCGGCGTCGGCGACGCAGGCGGTGACAGCCTGCATCGTCTCGTGATGGATCTGCACAAGCAGCTCAACAGGCTTGCCGCAAGCTGCTCGGAAGAAGCGCTCGACGGCGCCCATGTCTTCGGCCTGCACAGCGAGGACCGGCCGGCGGTCGCAGCTTTCATGAAGGGCCTGAACGCGACGCGAGGTCTCAAGTTCGATCATCCCGGTCTCGACACCATGGCTACACGCGCCGGCGGCCGGCTGCTCATCCAGAACGATATCGGCACCACGGACGCCCACGTCGTCGTGATCGCGGTGAAGAAGAACGCGGTCACCGTCACCTACACCGATGTGCATCTGGCGCGGGCGAAGTTCTTCATCTCGCTGTTCGACGCATTCGAGGCGACGTGGAGCGGGCTCGATCGTCACACCGCAGCGGGCCTTGGCGACGACAATTCCTTCTATCTCGTCACCGGGCAGTATCAGCCGGACCACGCTGCCGATCGCAACGAATTCCTCGCGGCGCTGGGTGCCGCACTGGTCTTTCTGATCGACTGGAACAAGGCGCGCAAGCTGCTCAGGACCTGGGTTGCCAAGGACGACGCGGCACGCATCCTGGAATGGGCGGCGCGTCAGCGGATCGGCCATCGCGGCTTTCTTGAACTCGGCGGCAACGATCTGCTGGGATCTGCCGTCCGAAACGCCGCCCCCACGCGGATCGGCTTCGGCGAGCGGCTCGATCAGGCGCTCGGCCGCACCGCCGCAATCGATTTTCTGAAGGCATCGTTGCGAGCCTCAACCGAGGCATTGCTTGCGGGCCGATCGGTCAGGACGGTGCGCGACCAGATCGAAGCCGATCTGATGCGGCACCTGGATCGCGTCGACGGCGCACTGCTGGCGGCGGTGCTGCGTCAGATCGGCCTCGCCCATGATCTCGTCGCCGCCATCTCACGTCACATTGCCTCGCTGCAAGCCGGTCAGCCCGCCGACGGCAAGCTGCTGACGCAACGCTGCGGCATGATCGAGCAGAAGGCGGACAGAATCGCGATCGAGAGTCGCAACGAAGTCGATCGCCTCAATGCCCGCCCGCTGATCGGCCAATTGATCGATCGCGTCGAGGAGGCTGTCGACGAGCTGGAGCAGGCCGCATTCATCGCGTCGCTGATGCCGGAAACGACTGATCCGGCCCTGCTGGCATCGCTGGTCGAGCTTTGCGCAGTGGCCGCGACCGCAACCGACGTGGCCGCGAGCGGCGTCGCCGCTGCGATCGACGTGCCGGAAGGTCGGCGCGCCGATTCCGAAGACGCGCTCTCCGCTGTGACCCGCCTCATCGACGCCGAACACGCCGCCGACAACCGCGAACGCGCGACGACCGCACTGGTCTTCTGCGGCGGCTTCGACGTCGCGACCTCGCTGTCGGTGATCGAGCTCGCCCGCGCCGTCGAGCGCGCCACCGATCGCTTCGCCGCGTTTGGCCACCTGCTCCGCCGTCACATCATGATCGATCTCGCAGCTTGAGGGGACCACCATGCATATCGTGCGCATCGGCGCTGACGCCGCCGAATTGCGGCCTGCCGAAGAGATCGGCGCCAAGGCCGCCAATCTGGCCCGCATGGCAGCGCTCGGCCTGCCAGTGCCGCCTGCCTTCGTGCTCCCGGTCAAGCTCTGCGCCGAGATCATCGCCGGCCAGGCGCATGCCACGCGGCACCTGCGCGATGGCTTGAAGGAGGGAATATCGTTCCTGGAGAGCGCCACCGGAAAGCGTTTCGGAGACCGCCGACGGCCGCTCCTGGTGTCGGTGCGCTCGGGAGCGGCGCGATCCATGCCGGGCATGCTCGACACCGTTCTCAATGTCGGCTGCACGGTCGACGCCGTGCACGGCCTGATCCGGGCGACCGGCCGGCCGCGGCTCGCCTGGGATTGCCGGCGCCGCTTCCTGGAGAGCTTTGGCGAGACAGTGCTCGAGCTCGACCAGGCCAGCTTTGCCGCATGCATCTCGGAGCTCGTCGCAGCCGAACACGTCGACAGCGACCGCGAGCTCGACAGCGAAGCGCTCGAGCGGCTCGCCAGCCGCGAGCAGGCGCTGGTCGAGGATCGCGCCGATGGCCTGCTGGATGATGCGTTCACGCAATTGGAGGCCGCAGCTCAGGCAGTCTATCGCTCCTGGATGAGCGAGCGTGCGCTGACTTATCGAAGCCTCCAGCATCTCGAAGCGCTCGAGGGCACCGCGGTGACCGTGCAGGCGATGGTGTTCGGCAACGGCGGTCTTGCCTCCGGCGCGGGCGTGGCCTTCTCCCGCGATCCGTCGACCGGCGCGCCGCGCCCGATGATCGACCTCGTGCTCGATGCGCAGGGCGAAGACGTCGTTTCCGGGAGACGCGCGCCTGATGCTGCCGAGGCGATCAAGCGCGAGCTGCCGAAGCTCGAATCGGAGCTTGGCGACATCCTGAGGCGACTCGAGCACGCATTCGTCGATGTCCAGGACGTCGAGTTCACCGTCGAGAACGGCAGGCTCTGGATCCTCCAGACCCGGGCGGCCAAGCGCACGCCACGGGCCGCCGTCAGGATCGCGATCGACCTCGTGCATGAAGGCTTGATCTCGAAGGCGGAGGCATTGCAGCGGATTGCTGCGATCGACCTCGCCTCGCTCACAGAAACCAGATTGGTTGCTCCGGGCAGGCCCGCGACGACCGGCATCGGCGCCTCGGGCGGCATCGGCACCGGGCGTGCGGCGTTCTCGTCGGAATGCGCCCAGCGCCTTTCGGCGGGGGGCGAGCCGGTCATCCTGCTGCGTCCCGACACCAGCACCGCCGATGTCGCAGGCTTCGCGCTTGCTGCCGGCATCGTCACATCGGTCGGTGCACGTACCTCGCATGCGGCCCTGGTGGCGCGACAAATGGGCAAGCCCTGCGTGGTCGGCTGCCGTGATCTGAAGATCGATCCCGTCGCGAAGCGGGCCCAGCTCGGCAATCTCTCACTTGCCGAAGGCGAGTGGATCACGATCGAAGGCGACGCCGGAGAGCTCTATCTCGGACGCTGCGAGACGATCCGGACACGGCCCGAGGCCGCGCTTGCCGAGATTGCGGCGTGGCAGGCGCAAGCCGGCCAGCATGACAGGCGCGCCGCCACGCCTTGAGGCGCGATGAGATTCTGATGAATCCTCGTCGCGCTTTAGGTTCTTGTTCACGCATGATCCTTCCAGAAAACCGCTTCGCACTTTTCCGGATCATGCCTAGTGACCGCGGCCGGTCAGGAGCTGAAAAGTCCCCATCGCGACCTCGATCAGGATCAGCACCACGACGGCGATCTCCAGGCGGAGCGAGCGCTGGGTGTCGATGATGTCGGTCAGCGCGTTGGCGGTCTCCGACACCGCGGAGAGCTTGCGCTCGAGCGTGTCGAGGCGCTCCTTCAATTCATACTCGTCCTCCAGACGCGAATAGAGCCGGTCGAGCTCGGGCTTCTCCCAGAGCACGTCGGGCTTCTCGGCGATGGCGACGCGGCCGGCGACGCGCTGCTGCACCAGCAGCGCGTTGCCGATCAATTGCAGGATGCCCTTGCGCCGTTGCGGCGTGCGGCCATGCTCGGCGAGCTCCCGTGCAAACGGCTCGATCACGTCGAAGACCGCGGCGACGCGCCGCTCGTCGCGCGCCAGCGACGTGCTCTTGGCGAGCGCATCCGCAACCAGCAGCAGCCGGTCGTCGGAGAATTTGGCAAGGCAGATCGGCCCTCCCGGCTGGATCGCCTCTGCGGCTTCGTCGTTGCAGAGCTGCGCCTGCGCGATCTCCTCCTCGTACGGGCTGAGCTCTCCGGTCACGCGCGGCTTCAGATTGTCGATAAGGACCTTCTCCTCGGACGGAAGCAGCCCGATCAGCACGACGACGCCGTAGCGAAAGATCACGGCAAGACCGCCATGGACGCGAAAGGCAGCCGGCGTCGAGGACACGAGCGTGCCGATTTCCAGGCCCGACGCATTGATGCGGTCGCCCAGCATCAGCGCCCGGATCCGCAAGGTCGGCGCGGCCTCCTTCGGCGACGTCGGCGCCGTGCCTGCGGCAAGCTGATCGGCGTTCATGTGAGATCTCCCCGGAGCATCAAGATCAAGCATTTTCCATTCGACAAACCTGGCAGGACGCTCCCTGAGAGACGCCAGTTGCCGGCGCCGCGAACTGTCGCCATGGGACTCCGGGTTAATTGCGCCTGGATGAGCTTGTGCCGAAACATTTGGCAATAATACCAGCCCCGGCGTGACATATTCGGGTGCGATGAAGGCTGCAGTTTACCATCGCACGCCCAAACACCGCCGGAAAGTTGCACTCGGCAACGGTAGGGGTTTATGACAACTTTATGGATTGCTACGCTTCTCCCGAAGTGCAGACACTGAAGCCTCAATCATGCTGAGCGTCATCATTCCGACCGACGGTGTCGAGCAGACGGCGGTAGCAACCCTGGCCGCGCTGGTCCCCGGCGCGGCTGCGGGTGTCATCCGCGAGGTCCTTCTGGTCGACGGTGCGCGCAACGGCGTCATCGAGCGCGTTGCCGACGTCGCCGGCTGCCGCTTCATCGGCTACGAGGGGTCCTCCCAAGGCGCTGCGCTCGCTGCCGGCGCGCTCCAGGCCCGATCGCCGTGGCTGATGTTCCTGCCGGCCGGCGCCGTGCTGGAAACCGGCTGGATCGAAGAAACCACCCAATTCATCCAGGCCGTCGCCACGAGCGGCCGGGATCGGGCGGCAGTGTTCCGCTATGCCCGTTCCCCGTACGGCGATACCGCAATGCGCGACATTCTCTGGGGCGTACTGCGCAAGCTGGTCGGTCCGCTCGGCGATCAGGGGCTTTTGATCGCGCGTGACCATTACGACCGCATCGGCGGCTATCCGCCCCACGCCCGCCATTCCGAGGCACGGCTGCTTCGGCGGCTCGGCCGGTCGTCCCGGACCATGCTGCGCAGCCGGATCGTCATGACCGGCTGAATCACCAGATACTTGCCGAAGTCAAATAATTGTTTGACAATGGCAATCATCATCGAGGTGATCCCATGACATCCCAATCGCCGCTATCAGATCCGGCGGCCGAACAGGTCGCAATCGCGCAGATCGCAGCCGTCCGCGCCTTCAACCGCTTCTATACCCGCAAGCTCGGCGTGCTCGACCAGCACCTCGGCAAGAGTCCCTTTTCGCTCAGCGAGGCGCGCGTGCTCTACGAACTGGCGCAGCGCGAGGAGCTTGCAGCAAAGGAGATCGGAAACGAGCTTGGTCTCGACCCCGGCTATCTCAGCCGCATCGTTCAGGGCTTCGACGAGAAGGGACTGATTTCGCGGAAACCGCTCGCCACAGATCGCAGACAATACCAGCTCAGCCTTACCGCCAAGGGCCGCCAGGCCTTTACCAAGCTGAACCTCAACTCGCAGAACGAGGTCGCAGCAATGCTGGCTCGGCTCTCGCCCGGCGATGCGACGCGGCTCACGCAGGCCATGGCAACCATCGAGGACGTGCTGGAGCAACGTCAAAGCCGGCCCGCGGCTTTCATGCTGCGCAGCCATCGCGTCGGCGACATGGGCTGGGTCATCTCCCGGCAGGCGATCGCCTACGCGGAGGACTACAACTGGGACATCAGCTACGAGGCACTGGTTGCCGAGATCTGCGCGCAGTTCATCAAGAACTACGATGCCGCGCGCGAGCATTGCTGGATCGCGGAAGCGGGCGGCGAGCCGATCGGCTCGATCTTCCTGGTCAAGGCCACCGACGAGACCGCGAAGCTGCGCCTGTTGCAGGTGGAGAAGAAAGCACGGGGACTCGGCGTCGGTCGCGCGCTGGTCGAGCAATGCATCCAGGGCGCCCGCGAGCGGGGCTACAACAAGATGACGCTGTGGACGCAAAGCGTCCTGGTTGCCGCACGGGGCATCTATCAGAGCGCGGGGTTCAAGCTCGTCGCCTCCGAACCGCACCATAGTTTTGGGCAGGACTTGATCGGGGAGACCTGGGAAATGGACCTGTGACCCTCACCGGGCGTCTATGGCAGCGAGCGAGATGAGCATTGATGTGCCCTCGCCCCTTGCGGGAGAGGGCAGCGGCGCCGGAAGATACAAGCTCGCTTGGGTGAGGGGTATGTCTCCGCGAACGTCGGTGCGCGCGTGGAGACCCGGTCATCCGGCGCCTCGCGCCACCTTTCCCGCAAGGGGAGAAGGAAGAAGTCCGCATTTACACCGTCGCGCCTTGCGCCTTCGGCCGGCGCAAATGCTCGTCCAGCCGCGGCATGATCTCCACGAAATTGCAGGGCCGCGTGCGGTAATCGAGCTGGGCTGCGAGGATGCCGTCCCAGCCATCGCGGCAGGCGCCCGGCGAGCCAGGCAGACAGAAGATGTAGGTTGCGCCCGCGACGCCCGCGGTGGCGCGGCTCTGGATCGTCGACGTCCCGATCTTGGCATGACTCAGCATGTGGAACGCGATCGAGAAACCATCCATGCGCTTCTCGAACAGCGGCTCGATCGCCTCCGGCGTGACGTCGCGTCCGGTAAAACCGGTGCCGCCGGTGGTGATGACGACGTCGATTCCGCCATCGGCAATCCAGCGGCGGATCACGGCCCGGATCGCCTCGACGTCGTCCGTGACGATCTCGCGCGCGGCGAGATGATGGCCGGCCGCGGTGAGGCGGTCGACCAGCGTCTGGCCGGACTTGTCGTCGGCGAGCGCGCGCGTGTCGGATACGGTGAGCACCGCGATGTTGAGCGGGATGAACTGTTTTGTCGCGTCGATGGAAGCCATGATACGTCTCTCGTGTCCCGGACCAGGTTCGGCGCATCAGCCTCGCGCAGCGTCCGGGGAATGAGGCCTGGTCTACAACGCTCCCGGGCCGAACGTGTTGCAGGCCTGGACCGTGCCCTGCTGGTAGCCGGTCATGAACCATTGCTTGCGTTGCGCCGCCGAGCCGTGGGTGAAGGAATCCGGCACGACGCGGCCCGTCGCCTGGCGCTGCAGCGTATCATCGCCGATCGCGCTCGCCGTGGTCAGCGCGGCCTCGATGTCGCCGGGCTCCAGGAAGTTCGGACGTTTCTTCGCCTCGCGGTTGACCCAGACGCCGGAAAGGCAGTCGGCCTGCAATTCGACCTTCACCTGGAGCGCGTTGGCCTCGGCCTTCGAGCCGACCTGCTGTTGCAGCCGCGTCACGCGCGGAATGATGCCGAGCAGGTTCTGGATGTGATGGCCGACTTCATGCGCGATGATGTAGGCGGTGGTGAAATTGCACGCCGACTTGCCGGAGCAGCCGCGAAAGCGCGTCTCGACTTCGCGGAAGAAGGCCGTGTCGAGGAAGATGGTCCGGTCGGGCGGACAGTAGAACGGCCCCATTGCCGACTGTGCCATGCCGCAGCGGCCGCCATTGGTGGCGTTGCGGAACAGCACGATCTTCGGACCGGTGTAGGACTGTCCGTTGGCCTTGAAGATCTCGCTCCAGCGATCGTCGAGCTCGCCGAGGATTCCGGAGATCATGCTGCCCATCTCGTCGGTCGGCGCGCCGCGCTTGCCCGAGGACGCCTGACGATCGGTCTGATAGCTCGGCGCATGGCCGCCGCCGGTCAGAATCTCGGCGCCGCCGATCAGGATCCGCGGATCGATACCGAAGGCGTAACCGACCAGGCCGAGGATGATGATGGTGCCGATGCCGAGCCCGCCGCCGCCCATCGGCAGGCCGAAGCCGCCTCCTCCGCCGCCGCCAAAGCCGCCACCTTCGTCGCGACGATCCTCGATGTCGTCGCTGCGGCGGAAGTCATCGTAGCGCATGGCGGCCTTTCCTCTGGGGTCCCTGATTCAGTTTCGACGGCGCACAGCAACGCAAAAGCTCAACGCGCCACACAGGTAAAATTTCCGTTGCTTTTATCAATATCGTGGCCGGCAAAAATTGCCTAGTGCGGCAGCCTGCCGATGCCAGCAATTTTTTCCGAGCGCCGAGCAAGTTTTTCCGAGAGAATTTTGCAGCCTTTTTGCAGCCACGATTGCGTTCGCGAGCCGAGCAAGCGCGAAATACACTGTAAAACACGGCAGACGCGTACGACGATGCGCGCACGAACGGCGATGCGAGGGCTGCTCACGAAAGCGGCGGATTAAGCCGATTTTTACTTTGCCGCTTCAATGTAACGGCCAGTCGGTTGTTTGGTCCCGCGTCGCCGACAGCGTCGCCTGAGTCAGAGTTCTTGAGTCATGGTAGAGTCGCGTCGCGGGGCGTCTGCAAGGGCGCCCCGCACAAATTTTGAGTCCCCGTCGCATCGCATCATCCTCGGTGATTGCGTCGCCGAGATGTCGAAGCTTCAGGCAGGTAGCGTCGATCTGGTGTTCGCAGATCCGCCCTACAATCTCCAGCTCAAGGGCGATCTCAAGCGCCCCGACGAATCCCATGTCGATGCCGTCAATGACGACTGGGACAAGTTCGATTCGTTTGCCGCCTATGACGATTTCACCCGGGCCTGGCTGCTGGCCGCCCGCCGCGCGATGAAGCCGTCGGCGACGATCTGGGTGATCGGCTCCTATCACAACATCTTTCGCGTCGGCGCGATCATGCAGGACCTCGGCTTCTGGCTCCTGAACGACATCGTCTGGCGCAAGACCAACCCGATGCCGAACTTCCGCGGCCGCCGCTTCACCAACGCGCACGAGACCATGATCTGGGCCGCGCGTGACGAGAAGGCAAAAGGCTACACGTTCAACTACGAGGCGCTGAAGGCGGCCAACGAGGACGTCCAGGCGCGGTCCGACTGGCTGATCCCGCTCTGCACCGGCGAGGAGCGACTCAAGGGCGCCGACGGCAAGAAAGTGCATCCGACGCAGAAGCCGGAAGGCCTGCTCGCGCGCGTGCTGCTGTCCTCGTCCAAGCCCGGCGATCTCGTCATCGATCCCTTCAACGGTACCGGCACCACCGGCGCCGTCGCAAAGCGCCTCGGCCGCTCCTATATCGGCTTCGAGCGCGACAAGACCTATGCGAAGGCTGCGGAAGCGCGCATCGCCAAGGTCGAGCCGCTACCGGAAGAGAGCCTTGCCCCGTTCATGACCGCGCGCGAAGCACCGCGGGTGGCGTTCTCGGAGCTGATCGAGCGCGGCATGATCATGCCCGGCACGAAGCTGTTCGACGCCAAGAAGAAGCTGGGCGCGCTGGTGCGCGCCGACGGCGCCATCATGCTGGGCGACAAGGTCGGCTCGATCCACCGCATCGGCGCCGTGGCGCAAGGCGCACAAGCCTGCAACGGCTGGACCTTCTGGCACGTCGAGACCAAGAAGGGACTCAAGCTGATCGACGAGCTGCGCGCCGAGATCCGCGCGGGTATGGGCGCCGAATAACTCCCCTCCCCTGACATTCCGGGGCGCACGCAAGGCGCGCGAGCCCGGACTCCGTCAAGCCACGGCCCATGCCGTTCGCGCCAAGAGGCATGCCCCGGAATGACGGCGCGGGCCGAATGCCGCCACCGGGAGGAGGCCGTAGGCGGCGACGGCCATTACGGCGCCGATCGGCCTTTGTTACGCCGCCCGGTCTGCGCCACGCGCAGGTACCGCCCGGCAAAGTCGCCGGTTGCTCTTTCAGACCAGCTTCAGGCAAGAGAGTTCGCCTGGCCGCAATGACGCTGCGTTTGCGCGGCAATAGACACTGGGGAGATGCCCGATGCTCAAGTTCTATTTCAACGGATCGCCGAATCCGACCAAGGTCGCGCTGTTTCTGGAAGAAGCGGGACTTCCGTACCAACCGGTCAAGGTCGATACCCGCAAGGGCGAGCAGTTCGCGCCGGACTATCTGAAGATCAATCCGAACGGGAAGGTGCCGGCGATCGACGACAACGGCACCATCGTGTTCGATTCCAACGCCATCCTGCTCTATCTCGCCGAGAAGACCGGCAAATTCCTGCCCTCGAACCGCGCCGAATTGCTGTCATGGCTTATGTTCGTGGCCACCGGCGTGGGGCCGTATTCGGGCCAGGCGGTCCACTTCAAGCATTTCGCGCCGAAGGACCAGAACCACGACTACGCCCACAATCGCTATCAGTACGAGACCGATCGCCATTACAAGATTCTCGACGATCATCTCAAGGGCCGCCGCTACATGGTCGGTGAGGACTATTCGATCGTCGACATGGCGCTGTGGGGCTGGGCGCGGATGGTGCCGTTCAAGCTCGGCGACGACGCGTTCGCGCGCTACCCCAACGTGAAGCGGCTGGTCGACGAGATCTCGGCGCGCCCGGCGGCAGCGCGTGCGGTCGCGCTGAAGGACAAGTTCACCTTCAAGGCCGAGATGGACGATGAGGCGCGCGCCAACATGTTCAAGCACTTGACAACAAAGGTCGCCTGATCGCGCCACTTCGTTGTTCGAGGCCACGCGCATGCGCGTGGCCTCTTGCGTTTGAGACTCAGGCGGCGTGGACCGAGTTCAGGAACTTGGCCACTTCCTGCTTCAGCCGGTTGCTGTCGGCCGAGAGCGAACGCGCTGCCGACAACACCTGCGATGAGGCCGATCCGGTTTCCGAAGCGCCGCGCTGCACGTCGCCGATGTTGGACGACACCCTCTGCGTGCCGTCGGCCGCCCGCTGGACGTTGCGGGAGATCTCCTGCGTCGCAGCGCCCTGCTGCTCCACGGCGGCTGCGACCGCGGACGAAATCTCCGATAGCCGCTCGATGGTGACGCTGATCTCCCTGATCGAGCCGACCGATTCCTCGGTCGCGGCCTGGATGCCGGAGATCTGCTGCGCGATCTCGCCGGTCGCCTTCGCCGTCTGCTCGGCGAGCGCCTTGACCTCGGAGGCGACCACCGCAAAGCCGCGGCCGGCCTCGCCCGCACGCGCGGCCTCGATCGTAGCGTTCAGCGCCAGCAAGTTGGTCTGGCCGGCAATGGTGCTGATCAGCTCAACCACGTCACCGATCCGCGCGGCGGCCTTCGAGAGCGCGCCGACGTGCTCGTTGGTCCGGCTCGCCTGACCGACGGCCTCGGTGGCGATGCGGGCGGACTCCTGCACCTGGCGCGCAATCTCGGAGACCGATGAGGACAGCTCCTCGGTCGCCGAGGCGACCGCCTGCACATTGGCGGAAGCCTCCTGCGACGCGCTGGCAACCTCCGTCGAGAGGTCCTGAGCGCGCGCGGCAGTCGTGGTCAAAGTGCCTGCGGAGGCCTCCAGCTCGTTCGAGGCCGATGACACCGTGTTGACGATCTCGCCGACCGCCTGCTCGAACTGATCGGCAAGTCTGGCCATATCTTTCTTGCGGTTCTCGGCCTGGCGCGCCTCGAGCTCGGCCTGCTCGGCGCGCATGCGTTCGGTGTCGATCATGTTGTCCTTGAACACCTGAATCGCCTTGGCCATGTCGCCGATTTCGTCGGCCCTGCCGCGGCCGGGAATCTCGACTTCGAGATTGCCGCCGGCAAGCCGTCCCATCGCTTGCGTCATCGAGGTCAGGGGACCGACGATGCTGCGGGCGATCAGGAAGGCGACGATGCCGCCGAACAGGATTGCGAGGCCACCGGCGATCTCCTGAACGGTGGTCGTGCCGGCGATCACGGCGTCGGCGTTCGTCCGCGATTCCTGGTAGTCTTTCTTTAGCGTCGTCTCCGCAACCTTGAGTTTGCCGATGCTGTCCGCGATGAGAGGCGCGAGGCTCTTGTGGTAGATCTCGTCGGCCTGAAGCATCGCTGCGGACGTGGCTTCGAAGGCCGATTTGTAGATTCCGAGCGAGGTCTTCACCGGCGCCAGCGCAGCTCGCAGCTCCACCGCCTGCGGGCTCTTTTCAAGTGCCGCGAGCCGTTGCGCTGCCCTGTCGACGCTCGCCCTGAAGGTCGCTGGGCCCTTGGTATCGCGGAGCGCCAGAAAACGCCAGTTCGCGATCCTCACGAGCAGGATTCTCGATTCGAGATCGGCAACGAGGGCCGCCGTATCTTCATCCACGGCGGCGCGCGCCACGTCGACGAGCTTGCCGGTCTTGGCGGCCAGCTCCTCCCCACTCGGCAGCAGCCTCGCCTTGCCCGTTCTGGTCTCGTTGACGGCGTCGCCGAGATTGTCACGCAGGCGTCTCATTTTGGCGATGTCGTCGATGAGGCCGTTGTAGAGCGCTCGCCGTTCCTCCGAGAGCGCCCCCTTCGCGCTGACCCGCAACAGCTCGGTCGCCGCGGTTTCCCGCTCTTGCGCCTCTTTCATCGCGGGCTCACTGGCATCGTAGACGTAGCGCAGGTTGGCCCGCTGGATCGCCTGCAAATGGGCTGATATTTCCAGCACTCTCGCCGTGCTGTCCGAGAGCGCGGATTGTCTTGCGACCTGATCCTGCACGCCCTGCAAATTCCAGACGGCAACAACTGCCATCACCAGACCGACCACCACCAGGGCCATGAAGCCTGCGTACAGGCGTCCCCTGATCCGCAAACGCAATTTCGGCATTCCCACTGTCCATCCAGATGCATTTCACTTCGGGGGCCGAACGACTCCGGCAATCGTCACCGACCCCCGGCAGCCGTGTGTCGCATCTCTGCGGTCCACGCTGCACCGCAACACAATGGGGGACACTCCTTAATTGAACCTTCAAATAATTCGCGCGAGTTGGATCAACGCGCACCGACATTGCTGATTTTGTCGGCAGCTATGCAAAGTTCGCGTGTCAATGCGCAGCCGCATGCAGGGGACTGCATACGTCGACCAGACGACAAATTATTGGGCGTTCGCCTGCTGCAGTTTGCCGAGCGCGTTCTCCACCACTTCCAGCGTGTAGGGCTTCTGAACCACCGGCGCCGACGCCAGCTGCTCCGGAATCGGCGCGCGCTCGCCGTACCCTGTCGCGAAGATGAAGGGCACCCCGATCTCCTTCAGCTTATGAGCCACCTTGATGCTGCTCTCGCTGCCGAGGTTGAGATCGAGCAGGGCAAAGCTCGGTCGCGAGCGTTCGATCGACCGCAGTGCCTGGTCGACGCTTGCGGCGGTGTCGACATGGCGGGCCCCGAGATCGAGCAGGATGACCTCAGCCGCCATCGCGATGATCAGATTGTCCTCGACGATCAGCGCGGTGTCGGAAATCCTGGGCCGGGCGGATTGCTGTTCCTCGACGCGCATGGCGGCTCCTGCGATGGACGGTACCAATTCGACGAAGTTTGGCGGGATGACGAACTTTGCCTGCACGCCCAGGAGATCGAAGCGGATTTCGGCATCGCCCTTGAGATCGAACGGCACCGATCGCTCGATGATCGTGGTCCCGAAGCCGCGTCGCGACGGCGGCTGCACCGGCGGACCGCCGCTCTCCTTCCACTCGATGACGAGGCTCGAGGACGGATCGAGGCGCCAGACCACCTCGACGCTTCCGGTGGAATCGGCAAGCGCGCCATATTTGGCGGAATTGGTCATCATCTCGTGCACGACAAGCGCCAGCGTTGCAAAGGCCTTGGGATCGAGCGCAACGTCCGGGCCGCCCATCTTCACCCGTTCCGCGCGGGCGCCGAGATAGGCGCCGGCCTCGGACTCGACCAGGGTGCGGAGCGCGACCGGGGCCCAGTTCAGGTTTGTGATCTGGTCGTGGGCGCGCGCCAGCGCTTGGATGCGGCCGCCGAGCACGCTGGCGAATTCTTCCACGCTGGTTGCCGTATCCTTGCTCTGCGCCACCAGCGCGCGGACGAGGCTCAGAATGTTGCGGACGCGATGGTTGAGCTCCGCGATCATCAGTTCCTGGCGCTCCTGCGCCCCGCGGCGCTCGCGCGCGGCGAGGTCGGACAGTTGCAGGATCACTTCCAGGAGGGTGACGCGCAGGCTCTCGGCGATGCGGATGTCGGCGGCCGACCACGGCTTCGACTGTCCCGCCACCGTCTCCTGCCAGAGCTCGAAGCTCTTGCGCGGCGTCAGTCGCGGCCCGTTCGGCCCCTCATCATAAACTTTATTGGGATCGCCGGCCCATTTGACCGACTGCGTCACCTCTCGCCGGAAGAAGATCAGGCAGTCCCGCGGCGTGCGCGAGATCGGGATGGCGAGAAAGCCCGCCGCGCGGTCCCGGAAGGCCTGCCCGGCGGCATAGACCTTGGCGATCTCGGCGGTGGCGAAGATCCGCCCGGGCGAAGTCCGGTTGACGAAGGCGACGAGGTCCTTCACCTCGTCCTCGGTCGGCGTCTCGCCTTGGAGCGCGATATTGTTGTCCGACCAGACAGCCACGCCGTCGCTATCGACCATCCTGCGATAGTCGCCGAGGAAATCGACGATCGCGCGCCGGCTGTGCTCGTGCGAGGCCGCGATCTCGATCAACCGCTCCTGAACCTGGTGAGCGCGGGCTTCATAAGCGACGTCGCTCTCGCGCTCGCGCCCCTCCACAATCCACGAGAACATCTGTCCGAACAGCTCGGAGGCGGTGCGTTTGTCGAACGAAATATAACGCGGCGAATAATGATGGCAGGCAAACAGACCCCACAGCTTGCCGTCGCGCAGGATCGACACCGACATCGAAGCGGCAACACCCATGTTGCGCAGATATTCGATATGGATTGGCGACACCGAGCGCAGCACGCTCATCGAAAGGTCGAGCAGCCCCGCGTTGTGCGTGGCCGTCGACATCAGCGTCGCTGGCCCGGCATTGATATCGGCGATGATGCGCAACCAGTTGCGCTGGTAGAGCGCCCGTGCCTGCCTCGGAATATCGGATGCGGGATAGCGCAGGCCGAGGAAGGATTCGAGCCCGGCCTCCGCGGTCTCGGCGATCACCTCGCCCGAGCCGTCGGGATGGAACTGATAAACCATGACCCGGTCGAAACCGGTCAGCACCTTGAGCTGGCGAGCCGCCTCCCGCGCAAGATCCGTCATGCCGCGCGTCTTGCGGATTCGCTCGAGCATCAAGCGAACGAGCTCGCCGGAATTGACGCCGGTCTCGTGGACGCTCGGCTCCGCTTCGATGATCAGGTATACACCGGAGAAATGAATCGAGAGATCGTAAAGCGGCTTGCCGGCCTGGAGCTCGATTCCGAACAGTCGTTCGGTGGCATCCGGCCCGCTCAAATGGTCGACGCGGCCGCGAATGTTTTCGACGGCAGCTTCGGAGATGACGGTCGATAACGGCCGCTGGATCAGGCCCGCGACGTCGCCTCCAAGAAAGCTGCCGACGTTCTCCGAGGCCATGCAGATCGTGAAATCCGAGAGCACAGCCAAAAGGAAGCCGAAGGGCTGCACGCTGCCAGGAATGTGGATCGGCTCGCGATCGCAATTGGTGAGATTGACCGCTTCGTTCATGCCCGCTCCGCCGCCCGCTCGAATGCGGCGAAGGCAGTGCGCGCCGCCACGATCACCTCGTCCCCGTCGCGAGGCTCTTCAGTTGCGAGCTTCGTCAGAAAGCTCTGCCATAGCCGTTTGCCGGCGCCGTGACCGAGATACCCGGTCGCCCCGCTCAGGCGCGGATCAGCCGCGTCTGTGACCGACTTCAGCAGGAATTTCGCACCGAGCCGGGAGCCCTCCAGCACATACATGGTGCCCAGCACACCGCTACGTGTCAGCGGCGGAACAGGCACCGTTCGGGGCACGCTGCTGCCAAGGCACCAAAGATCGGCAACGATCGCGGCGCTGCGCGACCGTTCGAGCCAGTCCGGAAAGATCCGCTCGACTCCGGCCGCAACGAGCGCGGCCTCGAGCGGAAGCAGCGCGGCGGCGCTGGCTTGAAGAAAGCGGCGATAGCCCGCAGGGCTCGTGAGATCGAACCCGGAAAGCTGCGCGTCGAGGTCGCGGTGCGCAGCCGACGTTGCTTCCCTCAGTCGTTCGCGGAGTCCGGAGAAGCTGTGGCCCACCTGCGTTGAAACGTTCGAAGCCCCAGCCAGCATGAATTTCCCGAAGACGCAGATTGCCGCGGGCGACGCGCGCCCGGAGACAAAAAAACGCCGGCGGAACGCAAAGGTTCCGCCGGTGCTCGCCTGCGAACAGGCCAGAGATCCCGGGTCCGGCGCTCTATTTCCGTCGAACGCTTTTTGAGTTCGTACTCCATCTCCGATCGCGAGACCCCGCAATCCTGAAGCTCCCGTTCGGTCATCACCGCGAGCTGACGGTGGACCCGGAACCGCTCCCGGCGCGCCTCCACAAGATTCACCAGCGTCCGCCAGGCCCGCACCAACGCCGCAGGCCAGTCGGTGGACGCAGCCTCTTCCAATCCGGTCAGCGCGCGGCCCCCATGGACGATTGCGGGAACGGACCGAGCGCCTGCTCCGTCAGGATCGAGTCGCAGTACTCGCGGATCTCCTTGATCCTGCCGTCTTCGAGGCGAAACACCAGGCAGTAGTCATTGTCGTAGCGCACGCCCTCGGGCGTGACGTTGTCGCCCTTGGCTTCCACCACGACGATATCGCCATCGGCGATGAAGCGGTGAGCCACGGTGCGGGTTCGGTCGCGCAGGCGCGTGCGCACATATCCGTGCAGATCCTTGAGGATGGCCTCCTTGCCCGAGAAGGTGCGCGACCAGGAATATTGCCCGGTCACGATCCACTTAGCGTCCTCGGCAAGACTGGCGGTGAACAGGGCCCGGTCGCGCGCGGCCGGATCGGGATCGGCGGCGGCGGCAAAGATATCCTGCATCAGCTTCTTGTTGGCGGCAGCATTCATGGCGGCATCTCCGTGTGGTGACATCGCAAAGAACATCGCTGCTCGACCGGCATTCTTCAAATCGATAGAAGATATGATATGTATTCACTTCATGAATTTGAATTCGCTTGACCTGAATCTGCTGACCGCGCTCGACGCATTGTTGCGCGAGGCCAATGTCAGCCGCGCGGCGTTACGGCTCGGACTGTCGCAGCCGGCAGCGAGCCACGCGCTCCAGCGCCTGCGCGACATTTTTGGCGATCCGCTCTTGGTGCGCACCGGCGCGCGCATGGAGCTGACTCCACGGGGGTTGGCGCTGCGCGTGCCGCTGGCCCAGACGCTCGACCAGGTGCGCGGACTGTTCGTGCCTGATGAATTCGACGCCGCGCGCAGCGAGCGGCACTTCCGCCTGATGATGCCCGATCTCGCCGTCGAGCTGTTGATGCCGCCCTTGATGGCGAAGGTGACCCGCGCTGCACCCAACGTCCGCATCGACGTGGTGCCGTGGCGGGGACCCGCGATTTTTCATGCCGAGTTTGCCCGCACCATCGATCTCGTGATCTCGATCGGCAACGCCTTCAAGGGCTTTCACCGCCAATTGCTCTATACCGACAGCGACGCGCTGGCCGTGCGGCGCGGCCATCCCGTCGCCGGCAAGCTGAAACAGCGGGAGGCGTTCTTGGCCGCGCGCCATGTCGGCGTCATCATCCGCGGCAATAGTGAGGACCTGATCGACACATGGCTGCGAGCCAAGAATGTCGAGCGACACATCGCGCTGGTGGTGTCAGGCTATCTCGAAGCGTTGCACGTCGCCGCTCGCACCGATCTTGTTGCCTTCGTGCCACGCCGGCTGATCGCCGCGCTGTCGAAGCAACTCGGCCTTACGACGGTGACGCCGCCGCTCGACCCAGGGATCGACGAGCAGTTCATGTTCTACCCGACGCGGGCGCAGATGGACCCGGGCTCGATCTGGCTGCGGCGACTGATGCTGGAGACGGGACGAGAGCTGGGCAAGCAAAGGGCTTTGTAAAGAGGGGCTTGCCAAACTCGATGGTCCTCCCGAACGCGATCGAGGGGTCCGCGCAGGTGACCCGGGCATGCCCTGGACACAGCGGAGCATGTAACCGCTTCTCTACGCCTTCTGCGCCGCCATCACCTTGCTCACCGCTGGCCGATCCGACATGCGCTTGAAATGATCGGCGACCTTCGGCGTCGCATTGATGTCGACGCTGTCGCCTTCGAGCCAGTTGGACAGCGTGTAGAGATAGGGATCGCAGACCGTGAACTGATCGCCCATCACCCAGGGCCCTTTGAACATCTTCTGCTCGATGAGGTTGAAGCATGCTGCCATGGTCTTCGGGACCATCTCCTTCATGTCGGCGAACGAGCTCTCCTGCGTCGCCCAGCGCGCGCCGCGCATCTTGTGGGCGTGATTGATGTGGACGGTCGAGCAAAGGTAGGAGTTGAACGACTGCACCTCGGCAAAATCGAAGGGGTCGTCGAGCGGCGCGAGCTTCGCCTTGGGGAACATTTGCGCGATGTAGGCCAGCATCGCCGGCGTCTCGGTCAGGACGCCGCGATCGGTCACCAGGGCCGGGACGCGACCTTTCGGGTTGATGGCGAGATAGTCCGGACTGTTCTGCTGGTTGTCCTTGAAGCTCAGCCGCTCGGCCGTGTAGTCGGCGCCGGCCTCTTCCAGCGAGATGTAGGTGGCGAGCGCGCAGGTGCCGGTGGCGTAGTAGAGCTTGAGCATGTCGGGCCTCATGGGAAAGCTGGAAATTATCCGCTGTCGGCCCCGACGTCCATAGCACAGCATCCTCTTCGCAGTTGCCCACCACCATCCGGCTGTGCCAAGACGCCCGCAATTGGAGGGGTTTGGTCATGACGGTACTCATCGCCGGTGGCGGCATCGGCGGGCTGACGCTTGCGCTTAGCCTGCATCAAATCGGCATTCCCGTGAAAGTGTTCGAGAGTGTCGCGGAATTGAAGCCGCTCGGCGTCGGCATCAACGTGCTGCCGCATGCGGTCCGCGAGCTGATCGAGCTCGGTCTGATGGACAAGCTCGACGCCAACGGTGTGCGGACCAGCGAGCTCGCCTATTTCTCCAAGCACGGCAAGCCGATCTGGCGCGAGCCGCGCGGGCTGGAGGCCGGCTACAAATGGCCGCAATTCTCGATCCATCGCGGCATCCTCCAGCAGATCCTGCTCGACACGGCGGTCGAACGGCTCGGCCGGGAGAACATCCTCACCAGCCACCATCTGACCGGCTGGACCGAGACGGCGGGTGGTGTGCGCGCCGAATTTGTGGACAAGGCGACGGGCAAGGCTGCAGGAATTTACGACGGTGCGATCCTGATCGCCGCCGACGGCATCCATTCCGCCGTGCGTGAAAAGCTCTATCCGGGCGAAGGCCCGCCGATCTGGAACGGCCGCATCCTGTGGCGCGGCGTGACGCCGGCGAAAGCCTTCCTCAGCGGCCGCACCATGATCATGGCGGGACACGAGATCCTGAAATTCGTCTGCTATCCGATCAGCAAGTCGCCGGATGCCGCTGGCAATTATCAGATCAACTGGGTCGCCGAGCGACATATGCCCCCGACCTATCAGTGGCGGCGCGAGGACTACAACCGCACAGCGCGGCTGGAAGAGTTCTTGCCCTGGTTCGAAGGCTGGACGTTCGACTGGCTCGACGTGCCCGGCCTGATCAGGAACTGCCCGCGCGCCTATGAATATCCCCTGGTCGACCGCGATCCGGTGTCGCAATGGACGTTCGGCCGCGTCACGCTGATGGGCGACGCCGCACATCCGATGTATCCGATCGGTTCGAACGGCGCCTCGCAGGCGATCCTCGATGCCCGCGTCATCACCCGCGAGATTCTCGCGCATGGACCGACGCAAGCCGCGCTGCTCGCCTACGAGGCCGAGCGGCGGCCCGCGACCACCGATCTCGTGCTGCTCAACCGCAAGAACGGCCCCGAGCAGGTGATGCAGCTCGTCGAGGAGCGCGCGCCCGACGGCTTTGCAGTCGTCACCGACGTGCTGTCGCAACAGGAGCTGGAAGACATCGCCGCCAACTACAAGCGCGTCGCGGGTTTCCAGGTGGAAGCGCTGAATGCAAAGCCGCCGATCGTGAGCAAGGATACGAAGCGGGTGGTGGCCTAAGACTTCGTGCGAAGCGAGTTGCGCATGGATGCGCTCTCGCCCCTTGTGGGAGAGGGCAGCTCCACTGGGGACGCAAGCTCACTTGGACGAGGGGAATGTCTCCGCTCGTTCGGCTGCATGTGTGAGTGCGGGCAGAACCCCTCATCCGGCGCTTCGCGCCACCTTAGGGAGAAGGGAAAGCGGCCGCGAGCCAGTTACTTTCCCACCACCCTCGCCGCTTCCAGCAGCCGCTCGCTCGCACTGGCCGTCGCCAGCACGGTGCCGTCTTCGGCCATCAGCTTGCCTTCGACGAAGGCGATGGTCTTGCCGAGCTGCGTCACCTTGGCTTCGCCAACGATCGGACCGGGCTTTGCCGGGCTGAGAAAGTTCACGGTCATGCTGATGGTGGTGGTGTAGAGACGGCCCTCGCTCAGCACGAGCACCGCCGGGCCCATGGTGTCGTCAAGCATGGCCGAGAGCATGCCGCCCTGAATGAATCCGGCTGGGTTGCAGAACTGCGGCTTGCCCTCGAAGCCGAGCTTGATCCAGCCCTCCTGCGGGCGGGCGTCGAGCAACCGCCAGCCCAGCAGCTCGGCGCAGGGCGGTCTTGGAAAATTGTCGAGCGCGGTCTTGACCATTGGCAGCCTCCATACCCTGCGCTGATAGCGCAGCCCTGCTGCCAGCGTTCTGTCAGGACGATGGGTCTCGGGAAAGCTCGAGCCCGTGCGCGATGACCTTGCGCATGACGTTCGGCAGCGCCTCACCGGCCAGGGTCGCGATTGGCACCCAGCGCATGCCCGCCGGCGCACGGGCGCGCGCCTCCGCCTTCGCGGTGTAGACCACCAGTTCCAGCGGGAAATGCGTGAAGACGTGGGTGACCACACCCACCTTGCGCTGCCAGCGCGACAGCCCCTTCAGCTCGGGCGCCTGCAGCTTCGCCGCCGCGTCGTCCTGGCCGGCGATCCAGTCCGAGCCGGGCACTTCGGTCATGCCGCCGAGCAGGCCCTTTTCGGGCCTTGAACGGACGAGCAGCTCGTTGCCACGCGTGACGACGAAAGCGGCGCCGCGACGCAACGCTCCGCTCTTCTTCGGCGCCTTGCGTGGGAACGTTTCCTGGGTGCCTTGCGCACGCGCCGTGCAGTCCTCGTTGATCGGACACAGCGAGCAGGCCGGCTTCTTCGGCGTGCAGATCGAGGCACCCAAATCCATCAACGCCTGCGCGCTGTCGCCGGCGCGACTGTCCGCCAGCAGCGTTGCCGCCAATCGCTGGATAAGCGGTTTGGCCTGCGGCAGTTCTTCCTCGACTGCAAAGAGCCGCGACACCACCCGTTCGATATTGCCGTCGACCGGCATGGTGCGGCGGTCGAACGCAATCGCCGCAATCGCAGCCGCCGTATACGGCCCGATCCCCGGCAGCGCGCGCAGAGCTTCCTCGGTGTCGGGAAAGCTGCCGCCGTGCTCGCGCGTCACGGACACCGCGCAGGCATGGAGATTGCGGGCACGCGAGTAATAGCCGAGCCCGGCCCACATCCGCAGCACGTCATCGAGTGATGCCCGGCCAAGCGCCGTGACGTCCGGCCAGCGCGCGACGAATTTTTCGAAATAGGGTCCGACCGCCCTCACCGTGGTTTGCTGGAGCATGATCTCCGAGAGCCAGACACGGTATGGGTCCGAGGTCTCCCCCGGCGCGGCGCGCCAGGGCAGCCGGCGCCGATGGCGATCGTACCATTGCAGGAGCGCGACCGGACGAGCCGAACGTTCCGATGGGACGGGTTCCGATTTCGCCTTGCGGGCCGATTTGAGATGCATGCTCGCACTGTAGCGATGTAGGGACGACCTCTCCACGTCAGGCCCGCACTCGTCGCAGGCATCCACGTCTTTCTTCGTGGCGAGACGTGGATAGCCGGGACAAGCCTGACCACGACGACAGCAGTTCCTGGCAGGTCGCGCAGGGTGCTATAAGGCCTCATGTCCAAATTCCCCGCCAAACCCGGCCCCATCAGCGCCAAGCCGCTCGGCACCTTGCTCGACGACGTCTTCGCCGAAGCCTATGCCAAGCAGGGTTTTGCCGCGCGCGAGCTGGTGACCCGGTGGGCGCAGATCGCCGGGCCCGAGATCGCGGCCCATGCCGAGCCGCTGAAGATGCAATGGCCGCGACCGGTGGAGGGCCAGCCGCAGGAGCCTGCAACCCTGGTGCTGCGGGTCGAGGGCCCGATGGCGCTGGAGATCCAGCACTCTGCGGACGTCATCCTCCAGCGGGTCAATCGCTTCTTCGGCTGGAGCGCGGTTGGCAAGCTCGCCTTCCGCCAAGCCCCCCTGTCGCGGCCCCAGGCCCGAAAGCGTCCCGGTCCCCCCGATCCCAAGGCCGTGGCGAAGGCGGCGGAGAACCTGACCGACATCGAGGATGACGACCTGAAGACGGCGCTGGCGCGGCTTGGGGCGGCCATCAAGCGAAATTGAGCCTTAATTCAGGACCAATCTGGACCCGTCCGTGCCGCGCGCCATTGCCTCAAACGAGGTTTCAAGCTAGCGACAGGCCGCCCGAGCGGGAATTCAGTAGACCCTTGGGGCGATACCTTGCCAATCCCGGGAGCCGACCTTGATCATCACCCGCCGCGCCTTCACCACGATGCTGTCGCTGACCGGGCTCGCCGCGTTCGCCGGGCTCTCGCCACTGCGTCTCATCTCGGAGGCCATGGCGCAATCGGCCGCGGATGTCGCCAAGCCGGTGTCGCTGCCGGACATGGCGCTCGGCCCGAACGATGCCGCCGTCACCATCACCGAATACGCCTCGATGACCTGCCCGCATTGCGCGACCTTCAACGAGCAGGTGTTCCCGAAGATCAAGAAGGAATACATCGACACCGGGAAGGTGCGTTACATTTTCCGCGAGTTCCCGCTCGACATCAAAGCCGCGGCCGGTTCGATGCTGTCGCGCTGCATTGCCAATGGCGACGCGCCGAAATATTTCGCGGTCACCGACATGCTGTTCCGCCAGCAGAACGACTGGGTGATGAAGAACACCACCGAGACACTGACGCGGATCGGCAAGCAGGCCGGCCTCACCCAGCAGCAGGTCGAGGCCTGCCTGAAGGACCAGGCGCTGCTCGACAAGATCGCCGCCGACCAGAAATACGCCAGCGACGTGTTGAAGGTGGACTCCACGCCGACGTTCTTCATCAACGGCGAGAAGATCAAGGGCGAGACCTCGTTCGAGGAATTCGCCAAGAGGATCAATCCGCTGCTCAAGAGCTGATTCGCACGCGGCAATCCTGATTCGCATCTCGAAAGCCGTATCTTTCCCGGCACAAATCCCTTGGGAAAAGCGGCTTTCGCTGGTTGCCCTTGCGGCGCACCACGGCCATTGTCCAGCCGCATGAGCCGCCTCGCGCGACTCACCCAGACAGCGACATTGCCTTCCATGGTATTGTCCAGGCAGGGGGATTCGTGCCTGCCAACAGAGATGCGTGCTTATGAAAATCACCCGCCTGCGCCTTCACGGCTTCAAGTCCTTCGTTGAGCCCACGGACTTCGTCATCGAGCCCGGCCTGACCGGCGTGGTCGGTCCCAACGGATGCGGCAAGTCCAATCTCGTCGAAGCGCTGCGCTGGGCGATGGGTGAGACCTCGTACAAGTCGCTGCGCGCGGCCGACATGGACGCGGTGATCTTCGCCGGCTCCGGCAACCGTCCGGCGCGCAACCACGCCGAAGTGACGATGACGATCGACAATGCCGATCGCACTGCGCCGGCGGCGGTGAACGACAGCCAGATCCTTGAAATCTCCCGCCGCATCGAGCGCGAGGCCGGCTCGGTCTATCGCATCAACGGCCGCGACGTGCGTGCCCGGGACGTGCAGATCCTGTTTGCCGATGCCGCCACCGGCGCGCGTTCGCCGGCCCTCGTCCACCAGGGCAAGATCGGCGAGATCATCCAGGCCAAGCCCGAGCAGCGCCGCCGCGTGCTGGAAGACGCCGCCGGCGTCGCCGGCCTGCATGCCCGCCGCCACGAGGCCGAGTTGCGGCTCAAGGCCGCCGAAACCAACCTCACCCGCGTCGAGGACGTGATCGGCCAGCTCTCCGGCCAGATGGAAGGCCTGAAGAAGCAGGCCCGCCAGGCGGTGCGCTATCGCGAGGTCGCGGCCAAGGTCCGCAAGGCCGAGGCCACGCTGTATCATCTGCGCTGGATCGGCGCGCATGCCGACGTCAACGAATCCGCTCAGACCCACGACCTCGCGGTGCGCGAAATGGCCGAGCGCACCCAGCACCAGGCCGAAGCCGCCCGCATCCAGGCCATCCGCGCCGCAGAAATGCCGGCGCTGCGCGATGCCGAAGCGCGCGCCGCGGCGGGGCTCCAGCGCCTGACCAATGCGCGCGAGCAGCTCGACCGCGAGGAAGAGCGCGCCAAGGAGCGCGTCGCCGAGCTCGAGCGCCGCCTCGCCCAGTTCGAGGGTGACATCTCGCGGGCCCAGCAGCAGACCATGGACGCCGACGTCGCGCTGCAGCGGCTCGACACCGAGGACGCCGAGCTGAAGGAAGAGATCAAGTCGCGCGTCGAGAAGCGCTCGGGCGTCGACGAGCGCGTTGCCGAAGCCGAGGCGGTGCTGACCGAGACCGAGCAGCAGTTCGCCGAACTCACCACCGCGCTCGCTGACCTCACGGCGAAGCGCAACCAGCTCGAAGCCAACGTCCGCACCCATCGCGACAAGCTCGCCCGGCTCGACCAGGAGATCGCGAACGTCGCAGCGGAAGAGCAGAAGCTCGCTGAGGCGACTGGCGGCTTTGGCGATCTCGACGAGCTGACCGCTCTGGTCGAGACCGCGGAAGAGACGCTGGCAGCTTCCGAAGCCGCGGCGCAAGCGAGCGAAGCAGCGCACGTTGCCGCCCGCCAGACCCTGGAATCCTCGCGCTCGCCGCTGGTCGAAGCCGACAAGCGCGTACAGCGGCTCGAGACCGAGGCGCGCACCATCTCCAAGATCGTCAACGGCGAGACCAAGAATCTTTGGCCGCCGATTATCGACGGCATCACCGTCGACAAGGGCTTTGAAAAGGCCATCGGCGCCGCGCTCGGCGACGATCTCGATGCACCGATCGATCCGTCGGCGCCGATGCGCTGGACCAATGTCGGCCACACGGAAGGCGATCCGGAACTGCCCGAGGGCGCCGTGCCGCTCGCCAACCACGTGCAGGCGCCGGCCGAACTGGCGCGCCGCCTCGCCCAGATCGGCGTGGTGCCGCGTGAGCGCGGTGCCGAGCTGGTCTCGCAGCTCAAGACGGGCCAGCGGCTGGTCTCGCCCGAGGGCGACGTCTGGCGCTGGGACGGCTTCGTTGCCGCCGCCCACGCCCCCACCGGCGCGGCCCGCCGCCTGGCCGAGCGCGCCCGCCTCGTCGACATCGAGAACGAGCTGGAGCAGGCCCGCATCGACGCGCAGATCAAGCGCCAGGCGCTGGAAAACGCCGAGTCCGAGCTGCAGATGGCCGCCAGCACCGAAGGCGCCAGCCGCGAAGCCTGGCGCGCCGCGCAGCGCGAGCTCAACGTCGCGCGCGAGCGCCACGCCAATGCCGAGCGCGAGATCAGCCGCCACGCCGCGCGCAAGGCGACGCTGTCGGAAGCACACAGCCGTCTCGCCGCCGACCGCGCCGAAGCCGAAGCCGCCTACGAATACGCCCAGGCGGGCATCGGGGAGCTGCCGTCGAGCGAGGACACCGAGACCCGTCTCGCCGCCGTGCGCAGCGACATTGAGGGCCATCGTCGCATGGCGGCCCAGGTCCGCGCCGAGGCGCAGGCGCTGGCGCGCGAAGCCGAGCTCGCCGACCGCCGCGTGCAGGCGATCCTCGCCGAGCGCACCGAATGGCAGAACCGCAAGGAGAGCGCGGCCTCCCACATCGACACCATCCAGGCCCGCATCGCCGAACTCACGATCGAGCGCAGCGAACTGGAAAACGCGCCGGCCGTGTTTGCCGAAAAGCGCAGCGCGCTGATCACCGAGATCGAGTACGCCGAGAACGACCGTCGCATGGCCGCCGACGCGCTCGCCACCGCGGAAAGCGCGATGGCGGAGACCGATCGCGTCGCGAAGCTGACGCTCGAGGCGCTCTCCAGCGCCCGTGAGGCCACCGCCCGCGCCGAGGAGCGCATGGAAGGCGCTCGCCGCCGGCTCGAGGATATTGAGCGCGAGATCCGCGACATGCTGGAAGTCGAGCCGCAGGCCGTCGCCGGCCTCGCCGAGATCGAGCCCGGCGCGGAGCTGCCGCCGCTGCACGATATCGAGGAAGACCTCGAAAAGATGCGCCGCGACCGCGAGCGCCTCGGCGCGGTGAACCTGCGCGCCGAGGAAGAGCTGCGCGAGGTCGAGACCCAGCACAACGGTCTCGTCACCGAGCGGGACGACCTCGTCGAAGCCATCAAGCGGCTGCGCCAGGGCATCCAGAGCCTCAACAAGGAAGCGCGCGAGCGGCTCCTGACCTCGTTCGAGGTCGTCAACAACCACTTCAAGCGCCTGTTCGTCGAGCTGTTCGGCGGCGGCGAGGCCGCGCTGCACCTGATCGAGAGCGACGACCCGCTCGAGGCCGGTCTCGAGATCATCGCCAAGCCGCCCGGCAAGAAGCCGCAGACGTTGTCGCTGCTCTCGGGCGGTGAGCAGGCCCTGACCGCGATGGCACTGATCTTCGCGGTGTTCCTCACCAACCCCTCGCCGATCTGCGTGCTGGACGAAGTCGACGCACCGCTCGACGACCACAACGTCGAGCGCTACTGCAACCTGCTGCACGAAATGACGGGCTCGACCGACACGCGCTTCATCATCATCACGCACAACCCGATCACGATGGCGCGGATGAACCGTCTGTTCGGCGTCACCATGGCCGAGCGCGGCGTGTCGCAGCTGGTGTCGGTGAGCCTCGCCGAGGCGGTGGACATCCTCGACCAGAACGTGGCGTGAGATTTTCAGCCGTCATTCCGGGGCCATGCGCAGCATCGAGCCCGGAATCTCGCGCTATAACCTCCAGATTCCGGATTCGCCCTGCGCGCGCTCCGGGATGACGTGAGGTTGTCGATGATCGCCCCCACCCTCCCCGCCGAGTTGAAGGCTGCCCTCGATCGCAAGCTTGAGGGCTTCTCGCGGAGCGACGCTGCGCAGCGGTCGCAGAAAATCTCGACCACCTATCGCGCTGGTCGCGGCTCCGGCACGATCAAGTCGGAAGCCGATGCCCTCGCCTATGCACTCGCGCGCATGCCGGCAACCTATGCCGCGGTGGCTGCGAGCCTCAATGCGCTGGCGGAGATAGTGCTCGATCTCGCCCCGGAGACGCTGCTCGACGTCGGCGCGGGCCCAGGCACCGCGAGCTGGGCTGCCGCGGAAGCATTTCCATCGCTACACGACTTCACCCTGCTCGACGCCAACGCCACGCTGAGCCGCCTGGCGCTTGATCTGGCCCGCGACAGCTCGCGCCTCGCGGAGTGCCGCTATGTGCCGGGTGATGCCAGCGGTAACCTCGCCGAGGTCTCACAGGCCGATCTCGTCATCGCCAGCTACGTCATGGGCGAGCTCAGCGAGGCCGATCAGCGCAAGCTCACAGATGCCATGTGGGCCAAGGCGCGCCACGCGCTGGTCGTGATCGAGCCCGGCACGCCCGCCGGCTATGCCCGCCTCCTTGCCCTGCGCCAGCAACTGATCGCAGCAGGCGCGCACGTCGCCGCGCCCTGCCCGCACGAAAGGCCCTGCCCGCTCAACGCGCCCGATTGGTGCCATTTCTCGCAGCGCCTGCCGCGCTCCCAGGCGCATCGCCAGATCAAAGGGGCCGATGTGCCCTTCGAGGACGAGCGCTTCATCTACGTCGCCCTGATCCGTACGCCGCCTGCAAGTCGCGCCGCGCGCGTGCTGGCGCCGCCCGATGTGGGCAAGGCCGGGATCGCCGCGAAGCTCTGCACGGAGACGGGCGTGGAGCTCGCGAAGGTGCCCCGCCGCGACAAGGCCGCCTATGCAAGTGCCCGGCGCTGGCGCTGGGGCGATGCCGTCATTGCCGAAAGTTAACCACGTTCGGGGCTTTTGCCTTGAACGAGAACGATCCCATATCCGACCAAGTCTTACCTCTGTCCCCCTGAGCCGGGCTCTCATCCTGCGCCAATTTGGTCTACCCTAGCGCCCGTCTTCTTCCCTCTTCAGGAGTCCTCCATGTCGACCGGCTGGATCGTTCTCGGCGTCCTCGTCGTTCTCGCGCTGTTCGCCTTCAGCGCCTACAATCGCCTGGTGGCGCTGAGCCAGCGCGTCGGCCAAGCCTTTGCCGACATCGACGTGCAGCTCAAGCAACGCCACGACCTGATCCCGAACCTGGTCGAGACCGTGAAAGGCTATGCCTCGCACGAGCGCGGCACGCTCGACGACGTCATCAAGGCCCGCAATTCGGCGATGTCGGCGCAGGGACCCGCGCAGGTCTCCGCGGCCGAGAACCAGCTCTCCGGCGCGCTGGGCCGGCTGATCGCGCTTTCGGAGGCTTATCCCGACCTCAAGGCCAACGCCAATTTCCAGCAGCTCGCATCCGAGCTCTCCGACCTCGAGAACAAGATCGCGGCCAGCCGCCGTTTCTTCAACAACGCGGTTCAGGAATACAACACCGGCATTCAGCAGCTGCCTGCGGCCCTGTTCGCCGGGATGTTCGGCTTCACAAAAAAGGACTTCTTCGATCTCGGCGCCAGCCGTACCGAGGTCGAGACGGTGCCGCAGGTAAAGTTCTGAATTGAGCCGACAGGCCGGCAGGGCATCGCGTCATGGCCGCGTATGGTCTCTACACGCACATCGCCTCGAACAAGTTTCGTTCGATGCTGCTGCTCGCCGGCTTGTTCGCGCTTGTCTACGTGCTGGTCTATGCCGGCGCCCTGGTGGCCGAGGTCGTCATTAACGGCAACGGGACGGTCGCGTATTATCTGAGCCGCGCCTTTTCCGACCTGCTCAAGGCCGCGCCTTTCGCGACCATTGCGGCGATCGCCTGGATCGCGATCGCCTACTTCTTTCACCAGTCGATGATCGATGCCGTGACCGGCGGTCACGGCGTCACCCGACAGGAACAGCCGCGGCTCTACAATCTGCTCGAAAATCTCTGCATCTCGCGCGGCATCACCATGCCGAAGCTGAAGATCATGGAGAGCCCGGCGCTGAACGCGTTCGCGACCGGGCTCAACCCGCGGCAATATTCCATCACCGTCACCACCGGTCTCCTCGATGCGCTGGACGACAAGGAGATCGAGGCGGTGCTGGGCCACGAGCTGACTCACATCAAGAACGGCGACGTACAGCTCATGGTGGTCGCCGTCATCATCGCGGGCGTGGTCGGCTTCTTCGGTGAATTGTTCTTCCGCCTGTTCACGAATTTCAGCTGGAGCTCCGGATCCGGCGGCTCATGGTCCTCGGGCTCGTCGTCGCGCTCGTCCTCGTCGTCGAGCGACAGCAAGAGCTCCGGCGGCGGCGCGGTGATCGTGATCATCGTCGCGATCGTGCTGATCGTCGTGGCCTGGCTGCTGTCCCAGGTGGTCAAGCTCGCGCTCTCACGGTCGCGCGAATATCTCGCCGACGCCGGCTCGGTCGAGCTGACGAAGGACCCTGACGCCATGATCTCGGCGCTGCGCAAGATCGAGAATCGCGGCGAACTGCCCGGCGCGACGTCAGCCGTGATGGAGCTCTGCGTGGACAATCCGCGCGAGGGCTTCGCCGATTTGTTCGCGACCCACCCGTCCGTGCAATCCCGGGTCGACGCACTGGTCAAGTTTGCCGGTGGCCATGATCCCGGTCCGCTGCCGGACCCCACCGAAGAGATGAACCAGCCCGAGACGGAACAGCCCGGGGAGGACGCCCCGCCGGCGCTACCGCATGGACCATGGAGCGACGCCGGCAGCCCGGCTGGTCCGTTGCCGCCCGTCTCCGCACCAAGCCCCTCGGGAGCCTCCGCGGGCAACCCGATGGGGCCTTGGGGCCGCCATTGAGGGCGCGATTTGCCGCTACACTCGGGAGCTTGCGCAGCTGTCGGGAAAAACCTCGGGAATTGCCGTCACTTGGGCCTGCGGAATTGAATTCTCCCTTGTTTCTGCCATGTTCGCGCCCAACAGCAGACTCGGGACATCGATCTGGGCCCGGCCGATTGCGACCTCGCGATCGGGGGCGCGCGTTAGGGGACAGCAATGGCAAAGCCGGCAGTGGTTGTGGTGGGCGCGGACAAGGGCGGGGTCGGCAAGACCACCGTGTCGCGCACCCTGCTCGATTATTTCTCAGCTAACAACGTTCCGACGCGCGCCTTCGACACCGAGTCGCCGCGCGGAACTCTGAAGCGCTTCCACCCCGACATCACCGAGATCGTCGACATGACGACCACGGCCGACCAGATGAAGATTTTCGACACGCTCAATGCGGTGAGCCCGTCGGTGACCGTCATCGATGTCCGCGCCGGCCTGCTCTCTCCGGCCCTGGCATCGCTGCGCGACATCGGCTTCCTCGATGCCGCCAAGGCCGGCCAGATCACGTTTGCCGTGTTCCACATCCTCGGCCCCTCGATCGCCTCGCTGGAGGAGATCGCGGAGACCGCGGGCTTCATGACCGGCGCGAAATATTTCCTGGTGAAGAACTTCATCAACGACACCCAGTTCTTCCAGTGGGACCAGGCGACCTACAACTCGTATTTCCATCGCATCAAGGACGCGACCGAGCTGACCATCCCCAAGCTCAACGAGATGGCCTACGAGCAGGTCGAGGTGTCCTCGGTCCCGTTCCTGAAATTCGTCGCCAACAAGGGCATCAACGACGAGGCCGCGAACTATTCCTTCGTGCTGCGCGGCTATGTCCGACACTGGCTGGCCAATGTCTGGAGCGAGTTCGACCGCATCCGTCTGACCGACATCGTCGGCTCCAAGCCGGTGAGCCGCAACAGCGAAAAATAGTTGCGAAGCCCGGGCTGATACGGCTGGATTGGGCAGTGAGTTGGCCTGATATAGCTCTCGATGCCCGCGACGCCCGTCTTCATCATCTGCTCGCCCCGCCCGCAGGTCGGCAAGACCTTGCTGGCGCGGCTTCTCATTGAATTCCTGCTGCTCAAGAACGGCAACGTCGCGGCCTTCGACGTCAATCTGAAGGAGCCGTCGCTGCTCGATTACCTGCCGAAGGTGACCGAGACCGCCGACGTGATCGACACCTTTGGCAAGATGCAGCTGATGGACCGCGTCATCCTCGATGACGGCGTTGCCAAGGTGATCGACCTCGGCTTCCACGCCTTCGACGAGTTCTTCAAGATGACGGAGGAGATCGGCCTTCTCAAGGAGGCGGCGCGCCGCCACGTCGCGCCACAGATCCTGTTCGTCGCCGACACCGACCGCGCCTCCGCCCGTGCTCATGGGATGCTGCGCGAGCAGATCCCGCGAATGAACCTGATCACGGTGGACAACGAATATGTCGTGCGCGGCGAGCTGCCGCCCGCGATGGCCAGCGGACGGCTGTTCCGCCTGCCCGCGCTGCCCGGCTTCCTCAAGACCTATATCGACCGGTTGAACTTCTCCTTCACCGGCTACCTGCGCCAGGAGAAGGACTCCTCGACCGAGCTGCACCAATGGATTCGGCGCAACTATCTGGCCTTCCGCGAGCTAGAGCTCAGCCTGATCCTGCAGCGATCCTAGGCAGAAATTTTACCCGGATATTATTGACTGCGCGCCAGACCGCGCTTATGGAGAACGCTCATTGCGTCCTTCAACGAGGTCTTCTCCGTGAGCATCGACCGGAAAGCAGCCATCGCCGCCTACAAGGAGCGGAAGACCGTTGCGGGCATCTTCGTCGTCCGCTGCCCGGCCTCAAGCGAGACCTGGCTCGGCCAAGCGCCGAACCTCGAAACGATCCAGAACCGCATCTGGTTCTCGCTGCGCCAGGGCAGCCACACCTGCCGCAGCCTTCAGGCCGCCTGGAACACGCACGGCGAGGCGGGCCTGACGTTCGGCGAATGCGAGCGGCTGGAGGATGAGGAGAGCGCCTATGTCAGGAATGCGCTCCTGAAGGAGCGCATGCTGCACTGGCGGGCCGAGCTGAAGGCCGAGATGATCTGACCGCTTGGCGGCTCAGTGCCCCTCGAACGTCATCAGCGTGCGCACCGGCACGTCCATGGCGCGCAGCTTGGCCGCGCCGCCGAGATCGGGCAGGTCGATGATGAAGCAGGCGGCGACCACGTTGGCCCCGATCTGGCGCAGCAGTTTCACGGCGCCTTCTGCCGTGCCGCCGGTGGCGATGAGGTCGTCGACCAGGATCACGCGCTCGCCGGGCTGGATCGCATCGACATGCATCTCCATCTCGTCGATGCCGTATTCCAGCGAATAGGCAATGCGCACCGTGGTGTGCGGCAGCTTGCCCTTCTTGCGGATCGGCACGAAACCGCCCGAGAGCTGGTGCGCCACCGCACCGCCCAGGATAAAGCCGCGGGCCTCTATGCCGGCAACCTTGTCGATCTTGTTGCCGGCCCAGGGATTGACGAGCTCGTCGACCGCACGACGGAACGCCCGCGCGTCCGCAAGCAACGTGGTGATGTCGCGGAACATGATGCCCGGCTTCGGATAGTCCGGGATGGTGCGGATGCTCGCCTTCAGGTCGTGGTCAAAGGTCATTGGTACCTCTCAATCAACGCGCGTCCAGCCGGAACGCATTCTCGACAATACGAAGTCCTACCTCATTCCCGAGCGACATCAGCGACTCCGGATGGAATTGCACGCCGGCGACCGGCAGGGTCTTGTGCTCGAGCGCCATAGCGACGCCGTCCTCGGTGCTGGCCGTGACATCAAGCACCTCCGGCATGCTGCCGCGCTCGACAAAGAGGGAGTGATAGCGGCCGATGACGATCTCGTTCGGCAGGTTGCGCATCAGGCGGCCGCCGCGCACCTGCACCCGCGAGGGCCGGCCATGGGCCGGATGGGTGAGCTGGCCGAGCTCGCCGCCGAAATATTCGCCGATCGCCTGCACGCCGAGGCAAACGCCGAAGACCGGCAGCTTCTTCTCCAGCGCCGCATCGATAGTCTTCTTGATCGCAAAGTCCTCCGGCCTGCCGGGACCGGGCGACAGCACCAGCAAATCCCAGTTCTTCCGCTTGAGCATGTCGAGCGCATGCACATATCGGACCACGGTGACACTGGCGCCGACCTGGCGGAAATAGTCGGCGAGCATGTGCACGAAGCTGTCGTCGTGATCGATCAGCAGCACCTGCTTGCCTGAACCGGTCGCGTCGGGTGCGAAGGTCGACAGCGGCTTCGGGGGATCGCCGCGCAGCGCCTGGAACAGCGCGGCGGCCTTGACCTGGCACTCGCGGTCTTCCGCGGCCGGATCTGAATCGAACAGGCAGGTGGCGCCGACACGCACTTCGGCGAGGCCATCCTTCATGCGGATGGTGCGGATGGTGAGGCCGGTGTTGATGCTGCCGTCGAAATTGACGGCGCCGATCGCCCCCGCATACCACCGCCGCGGCGAGCGCTCGTGATCCTCGACGAATTGCATCGCCCAGAGCTTCGGCGCGCCTGTCACGGTCACCGCCCAGGCATGGGTGAGGAAGGCATCGAGCGCGTCGAAGCCGGGGCGCAGCATGCCCTCGACGTGATCGACGGTGTGGAAGAGCTTCGAGTAGGTCTCGATCTGCCGCCGTGCCAGCACCTTGATGGTGCCGGGCACGCAGACGCGTGCCTTGTCGTTGCGATCAACGTCGGTGCACATGTTGAGCTCGAACTCGTCCTTCTCCGAGTTCAGGAGCTGGCGGATCTGCTCGGCGTCGCCGATCGCATCGCTGCCGCGCGCAATCGTGCCCGAGATCGGGCAGGTCTCGACCCGGCGACCGTCCGAGCGCACGAACATCTCCGGCGAGGCCGAGACGAGAAATTCGCCCTCGCCGAGATTCATCAGCGCGCCATAGGGCGACGGGTTGATGACGCAGAGCCGCTGGAAGACTTCTGCCGGTGAGCGGTCGCAGGGCTCGGCAAACAGCTGTCCAGGCACCGCTTCGAACAGATCGCCGCGGGCGAAGGCCGCGCGCGCAGTCTCGACCGTGGCCTGGTATTCGCCGGGGCCGTGATCGGCAAAGCCCTGACGCGGCGTCTTCAGGTACGGGCTGTCCGCGGTCTCGCGCGGCAGCCCTTGGGTGGACCTGTCCTTCCAGGCGAAATCGTAAGCGAGTACAACGCCGCGGCCGGTGGCGCGGTCATAGGCCAGCAGGCGGTCGGGGACGTAGAGCACGATGTCGCGCTGGTCGGCCTCGCGCGGGCGTTTCTGCACGAGATCCTCGATCTGGAAGACGAGGTCGTAGGCGAAGGCGCCGAACAGGCCGAGCAGCGCGTCGTCGTTGGCGGAGAAGGCCGCGATGATGTCGCGCACGAGAGACATCACGCTGGCGCGCCGCGTGCGCTGGTCCTCCTCGACCGGGGCGTCGCCGCGGATGATGTGGCCGGCAAGGCGCGTGGCCGTCTTCTCGGAGATCACCACGCAGGGCTCGCGCAGCACATCGGCGAGGAAGGCGATCAGCACCTGCCCGCGCTCGTTCAGCGCTTCCAGCTTGAAGTCGAAGCCGACGGTTTCCAGCTTGAGCGGCGGGTCGGAGAAACCGAGGTCGAAGCTTTCGTACCGGCCGGGTACGGTCGTTCCCGAGGACAACACCACGCCGCGGCGGCGGTCGAGCAGGCTCACGAGATCGTCGAGCCGGTTGGCGCCCCCGGTGAACTGCTCGGCCACGCGCGTGATCGCGAGGCCCGCGCGCGTCACGTAGTCGCTTCTGGGCGGGAGGGCAAAGACGGTCCTGTTCATGTCGTCCTCTTACGAAACTTGCCGAGGGAACGCCACACAGGACAAACGATCAGGCCGCCGCGCTGTGCTGGCGGCCTCAGTCGATTTGGGAAAGGAAAATCGCACCGGCCACCTCGTCAGGAGGTGCGCCACCAACGACGGGCTGGGCGGACGGCGGTGCTCATGAGGCGGATACTCACCATGGCGCGGGGGCGGCGTCAAGGGTAAGCAAGGCGGTAGCCCGACTGGAGCGAGGCGCAATCAGTGATGCGCAGCGACGGGACAGTCCCGGATTCCGCTGCGCTCCATCCTGGCTACCAGCTGCGTCAAGCCGCTCTGTTGCCGTCGAGATGATTGGCGAAAAACTTGATCGCCCTGCCCCAAGCGAGCTCGGCGGCTTCGCGGTCGTGCACGGCCTGGCGCTGCTCGTTGACGAAGGCGTGCTCGGCGTCATAGCGGAACAGTTCGAGCGACTTGCCGGCGGCCTTCATGGCCTTCTCGAACCCGTTGACCAGCTCCGGCGTGCACCAATCGTCCTTGTTGGCGAAGTGGGCCTGGAGCGGGATCTTGACGTCGGCGGGCCTGGCCGCCTGCTCCGGCGGGATGCCGTAGAACACGACGCCGGCTGCGAGCTCCGGGATCTTGGTCGCGCCGATGATGGTCACGGCACCGCCCAGACAGAAGCCTGTCAGCCCGACCTTGGCGCCATTGCGCGACAGATATTGCGCGGCACCGCGCACTGTTTGCGTGGTAGCGTCCATGAAATCGAGCGAGTTCATCTCCTTGTTGGCGCTGTCCGTGTCGTGATACGGCACCACCTTGCCCTTGTAGAGATCGGGCGCCAGCGCGTCGAAGCCGGCGAGCGCGAAGCGATCACACAGGCCCTTGATCTGGTCCGAAAGGCCCCACCATTCCTGGATCACGACCACGCCCGGCGCATTACCGCGCGCGGCATTGGCGAGATAGCCCGAGGCGTCCTGGCCGTCCGGGCGCTTGAAGGTAATGGCGGTTCCCATGGTGTCCTCCGATGAGATTTGAGCGGTTGGCCCTATTTTGGCGGGTGCAAGCGTGCGGCGCAATCCACACTCTCGTCATTCCGACGCGATGCGTCAGCATCGAGCCTGGAAGCCATTCATCGGCCAACTCTGTCGGCCCATGAATTCGGGTTCGCGCTATCGCGCGCCCCGGAATGACACACCAACAAAAAAGCCCCCTTGCGGGGGCTTCTTCATGTCCCGTCTCGCGCCGCTCAGTGGGAGCTGGCCCAGACCTTCTTCTTGGTGAAGTACATCAGGCCGACGAAGATGATCAGGAACGCGAACACCTGGAAGCCCAGGCGCTTGCGCGCTTCCATGTGCGGCTCAGCGGTCCACATCAGGAACGTGGTGACGTCCTTGGCGTACTGCGCGACCGTCGTCGGCGAGCCGTCGTCATAGGTCACCTGGCCGTCGCTGATCGGCTTCGGCATCTTGATGGCGTGGCCCGGGAAGTACTTGTTGTAATAGGAGCCCTCCGGGATGGTAACGCCCTCCGGCACCTTGTCCTCATACCCCTGGAGCAGCGCGGCGACATAGTCAGGCCCCTGTTCCTGGTACTGGGTGAAGGCGTCGAAGATGAACCAAGGGAAGCCGCGCTTGTAAGAGCGCGCCTTGGTAATCAGGGACAGGTCGGGCGGCGCTGCACCACCGTTCGCCGCACGCGCAGCCTGCTCGTTCGGAAATGGCGAGGGGAAATAGTCCGCCGCCCGGCCGGCCCGCTCGAACATGTCACCCGCATCGTTCGGACCGTCCTTGACCTTGTACTCGGACGCGAACGCCGCGGCTTGCGCGACCGAATAGCCGGGTCCGCCGGGCTCGGCGAGGTTGCGGAATGCGACATAGGAGAGGCCGTGGCAGCTGGCGCAAACCTCCTTGTAGACCTTCAAGCCGCGCTGCAGCGCGCCGCGATCGAACGTACCGAACGGGCCCGCGAACGACCATTTGTTGCCCGGAGGCTTGTCGCCGCCTTCGGACGCTTTCGCGCTGTCGACCGAGCCCGCGAACAACGAACCGGCGAGCGCCAGCACGATCGCCGTCGACACCATCGGCGTCGACCTGCTCCCGGTCTTGGCCAGAACTGCATCCGAGATCGAGTTCGGCACCGGCCGCGGCTTTTCGATGCGCGCGAGCAGCGGCAGGACGATGAGGAAGTATGCGAAGTAGCAGAACGTCAGGATCCGGCCGGCAATGACGTAGATGCCCTCCGGCGGCTGTGCGCCGAGATAACCAAGCAGGATGCAGACCGCGACGAAGATCCAGAAGAACTGCTTGGCCAGCGGACGGTACTTCGACGACTTGGTCTTGGCGCTGTCGAGCCAGGGCAGGAAGCACAGGATGATGATCGCGCCGAACATCGCGATGACGCCCGCGAGCTTGTCCGGGATCGAGCGCAGGATCGCGTAGAACGGCAGGTAGTACCATTCCGGCACGATGTGCGGCGGCGTCACGCCCGGGTTCGCCGGAATGTAATTGTCGGCGTCGCCGAGATAGTTCGGCATGTAGAAGATGAACCAGGCATACAGCAGCATGAAGCAAGCGACGCCGAACATGTCCTTGATGGTGGCATGCGGCGTGAACGGAACGGTGTCCTTTTCCGTCTTCGGCTCGACGCCATCAGGATTGTTCTGGCCTGCGACGTGCAGCGCCCAGACGTGGAGCACGACGACGCCCGCGATCACGAACGGCAACAGATAGTGCAGCGAGAAGAAGCGGTTCAGCGTGGGATTGCCGACCGCATAGCCGCCCCACAGCAGCGTCACGATGCTCTCGCCGACATAGGGCACGGCGGAGAACAGGTTGGTGATGACGGTGGCGCCCCAGAAGCTCATCTGGCCCCACGGCAGCACGTAGCCCATGAAGCCGGTCGCCATCATCAGCAGGTAGATGATGACGCCGAGGATCCACAGCACCTCGCGCGGCTCCTTGTACGACCCGTAGTAAAGGCCGCGGAACATATGGACGTAGACGGCGACGAAGAACATCGAGGCGCCGACCGCGTGCATGTTGCGCAGCAGCCAGCCGTAGTTCACGTCGCGGACGATCAGCTCGACCGACTTGAAGGCGAGATCGGCGTTCGGCGTGTAGTGCATCGCCAGGACCACGCCGGTCAGGATCTGGATCGCCAGCATGAAGGAAAGGATGGCGCCGAAGGTCCACCAATAGTTCAGGTTGCGCGGGGTGGGGTAGGCGACGAAGGAGGAATGGATGAGACCAAAGATCGGCAGGCGCCGCTCGATCCATTGCAGGGCCGGATTGCTCGGCTGGTAGTCGGATGGTCCGCTCATGATGCGATCCTGAGGAAATAATGCGACGAGTCGGCGCAAAGCTTCGGAGAAGGTCCGAGGCTCAGCCGATCTGGATTTTGGTGTCGGAAACGAACTGGTACGGCGGCACGACCAGGTTCGTGGGTGCAGGGCCCTGGCGGATGCGGCCGGACGTATCGTACACCGAACCATGGCAGGGGCAGAAGAAGCCGTCGTAGCTGCCTTCATGAGCGATCGGGATGCAGCCCAGATGGGTGCAGATGCCGATGACGACCAGCCACTGCTCGTGACCGGATTTGACGCGGGCATCATCGGCCTGCGGATCGGGCAGGCTCGCCACGTTGACGGCGCGCGCCTCGTCGATCTGCTTCTTGGTGCGGTGGCTGATGTAGATCGGCTTGCCGCGCCAGAACACCTTGATGTCCTGGCCCTCGGCGATCGGGCTGAGATCGACCTCGATCGGCGCACCTGCGGCAATGGTCGAGGCGTCAGGATTCATCTGGGAGATGAAGGGCCAGAGCGCAGCCGCGCCCCCTACTGCTGCAGCTGCCCCTGTTGCAACGAATAAGAAATCACGGCGTGTCGGATGGTCCGCCGAAGACGCTGTCGTCACGATTCCAACCCTTTCTTCTTGCGCTACCGGTGGAACCGCTCCGAGGGGCGCCCAAGAGGTCCCCGGAATGGCTGCCGGCACCCGCGGCCCCCCGCGGCGGCAGAACTTGGCCGTCCACCTCAAAATGGGTGAAATAGCAGTCCAGAATCGTTCTATTGGCACCCTTGCCCGGCGAGCGCAAGCCCGCTAACGGCGTGGAGGCGTGCCATGCACGAATTCCCGAGCGAGCGATGTTTTATTGAGACATTCCGGGCTCGCCGTTGCCCCGTCAAAGCCCTCGCACCGCCCATGCAGATCGCGCTTTTCCAACCCGACATCGCTCAGAACACCGGCACGATTCTCAGGCTTTGCGCCTGCTTGGGCCTGGCCGCCCATATCATCGAACCTGCGGGCTTCCCCGTATCCGACCGCCTGTTCCGCCGGGCGGGAATGGATTACCTCGACCATGTCAGCCTCACCCGCCACGACTCCTGGACGAAATTCGAGGAATGGCGTGCGGCACGAAGCTACCGGCTGCTGCTGTTCACCACCAAGGCGGCCACCGACTACCGCGATTTTCATTACCAGACGTCGGACATCCTGCTATTCGGGCGCGAGAGCGCCGGCGTCACCGACGCGGTGATCGAGGCCGCGGATGCGCGGCTGGTGATCCCGATCAAGGCGGGGCTGCGGTCGCTCAACGTGGCCATGACCGCGGCGATGGCCGCCGGCGAGGCGCTGCGCCAGATCCGGAACCATGAAGGCCCCGAGGCCTGACCAGGAGATCGAGGAGAGAGGCTTGAGTTACGCGGTCAAGGAAATCTTCCTGACCCTGCAAGGCGAAGGCGCCCATGCCGGGCGCGCGTCGGTGTTCTGCCGCTTCGCCGGCTGCAATCTCTGGAGCGGGCGCGAGGCCGACCGCGCGGACGCCGTCTGCAGGTTCTGCGACACGGATTTCGTGGGGACCGATGGCACCCTCGGCGGCCGCTACGCCTCGGCGGCGGAACTCGCCGACACCATCGCCGGGCAATGGCGCGCCACGGCTGCCAACCGCTACGTGGTGCTCACCGGCGGCGAGCCGCTGCTGCAAGTCGACGCCGCGCTGATCGACGCGCTCCACGCCAGAGGCTTCGAGATCGGCGTCGAGACCAACGGCACGATCGCGGCCCCGGAAGGGCTCGACTGGATCTGCGTCAGCCCCAAGGGCGGCAGCGAATTGGTCCTGCGCGAAGGCCACGAGCTGAAGCTGGTCTATCCCCAGCCGCTCGCCGCGCCCGAGACGTTCGAGCATCTCGCCTTCGAGCGCTTCTCGCTGCAGCCGATGGACGGGCCCGAGGTGGCCGAGAACACCGCGCGGGCGATCGAGTACTGCCTGCATCATCCGCAATGGCGGCTCAGCGTGCAGACACACAAATCGCTGGGCATCAGATAGAACCCGTGACTGTTGCAACGAGAGCTGCACCCATTACGGTCCGGAAGGTTGACGGAGTCGCAAATCCCAATGAACCCGAACTTGATGGACGATCGCAAGGCCCGCGCCCGCGCCTGGTTCGAACGCTTGCGCGACGACATCTGCGCAAGCTTCGAGCGGCTCGAGGACGACGCACCCGAAGCGCTCTATCCCGGCGAGGCGGGCCGCTTCAAGCGCACGCCCTGGCAGCGCACCGACCACAGCGGCACGCCGGGTGGCGGCGGGGTGATGTCGATGATGCATGGCCGGCTGTTCGAGAAGGTCGGCGTGCACTGCTCGACCGTGCACGGCGAATTCGCACCTGAATTTCGCGCTCAGATCCCCGGCGCTGCGGAGGATCCAAAGTTCTGGGCCTCGGGCATCTCGCTGATCGCGCACATGCGCAATCCGAACGTGCCCGCCGTGCACATGAACACGCGTTTCGTCGTCACCACCAAGGCATGGTTCGGCGGCGGCGCCGACCTCACACCGGTGCTGGACCGCAGGCGGACACAGGACGATCCCGACACCATCTCGTTCCACGCCGCAATGAAGCAGGCCTGTGCGCAGCCGAACGGCGTTGCCGACTACGACAAGTACAAGAAATGGTGCGACGAGTATTTCTATCTGCCGCACCGCAAGGAGCCGCGCGGCATCGGCGGCATCTTTTACGACTGGCACGACAGCGGTGACTGGGACGCCGACCTCGTCTTCACCCAGGACGTCGGCCGCGCCTTCCTGAAGATCTATCCTGAGATCGTGCGGCGCAATTTCGCGAGCGCCTGGACCGCGGTGGATCGCGAGGAGCAATTGATACGGCGCGGGCGCTATGTCGAGTTCAACCTGCTGTACGACCGCGGCACCATCTTTGGGCTCAAGACCGGCGGCAATGTGGATTCGATCCTGTCGTCGATGCCGCCGGAGGTAAAGTGGCCGTGACGACGATGAAGCCCGCATCAAAGCCGCTGCCGCGCGCCATGCTGATCGACATGGACGACACCATCCTGTCGGCCTATGGCCGTCCCGAGATCGCCTGGAATACGATCACGGCCGAATTCGCCGACGAACTGGCGCCGCTGCCGCCGCCGATGGTCGCCACGGCGGTGCTGGCATTCGCGCGAAACTTCTGGGCGAGCGCGGAAGCCGCATGGCGGCTGAGGCTCGCCGAGGCGCGCCACCTCACCGTCAAGGGCGGCTTTGCCGCGCTTGCGGCGGCCGGCCATCGCGCCCTGCCCGACGACCTCGCCGTCCGTCTCGCCGACCGCTTCACGGCCTATCGCGAGGAGGAGATGTTCGTCTTCCCCGGCGCGCATGATGCGATCGACCGGTTCAAGGCGCTCGGCATCAGGCTGGCGCTGGTCACCAACGGCGCCGCGGACATGCAGCGCGCCAAGGTCGAGCGCTTCGAGCTGGCGCACCGCTTCGACCATATCCAGATCGAAGGCGAGCACGGCTTCGGCAAGCCCGAGGAGCGCGCCTATCTGCACGCCATGGACGCGCTCGGCGTCAGCGCCGAGGACACCTGGATGATCGGCGACAATCTGGAATGGGAAGTCGTGACGCCGCAGCGCCTCGGCATCTATTCGATCTGGATGGACGTCCATGGCGACGGCCTGCCCGAAGGCTCGACCGTCAAGCCAGATCGGATCATCCGCTCGCTCGGCGAACTGCTGCCGGACCAGGCGCAGCCGGACCCCAAACAAAAAACTGAAAACAACCCCATGCACAGTAGCCGGCCGCCGCAAGATCAGGGGCCTACGGATTATACGAAGCGGCTTTGACTCGTCGGGCAAAACAGGGGCATAGTGTCACCGTCGCAGGCTTGCGCGGGACATGCTCTGCGTGGGCACATCACCAAACCAGCGCCTGCCGAACCACGCGAGTGCGATCGAGCGCGCCTGAGCCCATGCCGCAACGCGCGCCCTGCAGAATTTCCCGGCGGGCGCAGCAGGCGTGATCGACCTGTCATGACGGCCTGCTAGCGTCGTCATTGCGTCGATCAACCGAAAGGAAAATCCATGGATCTGAAAGCCGGCGATGTCGTGATGCTGAAGTCCGGCGGCCAGCCGCTGACCGTCGCGGAGGTCAAGCAGGACGAAGTGCTGTGCCTGTGGATGGGCATGGAGGGCGATTTGTTCCGCGAGACTCTGCCGCTCGCCGTGCTCGTTCAGGTCGAGGAAGACGACGAGGAGGAGGAGGACGAGGAAGACGAGGAGGAGGACGGGGACTAGTCACGCCCAGGGGCGCGTTCCGGCTTGGATCGCGGCATTTCGGTGTTACCGGACCTCGGCAATCTTCGGTTCGGATGACAGCATCTGCGCGTTGGTTGCCGAAGGGCGGTTCGACGGCGATGCCGGGTCCGGCGACCGCGAGGCGGCATCGGACGGCGCTCCCTGGGATGGCCGGCGGGAAGCGGTTGCCGGAAGCACGATTACCTTCGCGCCGACCTTCACCCGGTCATAGAGATCCACGACGTCTTCATTGGTCAGCCGAATACAGCCGGACGACACGCGCTTGCCGATCGTATCGGGCTTGTTGGTGCCGTGAATTCGATATTCGGTTTCGCCCAGGTACATCGCACGAGCGCCGAGCGGGTTGCCGGGACCACCTGCCATGAACCGCGGCAGGTAAGGTTGACGCGAGACCATCTCGTCGGGCGGGCGCCAATCCGGCCATTCTGCCTTGCGGGCCACGGTCTGCTCACCCGACCATGTGAAACCTTCGCGGCCAACACCGATGCCGTAGCGCAACGCCTGCGTGTCGTTCAGGACGAAGTACAGGAATGTGTTCTTGGTATCGATGATCACGGTGCCCGGCGGCTGGCGGCTGGCATAATCCACCACCTGCCGGACAAGAGCTTCGGGACCGTCGGCAGCTTTCGGTGGTTCCGCCGGCGGCGCCGGGGGCGCGACTGGAGCCGGAGCTGGCGCTGATGCACGAACTGGTGCTGCCACATAAACCGGAGTTGACGAAGCCATGGCTTGCGGCGCGGACGGTTTGCGCTGCACCCCCGCCGGGCGAGACAGCAAACCGTAGCCCAGCGCGGCGACGGCCACAGCGCCAATTGCGACTCTCGCGACCATTGGCAGGGCGAGCGGCTCTGCCTTTCCACGTTTGGCGCGCTTGCCCATCATTTTCTCCAGGTCACCGTGCCTGGAAGAGGTACCCAGCAAAATTTAAGAAACTTCGAAGCGATCGCGCGCAGACCGGAACCGTTGGCGTTGGTTAACGCCGAACTCCTGTTCGGCAAGCGTCGACGTTGCGACGCTGTTCGGGTCAACGCCCAGCGTGCGGACCTCGCGCGGCATTTGTCTGTCGGTGTCGATTCAGCGCTGAAAGACGACTTTGCCGCCGGCGATCGTCAGGTCCGCCTTGATGTCCTTGATCTGGTCCTCGGGCACGGCCGTGTAATCCGCGGAGAGCACCACGATGTCCGCGAGCTTTCCGGGCTCGATGGTCCCTTTACGCGCTTCGTCGAACGTTGAGCGCGAAGCCGCGCTGCTGTAGAGGCGCAGGGCCTGCTCGCGCGTTATGGCCTCTGCCGCGCCGTAGGCGTTTCCGTTGGGATCCTTCCTGGTCACCATGACATACATGTTGAGGAAGGGGTTGATCGGGTTTACGGGAAAGTCCGTGCCGGCGCCGAGGCTATCGATTCCCATTTTCTCGATCATCGTCCTGGTCGGTACGGCGCGGTCAGCGGTCGCTCGCCCGAGAAATCGCTCGACGGTCGCGGCCTTGTCCCACATGAAGGCGTTCTGGAAATCGATACGGACTCCGATCCTTTGCGCACGCTCCATCTGTTCCGGCCGGATCAGGCTGGCGTGAATGAGGACGAAGCGACGGTCGCGGATCGATTTTTCCTTGTCTGCCGACTCGAACGCATCGAGCACATGGTCGATACCAAGGTCACCCACCACGTGAACGCCGACACGCCAGTCATAACGGTTGCAGATGGAGACGAGCTGCTTCAGCCGCTCCGGCGTCTGCTGCGCAATGCCATGGTAGTTGTCATGTGAATCGGGATACACGTCGCGCATGAGCGCCGTCTTCAGAGTCATGCCGCCGTCGTAGAAGATCTTGATGCCGGCAAACTTGAGCCAATCGTTGCCAAACCCCGAGGAGGCCCCATTGCCCGCCATGATCGCTTCCCATGCGGTCAGATCGGCAGGTGGCTCCGGTCGAAACATCACGCCGGTGCGCAGGGTCGCTTTCCCGGATGCGACGAGCTTCTGCAGCGTGCGGATGTCGCGTGCCTCCGTCGCTCCTTCGACCGCGCTCGTGATACCGAAGCTGTTCAGCACGCCCTGGGCGATGGTAAATTGCCGTATTTCGTCAGCCTCCGTCCAGGGCGGCACGGCCTTCTCGACCCGATCGATCGCCGATTCCACGAGCAGGCCTGTGAAGTCACCGGCCGCGTCGCGCTCGAACTTTCCACCACTCGGATCCGCGGTGGACTTGTCGACGCCGACCAATTGTAGAGCCATGGTGTTCGCCATGGAGAAATGCCCGACGGTGCGAAGATAGACCGGGTTGTTGGGAGCAACGCTGTCGATCTCCTGCCTCGTCAGATAACGTTTCTCGGCAAGCTGGGACGGCGGATGCCACGCGCCACCCACGATCCACTCGCCCGGCTTCCTCTTCGCAACGAATGACTTGATGGCCTCGAGCGCTTCCGCGACGGTCCTGGCCCGGCCCAGGCTTACGACATAGTCGCCCAGCCCAGCCGCCTTGAAGTGAGCGTGGGTATCGATCAATCCAGGAATGACGGTCTTGCCAGACACATCGATCACGCGGGTGCGGGCGCCGGCAAGCAACCTCATCGAAGCACTGGTTCCGGTTGCGAGGATCTTTCCATCTGCAACGGCGACGGCCTCCGTGACGGTCGATCGTTCGTCCAGCGTCAGAACCTTTCCATTGACAAGGATCAGGTCAGGCGCGTTGAAGTCCGGCTGCTGCGCCTCAGCGTTTGTCACGCCGGCGAAACACATGCCAGTCGCAACGATTGCACATGCCGTCAACTTGCGGACCATCACGCTCCCCCTTTGATTTCCTGCCAGCCGGGCACTTGCAAGGGTATCGTTGATCAATCACAGGTTCAACGCTTCTCGATGTCAGCGAGGCACGCGGCAGCCGGCTTGGCCGCCGCGTCCGACGTCATGCGACGAACCGGCCCGCCCTGATGACGGGTGTGAATCGCGGCCGGCCCTTGGCGCCGCCTTTGGCCATGGTCGGCGGCACCGAGGCATCGGATCGAAAGGCGTCGCAGGCCGCTTCGTCCCGCCAGTCGATCAGGACGATGACCCGGTCCGAGCCATCCGATGCGAACAGCACCTCGGCGCCGAGGCTTCCATGCGCCTCCCGCTTGTTGCGGCCATCCGTTGCAAAGACGGACAGAAAGCGCGCAAGATCCTCGATCTCGACTTCGGCAATGGTCGTGTACATCGCCTACCCTCTCAGAATGGCGCCCGCGTCATGCGAGACAGCGGCAGGTTGAGGCTGAAGGACGAAATGGCGGGGTCGGTCACGCCAAGGGCGGCGAGACGGGGCCGATGTTTGGCGACATACGCAGCGGCAGCTGCCGGCGTTTCGAACAGGTAGATGCCTGCCGCGCGGCCAGCGTCGCGGTTCTCGCCCCAGAGCTTCCAGATGAGCCCGGGCTGGGCCGCGATGTCGTCCGCAAGATCGCGGCAGGCGATCTGGAGATCTTCTCCCCACGGCCCATCAAACGCGAAGTCGAATTGCAGCAATGTCGTCATGTGGTACCTCTTGTTCGCAACGGCCCGAGCGGGCTCGCGCGATCTACGCCGCCGAGGCGCTTGCGGGAATTCACCGCGTGGTAGGAACGATGATGACTGGGAGTGTGCGATAGGCCATGGATACGCTGAGCAGCATGCGTGTCTTCGTGCGGGTGGTTGAGCTCGGCGGATTCAACGCGGCGGCCCGCGCCTGCGCGATGTCAGCCGCAATGGTGGCCAAGCATGTCGGTCATCTCGAGGAGCGCACCGGAGCCCGGCTTCTCGACAGAACCACGCGCTCGGTCCGACCGACTCCGGAGGGACAGCTCTACCTCGAGAAGGTGCTCGCAATCCTCGAAGCCGTCGACGAGGCGGAGGGCACCGTCGGAGCGGAGAAACGGCTGGCGCGCGGGACGCTCCGCGTGACGGCGCCGGTCGAACTGGGCCAGGACCACCTCGCGCCGCTGCTCGTCGATTTCATGTCGCAGCATCCCGGGATCGCCGTCGTCGCCGACCTGACGAACCGCCCGGTGGATCTCGTGCAAGAAGGCTTCGACATGGCGATCCGGGTCGCACCGTCGCTCGACACCGCACTGATCGGACGCAAGCTCGCGACAACCCACTTTCGCGTCGTGGCAAGCGCGGAATTCCTGGCCAGGCACGGCGTGCCCGAGACGCCCGAGATGCTCGCAGCCCTGCCCGCGCTGACCTTCTCGCAGCCCGCGCCTCGTCTGGACTGGTCCTGGCGCCGGCGTGAGATGCACGGCAGGGTCAGGATGACCGCCCGGCTCGCCTCGACGAGCGCCGATACGTTGCGCAAGGCGGCCGTTGCGGGCCTTGGCGTCTCCTGGCTTCCGTCATTTGTCTGCGGCAAGGACATCGAGGCGGGCCTGCTGGTCCCGATCCTGGAGGATTGCGACTGGGGCAGCCTCGGCGTTCATGTCCTCTACCCGCATCGGCGTTTCTCGCCGAGCCGGCTTCGTCTCTTTATCGACTTTCTTGCAGAGAGACTGGGTGACGATCCCTCGGGTGACCCGTGGGCGCCACGGATGGAGGAGCGCCGCATCATGCTCGCGGGAAGCCGGTTGGCCTAGCTGAGACAGGCGAAAGTCCGATGCTCGGGGCGATCCCGGGGCGCCGCGATCATCGCCATCGAGCCTAGGTTTTCTCATCGCGGCCGACGCGGGCCGCAGCCTGGTCGGCGATCGAAGCGAGCGCAGCCTCGTCCAGGGGAAAATCCGCGGCGAGCCAGGCGTCCTCGGCGAGCGTCAGCACGTGTCCGAGCCCGGGCCCTTCCGTCATGCCGCGCGCGATGAAATCGGCGGCCTTCAACGGAAATTTCGGCGCGGTCCAGCGCTGCGGCAGCTCGGCGAGCGAGCGCCAGCGCGGCGAATGCACGTCGCCGCCGTTCCTCGCCCAGGCCAGCAGCACGCGATCGCGATAGCGCTCCACGCCGAGCCGGTAGAGCAGCCGCCGTGCATTGGCCTCGTCCTTGGTGGCGAGGCGCCACCAGCGATGGCCCATCGAATCCAGCGCCTTGGTCTCGGCGTTGGAGAGCCGCAAGCGCACGGCGACGCGCTTGGCGTCCTCGGTGACGGCGACCGAAAGCGCGGCGAGACGTCGCGTGCTGTTTGGAGCAAGGCCGAGCGCGCGCTCGGTCGCGATCATCGCCGCGAAGGGACCCGTATAGGCGACGCCGCCGACCAGCGGCTGCAGCAATCCGCCCTCGGCCATGGCGAGGACGGCCGCAGCTGCACCGCCGGCCACCAGCAATTTCAGCATCTCCATGCGCACCCGCTCGGCCGACAGGTTGGCCAGGCCCGCGCGTCCCCGGATGCAGGCGAGATAGCCGTCGCGGTCGGGCTCGCCGGCACCGAAGGCGGCGTGGATGCGGAAGAAGCGCAGGATGCGCAAGTAATCCTCGGCGATGCGCTGGTCGGGATCGCCGATGAAGCGCACGCGGCGCGCTTGGGCATCGCCGATGCCGCCGACATAGTCGTAGACGACACCGTGCGCATCGGCCGAGAGGCCGTTCATGGTGAAATCGCGCCGCTCGGCGTCCTTCACCCAGTCGCGGCCGAACGCAACCTTGGCCTTGCGGCCGAAGGTCTCGGTATCCTGGCGCAGCGTCGTGACTTCATAGGGATGCCCGTCGATCACGAGCGTGACGGTGCCATGGTCGATGCCGGTCGGCACGCCCTTGATGCCGGCGGCCTTGGCGCGCCGCATCACCTCGTCCGGCAGCGCCGTGGTCGCGATGTCGATGTCACCAGGCAGGAGGCCGAGCAGCGCGTTGCGCACGGCACCACCCACCACCCGCGCCTCCTCGCCATCGGTGCTGAGCAGTTCCAGGACGCGCGCGGTCCCGCCTGCGGTCAGCCAGGGCGCATGGGCGAGTAACGGCTCCGCACTCATCGGGAGGCCCCTACTTTTCCGCGCCCGGCACGAGCTTGCCGTTCTCGATATGGGCGGGAACGTAGGTCGAATCCGGCGGCGCGCCGGAGAAATGCGCGAGGCCGATCAGCCCCGCAATCACCAGCACGATCGCGACCAGAGCGAGGCGCGCAACGACGGTGACCGGCCAGGACGACCGCGCGAACACGCCGGAGCGCGCAGCAGCCAGAAACAGCGCATAGACGGCAAAGGGAACGAGGAAGATTCCGATCTCGGTCAGAATCGTCCGGATCATGATGAATAGATCCGCTCATAGAGCACACGCAGCATTCCGGCCGTCGCCCCCCAGATGTAGCGTTCGGCGAAGGGCATCGCGTAATAGGATCGCTCCAGGCCACGGAATTCCTTGCTGTGCACCTGGTGGTTCACCGGGTTCATGAGAAAGGATAGCGGCACCTCGAAGGCGTCATCGACCTCGGAATGGTTGATGGCGAGCTCGAAGCCTGGCCGCACCCTGGCCACCGTCGGCAGGATGCGAAAGCCAAAGGCGGTGCCGTAGAGATCGAGATAGCCGAGCGGCTCCACGAACTCTCGGGACAGCCCGACCTCCTCCTCGGCCTCGCGCAGCGCGGCATCGAGCGGCGAGGAATCGGTCGCGTCGATCTTGCCGCCGGGAAAGGCGATCTGACCGGCATGGTCGTTGAGATGCGCCGAGCGCTGCGTCAGCAGGATGGTCGGCTCGGGATGGTCGACCACCGCGATCAGCACCGCTGCGGGGCGCACCGGCTGCTCCCGCGCGATGATCTCGAGCATCTTGTCGGTGCCGGGATCGCCCGAGGCAGGGATGATGTTGGGATCGTAAAGGCCCGGCGGCACGTCGAAGCCAAGCTTCGCCTTCGAGCGGGCGAAGAAATCCGCAGCTCCCATCGCGACGGGCTCGTTCGTCAGGATAGGCTTGTTCATGTTCAAAGCGCGGCCCTCACCTGCTCAGCATCGGCCATGACGAAGAACTCGCCGGCCGATTCGACACCGAACATCGGCTGGCCATCGACCACCCGCTCCTCGCCCATGTCAACCAGATCGTAATAGAGCGCCCTTGTAACCTTGGCCCATAGGTCGGCGCGGACATGCAGATATGGCGTCAGGCCGCCATCCCTGGCCTGCTCGAAGCGGAGCCGGTGTTCGGCGTCGCAGGTGACCCAGTCGTCGACATTGGTGCGGAACCGCAGCACGCGACGATCACCCTCGTCCTGTTTCTGCATCTCGACCGCCATGAACGGCGCGTCATCGACGCGGATGCCGACCTTCTCGACCGGCGTGACCAGGAAATACTTGTCGCCCTCGCGCTTCAATATGGTCGAGAACAGCCGCACCAAAGCGGGACGCCCGATTGGCGTCCCCAGATAGAACCAAGTACCATCGGAGGCGATTCGGATGTCGAGATCGCCGCAAAACGGCGGATTCCACAGATGCACCGGAGGCAGGCCCTTCGTGGCGCCTTCTGCATCGGCAGCGCTCTTGGCGGCAGCCGTCAGCCCCTCGAGACCGCGATCGGCGCTCTGCCCTTGGTTCGCCATGGTTTGCCCTGACTTTGTGATTGGCACGATTGGTGCAGGTCTACGTTGTACTCACGTGTGCGGTTCCATCCGGGATAGTCCGGTGTGGAGGTCGCCACTTCGTGATGCCGTACATAACCCGAAGCCGATAAGGTGGGGATAGGTTAATTCAACGAATACATGGCCTTCCCTGCAAGTCTAGCATGGGGCCCATGATCCGGCGTGATGACCTCACGCGACGTAGTGACGGGACGATGCAAGCAAGCCGCGTGGCAGGCTGAAGGAGCGAGCGAATGGCGGAGAGTGTCGAGAAACTCGAGGACGGGATCGTCCGTTCGGCCGAGCAGGTGTCGAGCCAGATTCGCGCGGCGAAGGACGCGATCGCCTCCGTCATCTTCGGCCAGGATCGCGTGATCGAGAATACGCTCGTCACGATCCTCTCCGGCGGCCACGCGCTCTTGATCGGCGTGCCGGGTCTCGCCAAGACCAAGCTGGTCGAGACGCTCGGCGTCACGCTCGGTCTCGATGCCAAGCGCATCCAGTTCACGCCCGACTTGATGCCGTCGGACATTCTCGGCGCCGAAGTGCTGGATGAGAGCACCGCGGGCAAGCGCGCCTTCCGCTTCATTTCAGGACCGGTGTTCGCGCAGCTGTTGATGGCGGACGAGATCAACCGCGCCAGCCCGCGCACGCAGTCGGCGCTCTTGCAGGCGATGCAGGAGCAGCACATCACGGTTGCCGGTGCCCGCCATGATTTGCCGAAGCCGTTCCACGTGCTCGCGACGCAGAACCCGCTGGAGCAGGAAGGCACCTACCCGCTGCCCGAAGCCCAGCTCGACCGTTTCCTCATGGAGATCGACGTCGACTATCCCGATCGCGACGCCGAGCGCCGCATCCTGTTCGAGACCACCGGCGTCGAGGAGACGCTGGCCAAAGGCGCGATGAGCCCCGATGCACTGATCACCGCCCAGCGGCTGATCCGCCGCCTGCCGGTCGGCGATTCCGTCGTTGAGGCGATCCTGTCGCTGGTGCGCTCGGCCCGCCCGGGTCCGGACGCGGGTGAAGCCGGCAAATTCATTGCCTGGGGCCCGGGTCCGCGCGCCAGTCAATCCCTGATGCTGGCCGTGCGCGCGCGCGCGCTGATCGACGGGCGCCTCGCACCGTCTATCGACGACGTGCTCGACCTTGCCGAGCCCGTGCTGAAGCACCGCATGGCCCTGACGTTCCAGGCGCGCGCCGAAGGCCGCACCATTCCGGACGTGATCCGGCAATTGAAGACACGGATCGGTTGATGGCAGCAGAGAACGGGCACGCGGCGAAGGAGACACTGGCGATCCGACGTGCCGATGGCGAAAGCCGCACGCTCGCCGCTTCGCTGCCGCGCCTGGTGCTCGAGGCTCGCCGCATCGCGGCCAACGTGATTCACGGTTTGCACGGAAGGCGGCGCGCCGGCTCCGGCGAGAATTTCTGGCAGTACCGCCGCTTCGTCTCGGGCGAGCCGTCGCAGAATGTCGATTGGCGCCGATCGGCGCGCGACGACCATCTCTATGTCCGCGAGCTTGAATGGGAAGCCTCCCACACGGTCTGGATCTGGCCGGATCGCTCGCCCTCGATGGCGTTCGCCTCCAGGACCGCGCGCGAGTCCAAGCTCGAACGGACGCTGATCGTCGCCTTCGCGCTGGCCGAGCTGCTCGTCGCCGGCGGCGAGCGCGTCGGCATCCCCGGGCTGATGGCGCCGACGGCAAGCCGCAGCGTCATCGACAGGATGGCGCAGGCCATGCTGCATGACGGTGCCGACCGGCTGAGCCTGCCGCCGTCCTTCGTGCCGGCGGCGCTGGCCGAGATCGTCGTGCTGTCGGATTTCTGGTCGCCGATCGCCGAGATCAGGACGACGCTCGCAGGGCTCTCCGGCACGGGCGCGCATGGCGCGCTGGTGCAGGTGGTCGATCCCGCCGAAGAGTCGTTCCCCTATTCGGGCCGCGTCGAATTCGTCGAGCCGGAAGGCTTCGGCGTCATTACCGCGGGCCGCGCCGAGAGCTGGGCGCAGGATTACACCGCGCGCCTCGCGCTGCACCGCGACCAGATCCGCGCCGAGACCAACAAGCTCGACTGGCTGTTCACGACCCACGCGACCGACCGCTCGGCCGCGGAGCTGCTGCTGTTCCTGCATGCCGGCATGCAGGTCAGCAAGTCGGGCGCCCGCACCACGACGATCAAGGCGGGGCCGGCCGCATGATGGGATTGCCGCTCGCCTTCACTCAACCGCTGCTGCTGATCGGTCTCGTGAGCCTACCGGTGCTGTGGTGGCTGCTCCGCGTGATGCCGCCGCGGCCGCGGCGCATCGAGTTTCCGCCGACGCGGCTGTTGTTCGACATCACGCCGCGGGAGGAAACGCCCTCACGGACGCCGTGGTGGCTGACCGCGCTGCGCCTGCTCGCCGCCGCGCTGGTGATCTTCGCCGCCGCCGGCCCGATCTGGAATCCGCAAACCGGCGCGGCCGGCAGCAAGGCGCCGCTGATGATCATGTTCGACGACGGCTGGAGCGCCGCTTCGCATTGGGACATCAGGATCAGGACCGCCGACGAGCTGATCGCAAATGCCGACAATGACGGCCGCGCCATCGCGCTGGTGCCGCTGTCCGAGCCGAACCGCGACATCACCCTCATGCCGGCGGGCGCAGCGCGCGTCGCGCTGCGGCAACTCGCGCCGAAGCCGTACTCGATCGACCGCGTCGAGACGCTGACTGCGGTCGACCGTTTCCTCAAGGTCACCGGCGACTGCGAGATCGCCTGGCTGTCGGACGGCGTCGACACCGGCCGCGGCGAGGACTTCGTGCAGGGCCTCGGCAAGACCATCGGCGATCGCAGCCTGACCGTGTTCGAAGGCGGCACCTCTTCCCCGCTGGCCCTGGTCGCAGCCGAGAACGCCGCGGCGAAGATGACGGTGAAGGTGCTGCGCACCGACAGCGGCATCGCGGTCGGCACCGTGCGCGCACTCGACCAGAAGGCCGCGCCGATCGGCGAAGCCCGCTATTCGTTCGGATCGCAGGACAAGGAGACCGAAGCGGCGTTCGATCTGCCGGTCGAGCTGCGCAACGACATCACCCGGCTCGAGATCTCGGGTGAGCGCTCCGCCGGCGCCGTGCAGCTGCTCGACAAGCGCTGGCGCCGCCGCGCCATCGGCATCGTCTCGGGTTCGACCAGCGAAACCGCACAGCCGCTGCTGGCGCCGACCTTCTATCTCACCCGCGCGCTGGCGCCATTCGCCGACGTGCGGCTCGCCGACAAGGGCTCGCCGCAGCAGGGCATCACGCAGTTTCTGGACCAGAAGCTGCCGATGATCATCCTCGCCGATGTCGGAACCATATCGCCCGAGCTCCGCGAGCGTCTCAACGCCTGGGTCGACCAGGGTGGCGTCCTGGTGCGGTTCGCAGGCCCCCGGCTGGCGCAGGCCGAAGACGATCTCGTGCCGGTCAAGCTGCGCAAGGGCGGCCGCACGCTCGGCGGCAGCCTGACCTGGGAGAAGCCGCAGCATCTCGCCTCTTTCGCGGGCGAGGGCCCGTTCGCAGGCATCGCCGTCCCGAAGGACGTCACCGTGAGCCGGCAGGTGCTGGCCGAGCCCGACGCGGTTCTCGCCACCAGGAGCTGGGCCTCGCTCGAAGACGGCACGCCGCTGGTGACCGGCGAGCATCGCGGCAAGGGCCTCGTCAGCCTGTTCCATGTCAGCGCCGACATGCGCTGGTCGGACCTTCCGATGTCGGGCACCTTCGTCGAAATGCTGCGGCGGGTCGTCGACATGTCCGGCTACACGTCCAAGCCCGGCGCCGGGGTTGCCGGCGAAGCGAGTGCCGAGACGGTGGCCCCGCTGCACATTCTCGACGGCTTCGGCGCCTTCGGTCCGCCGCCGGCGACAGCAAAGCCGCTGCCCGCGGATTATCGCGACCGCGCCACCCCCGATCATCCGCCCGGCTTCTACGGTCCGGCAGAAGGACCGCTCGCCGTGAACACGCTTGCCGCCGCCGACCGCATCGCCGCTTTGAACACCGCGAGCCTGCGCGCCCGGCACGCGACCTACACCAATGCGGAGCCGCGCGACTTACGCGGCTGGCTGCTGTCGACGGCGCTTGCGCTGTTCCTGATCGACGCCATCATCGTCGCGCTGCTCGGCGGCGGCCTCGCCGCGCTGCTGAGGCGCCGCGCCGCGCCCGCAACGATCGTGCTCGCCCTGGCGCTGGCAGGCCTGATATCGTTTGCGCCGACGGCGGCACGTGCCGACAGCGCAGCGGACGAGTTCGCGATGAAGGCAGTGTCGCAGACCCGTCTCGCCTATGTCGTGACGGGCAATGCCGACGTCGATTCCATCGTCAAGGCGGGAATGAACGGGCTCACGCTGTTCCTCGCCCAGCGCACCGCGCTGGAGGCCGGCGATCCCATCGGCATCGATCCTGCACGGGACGAACTCGCCTTCTTCCCGCTGATCTATTGGCCGATCGTGCCTGGCGCGCCGAAGCCGCCGCAGGACGCCATCAACAAGATCGACGCCTACATGAAGCAGGGCGGCACCGTGCTGTTCGATACCCGCGACGCGATCGAGGCACCGCCTGGCGCGAACGGCGCGTCGCAAACGCCGGGCATGCAGACGCTGCGCGACATTCTTTCCTCGCTCGACGTGCCCGGGCTCGAGCCGGTGCCGCGCGAGCACGTGCTGACCAAGACGTTCTATCTGCTGCGCGACTTCCCGGGCCGCTTCACCGCCGGCCAGACCTGGGTCGAGACGCTGCCGCGCGAAGACGACGACGAGGACAGCGCGCAGCGGCCTGCGCGCGGCGGCGACGGCGTCTCGCCGATCATCATCACCTCGAACGATCTTGCCGGCGCCTGGGCGGTGCGGCCCGACGGGCAGGCCATGCTGCCGGTGACCGGCGATGATCCCCGCCAGCGCGAATTCGCCTACCGCGCCGGCGCCAACATCGTGATGTACACGCTGACCGGCAACTACAAGGCCGACCAGGTGCACGCTCCGGCGCTGATCGAACGGCTGGGGCAATAGGATCGACATGAATTACGGCATCGCGTTCACGCCGCTTGTTCCCGCCATCGTTCTGTGGCTCGCGTTCGCCGCGATCGTCGTCATCGCCATCGTGCTGCTGGCGGCGCGTGCGCGCGGCGCCGCGGTGCGCGTGGCTGCGCTCGCGCTGATCCTGCTGGCGCTCGCCAATCCCTCCTTCACCCGCGAGGACCGCGATCCCCTCACTTCGGTCGCGGCCGTCGTCGTCGACAAGAGCCCGAGCCAGAATTTCGGCAGCCGCAACCGCGAGGCCGCAGCTGCGCAGGAAGGGCTGGTCGACAGCCTGAAGAAGATCAAGGGACTGGAGGTCCGCGTCGTCGATGCCGGCCAGGCCGACGGCGAGACCGACGGCACCAAGCTGTTCGGCGCCCTCGCCTCGGCCTTGTCGGACGTGCCGGTCGACCGTGTCGCCGGCGCCTTCCTGATCACCGACGGCCGCGTCCATGACATTCCCGCGAACGCCACCGCGCTCGGCTTCCAGGCGCCGGTGCACGCGCTGGTCACCGGCCAGAAGGACGAGCGCGACCGCCGCATCGCGATCACGGCGGCGCCGCGCTTCGGCATCGTTGGGCAGACCCAGACAATCTCCTATCGCCTCGACGACCAGGGCGTCTCGGGTGAGCGCGCCAGGGTCACGATCCGCCGCGACGGCGAGGTCATCAACGAGCGCACCCTATCAAGTGGCCAGGCCGCAAGCGTCGACGTCGACATCAAGCACGCCGGCCCGAACATCGTCGAGATCGAGGCTTCGCCGCTGGAGCGAGAATTGACGCCGGTGAACAACCGCGCCGTCGTCGCCATCGACGGCGTGCGCGACAAGCTGCGCGTGCTGCTGGTCTCCGGCGAGCCGCATTCGGGCGAGCGCACCTGGCGCAATCTCTTGAAATCCGACGCCAGCGTCGACCTCGTGCACTTCACCATTTTGCGGCCGCCGGAGAAGCAGGACGGCACGCCGATCAACGAATTGTCGCTGATCGCGTTTCCGACCCGCGAATTGTTCCAGCAGAAGATCAACGAATTCCAGCTGATCATCTTCGACCGCTACGCCCGCCAGGGCGTGCTGCCGATCGCCTATTTCGACAACATCGCGCGCTATGTGCGCGGCGGCGGCGCCGTGCTGGTGTCCGCCGGTCCCGACTACGCCTCCAACACCAGCATCTGGCGCACGCCGCTGGATTCGGTGCTGCCGGCAGAGCCGGTCGGCGTGACCGAAAAGCCGTTCTATGCGCATCTGTCCGACGTCGGCAAACGCCATCCCGTCACGCGCGGGCTGGAGGGCTCGGGATCCGAGCCGCCGCGCTGGAGTCGATTCTTCCGCACGGTCGACACGCGCAACGCGGTCAACCCGCCTGTCATGACCGGCGTCGACGGCAAGCCGCTGCTGTTCCTGTCGCGCTTCGGGGAGGGACGCGTCGCGCTCCTGCTGTCCGACCACATCTGGCTGTGGGCGCGCGGCTATGAAGGCGGCGGCCCGCATCTCGACCTGCTCAGGCGGACATCGCACTGGCTGATGAAGCAGCCTGATCTGGACGAGGAGGCGCTGCGCCTGCAGGTGCAGGGCAAGGACTTGGTCGTGGTGCGCCAGACCATGGCGGACAGCGTCCAGCCGGTGAGCGTGACCTCACCGTCTGGCGTGTCGCAGGATTTGACGCTCTCGCCCGGCGATCCCGGCGAGTGGCGCGCCAGCCTGCCGGCGAACGAGCTCGGCCTTTGGCAGGCGACCGACGGCACGCTGAAAGCGCTGATCAATGTCGGCCCGACCAATCCGAAGGAGTTTTCGGAAGTCACCTCCACGGTCGATACCTTGAGACCGCTGGCGCAGGCAACCGGCGGCAACGCCGTGCGCGTGGCCGACGGCTCCAGCGTCGAGCTGCCGCGTATCCTGCCGGTGCGTTCGGCCAGCGTCTTTGCCGGCGACGGCTGGATGGGGGTGCGGATGCGCGACGCCAGTGTCGTGAAGGGCGTCGGCGTGTTGCCGATCTTCTCCGGCCTGATCGGCCTGTTGCTGCTGCTCGGCGCTTTCGCCGCCACCTGGGTCCGCGAGGGGCGCTAGTTGCCCAAACGACACATCGGCTCCTCGGTCTGCACGCGCTGATCCCCCTGCCGTTGACATCGGCGGACCGATGCGGCGATGTTACACTATAACATCGCAGCGTCCTGGGATCGACGCTCCGATGTAGGGGTGGCGTTTCCAGATGAAGTGGTTCCGGTCGAATATCAGGCACGGCGCCCGGCTCGCGTTGTTCGCGATGCTGGTGCAGCTCGCGCTGACGTTCGGCCACAGCCATTGGTTCGCGCAGGCCGCGCCCCTCGCTCAATCCTCGCTGCATCAGGCCGAGGGCGGCAAGGACAGCGGCAAGAGCCTTGCGTCCATCGACAGCGTCGCGGTCCAGAAGCAATCGCCCTCGGGGCCCGACCGCGACCACCACGGCGAGGACAATTGCGGGATCTGCGCCATCATCGCGATGGCCGGTGCTGTCGTATCGTCAACGCCGCCCGTGCTGCTGCTACCGCAGGCCATCGATCTGCTCCGCCGCACCACGGACGCCGAATTCATCCATCTGAGGTCGGCCGGCACGGCATTCCAGCCCCGCGCCCCTCCCGCCTCCTGACTTCCAGCGCTTGATCACGCCCAGCGTCGCCGCGCATCGGCGAATGCCCGGGAAGAGTTGAAGTCGAATTCCGTCGCGCCCCGACGGCAGGCCGCCTCCGATCAACAATCACATGCGGATCGCGCCTGACTGGAATCAGGACCATGTCATTTCAATTGCGACGCGCCCAGCGTCTCGGCGGAGCAAGCCTGCTCCTGCTCGGTGCCGCCGCCACGCCGGTCTTCGCTCAAGATCCGGCCCAGGACAAATCATCGACGGAGATCCCGGCCGTGACCGTCACGGCGCCGAGCCCGATCGTGCGCAGAGCGGTGGTGCCCTCCCGCAACGCAGGGCGCGGCGGCACGCGGACCGCGCGGGTGCGCAGCCGCGAGCAAGCGGCTGAACCAGCGCCGGCAGCCCCGGTGCCTGCCGCACCTCAGCAAGGCGTGCTGCCGATCGTGACCGATCAGTTCGCGACCGTCACCGTGGTGCCGAACGAGGAAATTCGGCGCAACGGCGGCGGCACGCTCGGCGATCTCCTGTTCTCGAAGCCTGGCATCACCGGCTCCGAATTCGCACCCGGCGCATCCAGCCGCCCGATCATTCGCGGCCTCGACACCAACCGTGTCGGCATCGTCGAGAACGGAACAGGCAGCAATGGCGCGTCCGATCTCGGCGAGGATCACTTCGTGCCGATTGATCCGCTGGCAACCAACCAGGTCGAGGTCATCCGCGGACCGGCGACGCTGCGCTACGGCTCCACCGCGATCGGCGGCGTGGTCAGCGCAACGAACAATCGAATTCCGGATGCCTTGCCGTCCTGCACGGCGCCCTTTCCGACTTACGGACTCCCGACCAAGGCGCCGCTGGCGAACGTCGGATCACCGGGCTGCATCACCGCGGAAACACGGACGGCGGTGACGTCTGTCGATCGCGGGGTCGAAGGTGCCATGCTGCTCGACGCCGGCGGCGGTAACTTTGCCGTCCATGCCGATGCCTTTGGCCGCAAGGCCGGCGATTACAACATCCCGAGCTACCCGTTCTTGACCGACCCGACGCTGCCGTTCAACGGACGCCAGCCGAATTCGGCATCGCAGGGCTACGGCGGGTCTGTCGGCGGCTCCTACATCTTCGATGGCGGCTATGTTGGCGCGGCGATCACGCAGCACAACGCGCTCTATCATATTCCTGGTATCGAGGGCAGCGAGTTCCTCACGCGGATCGACGGACGGCAAACAAAATTCACGACAAAAGGTGAATATCGGCCGGACGCTGCGGCGATCGATGCGATACGGTTCTGGGCGGGGGCCACCGACTATAAACACGATGAGGTCGGGCTCGCCGACGCTGCAGATCTCACCTCCCTCGGCGTGAGACAAACCTTCACCAGCAAGGAACAGGAAGGCCGCGTCGAGGTGCAGCTTGCGCCGTTCGACGTCCGCTTTGCTGCGCTGACCACTGCCGTGGGCGTTCAGGCGTCGCACCAGAAGCTGACCGCGCCGAGTCCAGACGATCCGGGCAACCCGATCAACGGACTGTTCGATCCGAACAAGAACACAAAGGTCGCCGGGTACATCTTCAACGAGTTCAAGTTCAGCGAAGCTGCCAAGGCTCAGATCGCCGGGCGCGTCGAGAGCGCAAGGTTGAGCGGCACGGCGCCAGCCTTCGTCCCCGATGTGTTCGACCTCGCCGTCGATCCGGCCGCGATCGGCCCCGCAACGGCGGTCAACCGCAACTTCACGCCCGTGAGCGGGAGCATCGGCTTGATCCACGACCTTCCTTGGGATCTGGTCGCGAGCATCACCGGTCAATATGTCGAGCGTGCGCCGAAACCGGCGGAATTGTTTTCGCGCGGCGGCCACGATGCCACCATCACATTCGACATAGGCAATCCCAATCTCGGCATCGAGACGGCCAAGTCGGTCGAGGCGGGACTGCGACGGGCGGTAGGGCCGCTTCGCTTCGAAATCACCGGCTACTACACCAAGTTCAACGGATTTATCTACCGGCGCCTGACCGGCAACACGTGCGAGGACGGCGTTTGCCAGCTTGGCGCGGGGCTCGAACTGAATCAGGCGATCTATTCGCAGCGCGACGCGACATTTCGTGGCGGCGAATTCCAGTTCCAGTACGACGTGATGCCGGTCTGGAACGGGATCTGGGGCATCGAGGGTCAATACGACATCGTGCGCGCGACCTTCGACGACGGCACCAACGTGCCACGCATTCCGCCCCAGCGGCTGGGCGGTGGTGTGTACTATCGCGACGCCGACTGGTTTGCCCGGATCAACCTGCTGCACGCGTTCGCGCAAAACGACATCGCACCTATCGCGGAGACGCCGACGCCCGGCTACAACCTGCTAAGGGCCGAGGTCAGCTACAGGACGAAGCTCCATCAAAGCTGGTTCGGCGCGCGCGAGATGCATGTGGGCTTGGTCGGCAACAACCTACTGAACGAGAACATCCGCAATGCCGTCTCCTTCAACAAGGACCAGGTGCTGTTGCCAGGCATCGGAGTCAGGGCGTTCGCGAATTTCAAGTTCTAGCCTCAAGCAGCAAACCGGCGGGCCACATGGTGGATGGGCCTTGCCGGCTTCCATGTGCGCTCCTGAGCGCCTCGAAGCCGCCATGCCTCCATCAGCCGCTGGAGTCTGCCTCGCAGCTTGGAGCGATCCGGCCTGGCGATGCATAGAGATACCGGAGCACCGTTGCGCCGCAACAAGCCTTGCGTCGCTCATCCGCACAAGAACAGCGCGGCTCAACTGAAACAGCCGGGGACGGTCACCGGTCGCCACCAGTTCCATCTGTCGCAATTGGAACGAGCCTTTCCACCGGCCGTTGCTGCGGAAAGCGCCCACGATGTCCAGGGAAGAAGGACCACGTCGGCACGCGGACGTGTATCGCCCCGTTTCAGACAGAGACATCCACGGCGTTTCCATTCACGGGAGCGTCCATCATGGAAGCCGTCACACCAGCAAAGCGCCGCCTATTTCTGTTTGGCACGCTGGCCGCCGTCGCGGCCCCAGCCGTTTTCACCCGACGGGCCTTCGCAGAAGAGAAGGGCATCGGCGAGAAACTGAAGGAGGCGGTCACAGGCAAAACGGGCAAGGAAGTCACTCCGCCCGAGGATCTCATGCGCGAGCACGGCGTGCTCGATCGAGTGTTGCTGGTCTACGAAGCGGGGGTCCGCAAATACGCGTCGAACGAGGACTTCGATCCCGCCCTGATCACCCGGTCAGCCGAGATCATCCGCGACTTCATCAACAACTACCATGAGAAGACGGAGGAGAAGCACCTCTTTCCGCGCTTCAGGACCGCCGGGAAAATGGTCGCACTGGTGGATACCCTGGAACGCCAGCACGAGGCGGGCCGGAAGCTGACCGAGACCATCATCAGGCTGGCACCGACCAGCAGGAGCAGCGGCGCCGACCGTACGCGGCTGGTCGACACGATCCAGTCGTTCATCACCATGTACCGTCCACACGCCGCCCGTGAGGACACAGACCTCTTCCCGAAGCTGAAGGATCTGGTCTCGGCCCATGAATACGACGCCATGGCCGAGGACTTCGAGAAGACCGAGCACGACCTGTTTGGAGAGGATGGCTTCGAGAAGATGGCTGCCCGTGTCGCTCAGTTGGAGCAGCAGATGGGTATCCACGAGCTCAACCAATACACTCCGCAGGGGCGCTGAACCTTCGCAAGCCATCCGGCAGCGTCACGTTGCTGCGCATCGGCGGAACGCGACCGCAGATGCGGATCAGGCCTCCCGCAGGATCTTGTCCATCGCCTTGCCGCGCGCCAGTTCGTCGATCAGCTTGTCCAGGTAGCGAATCTCACGCATCGTCGGCTCTGCGACGGTCTCGACGCGGACGCCGCAAACCACACCGGTGATGAGGGTGCGCGCAGGATTGGCGCGCGGGGCCTGAGCAAAGAAGGTTTCGAAATCGGTCCGCTTGGCAAGTTGTGCTTCCAGCTGGCTCCGATCGTAACCGGTCAACCAGGAGATGATCTCATCGACCTCCGCCTTGGTGCGTCCTTTCTTCTCCGCCTTCGCAATGTAAAGCGGATACACGCTCGCGAAGCTGGTGGTGCAGATGCGGTGCTTTGCCATGGCCGCTCCATGAACCGTAAATTGGCGCTCCAGCGGAGACGAAGCGCGGCAGACGCACGCTGGGCCAAGGCTCTTATCTCCGCGCCTTGCTCCAGTCAGGCCCCACTCGTCCCGACACGCCCTCAAAGGCGCCGTCGACGAGCTCGAAGACCAGGATGCGGGCGGCGTCGACCGGGCCCGGCATGGTGACGCGGCCTTTTTCGACCTGCTTGAATCCGATACGGCCGTAATAAGGCTCGTCACCGACGAGCAGCACCAGCCGATGACCTTTCAACCTGGCGTCGTTCAAGGCCCGCTCCATCAGGAGACGACCGACCCCGCGGCCGCGGAACGGCGGCTCGACGGTGAGCGGCCCGAGCAGCAGTGCGGGCGTGTCGCCGATCAGGATCGGCAATTGCCTGACGGAGCCCACCAGCAGGGTCGCGATGCGGGCGGTGAAGGAGAGTTCGAGCAGATGATCGACGTGCTCGCGAATCCGGTAGGCGCTCAGCACGAAGCGGCCCGGACCGAAGGTACGTTCGTGCAGCCGCTCGATGGCCTGAGCGTCTCCGGCGGCTTCGGGAAGGATGGTCAGTGAGAGATCGTTCATGTCGATTGCGGGATAGCACCTGAACGCACCGCGGTCCATCGGCCAGCGAGGGCGCTCAGTTGCTTTTCGCTGCCGGTTGGGACAGGTAGGCGAGCATCTTCATCTCCCGCCGCCCGCGCGTGACGGTGTCCAGCACGAGCCCCGACGATGCCGACAGCAGGGCCATGATCATCAGGCCCATCGACAGCACGGCAGTCGGCAGGCGCGGGACGAGGCCGGTTTCGATGAAGGTGATCACGATGGGGATTGCGAGAATCACCGAGGCCAGGGCCAGCAGGATTCCGATCGCCGTGAAGAAGCGCAACGGCCGCTCCGAACGGTAGAGCTTCAGCATGGTGCCGAGGATGCGAAAGCCGTCGCGCCAGGTGTTGAGCTTCGAGAACGAGCCTTCAGGACGAGCGTAGTAAGGCGTCTCGAGCTCGGCGACCGGCAGCGACAATTCCAGCGCATAGACCGCGAGCTCAGTCTCGATTTCGAAACCGTCGGAGAGCACGGGGAAGGATTTGACGAAGCGGCGCGAGAACACCCGGTACCCGGACAGGATGTCCTTGAAGGCGTGACCGAAGGTCGAGGACAGGAATCCGGTCAGCATGCGGTTTCCGGCACGGTGGCCGAACCGGTAGGCGGACTGGACCTGATCGATGCGAAGGCCGACCACCATGTCGAGATGATCATCGAGCAGCCTGTCGATCATGCGTGGTGCGCTCGGCGCATCGTAGGTGGCATCGCCGTCGACCAGCACATAGACGTCGGCCTCGACGTCCGCGAACATGCGGCGCACGACGTGGCCCTTGCCCTGCCGTCCCTCGCTGCGCACGATCGCGCCGGCTTCGCGCGCGACCGCGGCGGTCCGGTCGCGCGAGTTGTTGTCGTAGACGTAGATCTCCGCCGATGGCAGCGCCTTGCGGAAGCCGGCAACGACGGCCGCAACCGTCCCCTCCTCGTTGTAGCAGGGCACCAGCACGGCGATGCGGAGTTGCGTTGAGGTCATCGCGACGTCGCTCCGAGGCCCGTCGGCTCGCGCCCGAACGGCACAGCCTGCGATGCCTGCCCCGGCTGAATCAGCCAGGCGAACGAGGCGCTCCACAGGGACAGCATCGCGATCGGCACGATGTAATAGGGCGTGAAGACCGGGTGACTCAGGAAGAAGACGAGGTTGACCGTGAGATTGCCGGCGACGACCAGGGCCACCTGCCGTACGCTCCCCTTCCCTACGCGCAACAGCCAGGCCGTGGAGCCGATCGCGAGCACGATCAGCACGAATTGCATGTCGCGCAGATACTGGCCGAGCACGGCAAGATCGAAGGCTGGCGCGACCACGTCGGCACTGCCATAGGTCGTGGCCAGCGGGCTGCCGGCATTGATCGCCTGCGCGATCAGGGTCGGGGCCATGCCGAGGAGGACAGCGAGGCCGAAGCCGAGCCCCTGCGCGAAGGCTGACAGCGTCCGCACCCGCAGGAACGCAACGCCGAGATAGATGACGTAGCCGGCCACGAGCAGCGCATTCGGCAGCCTGAAATTGACGGACGCGCCTAGCAGCAGGCCAATCAGCGCAATCAGCAGCACGTTGCGCTTGTCCCTGGTCAGCCACAACGCCGTCAGACAGCCTGCGACGGCGCACACCGCCATCGTCGGCGCGATGGAATAGCTCGCCTTGGCCGGATTGATCATGAGATAGACGGCAAGCGCGCCGAACAGACCCGCACCGGCGACCGAAGACAGCGTGCGCGCCATGGCGATGCCCGCTAGCGCAAGACCGCATACGATCAGGCTCGCCGCGATGTAGAGCGGCACCACCTGGTTGCCTTCGGGAAACAGCGCAAGCAGGAATCCGGTGCCCGGCGGGTATTGCATCACGATCTTGCCGTTCGGCATCGGGTTGTGGCACGGCCAGCGGATCGGGTCCCGCCACTCGGCGAACGCGATCTGCTTCAGCTTGCCTTCGAAATAGCGATCGTCATCCAGGGCAGCATTGGTGTTGAGCCCACCGAGACCCATGCGCTGGAAGAGGTGCGCCTGCCGGAGATAGCAGATGTCGTCATAGACCCCGCGCGCCTCACTCCAGCGAGACATCGTGGCGATGTTGCTGGCGAGGATCGCAAGACAGATCAGGCCGAAGGCGAGTTTGGCAGTCTTCATCCGGTTTCCCGTGGCACCCGTCGAGCCGGTTACTAGCACAGGCTACCCTCAGCGCCACGTCGCAATCGGGGGCCGGCCATCGAGCACTTCGGCAAGCCGCAGGCGCGTGCCGGGCGTGGTCCCCTCGGGCAATGCGGTGTTGTCGAAGAACCCGCACTCGACGATCTCGCGGTTGGGCCCGGGCAGGCGATCCTGCCTGAACTGCCTGACCACGTAGACCGCGACGTGGTCGCGGCGGGAGACGTGGCTGTTGAGGAAGATGCCATGCAGGACCGCCTCGCCGGTAAGATCGATATCGCCCTCCTCCTTGAGTTCGCGTCGCAATGCCTCTTCCATGGTCTCGCCGAAATCGACGCCGCCGCCCGGCAGGTACCAGCCGCTGACGTAGCTGTGCCTGACCAGGAAGACCCGGTTGTCGGCATCCAGCACCACGGCACGGACGCCGAGCGTCATGCCGCGGACCACCAGGAAATACGCGTGGAAGACTCGCCGCAGCAGCGGCTCGGCTTTCCGTCGGACCCGGTTCAGACGTTCACCCATCAGCCTTCCTCGACGGACCCTTGCAGGCTTTGCTTGCGTGCTCCTTGCGAGCTTGCCATTACAGCGGAGCAATAGCGAGGCAATCGCGCGCCATGGCTCCCTTCACGCTCGCCCATCTCTCCGACCCGCATCTAGCGCCCTTGCCGAAGCCGCGGCTGATCGAGCTCGCGGGCAAGCGCGCGCTCGGCTACGTCAACTGGACGCGCAACCGCCACAAATACCAGCGCCGCGAGGTTCTCGACGCGCTCGTCGCCGACATGAAGGCGCAGGCGCCCGACCACATTGCAGTGACGGGCGACCTCGTCAATCTGGCGCTGGAGGCGGAATTCGCGCCGGCCCTGGCCTGGCTCGAAAGCGTCGGCCCGCCGGACCGCGTGACCGCGATTCCCGGCAATCACGACGCCTATGTCAGCGCGACGCGTCATCGCTTCGGCGAGACGTTCCTGGCCTACATCGCCGCAGATGCGCCTGGCGCTGCGGCTTTTCCGGCCGTACGCCGGCGCGGTCCGCTGGCGCTGATCAGCCTGTCCACGGCGGTGCCGACCCTGCCGCTGATGGCGACGGGTACGCTGGGGCGCGATCAGCTCGCCGCTCTCGCAGAGGTGCTCGAACGGCTCGCGAAAGAGGACGTCTTCCGCGTGCTGCTGGTGCATCATCCGCTGAAATCCGACGCACGCCAGAAGCGGATGACGGACGCGCCGGAATTGCTGGCGCTGTTGAAGCGCCACGGCGTCGAGCTGGTCCTGCACGGGCATGACCACGTTCATTCGACGATATGGGTCGAAGGCCCCAACGGCAATATTCCCGTGCTCGGCGTGCCCTCGGCTTCCGCGCTCGCGCACGGACGCTATCCGGCGGCGGCGTACAATCTGTTCACCATCGAGAAGGACAATGCCGGCTGGCGCTGCGAGCAGACGGTGCGGAGCCTCGGGGCGGGGTTTCAGGTCGGGCAGATCAAGCATGTAAGGTTGATCTAGTTCACCGTCATTCCGCGGCATGCGGAGCATGAGCCCGGAATCCATCGGGCGACAATACGTGCTGATGGATGGATTGCGGGCTCGCGCCTCGCGCGCCGCGGAAGGACGGCGGAGGACGCCTCACCAGTTCCGCAAGACCGCAAGCAGAGCGACGCCGAACAGCGCGGCCGCACCGAGCACAAACCCGAACACGAACGGCCAGAAGCGCGAGCGGCGCGGCGGCTCGGCGACCGGTGCTTGCGGTGCGGGCGTGACCACCATCGCACGTTCGCGCTCGACCATGCGGCGCGCGACGTAGTCCGTGACGGCCTCGACGATCACGGCGGTGTCGTGCGATTCGGCGAGCACGATGCGGCCGAAGCGGGTGTCCTGGACGAAGCGGTACATCCGCTTGTCGCGCCCCATCACGATGTGGGCGACGACGTCGATCCAGAGTCTCGGCGTATCGCCCTGGCTGATCCCGCGGTCGAACAGGTCGATCTGATCAGGCACCTGCGCGAACAGGGGATCGAGCGCGTCGTTGAGGATCTCGAGCCGCGCCACCTCGGCATCCCTGAGATCGACAACGACGCCGGTCCGGTCAGCAGCCTCGATCCGCGCGCGCAGCAGCGCATCACGCAGCCGCACCGGGCGCGGCTGGCCGGGAATCCCGCTGGTCTCGGGCTCTGACATTGTCGGCCTCGTCCTCGACTTTCCGTCATTAACCTATCAGCAACCACACCCTCCGCAAAGGCCCACAATTCCAGAGACTTACGGCGCCCACAGAGCTTTCGCCCTGCCAAAAACAGACGATCCCACCCAGGCAGGGCCTGGATGGGACCATCCATCCTTGGACGTCTTCTCAGATGAACTCGGCAGCCGCCTGATCAGGCTGCCGGGGCGCGCTGCGGCTCTTCCACGATCGAGAAGCGGACGCCGGCCTTGTGGCGGCTCTCTTCCGACACCTCGCGCCAGCAGTCCTCGGCTTCCTTGCGGGTCTTGAACGGACCTTTGACCTGGGCCGAGCCTTCCACGAGCTTGTGGAAGTTCATCGAACCGAACTCGCCGCCGATCACCCAGAAATTGCTGCCTTTGGTCATTGTCAGTCTCCTGTCGAGAGTAGCGTGGTTCGTTAGCCGAACTGGTTCATCGTGTTGTGGACGCCGCCCGCCTTGAGGGCCGCTTCGCCCGCGAAGTACTCCTTGTGGTCGTCGCCGATGTCGGAGCCGGCCATGTTCTGATGCTTCACGCAGGCGATGCCCTGACGGATCTCGGCGCGCTGGACGTTCTTGACATAGCCGAGCATGCCCTGCTCGCCGAAATACTCGCGTGCCAGGTTGTCCGTCGACAGCGCCGCCGTGTGGTAGGTCGGCAACGTGATCAGGTGGTGGAAGATGCCGGCACGCTTGGCCGAATCCGCCTGGAAGGTGCGGATGCGCTCGTCGGCCTCCTGCGCCAGCGGCGTCTCGTCATATTCCGCCTTCATCAGATCGGCACGGTTGTACTTGCTGACATCCTTGCCCGCCTCCTTCCAGGCGTCGTAGACCTGCCAACGGAAGTTGAGCGTCCAGTTGAACGACGGCGAGTTGTTGTAGGCGAGCTTGGCGTTCGGAACCACCTTGCGGATGCGGTCGACCATGCTGGCGATCTGCTCGATATGCGGCTTCTCGGTCTCGATCCAGAGCAGGTCGGCGCCGTTCTGGAGCGAGGTGATGCAATCGAGCACGCAGCGGTCCGCACCGGTGCCGGGACGGAACTGGTAGAGGTTGGAGGGCAGCCGCTTCGGACGCATCATCTTGCCGTTGCGGTTGATGATGACGTCGCCGTTGCGGGCGTTCTCCGGCGTGACTTCCTCGCAATCCAGGAAGCTGTTGTACTGGTCGCCGATGTCGCCGGGCTTGTGGCTGACGGCGATCTGCTGCGTCAGGCCGGCGCCGAGCGAGTCGGTGCGGGTCACGACGACGCCGTCTTCGACGCCGAGCTCGAGGAAGGCGTGGCGGCAGGCGCGGATCTTCGCGAGGAAGACGTCATGCGGCACGGTGACCTTGCCGTCCTGGTGACCGCACTGCTTCTCGTCCGAGACCTGGTTCTCGATCTGCAGCGCGCAGGCGCCTGCTTCGATCATCTTCTTGGCAAGCAGATAGGTCGCCTCGGCATTGCCGAAGCCCGCGTCGATGTCGGCGATGACGGGCACGACATGGGTCTGGAAGTTGTCGATCTTCTCGATCAGCTCCTTCTCGCGCGTCTTGTCGCCTTCCTTGCGCGCCTTGTCGAGCAGGCGGAAGATGTCGTTCAGCTCGCGCGCATCGGCCTGCCGCAGGAAGGTGTAGAGCTCCTGGATCAGCGCCGGCACCGAGGTCTTCTCGTGCATCGACTGGTCGGGCAGCGGACCGAACTCGGAGCGCAGCGCCGCGATCATCCAGCCGGAGAGATAGAGGTAGGTGCGGTCGGTCTTGCCGAAGTGCTTCTTGACCGAGATCAGCTTCTGCTGGGCGATGAAGCCGTGCCAGCAGCCCAGCGACTGCGTGTACTTGGTGGGGTCGTTGTCATAGGCGGCCATGTCGGCGCGCATCACCGCCGCGGTGTAGCGGGCGACGTCGAGGCCGGTCTTGAATCGGTTCTGCAGGCGCATGCGGGCGACGGCCTCGGCCGTCACCCCGTTCCAGGTCGGCTGGGTCTCGATGAGCGCCTGAGCCGCCTTGACCTCGTCCAGGTACGAAGACGGGCCCTGGAGGGTGCTGATGCCGCGGGGCTGGTAGTTCATGTGCCTGATCCTTTCGCTGACGATGGCATGGCCATCGACATTCTTGACAGTGCATTGCGATATGCGTGTCAGAAGCTAAACGCGAAAACGGAAACTTCGTATAGCTGGCTTGTTTCTTATTGGTGATGTCATGTAACATCTGAACCTGTAATAGATGTTATTTTGTAAATCTTGTAACGATTAGGTCAGCTGAACTGACCTAATGTGGAATTCAGGAGATCCGTGGAATGCCCGCCGCTTCCGGCAAGAAGCTCTTCGTCGGCCCGCGCTTCCGGCGCATCCGGCAGCAATTGGGGCTGTCCCAGACCCAGATCGCCGAGGGGCTCGGGATCTCGCCGAGCTATGTCAACCTGATCGAGCGCAACCAGCGCCCCGTGACCGCGCAAATTCTGCTGCGGCTGGCCGAAAGCTACGACCTCGATCTGCGCGACCTCGCCACCGCCGACGAGGATCGGTTCTTCGCCGAGCTCAACGAGATCTTCTCGGATCCCCTGTTCCGCCAGATCGACGTTCCCAAGCAGGAGCTGCGCGACCTCGCCGAGCTCTGCCCCGGGGTCACCCATGCGCTGCAACGGCTCTATGCGGCCTATACCGAGGCGCGCCAGGGCGAGACGCTGGCGGCGGCGCAGATGGCCGACCGCGACGTCGGCACGCGCTACGAGGCCAATCCGGTCGAGCGTGTGCGCGAGCTGATCGAGGCCAACCGCAACTACTTTCCGGAGCTGGAACAGGCCGCGGAGAACCTTCGCGATGAACTGAACGTGCCGGCGGAGGGGCTCTACGCGGCGCTGGCCGCACGCCTGCGCGAGAAACATTCGATCCAGACCCGCATCATGCCCGTGGACGTGATGCGCGAAACGCTGCGGCGTTTCGACCGCCACCGCCGCCAGCTTCTGATCTCGGAGCTGGTCGACCCGCCCGGCCGCGCGTTCCAGCTCGCCTTCCAGCTGGGGTTAGGCGAATGCGCGCAAGCCCTGGAGACCATCATCGGCCGCGCGGGTCCACTCGACGATGCGCCGCGTCGCCTGTTCCGCATCACGCTCGGCAACTACTTTGCGGCGGCGGTGATGATGCCCTATCCCGCCTTTCTCGCCGCTGCCGAAGCGCTCAATTACGACATCCACGTGCTGGCGCAGCGCTTCAATTCCGGCTTCGAGCAGGTCTGCCACCGCCTCACCACGCTGCAGCGGCCGAACGCGCGCGGCATTCCGTTCTTCCTGTTGCGCGTCGACAATGCGGGCAACGTCTCCAAGCGCTTCTCCTCCGGCACCTTCCCGTTCTCGAAATTCGGCGGCACCTGTCCTCTCTGGAACGTGCACTCGACCTTCGACACCCCGGACCGCCTGCTCAAGCAGGTGATCGAGCTCCCCGACGGCACGCGCTACTTCTCGATCGCGCAGATGGTGCGCCGTCCCGTTGCGCCGCACCCGCTGCCGCAGCCCCGGTTCGCCATCGGCCTCGGCTGCGAGATCCGCCACGCCGCACGCCTGACCTATGCCACCGGCATGGACCTGGAGAAGGCCGAGGGCACGCCGATCGGCGTCAACTGCCGCCTCTGCGAGCGCGAAAACTGCGCCCAGCGCGCCGAGCCGCCGATCACGCGCACGCTGATCCTGGACGAGACGACGCGGCGGGTCTCGAGCTTCGCCTTTTCGAACGCACGAGAGCTGTGAGGATCGCGGCGCGCCCGGAACTGGACGAACACGCGCGCCGCGTCCGCCGCAGCAGTGGCAGGCCATGCCATGCGTGACGGCCAGCACAGTTCTGTCAGTCGGGTTTGGGCATGGTTGCGGCCACACCGGCTGCATCGGGCGGCCGGAGGGGAATACGGACCATGAAGATCATCACAACCTTTGCCTGCTCCGCCTTGATCGCCGTCGTGGCGCTTGCCGGCTCCGCGCAGCTCAAACCGGCGACCGCCGGCAGTTTCGACTGGCTCGGCAATGAAAACTACGTGCGTTGCCTGAAATATGTCAGCGCGCTCGCCAAAAGCGCAGCCGGCCTTGACCGGGGACGACGGGCCTGCAATCGCGCGCATTATCCCGGTCGTCCAGGCTACGACTATTGAGCCGGCTGGGGGCAGAACGGCCGCGGGGATCCGCGGCCGTTGCGCAAGTGCGCCTCTCCGGCGAAGGCAGTCGTCGTGGTTAACTCGGCACTAATCCTCGCGCACGATCTGCCACGCGGGATTAATCACGCTTCAACATCGATGCCTTAGTCTCGCCCCACTCACGTTTCGCAAACGACGGCGGCCTATTCTGCCGGTGAAAGTGACATCAGGGGGCTCACTCATGCGCATTGCGTTGCTGCTGACCGCAACCATCGTCGGCGCGTTCTTCGCCGGTCCGTCTCATGCCGGGTCGCTGGATGCTGACGCAGTGCAGACGTTGCCGCCCGGCTTCCAGAGCTACCGCGGCTACATGTTCGACCTGTCGGAGAACTCCGACCGCAAGGATGTCGACAAGCTCACCGACAATCTGAAGCAGCAGATCGACGTCGTGGAATCCGCCGGCCTGTCGCCGCGTGTCCTGCGCTTCTTCCGCACCGTGCCCATCATCGCGAGCGAGCTCGCCTGCCTCGACGAAGGTGCCGCGACGGCCTGCTACGGCCGCGTCGCTCCCAACGTCGAGCGCCGCGTGCCGCGGACGCTGACGGTGTGGGACCACGACAAGCAGCGCTGGACCAATCCGAACGCCATCGACCTCGCTGTGGATTCGGGCCTTGGCGTGATCATGCTGCGGCCGGACATGATGCGTTACGAGAAGGAGGCCGTGCTGCTGCACGAGCTCCTCCACGCCTATCACGCACGCCTCCTGCCGGACGGCTACGCCAACAAGGGCGTGATATCCTATTACGCGCTGGCCAAGTCCAAGGACATGCTGCCCAAGGAATCCTATGCGCTGAAGAATCCCATGGAGTTCTTCGCCGTGACCGCGAGCATCTTCCTAGCCGGAAAGAGCGAATTCCACGATCCGAAGTCGCGCGAGGCGCTCAAGGAGAAGATGCCGGACTACTACAAATACTTGGTCGGCGTATTCGGCTTCGACCCGGCCCCGGCAGCGTCGAACGGACCGGTGGCCTCGCTGAAATGAGGCCGAAGGCGCCCTCCCTGCGCCAGACCGCATCAGAGCCGCGCCAACAGCGCGGCTTTTTTGTTTCGCAGGCCGGAAGCTGCGGATGACCGGCTGGCAGCAATTGCCAAGGCGGAGCCCGATCTGCATAGTCCCGCCGCATCAACTGCGTTTTTTTTGAAGGGGATGAGAGAACATGGCGGACGCCGACCTGGATGTCGTGATCCGGCAACTGGCCAGACAGCTGCATACGGGCCTGATGACCCGCGCCAAGGAGCGGCGGGATCGCTTGAACGGCCTTGCGGCCAAGGCCAAGGGCAAGGAGACCGGCGAACGCTTCAAGATGATGGCCAAGGCCACGATGGAGCAGGCCACCGCCGCCGCCAAGCGCCTCCAGATGTCCGCCGACAACGTCGCCGACAGCTACGCGCGGTCGATGCGCCTGGCTGCCAGCGCGCCGGTTGCGGTAAAGGCAGAGAAGAAGGCCAAGGAAGACAAGCCGGCGAAGAAGGCTGCCAAGGCGAAGGCGAAAGCCAAGAAGGCGAAGTAGGCGAAGTAGGCGAATCAAGCGGCCGCCCTCTCCGGCCGGCGAAGGGGAAAGCCTCCAGCGACAACTCCCTCACCGTCGTGGCGTGGCAACCTGCGTCGGCTCGGCACTGGCCAGCTCGGCGAGCTTGGCGCGCGCAAGATCGCGCATGCCGCTCTCTTTGCCCGCGGGCAGCGCCAGCGCGGCTTCGAAGTCGGCGCGGGCATCATCGGCCTGGCCGCGGGCGAGGAACGCAAGGCCCCGGTCGAGACGGGCCTGCGCATCGGAAGGATCGAGGCGGACAGCGGTGCTGTAGCTCAGGATGGCGCGGTCGAGGTCGCCCATGGCGGCGAGCGCGAGACCGCGCTGGTGATAGGGTGCGGCGCGCTTGGGATCGTGCGCGATCGCCTCGTCGTAGTCTGCAATCGCAAGCTCCAGATCGCCGTTCAGACGGCGCGCCAGCGCCCGGTCGCGATAGAGCGAGCCGCGGTTCGGATTGAGATGGATCGCTTCGTCGAAATCGGCAATCGCACGCTTGAAGTCGCCGTGGCGCAGCGCGATCCGTCCACGCCCCTCATAGGCGAAGGCAATCAGCGAGCCGCGGAGCGGCGAGAAACCGATCACGGCCGAGCAGATGTCGGGATCGTCCTCGTCGCCGCAATTGACGACCATGTGCGTGGACAGGCCGGCGAGCACGCAAAGAACGATCAGAAATAGTACGGCAGCTCGGGTCATCTTCGACGGCGACCGGCAGAGGTCCGGCCGCGCATCCCCTTTCGAAGAAATGGTCACGGCAGGGTGTTAACACCTGCCGTGACCATCCTGTGTGCGCCAGGTCACAAAGCCGGGCACAAATGCTTGCCGGTTCCGTCAGCCCCAAGGACCTCGCGAAGGACCGCGCGAGGAGGAGCGGCCCCAAGGGCTGCGCGGCGGATAGTTCTCGTTGGCGCCGACCGATGGCATCGCCCGCGCGCCGAGCTCGGCCGCGAGTTGCTGGAGGGCGGCAACACGGTTCTGCGTCGAAGGATGGGTGGCGAAAAGGTTGTCCACACCATGGCCCGACAGCGGATTGATGATGAACATGTGCGCGGTCGCTGGATTTCGCTCCGCCTCGTAGTTCGGCACCTGATGTGCCGCGCCCTCGATCCTCACCAGCGCGGAAGCCAGCCACATCGGCTGTCCCACGATGCGCGCACCGAGATTATCCGCGGCATATTCGCGGGTGCGGCTGATCGCCATCTGCACCAGCATGGCGCCGAGCGGGGCGAGAATCATCATCAGGATCGAGCCGACGATGCCGAGACCATTGTTGTTCTCGCGGTTGCCGCCGAAGAACATCCCGAACTGCGCGAGCATGGAGATCGCGCCCGCGATGGTCGCGGTGATCGTCATCAGCAGCGTGTCGTGGTTCTTGATGTGGGCGAGCTCGTGCGCGATCACCCCGGCAAGCTCCTCGCGGCTCAGCTGGTTCATCAGGCCGGTGGTGACGGCGACTGCGGCGTTCTCGGGGTTACGGCCGGTCGCGAACGCGTTGGGCTGGACCTCGTCCATCACGAACACGCGCGGCATCGGCAAGCCGGCGCGGCCCGCAAGCTCCGCGACGAGCCCGACCAGCTCCGGTGCGGTCGAACGGTCGACCTCATGGGCGCCGTACATCGACAGCACCATGCGGTCGGAGTTCCAGTAGGTGAAGAGATTGGTCGCGGCGGCAACGACGAGCGCGATCATGGCGCCGGAGGCGCCGCCGATCAGGTAGCCGACGCCCATGAACAGGGCGGTAAGGCCTGCGAGCAGCATTGCGGTACGAAAATAGTTCATGGCCGTCTCCTGGAGCCGGCCGCGGCCGCTGGAAGCGCCTGCAGGCCGGCAAACATCAGGTAGGGATGACCCCGGCCGGGATTCAAGGTTTCCGGGTGCGTCGCGGAGCCGCGGCACTGGTCTGAGCGCCACCGCTCCATTAAGCTTCAGCAAGACTCCCCAGCGTCTCCCTCCCTCAGCGGAAACCTCATGCTCCTGACCCGATTTGCGATCGCGGCCACCGCTCTTTTCGCCCTCTCCGCTCCCGCCTCCGCCCAGCTCGCTCCGCCGCCTGCCAAGACTGCCGCGCCCAGACCCACCGCGGCCCTGCCCCGTGCCGCCTCATGCCACAACGGGGCGAGCTTCGACCGCTTCCTGGCCGACGTGAAGCAACAGGCCGTGGCCGCCGGCGTGTCGCAGCGGACAATCGCGGAGGCTTCGCCGTATCTCGTCTACGACCAGGGCATCGTCAATCGCGACCGCGGCCAACGCGTGTTCGGCCAGCTCTTCACCGAATTTGCCGGCCGCATGGCCGCGCCCTACCGCATGCAGAACGGGCAGCAGCACATCAAGCAATACGCCGCCGCGTTCGCGCGCGCCGAGAAGGAATATGGCGTGCCGCCGGCGGTGATCGCAGCCTTCTGGGGCCTGGAGAGCGATTTCGGCGCCAACATGGGCAATCTGCCGACGCTGAAATCGCTGGTATCGCTCGCCTATGATTGCCGCCGTTCGGAGATGTTCGTGGGCGAGACCATCGCCGCGCTGAAGATCATCGACCGCGGCGATCTGCATCCCGACGAGATGATCGGCTCCTGGGCCGGCGAGCTCGGGCAGACGCAGTTCCTGCCCGTGCACTACGTGAACTACGCTGTCGACTATGACGGCGACGGGCGGCGCGACCTGTTGCGGTCGCCAGCCGATGTGATCGGATCCACCGCAAACTACATTGCCAATGGCTTGAAGTGGCGCCGCGGCGAACCCTGGCTGGAAGAGATCAAGGTGCCGCCGAACCTGCCGTGGGAGAAGACCGATCTGACAGTGCGCGAGCCGCGCTCGACATGGGCGCAGCTGGGCGTCACCTATCCCGACGGACGGCCCCTGCCGAACGACAATCTCGCGGCCTCCGTGCTACTGCCGATGGGACGAAATGGTCCCGCCTTCCTGGCCTATGCGAATTTCGCGGCCTATACCGAGTGGAACAACTCGCTGATCTACTCGACCACGGCGGGCTATCTCGCCTCGCGCATTGCCGGTGCCGCGCCGATGCGCAAGCCGGCGCAGCCGGTGGCGCAGCTGCCGTTCAGCGAGATCAAGGAATTGCAGCAGCTCCTGGTGCGCGCCGGACACAATGTCGGCAAGGTCGACGGCATTCTAGGTCAGCAGAGCCGCACGGCGGTGAAGGCGATGCAGATCAAGTTCGGGCTGCCCGCCGATTCCTGGCCGACCGCCGAGTTGCTCGCCCGCATGCGCGGCAGCACGGCGCAGGCGCAGCCGGCCGCGACTATCCGCTGAACAATCCATCCGTGGTCATTTCCCGTCGCTGTGCGCAATTGCGCATTGGGAGCCATCCAGTACGCCGCAGCCTGTCGGCTCCAATCACGACCGTCTCGGAGTACTGGATCGCGAAGGGTGACAGAGTGGAATCTTCGTATCGCAGAGGCCTCTTTCCGCGATTGCATTTTTCCATGAGGTTCCCATGTGAGGGGCTCAGGTTTTCTCCTGAGATTTCCCACCATTGAAGCGAGCATCACATGTCCTTCTACGACGCCGTCGTCCCCGCGTACTTGCAAATGCTGAACAGCGTGACCGGGCTGCTCACCAAAGCCGAGGCGCATTGCGCGGCCAAGAAGATCGACCCCGGCGTCTTGCTCGGTGCACGCCTCTTCCCGGACATGCTGCCGCTGTCGAGACAGGTCCAGCTCGTCAGCGATTTCGCCGCCAAGGGCTGCGCCCGGCTCACGCACAGCGAGGTGCCCTCGACCCCCGATACCGAGACGACCTTCGCGGAGCTGAAGCAACGCCTGGCCAAGACCATCGACTATGTGAAGTCGTTCAAGCCCGAGCAGTTCGAAGGGGCTGAAGCCAGAGACGTCACCTTCCCGTCCGGCCCCAACAAGACCACCACCATGAAGGGCCAGCAATTCCTGAGTTCGTTCTCGCTGCCGAACTTCTATTTCCACGCCGCGACTGCCCACGGCATTTTGCGCCATAACGGCGTCGAGATCGGCAAGCGCGATTTCATGGGCGCGAACTGATTTGCCGAAACGCACGGCCGCGTAGCGAAACTCTGCTGCAGCGGCCGGAATTGCGCATGAATCATGCTACGCGGCCCTGCCGCGTAGCATGCCTGCGCGCTGCGTATGGCTCCGCCCTTGCGCCCGCAGTCACGATGCACAAGTGTTCGTGACCTCTCATTGCCCGGAAGCATCTCCCATGAGCCGCCCGACCAAATTGTTCGAAACCTACAAGCTCGGCCCGATCACGCTGGCCAATCGCCTGGTGATGGCGCCGCTGACGCGCAACCGCGCCGTACCAGGCACCTTCGTGCCCGGCCCGCTCGCGGCCGATTATTATGGCCAGCGCGCCTCCGCGGGTCTCCTGATCACCGAAGCAAGCCAGGTCTCGCAGCAGGGCCAGGGCTACCAGGACACGCCCGGCATCTACAGCAAGGACCAGGTCGCCGGCTGGCGCAAGGTCACCGACAAGGTGCATGGACGCGGCGGCAAGATCTTCATCCAGCTCTGGCATGTCGGCCGCATCTCGCATGTCGATCTCCAAGCCAATGGAGCAGCCCCGGTTGCACCGAGCGCAATCCGCGCCAAGGGCAAGACGTTTGTGAACGGCGGCTTTGCCGATGTCTCCGAACCACGCGCGCTCGAGCTTTCCGAGATTCCAGGGATCATCGACGACTTCAAGCGCGCCACGAAGAACGCGCTGGAGGCCGGCTTCGACGGCGTCGAGATCCACGGCGCCAACGGCTATCTGCTCGACCAGTTCGCCAAGGACGGCGCCAACAAGCGCACGGATGCCTATGGCGGCTCGATCGAGAACCGCGCGCGTCTGATGCTCGAAGTGTCCAAGGCCGTCGCCGCCGAGGCCGGCGCCGACCGCACCGGCATCCGCATCTCGCCCGTGACGCCGGCCAACGACATTTCCGACAGCAACCCGCAGCCGCTGTTCGAGCACATTGTCGACGGCCTCAGCGCGCTGAAGCTGGTCTATCTCCACGTCGTCGAAGGCGCCACCGGCGGCCCGCGCGACTTCGCGCCGTTCGATTATGCATCCTTGCGCAAGCGCTTCTCGGGCGCCTACGTCGCCAACAACGGCTATGATTTCGATCTCGCCACCAAGATCCTGGACGCTAACGCGGCCGACCTCATCGCCTTCGGCAAGCCGTTCATCTCCAACCCCGATCTCGTCGAGCGGCTGAAGCAGGGCGCGCCTCTGAACGAATGGGACAAGACCACGTTCTACGGCGGCGGCGCCAAGGGTTATACCGACTATCCGACGCTGGCGGCCGAACCGGCGGAGTGATGTCTTATCCCTCTCTCCGGTTGATGGGAGAGGCAAAGACAAAACCAAAAGGCCGGGATCGCTCCCGGCCTTTCGTGTTTGGATGGATGGCCGGGTCAGGTCCGGCCACGACATCTACGACATCACTTCGCTTCGGCGCGCTTCGGAGGCTGCGCCGGCCACGACTTGATCAGCGTGTCGTAATCGACCGTCTCGCCCTTCGGCTTCTCGTTGGCGAGCTTGCGCTGGGGCGCGATGGTGCCGTCCTTCTCGGCCTTCGCGAACCAGTACTCGGGCTTCTCCTTCTTGTGCAGCTTCGGACCGCAGGCGCCCTGCACGCCGGACTTCTCCAGACGCTCCATCACGGAGTCCTGGGCAGCGGCCAGCGCATCCATCGCCTGCTGCGGCGTCTTCGCACCGGACGACGCATCGCCGATGTTCTGCCACCAGAGCTGGGCGAGCTTTGGATAGTCCGGCACGTTGTTGCCGGTCGGGGTCCACTGCACGCGGGCAGGCGAGCGGTAGAACTCGACCAGGCCGCCGAGCTTCGGCGCACGTTCGGTGAACGACTTGTCCCAGATGTCGGATTCACGGACGAAGGTGAGACCGACATGGCTCTTCTTCAGCGACACCGACTTGGAGACGATGAACTGGAGATACAGCCATGCCGCCTTGCGGCGATCCGGCGGAGTGGACTTCAGGAGCGTGAGCGAGCCCGCGTCCTGGTAGCCGAGTTTCATGCCTTCCTTCCAGTAAGCGCCGTGCGGCGAGGGAGCCATACGCCATTTCGGCGTACCGTCGGCGTTCATCACGGCGATGCCCGGCTTCACCATGTCGGCGGTGAAGGCGGTGTACCAGAACATCTGCTGGGCGATGTTGCCCTGCGCCGGCACCGGACCGGACTCGGAGAAGGTCATGCCCTGGGCCTGCGGAGGCGCGTACTTTTTCATCCAATCGAGGTATTTGGTGATCGAGTAGACCGCCGCCGGCCCGTTGGTGTCGCCGCCGCGCTCGACGGAGGAGCCGACCGGACGGCAGCCTTCCATGCGGATGCCCCATTCGTCGACCGGCAGGCCGTTCGGGATACCCTTGTCGCCGTTGCCGGCCATCGACAGCCATGCGTCGGTGAAACGCCAGCCCAGCGAGGGGTCCTTCTTGCCATAGTCCATATGGCCGTAGACCTTGACGCCGTTGATCTCCTTGATGTCGTTGGTGAAGAACTCGGCGATATCTTCATAGGCGGACCAGTTCACGGGCACGCCGAGCTCGTAGCCATACTTGGCCTTGAACTTGGCCTTGTAGTCTGGGTTGGTGAACCAGTCGTAGCGGAACCAGTATAGGTTGGCGAACTGCTGGTCCGGCAGCTGATAGAGCTTGCCGTCCGGACCCGTGCCGAACGACTTGCCGATGAAGTCGTTGACGTCGAGCATCGGATTGGTGACGTCCTTGCCCTCGCCGGTCATGTAATCCGACAGCGCGATGGTCTGGCCGTAGCGGAAGTGGGTGCCGATCAGGTCGGAATCGTTGATCCAACCGTCATAGACGTTCTTGCCCGACTGCATCTGCGTCTGCAGCTTCTCGACGACGTCACCTTCCTGGATGAGGTCATGCTTGAGCTTGATGCCGGTCAGCTCCGAGAACGCCTTGGCGAGGGTCTGCGCCTCGTATTCGTGGGTGGTGATGGTCTCCGAGACGACGTTGATCTCCATCCCCTTGAAGGGCTCGGCGGCCTTGGCGAACCACTCCAGCTCCTTCTTCTGGTCTTCCTTCGACAGAGTCGAGGGCTGGAATTCCGCGATCCACTTCTGGATCGTGGCCTCGTCGGCGGCGCGAACCGGAGCCGAGAGGGCGAACGAAACCGCAACAATCGCGGCAGCGCTCGACATGGTCAGAAAACTGCTCTTGGTCAATGGACCTTTCCTTCTCCTAAACTGTCGCATGTTGTTCCTCCGTTGCAGCGACAAACTTTTATACAGACCCGGATTGCGCCCGGATCTGGCCGTCCCTTCGCGAGCTTCAGACCGTGCGGAAAATGAGCACGGCCGTCAGCAGCGAAATTCCACTTGCGAGCCACAGGCTCGAGATTTCCAAGCCCTCCTCGCCGATCGGGAGCGTGGCGATGGGGTCGGTGCCGACGAGGCCGATCCACACCAGGTGGATGACGGCGGCCGCGATCAGCGAGATGAACAGGCGATCGCCGCGCGTGGTCGGGATGCGCAGCACGCCGACCCGCTCGGCCTCGGGATAGACCGCTGCGAGCCAGGTCATCACGGCGAGCGTGCAGGCGAGCGCGGCGAAGAAGATCGCGGTCGGCAGCGTCCAGGCCATCCATGCGATGGATTCCATTGATGCCCCCTCAGACGCGACCGAGCGCGAAGCCGCGCGCGATGTAGTTGCGGACGAACCAGATCACCAGCGCACCCGGGATGATGGTGAGCACGCCGGCGGCCGCGAGCAGGCCCCAATCCATGCCGGCCGCCGACACGGTGCGCGTCATGATCGCTGCGATCGGCTTTGCATGCACCGAGGTCAGCGTGCGCGCGAGCAAGAGCTCGACCCAGGAGAACATGAAGCAGAAGAAGGCGGCGACGCCGATCCCGCTCGCGATCAGCGGCACCAGGATCTTGATGAAGAAGCGCGGAAAGGAATAGCCGTCGAGGAAGGCGGTCTCGTCGATTTCGCGCGGCACGCCGGAGACGAAGCCTTCCAGGATCCACACCGCCAGCGGGACGTTGAAGATGCAGTGCGCGAGCGCGACGGCCCAGGGCGTATCGAACAGGCCGATCGCCGAATAGAGGTTGAAGAACGGCAATGCGTAGACCGCCGCCGGCGCCATGCGGTTCGACAACAGCCAGAAGAACAGGTGCTTGTCGCCGAGGAAGCGATAGCGCGAGAAGGCGTAAGCCGCCGGCAACGCCACCGAGATCGAGATGATGGTGTTGAGGACCACATATGTCAGCGAGTTGATGTAGCCCGAATACCAACTCTCGTCCGTGAAGATGCGCTTGTAGTGCTGGAGCGTCGGGGTGTGCGGCCACAGCGTCATCGTCGAGACGATTTCGCTGTTGGTCTTGAAGCTCATGTTGACGAGCCAGTAGATCGGCAGCAGCAGGAAAACCAGGAACAGCCCCATGATGAGGCGGCGGCCGGGGATCGAATGCATCACGCGGCTCCTTCCTTCACGGCGCGCTCGGCGCCGGCATTGGTCATCACGGTGTAGAAGATCCAGCAGACGATCAGGATGATGAGGTTGTAGACCAGCGACAGCGCCGCGGCCTTGCCGAGGTCGAACTGGCCGAGCGCGATCTTGACCAGCTCGATCGACACGAAGGTGGTGGAGTTGCCCGGCCCGCCGCCGGTGACGACGAACGGCTCGGTGTAGATCATGAAGCTGTCCATGAAGCGCAGCAGCACCGCGATCAGGAGCACGCGGTTCATCTTCGGCAGCTGGATCGCCTTGAACACGGCCCAGCGCGAAGCGCCATCGATCTGGGCGGCCTGGTAATAGGCTTCGGGAATCGACTTCAGGCCGGCGTAACACAGCAGCGCAACGAGGCTGGTCCAGTGCCAGACGTCCATCACGATGACGGTGACCCAGGCGTCGACGTCGTTGGAGACGTAATTGTAGTCGAAACCAATGGCGTTGAGGGCATAGCCCAGCAGGCCGATATCCGGCCGGCCGAAGATCTGCCAGATCGTGCCGACCACGTTCCACGGAATCAGCAACGGCAGCGCCAGGATCACGAGGCAGGCCGCGACGGTCCAGCCTTCGCGCGGCATAGACAGCGCGACGACGATGCCGAGCGGCACCTCGATTGCGAGGATCACAAGCGAGAAGAACAGGTTGCGCCCGAGCGAAGCCAGGAAGCGGCCGCCGAGATCGGTCGAGGGATCGAGCAGCTCCTTGAACCAGCCGACGCCGTTCCAGAAGAACTGGTTGTTCCCGAAGGTGTCTTGCATCGAATAGTTCACCACCGTCATCAGCGGCAGCACCGCCGAGAAGGCGACGACCAGGAACACCGGCAGCACCAGGAACCAGGCCTTTTGGTTGACGGTCTTGTCCATCAGGCGGCTCCCTCCACCAGAAGGCTGTCGGCATAGACGTGAACGTGCGACGGATCGAGTTTCAGCCCGGCCGTGCCGTCCGCGCTGGTGAAGCCGCTAGGGGCCCGCGCCGCCAGTTTGGCGTCGCCCAGACGCGTCCGAGCGAAACGGATCCGGCCGAGATCGTCGATGCGCTCGATCTTCGCCGTGAGCAGGCCCGGCGCCGGCGCGACGGCCTCGACGAATTCGGGACGGACTCCGATCTCGATTTTGGCGCCCGCAGGCAGATTGTCGTAGGCGCGGTTGAGCGAGATGACGTGGCCGTCGATTCGCGCCTCGCGTCCCCTCACCTCCGCCGGCAGGATGTTCATGCCGGGCGAGCCGATGAAGTAGCCGACGAAGGTGTGAGCCGGCTTGTCGAACAGCTCGGCCGGCGTGCCGCTCTGCACGACGCGGCCGTCATGCATGACCACGACCGTATCGGCAAAGGTCAGCGCCTCGGTCTGGTCGTGGGTGACGTAGATCATCGTGAGGTCGAGCTCGCGATGCAGCGCCTTGAGCTTGGAGCGGAGCTGCCATTTCAGCTCGGGATCGATCACCGTCAGCGGCTCGTCGAACAGCACGGCGGCCACGTCGGAGCGGACCAGGCCGCGGCCGAGCGAGATCTTCTGCTTGGCATCGGCCGTGAGCCGCGTCGCCTTGCGATGGAGGTAGGGTTCGAGGTCGAGCAGGCGGCCGATCTCGGCGACGCGCTTGTCGATCTCGGCCTTCGGCACGCCGCGGTTCTTCAGCGGAAACGCCAGGTTCTGGCCGACCGTCATGGTGTCGTAGATCACCGGAAACTGGAACACCTGGGCGATGTTGCGCTTCTGGGTTGACAGCGGCGTGATGTCCACGCCGTCGAACAGGATCTTCCCGCGCGATGGCGTGATGATGCCGGAGATGACGTTGAGCAGCGTGGTCTTGCCGCAGCCGCTCGGGCCGAGCAGCGCGTAGGCGCCGCCCTGGCGCCAGGTCATGGTAACGGGCTTGAGCGCAAAGCTTTCCGGCGCGGCATCATTACCGCCGTAGGAGTGCGCGAGATCGACGAGGTCAATGCGGGCCATGGCGCACCTTCCCCTTACGAGCCTGGAGCGGCGACCAGACGGTCGGCCGCATCGAAGACAAAAACATCATTGGGATCGAGCACGGCATCGAGCGTCTGGCCGGGCTCGAACTCGTGCACGCCGTGCAGCACCGCCACCCAGTTCGATCCGTCGCGGGTCAAGTGCACGAAGCTCTCCGAACCGGTGATCTCGGTCACCGTCACCGTGGCGTGGAAGGCGTGGCGGTCGGTCTGGCCATTGGCGAGCCCGAGCTGGTGGGCGCGGAAGCCCACGCGATAGGCGCCGTCGGCGAGGCCCGCGTAAAGACCTGAGGCCGGCGATGAAGCCGTGCCGCCTGCATAGGCGACCTGCCCGTTCTTCTTCTCGATGCCGACGAGGTTGAGCGGCGGATCGGAGAACACCTGCGCGACGCGCAAGGTCTGTGGACGGCGGTACACGTTTGTCGTCTCGCCGATCTGCAGCGCCTGGCCCTCCCACATGCAGACCGTGTTGCCGCCGAGCAGAAGTGCTTCGGTCGGCTCGGTGGTGGCATAGACGAAGATCGCGCCGGAGGCCTCGAAGATGCGCGGCAATTCGGCGCGCAGCTCTTCGCGCAGCTTGTAGTCGAGATTGGCGAGCGGCTCGTCGAGCAGCACGAGGTCGGCGCCCTTGACCAGCGCACGCGCGATCGCGGTGCGCTGCTGCTGGCCGCCGGAAAGCTGGAGCGGCGTGCGCCTCAGGAACGGTTCGAGCCGCAGCAGCTTGGCCGCCTCGGCGACGCGCGCCTCGATCTCGTCGCGCGGCTTGCGCTGCACGCGCAGGGGCGAGGCGATGTTCTCGTAGACCGTCAGCGAGGGGTAGTTGATGAACTGCTGATAGACCATGGCGACCGAACGCTGGCGCACGTCCGCACCGGTGACGTCCTTGCCGTTGACCACCACCTTGCCCGTGGTCGGCTTGTCGAGGCCTGCGAGCAGCCGCATGATCGAGGTCTTGCCCGACAATGTCGGGCCGAGCAGCACGTTGAGGGTTCCGCTCTCGAGCGTCAGCGAGACGTCGCGGATATGCGGGACACCCTCGACGGTCCGGGTCACGTGATCGAGTGTCACCGTCATGAGCGTCCTCCTGCTTCCAGCAGGGGACTTTGCTGCACGGCGTGGGTCCTGATCCAGTCGTCGAGCGCCGCAATCTCGTCGGCAGATAGTCGCAGGCCGAGCTTGGACCGGCGCCAGACCACGTCCTCGGCGGTGACGGCCCATTCATTGGCCATGAGGTAGCGGACCTCGCGCTCGGTCAGTGTCGCACCGAAGGCCAGGCCGAGATCGGCGGCCGATTTCGCATCGCCGAGCAGCTTGATCGCCCGTGTGCCATAGGCGCGGGCAAGACGTCGCGCATGCTCGTGGCTGAGGAACGGATAGCCGCGCTGGAGCTCGGCTATCAGCCCGTCGATGTCGGACACGTTCATGTCGCCGCCGGGCAACGGCCATTTTCCGGTCCAGCCCTCCCTCGCTTTCGCGCTGCGGAGATAGGGCGCGAGCCGCTCCAGCGCCTCCTCGGCGAGCCTGCGATAGGTCGTGATCTTGCCGCCATAGATCGACAGCAGCGGTACGCCGCCGGGCGTGTCGAGCTCGAACACGTAGTCACGCGTGGCGGCCTTGGCTTCGCTGGCACCGTCGTCATAGAGCGGACGCACGCCGGAATAGGTCCAGACCACGTCCTCCGGCCTCACCGGCTTGGCGAGATATTCGCTCGCCGCGGCGCAGAGATACTGGATCTCCTCGGCCGTTGCCTTCACCTTGGCCGGATCGCCGTCATAGTCGCGGTCGGTCGTGCCGATCAGCGTGAAGTCGTCCTGATACGGGATGACGAAAATGATGCGGCCGTCGGCGTTCTGGAACATGTAGGCGCGGTCGTGGTCGTAGAGTTTTCTCACGACGATATGTGAGCCCTGCACCAGGCGGACTTTTGCCTTGGCGTTGACGCCGGCGCCGCGGCCGAGCACGTCCTCAACCCAGGGACCGCCGGCATTGACCAGCGCGCGCGCCTGGATCTGCGAGCGCTCACCGGTCAGCGTGTTGACCATGCCGACAGTCCACAACCCGTCGGACTGGCGTATCTCGGTGGCGCGGGTGCGCGTGCGGATCTCGGCGCCCTTGTCGGCGGCATCGCGCGCGTTGAGCACGACGAGCCGGGCGTCATCGACGAAGCAGTCGGAATATTCGAACGCGCGGGCGTAGCGATTGGGTATCAGCGGCTTGCCGACCTCGTCGCGCCGAAGATCGACCGAGCGCGTGGCCGGCAGCAAATGACGGCCGCCGATGTGGTCATAGAGGAAGAGGCCGAGGCGCAGCAGCCAGGCCGGACGCAGGCCGGCATGGTGCGGCAAAACGAAACGCAGGGGGCGGATGATATGGGGCGCGATGCCCCAGAGAACCTCGCGCTCGATCAGCGCCTCGCGAACCAGCCGAAACTCGTAATATTCGAGGTAGCGCAGGCCGCCATGCACCAGCTTGGTCGACCAGGACGACGTCCCGCTCGCCAGATCATTCATTTCGCACAGGAAAACCGTGTTGCCCCGGCCCACCGCGTCGCGCGCGATGCCGCAGCCGTTAACACCGCCTCCGATGATGGCGAGATCGAAAATACGCTCCAACAGACGCATCCCCCGGCGACCGCCCGTTCATTGGGCGGCAACTTTCGTTTTTAATTACATCACACCCAGAAACGAAAGCAAGACGAAAGAGAAGCGAAAGAAAATGAAAGTGGTATTTCCTGGGGCGAAGGGGCGAAAGCGAAGGCAGCGCGCGGGCGCTTGGAAGCCAGCGGGCCAGCCGAACTCGCCACGCCGGGGGCGTCCGGGCCCCGCGTTCTCTGTCCTGTCGAACCAGGCGTGGGATCAGGTCATGCCGGAAGCTCTTGCCCCCAATGCTGGCGGCGGGGACGACGGCGCTGCGGCCTGAAGCAGACTATGCCTCTATCGCAGCCGCACCACCGGCGCTGCCTCAGGCGCGGCGTCCTGCGCATCGGCCTGGGGCTCATCATTCTCGCCCAACCCTTTCGGCAACGCCTCCACCACTTCGATGCCCTTGCTGTGGCAGATGGTGGCGAGACGCTCGGGCAGTTCCTGGTCGGTGACGAAGGTCTGGATCTGGGTGATGTGGGCGATGCGCACCGGCGCGCTGCGGCGGAGTTTCGTCGAATCGGCCACCAGCATGACGCTGCGGGCGTTGGCGATGATGGCCTGCGCCACCTGCACCTCGCGATAGTCGAAGTCGAGCAGCGCGCCCTCCTCGTCGATGGCGGACGCGCCGATGATGGCATAGTCGACCTTGAACTGGCCGATCAGCTGCGTCGCAGTCGAGCCGACCACCGCGCCATCGGCACGCCGTACCGTGCCGCCCGCGACCACCACCTCGATGCGGGGATGGCGATAAAGCAACATCGCGACGTTGAGATTGTTGGTGATGACGAGCAGATCCTCGTGCGAGGTCAGCGCGCTCGCGACCTCCTCGGTCGTGGTGCCGATGTTGATGAACAGCGAGCAGCCGTTCGGGATCAGCGAAGCGGCCGCCGCGCCGATCGCCTTCTTCTCGTCGGCGGCGACGAAGCGGCGCGCCTCATAGGCGAGGTTTTCCACGCCCGAGGCGATGATGGCGCCGCCGTGGATGCGGGTCAGCGACCTCCGTTCGCAGAGGTCATTGAGATCCTTGCGGATGGTCTGCGCCGAGACTTCGAAGCGACGCGCGAGCTCCTCGACCATGACGCGGCCGGAGGCGCGCGCAATGTTGAGGATTTCGGCTTGGCGATGGGTCAGTCCGGTCACGGCAACGGCCTCAAATCAGAATGATGCATGGTGCGGCGGTTCGCGCCTTCGGTCAATGCGCGCGTCGATCACGGTTAACGGATGATGGGTGCTCACCAGGCCATGGCGTCGGCAAGACGCGTGAGCAGCGCCGGATCGTCGAAGGCGCCGGCGGAGGTGACGGCGCCTGCTGCAATCAGGTCAGCATGGCTGAGGCTGGTGCGGATGCCGATGGTCGGGATGCCAGCTGCCGCAGCGGACTGCACGCCGGTGCGGGAATCCTCGAATGCGATCGAGGTTTCCGGCCTCGCGCCGACGAAACGCAACCCTTCCTGATAGGGCAGCGGATGCGGCTTGCCGTGCGGCAGCTCGGCGCCGATCACGATGGCCTTGAAGCGATGCGTGATGCCGAGGCCGGCGAGCAGCAGCTCGGCATTGAGACGCGGCGCGTTGGTCACGGCCACCATGGGAATGCCGGCGCTGTCGGCACGATCGAGCAGCGCCATCAGACCTGGCAGCGGTGCAATCTGCCCGGCCACCAGCGTTCGGAAGACCTCTTCCTTCTCATCGAGGATCAGGGCGCGCCGTTCCGGCGCTTCATGCGGCAAGAAACGCTCGCCGATGGCGACATTGGCGAAGCCCTGCAGCTCTCTGGAGAAGCGCGCGTGATCGAAGACATGGCCATGAGGACCGAGCACCTGGTTGAAAGCCTTCAAGTGCAACGGATCGGTGTCGGCGAGCGTGCCGTCGATGTCGAACAGCAACGCCCTCCCCCTCGCATCGTGGCTGGCCTCGATCATTTCCGTACTTTCTCGATGTGCGACGCGTCGACGCGGAACACGTATCAATATGGCTTCGATCGCGCAACGACGCATGCGCATCCCTGCTCACGCGACACTCGACAAGTCCGCGGGCGACTGCAACACTCCGGCCAAGACCAAAAAGGAGGAAACGATGACGATCAACAGACGTGATCTGGCGCTCTCCACTCTCGCCGTCTCTGCGCTTGCGTTCGCCACGCCAGCACGCGCTGCGTCGGCGGACGAGGAAGCCGTGGCAAGGAAGGTCGAGGCCTTCCGCCTTGCCCAGATCGCGGCGGACCCGAAGGCGCTCGGCGCGCTCTGCGCGGACGAGCTGAGCTACAGCCATTCCAGCGGCAAGGTCGAGGACAAGGCGACCTTCATCACTAACGCGACCGACGGCAAGTCCAAGTTCCTGTCGATCGAATACAAGGAGCCGACCATCAAGGTGGTCGGACCAGCCGCGATCGTGCGCTTCCACTGGCTGGGTGAGCAGGAGATGGCGGCCGATGGGAAAAAAGTGTCGACCAACCTTCACATCCTGATGAACTGGCAGAAGCAGGGCGACGAGTGGAAGCTGCTGTCGCGCGCCGCGACAAAGCTGTGATCAGCACTTCCGGGACGCGGATGACAGGTGCGAGCCCGGAATCTTTTGATCAACATTTTGCAAGGCAAGATGGATTCCGGATCGCGCTTCGCGCCGGAATGACGGCGACGGTTACGCCGCCTCCTTCACGTCACCGTTCACCAACTTGCGCGCGGCCCGCTCGGCCTCGCGGGCGTTACGGAAGAGCTGGCCCTCGAGGCGGTTGAAACGGTGGGACGAGGCGAAGAAGCAGTAGCCCCCTTGAGAGCGAACGACGATACCTGCGGTCTGCGAATTGACTTCGATGATGTAGCTGTCCGGCATGGTCCGTGATTCCTCAGTGCGGGCAAATAACGGCAATCCTGCCCGAAGGTTCCCAGGCATTGGAGGCCGTTTCCACCCCGAATCGACAGGCAATTGAGTACGCCGGGACCTCATCCGTTTTATGACTGGTTCTTGGCGAAGCCGCGACGGGCCGATCTCACCGGCGCCGCGTTCCGTTGCGCCTGCCATGTCGCGGGATGAGGCAGAGCGTCGCGCGCGATTACGTCGCGATCGGCGGACCGTTGCGCTGGATCGCCTGCGGGCGACCGTGATCGTCGATGGAGACGTAAGTGAAATTTCCGTCGGTGACGAGGAACGGATGAAGCTCCTTGCGACGCAACGCCCATGCCTCGAGATGCACGGTCAGCGAAGTGCGCCCGACACGCACGAGATTGGCATAGACCGAGACGAGATCGCCGACATAGACCGCCTTGCGGAAATTCATCGCCTCGATCGCGACGGTCACGGTGCGCGACCGCGCGGCCTTCGAGGCGAACACGCCGCCTCCGACGTCCATCTGGCTCAACAGCCAGCCGCCGAAGATATCGCCGTTGGCGTTGGTGTCGGCCGGCATCGCCAGCGTGCGGATGCAGAGGTCGCCGCTCGGCCCGGTCGTAGCGTGCTCGCTCATGTCTCTCTCACTTGAAGCTGTCCCAGCCAGGATCGGGCGCGAAGCGCTCGCCGAATCGTTCGGCCAGCGCGCGCAGGGTAGACAGGACATTTTCCGCGCCGCGCGTGCGCGCATAGTTCAGCGGGCCGCCGCGGAACGGCGCATAGCCAGTGCCGAAGATCATGGCGCCGTCGACCGCGTCGGCATCGTCCACGATGCCTTCACGAAGCGCTGCGACGCAGACGTTGGACATCGGCAGCACCAGGCGATCGATCATCTGGTCCGTGACTCGCGGACCGGTCTCTGCGAGCGGCGCCTTCTCCGCCTTTCCATCCTTCCAGGTGTAGAAGCCCTTGCCGGTCTTGCGGCCAAGCTCGCCCTTGGCGACCTTCTCGCGCAGCCAGGCCGGGGTCGGCGGGAGGAGATCGCCGAACTTGGTGCGCAGCATGTCGCCGACGTCGAGGCAGATGTCGAGACCGACCTGATCGGCGAGCTCGATCGGCCCCATCGGCATGCCGAACTGCTCGGCCGCGGCGTCGATCAGCCGCTGGTCGACCTTCTCGTCCAGCATCACCATCGCTTCCAGCATGTAAGGCGTCAGCGCGCGGTTGACGAGGAAGCCCGGCGAGCTCTTCACGGCGAGCGGCAGGCGGTCGATCGCACCGACGAAGGCGAGCGCCTGCTTCAGAATTTGCGGATCGTTGCCGTCATGGCTGACGACTTCGACCAGTTGCAGCCGCGACACCGGATTGAAGAAGTGCAATCCGACCAGCCGCTCCGGCCGCGCCAGCGTCATACGCAGATCCTGCAACGGTATGCTGGACGTGTTGGTGGCGAGGATCGCGTCAGGCTTCATCCGGGGCTCGAGCGTGGCATAGACCTTTTGCTTCAGCTCCAGCCTTTCCGGCACCGCCTCGATGATGAGATCGGCATTCCGCACGCCCTCCCCGTCCATGTCGGGGATGAGACGATCGAGCGCGTCGCGCACGTCCGTGCGCTTGCGGATGATCTTGCCATAGAGCTCGGCGGCCCGCTTCACGGCGCCCGCGATCGGCTCCGCCTTCATGTCGGCGAGGGAGACCCGCAGCCCCTGCCCCGCACACCAGGCTGCGATGTCGCCGCCCATGGCGCCGGCACCGATGACATGGACATGCTTGATGGCATTGCCGCCGCCGGCGGCCCTCTTCATTTGCTCACGGAGGAAGAAGACGCGGATCAAATTCTGCGCGGTCGGCGTCACCATCAGCTTGGCGAAGGACGCCTGCTCCGCCTTCAGCATGGCGGCCTTGCTGCCGCCATGAGCCTCCCAGAGATCGATCAGCGCATAAGGGGCGGGGTAATGCTCGCGGGAGGCAGCCTTCGCGGCCTCCGCCCGCATGCGCTTGGCCAGCAGGCCGCGGACCAGCCCGAGATTGGCGGCGCGCGTGAACAGACCTGGCTTTGCCCGCTCCAGGCGTCCGAACAGCGCATCCTTCACCGCGCCGCGGACGTGGCGCTCCTGGGTCACGGCATCCACGAGGCCGAGCGATTTGGCCCGTCGCGCATCGATGGTGCGGCCGGTCAACATCAGAGACATCGACTGCGTGGAATTGACGAGCGTTGTAAAGCGCGCGGTGCCGCCGAGACCGGGATGCAGGCCGAGCATCACCTCCGGGAAGCCGAACCGCGCGCCGTCGATGGCGATGCGCGCCTGACAGGCCAGCGCAACCTCGAGCCCGCCGCCGAGGCAGAAGCCGTGGATGACCGCGACCGTCGGTAGCCTCAAGGCCTCCAGATGGTCGACCACGGCGTGCGCGGCGCGGATGCGCGTCTCCACCACACCGGGGTCGGACACACCGCGGAATTCGTTGACGTCCGCGCCCGCGATGAACCCGGACGGCTTTGCCGATCGGATCACCAGGCCCGCGGGACGCTCGTTCTCGATCGCGGCGAGCACGGCGTCGAATTCCTCCATCACCTCTGAGGAGAGCGTGTTGGCGCTTGCATCGGCGCGATCAAACAGCAGCCAGGCGACGCCGTCGGCATCGCGCGTCAGCTTGAAGTGCTTGTACGGACTTTCCGCAGCAGGCTGGGGTCCCAGCTCCAGCACGCGATCCCCGAGCGCGGTCATGATCTTGGAATCCATGTCACACCGCCTCGATCAGCATCGCGCCGCCGAGACCGCCGCCGATGCATTCAGTGGCGACGCCACGTCGCGTGCCGAGCCGCTTCATTGCGTTGACGAGATGCAGCACGATACGGTTGCCCGAGGTGCCGACGGGATGACCGAGCGAGATGGCGCCGCCGTCGACATTCAGCCTCTCACGCTCGATCTGGCCGGCCGCGCCGTCGAGACCGAGGATCTCGCGGCAGAATTTGTCGTCGTTCCAGGCGGCGAGACAGCCGAGCACCTGCGTGGCAAAAGCCTCGTTCAGCTCCCAGGTCTCGACGTCCTTGATGGTGAGGTCGTTGCGCTGAAGCAGCGGCGTCGCCGACATCACCGGACCGAGCCCCATGATGCTGGGATCGAGCGCAGCCCAGTGGCTGTCGACGATCGCAGCCTTCGGCGTCAGCTTGTGCTTTGCGACCGCCGCGTCCGAGGCGAGGATCACCCACGAGGCGCCGTCTGTGATCTGCGAGGAATTGCCGGCGGTGACCTGTCCCCAGGGACGCTCGAACACCGGCCGGAGCTTTGCGAGTGACTCGACCGTCGAATCCGGCCGCACGCCGTCGTCATGGTCGAAGAACTTGCCGTCGCGGGAGAACGCGGTTTCGACTTCGCCCTTGAGAAACCCGGCGCTTTGCGCATGCGCGAGCCGGCGATGGCTCTCGGCGGCATAGGCATCGGACTGCGCCCGCGTGATGCCAAAGAGATGACCGACGACCTCGGCCGTCTGCCCCATGTTCAGCTCGGTGACGGGATCGGTCAGCCCGCGCTCGAGGCCGATGACCGGCTTGAGATCGCGGGGCCGCAATTTGAACGCAGCCGCGAGCTTGGCGGCCATGCCTCTGGCGGTGGCGAGACCCGCAAACCAGCGCACGCCCGAATTGGGCCAGACCAGCGGCGCATGGCTCAGTGCCTCGGTGCCGCCGGCGAGGATCATATCGGCATGGCCCTCACGGATGTAGCGATAGGCGGTGTCGATCGACTGCATCCCGGAGCCGCAATTGATCTGCACGGTGAAGGCGACCATGTCCTCGCCCATGCCGAGCCGAAGCGCGGCGACTCGGGCGGGATTCATCTCGTCCGCGACCACGTTGACGCAGCCGAGGATGACCTGGTCGAAGCTATCGGGCGCAAACGACTGGCGCGCCAGAAGCGGCCGGCCGCACTGCACGGCGAGATCGACCGGCGTGAACGGCCCGGGCCCCGAGCGCGCCTTCAGGAACGGCGTCCTGCTGCCGTCGACGATGAATACCGGTCGTGCCATCAGCTCGCCGCCCTCTGCTCTCCGAGTTCCTGGAAGAACTGATGCACGTCGCCGGTTTTCTTGTAAATCGGCGACAGCGCCTCAGGCGCGAAATCGTCGACCTCGATCACGCCCCTCACGGCTTCGCGGGCCGCGGCGAGCTGCTCGCCTTCGGCCTGCGTGATCACGCCCTTGGCAACCGCTTGCTTCCAATCGCGGACATGCGCGGCGCGCATGCGCCTGGCGACGGCGTCGGTGCTTGCGACCAGCTCGAACGCGCGCTCGAGACGGGCAAAGCCGCCGTCGTCGTCGACATAAGCCAGATCGGGCGTGAGGCGCTCGCGCGCTGCGGACGGCTCGAGCACGAGGCTCGCGCATTGGTGCACGACCCGGTCGGAGGGGCCGAGCACGCGTGCGCCGAACGGCTGGACCACGAACTTGAGGACAGCTGCGACGAAGCGGTTGGGCAGGTTGGCGAGGATTTCGGCAAACCGGTTCTCGATGGTTTTGAAGCCCGTCGCCATGCACCATTCCAGAGCGGCAAAATCTTCCTTTTGCCTGCCCTCGTCCTGCCAGCGCTTCAGCGCCGCCGAGAGCAGATACAGCTCTGAGAGGATGTCGCCGAAGCGCGCCGACAGCATCTCCTTGCGCTTGAGCGCGCCGCCGAGCGTCAGCAGCGCCATGTCGGCGCAGAGCGCAAAGGCTGCGGAGTAGCGCGAGAGCTGGCGGTAGAATGGCGTGGCGTCGCCCGCATCCGGCGCCGGTGCGAAGGCGCCAAAGGTCCAGCTGCGGCCGAAGGCCCGGAACAGCGTCAGGAAGCTGTGGCCGACATGCTTCCAGAACGCCTTGTCGAAGGCGCCGAGGCCGCGCTCGCGATCGGTATCGGCAAGCGCGTTCATCTCGTCGAGCAGATAAGGATGCGCGCGAATGGCTCCCTGCCCGAACACGATGAGGTTGCGGGTCAGGATGTTGGCGCCTTCGACCGTGATGCCGACCGGCACGGCGCGATGGAGATTGCCGAGATAGTTTTGCGGACCGTCGATCACGGCCTTGCCGCCATGGATGTCCATGGCGTCATCGATCGCAATGCGCATCCGCTCCGTCGCATGCAGCTTCATGATGCCTGAGATGACGGCGGGATGAATGCCGGCATTCAGCGCTGCGCAGGTCAGCCGCCGTGCCGCATCGAGCTGGTACGCGGTCGCAACGATGCGCGCCAGCGGCTCCTCGACGCCTTCGAACTTGGAGATGGAGATCCCGAACTGCTCGCGGATGCGGGCGTAGGCGCCGGTGGTCCGCGCGGCATAGGCTGTGCCCGCGGCAGAGAGCGACGGCAGCGAGATGCCGCGGCCGGCGGCGAGCGCCGTCATCAGCATCTTCCAGCCCTGCCCGAGGCGCTCCTTGCCGCCGATGACGTAGTCGAGCGGAATGAAGACATCGCGGCCCCAATTCGGGCCGTTCTGGAACACCTGCATCGACGGCAGATGGCGTTGGCCGATCTCGACGCCCGGCAGATTGGTCGGGATCAGCGCCACGGTGATGCCGAGTTCGTCCTGGCTCCCCACGAGGTGATCCGGATCATATGCCTTGAAGGCAAGACCAAGCAGCGTCGCGACCGGGCCGAGCGTGATGTAGCGCTTGTGCCAGTTGAGCCTGAGGCCCAGGACTTCGCGGCCCTCGAACTCACACTTGCAGATGATGCCGGTGTCGACCATCGAGGCGGCGTCGGAGCCGGCTTCGGGGCTGGTGAGCCCGAAGCAAGGAATGTCACGGCCGTCGGCAAGGCGCGGCAGCCAGCGCTGCTGCTGCTCTTTCGTGCCGAAGCGCATCAGGAGCTCGCCGGGACCGAGCGAGTTCGGCACCATCACGGTGACGGCCGCGGCGATCGAGCGGGTCGAAATCTTGCGCACCACTTCCGAATGCGCGTAAGGCGAGAAGCCGAGGCCGCCGAACTCCTTCGGAATGATCATGCCGAAGAACTTCTCGCGCTTGACGAAATGCCAGACGTCCGGCGGCAGGTCGCGCCATTCCCAGAAGATCTTCCACTCGTCGAGCATGGCGCAGAGCTCGTCGACGGGACCATTGAGGAAGGCCCGCTCCTCTTCAGTCAGCACGGCCTGCGGCACCTTCAGCAGCTTCGACCAATCCGGGTTGCCGGTGAAGAGATCGGCGTCCCACCAGACGTCACCCGCCTCCAGCGCCTCGCGCTCGGTGTCGGACATCGACGGCAGCACGCCGCGCGCCCAGGAAAAAATCGGCTTTGTGACGGTGTCGCGGCGGAAGCTCATGGCTGACCTCATGCATCGGCGCGGTTGGCGGGTATTTTAGCGGAAAGTGGCCGGTGGAGGCGAACACTTCGCCTGCGACATTGACGCGGCCGGGCCGCCGCTCCGGGACCATAACGGCCAGAGCGTGGGGGCAGTTCCGGGAGGGGGAAGGTTGGCCGCACCGGTCCCCCACCGTCATTCCGGGGCAAGCGAAGCGCGAGCTATGGTGCGCAATTGCGCACCCGAGAAGCCATCGTCCGGCGGAGGTTGGCGGGTGAATGGATTCCGGGCTCGCGCCTGGCGGCGCGCCCCGGAATGACGGAGTGGCCTAATCCGGCCGGATCATCTCGAACATGTTTTCCGGCTTGATCTCGAAATAGTCGCCGCGGCGGCCGGCGCGGACGATGGGGCGGGCCGCGGCGGTCTGGTAGACGCCGTCCTTGATCAGGGCCTTGTCGATGTAGACGGCGACGACCTCGCCGAGCGTCAGCCAGGCATCGGCCTGCTTACCGTCGGCGCCTTTGAGGCGGACGATGTCGGACACCTTGCACTCGAAAGCAACGGGGCTCTCGCCGACGCGCGGCACGTTGACGAGCTTGCCCGGGACGGCGGTGAGCCCGGCAAGCTTGAACTCGTCGACCTCAGGAGCGACATGCGCGGCGGTCGCGTTCATGTGCTTGGCAAGATCCATGGTCGTGAGATTCCAGACGAACTCCCTGGTCTGCTCCATGTTCGAGACCGTGTCCTTCCAGTTGGTGGAGGAGAAGCCGATGATCGGCGGCACGTAGCAGAACGCATTGAAGAAGCTGTAGGGCGCCAGATTGACGTGGCCCTTGGCGTCGCGGGATGAGATCCAGCCGATCGGCCGCGGCGCGATGATGGCGTTGAAGGGATCGTGCTTCAGGCCGTGGCCCTTGGAGGGCTCGTAGAAATACAGGTCTTTATCGGTCACGCGCTTGCTTCTCCGTACTCGTCATTGCGAGCGCAGCGAAGCAATCCAGAATCCCTCCTTAGGAACAGCCTGGATTGGCTTCGCTGCGCTCGCAATGACGGGGTTTGTTGATCCGTCCTTGCCCGCCACGGGCAGCAATTCGCTTATAGGAGAAATTGCCCCGCCCCGTCAGTGGCGCGGCGACAGACCGGTGATGACGAAATCGATCATCTGGTCGATGGTCGGGCCGGGCTTGGTGGCGCACTGGGCGATCATCTGGGGGTGGAAGAAGCGCATCATCGCGGTGCACGAGCAGAGCGCAGCCAGTTGCAGGTCGGGCGCCTCAAACTCGCCGGAGGCGACGCCTTGCGCGATCATCTGGCCGACGACGCCGGCGATACACTCCATATGATTGACGCAGACCTGCCAATCCTCCTGCATCGCGATCTCGACCATCTCGTGCAGCTTGTTGTCACCGACATAGCGCTCGGTGTTCATGCGGTGGATGGTGGTGAGCAACTCGCGAAAGCGCTCCCTGACCGGCCCGGGCTTTGCGACGATCCGCTGGGCCTCAAGCTCGACCTCGCCCATCAGCGAGCGTGCCACCGCCTGATGGATCGCCTTCTTCGATTCGAAGAAGCGATAGACGTTGGCGGGGCTCATCCGGAGCTCCTTGGCGATATCGCCGACCGTGGTCTTCTGGTAGCCGATCTGGCGGAACAGCCGCTCGGCCACCTCGAGAATACGGTCCCGGGTGTCGCCTTCGATATGTTCCGCAACCAGTGTCATCTGTCAGGACTCGTCAATCTGCACTTCATCTCACTTATTCAGCCGCTTCAGCAAGCGGAATTGCCGGATGTTCATCGCTGCCATGCTGCGACGCGGCAGGCTGTTCGACTGAACCAGCCTCGTCCAGGCTCTTCCTGAACCACAGCGCATAGAGGCCCGGCAGGTACAATAGCGTGAGGAAGGTCGCGACGAACAGGCCGCCCATGATGGTGATCGCCATCGGGCCCCAGAAGGCCGAGCGAGTCAGCGGGATCATGGCGAGAATGGCGGCCAGCGCCGTCAACACCACCGGACGGGCGCGGCGGACGGTGGCCTCCACGATCGCCTCGCGCCGGGTCAGGCCGTGCGAGACGTCGGTCTCGATCTGGTCGACCAGGATGACCGTGTTGCGCATGATCATGCCGGCGAGCGCGATCAGCCCGAGCAGCGCAACGAAACCGAACGGCGCGTTGGCGACGTTGAGGCCAAGCGAGGCGCCGACGATGCCGAGCGGCGCGGTCAGGAACACCAGGATCAGGCGCGAGAAGCTCTGCAGCTGGATCATCAGCAGCGTCAGCATCACCATGACCATCACCGGGAAGAGGATGAAGATCGAGGCATTACCCTTGGCGGATTCCTCGAACGCGCCGCCCGGCTCGATCCGGTAGGCCGGCTCGAGGTGATCCATGATCGGCTTCAGCTTCGGCGTGATCTGGTTGGTGACATCGGGCGCCTGTACGCCGTCGACGACGTCGGAGCGCACGGTGATCGCCATGTCGCGGTTGCGCCGCCACATGATCGGCTCTTCGTGGGCATACTCGATCCTGGCGATCTGCTGCAGCGGCACGGCCACCCCGTTGCGCGATGTGATGGTGAGATCGCCGACGCCGCCGAGGTCGAGGCGCTCGGACGGGATCGCACGGGCCACTACGCCGACCTTCTCGATGCCGTCCCGCACGGTCGTGACCTGCGAACCCGAGATCAGCATCGCCAGCGCCTGCGAGACGTCCTGAGGAGTCAGGCCCATGGCGCGGGCGCGGTCCTGGTCGACGACGAGCTTGAGGTAGGGCGACTGTTCGTTCCAGTCGAGCTGGACGTCCTTGACGCTCTTGTTCTGGCGCATGACGTCGCGGACCTGGTAGGCGATTTCGCGCACCTTGTTGGCATCCGGGCCGATCACACGGAACTGCACGGGGAAGCCCACCGGCGGGCCGAAATTGAAGCGGTCGACGCGAACGCGCGCCTCTGTCAGCATGCCATCGGCGACCGCATTCTCGATCTTGGCCTTGATGCGCTCGCGTGCCTCGACGCCCTTGGCGACGATCACGATCTCGGCGAAGGCCTCGTTCGGCAGTTGCGGATTGAGGCCGAGCCAGAAGCGCGGCGAGCCCTGGCCGACATAGGACGTGTAGGTCTCGATGTCCTTGTCGTCCTTCAGCAGCGTCTCGGCCTTCTTCACCGCCTTCTCGGTGACGTTGAAAGCGGTGCCCTCGGGCAGGCGGAGCTGGAAGAACAGCTCGGGTCGCTCCGACAGCGGGAAGAACTGCTGCTGGACCTGGCCGAAGCCGACGATCGAGGCCACGAAGACGCCGACGGTCGCCACCACCACGGTGATGCGATGGTTGACGCACCATCGCACGATGGCGCGCAGGCCCCGATACATGCGGGTCTCGTAGACCGCATGCGGATCGTGGTTGTGATGCGCCTTCATGTCGGGCAACAGCTTGACGCCGATATAGGGGGTGAAGATCACCGCCACGAACCAGGACGCGACCAGCGCGATCGCCACGATCCAGAAGATGCTGCCGGCATATTCGCCGACCGCTGAATTGGCGAAGCCGATGGGGAGGAAGCCAGCTGCGGTCACCAGCGTTCCCGTGAGCATCGGAAACGCAGTCGATTCCCAGGCAAAGGACGCCGCGCGCATGCGGTCCCAGCCCTGCTCCATCTTCACCACCATCATCTCGACCGCGATGATGGCGTCGTCGACGAGCAGGCCGAGCGCGATGATCAGCGCGCCGAGCGTGATGCGATGCAGGTCGAGCGACATCGCGTTCATGACGATGAAGACGATACCGAGCACGAGCGGCACCGACAGCGCAACCACGATGCCGGTGCGCCAACCAAGCGCCAGGAACGAGACGAACAGCACGATGACGAGCGCCTCCATGAAGGAGCGCACGAACTCGCCGACGGCGTGCTCGACCACCTTGGGCTGGTCGGCGATCAGCTTGACATCGATGCCCTGCGGCACGGCCTTCATGAAGTCGGCCGTCGCCTTCTCGACCTCCTTGCCGAGATCGAGGATGTTGGCGCCCTTGGCAGTGACGACGCCGATGCCGATCGCCGGCTTGCCTTCCTGCCGCACGACGAAGCTGGGCGGATCGACGTAGCCGTGAGTGACGGTGGCGATGTCGCCGAGGCGGAACACGCGGCCGTTGCTCTCGACCGGCGTCTCGGCCACGGCCTTGGCGCCGTCGAGCGCGCCGGTGACGCGCAGCGGCACGCGCTGCGAGGAGGTCTCGACCGTACCGGCCGGGGTCACGTTGTTCTGCTTGGCGAGCGAATCGAACAGCGCCTGCGGCGTGATGCCGAGCGTGGCAAGCTTGGCATGGCTGAACTCGACGAAGATGCGCTCGTCCTGATTGCCGTAGACGTCGACCTTGGTCACGCCCGGCACCTTCAGCAGTCGCTGACGGAATCCTTCCGACACCTTCTTGAGCTGGGCATAGTCGGCGCCGTCCCCGGTCATCATGTACAGGATGGAATCGACGTCGGAGAACTCGTCGTTGACGACGGGCCCCAGAATCCCCGCAGGCAACTGGCCCTGCACGTCGACCAGCTTCTTGCGCAGGAGATAAAAGAGATAAGGCACGTCCTTCGGCGGCGTGTTGTCGCGGAAGGTGACCTGGAGCGCGGTGAAGGCGGGCTTGGAATAAGTCTGCACCTTCTCGAAATAGGGCAGCTCCTGGATCTTCTTCTCGATGGGATCGGCGACCTGGGTCTGCATCTCCTGCGCGGTCGCGCCCGGCCAAATCACGGAGACGTTGACCACCTTCACCGTGAAGAACGGATCCTCGGCGCGGCCGAGCTTCTGATAGGAGAAGAAGCCGGCGGCGCCGAGCACGATCATCAGGAAGAGAACCAGCGTCTGATGGCTCACGGCCCAGGCCGAAAGGTTGAAGCGCTTCATCGCTCTCTCCGAAAGACGATCCAGTTGCAAAAACGACAGCCGCTCTGTTCAAACCGTCATCGCGAGGCAGCGAAGCAACCCAGGGGGCTGGGCAGGTTCTGGATCGCTTCGCCGCTTCAGCCCCAGCATTTGCGCTCGGGCCGAAACTCGCCTTGCAAGGACGGAACTTACTCTTCACGTCATTCCGGGCGCCCCGCAGGGCCGGCCCGGAATGACGGGTAGTTAGAAAGACAACGACGACACGATCCGCACCCGCTGGCCGGGATCGAGCTTCTGAACGCCGAGTGCGACGATCTTGGCGCCCTCTTCCACGCCGCCGGTGATGACGACGTCCTTGCTTTCATAGGACTTCACCGTGACCGGCTTCAGCGAGACGTTCCCATTGTCGTCGACGACGTAGAAGGAGGGTTTGCCGCCTTCGTTGAACAGCGCCGACAGCGGCAGTCGCGCGACCCGCTCGGTCGCGGCATCCGACAGCGTCAAGGTCGCCGTCATGCCGAGCGAGACCTTGTCGTCCGCCTCGGGCAGCGAGAACTTCGCCAGATAGGTGCGGGTGGCCGGATCGGCGGCAGGCGCGATCTCGCGCAGCTTCGCCGCATACTTCTTGTTCGGCTCGGACCAAAGAGTGACGCTGGCGACGCCCGACTTGGCGCGTCCGACCAGCGTCTCAGGGATCGCGACGACCGCTTCCTTTTCGGCAAAGCGGGCGACACGGATCGAAGCCTGGCCCGCGGCAACCACCTGGCCGGGCTCGATCAGCGTTGCGGTGACGACGCCGCGGGCGTCGGCAGCGAGCGTCGCGTAGGAAAGGGAATTCTTGGTCAACTCGACCGAGCGCTCGGCCCGATTGAGGCGCGCACGGGCTTCATCGGCGGCAGCGCGGCTTGAATCCAGCTGCGCATCGGTGGTCCAGCCCTTGGCCTTCAGATCCTTGGCACGCTGCTCGGCTGCAGCGGCCTGGGCCAGAACGCCGGTGGCGGCGGTCTGCTCGGCGACGGCCTGCTCAGCCTGCAGCTTCAGGTCGACCTCATCGAGGGTCGCGAGCGGCTGGCCGACTTCAACCGTCTGGCCGACCTCGACCAGGCGTTTGGCGACCTTGCCGGCGACGCGGAAGCCGAGATCGCTCTCGATGCGCGGCCTGATGGTGCCGACAAAGCTGCGCTCCGGCGTTTCGGCATTATAATTCGCGGTCGCCACCAGAACCGGGCGCGGCGGCTCAGCCTTCTCGGCGACGGTATCATTGCACCCGGTCAGCACAGCGGCCATCAGGGCGAGCGACACTCCCGCCAACAGCCTGGAATAGCTCGATAAAACCGACCTGACGAACATCGGCGAACACTCCTGCATCTCAATTGCAGGAACTGTCGACTAACTAGTGACGAAAGTCAATAATCGTCAGTCATCAGGAATGCGTGATCGTTAAGGGGTGGTGGGATTGAGAAGCCACGTCGAAAAAGTCCCATTGCAGGGACGGGCAAGGTGTGGCGTCAGCTTGCGAAGGAGATGAGGTGGCATGGCGCACAAGAGCGCGTTTTCCACCTCCGGACATTCCTACCGCCCGTGGCCAGCGAACTCGTGCTTGCTGTCGTGGCCGCCGACGAAGACCAGGAGGCCGGCGATCAGGGGCAGCACCGCGAGCACCAGCAGACCCGTCGAAGTCTGGCCAGTGGCTTCCTTGACCCAGCCGATCAGGTACGGTCCGCCGAAGCCGGCGAGATTGCCGATCGAGTTGATCAGGGCGATGCCGCCGGCCGCGGCCGTGCCGGACAGCCAGGCAGTCGGCAGGGTCCAGAACACGCCGAAGCAGCAGAACACGCCGATCGCGGCCACCGTCAGCGCCACCATCGTGAGCGTCGGATCCGCGAGATAGGAAGAGATGCCGAGCGCAACCGCGGTGAGCAGCAAGGGCGCGCCGACATGCATCACGCGCTCGCGCGTCGCATCCGAATGCCGCGCCCACAAGATCATGGCGATGGTGCCGAACAGATAGGGAATCGCCGTGACGAAGCCGGTCTGCGCGTTGGTGAGGCCGAACGCCTTGACGATCTGCGGCAGCCAGAACTGCATGCCATAGAGCGCGCCGACGAAGCCGAAATAGATCAGGCTGAGCGCGATCACCTTCGGCGAAGACAGCGCTTCACCGAGCGAGAAATGCTTCACCGCCTGCTTGGCCGCGATTTCCGAGTCGAGCTTGGCCTTGAGCCACGCCTTCTGCTCGGCCGAAAGCCAGTCCGCCTTCTCCGGCTTGTCGGTGAGATAGAACCAGGTGACGATGCCGAGCAGCACGGACGGGATGCCCTCGATGATGAACAGCCACTGCCAGCCCTTCAGCCCCATCATGCCGTCAAGCCCGAGCAAGAGGCCCGAGATCGGCGCCCCGATCACGGTCGAGACCGGCACCGCAATGGCGAAAGCTGCGAGGAAGCGGGCGCGATATTCGGCCGGATACCAATAGGTGAGATAGAGAATGATGCCGGGGAAGAAGCCGGCCTCGGCGACGCCGAGCAGGAAGCGCAGGACATAGAAGCTGGTGACACCGCTGACCATGGCCATCAGAGCGGAGATGATGCCCCAGCTCACCATGATGCGGGCGATCCAGCGGCTCGCGCCGAACTTCTCAAGAGCCAGGTTGCTCGGCACCTCGAAGATGAAATAGCCGATGAAGAAGATGCCGGCGCCCCAGGAGAAGATCAGTGGCGTGAACTTCAGATCCGCATTCATGGTCAGCGCGGCGAAGCCAAGATTGACCCGGTCGAGATAGGAGAAGAAGTAGGCCAGAACCAGGAATGGAATCAGGCGCCAGGAGATCGCACGGATGGTCGAGGTCTCGATGTCGCTCTTGTTGGCGTTCTTGGCACCGCCGGCGGAACCGGCGTAAGTGGTTTGGCTCATGGCTTCCCCCGTTGTTGCTTTTCTAGGGCTGAGCGGCGGTTTTGAGCATCGCGAGCAAAGAGTCAATGGAGCAAGCAATGCGCGTAGCGCAGCCGGATAGACCTGTCGCGCTGCTCCGGAGATCGCTGGTCCGCGCCATCCTTGCGCTCGCGGTGATCGTCTGCGGGCTCAGCTTGCGCTGGTACGGTTTCCCGCTCGGCCTGCCCGCCTTCATCGTGAAGTACGGCGGCTCGCTGTTGTGGGCGACGATGGTGTTCTTGCTGGTCGGGGTGTTGCTGCCGCGGCTGACGGGAAGCGGTCTTGCGGCGATCGCAGCCGCCATCGCCATCGCCGTCGAGTTCTCCCGGCTGGTTCACACGCCATGGCTCGATGCATTCAGGCTCAGCACGGTCGGCGCGCTGCTGCTCGGGCGCATCTTCTCGCTATGGAATCTGGTGGCCTACGCGATCGGGATTCTCTTCGGAATCTTCATCGATCGGCTCGTTGCGAAGCGTCGGGCGAGCTAGCGTTCGCCGCAGCTCCAAAAGCAAAGGCAACTCGCTTCCTCGGTCTGTGCGGATACAAGCGCTCGCGGAATACGCTTTGCCAATCCACCTGCAATCTACCTCACTCTGCCAATTGAAATCGCTCGAAACGATCGAGCTCGTCCTCGATCACACGCTTCAGCTCCTTGCGCCGTCCCGTCTTCTTGCCCTCGCCGACCCACGTCCATTTCTGCATCAACAGCTTCTTGTTCTGCCGGTCGGTCTTGAGGTCGAGCGCAGCTACGATCTCGTCGCCGACCAGCACGGGCAGCGCGAAGTAGCCGAGCTTGCGCTTGGCCTTCGGCACATAGGCTTCGAACAGATGATTGTAGCCGAAGATCAAATTGGTGCGCTTGCGCTGAATGATCAGCGGATCGAACGGCGAGAGGATGTGGACGAGATCGGGCGGCACCTCATGCGGCTTCAGCGCAGCGGGCGGGGCCCAATGCTCCTGCTTGCCGGCTCCCTCGATCGTAACAGGCACGAGTTCGCCGCGGCGGACGCGCGAGGCGATCAGGCGCGCGACCGGCTTCTTGCTCGGTGCGTCGAGATGACAGATCGAATCGAGGCTGACCACGCCCTGCGAGCGCAGCGCGCGGTCGAGCAGATAGGCGGTCGTCTCCCCTGCCGATGCCGGCTTCGGCAGCTTGTCCCAGCCGAAATGCCGCGTCATCAGCTCATAGGTCTTGAGCATGCCCTGTCGCTCGCTGATGGTGACGGCGCCGGTATAGAAGGCAAGCTGCAAGGCGCGCTTCGAGGGCTTGCGGCTCTGCCACAAATGCTCCTTCTCGACGAGCACATCGTCGTCGATGTCGCGGATCGTCAGCGGACCGCCGCGCACCAGCCGCATCACCTTGCGCGTGTCCGCCGGCTTCACCGAAGCGAACCATTTGTGCCCCTCGCGCCGGTGCTCGCGCATCGCCGGCAGGAAGAAGCGGAAGTCGCTCGCCGGCACGTAGGACAGCGCATGGGTCCAGTATTCGAACACGCTTTTGTCGACGCTCTGGGCTTGGCGAAGATCGGCGCGTCGGTAGGCCGGGATCCGGCTGAACAGGATATGGTGATGGCAGCGCTCGATGACGTTGATCGTGTCGATCTGCACATAGCCGAGATGCGCGACCGCGTCCGCGACGGCCTGCGCGCCGTCACCAAAAGGGATTCGCTCGTCCAGTCGCTGGGCATGCAGCCAGATCTGCCGAGCCTGTGTGGTTGTGAGCGGAAGCGGTTTGGGCGTGCGGGACATTGCAGGGACAATGTAGCGGGATTCGCGCCGAGGCAAAGAAGCATGGACACGAAAAAGCCGCGCTGCCATCTGCTGCCAGCGCGGCCATCACGCGTGAAATCGGCGGAAGCTACTTCATCGCCATCGCCTTCTCGGCGTTCATGTAGTGCTTGCAGGCGCCGCGCATGTTGCCTTTGCTCATGTCGGAATTGGCCGAGGCCATCGACTTCCTCGCTGCGATCTTGCCCGGCGTGTCTTCGCCACCCATCCCGGCAACCAGCTTTGCCATGTTTGCACTGGTGCACGCCATCTTGGCAGCCGATGCGGGAGTCAGAGCGAGTGCCACGAATGCCGTCGCGAGCAATAGGGTCTTCATCAAATTTTCTCCTCAAGAAATGAAGCCGGCCTGATGCCGGCCACCGCACCGGACATTCTTCAGCGACAAGTTTATCAAGGAGAAGACATTTTCGTTGCTGCGTCGCCGTACTCGCCCGCGTTCAGCGTGCGGCTTTTGGGCGCTCCCCGACGCTGCCGGTCGCAACATCAGGCTCACAGGAGGCCTTGCCGCGTCCCTCGGACTGGCAGCGATAGACCTCGCCGGTGAGACGATCGACCAGCCACATATTTTCCTCGTTGGGCGCTCCCAGCCCGACATAGCGGGAGGTCAGGCCCGTGATCAGCGTGGACAGCAGGATCGCCACTGCGATCATAGCCGCCCCGACGTAGATCGGCATCGAGCTCACGAACACTGTCCGATCCGGCGGGGCGCTGCGATGGAACTGGTAGTCACTTGGCCTCGGCACTGGACGGAACTCAGCTCCTGTCGCGGACGAATTGTCAAAGGATCTAAGTACGATAGCCGGGTTTCTAGACGAATTCTTGTTCTGGAGCGGGCTGCGAGGCGACGCCTTTGCGACGAACGCGGGTCTCAAAGGCTCCTCGATCCGACCTGACGCGCAGAGTGTCGAAACAGATCGATGTCTCAGTCCGACGATATGAATGTGACAAGGATCACATCTATGCCTTTGAACCTGCCCTAGGCTCACAGCATCAAATCGCCATCAGGCGTAGCAGCGAGGATATGACAATGACCCGTTTTGATAAGTTCTTTGGACTGAAGGCGATGACTCTGACAGCCGCGCTGTCGATGACGGCGAGCCTGGCCATGGCTGGCGACAACAACGTCTCCACCGACAAGATCCTGGATGCCCTGAAGCCCAAACCGGCGACCCGCGGCCTGTCCGTGGGCCCGCAGACCGATACGACCGTGCAGGCCAAGGAGGCGACATTCCTGAACACCGTGCGCAACCGACCGACCCGATCGTTGTCGATGGGCGAGCGGGAGCAGATCGCCGAGCTCGCGGCGACCAAGCCGAAGATCGATCTGGAGATCCAGTTCGACTACAACTCGGCTGACATCGCCAAGACCTCGATGGCCTCGGTGCAGGCGCTCGGCAAGGCCCTGTCCGATCCGGCACTCAAGGGCTCGACCTTCGTGGTCGCCGGCCACACCGACGCCACCGGCGGCGAAGAGTACAATCAGGGCCTCTCCGAGAGGCGCGCCGACACCATCAAGAAGTACCTGGTGCAGAACTACGGCCTCAACGGCAACGATCTGGTCACCGTCGGTTACGGCGAGACCAAGCTGAAGGATGCCGCCAACGGCGCAGACGCGGTCAACCGCCGCGTCCAGGTCGTGAACATGGAGACCAAGACCGCGTCCAAGTGAGGCGCGGCCATCGTGCAAGACACGCCGCCTGCCGCAGCCCGGCAGGCGGCGATGTCATATCCAGCTCTGGAACAGCATCAGCCGGTTGAAGCTGTTCATCGACGCGCCGATGAAGGCTGCGGAAATCGGCAGCATGACTGCAAAGCCAGCCGCAGCGACGCCGACATAGGCCCACAGCAGCCAGCGCGGCATTCCGTGCCGGCGCAGCACGTAGACGAGGGCGAGGGAGGCCGCCGTCGCGGCCGGCAGATAGTAATAGATGAAGCCCAGCGTGCGCGGCAGCAAGGCCCAGGCAAGCCAGGGGCCGAAATAGAATGCTGCGATCAGGAACGCGTCCCAGCGGCGCGCGACGATGAAATCCCGCAGCACGATGATGAGCGCGAGCAGCGCCGGCCAAAGCACCAGCGGATTGCCGAGGAAGACGATGGCAGCGACGTTGTCCTCTGCGGTCTTGTCGAACAGGAACCAGACCGGGCGCGCGAGCAGCGGCCAGGATGGCCATGAACTCATATAGGTGTGGCCGGCGATCGCGGTCGTCGTGTTGTCGGCAAAGATGCGCCGCTGCGCCTCGAACAAATCCGGCAGCGACAATCCATTGAGCGGAACGAACGCTGCAAGATACGTCAGCGCCGGCAGGATCGCGAAGCAGAGCGCGAGATGATGCAGCTTCAAGCCGGGCCACAGCTCGGGCCGATACCAATCGTCCGGCCTCGCGTCCGCGAACAGCGTGCGCCAGCCCTGCATCAGGCGGATCACCGCGACAATGACGATGCAGACGCCGAGCGGAAACAAGCCGCTCCATTTGCACGCCGCAGCAAGTCCGAACAGAGCGCCTGCCGCGGCAAACATCGTCTGCGGCCGCTCTCGTCGAAAGCCATGCATGAAGGCGGCGGTCGCCAGCAGGCCGAAGCCGAGCGCGAAAATGTCGAGCATGGCGATGCGCGCCTGCACGTACAGCATCTGGTTGAGACCGGCGATCAGCGCGGCCGCGATCGCGGGCCCTCGTGCCGAGAACAGCGCGAGGCCGCACAGATAGATCGCGACGATCGCCAGTGCACCGAACAACGTCGCGGGATAACGCCAGCCGAGCGCGTTGTCGCCGAAGGCCGCGATGGATGCCGCCATCAGCTCCTTGGCTAGCGGCGGATGCATCGGGTTGAGCATCGGCTGCGACATCACAGGCGCCAGCATCTGCCGCGCCGCCGGCACATAATGCACCTCGTCGAAGACGAACTTCTCCGGCGTGGTGAGGCCGATCAGCAGCGCCAGATGCGCGATCAGGAAAATCGCGACAGCGATTACTGCGCTCCGCGACAATCTTGGAACTGCGATCGATTCAAGAGGCTGCTGTGGGGATGTTTTGCGTGGCAAATTTGCGTCACCGCGGGACAAAAGTAAGTGTTGTGTTTTCATTGAACGCATTCTGCCGCAACTGTCACTAAGCATAGCGCACGTCCCGCGCCGCTTGTGATAATTCCGCCACATCGCAAGCGCGCGCGATCCGGTACGATCAGGGACACATCGATCGGTTGCGAAATGAATTTGCGTTTTTGGCTTTTCTCCATCCTGTCGTCGGCCGCATTGTGCACAGCATCTGCTGCACCGGCGCAGACACGCGTCGGCCAGGCCGTCGTGATCCAGAACGAAGTGGTGCGCGTCGCCGCAACCACGACGCCGATCAACGTCGGCGACAGCATGCTGCGCGATGAGACCGTACGCACCGGTGCCGACAGCGCGGCACGTTTCGTGATGGCCGACAGCACCAACCTGTCGCTCGGGCCGAGTGCCACGCTGAAGCTCGACCGTACCGTCTTCAACGACGAGCACAGCTATCGCGACGTCGCAATCCGCATGACCACCGGCGCATTCCGCTTTGTCACCGGCAACTCCGACAAGGCCGCCTACAAGATCACCACGCCGCTCGCGACCATCGGCGTGCGCGGCACCACGCTCGACATTCTCTCGCAGCGCGGACGCTCCGTGGTCGTGCTTCAGGACGGCGCAGCCAGCGTGTGTACGAGAAGCGGCCAATGCGTGCAGCTCACCCAGCCCGGCGAGACCGCGGTCATCACCTCGACCGGCGGCAAGGTCAGCATCACCAAATCCAACACGCCGCCCTGGACCTTTGCCGCCAACTGCGCCGCGAGTGCGGGGCTGTGCGCGGTCAACCAGTACGCCGACGCCTCGCCGACCATCACGCCCGCCGTCCAGGACGACGGCATGCTGTGCGGACGCTGACGATGGCAAAGTTGAACGTACGGCGCCTCATCCTTGCCGTTGCACTGACCGCAACTGCGGCCTTTGCGCTTGCCACGCTCGATGCCCGCCCGGCGGCTGCGCAGGAATCGGAGTGCGGGTCCGAGTGCGAGCCAAATCCCACTCCGTCCCCAACCTATTCTCCGTCACCGTCTCCGTCACCTACTCCGACTCCCTCCCCGTCACCGAGCCCCTATCCGGCGCCTTCACCGAGTCCGTATCCTCCGCCGTCAGGACCGACCGGCGCCGATTCGAGCGGCAATTCGATCGGCGGGCTTGCCAATCAGCGTTTCAACCAGATGATCACCAACCGGGTGCTTGGCACGGTGCTGCTCGGCGTCAACGAGCAGATCAATTGCGGCGACTGCGTCAGCGCGTTCGGCTCGGCCGGCTCGTTCTCGGCCGGCATCCACGGCCGCAAGGCGCTCACCAACAATCTGTCACTGCTCGCCGGCATCGCCTACACGCATTACGATGGGGGCGGCTACAAGATCACCAGCGCACCGATCGGCGCTTTCGCACTGCGCTACGACTTCACCGATTGGGGCTCGTCGCGCCCGTTCTTCGACGTCGGCGCAATCCTGACGCCGTGGGAGAAGGCACGTTACACGCGCAGCTACGACACCAGCCTCGGCCCGGTGAGCGTAACCAGTTCGACCAATGCCTCCAATTATGCCGTCTACGGCCGCGCCGGCTGGATCAGCCGCCTGTCGCCGCGCGACGAGGTCGCCGCCTCGATCGAAGTCTGGCAGCTCTGGCAACGCGTCTCCGGCTACAGCGACAGCGCCGTGGCATTCAATCCGTTCGATGCCAGCATCGCTGATGGCACCGACCGCACCAGCCTCGTCAAGATCGGCGGGCAGTGGACGCATCTGTTCGGCAGCAACATCGAGACCAATATCAATGGCGGGTGGGTACAGTCATTCGCCAGCCACAGCGGCATCGTTGCCACCGTGACCGGCAACGGCACGGTGGTGCCCACCATGGGCAACCAGGGCTGGTTCGAATATGGCGGCCGCCTTGGCTTCCGCGTGCAGAAGGGGTGGATCGTGGATCTCTTCGCCAACGGCACGCTCGGTCCACAGCCGGTCGGTAACACCATTCATGGCGGCGTGGGGTTGCGGATCAATTACTAGCAGCGAGGCTTCGCCTCACACCCGCCGTCATGCCACGGCTTGACCGGGGCATCCGGAACGCCGCAACCATCCGCTCAATCACTGCCGTCTTGGAGTACTGGATCGCCCGGTCAAGCCGGGCGATCACAGCGCGTGCATGGCACGGGCCTGCGGCTCACGCCGCCGACTTGCCCTCGAAGGCCCGACGCAGCACGTCCACGTCGAGCTTCACCATCTTCATCATGGCCTGCATTGCGCGCGCGGCCGCTGCCTTGTCCGGGCTCGACAGGAATTCGAACATTACTGTCGGGACCACCTGCCAGGCCACGCCCCAGCGATCCCTGAGCCAGCCGCATTGTTCTTCCTTGGCGCCATGGGCGAGGAACGCGTTCCAGACGCTGTCGACCTGGGCCTGGTCGTCGCAATGGATCATCAGCGAGATCGCGTGGGTGTACTCCATTTTCATGCCGCCATTGAGCGCCACCAGGGGCTGCCCGGCTATCGTGAATTCGACGACGAGAACCGAGCCTTCCTTGCCGGAGGGGCCGTCCGAAACGTTGTGCTGAACGTGCGTGATCTCCGAATTCGGGACCAGCGAGACGTAGAATTTTGCGGCCTCTTCGGCATCGCCGTCGAACCACATGCAGGGCACGAGCTTGGACATCGTGAATGCTCCTCTTCAGATCTGCCGGGCTCGGCTCAGACGTTCGCCAAGTCGGGCTGCAGGGGGGCGGCCGCGAGATTCATCCAGTTCACTCCCCACATATGGCCGTCCGGGTCCTCGAAACTACGGCCGTACATGAAGCTGTATTCGTCCTTCGGGCTTGGATCTGCTACTCCGCCCGCGGCCGCGGCCTTGACAATGATGTCGTCGACATCGCTGCGGCTGTCAGCAGACAGGCAGAGCAGCACCTGATTCGAGGTCCTGGCGTCCGCGATCGGCTTCGGCGTGAACTGGCGAAATTTGTCGTGCGTCAGCAGCATGGCGTAGATGGTCTCGGAAAAGACCATGCAGCTTGCGGTCTCGTCGCAAAATTGCGGATTCTTGACCGCGCCGACCGCCTCGTAGAAGGCGGTCGCGCGCTTGAGGTCGGTCACCGGCAGGTTGACGAAGATCATCTTGGGCATCGGAAGCTCCTTGGCGGGTTCTGCCCAAGGACGGCCGGCAAGACCGCCATCCGACATCACTTCCGAGTATTTTTTGATCCCGCTTGCGTGGCTCTATTGTACCGATTCCCATCAACCCTGGGGCGGCTCACTTCTTCTCGTTGGGATCCCGGTGCACCGGGTCGATCCACAGCACGGTCTCGGGTTTCTCGACCGGCTCGATGTCGAGGTTGATCGCCACCGCCTCGCCGTCGCTGCGCACCAGAACGCACTCCAGCACCTCGTCCGGGCTGGCGTTGATCTCCTGGTGCGGCACATAGGGCGGGACGAAGATGAAGTCGCCGGGGCCGGCTTCGGCGGTGAACTGCAGGCTCTCGCCCCAGCGCATCCGCGCCTTTCCCTTCACCACATAGATGACGCTTTCGAGATGGCCGTGATGATGTGCGCCGGTCTTCGCATCCGGCTTGATGCTGACCGTGCCAGCCCACAGTTTCTGCGCGCCGACGCGTGCGAAGTTGATGGCGGCGGCGCGGTCCATGCCTGCCGTCGACGGCACGTTGGTGTCGAGCTGGTTACCGGGAATGACGCGCACGCCGTCATGTTTCCAGCGATCATGATCGTGGTCATGGTGGGAATGCGAATGGTCATGGCCGGTCATGGGACTTGCTTTCTGTTGGTTCCGTGCGCGGCAAACTAACCAAAGCAGCGCCCACTAGCCAGACCAAAATCGGAACCCTCGTAGCCACCGGGCGTTGTCAATGCGAGCAAAATGGAAGGAGAGTTTCATGGGTAGCACGACCGACAAGATCAAGGGCACCGCCAACGAAGCCATTGGCAACGCCAAGCAGGGCATCGGCGAAGCCACGGGCTCCGATCGCATGAAAGGCGAAGGCGTGGTCCAGGAGGCCAAGGGCAAGGGCCAGCAGGCCATGGGCGACGCCAAGGACGCCGGGAAGGAAGCGATGGACCGCGCCGCTGCGGCCGCCAAGCGTGCGACCGAGTAGCACGCAGTGATCTGAAAGCGAAAGACCGGCCGAAAGGCCGGTCTTTTTTTGTATTTTCATGTCCGGGATGGTGCGCAGGTGCCAGACCCCAGGTGTGCGATTGCGCAACCAGGGACCTCGAGATTCCGGGTTCGGCTCTCCGAGCCGGCCCGGAATGACGGCGGCGCCATCACTTCACCGCGAGCAATTCCACGTCGAACATCAGCGTCGCGTTCGGCGGGATCACGCCGCCGGCGCCGCGAGCGCCGTAGCCGAGCTGCGGCGGAATGATCAGCGTGCGCTTGCCGCCGACCTTCATCGAGGCAACGCCTTCGTCCCAACCGGCAATGACGCGGCCCTTGCCGATCGGGAATTCGAACGGCTCCTTGCGATCGACGGAGGAGTCGAATTTCTTGCCCTTCTGCCCGTTCTCATAGAGCCAGCCGGTATAGTGCATCACGCAGATCTGGCCGGGCTGCGGCGAGGCACCGGTGCCGACGGTCGAGTCGATGATCTGCAAGCCTGAAGCTGTGGTCATGGTCTTTCCTGCGGTCTGGGCCGAGGCCGGGGTGGAAACGAAATCGGTTACGCCTGCGATCACGGTGATCGCGAGTGCCGACATGATAGCGAGGAGCACGCGCTGAAAACGCTGCATAAGACACCTTCCATTTGAGGCGGGAGGTGTCTAACCCAACGCCGCCGCCGTTTCCACCCTCTAGACTTCGATATTTTCCAGCCGTACCGGCAGCCTGCGGATACGCTGGCCGGTGGCGTGATAGATCGCGTTGCAGATCGCCGCATTGGTGCCGACATTGCCGAGCTCGCCGAGGCCCTTTGCGCCCGCCGGGTTGATGTGGTCGTCCTGCTCGGAAAGCATGATGACCTCGACGCCGGGGACGTCGGCGTTCACGGGCACGAGGTAATCGGCGAGATTGTCGTTGACGTAGCGCGCATAGCGTTCGTCGATCTCGGTGGCCTCCAGCAGCGCCGAAGACATGCCCCAGATCAGGCCGCCCATGAGCTGGCTGCGCGCCGTGCGCGAATTCATGATGCGGCCCGCAGCGAAAGCGCCGACAAGGCGAGGGCAGCGGATCTCGTGCGTGAAACGGTTGATGCGGACCTCGACGAACTCAGCGCCGAAGGCGTAGGCGATCTTGTCTTTCATTTGATGACCGCCGACGAACCGCGGCTGTCCGCGGTGCATGGCCGTGAACGAGTCCATCGGCGCACCGTCCGGCTTCCACTCGCCATACTCCTCGACGATCCCGACGCCGAGCGCATCGAAGGCCTTCTCGATATCGAGAGGGCGGTCGCTCTTCGCAGCCTGAGTCGAGGGTGCAGGACTGATGCCGACGGTCTCCTTGGCCTTGTCGGCGAGGCTGTCGCTCGGCATCACCGCCTTGAGCAGACGCTGCCGGATCTGATCGCACACCATCATCACTGCCGAGCAGGTGCTGGCCGTCGAGTTGGAGCCGCCGGCGACCGGCGCAGGCGGCAGGTCGCTGTCCCCTATGAAGACCGCGACCTTTTCGAGCGGCACGCCGAGCCGCTCGGCCGCCGTCTGGGCTATGATTGTATAGGCCCCGGTGCCGATCTCGTGGCCGGCGATCTCGACACGGGTACGGCCGTCGCGCTGCAAGCGCACGCGTGCGGCACATGGCGCCATCTGCGTCGGATAGCAGGTGGCGGCGCAGCCGTAGCCGATCAGCCAGTCGCCGTCGGACATCGATTTCGGCTGCGGCGAGCGCTGCGACCAGCCGAACGCCTTGGCGGCTTCATCGAAACACGCCATGAGCGATCGCGAGGTGTAAGGCTTGCCATCGATCGGCTCGTTGGTGGCATCGTTGATGCGGCGAAGCTCGATGGGATCCATATCAAGCTTCACGGCGAGCTCGTCCAAGGCGCTCTCGAGCGCGAACAGGTACGGCACCTCCGGGGGCGAGCGCATGAAACCGGGCGTGTTGCGATCGGCACGCACGATCGACACCAGGCTGTCGACATTCGGGCAGGCATAGAGTCGCGTCGTCGTCTTGGTCCCACCGACGCAATAGGCGTCCGGGCGCGAGGAGACCTCGAACCCCGCATGCCTCAAGGCCACCAGCCTGCCGTCACGGCTCGCGCCGAGCCTGATCTCATGACGCGTCTCTGCGCGGTACGTCGTGATGGTGAAACCCTGATCGCGGGTCGGGACGAGCTTGATCGGACGATTCAGACGCTTGGCGATCGCGGCGATGATGGCGGTACGCGGCGTCATAGAGCCCCGCGAGCCGAACCCGCCGCCGACATAGGGATTGACCACCCGCACCTTGTCGGCGTCGATGCCGAGTTGCTCGGCAACGCCGTTCTTCAAGCCATAGACGTATTGACTGCCCTCATAGATGACGAGGTTGTCGCCCATCCAGGCGCAGCTGGTCGTAAAAAGCTCCATCGGATTGTGGTGCTGCGCCGGCGTGTCGTAGGCGGCAGTCAGCTTGACCTCGGCCTCCTCGAACGCCTTGGCGAAATCGCCGACCTTCGGGTCCTCCTTGAACTGCGCGTTCTGTCCCTTCGCGGCCGCGGTCGTTGCACCGGGCGAATCGAAAGTCGCGCTCGGCGCGCTGACCGTACAGCTGACCTTGACGCGGTTGGCGGCCTCGCGCGCCGCCTCGTAGCTTTCGGCGACGATCACAGCGATGATCTGGCCGTCATGCGCAATTTCGACCGATTTCAGCGGCTGGATCGTAGTGCCGGCATAGCCACCATTGCTGAACAACTTCGATTCCTTCAGCTTCGGCGCATTCTCATGCGTAACGATCTCGATCACTCCGCGGACTCGCCTGGCATCGTCGAGGTCGAAGCGGTCGATGCGGCCCTTGGCGATGGCGCTGGTGACCAGGAAGGCGTAGGCCGGATTGTCCAGCGGCATGTCGGCGGCATAGGTCGCCCGCCCCGTGACTTTTGCGGCCGCATCATAGCGCGGCACGGGTGTTCCCATATTCGCCTTGGGCTCGGGAGCTGCAGCGGTCATCGTCAGATCTCCATCGTTACGGCCTGCTGAAGCGCACGTGCCACCACGCGCTTGCCGAGCGCGATCTTGAAGCTGTTGTGCCGCCGCCCCTTGGCCTCGGCGAAAGCGGCATCGGCGGCGCGCCGGGCCAGCGCTTCATCGAACTCCTGCCCCTTCAACAGTGCTTCCGCCTCGCGCGCCCGCCAAGGCACCGTGGCCACGCCGCCGAGCGCGACGCGCGCGTCCCTGATCGCGCCATCCTGAACGTCGAGCGCGACCGCCGCCGAGGACAGCGCGAACTCGTAGGATTGCCGGTCGCGCGCCTTTAGATATACCGACCGCGGCCACCGGCCCTGGATCGAGAAGGCCGAAATCAGCTCGCCGGGCTGAAGCGTGGTCTCGATATCAGGCGTGCTGCCCGGTGCCTTGTGCAGCTGGGCGAACGGCATGCTGCGCGTCCCGGCCTTGCCGGTGATCTCGGCCATGGCATCGAGAGCGATCAGCGCCTGGGCAAAATCGCCAGGATAGGTCGCGATGCACTGGTCGGAGACGCCGAGCACGGCATGCATGCGATTGACGCCGTCCATTGCGGCACAGCCGGAGCCGGGACTGCGCTTGTTGCAATTTTCATAGGAGACGTCGCGGAAATAGCTGCAGCGCGTTCGCTGCATCACGTTGCCGCCGAGCGTTGCCATGTTGCGCAGCTGGGCGCTGGCGGCGAGCTTCAGCGAATCCGCGATCACCGGATAGTTTCGCTCGATCTCGGCGTGGGCGGCAACATCCGACATCTTCGCCAGCGCGCCGAGGCGCAGGCCGTCGCTCTTCGGCTCGATCGCTGACCAGCCGCGCGCGAGCGGATTGATGTCGACGATCGCGGCCGGCCGCATCACGTCCAGCTTCATCAGGTCGATCAGCGTCGTGCCGCCGGCGAGCGGCTGCACAAGTGCCTTGGTCACCGGATTGTTCGCCGCCGCGGCGGCGCCGAGCGCCTGCACGGCCATGTCAGGGTCTGTTGCCCTCTGATACGAAAACGGTCGCATCGGCCTAGCCTTTCACGATCTCGGGCGCGGCCTGCTTCACGGCGGCCACGATGTTCGGATAAGCGGCGCAGCGGCAGATGTTGCCGCTCATGTATTCGCGAATCTCGGCCTCGCTGTTGGCATGGCCTTCCTTGACACAGGCGACGGCGGACATGATCTGGCCCGGCGTGCAATAGCCGCACTGGAAGGCGTCGTTGTCGATGAAGGCCTGCTGCATCGGATGCAGGCGGTCGTCGGTGGCAAGCCCCTCGATCGTCGTGATCTCCTGCCCTTCGGCCGCAAGCGCCAGCGTCAGGCACGACACGACGCGCCGATCGTCGATCAGCACGGTACAGGCGCCACACTGGCCGTGGTCGCAGCCCTTCTTGCTGCCGGTGAGCTTGAGATGTTCACGCAATGCATCGAGCACCGTAGTGCGCGCGTCGATGCTCAGGCGATTGTCCTTGCCGTTCACCCGCAGCGTGACTTCGACGGGCAGCGATGGATCCCGAGCGGCGGGCGCACTCGCCTCCTGCGCGGCCGCACGCGCGGTCATCGGGACCAACGCACTTCCGGCAGCACCGGCCAGGAAGGCGCGCCGATCGAATGCTGATGTTCTGGAACCTGGTTTGTCGGGCATGGCAGGCCTCCGCCGCTGATCTGCAAAGCAGCGCACGCCTGCACCGCTCATCGCCCCTTAACTTGGAGCAATGAGTGCGGTTCCGGACGAGATAAGGGCGGCGCAGCGAATGCCGGCCGCCCTTCGTCAACTTTTCCTGATCTCGCGGGGAACTGCGCGGGCGATCAATAGCCGAGCGCGCAGCCGTCCTTGCGCGGATCGGAGCCACCGGTGAGCGTGCCCTTGTCCCAATCGATCCAGATCGCCTGGGCGCCGCCGAGCGGGCTGACCACACTGGTGGTCTTGTGGCCGAGCTTCTTCAGACCATCGACGATTGCCGCCGGCACGCTGTCCTCGAGTTGATACTGGCCCTCGTAGTGCAGGCCGCGCGGCATGTCGATCGCCTCCTGCACGTCACAGCCATAATCTAGGATATTGGTGATCACGCGGGTCTGGCCGACCGGCTGGTACTGCCCGCCCATCACCGCGAACGGCATCACGGAGCGGCCGCCCTGGGTGAGCAGGCTCGGCATGATCGTATGCAGCGGGCGCTTGCCGCCGGCGATGCAGTTGGGATGGCCGGGCTGAATGCGGAAGCCGCCGGCGCGGTTCTGGAACAAGACACCGGTCTTGTTGGAAACGATGGCCGAGCCGAAGGAGTGCGCGATCGAGTTGATGAACGAGCAGACGTTGCGATCCTTGTCCACGACCGTGATGTAGATGGTCGAAGGATTCATCGGCGGCGCGACATTCGGCAGGTCGAGCATGCCGTCCATCCGGATCTTGGCGATGTGCTCGTCGCAGAATTCCTTGGCCAGAATCTTGGCAACCTCGATCTGCATGTGCTCGGGATCGGCGACGTGCAACTCGCGATGCATGTAGGCGATGCGCGCAGCCTCGGCCTCGAGATGGAAGCGCTCGACGCTGAGCGGGGCGTATTTGGTCAGGTCGAACCGCGACAGGATGTTGAGCATCAGCAGCATGGTGAGGCCCGGTCCGTTCGGCGGGCACTGCCAGACATCATAGCCCTTGTACATGGTGCCGATCGGCGTCGTCGTCTCGGTCGTATGCGCGGCGAAATCGTCGAGCGTGTGCAGGCCGCCGATGCCGCGCAGGGTCTCGACCATGTCCTCCGCAATCGCGCCCTTGTAGAAGGCGTCGCGGCCGTCCTTGGCGATCGCCCGCAGGGTCTTGCCGAGCTCAGCCTGGCGGATGACATCGCCGGTGACCGGCGGCTTGCCGCCCGGCAGCAGGTAACGCACAGTGTTGGTGCCGGCCTTCAGCTTCTCGAACTGGTTCTTCCAGTCGAAGGCGATGCGGGGTGCGACGACATAGCCCTCCTCCGCCGCCTTGATCGCGGGCTGGAGCAGCCGGTCGAAGCCGAACTTGCCGTGATCGCGCAGGACGGTGGCGAAGGCATCGACCACGCCGGGGATCGAGACGGCATGCGCCGAGGTGAGCGGCACGGAATTGATCTTGCGCTCGAGATACCAGTCGGCATTCGCCGCCTTCGGCGCGCGGCCGGATCCGTTATAGGCGATGATCTTGCCCTCGCCGCGCGGCTGGACCAGCGCAAAACAATCGCCGCCGATGCCGGTCGATTGCGGCTCGATCACGCCAAGCAGGGCCGAGCCGGCAACCGCCGCGTCCACCGCGGTGCCGCCCTCGCGCAGCACCTCGATGGCGGCAAGCGAGGCTTGCGGGTGCGAGGTCGCCACCATCGCATTGGTGGCGTGGACCGTGGACCTGCCGGGAAAATGGAAGTTTCTCATCGAATGTCTTGCTCTCTTGGCCGTCGGCGCCGGTGGCGCGCCTCTCGAAAAACCGCGTCTACATGACACATTCCGCCCCGGCGGGGCAATGCTGGCATGCCACGAAAATGGCTGCCATCCGCTGAACGTATGGACCTTTCAAGACGGCGGTCATGCGGGTTTTCCGGACGGCTGTCGCCTGCTAAACGGGCCGCCATGTCTGACCCCAGTTCGACCATCAAGGTCGCGGCCTTCTACCAGTTCGCCGCCCTCCCGGACTACCGCGAGCTGCGCGAGCCCCTGCGCGCCTTCTGCGCCGGCCTCGGGCTGAAAGGCAGCGTGCTGCTGGCGCAGGAAGGCATCAACGGCACCGTCGCCGGGCTTCCGGAGGCGATCGACACGCTCGCTCATGAGCTCGCACACGGCAGCCTATTCGGAGGCCGGCTCGACAATCTCGAATTGAAGTTCTCGACCGCCGCGGGGATGCCGTTCGGCCGGCTCAAGGTGCGGCTGAAGAAGGAGATCGTCACGCTGGGCGACGGGACGGCCGATCCGACCCGCCAGGTCGGCACCTATGTCGAGGCTGCCGAGTGGAACACTCTGATCGCGGCGCCCGACACAGTGCTGCTCGACACCCGCAACGCCTTTGAGGTGGCGATGGGAACGTTCGAGGGCGCGGTCGACCCCGGCATCAAGAGCTTTGGCGAGTTCAAGGACTTCGCCGCAGCCAGGCTCGATCCGGCCAAGCATCGCCGGATCGCTATGTTCTGCACCGGCGGCATTCGCTGCGAGAAGGCAAGCGCACACCTGCTCGCGCGCGGCTTTGCCGAGGTCTACCACCTCAAGGGCGGCATCCTGAAGTATCTGGAAGAGGTGCCGGAGGCGCAGAGCCGCTGGCGCGGCGAATGTTTCGTGTTCGACGAGCGCGTGGCGCTCGGCCACGGTTTGCGAGAACTTGGCTCACGAGGACGGGACTTGCGCGAGCAGGACATGGGGCCCGGCCGTGACGAATGAGATCAAGACGCTGAGCGAGCGCATCGACGCGCTGGAGACGCGCCTCGCCTACCAGGACGACACGATCGAGACGTTGAACCAGACCATCACGGCGCAATGGAAGCAGATCGACACGCTGACGCGGCAGGTCGCGCAGCTCAACGAGCGGCTCCACGAGGCGGAGGCAAATGCGCCCGGGCCTGCCAACGAGCCTCCTCCGCATTACTGATCGGCCTTATTGGCCCGATACCTTCGGCAGCAGGGTCGTGACCTCGCCGGACATCACCAGGCGGTTGCGGCCCGCGTCCTTGGCGGCGTAGAGCGCCCGGTCTGCAGCTTCAAGCAGCGAGCCCACGCCCGCCGTGCGCTCCAGCACCGGCCGGCACGCCGCACCGCCGACGGAGGCGGTGACGCATCCGGCCGCCGGATTGGTGCTGTGAACAAGGCCGGAGCCGTGAATGGCGCTTCGGATCCGCTCGCCGACCCTGGCGCAGCCGGCGGCATCGGTGTTCGGCAGCAGCATGGCGAATTCCTCGCCGCCATAGCGGGCAGCCAGATCACCGGCGCGCTGCGTCTCGGCCGCGATGATCCTTGCGACCAGGCGCAGGCAGGCATCGCCGGCGGGATGGCCGTATTCGTCGTTGTAGGCTTTGAAGTGGTCGACGTCGATCATCAGCAAGGCGAGGCTGGAGCGGTCGCGATAGGCGCGCGCCCACTCCTCCTGCAGCCGCTCGTCGAAGCGGCGGCGATTGGCCAGGCCGGTGAGGCTGTCCTCGATCGCGAGCGTCTCCAGCTTGGTCTCCAGCTTCTTCTGTTCGGTGATGTCGCGCGAGATCGCGACCACGCCATCGACGTTGCCGTTGCTCTTTCGCGTCACCCGCATGGTCGATTCGAGCCATACTTCGCCGTTCTGCCGGTGCGCGTTGCGATAGGTGAGACGCGCCTCCTCCCTCTCGCCACGCTTCAACGCGCCGACGATCGCCTGGACCTCCGGCAGATCGTCTGGGTTGATACCCGCAAGAGCCGGGGTGCCGATCAGCTGATCGGGGCGCCAGCCGACAACGCGCACCGACGAGGGCGAGACATAGCGGAGCCGCTCGTCGAGGCCGATGCGTGTCACCATGTCGCTGGAGCCTTCGGCGAGCAGGCGGAAGTGCGCTTCCTTCTCGCCCAGGGCTGCGGCCATGCGCTGGCCCCGATGCAACTGCCACACCAGCACGCCGCCGATGACCGCGATCAGCATCACCAGAGCGAGCACGTAGAGCATGCGGGAGATTGCGTCGGTTCGCCAAGGCGCGAGCAGCTCCTCCTTGTCCAGCGTGGCCAGCAGGACGAGTGGATAGCGGCTGCTGCGCCAGAAGAAGCTGACACGCTGGGCGCCATCCAGCGGCGATTCGAAGTGATAGGCGCCGCTCGGCCGTTGCAGGCTGGCGTCGCGGAACAGCGCGGTGTCTGCAACGTTGCGTCCCACGAACTTTTCGTTATTGGGATCGCGCGCGATGATCACGCCGTCGCCATGCGTCAGCGCAATCGAGCTGTTGCGGCCGATCTCGAACTGCTCGTAGAACTGCGAGAGATATCTGGAGCTGATGGTCGCGAGCACCACGCCGCCGAAGCTGCCGTCCTGCTTGTTGAAGCGGCGCGACAGAGTGACCACCCATTCGCCATCGAGCAGGCTCTTCACGGGGCGGCCGACATAGGGTTCTCGTTTCGGGGAAAGCTGATGCTGACGGAAAAACGCATCGTCGCTGAGCGTTGCGCCGATCGTGCCGGGCGAGGTCAGCCAGTTGCCCTGATCATCGATGACGGCGAGGCTATGGACACGCGGAATCGCCTTCCTGCGCGCTTCCAGGACAGTGCCGAGCTTCGCGATCGTGATGGGACCAGTGCCATCGATCTCCAGCCGGCTGACCGCACCGACGACGCCGGAATCCAGGAGATCGAGGCTATCCTCGGCATGCTGGGTCAGTGAACGCGCGACGTTCGCCAACTCCGTCTCGGCGCCCTTCAGCACGGTGTCGCGGGCGCTCCATTCGCGCCAGCCGCTCACGCCCAAGATGGTGGCACAGGTGAGCACGACGAACGCGGCCGCGCGCAGCGGCAAGCGGCTCCATCCGGGTCGTGTGGTGACGGCGGTCATGCGGCAGAGGTCTCCGATGGCGGAACCTCTGCCTGTTCTGTTATTGAAACCTGAAAAAGACGGGGCCCGACGCGGCGCTGCTCCGCCTTTCCAGTAGTCCTACGGGGGACCGGATTCACTCATCGCTAACAAGATGCTAGCAGGCCTATCGGAATCCGGCGCGCCTACCTCTCCCTAGCTGAAGATCGCCTTAACTTTGTCCCAGAGCGAGGGCTGGTCGGCATCTGCATCTGCCTTCGAGGGCGTCGGCTGCGCGGCGCTGACGGGATCGGAAGCCGGGAACGTATCCTTCAGCCCGGCGTCGAGCTTGGATTGCCGATCAGCGGCGAGCGCCTCGTGCGGGTCGTCGGCGAGCTTGTCGTACGGCGCGGGATTGAATGTCTCAGCCATGATCTCCTCCATTGGCTGTTCAACGCGGCGAAGTTGCGCTGGTTCCCCTGTTCCGCTGGCGGCCGGGCCGGTGTATCAGGAGCCATAACCTCTGCAGGACCATTCGTGCCCCAATCTGCGACCAAGCCCTTCATCGACGTGCTCTCCGGTCACCGACAAGCCGTCCCACCCGTGTGGATGATGCGCCAGGCCGGGCGCTACCTTCCGGAATATCGCGAGGTGCGCGCCAAGGCAGGCGGCTTCCTCGATCTCTGCTTCAACCCGGAGCTAGCAGCCGAGGTGACGCTGCAACCGATCCGCAGGTTCGGCTTCAATGCGGCGATCATCTTCTCCGACATTCTGGTGATCCCCCATGCGCTCGGCCGCTCGGTGCGGTTCGAGGTGGGCGAGGGCCCGCGGCTCGAGCCGCTCGACGATCCTGCCAAGGTCGCCACGCTGGCCTCGCGCGCGGATTTCAGCAAGCTCGCGCCGGTCTTCGAGGCGCTCAAGATCGTGCGCGGCGCGCTCGATCCCGACGTCGCGCTGATCGGTTTCTGCGGCGCGCCCTGGACGGTGGCGACCTACATGGTCGCGGGCTACGGCACCCCGGACCAGGCGCCGGCCCGGATGATGGCCTATCGCCATCCTGAAGCTTTCTCGGCGATCATCGACGTGCTGGTCGACAACTCGATCGAATATCTGCTGGCGCAGCTCGCGGCCGGAGCCGACGCCTTGCAGATCTTCGACACCTGGGCCGGCGTATTGCCTCCAGCCGAATTCGCGCGCTGGTCGGTCGAGCCGACGCGGCGCATCGTCGAGGGCGTACGCGCGAAGGTACCGGATGCGAAGATCATCGGCTTCCCGCGCGGTGCCGCCGCGCAGCTACCAGCCTATGTCGAGGCAACCCGCGTCAGCGCCGTCAGCATCGACTGGACCGCGGAGCCGGGCTTCATCCGCGATCATGTGCAAAGCAAGGTCGCCGTGCAGGGCAATCTCGATCCGCTGGTGCTGATTGCAGGCGGTACCGCGCTCGATCGCGCCGTCGACGATGTGCTGGCAAATTTCGCGCAAGGGCGGCTGATCTTCAATCTTGGCCACGGCATCCAGCCGGAGACGCCGATCGCCCATGTCGAGCAGATGATCAAGCGCGTGCGGGGCTGATTGATTTGGCCCGTTCGGGCACGGCAACAGAAAACCGAAAACAACCCCATGCACAGTAGACAAGCCATTGAAAGCCTTGGGCTGGCATGGCTCACCCCGCGCGTTTGACACGTCGGGCAAAACAGGCGCAGAACGGCATGATCGCCGATCGTGGTTTCGCGAGCCTCAGCGAGGCCTGCTGCGCTCGATAATCTCCGCCGCCCCCTTCGCCAGCAGGTCCAATCCCACCGCACGGCCGAGCTCGCGCGGACGATTGGCAGGGCCGGCACGCGAGACTTCGATGATCGTGTTGCCGGAGAGGTCGAGCACGGACGCGGTGAGCGACATGTGATCACCTGAGATGGTCGAGAAGCCGGCCACCGGCGAATTGCAGTGGCCGTTCAGCACCCACAGCACCTCGCGCTCAGCGTCGGCCGAGGCGTGCGCGGCGGGATCGTCGATCGCTGACAGGATCTTTCGCGTCTGCCAGTCCTGCGCCGCGCATTCGACCGCGACGATGCCCTGCCCTGCCGCCGGCAGCATCTCCGTCGCGGTGAATTCGTAGGCTATGCGGTTCGCCAGACCGACGCGATCGAGGCCCGAACGCGCCATGATCAGCGCATCCGCCGGTCCCACCGCGCCGCCGTCCGGCAGCCGCTGCTTCTCGCCATTGTCGAGCTTGCGCACGCGCGTATCGGCGGCGCCGCGGAAGTGGATGATCTCGACCTCGGGAAACAACCGCCGCGCATAGGCCGCCCGGCGCACCGCGTTGGTGCCGATCTTGAGGCCCTTGCCGCGGGACTGGCGCAGCGCCTCCAGCGTCACGCCCTCGCGCAGCACCAGCGCGTCGCTCGGCGGATCGCGCGACAAGGTGGCGCCGATGACGAGGCCCGGCGTATCCTCGTTACCCGGCATGTCCTTGAGCGAATGCATGGCTGCCTGCAGCTCGCCTGAAACCACGGCCGCGCGGATCTGCGCCACGAAGGCCCCGCCCTTGCCGCCATGCGACAACAGCTTGCTGGTCTGGTCGAGATCGCCCGTGGTGTCGAACTTGACGATCTCGACGTCGAGACCGGGCACCGCGGCGGTCAGGCGGCGTGCGATTTCTTCCGTCTGTGCCAGCGCCATCGCGCTCTTGCGGGTGCCGATCCGAAATCGAGTAGGCAAGTCGAATGTCCTTTCAGGGCGAATTCAGCCCGCATCCTCCAATATCATGTCGGAGGCCTTCTCGGCGATCATGATGATCGGCGCATTGGTGTTCCCCGACACGAGGTCCGGCATGATCGAGCCATCGACGACACGAAGACCGTCGAGCCCCCTCACCTTCAGCCGCTGATCGACCACCGCGAGCGCGTCATTGCCCATACGACAGGTCGAGGTCGGATGGTAGATGGTGCTGCCGCGCTCGCGACAATAATCCAATATCTCGGCATCTGTGGATACCTTCTCGCCGGGGTCGTACTCGCTGACCACGAACGGTTTCAGCGCCGGCGCGTTCAGGATCTTGCGCAAGATCTTGATGCCCTCGACGTTTGTGGTGCGATCGGTCTCGGTCGACATGTAGTTGATGCGGATCTCCGGGGGCACGGCGGGGTCGGCACTCTTGATGCGGAGGGAACCGCGACTTTCGGGCCGGAGCTGGCAGACCGAAGCCGTGAAGCCGGAGAAATCGTGCAGCTTCTCGCCCATCTTGTCGGTCGAGAACGGAAGGAAGTGCACCTGGATGTCGGGCGAAGCCAGCCGTGAGCTGGTCTTGAAGAATGCGCCGGCGGTGCCGGCCGCGATCGTCAGCCAGCCCTTCCGAAACAGTGCATAGCGCGCCCCGGCCATGGTGCGGCGAAGCGGATGATTGACCGTGTCGTTGAGGGTGATCTTCTGCGAGCAGCGCATCACGATGCGAACCTGCATGTGATCCTGCAGGTCGTTACCCACGCCCGGCGCGTCCAGCACCACATCGATGCCGTGCTTGCGCAGGAGGTCGCCGGGGCCGACGCCGGAAAGCTGAAGCAATTGCGGCGAGTTGTAGGCCCCGCTGGAAAGCACGACTTCCTTGCGTGCGCGGGCGCGGCGCAATGCTGCGCCTTGCCGAAATTCGACGCCGACGGCGCGGCGCCCTTCGAACAACAGACGCTGGGCGTGTGCCGAGGTTTCGATCTTGAGATTGCTGCGTGACTTCGCGGGTCCGAGATAGGCGACCGCCGTCGACGCACGCCGTCCATTGCGCGTCGTGGTCTGGAACAGGCCGACGCCTTCCTGCGTCGCACCGTTGAAGTCAGGGTTGTAGGGCAGACCGGTCTCGACCGCTGCATCGATGAAGGCTTTCGACAACGGATCGGTCACGATCATGTTGGACACCGGCAGGGGACCGCCCGTGCCATGATATTGATCCGCACCGCGCGACTGGTTCTCGGCTTTCTTGAAATAGGGCAGCACGTCGTCATAGCCCCAGCCGGTATTGCCGAGCTGGCGCCAGCGGTCGTAGTCCTCGTGCTGGCCGCGGACATAGAGCAGCCCGTTGATCGAGCTCGATCCGCCCAGCGTCTTGCCGCGCGGCTGGAAGACCTGCCGGCCCTTCAGCTCGGGCTCGGGCTCGGTCTGGTACATCCAGTTGACGGTCTTCTCCTTGAAGAGCTTGCCGTAGCCGAGCGGGACGTGAATCCAGATGTTCGAATCCTTCGGGCCCGCCTCGAGCAGCAACACGCTGTGCTTGCCGTCCGCCGACAGTCGGTTGGCGAGCACGCAGCCGGCGGAGCCGGCACCGACGATGATGTAGTCGAATTCGGGATCTGACGGTGCGAGCGAGGAATTTGCGTTCATGCGCTACTGTTCTTCTCGTTGTGTGGGCGTTTCCGGCAACGTGATTAGCACAATCATGCGGTGACGCGCAGCGCCTCGACCAGCGACTTGAACGCACGGGCGTATTCCGTGCCTGCCCTTGCGATGTCAGCGCGTCCAGCGCAGGCGACCGCGGCTTCCGTGACCGCGCCGAGCAGCAGTCGCGCCAGCGGCTCGACCGGCTGCTTGGCGACCAGGCCGGATTCCATGGCGATGGAAAGTGCGCGCGGCAGCTTGCCGCCGAAATGCTTGGCGTCGATCTCGCGCCAGCGCTCCCAACCGAGCACGGCCGGGCCGTCGCGCAAAATGATCCGGCCGGTCGGCCCCTTTGCGGTCGCGGCAAAGTAATGCTGGGTGCCGGCAACCATTGCGGCGAGCACGTCCTTCTCGGCCCGCGCGGCGCCGTCGATCTCGATCACGAGATCGCGTGAGACCTGGTCGAAAACGGCTTCGAACACCGCTTCCTTGGTCTTGAAGTGATGATAGACCGCGCCCTTGGCGATGCCCGCGGCGCCCGCGATCTCATCCATCGTCGTGGCGGCGAAGCCTTGCGTCCCGAACAGGCGGCGCGCCGCCGCCAGGATCGCTTCGATTGTTGCGGCGCGCCGCTCCGCCTGTTTCGCCATGAATCCCGTCTAACCGAATTCGCGGCAGGCGGCCAGTTGACTTTTCGACCGCCGGTCGGTATTTACCGACCATAAGTCGGTTATCTTGCGGGGTGTGCCGTGCCAAGTCGGGATATCGTTGAAGCTTTCGCGAAACGCCTGGAGGCCGGTGATTTCATTGGCGCGATCGAACAGTTCTGCACGCTCGACGCCGTGACTTTCGAGAACAACGCTGCTCCAACGGTTGGCCGCGACAAGCTCGTCGCCGAGGAGCGCGGTGTGCTGGCGGCCTCGAAGGAAGTCAGGGCGGTTCGCATCGGGCCCAGCCTCATCGAAGGCGATCATGTCGCGACCCGCTGGTGCTTCAGCTTCACCAACACCGAGGGCGTGACGCGGACGCTGGAGGAGATCGCGTGGCAGACCTGGCGCGGCGATCAGATCATCGAGGAGCGCTTCTTCTACGATCCGAAGCAACTCGGACGCTGAGCAGATTGCCCTTATCGGTATAGCATGACCACGGCCACGGCGACGACCGGCGCCAGAAACTGAATGGCCTGCCACCGAGAGCCGTCGATCGACCAGCGTCCGTAGACGATGGTGCCACCATGTTGGGGTGACGGCCCGGGTTGATCTCGGAACGCCTTCCAGCGCGCCTCGGCAGGCACGAGAAAATTCTCGGGCTTGACCGTCATGTCGGCGCTGTTCAGCACCACCTGCATCATCTCGCCCTTTGGCCAGAACATCGCCTCGGCCCCGGGCGGCGCGAAAAAGCTGCGCTTCGGTGCGACGTGCCGCTGATAGAAGTCCAGACCGACCGTGACGGCCGCAGAATGCGGATTGGCGAAGGGCGGCCCTGAGACGGACGGAATCTCAAGGTAGCCCACCCCCCGCACGTCGTGCCAGGGAATGAAAAGCCCCTTGAGCCAGGGTCTATGAAACCGGATGCCCGCGGAAGACAAGGAGACGACTGCCCGATCCGCATAGAAGTGCCGATAAGAGGAGAATGCGATCCAGCCCCATCCCACGTAGAGCAACATCCAGCCGAAAACATTCAGCGATGGGTTCACCAGATGGCTCCAATAGAGACTGCGCATGGCGCCAACGTAGCTGGAGCTGCCGCTCGACCCGCCGGCCATCAGGCTGATCACACCGATGACGCCGGAGATGACAACCAGGACAAGGGCGCCGATCAACAATTCAAGAAGCAATGGAAGGCCGGACCTTCCGATCAGGGTCGTCAGTGCATAGCCTGCGAACGCAAGTCCCAGGAGCGCCAGATAGATGGCGGCCAGAGCCGCTCCATTCTGGCCGCGGCTCTCGGCGTGAAGCGCGATCGCAAGGCCGGCGACGCAAGCCCACATGGCCCAGGGGACCCGGTCCATCCGCCATTTGTCCATCGTGTATTCGACCGTCGCCGAAACATCGGCTGAAGGCTCGCTCATGGACAGGCCCTCGGGATTTCAAACGCATCCAGTGCCGACGCGGCGCACGCCAGCCCGGTCGGTCCACGAAACGTATCACGCGTTCGAGGGGACGTCTCGGTCCGGCCAAGGGCGGCAAAAAGCAAATCGAGGAGCAACTCTTCCCGCACACGAAGCCGCTCAGGCTCGATGCGAAGAGGCGGACAGCTTCCTTGCCGCCGCCGAGCACGCCATGTGTCAGAGGTGTGACGCATAGCGCCGCATCGTATCGATTTGTTATCGATACCGCGTGACGAACACGCAGAAGTGGTCGTGGCGAACGTGGCAAACGGGGATAATTCATAGTTCGTCAAAGGTTTGCAGCGAATTCTCACGATAGAGAGCCGGACAAGCGGCTCGTGCTGCCAGGCTTGGGAATGCGGACTCAAACGACCAACTATGTCGCGCGGCTGTTCGCCGGCGATCTGTCGGCCTTTGGCGGTCCCGCAACCGACGAGGCCATGGCCGGGCATCTCCGTGCCGAGCAGATGTCGCTGGTGCTGGGCTATTCAGTCGGCATCATGCTCGCCAATGCCTGCAACGCCATCGTGCTCGCCATCGCGCTGTGGCCGTCTCCGGACAGGATCGCTGCGCTGATCTGGGCAGGCGCCGTCGCCGGCGCCGCGATCGCGTTCGGCCTGCACTCGCGTGCGGTGCGCCGCATCACCAAACCGCAATTCGTCTCGCGGCGCGCCATGCACCGCCTGGTCCGCAATGCCTTCATTCTCGGCGCTGCCTGGGGCATCGTCCCGGTCGCCTTCTTCGCCGATGCCTCGACCGGCGGCCAACTCGTCATCACCTGCCTGTGCTCGGGCATGCTGGCCGGCGGCGCGCTCGCGTTCGCCACGATCCCGATCGCGGCCATTGCCTTCACGGCTCCGATCTTCCTCGGCATCGCTATCTGCCTGGGCAGGAACGGCGACCTCGCCTTCCTGCTGATCGCCTTCCTCGTCGTGGCCTACGGCAGCGTGCTGCTGCGCGGCGTGTTCGTCAACTCTTTCTCGTTCGCGCGGCGCGTGACGCGGCAGGTAGAGGCTGAGCGCACGGTGCGGCAGGATCCTCTCACCCATTTGCCCAACCGCGTGGCCTTCAACGAGACGCTCGATGCGGCGCTGAAGCGACTGGCGTTATCAGGTGAGGAGTTCGCGGTGCTGCTGCTCGACCTCGATCGCTTCAAGGAGGTCAACGACCAGTTCGGCCATCCCGCCGGGGACGAATTCCTGGTTCAGGTCGCAGGCCGCCTGCAACGCTGCACACGTGCGGCCGAGCACGTCGCGCGCATCGGCGGCGACGAGTTCGCGCTCGTCATGGCCAACCTGACGCGGCCGGAGGATGCGCTCGAAATCGCCGAACGCCTGGTCGCGGCTTTCGACGAACCTTTGCGGATCGACGGGCGCCAGATCGTGGGAGCGACCAGCGTCGGCATCGTGCTGGCGCCGCGAGACGGCGACACGCCGCTCGACCTGATGAAGAATGCCGATGCCGCGCTCTACCGCGCCAAGAAGGCGGGACCCGGCACGATCTGTTTCTTCGAGGAGGTCGACGACAGGGCATCACGCGACCGCAAGGCGCTGCAATCGGATCTCGCAGGGGCGATCGCGCGAAACGAGCTATTCCTGGTGTTCCAGCCGTTCCTGGATCTCGACGACCATCGCATCACCGGCTTCGAGGCGTTGCTGCGCTGGCAGCATCCCTCGCGCGGGTTGGTACCGCCCAACGAATTCATCCCGATCGCAGAGGAGACCGGACTGATCCACGAGATCGGCGAATGGGTCATCCGCCGCGCCTGCGCCACGGTGGCGCTATGGCCGGAAGAGATCAGAGTCGCCGTGAACTTCTCCGCGGCGCAGTTTCACAACACAGCCATCCTGCAGACCATCGTGCGGGCGATTGCCGACGCCAGGATCGCCCCGCACCGGCTCGAGATCGAGATCACGGAATCGATGCTGCTGTCCAAATACGGCTCGGCCGCATCGGTCCTGAATGCGCTGCTGGAGCTCGGCATAACCGTGGCGCTGGACGATTTCGGCACCGGCTTCTCGTCGCTGACCTACCTGCGCAAGCTGCCGTTCAGCCGCATCAAAATCGACCAGTCCTTCATCCGCGACATGCTGGCCCAGCCGGACTGCGCCGCAATCGTGAAGTCGGTGGTTTCGCTGGCGCGCGACCTCGACATCGGCGTGGTCGCCGAGGGCGTCGAAACTGCCGACCAGCTCGAATATCTGCGCCAGATCGGTTGCGACGAGGTGCAGGGCTATCTGATCAGCCGGCCCGTGGCGGCTGATGGCGTCATGGCGCTGCTGGAGACGAAGAGGGTCCGGATGACTTACGCGGCGTAAGTGATCGGGGCCGAAATCGCCGCCGCGTTGGCGGTGAACTCCCTCTCCCGCAAGCCGGGAAGGCGGAGCCTGCGGCACCGTCCGTTGCTCCCAAAGGGTTTTGGAGCTCGCTTAGATCGCGTCCGCCCGCAGCAGCGTGTCCACGACGATGGTGCCCCGCGCGCGGGAGACGCAGGCGCAGATCTTCTGGTTGCTCTGCTTCTGGTGATCGCTGAAGAAGACGTCGCGATGGTCGATCTCGCCGTCGACCGCGACCACGTCGATGGCACAGAGGCCGCATTCGCCGCGCCTGCAGTCGAACATCACGTCATGACCGCTGGCATTGAGCACGTCGAGCATCGAGCGCTCGCGCGGAATCTGGAGCTCGACATCGGAATCCTTAAGCCGGACGCGGAAAGCCTCGGTCGGCAGGGTGCCGCTGGAGCCGAAAGTCTCGTAGCGGAGATCTGGCAGCGGATGGCCGGCGCCGATCCAGGCGTGGCGCGCGGCGTCGAGCATCCGCATCGGGCCGCAGAACAGGGCCAGCGTTCCCTGCGGCACTGAGGCGAACAATGCATCGAGATCGAGCCGCTTTCCTTCGTCACCGGCATGGACCACGAGGCGATCTCCGAGCATCCCGGCGAGGTCGCCGAGATAAGCCGCCTCGCCGCGCGAGCGCACGGCGTAGTGCAGCGTGAGCTCCGCACCGCGGCGGGCCAGCGCCTGCGCGGCACCGAGGATGGGCGTGATGCCGATGCCACCGGCGATCAGGCAATAATTGGGGCGAGCCCAATCGACCGCGAGCAGCGAAGCGGGCTGGGTGATGTCGAGCCGCGCGCCCGGCTGCAATGACCACATGTAGCGCGAGCCGCCGCGGGAATCCTCGGCACGGCGCACCGCGACCTTGAAGCCGGCGGGCGAGGCTTCGCCGACCAGCGAATAGGACCGCGTCTCGGGCAGGCCGTCGATGGTGACGCTGACATTGATGTGGCTGCCGACCGGATAGGCGGCACCATCGAACCGATCCGGCCGGATCAGGAATTCGCGGATGCCGGGGGCGAGATCGCGGGTCGAGACCAGCGTTGCCGGGATCCAGCTTTCGATGAAGCGCATGGGACTCCCCTCAATCGGTTGCGGTCTTGATCAGCGCGAGCGCCGGCAAGAGGTCGAGATGGGTCCGGTTGCGCAGCGCCAGCCGCAGGTTTCGCACGGCAAGCCGCGCATGTTCGCGCATGATCGCCTCGGCCCGCGCGCCTTCGCGGTTCTCGATGGCGTCGATCACGACGCGATGGTGCTCCTGACCGATGATCAGGATCTGCTGCGCCTCCGGCAGCGCCGACTGCGCCATGACGAAGCCGCTCGGGGATGCAAACGGCAGCGCCGAGGCGCGGTCGATCTGCCGGATCAGCGGCGGGCTGCGCGACAGCTCCGTGAGCAAGGCGTGGAAGCGTGCGTTCAGCGTGACGTAGGCCGAGAACGCATCGACCGAGATCGGCACCTGCCGCAGCAATTCGTCAATCGCGGCCAGGCATTCCTTCAGCGGCTCGAGCTCGCGCGCGGAGACGCCGCGCTCGGCGGCGAAGCGCGCAGCCAGGCCTTCGAGCGTGCCGCGGAGCTCGATGGAATCGGAAATGTCGCGCTCGGAGAACGCCTTGACCATGAAGCCGCCGGAGGGGATCGCCTCCAGGAGGCCCTCTTCCTCCAGCCGCACCAACGCCATGCGCACGGGCGTGCGCGAAGCGCCTGTCGTCTCCACCGCCTGCAGCTCGGAGATGCGCTCGCCCGGACGCAAAGCGCCGGACAGGATCTGGTCGCGCAACGCAAGCTGCGCCTTCACGGTCTGCGAGACGGAGCGGTCGACCTCACGTTCGGCCATGCTCTACTCCGCGGCCTGAAGGTGCTTTGGGGCGCTTTCCTTCGCCACCATCCGATCGATCAGCTTGCGCGCCCACATCGCGCCGGCATCGACGTTGAGATTGTAGAAGATGCGATCCGGATTCTCGTCCATCGCGCGCTGCTGTGCTTCCAGAATCAGCTCGTCCTCACGGAAGATGCCGGAGACGCCCTCGCGGATCTCGGTGGTGATGCGCTGCTCGCCGATACGGTAGTTGCGGACGAAGGCCCAGAAATAGTGGCAGGTCTTCTCGGTCTCGGGCGTGATGGTATTGAGCACGAAGCCGTTGACGCCGTGCGAGCGGTCGCCTTCCGGCGCGCCGCTGCCGGCCGGGGCCACACCGACGTCGATGGCGATCGTGCACGGAGCCTCGAAGCGGATGATCTGCCAACGGTCGACGAGCCCCGGCTTGCCGAGCTGCTTGGCCCAGAACGGCGGCGGCTCGATGTTCCGCATCCAGCGCGTCACCGTCACCGTCTTCTCGCCATGGGTGACGTCGAACGGGGCCTCGGCCACCGCATCATTGCCGATGGAAGAGCCGTGCACGAAGGTCTCGTGGGTGAGGTCCATGAGATTGTCGAGCACGAGGCGGTAATCGCATTTGACGTGGATGGTCTTGCCGTCGCCCGCCCAGGCGGGATCGTGATTCCAGTGCATGTCCGGCACCAGCGCGGGATCGGCCAGCGCGGGATCCCCCATCCAGAGCCAGATGTAGCGGTGGCGTTCGACCACCGGATAGGCGCGCACGCAGGCTGACGGATTGATGGTCTCCTGCGAGGGCATGAAGGTGCAGCGCCCCTGCGCGTTGAACTTCAGGCCGTGATAGCCGCAGACGACGGTGTCGCCTTCGAGCCGGCCCTTGGACAGCGGCACCAGGCGATGCCAGCAGGCGTCCTCCAGAGCGGCCACCGAGCCGCCGGCCTTCCGGTACATCACGACGTGCTTGCCGCAGATCGTCCGCGGCAGCAGCGCCGCCTTCACTTCGGCGTCCCAGGCGGCGGCGTACCAGGCATTCATGGGGAAGGGTTTTGTCACTGTCTCACTCCCACGGCTTATGTATGCTTTATGTATACAATAGCCGTGCGGGAGAATCGTTCAAGGCCAAAATTAGCCTAATATAATACCTCTACTTCATCCAATGTATACAAGAATGCGGCGATAACTCAGAGGGCGAGAGGGGCCCCGCGCCCTGCTTACGCCCCGAACACCTTCGCCAAGCCCGCCTGCGCCTCTTCCTGGATCCGCTTCAGGTGCTCCGGACTGCGAAAACTCTCGGCATAGATCTTGTACACATCCTCCGTTCCCGAGGGCCTTGCGGCGAACCAGCCGAAATCGGTTTCGACCTTGATGCCACCGAAGGGCTGACCGTTGCCGGGTGCCTTGCTCAGCGTCGAGCGAACCGGATCGCCGGCGAGTTCCTTCAGGCCGAGCTGCTCCGGCGTGACTGATTTCAGGATGTTCTTCTGCGGCCCGGTCGCGGCGACATCGATGCGGGCGTAATGGGGCATGCCGAACTCGGCGGTGAGATCGGCAAAGAACTGGCTCGGATCGCGGCCGGTCTTCGCCATGATCTCGGCGGCGAGCAGGCCGAGGATGACGCCGTCCTTGTCGGTGGTCCACACCGTGCCGTCGCGGCGCAGGAACGAGGCCCCTGCACTCTCCTCGCCGCCGAAGCCGAAGCCGCCGGTGACGAGGCCGTCGACGAACCATTTGAAACCAACCGGCGTCTCGACCAGCTTGCGGCCGAGCTTCTTGGCGACGCGATCGATGATGGAGCTCGACACCACCGTCTTGCCGATCGCGGCGTCCTTGCCCCAGTTCGGCCGATGCGTAAACAGGTAGGAGATCGCGGTCGCGAGATAATGGTTCGGGTTCATCAACCCGCCGGTGCGCGTGACGATGCCGTGGCGATCGGCGTCGGTGTCATTGGCGAAAGCGACGTCGAAGCGGTCGCGCATGCCGATCAGGCTTGCCATGGCGTAGGGCGAGGAGCAGTCCATGCGGATCTTGCCGTCCCAATCGACCGTCATGAAGCGGAAGGTCGGATCGATCGCCTCGTTCACGACAGTAGCATTCAGGCCGTAGCACTCGATGATCGGATGCCAGTAGTGCACGGCGGCGCCGCCGAGCGGATCGATGCCGATCTTGACGCCGGCGGACTTCACGAGGTCGAGATCGACCACGTTGCCGAGGTCGGCGACATAAGGCGTGACGAAGTCGTAAGCGTGGACGTTCGACGACTTGCGCGCCCTGGCATAATCGATCCGCTTCACGTCCTTGAGTCCGTCGGCGAGATAGGCGTTGGCCCGTTTTTCGACCACGCCGGTCACGTCCGTATCGGCCGGACCGCCATGCGGCGGATTGTACTTGTAGCCGCCGTCCTCGGGCGGATTGTGCGATGGCGTGATGACGACGCCGTCGGCGAGACCGCTGGTGCGGCCCTTGTTGTAGGTGAGGATGGCGTGCGAGATGACGGGCGTCGGCGTGTAGCCGCCGTCCTTGTCGATCATGATCTCGACGCCGTTGGCGGCGAACACCTCGATGGCGCTGACCAGCGCCGGCTCGGCCAGCGCGTGGGTGTCGATGCCGATGAACAGCGGTCCTGTCAGTCCCTTCTCGCGCCGGTAATCGCAAATGGCCTGCGTGGTCGCCAGGATGTGGCCTTCGTTGAACGTGTTCTTGAACGAAGTGCCGCGATGCCCCGACGTGCCGAACGCCACGCGCTGCGCAGGATCGGACGCATCCGGCTTGCCGGCGAAATAAGCCGTGACCAGCCGCGGAATGTTGGTGAGCGCGTCCGGCGAGGCCTGCTTGCCCGCCGCGGGATGAACATCAGCCACTGAAATATCCTCGTCCTGTCGTGAGTGCGGGACACCATAGCATCCGCATTGCCCCCGCCAAGCCACAACACGCGCGAGGGGGAAGGCGTTCCTTGGAGTGATCTCATCCTCGTCGTCCCGTCGCCCGCGGCCAAGGCACCTCGCCGGGCGGATGCGTCGATGCCGTAACCAGCTTCACGCCGCCCCGCGCGACAGTGAGGTCGGGCGGATGGCGGTTTGTTAACTCCGGCGCCCTATGACAGACCCATGCTGTGGGATCGGCCGCACTTCGGGCTCGGCGCGATGTGGAGACACGTCGCGGTCGTCCTGCTTTTGTCGATGCCAATCGGCGCGCATGCGAGCGACGGCGATATCGACGGGCCGCGCACGACCTCGACGATCGCCGACGCCAGCACAGAGCTCGGCGCTGGCGAGACGCCGTCATCCCGGGCCATGATCCGGAGGATCATCGAGAGAGAAACCGCAAGCACCGATCTACCGGCTGCTGTTGCCGAGGCGGTCGTCTTCGTCGAAAGCGGCTACAACCCGTCCGTCATCGGCAGCGCGGGCGAGATCGGCCTGATGCAGGTACGGCCCGAGACGGCGGCGATGCTGGGCTTTCGCGGAAGCAACGCGGAACTCGCAGAACCCGACGTCAACATCCATTACGGCGTGCTTGCTCTCAGCCAGGCCTGGCGTGTGGCCGGCGGCGATCTCTGCCGCGCCCTGATCAAATACCGGGCAGGTCAGGATTAAGAAAAGCCGACGGCCCGGTCGCAGGTCTACTGCAACCGGGCCCGCAACCGTCTCGTTGCGATCAGCGCAATACCGGTAAGCAGCGAAGCTGCGGCTACGACAGATGCGGCGCCCGCGATTGCAGCTGTAGCCCCGGCAAAACCGGCGACCCGATCGAAAACGCCGGTGCAGCCCAAAGCCGCCTATGCCCGCCACCGGCAAGGCACCGCGGCCGCCAGCCGCGCCTACTGGGCCGCACACGAGGCGAGGATCAGCCGGATCAAGGCGCGCATCGAAGGCAGAAGAAAGCGCGTCGTCACGTTGACAGCGAGCCGCTGCCGGCGAGCTTGCGGCCCAGCCGCGCCACTAGTGCATCGACCGTGCGGATGTCGCCTTCGGCCCGGCGATTGCGGGCGACCTCGATCAGATAATCGCGACTGAGCGCTTGCCGTCGGCTCCGAGAAGCGCCGCGAGCAGATCGAATTCGGCGCGCGTCAGCGCACCGGCTTGCCATTGCTGTCGAGCGTTCGCGCCGGGTCGATGATCAGTCCTTCTCGGCGAACCCTGCAGTTGCCCTGCCGCGAGCTTCGCATCTACTGTGGCGCCCAAAGTCCGCACCTGGAGGTGGCGTCATGGAGGTCATATTGCTCGGCACGGGCGGCCCGCGCCCGGATCCGCGACGGATGGCAACGACCACGCTGATCAGGCTCGGCACCGAGAACATCCTGTTCGATGCCGGCCGCGGCGTCGTCGTGCAACTCAGCAAGGCCGGCGTTCCGCTCGGCGCGATCAACACCGTCTTTCTCACGCACCATCACTTCGACCACATCGGCGACCTCTACGATGTCATGCTGAATTCTTGGATGCATGGTCGTCAAGACGAGCTGCGCATCTACGGCCCGCCGGATACCGAGCGGCTGGTCGATACGCTGGTCACGCAGGTCTACGACAAGGACATCACCTGGCGCGCCCAGGGGGAGCCGAACTTCGGCGGCTGGAAACCAGTGGTCGCGACGGACATCGTTCCCGGCCCCGTTCTCGACACCGGGCGCTGGAAGATCCGCGCCGAGCTGGTGTCGCATGGCGATGGTCTCGACATGACGCCCGCCTTCCTCGCCCGCTGGATGTGCCTGGGCTACCGCTTCGAGGCGGAGGGCAAGGTCATTGCGATTTCCGGGGACACGGTGCCCTGCCCCGGTCTCGAGCGGCTGGCAGAGGGAGCCGATCTGCTCGTTCAGTGCTGCTTTCTCGCAACGCGCGAGATTAACACCGAGCACCTCCGCCGCCTTGCGAAATACACGATCGCCTGTGGCGACACCGTCGGCAAGGTCGCGGCCAAGGCTGGCGTCAAGAAGCTTGCACTGACCCATCACCGGCCCCGGACCGACGATTCCATGCTGGACGCGCTGCTCGAAGACGTGCGCCGCGACTACTCAGGTCCTATCGTGCTCGGCGAGGATCTCACGTGCATCGAGGTCTGAGGACGACGATCAGCCGCCTTGCGCCTTCACGACGATCCGACCTCGATCCGGTACGACGAGGACTCTTCCGCGTCCGGCGCGATATGCATAAGCCCCGGCTTATCGGTGAACTCGCCGTCGAAGCCCACGGGACTGGCATGGCCGCGCCAGGGCTCGATGCAGAGGAACGGCGCGCCCGATGGTTTCGACCAGATGCCGAGCTCGCGAAAGCCGCGCCAGGACATCTTCAGCCAAGGTCCGCTCGATGTGCCCGGTCCCGCGGCATAGCGGACGGAATTGCTCTCGACCCGATCGAAGATGATGGCGTCGTCGGTGAACAGGGATTCGGACAAAGGAAGCGAGGCGCCTTTGACGGGGCTCGGCTCCGCCCCCGGCCGCAGCAGTCCACCATTGAGACGCCGGATCGGAGACTGCTCTGCGCGATCGAAGGTCAGCGCATAGCTCTCCTTGGCCGCGCCCGGATGGAGCGGCCAGTTGAAGGCGGGATGGCCGCCGATCGACGCGGGCAAGACTTCCTTGCCGGTGTTCGCGATCGTGAGCGTCAGGTCGAGCCCGGACTGATCAATCGCATAGGCGGCCGTAAGGCGGAATGCGAACGGATAGAGCGCGCGCGTCGCCTCATCGTCTTCGAGCACCAGGGCGCAACGACTCTCGCCGCGTTCTGCCCAGACAAAGCGTCTGTCGCGGGCAAAGCCATGCTGAGTCATCCGATAGGCCTTGCCCCGATGCCGCAGTTCGTCGTTGGCGAGGCGTCCGACGATCGGAAACAGCAGCGGCGCGTGACGCGGCCACTCCGGCCCGGCCTGCCAAAGAAACTCGATGCTGCCGCTCTTGAGCGAGCACAGCTCGGCACCGTGCGCCTTGACGGTTGCGGTGAGGGAGCCGCTGCGGAGGAAGTGGGTGTCGTCACTCATGGCCGACGTCTACACCGCGCCCCGACAAGCGGCAAGGCGGCTCCCATGATGCAACCGGAGCGGTTTGTCGTCAGGCCGGTCATATTTCCGTACCTAACGACTGCTCTGTTGGTTCGTCGCGCCGCCTGCCCCTGAACACCGATGAACGCCTGTGGTAGCCAATTGAAGATCTTCATCAACGGCCGCTTTCTGTCGCAAAAGCTCACGGGCGTTCAGCGCTATGCCGCTGAAATGGTCAAGGCAGTCGACGCGCTGCTTGCGTCGGAGCAGACTTCGGCCTCGTTGCGCAATGCCGATTGGCAGTTGCTGACGCCTGCGGATGCAACTGAACATCTCGATCTTGATCGGATCAAGATTCGCGCTGTCGGCCGGTTGCATGGGCACGCGTGGGATCAAATCGAACTGGCGCGCGCCGCTGCCGGCGGCCGCTTGATCAGCCTCTCCAATTCCGGTCCCGTCTTCCATCGCGACCACATTGTCGTGATCCACGACGCCCAGGTCTTTCGCCGGCCCGATTTCTTCGATTGGCGCTATCTGGCCGTGCATCGGACGATGGGGCGGTTGCTCTCCCGGCACGCAGCCATCGCAACCGTGTCGGCCTTTTCCCGCAGAGAACTCGCCGACGTGCTGAATCTATCGGCATCGAGCATTCCGGTCTTCCCCAACAGCGCCGAACATTTTGCGGCTACCAAGCCGGACCCCGGAATTCTCGCGCGGCTTGGAGTCAGGCCGCAGAGGTTCTTCCTCTTCGTGGGCTCAAGGACCAAGAACAAGAATCTTTCCGTTGCGATTCGCGCCGTCCAGTTGCTCGATCGACCCGACGTTCCATTGGTCGTCGTCGGAGGCGATAACAGCAAGGTCTTTCAGGATAATTCGGGCGAAGGATCTGCCGGCCTGGTGCTCGCCGGTCGTCTCACCGACGGCGAGATCGCGGCGCTGTATGCTCAGGCGTCGGCATTCGTGTTTCCCTCGCTCTACGAGGGCTTCGGTGTGCCTCCACTCGAAGCCATGATCTTCGGCTGTCCGGTGATCGCATCGACGGCAGATGCCGTCGTCGAGACGTGTGGTGAGGCGGCTGCGTATTTTCGCGCCAACGACGCTGAAGCGCTGAAGCAACTCATGCTCGAAAGATTGGCAATCGGCACGATCTCGGACCAGGAACGCAGGCGGCAGCAGGATCGCTTGGCATTCTATTCGTGGAAGAAATCTGCGAAGGCGCTGCTGGATCACCTTGCGACACCAGCAAGCGTCGCCAGCGCTGCTTGAAATTCGACATAGCTCGCCTATCGCGCGCATTGGTTTTTGCACAAACGCTTTGCAACTCGCGGCTCCGCGTGTGGTTCCAGGAAATTTTTCCGATCGCGCGATGATCGCAAGCGAGCAGAGCATGGCGCAACATAACCACATCGCTGCCCCAATATCGCTACGTATTCGAGGAACTGTGTTTCGCACTAGCGAAAACAGAACAGGGATACACGATGTCCGGCTCTCCAACGCGGTTCTATGCGAGGCAAACGATGAAAGTGCTGCACATCGCCGAGACGATCCGCGGCGGCATCGCCAGTTACCTGAATGAACTGCATCCACAGCAACAGGCGAGCTTCGGCGCCGACAACGTGCACTATGTCGTGCCCTCGGATCATCGACGCGATCTCGGCGCGATCGATGACAATCAGATTACGACGTTCGAGCGGTCCAGCCGCAGCATCTCGGGATTATTCCAGATGCTGCGCGCAAGCATGCAAGCCCTCGACGCCTTTCGCCCGGATGTGGTGCACCTGCACTCTTCCTTTGCAGGACTCGTGCTTCGCCCTGCGCTGGCAGCCCGCTCGGACGGTCCGCGGGTCGTCTATTGCCCACACGGCTGGGCGTTTGCGCGCGAGACCGGTCGTCTCAGCCATGTCGTGACGAAGGCCGCAGAAACTCTTCTCGCGCGAACGTCGGACCGCATCATCTGCATCTCGGGTGACGAGTATAGCGAGGCGATCCGCGCGGGAATTTCTGCCGACCGCCTCACGGTCGTCCACAATGGCATCGCGAAGAGCCGCAATCCGCAGCCCGTTGCGGCCGATTGGACGTCCAAGAAGGTCAAGGTCCTGTTCATCGGGCGCCTGGACCGACAGAAGGGCTTCGATCTCCTGATCGAAGCAGCGCGCTCGCTCGAGGATGTGCTGGACGTTCGCATGATCGGCGCCTCCGTCGTCAATAAATACGAAGGGCCGACGGTGCCTTCCAATGTCTCGCTGCTGGGCTGGCTGGATCGCCCCGCCATCGAGACTCAGCTCGAGGCCGCCGACCTCGTCGTGATTCCGTCACGATGGGAGGCGTTTGGTCTCGTTGCCCTTGAAGCAATGCGAGCGGCCAAGCCGATCCTGGCGTTCCGCAGCGGCGCGCTGCCCGAGATCGTCGTCGACGGTGTGACGGGGGTGCTTTGCGAGCCCGTCGCGGTCCAGCCGCTCGTCGATGGTTTCCGGCGCGCGCTCGATCTCGACCTCAAGGTGCTGGGACAGCGCGGCTACGACCGCTTCAAGCAGCTGTATGACGTTCAGAAGACGCATGCACAATTGCAGCAGGTCTATGTCGAGCTTCTCCAGGGCGACGGGGTCGAGGCGAAGGCGGGACTGCAGTCGGATCTTTCCAAGAACTTCTGATGGCTCGACCGCTCCCATGCACCTTGCTTCGCGACAGTCTTCGGGTCGCGAGCCTCATCGCATCCATTCTCCTGCCAGCCTCCGTCTGCGCGCAGCAGGCGCAGCCGCTCGATGCCCGATTCCTGCTCGGGGTCGGCACGCATCAGGGGCTTGGCGGCCCAGTGAGCGCGCGCGGATATGTTCCTGCCGAGAACATAGCCCAGATCAAGCAACTCGGCTTCAACGCTTTCCGCGACGATTTCCCCTGGTCCGATTTCGAGATGCCAGGACGCCGGCTGGGGTTCAACCCCAGACTTGGCAGGCTCGAGGCGCAAGTCAGGTCCGGCGTCGCACGCCCTCTCCTGATTCTGGCCTTCGGCCATCATCTCATCCCGAATTCCTCGCCACCGACGACCGATGAAGCCCGGCAGCGCTTCGCGGAGTATGCCGCTGCGGCGGCGCGATCGGTCGTAGCGCAAGATCCCCTGTTTGAGCTCTGGAACGAATGGAACCTGGCGTCGAAGAAAGATGCTGCGTTCTCGCCGGAAAATTATCTGGCGCTCGCGCAGGTCGCACGACCGGCGGTCAAGCGCGTTGCGCCGAATGCGCCTTTCCTGGTCGGAGCACTCGGCGACGATCCGGACTGGATATGGACGGAGAAGATGCTGCGCACCGGCATTCTCCAGTACGCGGACGGCGCTTCGATCCATCTCTATAATTTCTGCATGGGCCCGAGCAAACGCACCTCGGCCGAAATCATCGACAGGCTGACGGCGTTTCACCGCCTCGTCAGCCAGGCGAGCGGAAACCCCACCTTCCCGATCTATGTCACCGAGACCGGCTGGACCACCGCCAGCAACAAATGCGGCGTCAACGAACAGGCCCAGGCCGACAATACGGCACAACTGATCCTGTGGGCGTCGACTGCAACGCGCTGGCTCAAGGGAATGTGGCTCTACGAGCTCAAGGACAGCGGAACGAATCCGTCGGACCTGGAGCACAATTTCGGCCTCTATCGTTTCGACAATTCGCCGAAGCCGGTCGCCTGCGCGGCCCAGGGCGCCTGGGCCTTCATCCGCTCCAGCCTGAGTGCCGAGCGACGAGAGCTCGCCAGCGGCGTCGTGTCGATCAACGCATCGACGACGTCCGGCGGCAGAGTTGCGGTCTGGTCCGAGGCCCCGGGCCGACGCTACGAAATCCGGATCAAGGACGATCAGCAAGGCGCGAGCTTTGCGATGCCGTGCAATGCGACCGCAAAACCGGCTTCCGGAATCTGGATTCCGGTTTCGAGCACTCCGGTTCTCATTGCAGCCAATGACAGTGCCATTCCCGCCCTGGAGATACGTCCGGTGCGATAGACGCCATTTTGCAGATATGGGGTTACGCGATGAAAGTTCTTTTGACATCCACGCTTTATCCGACGCCTCAGGCGCCAAAGATCGTCGGCGGCGCAGAGATCTTCGCGCGACGTTTCGCCGAAGGCCTGGCGCAACGCGGAGACGAGGTCGAGGTTATACGCGCAGCACCCGCGCCCCAGCAGGCTCGCGAGACCTGCAACGGCATCAACATCTATTCTGCGCCCGTGCGGAATATCTATCTGCCCTTCACGGAGCAGAAGAACGTCGCGTTGCGCAGCATCTGGCACGCCATCGACGACTGGCAGATGCAGGCGCCCCTGATCGCGGAGCGCATCCGGGCCTTCAAGCCGGACGTACTGCACTCCAACAATTTGTCGGGTCTCACCACCGCGATCTGGCGCGTTGCCGCCCAGCTCGAGGTCCCGGTGCTCCATACGCTTCACGACTATTACCTGACCTGCCCGCGGTGCTCGCGCTTCGACAAGGGACATTCCTGCGAGCACACTTGCACGAGCTGCGGGATCCTGACCTTTCATCGCAAGCGCGCCACGCACTGGCTCAGCGCCGTGGTCGGTGTGAGCGAGCGCGTCCTGTCCATTCATACCGACATTGGCATGTTCTCGGAGACGCCGATCCGTACCGTGATCCGCAACGCCTCGACCGAGCCGCCGCGTGAGCCCTATCCACGTCCCATCTGCACCGCGGAAGTGACGTTCGGGTTCATTGGCCGGCTTACGGAGGAAAAGGGCATCGATAACCTCATGCGGGCTCTTGCTCTGCTGCCCCGCGACCGGATCCGGATGCTGATCGCCGGTCGGGTCAGCGACCAAGAGCAAGGACGTCTCCGGGCTCTCTCGGGAGATGCACGAATTGAGTTCATGGGCTTCGTGGCGCCTGACGATTTCTACAAGCAAGTCGACGTAGTGGTCGCACCATCGATCTGGCACGACCCCGGCCCGCTCGTCGTCGCGGACGCAAAGGCGGCCGGCAGGCCCCTGCTCGGAACCCGCTTTGGCGGCATGCCCGAGGTCATTCAGCATGGCGTGACCGGCTGGCTCACTGAAGCCGACCCGCAATCGCTGGCGGACAGCATGCTCGCGGTCGCGGCGGATCCGCACAAGATCGATGAGATCAGCCGGCGCCTGATCGCGGACACCAATAAATGGGTATTTGCCGACGTGCTGTCGTCATACAAGAACCTGTATGAACAATTGCGGGAGCAACGGATGTCGCGCCTGCACGCGGCAACGGCCGATGCGCCGCTGGGACGGGCTGTGGCCAAGGAGCGCCTCATTCCGAGATGACACGCCTCTTCGCGATGGCGGGCTACGTCTATCAGAGCGCCGCGGCGATCATCCTGATCTTCGCAGTCAGCCATCTGCTGCCCGCCGCCGCCTACACCAATTTCTCGCTGGCACTGGCCTCGAGCCAATTGCTCTGCGTTCTGATGTTCGAGTGGCTGCAGCTCTCCGGACTGCGTTTCCTGGCGGCAGCCAACGAAGACGAGGCGGCTCGGCTGAGGTGGTCGCTCTTTGCAGCAGGCCTGTCGAGTGCTGGCGCGCTGATCGTGGGCGGCAGCTGCGCATCTCTGGCCAGTGTCCTGCCGACGGGGATCATTGCACTGGGTCTCGGCATTTCCGTGCTTCAGGGCCTGACGGATCTCTATTTTCTGACGGTGCGTCTGTCCGACCGGTTGGGAGTGGCCTCCTCTCTTCTCGCACTCCGTGCAACCGCGCTTCTGGCCGGAGGCGCGTTGGGAGCAGCGACTTCAGGAACGGCGGAGGCAGCGCTGCTCGGTATCGCGTCGGGTCACGTCCTGGGCCTCCTTGCCGGCATGGCCGTCTATCGCACGCCTGTAGAGCGTACTTCGTTGCAGACGATGCTGGCCGACTGGAAGAGCTTCGCCCGTTACGGCATGCTCGCCGCGGGCGCGTCCGTCATCCATCTGTCGGTGCCCGTTCTGCTCCGGATCATCATCATCGGCAGGCTGGGCGCGACCGGCGCAGGTGCCGGATTCTCGATCGCGCTCGATCTGCTGCAACGCCCGTTCTGGGTTCTCAATGCGGCGATCCACACCGTAAGTTATCCCGACGTGGTCAAAGAGTTCGAACGCCGGCCGGTCGTGAAGTCGGTTGAATCGGCCCGACGGATGTTCGAATTCATGGTCTGCACCACCCTTGTGCTGCTCGGTGGGCTGGTAGGCTTCATTCCTGATGCCGCCCGCATGGTGGTGCCACGCGAGAGCCTTGACGGCTTTCTGGCGACGGCGCCGGCAGTCGCCGTCTTCTATTTCCTGCACACCCATCTGCAGGCCACAGCTGCCGTCGTTCCACACCTGGAGAAGCTCGCGACCAGGCTTGTGGTCGTCGCCGCGGGGCAGCTCGCAACCGTCGCAGCTGTCGTGTTTGCCGCAACATGGGCGGGCCTGTCGCCGCGGCAGGCTGTCGGCTGCGCTTCGGTCGCCACACTTGCGACGATCCTCGCTGCGCTCGGTCCGACCCTGCGCTTCGACGCATTCCCGCGCTGGTCGTTGGTCGCGCAGGCGGTGGCGGCTGCGGTCCTGATCGGATCACTCGGCGCAATTCCGACCGAGCCCGCGGCATGGCTCGCCGGCAAGATCGTGATCGCGGCGATCGCGACTGCGATCGTCGGATGGCGCGGAGACTTCCTGATGCTGGCCCGCCGAGGCAGATAGCTGCGCTGTCCCTTCACGGAAGCAAGTGGCTAGTCAGCCGCTCCTATGGAACCGTAAGCGGCCCTGGTAAATCCGGCAGTGAGACCCCGTGAAAATACGTACAACCAAAGCGCTAATCGTCCATAGTTTACGCGCCAACGAAAACGGCACCTGCCAACAGGCTGAGCAACCAAGCGATGCCGCGCGATGTGCGCATAGTTTCAGCAGCATGGGTCGCGCAATTCTTGAAAGCGCCTTCCTCGTGCCATCCTGCGCAGGCATCGCATCAGCATTCGGCTGCAACTCGAGTCGACCTGTTCCTGCACAAGGAACCTCATTCGCTCGCGATTTGTAGCTACGATTTTTATCTGAAATTCACACTCGACAATGAAGCTTGAACGCAAATCCTGCGAGCAATTTTGCTCGCGTTGAAATTCGAGTGTGCAATGCCTGATCAAACCGTCCTGTCCGCCAGCGGCTTCATCAACTCCATCGGCGTCAACACGCATGCCGGCTTCGGGTGGACCGGCTACAACAATCTCGCGCTGATGGTCGACGACCTGAAATATCTCGGCGTCACGCATCTGCGCGACTCGATGGGGACAAGCCCCGCCGCGCAACCGGTGGTCGACGGCCTTGCCGCTGCCGGCTACAAGTTCGATTTCCTGGTGTCGTCCGCCCTGCCCCAATCGGGTACGGCCGGGCTTCAGAAGTATATCGCGTCGCTCGAGAAGTTCGCAACGAGCCACCCGGGCAGCATCAGCGCCATCGAGGGCCTCAATGAGGCCAATCATCAGCCCTTCAGCTACAATGGCAGCTCGAGCCTCACCGCCGCGGCTCAATTCCAGAGCGCCCTCTATCAAGCAGTCAATGCCAATGCTGCGCTCGGCAGCATCCCCGTCTACAATCTGTCACTGGCCTACAACGATCCTCAGGGCTACAGCCAGCTCGGCAACATGTCGGCCTCCGTCGACTACGCCAACGCCCACGCCTATGTCAGCACCAGCCTCAATCCGAGCAGCTCAATTGCGGCAACTCTGAGCGCCGTCATGACTGCGGCGCCGGGAAAGCCCGTGGTCATCACGGAAACCGGCTACACCACGCAAGCCAACACGCAATATCTCGGCGTCAACGAGACGGTGCAGGCCAAGTCGATCCTGAACACCCTGGTCGATGCCTACAAGGCCGGCGTGAGCCAGACTTACCTCTACGAGCTGTTCGACCGCGACTCCTCCGCAAGCAATACCAATCCGGAAGCCAATTTCGGCCTGTTCAACTCCGACGGCACGCCCAAGCTCGCCGCGACGGCGATCCACAACCTGACCACCATCCTGGCCGACGACGGCAAGGGCGGCCAGCAGCCGACCGACCCGTTGAACTACACCCTGGGCAACATGCCGGCCACAGGCAACAGCATGGTCCTCGGCAAGAGCAATGGCGCCTACGAGCTCGTCGTGTGGGCCGAGCCGAAGCTCTGGAACGACGCCACCGACACCGAGCTGACCAATGCGGCCCAGACCGTCACTGTGAATCTCGGCGCCGTGCATCACACTGTGAAGGTGTACGACACGCTGACGGGGACCACGGCCATTGCCAGCTACACCGACGTCAGCACGATCACCATTCCTGTCAGCGATCACCCCGTGATCATCGAGATCGATGCGCCCCCGACCACGACCACGCCGCCGGACAGCCGGACCAGCATTACGGGCGCTGCTGCCGAAATCGTGCCGCAACTGTCCGACCTGAGCGACTCGACGGCGCTGCAGACCATCACGCTGACCGACTCGCACGTCCTGCCGGTCGCTTCGAAGGCGACCATGGACTACATCATCGCCCATTACGGCAGCGCCCTCTCCAAGATCCAGGGCGGATATTCGTTCTCGGTGACCAATACGGCCGCGACCTGGACCAACACGAAGACCTACGATTCGAGCGGAAAGCTGCTCTCGACATCCGACACCGGCCTGAATGCGAGCGGGCAGCCGACGTCGACCAACGTCGTCTACAGCGACGGCTCCCAGGACCTGATCAGCTACACCGGCGGCGTGAAGACGAAATTCGTTCACGTCGGCACCGACGCCGTCCGTACCACAGATACCTACAATACGGCGGGAACTCTTCTCAGCGAGATCGTGCAGAAGCCGGACGGCTACTACTCCACGACGCTATACACCAACGGCGTCAAGACCGTCGCCTATATTAAGAACGCTGACGGTTCGCAGGACAACTATTCCTACAACGTCGTCGGAAAGAGCTTTACCACCCAGGTTCAGCACCTTGACGCATCAGGGAAGATTACTTCGGTCATTCGCAGCCATGCCGACGGCTCGTTGGATTCAACCCAGGTCTACAAGAACGATGGCAGCAGCGTGATCACGCTGTATAGCGCCTCCGGAGTAAAGCTGGTCGAGACCGACTACCATACCGATCGCAGCAAGGACGTGTGGACGTACAACATCAAGGGCCAGAACTATACGACCCAGCACGACGTCTATGACGCGTCCGGATTCCTCACGACCCTGACGCGCCTGCATACCGACGGCAGCCTGGCTTTCAAGCTAATGCAGACCCCGGATGGCACCAAGACGACCAACTGGTACAATGCCGTCGGCAGCCTTACCAGCGAGGTGGTTGAAAAGGCCGATGGTTTTACATCGACGACCCTCTACGGCAACGGCGTCAAGACCAAGGCCTATATCAAGAACGCCGACGGCAGTCTGGACAATTATGCCTACGGCGTCACCGGCCAGAGCTACACCACGCAGATTCAGCACATCGATCCGACCGGAAAGGTCACGGCCGTGACTCGCAAGCACGCCGACGGCACGCTGGATTTTACGCAGGTCGTCAACAATGACGGCAGCAGCGTCGCCACCTATTATGACGCAAAGGGAGTACTGACGAAGCAAAGCGAAAGTCACGCCGATGGCAGTAAGGACGTCTTCCTGTTCAACATCACCGGCCAGAACTACACGACCGAGCACGACATCTACGATGCAACCGGCTTCCTCACCACGCTGATCCGCAAGCACGCAGACGGCAGCATGGCGTTCAAGCTGGTGCAGAGCAAGGACGGGATCAAGACGACGGACTGGTACGATGCCAAGGGCGTCCTTACCAGCGAGGTGATTACGAAGGCGGATGGTTACAGCTCGACCACGCTCTATACCAACGGACTAAAGACTGCGGCCTACATCACCAATGCCGACCGGAGCCAAGACAATTTCACCTACAACATCACCGGCCAGAGCTATGCCACGCAGCACCAGCATCTCGATCCGACCGGCAAGACGACAGAGGTGACCCGCTGGCACGCTGACGGCACGCTCGACTTTACCCAGGTCGTCGGCAGTGACGGCGGCAGCGTTGTGACCAACTACGACGCCTCCGGCATCAAGAAGATACAAACCGACTATCACCCCGACGGCTCGAGGGATGTTTATCTCTCCAACATTGTCGGTCAGAACTACACGACCGAGCACGACACTTACGATTCAACGGGCTTCCTCACAAACATCGTGCGGACCCACGCCGACAACAGCCTGGCGTTCACCCTCGTGCAGAGCGTCGACGGCACCAAGACCTCGGAGTGGTACGACGCCAAAGGCGTCATCACCAGCGAAGTCACGACCAAGACCGACGGTTACAGTTCCACGACTGTGTACACGGGCGGTATCAAGACTGCTGCCTACATTAAGAACGCCGACGGTACGCAGGACAATTGGAACTACAACGTCAAAGGCCAGTCCTACACGACCCAGCACCAGCACCTCGATGCTTCGGGCAATATCGTCGAGATCACAAGGACCCACGCCGACGGCACTCTGGACTTTACCCAGGTCATGAACGATGACGGCAGCAAACTGACCGACATCTATAACAGCGCCGGCATCAAGACCCAGGAGATCGCCAGCCACGCCGACGGCTCGAGGGACGTATTCCTGTTTAACTTCAACGGACAGGCCGGCATCACGCAGCACGAGAACTACAACACCGCCAATGCACTGCAGTTCATCGATCAGACCAGGACCGACGGCACCCATAACGTCACGGCCGTTGGGAGCGGCGTGACGATCCAGGGCGGCGCCGGCAACGACGTGTTCTCGGCCGCGCCGAATTCGACCACCATCGCCTATGATCACGGCCAGGACCAGATCCTCAACTTCCAGGCCGGCGACGCCACGACCCACGACGTGATCCAGATCTCGAAGCTCCTGGCCGCGGACTACAGCCACCTGCAGATGACGCAGTCGGGCACGAACGCGCTCATCACGTTCTCGGAGAACGACTCGATCCTGCTGAAGAACGTCTATGTCACCAGCCTGACGAGCCACGACTTCGTGTTCGTGTGAACGAGACGGTAGCCGTCCAACCGGCAGCAAGATTGCTGGGGCGGGACCATGTCCGCCCCAGTTCGCTTTTCGAGCACATGCCTCATCGATGAGCAGAGAGCCGAAGGCCATTTGCAATCGGAAGGGCTCCATGCATTTCCGGACCGGCGCGATTGCACCGCAGCGGGCGGGATCTCGTCGCTGATGCTCGCGATCATGGTCGCGCTGCCTTATGGAGTCGTCGCCCATGCTCACCTGCCGATCTGGCAGGACCGCTCACAGATGTACGGGGCAACCTTCGATTCTCGGGATCTTAAGGGGTCGGCGACGTCCGGTCGAAGATCGACGGTGCGACTCTTCCGAGCTCCCTGAGCGGGATTCTCCTGACTGTGCTGTTCAGGCTCTCAAGCGATTATCGCAAGAAGCCAGTCGCATTCGCCGGAATAGCACTGTTTGCCGTCTCGATCATGGTCCTCAACTTCTTTGCCAAGCCCGACCTCGCAATCACACTGTTTTCTCTTGCGATCCGGGTCACAGCCACCGGCGAAAGCGCCTTCGCCCGGTTTCCCGGCTCTGACTGGCTTGGCCGCCTCGGCAACACGTCATACGCGATCTACATGGTTCACGAAGTGCTGCTGATCCTGCTTTTCAAGCCGGCGTGGCACTATTTCGGACTTCAACCAAGCATGTTTCCAGTGTTTGCGTTGGTCTGCTGCATCATTCTGACGGTCGTCGCCGACGTGACTATCACTACTTCGAGAATCCCGCTCGAAAATTGATCAACCGGCTTGCGCCGGGCGATGCGAGGTCGGCCCACATCCCGAAGGCCGAGCCGCTCGATCCTTCGGGGACCCGACAAGCGGCCAATGCGAGCTAGAGCACGATCCGGAAAAGTGTGTAGCGGTTTTCCGAAAAGATCATGCTCAAACAACAACCTAAAGCGCGATGACGATTCATCCTAATCGCATCGCGCTTTAGGTGTCTTGCAGCTAGGTTTTCGACGATCGCCGCACTCGGCTCAGGATTTCCTGGCATATCCGCACCACGGCCGGCCGGGCGATCGCGACAACAACGACGAGATATACCGAAGAACCGAGCAGCACGAGCGCGGCGAGACGCAGCCATGGCGACGTGGCCGGCATCGCAACGGAGGCACCAGCCACCGCGCATGCCATCACCGCAGAGCCCGCAAGTGCGGGCATCAGCGCCGCGGCATAGGGCCTGATACCGAGCGACAGGATCCGCATCGAAGCTCCGGCGGATAGCGGATACAGCAACAAGGCGCGAGCGACGTAGCCGACAGCAATCGCGATAAGGCCAAACGGCGCAGCGAGGATGAAGATTGCTATGTTCGAGACCGCGTAGATCAGCGTCAGCCAGGTTTGCCAGTGCGGTTTGCCGAACGCCAGGATAACGGAGTGATTGTAGAGGCCGATCGTGGTCAGGAATCCGGTGACCGACATGATCGCGAGCAGAGGCGCGGCCCCGCTCCACTTGGACCCGAAGAAAGCAGTGATCAGATCCGGCGCCAGAACCGCTATGCCGGCGAAGATCGGAGCCGTCAGCAGCGACGTGTACAGGACGAAGGCAACCAGCGTCGAACGCGATGCTTCCCGGTCATGCTGGAGGCCAGCGATGGTCGCAAAGAACACCCGGTTCAACGCATTCCCAATCACGGTACTCACGGCATTGACCAGGCGCTTGGCCAGGCTGTACAAGCCCGCGCCGGCGGCGCCGGTATACCAGGTAACGAAAATCAGATCGGAATTGGCATTGGCGAAGTTCGTGATCCCCGTCAGCGCCACGTAGCGCGCATAGCTCAGGAGTTCGACAACAGCCTGCCGGCTGACCCGGAGCCGAGGACGCCAGGGCGTCAGGACCCAAAGGCTGACCAGCGAGATCAACGACGTCGAAACGAGCTGTCCGACCAGCGCAACGACCCCGTACCCCTGGATCGCCAGCCCGATCCCAACGGCCCCGCCAACCGATATTGAAGAAAGCGAGCGGATGGCGAGGGATCGAAACAGTTGATTGCGCATCAACCAGGCTTCGTGCGTCCGTGACAGGCCCTGTACGGCCACCACGATGCAGAACCCCTTGAGAACGATGGCAATGTCCGAAAGACCCGAAAATCGTTCGATCGCGCCGCTCGAGGCGAACAGTGCGAGCGCTGCAAACAAGGAGAGACCTGCGATGAGCCAGAACGAGGCAGTGTAATCCTCGTCCTTCGGCTCGGCACGCGCCTGGACCGCGATCGCGATGCTCTCGATCAGGACTGCCCGGCAGAATTCGAGCGCCAGCGCCCCCGTTGCCACGATGCCGAGAATCTGCGGCGACAGCAGCCGCGCCATGATCATGTAGATCGCGAGCGTGAGAGCCTGCCCGACTGCGGAATCGAGTGCGGACCAAATGACGCCCGAAACGATCGAGCGCGGCTTGATATTCTCGTGGCGCAATTGGAGGCCTGTCACAATTTCCGGTTAGGCCGACTTTCGTCGTTGAGCCATTGGCTGCAATGGTCCAATAGTCGCCTTGTTTACGAGGACACTACGGCAAGAAAGCAGCTACAATCCGAGGCAGCATGAATTTTCGGACCAATCTACGACGGTTGATGAACGAGGTCGGTTGCGACTTTATTCATCAGCTGCCGTATCCGCACGTGGACTTGTTCTTCTGGCGTCCTGACGATGGAACGATAAATTTCGGCGACTATCTTTCGGTCGTCGTCGTTGACCATCTCTTGCGGCATTTCGGCTATACGCTCGCCGACGAGGTGCCGCGGCAAACGCGCTTGTTCGCGATCGGCTCCGTGCTCCATTACGCGCGAAATGACGATGTGATCTGGGGCAGCGGCGTGAACGGACGCCCCGGCCAGGATGACCTCAATCGCCGCGTGCAGAACCTGGACGTGCGAGCGGTGCGCGGCCCTCGTACATGGGAGATTTTGCGGCGCCGGGGCATCGCGGTACCCGAAGTGTTCGGGGACCCTGCGTTGCTGCTCCCTCAGCTGTTTCCGAATCGCTTTCGCCCCACCGCCAAGAAGCCGTGGGTGTTTGTCCCGAATTTGCACGATTTGAGTCTCATCGCCCGTGGCGCCGATACGGTGGTCTCACCGCTGGGATCATGGAACCGACGAATTGACGCCATTCTCGAAGCGGAGCTGGTTCTGGCAAGCTCGCTCCACGGCATCATTGTCGCCGAGGCATTCGGGATACCGGCTCGCTACGTGCGCCTGAGCAGCGGAGAATCCGAGTTCAAGTATCGTGACTATTACGAGGGCACCGGCCGGTTTGCCGTCGAGTTTGCCTCGAGCATTGACGAAGGTCGCGAGATGGGTGGGGCTGCGCGCCTCAACTTCGATCATCGTGCCTTGATGAGTGCATTCCCGATCGACCTCTGGAGCGGAAACAGCTGATATGGCCAAGCGCCTTCGCGTCGCCATCTACGCACCGCATTTAGCGGAATATTCCTACCGTCTCGCGTCGGGATTGGCTCGCCATTGCGACGTCCGGCTGGTGCTCAACCGCAAGGACGCCAATCAGCAATGGGAGCTGGCCGATATCGCCGTGACAGCTCCATTCGAAACGAGAGTTCGCGACCTGAGCCTGCGCCGCGGTGGCGCGATCGGCATCCCGGCCTCATTCCTCGACATAATTTCGTTTCGTCCCGACGTGATTCATTGTCACGAAGTTCCGGAGATCTACACGTCCAGGCTGATCCAGCTTCTTCGTCCGCTCGGCATTCCGCTGGTGTTGACCGTTCACGATGCGATCCCGCATTCGGAAGGCGGCTCCGGTACGTCGCCGCGTGAAGATGCATGGCGCGGGCGCATGCGCGCAGCCGCGTCGGTCGTCACCACGCATGGCAAGAGCTGCGTCGCCGATTTTCGCCGTGCCTCGCCTGATTTCAAAGGGGAAGCGATCTCCAGCATGCACGGCGTGCTCATGGTTCCACCGGCAGGGAGCGCGGTCACCGCGCCGGAGGCCGCGCGCATCCTGTTTTTTGGACGGATGTGGGCCTACAAGGGCCTCGACGTCTTCATCGATGCGATCGACATGTTGGCCCGGCGCGGTGTGGCCCATGAAGCGATCGTTGCCGGCCGCGGCCCCGAGATGACACGGCTCGGAGCGCGCATGGAGGCGATGCCGACCGTCAAGACCATCAACGCCTATATTGCGCCTGCCGAGACCGGACGACTGTTTCAGTCCGCAACCGTGGTCGCCCTGCCCTATAAGGATGCAACGCAGAGCGGCGTGCTTGCATCCGCCTATGGGAATTCCCGCCCCGTGGTCGCCAGTGCCACTGGCGGCATTCCCGACGTCGTGACCGATAACGTCAACGGGCTGCTGGTCCCGCCCGGCGATGCCACTGCGCTGGCCGATGCGCTCGAGCGCGTGCTGACGTCGAAGCCTCTCGCCGCAACGTTGACCGAGGGCGCATGGCAGACCTCCGTCGGCATCCTCAACTGGGATCGCATCGCTGAAGGATTGCTGGGGTCCTATCACAAGCTCGCCGGTCGCACCGTGAGCTGAGCTCGGCCGGCGCCCTCAAACCGATTGCTCGATCTGCGGCCGGGAGAACATGCTGCGGATCGCGCCGTCCAGCAGTCGCCTTAGCCTGACCTCGATTAGCTCATAGCTGATCGCGCTTGCAACCAGCGACATCACCAGCCCAAGCCCGATGAAGGCGGTCCACAGCAGCCAGCGGTCGACGCCGGCGGCGACCAGCTTCAGGCCGATCACCTGCAGGGGAAACAGCACGAAGGGGTGCACGAGATAGAGGCTGTAGCTGATCTTGCCGACATATTGCAGCGCCGGTAGGCTCAGAGCCCTGCCGAGGCCCGAGTCCGGAGCGAGCACCATGCCGAACAGCAGAAATCCGGGAATGAGCCCGACGAAGGGGTGAAACAGCACCAGGCTCGCATACAGCGCCGCTCCGCAAGCAATGCCCGCGAGCAAGCCGATGCGTCCCGGAATCGAGATGCGGACTCCCGTGGCACTGAACAGCATGCCGATGCAGAAGAAGGCGGTGATCGGCCAGTGCATCAGGCAGGCGATGCCAAGCAGGATCAGGGGCGCCGCCAGCAATCTGCCACCGGTGCGCCACACCGAGAACGTCAGCGCAAACCAGATGTAGAACGCCCACTCATAGGTCAATGTCCAGGCGTTCTGCTGGGCGATGGGCAGGCCGAGCGCGTCCTGCACGAAGAACAGATTGGCCGCAAAAATCCCGAGATAGCTGGTGAGATCGATCCCGCGGAAGAATTTGTAGGCCACGATCGGACCGATCGCGAACAGCGCAAGATGCAGCACGACGAACACCGGCATGATGCGCAGCACGCGGTCGAAGAAGAACCGTGACAGCGACCCGTGCCGCACCAGGCTTGCCGGGATCAGGAATCCGCTGATCATGAAGAACAGCTCGACGCCGTGCCCACCGACATTGATCACCGATTGCAGCCAGGGCCAGAGCGGCGGCAGGAAGCCGGGATCCGGGATGTCGTACATCCCTCCCTTCGGCATGTCGTAGAAATGGTCCATCAGCACGCTCAACGCGGCGATGGCGCGAAGGCCCTGGACCGACGGAACGAACGATCCATCATGCGCGGCGCCCGGCTGGTGGGGTGCCTTGATCACTCCGCGGCACCCTGGATGCTGAGGGCCGGTTCGGGGACGACAGGCCTTCTTCGCGCCGAGCGGAACCTCTGCCCGAAGGAAATGCTGGGCTTCTCGATGAAGGCGAATGTCATCCAGCTGACGAGAATCGACAACGCCAGGGTCAAGGCCAGGAAGATCGACCAGCCGAGAGGTCCGTCGCCGAACCGGACGAGGCGATCGATGAAGCCCATCACGAACGGCGACATCAGGTAGACCGAGTAGCTGATGACTCCGACGAAAGCCATGGGGCGCCAGGCCATTCGTTCGCCGAACACGGCAAATCCGATGAAGACCAGCGCCGCGCAGACATAGGCCGATCCGATCGAATAGCTGTAGAAGAAATTCTCATGATACACGCCTCCGAACCTGCGGTCCGACAGGGTGATGGCGAAGATCGCATACATCAGAGTGCAGATCGTCACATGGCTCCACCGCAGCTTTCCGCCGATGACGGTGTCGCGGATGATCTTGCCCAGGAACATCGCCGACAGGTTCAGCCCGACCTCCATCACCGAGGAGACCGTCCTGTTCTCGACGAAGAGTGCGGCCGCGGTTCCGACCAGCGCCGCCGCAACGACGATGCTCACCGCCGTGAAGCGCCGGTTCAGCAGCCCCATGGCAAAGAGAATGGTGCATCCGACGTAGAACAAGAGCTCGATCGCCAGCGTCCAGTAGAATACCAAGAGGTTCGGGACGTTCACGAAGGTCTGGAACATCGTCAGGTTCGCGACGACCTGCCCCAGCGGATAGACCTTCGAATCAAGAAAGTACATCGCCACGAGCCCGACCACGAGCGAGGTCCAGTAGGCCGGATACAGCCGAAAGAAGCGGCTGATCGTAAAGTCGCGCACAGGCGTGGCGCTGTCCGGAAAGCTGAACGGAATGACGAATCCGCTGACGAAGAAGAACAACACGACGCCGAACCGGCCAAAATTCATGTAGTAGCCGAACAGATCATGGATCGGCCAGTAATATGCGCCCGTCGGGTGCTTTTCGACGATCACCTCGAATACGTGCTGGACCACGACCGACAACACGGCAATGCCGCGCAGCGTGTCGATGAATGCGAGCCTTTTGTGCATCATTTCGCTCTCACCTGCCTCCGCTCGCCGCCGGCATATCCGGGCGGAAGCCTTCCAATGACGGCATCGGCGGCCGCATGACGATTGGCACGGCGTCGCCTGCTCGTGCGGAGGCTGCGCGCCGTGAGAACACCTCGCTGAAGCTCAACGCGATGATCAGCAGCCCGGACGCCGGGCCGTAGTTCAGGACCGTGATCGTGAACATATTGACGACGAAGATCAGCGTCAGCTTGTAGACGTCGGTCGTCCCGAACGTCGCGCGGAATACCATCACCATGAATGCGACGAACGGGAGGCCGAACATCAGGTACGTGCCGATATAGAAATTGTCGACGGGAACCCAGAAGTGCGCAAGCGGCGAGAACAGCTTCTGTGGATAGTTGAAGCAGCCCACGCCGCAGCCGGTCACGAGACCAACGGGCATGAGCTGGCTCAGGTAGACGAACGGCAGCTGCCAGCTGTTGTTGATGCGGTCAACGATGCTGAACAGGGTCGTGTGCGGCACTGCGGCGGTACCGGAAGCCAGCACGATCATGAAGAAGGGTACGAGTATCGCGGCAAACGACCACAGTGCAATGGTCCGGATCGCGGCGAAGCGCGATCTCTCCGGAAGCATCCGCACGCACACCAGCAAGACCAGGTAGAGCACGAGGACGATCATGGTCGTCTTGCTCGTGGTCAGGCGAGTCACATAGATCGCGATGGAACCGAACACGATGCACCAAGTCGTACTCTTACGGATCGACGTAATTGCGAAGGACACGAGTATGAAGAAGGCGGCCATTGTGCTTTCTGCCGCAAAGCCAGTGAGACGCTGATCGTCGCCGCCATAGGCCCACCATAGGCGGCCCGCCTCACGAACGGCGCCGAAGGACTCATATTTGTAGCCGACCCAGGGCATCAGGTAGAATTTCGTCAGCAGCACGCCGATCAGCGAGAGATAGAACGTCACGGCAATGACCGACCGCAGCTTCTTGTAGGAGCCCAGACTGGTGTCGCAGAAACAGAATCCGACGAACACCGGGAGCATCATCTTGAACGACGACATCGCCGCATTCGTCGTGCCCAGCATGAAATAGCCGAGCACTAGCGACAGCATGATCTGCACCAGTACAACTGCAGCCATGATGCTGCGATTGCGCAAGATACAATGCACGATGAACTGAACCAGGCACAGAAGCGCAATGCCATCCGGCGCGAACCACAGCGCGTCCAAATGCATGATGCTTGTGTAATACCGCATCACGCCACCGAAGGCGTCCCGGACCAGATAGGCCGCGAGCGCGATCGCCTCGATATTGAGGCTGATCAGCATCATCCTGCGGGGCTGCAGCGCGAAGGTGCTCATGCGCGGCTCAGTTGCTCAGCCGCGCCGATCGGGCGGGGGATGGCGCAAAGTCCGGGGGGCTTCCGAATGCATTTCGCAGGAGCCTGCCGCCGGGAATTTCGACGTAGAGATAGGTGAGGTGCGAAACCGCCAGCACGGCGGCCAGTGAAACGACGAGATTCAGCGTCGCCGGCAGGCCCGCCCAGATCGAATCCAGGGCGGCGATTCGCCCCGCTCCCACGCCCCGCACGAAATATTCAGCCAGCAGCACCACGAGCGCGTGCACCATATAGATGGAGTACGAACGGCGTCCCAGCCAGACCAACGGTTTGGCCACCAGGATGCGCGGCACCAGCAGCGCATCCGGAAAGGCCAGCAGGCTGCCGAGGAAGACCGCGAACATCACTGGCGCGAGGAAAGTCGCCGCAGGATTGGTCTCCGCCAGTGATACCAGGACTAAGCTCGCGATCATGGCGACGAATTGCAACGCGCCCTGCACGGCAGGGTGCGGCCTGGCCGGCAGGCAATCGACGATCCTCACCATCAACACGCCCAGGAAAAAGCCAACGAAGCAGCGCAGAAGACCGAAATCCGTCTGAAGCTCGATGCTTTTCTTTTCGAGCACGAAGATGATGGAGACAAGACTTCCGACCGCGAGCAGCCCGGAGAGGACATAAAACCACGACAGCGAGCGCATGCGCAGGGCAAAGAGAACGATCAGACCAAACACCAGGTAAGTGTAGAACTCGACGCTGATGCTCCAGCTCGGCGCATTCCAGCTCAGATAGTCGATGAACCCCATCGAGTGGAGAAGCACGACGTTGAGGCCGAACGAATAGGCATTGTTCACTTCGAACGCCGCAGGCGCGGCCACCACCACACCCCCCATGACCAGGCCAATGCGCAGCAGGCGAAAGACGAGGTTAGCCAGCAGCATGACGATATGCAGTGGGTAAACTCGCGCCAGGCGCCGTATCATGAACTCGCGCAGCGAGAAACGCGAAAAGTCGTTCTCGACGTAACTGAGCGCCATCACCATTCCGCTGAGAACAAAGAACAGATCGACAAGCAGCCATGCACTCCTGAAGAAGGAGCAATTGATCCAGGCGTTATGCGGAAATGCCGCAAGAAAGGTCGGCATCAGCAACAGATGGTGGATCACCACCGAAGTCGCTGCGATCCCCCGAATACTGTCGAGCGGCACGACGTGCGCCTTCTCACGATGAACCAACTCCGTCACATCAACATTCCGTAGCCGTTGCATCGCAGCAGTGTGTATCAGGTCTCGCGCGTGTTCAATCTTTGCGATCGCGAACTCGCATTCGACGCATGATAACCGACGATAATTTCAACGCTTGCAGACTATTCGGACATGCGAGCGCCAAGTTGATGCCACTTTTCGTTTGAGGCCTGTGTACTTCGGGCGCAAAGTTCATCAGCCATAATGATTGCGAGTATTTGCGTGAAAAGTGTGCGCGAAATTCGGCGCTGTTGCGGTAGCGCCTAGCGACGAGCTGATTCGCCTGCGGCGGTGCTCGCACAAAGATCTCTCTCCCTTAGCGGAACAAAGAGGAGAGTGATGACTTGCGTCGGTTTTGCGACGTGCGGACGCGCGAATGCCTTTTATGTTCTCAAGTTGCAACATTCCTGAGCGCGGAATGCCGTTCTCGCAGGCATTGCAAACCGTTCCTGTGCAACCGCAGACCGGCGAGCGTCGCATTCGCTCTCGGCAATCCCGCGCCTTTTGCGTCGCACAACATTTGACACAGTTGCCTGCCAGGTTTCGCTTGTTCTCCAATTGCAACGGAAGCAAGGAACACGGATGGGCCGCGGACTAACACGTCTCCATGCGCAGCCGCGATGGCTGGCAATTGTCTTGATCGGTTCCGCGTTGATTGTGACGAGCGTCGATGTCTGCAGCGCTCAGTGCGTCGAATTTTCGGATCGCGCCTCGCAGCTTGAGCTCGACGCATTCGTAAAGTCGCCCTCTTCGCTACTGGAGCGGATGCGCAATGACAGAGAAAAGCTGAGATTTCGGCTCGCCAGCTACATTACTACGGATCCATCGGTGTTGCCGTCCGTGCAGACGTTGATCTCCACGTCGGCCTCAGCCGAACGGTCAGCCATCGGCGGCGCGCTGCGATTTGCCGAAGCGCGCTGCACGTCGACGAAACCTGCGGCAGCACGCAAGATCAGGGATTTCGCGCAGCGGATCGGAGATCTCCACGTGCAAGCGGGCTATTCCGCAGCGGGAGAGGACAGCTCGGGCGTCCAGGCCCAATCGCAAGGCAAGCGTCTGGCACCGCCGCCCCGAGCCGGAGCCCTTCTCGAGGGCGAATGGAAGACCAAGCTGGCCAACCCATTCAAGCCCGTTCCCCTTCCGAATTGATCGATGATTGTCAAAGGCAGCAAAGTTTCAGATGTACCAGCCTAGAGAACATTTCCAGTCGGGGCAACGCTTCGGCATCGAATTCGGCGGAGCGGTGCTCAGCTTCGAGCGCGTGGCTGACGTGCTGCGGCGCCAGTGGCCGATCATTGCGGCTTGCGTCGGAGCTTCGTTGGCTCTGGTGATGGTATACCTGGCTTCGGCGCAACCGATGTATACGGCGAATGCCCGGATCATGATGGATACGCGTCAGGCGCAGGTGCTGGACAAGGAGAGCAACACCAGCAGCGCTTTGATAGATACCGGCTATGTCGACAGCCAAGTCGAAATCATCAACTCGGATGACTTGATCCTGTCCGTCGTCCGTCGCCTGAAACTGACCGAGGACCCGGAGTTCAATGGCTCCAATCCTGGCCTCCTCTCCCTCATTCTCGGCAAAGTCATGTCGCCGTTTCGCTCGGACGAGCCGGCGTCCCAGGAGCGAATCGAACATGCCGTGGTGCAGCAGGTGCAGAAAAACCTCAGGACGGAGCGCGTCCTGACAACCTATGTCCTGTCCCTGAGCTATCGCGCGCGAACCCCGGACACGGCTGCCAAGATCGCCAACGCCATCGCCAATGCGTACTTGGTCGGCGCGCTGGAAGCGAAATATCAGTCCACCAAGCGGGCGACCGAGTGGCTCCAGCAGCGCAGCTTGGAACTGAGCGAGCAGGCAACAGCCAGCGACCGTGCCGTGCAGACCTTCAAAGCCGAGAATAACATCGTCGGAACCAGCCGCGGCCTGATGTCGGAGCAACAATTGTCGGACCTGAACAGTCAGCTGGTTCAGGCGCGGGCTGCGACTGCGGAAGCCAAGGCGCGTCTTGACCGGATCGAGGCAATCTCCGATCAGGATCTCACGCAGCCGACAGTAACGGACGCCCTCAACAATTCCGTCATCACCCGCCTGCGCGCGCAGTTTCTCGACCTCCAGGCCCAGTACGCCGATTGGTCCAGGCGCTATGGCAAGACCCACCTTGCGACAGTCAATTTGGCCAACAAGATGGAGGAGCTGCGCAAGAACATCGCCGACGAGCTGCGTCGGATCGGAGACGCCTATCGCAGCGACTACGAGATCGCAAAGAGCCGAGAGGCATCGCTCGACAAGAGCGTAAAGGAACTCGTTGCCCAGGCAGGCCACACTGGCCAGGCGGAGGTCAAGCTGCGCGATCTCGAAAGTGCCGCCGATACTTATCGTAATCTCTACAACAATTTCCTCGAAAAGCTGCAGAGCGCCACCCAGAATCAGAGCTTCCCGCTCAGCGAGGCGCGTCTGATCAGCACCGCCACCAAACCGGACCGCAAGAGCTCGCCGCGCACCGTCCTCGCGCTGGTGGGCGGCCTCGTCGGCGGTCTCTGTCTCGGTTTAGGCGTCGCATTTGCGCGCGAGCTGCTGAGCGACGTGCTGAGGACCCCCGGAGAAGTCGAAGACGAGCTCGGCGTGAAGTGCCTCGGCGTGCTGCCCGATATTCGCTCGCCAACGAAGGCCAGCTTATCCGATCTGTCCCGCTACGTCGTAGATCATCCATTCTCGCGGTTTGCCGAGACGTTGCGCAACATCAAGGTGTCGATCGACGTCGCGCGCCTGACCCGCGAGATCAAGGTGATCGGCATCGTCTCTTCCCTTCCCAAGGAAGGAAAAACGACGGTCGCAGCCAATTTCGCACAATTGGTCGCCCTCACTGGGCACCGCACGGTTCTGATCGACGGCGATCTGCACACGCGCTCGCTGACCCGAGAGCTCGCGCCCGATGCCAAAAGCGGACTTGTGGAGGCACTCAACGACCCCGCGAGCCTTGGCTATCACGTCCAACGGAGCAAGGAGACGGGTCTGGATTTCCTTCCCTCCGTCGTGGCTTCTCGCATGGTGAATTCGGCCGATGTCATCGGATCGAAGGCGATGGCCGAGCTGCTCAAGATGTTGAGAGAGCACTATGAATATATCGTGATCGACCTGGCCCCGGTGATGCCGGTGGCGGACTCGAAGGCTGTCAGCCTGCTGATCGATGCCATGGTCTACGTCATCGAATGGGGCCAGACGACACGAAGCGCTCTTCAGGAGTCGGTTTCCGGGTCGGAAGTCCTGCAAAAGAAGCTGCTCGGCGCCGTGCTCAACCGCGCCAACCCAAAGATGCTCAAGCGTATCGAGGCCTATAAGGGTAAGCACCACAACAGCTATTACGTCGAGCACGCCTAGTCTTGGGCGGAAGGAGTTCGGCCCCACGTTGGATCGCCGCATTGGACCGGGGAGTTGCACCGAGGTGGGGCATTCCCGCGCAACTGTGGTGAGGAAACTCGGCCCTTCGGGCGAGCTCCTGCATTCAACCCCTTCTCATCGTGCTCATGTTCTCCGGGCCGCAGCCGGCAGCGGGCCGACATAACGGATCGCTGGCGCGCGTAACGATCGTGGACAGTTCCGCTGCTCGGTCGGCTTACGTTCACCGTATTCGTCCGGAATCCACAACTTGCAGTTATTTTGCTCTACCTAACGCAAGGATTGGCGTAGACGATGGCGGCCAGAACAGCCGTACTTTGGACCATCGGTCGACACCAGACACGTCCGGCGCTTGATGCCTCCACAATGCCGAAACTTTAGGCATCTTTCTTTCTCGGTCCTGCGCCGCTAATCTCGGCTCATACTGGTGGTAGTTCCTTTCCGGTGGACTCGGATGCTGATCGTCCTCACGATTCTAATTATTTGGGTTCTGCTCAATATTCTTTTCGTGGTGATCGTGGTTCCTCCACGCAAGCCGCTTCGGCAGCCTGTGGCGACGACGCTCTCGCCGGCGCCCATCGACCCGAGCCGGCGCGAGATCGACCAGGACGAGCCCTTCTCGATCCGCCACGTCATCGTCTCCGTCGCCATGGGAGCGTTCTTCGTGCTCGTACCGCCGCTGCTCGCCCTGCGCGATGCGATCATGCGGCTCTTCGGCAGGCCGCCGCGCAATGGAACCTGAGGCTTCAGGGCCGGGGAGGTCCACTCACCGAGAGTGAGCGACTAGTACGCTTCCTGGAACATCACCGCAGACGCTGTGCGGGCCATGATCTTCAGATCGAGCCAGACGCTCCAGTTGCTGACGTACCAGACGTCGTACTCGACCCGCTTCTCCATCAGATCGATCGTCGGCGTTTCGCCCCTGAATCCGTTTACCTGCGCCCAGCCTGTCAGACCCGGCTTCATGTGATGGCGGTAGACATACTTGCTGATGAGCTCGTCATAGTAATTGTCATGGGCGAGCGCGTGTGGGCGTGGTCCAACCAGTGACATGTCTCCACGCAGCACGTTCCAGAGCTGCGGCAGCTCGTCGATGCTCGTCATGCGAAGGAAACGCCCGATCTTTGTGACCCGGGCATCCCTCTTGGTCGCCTGCGTCACCGTCTCGCCGTTCTCGCTGACGGTCATCGTCCGAAATTTCCAGATCTCGAACGGCCTGCCGTTGAAGCCACGACGCGACTGCCGGAATATGACGGTCCCCGGGGAATCCAGCTTGATCAGCACGGCCACAGTCAGCAGAAGCGGCGTCAGCATCACGAGCGCGAACAGAGCGACGCCGACATCGAGACAGCGCTTCTGCAACCGCTCGAGAATGGTGAGCGGCGGCCGCTGGATCTCGACCGCTACGGTTCCGCTGACCGGCAGAAAGGGACGGGTCACGAGATCGGCAACGGAGTCGTCTGGCAGCAGGCGAATGGGCTGCGGGACGGCGCGCAAATAGGGTCCCAGCTTACGCAGCATCGGCAACTCGTTCCAGTCGATCGCGAGCAGATATTCGTCGACATCAGCCGATCGCGACTGACGGATGACGTCGCGAATCTGTCGTTCCCACTGGCCATCCTCCCGGTCTGCTCCGAGCACGAAATGGCGCATGACGTCGAAGCCATTCCTCCGCAAATCCTTGAAGCGACTGGAGGTGAAGTCGAGCGGCTTCAGACTGAGCAGGATCACCTTGCGATCGACCAGCCGGCTTCTCGCAAAAGTGGTACCGAACACGGCCTGCCAGGCGAAGCGCAGGCTGATCAAGCCGAGCCCGCCGATCACGGCGAAGACGATGACGGTGCCGCGCGATAGATTGTCCGTCGATTTCAGCAGGAAGGCGGCAACGGCAAGGATCGTGAGTGATGTCAGCCAAATGAACACCGCCATTCGAAGCTGCCATACGACGTTGAGCAGACGGTACGTGGAATAGACGTCCCGGAAATAGGCGATCCCGACGAACACCACGCCGACAAACAACCCCGCTCCCGCCGACGCGCTGTCGGAAGGCGAACCGACGACCACACCATACAGCGAAGCCCCCGCCACATAACTTAACAGGATCAACAGAAAGTCGGCGGCGATGACGACGATCTGAAAGGGCCTCTGAAGAGCGCTGCCGCGCGCGGATGACAGCGCATGAGCACTTTCAGAACCATAAGTTGCAACAGCCATTCTAACCTCTACTTATCGAGAGAGTGCCTGACGCTCATCGTGATGCTGAAGACTCGTCAATTCCCGCACGGAAAGTGTTGATTGATCGCAGCGACATTGTGGCGCCGCACGCAAAACTTTTGCGGCGCACGGAAGATGCGCCATGTTGAAATGCGAAGTGAAAAGTCGAACGCTGAAAATGTCGTCACAGTGCTGACATATGAGCGAACGGAGTGCCCTATTTTGAATCAAGTTCCGTATCCACGCGACGCAACGCCGTTGCTTAAGCGCTGTTTCGCTCAACTATCAGGCGCGGCGTTGCTCTCGCAAAGAGCAGATCAGTTGATCACGAGAATCTCTTAGGACTTCTATCTGTGGGTGCACCTGCCTCCTTTTCATGAGTCATGCGGACTTGCGGCACACCCCGGGTCAGCGATGCAATTTCCGCGGACCGATTTCGTTCCGCCAGTCCAGCACGAGACGAGTAGGCAGAAAATTCCGCGCCCTTCTTTTGGCGTGATCAGGTCGGAGAACAACGACGCGGCCCCACCGAATTCGCGTTGTTCGTGTTGGATGGAAGCTCTCCGGTGCCGGCGACTTGGGGAATTTTTCGATCACCCGACCGATTGAGCGTCATGAGATCCCTCGCGCGACCACGCCCGCCCATTCCCAAACCGCAATTGCCGGACGGAGTGCGCATCTATGCCATCTCGGATATCCACGGCTGCGCACATTTGCTCCAGCCCATGCTGCGGGTGATCGACGCCGACGTCGAGCGCAGCCGGCCGCGCCATGCTGTCGAAGTCTTCATGGGCGACTACATCGATCGCGGCCCGGATACGCGCTCCACCCTCGACATCCTGGTCGAGCGGAGCCGCCGGGGAAACGCGGTTTTCCTCAAGGGCAATCACGAGGCCTTTCTGGTGAGGGTGTTCGAAGACCCTTCACTGTTCGAGGACTGGATTGCTTTCGGCGGGACCCAGACATTGATGTCCTACGGGCTTGCCCCGCCGGATCTCAAGCGCGACGAGCCGGCATCGATCCTCCGCGACCTCATTCGCGCAATGCCGACCGAGCATCTGGAATTCCTGGACAATCTGAGGCTGAGCTTCAGTTGCGGAGACTTCTTCTTCGTCCACGCCGGCGTTCGCCCCGGCGTTCCATTGGCCGAGCAAACGGAGCGCGATCTGCTCTGGATTCGCGAGGAATTCCTGCAAAGCGAGGAGCAGTTCGGCAAGTATATTGTCCACGGTCATACGCCGGTCCGCAGTGCGGAGTTCCTGGCCAACCGCGTCAACATCGACACCGGCGCCTATGCGACCGGCAACCTCACCCTGATGAGCATCCAGGGAAGCCGCATGCTCGCCGTGTGACACGGCTGACGCGAGACCGTTTCACGGGATGGAAGGAGGTCCGCGCTCCTTGCCGCCGCTACCTGGGACGACCTATGACTCCTTCGATTTCGCGTGGAGAGGCTCCCGAGAGATCCACCGGCGTGCTCACGTAGTGGTCACTCGGTCGGGATCGCCGCGTGGTCTCTTCGGGTCCTGCTGGCTGGACAGGAAGGCTGAATAAGCCAATCGTACTCCATCCTTCAGCGCGGTTTGGGCCCGCCAGCCGAGCTTAGCGAGGCGGCTAACGTCGAGCAGCTTGCGCGGCGTGCCGTCGGGACGCGAGGTGTCGAAAGAGATCTCGCCATCATAACCTACAACGTCTGCGACGACACGCGCGAATTCGGCAATCGTGATCTCCTCGCCTGTGCCGATATTGATCAGTTCCGCACTCGAATAGATCTTCATCAGATGTATGCAGGCATCCGCCAGATCATCGACATAGAGGAATTCGCGCCGCGGCCTCCCTGTACCCCAGACAAGGACGCTCCCGGCGCCCGTCAGCTTTGCCTCATGAAAGCGACGGATCAGGGCCGCAACCACATGACTATACTCGGGATGGTAATTGTCGCCGGGACCATAGAGATTGGTCGGCATCACGCTAATGAAGTCACATCCATATTGGCTGCGATAGGCCTCGACCATCTTGATACCGGCGATTTTGGCGATCGCGTATGGTTCGTTGGTCGGCTCGAGAGCACCGGTCAGCATCGAGTCCTCGCGCAGAGGCTGAAGCGCCAGCTTCGGATAGATGCAAGAGGAGCCCAAGAACATCAGCTTCTCGGCGCCGTTAACGTGCGCGGCATGAATCACGTTCGCCGCGATCGCGATGTTGTCGTAGATAAACTCGGCGCGTAGCGTATTGTTGGCGACTATGCCGCCGACCTTGGCGGCGGCGAGGAAGACGACCTGCGGCCGCGTTTTCGCGAACCAGTCGAACACGGCGGCTTGGTCGCGGAGGTCGAGCTCGTGCCGGTCAACCGTGACGAGCCGCGCATCTTCCTGATGGAGTCGGCGCACGAGCGCGCTGCCGACCATACCGCGATGGCCGGCCACATAGACGCTCTTGCCTTTCAGTTCAAACCGTGCGTTTGCCACGGGCCGCGTCCCGCTTTGCCTCTGCCAGGTCGCTCGCCACCATCTCCTCGACCAGTTGGTCGAACGTCCGCTTCGGCTTCCAACCGAGCTTCTCGCGCGCCTTGCTGGCGTCTCCGACGAGGAGATCGACCTCGGTCGGCCGGAAATATGTGGGATCGATCCGTACCACGATTTTGCCGCTCTTCACGTCAACGCCGGTCTCATCGATCCCCTCGCCGCGCCATTCGATACGGCGCTCGATCTGCGCGAACGAGAGCTCCACCATCTCCCGCACGGAGCGCATCTCGCCGGTTGCGAGCACGAAGTCGTCGGCCTTGTCGGCCTGGAGTATCATGTGCATGCCCTCGACATAGTCGCGCGCATGACCCCAGTCGCGTTTGGCGGACAGGTTACCAAGATAGAGCGTGTCCTCGAGACCGACCTCGATGCGGGCGACGCCGCGGGTGATCTTGCGGGTCACGAACGTCTCGCCGCGTACCGGGCTCTCATGGTTGAACAAGATGCCATTAGACGCGAACATCCCATAGGCTTCACGGTAATTAACCGTGATCCAATAGCCGTAGAGCTTTGCGACGCCGTATGGCGAGCGAGGATAGAACGGCGTCGTCTCCTTCTGCGGGATTTCTTGCACGAGGCCGTAGAGCTCGGAGGTCGAGGCCTGGTAGAACCGCGTCTCCTTCTCCATGCCGAGGATGCGGATCGCCTCGAGTAGCCGCAGCACGCCAACAGCATCAGCGTTAGCGGTGTATTCCGGACTCTCGAAACTGACGGCGACGTGACTCTGGGCGGCCAGATTGTAGATCTCGGTCGGGCGGATCTGCTGCACCAGGCGGATCAAATTGGTCGAGTCCGTCATGTCGCCATAGTGCATCAGAAACGGGACGTTCCCAACATGCGGGTCCTGGTACAGATGATCGACGCGAGCGGTATTGAACGAAGACGAGCGCCGCTTGATGCCATGCACGGTATAGCCGAGCGACAGCAGATGTTCGACGAGATAGGCGCCGTCCTGCCCCGTAACCCCCGTAATGAGCGCGATACGCTCAGCCATGACTAACGTCTCACCTTTCGACCAGAACTGGGATTAGCGACCGCAAACTCGATACGATTCTCTTGATGATGCCTGTAGCGTTGGGCCAACCGCACACTGCCTTTCTTGGCCATATCGGCCGCCCGGGTCAACCCGAACGTGACTGAGACTGCGGCCCATTGGGTCTTCCGACGGCCGGGACAGTCCAATACCCGAGATCTGCAGGCCCCCTCGCTCGGTCGCAATCGCTCAATCAAAGGCCGCCCCGCATCATCGGCCAGGCCGGCCCCCATTTACCCGGCAAGCCACGGCGAGACGGGCCTTGCCGCCCCCGTTGCTGATGATCGGAGCGATACGCTCGACCCGTCACCTACCTTGGACAAGCAGCGGCACGCGTCGCGGGCCTATTTGGCTGTGGGTCGAATTCGGTCACTCTTGCCGCTACAACTCGTGCAGTTGCACCGTCCTATGGGTTATGCGACCAATATCTTGGAAATCCGGCGCTATTTGGCCTGCGCTCCTGCTTTGATCTGCGTAGCGTCGCTTTCGCCTACAGAGCACTGTCCGATTGCAACGACAGAGAGCCAAGCAATCTTGCAGCACTTCACCTGGTTCTCGGGCTGTTGTTCGTACCGCCTGTCCAAGCGTCGCGTTGGGGCCCGTTCAGCAGCTGACGCAGGATCAACACGCACGGTTGGCTGATGCCGTGGAAAAGCTGTGGCGGGTTGGTCGGCTGCTGTCGTGGGAGGAGCGGGGCGGCCCGTCTGAATGACAGTTCGAAATAAATGGGCAGTCAGCCTGATTTAAACAGACTTGCGGAACAAAATTGATCACGCGCTGTTGATTGGATTGAATACCCAAAGCTTCGTACGCGGCGCAGCCGTGTGCGCACCCAGACGGTCTCATCTTTTTGAAAGCCATTTACCGCCCGATGGGCGACAGTTCGAATTTCGGATGCGACGAATGGTGCTGAAAGAACCTGTTCCAGATTCTGATCTGCTTCTCTTGATGTCAGAAATAATTTCCTTGCGGGAACAGGTGGCGCAAGCCGAACTGCGGGCCCATCAACTCAAACGGGACGCCGCGCGGCGAGCGTCCGCCATGTCGACAAAACGAGGGGCACAGAAGCGCCGATGAAGTTGGGCGTTCAGGTCTCGGGGGTGACTACCCTGCCGCACGGAAATCGGCCCTCCCAGGCGCTCAAACCGATGCGACCTGAGGCAGTCCCGATTCTTAGATTCATCAATTGACGGCCTCAGAATATATCTTATAATAAATAAAAATATAATATAGTATTAAATGCGTGAGACTCGCCTATGATCAGAACGTGCTTCGCTGCCGCCCTGACGGGACTGATTGCTGCTACCACAGCCCAAGCGGCTACGATTCCATACCAGAACCAAGGTACGGAAAATCCGATTACTTACACGTTCGTTGCGAACTCCACTGGTTCATTGCTCGCGTACTTTTATGGGTCAGGAGCCGCTTTCAGCGAGAACCTGGGCTTGCTCGTCAACGGCCAGGACGATCGGGGTACGGCTCTGAACAACCACACCAGTCAGTACGGCACGATGCACAATTTCGGCCAGGTGAACGCCGGTGATATCCTAGTCTTCTACATCGACGTCAAGACGACGGGGCATACCTACTACTCTGACATTTCGGAGAATAGTGATGGCGTGAACCACGTCTACTCGACAGCATTCGATGGCGACGGGAAGATTCCGACGGGAACCTATGTTGGCTTCGAGGATCTCAGCCTGCATCAGACCGGGTGGACGGATCACAACTACACCGACGAGCAGTTCGTTTTCACGGTCGCGGCCGTGCCTGAACCTTCGACTTGGGCAATGATGATCCTCGGGTTCGCCGGCGTTGGTCTCCTTGCATATCGTCGCCGCAATTTGCTGCCGACCGCCGCCTAGACCAGCCGGCCCCCCCGAACTCCCTTCGAGAGGAGGTCTGCGAAGCGACCTTTTTGTCCGCCAGAACCACCTTGCTGAGGGATGGAACACAAGCGATGACAAGGGTTGAAACTAGGACTAAGAATCCAGTCCTGCCCATAAAATGAATATCGTCTCCTATTATCATTTGATCGCTGGAGAGTGACATGCTGACGAGGTATTTCGTATGGCTCGCCGCGCTGGAATTCTTGCGCCGCCGACCTCAAGAAGGAGAAAGAGGAAGCACGCCGAATAGCAGGCATCTCGAACACCGCGAGATGCAGACCTCGATCTAATTCCAAACACGCTTGAAATGAAGATCGGTCGTTTTAGCGAGCCGAAGCGAAAAAGAAGGCGCGTACAGCTTGTCATCGTTGTCGCGCGTTAAGGCGAGGCCGCGATGGCCAAAAGGGCGGGCGAGCGTGTGGTTCAGACTGCCGTCGCCTCTCACGGATGGCGAAGACGCATCCGACGATGTCCGGGGAAACTTCCTGGGCCTGAGCGATCTTGATCAGGGAGGTCCTAGTTCACCAATCGGCCTCGTACTGCAATCTCGAAATTGGAAACACAGGACTCGATACTACGGGCCGGACCGTCGTCGTTCAGATCTTGAGCTACGTAGCGAAGGCGCGCATGGGACCTTCCCTCGATTTCGTCGAGGTCGCTCGCAATCTTCTCAAGAGCCTCCTGAAGGCGTCGCAGATGAGAAAGGTGCATCGCGGCATGACCCATCAGATCTCTCCCCATAGTAGGCCCGACGAGGATTGAGCCTGCAGTGGCGCGCGCAAGCAGTCTGGGAGCGCGTCCAAAGTGACTAACAGAGGCCGTCGCAAGGCACTGCACCCGACAGGGTCCTCGCACCCGAGACTTAATAATTCCCATTATTTGAGTTTTTAACCGAGGGGTCAAGCTCGCTTTAATGAGTCGAATTTAATGGCAAAAAGTACTCGGATCCCCGGGATAAACAGCCGTACCGCCACCCAGCATTGCGAGCGACGCCGCTGCCTGTCTGCTTCTCCGAAGGGTTGCGACGGCGCCCGAACAACGGAGCATCTCGCTGGTCGCAGCCAGTCTTGCGATCACAACAGAGTTCTTCCGCACCGCAAAATCGCTCAGCTTTCGACTTGCCTCGCGCTCGATCCGAAGATTTGCGCTGCCAATGATCCGTTGGATCACAAAACGGCTGCAGCCACCCAATCGCGCGCCCTCGCATTCAGAAGCAGAGTACCTCCGTTAGTGAGGGTGGCGAAGCTCTTCTTCACCTTAACAAAGCCCTTCGGCCTGCCGGTCACAGCCGGTCAGCACGACCACCTGAATCGACCTCAGCCAGATCACCCCGGCGGCGAGACGCTGCGGATGAAGCGCTTCAGCCCCTCCGAAGCGCCCCTCGTCTCCAGTGAGATTGCAGACGACTCTCACCATCTCTCATCCGCACTTTCGACCTCCAACAAGGCATAGCCGGGGTCTGGACGGTCTTCAGAAGCTACGCGAGTTCGTTGCTCGCCTTCGCCAATCCATCGGTCGTCTTCACATTCTTGCAACGGGTTTAATCCCAACGCTTCTGCAAAGACGACCGCTCTGACGTGTGAAATTGGTGTCGTGCGCATTTGCTCCTGCTTGGAGCGAGCAATATGTCAGCGGGCATCCCGAGTTTCGCGATTTTTCGGCATTGACCGAGAACCAAACCCCGGGTCCGAAAAATCAACGCTGAAACTCCTCGACTTGCTGCTTCGCAGCGTCAGGCTTGGACAAGTTTTCGATCGTTTTTGCATTTCCTCGATCCTCGCGTTCACCCCTTCAAGGCTCTGAGCACATTGCCAAGCTGGGTGCGGAAACCATTGAACGGGTCCAAGGTGCAGTTGCGGATGCAGGTGCCGATGGTCCACTTTTCTGCGCAGACGAAGGAATTGTCTCGGCCACTGCCGTGCAGAGCAAGTAGCCGCGCTAAAAACAGTCTCCGCTCTCTGGGAGTGAACAAATCCGTCAGCATAACCCGCCGGCATTATCCAGCGTCGGCTAACCGGCCCGGAAAGCCTCGCCAAGCCGCGCCGTATCACCACCAAAAGTAAGGAAACACCCGGTATCGCAGCCGAGGATCGCCATAATAGCCGGGACCTTCATAGGGTCCGTAGAAATTGCCGTCCCCATACACCCAACGCGCGACTGGCTTACGGGTAGGTGGTCGGTAGCAGCGTCCCGCCTCATTGCAGATCACCTTGACCTGCACGAGCGCCGGTTTGGAATGGGGCGTAGTGGTCTGGACTAGAAGCGGCGCCGCAGCCGCCCCCCCTGCCAGCATCATCGAAAGACCGGCGATCGCTCCAGTAAATTTCAGCATTGTCTTGCCCTTCGGATCCACCCGATTCTAAGTTCGACAGAGACTAACAGTCTTAATGGTCTCTTTTCCGCAGGACAAGGCCGCCTGAGACCCGCATGTTGTCGTCCGTCCCCTGACCAAACCACTCGGCGATCGATCTGCCACATCGGCACATGTCGCTTCGCGCTCCCCGCGAGAGACAAGGCCGCTGAATGCCGGTAGCTTCGAACCAAGAAGGGGGTCTCACGAAGACCTTGCTAACCAATTCCGTTTCCCATGTGGCGACTGGAATTTCGGGGCGGATTTTCTGGCCGCTGGTGCGGTGGTATGTAGCCAAGGCCCGCTTCATTGCTGATCTGACCTTCAAAATGACCATCCATCTCATTTCGTGTGTTCGGCGTTGCCGACGATCGTTCGGCCCTGCCCTGCTCATAGCCTTATCGTTTGGGCAGTTGACGCAAAGCCAGGGCCAGGAGATCGGCCGCCTGTACGCAACCAGACCACCGCCCGGATACGCCTTCATCAGGATCGCCACAGTATCTGAGGGCAATTCCCCTCGGATACAGGTCAACTCGGCAGATCTGGCCATTAACGAGGCCACGGGGGCGAGTTCCTATCGCGCCGTTCCCGGCAACCAGCCCCTGCACCTGGCGGCGAACGGCTCTCCGATCTCGAAAGATGTCGTGCCGGCCCCGGAAACATTTCTGACCTTGGTGGTCTCGAAAGCCAACCCCGCCTGGACCGTCCAATCGATTGACGAGGGGCAGAATTCGGATGACGGCCTGAAGGCCAAGCTCCGCTTCTTCAACCTCGTGCCCGGCTGCGCAGCCATTCTGAAGATTGCGGACGGCCCCACAATCTTCGAGCAAAGTCCATTTGCCTCCGTCCGGTCTCGGGCCATCAATCCCGTATCCGCACGGCTTGAAGGATCCTGCGGCGAGGGCAGCGCCGGCCTGACGCTTCCTCAATTGCGTGCCGGGGATCACTACAGCGTGTTCCTTCGGAAGGAGTCCCAACGGCTTCGTCTCACCGGCGGCTTGGATGAGACCGAGCCTCATCGGGAGCGCTAGGCAGTTCGCGATGGTATTCGTCAGCGACTCCTTTGTTTTTCTCTTCCTGCCTCTGTTCCTAACTGTCTACGCAGTTGTTTCCGCGCGCCTGCGGAATGCCACGATCCTCCTATTCAGCCTCGTCTTCTATGGTTGGTGGCGGTTCGATTTTCTCCCCCTCCTCATTGCGATCGCGTCCTGGTCCTGGGCTACGGGGCTCTGGATCGTCCGAAGCTCAGGCCGCGAACGTCAGCTTGCCCTGACCGCGGCCATTGTGGCCCCACTCGCAAGTCTGATCTGGTTCAAATACGCCAACCTTCTCGTTGAAACCGCATCGGTCTTAGGTGCACCGGTCGAGCATTGGACAGCTATTCCATTGCCCATCGGCCTCTCATTCTTCGTGTTCGGCGCGATCTCATACTCGGTGGATGTCTTCCGAAAGACCGTCGCCGCCGAGCCCAGTTTCGTGAACTACGCCACCTATCAGGCAATGTTCGGCCATCTCGTCGCGGGTCCCGTGGTGCGCTATCAGTCCGTGGCCGAGCGGCTGTCTTCACGCACCTTCGACCTTTCGGAGTTCACCGAGGGCTGGCGCCGCTTCATGCTGGGTTTCGCGCAGAAAGTTCTCCTTGGAGATACACTCGCGCCACTCGTCGATGCCGGCTATGCGCTGCCCAACCCCAGCGTGGCCGACGTCGCGTTGACGGTTACCGCCTACACGCTGCACCTTTACTTCGACTTTGCAGGGTACAGCAGCATGGCCATCGGTCTCGGACTGATGGTCGGCTTGAAGTTTCCGGAGAATTTCGACAATCCCTATCTGAGCCGATCAATTACCGAATTCTGGCGCCGCTGGCACATCAGCCTGTCGAGTTGGCTGCGCGACTATTTGTACATACCGCTTGGCGGCAACCGCGTTGGCAAGGTTCGCTCCTACTTCAACCTGCTGATCACCATGGCGCTCGGCGGCCTCTGGCACGGCGCCAGCTGGACTTTTCTGGTCTGGGGCATCTGGCATGGTTTGGGGCTGATCGTAGCACGGCTCTGGAACGTAGCCGGCGCGCCTCCGATCCCCACATTCATTTCCCATCTGCTCACTTTGGCCTTCGTGATGGTCGGATGGCTCTTGTTTCGCGCCCAGGACTGGCAGGCTGCGCAAACAATGTTGTCGGGTCTGCTGGGCTTTCATGGACTTGCCCTGTCATCGCCGATGGCTGCTGCTGCAAGGCCAACGGAGTTGCTGACAGTCTGCATTGGGCTCCTTGCGGTCTACGCTCCGACGCTGCCGCCCTCTCGTCTGCGAGCCTATATCGCCCGTCCACCGTTCGAATTGGCGCTCCTCTTGTGGCTATGCGCCTTGTGGACGATACAGAGCCGCACCGTTATTCCCTTTCTGTATTTCCAGTTCTAGGGACGTCATGCTCAGGGTTGTCCTCGTACTCGCAGTGATCTTCTCGGGGCTGGTCTCCGTGCTGATCAGAGGTCATGGTTCTCTGGGCGAAGTGCTGAAGACGACGACGTTGAACGACCTTGCCGATGGTCGCTTCGCCCAGAGAATCGACAAGGCGGTTCTTGGTGCAGTACCACGCAGCACTGACCTGGACGGCCTCGTTTCCGGAATCGAATATCGATTGCTCGGCGATGCCGGACCACAGGTCCGCGCCGGTTGCGGTGATTGGCTCTTCACCATGGAGGAATTGCGCGCAGAGCGTCACGCCGGAGCCAACATGGCGCTCCGGGCAGAACTGCTGCGGGGGCTGGCGCATGCAGTCAGACAATCCGGCACGCGTCTCATCATTGTCCCGGTGCCCGACAAAGCCGCGCAGGTCGAAGACAGGCTCTGCGGAATCACTGCAGCGCAATCGCGATTGCGAGACCAATTCTGGAACGAGCTCGGCCGCATGGAAGGGGCGGTTGTCGTCGATCTCCGCGATAACTGGCCCCGTCCAGGCTATTGGAAGACGGACACACACTGGGATCAAACCGGCGCCCGCTTTGCTGCCGAGCGGATCGCACAAGCCGTCGCACACACGCTCGAACCCGCGCCAGAGACGGTGAAGCTGATTGAAGGGACCACGCGACAGCGCACGGGTGACCTCGCCAGATTGTCTGGGTTGACCGATGCGCCACGTGTGCTCGCGCCACAGCCCGAGCAGGAGCGAGAATTGAAGGCGGACATCTCGCGATCAGGCGGATTGCTCGACGACACGCCCGAACCTTCTATCATTCTCGCTGGATCGTCCTTTTCGATGAATTCGGGGTTCTTCGAGTATTTCCAGAACTCGCTCGCTCGAGAAGTCGCGCAAGTCAGCTGGCCTGGCGGAGGGTTCGCCGGCGCGCTGCTAGAACTTCTCGAGACACGATCTGGCAGCTTGGAGAAAGCCAAGGTCGTGATATGGGAGTGGCCAATGCGATCATTGACCTTCCCTCCAAGCGAAGCCGAGAAAAACTTCCTACGCCGGATCAGGTGATGCAGTGGCGCAAAGTGTAACGCGATTGATGGTGATTACTGCTGCCGCGCTCCTGGCGTCCGCACCGCTGACGTCGGTCGCAACTGCGCGCGATGCCGTCATCGAAGGCAAGTCCAACTGGCTCTTCGCCGGCTGGGAAAGCCTCACCGTCGCGCGTCCTGACGCCGAGCGAAGCTCCATCGAGCTGATTTCGGCGGTCGGGCAGCTCTTGGCTCAGAAAAATGTCAAGCTTATCGTCGCCATTGTCCCGCTCAAGCCCAGGTACTATGAAAGCCTGCTTCCCGATGGCTCAAAGCTGTCCGACATCGTTCGGCAGCGTTACGATCGGGAACTCACCGGACTGCGCACTGCCGGCGTTGCAGCGCCCGATCTTCGAGACGCTCTCAAGACCGTCATCGACGACAAGAAGGAGGTCTTCTACCGCACTGATTTTCATTGGACGACGTTTGCCGCCGAAGCGTCCGCGGATCTCGTCGCCAGCGCAATCACCGCCGACGGCCCCCTCCCCGGCAAAGCCGGAAGCGGTGCGCAGCTTGGCGAGTGGATGAACGATCGCCACCTTGGCGACCTTGCCGCCAATTTCCTGCCGCCGGATCGAAAACGGGCGATCGGCCCCGAAGCCTACGTTATCCGGGGCCCCGCCAAACCAGCCGTCGGATTGCTCGATGAGGATCCGGCTCCAGTCGCCGTCGTAGGCAACAGCTTTGTGCAACCGTATTTCGGCTTTCCGCAGCGGCTGTCCAGCAAGATCGACAGGCCGGTGGCGCTGAAGTGGAATCCCGGGGATGTCGGACCATGGGCCACACTCCTGCAATTCTTGCGCTCAGCCGAATTCAGGACGTCGCCAATCAGATACCTCGTTTGGCAGTTCAACGAAGCGCAAGTCCAGAACGGGCCCGACGCCGTCGGCGAATGGGCTTCGCAGAGTATTTCCAGCCGCGTCGAGTGGCGAATGAAGGTTAGCGATGCCTTGAAAAATCGGTAAAAGGCTTAATTTTCTCTGACGTCAGGATTTCCCCCTAAATCTGCTGCGAAACACCGCAGCAATTGCGCAACATGTCGGACAAAAAGCATGATCTTTGAAGGTCTTGTTGCAGTCGGACATCAAATTCTGGTTCCGCAGGTTTGCCCCGTCCGCTAATCTGAGATGCAAGTGTTACTGCCTGTGGGGGCCATGGTTATCAGGGGCGCAGAGCGTCTGAGACGACGTAAGCTGCGGGCTGCCCTCGGCGGCCTCGCGCTTTCGCTTGTCTTGGCGTGCTCGGCACGCGCCCAAACCGCCGATCTGGACCGCCCTCTCGACGGCGAGGCCTACTCCTCCGCCGCACAAGCATATAAATCGTTTGAGCAGGGCAACTACCAGGCTGCCGCAAACCAGGCTGCAGCCTCGGTTTCCTTGCGACCTGACATCCTCCGCCTGCGGTTGCTCTTGATCGACGCATTAGTCGCTGCAGGCAACCTTGCGTCGGCCGAACAGGCAACCATGGCGGCGCTCGCAACTTTTTCCTCGAACCAGGAGCTGGAGTCCCGGCAATCCAGTATTCGCCAGCGGCTTGCACAGCAACCGGCCGGCGAGGGCTACAAGGCGCTTGAGCGGGGAGATCCAAAGGCCGCTGTTCGCGCCGCCCGCAAAGCCGTGGAGTATGGGCCGGATGTGATGTCATACCGGCTGCTTCTGCTTGCCGCCCAACTCGCCGACAACAACCTTGTTGGTGCCGCAGAGACCGCCTCGGAGGCGATCAAACTCGATTCCGGCAATTACGTTCCGCTCGTGTGGCGGGCATATATTTCCCAGAAGCTCGGCAACCGGACGCTCGCCGTCGCCGACTTCAATGCGGCACTCGCCGTTCCCGACCTTACCGACGCCGAGAAGAAGCAGATCAGATTGATTGCATCCGATGCGGCCCTGGCTTCCGGCGACGCCCGCGCGGTTCAGATCCTGCTTCAGCCATATGCCAAGACAGATCCATCGGTCGTTACGCGGATTGGCGATGCCGATGCTGCTGCCGAAGGCAAGGCGACCCTGAAGGGCGACGGCAGGCTCATGCCGATGCCGGTGCAGGATTGCCGCGACACGCCATACGGCTCGGTCTGCAGTCTGCAGGCGCCGCTCGTTCAGAGCATCGCCACGCCCATCGACAAGAAGGCCGAAGGCATGGGGGCGGCAGGCAAGGCCTACGAGGCCGCCCGTGCCAAGAACTACAGCGTGGCGATCGAGCAAGCCAAGAAAGCGGTGGCGGATACCCCGGAGATCGCCAGCACCCGGCTGCTCCTCATCAACCTGCAGCTAACCGCCGGTCGGCCGGCCGAGGCCGAAGCCACAGCGAGCCGCGCAATCGCGGAAGGCGTGGTTGATGCCGAGATCTACGCACAGCGCGGATTCGCGCGCAGCCGCATCGGCAATGACAAGGGCGCAATGGCAGATTGGGAGACAGCGCTTGCGCGTGGGCTTCCAGGAGATCAAATCCGGAACGTCCGTCTCGCGCTGGTCGACACGGCGCTGAAGGCCAAGGATCCGCAACGGGCGCTGCGGTCGCTTCCGCGCGTAGGCCTAGACTACGACTTCACAATTCGCCGCGCATATGCCTATCAAGCTTTGAGCCGCAAGGAAGAGGCGCTGCGCGACTTCAGGTCGGCTGAGCGTCTATCTGTCACCAATGTTCAGCGCGATGGCGCTATCCAGGCACAAATCAACACCCTGCTGGAGCTTGATCGCAAGCCCGAGGCACGAGCGATCTTCGACGCGGCGATTGCTCGGGGCCAGCTCAAATCGATCCGGGGCGCAGATGCCGCCTATATCGGCGTTGCCGTCGGCAACGATAAAGTGGCGCTGGAGCTGTTCGATCGCGCGAAGGCAAACGGTGCGTTGCCGCCCCGGGCCACCATCGATGCCGGCTACACCGCGATGCGGCAGTTCCTAAATCCAAAGGCAATCGCCTATCTCATGGAGGGCATCGACGCGAAGGCCGACGGTCGCATCAACATCGACGATCAGAAGCTGTTCGAAACACGGCGGACGGTTGCCGATCTGACGCGCGTATGGGGGATCAACAGCTCTATCTCCTACGGCAAGGTGGGGTCAGCTCCCAATCCTTTCCTGACGATCAACTCGCCCGCAAGCACCTACACGTCCCAATTTGGATCGGAGCTCTACTACCGGCCGGAGGCGTTCGGAAACCGTAACGGCGCCCTGTTCGAGGTTTTCGGCCGCCTCTTCGAGACACTGTACGACGAGGCGGGCGGACCTACCGGGCTACGTACGACGCAAGGCATGGCCGGCGCCCGGTGGAAGCCGTTCTCGGATCACAACCTCGTATTCGAGGTGGACAAACTGTTCAGGCTTGGCAACGCCGCCCGCGACGATACGCTGCTGCGAGCGGCCTATTCGTACACGGTCGGAACGGACTTGCGGGCAATGGATACGCATTGGCCGACCTGGTATATCTATGCGGAGGTTGATCGCTTCTTCCAGAAGACACAGCTCATCGGATTGTTCGAAGGACGCTTTGGTCACAGCTTCCGCCTGGATCCGATCAGCAGGAACCTGGTGTTCTTCCCCCACGCAGTTGTTGCCGCCAGCTACGACGATTCATTTGCTGTTCGCGACGCCTTTTCTGCCGGCGTCGGCAGCTCGATCCGCTATTGGTTTGGTGAAACGAAATATCTTGCGCCTCCCTCTTACTGGGAGCTGACGCTGCAGTATCGCTTCAGGCTCGCCGGCGACAGGCGCGCCGAGGGCATCTTCGCGCAAACGTCCATCAACTACTAACTCGTCGTCCGTTAAGAAGCCGATTGCAGCGGGGAGCGGTCGCTGATGGCTGCGATGAGAGTGGCCAGGAAGAGGCACCAAAGAGCCCTGAGCCAGGCGAGGATGCGGCGGAAGTAGTGGCCGACGTCCGAGAGGATAACGTTGGCCGCATCGCCGGCGCGGCCTTTGAGGTAGCAGCGGCCGAGTTGACCATCGGTCTTCAGGTGCCCGATGACGGGTTCGATGGCGGAGGTCGTGATACAGTAAAGCCGGCGTCTCGCAAACCGCCTCGATGCGACAGGACAGGCGAACAGTGCGCCTGCTCTGATTATCCGGCCCTCAGAGCCAGTTCAGCAGCAGCTTCAAATCGAGAGCGGGTAGTGCCCGCCATACGTTTCAAGCCCATTCGCCGGCTCATAAGCTCCGCTGCCTTGCTTGTCGTGTGGCCTGCAGCCAAGAGCGAGCTTGCGAGCGACGCCAATTCGACCAGCGGCACATCTAAATGGTCACGAATCTCTTTCGGAGCATTCCGGAAAGGCACCAGCTCCTGCAGTTCGGGGCTCGGCCATACAATTGACCGCCCCTCTTCTGATGAGCGCGCGAATGATGGGTCAGCCACTTCTCGAGTGATCTGGAGCAGCTTTCCCGTTGCTCGTGCGAGACCGTGAGCACGCGCGACCCGGCGCGCCACCAGCTCCTCGAAGATCGGGCCTTCCGAGCTTATCACGTGGTCCACCATAAGCTGGATTGTGCGGCGGTATTCGCGTTCGTACAGACTATGCTTGCTCAAGGTCACCCCGAGCGAAGCGAAGTTTGTCGGATGATAAGGGAGTCCTACCTCCAGATTGCCGTGCTGCGGCTCAACCTGAGCTGGCAAAAGTCTGGGAGGTGCCTGGAGGGAGCTCGTAGCGTCCGGCAAGGCAGCGGCCGCCGCTGTTCGGACGCCCCGAGGTCGCGGCTCGCTGTCCAGGTGTCTGATGACCGCGAGGCGCGCCGGCGTATCGTCAAAAATTCTTAGAACCAATCCGAGTTCTCTGAGTGTCGGGATCAGCAGCTGCAGCGCGGCGGCAGCTTTGCCTTTCTCCAGATCGACCACCCATTGCCGCCCGACGCCCGCGCGCAGGGCTAAATGGTGTTGCGACCACCCCAGCAGAGTGCGGCGGTCGCGAATGAAAAGTCCGAGATCTTTGGGCTCGCGAATGTCCATAAATGCTCGTCGTCGAATGACGACACCTTAGTCGGTAAATGACGACATCATATATAAAACACCTCTTTTTTCAATAGAATAGTGTCGTCAAACGCCGATAGGGCATTTTCTGAACCCGCAGATTGGCTCTCCGGCAGTCCGCGGTGCGGCACATACGAAGTGGATGTGAGCTGGATCAAACTTGAGACATAGGGTAATTTACGTCGAGTAACGAGCAGAGCAGTTAAGAAAAGCCAGTGTCTCTTCGGACGGATGCGACCCGGCGAACGGTCACCCGCACGCCAGCGACAGTGATCGCCTATCGGCAGAGGTACGTAGGCCTGTGTCGGCTTGCCGACGTGCAGATCAACGACCTGCTGGGCGCCGTTAGGTGGTTTGCCGGTGGGCATAATCGCTGGGTGAAGTCGACCATCAGGCAGTATCGAGCTGCGCTCCTACAAGTGATCGAAGACTCCCAACCTGACCTTCCGATTGCGGCTGCCGAAGAACTGTCTGCGATTCTCAAACTTGGTCCCAAGCCCCGCCAATCCGGACCTCCCCGGACTTCGGCGAAGAAGAGAAAGTCGGTTCCGAAATCCGAGTTCGGTCTGCTGTTACGTCACCTGAGGAACAGAGGCCGCCATCCCGACGACCGCCTCGCGGCACGACTGTTGAACCATAACGTTCGACTTTTTCTCCGCCCAAGCGAGTGGCGAACGGCGATTCTCCAAGGCAACATTCTGATTGTCAGAAATGGAAAGGCCACGAACGGGAGGGCATTGGGCTTCCATCGACGACTGGATTTGACGGACTACGGTCCTGAAGGGGTGAACGATCTTTCCAAGCTCCTAGCGGTCCTGCAGAGACAGGCCCAGACAGCTGAGGGCTTCCGCCGGCTGTGGGGAAGGCTAGCCTCGCGAATTGCACGGGCGTGCAAGGAGATCGGCATAAAGCGATTGGCACCGTACACAACGCGCCATATCGGCATGGCGAACGCCAAGTCCTGGATGTCACCTGAAGAGGTGGCGGCAACCGCCGGACATAAGACCACGGCGACAGCGAGCTCCCATTACGCGAAGCGCCGCACCGCATGGCGCAGCAAGCCGTCCGGTGTTGCCCGTCCCCTGCCTGAGGACGTTGCGAAGGTGATCGGATCGCGGAAGGTAAGCCGCGAAGCTAACTTGGAGTTCATGAAGAATCGCGAAGAAAGAATGCGCGATGGGCCTGCGGGCGATACGCCCACCCCTCCTTTTTGACGTGATGGCGTCGCATTGACGTGACTGCACCGCACGCCTGTGACCTCCATCCCTCGCACGGGGGCCCGCCGGATCGCAACCGGTAAGTAAGGCGGCAAAGCATGCAAGACAGCTGTCTGACAAGTCAGCAAACTATCGCTCCGACCAACGGGCCGTCGCCATGAGCGGGCTTCGCGAAGCTCGACGGGCAGGGACACAACGACAAAGCAGGCTCTCTAAAGCTACGTTGTCAGATGCCGGCGCGCTTGCCGGCGCCAAGTGAACACTTGTTGTGGGTCAGCCCGCGTCGCCGGGCAATCTCGGAAACGACCGCGCCTGGTACCAGCGTCTCCTCGACAATCAGGGCCTTGTCGTCCTTGCAGAACCAACGACGTCGTCCCGTCTCCGTGATCACTTCCAGCCGGCGCGCCGTTACATCCGACTTAAGCGTATGGTCAAACATAGTCACAAACCGATCCCTTTAAAGAGATCGTGAAACTCGCCTATCCCATCTGCCACGAAAAGGTGGGAGCGGAACGACGCTTACGCTTGGTGTGGCGGTGCTCGATTTTGTGCTCGCGACAGATGCGGTCAAACATGTGCAGACGCCAACGGGCGGTCGGTCCAGATCGGCGCGAGGGTGATCACAAAACGGTACGCCATTGTCGGTGAGTGGCGTGTGGATTTTGAAGGGAACTGCTTCGGTCAAGGCCTGTAGTATGGCCGCGGCGGTCTTCACCGTAGCGACGTCGTGCAACTGCGCGAAGGCAAACTTCGAGAGCCTGACCACAGCCACAAAGAGATACAGCTTCCCCTCTTCTGTGCGGACCTCCTCGATGTCGATATGGAAGTAGCCGATCGGATAGGCCTTGAGCTTTTTCTGGACGGTCTGTCGCCGCGACGTCGGGCAGCCTGCTGATGCCGTGGCGCTGCAAACATCGATGCAGCGAGGAGCGCGTCAGGTGCGGAATGGTGGCTTGCAAGGCATAGAGGCAGTCGTCCAGTGGCAGAAGGGTATGTCGCCGAAATGCAACGACCACCGCCTCCTCTTCGGCCGAAAGAACGGTCGAGCGCGGGGCCATCGGCCCCATGGGCGCATCCAGGACGAAGCTGCGCTTGCGCCACTTGGCCACGGTCTTTGGTTGAGGCCGTACTGGACCGCTATTAGGTTCTTGAGCGGAGCCTTCGACCGCTGTATCGCAGTTCGGATGGCATGCGTTGTCGTGGCGCTGCCGTGGAGTACCTGTCCCACCTACACCCCGGGACTGAACACCTAGGCCGGCTGCTTGTGTGCACGTTTCATGCCCGGGCCGGACTCGGTGTCCTCCTCCCGCTTGTCGTGACGCTAGGCTCATCCTTAGCATCACAATAATCATTGTTGATACCCCTAATAGCATCCGCCTGATTGCTCGTGTCGCGCAGCGACAGGGCAGGCAGCGATGTCCCGGGCTTCTAATGCCGGCGTGGCAGCAGCGACGCCGACCCGCGGACCCCATCCGTTAATGTAAAGTAAGCATGTTGTCGGCGGAGCGGGGGCGGAACTTGCAATTGGAACAGAGCCACCCGATACTTGTCGTGCCATTCGCAATTCCTGCGAAGGCGGCCGCTGCCGGTGCTACCAACACACGACAACGGCCTGACCACAACCGACTTAGTAGGAGTCGATCATGGCTGAGTGCCAGTATAACGGCGATTCGCCGTTCCCGCCCCTCTTCTCTCTGCGCCCCGGCATGCCCGGCAGCCCCGAGAGCAGCGCCGTCAAGCCCATCGCCTTCCCGGCCCTGTCGGCGATCGAGGCGCCGTCCGTGATCGCGTCCTACATCCTGAACGGCAGCGCGGCCATGTATATCGGCGAGAGCATCGACTACGCGCGCCGGCTGCGGGATCACGGCGCCGTCCACGCGACGCGGCCCCAGGGCGGGGCCACCTCCATCACCACCTCCATCGACTAGCTGATCGCGGAGCTCGACGTCAGCAACGCAAGCGTTGCACTGACCGGCTCGTCTCCCGTCCAGATGGCCCCCGGGGCAAGGTGACGACGCGTCAACCGCGTCGTCGACCGTTGCTGATCGGCCGAATGTCGGGACGACCGGACGCCTCCGCCCTTCGTGGCGCTGGGGTAGCCGTGCGCGTTCAGGTTCGACGGCGCCGAGCTCTTCGGTCTCTCGCACACATCCTGACAGTGAGAACCAGCATGACGCTTTTTGCTTCCAACAGCTCGGTGCAGCCGGCCTGCACCAACAACGTCCACCGTCCGATGGGCGGCATCGAGGGCCTGCGCGAGGTTCACGATGATGTCGGCCGCCTCACGGCGTCGGCCTTCCCGTTCGCGATGATCAAGGACATGTCGATGACGCGCGCCGCAGTGCCGGCCTGCTACATCCTGGCCGACCACTGCACGGCCTATATCGGCGAGAGCGGCAATATCGGCCGCCGGCTGTCCGATCACTTCCGTGACCAGAGCAAGGCCTTCGCGAAGGAGGTGTACGTGATCTCGGGGTACGAAGGCGCCTGGTTCGACACCACCGCGGCGCTTTATCTGCAGTACCGCCTCACCAAGCTGGCCGAGCAGGCCGGCCTGGTCGACATCATGAAGGGGGTCAACCCGCAGGTCCTGGAGCTGCCCTCGCATCGACGTGCCTCGCTCGATATTTTCGTCGAGCACGGCGAGCGGCTCCTGTTCGACGCCGGGTGCCGCGTGCTGCGCTCGAATTTCGCCAGCCAGCGTCGCACCGTCGCCGACGTCGATACCATCGGTCCGGACGACAGCGGCCCGATGCAGATCGGCGTGATCGCCACGCCGCCGCTCGGCAGCGAGCTCCAGCTCAACTACGGCGATCTCTGGGCGAGGGGCTTCCCCACGCCCGAGGGCTTCGTGGTGATGGCCGGTTCCGAGCTCCGCAGCACGGTCAACCCGAGCGCGCCGCCGATCGTTGAAGCGCGCCGCAATGAGCTCGCGGGCGCCCAGGCTCTGATGGCGATCCCGGGCGTGCAGGACCGGCAGCGTTTGCGCGTCGCCGTGTGCTTCCCGTCGGCCGCCATCGCCGCGAAGGTCGTCACCGGCGCGCATGTGGACTCCAGCAAGTGGCAGCCGCCGCGCGATCCGCGGCCGATCCTGGTCGCGGCCTAGGAGCTCAAGCCATGTCTGACGCAAGCGAGGTGCCGGAGCGCAAGCTCCGGCACGAGGAAGCCCGCCGCGCCGGCGCTGCCACCTCCCTGCCCTCGATCGATCGAGGATCGATTGTGGCGAACGCGTTCACCGACAACCCGGCCTCGCGGATCAAGAGGCCGCCGGATCGCCCGTGGCCGCTCGAGGCCCGGGACGTCTCGCCCCTGCAATGGTGGCGAACGCTGCCGTCCGATGCGTTCCAGGACGCCGAGCAGGACATCCTGCTCAGGACGCTGGAGCGGATCGGGGTCCTCCATGGTGGCGATGATCTCGCGGCCGCGCTAGCCGGCGATGTCGCGGCCGCCATTGACGTCGCATTCGCCTTGATGCCGATCGAAGACACCACGCTGACCGTCGACATCGCGATGTCGGCGCTCATGCGCGCCGCACTCGCGCCGAACGCGATCGCGGCGCTGGTCCTGGCTCAGGTCATCGGTCTGACCTATCTCGATCACGGGCTGGCCACCGAGCTGGCCGCGTCCTGGTACACGCACGGCCTGCGCCACTCGAGCAATCCGCGCAAGTTCGGCCAGGCCGAGGCCGTGCTGCTCATGGCCTTCCGGGAGCTCCAGCACAGCGGAGAGAGCGCATGAAGGTTCAAGTCTTTTCGGACCTGCATCTGGACGTCGCGCCGGTCAAGCCGATCTCGATCGTCGATGGCATCGATGCCGTCATCGTGGCGGGCGACGTCTGCGAAGGCGCGGTGCAGGCGTTTGCACAGCTGCGCAAAATCGTTCCGATGCCGATTCCGATCCTGATGGTGCTCGGCAATCACGAATACTATCGCCGTTTCGTTCCGGACGAGCTCGCGCTCGCCCGGGCACGGGCGCCGTCCTTCAACATTCACGTGATGGAGAACGACGCGATCGTGTATGTCGGAGTCCGTTTCGTCGGCGCGACGCTGTGGACCGACTACCGGAATTTCGGCGATGCTAACCAGCTGGCGGTCATGAACGCTTGCGCTGCCGGAATGAACGATCACCGCCGCATCGGCTGGCGAAAGGAGCCCTGGGCGCGATTCAGACCGCGGGAAGCGGCCTTGCTGCACCATCGGTCGCGGAGCTACATCGCCTCGATCCTGGCGACGAACTTCGCTGGCCCGACGGCCGTCCTCTCTCACCATGCCATTCATTTCAACTCGGTGCTGCCGCAATACCGGAACGACCTGGTGACGGCCGCCTACGTGTCGGACATGACCGCGACCATCGAAACGTACCGGCCGGCGCTGTGGATTCATGGGCACGTCCATAATTCCTGCGACTACCGGCTCGGCAACACCCGGATCGTCTGCAATCCGCACGGCTACGGCAGCGAGAACCCGGATTTCAACGGCTCGCTCGTAGTCGAGATCGGCGCCTAGGTCCGATCATCGCGCTCCACCCAATCGATATCCTGTCTCGTCCGGTGTTTCTCCTCATGCTTACGCGCATGTTTCCTTTTCTCGATCCGGCCCACATCTCGCTCGATCCGTCCCACCAGCTCCGCGCCCTCGCCGACGACTGCGACCGTCTCCGGCTCCGCCGAGGCGTCCCGACGCGACTTCTGGACAAGGCTCCGCTGCTGCGGGACTGGATCCCTATCTTGAGGCCGGCGGGCCTGCATCTGGCCGGGTACGCGGTGGGGCACCCGGTGCATGGCGATCGCATGGTGATGACGACGCCGCTCTGGTGGGCGGATCCTGACGGCAAATGGGTCCGAAGCCTGTCGCGGTTCTACCGCCTGGGATCTCCGGCCGACGCCGCAGACGTTCCCCGCATGCTCGGCTCTTCCGAAGCCTCCGGATCGGAGGAAGAGGCATGACCGCAACGGATGACACCGACGATCTCGACCTTCCCGCGGCCGTGACCGATGCCGCGTCGACCGGAGCTGCAGCTGACTCGTCGGATCTCGACGAGCGTCTGAAGGCGCTGCCGCGCCTTCTGCGCTATGCGATGCTGGCCAACGAAGGCGGTACGCATATTCAGGAGCGGCTGATCGCCGAAATCAACGAAGTCTGTCCCGGGCTCGCCGAGACCGCGGTCTGGTCGGCGACGGAAAGCACCGCCAACGGGCTTGCGCTCGCGGCCGAGCTCGACCGGCGCGCCGTCGGTCAGGACGAGCCCGCCCTGCGCAGCCTCGCGGACTGCGTCCGCTTGTTGTGCCTGCCTCTGCCGCACAGCGCCAACTTGTTCGACGATTTTCGCCGGGTCGGCAAGGCACTGGTCAAGGCGTTCAGGAAAGTCTGCCGCGAGGCCAACGAGGAGCTGTGCAGCGAACTTGAAGAAATCACCTTCGGCTGGGCGGCTCTGCCCGCGTGCAGCGATCTGGTTACGAAGCATGACAGCGCCCTGATGAACGCCATCAGGCTTGGGCCCATGATGGCCGAGCACCGGATCTTCACCGCCAGGGCAGCCTTGCGTCGCAAGCTGAAAGAGGAGGAAGAACGCCGGGAGCAGCAGAAGGCCGAAGCCACCGCCTCTAATCAGCGCGAGGAGCCTCCTGCTGATCCCACGTCGAACCAAAGCGTCGTGGTGGCCCGCCTCTCCGCGGAGGAGATGAAGAATGGCAAGCTCAAAGACATCCTGGGGCCGCTGAAGGGCGTCATCAACGTCGCCTTGCCGCTCGTGAAGGCCCCGCCCCTTCACGAGGTCCGCAACAAGCTTCTCTTCGAGTTTCCATACGCAGGTGAGGTGATCGATTTCGCGCTTGCCGATCTGGTCGGGCGAACCACGGTTCGCCTGCGTCCCCTACTCCTGTGTGGCGATGCCGGCGGGGGCAAAAGCCGGTTTGGGCGGAGGCTTGGCGAGTTGCTGGGAGTCAGCGTCTGGCGCACGGATGCGAGCCGCTGCGACGGCGCGGTGTTTGGCGGCACTGATCGTCGCTGGTACTCGGCCGAACCCTGCCATCCGTTTCTTGCGGTCGCTCAGGGCAAGATCGCCAACCCGCTGATTCTCATCGACGAGCTCGAAAAGGCAGCTTCCAGGAACGACTATGGCCGTCTCTGGGACTGCCTGCTCGGCTTCCTCGAGCCTGAGACCAGTGTGCGCTATCCGGATCCGGCACTGCAGACCAATCTCGACCTGTCGCATGTATCTTACATCGCGACGGCGAACAGTCTCGGTCCCCTGCCCTCGCCGATCCGCGACAGGTTTCGCGTGGTGACGTTCCCCAAACCCACGGCCGCTCATCTCGACGCCCTGTTGCCGGCGATGATTGCCGACCTCGCCCGAGAGCGAGGCATCGACGAGAGATGGGTGCGGCCACTCGATGGACCTGAGCACCTCGCCGTCGCGCGGGGCTGGCGCGGCGGCTCGGTCCGACGGCTTCGCCGGATCGTCGAGGCGATCCTGCAGCATCGCGAGACCGAGACGACGAGGCACTGATGACGCGCGACACCAACAAGTTGGCAAATTCCACCACGCGGCTGCCGGGATCCCGGCTGCCGCGGCCGCCCCAGTCGCCGGGGACACTTTGCGGACGCCGCTTAAGCCAAGGCCCGGCTGGCACTATCAACGGAACTGAGAACGTTGAAAAAAGAGCATGACTGAGCCTCAGATCGTGTGCCCGAAGTGCCGGACCGAGATCAAGCTCACCGAATCGCTGGCCGAACCGCTCGTGGCCGAGACCTGGCGGCGGTTTGAACAGCAGCTCGCGGCAAGGGAGGTCGAGTTCGGCCACCGCGCCTGCGGTTGGGAGCGTTCGCGCTTAACCCGACGGAAGTTCGCCACCGGGTCAGCTATGCGCTTTCCGATGTTGGCGCTAAGCTCACCTTCTCATATCCGCTGGTCGAGCCGAGCAATGTCGTAATGGTGCGAGCGTAGCGCTTGCCCATGCGGCCGTAGCTTGCCGCATCGTAGTGGACGTTGGCATTGACAATGACCGCGTCACGGTTGCTGTGCGAATAATAGACGCCCGTGAGCGAGCGTCGAGCAGCGTTCGCTCCATTGCGTCCCAAGAGGCATCTGTCCCGTAACCTGAAGCGCCTCCCGTGACAGTGCCCAGACCTGACAGAACAAGCGGGATGGTAGATTTGCTCCGACCAAAATCGGTCGCAAAGCTTCCGTTTAGCGCGTCGAGTTGCGCCAGATAGGCAGCCTGCGATGTGCCGTTCGCGCTGTCACCTTCGCCTTGATGCCAGACGATGAATTCGAGATCGTGGGTAGCCGCAACTATCTGCGCTGCCACAGCCTGATAGTGCCCGTGCCGGCACCCTTCGTGAGGAAGGAAATCGGGACTCCAGACACCGCCCCCCCGCAGGCACCGACCGGCACACCTACAAGAGAGGCAATGCCGTTCAGAAGCTCCCGGATTCCGTTTGAACTTGGCACCGCGGCCCCAGCGGAGCCGTTGTACCAGATCGTCAGTGCGTTAGCTGAGGGAGGAGATAATGACGGTCCTCCGTAAATTCCCTGCGCGTTCGATTGCCCGTAGATAGCGAGGAAGATGCCGACGTAGAACGGATTGCTGCCGGTCTGAGCAAGGCTCGTTGCATTAGCGGAGCGAGCCTTCAAGTAGTAGCTGCCACCCTGCGCGACGCCCGAAACGCTCGCTGACCATGTCCCGCCGCCGATAGACGCGGTCGCAGTCGTCCAATCCTTGACGATCGAATTGTCGGAGACCTTGAGGACCTGAAGCTCGATCGCGCTCGGCGTGCCTCCGCTGTAGGTGCCTGATGCGCGCACAGGGCCGCTGGTGGGTGAAGCGGTATGTCCCCGCGCCGGTGATGACCAATGCCAGCTTTGACGCGCTGAGCGGCGCGACGGTAAAATACTCGTTGCTATCCGCCTTGAGCTGGATCTCGACGCTGGCGCCCTGGCCGAGAACCGCGCCGGCGGCGTCCTTCAGGCACACGGTCAACGTGCTTCCCGACGAGACCGTCACGTCTTCGGAACTCTCGGCAGTCGTGCCAATCGCTAGGATTTCCGTGGCCATTTGAGGGTGTCATGCGTGAGAGGCTGTTGGCGATCGGGGGCGACCTGACGATGGCCGCCCTCAGCGAGATTCGTGGGCGCCCGAGTGCTACTGAGCCTTGGATTCGCGGGTGGCCGTCCTGCGCCGTCACGGTGACCGGCTTGGCCTTCAGCCCCACGCCAGGATCGGCGTACCGCCGGCGCCGTCGCCCTTCGTCTGCTCGTCCCAGCGCTCGCGCAGCTCCTTGGTCTGGGGCGCGGTCAGCTGCTGATCGGTCTCCAGCATGAAGGACGGACGCGCGGCATTCAGATGAACGACACCTGCTGGTTCAGCGCCGCGCCCGACATGGCGAGATCGAGCGCCGCGGCCAGGATCGGGCTCTCGCCCTTCAAGGGGTGGCGCGGCGTATGCAGGCGCACGTGGAGCACGTCACGCGCCGGAATCGGATAGGAGAGATCGAAGCGCCGCTCGACGACCTAATTGCCGCCCAGCCGTAGAAGATCGACCCATCTTTCGCAATGTACGGGACGCTGTGGCGCATCCAGTGCAGTTCTTTGACCTCGTTTCGATCCTTCCGGATCGCCAGGCCAAATGCCTCGCCTTTCTCATAGAGACGACGGGTGATGTTCAACAGCAGATCGGAGATCGACTGGTAGTCGTTGGGCTTGCGCAGGATCCGGTCCCAGATCCGACGTCGTGACCGCCTCGCGACCGCCTTCCGGAAGCGATCGCCAATGCCCGCCCGGACACATCGCAACCGTCTGCGAATAGGCGGAGACGCACGCCTCGACCATCGCCCCCGCCGGGCCGTAAGGCTGGATCGAATAGCCCATCTGCCACCAGTTCATGAACTTGCCGGCGGTCGCGGAAAGCCAGCCCTCCGAGAGCAAATAGGGCCCCGGTCGGTATTGACCTTCGGCCGCCTTGGTCACGACCGCCTTGGCTTGGCCTGGCGGCGGCACGGACGGAACGGAAGTTGCCATGAATGATGTTCTCTTGACCTAGAGAGCGGGTGGCGCGCGCGGCGGTATTGGAATCTGGGTTGTCGGATCGAGCTTGACGCGCCGGAACGGCCGCAAGCGGCTACACGTTGAAAAGACTCAATAAAGGGGCAAGGACGCGTGATCGATCTCAACCTAGCCGTCGTAATCGGGATCAGTGCCTTCCTGCTCGGCGCATCTATCGGCTATGGCATCAGGGCCGCGATCAGCGCGAGGCGCCGGGCGAGTGATCGGCGCCGGCGGCTGTGAGGGTGGCAGTTGCTCTCTCACCCTGAGGCAGCAAACGGTGTGGTTTGACATACATCTCCCTTCCAGTAGCATCGGGCTGCGCAACTCCCAGTTTCGCCCGAAGGTCGCTGGCCTGCCATTCCCCAAGAACGGCCCCTCGGGCTGGCGGCCTGAGGCGAATTGCTCCTGCGCCGCCGTTTCCCCGATCGTCGATCCGCTGCCCCCTGAGGAGTGAAACAAGGAACTGGCGACGGGACCCAGCGTTTTCCTGCATGAACACAACAATCGGCATAGTCCTCCTGGTCGCCCTGATAGCTACCGTGGTGGCAGCTAATGTCTGGTATCGCCGTCACCGCGCCCATATGACGCCCCGCGAAAAGCAGGTGGAAGATCGCGAGATCGAGCGGCAAGAGACGATCTGGTAGACTTCAGGCATTGCCCTTTGAACGCTCCCCTGAAGGAGTAAACAGGGCTCCAATTCAATCCGAAGTGTGAGTGATTTCACAAACCGGTCGTCTTGCCTCGGCTAGCTTAACTGTCGAGCGCGGATAGTGTCCTTTTCAGATGCCGCGAGCATGGAGGCGTTGGTGCAATTCGTCTTTTCAGTAGACATTTTCAGAGGAAGATTTCGATGCCAAACGTCAGTGCAGACGTGGAGCGAATGCTGCGGGTGAACTGCCCGATCGAACTGGATGCAAACTCAATACATTCTCGAGCGGTTCAGCCGGACCAGAAACCACCCCGCGCTGCCCTCCACCAAGCAGGAAAGAACGGTGCGTTTCCGGACGCTGCGAACGACAACCCAATCGAGGCTCCGCTGGAGCCATTTCCCGACGAGTGGTGGGCCTCACCCTGAGAACCCCTGTCATCGTTCACGAACCTCGTGTTGGATGCCGCCATCACCGAGAGGCTTCGCCCGTACCCAGAGGTTCGATGAGCATTAAATCCATCGTTGCCAAGATTTTGAGGGATGAACTTCGGTCCATTGGCATCCGCTCGCTAACAGACGCAGAGGCCGAATTGGTTGCCAACCGGATATTCGAGCGGATTACCGATCTGGAGCTCGAACTTGCTGCGCGCGAGATATTTCCCCGAAAGCCGACTCGCGGCACCTAACGACGCGCACCGCTTCACAAACCAGACAACCCTTTTGACATGCCGTCCGAGCCCATAGCATTCCGACCCGCGTGAGACCCCCAGTCCCGCCCGAAGGCCGCCCGCCCAGCCATCCCCAAGACCGGCCCCAAGACTGGCGCACGGAGGCGCTTGAGAAGAGTGCGCTACGCAATGCAGCCCGGGGAAATCCGTCAGCCTACTTGACACGATTTACCTAAGGTTCCTATCATTGAATCGTATTTAATTGCTATTTAATGGGGGGGGGTAAATGCGCATAATCATGCTGGCCCTTTTGGGACTCCTTGCCCAGCTCGGCGTGTCCTTCAGTGCAGGTGCGGCCACAATCTACAACAACGGTGGACCCGACACCTACAACGGTTACTCCATCTTCTCAGTGAATGAGGCTGCAGATGATTTCAGATTTTCTTCCGCCGCGTCGGTTACAAGCGTCGGTTTTTATTTTCAGACCTACCCGGGCATCAACGGCTGGGATCAGGTCGTCAACTACAACTTCTATTCTGACGTCAGCGGATCGCCCGGGACGTTGCTAGCGTCGGGCACGGCACAGAACGTTGCAGCACTCGACTCAGGATTGCCATGGTGCTGCGGGGGAAACGCTTGGCTCGTTACGTTCGATCTACAGACCCCGTTTCTTGCTGCCGCAAATACCAACTATTGGTTGGGCCTGACGGGTGCGGGAAGCACGATCTACAGCGCGTGGTGGGTCACTTCCGGTTACCCGGGCAACGGCCATAACGGCTCAAACATCAACGCCGAGTTTGCGTTCTACTTGGATGGTTCGGTCACTTCCGCCGTTCCCGAACCTTCCACCTGGGCCATGATGTTGCTCGGCTTCGCAGGTGTCGGTCTCACCTTCCGCGCCGCAAGATCATCACGGCCTAACAAGTTTCAGCTTACTAAGGACCCGTCAGTCTCGCTGGCGGGTTTTTCGTTTGGGAGTGGGTCGGTCTCGAGGGACGCCTTCCAGAACCGGCCCTTCCTTCGCAGTCCTGAGAGGAGCGAACCGGCATCCCTGAGGGAGAGAGCTTCAGTTTTGACATGCAAACGCAACCAAACAGGATGGGCTTGGGGAATTCCCTGTTCCGCCCGCAAGTCGCTGGCTCCGCCCATTCCCCCAAGAACGGCTTCCAGGGGCTGGCGGCCTGAGGCGAACCGCTCGTGCTACACCACATTGATTAGGCATACGCTGTCCTGAAAGTGCGCAGAACCGAGCCTGCAGCTTGGAAACCCACTGGTAGCTGGAGCATCGGAGCATCTGAAATGCTTGACCATCTTCGACATCTCGAAGCCCTAGCCCGCCGGCAGGCCGCCTTGACTGGCGATATGCGGACAAAGTTCGCGCTGCTTGAGTTGGCGGACGAATACCGCACGCGGATCGAGCACCTGGAGCAGATAGCCACCAGCCACCCAAAGCGCCCCAGTTGAAGGGGAATCGGACCTGGCGATTGACTGCCACCGCAAAAGTCGGAGGGCACTTACATCGTCGCCGGCACGGGCGATTATCGGGTGACTGAGAGACCGGTTGAACTCGCCGCTATAGGGAGCGCAGCATGCCGATCTCGCCTTTCGTCGCGAACATCATCCGTGCTGAGATGGTCCGGCACTGCATGCGCTCTTAGCCGATCAACCGGCAATGAAGTCCGTGCTTCCCTGAGAGGAGTGGACCGGCATCCCTGAGGGTGTATTGGGCCGAATTCTGCCCGCCCTTAGCGGACCTGTACTGCACGCCGGGCATCGGTACTTCGACTCCCGTGGCCGCGGAAGCCGAGGCCCAGGCGGGGACCTTGCTGATCGAGAAGCTCAAACTCACGATCAAGAAGCTCCGGCACGAGCAGTTCGGGCAGTCCTCCGAGCGAGGCGCATTGCTGGACCAGCTCGAGCTGCAACTCGCCGATCTGGAGGAGAACGCGGCGCAAGCTGAGACCGCGGCACAGATGGCAGCCGAGAAGATTGCGGTGCCATCGTTCGAGCGCCGCAAGCCAGCCCGCCGGCCGCTGCCGGAGCATTTGCCGCGGGAGCGCCTTGTCTATCCGGTGCCTGCCACCTGCCCATGCTGCGGCGACAGCCGATTGCGCAAGATCGGCGAGGACGTGACCGAGACGCTGGAGCTCGTTCCGCGGCAGTGGAAGGTGATCCAGCACGTGCGCGAGAAGCTCGTCTGCCGGGCCTGCGAAGCGATCACCCAGCCGCCGGCCCCCTCGCATCCGATTGCACGCGGGCGTGCGGGGCCCAAGCTGCTGGCCCATGTCCTGTTTGCCAAGTACGGCCTGCACCTGCCGCTTCATCGCCAGAGCGACGTCTACCAGCGTGAAGGCATCGACCTCGACGTATCGACGCTCGCGGACTGGGTAGGTGCCTCCGCGGCAACCCTGATGCCCCTGGTCGATGCGATCCGGAGCCACGTCTTCGCAGCCGAGCGCATCCACGCGGATGACACCACAGTGCCGGTCCTGGCCAAGGGCAAGACCCGGACCGGCCGGCTCTGGACTTATCTATGGACGGTCCCCGCTTTGCAAGGCCATTTGCTTTGTTTTGGCTAACGATCGTTTGCAGCTATCTATCCGGCTTTATGGCATGCCACGAGCCTTGATGAGATCCGCGGATCGGCGCCCAATTACGTTGGCGAGCTCTGAAGCTCGATAGGTCCAACGGGCTTAGCCGACCCCGGTCCGACCGGTTGCCATCACTCTGCTTTGCCCTCGCAAACGGAGCCACGCTCGATTTATACTTGCGCGCGGTATTCTTCACCATTGGCCATGATCGCCCAAGCGATCCGTGCAGTTTTGTGAGCGAGCGCCACCGTCACGACATTGAAGGGACGCCTGCCGAGCAGCTCTGTTATCCAGGTATTGGTGACCTGATGGATACGGACGCGATGAACGGCCGCTCGGGCGCCATGTATTAGCAACTTACGAATGTAGCCGTCGCCGCGCTTGCTGATACCGCCCAAACGCTCCCTTCCCCCGGTCGAATGCTGCTTCGGTACTAATCCAAGCCAGGCGGCGAAATGCCTTGCCGAAGCGAACTGTTGTGGATGATCGACAGACGCCGCCAGGGCGGTGGCGGCAAATGGGCCGATGCCCGCCACCTTCATGAGACGCCGACAGACTTCATTGTCTTTGGCAGTTGCAAGGATCATTTTCTCGTGGCTTTCAATGTGTAGCTCAAGGTCTTCGATCTGATCGACAAGGATTGAAAGAGCGCTACGCGCGCTCTGTGGGATGCGCTCGTCAACGTCCACGAGTGCCATGAGCTCTCTCGCGTTTGCTTTTCCCTTCCCGGTCACGATTCCCAACTCGCCCAAATGACCACGCAGAGCATTTATCGCGCCTGTGCGCTGTCGAATAAGCAAATCTCGCGTGCGATGTAGCATTAAAATTCCCTGCTGTTCGACGGTTTTTACAGGGACAAAGCGCATGCCAGGCCGTTGGACGGCTTCCCAGCACGCCTCCGCATCAGCAGCATCATGCTTGTTTGTCTTCACGTAGGCTCGGACGTAGCGGGCCGGCATAAGACGTGCTTTGTGTCCAAGCTTTATTAGTTCACGAGCCCAATGATGAGCGCTGCCGCAAGCCTCAAGACCAACGAGACAACTTGGAAGCCGTGAAAAGAAATCGAGAACCTTCCCGCGAGCGAGCTTCTTGCGGATAATTTCTCCATCCGCCGTAATCCAGTGGATTTAAAACCAGCTCTTCGAGATATCAAGCCCGATTGTCACCATAGCTTGTCCTCCTTCTTGGGGTGCCCTTTCGCAGCTTATCAGGGCGGGGACCGTCCATCTCATTACGTGCGCGACGACCGTCCGTTTGCCGGCCCAGATCCGCCGGCGGCCGTGTTCTTCTACTCACCGGACCGTGGCGGCGAGCATCCGGAGCAACATCTGGCGGGCTATGCCGGACTGATGCAGGCCGACGCCTACGCCGGCTTTGGCAGGCTCTACGAGGCCAATCGCAAGGGCGGCCCGATCATCGAGGCCGCGTGCTGGGCGCACGGCAGGCGCAAGTTCTTTGATCTGGCACGGCTCAGCAAGGCGCCGATTGCGGCCGAGGCGGTCAAGCGCATCGATGTCCTGTTCGCCATCGAGCGCGAGATCAACGGTCTTACTGCGCAGGAGCGGTTGCGTGTGCGCCAGGAGCGTAGCCGCCCCCTGATCGTCGAGCTGGAGGCGTGGTTGCGCGAGCAGCGCGCCAAGCTCTCCAGGAACAACGACACGACCAAAGCGATCAATTACTGCCTCAGCCGCTGGGATGCATTTAGCCGCTTCCTTGATGACGGACGGCTTTGCATGTCGAACAACGCTGCTGAGCGTGAGCTAAGAGCGGCCGCCGTGGGACGAAAAAATTGGACCTTTGCCGGGTCCGACGAGGGCGGCCGGCGTGCGGCCGCCATCTACAGCCTCATCGCCACCGCCAAACTCAATGACATCGACCCGCAGGCTTGGCTCGCCGACGTGCTGGCGCGCCTACCGGATCACCCTGCCAAGCGCATCCACGAACTCATGCCCTGGAATTGGCGACCTCAGAACGTCGCTCAGGCCGCATAAACGGCGGTCAGCCATCCACTCAAGATGACCTAACCAGGGGCCGTCACCGGACGCGTACGATCAAACATTGGATGCGGCAAGCTCAGAAGCGCACCATCGAGGACACCTGGCGCCAAATCGGTCACCTCGTCCAGGACATCCAGCCTCGCGAATGCGCCAACTACTTCGCAACCGCCGGTTATGCTTCAATCAAAATGTGAAACGCTCTAGCTAAGCCTGCGCCGATGGCCACCAACGCTAATCGATGAGTTCCCTTTAAGAGTAACTCGGTCCAACTCCGAGGCGAGATGCTTCGACGTCGAGGAACGGGAGGATCCTGTTCGTTCGACAGGGCGATCGCAGGCCAAGAGCCACTATTGGTCGATGAATATCCGGCTTCCAAGGATCGTGCCCGAGCGACAATCTTCAAGAGTTGCCCTACGCGCCGAAGATCCACACAATCCCCGTGGTCAGCGCCCAGATCCAGGCCACCATCCCCACCACGAGCGACATGACGTAAACAGAACGCATAATCGCACTTCCTAATGTCGATCCAGACGCAACGTATCTGCCTCGAGAACACGCTGCCTGAGCCGCAAAACTTCGAGGTAGCGCTCCGCGATGGTCTCGGCGACCGGAGGCCTCTTGGGCGCCCGTTTCACCTTCTTCAGCTCGCGTGGTCTCCGCTCCTTCGAAAATGCGCTCTTCATAAAAATGCTCCGACGTCCAATAGAAAGCAAAACGCATACCAATGTACTTAGCGCTGCCTCACTCGCCCGATGTTGGTTAGGCGGGACCCTAGCGAGGTTCGATCAACGTCCCGTGACCCCACCTAATCTACAAATTCCAAGCCTGGGGCTGACGCAAAAGTCCCAAGCGACGTCATAAAGTAGGAGCCGATAGCTCAACGCTGCGGCGAAGCCATTTCGCTGCAAGCAGGAAACGATGCAGCGAAAACTATAGCAAAAGCCGCCTGCTGCCTGAAGTCAATAAGACACCTTACTAAAGATATGCGTCCTTTGGAAGAATTGGTCCTTTGAGACGGGCAGCGAATTTCCTGCGCATTTGCAGGGAAATCAGCCCACCTGTTGGTTCCCTAGGGTTGATTTATTCCATCGTGGTGGGTCTCCTTGGGAGCCGCACGACTGCTGACCATTTGCGTATGGGTGGTTGGGCAAAGGGATGCACATGAATGACGGGGGCGGCGATGACGAGGTCGTGTTCTCTCCCCGGCTCTACCCACTGCGGCGGCTCCCAGGATGCCCGACGGTACGCCCTGTTTGCGCTCGTCGGGATTGCGGGAGAGGACGATCTGGGCTCCCCTGACATCGCAAAAGGGCCGCCGGCTGCCCCCGAGCCACAGATCGCACCAGATCGAAGGGTAGGCCGCCAAAAAAAGCGTTCTGAACCGGGCTCCGGTGTTGCCGCCTGAACCCTCGGCCGAGCTACTAGAGCGCCTCCTGGCGAGCCGGCCCTCCAGGCAGGCGACGAGGGGCTACTAGCCTAGGCGAAAGCAAGCCTGCCTCTCAAGAACACCCTCCTGGAAAGGGACGCCCGGGCCCTCGAGGCGGCCTACTAGTTCAGATTGGAGCATGACGCCCCTCCCGACCTTGAGCGCGGAAATCAGCTCCCTGCCCCACGTAGCGATCCATCTGAGATCACCCAGGCCTCTGGACCGACACCCATCGGAGTCGATACAGCGGTCGATCCCTTCCTCCAAGCACATGTCGGCCTTGCCTTTCCGAAGGAGCCGTCCCGGCGTCGAAGCAAGGAACACCTCGCCTTCATCCGCAGCCAGGAGTGCCTTGTCTGCCCAAAAAAAAGCCCTGCGGACGCGCACCACCGGAAGTTCGCCAGCCACGAGCATTGGGCCGCAAGGTCAGCAATGAGTTCACAGTGCCACTCTGTCGATCAATCTCTGCACAGACAGGAGACGAAAGAACTTGGTGGGCAAACCTGCAAATCTCGCCTCGCCCGATTGCGAAAGAATTATGGGACGCAAGCCCAGTGCATGTCCCTGCAAGCCCAGTCCATATTTCTAACGAAGCGAAGGGACTGATTGATTCTAAAAGCGCGCAGCAACTCCCATCGAAGAGCTCTCGTCAATAGATCGGCTATTGCGAGAAGCCAGTTGGAAAGCACCGCTTGAGCTTGGACCGTCTAATAATATGACCCCGAATTGCAAGCAATGGCATCAACAATCCTGATCTGTTTCGTGGAAGCTGGTTGACCAAGCTCAGAATCCAACGAAGCTGCCAACGCCGCGGAGAAACGCTCCGACGCTCGATGTCGAGGAGCAGCACAAGTCATCATAGAAATCGAGCAACTCAATCGATGATGCGGACCGATCACGATTCTGCTGCCGGGCTCGGCCGAATGATTGCGGCGGCTCGCCGGTGCCTGACGAAATCTCCATGTCGATGCTGCCCAACAGAAAAGCCGCCCAGAGGCAACTTTCCCTAATCGGGATGCAACTATGATTAAGCTGCGACCAATGCAGAGGCGTAACTGCGCCGCCGATATGCGAGCCAGCCCAATCCCCCGAAGCCGAGCATCATCATAGCCCAAGTCGAGGGTTCGGGGACATCCGTGACGATGGGGGTCATCGATCCCGTAAATTCGCCGTTGCCCATAAATGTCAGGCCTGCGGCGAAGGCCATCGGATCGGTCGGATCGAGATTAGTCAGCGCCGTGATGCCCTCTACTCTGAAGGCGGAAACCCCCTGGTTGTAGCCGTGCGTCGTGAAATCGAAGATGTTGCCGCCGACGACGGTGTACGTGGTGCCGTCGGGCAGCACGATGGTGTAACTCGGCGTGCCGTCCAGAACCGGGAGAATGACCGAGGCGAACAGCGGATCACTCAAACCGGTGTTGAAGATGTAGCCACTGGCATAGGTCGGGTCGATGAAATAGGTCTGCCCGGCCAAGACCGAGAGCTCGAAATTGTAGATAGGCACGTTGTTGGATGAGAGGGTCACATTCGGCAGATAGACAGGCGTGTTATCCGGGACAGACTCCAACTTGGCGAAAGTGAAATCGACAAAGGAGCGCGATTGGTTCAGGATGCTTGGGAATGGAAGCTGGCCGCTGACTGGCGCTACATCGTTTCGCGTCTGAATCTGAGCGATCTCGATCGAATATTGCTTCCCCTGAACAAGCGGGAGTTGCGACAAGCTCGACGGCGAGATGCTCTGCGTGCCCTGCACCGGCGCTAGGTAGGTCTGAAAGACGATATTGGCAAGGCCTCCGCCCACGTCGGTGCCGTTCTCCCGGATGCGGATGCCGACAGCGTCAAGACCGGCTCCGGTATTTGTCCAGCTCAGCGTCGGCTTGTCTCCTGACCAACTGATCACCACGTTGCTGACGAAGGGAATCGGACTGACGTTCTGGGCAAAGCTGATGCCCGGCGTCGTGGCCGTCGCTGTGTTGCCGCCATTTTCGAAATGCAGCGTCCACGAAGGAGCGGCATAACTGCCGGAAGCCGAGATGGCGGCTGGCGGCGGCTTATATCCTCCGGCGAAAAAATACGGGTCTATGGTGTATTGCTTTGAGGCAAGGGGAATGGTGTTGGACTCGTAGGTCGCATAGCCGGTCGTGCCGAGCGGCATCACTTGCGTGGCGCCAAGCTGAATAATCACGCCCGCGCTGATCCCGGCATCGTTCGCCTGCCGATTGTCGAGAAAGAGATACGGTCCACCAATGTCGATTGGGCTGGCTTGCGCCAGTGTGGGCAGGGCGAAGGAGCAACCTGCGACCGCCCAAGCAAAAACAGCTTTCTTCATAATGCGAACCTCATCCTGCAACATCAAATGCCAGCTGGGCGGCCGTGCTTCGGCCCGGCTAGATAAGTTCGGCGAGAAGCTATTGGTCACCGCTCCGTCAGCAGACGTTCTTCGAACAACGGCAGCAACCCCCATATGGGGTATGAACCTGAACAAGCCCGCGGTCACAACCGCCAAGGAGCCGCTGATCGTATCGTTCATGCCGGCGGGCGGTTCGTGGGCGGAGCCAACATGAAACTGGACCAGCACTGCGCCTACCCACCACCGGAGAACCGTCAGTGGTCATGGTCTTGGCAAATGCGGTTGCAACCGTTGTCGGCGTTCAATTGCGCTCGGAGCGGAGCTCTCCAATAGGCCGGTCCATCAGCCACAGATTGCAGAATAGCGGGTGCTCGGGGTTGCGTCGTCCTGCCGTATTTTGTGATCTTAAATTTTGCAAGACCTACTTCTCATCCTCAGGTCGCAGGCGTAAGATCCGCCGCATATCCGACGAAGCAAATTGGAGTGCAAGTTTTTGTACCGGGCATATCGGCCGCTCGTATGTGATACCGCCCTAAGAACCCTCTAGACGTCACGGAGTTCATTTGGCCAAACTCGACATTGACGCGGCCACGTCCATCCTGAACGGAGAGGCATTTGACGCCGCCCGTAGGGCGTTGAATTGGCGCTTCATTAGTCGAAATCGTTTGGCGCTGTCGTATCTTCCCTGTGGTCGGCAGCAGACATGCAATCGGCGGCAGCAAGGTGCACGTTCCGCCCGAAGCAGTTCGCAAGCAAGAAAGGCGATTTTTGCAAAGGTCGGCCCGTAGGCAGAGGCCGATCTGGTCACATGCTCTCCGATGTCCATCCTGACAAGTAACCGCGCTGTCGCCTTCCGGCGGCCCCTGATTATCGAATGACTTCGATTTCCGACGAACTATTGATCGACCAAATCTATGAAGCCGCCATCGTTCCCGATCTTTGGAAGGGCGTGCTGGATCAGGTCGCCCATAGAGTCAACGCCGCGGGTACGGCGCTTTTCCTGTTGTCAAACAACAACAGCCCCAGCGGCGCAATCTGGTCGGATGCGTTGCATGAGCTTTGGATGGGATGGATCGATGGCGGATGGCAGGCGAAGACGCAGCGGGCACCTCGCATGATCGCTCTGAACCACGCAGGCTTCGTCAGCGAAAGTGACATCTTCGAACCTCAGGAGATCGAGCAGGACGAGGCCATTGTCAATTACCTGAGGCCGGCCGGGTTCGGTCACGGAGCGGGGACAGGGATCACGATGCCGACCGGGGAAATCGCGATCTACAGCGTGGAGCGACGATACGAAAGGGGCCCGTTTACGCGTGGAGATTGTCTAAGCCTTGACGTCCTGCGTCCCCATCTTGCGCGTGCTGCGTTGCTCTCGGGCCGAGCGGGACTGGAACGTGCCAAGGCGATGGCGAGTACGTTGGAGACAATCGGCATTCCCGCGGCAGTGGTCCGCCATGGCGGCAAATTGCTCGCGGCCAACGCCATGCTCGAACGAATGATGCCCTCCTTATTCCAGGATCGACGCGAGCGTCTCCGAATCGTTGACGAGCGGGCCGACAGCCTGTTCGCGAAAGTCCTGGAAAACCTCAGCAAAGGAGCCGGGGGGCGCGGTGTTGGCTCTATCCCCGTGGCATCCGATGCGTCCCGTCCACCGATGATCGTTCATCTACTGCCGGTGCGCGGCGCTGCGCAGGACTTGTTTTTCCAGGCATCGGCCATCGTCATGGTGACGCCGGTCGACCGAGCGAGCGTTCCGACGGCGGAAGTCTTGCAGGGACTGTTCGACCTGACGCCGGCCGAGGCAAGGGTCGCCCAGGGCATCGGTCGCGCCGGCGACGTCGACGTTTTGGCGAGATCGCTGGGTGTCAAGCCTTCAACGGTGCGGAAACAGATCAAGGCCGTGCTGGCCAAGACAGGCGTGCGACGGCAAACTGAGTTGGTCAGTTTGCTCGGAGGGAAGACATATCCTCAAGGCTAGAGGGAGCGCTAGAATAGCCCGAGTTTGCGACGTAGTTGATGCACTCCTCCTCGCAGAAGAGATCGAGCAGTTCACCAATCTTTTGCCAAGTTGCCTTCAAGTCGCGAGGCTCTGCAGCGCGTAGAAGGCCTTTAGGCTTTCCCAAGACTTGCTCGATCGGACAGAGGTCGGGGCTGTAGGCCGGCAGGAAGATGCGGTGACGCCTCTGGCGCGAAAGCTTGGCGAGCGGCGTTGCCCTTGCGGCTGCCTAGGTTGTCGAGGATGAGCATTTCGCCCAGTGCGAGTGTGGATGCAAGCACGCCTACACGATGAAGAGCTCCCCGTTTTGCTGCGACCATCAATCACCCAAGGTACGCTGATCTGATCGCGACGCATCGCCGCGATGAGATCACAGCCTTCCCGTGGCTGAAGGGCAGAGACCCGGAGACGCTGCCCGCAGGGCTCCGGCCCGCGCCAACGGTGCTCCACGTCTATCCATAAAAATAGCGGTCTTCCCTCGATGGGTTTTATCAATCGCTCTGCCACGTCGGTATCGGGCTCAGCCGAATTGAGGACTTGTGGCTGCGCGGTGTGTGGCGGAGGACTGTGATTGATCCCTTCAGCTTGGTGAAACTGAGGACAAGAGCCCCCGTGAACCGCCCCGGGTTTGCCGGAGGCTCCAACTCCTGAGAGGATGGAGCCATGACAAGCAAGACGACGAACAAATTTTCGCCTGAGGTCCGGGAC
>NZ_AUGD01000010.1 GCF_000426845.1 Bradyrhizobium sp. in8p8 | reverse complement strand
CCGGCTCGCGAACATGACGACCACACGATCGCCCCTCAAGGATGAGCCGGGATGGGCCACACATACGCCGTTTCCGAATTTCGGTAAAGCGGAATCTTTTTGTGCGCGGATTGACAGAGGGCGACACAGGCACGCCGCGGCCCCGGTGGAGCGCCGGCGTATTCCGGGCAAGCTCAAGATGCCGGGCGAACCGCCCCGAACTGCGGTTCGCTCCCTACGGGCCAGGAAACGACCGCTCAGACCGACATCGCACTCTTGCGGCTGAACGGATCGACCAGGCGGACGACCTCGCAGACCGCGACGAGGCCGGCAAGCCAGACCGCGCTGGTCAGCCCGAGGCGTGCCACGATGTCCGCCGTGAAGGCGGCCTCTCCACCCAGGAACGGCGTCGCGGCGAAGAGCGCAAGCTCGTAGGTCGCATAGGCCGCAAACAGCGCAATCGCGAGCATCAGGGCCGCACGGCCCTGCGGCAGTGTGCGCAGCACGGCCGACGCTGCCGCCGTGGACAACAGCACCGCCGCGCCGATCACAAAGCCCCAGGCGATGCCGTTGCCATCGGCCGGATAGTGCAGCACGCCGAAGCCGATGGTCTGGTTCACGAGCCAGGCGCCGGTCACGACGAGAAGCGCCGGACGCAGCGGCAGCATCGCGGCCGCCAAGACGGCGAACGCTGCGAAGGGCGTCGCGCAGGCGAACGCCAAGCTTGCGAGCGCGCATGAAACCGTCAACAGCGCAAAGCCGAACATGGGCGCAAGACGCGGCGCCACCGGATGGAGGCGGAAACGGTCAGTGTCGGATGGGAAAATACTGAAAACCATGAGTGATCTCCTTCTTGTCCAATTCTAGTTTGATTTGCGGGCACATGACAGCCCCGTGGGATCAAAACGTGGCACCGGCCTTGAGCAGGTAACTGCGACCGGGCAGCGGGTAGGCGTTGAAGCGTCCGTCCGTGAAGGTGCTTGCGATGGCGTAGTCGTAATAGAGCGCGTTCAACACATTGTTGACGCTGAACGACCAGAAGTAGCGCTCATATTGACCACTGACCTTGAGGTCGATCGTGCCATTGGCCGGAATCGGCTTCTGCGTTCCCGCCTGATCGTTGTCCATGCGGCGCTCGCTCCAGAAGCGTGCGGTGGCATCGAGCACCAGATAGTTCTGCCAGATGTTCCAGGTAACGCCTGCACTGGCGGTGTAACGCGAGACCAGCGGCACGTCGTTGCCCGCCCAGATGCCTTCGCGGAAGACAGCTCGTGTGTAGGCCATGCCGGAACGCAAAAGCAGGGCGTCGCTGATGCGATAGGAGATACTGGTCTCCGAGCCGTAACGGCGGGTCGGATCGAGATTGGTGTTATAGAACAGGACCGGATTGAAATGGATCTCGTTGGTGAGGTCCATCAGGTAGAGACTGCTCTGCATCTGCAAGCCGCCCCCTCTGATGCGCAGCCCGCCCTCGATGTCCTGCGAGGTCTGGGTCTTGAGCTGGAACGTTTGCGGCAGCGGGTTGAAGAACGGATCGAATGAAGGACCCGACGATACCCGCTCGTCAACGTCAGGGGTGCGGAACGCGCGCGCAGCGCGGCCAAACAGCGCGACGGTGTCGCTGACGCGATGCTCGGCACCGAGGTGCAGCGCATATTGAGTTTCATCGCTCCGCAGCGGAAGCGCGCCGATATCGGCATTGAACGGAGCCGCCGGGTCGAAATAGTCACGGGCCGTGAGATGGATGCTCTGCACCCGCGCGCCATAGGAGATGTCGGTTGTAGGCGTTACACCCAATGTGTGCTGGACATACCCGGCAACCGTGCGCTGTCTGAGATCGTAGTTGTGCCAGGCAGCGAGACCCTGACCTGCCCCGCGGTTCTGCCGAAAGCTCGCATCGTAATAGTCGACTCCGGTCAACAGCTGCGACGGCATTCCGCCCAGCAGGCTCTTCACGCTGAGACGCGGCGTGATCGACCATGTCGCGAGTTCAGCATCGACATAGGTCGACGTGAATAAAGCTGGGACCGGCGTCGGGCTCGAGAAAAACGCGCTCTGCTGCTTCTTGTCACGCATGCCGCCGTCAACGATGAGATCGACGCCGTTCACCAGGGTCTTCGTGAATCCCGCCGTCGCGCCAAAGCCCTGCTGGTTGGCGTAGTTGAATGGCGTGCTGGTGCCTCGACGGTTCGTCGCGAGCTCGTCGAGGCCGATCGAGGGATCGATGAGGCGGCCACCCGGCAGCCGCAGCGCCTGATTGTCGCCGGTGACGGTCAGAAAGGCGGTCAGGCCAGGCGTCGTGTAGTTCAAATTGCCGACGCCGTTCTCCTGGACGTAACGATTGTTGTCTCGGTAGCCATCGGTCCTGGCGGCATTGCCGTAGAACGAGGTCGACCAGGGACCAGAATTGAGCGCGGTCGAGACGTTGCCAAGCCGGGTGTTGAACGAGCCGAAACCGGCCTCGATGCGCGCGGTCGCCGGTGGGCCGCCGACGCCGTTCTTGGTGACGATGTTGATGACACCGCCGACCGCATTGTCCCCGTAGAGCACCGCTCCGGAATTGCCGCGCGTGATCTCGATGCGCTCGATGGCATTGAGTGGGATGGTGGCGAGATCCACCTGCGCCATGTCGATGTCATTCAGCCGCCGTCCGTTGACCAGCACCAGCGTATTCGCCGTAGCGAAGGAACCGAAGCCGCGCAGGTCGACGCTGGTCTTGGCACCGATCGGGCCGCCATAGAACGTTGTGATCTGGGCGCCTGGCACTTGTGCCGCGATGATCTCGGCCAGATTCTGCGTGGGCGCGTGCGCGAGGTCCGCGGCTGTGACGACGGTCGTGGCCGCGCCGACGATGCCGCCATCGTTGTCGGCCTCACTGCCCGGGCCGGCCGAGTTGGTCCCCGCCGGCGCCCCGGTCGGCGTCGCCCGGCGCCGCCCCCTATCGCCTTCGCCGGTTACCCTCGCACGCGTACGGTTCTGATCGTCAGAGTTGGTCACCTCGACCGGCGGCAGTTGCTCGGCGGCAAGCTGCTCGGCGTTGGCGATGGAGAGATTGAGCGAATGAAAGGAAAAGGCCGCAACGATGCCGGCGCAGCAGCGCCTGGCGGCAGTGACGAAACAGGACACAATTCTAGCCTCGGAAGACGTCAGTGGCACGTCACAGCGAACGAGGCTTTACGGCGGAGCGATCGATTGCTCCGGTGAAGCTGATGTCCGTACTCCCCGACCGACATCTTCGCGTGTGACCACGGCTGACGGCAGGTCTCCTGGCTCGCGGGTCGTCACCTCTGCATCGCCTTCCCAGGACCGAGATTCCCAGTGGCATAGGACGAGAGATTCACCGCTTACAGTTGCGGGGGCAGCCGTGGCGTTGAGAAGATCCCGGCGTTGGGAAGACCTCGCACCACATTCCCTTTTGATCTCCGAAAGGAGAACCGTCGGCAGCCAATCTACGGGGCGCAGAAGCCGGGAGTCAATCGATCGGCAGCTGCTACGCGACGATTGCTCGGCATCGACGATTCAGGTCCGCCCCCGTAAACGCTGGGCCCGGGCCCAGGCGACAGCGACGTCGCGTGGCGGATCATCGACGCGCTTGATGGGCATCAACTCGCCGGAGGCGGAGACGATCGCTGTTTCCTCGCGCCGGCAGCGCGTGCAGACAAAGCGGACCTCGTTTGGAGACGCCGACCAACTCGACCGCTTGACGTTGGCCGCCATCGGCCAAGCATCGCAGTGCGAGCACGACACCAGAAATCGGCCGGGATCGAGCATACCCATTCCATTGAGCTCCGCGTCTGCCCGCCTCTATCAATGATTGATCCAGGTGAATCGTTCCGGTGCCTGGGCACCAGCCCCTGTGACCTCAGGCCGGAATCGCGAACTCGCGGCTCTCCAAACGGTTCAGCGCGCCCCTTTGAGGGTGCAGGAGGTCGTGCAGGTGACCGTGGTCCCGCGGTCGCACGACCTGCAGGCATTGACGCACTGGCTCAAGTCGCGTGGATTGTAGCTGTAGTTTCGCATCGGACAGGCTGGCGTCGTCGAGCCGGTGATGTCCTGCTCCTGATCGCAGGCCACCGTCATGAGCGCGATAATGATCACCGCAACGAGGCGCATGGGGTTGCCCTGTCAAGCATGACAAATGACACTCACGAGACACGCTGCAATGCAACGAACCCCGGCTTTCCCACCACGAGCCATCACCGGTCAGCGGCAGCTCGCGTGCCTTGACGATGCGCGTTAAATGTTAAGAACGGATTGCTGCCGGCCTCAGGCCGCAGCCGTGGTGGCGATCGCCCGCCGGATGTCGAGCGCCAGCTGGCGATACTGCTCCCCGAGTTTCAGATAAAACTCGCGCTTGCTGCTGTCGGTCGCAAGCTTGGCGATCAGCTCGCATTCGGCGGTGAGCGTCTCGAACCGTTCCAGCCTGTCCGTAAGATGTGTCATCGGCGTATCCCCGTCAGACGCCTCAGGGGCAACAAACCTAATCCCGGGAAATAGGTCACAGCGAACATCGTTATCGGGTAGCATCAATTTTTTCGCGGCAGACTATTTCTGGTCCAGCCGCCAAGCGCCGTCCCAACCGGCATCGGGCGGATTGGCTGCGAACTGGGCGATGCGGCCGAGCATCGTGCGCGAGGGCCCGTCACCGGGGATCGCCTCGAGCGCCGCGTTGAAGGCCGCACGGGCGTCGTCGAAGCGCCGGGCACGATAGGCAGCGAGGCCTTCGGCATAGTGCGTGCGCAGACCTGCCTGCGCATCGGTGAGTGCGCCGGCCCTGCCCATCACTTCGAAGATCGCCTGGGGCGCGCTCTGGCCCGCCACCGCCAGACGGTCGATCTCGCGCAGTTCAAGGCGCGCGCCGATGGCATCCGCCGTGCCCTGCGCGATCAGGATGCGGGTGCCGTAGACTTTGTTGACGACCTCCAGCCGCGAAGCGAGGTTCACGGCGTCGCCCATGACGGTAAAGCTCATCATGAGCTCGGAGCCGATGCTGCCGGTGAGAACCTCACCGGTGGCAATGCCGATGCGCAGGTCGCACAGCGCCGGCATGGCGCGGATGCCAAGCAAATCGGGCAATTGCTTTTGGAGCGCGGGCACCTGGTCGGCCATCTCGATCGCAGCAAGCGCGGCAAGCAGCGCCGCCTCATCCTCCTCGATGAAGGGCGGCCCCCAATACGCCATGATGGCGTCGCCGATATACTTGTCGATGACTCCGCGATTGCTCCTGATCGGGCCGGACATCACAGTGAAATAGTGATTCATCACCTTGACGAGGCCGCGCGGCGTCATGCCTTCGCTCATCGAGGTGAAGCCGCTCATGTCGCAGAACAAGATGGTCATCACCCGGCGCTCGCCGTCGATCGCGACCTCCGGCCGGTCGATCAGGCCCTGCACCACCTTGGGGTCGATGTAGCGGCCGAACGTCTCGCGGATGCGCTCGTTGTGCCTGAGCTGCTCGATCATGCGGTTGAAGGCCGCGGCGAGCTCGCCGATCTCGTCCTGCGTGGAGACGGTGATGGGCTTGTCGAACCGGCCTGCCTCGACCTCGCGGGTGCCGGCCAGCAGCAGCCGCACCGGGCGAGTGATGCCGCTTGACACCAACAGCGCGAAGGCAAATCCGACGATCGCCGCGAGCAATGTCACGACACCCGAAACGATGATGGCCTGGTGCTGGCGGCCGATCACTTGTGACGTCGAGAAGAAGACCTGCGTCAGCATGTCGGCGCGAATCGTGTCGACCTTCCGGTTGAACTGATCGCGCAGCGCGTCGATGTGCTCCAGCGTGCCGCGGGCCTCGGACATCTGCTTCGCCTCGACCTGCTTGATGAGCTTGGCATGGTCCTCGCTCAGGTCGCGGCGCAGCTCGCTGACGGCGGTCTCGATGCGGCTATCGATCCGCCCCAGTGCGGCGTTGTCGGAATACGTCCTGGGATCATCGATGATCGCGTTGATCAGTTTCCGCGCGGCCTCCGCCTCCTCCTCGATCTTGCGGTCCGACGCCTCGAAGTCGCGAAGGCGCGCCGCGTAGGCTTCCTCATCCGAGGGCGCCTCCATCCGGGTCATGACCATCCGCCGCAGCGCCAGCCCCCGCTCCAACGACCGGCTGTTGGCGCGCGCCAGATGGCTATAGGCCGGGATGTATCGATTGGTGAGCTCGTCCAGGAGGACGCCGACCTGGCTCGACATCACCATCGACAGGATCGAGGTGAACAGCATCAGGACGATCAATCCGAGGGCGACGCCGACGATCTTGCGCCGGATCGACTGGTTGAAAATCGGCATAGGTGCGCAGGCAAAGGCTGAAGGAAGGAACGATGGAACTCCATACACCTGACTGGCCACGGGAACACGCGTTATCTGCGCCCTGCGGTCGCCCCAGGTCGGGTCTGCCGTCGTGGGAGTCCTCATCGTTAACAAAGGTTAAAGCGCGACCTTTTCGCCCTTGCGCAAGTTCCGCTTATCACAACCGGATTTTGCCGCATTGTTGCGACAGCGTGAGGAATGCGACACGATGATGTCGCGCCGTCCGGTGCTTTGATTCTCAAGCCGCATGCCATCGCGGACCTTGGTTTGTAGTGGTTTCGCAGGGGGACCATCCAATGAACCAGTGCCTACGCTCGCTCGCGTGTGTCGTTGCCGTGGCCGCGATGGCCTTCGTTCCCACCGAGGTCTCGGCCAAGAGCAGCCATAAACCGTCCGCGCCGAAGAAGACGCATGAGGCCAAAGCCGGCAAGCACGGCCATGCCTCTGCCGGCAAGGCGCGGCACGGCAAGCACTCCGAGGCGAAACGGAAGCCAAAGAAGACGGCCGACGAGCCCTCGGGCAAGCCGGTACTGCCGCCGCTGACCGGCGACCTCGCTGCACTGAAGGACGCCATCGATCTCGCGCGCAAGGGCAGGACCGATGACGCCAGCGCGGCGCGGGACCGTATCGCGGACCCTGCCGGACAGAAGCTCGCCGACTGGTTCATGCTGCGTCATTCCGACAGCACGGCGAGTTTCAAGCGTTACGCAGCCTTCCTCGCCGCCAATCCGGACTGGCCGAGCCGCACGCTTCTGCGCCGGCGCGCCGAGGCGCGGCTGTGGCAGGAGAAGAGCGACGCCGCTACCGTGCACAAATTCACGATGGACCGGCCAATCAGCGCCAAGGGCAAGTTTGCGCTCGCTCGCGTACTGCTCGCCGGGGGCGAGACCGACAGGGCGGCGCGGCTCGTACGCGAGGCCTGGCGCGCTGAGGAATTGTCCGAGCGCAGCGAGGAGGATTCCTACGCGACGTTCCGCGACCTTCTGTCCGCCGACGATCACCGCGCGCGCATGGACAAGCGCCTCGGCGCCAAGGATTACGCAGGCGCGAGGCGCGCGGCCAAACGGCTCGGCGATGACGCGCTCGCGATCGTGAAGGCCTGCGCCGCCGTCACCGGCAAAGCGAGCAAGGCCAAGGACTATCTCGAGGAGGTCCCGGCCGGCGAGCGGCACGATCTCGGCTACGTGCTGTGCCGAGCACAATGGCATCTTCAGAACGACCGCATCGACGACGCGGCCGAGGTGATCCTCGCTGCCAAGCCCGACATGATGGCGGCGCAGGACACCGATGCCTGGTGGCGCGAGCGCCGCATGCTGGCGCGCAAGCTGCTCGACCAGGGCAAGGCCAGGACCGCCTACGAGGTGGTGCACACGGCCGCCGTGCCCGAAAAGGAAGTCTATCGCGTCGACTATCACTTCATGTGCGGCTGGATCGCACTACGCTATCTCCACGATCCCAAGACGGCGATGGCGCATTTCGCATCGATCGACGCCGGGTCGACCAATCCGATCGCGCTGTCGCGGGCACATTACTGGCGCGGCCGCGCGGCAGAAGCCATGGGGGCGATGGCAGATGCGCGCATGAGCTATCGGGCGGCGGCGCGCTATCACACCGCCTATTACGGCCAGCTCGCCCGCGCCAAGCTCGGCCTCGAAGGCATCGAATTGCGACCGCCCGCACCCGTGCTGGCCGCCGCCGATACACACGTCGCGGACGAGCGCGTGCGCGCCGCCGACATGCTCTACGCCCTCGGCGAGCGCGACATGGTGTTCTACTACGCTCGGGATTTCGCCAAGGAGAGCACCGACGTCGCGGCGCTCGAAGCACTCGGCGAGCTCGCCGGCCGGCACAACCATGCGCGCGTGATGCTCGAGGTCGGAAAGACGGCGCTGGCGCGCGGGCTCGCGCTCGATCATTATGCGTTCCCGACCATCGGCATTCCCGAGCACAAGCAGGTCGCGCCCGCGATCGAGACGAGCGTGATCTATTCGGTGGCGCGGACCGAAAGCTCTTTCGAGCAGCGAGACAAGTCGCACGCCAATGCGGTCGGGCTGATGCAGGTGACGCCGGAAGCCGCGCGCGACACCGCAAAACGCTTCGGCCTGAAATACGACTGGGACAAGATGGTCTCCGATCCCGTCTACAACACGCAGATGGGCGCCGCCGAGCTCAGCGCGCTGCTCTCGGAATATCGCGGCAACCAGATCATGACCTTCGCCGGCTACAATGCCGGCCGCGGCCGCGTGCGCGAATGGGTGCAGAAGCGCGGCGATCCCCGGGACCCCAACGTCGATCCGGTCGACTGGGTCGAGCGCATCCCGCTGTCGGAAACGCGCAACTACGTCCAGCGCGTGATCGAGAACGTGCTGGTCTACCGCGCAAGGTTCGAGGGCAGCAGCATGGTCGCCGGCAAGAGCGACCAGCGGGTGGTGACCAAGGACGCGGCCGCGGCAACTCCGGTGGCATCTACGGACGCGGATTAGGTTGGGTTCATAGGGTGGATTGGCCGAAGGCGTGATCCACCTCTTCCCCGGCGGCAAAGAAGTTGGAGAATTACGCTTGGCTGATCCACCCTACGCACCTGCGATCAGTCCACCTTGATGTTCGCGGCCTTGATCATCGGCCACCATTTGGCGATCTCGGCCTTCTGACGCGTGCCTAGCGCTTCGGGCGTGAGTTGATCCTTCGGTGTCATCTCCAGGCCCTGGCTTTCGAGCTGCTTCCTCACGGCGGGATCGTTCAGCGCCTCGACGGCCGCGGCGTTGAGCTTGGCCACGATTTCCTTCGGCGTGCCCTTCGGAACCCACATCCCCGACCACAGCGTCATGTTGAAGCCCTTCAAGCCGGCCTCGTCCGCCGTCGGGATCTCCGGCGCCGATGCCAGGCGCTTGTCGTCGGTGATGGCGTAGGCACGAATGGTGCCGGCGCGGACCTGACCGATGGAGTTGGAGGTCTGGTCGACCATCAGGTCGATCTGTCCGGCGATGAGATCGTTCAGCGCCGGCGCGGTGCCGCGATACGGCACGTATTGCAGCTTGATGCCGGAAACGTTCTCGAGATAGACGCCGGCGATGTGGCTGCCGGAGCCGGCGCCGGCGGTGCCTGCGGTCGGGGGCGACGGCCGCGATTTCAACCACGCCAACAGCTCCTTCAGCGAGGTCGCGGGCACCGAATTCTTGGTGACCAGGATCATCGGATTGCTCGGCAGCAGCACCACGGGCTCGAGGTCGGCGACGAGATCGAACTTGAGCTTGTAGACGGCACCGTTGGCGACGTGGGTGCCGAGATGGCCGAAGGAAATGGTGTAGCCGTCCGGCGGCGACTGCACGGCGCGGCCGACGCCGATCGAGCCGCCTGCACCGGTGACGTTCTCGATCACCACGGGCTGGCCGAGCGGCACTCTCATGCGCTCGGCAAGCACCCGCGCCATGGCATCGGACGGCCCGCCGGCCGCGAAAGGCACGATGATGGTGATGGGACGGGTGGGATAGTCATCGGCGCGCGCGGCGCCGGTCACAACGAGAATAGCAATCAGCGCAGCCCAGGCGGCCTTCGTCATTGTTCTCTCCCCAGCGAAATCTTTGTTTTTGGCCCTCTGCCCGCGTACGGGAAGAGGGATCATTCGTAGCCTATCGCGCCGCTAGAACTGCGCGTAATCGATCGGCTTGTGGCGATCGAGCGCGCGGGTGACCGGCGGCAGCGGGTACTTCAGGCCAGTCGCGCAGTTGAACAGCATCACGCGGTCACCCTTCGAGACGCGGCCGTCGGCGAGGCTCTGCTTGTAGGCGGCGTAGGTCGCGGCGCCCTCAGGGCACAACAACAGCCCCTCCTCACGCGCAACCTCGTTCAGCGCAGAGGAGATCTTGTCATCGTCGACAGCGATCGCGAAGCCCTTGCTTTCGCGCACAGCACGCAAGATCAGGAAATCGCCGATTGCCTGCGGCACGCGGATACCCGACGCAATGGTCTGGGCGTCTTCCCATCGTGTGGCGTGCTCCGTGCCAGCCTCGTAAGCGCGCACCATCGGCGCGCAGCCGGAGGCCTGCACCGCAACCATGCGCGGGCGCTTGCTTCCGATGAAGCCGATCTTCTCGAGCTCGTCGAACGCCTTCCACATGCCGATCAGGCCGGTACCGCCGCCGGTCGGATAGAAGATCACGTCAGGCACGTCCCAGCCGAGCTGCTCGGCGAGCTCGAGACCCATCGTCTTCTTCCCTTCGATGCGGTACGGCTCCTTCAGCGTCGAGGTGTCGAACCAGCCGACCTTTGCCTTGCCCTCGCCAACGATCTTGCCGCAATCGTCGATATAGCCGTTGACGCGGTAGACGGTCGCGCCCTGCAGCTCGATCTCGCTGACGTTCACTTCCGGCGTGTCGGCCGGACAGAAGATCGTTGTCTTGATGCCGCAGTTCGTCGCATAGGCCGCCAGCGCCGCGCCGGCATTACCGTTGGTCGGCATCGCCATGTGCTTGATGCCGAGCGCCTTGCCCATCGACACCGCCATGACGAGGCCGCGTGCCTTGAATGAGCCGGTCGGCAGCCGCCCCTCGTCCTTGACGATGATCTCGCCGCCGCCCAGCTTTGCGCCGAGCTTCGGCAGCCGGATCAGCGGTGTGGTCACCTCGCCGAGCGAGACGATGTCCCTGCATTTGCGCACCGGAAGCAGCTCACGGTAGCGCCACATGTCGCCGGGACGCTGGCTGAGCGCATCCTTGGTCAGCGCCTGCTTCACGCCGGCGAGGTCGTAGCGGACGAGCAGCGGCTTGCCGGCCTTGGAGAGGTTGTGGACCTGGTCGGCGGCGTAGTGATCGCCTTCCATCGCGCATTCGAGATGGGTGACGAAGGTCGGGCGTTCGATGGTGAGGTTGTCGTTGTCTTTCATCCGTGGGCTCTTTCTTCTTGCTTATTGAAGCAGCTATTTCCTCTCGTCATTGCAAGGAGCTCTTGCGACGAAGCAATTGCTTCGCTTCGCTCGCAATGACGACGGCGGGCGGCGTGCTCGCCGTCAAACATTCAACACCCTTCCATACGCATCCAGCACGGCTTCCTTCATCATCTCCGAGAGCGTCGGATGCGGGAACACCGTGTGCATCAGCTCTTCTTCCGTCGTCTCCAGATTCATGGCGACGACGTAACCCTGGATCAGCTCGGTGACCTCGGCGCCGACCATGTGGGCGCCGAGCAGCTGGCCGGTCTTCTTGTCGAAGATGACCTTGACCAGGCCCTGGTCCTCGCCGAGCGCGATGGCCTTGCCGTTGCCGACGAAGGGAAAGCGGCCGACGCGGATCTCGCGGCCGCTCTCCTTGGCCTTGGCTTCGGTGAGGCCCACCGATGCGACCTGTGGATGGCAGTAGGTGCAGCCCGGGATCATGTTCTTGTCCATGGGATGCGGGTTGAGGCCCTTGATGGCCTCGACACAGATCACGCCTTCATGTTCGGCCTTGTGCGCGAGCATCGGGGGGCCCGCGACGTCGCCAATGGCATAGATGCCGGGGACGTTGGTCTTGCCGTGGCCGTCGATCACGATGATGCCGCGGTCGGTCTTCACGCCGAGCTTTTCGAGACCGAGGTTCTCGATGTTCCCGGCGACGCCGACCGCCGAGATCACTCGCTCGAACTCGGTGGTGACGGGCTTGCCCTTGCCGTCGTCGATGGTGGCGACGACGCTATCGGCCTTCTTCTCCAGCTTGGTCACCTTGGTCGAGGTCATGATCTTGATGCCCTGCTTCTCGAGCCGCTTGCGCGCAAGACCTGCGATCTCGGCATCCTCAACGGGCAGGATCTGCGGCAGCACCTCGACCACAGTGACGTCAGAGCCCATGGTATGGAAGAACGAGGCGAACTCGATGCCGATCGCGCCGGAGCCGACCACCAGCAGCGACTTCGGCATCCGCTCCGGCACCATCGCCTCGAAATAGGTCCAGATCAGCTTCTTGTCGGGCTCGAGCCCGGGCAGCACGCGCGGCCGCGCACCTGTCGCGACGATGATGTGCTTGGCCTGATAGGCACCCTCGCCCAACGCGCCCTTCGGTCCCTCGACGTCGGACTTCTTCACGGTGATCTTGCCCGGCGCGTCGATCATGGCGGCGCCCCAGATTACGCTCACCTTGTTCTTCTTCATCAGGAAGCCGACGCCCTCATTGAGGCGCTTGGAGACGCCGCGCGAGCGCTGCACCACCGCCTTCGGATCGAACGAGACCTTTTCCGCCGAGAGGCCGTAATCCCCGGCATGCTGCATGTAGTGGTAGATCTCCGCCGAACGCAGCAGCGCCTTGGTCGGGATGCAGCCCCAGTTCAGGCAGATGCCGCCCAGATAGGACTTTTCGACGATTGCGGTCTTGAGGCCGAGCTGCGCGGCACGGATCGCAGCAACGTAGCCGCCGGGACCTGAGCCGATGATGATGACGTCGAAGGATGTATCGGCCATGGCGGCTCCCGTTCAACTCAAGAGGCGCCGCGGGCGCGGCGCTTGACGACAACAAACCTGGCCAGCCATTCGATGGTCCCAATAAGGACAAGAATGGCCAGCGCGCTCAACACGATGGGTTGAGCGATGTTCCGCGACAGCTGCTCTCCCGACAGGAAGGCGGACTGAAGAAAATCGAGCCCGACCGGGTTGAGCGCGACGCCAGCGCCGAGCAGCAGCGATATCCATGGCCAGCGCGTCCGGACATGCAAGATCACCCCCTCTGCCGCCGCGTCAGACCATCATCATGACGGGATTTTCGATCAGCTGCTTGAATGCGCCGATCAGCTCGGCGCCGAGGGCGCCGTCGATGGCGCGGTGATCGCAGGACAAGGTCACGCTCATCATGTGCGCGATCTCGATCTTGCCGCCGCGCACCACGGGGCGCTCCTCGCTGGTGCCGACGGCAAGGATCGTCGCATGCGGCGGATTGATCACGGCCGTGAAGTGATTGATGCCGTACATGCCGAGATTGGAGACGGCCGTTGTGCCACCCTGGTATTCCTCGGGCTTCAACTTGCGGGAACGTGCGCGCGCGGCGAAATCCTTCATCTCGTTGGAGATGGTCGAGAGCGTCTTGGTCTCCGCCTTGCGGATGATCGGAGTGATCAGGCCGCCCGGCATCGCCACGGCAACACCGACGTCGGAATGGTGGTGCTTGACCATGCCGCTTTCGGTCCAGCTGACGTTGCAGTTCGGGATCTTCTGCAGCGCGACCGCCATCGCCTTGATAACGAAGTCGTTGACGGAGATCTTGTAGAGCGGCTTCTTCTCCTTGTCCTTCGGCGCGGCGGCGTTGATCTCCTCGCGCGCGGCGAGCAGCTTGCCGATGTCGCAGTCGATGGTGAGATAGAAGTGCGGGACGTTCTGGATCGATGCGGTCAGGCGCTGCGCAATCGTGCGGCGCATGCCGTCATGCGGGATGATGTCGTAGGAGCCGGGCTCGAACAGCGACAGGATCTGCTTGTCCGACATGGTCGGCGCGATCGAGGGCGCGCCTGACGGCGCTGCAGCCGGTGCTTTCGGGCCCTTGCCGGACTTGGCCTGCTCGACGTCGCGGGCGACGACGCGGCCGTGTGGACCAGAACCGGCGATCATCGCAACATCGATGCCTGCTTCCTTCGCAAGGCGTCGCGCCAGGGGCGACGAGAACACGCGACCGCCGTGGCCATTGGCCTGTGCGGCCGGAGCTGCAGCCTGCGGCGCAGCTGTCGCGGCGCTCGGAGCCGCGCTGGGCGCCGCCGGCGCTGGCGCAGGAGCAGGCGCAGCAGCAGGAGTCACAGCGGGCTTGTCTGCCGTCTTTTCAGCAGCTTTCGGGGGCGCGGCCGACGCGCTGGGCTTGGCGCTACCCGCAGCCTTCACGTCCTCGCCTTCGCCCGCGAGCACGGCAATCACATCGTTGACCGGAACATCCTGCGTGCCCTCGGGCACCAGGATCTTCGCGATGGTGCCCTCGTCGATGGCCTCGACCTCCATGGTCGCCTTGTCGGTCTCGATCTCGGCGATGACGTCGCCGGATTTGACCTTGTCGCCTTCCTTCTTCAGCCACTTGGCGAGGTTGCCCTTCTCCATCGTCGGCGACAGAGCGGGCATCAGGATGTTGATGGGCATGCTGACCTCACGAAGAACTTCTCAAAACGTCGCCTCCGACAGCGAAGACGACCAGACCAGGTTTAGTTGCCGATGTCGCCCTGCCACAGGCGCTCATTGGCAGCGATGGAACGCCAATTCTTCATCATGGTGATGGAGCGGTCGTCGGCGAGGTCGATCCACGGGATCCCGAACTTGTCGAGGATGTCCTTGGATCCCTCGAAGGTGACGGATTCCCCGATCACGACCAGCCTGACCTTGAACAGCGCGAGCGCGCCGGCGCACATCGAGCATGGCGACAGCGTGGTGTACATGACGGTGTCGTGGAACGAGATCGCGCCCGCTTCGCGCAGGCAGCTCATCTCGCCGTGCAGAATGGGATTGTTCTCCTGCACGCGATTGTTGTGGCCGCGCGCGATGATCTTGTTGCCGCGCGTCAGCACGGCACCGATCGGCAGACCGCCCTGCGCGATCGAGGATTCCGCCTCGCGGATCGCTTCCAGCATGAAATCGTAGTGATAGGATTCGATTGCCACGATCAGTGCCCCTTGCCGCGCGGCGTCGTCGTGCCGGTGTCGGTGGGACGCTCGATCTCGGCCTGGAACATCTCGAGGATCCGGTTCAGCGCGTCCTCCTCGGTATACTCGCTCTCGCGTGCATAGGCGCGCGCGGCGTGACGGGCGAGATCGACCAGCAGGAGGCCCCACATGTCGGGCTCCTCGAAGGCGCGCTGGAACGCCATCGACAGCCCGCCGTCCAGCACGAACACGCGCAGGATCTCGACCGCGTCGTCGCGGGTCATGACATCGGGCGGCAGTGGCTGCTCCTTCGGGCCCGCCATGGTCTACCTGTAACAGACGGCTTTGGCGGCCTCGACGACTTCCGCCGCCGAGGGCAGAGCAAGCTTCTCCAGGTTTGCGGCATAGGGCATGGGCACGTCCTTGCCGGAGACGCGGGTCACCGGCGCGTCCAGGTAATCGAAGGCGTTCTCCATGATGCGCGCGGCGATCTCGGAGCCGACGCCACTCTGGGCCCAGCCTTCTTCCACCGTGACCGCGCGACCGGTCTTCTTGACGGAGTTGATGATGGTCTCGGTGTCCATCGGCCGCAGCGTGCGCAAATCGATCACCTCGGCCTCGATGCCGTCCTTGGCGAGCTCATCGGCGGCCTTGAGCGCATAGGTCATGCCATTCGACCAGGAAATAATGGTGACGTGGCTGCCCGACCGCACGATGCGCGCCTTGCCGATCGGGATGATGAAATCATCCAGCTTGGGCACTTCGCCGGTGTGACCGTAGAGCACCTCGTTCTCGAGGAAGATCACCGGATTGGGATCGCGGATCGCGGCCTTGAGCAGACCCTTGGCGTCGGCGGCCGAATACGGCGCGACGACCTTGAGGCCCGGAACGTGCGAGTACCAGGCCGAGTAATCCTGGCTGTGCTGGGCGGCGACGCGCGCAGCCGCACCGTTGGGACCGCGGAACACGATCGAGCAGCCCATCTGGCCGCCGGACATATAGAGCGTCTTGGCCGCCGAGTTGATGATCTGGTCGATCGCCTGCATGGCGAAGTTGAAGGTCATGAACTCGACGATCGGCTTCAGGCCGGCCATCGCGGCACCGACGCCGACGCCTGCAAAGCCGTGCTCGGTAATCGGAGTGTCGATCACGCGCTTGGCGCCGAACTCCTGGAGCAAGCCCTGCGTCACCTTGTAGGCGCCCTGATATTCGGCCACCTCTTCGCCCATCACGAAGACGTCGGCGTCCCGGCGCATCTCCTCGGCCATGGCGTCACGCAAGGCTTCGCGGATGGTCTGCGTCACCATCTCGGTGCCGGCAGGCACCTCCGGATCGGGCTCGGCGACGGCCTGCTGCGGCACGCCGGTCGGCGCCTTCGACTGCGGCATCTCCGGCTTGGCAGCAGCCGGCGGCGCGGACTCGGCGGCCTTCTCCTGCTTGGCGGGCGCAGGCGCCTTGGCAAGATCAGCCGCGCTTTCGCCGTCGGCCAGGATGGTGGCGATCGGCGTGTTGACGGCGACGTCGGCGGTGCCCTCAGGGATCAGGATCTTGCCGAGCGTGCCCTCATCGGTCGCCTCGACTTCCATCGTCGCCTTGTCCGTTTCGATCTCGGCGATCACATCGCCCGACTTGATCGTCTCGCCCTCTTTCTTCAGCCACTTGGCGAGGTTGCCCTTCTCCATCGTGGGCGACAGCGCGGGCATCAGCACTTGAATTGGCATATCGACTCCAAAGGAAAGCTTGCGCGCGTTCAGCGGTAAACGTCGGTCCAGAGCTCGGCTGCATCCGGCTCGGGATCATGCTGGGCGAAATCGGCGGCGGCGTTGACGACGTCACGCACCTCGGCGTCGATCGCCTTGAGATCCTGCTCGCTGACCTTCGCTGCGAGGAGGCGATTGCGCACCTGCTCGATCGGGTCCTGATCGTGGCGGACCTTCTCGACCTCCTCGCGCGTGCGATATTTTGCGGGGTCGGACATCGAGTGACCGCGATAGCGGTAGGTTTGCATCTCCAGGATGAACGGGCCCTTGCCCGCGCGGCACCAGGCCGCAGCCTCCTCGCCCGCCGCCTTGACGGCGCGCACGTCCATGCCGTCGATTTGCTTGCCGGGGATGTTGAAGGACACGCCGCGCTTGGAAAAATCCTGCTGCGCCGAGGCGCGCGAGACGGAGGTGCCCATGGCGTAGCGGTTGTTCTCGATGACGTAGATCACCGGCAGCTTCCAGAGCTCCGCCATGTTGAAGCTCTCATAGACCTGGCCCTGGTTGGCCGCGCCGTCGCCGAAATAGGTGACGCTGATATTGTCGTTGCCGCGATAGTGATTGGCGAAGGCAAGCCCGGTGCCGAGCGAGACCTGGGCGCCGACGATGCCGTGGCCGCCGTAGAAATGCTTCTCCTTGCTGAACATGTGCATGGAGCCGCCCTTGCCCTTGGAATAGCCGCCGCGGCGGCCCGTGAGCTCGGCCATGACGCCGTTGGCGTCCATGCCGGTGGCAAGCATGTGACCGTGATCGCGATAGCCGGTGATGACCTGATCGCCCTGTTTCAGGGCCATCTGCATGCCGACCACCACGGCCTCCTGGCCGATATAGAGATGGCAGAAGCCGCCGATCGCGCCCATGCCGTAGAGCTGCCCGGCCTTTTCCTCGAACCGCCGGATCAGGAGCATGTCGCGGAACGCCTTGAGCTCCTGCTCCCTGGTGAATTCCGGAGGCGAACCGCCGTCAGTCTTGTCCTGTGGAGTGCTTGCGGCGGCTTTCTTGGGTGCGGCCATAGGAATTCCGGGTCAGAGAAAACTTTCGCCCTCTCTAACCCAAGTCAACCGCGTGCGGAAGCACCGCGGCGGCATGCCACGCCTTTCATTATGCCGCACTGCAACCTGATCGAAATATTGCAAAATCTTTGGCGCGGATCGGGCAACAAATCTATGCAAGCGATCGCGCGCGAATCGTGAGCGGATCAACAACGATTGGCCACATGGCCGCGTTTCAGAGAACGGCGCCGGAACGGCGCCGCCCTCTCGAACTATTCGTTCAGAAGAAGCCGAGCTTCTTCGGGCTGTAGCTGACCAGGAGGTTCTTGGTCTGTTGATAGTGATCGAGCATCATCTTGTGGGTCTCGCGGCCGACGCCCGACTGCTTGTATCCGCCGAACGCCGCATGCGCGGGATAGGCATGATAGCAGTTGGTCCAGACACGGCCGGCCTGGATCTCCCGGCCGAAACGGTAGCAGCGATTGGCATCGCGGCTCCAGACACCGGCACCTAAGCCGTAGAGCGTATCGTTGGCGATCGCGAGCGCTTCCTCGTCAGACTTGAAGGTCGTGACCGAGACGACCGGGCCAAAAATCTCCTCCTGGAAAATCCGCATCTTGTTGTGCCCCTCGAACACGGTCGGCTGGATATAGAAGCCGCCGGCGAGATCACCCGTCAGTTCGGCACGTTGACCACCGGCGAGCACCTTGGCGCCTTCCTGCCTGCCGATGTCGATGTAGGAGAGGATCTTGGACAGCTGCTCGCCAGAGGCCTGGGCGCCGATCATGGTCGTGGGATCGCGGGGATCGCCCTGCTTGATCGCGGCGACCCGCTTCAACGCCCGCTCCATGAAGCGGTCATAGATGTCCGCGTGGACAAGCGCGCGGCTCGGACAGGTGCAGACCTCGCCCTGGTTCAGCGCGAACATCACAAATCCTTCGATCGCCTTGTCGAAGAAGTCGTCGTCTTCGGCGATGACGTCCTTGAAGAAGATGTTCGGCGACTTGCCGCCGAGCTCCAGCGTGACCGGAATGAGGTTCTGGCTGGCGTACTGCATGATCAGCCGGCCGGTCGTGGTCTCGCCGGTGAAGGCGATCTTGGCGATGCGCGGGCTCGACGCCAGCGGCTTGCCCGCTTCCAGGCCAAAGCCGTTGACGATGTTGAGGACGCCCGGCGGCAGGATGTCGGCGATGATCTCGGCCCAGACCATGATCGAGGCCGGGGTCTGCTCGGCAGGTTTGAGCACGACACAATTGCCGGCAGCGAGCGCCGGGGCGAGCTTCCAGCAGGCCATCAGCAGCGGGAAGTTCCAGGGGATGATCTGGCCGACAACTCCGAGCGGCTCGTGGAAATGATAGGCGATGGTGTCGTGGTCGATCTCGCTGATCGAGCCTTCCTGCGCGCGGACGACGCCGGCGAAGTAACGGAAGTGATCGATCGCGAGCGGGAGGTCGGCGGCGCGGGTCTCGCGGATCGGCTTGCCGTTGTCCCAGGTCTCGGCAATCGCAAGGCGCTCGAGATTGTCTTCCATGCGGTCGGCGATCCGATTCAGGATCGCGGCGCGCTCGGCGACGCTGGTACGGCCCCACCCCACCTTGGCGGCATGCGCCGCATCGAGCGCCGCCTCCACATCCTGCGCATCGGACCGCGCGATCTTGCAGACGATCTGGCCGGTCACTGGCGAAGCATTGTCGAAATATTTGCCGGAGATCGGCGGCACGAACTTGCCGCCGATGAAATTGTCGTAGCGTTCGGCAAAGGGAACCTTGGTGACGCTGAGGAATTCCACCTTGTTCATTGATCACTCCCGATGTTTGCTGTTTGCGCAATTCGTCGCGTTGGCGCGACTTGCGCGGACGATGTCGCGGGAGGTGTTTCCTGTCAGCCCGTGGGAAAGCGATGGCGCGGCCGACCTGTCGCAGTTCTGCGACAGTCGCGGGCGAGGCAGTGCGGGATTGCGTGCACGCAGCTTCCACACCGTCGTCGTTGCGAGTGCGCAAATTGCGCGGCTCAATGCGCGTTCAACCTGAACCGCTTGAGCTTCCGGTGCAGCGTGGCTCGGCTGATGCCGAGCGCCTTGGCGGCCGCCGAGACGTTGCCGCCGGCGCGGAGCAATGCTCGCTGCAACACCGCGCGCTGACCGCCGGCGAGATGATCCCGCGCGGCATCGTCGCCGAGAAGGTCGGCGGCTGGCACCGGCTGCAATGCCCGGCCGGGCGCCAGTCCGAGCGCCACCCGGGCAGAGCGGGTTGCGCCGATCACGAGATCGTCCGCATCGACGGCGATGAGGCCCCCGCAACTTCCATCCGCAGCTTGCGTCAGCACGATACGGGCATGGGCGAAGGCCTTTCGAAACAGGTCGGCCTCGATACGCTTGGCCGCCTCGCCCGTCGCAAGCGCAATCAGGCCGGCAAAGGCGTCGGTGCGATCTGCGCGGCAGGAGGATACGTCGAGCACGCCCGCAAGCGCCGCCTCATGGTCGTAGATCGGAACGGCGGTGCAGCTCAAAAGTGTGTTGCGGGCAAAGAAATGCTGATCGCGATCGATGGTCAGCGGACGCTGCTCGACGAGGCAGGTACCGATGCCGTTGGTGCCCTCGTGCTCCTCGCTCCAGAGCGCACCGGTCCAGAGGCCCCAGGACTGAAAGGTCGCGTCGTCCGCCACCATGCCGCGGCGATCGACCGGCACGCCCTCCCGGTCGGCGAGCAACACGCAGCACCCCGCGGCGCCGACGGCCTGATAAAGCCGGTCCATTGCGCCTTGCGCCGCGGCCAGAAGCGGCGCGATGCGCTCGCGCGCCTCGCGCAGTTCGGCTTCGGTCAGCCGCATCGGTGCGGTGCGGCCGCCGGGATCGAGACGATGCAATCTGGAGGAACGGCGCCAGGACGCCACCAGCGCGGAACGAGCCGCCTGGCCTGACGCGATGGCGGCCTCGATACGGGCCGCGTGATGCCGGGGCGTTGACCCATTCATCACTGTTTCCTCCGGATGAAAGCTTAGAGCGTGCCGGCGCGGCCTGTTTGATCTGCGTCAACTTGGAGCACCGCGACAAAGCCATGGGGCCGTTGCGGCGCTGCCGTCAAGACAGTCACCCGGTTCCCGGCTTACGACTTTCGCCGGAACTCAGACAGGTACATCGGATTTCGGCAGCAGCTTTCGAAGAGCTGCGAATGGCTAATTCGCCGGGATGATCCGAACGAGATCGCGCGGATTGACATAATCGAGCTGGTAGCGCGCCCGCTCATCCAGCATGTCGGGGTCGATCTTCTCGGACCGCAGCAGCGATACCCGATGTTCACTCCTGGCGCGCTCACGCTTGAGCTGGGCCAATTCGCTGGTCAGCGCGATGATCTCCTGATCGAGCTCCTGGCGGGCGTTGAGGCCGTATTTGCCGGTATAGGCATTGACGCCGAAATAGCCGACGATGGCCGCCGCCATCGCATAGAGGGCAAGTCCGGTCAGGATCGATTTCAGGCGGGCGCGCGAGACCATCCCGGGAAGATGGGACAGGTTGGTTAAGAGAGCGCTAATTGCAGGCAGCTCCCCGCCCCACCAGACCCTCATGGTGAGGAGGCGCGAAGCGCCGTCTCGAACCATGCAGGCCCGACTGTCCCCGCGGCCATCCTTCGAGACGACCGCTTCGCGGTGTCCTCAGGATGAGGACCTGGGGTGTGCCCGCGGGGATATCTGGCCTCAGCCTTGGTGCTTCGCCACGTGCGCAGCGAACGCGTCGATGTACTGCTGCAGCACCGTCTTGAGCGAGTCCTTGGTCAGGTTGCCATCTGCGTCGAAAGCGTCGCCGACTCCACTGAGGTAGATTTCCGGCTGCTGGAGGACGGGACCGGAAATGCCCGGCAGCACGTTCTGCAGATGCTTGGCCGCGCTGACGCCGCCAAGCAGCCCAGGCGAGTTGGAGATGATGCCGACCGGTTTGCCGAGGAGCGAGCTCTTACCATACGGCCGCGAGGCGACATCGATGGCATTCTTGAGGACGCCCGGGATCGAGCGGTTGTATTCGGGCGTGACAAACAGGATGCCGTTCGACCCCTGGAGCTTCTCGCGGAAGGCGACCCAGTCCGCGGGCGGCGTGCCCTCGAGATCCTGGTTGAAGAACGAGATGCCCGCCGGCGTGATCACCTCGAGCCTGAGCGAGCCAGGCGCGAGCTTGGCGAGCGCATTGGCGATCTTGAGCGAGAAGCTCTCCTTGCGCAGGCTGCCGGCGATGGTGACGATGTTGTAGGCCATTGGGTGTCCTTGAAGGCTTGAGCGAAAGTGCCGGGTGGGGACTTAAGCCAACCGGACCGATGGATGCAAGTGCATGAACCGGCCCGATTTGGAAACGCTACGTTTCGCGAAAGTCGCCGGTCATGGGAGGCCGACATTGATCGTCTCAAATCAATCAGGCCGCCAAGTGGCGGCCTGATGTCACGGCAACTCTGCAGCTCCGGCTCAGATCGTCGGATTCCACGCTGACGGGATCAAGCGATACTTGGCACCGTCTTTCGCGACGTGACCGACCGAAGGGAACGTGAAGTGGAAGCCGATCACGGTCGCCTTCTCCGCGGCCGCCATATCGTAGAACTTGTGGCGCGTCGCCTGCGCCATCGCGGCATCCATGTCGAACATCACGTGCCAGTCCGGATTGCGCAGGAAGAATTCCGGAATGTTGGTGACGTCGGACTGGATCAGTACCTTGGCATCGCCAGAAGCAACCGCGAACGAGGTGTGGCCGGGCGTATGGCCCGGCGTCGCGATCGAGGTGATGCCCGGCGCGACCTCCTTGCCCCAGTCGTACCTCGTGACCTTGGACTCGAGACCGGCGAAGGTCTTCTTCACGTTGGCAAAGTTGTTCTTCAACGCGGCGTTGGACTCGGCCTTGGCGGCGTTGTCCTCGCTGGTCCAGAACTCCCACTCCTTGCCAGGCACCATGATCTCCGCATTCGGAAAGGCCAGCGCGCCATCGGCCAGGCGAATCCCGTTGATGTGGTCGCCGTGCATGTGCGACAGCAGCACAACGTCGACGTTCTTGGGGTCGACGCCGGCAGCCTGAAGGTTTTGCAGCGTGCGACCGACCGCGCCCTTGCTCGCTTCGAAGTTCGCGATGCCGTTGCCGGTATCGATCAGCACAAGCTTGGAGCCGGTGTTGATGAGCTGCGGATTGAACGGCACCGTGACCATGCCCTTTGGCATGTGGGCCGCCTCACCCGCCGCCAGCGCCTCTTCCTTCGGAATGTTGGCGACGAACTTGTCCGGCATCGGGAAGGTTCGCGCGCCATCGTTGATCGAAGTGCACTCGAAGCTGCCGACCTTGTAGCGATAGAAGCCGGGCGCCTGCGTCCCCACCTGCGGCGCTGCGGCATTCGCGGCGATGGGCCGGAGCCCGGTAGCGGCAGCTGCGCCCATGGCGGCAGCGCCAGCGAGCAGGTGACGTCGATTGAGATCGATCATGAAAATGTCCCTTCTGAGCGTCCAGCGGCTGTTCCGCTTCAAATGGCGGCGGAATAATCGCCCGCTTCGCTCAGAAGGCAAGACCTTCCCTTGGTGACGTGCCGTCGCACGCCACGATTATTTATTTGGGTTGATGAGGAATTTTTCGCCGGTGGCGCGTTTGGCGTACACCGCGATGTTGGCGAGATCGAGCGCCTCGGGGAGCGAGACCACCTTGGTGTAGTGGCTGGCGAAGGTCGTCTTGAGCTCGGACGCCACGCGCTGGCGCAGGCGGCCGATCTCGGCAGGACCGATCTTCTGGAGGAACGGGGTGAGCAGCCAGCCGCCGACGCCCCAGCTCAGGCCGAAGGAACGGTTCAGCTCGGTCGGGCGCGGGTCGAGGCTGCCATAGATGTAGACCTGCTTGTACACGTTGGAGCCGTAGCGGCTGTATTCCTTCGCCGTCTTGTTGGCAGCGATCTCCATGGCCGTGAGGATCTGGCCCGCCAGCTTGCCGCCGCCGATGGCGTCGAAGGCGATCGTCGCGCCGGTCTCGACCAGCGCGTTGGTGAGATCGTCCATGAAGCTCGGTGCGCTGGAATCCACGACGTGTTTGGCACCGATCTTGTGCAGGATGTCGGCCTGCTCCTTGCTCCTGACGATGTTGACGAGACCAATGCCGTCCCTGATGCAGATCTTGTTGAGCATCTGGCCGAGATTGGAGGCGGCGGCCGTGTGCACGAGCGCCTTGTGGTTCTCCCGCCGCATCGTCTCGGTCATGCCCAGCGCGGTCAGCGGATTGACGAACCAGGAGGCACCGTCGGCGGCCGTGGTGCCCGCCGGCAGCTCCATGACGTCGCGGACCTTGAGCACGCGGTACTGCGTGTACATCGCGCCGCCGATCATCGACACCGTCTTGCCCATCAGCGCTTTGGCCGCGTCCGACGAGCCGGTCCGGATCACCGTGCCCGCGCCCTCGTTGCCGACCGGTAGCGACTGATCGAACCTCGCCGCCATCATCCGCATCGCTCCCTCCGGCATCCTGGCGGTGATGACCGGCATCTCCTTGGTGCCGGACGCCTTGGCGGCGGACATGTCGGCCGGGCCGATCAGGAGGCCGAGATCGGAGGGGTTGATTGGCGTCGCCTCGACGCGAACCACGACTTCATCGTCGGCCGGCTCCGGGGTCGGGACATTCACGAGGGACAATTCCAGCTCGCCGCTCTTCTTCAGCAGCGAACGCAATTCCAGTCCCGTGGTGCCGTCGCTCATGTCGATCCTCCCCTGTGGTTGTTTCCGTGAAGCGCTGGCTTATGCCAGCGCCTTCAGTGCCGCCTTGCCGCCATAGAGTGCCTGCTTGCCGAGCTGCTGCTCGATGCGCAGGAGCTGGTTGTATTTGGCGGTGCGGTCGGAACGTGCAAGGGAGCCGGTCTTGATCTGGCCGCAATTGGTGGCGACCGCGAGGTCGGCAATGGTGGAATCCTCGGTCTCGCCGGAGCGGTGCGACATCACCGAGGTGTAGCCGGCCTTGTGGGCCATCTCGACGGCAGCGAGCGTCTCGGTCAGCGTGCCGATCTGGTTGACCTTGATCAGGATCGAGTTGGCGCGGCCGGCCTTGATGCCCTCGGCAAGGCGCTTGACGTTGGTGACGAACAGATCGTCGCCGACCAGCTGGCACTTCTTGCCGATGAGGTCGGTGAGCTCCTTCCAGCCCTCCATGTCGTCTTCCGACATGCCGTCCTCGATGGTCACGATAGGATAGCGCGCGACCAGGTCTGCAAGATACTTGGCCTGGTCGGAGATCGAGCGGCTCTTGCCCTCGCCTTCATAGACATACTTTCCGTCCTTGAAGAACTCGGTCGAGGCGCAGTCGAGGCCGAGCATGATGTCGGTCCCCGCCTTGAAGCCGGCCTTGCCGATCGCGTTCATGACGAAGTCGAGCGCGGCGTCCGCCGACGGCAGGTTCGGGGCAAAGCCGCCCTCGTCGCCGACATTGGTGTTGTGGCCGGCCTTCTTTAGCTCCGACTTCAGGGTGTGGAAGACTTCAGCACCATAGCGCAGACCCTCGGCAAATGAGGATGCTCCGACCGGCAGGATCATGAACTCCTGGAAGTCGATCGGGTTGTCGGCATGCACGCCGCCATTGATGATGTTCATCATCGGCACCGGCAGGAGCCGCGCCGAGGTGCCGCCGACATAGCGATAGAGGGGCATGTCGAGCGAGTTCGCGGCCGCCTTGGCGCAGGCGAGCGAGACGCCGAGGATGGCGTTGGCGCCCAGCCGGCCTTTGTTTGGCGTGCCGTCGAGGTCGATCATGATCTGATCGATCTGGGCCTGCTGCTCGACGTCGAGACCGCTCAGCGCCTCGAAGATCTCGCCGTTGACGGCGCCGACCGCCTTGGTCACGCCCTTGCCGAGATAGCGCGCCTTGTCGCCGTCGCGCAGTTCCACGGCCTCATGGGCGCCGGTGGAGGCGCCCGACGGTACCGCCGCGCGACCGAGCGCACCGTCCTCCAGCACGACATCGACCTCGACCGTGGGATTGCCCCGGCTGTCGAGAATTTCGCGTCCGATGATGTCGATGATGGCGGTCATGAGGGCCTCTTTTCGGGAACACAAAGGGGGCGGTTGGCGGTGCTTCTACCGCAATGCATCGAAGCGGAAAAGGCCGGGTGACGGCCGCCGGATGATTGGCTAAGAGGGCCGCTCGGAGGCGGCCCTCATGTCGAAAAAGCCCAGCAAATCGAAGACCCCACGCCTGGACCCGGCTGCCCTGCAGCTCGGCCACGCCGTGGCATGGCCGGATGCGCCGGACAAGGCCCAGCTCGACCGCGTGCCCAATCCGCAAAGCGGCACCGATTATCTGGTGCGCTTCACCGTCCCGGAATTCACCTCGCTCTGCCCGGTCACGGGCCAGCCGGACTTCGCGCATCTGATGATCGACTACGCGCCGGGAGCCTGGCTGCTGGAGTCGAAATCGCTCAAGCTCTACATCGCGAGCTTCCGCAACCACGGCGCCTTCCACGAGGACTGCACCGTCATGATCGGCAAGCGCATCGCCAGCGAGATCAAGCCGAAATGGCTGCGCATCGGGGGCTATTGGTATCCGCGCGGCGGCATCCCGATCGACGTGTTCTGGCAGACCGGCCGCATACCGAAAGGCCTGTGGGTGCCGGAGCAGGGCGTCGCGCCCTATCGCGGGCGGGGCTAGAGTCTTTTTCCCCGCGCCCGTGATTTCGCACCCACGGCTTATCTAGCGCGCATCCGCCGGGGCACGCTGCTTGAGAAGCCGCGCGCAGAACAAGCCCAGTACCGCCATGATCAACGCGCTCGTGAACAGGGTCGGCATCTTGCCGGCATGCTGGAGTCCAAATCCATAGGCGAGCGGCCCCACAGTCTGCCCCATGAAGAAGAAGAACGAATGCAGCGACAGCGCGGTGGCGCGCGCCTCGACCGAAAGCTCGCTGGCGAACACCTGCAGACAGCCGTGTGCGATGTAGAAGCCCCATCCCATCACGATGAGGTTCAACGCCTGCACCTCCCAGCGCGGGCCGAAGGCGACGGCGATGAGCTGCGAAGCGACCAGCGTCATGCCTGCGATCATCATGCCCTTCACGCCGAGCCGCGGCAGCAGGCGCGACACCGTCAGCGTGTAGAACAGGCCGCCGACCGCAAAGCCCGCGATGACGATACCGGCGATCGACAGCGAGGTCTGGCCGAGATCGAACAGGAACGAGGCAATGTAGGGAAACAGGCCCAGCACGCAGCAGCCTTCGATGAACACCGCCGAGTAGCAGACATAGGCGTTCGGGTTGGTGAAGATGGTGCGATAGCCGGCCTTCAACGCCGACAGGCTCGTCTTCGGCGGATGCTTGACCTTGGCGCCTCGAAAGCCGGCGGCAACCGCGATCGACGCCACGATCACGATCGCACCGAGCACCGCCAGCACGCCGCGCCAGCCGAGAAAATCGCCGATCAGGCCGGAGGCCGAGGCGCCGAGCAGATTTCCGGTCATGGCGCCTGCAAGCGTGCGGCTGATCGCGACCTGGCGCTTGTCGGGACCGACGAGATCGCTGGTGAGACTCAGCGCCACCGGAAAAACCCCGCCTGAACCGATGCCGGCGAGGATGCGGGTCGCAAACAGGACCGAAAACGAGGTCGAGAACGCACCCAGGATGTTGGCGAGGCCAAGCAGCGCGAGGCAGCCGATCATCAGCCGCGTCTTGCCGAACAGGTCGGCGGCGGCGCCGATGATCGGCTGGATGATCGAGAAGGTGAAAGCGAACACCGCGGCGAAGCCCGCAGCGGTGGCGATGCTGACGCCAAAATCCTCGGCGACGTGCGGCAGCACCGGATCGAGCGCGCGAGCCGAGAGTGCCGCGGCGAAGCTCGCGCCTGATATGACGTAGAGCGCTGCCGGCAAGCCCTGATCGTGCGACCGCGTCTCGCCTTGCTGCATCAGCGCGGGTTCTTCGCCAGCGCGTCGAACGCCATCAGCCTGGCGATCAGCCCCTCGAACTCGCGCAGCGGCACCATGTTGGGCCCGTCAGAGGGCGCCCGGTCGGGGTCGGGATGGGTCTCGATGAAGACACCGGCAACGCCGACGGCAACGGCCGCGCGCGCAAGCACCGGGACGAACTCCCGTTCGCCACCCGACGAGGCCCCCTTCCCGCCCGGCTGCTGCACCGAATGGGTGGCGTCGAAGATGACCGGCGCGCCGGTGGTGCGTGCCAGGATCGGCAGCGCGCGCATGTCGGAGACCAGCGTGTTGTAGCCGAAGGAGACACCGCGCTCGGTGACGAGCACGTTGGAATTATCAGCGGTCGTGATCTTCGCGACGACATTCGCCATGTCCCACGGCGCCAGGAACTGGCCCTTCTTGACGTTGACGACCTTGCCGGTCGCGGCCGCCGCAAGCAGCAAGTCAGTCTGCCGGCACAGGAAGGCTGGAATCTGCAGGATGTCGACCGCCTGGGCCACCTCGGCGCATTGCGCGGCCTCGTGCACGTCGGTCAGGACAGGCAGGCCCAGCGAGGCGCGGATCTCGGCGAAGATCGGCAGCGACTGCGCAAGGCCCAGCCCGCGCGCCGCTGACGCGCTGGTGCGGTTGGCCTTGTCGAAGGAGGTCTTGTAGACGAGGCCGATGTTGAGCCGCGCGGCGATCTCCTTCAGCGCAGAGGCCACTTCAAGCGCATGCTGGCGGCTTTCGAGCTGGCAGGGTCCGGCAATGATCGAGATCGGCAGATCGTTGCCGAACTTGACCGTGCCAATGGTGACGACCGGCGCCGCTGACGTCGAAGAGCTCAAGGCAGATCCCTCGTTTCGGCGCGACCATAGCCGTGATGAGGGTCGGATCAACCCTCTTCCGCCCGGGCCGTACGAATAACAGGGTTGCGCCAGGGCTCACCGCTGCCGTGGGCTGCGCTTACCTCACGGCCGAGAAGGCGGTCGGCGCCAGAATCTGGCTGACGATGTTGCCGACGATCTGGCCGTCCGCTTCCGACTTTGCCCGCGCCTCGAGCCAATCCGGATCGGTCATGAACGCGCCCCACTTCTTCTCGCGCTCGGCGAGCGAGTCCCAGGCCAGGAAATAGGTCAGCTCCTGGTTTGACTCACCGATCAGCGTCGTGAAGAAGCCGGCCTGCTTGATGCCGTGCTTTTCCCAGAGCTTGAGCGTGATGGCTTCGAATCGCTTCAGGAGCGCCGGCAGCCGGCCGGGCACGCAGCGATAGACGCGCATTTCGTAGATCATCGAAGTTCACTCCCTGCTCTGTTGTTCTTGCGCAGGGAGTTGTCGCAACAATCCGCGCGGTCGTCAAAGGTCGGAGAAGCGTTACACCAGCCGACTCTGCTTCGCCGCCGCCTCGATGAACGAGGCGAATAGCGGGTGCGGCTCGAACGGCCGCGACTTCAGCTCGGGATGGAACTGGACGCCGATGAACCAGGGATGATCCTCGTACTCGACGATCTCAGGCAGCACGCCGTCCGGCGACAGACCCGAAAATTTCAAGCCGTGCTGCTCGAGACGATCCTTGTAGGCGGTGTTGACCTCATAGCGGTGGCGGTGCCGCTCGGAAATCTCGGTGGCGCCGCCATAGACCTGCGACACCCGGCTGCCGCGATTGAGCGCCGCCGGATACGCGCCGAGCCGCATCGTCCCGCCGAGGTCGCCGGCCTGCGAGCGTTTCTCCAGCTCGTTGCCGCGCAGCCATTCCGTCATCAGGCCGACCAGCGGCTCCTTGGTTGGGCCGAACTCGGTGGAGTTGGCATCCTCGATTCCGACGAGGTTTCGTGCGGCCTCGATCACCGCCATCTGCATACCGAAGCAGATGCCGAAATACGGCACGTCGCGCTCGCGCGCGAACTGCGCCGCCTTGATCTTGCCCTCCGCGCCGCGCTGGCCGAAGCCGCCCGGCACCAGGATGCCATTGACGTGCTCGAGGAACGGCGCCGGATCCTCTTTCTCGAAGATCTCGCTCTCGATCCAGTCGAGATTGACCTTCACCTTGTTGGCGATGCCGCCATGCGAGAGCGCTTCGATCAGCGACTTATAGGCATCCTTCATGCCGGTGTATTTGCCGACGATGGCGATGGTAACGTTGCCCTCGGGATTGCGGATGCGCTCGTTGATCTCCCGCCAGCTGCGCAGCTCCGGCGGGATCCGCGAGGCAATGCCGAAGGCGGCGAGCACCTCGTCGTCGAGCCCGGCGTCGTGGTAGGCCTCGGGAACGGCATAGATGTTGTCGACGTCGCGGGCCTCGATCACGGCGCTTTCGCGCACGTTGCAGAACAGCCCGAGCTTGCGCCGCTCTTCCTTCGGGATCTCGCGGTCGGTGCGGCAGAGCAGGATGTCCGGCTGGATGCCGATCGAGCGCAGCTCCTTCACCGAGTGCTGCGTCGGCTTGGTCTTCAATTCGCCGGCGCTCGGAATGTAAGGCAGCAGCGTCAGATGGATATAGACGGCATGGTCGCGCGGCAGCTCGTTCTTGAGCTGGCGGATCGCCTCGAAGAACGGCAGTCCCTCGATGTCGCCGACGGTTCCGCCGATCTCGACCAGCACGAAGTCGAACTCGTCATTGCCTTCGAGGACGAATTCCTTGATGGCGTTGGTGACGTGCGGAACCACCTGAATGGTTGCGCCGAGATAATCGCCGCGACGCTCCTTGGAGATGATGTCCTGGTAGATGCGCCCCGTGGTGATGTTGTCGGCCTTGGTCGCTGGCCGGCCGGTGAAGCGCTCGTAGTGACCGAGGTCGAGATCGGTCTCCGCGCCGTCATCGGTCACGAACACTTCGCCGTGCTGATACGGCGACATCGTTCCGGGATCGAGGTTGAGATAGGGATCGAGCTTGCGGAGGCGGACCTTGTAGCCCCGGGCCTGCAGCAGGGCACCCAGTGCCGCTGAAGCCAGACCCTTGCCGAGCGAAGAAACCACGCCGCCGGTGATGAATATGTACCGCGCCATGGGACTTAACCTCTAATCCCCTACATTCGATTCGCCAAAGCGATTCGTATTCCGCCCCAAAGATTTTGCGGGCCTGTGGGTGAGCCAGAACTAAGAGTGGTGACAGTGCCTTGATGGGGATTGTTGATGCAGGACGGTAGCAGCCACCCTGCATGGCCCCCCTGCTTTATTGCGAACGCGGCACCTGCGGACCTGACGGCGCCTGGTTCTGCTGCTGCTCGTCGGCCTTCTTCAGCGAATCCAGGATGCCGCCCGAGGTGGGCGGCGCGATCGGCGATCCGCCGGCCGGCTGGGTCTGCGACGGCTGGCCGATGATCGACGACGGCGCCCGGTTGTAACCAGCGTACCAGGAGAGGAACAGGCTGGTGATGAAGAAGCCCACCGCCAGGATGGCAGTGGTCCGCGTCAGAAGGTTCGCCGTACCGCGGCTCGACATGAAGCCGGCGCCTCCGCCCATGCCGAGGCCGCCGCCTTCCGACTTCTGCAGCAGGACGGCGCCAATCATGACGGCGACGATCATGAGGTGGATGACGATGACAACGGTCTGCATGATATCCTTCCGTCACAAGCGGGCGGCGCCTGACGGCGGCCGATCGCGCTTCGCGGGGTTGTCCTGAAGTTGCGCGGTGTTACACGATCGGGAGGGCTATTGCCACCCCCGATCGGTCCGACCAATGGTTTGGGTTTAGCTAAGGGCAGCCCTTGGCAATGGCAAGGAAATCGGCCGCTTTCAGGCTCGCGCCGCCGACCAGGGCGCCGTTGACGTTCTTCACCGCCATCAGCTCGGCCGCATTCGACGGTTTGACCGAGCCGCCGTAGAGAATCCGCATCTTGGTCCCCTCGTCCTTGAACCTGGAGGTCAGGAGTTCCCGGATAAAGCCATGAATCTGCTCGACATCCTGGGCCGTGGGGGTCAGGCCGGTGCCGATCGCCCAGACCGGCTCATAGGCGACGATCAGATTCGCGGCGGTCGAGCCGTCCGGCAGCGAGCCGCCGAGCTGGCCACGCAGAATGTCCAGCGTCTGCCCGGCGTCGCGCTGGGCCTGCGTCTCGCCGATGCAGACGATCGCCGCCGCCCCGGCCCGCCAGGCGGCTTCCGCCTTCTGCCTGACGAGAGCGTCGCTCTCGCCATGATCGGCGCGGCGCTCGGAATGGCCAACGATGATGGCGTTTGCACCCGCGTCCACCAGCATTTCGGCGGCGACATCGCCGGTATGGGCGCCGGAGGCCTTGGGGTGGCAATCCTGGGCTCCGACCGCAACCTTCTTGCCGCGCGCCTTGTCGGCGAAGGCGGCGATCAGGGTCGCCGGCGGGCAGACCAGGAGATCGGCCTTGCCGGCCACGTCTGCCGCGCCGCTGAGCATGGCGTCGAATTCGGCAGCCTGGGCCCTGAGGCCGTTCATTTTCCAGTTGCCGGCGATCAGCGGTCGGATGGCGTCGGTCATGTCATTTCCAGCAGGATGAGGGTTTGCGCATGCGCTAGCAGAGCTGCCGCGGCAGTTCCAGACCTAGAGGCCTTTAACCGCAGGCTCGAAGCGGCGCCCGAGGCGAGGTTGCGGGGGGAAAGCCGCCACTTTATGATGATTGATCAATTTGGTGACGCGCTTTTGCGGAATCTGCATTAAGACGCGCTCCGTTCCCCTCCTGACCAAACAAGTTGGACCAAATGCTTCGAGGAATGCGCAAGGCCTCATCAAACTGGCTCGGCAAGACCATTATGGCCATGGTGATGGGCGTGTTGATCATCAGTTTCGGCATTTGGGGCATCGCCGACATTTTCAAGGGCTTCGGGCAGTCCACGGTGGCCAAGGTCGGCAGCACCGAGATCTCTCTCAACGAGTTCCGCCAGATCTACACCGACCGGCTACAGCAGATCAGCCGCCAGTTCGGCCGTCCGTTGACGCCCGACCAGGCGCGTGCCTTCGGCATCGATCGCCAGGTGCTCCAGCAGACCATCGCCGAAGCCGCCCTCGACGAGGAGGCGCGCAGGCTCGGGCTCGGCCAGTCGGACGAGCAGATCCGCCACGTCATCATGAACGATCCCAACTTCAAGGGCGTCGGCGGAAACTTCGATGCGAACCGCTTTCAGGCCGTGATCCGCAATTTCGGCTACACCGAGCAGCGCTACGTTGCCGAGCAGCGCAAGGTGTCGCTGCGCCGGCAGATCACCGGCACCATCGGTGCCGGCATCGAGCCGCCGAAGACCATGATCGACATGCTGACGCGCTACCAGAACGAACAACGCTCGATCGAATTCGTCCGGCTCGACGCGGCTCAGGCCGGGACCATCGACCCGCCCTCGCCCGAGGCGCTCGCCGCCTATTTCGAGGATCATAAGGTCCAATTCCGGGCGCCCGAATACCGCAAGATCGCCTTCGTCGTGGTCTCGCCGGAGGACATCGGCAAATGGACCGAGGTGTCGGACGAGGATGCCAAGAAGGTGTTCGAACAGCGCAAGGACCGGCTCGGCACGCCGGAGAAGCGCCAGATCCAGCAGATCGTGTTTCCGAACGTCGCCGAAGCGCAAGCCGCACGCGAGCGCCTCGTCAGCGGGACGTCGTTCGAGGATCTCGGCAAGGAACGCGGGCTGAGCGCGTCCGACATCGACCTCGGGCTCGTGACCAAGTCTTCGCTCACGCCTGCCGTCGGAGATGCCGCCTTCGCGCTTCCCGTCGGCGAGATCAGCCAGCCGATCCAGAGCGGGCTCGGCGTCGCGATCGTCAAGGTCGACAAGATCGAGCCGGGCAAGGAGGCCGACTACGCCAGCCTTGCCGGCGACATCAAACGTGAGATCGCGACCGAGCGTGCGCGCGTCAAGGTCGCCGATCTCCGCGACAAGATGGAAGACGAGCGCGGCGGCGGCTCCAGCGTGATCGACGCGGCGCAGAAGCTCGGCCTCACCGCGGTGACCATCGACGCCGTCGACCGCTCCGGCCGCGCCCCGGACGGCCAGCCGGTCGCCAACATCCCGCAGGGCCTCGACGTTGTATCGCAGGCCTTCAACACCGATGTCGGCGTCGACAGCGATGCGATCTCCTACAAGGGCGGCTATGTCTGGTACGACGTGCTCGCCATCACGCCCTCGCGAGACCGCAATCTCGACGAGGTCCGAGACCAAGTCGAGGCGCGCTGGCGCCAGGACCAGATCGCAGCCAAGCTGAAGACGAAGGCGACCGAGATGGTGCAGAAGCTCGAAGCGGGCGGCAAGCTCGCGGATGAGGCCGCCGCGATCGGCGTCAAGGTCGAGACCGCGACCGGATTCAAGCGCGACGATTCTCCGGCCGGCGTGCCCGGCACGGTCGTCGCGGCGGCTTTCCGTACCGCCAAGGATGGCGTCGGACAGACGGCCGTGAGCGGCGGCAGCGAGGTGATCGTCTTCCGCGTCACCGACATCGTCGAACCCGCGGTCGACGTCGCCTCCGATGCGGTCAAGAAGCTGAAGGAGAGCCTCGACCGGGCCCAGACCGAGGAACAGGTCGCCTCCTACATCAACAAGCTCGAAGCCGACATCGGGACCACCATCAATCAGGCCGCCTTCGCGCAGGTGACCGGCGCGAACCAGTGAGTTGAAAGCACGCGATGGACGACCTGAAATCGATCATTGGAAAAGTCGCGACTGGTGCCAGCCTGTCGCGCGACGAAGCCGCTTCCGCCTTCGATGCCATGATGAGCGGCGAGGCCACACCGTCGCAGATGGGCGGCCTGTTGATGGCGCTGCGGGTGCGCGGCGAGACCGTTGACGAGATCACCGGCGCCGTCGCGGCGATGCGCTCCAAGATGCTGACCGTGACGGCCCCGCCCGAAGCGGTCGACATCGTCGGCACCGGCGGCGACGGCTCGGGCTCGGTCAACGTCTCGACCTGCGCCGCCTTCATCGTCTCGGGCGCCGGCGTGCCGGTGGCCAAGCACGGCAACCGCGCGCTGTCGTCGCGCTCGGGGGCCGCCGACGTGCTGGCCTCGCTCGGCGTCAAGATCGACCTGAAGCCTGAGCAGGTCGGGCGCTGCGTGCGCGAATGCGGCATCGGCTTCATGTTCGCCCCCGCCCACCATCCCGCCATGAAGAACGTCGGTCCGACCCGGGTCGAGCTTGCCACGCGCACGATCTTCAATCTGCTCGGCCCTCTCTCCAACCCGGCCGGCGTGAAGCGGCAGATGGTTGGCGTGTTCTCCAGGCAATGGGTGCAACCGCTGGCACAGGTGCTGAAGAACCTCGGCTCGGAATCTGCATGGGTGGTGCACGGCACCGACGGTCTCGACGAGATCACCCTCACCGGCCCGACCTTCGTGTCCGCGCTCCACAATGGCGAGATCCGGAATTTCGAGGTGACCCCCGAGGAGGCCGGGCTCTCGCGTTGCGAGGCCGGCGCGCTTAAGGGCGGTGACGCCGATGCCAATGCGGTCGCGCTGCAAAGCGTGCTCGACGGCAAGCCGAGCCCCTACCGCGACGTCGCTCTGATCAATGCTGCCGCCGCGCTGGTCGTGGCCGGCCGTGCCAAGGACCTCAAGGAGGGCGTCGCGATCGGCGCCCGTTCGATCGACAGCGGCGCGGCCAACGCGAAGCTGAAGCACCTGGTGGCAGTCTCCAACAGCTGAATGCGCATGTCGGACATCCTGACCAAGATCGAAACCTACAAGCGCGACGAGATCGCTGCCGCCAAGTGCGCACAGCCGCTCTCGGACCTCGAGGCGAAGGCGAAGGCGCAAGCCGCGCCACGCGGCTTCGTGCGGGCGATCAAGGCCAAGCACGCGCATGGCGATTTCGCGCTGATCGCCGAGATCAAAAAAGCTTCACCTTCCAAAGGTCTCATTCGCGCTGATTTCGACCCGCCGGCACTCGCGAGAGCCTACGAGGCCGGCGGCGCAGCCTGCCTTTCGGTGCTGACCGACACACCCTCCTTCCAGGGGCATCTCGACTTCATGGTGGCGGCGCGCGCGGCGACGTCGCTGCCGGTGCTGCGCAAGGACTTCATGTTCGACACCTACCAGGTGGTCGAGGCCCGCGCCCACGGCGCCGACTGCATCCTGATCATCATGGCGGCGCTCGACGATGCCGCCGCGAAGGACATCGAAGATGCCGCCATCGCCTATGGCATGGACGTGCTGATCGAAATCCACGATCGCGCCGAGCTCGAACGGGCGCTGAAGCTGCGATCCCAGATGATCGGCGTCAACAACCGCAATTTGCGCACCTTCGAGACTACGCTTGCGACCAGCGAGCTGCTGGCACCACTGATCCCTCAGCAACGGCTGATGGTCGGCGAGAGCGGTATCTTCACGCCCGAAGATCTCACCCGCCTCGAGCGCGTCGGCATGTCGACGTTCCTGGTCGGTGAAAGCCTGATGCGCCAGGCCGACGTCACTGCCGCGACGCACGCGCTGCTCGCGCGCAAGACCGCGGCGCATGCGGCGGGCACGCGCTGACATGGCGCGCAAGCCGGCCAAAGCGAATCCGGCCAAGACGAGGGCGGCCACATCCAAGGCCGGCCCTGCGCTCACCCATATCGGCGCCTCCGGCGAGGCCAGGATGGTCGACGTCTCGGACAAGCCCGCGACGGAGCGCCTTGCCGTCGCGGAAGGGCGCGTCGTCATGACCAAGGCAACGCTCGACCTGATCGTATCCGGCAACGCCAAGAAGGGCGACGTGCTCGGCACCGCGCGCATCGCCGGCATCATGGCGGCCAAGCGCACCTCGGAGCTGATCCCGCTCTGCCATCCGCTAGCGCTGTCCAAGGTGACGGTCGAGATCGAGCCTGACGTCAAACTGCCGGGCTGCCTCGTTCGCGCCAGCGTGAAGGTGACCGGCCCGACCGGCGTCGAGATGGAGGCGCTCACGGCCGTCTCGGTCGCGTGCCTCACCATCTACGACATGATCAAGGCGGTCGAGCGCGGCGTACGCATCGAGGGCATCCATCTCGTCGAGAAGCTCGGCGGCAAGTCCGGCCATTATCGCGCCTGAAGCACGCTCGCCCTGGAGTGCTCAGCCCTCGTGCCGGCACTGGATCGCCTTTGCGCGCAATCGTTCACGCTTCGTTAACCGCGCTTCCTAACTTTACCTCCACACCGTCCCCGTAAACCAACGGATGTCTTCAGGGTCATGAATTGATCCTGACGTGTGCGCGGCAATGATCCAGCATGAAGATGAAATTCGGAAGTCGTCTCTTTGACCAAATCTTCGTGCGCAGCGGACCGATCCGTTGGCTGGTGGCGGGCGGCACGCTTCTGATCGCAACCATCGCCATCGGCTCGGTCCTGATGGCGCAGAACTTCCGGGAGCGGGCGCTGCGCAACTCCAGCCGCGAGCTGGAGAATACCGTGCTGCTGCTCGCTCATCATTTCGATCAGCAATTGCAGGATTTCGGGGTCATCCAGAAAGCCTTCATCGATCATGTCCGCTCGATTGGAATCACGACCGGAGAGCAGTATCGTACGCGCCTCTCGGGCGAGGACGTTCACCGAATGCTGCGGTCGAAGATCGAGGCCCTGCCCTACATCGGAGGCGTCAACGTCATCGATGCCGAGGGCAATCTGATCAATTCGTCGACGGCATGGCCAGCCCCAAAAGTGAACGTTGCCGACCGCGCCTACTTCCGCACCTTCAAGTACGACCCCTTTTCGCCTGACGTGCTGATCGAGCCGCTGTATAGCCGCCTCTCCGGTGCCTGGACCATTCTGGTAGCCCGCAGAATCGTCGGTCCCGGTGGCGAGTTCCTCGGTGTCGTCGGTCGCGGCATCGAGCCCGCCAATTTCGAGAAATTCTTCGCCTCCGTCGTGCTCGGCGACGGCGCGACCATCTCGATGCTGCATCGGGACGGCACGCTGCTCGCCCGCTATCCGCACTCCCGCGAATTGATGGGACGGAACTTCAAGACCGGCCCGTTCGAGCACCAGAGGGTGTTCGGGCTGGATCATTTTGCCGGCCGCTTTACGAGTCCCGTCGACGGCGAGGACCGGCTGATCTCCTCGCGGGCCCTGCCCCACTTCCCGATCCTGATGATGGCCACCACGACGCGCGCGTCGGCCCTGACGGACTGGCGCGAGCAAATCGGAATTCTGACGTCGGTCGCCGCCTCGTCCGCGCTCGCCATCGCAGGCGTGCTGATCGCGGTCGTGCGCAAGCTGCTTGAGCAGCACCGCCTTTCCCGCGAACGGCTGACGCTGGAAAAGCAACGGCTCGATCACGCCGTCAACAACATGACGCAAGGCCTCTTGCTGTTCGATTCCGAGCGGCGGCTCGTGGTCTGCAACCAGCGCTACATCGAGATGTACGGACTGTCGCCTGACATCGTGAAACCCGGCTCCAGCTTCCACGACATCATCGCCCATCGCAAGGCGACCGGCTCGTTCACCGGCGACGTCGACGCTTACGTCGCGCTCGTGCTGAAGGACATCCATGTCCGCAACTCCATGGTGGTCGACACCGCCGACGGCCGGTCGATCCACATCCTCAATGAACCGCTTGCGGACGGCGGCTGGGTCGCGACCCATGAGGACATCACGGAGCGCCGCCGCATCGAGGAGCGCATCACCCATCTCGCCCACTACGACTCGCTGACGGATCTGCCCAACCGCACCATGTTCCATGAGCATCTGCGCGGAGAGCTGGCTGCGCTCCGCGACGGCGAGCAGATTGCCGTGCACTACATCGACATCGACGAATTCAAGGGCGTTAACGACGCGCTTGGCCATCTCGTGGGCGACGAGCTCTTGAAATCGGTGGCCACGAACCTTCGCCGCTGTGCGGGCCCCGCCGATTTCGTGGCGCGGCTCGGCGGCGACGAGTTCGCCATTGTGCAAAGCGCTGTGACGTCATCGGACCGGGTCAGCGAACTCGTCGCGCGGGTTTTCGAAGCCATCCGCACGCCGTTCGACTGCATGGGCCACCATCTCACCAGCGATGCCAGCATCGGTATTGCGCTCGCGCCGGAACACGGCACGGTGCTCGATCAGATCCTCAAGAACGCGGACATGGCAATGTATGCGGCCAAGTCTGCCGGACGCCGCACCTATCGTTTCTTCGAGCCGGAGATGGATGCCAAGGTCCGCGAGCGCCGCCAGCTCGAGAGCGACCTGCGCCACGCCCTTGCCCAAGGGGGTCTGGAAGGCGGGCTCGAGGTCTACTACCAACCCTGTCTCGGCTTGAAGGACGACCGCATCACCGGCTGCGAGGCGCTGGTGCGCTGGCGCCACCCCGGGCGCGGCTGGGTCTCGCCTGCCGAATTCATCCCCATCGCGGAGGACACCGGCCTGATCAACGAGATCGGCGAGTGGGTGCTGGCGACCGCGTGCCGGGATGCAGCAAACTGGCCCGACGACATCCGCCTCGCGGTCAACGTCTCTCCGGTGCAGTTCAAGAGCGGCACGCTGGCGCTCAAGATCATGGCGGCGCTCGCCGCCTCGAACCTGCCGGCGAGCCGGCTCGAGCTCGAGATCACCGAGGCGGTCCTGATCCGTGACGACGATGCCGCGCTCGCGATCCTGCACCAGCTCCGCGCCATCGGCGTGCGCATCGCGCTCGACGATTTCGGCACCGGCTACTCATCGCTGAGCTATCTTCACCGCTTCCCGTTCGACAAGATCAAGATCGATCGCTGTTTCGTCGACGATATCGCCCGCCCCGACGGCTCCGCCAGCATCGTTCAGGCCGTGGTCAATTTGGCGGCCGCCCGGCGCATGACTACCACGGCCGAGGGCGTCGAGACCGAGGAGCAGCAGCGCCTGCTTCGCACGCTCGGCTGCTCGGAGATGCAGGGCTATCTGTTCAGCGCCGCCAGGCCCGCCGACAAGATGCTGGAACTGTTCGCGCTGCACCGCAGCCGGCTCGCCCGGCGCGAAGGCAGCGAGCGCCGCCGGCGCGAGGCCGGTTAGTCCTGTGCTCATAACGCGAATCCGTTAGCTTGCCAAACGTGATTTAGTTCTTCCGGTAATTTAGAACGAGACATAGCGCGGTTCGACCGGAGCGACCGAGAAAGGGGTTTTGGTCAAGCCTCTTTTGATCAAGCCGTTGCAGCAAATAACTCACGTGGTGTCGCGCGGGCGGACGACCGTCGGGTTCTCAACGGCATCCTTTATGTGCTTCGGATGTACTCGAACGAGGACGTGCCGCCCGCGCACCACCGCGCGGCTTAAAACGCCGGCTCCCGTAGCTAAGTCTCTTCGATATCTTTCCAGCTAGTCCTCAGCGCACCCGAGCTCGAGTCAATGCAGAAATAGCAGCCCCCATTTCTGTTCGGCGCTGTATAGGCCCGCGAAATCTCGACGCCGAGCACACTGCAGAGAAACAACAGACCGACGCCCCCGTGCGAGACTACAACGACATCTTCGAAAGGGTGCCTGGTTCGGATATCGCGCACGGCATTCGCGACGCGCCGCTGCGCGTCCACTGCCCGCTCCCAGCCCCTGACGCTGTGCATCGGGTTTTCCATCGCCAGTTCGCCTAGACTGTCATGCAGAGCTTTTGGCAGGTATCCGGTCGATGAACGATCGATCTCGCCAAGCCGACTATCGACATCTAAAGGTACCCCAAGCCGATGGCTGATGATTTCGCCTCCATCGAGGGCCTTGCGCTCTGAACTTGTGTAGACATGTCTGACGTTGGATACCTCCTTGCGGGCGCAGAAACTCTCCATCCTAGCACGTCCAATAGGGGACAAATGCCATTCCGGCACAGGAACCTTGGGGTCTATCACGACCTCTGGATGTGTAAGAAAGAAGAGAGTTGACATGGGTATGGAACCAGAAAGGCTCAAGTCGATCTTGGCTCTCTTCGCAAGATACCGGTAACGCAGTGCACGGCGCCGCCCGCCTTCATTATCTCAGACAGATCGACCTCGATGCAATCAACTCCGTGTCGACCCAGCATATCGATCGTCCGCGGATTTCCCATGGGAATTAGAACTCGCCTTGGCCCCAGAGCGACCATGTTGATGGGCATCCCATTCCTCGCCTCCTGCTCGTCCGGCAGCTGAATTATTTCATAATCTGCTCCTCCTAGCGTCTCGTAGAGTTTGTATGAAGCATGCTTCGGGTAAATTATAGCAAGATCCTTGTCCACCAAGCTGACCACTCCGTCCAGATGGCCACACCCGAATGTGGTTTCGACAGCGACTACTTCAATCTGCTGAAACCGCAAGCACTCCGCAATTTGCTTCACACCTTCCGCATTCGAACGAATTGAGTTCGCCACGAAAGCTCGTCGAGGACCAAAGAACAGTAAATCAGGTCCTTCAAACGTGCCATGGCCGTGTACTGTGAAAAGGATTGGTACGGAAAGCTCCGCGAGTCTAGAGGCGGTCTTGATCTCCTCGCCGGCACGCGACGCTCCCGCTAAGCGGCAGATGATTGCGCCCTCCGGCGTCACGGAGGCGGTCCTGATCCGCGACGACGATGCCGCGCTCGCGATCCTGCACCAGCTCCACGCCATCGGGGTGCGGATCGCGCTCGACGATTTCGGCACCGGCTACTCGTCGCTGAGCTATCTGCACCGCTTCCCGTTCGACAAGATCAAGATCGATCGCTGCTTCGTCGACGACATCGCCCGCCCCGACGGCTCGGCCAGCATCGTACAGGCCGTCGTCAATCTGGCGACTGCCCGCCGCATGACCACCACGGCCGAGGGCGTCGAGACCGAGGAGCAGCAGCGCCTGCTGCGCACGCTCGGCTGCTCGGAGATGCAGGGCTATCTGTTCAGCGCCGCCAGGCCCGCCGACAAGGTGCTGGAGCTGTTCGCGCTGCACCGCAGCCGGCTCGCCCGGCGCGAAGGCAGCGAGAGCCGCCGCCGCGAGGCCGGTTAGGCTTCGGCGAGACCGAGGGGCTGACGTCGACGCGGAGACAGCGCCCGAACAAATTCGCCCGGAAGCGGACATCCACTCCCGGGCGATCAAGATCTAAGTCTGAGGTCATCAGATCAGTTCGGCACCGCAGCTTTCGCCGGCCGCTTGGCGGCGATGGCGTTCGCCGTGCCGCCGTGCAGGAAGTCGAACGCTGCATGCAGGGCCTTGTCGTCCTCCTCCTTCGGCGGAACATAGGATTGCGACCCGGTCTGCTCGCCGCCCTCGCCGGCCGAGAGATGCCCGCGCATCTGGGCCTCGGCCATGGTGTCCATCCGGCCCTTCAGCTCCGGCGGCACGTCCTGGAGGATCTCGATGTCGGGCGCGATGCCCTGGGCCTGGATCGAGCGACCCGACGGCGTGTAGTAGCGCGCCGTCGTCAGCGCCAGCGCGCCGTTGCCGGAGCCGAGCGGAATGATGGTCTGCACGGAGCCCTTACCGAAAGAACGCGTGCCGATGATCGTCGCCCGCTTGTGGTCGTGCAGCGCACCGGCGACGATCTCGGAGGCCGAGGCCGAGCCGCCGTTGATCAGCACCACGATCGGCTTGCCCTTGGTGAGATCGCCGCCTTGGGCGGTGAAGCGCTGGGTTTCTTCCGGACTGCGGCCGCGGGTCGACACGACCTCGCCACGCTGCATGAAGGCGCTGGACACCGACACGGCCTGGTCGAGCAGGCCGCCGGGATTGTTGCGCAGATCCAGCACGTAGCCTGTGAGCTTCTCCGGCGACACCTGCTTGGAGATCGACGCGATCGCCTTCTTCAGGCCATCGGTGGTCTGCTCGTTGAATGAGGTAATGCGGATATAGCCGATGTCGCCGTTCTCGACGCGGAAGCGCACGGGGCGCACGTGGATGATCTCGCGCGTGATCGCGACTTCAAGCGGCGCGTCCGCGCCCTTGCGCACGATGGTCAGCTTGGTCTTGGTGTTGACCGGGCCCTTCATCTTGTTGACCGCCTGCTCGAGCGTCATGCCCTGCACGGCTTCGCCGTCGATCTTGCTGATGAGGTCGCCGGACATGAGACCGGCCTTGGACGCCGGCGTGTCGTCGATGGGCGACACCACCTTGACGAGGCCATCCTCCATCGTGACCTCGATGCCGAGGCCGCCGAACTCGCCGGAGGTGGTCTCCTGCATCTCGGTCCAGGCCTTCGCGTTCATATAGCGCGAATGCGGATCGAGCGAAGTCACCATGCCGGTGATCGCACCCTCGATCAGCTTGGCATTGTCGGGCTTCTCCACATAGCTCGCCTTGACGCGCTCGAACACCGCGCCGAACAGATTGAGCTGGCTGTAGGCATCATTCGCGCCCGCCGCCGCCCGCGCCGCCCATACGGAGCCGTGCGGGCTCGCTACCAGAAGGGTCAGGCAGGCTCCGGTGAGTGCGCCGAGGGGGAACAGCAGGGATTTCCGCATGGATGAGGGTGCCTTTTGCTTGGCGGTTCTCTTGGAGCTGAGGAGGCGCCATACAAATGGCGATCCAGCCCGCTTCTCACAATACCATTCCGGTTTCTTCAAGGCCGGGATGCCACGTTGGCGGGTATGCCGACGAAATCCCTTCGCCTTGGACTAAACTTTTGGCAACGTCCCGGTTGTTGCGCGGAAAGCGCAAACCGGTCGGCCCGCCGCGCCTCGCAGCTATGCGATTTTACGATGGTTTGGGAGGCCCGGACGCGATAGGCGATGACGATAAGGCTTCAAATTCTCGGGAGGATAACAATGAACGAAGCGCCCCGCATCCAGCCGGACCGGAACGTCGAGCTCGGTGCCAGCAACGAGCCGTTCCAGAACCTGCACGAGTTCATCCGGAAAGCGCGCGCCAACCTCAACCAGAATGCCTGGGACTACATCGTCGGCGCCGCCGAGACCGAAACCACGATGCGCCGCAACCGCATGGCTCTGGACGAGATCGCCTTCCGCCCGCGCGTGCTGCGCGACGTCCGCAAGGTCGACGGCGGGGTCGATCAGTTCGGCCGCAGGATGCGCTTGCCGGTCGTGCTCGCTCCCGTCGGTGCCCTCGAGATCTTCGATCCGGATGGCGCGGCAAGCGTGGCGCGCGCCGCCGGCGCTTTCGGTGCGGCGCACATGCTGAGCTCGGTATCCGAACCAGGACTGGAAAAGACCGCCGAATCCGCGCCCGATGCGCTACGGCTTTATCAGCTCTATGTCCGCGGCGACGATGCCGTCGTCGCCGATGTCGTCAGCCGGGCCGAGAAGAACGCCTATGCGGCCTTCTGCCTGACCGTTGACACCGCCCATTACAGCCGTCGTGAACGCGACATCGCCAAGCGCTACGTTCGCGAGAGCCGCCTGCGCGCCACAGGGGGCGATTTCCAGAAGGGCCTGGAATGGCGGACGGTCAAGATGATCAAGGACAAATTCGAGATACCACTGATTCTGAAGGGCATCGCCACGGCAGAGGACGCGCTGATCGCACTCGATCATGGCGTGGACTGGATTTACGTCTCCAACCATGGCGGCCGCCAACTCGACCACGGCCGCGGTGCCATGCATGTGCTGCCCGAGATCGTCGATGCCGTGAAGGGCCGCGCCAAGATCATGGTCGACGGCGGTTTCGGTCGCGGCACCGACATCGTCAAGGCGATCGCTGCGGGCGCGGACCTCGTCGGCATCGGGCGGTTGCAATGCTGGGCGCTGGCGGCGGCAGGCGAAGCCGGAGTCGCACGGATGCTGGAGCTGCTTGAGGACGAGGTGCTGCGCTGCCTTGGCCTGTTGGGCGCCACCTCGTTCGCCGAGGTGGACAAGTCCTGCCTGCATCCGGCAACCGCCACCAACGCGCCGAGCGTGTTCAGCGCGTTCCCGCTGTTCGACCATGAGCCCTATCGCTACTGACCTGCCAATACTGACGTCAGAAGGAAGCAATGACATCGCTCTCTCCCGGCAGCGCGGATGCGCTTCTGTTCGACCTCGGGCGCGTGGTGCTCGACATCGACTTCTCCAAGGCGATCGCCTGCTGGGCAGGGCATGCCGGTTGCCAGCCGGAGGCCATCGTCGCGCGCTATGTGCGCGACGAGGCCTACCGGCTGCACGAGATCGGGAAGATCAGTGACGAGGACTATTTCGCCTCGCTGCGTGCTTCACTCGGAATCGGCATCTCGGACGCGCAATTCCTGGAAGGCTGGAACGCGATCTTCGCCGGGGAGATGCCTGACATCGCCGAGCTGCTGCCGCGCGCGGCGAAACTGATGCCGCTCTATGCCTTTTCCAACACCAATCGGCCGCATGTGGACTATTTCTCGAAGGAATATGCCAGCGTGCTCGGCCATTTCCGCGAACTGTATTTGTCGTCCAGCATCGGCCTGCGCAAACCGGATGCCGAGGCATTCGATCACGTCGTGGCGGCGATCGGCGTGCCGGCGGAGCGCATTGTGTTCTTCGATGATCTGGCAGAGAATATCGAAGGCGCACGGGCGCGCGGCCTGACCGCCGTCCATGTGACGTCGCCGCGCGATGTCGGCAACGCATTGAGGGCCTTGGGTATCTGAAACCCCTTGCAGGCGTCACGACACGGTTCCCGGAACTGGATTGGCGCAGCTCAGGAACCCGAGGCCTTTGTGCATTTTTATACGGAGTTCCCGGAACAGAATACCACCCAACGGACTCATGAGTCCGTTGGGACTTCTACATTGGACTTATCCACGTGCTGGGCAAAACCTATCTCACCAGGCAGGCTTCTCTGCTGCTTGAATTCGCCAGAACCACCTCGGATTCTGAACTTTCCGCCAAGCTGATCAGCAAGGCCGCCGACCTGAAGTCCCAGGCCGACCCTCTGCCAGACAAGGATCAAGGCCCCAAAGCGCCCGACGTCGCCTCGAACGACGGCTGGGGCCGACCAAGCGGAAGTTGACCGACGTTGGCCGCGGCGCTCGTTCTTCTCGTGCTCGCCATGGCCATCCTCATGCCGGTCTGTCTCACCTTCCGGACCATGCCCAGGCGGAGTTGAGCCTCATTGATGACGCAGGATAAATCATCCTGCTTCCCGCTTTGCCTCGCGTTCGCACTCCGCTAGAACTCTCGCCGCATTTGCGATCTGCTCAGCAGGAGTTTCCGCCCGTGGCCCTGATGCCGGTTTCTGACGCGCTCGCGGCGGTGCTGGCCGGGGCCGAGCCGCTGGCCGAAGAAACGGTTTCCCTCGAGGGGGCCTACCATCGCGTGCTCGCGCGCGACGTCGCGGCGCGGCGCACGCAACCGCCTGAGGCGATGTCGGCGATGGACGGTTACGCAGTGCGGGCGGCCGATGCGGCCACGATCGATTCCAGGCTGACGGTAACGGGCGAGGTCGCAGCGGGCCGTCCGTTCGCTGGAAGGGTCGGCGCCGGCGAAGCCGTACGAATCTTCACGGGCGGCGTCGTTCCCGATGGCGCCGACGCGGTTGTGATCCAGGAGGACACGATCGCCCAAGGAAAGCTCATCACGATCAAGGAGGCCGCGGTTCCCGGCCGGCACATCCGCCCCGCCGGCGTCGACTTCCGCGAGGGCGATGTGCTGCTGCGCAAGGGAACCCGCCTCACCGAGCGCGATCTGGCGCTGGCCGCGGCGATGAATCACCCGCAGCTCGCCGTCTGCCGCCGTCCGAAGGTCGCGATCCTTGCCACCGGCGACGAACTGGTTGCGCCGGGCAGTTCGCCCGGTCCCGGCCAGATCGTCTATTCCAACGGCTACGCCCTGCACGCGCTCGCGCGCAGCGAGGGCGCCGAGACCATCGATCTCGGCGTTGCCGCCGATACGCTGAAGTCCACGTCCGCCGGCATCCGCCGCGCCCGCGAGAGCGGTGCCGACATCCTGATCACCACCGGTGGAGCGTCGGTCGGCGACCACGACCTGGTCCAGCAGGCGCTGAGGGACGAAGGCATCTCGATGGCGTTCTGGAAGATCGCGATTCGGCCCGGCAAGCCGATGATGCACGGCCGGCTCGGCGCGATGCGCGTGATCGGCCTGCCCGGCAATCCCGTATCATCTTACGTGTGCGCCTTCCTGTTCATGGTGCCGCTGATTCGTGCGCTATCGGGCCGCTCAATGATTCATCATCAGCGCGAGCGCGCCGTGCTGGGTCGCGACCTCGGTGCCAATGACCAGCGCGAGGATTATCTGCGCGCACGCCTGGAGCTGCGCGACGACGGCGCGCTCGTTGCCGTTCCCGTGAGCCATCAGGACTCCTCGCTGCTTGCGAATCTTGCTGCGGCACAGGTACTTCTCGTGCGCGCACCGTTCGCGCCGAAGGCCGAAGCCGGCACGCCATGCGAGGTGCTGCGGCTTCCGGTCTGAGCTGCAGGGCCACACGCATTCCGCGAACTCCGCCCCGTTCACCGTAAATTAAGCAGTTGCGGAACACATATCGAACATATAGTGTCCGTTCATGATTTGTTTCGAGATGTAGCGGCCTTATCGCCGAAATTCATCGTCTCGGAATCGAACGACATCAACCGGGGGACTTTGGTCGAGATGTTGACGCGCAAACAATACGAGCTTCTGCGGTTCATCAGCGAACGTCTGAAGGAGAGCGGCGTGCCGCCATCCTTCGATGAGATGAAGGATGCGCTCGACCTGCGCTCGAAGTCAGGCATCCATCGCCTGATCACGGCGCTCGAGGAACGCGGCTTCATCCGCCGCCTGCCAAACCGGGCCCGTGCCATCGAGGTGATCAAGCTGCCGGAGCTCCAGGCCGCTGCCGGCAGCCGCCGCGGCTTCACGCCTAGCGTCATCGAGGGCAATCTCGGGAGGATACGCCCCACGTCCAGCCCGCCTGCGGACGAAGGCGAGCGTCCCGTTGCGGTGCCCGTGATGGGGCGCATCGCAGCCGGCACGCCGATCGAGGCGTTGCAGACCCGGAGCCACACCATCAGCGTGCCGCCTGACATGCTCGGCTCAGGCGAGCATTATGCGCTCGAGGTACGCGGCGATTCGATGGTCGAGGCCGGCATCCTCGACGGCGACATGGCTCTGATCCAGCGCAACGAGAGTGCCAATACCGGTGACATCGTGGTGGCGCTGATCGATGACGAGGAGGCCACGCTCAAGCGCTTCCGCCGCCGCGGTGCCTCGATTGCGCTCGAGCCTGCCAATGCCGCCTACGAGGTCCGCATCCTGCCGCCGAACCGCGTGAAAATTCAGGGCAAGCTGATCGGGCTTTACCGGAAGTACTGAGCGGATCCAGCGTCCGAGCTTTGTGGCGCGGATGAAGATCGCTCCGGCTGGATGGTTTTCTGGTTCTGCGCAGATTATCCGGCCCCTTTTTCTCCCGCGCGATGTCTCAGGCTTGCTTGCGAGCAGCATCGCCGCCCGCCGATTCAAAGCGACGACCGCGCGTCGGTTCGCTTTGAGCGGAAGCGCAGCAGCGCTGATGGCAGCATCGGCGTCGTGTGGCTGTTGCACGATCGCCGCATCGTCTGCAGAGCAATCGTATGCGGCTGCCGAAAATGCTCCGAAGCGAGCTTTGTTCCTATTGGATTGGGGAAAGATAATGTGATCGCGGCCTGCGGACGCAGCCGCAGATTTGCCTACAACGAAGCAGAGCGTTGCGTGCTTCCACCCTGTTGGAGGCCTGCGCCTCAAAGAGGTGCGGGTCATCTTCACATGAGGAGCACCCGATGTGTGACTACAGCCTGCATGCCATCGCGACGCGCCCGGCCGAAGTCGGCGAGACCATCGTCACGACAACGTTCCGCGGCACCTCAACGCGCGGCTTCGCGTCTGAAGCCGATCTCTCCGTCGCAGTCTGCCTGCTGCCGGGCACCGAGCTCGCTTTTGCCGACAACGTCCGTTACGATAATCGCTGGATCTGGACGCGCACCGTCAACTCCCGCGTCGGCAAGTTCGGCAAGATCGACCCGCACATTCCCGATCGCCATCATGACGCGATCGAATTCCCGGACGGCAAGTCCGTGCTGGTGACACAGCTGGTCGAAGGCCAGCGCGCGACCGTGCTGCAGCTGCCGGTGACCCAGACAATTGGCGAGCGCGAGCACAAGCCGCAGATCGCCGCCGGGACCCGGTCGACGATCACCCGCCTGTCGATCGACTGAAGCCGTCGTCCCGACCGAGAGGTCGAGAACCAGGATCAAAATGCCATCGCCGGCCGCGGCCGGCGAGATGGTATGGGTGCGTTCATGGAAGCCCGTCGGTTCGCCTGGTCCCGTCTATCCTCCATCGTCAGCCTGCAAGTCGGCATCCGATGGCGTTGCGTCCCGATTGCGGGGCAGTGCCGTCTTCGGCGCGAGGCTGCCGTCGAAGTCTCCCTCGCCGGCGCCCGCCGGCAACCAGGGGCGGCTTGCGCTGCGCGCCCTCACGGCCTGAACCGAGAAGCCTTCGCCGCTCCGCGTCAGAGCCAGTGCACCCTGACTGGCCAGACGCGGCCGGTCGATGACCATCGCCGCGCAATCAGGGGGCACGGGCCGCGCCGTCACCACCAGCGCGGCGCGGCTGCAATCGTCCGCCAGCGCGTCGATGCGGAGAGAAAGCGCGACCAAGCGCCCGTCAGCCAAGGCCGTGACGCAGCCGGACGCGTCGCAAGACACACCGTCGGCCAGCGAGGCACTGCCGGCGTCGCGGGGATCGCCGTCGGCAGCCAGCCATTGCTTGAGCAGGAAGCCATCCCTGCTCGCGCGGATCACATGCAGATGCCCGTCCCTGCCCCGCACGGCGACGCTCGCGCCGTCCCCGGCGATCAGGATATCGGGCTGTCGCACCGACAGCCCCCAGATGATCGCGGCAAACAGCACCAGCGCACCGGACCAGCGCAAGGGCGTGCGCAACAGGCCCATCACGATGATCCCGAGGCTCGCCGCGATCAGCGGCGCGATCCCGAACGCGGGAATGCGGCCGACCGCGCCGGGCAATGCCGCCACCCAGCGCGAGACCGCGACCATCCAGTCGATGCCGATCCCCATCAGCCACCAGAACACGCCGTCGAGCCCGAACGGCGCCGCGAGCAGCCCCAACAGCCCGGCCGGCATCACCAGCGCCGAGACCACCGGCATCGCGCCGAGATTGGCGAGCACGCCGTATGGCGTCACGCGGTGGAAGTGGAAGGCGGCATAGGGCGTGGTGGCAAGCCCGGCGATCAAGGAGGCCAGGAACAATATCGCGATCTCGCGGCCGCCCCACAGCGCGATCCGCGCCGTTGCGGAATGATCGGGCGATGCGAGCAGGTTCGGCATGCCGATCTGCACCAGCGCCACCAGCCCGAGCGTTGCGGCAAATGACATCTGAAAACTGGGATGAACCAGGGCCTCCGGTGCGACCGCGAGCACGATCAGTGCGGCCACCGCAAGCGTCCTGAACGTGATGGCGCGGCGGTCCACCATCACGGCGATCAGCACCACCGCCGTCATGAAGAACGACCTCTGCGTCGCGACCTCTGCGCCCGACAGCAGCAGGTAGAACGCAGCCGCAACCAGCGCCGCTGCCGCCGACCACTTCTTGATCGCGAAGCCGGCCGCCAGTCCCGGGATCAACGCCAGCAGCGCGCGCACTGCGAAGAATACGACGCCGGCGACGACCGCCATGTGGTAGCCGGAGATCGACAGCACATGGCCCAGCCCCGAGACGAACATGGCGTCGTTGACGGGCGCGGTGATCGCATCACGCCGGCCGGTGAGCAGCGCCGTCGCGATCGCTCGGTTGTCGCCTTCGAGCGTGGCACGGATGCGCCCGTCGATCGCATCGCGCAGGCCCTGCATGAAAGCCGCGTAGCGCAGCCGCAAGCCGCCGGCATCCGGCGGCGTCGACGCCGTGATCGTGCCCATCACGAAGCCGGAGGCGCCGATGCCCTGGAAGAACATGTCGCGTGAGAAATCATAGCTGCCGGGGCGCACCGGCGAGATCGGCGGCAGCAGCCGGGCCTTCAGCTGCACGAAGCTGCCGACCTCCGGTGCCGTTCCCTTCCGAACCGAAAGACGCACGCGCTCGAGCTTGATGTCGCTGCGCTGCGCCTCCATCGCGGTGACGCGCAGCACGAAACGATCGGTGCGCTCGCGGATGTCCCGCGCTTCAACGAACCCCGACAGCGACACCGAATAGAGCGGCTTTGCCAAAACGGTGTGAGCGACGCGCGCGGTCTTCCAGGTCGCGACGGCAAAGCCGACGGCGACCGCTGCGATCATGATGGCGGGGGCGAACAGGCGGCTCCGCCGCAGCAGCACCGCGCCGAGCATCAGCGCGGCCGCTGTCGTTGCCACGACCCACAGCACAGGCTCGTGATCCGCGGCGAAGTAGAGTGCAATCCCGCCCCCGAAGGCGACCGGCACCCAGGGCAACAACCGGCCGGGCCCCGCCTCGGCGCGGGCCCATTGGCGCAGCGTCTCGGCGATGGCGGGCCAAAGGCCAAGGTCAGCCGGCGCGAAGCCGCCAGCGGGCGCGACACGGCCGACCGGCCACGTCCCGGCGACTCCCTGGGAGCGCACTGGCCGGCTCCGCTCCGCCATTCCCCCTGCACCTTGCGATACGCGACGGGCGACGAGGCTACTGGAAGGTGCGACTGCTCAGATAGCGGTACAGATCAGGAACAAGCGGCCGAGCGCCCTACTTTTCCTCTTCCATCGTCACGGCCACCGACGCCTTGGCGGACAGACGGACCTTGTTGCCTTCGACGTCGGCAACGAGGCCCTTGTCGATGAAATGATGGTGACCCTTGTGACTGCCCTCGCCACTGTCCTTCTTGGTCAGCTTGATGCGATTGCCCTCGACGCGATCGACGGTGCCGACATGAACGCCGTCGGCGCCGATCACTTCCATATGCTCTGCAATGTTCTGCATGGCCGGATCCCTGTTTGGATCCCACTCAACGCACCAGCCCCACGTTCGTTTCCAGCACCTGATGAGGATCCTGTGTGCGGCGAGGCACGTCAGATCAGCGGCGCCTGCGAGGAGGCATGGTGGTTGACAATCTTCCAGTCGCCGTCCTCGCGGACGATCACCCAGCTCATCTTGACCATGAGATCGGCACGCTCGCCGGCAAGATCGAACGAGATGGTCGCAGCCATGTTGATGAGGTCGGGACCCGACTGAGCCGCCTGTACATCCGAGAACGCGGCGCTCGGTTTGCGCCAGCGCGGCAAGCCGTTGAAATAGTCGGCGACGCCGTCCCTGCCCCGATAGAGTTTCGGATTGGAGCCGAAGAAGAACGCGTTCTTCGAATACAGCGACGACAGCGCCGAGGCGTCGAGCTTTGCGAAGCCTGCGCACCATTTCGAGATGATGGCGGAAACGATCTCGCCGGCCTCACTGCTCATGACCGCTCCCTCAGCCTTTGGCGACTTCCTTCGCAAACGTATCACGTAGGCCGATGGTGCGCGAGAACACCGGCTTGCCAGGCGTCGAGTCCTTGTCACGCACGAAATAGCCCTGGCGCTCGAACTGCATCGGCTCGGTCGAATTGCTCTCGGCAACGGAAGCCTCCACCCGCGCGTCGGAGAGAATCTCCAGCGAGTTCGGATTGAGATCGGCTGCAAAATTGGAGGCGTCTGGGGTCGGATTGGCGAAAAGCTGGTTGTAGATGCGGATCTCCGCCGGCTTCGAAGTCGCGGCCGGCAGCCAGTGCATGGTCGCCTTGACCTTGCGGCCGTCGGGCGCGTTGCCGCCCTTGGTCGCGGGATCGTAGGTGCAGCGCAGCTCCACCACCTCGCCCTTGTCGTTCTTGATCACGCCGGTGCATTTGACGAAATAGGCATAACGCAGCCGCACCTCGTTGCCCGGCGACAGACGGAAGAACTTCTTGGGCGGGTTCTCCATGAAGTCGTCCTGCTCGATATAGATCTCGCGGCCGAAAGTGATCTTGCGCGTGCCGGCGCTGGCGTCGTCGGGATGGTTGATCGCCTCGAGCTCTTCGGTCTGCCCTTCCGGATAATTCTCGATTACGACCTTCAGCGGCCTCAACACCGCCATGCGGCGCTGGGCCGTGCGGTTCAGCTCCTCGCGGATGCAGAACTCGAGCATGCCGACATCCACCACGCTGTTGGCCTTGGCGACGCCGATGCGCCTGACGAATTCGCGCAAGGCCGCCGGCGGCACGCCGCGGCGGCGCATGCCTGCCATGGTCGGCATGCGCGGATCGTCCCAGCCCGCGACATGACCGTCGCGGACCAGCTGGGTCAGCACGCGCTTCGACAGCAGCGTGTAGGTCAGGTTCAGCCGCGCGAACTCATACTGGTGCGGCTTGGACGGCACCGGCAGCTTCTCGATGAACCAGTCATAGAGCGGCCGGTGGTCCTCGAACTCCAGCGTGCAGATCGAATGCGTGATGCCTTCGATGGCGTCGGACTGGCCATGCGCATAGTCGTAGCTCGGATAGATGCTCCACTTCGTGCCGGTGCGCGGATGGTGCGCATGCAGGATGCGGTACAGCACGGGGTCGCGCAGGTTGATGTTGCCCGCGGCCATGTCGATCTTGGCCCGCAGCACGCGCGCACCGTTGGGGAATTCGCCGGCCTTCATGCGGCGGAACAGGTCGAGATTCTCCTCCACGCTGCGGTCGCGGAACGGCGAGTTCTTGCCGGGCTCGGTCAGCGTGCCGCGCGAGAGACGGATCTCCTCCTGGCTCTGGTCGTCGACATAGGCGAGCCCGTCGCGGATCAGCTGCTCCGCCCATTCGTACAGGCGGTCGAAATAGTCCGAGGCATAGAACAGGTTCTTGCCCCAGTCGAAGCCGAGCCAGCGCACGTCGGCCTGGATGGAATCGATGTATTCCTGTTCCTCCTTGACCGGGTTGGTGTCGTCGAAGCGCAAGTGACAGCGGCCCGGAAACTCCTGGGCGATGCCGAAGTTGAGTGCGATCGACTTGGCGTGGCCGATATGCAGGTAGCCGTTCGGCTCCGGCGGGAACCGGGTCACGATCTCCTTGTACTTGCCCTGCTCGAGGTCGGCCTGGATGATGTCACGAATGAAATCGCGCCCAACCTCAGCTGCCACCGGTTCTGTCATCACGAAAATCCTGTAAGGAAATCAGCGGTCCTTCTGCCAAATTCGCGTCGCCGCGCCAAGGCCTTGCCGTCCGCCGTCGGGCTTTAGTTATGCTCCGGGCCTGCTATACACCACCGCTTCCAATGCATGGGCCCTGCCAAGAATGTCCGATTCCGTCGTCACCCGCTTCGCTCCCTCGCCGACCGGCTTTCTCCATATCGGGGGTGCCCGCACGGCGCTTTTCAACTGGCTCTATGCGAAGAAGCATGGCGGCAAGATGCTGCTCCGGATCGAGGACACCGACCGGGAGCGCTCCACGGAGGCTGCCATCGCGGCCATCCTCGATGGCCTCAAATGGCTGGAGCTCGGCTGGGACGGCGATGTCATCTACCAGTTCGCCCGCGCCGCCCGCCACCGCGAGGTCGCCGAGCAGCTGCTGGCCGACGGCAAGGCCTATCGCTGCTACGCCACCGCCGAGGAGCTCGCCGCCATGCGCGAGAAGGCGCGCGCCGAAGGCCGTACCCGCCTCTATGACGGCATGTGGCGCGACCGCGATCCCGCGACCGCTCCGAGCGATGTCAAGCCGACCATCCGGCTGCGCGCGCCGCAGACCGGCGAGACCGTGATCGAGGACCAGGTTCAGGGCCGCGTGGTCTGGCAGAACGAGAACCTCGACGACCTCGTCCTTTTGCGCGGCGACGGCAACCCGACCTACATGCTCGCCGTGGTGGTCGACGACCACGACATGGGCGTCACCCACGTCATCCGCGGCGACGACCATCTGATCAACGCCGCGCGCCAGAAGCAGATCTATGATGCAATGGGCTGGACGCTGCCCAGCATGTCCCATATCCCGCTCATTCACGGGCCGGATGGCTCCAAGCTGTCGAAGCGGCACGGCGCGCTCGGCGTCGATGCCTACCGCGCCATGGGGTACCTGCCCGCAGCGCTGCGCAACTATCTCGTCCGGCTCGGCTGGAGCCATGGCGACCAGGAGATCTTCTCGACGGAGGAGATGATCGCGGCGTTCGATCTTGCCAGCGTCGGCCGTGCCGCCGCCCGCTTCGATTTTGCCAAGCTGGAGAACCTCAACGGCCACTACATCCGCCACAGCGACGATCAATCGCTCGTGAGGATGTTCGAGGACGTGCTCGACCACGTCGTGCCGAGCCGCGACGAGATTAAGGCCAAGTTAAATGACACGACACGGGCACAGCTTCTCAAGGCCATGCCGGCCCTGAAGGAGCGCGCCAAGACGCTGATCGAGCTGATCGACGGCGCCCATTTCATTTTCGCAGACCGGCCCTTGACGCCCGATCCCAAGGCGCAGGCGTTGCTGACACAAGAAAACCGCAGGCTGATCGGCCGGCTTCATTCCGCGTTGGAGAAAGTCGGGACGTGGAGCGGCTCCACCACCGAAGCCGCGCTGCGCGCCTTTGCCGAGGAAAATGGTCTCAAGCTCGGCGCCGTCGCCCAGCCTTTGCGGGCGGCGCTCACCGGACGGACGACGTCGCCTGGTATATTTGAGGTTTTGGATGTCCTGGGGCGCCAGGAGAGCCTCGACCGGCTTAAGGATCAATCTACGACGTAAGTCGACCATGCGCGCGGCGATCTTGCAGCGCACATAGCAATAATATACCCATCTCCCCGTACATTCTGGAACTTCCGGCCTGCCCCCATTATCTCCCTAGGGGCGCCTCCGGCTCCGGCCCGTTTCACCACACATCGGGGACCTACGATGGACGCAAAACCAAGCAACAAGACCGCCACTCTGACGGTTGGAAACAAGAGTTACGATCTTCCGATCCTCAGCGGCAGCGTCGGGCCTGATGTCGTCGATATCGGCAAGCTTTACGGCCAGTCCGGCCTGTTCACTTACGACCCGGGCTTCACCTCGACCGCGAGCTGCCAGTCCAAGATCACCTATATCGATGGCGACGCGGGCGTCCTGGAGTACCGGGGCTACCCGATCGAGCAGCTTGCCGAGCACGGCGACTTCCTCGAGACCTGCTATCTCCTGCTCTACGGGAACCTGCCCACCGCCGCGCAGAAGAAGGATTTCGATCATCGCGTGACCCATCACACGATGGTGCACGAGCAGATGGCCCGCTTCTTCCAGGGCTTCCGCCGCGACGCCCATCCGATGGCGATCATGGTTGCGGCCGTCGGCGCGCTCGCCGCGTTCTATCACGACAGCACCGACATCAACGATCCGCAGCAGCGCATGATCGCGTCCATGCGCATGATCGCGAAGATCCCGACCCTGGCGGCGATGGCCTACAAGTACACCGTCGGCCAGCCCTTCGTGTATCCGAAGAACTCGCTGGGCTTTGCCGAGAACTTCCTCAACATGTGCTTCGCGGTGCCCTGCGAGGATTACAAAGTGAGCCCCGTGCTCGCCGATGCGCTGGAGAAGATCTTCATCCTGCACGCCGACCACGAGCAGAACGCATCCACCTCGACAGTGCGTATTGCCGGCTCCTCCGGCGCCAACCCGTTCGCCTGCATCGCGGCGGGCATCGCCTGCCTCTGGGGCCCGGCGCATGGCGGCGCGAACGAAGCCGCACTGAACATGCTCTATCAGATCGGCACGGTCGACAAGATCCCCGAGTTCATCGCCAAGGTGAAGGACAAGAGCTCCGAGGTCCGCCTGATGGGCTTCGGTCACCGCGTCTACAAGAACTACGATCCGCGCGCCAAGATCATGCAGAAGATGTGTCACGCCGTGCTCAAGGAGACTGGCCATGGCGACGATCCGATGCTGAAGGTGGCGATGGAGCTCGAAAAGATCGCGCTCAGCGACCAGTACTTCATCGACCGCAAGCTCTACCCGAACGTCGACTTCTATTCAGGCATCACGCTGAAGGCGATGGGCTTCCCGGTGTCGATGTTCACCGTGCTGTTCGCGGTCGCACGCACCGTCGGCTGGATCAGCCAGTGGAGCGAGATGATCGAGGATCCGCAACAGAAGATCGGCCGTCCGCGCCAGCTCTATACCGGCGTGACAAAGCGCGATTACGTTCCGATCGACAAGCGCTAACGCCGGCCGTCACGGGTTTCGAAGCGGCGCCATCGCAAGATGGCGCCGTTTTCGTTTGGCGGAACATTGCGCCTGACCTGTCTGCTCGGTCCCGGCAGCATTCGCGTCCACGTGATTGCGAAGGGCGTGGTGATCACCGAGCGCCGCCGCCGGCTGCGGTATCCGAAAGGTGCAGGCCATTGCCGAGAGGCGCTCGCGTCGGGCCGTCCGCGGTGCGGCGAAGCCCGACGACATTGCCACCATGGAGCTGTTCCTCGCCTCCCGGGATAGCCATCGCATCGCCGGTCTGTATTTTCGGGGCGATGCGGGTCTCGCCCAGGGTGTGCACCCGAATTCGTCTCGGGTTCGCGTTGCGCGACGGAGATGTCGCGGATATTGATCCAGGTCGCGATCAAGGCGATCTACGATCGATGGTCTCTTGGGGTGCGAAATGAGCAGGCGTAGCAACGGATGTTTGCCCACCGAAATCGTAAACATCCGCTCCGTGTCAATCGCCTTGCTGTCACGCTCGGCTGCAAACTTCCGGTCACATCCTCGCGGCTGTTGATGCCGGCAAAGTCGGAGCGAGCGATGCAAAAACGTAGAACCGCGCGGTAGACGGCTGGAAGTTGTGTTGCGAGCCAGCACAATGGCGCGCCGCGTCCTTCACCTGTTAAGCTGCTACCTCGCCACGCCGAAGAACAGGTTCGGGAAGTACAGCGCGATATCCGGGAAAACGATCAGGATCAGCACACCGACCATAGTCACAAGCACGTACGGAATCACGGACCAGTAGATATCACCCATCGTGACTTCCGGCGGCGCCACGCTCTTCAGATAAAACAGATTGAAGCCGAAAGGTGGTGTCATATAGCCGATCTCCATCATAATGATGAAAATCACGCCGAACCAGATCGGATCAAAATTGTAGGCCTGGACCACCGGCAGGAACACCGGAAGCGTGATCAGCATGATCCCGACCGGGTCAAGCACCATGCCCAGGATCAGCAGCACGAACAACATGAACGCGAGGGCTCCCCACTTTCCGCCGGGAACAAGCGTCATCAGGTGATTCATCAACTCGCTGGCACCCAGCGTCGTGTATGCCGTCGAGAACGCATGCGCGGCGAACAAGATCCACATGATCAGCGCCGTCAGGCGCAGGGTTTGGATCGCCGCGTCGTTCAGCACGGCCACCGACAGCCTGCGATGAACGGCGGATGCGATCAGCGCGCCGAACACGCCCAGCGCGGCAGCCTCCGTCGGTGTTGCAAAGCCGCCGAAGATGGCGCCGAGCACCAGAAACACGATGAACAGCGGCAAGAACACGGCTTTCAGTGAAGCGAACTTCGTTTGCCAGTCGCCGCGCTCCTCGATCGGCAATGCAGGCGCAAGCGATGGCTGCAACCAGGCGCGAACGCCGATATAGATCGAAACCAGCACGAACAGCAGGATGCCGGGACCGATTCCGGATGCGAACAGCCGGCCGACTGATACCTCGGTCAGCAAAGCGTAAAGCACCATCAGGATCGATGGGGGGATCAGGATGCCCCAGCCGCCGCCGCAGTTGATCGCGCCGACAGCGAGCCGCTTGTCGTAGCCGCGCTCCAGCATCCGCGGCAGCGCTATGGTGCCCATCGTCACGACTGCGGCGCCGCTGATCCCGCTCATCGCGGCAAAGATCGCGCAGATCGCTACGGTGCCGATCGCAAGCCCGCCGCGAAAGCCGCCGAACCAGAGATGCATCATCCGGTAAAGATCGTTCGCGACACCCGACTTCTCGAGCAGCATCGCCATATAAACGTACATCGGTATCGCGATCAGCGTGAAGCTCATCATCGAGTCCCAGAACTTGGACGCGACGATGTAGAACCCGACCGGCCCCATCGTGAAGTACAGGAAGACGACCGAGATGCCGCCGAGGGTGAAGGTAAGCGGCGTGCCGATGAAAAGGAAGACCAGCAGCGAACCGAAGAATAGAAGCGTGAGAAGCTCGACTGACACAATGGATCCGTTCGTCTAATGAGAGGGTTCGTCGGTCGCCTGCTTGCCGAACGTATCCGGGTCGTTCTCCAGCCCCTTGACGGTGCGGATGTCCGAGACAAACCGGACGAGGCCCTGCAGCAGCAACAGCACGCCCGCGACTGGGATGATGATCTTGACCGGCCAGATATGCGGATTCCAGAGACTGGACGATCTCTCGAACTTGGCCGCGGAATCCCAGGCCATGTCGACGCCTTGCCAGATCAGCACCCCGAGGAAAAGGAAGAACAGGAATGAAGTAGCGAGATCGACGACCGCCTTGTTCACGCGGCTGAACTTGCCATAGATGATGTCGACGTTGACATGGGCCCGCTCGACCAACAGATACCCGCCGGCAATCACCGCGTACCCGCCGAAGATCAGCTGTGCGAATTCGGCGGTCCAGATAGCCGCACTGCCGACGACGTAGCGCATGATCACGTCGGTCATCAGCAGCAGGAACATCGGCGCGATCAGCCATGCCGCGACCTTGCCGATCCAGATATTCAGGTGCGTGACCGTCCTGGCGAGTTTCAGCATTCTATGACCCGTATTCTGACGACCGCAAGTCAGCGCCGCCTGTTCACGCTGTCGGTGATTCGGAACGATTTTGAAGCAGCCGTGCCGCCTGCCGTGCCCCGCCGGCCGGCGGCCGGTAATGTCAGACGTAACCGAGATCGGTCATCAATGTCGTCAGGGCCTCGCCACCCTTGCTCGCAACAGGTCCCTTGGCGATCTCCTTCTGGAGAATGCCCTTCGAAGCATCGGCGAACTTCTTGAGCACGTCGTCGGGAAAGCGAACTACCTCAACGTTCATCTTCGTCTTGCCGGTGGTCAGCGCAATCGCTTCCTTGTGCAGATACTCGACCGAGCGACGGAAGTAGCGCTCTTCGATCAAGGCGAGAAACTGGAGCCGGAGATCGGCAGGCAACTTGTCCAGCGCAGCGGTGCTGATGATCCAGCAGTCGTTAGTGACGCCGAGCGCCGGTTTCATGTGATAGGGCGCGACCTCCCAGAACTTCATCGACAGCGCGCCGATCGCCGCGCCCCAGTGGGCGCCATCGACGACGCCCGTCGAAATCGCCTGGTAGATCTCGGGGCCGGCGACCTGTTGCGGCGATGTGCCCGCGGCCGACAGGTAATCAAGCATCGTGCCGGCCGAACGCACCTTCAGGGTCCCGAGGTCTGCCGCAGAGGTGATCTTCTTCTTCAGCACGATCTCGGTCGGATAGGCCTTTTCGCCGAGCAGGATCACGCCCTTGGGTCGCAGTTCATCATTGACCATCTTCTCGATGCCGAGATTCTTGGTCAGGTGCATCAGCTCCCAAGTCTCGCGCAACGTACCCGGAACTCCGTAGTACAAACCCATCGCCTGCGCCTCGCCGAGGATATAGGCCGGCGAGATCGTGCCCATCTGAACGACGCCCTTGCGGACTACGTTGAAGATCTCGCGATCCTTCGCGATTTCGCCCGCGCCGTACAATTCCATCTTGAAGCGTCCGCCGGTACGTTCTTCCAGCTCCTTTTGCAGTACGACAAGACTGTCGTTGAACGAGCCCGATGCTTTGGGCCAGTGTGACTGCACCTTCCAGGAAACCTTTTCCTGCGCGTGCGCGCTTCCAATGATCGAAGGCGTTGCAAGCGTTGCTACGGAACCCATCAACACGTTTCGGCGATTGAACTTGCTGTTCTGATCCGACATGTCTCTCTCCCTTGCCAGCCCGTCTGAATAGCTGAGCCGTTCTTTTTAGAAATGAGAACATGAGACAACTCGGCAAGTCAATCAGCGTTCGTCTTTGCCGTTCCGCGCAGCGGAACACGTTGGGATGGCTGAGCGCTTTCGGATCAAGTGGCCGACGTGACGGGCCAGCATGTCAATCAAAGCGTGTGGCTCCAGCGTGCTGTCGAGCCAAAGCCAGTCGGCCGAGACATTTTCATGCCACCGGTCCATGCCTTGGTGGAGCGTGTACGTATGAGATTGCCGGTAAGCCAATTGCGGTCGCCCACTGGCGGCGTCTTCTGCAGCAATCCAGACGACAGTGGTATTGATCGCCGTCTTAGCTGGCAGTAACTGAAACTGGACGCTTACACGTTGTACTGGGTGTCGAAGGCGCTGGTTGCTGTCCCGTTGAGCGCATGTTGTACGTTGCGCGCATACACAATCGTTTGTTCGCTCCCGCTTTCCTCATGCAGACGCTTATGAGGACACGCCCGAGCCCGTTCGCACGCCCTTTCGCATCGCGGCAAGCACGATGTCGGCGGCGAGCACGCTAGGCGATGTGTTACCCGTCGACATGATCTGATCGAGCTGGGCGAATGCTTCCACCTGTCGCCGGCGAAGCGGCGAATCCATCAGCAGTTCGGCGAGCGCCGGCGCGAGCTTATCCGGCGTGCAATCCTCCTGCAGAAACTCCGGAATGACGTCCTTGCCGATCACGAGATTGGCAAGGATCACCGACGAGACGCGGATCGCGCGGCGCAGGATGAAAGCTTCGATAGCGCCGACGCGATAGGCGGTCACCATCGGAATGCCCGACAGCGCGAGTTCGAGAGTCACCGTCCCGGATTTGGCCAGCGCGGCGCGCGCGATCCGGAAGGCGGCACGCTTCTCGTTCTCCCCGATCACGAGCTGCGGCTTGACCGGCCAATTGGCAATGCCTTCACGGATGGTGGGTTCGAGATGCGGCATGGTCGGCAGCATCAGCTCGAACGCGCGCCCCTCCGCCTGCAACCGGCCGAGTGCCGCGCCGAACACATCGAGGTGATGCCGGATCTCGCTGCGCCGGCTGCCTGGCAGCACCAGCAGCACCGGCGGCTCGCCATCGCGTCGTGTCTGCTCCTCCGCGGTCGGCCGCAGCGACGCCAATTGCTCGATCAGCGGATGACCGACATAGCTGCAGGGCGGCCCGCCGAGCTTGCGGTATTCCTCCGGCTCGAACGGCAGCAGGCCCAGCACATGGTCGACGTAGCTGAGCATGGTCCGCGCCCGTCCCGGCCGCCACGCCCAGAGCTGCGGCGAGACGTAATCGACGATCGGGATCTCGGGACTGCGCGAGCGCACGCGGCGGGCGACGCGATGGGTAAAATCGGGGCTGTCGATGATGACGAGCGCGTCGGGCGCGGCATCGGTCACGGCGTCGGCCGTCTTTCGGATGAGCCGCAGGATCTTCGGCAATTGCTGCACCACCGCGGCAAAGCCGACGATCGACAGCTCCTCGATCGGAAACAGCGTTGCAAGGCCCTCGCGGGCCATGGTGCGGCCGCCAACGCCGACGAACTGCACACCGTCGCCGAGGCGCTGGCGCAGTACCTTCATCAAGGAACTGCCGAGCCGGTCGCCGGATTCCTCCGTCGCGATCAGGAAGATCTTGCGCTTGGGATCACGCGACTGCATCACGCGCTCAGCCCTATGACGAAGAGATATTTTGCGTCGGCAAGCGCGATCATCGCCTGCGGCTCGGCGGCAATGGTGTTGCCGGCGCTGACCGCGATGCCCGCAAGGCCGGCGGCCGCGACGCCCTCGATTGTGCGCGGGCCGATCGTCGGCAGGTCGAAGCGCAGATCCTGGCCGCTCTTCGGTGCCTTCACCAGCACGCCGCGTCCGGTGGCAGCGCGGATGCGCCCTTCCTCCCGCAGCCGCGCGACGCGAGCGAGCAGCGCGTCTGTGCCCTCTATGTCCTCGACGGCCACCACGTGGCCGTCGATCACCACGACAGCCTGGCCGATGTCGAACGCGCCGAGCGCGGTCAGCACCGCGCGGCCGCGTTCGATGTCGGCCTTGCTGGTGTCGCTGGGCCAGGCGCGACTGATGCAGCCCTCGGGCATCAGCAGATCCGGCGCGACATCCTTGATGCCGACCATGCGAAAGCCATCCTGCTCGAGCATGCGGCCGACACCGGACAAGAGATGGTCGTCGCCCCCGCGAAAGGCGCGGATGACGTTGCCGAGCAGGCGCAGCGTCTTGATGTCGAACCGGATCTCCGCCAGCGACGGCCGCACCAATGTGCCGATGAAGATCAGGTCGCGGCAGCCTTCCTGGCGAAACAGCCGCATCGCGCGGCCGAGCTGGCCGACCGAAATCCAGCGATGGCGGAACTGCTCCACCCGCGCCGGATCGCAGGCCCCGCGCAGCGGAAACAGCACCGGCGTGATGCCGCGCGCCGCGAGCGACTCGGCGACCGCAAACGGCATTGCGCCGCCGCCGGCCACGATCCCGACCGGTGACGAAACTTCCGGAGCCGCCGATGTCATTCCCGCGGCCATCGCAGGGTCACTTCGCGATAGCGGGAAGACAGAGCGGGCGCTTGCCCTTGCCGATGAAGTCGAGGATTTCGGCGATCGCAGGGTCCTCGCCCGCCAGCGGACGCGCCGCCTCCAGCCGTTCGGCGAATGTGCCGGAGCCATGGAAAAGCTTCTGGTAGAACGCACGCACGGTCGCGAGCCGCTGCTTTGTGAACTTGCGCCGCTTCATGCCGATCAGGTTCAGGCCTTCCAGCACCGCATATTGACCGTTAACGAGACCGAACGGAATGATGTCGTCGCGCACCCCACAGACGCCGCCGACCATGACCTGCGATCCGATGCGGGTGAACTGGTGCACCGCGGACAAGCCGCCGATGAAGACGAAATCGCCGATCTCGCAATGACCGCCCAGCGTCGCCGAGGTCGCGAAGATCACGTCGTTGCCGATATGACAGTCGTGGCCGACATGACTGCAGTTCATGAAATAGCCGCGGTCGCCAACGGTCGTGACGCCGCCGCCGGCAACAGTGCCGGCGTTCATGGTCACGGACTCGCGGATGGTGCAGCCCGCGCCGATCCGGAGCTGCGTCAGCTCGCCACGATAGCCGAGCGATTGCGGCGGCGTGCCGAGCGAGGCAAAGGGATAAATGGTGCAATCGTCACCGATGGTCGTCTGCGCGGTGATGTGCACATGTCCGATCAGCTTGCAGTTCTTTCCGATCGCGACGTTCGGGCCGATGATGCAATAGGGTCCGATCTCGGTACCCTCGCCGATCACGGCGCCGTCCGCGACCCGTGCGGTGGGATCAATCTTGCTCATCAAGCCAATCTTACTCGTCAAGAAGGTCTGGTTATCTATTGAAGTCGCTCGCTTTTCCGGTGGTTAGCGCGACTATGCCCGATCTGTCCAGTGACGTATCATCTCGCCGTGTTTCAAGTGCCGGATGAGGCGGCCTTCCCGGTCCAACAGGACGTTCAAGCGGAGCTTCAATTGTCGTGGTCAGGGCCCTGGTCCTCTTGCTAGCGCAGCTCGCGGGTACACCGATCGTGTCAGAGACGATCGAGACTGGCGAGCAGCGGATCGTCGATCTCGTCACGTTTGAATGCCGGGACATCAGCCGCAGCACGGTGCTTCAGCGGGTCTGTTACGATCGCGCGCAGCAGGACCTGATTGTCGCGAGCAACGGCGCCTATGTCCGTTATTGCGGCGTGGCGGCGGACACCGTCGAACGCCTCATGGGCGCACCGTCCATGGGTCAGTTCTTTAGCCGGAATATCAAACGTGAGGCGACCATCGGGCGCTACACGTGCCGGACGCGCGAGCCGGTCCAGAAGAGCTGATCCGCTCAGTCCGTCAGCATGGCGCCGACGTCGGCCTCCGCCACCACCTGGCCGTTGACCTTGGCATCACCGTGAAACCACCACATGGCTTTGCGGCGGCCCAGCGAGCGCATGTGATATTCGATGGTGTCGCCGGGCAGCACCGGCTTGCGGAACTTGCACTTGTCGATCGTGAGGAAATAGACCGCCCGCGGTTTCTCGGTGCCCTCGACCGACTTGATGCCGATCACGCCCGCCGTCTGTGCCATTGCCTCGATCATCATGACGCCGGGATAGACGGGGCGCTCGGGGAAGTGCCCCTGGAAGGCCGGTTCGTTGAAGGTGACGTTCTTGATGCCGATGCCGCTGTAGTCGGCCCGGATGTTGATCACGCGGTCGATCAAGAGCATCGGAAAGCGGTGCGGCAGGGTCTGGAGGATGGCGTTGATATCCACCAGCTCGAACTTAACAGGTGATTCCGCCGTCATTCCCGTCCCTCGTCTTTCGGCTCCGCCTTGCTGTCGCGTACCAGGCGCTCCACCGCGATGATCTCTTTGAACCATTGTTTGGTCGGCTTGGCGAAATGCCCGCCCCATCGGCCGCCCGGGGGGATGTCGTCCTTGACCGCGCTCATGGCCGTCACCTGCGCTCCGTCGCCGATCTTGAGGTGATTGTTGATGCCAACCTTCGCTCCCAGCGCCACGTTGTCGCCGATGGTCAGGCTGCCGGCGAGACCGATCTGCGCCGCGAGCAGGCAATGCCGGCCGATCGTCACATTGTGGCCGATCTGGACCTGATTGTCGATTTTAGTCCCCTCACCGATCACGGTATCCCGCAAGGACCCACGGTCGATCGTGGTGTTGGCGCCGACCTCGACGTCGTTCTGGATCAGCACCCGTCCGGTCTGCGGCACCTTCAGATGGCCTTCGGGGCCGAAGAAGATGAAGCCGTAGCCGTCCTGACCGATCGAGCAGCCGGGGTGGATCAGCACGTTGTTGCCGATCAGGGCGCACTGGATGGCGGTTCGGGCACCGACATTGCAGTCGCGGCCGATCTTGACGCCCGGGCCGATCACCGCGCCGACGCCGATCACGGTGCCGCTGCCGATCTCGACGTCGGGGCCGATCACGGCCAGGGGATCGACGACCACGCCATCCTCGAGGCGGGCCGTGGGATCGATGATGGCGGATGGCGCGATACCGTCGTTGCCGACCCAGGATTGCGGCCTCAGCGCGTCTCCATGCCATTCCCGCGCGATCCTGACGAAGGCGCGGAATGGCTGCGCCACCCGCAGCACGGCCACATGCGCAGGCACCTCGGCCTCGAATCGCGGGCTGACCAGGCAAGCACCAGCCCTGGTCGCCCGGAGCTGATCGGCATATTTGAGGTTGTCGAAGAACGCCAGATGCATGGGGCCCGCCTCGTCCAGCGAGGCAAGGCCCGTGATGACGTGGGCGCCCCTCGCGGGGTCGACCAGCTGCGCCTTGGTCAGCGTGGCAATCTCGGCCAACGCTGTGGCAGGCGGCTTTGTGAAGAAGATCGGCTGCGCCATTCCACCCCGTCGCGGTCCGGCTTCGGCATGAAGCGGCCAGGCCGCATCATGCCTCATGACTTGGATTGGCACGATCCCCTTCGGAAACCGGCTCCACTGATCCGGATCGTGCCGTACTGATCGAACTAGAACGTGGTGCCGCCGCCGAACCGGAATTCCTGCACGCGATCGTACTTGCCCTTGCTGAGCGGCACGGCGTAGTCGAAGCGAAGCGGACCGAACGGCGATTGCCAGATCAGGCCGACACCGACCGAGGAGCGCACGACCTTGCTGTCATCATACACGAGGCCGGTGCAGGTGCCGCTGCTCGCCGGATCGATGGTCGATGGGATACAGCCGGGCGCATTGACTTCGTTGGTCGTGGTCCAGCTCGTCGGCCCCCTGTAGTCGTAGAGGCCACCGGCATCGGCATAGACCGCCCCCTTCAGACCCACCTCCTTCGGCAGGAACCAGAACGGCATCTGCAATTCGAACGAAGCGCCCCAGTACTGGGTGCCGCCGAGCGCATCCCGCGAACCGTACGGATTCAAGTCGCGCGGGCCGATGCCGTTCGGGGCAAAGCCGCGGACGAGGTTCGGGCCCATCTGGAAGTGGTCGAGCATGCGCAGATCGCTGCTCATCTTGTTCAGCATGCCGCCCTGCAGTCGAATGAGGCCGACGATGTCGGACACGAGCGGCGTGTAGTACTTCGCATCGACCACCGACTTCAGATAGGAGACGTCGCCACCGACGCCGGCGAAATCCTGCCGGAAATCGACAAGCAGACCGTCGGTGGGGTTCTTGTTGTTGTCCAGCGTGTTGTAGGTCAGCGTGTAGCCGAGCGCCGAGGTCAGGGTCTTGCCGTTGGCTAGCTCCCTGCGCACCGGCAGCGAGGCTTCGCCATCGTTGTAGCAGCCGAGGCCATTGGTGGACGGATCCAGAGGTATACCAGTGGCAGCAGAGAAGGCCGGGCTGGGATTGAACGCCGCCGAACCGACCACGTTGTTACAGTTCGCAAGGTAGTACGGAAGCGTGATCTCCTGCTGGTAGATCGAGTAGCGCACCTGGAGCGCCAGATCTTCGCGCAGCGAGAAGCCGAGGCGCGGCGAGAAGCCGAGCGTCTTGGTGCCGTAGGAGATGTAGCTGTTGGACAGCTGCTGGCGCTGATAGAGGTCGAGACCGAGCGCCACGCGGTAGTCGAGCAGATAAGGCTCGACGAACGACAGCGAGTAGCCGCGGGCATACTGGCCATACGTCACCGACGCCTTGGCGAACAGGCCGCGGCCGAGCAGATTGCGCTCGGAGACCGACACTTCGGCCAGCGCGCCGTCGGTCGTGGAGTAACCGCCCGAGATCGAGAAGTCGCCGGTCGATTTCTCTTCCATGTCGACATTCAGGATGACGCGGTCGCTCGATGAGCCCGGCTCCGTCGTGATCTTCACCGTCTTGAAATAGTCGAGGTTCTTCAGGCGCCGCTCGGCGCGGTCGACCAGCGCGCGATTGTAGGCGTCGCCCTCCGAGATGTCGAACTCGCGGCGGATCACGTAGTCCCGCGTGCGGGTGTTGCCGCGCAGGTTGATGCGCTCGATGTAGGTGCGCGGGCCCTCGTCGATGTTGAAGACGACAGAGACCGTGTGCGCCTCGAAGTTGCGGTCACCGCCGGGCCGGACCACGGCGAAGGCATAGCCGCGACGCGAGGCCTCGATCTGCATCTCCTCGACCGACTTCTCGACCGACTCGACGTTGTAGAGCGAGCCGACATTGACGCGCGAATAGGCGCGCATCGACGCGGGATCGAAGTTGGGAATGCTGGAGCGGAAGTCGACCGTGCCGACGCGGTACTGCGCGCCTTCCTCGATCTTGAAGGTGACGTTGAAGCCCTTCTTCTCCGGATCGTACTCAGTGAGCGCGGCCACGACCTGGACGTCGGCGAAGCCGTTCTTGAGATAGAAGCGGCGGATCAGGTCGCGGTCGGCCTCGACGCGATCGGGATCATAGATGTCGCCGCTGGCGAGAAAGCTCAAGAGGTTCGATTCACGCGTCTTGATGACGTCGCGCAGGCGGTAGGACGAGAAGGCGTTGTTGCCGACGAACTCGATCGACTTGACGCCGGTCTTGGCGCCCTCCTCGATTGTAAAGATCAGGTCGACGCGATTGTTCGGCTGCTCGATGATCTCGGGCGTGACGCGCACGTCATAGCGGCCGGACCGGCGATAAATTTCAGCGATTCGCAGCGTGTCGGACTGCACCATGGCGCGGGAGAACGTGCCGCGCGCCTTGGACTGCACCTCGGCGGAGAGCTGCTCGTCCTTGATCTTCTTGTTGCCCTCGAAGGCGATCCGGCCGATCACCGGGTTTTCCACCACCGAGACGATGATCTGACCGCCGGGGCCGCGATTGATCCTCACATCCTGGAACAGGCCGGTCTCGATCAACGCCTTGAGACCGTCGTCAATGGCGCCCTGATCCAGGCGGCCGCCCGGACCCGGCCTAAAATAGGAACGGATCGTCTCCACTTCGACGCGGCGATTTCCCTCGACGGAAATCGACTGGACGCTCTGAGCGAGCGCAGACGAAGACAGGAAAACAGCCCCGACCGGGGCAATTACCGGCGCGCCGAACATGATCAGGGTTGCGAGCAAGCCCCCCCGGAGTCGCAGTCCAAACTTCATCGCGCAACGCGCCCTTATCATTCCGTGCCAGACCCAACCCCAACGCCGGTCCGGAGATTCCCCAAGTTCAGGCTGCTTGTAGCCAATTTCGCCGACGCCGCAAACGGCGGAAAGCGCCGTAATTTCAATTTCATTGCAAGACGTTGCTCAACAGCAACGCCACAAAAAAGCCCCTATCAGGAAGCGGCCATCCGCAGGATGTCGTTGTAGGTCGCAAACACCATCAGCATCAGCACCAGGCCGAGACCGATTCGGAACCCCATTTCCTGGGTTCGCTCGGACAAGGGCCGGCCGCGGAGCACCTCGGCCGCATAGAACATGAGATGGCCGCCATCCAGCAGCGGGATCGGGAAGAGGTTCAGCAGACCAATCGAGACCGACAGCACCGCACAGAGATTGATCACGAACTGGAACCCGGCGCTCGCCGCCTGCCCCGACATCTTCGCGATTCCCAGAACGCCGCTGACCTCGTTCGGATTGCCCTGTCCGACGAACAGGGAACCAAGGAACTTGAAGGTGCTGGTGATGATGAACCAGACCTGCTCGACCCCGATTTTGAGCGCTTCGCCGATTCCGACCGGCGCGGTCGACGCCTCCCCGGCCTGCGACTTGTGCTCGATGCCGAGCACGCCGAGACGGTGGCTGTTGCCGAACGGATCCTTGCGCTCGAGGAGCGCCGGGGTGGCGGTCAGCGTGACGATGGCGTCATCGCGTTTCACCTGGAAAGTAAGCGCCGAACCGGCGTTCATCGCAACGATTCGCTGCATGTCGGCAAAGCTCTCGATCGGCTTGCCGTCGATCTGAAGGACGACGTCCCCGACCTTGAAGCCGGCCGCCGCCGCGGCGCCGGTGGCGACGACGCCGTCGACGCGGGCGATGGTGCTCGGCTTGCCGTAGTAGAGGGCCATGCCGGCGAAGATCAGCGCGCCCAGGATGAAATTGGCGATCGGTCCGGCAGCGACAATGGCAGCACGCGGGCCGACCTTCTTGTGGTGGAAGCTGCCGGCGCGCTCCTCGGCCGTCATGGACGAGAGTGTCTGGGCCGACGGGGTGGAGGCCTCGCTCTCGTCGCCAAAGAACTTGACGTAGCCGCCGAGGGGGATCGCCGAGATCTTCCAGCGGGTGCCATGGCGGTCGTTGAAACCGACCAGCTCAGGTCCGAACCCGAGCGAAAAGGTTAACACGCGCACGCCAGCCCAGCGCGCGACCAGGAAATGGCCGAGCTCGTGGAAGAACACGACGATGGTCAGGACGAACAGGAAGGGAACGGCGTAACCGAGGAGCCCATGGCTCAACGTATTGAAACTATGGACGAAAAAGTCGATCATCGATTTCCCTCACCCAGCGCCGCAAGGCCCTGGCCCGAACCAACTAGGATGCCTTTAAGGCAATTTGAGGCAATAGGGCGGCCGCCCTATTTCGCGCAACATGGTCAACGGAGATTGCATCGTCGGCGGACGTCAGAGGGGCCTGGTTCCCGCCTTTGATCCAATCCTCGAGGGTCGCCTCGACGAGCCGGGCAATCGCCCCGAAGCGGATCTTGCCGGCGATGAAGGCGGCCACAGCGACCTCGTTGGCGGCGTTGTAGACGGTGGTCGCCCCCTTCCCTGTCCGGAGCGAATCGTAGGCCAGCCGGAGACCTGGGAAACGCTCGAAGTCCGGCGCTTCGAAAGTCAGCTGACCGATCTTGGCGAGGTCCAGCTTTGCTGCCGGCCCCTTGATCCGATCGGGCCAGCCGAGGCAATGCGCGATCGGCGTCCTCATGTCGGGCGCGCCGAGCTGGGCCACCACCGAGCAGTCGGAAAACTCGACCATGCCGTGGATGATCGACTGCGGATGCACGAGCACGTCGATCTCGTCCGGCGAGAGCGCAAACAGATACGACGCCTCGATCACCTCGAGGCCCTTGTTCATCATCGAGGCTGAATCGATCGTGATCTTCTGGCCCATGCTCCAGTTCGGATGCTTCAGGGCCTGCGCAAGGGTCGCCTGCTCGATGTCCGCCGGCTTCCAGGTCCGGAACGGGCCGCCGGAGGCCGTGATGATGACGCGGACGAGCTCGTCGCGATTGCCCGAGCTGAGCGCCTGGAACAGCGCATTGTGCTCGGAATCGGCCGGCAGGATGCAGGCGCCTGCCTTTGCCGCGCGCTGCATGAAGAAATCGCCCGCGCAGACCAGGCACTCCTTGTTGGCGAGCGCGACATGGGCGCCGCGGTCGACCGCGGCCAGCGCCGGCTTCAGGCCCGCAGCGCCGCTCACGGCGGCCATCACCCAGTCGGCCGGGCGCGCGCCGGCCTCGATCACCGCGCTTTCGCCGGCGCCGCATTCAGTGCTGGTGCCTGCGAGTGCAGCCTTGAGTTCGGCGAGCTTGGAGGTGTCGGCGATCGCGACGTAGCGGGCGGAGAATTCCTTGGCGAGCTTTGCCAGGGCTGCGACATTGCCGTTCGCCGTCAGCGCCTCGACACGGTAGCGCTCTGGCGTGGCCCGCAGCAGGTCCATGGTGCTATCGCCGATCGAGCCGGTAGCGCCGAGAACCGTGACACTGCGGACGTCGGACGCCGCAAGCCTGTTGTTACGCAATGGGACCGCGCTCATGTGCTCACCAAACCATAAGACCGCTTCCGGCGCTATGCACACCATGGCGGAGAAAGCCGATAATCCAGGCCGCCAGGATGGCGGCGACAAAACCGTCCAGGCGGTCCATTAGCCCGCCATGTCCGGGAATTAAGTGACTGGAATCCTTGACACCGAAGCGCCGCTTCACCGCGGATTCGAACAGGTCGCCCAATGCCGATACCACCGAGAGGACGGCGCTGACGAGCAGCAATGGTCCCATCTTCCCAAAGCCGAAGACCGCAAAGCCCACCGCGACCAACAGGCTCGCGCCAAAGCCGCCGAATGCACCCGCCCATGTCTTCTTCGGGCTCACGCGCGGCCACAGCTTCGGTCCACCGATGCTGCGGCCGGCGAAATAGCCGCCGATGTCGGTCGCCCACACCACCAGCAGCACGAACATCAGCGCGGAGAAACCGTTGACGAGATCCTTCCGCACCAGGATCGCGGCCAGCAGCGCCGCCGCCGCGTAGGCGAAGCCGGTAGCCGCCCACAAGAACTTGCCGCGCGCGATCAGCGTCACAATCGCCCCGCCGATGAGACCGGTGATGACGGCGGTCTTCAGCGCGCCAAACGCGACAGCGGCCCCCATCATGGCGATCACGACCGTCCCTGCCCCGGTCAGCGCAGCCGATCCCGCGCCCACCACCATCAGCCATTCCGCGAACAGTCCGATCGAGACCAGGGTGACGAGAAGGGCCCACAGCCAACCGCCGGCATAAGCGATCGCAATCGTCAGCGGCGCCAGCACCAGCGCCGCGAGGACTCGCACCACCAGATTGCTTGGGGCAGGCTTGGCGCCTGCCGATGCGGCGTCGGGTTCGCTCACGAGGCTGTTTTCGCGACCAGGCCGCCGAAACGGCGCTCGCGCCTGGCAAATTCGGCGATCGCGCTTTCGAGCGCCGCCTTGTCGAAATCGGGCCAGTGGATCGGCACGAACACGAGCTCGCTGTAGGCGGCCTGCCACATCAGGAAGTTGGACAGACGCTGCTCGCCGCTGGTGCGAATGATGAGATCGGGATCGGGAATGTCGGGCGCGTCGAGATACGCCCCGAGCGTCTCGGCGTCGATGGTGGCAGGATCGCGCTTGCCCTCCGCGACCTCGCGGGCGAGCTTCTGGGCCGCCTTCGCGATCTCCTGCCGTGAGCCGTAGTTGAAGGCCACGACGAGCGTCAGACGCGTGTTGTCGCGCGTCAGCTCTTCGGCCTCATTGAGGAGCGCACAGATGTCGCTCTCAAGGCCGTCGCGCTCGCCGATGATGCGAACCTTGACGCCGTCACGATGCAGGCTCGCCAGATCGTTGCGGATGAAGCGTCGCAGCAGCCCGAACAGGTCGCCGATCTCGCTCGCCGGGCGCGACCAATTCTCCGAAGAGAACGAGAAGATGGTGAGATAGCGAATTCCGAGCTCATGCGAGGCGCGCACCACCCGGCGCAGCGCGTCCACACCGCGGCGGTGCCCTTCCGCACGCGGCAAGCCGCGCGCCGCCGCCCAGCGCCCATTGCCATCCATGATGATGGCGACGTGCGCAGGCGCCTCGGACCGGTCGGGCCCTTCCGTTGCTGGCGCGGCGGCGTTGGACATGGAGGTGGCCCTAAACGGTCAGGATTTCTTTTTCCTTGATGGCCAGCAACTGGTCGATCTCGGCGATGGTCCCGTCGGTCGCCTTCTGCACCTCGTCGGCGTGACGCTTCTGATCGTCCTCCGACATCTCGTGATTCTTCTCGAGCTTCTTGAGCACGTCGAGGCCGTCGCGGCGGACATGGCGCGCGGCGACCTTGGCGGCTTCCGCGTATTTGTGCGCGACCTTCACCAGTTCCTTCCGCCGTTCCTCGTTGAGCTCGGGGATGCGCAGGCGCAGCACCTGGCCTTCGGTCGCCGGCGACAGGCCGAGATTGGAATCGACGATCGCCTTCTCGACCGCCTTGACCATCGACTTGTCCCAGACTTGCACCGAGATCAGGCGCGGCTCCGGCACGCTGACGGTGGCTAGCTGATTGAGCGGCATGTGACTGCCATAAGCCTCGACCTGGACCGGGTCGAGCATCGAGGCGGAGGCGCGCCCCGTCCGCAGGCCGCCAAGCTCGTGCTTGAGCGATTGGACGGCGCCCTGCATGCGGCGCTTCACTTCGTTGAGGTCGAAATTACCCGTGGCCATCACGTTTCTCCTTCAAAATCCCGGCGACCGCTCCGCGCCCTTCCCTTTCGGGCGCGCCAGACGAGCCGTCAGCCGGCGACGATGGTTCCGTGGCCGACGCCACGCAGCATCGCGCCTATCGATCCCGGCTCCGCGATCGAGAATACGATGATAGGCAGCGAAGTCTCGCGGGCAAGCGCGAAGGCAGTCGCATCCATCACCTTGTAACCGCCTTCGATCGCCTGCGAATGCGTCAGGCGGTCGAATCGCGTGGCGGTCGGATCCTTCTTCGGGTCGGCCGAGTAGACCCCGTCGACATTGGTCGCCTTCAGCACCGCCTGCGCGCCGATTTCGGCGGCGCGCAGCACCGCGGTCGTGTCGGTGGTGAAGAACGGATTGCCGGTCCCGCCGCCAAGCAGCAGGATCCGGCCCTCGGCCAGGTATTTGTGTGCTGCAGTGCGGGTGAACAGCTCGGAGATCTCGGGCATGACGAAGGCTGACAGCGTCCGTGCCGGCGTGCCCTTGCGCTCGATCGCTGCTTCCAGCGCGAGGCAATTCATCATGGTGGCGAGCATGCCCATGGTGTCGCCGGTGGTGCGCGTGACGCCGCGGGAGGAGACCTCGACGCCGCGAACCATGTTGCCGCCACCGATCACGACTGCGACCTCGGTGCCGAGATGGCGGGCCGCGATCAGATCGTCCGCGACCCGGTCGACAGTCGGTTGATCGATGCCAAAGCCTTGCTGTCCCGCGAGATATTCGCCGGACAGCTTGATCACGACGCGACGATAGACCGGATCAGTCATGAGCACTTTCCTTGTCCGCGCGCCGCTTCCGGCGGCACGCCGGAAGGAACGTTCCGGCGCTTACTTCTTGCCGCTGGCCGCGGCGACCTCGGCTGCGAAGTCGCTTTCCTGCTTCTCGATTCCCTCGCCGAGAGCATAGCGCACGAAGCCGGCGATCTTCACAGCGCCGCCGACCTTGCCTTCGGCCTCCTTCACGGCCTGCGCCACCGACTTGCCGGTGTCGTGGATGAAGGCCTGCTCCAGCAGGCAGACTTCCTTGTAGTAGGTCTTGAGGCCGGACTCGACGATCTTCTCGATCACGTTCTCGGGCTTGCCCTGCTGCCGGTATTTGTCCGCGAGCACGTCCTTCTCGCGCTTGACCACGGCCGGATCGAGGCCGGACGGATCGAGCGCCAGCGGGTTGGCGGCCGCGACATGCATTGCGATCTGGCGGCCAAGCGCGGCGAGCTCGTCGGCCTTGCCTGGCGATTCCAGCGCCACGAGCACGCCCATCTTGCCGGCGCCCTCGATGACGGCGCCGTGGACGTAGTGCGAGACCACGCCCTGGCTCACCTCGAGCTGGGCGGCGCGGCGCAGCGTCATGTTCTCGCCGATGGTGGCGATCGCATCATTGATTGCGGTGTCGATCGTGACGTCGCCGACCTTGGCGGCCTTGATCTTCTCGACATCGGCGCCGACGTCGAACGCCACCTGGGCGATCATCTTGACGAGGCCCTGGAACTGACCGTTGCGCGCGACGAAGTCGGTCTCGGAGTTGACCTCGACCACGACGCCCTTGGTGCCCTTGGTGAGCGCGCCGATCAGGCCCTCGGCCGCGACGCGACCCGACTTCTTGGCGGCCTTGGACAGACCCTTCTTGCGCAGCCAGTCCTGGGCCGCTTCCATGTTGCCGTCGTTCTCGGTCAGCGCGGCCTTGCAGTCCATCATGCCTGCGCCGGTCGACTCGCGCAGATCCTTGACCATCGCAGCTGTGATCGTTGCCATCGTTGAAAATCCTTTGTGCCTGCCGGTTTGCCGCGGCGCGGCATCCAATTGGCCCCGCCACGGTCCATTTCAGGAATTCGCGTCAACTGAAATGGTGGCCGGATCCTATCCGGCCAACCCATCGTTCTTTTTGACTATTCCGCTTCCGCGGTCAGCGCCTTGGCCTTGGCCACCCAAGCATCCGCGCGGCTCGGCAGACCGACTTCTTCGCCGATCGTGTGCGCGGTGTCGTGGTCGAGCTCGGCGAGCTGCCAGTAATGGAAGATGCCGAGGTCGTTGAACTTCTTCTCGATCGCACCCGACACGCCCGGGAGCTTCTTGAGGTCGTCGGCCGTGCCGCGGGGACCCGCAAGGCCCTGGAAGCCGCTGGACGACGCGGCCGGCAGCTCCTCGGCGACAGGCTGAGCGGAGGCACCGATGTCGATGCCCGAATCGCCCTGGGCGCGCGAGATTCCGTCGATCGCCGCACGCGCGATCAGATCGCAGTACAGCGAGATCGCGCGGCCGGCGTCGTCATTGCCGGGGACAACATAGGTGATGCCCTTAGGGTCCGAATTGGTGTCGACGATAGCGGCGACCGGGATGTTGAGCCGCTGGGCTTCCTGGATCGCGATGTCTTCCTTGTTGGTGTCGATCACGAAGATCAGGTCGGGCAGACCGCCCATATCCTTGATGCCGCCGAGCGAACGATCGAGCTTGTCGCGCTCGCGCTGCAGCGTCAGGCGCTCCTTTTTGGTATAGGAATTGGCTTCTCCGCCCGAGAGCACGTCGTCGAGGTGACGCAGGCGCTTGATCGAGGCCGAGATCGTCTTCCAGTTCGTCAGCGTGCCGCCGAGCCAGCGCGAATTGACGAAGTACTGCGCGCAGCGCTTGGCCGCGTCAGCAACGCCGTCCTGGGCCTGGCGCTTGGTGCCGACGAACAGGATGCGGCCGCCCTTTGCCACCGTGTCGCTGACGGCCTGAAGGGCCTGGTGCAGCATCGGCACGGTCTGAGCGAGGTCGACGATGTGGATGTTGTTGCGGGTGCCGAAAATGAACGGAGCCATTTTCGGATTCCAGCGGTGGGCCTGGTGGCCAAAGTGCACGCCAGCTTCGAGCAGCTGACGCATGGTGAAGTCGGGTAGCGCCATCGTTCTAGTTCTCCGGTTGGTTCCTCCGGAAACGTGTGAGCAAAACGGAGCGTTCTCGCCCCGGCTGCCACCGGACGGCCTTGTGAGCCATGTTTCCGTGTGAGATGGCGCGCTATATAGCGCCATTTCGGCCAGAAGCAAGGAAATAAGGGCCATCCGGGACGCCGGAGAGCTTCAGTCGCTTCTTGATGCCTCTTCGCTTCCTAGCACCTCGGCTGACCGGGTGGGCAGCTTTTGGGTGCCGGCCCTGCGGGCCGCGCCGGCGGAGGTGGAGGCGGCGCCGCACGCGGCGGCGCGGCCGCCATTGGAGGTGGCGCCGGCCGGGCCACGGGGGGTGGAGGTGGCGCGGGCCGGGCCATTGGAGGCGGAGATGGCGCCGGACGCGCCATCGCAGGCGGAGGCGGTGCCGGTCGGGCAATCGGCGGCGGTGGCGCCGGTCGAGCCACGGCCGCAGGTGGAGGCGCTGCGCGCGGCGGCGGAGGTGGCGCGACCCGCGGCGGAGGCGGCGGCGTCGGCTTCGCCAAGGCCTGAGGATGCGGTGGGGGCGCGGCAGGCCTTGCAGCCTGCGGCGGTGCCGGCCGGTGATCCTGAACTCCGGACGGCCCTCTCGCCGCCACGGGCGGCGGTGGCGGCGCGATCCTGGCGGTGGGCGGGACCACCGGCTTACCGGAGGCCGCGCTCGAAGGCGGCGCAGCGACCGGCTGGGACCTGGATGCCCTGCCGCGCAGCTCAGACGCAGGCGGGTTTATGGTCGCCGGCGGCTTCGGCAGGCCTGCGGAGGGCGACGCCGCACCTCGGGGAGCCGGCGGAGGGTTGGGCGCCGCAGCGGTTGCGGCGTTCGGCTGCGCCGCCGGGATATTGCCGGCGGGAGCCGTGACGGTCGCAGCCGGCCTGCCATGAGGCGGGGCAGCGCCCGGCGCGCCCCCTGCCCGGGCCGGCGGCGGCGGCCCGCCCGGGGTTCCGGGCACCGGCAGCGTATTGGCCTGCGGCAGCTTGGCAGGCGCCGTTGCTTGCGGCGTCGCAGGAACGTTGCCGGCTGGAGCGGTCGCCGTCGAACCCGGCCTGCCGTTCGGCGGGACATTGCCGGGCGCTGCTCCCGGACCGGCCGGCGGCACTCCGGAAGTCCCTGGTGCCGTCAATGTATTGGCTTGCGGCGTGGCCGCAGCCGGCGGCTGCGCTATCGTGCCAGGAGCGACATTGGCCGGAGCGGGTGCCGCAATCGCGGGCCTCACCGTCGGCTGGATCGTCGCGCTCGGCGGCATCGGCGCCTTGCCTTGCTGGATCAGGGCGGCGCGTTGCGCGACCGCCTGCGGCACGGCGGGACCTGCCGGCGTGGCGCGGCCGGCAACCGCCGGCGCCAGATTGCCGGGACCAAGCGCCGGCCCCGCGGCCGGCGGCGGCGCCGGCGGGCGATTGATCACGGTGTTGATGACCGTCGTGTTGTGGATGTTCTGATAGATGATGTTGTTCGGCGGCGGCGCGACATAGACCGGCGCCCTGACGAACACCGGGATCGGCACGAACACCGGCTGCGGCAGCACGAACAGCCCGACCACCGGCAGCGGCGGCGGCAGCACGACGAAATCGGGCGGCGGTGGCGGCAGATAGTACACGGGCGGCGGCGGTGGCGGCACGAAGCCGAAATCGGGATCGCTGAAGTACAGCACCGGACGATCGACATAGAACACCTCCTCCGGCGGCGGCGGCGGCACGTCGTAATCCAGCATTGTGAAGGTCGGCGGCGGCTCGAGCGGCGCAGTCAGGATCGCAAGCCTCCGCCGGGCATCTCCCGCATGCGGCCCGCGCGGGTACCGGCGCAGATACGACCAATAGGCGTCCGGCGTATCGGCGCGATAGGTCCGCCGCCAGGTAAGCGCCTCGCGGCGTGCCGCCACGATCGCCCTCACCCGCTTTGCGAGCGGATCATTCGGATAGGCCGCGAGGAATTCCTCATAAGCCGCCAGCGTGTCGCGTTCGAGCGCCGCGGCATAGGCATCCTGCACGCCGAGATCGCGGATCGGCTTGTTGCGGATCGCGGCGACCTGGTCGGGCGCCGTCTCCGGCGGCGCGTCGGGCCCGCGCTCGAAGAACGAGAACTGCGCCGATATCTTCTGCTCGTTCCAGGGCACCTGCGCGCCCTTGCTGGCTTCGTTGACGCGGAGGCGCACGCGGTCGAACACCTCGGGCAACGGCAGTCCGCCGGTGCGGATCATCTCGGCGAGCGACTGCGCGTAGATGCCGTACGGCCCGGGCTCCTCCGGCGCCACCGTGCCGGGCGCCGCATTGAAGGCGATCAGCATGTTCGCCTCCGGCTCAACCAGCGCGAGGCCGCTCGCGATTTGCTGACCGCCCTCGATGAAAGGCTGCGCGCGGGCCGCGTCGAGCACGACGATGTTGGCCTTGAGCGGAATGGACGCGAGCTGGCGCGCATAGTCGCTGATCCGCAAGGCCTCGGTCGGTACGTCGGTATCGCGGGCGATGCTGGAATCGACCGGGATGAAATAGTTCTCGCCGGCAAGCTGCACGCCGTAGCCGGCAAGATAGATCATCGCGACGGTGCCCGGGCCGGAAGCCTGCGCCTTCTGGATGAAATCGCGCAAGCTCTTGCGCAGCGTGTCGCCATCGAGATCGCGCGCGCCGATCACGTCGAAGCCGGCCGCCTGGAGCGTCTGTGCGATCAATCCGGCATCATTGGCGGTGGTCGCGAGCGGCGCCTTGGCATAAGCGCCGTTGCCGACCACGAGCGCGATGCGCTTTTCCGGCTGCTGCGCGCGCGCCGTCTCGGGCGCGCCGGCGGCAAGGGCCACGATCGGCAGAAGAAGGCAGATGAAGGTTCTGAGCGTCCCACGCATGGCTTGCTTGCCCGTTATTGCAGTTGACGTGCCACCGCGCATGAGGCGCGCTGCCGGCTGAACGGCGCTTGAACGAAAAGCCCGGATTGAGGCGGCGGCGTGGCCACGCCGCTGCTGGCGCCAGCACCAGTCGGCCTCACGTCGGCTTGAAAAGGCGCAAGGCTCCTTCAAGCACCGAAACTATGCGCATCCGATCGAACATCGGTCGTGCAGCGCACCTCACTCCACGGCTTGCAGTTCGGCAAGCTTCGTTCGCGCGGTCGCCTCGTCCAGCGCAACGAGTTCGGCCGGCCCGGGATTGGCCTCTCCCGCCGTTGCAATGGAAACAACGGCAAGCCCGGCCAGGCCGCCGAGGATCGCGCCGCCCGTTGCGGCATCGTGCCTGGCGCTGCTCTTGATGAGATAAAAGTGCGTGCGGCCGGCTTCCATCACGATCTCGCGCTTGGTGTCGCCCGGAAACATCAGTTCGGTCACCAGCAATTCGTGCCGACCCGCAGGCCGATCGGCAAAGGCATATTTTCCGGCCACGACCTTGCCGAGCGGCGCGCCATCGAGCTTCACCTCGCAGGCGCAGACCTGCATGCTGAGGCCGTTCCTCTTGTCCTGGAGCAGAACGATGCGAGAGTGCCCGACGCGCGGAGGCCCCACCTTCTTCGATACAGACGCAAAGTCGGTCCCGACCTGATTGCTGACACAGCCCACCAGCATCGCACCGACGGCCAGCAACAACGCGGCTCGTCGCAGCATCGCACACCCCGTTTCATTCCCCGGGATGCATGGTAGCTGGAATCAGCGACAGGTTGCAACTACATCCGACGACCACTGCGCGGATCGCGCGGGACCTGTGCCCGGGGGCCGGCCTCTGCTGAAAAGAGGCGCGACTGGCCCCATGCTCCGGAATCTGGCTCAGCCCTGCGTAAGCAAGTCGACGGCCCCGGTGCTCAGCCGATAGATCCCGCCGACCACCTTGAGCTTGCCCTGCTCGACCGCAGCGTTGAGGATCGGGGCGGCCGATTTCAGCTTCGCGACATTGTCCATGACGTTCTGGCGAATGGCGTTGTCGAGCGCATTCCCGCTCTGCTGGGCTGCCGTCTTCACCGCCGGCGCGATCGCGGCGACGAGGGAGGGAATGTGTCCCGGCAACGGCTTGTCGTCCTTCAGCGACTTGATCGTCGCATCGACGGCGCCGCAATTGTCATGGCCGAGCACCAGGATCAGGGGCGTGCCGAGCACGGCGACGGTATATTCCATGCTTGCAACGGTCTCATCGCCGGCGAAATTTCCGGCGACGCGGCACACGAACAGGTCTCCGCGTCCGCTGTCGAACGCGTATTCAGGCGCGATGCGGGAATCGGCGCAGCTCAACACGGCTGCGTATGGATTCTGGCCGCCGACCAAAGCTTCGCGCTCGTGCTTGAAGTCGTGGCGGCGCGACACGCCCGACACATAGCGTGCATTGCCTTCCATCAGCCGCTTCAGCGCAGCATCGGGCGACAGCACGTTCTGCGGCTTCGGCGGCGCCTTCGCCTCCTTCGCCTCCTTCGCCAGCGCGGACCCGCCAAACGCCGCCGCCGCAAGTGCCGAACCGGCGAAAAGCATCATCGCGCGCCGGGAGGGAGCAACAGCTTGATGCAGATTTTCAGAGCATTTGTCGCACATGGTTGTTCTTCTTCCTGGCTTCCCGCCGAACGAGATTGTCGAGCCAGCAACTGATAGCTGCGCTCGCGCAAGTTCGAAACCTCGTGCGAGCCAAATAGTTAAGCTTTGGTTTGGGCGCTGCAGGCAAACGTCAGAGCTGCTGCACGTCCACCACGCCGGCGACCGCCTTGATCGCTCCGGCAATCTGCGGCGAGACCTTGAAGCGACCAGGCAGCTTCATCTCGACCTCGGTCTCGAGGTCGAGCATCATCACCAGCGAGATCTCGCCGTCGCCATTGGATCGCGGCGCCATGGCGGGACTGCCGGGCTTTGGTGCGCTGCCGTTCGAGCCGGCCATGTCGGGGCCGGCCAAGCGCTTGGCGATCGAGTCCAGCGGCTTGGTGTCGCGCAGGAAGATGCGAAGGCCCTTCTGCGTCTTGGCAGCCGCGTCATCGAGCGGCTCGGCGTGCAGCACGCGGGCACGGACGTCCTCGCCCTGCAGCTCGGCCCCCAGTTGCAGCAGCACGGCAGCGCCCGGCTCCAGCACGTCACGATATTGCGCAAGCCCTTCCGAGAACAGCACGGCCTCGAAGTGGCCGGTTGGATCAGAGAGCCCCATGATGCCCATCTTGTTGCCGGTCTTGGTGCGCCGCTCCATCCGCGAGACCACAGTTGCCGCAACCTTGCCGGCGGTAGCGCCGGTCTTCACCGCGCGCGAGAACTCGGCCCAGCTCTGCACCCGCAGCCGCTTCAGCACGGTGGCGTAATCGTCGAGCGGATGGCCCGATAGGAAGAAGCCGATCGCGTCGTATTCGCGTCGCAGCCGCTCCGCCGGCAGCCACGGCTCGACCTGCGGCAGCATGATGGTCGGTGCATCCGCCGACATCCCGAACATGTCGTTCTGGCCGATGGTCTCGGCCTGGTGCGCCCGCTGACAAGCTGCGAGAATCGAATCCGCGCCGGCGAAGACGCGAGCCCGGTTCGGCTCCAGCGTGTCGAAGGCGCCTGCGGCCGCGAGGCTTTCGATGATGCGCTTGTTGATCGCACGCGGATTGACCCGCGCGGCGAAGTCGGCCAGCGAGGTGAACAGCCCCCGCTTGGTCCGCTCCTCGATGATCTGCTCGATCGCCTGGATGCCGACGCCCTTGAGCGCTGCGAGCGCGTAGTAGATCGTCTTCTCGCCGACCTCGAACGTGGCGCCGGACCGGTTGATGTTTGGCGGTTCGACCTTGATGCCGAGGCGCTGCGCCTCGGAGCGGAATTCGGAGAGCTTGTCGGTGTTGTTCAGATCGAGCGTCATCGACGCCGCGATGAACTCCACCGGATAATGCGCCTTCATGTAGGCGGTGTGATAGGACACCAGCGCATAGGCGGCCGCGTGGCTCTTGTTGAAGCCGTAGTCGGCGAACTTGGCCAGCAATTCGAAGATGGTCTCGGCCTGCCCCTTCGGCACCCCGTTCTTCACCGCACCCGCGACGAAGATATCGCGCTGCTTGTCCATCTCGGCACGGATCTTCTTGCCCATGGCGCGGCGCAGAAGGTCGGCGTCGCCGAGCGAATAGCCCGACATCACCTGCGCGATCTGCATCACCTGTTCCTGGTAGATGATGACGCCGAAGGTCTCTTTCAGGATCGGCTCCAGCACGGGATGCAGGTATTCCGGCTCCTCGTCGCCGTGCTTGCGCGCGCAATAAGTCGGAATGTTCGCCATCGGGCCCGGGCGATAGAGCGCCACCAGCGCGATGATGTCCTCGAAACGGTCCGGGCGCATGTCGATCAGCGCCCGCCTCATGCCCTGGCTTTCAACCTGGAACACGCCGACCACGTCGCCGCGCGCCAGCATCGCGTAGCTCTCGGCATCGTCGATCGGCAGGGTCGCAAGATCCACATGGATGCCGCGCGGCTTGAGCAGCTTGCAGGCGACGTCGAGCACGGTCAGTGTCTTCAGGCCGAGGAAGTCGAACTTCACGAGGCCCGCGGGCTCCACCCATTTCATGTTGAACTGGGTCACCGGCATGTCGGATTTCGGATCGCGGTAGAGCGGCACGAGCTCGCTCAAGGGGCGATCGCCGATCACGATTCCGGCGGCGTGCGTCGAGGCGTGGCGTGTCAGGCCTTCGAGGCGCTGGGCGATGTCGAAGGCACGCGCGACCACCGGATCTTCGTCGCGGAACGCCTGGAGCTTCGGCTCGCTCTCGATCGCTGCCGCCAGCGTCACCGGCGCGGCCGGATTCTGCGGCACCAGCTTCGTGAGCTTGTCGACCTGGCCATAGGGCATCTGGAGGACGCGGCCGACGTCGCGCAGCACCCCGCGCGCCTGCAGCGTACCGAAGGTGATGATCTGCGCGACCTGGTCGCGGCCGTAGCGCTGCTGCACGTAACTGATCACCTCGCCGCGGCGATCCTGGCAGAAATCGATGTCGAAGTCCGGCATCGAGACGCGTTCGGGATTGAGGAAGCGCTCGAACAGCAGGCCGAACTTGATCGGATCGAGGTCGGTGATGGTCAGCGCCCACGCGACCAGCGAGCCGGCGCCGGAGCCGCGGCCCGGCCCGACGGGAATGCCTTGGCTCTTTGCCCATTTGATGAAGTCGGACACGATCAGGAAGTAGCCCGCGTATTTCATGCGGGTGATGACGTCCAGCTCGAAGGCGAGCCGCTTGGCGTAGGTCTCCTCCGTCGTGCCCTGCGACAGGCCGTGCACGCGCAGGCGCTTGGCAAGCCCCTCCTCCGCCTGGCGCTTCAATTCGGCGGCCTCGACGGCGGCAGCATCCGAGCTCGAGGCGGCGCCGACGGTGAAGAACGGCAGGATCGGCTTGCGCGTCATCGGCCGGAACGAGCAGCGCTCGGCGATCTCCACCGTCGAGGCCAGCGCCTCCGGAATGTCGGCGAACAGCAGCGCCATCTCGGCGCGAGTCTTGAAGCGATGATCCGGCGTGAGCTGCTCGCGCTCGGTCTCGGCGATCAGTCGGCCGCCGGCAATGCAGAGGAGCGCGTCATGCGCTTCGTAGTCATCTGTGGCGGCGAAATACGGCTCGTTGGTCGCAACCAGCGGCAGGCCATTGGCGTAGGCGATGTCGATCAGGCCGCTTTCGACCCGCCGCTCCTTCTCCGTGTTGTGACGCTGCAATTCGACGTAGAGGCGGTCCCCGAACAGACCGGCCAGACGCTCGCAGCGCAGGGCGGCAAGCTCGCTGAGCCCGCCGGCGAGCGCCAGCGAGATCGGCCCGTCCGGTCCGCCCGTCAGCGCTATCAGACCTTCGGTCTCGCCCTCGAGCCAGTCGAACTTGATGAACGGAGCATGGCTGTCCGGCGATTCGAGGAACGCGCGTGAGTTCAACCGCATCAAGCTGCGATAGCCGCGCTCCTGCGCGGCCAGCAGCACCACGCGCGAGGGGCCCATCGCGTTGCGCGCATTGGGATCCTGGTCGGCGAAATCGATCGCCAGATCGCAACCGACGATCGGCTGGATGCCCGAGCCCGCCATCTTGTCGGAGAACTCCAGCGCACCGAACAGATTGTCGGTGTCGGTCAGCGCCAGCGCGGGCTGGTGGTCTTTCTTCGCAAGCTCGGCGAGCTTGGCGATCTTGATCGAGCCTTTGAGCAGCGAATAGGCCGAGTGAACGTGAAGGTGAACAAATCCGGCGCTCGGCATGGTCGCGTGACGGCCTCTTGCAGATGAGATGGCGCGGTCGCCGGCTCGTCAAGGCATCAAGCACTCTCCCGGCCGACTCGCCACCCAATGGTGAGGTGTCACAGCTTCAGAGTCCACGCCGGAGCGGCCGATCGGCTGCGTCGTCCCGCTTTTCCCCAAGGCACCGGTAGAGACGCGCACCGGCGTAAGGGACCACTGCGTTAGACTCGCAGAATCAGAGCTGCGGGATCACCTGCGCCCAGATCGCGATCATCCCGACGAATAGCGTGATCGACGCCAGTGCGGCGGCTTCTTCGACAAAAACCCTGAACATGTCTCGCTCCTACCAGAACGTATGAAGAACATTGTTCTCTTTTCGTTCTTAGGAGTCAAGCTGTCTGAACCGCTCTGGAAAAGAATGGTTAACTCGCTGATCTGAAACAATAAAAAAGCCCCGGCACAAGGCCGGGGCTTTCGACGATCGCTCCCTGCGAAGCGGTTCGCCTTAGTAGCGGGCAATCATCGGGCCGCCGAACTTGTAGTTCAGGCGGACGAGGCCCATGTCGACGTCCTGACGGATGCGATCGGTTCCGGCGAAACCAGCAAAGGTCACGTCCTTGTCGGCCAGGAAGATGTGGTTGTACTCCACACCAACCGACCAGTTCGGCGCAAAGCCGAACTCGAGGCCTGCGCCGACGGTACCACCCCAGCGCGTGTCGCTGGTCGAGGCGAGCAGCGGACCGCCGACGGCCGACAGCTCGTACTTGTTGCTGACGACGGCCGCGCCGCCCTTCACGTACAGGAGCACGTTATTCCAGGCATAGCCGACCTGACCGGTGATGAGACCAAATGCATCCATCCGGGTCCGGTTACGATTGGCGGGGAAGATCAGGCTGACATTGTCGCCCGAGAAATCGGCCCAGTTGCCCTGGCCCTCAACGCCGAACACGAACTGACCCGACTGCATGCGATAGCCGATCTGGCCACCAACCGTGCCGCCCGACGCATCGTGGGAACCTTCACGACCGACGCCAACCAGATCCCAGGTCGTGCGAGCCGAACCGCCGCCGCCGTTGATGCCGATGTAGAAGCCGCTCCAGTCGTAAACGGCAGCGATCGCCGCCGGCGGAGCTTTGGTGTAAGGCCGCGCCGCGAGGTCAGCAGCCAGCGCCGGCGCAGCCGCGCTGAGCGCGACGAGGCTGACAGCGGCAAGCAACAAATTCTTCTTCATTTGATTCCCGTTCCAGTTTCTTAGAGGCCCCCGGGCCGTGACGTCGTCATAACAGCGATCGACAGAATTGCTGTAACCGTGACGCAACAGTCCGGTCGAAAGGCCTCTGCACATTAACGAATGTTTATCGGCGCATGCGCGGAAACCCTTTGAAACAAGAGTCTTCCTGAGTTCCAGTGTGGACTACAGGGCACAGGCCTCATGCGCGCGGCACGACGTTGTGCGCACATTCGCGTGATTGGAGAAAATGAAATGCGCGGCCGAGTTCCACACCCCATTGTCGCCACATTATTGCTCGCATTCGTCACATTTGTACTCGCATCGATTGCAAGCACACCCGCACGCGCATTCGGCAAGAACCATACATTCTGCCTCACCGGAGATGAATAACCGGGTCTCAGCAATTGCAGGTTCGATACCTACGCTCAGTGTCAGGCGAGCGCGTCCGGCCGCGCCCTCGCCTGCATCGCCAACCCGTATTTCGTCGGACAGACCGACGACCCATACGCGTATCAGAATCGTCCGCGCGCGCAGACGCCGGGCTAGGTTCTGCCGCGCTGAGATGCACCGCGTCTGCCTCGCTTTCGCGCTCGCCCTGCTGGTGGCCAGCCAACATGCGCATGCTCAGACCTACGATCGGCGTTACCCTGTCTGCATGCAGATCTACGGTCCGGTCGGCTATTTCGACTGCGGCTACGATTCGCTTGCCCAGTGCAGACATCTCGCCGTCGGACGCTCGGCGAGTTGTATCGTGAATCCATACTTTCCGAGGTCGAAGTCGACACCGCCTCGCCGCTCGGGACGCGCCGCTGGTGCCGGATGATCGACAGCTGCCTATCAGCGACATGCGGCAACGCACGCCGGGGCGTACTCCGAGCGCTTGATTGCCGGCCGGACGCAATAAAACGCGCACGAAGGGCGACCGCAAGTTGTGACCGCGCCAGTCCTCGTATAGCCTCGGTCCGAGCTTCCTTGCGCGTAGTCGATCCGTCCATGTTCGCCCGTATCCTGCTCCTCGTGGTCTCCCTGCTGCTTCCCAGCACCTTGGGTGCACAGGCGGCCCCGACGGAAAAAGCCGGCCTTGCGTCGAGGTTGACGATCTATCTCGCCAAGGGTTCGCCCAACGCATGCGGCCCGGGCTGCGATCGCTGGATCGCCATCGAGGGCGAGATCGATCGGGAGGCTGCACGGCGCATTCGCCGCTTCCTCGCCGCCGTCAAGGACCTGCAGCGTCCGATCTATCTTCATTCGCCCGGTGGCAACGTCGAGCAATCCTACGCGATCGGGCGGCTGCTGCGCAGCCGCAGAGCGATTGCCAGGGTCGGCCGGACGATCCCGACCGCCTGCGCCGCGGGCAAGCAGGCGGATGCCGCATGCCTGAAGATCAAGAATGCAGGCGGCGAGGTGGAGGCCGAACTCACCACTCAGCGTGCCATGTGCAATTCGGCCTGCGGCTACCTGTTTCTCGGGGCGACATCGCGCGAGGTCGCCCCCGACGCGGTAGTGGCGGTCCATAGTTCCAGGCTGGTGCTGGCCTTTGACGGGCGGCCCGACCCGGCGGCAGTCGCGGAATACAGACGGCGGCGGCTATTGGCGGCCGATCGTGACCGGGCCGCCTTCATCACCGCGATGGGAATCAACCGCGAGCTCGATGCTCTGATCCGGACAGTGAAGTTCGAAAGCCTGCACGTGCTGACGCGATCCGAGCTCTACGGTTTCGGCATCGATACGCGACCGCTTGCCGAGACGAACTGGACGCTGGAGAAAGAGGCGCGGCCGTTCGTTCGCAAGATGGCGACGACGAAGAAGGAGAGCGCCTCCAAGTTCAGAACGATGGAGTTGCGCCTGTCCTGCGAGAACAGCAAGGGCGTGCCGCTGACGTTCGCGTCCGAGGTCGACGAGACGGCTCGCGGCAAAAGCACGATCCTGATCGCGGCCGACACCGAGAAGGTGACCGGAGGATCTCCGCTTCGCTTCGGCAAGTACGCGGTGTGGCGCGGCAACATCGACGCCGACATGGTCAACACGATATTGGCTTCGCGCTCCCTCCAGGTCCGCGAAACCACGCAGATGCCGGACGACAAGACGAGCAACACGAAATTCGAGATAGACCTGACGGGCCTACCGTCAGTGTGGGACCGGCTGAGGGCATCCTGCGCATCGCCGGCGGCAGGCCCAGCAAGTCTCTTGCCGGCGATGCTTCGGCATACGGCTCCCTAACAGGCGGCTCATTCGCCCGCGAGCCCCTGGACCGCTCCCCAGCCGACCGCCAGCACGAAGCCTTCTTCCGCACCGTCGCCGTAAGATGCGGACGGCAGCGCTCGACTCGAAGCTTATTAGCTAGCCCTCGTCGAGCAGTTGACGAACCTTGGCGGCCAAGTCTTCGATTGCAAAGGGCTTGGACAGCAGATGCTTGCCGGCGTCGAGCATGCCGTTGTGAACGATCGCGTTGCGCGTGTAACCCGTGGTGAACAGCACTTTCAGTTCCGGAAGTCGCTTCGACAGTTCGGTCGCAAGTTCCGCTCCGGTCATGTCGGGCATGACGACGTCGGTGAACAGCAGATCGGGGATGAAACCGCTTTCGATTTTCCTGATCGCCTCGTTGGCGCTCGCGGCCTCGACAACGGTGTAGCCAAGCTCGCGCAGGCTTTCGGACGAGATGCTGCGGACGCGCTCATCGTCTTCCACGACGAGAATGGTCTCGCTCTGCAGACTTGCACCGGGATGTGTCACGCCTTGTGATGGAGTTGGGATGGCCTCCTCGCCCGCGAACCGCGGAAGATAGATCTTCACCGTCGTGCCGACATCGATTTCCGAGTAGATCTTCACATGGCCGCCGGACTGCCGCACGAAGCCATAGACCTGGCTGAGGCCGAGGCCGGTGCCCTTGCCCACGACCTTGGTCGTGAAGAACGGATCGAAGACCTTCCCCAGCACGTCGGCCGCAATTCCTGTTCCGTTGTCCGTCACGGCAATGAGAACGTACTGCCCGGGTGCCAGGGCGTATTCGCGGGCATATTTTCGATCGATCGAAGCGTTGCCGGTTTCTATGGTCAGTCTGCCGCCCTTCGGCATGGCATCCCGCGCATTGACCGCAAGATTGATGAGAGCGCTTTCCAGCTGAGCCGGATCGGCCTTGACGCGCCATAGGCCGACCGCAAGCACCGTCTCGAGGCGGACGAGCTCGCCGAGCGATCGCTCGAGCAGCTCACTCATCCCGCCAACCATCTTGTTGACGTCCACGACCTCAGGCGCGAGAGGTTGCTGACGCGAGAACGCGAGCAGCCTTTGCGTCAACGTGGCCGCACGGTTTGCACCATCGATGGCGCCCTCGATGAAACGATCGATGTTGACCTCTCCCTTGCCGAGCCGCCGCTTGGCAAGGTTCAAGCTGCCCAATATCACGGCCAGCATGTTGTTGAAGTCGTGGGCAATGCCGCCGGTCAATTGCCCGACAGCTTCCATCTTCTGGGATTGCCGCAGTTGCTCTTCGGCCTTCATACGCTCGGCGATCTCATCGGCGACCCGTTGCTCCAACTCGGCATTGAGGGCCTCGAGCCGGGTCAAAAGCCTCGCGTTATCGATAGCCGTCGCGGCATGACCGGCAATTCCGAGCAGTGCGGCCTCGTGCTCGGCCTGGAATTTTCCGACATCCGCATGGCCGAAGAAAAGTCCTCCGAGCACCTCGCCGCTGCGCGAGATAACGGGGACCGCCAGGTAGGACCGAACCGGAAGATGGCCCGCCGGCATTCCGTAGTGCGGCGTGTTCTTGCCATAACGCGGATCCTTCAGGATATCATCGGACCTGACCACGCCCAGCCCCTTGAACGTCGGCTCGAACACGCCGGTGGCGCGCGGCATCGGGAAGCTCTCGAAAGCCGATCGGGGTACGCCGGACAGCGAATAGAGCATGTAGCTGCCGCCATCCGCAGCGAGGACGTTGTAGAAGAAAGCTCCGAACTGAGCGCCGGTCAGTTCGACGCCGGCGTCCGTTACGATCTGCACGATCCTGCCGAGATCACGTTCGCGAGCGACCGATGCTCCTGTGTCGTTGAGTATCCTGAGATGACGTTCGGTTTTCTTTTGCGCAGAGATATCCAGCACGGTCCCGATGAATCGAGTGGCCTGGTCGTCGGAAAAAATTGCGTGACCAGTTGCGGCGATCCAGCGCTCGATGCCATCCTCGATACCGATGGTTCGGTATTCGATGTTGTAACTTCCCGGAGAACGAGGCTGTAGGGCCGCTGATACGGCTTGATGCGCGCGCTCCCTGTCGTCGGGATGAATGCCCCTCAGGAACGACCCTTCGTAGCTCACGTCGGCGTCCGGTGAGAGACCGAATACCTCCTTGCAGCGGTTATCCCATCGGAGGACGTCGTTGACCGGGTCATAGTCCCACGTCCCGATGCCGGCCGCCTTGTTGGCAAGGACCAGGCGTTCGGCAGCTTCGCGGGCCGCCTGCTCCGATCTGACCCGCTCGATGTGCGCCCATGACCGCTCCGTCACCTCGGTAAGCAGGGCAAGTTCGTGCTGTCTCCAGCGATACGGGCCCCGGTGATGTATCGCCATCAAGGCGGTCAGCCGCCCTTCCTTCACCAAGGGCATGCAGATGGTCGAGCCTATCCCGATGCGCTGGAAAGCGGCGGCTTCCTCCGGCGCAATCTCCGTCAGGTTATCGTTGATGATGAGCGGTCTGCCCGCACCCAGCTCTCGAACCGCCTTCTTACCGAAATCAGCAAGGCTGTAGTGCCCGAGGATGTGCATCGCACCCGGAGCTGCCCAATCCCCGCGTATGGTGAAGCCGTCCTGATCAGGATCCATGTCGGCATAGGCGCAGTTTGAGACCCCGAGATGCTCACCGACCATTCTCGTCGTCACCGCCATGACGCTATCCGCATCGCGGGTTTTGGCTGTTTCCTTGTTGAGAGCGTCGAGGAAGAGCAGCCGTGCCTCGTTCTCGCGCACTGCCGTCTCAGCACGGCGGCGTTCGACGGCAGTGCGGGTCCGCTCGGCGACCTCGCGGATTAGCGCCAGCTCGGCGGGGCTCCATTCGCGCGGCTTGGCATTGTTGAGGTAGAGCAGCGCCACGACCCCGTCGGGCTCGGAGATAGGCATGTTGACGAAGGCGCGCGCCGAAATTGCCTCGAGAGCTCGGGCGCGGTCGCCTACGCGAGGGTCCCTCTCTGCATCGGCGCAGATGACCGTCTCGCCCCGCTTCAAGTCTTCGATATAGCTGCCATAGTCGCGAAAGCGCAGCACGCCGGCCAGGCTCAATATCCCGGGAGCGTTCCAGTCGCGCGCGATCGTGATGGTCTCGGCTGATGTATCAACAGTACCGTAGCCTGCCCGGCTGACGTTGAGGCTGCGGCCAAGCAGCTCAGCCGCGGCATAGGCGAGATCGTCGGGGTTACCGATCTCCCGAATATGGTCGCCGAGGGTGGCTAAGACGGCGTTACGGTCGGCCGAGGGTACCCCGGTCGCTGTCGTCATCGGTCTTCCCCGGACACTTCCCTCGCTCCACCAAACACACCGATGACACGGTAACCGTAGGACGGCGCTTAGGTTCCCGGCGTCAGGCGCGGCTCAGCAACCAGACCGGCCTCTCCGAATATCGCGTGCCTCTCGCCATTTGACGAATTCCGGAGCTCGATCTCGTCAATGCCAATGAAGCGGTCGCCCACGCCGCGGCCAATCCCGGCCCGTTCAAATGACGGTCATCAGGCCTTGAGCCCGCAGTCGGCGGCAGAGCACTGTTGCGGTTTTCTTTAGGTAATTCCGCCAAGCACTTGGCTACTGTGCATGGGGTTGTTTTCGCGTGACCTTAGTCGAGCTCGACCACCTGACCGTTCGACAACGAGACGCGCCGGTCCATGCGGCCGGCAAGCTCCATGTTGTGGGTCGCGATCAGCATCGACACCTGCGTCGCCTTGACCAGCTGCATCAGAGCCTGGAACACGTGCTCGGCGGTACCGGGATCGAGATTTCCGGTCGGCTCGTCCGCAAACAGCACACGCGGCGCGTTGGCCACCGCGCGCGCGATCGCGACGCGCTGCTGCTCGCCGCCCGACAGCTCGGCAGGGCGGTGGGTGATGCGGTCGCCGAGGCCAAGATAGCCAAGGATCTCCTTGGCGCGCTTGACGCTCTCGGACTTCCTGAGGCCGCGGATCATCTGCGGCAGCATCACGTTCTCCAGCGCCGAGAACTCAGGCAGCAGCCGGTGCGACTGGTAGACGAATCCGATGTCGGTGCGGCGCAGCTGCGTGCGTTCGATGTCGGGCAACTGCGAGGTCGGCGCACCCGAGACGTAGACTTCGCCGGAATCGGGCGCCTCCAGAAGGCCGGCGATATGCAGCAGGGTCGACTTGCCCGAGCCCGACGGCGCGACCAGCGCGACCGACTGGCCGGCCCACAGCGCCAGCTTGGCGCCATCGAGGATCGTCAGCGGCACCTCGCCCTGCAAGTACTGCCGCTTTATCTCGTGGAGATAAATGACCGGTACATCTTCCGCCCCCTGCTGCTGCTCCATCAGCCCCTCACTCGTACCGCAGCGCTTCGACGGGATCGAGGCGCGCGGCGCGCCACGACGGATAGAGCGTCGCCAGGAACGACAGCGTCAGCGCCATGATGACGACGGCCGTGGTTTCGCCGACATCGATCTCGGCGGGCAGCTTCGACAGGAAATAGAGCTCCGGCGAGAACAGTTCGGTGCTGGTCAGCCAGGAAAGAAATTGCCGGATCGATTCGATGTTGAGACAGATCACGAGGCCAACGCAGAAGCCGACCAGCGTGCCGACCACGCCGATCGACGCACCCGTAATCAGGAAGATGCGCATGATCGAGCCCTGAGAGGCGCCCATCGTGCGCAGGATCGCAATGTCGCTGCCCTTATCCTTCACCAGCATGATCAGGCCGGAGACGATGTTGAGCGCGGCGACCAGCACGATCATGGTCAGGATCAGGAACATGACGTTGCGCTCGACCTGGAGCGCGTTGAAGAAGGTCGAGTTGCGCTGGCGCCAGTCGACCAGGAATATCGGCCGGCCCGCCGCCTCCGTCACGGCCTTGCGGAAGGCATCGATCCGGTCGGGATTGGTGGTGAACACCTCGATCGAGGTGACGTCGTTGCTGCGGTTGAAATAGGCCTGCGCCTCGGCGAGCGGCATGAACACGAAGCCAAGATCGTATTCGGACATGCCGATCTCGAACACCGCCGCGATCTTGTACGGCTTGATCCGCGGCGTGGTGCCCATCGGCGTGACCGCGCCCTTTGGCGCCACCAGCGTCACGCTGTCGCCGGCATGCAGCGACAGCTGGTCGGCGAGCCGCCGGCCGATCGCAACGCCCTGCCCTTCGTCGAAGCCTTCGAGCGAGCCCTGCTTGATGTTCTTGGCGATCGAGGTGAGATTGTTGAGATCGTCGGAGCGGATGCCCCGCACGAGGACGCCGGATGCGTTCCAGGGCGATGATGCCAGCGCCTGACCATCCACTACGGGCGCAGCGAGCCGGATGCCCTCGACTTGACTGAGGCGGTCGGCGACGTCCTTCCAGTCCGTCAGCGGCGATTCCAGCGGCTGGACAAGGATGTGGCCGTTGAGCCCCAGGATCTTGTCGAGCAGTTCCTTGCGAAAGCCGTTCATGACCGCCATGACGATGATCAGCGTCGCCACGCCCAGCATGATGCCGAGAAAGGAGAACCCGGCGATAACCGAGATGAATCCCTCCTTGCGGCGCGCCCGCAAATAGCGCGCCGACAGCATCCACTCGAATGGCGCAAAAGGCGCGGTTTGCACGGTCTCGGTCATGGTCTCATCCATCGCTCGATAATCCCATGATTCGGGGTCAATTGTGGCCGGATTGGCGGCCTCGATATCGCGCGATGAACAATATTCAGCCGACCAGGCGGGCGACCGCATCCGCAGGCGACATGGTCTCGCGGGAGCCGTCACTTCGCCGCTTGATCTCGACCTTGCCGTCGGCGAGGCCCTTCGGCCCGATCATGATTTGCCAGGGGATGCCGATCAGATCGGCGGCGGCGAACTTGGCGCCGGCGCGCTGGTCGGTGTCGTCGTACAGCACGTCGACCCCCTTGGCCGTGAGTTCGGCATAAAGCTTCTCGCTTGCCGCATCGACCGCGGCGTCGCCCTGCTTGAGGTTGAGGATCGAGACGCGGAACGGCGCCACGGCCTCGGGCCATTTGATGCCGGCATCGTCATGGCAGGCCTCGATGATGGCACCTAACAGGCGCGAGACGCCGACGCCGTAGGAGCCGCCATGGATCGGCACATCAACACCGTCGGGCCCCGCTACCAGCGCCTTCATCGGCTCGGAATATTTCGTGCCGAAATAGAAGATCTGGCCGACCTCGATGCCGCGGGTGTTGACGCGCTTGTCCGCCGGCACCTCCCGCTCGAAGCGAGCGGCGTCGTGGACGTCCTCGGTCGCCGCATAGACCGAGGTCCATTGCTTGATGATCGGCGTCAAATCGCTCTCATAATCGACGTCCTCGCCCGGCACCGGCAGGTCCAGCACGTCACGGTTGATGAATACGCCGGATTCCCCGGTCTCGGCCAGCACGATGAACTCGTGGCTGAGATCGCCGCCGATCGGGCCGGTCTCGGCCCGCATCGGAATCGCCTTCAGCCCCATCCGCGCGAAGGTGCGCAAATAGGCGACGAACATCTTGTTGTAGGCGACGCGCGCCGCGGCCTCGTTAAGGTCGAACGAATAGGCGTCTTTCATCAGGAACTCGCGGCCGCGCATCACGCCGAAACGCGGACGCTGCTCGTCGCGAAATTTCCATTGGATATGATAGAGATTCAGCGGCAGGTTCTTGTAGGACTTCACGTAGGCGCGGAAGATCTCGGTGATCATTTCCTCGTTGGTCGGTCCATACAGCAGCTCGCGCTTGTGGCGATCGGCAATGCGCAGCATCTCCGGCCCATAGGCGTCATAACGGCCGCTCTCGCGCCAGAGATCGGCGAGCTGCAGCGTCGGCATCAAGACCTCGATCGCCCCGGAGCGGTCCTGCTCCTCACGCACGATCTGCTCGATCTTCTTGAGCACGCGAAAGCCGAGCGGCAGCCAGGCATAGATGCCGGCCGCCTCCTGCCGAATCATGCCGGCGCGAAGCATCAGTCGATGCGAGACGATCTCCGCCTCTTTCGGGTTTTCCTTCAGGATGGGCAGAAAGAACCGCGACAACCGCATGGTAATACTCTGGGAATCAGTGATCGCCTGCAGTGAAACCGGATTGGGAGCGAAAACACAAGGCCGGGAATGAGGAAAAGCCGCTAACGCCGCGAAATTCCTTGTCATTTTTCCGTCGGCTTCAGGTTCAGCTCGAAGCCGCCGTGGGCAACCTCACGGCGGCTTCGGTTCAAGAACGTCGTCCAGCGCGGCCTACTGCAAATCGGCTACCCGCCCGTCGATCCGCACGTGCAGCGGCCGGCCAGATCCGCCTCACTTCATCTTCATTCCCGAATGATCCGGCATTTTCTTCATGTCCATATGACCTGAATGCCCGGCGTCGCCCGGCGACTGCGCGCCGACGCCCTGGACGTCGAGGGAGACGGCAACATTGCCGGCCTTCTCGAATTGCAGCATCACCGGCACCTTGTCGCCCTGCTTGAACGGGCCCTTCAACTCCTGGAGCATGAGGTGATAGCCGCCGGGCGCAAGCTTCACGGTCTTGCCGGGGTCGATCACCAGTCCCTTGTCGAGCGCTCGCATCTTCATCACGCCGTTATCCATTGCCATCTCGTGGATCTCGGACTTGCCCGCAATATCGGCGGAGACGCTGACCAGCCTGTCCGGCGCCGTCCCCTTGTTCTCGATAACGAGATAGCCGCCGGCAACCTTTGCGCCGCCCGGAGTCGCACGGCTCCACGCCTGCGAGATGACGAGATCGCCGGCCTTCACGTCGTCGGCGAGCGCCGGTGCGGCGGAGATCGCGAGAGCGAACGCAGCGAGCAGCACGTTTTTCGAGATTGTCTTCATTTCGGTATTTCCTTTTCAGATCTAGATTTCAGTGTTTGGAGAACTGCTGCGCCGACCATTTTTCCAGATCGGCGATTTCAGCCGAGCCTTCGATCGTCGTGATGGTCCCGTCCCGCGAGATCAGCATGGTCCGAGGGATGTCGCCCTGCCAGGCCGGATCGATCTCGAACCGCAAGCGCTCGACGAAGCCGTCGTTGAAGATGAAATTTTCGGTGGACGACAGACCCGCCTTGTCGAGCATCGATTGCGTCGCCGCCGGCAGGTTCGGCACGAGATCGGCGCTGACCGTGACGACGTCGATGTCAGGATGATCCTTGGCGAACTGCCCGAGCAGCGGCAGTTCGACTTTGCATGGGCCACAGGTCACGCCCCAGAAATGCACCAGTACCGGACGGCCGGCATGCCCCCTGATGACGCCTTGCCAGGTGCCGCGTTCGAATGGCTTCAAGGCGGGCGAAGCTCCGAAAGCAGCCGCGGATGCGATCAGAACGTTCAGACTCGCAATGCCTGCAAATCGAAATCTCATGGCTGATCCTCGATAGCTGTCAACCGATAGCCGTCCGCCTTCGTCATCCACGATAGATAGGTCTGCTTGTCATTGGAGACCAGCAAGGGGTGATCGGACGTGTCGCTCGTACTCGCTATCGCCTTCGGCGGCGACCACGTCTGGCCGTCATCGCGGGAGATCGTCATCTGGACCGAGGTCTTTTCGCCATCGAACTCCTTCCACACCATCACCGTTCCCGCCGGGGCCGAAAGCACGAAGGGGCGCGTCGGACTGCGATCCAGGCGCCCGAGCGCGATCGGCACAGAGAATGTGCGCCCCTCGTCACGCGAGTGGGCGTAGAATAATCCCTTACGAGTCTTCCCGTTCGTGTACCAGGCGACATGATAGGTTCCGTTCGGCCCGATGGTGAGGCTAGGCCCGTGGTGCGGGCAGGCATTGATCTGCCAATCGTCGTTGCTGACCCGACGGATTTCGCCTGGTGTCGAGACTGCGGTGAAGGTCATGACCGCATGATCTCGCACGCCGCCTTCGAAGATGTTCCTGAAGATCACGGCCGGCCGCCCCGGCGCCGCGAACGCCAGCCCTAATCGGCAGCACTCGCAGGTGCCCTCGTGCGCGAGACGGGCCTCTGCGTAGGTGGCACCGCCATCGCGTGACGAGGCAAAGAACAGCGCCGCGCCCTCGTACTTCCGCCCCGCCTCTTTCGCAGAGACACGATTGCGCTTGTCGAGCCAGGCCGCGAGCACCGTTCCGTCCTGATCGAGCGCCAGCGCCTCGAACCGCTGGCTCTCGTTGTTGGCGGTGATGGGCTTAAGCTCGGCAAAGCTCTTCCCGCCATCGGCCGAGCGCGTGTAGAGCACCTGACCATTGAAGGCCTCGTCCCTGAAGATAGAGAACGCGAGCGCGATGCCGCCCTTGCGATCGACCACGATCTTCGGGCGCGCATCCGGTCCCCAGTCGAGGTTCAGCCGCTTCGTCGTGACTTGGGTGGGCGGCGAAAAACTGCGGCCCGTATCCTGCGAGCTTGCGACCGAGATCTGGCCTCCCGCCATCCAGACCAGCCACAACGTGCCGTCTGGACCGAAGGCCGGCGTCACCTTGGTGGCACAGCGCAGCGTCGGCTCCTCGCACGCCGCTTCGGATGCAGGCGGGGCACGCATCTGTGCGAGCGCCGTGCCCAGCGCGAGTGCGAGAGCCACGAGCGCGAGCAAACTGGTTCGGATCATTGTCCCACTCCCTTCCAGAGCGCGGATCATCTGAAGGCCACCTTCATACCCGCAACGAATGTGCGCGGCGAGCCCGCATAAATGGATCCCGTCGTGTTTGCGAGAACGCTCGCAGGGTTTTGAAGGCCTGTCGCCGTGACTGTGTTCGCGATGTTGTTCGCCGAAGCGACGTAGGTACGGTCGAGCACGTTTCTGACCTCGAGAAACAGATTGAGCGATCTGAAGGTGTCGGACACCAGATCGGCTTTGTAGTGGACGTTGACGTTGACCAGTTCATAGCCCGGTGCCTTCAGCAGATTGGCGTTGTCCATGTAGAAGGAATCCTTCCATTGAACCTCGACGAAGCCTCCGAGGCCGGTCAGCGGTCCGACGAACTCGTCGTAGCCAATTCGAGCCGTTAGTTCGTTGGGCGATATCCCGGGAATCTTGTTGCCTGCACGGTTGAAGCTGAACACGGCGCCATTGGTGATGCTCTCGACATACTCGGTGTAGACCTCGTCGAGATAGGTGTACGCCGCCATGAACCGCCACCCCGGATGGAACTTCCAGTCGGCGGCAAGCTCAACGCCGCGATGCTCCGATCGCGGCGCGTTGAACGTGTAAGTCGCGTTGGGCGAGCCGGCAGGCGTCGCCTGACTGACGATCTCGTTGCGGAAGAACTCGTAGAAGCCGGTCGCGCTGAGCTTGAGCGTATTGTTCGGCGTCCAATCGAAGCCGAGATCGTAGCCGAGATTCTTCTGCGCCTGAAGCTGGGTGTTGTTGCCCGACAGGCCGTTCGGAAGAACGAAGAGATTCGAAACCTGCGGGGTGCCGTACCCCGTAGCAACCCGTCCGCGGAACAGCCACTCGTTTTCGAGATTGTAGAGGAGCGCCAACTCCGGCGCGGCATTTTGAAACTGCCTGTCCGCCGACGTGAGAGTTGTGGTGGTGATGCCGGTGGGATCTGAGTATGCATAGGCCGTGTTTGTTCCCTTCAGCAGCGTCGTCTCCCAACCAACGGCAGCGACCGCCGTCAGCGAGGTCGTCAGCCTGAGCTCTTCCCTGGCACGCACACCATAATTGGTCGTTTCGCTGAGGAGATTGCTCGAGAGCCTGCCGAGCGTAGCATTGCCCCCAGGCATTACGTTCCGCGTGTCGCTCGACGCCGTCAGGGTGTTGAAGAACGCGCCGAAGAACGCGGTCGACTCCAGGCCGAAAATCTCTCCACGCTTGGTGAGATCACTCATGTAGTTGTACGATGGAAAATCTCCGATCGCTGCCGTCGTCCCGGTTGGCTGAGTGATGTTCCGGTCGTCGAAGACGAACTGATTGCGCCAAGTCAGCGTGTTGTCAAAATCGTGCTCCCATCGACCGCCGACGATGGTGCGGCGATCGTTGCGGCCTAGCCCGGCCTGGACGGCCGTTTCCGTGTCGGTTCCGGCGGTTGAGTTGAAACCATTGTTGAACAGCCTGACCGTACCGCATCCGGGCGCGGCGGTGGCGCCGGTCGCGCACCCCTGCTGGAAGGGGTTTAGGTAGTACTGGTTCAGCGACTGCCGGATCGGCAGCCGCGCACTGAGATCGTTGTTGATGATCTTGACCGTGAAGCGATCGTCCAGCGTTGCCTTGAGCGTGCCGAGGAAGTTGACGGTCTGCGTATTGAACCAGCTGTTGCCGATATAGCCGTCACCACGCACATCGCTTGCAAACAGCGAACCCTCGAAATTCCCGACCTTCTTGCCGGCTGCCAGGTAGTTGTTGAGATAGCCGTAGCTGCCGCCGTCGACGCCATATTCGACACCGTCGATCGTGCCGCCGGGCCGTGTCCGAAAATTCAGCGCACCGCCTGTTGCGTAGTTGCCATAGAGCGCCGAGGAAGGGCCGCGGATCACGTCGATCGCAGCATAGGCGTGGGGATCGATCAGGTCGCTCCGCGACAGTCCATCCGGCTGCGTGACGGGGAAGCCGTCTTCGAAGATCACGAGATTGCGGATGGCGAAGCCGTTCCGCGCGTTGGACCCCCGAATTGAGATGCCGAAATCGCGAGGACCGTTCCCCTGCTTGATCGAAATGCCCGGGCTGTCCCGCAAGACATCGCTGACCGAGAACGCGGGGCGATTGTCGAACTGGCTCCGATCGATCGTCGTCGCAGTCTGGCCGGCGGGCGATTGATTGAGGCCCTCCCGCGCCGCGCCGGCAGACATGGCCGGATTTTGGGCCGGCGCGCTGGCGGTCGGGTTCTGCGCGACGGGTCTCGCGGCGCGCCCGGCCGCAGCTGAGCGCAGCCGCGATGGCCGGGGCGCCGGCTTGGGGCGCGAAGCCTGCGGCGCCTCAACGGTGACCGTGGGAAGCGGTTCCGAGGCGCCTTGGGCAAGCGCGTCTGCACCGATCGAAGACACCAGCCCGCAAAGCACGGGCAAGCCCGCGCGGCTGATCGCACGAATGCGTAACATGTCTTGAATTCCTGACATCCGGCACATCGGCCGGTCCATTGAACACGCCACCGGCGCGGCAACGGCGCGCGCCAATGGTTCGGTTGGTCGCTACGTCAGGAAGACTGAGGCGGTGCGCGAGCTTGGGCGCTCGAACCCTCGTAGGCAGTGATGGCGGACGCATGCGCCGGATGCCACACCACACGCTCGGCATGGCGGACAGGAACCGCGAGTGCTTCATGCGTAGGCGAATCGAGCGTCGCGTTGGCCTGGGCCAGGCAGCACAGGGCGCACGCGCCGGCATGCGCAGTGGGCGCACTGGTCCGATCGTTCGGGCCGCCCTGCTCGCTCGCGCTGTGGCAGATGACGGCGGCAGAGAGCGGATCGGCAACAGCCTGACCCGCCACCAGGCAAGCGGCAATCGGCGCCAGCACCTGCATCACCAGGGCCAGCAGGACCAGAGGTAGGAACTTTTGCAGCCGTGCGCGCATCCGCCGAACCATTTGTTCGTGGCCTGACTAAACACCGCGATGGCACGCGAGTCGAGACCAGTTCCGCAGCCCACTTGGCCCAGGACAAATGTCGCGAGAGCTGCGGTCGGGGTCCCCAGCTGCGGGCCGAGGGTCCGGCATGAGGCAGCCAAACGCCCCGCGCCATCCACAGATTTCTTATATCTGTCATATACTTAGTCGACTCGAAGCCCGATCATTTCGTCAACTGCTCTTATTTTGAACATTCGTTGCCGAAAATGATGACAAGTGAGAAAAGTTGATCTAGCATCCCTCTTGCTCAGGCTGGCCGCGAGGTCGAAGTCTGGTGGTCCAAGTCTCGGGAGGAGCCCCTGGCGCGCAAAACGCAGCGTCGCCCCGTCAATCAAGAGCAAATCTTAAGATCGGGGATAATAGGGTCGACACAATTTTCGAGCGGGGCCAGGGCCCCGCTCTTTTTTTGTCCGCGAGGCTGAAGTGACGATGAATGCCTCCTCCAATTCCAATCCGATCGAACTCAGCTTCGAACGCCGATCTCCCGCTCCTGGTCTATCAATCAACGCCCGCTCGACGAGCACCCGGAGGCGCAGCCGACGTTTCGGCACGGAGGGCAGCGATCCCGGTGAAAGGGAGCGATGCTCGCGCTGAGCATCGAGGACATCTTCGATTTCGCTGGCTTGCTCGGGATACGCTGCGCGAGCTTCCCGGCGATGAATGATCGAGCGAGATCGCACAAGGCTGGGACACATTGCTCGCCGACATCGACGACTTCGCCGCTGCTCCCGCCTGGCGCTTTGCGCTGCAACCAGCACAAGCTGCGGCGATGTCGCGGCTGATTGCAGATTGAGTGGCAACAACTCTTGTGCGAGACTTTCGGTGATCGGTCGCGCAGGCAATGACGCGCCGACGAGATAATACATGGGAGCGAGCGATGTCCGGGACGAAAGATTTCTCGACGACGAGGCGCGATCTTCTTCAGGCGGCCGCGACCGCCGGCGCAGCAACTGCCTTGCTCGGCAGCATGGGCATAACCCCCGCACTTGCAGCCGCAGTCGGACGAAGCGAGAAGCCGCTGAAGGCAGCGTTCTCCAATGCGGGCCTTCAGGCCACCTGGTGCGCGCAAGGCAAGCAGGCCGCGGAGTTCTGGGGTAAGCTCTTCAACGTTGAAGTCACATGGTTCGACGGCCAGCTCGACGCAGTGAAGCAGCGCGCGGCGATCGACAACATGGCCTCGCAGAAATGGGACTTCGTCGCAATCCAGGCCTTCGGCATCGGGACCCTCACCCAGCCGGTGCAGAAGATGATCGACGCCGGGACGCCGGTGATCGACATGGACACGCTGATCGCGCCGCTCGACCAGATCAACGTCCACTCCTTCCTCGCACCCGATAACGAGTTCATGGGAGCCTCGGTCACGCAGGCGCTGTGCAACGCCATGGGCGGCAAGGGCAAGATCATCATGACGCAGGGCGCGCTCGGCCACACCGGCGCGCAAGGCCGCGCCAAGGGCTTCAACACGGTGGTCAAGCAATTTCCGGGCATCGAGGTGCTCGACACCCAGCCGGCCGACTGGGACGTCTCCAAGACCGCCCGCCTCTGGGAAACGTACCTGACCAAATACCCGCAGATCGACGCGGCGTTCTTCCACAATGACGACATGGCGCTCGCGGCCGCCAACATCATGAAGGCGCGGGGCCGCACCAATATCCTGATCGGCGGCGTCGATGCCATGCCGCCGGCGATCCAGGCGGTGAGCGAGGGCCGCATGTTCGCGACCGTGCGCAATCCGTCCTGCCGCATCCATGGCGGCGCGATCATTGCGGGCGTGTCGGCCGTGGTCGGCGGAGAGAAGAGCGGACAGGGCATCCCGAAGAACGTCGTCACCGATGGCCCGGTCGTCACCAAGGCCAACGCCGCCGGGATGCAGTGGATGCAGGATCACTTCCTGATCTAAGCCTCCAAGATCTGAACCTTCATGCCTGAGGGACAACAGCCCATCCTGGAACTGCAAGGCATCACGAAGAGCTTCGGCGGGGTCGAAGCGCTTCGTGGTGTGGACTTCGCGCTCTGTCCCGGCGAGATCCACGGTCTCGTCGGCGAAAACGGCGCAGGGAAAAGCACGCTGATGAAGATCATCGCCGGCGTGCATACCGAGTTCTCCGGCCGCTTCCTGGTGGACGGCCGGGAGACACATTTCCGCTCCGCGCGCGATGCGCACGCGGCCGGCATTGCCATGGTGCACCAGGAACTCAGCGTCGCCCCCGACCTGACGGTTGCGGAGAACGTCTTCCTGGGCAACCAGCCGACCAACCGCCTCGGCCTCGTGCAATGGCGGCGGATGGCGCGTGAGGCAGGCGAGCAGCTCGCCCGCTTCGGCATCGACGTCGATCCGATGTCCAGGCTCGGCGACCTTCCGATCGGGCTGCAGCAGCTGATCGAGATCGCGCGCGTGCTGTTCTCCGGAGCCCGGATAGTGATCCTGGACGAGCCGACCTCCGCCCTCTCTCCGCCCGAGGTCGAGCGGCTGTTCGCGACGCTCAAGCGGCTGCGCGAGGAAGGCACCGCCATCGTCTTCATCTCGCACTTCATAGAGGACATCCTGCGCGTGTCGGACACCGTGACCGTGTTCCGCAACGGACGGAAGGTCGCCGAGACTGCGAGCGCCGCGACCAGCAAGAGCGCGCTGATCGAGGCCATGATCGGCCGCGGCGGCGAAGCGCTCGAGCACAGTTACGCCGACGACCTGATGCTACCGCGGCCGAGCGAGAGCGCAGTGATCCTGAAGGCCGAGCAATTGTCGCTCGGCCGCAGCCTCAACGATGTCTCCTTCGAGGCCCGCGCCGGCGAGGTGCTCGGCATCTACGGTTTCATGGGCTGCGGCCAGCAGGAGCTGTCGCGCATCCTGTTCGGCAAGCTGAAGCCGGACGGCGGCACACTCGCCGTCGAGGGTAGGCCGAAGACCTTCGCCAGCACGGCGGCGGCGCGGCGTGCTGGCGTAGCACTGGTGCCCGAGAGTCGGCGCGACATGCTGTTTCACCAGGAGCCGGTCTACAAGAACATCTCGATCAGCATTCTCGATCGCATTTCGTCCCTGCTGCTCAAGCCAGGGCAGGAGCGCGACATCGCCAAACGCCAGGTCGAGCAGTTGCAGATCAGGCCGCCGGTGGTCGGTCTCGACCTTGGCATGCTCTCTGGCGGAAACCAGCAGAAGGTCGCCCTGGCGAAATGGCTGACCTATCCGCCGAAACTCCTGGTGCTGTGCGAGCCGACCCGCGGCATGGATGTCGGCGCCAAGAACGACGTCATCAACATCGTCCGCGACCTCCGCACAAAAGGGCTGGCGATCATCGTGCTGTCGACCGAGCCGGAAACAGTGCTGTCGCTGGCCGACCGCATCCTCGTGCTCAAGCGCGGCGCATTGGTGCGGGAGTTCAGGAACGAGCCGGTCAGCAAGGACCGCCTGCTAGAGGCGGCGTGACGGAGAAGCACATGAGCAGCGAGACGGCTTTGGCGACAGGACCACGGGCGCGGGGCCTCGCGCCCTTCCTGCGCTCGCAGATGCGCAACATCGCCCCGTTCCTGACGCTGATCTGCCTCTTCACCTTCTTCGCCTTCGCCAGTCCCTCCTTCGCCACGCTCGACAATCTCGGCAACATCCTGACGCAGGTATCGATCACCGGCATCATCGCCGTGGGCCTCACCTTCGTGATCCTCTGCGCCGAGATCGATCTTTCGATCGCCGCCATCGCCAACGTCACCGGCATCGCGGTGGCCTACTTCACGCTGCAGGAATCCTACGTCAACATCGCCAACGTGCCGCTGCCCGGCGCGGTTGCGATCCTGCTGTCGATCCTGCTCTGCGCCCTGCTCGGCCTTGTCAACGCGCTGGGGCTGACCGTGATCGGAATTCCCTCCTTCATCATGACCTTGGCGATGATGCAGATCGCCGCCGGCATCTCCGCGCTGTTGGTGCGCGGCCAGATCGCGTACAAGGTGCCAAGCCTGATCACGACTCTCGGCTCGGGCTCGATCGGCGGCATTCCTTGGCTGGTCATCATCGCCGCGCTGATGCTGCTCGGCGGCCATCTGGTGCTGACCTACACGCGCTTCGGCCGCTACGTCTACATGGTCGGGGGCAACCGCGAGGCCGCCGAATATTCCGGCCTCAACGTCAAGCTGATCCTCGGCGCGGTGATGGTGATCTCGGCGGTCTGCTCGGGCATCGGCGGCATGCTCGGCGTCGCCCATTTCGGCAGCGCGCAGCAGAACGAGTTCGACACCTACCTGCTCGACTCCATCGCCGCCGTCGTCGTCGGCGGCACCAGCCTGTTCGGCGGCCGCGGCGGCATCGGCAACACCATCGTCGGGCTTTTCGTTCTCGGTGTTCTCAACAACGGCCTCGACCACGTCAACATCGACAGCTTCTTGAAGATCCTGATCCGCGGCCTGATCCTGCTGGCCGCGCTGATCATCAATGTCTACGCGCAGCGCTTGAGGGAGAAAGCCGCGGAATAGACGGACGCCAAAGCAAAAGTGCGAAAACAACCCCATGCACAGTAGCCGGGCTCATGGAATCAATGGCTTGCCCGGCGCCTCGCGAGAACTGCGGATTTAGCGAAGTGCACTTTGACTCGTCGGGCAAAACAGGGTTATGTTGCCATCATGGCGGTTGCTCCGATCAGTCGTGGCTTACCCCGTGTGGCGGCAGGAGAGCGATCCGGCATCCTTACCGTCGCGTGGGGAGACGCGGAGCCACTCTCAGCCTTTCGTATCCTCGGCTTCTCGTATCGATGCCAGTCGCGAGAAGCGGAAATTGCAGTGGCTGGCGCCGCCCGCCAGCGTCCGTGTCCTTTCCAGGCGAATGCCTCGCGTGGCGTAGGCATCGAAGTCGAGGCCACAGATGTTCGGCAGAATCTCCGTGTCGCCATGGCGCGTTGCGAGCTTGCAGAAGCCGCAAGCCTTGTAGTCGATGCCGAATTCAAACTCGTCACCTGGCCCCGGCTCTACGAAATCGTAGACGAAGTCGTCCGGAAACTCCTTCTGATGGCTCTCCGTGGTGCTCCTCGCGGCCTGCTCGCGCAGCAAAACCTGGTTTTCGGGCGACATGAACTGACGTCCCAAGGCAAGGCGCTCTGCTTCCGGCTCGGTGAGCAATTGTGCCGCGCAGGTTTCCCGCTCGATCTCACCGATCACCGGCACCGGCACGCCGTGGCGCCGGAGCACCCGGCTGATGGCCATGAAACCGGTTAGGCGCATGAAGAAATCGCTCATGCGGCTGGCTGCACCGCCGACATAGGGCATCTGGGTGAGGACGATCCCAAATTCGTCCATCACCTCCCGCCTGATCTCATGGACGTCGGAGAGATGCGTGCGCTCGCGCAACATCGGCTCGGCAATGTCGAGGCGACCACGCATGGTCGCCTCCATTGCTTCCCGATGCTTCTGGTAGAAGGGATGGATCTCGGCCATTGAACACCTGACATGATGGCTCGTTGCGACAATCGGCCGTGCCGACTTTCACTCTGCGGCGATCGCCTCGATCTCCAGCAGCCATTTGCTGTCGACGGTTTGCGCAATCATGACCGTGAGCGCGGGTTCGTGTCCCGCCAGCATCCTGCGGCGAACAACGCGATTGGGCACGACCTGACCGATATCCGTCAGGAAGGTGGTGACCTTGACCAGATGCCTGACGCCGAGGCCGGCAGCGGCGAGCACCTCGATGACGTTGCGCCAGGCCTGCTCGCATTGCGCTTCGAAACCTTCGGGCACGCTGCCGTCGGACGTCTCCGGCACTTGACCGCTGACAAACAACAGCCGTCGATGCTGACTGATTTCAAACCCCATGCTGTAACCACCGGCGGGAGCATGGACCGTTGCGGGATTGTGGCTGACAATGTGAGCGGCGGGCATAGGGTTTCTCCGGATTACGGGTCGACCGTAGCCGGCGGAAGCGCCGCGGCGCAAAGCATCATTCCTGCGATTCAGCGCAAGAAAATCTATTGCAAGGGCACAGTTCATCGGTGTCAAACTGCGTTGCGATGACCTACGCCCTTCCCCCGCTCAACGCGCTTCGCGCCTTCGAGGCTGCCGCCCGGCATCTCAGCTTCAAGCTCGCCGCGCACGAGCTGCACGTGACCCCGGCCGCCGTGGGCCAGCAGGTGAAGGCGCTGGAGGCTCGCCTCGGCGTCCAGTTGTTCGAGCGGCTGCACAAGCAGCTCATCCTCACCGCCGCAGGCCAGGCTTACCTGCCCGGAATATCCGAGGGCTTTCGCCACATCGCGGAGGCGACCTCGCAATTGAAGCCGGCAGGTGCAGTGCAGCTTCATCTGGGAGTTCACGGCGCCGTCGAGCTGCGCCGCCTGGGGTTGGCGGAGTTTCGCAGCGCGCATCCGGACATCGGCCTGCGGGTGCTGCAGCCCGCCGGCCTGCATGAACTCGTCGAGGGCAAGGTCGATCTGTTGATTGGCCGCGGTCTCAGCCACCATCCCGGTTATCGCTGCGACCGGATCGATGGGAGATCGGGCCTCGGTGATTGGCTGGTTGCGCCCGAAGGTGCCGCTGATTGCCCTGAGATCGTCAGCTTCCGCGAATGGCTGCGCTCTCTGCCGGCCGACATCCCGCGCCCAAGCCAGCTTCGTCCTCGTCTGGTCGACGTCGGCAGACGTTGAACTCTCAGCCGGACAGCTCCGGCATCCAGTCCCTCAGTTTCGCGCAGCTCCGGCGACGTCAGCGATCGTTGGAAACGCAATCATCGCCCGCGCCAGGCGCACTGCCCGCGCCTCGCAATCGCGCGCGCCTGGGGGTCATCGTTGTTGTGAGCAAAACTGAATTCATTGAGGATTTCGGACCGAAATGACTTTGAGCTACCGTCGCGCCGACATTTGACGCGCGGGCAAAACAGGGACAAGGATGCATCCTGGCGGGGGTAGCTAAGCTGCAGGATCGAAGCGTTCGGCGAGATCGCCGGTCCCACGCATTCAAACGTCACGACGGCGAGAGCGATTGGGTTCGAATATCCTGGGCGGTCTTCTGAAGCCGCACGAGATAGCGCTTCTTTGCGGCTGCCTCCGTGAGCGTGCCGGAAATCAAGTTGATGCTGACCGCGGCAACGACGCTGCCGGCTTGATCGCGGATTGGAACGGCAATGCCGCAAATGGCCGGATCGAGTTCGCCATCGACCCAAGCGTAGCCTCGCTCTCGCGTCAATTGCAGTTCATGCGCAAGACGCTTGGCATCCGTGATCGTGCGCGGTGTGACTGACTTAAGGGGCGTGCTTGCGAGATAGCGGTCTCGCTCGTCCAAGGGAAGGTTCGCCAGAAGGACACGCCCGAGCGACACGAGATGCGCGGGAAGACGGCTGCCGATGCCCAGATTGGCGGACAGAATGCGCCGCGCCGGAAGCCTGAGAGCGTAGACGATGTCGCTTTCATCGAGCACGGCAAGCGCGCAGGACTCGCCGATGTCGTTGCGCAGATCTTCGAGCGCCCGCTGAGCAAAGCCCCAGAACGGCAATGCGTTGAGATAGGACAATCCGAGACCCAACGCACGAGGCCGCAGGCGGAAGTAACGGCCGTCGGCTTCGCAATATTTCAACGTGACGAGGGTACTGAGCATGCGTCGCGCCGTCGCGCGGTTGAGTCCTGCATGAGCTGCAGCTTCCGAAAGCGTGTGACGGCCCGGTGATCGACCGAGCGCCTCAATCAAGGCAAAACCTCGTTCGATCGCGCGGACATAGCCGTCACTCTCCTTCGGCATTTTTCGCAGCCTCCTCTTGCGGAAGCAGACGGGCTTCGCGCATAGTAGTTCATAAACAGATAAATTCGTTCGCTAGGCGAACATACGGAAGGAGATGCGATGACGCAAGCGCCCACGTTCGAGACCGATTTCTGGAAAGACGCCAACTTGCGAAAGGTGTGGGACGAGATCGTGCCTGGCGAACCTCGCAAGACGATTCCGTACAAGCTGACGTTGGAAGCCATCCAGCTCTACTGCCGCTCGGTCGGGGAAGATCACCCGCTTTACTTCGACGAGGCTTACGCCAGGAAAACCCCGTATGGCGGCTTAATCGCCCCGCCGTCGATTCACATTCTGCTGATGTTCGCCTGCACGCCGAACGACGATTGGATGCGAACGCCGGGCACCATCAATGCCGGCCAGTCCTGGAGCTACAACAAGCCGGCTCGGCCTGGCGATATGATCACCCTGCATGCGCGCGCATTGGACAAGTTCATCAAGCGCGAGCGCCTCTTCGTCGTCCACGACAACGTGTTCTTCAATCAGCATGGCGAAGTCATCTGTTCTGGCCGCGGACAGACCATTCGTCCCGCCTGATTGCAGCGATAGACAAGGAAACTCGGCATGACCACCAGCTTCGACACTCTTTCCGTTGGCGACACGATCGACGGTCCGAAATTCGACGTGTCACGTGAATCGATCCGCCTGTTCTGCGATGGCTCGCTCGACTACAACCCTCTGCATCTCGACGACGACTACATGAGGAACAACTTCGGCAAGACTAATTTCGGCGGCATCATCATGCACGGCATGAACAATTTCGGGCTGATCACCCGCATGCTGACCGATTGGGCCTACCCAGCCGGCGCCATTCAGCGACGCTTGGAGACGCGCTGGCTCAAGCCGGTCAAGCCGGGCGACACCATTCAACCGGTGGGGGTGGTGAAGGCGAAGCAGACGACGCAGAAATCCCGCTGGGTGCTGATCGACGTACTGGTCCGCAATCAAAGAGCCGAACACGTCGCGGCGGGCGAAGCCATGGTCGAGTTTCCGCTGTCTGATTCGATCGCGGCCTGACGAGGCGCGCGGGCGGCGAATGCCGCTGCGCTCACCGCATCGGCACGTCTCGTAGCCGGTCGTCCGGCCCTGCCAAGCCTTGGCACAACAAAAAACGATGAGCGTCGTTCGAACGCTAGACGGGAGGAAAACATGAACTGGGTTGCAAGGAGCTGGCTCGCTCTGGTGCTGACGCTGCTATCGCTCTCGAATTCGCTTGGCGAGGCATCTGCCCAGCAGTTCCCGCCGAGCCAGATCAAAATCGTCGTGCCCTTCCCGGCCGGCGGCACCACGGACATTCTCGCGCGTTTCATCGCACAACAGCTTGGTGAGAAGCTTGGGGTACCGACCATCGTGGAAAATCGTGCTGGCGCGTCCGGTACCATCGGCTCCGAGATGGTTGCAAAATCACCGGCTGACGGCAGCGTGCTGCTCATCGCCGCCACCCACCACGTCATTAATCCGAGTCTGTTTCGCAAGCTGCCGTATGACACGCAAAGCGCATTCTCGCCGGTGGCGCTGGTCGCGAGGGCTCCCAATGCGCTCGTGGTCTCCAAGGATTTCCCCGCCAAGAATGTCGCCGAACTGATCGCAATGGCGAAGAAAGATCCCGGCAAACTGTCGTTTGGCTCCTCCGGCATCGGCGGCGCCAATCATTTGTCCGGAGAACTCTTCAAGCAAATGGCAGGCATCGACATCGTACACATCCCCTACAAGGGAGCGGCGCCGGCTATGAACGACCTGCTTGGCGGCCATATCCCGATCATGTTCGACACCCTGCCGACCGTGCTCCCGGCCGCCTCGGCTGGCAACATTCGCGTGCTCGCCGTTACCAGCATGACGCGCGCGGCGTCGCTTCCGGACGTGCCCACTCTCGATGAAGCTGGCGTCAAGAATTTCGAGGCGACGGCATGGTTCGGCATGTACATGCCCGCCGCGGACGGTAGCACTGCCTACTCTCGGATGGTCGAGGTCATGGGCGATCTTTTGGCCAGTCCGACCATCGCTGAGAAATTCGCAACGCAGGGAGTCACTCCCGGCACATTGGCGGGCACGAATTTCAGCCGGTTCGTACACGCCGAGATCAACAAATGGGCGGCCGTTGTCAAGGCGGCTAATGTGCCTCTCGAATAAGGCAAGAGGCAGAGCGGGGCGATCGTTGGCCCGTTGCGGTTCCAGCCAAACGATCCGGAGTCTTCCCCGCGGAAAGCCTGGATTGCTTCACTACGCTCGCAACGACGGACTGCAATGATGCGCCAGGGCGTCAGGACAGCTCCGGCATCCAGTCGCTCAGTTTTCGCGCAGCGCCGGCGACGTCAGCGATCGCCGGAAACGCCTTCGTCTCCATCATCATTGCCCGCGCCAGCCGCACCGCCCGCGCCTCGCAGGTCGCGCGCGCCTGCGGGTCTTCGATCAGCTCGAAGTCGATGTTGTGGGCGAGACCGAAGATGCGGCGGATGACCTTGGCCGCGGCGAAGCCGACCGTGTCGGCAAACAGGCGCTGCATGTAGGCCTGCCGTTCGGCTTCCAGCCGTGCCGCCCCCTTCTCGCCCGCGAAGAGCGAGACAGGATAGCCATCGCCTTCCGCGCCGGCGCGCCAGAGATCGAGGAACTTGCGGGCGAACTCATTCCAGACCTGCTCGACGGTCTCCAGCAGCCACGTCTCGAACGCACGGCGATCGCCCGGTGCGCGCTCATGGCCGCTTGATGCAAAGTAGGCCATCAGCAGGTTCGCCAGCACGGCGCCGACATCGAATCCCATCGGACCGTAGAACGCAAATTCAGGGTCGATCACCCTCGTCTCGTTCTCCGTCACCATGATGGAGCCGGTGTGGAGGTCGCCATGAAGCAGCGCTTCAGGGCTTGCCATGAACTTCAGCTTCAGGCGGGAGACCGCAATATGCAGGTCCATGTCTTCGCGCAGCTCAGCGGCCAAGCCGTCGAGATAGGGCGTAGTCCAGCGGTTCTGCTCGGCGATGCGGTAAGGATCGGTGAAGATCAGGTCCTCTGTGATCTTGCACAGCGCGTGGTTGCCGGCAAAGGCAGCAATGCCCTGCTTCTTCTCGGCTGCGGACAGCGCGAGGTCGGACGTGAAGAACAAGGTCTGCGCCATGAAGGTGGTGATGTCGTCCACGAACCGCGGATATTGCGTCGCCGCAACCAGCCCCTTGCGCATGATGATGTGCGGCTCGAGCAACTCCATCACGGTCAGGGCCAAGGGTTCGTTGTGATGCAGCAGCGACGGCACGAGACCGGGCGCGAGCTCGGCCTGCCGGGACAGAGCGAGATATTCGTAATGGGCCCGCGACAGCGGCAAGGGCCAGCTTTCGCCGACCAGCCGGACATAAGGCAGTGCCTGCTTCACGGCGATACCGGCGCGCGCCCCCTTGACGATAAAGACGAGGTTGAGATTGCCGTCGCCGACCTCCGTGATCTCCCAGGAGGACGGATCGCCGCCGAGCAGCGCCTTGAGCTCCAAAATCCCCGCGAGATAATCCCGCAGGTCGGCTTCATGTAGAATCCGATAATCCCCTGCCCGGTCCCCGGTCATGACGATCCCATCCCACCTATGGACCGGATCGTTACTCCCGACGCTGGGAAGCTCGAGCCGATCCCGGCCATTCTTTTGACCGGATCGTAATCGCAATCGACGCGGTCTGCCACCCGCCTGTCGCTGGGCGCACTCCAAGAGCAGCCACCACACCACACCGTCCGCGGATCGGCCCAGCAACGGCTCCATGCAGCGACCATCGTGGGGTCAGCGAGCTAGACGCGCTGGGACGCTTGGTCGCGAGCGGGCCGATCTAAAGGAACACAAGCGGGCCGAGACAGTTTTGCGTGTCTGACCTTTCGAAGGAGTTGCCAGATGCGCCGCGGAATGCCCTCCATGACTGCCCTTTTGGCCATGCTGGCCATTGCAGGATATCAGAACCGCGACAAACTGGCTGAGCTGATGAAGGGCGCAGGGGGTGGCGGCTCGTCCGCAGGCGGTCAGCAGCCGCTCGGAGGAATGCTCGGCAATCTCGGCGGCATGCTCGGAGCGGGCGGAATCGGCGGCCTCCTCAACGGCGGGATTGGCGAGCTCCTGGAGCGGTTCAACCAAAATGGGCAGGGCGAGGTCGCCGATTCATGGGTGAAGCCCGGGCCTAACAAGGACATTTCCTCCCAGCAGCTCAAAGAAGCCGTCGGCAGCGACGTCCTGGAGAAGCTTGCACAACAGACCGGGCTTTCTCAGGACGATATCGTCGCACGGCTGTCCCGCGAGCTTCCTTCCGCAATCGACAAATACACGCCTGACGGGCGTCTGCCCGAGGCATAGAAGCAGCGGCTCAACTCAGAAGAGGTCTACACATGAGTATTCTTTGGACCATCATCATTGGCTTTCTCGCCGGTGTGATCGCCAAGTTCATCATGCCGGGCGACAATGAACCTTCCGGCTTCATCCTGACGACCATCCTCGGCATCGTCGGCGCGTTCGTTGCCTCCTACCTCGGGCAAGCGCTGGGCTGGTATCGTCCAGGCGAAGGGGCCGGTCTGATCGGTGCGGTGGTCGGCGCCATCATCGTGCTGTTTGTCTACGGTCTCTTCGCCGGGCGGCAACGTCGAGCGATCTAGGACTGGCGCGAGCTGCTGGCAGGCCCGCTCTCAGCGGAATGCCTGCCGGACAGCTCGCGTCGCTGCGATGCCGCTGCTGTCGCGAACTTGCCGCGCCTCTCAAATGCGCTGCGCCAGCCAGATGGTGTGACCGCCGCAATCGGGGTCTTCTATCACGTACGACACCGTGCGGAATCCGTTGCGGTCGAGCAGCGATCGATACTCGGCGGGATCCAAGCTGGCATGATAGAGCGGCTCGCCGCCGAGCGCGCCGATCGCCTCGCCCCGGGCCGGACCGCTCGTGAACATCAGCGCCGCCTCAGGCCTTGCATGGTCGCGGAAGATCGGAAACATGCGGCGCTGGTCGTCGAAACAGAGGTGAAAGAAGCTATCCCAGGCAAGGATGCCGCAAAAATTCCGGCCCATCGCAAGCTGGCGCATGTCTGCGACGATCCATTCCTGCTCGGGGAAACGCCGTCGGGACGCATCAATCATGGCCGAAGAGGAATCCACTCCCGTGACGGGATGATCAAGCCCGATCAGATACTCCGCCAGCGGCTCCGCCGAGCCGCAGCCGAGATCGAGAACTGAGCCGGCAGGCGGCAGCAGCGCACGAAAACGGTCAAGCCAAGCTCGTTCGAACAGACTGCTTTGGGCGCGACTCTCGATCCAGTCCAAGGCCTTGCGCTGGTAGAGATCGATGATATCCGCTGCGGCTTCCGATGCCATCCAGGAGCTCCAGCGCTTCGGCCGAAGCTAGAAGGTTTCCCGCTCCAGGAAGCTGGAACCGATGTCGGCCTTTCTCTTGATGGGACCGTAATCACAATACACGCTGTCCGCCACCAGCGTGTAGCTGGCGTAGACGCTGTATTTGTCGGTCTTGACCGAATTCAGGCCGATCACCGAGGTGCTCTTGCCGCCGTTCCATTTGAACGGCGTCGAACTCTTCGCCTGCTCGCAGGCCATCACGGCCTCGTTGAAGACGTAGCCCTCGACGAAGGCCTTCAGGGTGCGAACCTGCACGGCCATTTTCCATTCGAAATAGCCGACGGCACCAAGTCCGGCGACGATCAGGACCAGAAGCGCGACCACGATACGCTGAAAAGTCATTGGTTTCCCCGAACAAACTAATCGCAAAATTCTAGGCGAGTAACGCGATCAAGCAAAGTCTATCGCCGAGCTACTCCACCTCTCCCCGACGGGGAGAGGTGACACTAGAACGGCATTCCCATCAATTTCGACAGGCGCTCGATCGAGAGGTAGCCGGCATGATAGGCCGCGACGCCGACCCCGTAGATGATCGCCGAGATGATCGTGGTCCAAATCAGCTTGCGGCCCATCCGCGTCAGGATCGGCGCGCCAGGATCGGTCCCGGGTGCGCCGACGCCATCTTCGTGCTGGCTGCGCACGCCGAACGGCAGCGTTACGAACAGCGCGACCCACCAGATGACGAAGTAGATCGCGAGCGCGGTGGAGATCTGGATGGCCATGGGGCGGCCTTACGCCTGCTCGATCTCGACCAGCGCGCCGGAAAAGTCCTTCGGGTGCAGGAACAGCACCGGCTTGCCGTGGGCGCCGATCTTCGGCACGCCGTCGCCGAGCACCCGCGCGCCCTCCTTCACCAAGGTGTCACGCGATGCGATGATGTCCACGACCTCGTAGCAGACATGGTGGATGCCACCGTCCGCATTGCGCTCGAGGAACTTCGCGATCGGCGAGGACTCACCAAGCGGCTCGATGAACTCGATCTTGGTGTTGGGCAAGGTCGCGAACACGGTGGTGACGCCGTGCTCGGGCAGCGGGACGGCCTCCGAAATCTCGGCCCCGAACGCCGCGCCATAGATCTTCGCAGCCTTGACGGCATCCCTGGTTGCGATCGCGACATGGTTGAGCCGGCCCAGCATCTTGTCTCCCTCCCCTTACACTGTCAGTACATGTACCAGACAGGGGGGCTTCTTGCCCCAATGTTCGTTGATCACGGCCCGGACCGCACGTCGCACCGACTCGGCCAGAGCATCCGGATCCCGCCGTCGCGCCCTTGGCAGCCCCTCGATCGTGGACATCACGGCGTCAAAGACGAGGTCGTCGAAAGTCTCGCCCGACCTGTTCTTCTCGGGGATGCCGACCAGATCGACTTCGGGCTCGTCGGCCAGCTCGCCCTGCCCGGTCATGGCGATGGCGACGAAGGCGCAGCCGGAAAAAGCCATGCGGCGCCGCTCGACCACGGCGCGGGACTTGGAGTCCTCCAAAATCGTGCCATCCTTGTAGAGACGGCCGGAAGGCACCTCGCCGACGATGCCGGGATCACCGGGACCGAGCTTGACGAGGTCGCCGTTGCGGCACACCAGCACGCGCGGCACGCCGGCGGCGCGCGCCAGCTTTGCGTGCTCGTGCAGGTGCAGGGCCTCGCCATGGACCGGAATCAGGAGCTGCGGCTTCACCCAGGAAATCAGGTCGCGCAATTCCTCGCGGCGGGGATGGCCGGAGACGTGGACCAGGGCGTCGCGGTCGGTGATGATCTCGACGCCCTGGAGCACCAGATTGTTGACGATCGAGCTGACGGCCTTCTCGTTGCCCGGAATGGTGCGCGAGGAAAAGATGACGCTGTCGCCGCGGTTGAGCGTGATCTCGGGATGGTCGTCGTTGGCGATGCGGGCCAGCGCCGCGCGCGGCTCGCCCTGGCTGCCGGTGCACAGCGCCAGCACCTTGTCCTGCGGAAGATGGCCGTAGACCTCGGGCGAGCGGAAATTCTGCACGTTCTCGAGATAGCCGGTCTCGCGCGCGACCTGCACCACACGCTCCATGGCGCGCCCGACCACGACGACCTCGCGGTCGGCAGCTTTCGCAGCGTCGGCCACGGCCTTGATGCGGGCGACGTTGGAGGCGAAGGTCGTCACCGCGACCCGCCCCTTGGCCGTCTTCACGAGCTCGATGATGGTCCGGGCGACGTCGGCTTCCGATGGCGAGCGGCCGTCGCGCACGGCATTGGTGGAATCGCCGATCAGGGCGAGCACACCCTGCTCGCCCAGTTCGCGCAGCCGCTTCTCGTCCGTCGGGGGCCCCAGGGTCGGGGTGGGGTCGATCTTCCAGTCGCCGGTGTGCAACACGATGCCGGCATCGGTGTGGATCGCCAGTGCATGCGCTTCGGGAATCGAATGCGCGACGGGAATGAACTCGACGTTGAACGGGCCGACATCGACGCGACCGCCTGATGGCACCACGGTGACCGGGATCTCGGGCGCGTTGCGCTCGGCAGCGCATTTGGCCTCGAATAGCGCAGCGCTGAACTTGGTGGCGTAGATCGGGCATTTCAGCTTGGGCCAGAGGTCGATGATGGCGCCGAAATGGTCCTCATGGGCATGGGTCAACACCAGACCCATCAAGTTCTTGCGCTCCTTCTCCAGGAAGGCGATGTCCGGCATGATCAGATCGATGCCCGGCAGATGCTCCTCGTCGCCGAAGGACACGCCGAGATCGACCGCGAGCCAGGCGCGCTGGTGACGGTTGCCCAGGCCGTAGATCGACAGGTTCATGCCGATCTCGCCGACGCCGCCGAGCGGCGCAAACACCAATTCTTCCGGCCTTGCCATCACGCAGCTCCCACGGAGGCAACGGGACCGAAGAACACCTCGCCCGCAGCCACCGGCACAAGGCGGCCTTCGGGGGTGCGAACGATCAGGCAGCCGGTGTCGTCGATAGTGTCAAAAACGCCTTCCAGCGTCATGGTTCCCGTGTGGATCGAGACCTTCTCACCGAGGCCGGCAGCGCGCTCCAGCCAGAGCTTGCGGATCTCGGCGAAGCCGCGGCCATTGTCCCAGATGCCGCGGAACTCGACCCAGGCATCCGAGAGGGCCGAAAACAGCTCCTCGGCGCTGATCTGCACGCCGAGCGCGGCCAGCGACACCGCCGGGGTCGGCGTGCCCTCGGGAGCGGCAACCACGTTGGTACCGATGCCGACGACGACAGCGAGGCCGCTCCCGACCGCCTCGGCCTCGAGGCCAATGCCGACCAGCTTCTTGCCGCCGGCGAGCACATCATTCGGCCATTTCAGGACGTAGCGGGGCCTGTCAGGACCGAACCGCAATGCGGCCTCGAGGCTCACCTTTTCCAGCGCCGCCTCTTGCGCCAGACCCGCCGCAAAACCGATCGTGGCGGCGACCGCAGGCGCAATGTCCAGGACTTCGAGGACGCTGGCTGCGAGATTGCCCCTCGGCGCGATCCAGGCGCGCTGGCGGCGGCCGCGGCCGGCGGTCTGCTCAGATGTCACGAACCACATCGGGCCGCGTTCGCCGGCGCGGGCGCGCTCGATCGCCTCGGTATTGGTCGAGCCGGTCCGATCGAACGCCGCGAGCTTGTAGCCCGCGGACAATGCGCGAGGACCGAGCGCGAAAGCCATCCTAGAACAGCGACTTTGCCGCGGCCGAAGCGACGCTCACCACGGGACCCGCAAACAACGCGAACAGCAGGTTGAACAGGCCCGCGACAGCCAGCACCGTCCGCACCTCGATGCGCACCGGATCGACCTGGCCGGCCGGCTCGTCGAAGTACATCGTCTTGACGATGGCGAGGTAGTAGTAAGCACCCACCACGCTGGTCAGCACGCCGATGACGGCGAGCGTGAACAGGTTCGCCTTGATGGCCGCGACGAAGACGTACCATTTGGCGAAGAAGCCGGCGAGCGGCGGAATGCCGGCGAGCGAGAACAGCAGCATCGCGAACATGAAGGCGAGCAGCGGATTGGTCCGCGACAGGCCGGCGAAATCGGTGATCTGCTCCACGGCTTGGCCGTTGCGCTTCATGGCGAGGATGATGGCGAACGAGCCGAGCGTCATCGCGACATAGATCACGATGTACATCAGCACGCCCTGCGCGCCCTCGACCGTGCCGGAGGCGAGGCCGACGAGGGCAAAGCCCATGTGGCCGATCGAGGAGTACGCCATCAGGCGCTTGATGTTGGTCTGGCCGATCGCGGCGAAGGAGCCGAGCGCCATCGAGGCGATCGAGACGAACACCAGGATCTGCTGCCATTGCGAGACGATGCCTGGGAATGCGGTCAGCGTGACGCGGGTGAAGACGGCGAGCGCGGCCACCTTCGGCGCGGACGCGAAAAAGGCGGTGACCGGGGTCGGCGCGCCCTCATAGACGTCCGGCGTCCACATGTGGAACGGCACGGCCGAGACCTTGAAGCAGAGGCCGACGAGCAGGAAGACGAGGCCGAACACCAGGCCGACATTCGAGACCGTCGCGGCCGCGGCAATCCCGGTGAAGCTGACCGTGCCGGTGAAGCCATAGACCAGCGAGGCTCCGTAGAGCAGCATGCCCGAAGACAGCGCGCCGAGCACGAAATACTTCAGGCCGGCTTCGGTCGACTTGGCATTGTCACGGTTCGAGGCCGCCACGACGTAGAGCGCGAGCGACATCAGTTCGAGGCCGAGATAGAGCGAGATCAGGTCGCCGGCCGAGATCAGCACCATCATGCCGAGCGTCGAGAGCAGCACCAGGATGGCATATTCGAAGATGCGGCGCGAGGGGTCGGACAGGAACTCGGTCGACAGCACCAGCGTCACCGCCGAGCCGATCAGGGCCAGGATCTTCATGAAGCGGGCGAAGTCGTCGACGATGAAGCTGCCGCCGAAGGTGACCTGCTTGCCCGCGGGCTGCATGTAGACGAGCGCGCCGACCACGATCAGGAGCACCACCGCCAGAGAGGTGACGGTGCTGGTCGTCCCCTGCCCGCGAAAGGCTCCGAGCATCAGAAGCGCCATCGCGCCGACCGCGAGCACGAGCTCGGGCAGCACCGGCGCCAGTTGATAACCTGCAATCACAAAGTTCATGGCGATATCCTGACCTGCCCGTTTACTGGAGCAGTGCGGCGGCCTTCACGGCCGTCACGGCGGAGTTGTAGTTGTTGACGAGTTGCTGGACCGAGGCGGCCGACATGTCGAGCACCGGCTTCGGATAGACGCCAAACAGGATCGTCAGTGCGATCATCGGGAACAGCGTCAGGCACTCCCGGAAGGTGAGATCCTTCATGTTCGCCAACGACGGCTTGACCAACGCGCCGAACACGACCTTGCGGTAGAGCCACAGCGCATAGGCCGCCGACAGGATCACGCCGAAGCTGGCGAAGAACGCGGTCGGGATCGAGACCTTGAAGGTGCCGAGCAGCGTCATGAACTCGCCGACGAATCCGCTCGTGCCGGGCAGACCGACATTGGCCATGGTGAAGACCATGAAGGTCAGGGCATAGAGCGGCATCCGGTTGACGAGGCCGCCATAGGCCGCGATCTCGCGGGTATGCAGGCGGTCGTAGACGACGCCGACGCAGAGGAACAGCGCGCCGGAGACGATGCCGTGCGAGATCATCTGGAAGACGCCGCCGGCGACACCCTGCATGGTGCCGGCGAAGATGCCCATGGTGACGAAGCCCATATGCGCCACGGACGAGTAAGCGATCAGCTTCTTCATGTCCTCCTGCATCAGGGCCACCAGCGAGGTGTAGATGATGGCGATGGCCGACAGCGTGAACACCAGCGGCGCGAAGTCGTGCGAGGCCAGGGGGAACATCGGCAGCGAGAAGCGCAGGAAGCCGTAGCCGCCCATCTTCAGGAGGATGGCGGCCAGGACCACGGAGCCCGCGGTCGGCGCTTCGACGTGCGCGTCGGGCAGCCAGGTGTGCACCGGCCACATCGGCATCTTCACCGCAAACGAGGCGAAGAACGCGAGCCACGCCCAGGTCTGCAAACCGCGCGGCACGGCGGTGTGCATCAGGGTCGGGATATCGGTGGTGCCGCCGTTCCAGTACAGCGCCATGATGGCGAGCAGCATCAGGACCGAGCCGAGCAGCGTGTAGAGGAAGAACTTGAACGACGCGTAGACCCGGCGCGGACCGCCCCAGACGCCGATGATCAGGAACATCGGGATCAGGCCGCCCTCGAAGAACAGGTAGAACAGCACGAGGTCGAGCGCCGAGAAGGTGCCGATCATCAGCGTTTCCAGGATCAGGAACGCCATCATGTATTCGCGGACGCGGTTGGTGATCGCCTTCCAGCTCGCGATGATGCAGAACGGCATCACTGCGGTGGTCAGGATCACCAGCGGCAGCGAGATGCCGTCGACGCCCATGTGGTAGGTGATGCCGGTGGCGAGCCAGTTCGCCTTCTCGACGAACTGGAAGTCCGGGTTGGCGGGATCGAAGCGCATGACCAGGATCACCGACACCGCGAAGGTGATCAGCGTGGTCCAGAGCGCGATCCAGCGCGAATTGCGCTTGGCTGCCTCGTCATCGCCGCGGCTGAGATAGACGATCAGCGCGCCGACCAGCGGCAGGAACGTCGTGACCGAAAGGATGGGCCAGGTTGTCATTTACTGGCCTCCAAAGCCGAACATGAACCAGGTGATCAGCCCGGCGGCGCCGATCAGCATGGCGAATGCGTAGTGATAGAGATAGCCGGTCTGGATCTTGACGACGTTGCGGGTGACATCAAGCACACGCGCCGAGACGCCGTCGGGGCCGAGGCCGTCGATGATGAAGCCGTCGCCCTTCTTCCAGAGCTGGTATCCGAGCCACTTCGCCGGACGGACGAAGATGATGTCGTAGAGCTCGTCGAAGTACCATTTGTTGAGCAGGAACTGGTACAGCATCGGCTGCGTGTTCGCGAGCTCGACCGGCAGGTAGGGACGGCGGATGTAGAACAGGTACGAGACGAGGAAGCCCAGCACCATCATGACCGTCGGCAGGAAGGCGATGGTCTGCGGGATGTGGTGCATCTCCTCGATGATGTGCGGGTTCATCTTCAAGGACTCGCGGAAGAACTCCTCGATGCCGTGACCGGCGAACAGCTCCTTGAACGGCAGCCCTGCGACGAACGAGCCGACCGCGAGCACGCCGAGCGGGATCAGCATCCAGAGCGGAGCCTCGTGCGCGGCCTCGTAGTGATGCTCGTCATGCGGCTCGCCGTGGAAGGTCTTGAAGATCAGGCGCCAGGAGTAGAACGAGGTCAGGCCGGCGGCGACGATCGTCATGAGGAAGCCGTACACCGCGAACGGATTGTGCGAGGCGTAGGCCGCCTCGATGATCGCGTCCTTGGAGAAATAGCCGGCGGTGAGCGGGAAGCCGGTCAGCGCCAGGGTGCCGACCACCATCACCGCATAGGTGTAGGGGATCTTCTTCCAGAGGCCGCCCATGTTGCGGATGTCCTGCTCGTGGTGCATCGCGTAGATCACCGAGCCGGAGCCCAGGAACAGCAGCGCCTTGAAGAAGGCGTGCGTGAACAGGTGGAACATGCCGACCGAATAGGCCCCTGCCCCCATCGCCACGAACATGTAGCCGAGCTGCGAGCAGGTCGAGTAGGCGACGATGCGCTTGATGTCGTTCTGGACGAGGCCGATGGTCGCCGCGAAGAACGCCGTGGTGGCGCCGAAGAACATCACGACGGCCTGCGCGTTCGGCGCGAGCTCGAACAGCGGCGACAGGCGCGCCACCATGAAGACGCCGGCGGTGACCATGGTCGCGGCGTGGATCAGCGCCGACACCGGGGTCGGACCCTCCATCGCGTCCGGCAACCAGGTGTGCAGCAGGAACTGCGCGGACTTGCCCATCGCGCCCATGAACAGCAGCAGGCAGGTCAGGGTCAGCGCATCGGCATGCCAGCCCAGGAAGTTGATGGTCTTGCCGGTGAGGCCGGGGGCGGCATTGAAGATCGTCTCGAAATCGGTCGAGCCGACCAGCATAAAGACCGCGAAGATGCCGAGCGCGAAGCCGAAATCGCCGACGCGGTTGACCACGAAGGCCTTGATCGCGGCGGCGTTCGCCGACGGCTTCTGGTACCAGAAGCCGATCAGCAGGTAGCTGGCCAGACCCACGCCTTCCCAGCCGAAGAACAGCTGCACGAGGTTGTCCGCCGTCACCAGCATCAGCATGGCGAAGGTGAACAGCGAGAGATAGCCGAAGAAGCGAGGCCGGTTCGGGTCCTCGTCCATGTAGCCAATGGAATAGAGGTGCACGAGCGAGGACACGGTCGTGACCACCACCAGCATCACGGCGGTGAGCGTGTCGACGCGGAGCGTCCACCAGACCTGGAGGTCGCCGGAGAAGATCCAGGGCAGCAGCTGGATCCTGTAGTCGTGGTGCATGAAGCCCACATCGACCAGCGTCATCCAGGATAGCGCGGCCGAGACGAACAGCAGGGTCGTTGTGATCAGCTCGGCGCCGCGCGAGCCCGCCGCAGGCGGCTCGGCCGGGCCATGACCGTGATCGTCATGCCCGTCGCCGGGCTCGTGATGGGTCTCGTGGATGACCGAGGCGTCCTGATTGATCGTATCGGACGCATGGGCATGCGCATGCCCGTGGTCGCCGTGATGCTCGACCTCGTCGCCCGAGGGGTTGCGGGCATGCGCCCCGAACAGCGCGATCAGGCCGGCCAGAATGGCGCCCAGCAGAGGCAGGAAAACGATTGCCTGAACCATTTGAGAGCTCAGCCCTTCATCAGATTGACGTCCTCAACCGCGATCGAACCGCGGTTGCGGAAATAGACCACCAGGATGGCGAGACCGATCGCGGCTTCCGCCGCCGCGACGGTGAGCACCAACAGCGCGAAGACCTGGCCGACAATGTCGCCGAGGAAGGTCGAGAACGCCACGAGGTTGATGTTGACCGCGAGCAGGATCAGCTCGATCGACATCAGGATGACGATGATGTTCTTGCGGTTCAGGAAGATGCCGAGAATGCCGAGCGTGAACAGGATCGCGCCGACCGCCAGGTAATGTCCGAGCCCGATCGTCATTTCACCCACTCCGCCGCATCGGCGTCCGAGAGCCCCTGCCCCGGCGCCACCTTGCGCATCGCCATCGCCATTTCGGGCGTGCGCGCGTTCTGAACGTTGATGTCCTGCCGCTTCACGCTGGCCTTGTGGCGCAGCGTCAGCACGATGGCGCCGATCATGGCAACCAGCAGCACCATGCCCGAGAGCTGGAAGTAGTGGATGTACTTCGTATAGAGCACGAGGCCGAGCGCTTCGGTGTTGCTGACATCGGCCGGGATCGCCGCCGTGATGGTCTTGGAGAGGCCGGGATTGATGACCCAGAATCCGACGGTGAGCAGCAGTTCGAACAGGAAGATGCCGCCGATCACGAGGCCGACCGGCAGGTACTCGATGAATCCTTCGCGCAGCTCGAGGAAGTCGACGTCGAGCATCATGATCACGAACAGGAACAACACGGCGACCGCGCCGACATAGACGACGATCAGCATCATGCCGAGGAACTCGGCGCCCATCAGCACGAACAGGCCGGAGGCGTTGACGAAGGCCAGGATCAGGTACAGCACGGAGTGCACGGGATTGCGCGAGACAATCACCATCACCGCCGAGGCGACGCAGACGCCGGCGAAGAGATAGAAGAACAGCGCGGGAAGGATCATGCCCTCACCTCACCGGTACGGCGCGTCGAGCTCGATCGCTTTCGCGATCTCGCGTTCCCAGCGGTCGCCGTTGGCGAGCAGCTTGGCCTTGTCATAATAGAGCTCCTCGCGGGTCTCGGTCGCGAACTCGAAATTCGGGCCCTCGACGATGGCATCGACCGGGCAGGCCTCCTGGCAGAGGCCGCAATAGATGCACTTCACCATGTCGATGTCGTAGCGCACGGTGCGGCGGGTGCCGTCGTTGCGGCGCGGGCCGGCCTCGATGGTAATGGCCTGCGCCGGGCACACCGCTTCGCACAGCTTGCAGGCGATGCAGCGCTCTTCGCCGTTCGGATAGCGGCGCAGCGCGTGCTCGCCGCGGAAGCGCGGCGAGATCGGGCCCTTCTCGAACGGATAGTTCAGCGTCGGCTTCGGCTGGAAGAAGTAGCGCATGGCGAGGAAGAATGCCGAGACGAATTCCGACAGCAGAAGCGAGCGTGCAGTGGCGTTGATATTGATACCCATGACGGCCCTCACTTCGGCGCGATGCCGGCGAATTGCAGCACGCCGGCCACCACGATCACCATCGCCAATGACAACGGCAGGAACACCTTCCAGCCGAGGCGCATCAGTTGATCGTAGCGGTAGCGGGGCACGATCGCCTTCGCCATCGCGAACAGGAAGAACATGAAGAACAGCTTCAGCGAGAACCAGATGATCCCCGGCACCCAGTTGAAGGGCGGCAGGTCCACCGGCGGCAGCCAGCCGCCGAGGAACAAGATGGTGGCCATCGCGCACATCGTGACGATCGCGACATACTCGCCGAGCATGAACAGCAGGTAGGGAGTCGAGCCGTATTCGACCATGAAGCCGGCGACGAGTTCGGATTCCGCTTCGACGAGGTCGAAGGGCGGACGGTTGGTTTCCGCCAGCGCCGAGACGTAGAACACCACGAACATCGGAAACAGCGGCCAGACGTACCAGTTCAGGATCGTCAACTGCGGCAGCCCGATCAGGCTGGCAAGGCCGCGGGTGTGCTGGGCCTCGACCACGGCGGTGAGGTTCAGCGTGCCGGCGCAGAGCAACACGGTGATGATGACGAAGCCGATCGAGACCTCGTAGGACACCATCTGCGCCGCCGAGCGCAGCGCGGCCAGGAACGGGTATTTCGAGTTCGACGACCAGCCGGCCATGATGATGCCGTAGATCGACAGCGACGAGATCGCGAAGATGAAGAGGATGCCGACATTGATGTCGGCGATCACCCAGCCGAGATTGGTCGGGATCACCGCCCAGGCGGCCAGCGCAAGCACGCACGACACCAGCGGCGCCAGCAGGAACACGCCCTTGTTGGCCCCCGCCGGGATGATCGGCTCCTTCAGCACGAATTTGAGCAGGTCCGCGAAGGACTGCAGCAGGCCCCAGGGACCGACCACGTTCGGGCCGCGGCGGATCTGCACCGCCGCCCAGATCTTGCGGTCGGCAAGCAGGATGTAGGCGATCGCGACCAGAAGGACGACGAGCACCAGGACGCTCTGCGCGACCATGATGATCAGCGGCCAGAGGAACCCGGTCCAGAATGCGCTTTCGAAAAATTCCATCAGATCACGCTCACTCCGCTGCGGTCAGCATGTGCCCGGAGGCGAGGCGCGAGCACTCCGCCATGACGGCGGATGCACGCGCGATTGGATTGGTCAGGTAGAAGTCCTCGATCAGGGGCTTGAACGGCGCCTTCTCCGGCGTGCCGCCCTTCCCCGCCAGCTTCTTGATCTGGTCGGCGGAACCGGCCTCGATCTGGTCGAGACGGATCAGATGCGGCACCGCCTTGAAGAGCGCCTGGCGCAGCTGAGCGAGCGAGTCGTAGCCGAGCTTCCTGCCGAGCGCCTCGGACAGCGCGCGGATGATCGCCCAGTCCTCGCGGGCTTCGCCCGGCGGGAACGCGGCGCGGCCGGTCATCTGCACACGGCCCTCCGTATTGACGTAGATTGCGGACTTCTCGGTGTAGGCCGCGGCCGGCAGAATTACGTCGGCGCGATGCGCGCCGCGATCGCCGTGGGTGCCGATATAGACGACGAAGGTGCCGTCCGGCGCCTTGATCTCATCGGCCCCGAGCAGGAACAACAGATCCAGCGTGCCGAACGTCGTCATCTGCGCGGCGTTCAACCCGCCGCCGGTCGCAGCAAAGCCGATGTCGAGCGCGCCGACGCGTGAGGCGGTCTCATGCAGCACGCCAAAGCCGTTCCAGCCGTCCTTGACCGCGCCGACGTCGAGCGCGAGCTTGGCAGCGGCGGCGAGAATGGCGGCGCCATCGTGGCGGGCAGCCGCGCCCGCGCCGACCATGATGATCGGATTCTTGGCGTTCTTCAGCACGTCCATGAAAGAGTGCTTGCCGGCCGCGAGCTCACCCAGCGTATCGGTGCCCGCGCCCAGGTGATCGTAATCGTAGGTCAGGTTGGGCCTGGCGCCGATCACGCCGACCTTGAAGCCGCCGGTGCGCCAACGCTTGCGGATGCGGGCGTTGAACACCGCCGCCTCTTTCCGCGGATTGGCGCCGATGATGAGCAGCGCATCGGCCTGCTCGACGCCTGCTAGTGTCGGATTGAAGATGTAGGAGCCGCGGCCGAGCGCGGGATCGAAGGCATCGCCGCCCTGCACCGCCAAATTGCCCGAGCCGTATTTGGCGAGCAGATCCTTCAGCGCGAACATCTCCTCGACGCCGGCGAGGTCGCCGGCGATGGCACCGATGCGCTTGCCGTCGGTGCGCGCCGCCTTGGCGGCGATTGCGGCGAAAGCTTCGGGCCAGGTCGCCGCGCGCAGCTTGCCGGCCTCGCGGATATAGGGCCTGTCGAGGCGCTGGGTGCGCAGGCCGTCGACGACGTGGCGGGTCTTGTCGGAGATCCACTCCTCGTTCACGGCCTCGTTGATACGCGGCAGGATGCGCATCACCTCGCGGCCACGGGTGTCGACGCGGATCGCTGATCCCAGGCCGTCCATGACGTCGATCGACTGGGTCTTGCCGAGCTCCCACGGGCGCGCCGCAAATGCATAAGGCTTCGAGGTCAGCGCGCCGACCGGGCAGATGTCGACGAGGTTGCCCTGCAACTCCGAGGACAGCGCGTGCTCGAGATAGGTGGTGATCTCCATGTCCTCGCCGCGGCCGATCGCACCCATCTCGGGGGCGCCGGCGACTTCCGCCGAGAAGCGGACGCAGCGCGTGCACTGGATGCAGCGGTTCATCGACGTCTTGACCAGCGCGCCGAGATATTTGTCCTCGACCGCGCGCTTGTTCTCCGCGAAGCGGCTGGTGTCGACACCATAGCCCATCGCCTGGTCCTGCAGGTCGCACTCGCCGCCCTGGTCGCAGATCGGACAGTCCAGCGGATGGTTGATGAGAAGGAATTCCATCACGCCTTCGCGTGCCTTCTTCACCATCGGCGAACGCGTGGAGATCTCCGGCGGCTCGCCCTTTGGCCCCGGACGGCAGTCGCGCACGCCCCAGGCGCAGCTCGCGACCGGCTTCGGGCCGCCCTTCACCTCGACGAGGCACATCCGGCAATTGCCGGCGATCGACAGCCGCTCGTGATAGCAGAAGCGCGGAATCTCGGCGCCGGCCGCCTCGCACGCCTGGAGCAACGTGTATTCGGCAGGGACATCGATTTCTTTGCCGTCGATGATGAGCTTGGTCATGTCTCTTACTCCGCCGCGACCATGTTCACGGGATCGCGGACGCCGATATCGTCGACATCGGCCCTGTGCGAATACTGGTCGATGCGCGCTTCGATCTCGTGGCGGAAATGCGTGATCAGGCCCTGGATCGGCCAGGCCGCCGCATCGCCCAGCGCACAGATCGTGTGGCCTTCGATCTGCTTGGTCACCTCGAGCAGCATGTCGATCTCGCGCTTGTGGGCGCGGCCTTCGGCCATGCGGGTGAGGACGCGCCACATCCAGCCGGTGCCTTCGCGGCAAGGCGTGCACTGGCCGCAGCTCTCGTGCTTGTAGAAATAGGAGATGCGGGCGATGGCGCGGATCAGGTCGGTGGACTTGTCCATCACGATCACGGCCGCGGTGCCGAGGCCCGAGCGCAGCTTGCTCAAGGAGTCGAAATCCATCGGCGTGTCGATGATCTGCTCGGCCGGCACCATGCGCACCGACGAGCCGCCGGGGATCACCGCCTTGAGGTTGTCCCAGCCGCCGCGGATGCCGCCGCAATGCTTCTCGACCAGCTCGCGGAACGGAATGCCCATGGCTTCTTCGACGTTGCACGGACGCTCGACATGGCCGGAGATGCAGAACAGCTTGGTGCCGACATTGTTCGGACGGCCGATGCCGGCGAACCAAGCCGCGCCACGACGCAGGATGTCAGGGGCAACCGCAATCGACTCGACGTTGTTGACCGTGGTCGGGCAGCCGAACAGGCCGACATTGGCCGGGAACGGCGGCTTGAGGCGCGGCTGGCCCTTCTTGCCTTCGAGGCTTTCGAGCAGTGCGGTCTCCTCGCCGCAGATATAGGCGCCGGCGCCGTGGGCGACGTAGAGGTCGAACGGCCAGCCGTTGACGTTGTCCTTGCCGATCAGCTTGGCCTCATAGGCCTGGTCAATCGCGGCCTGAAGGCGCTCGCGCTCGCGGATGAACTCGCCGCGAACATAGATGTAGCAGGCATGCGCATTCATCGCGAAGCTGGCGATCAGGCAGCCCTCGACCAGCAGATGCGGATCGTGCCGCAAGATCTCGCGGTCCTTGCAGGTGCCGGGCTCGGACTCGTCGGCGTTGACGACGAGATAGCTGGGACGACCGTCGGTGGACTCCTTCGGCATGAAGGACCATTTCAGACCAGTCGGGAAGCCGGCGCCGCCGCGGCCGCGGAGCCCTGAGGCCTTCATCTCGTTGATGATCCAGTCGCGGCCCTTGTCGATGATGTTCTTGGTGCCGTCCCAGGCGCCGCGGCGCCGCGCGCCCTCGAGCCCCCAATCGTGGAGGCCGTAGAGGTTCTTGAAGATGCGGTCCTTGTCCTCGAGCATATCAGTGCTTTCCGATCAACGAATGGACTGCTTGTAGGCAAGTCCGGCGGCGCAGACGGCGAAGAACAGCGCCCAGAGCAGACTGGTCTCCTGCGATGCGTTCATGAAGAAGCGCTGCAGCAGGAACATGAACGTGGCCGCCACGACGGCGTGCATCGCGACAAATCCCCACTTCTTCATGGCACCGCTCCCCTGCATTGAAGGCGACGAGAGAGCACGCATCAGGTGGTCTCCTTCAGCGTGGTCGGTCCGGTGATCGGTGCCGAGAACTGGCGGCCATTCTGCGGACCGGGCTTCGGCGGATTGCCCGAAGCAAAACCGTCGAGCACCTTACCGAAGCTTTCCTTGGTCAGATCCTCGTAGGTATCCTTGCCAATCAGCACCATCGGCGCGTTCACGCAGGCACCCAGGCACTCCACCTCTTCCCAGCTGAAATTGCCGTCCTTGGACAGATGGAAGGGCTCGTGATGGATACGGTTCTCGCAGACGTGGATCAGATCCTCGGCGCCGCGCAGGCGGCACGGCGTGGTGCCGCAGACCTGGACATGGGCCTTCTTGCCGACGGGAGCAAGCTGGAACATCGTGTAGAAGGTCGCAACTTCCAGCACGCGGATATAGGGCATGTCGAGCATGTCGGCGATGACGCGGATGGCGGCTTCCGACACCCAGCCCTCGTTCTGCTCCTGCGCCCGCCAGAGGATCGCGATGACGGCGGAAGCCTGGCGGCCGGCCGGATATTTCGCGATCTGCTGCTTGGCGAATGCAAGGTTCTCCTCCGTGAACGCGAAGCTCGCGGGCTGGACTTCCTTCGGTGCTAATCGGCGAACGGACATCTCTAATCTCTCACTGCATGCGGCGCGCGGTTTTCGCGTTCAGGGCATCGATCCTGTCCTGCCAGAACGCGCTTGCGGTGCCGAAAACGTTGTAGCCGACGTGGGTCGAGACCTTGATGCGGTCGAGGATCGACAGCTCGGTCACGGTTTCCATCCGCCTGCTGCGCGGATCGAACACGATCAGCTTCAGCGGGGTCTGTTCCAGGATGTAGCGCGACACCGCATGTGAGCGGTCGCTGCCGTGCTCCTCGCACATGATGACGCTGTCGGCCTGCAGCAGCCGGACGCCGCCCTTGATCGCCTCGATCTCGACGCCCTCGACGTCGAGCTTGATCAGGTACTTGCCACTGGCCGCAATCTTCCCGTCATCGATGAGGTCGTCGAGCGCGATGACCGGCACCTCCTCGCCGCCAGCGGACGGATCGCCAGCGATGCTGAAGGCCTCGTGCTTGGTGCCCGACAGGCGCGCGGTGCCGCGGGCCGAGCCGATGGCGCACTTCATCGTCTCGAAGCGGTCATTATTGACCCGCGCATTGTTGGCGAGCTTCGGATAATTCTGCCCCGACGGTTCGATCGCGATCGCCTTGTGCGCGCCGAACGGCTTGCTCGATACCAGCACCGACCAGTAGCCGTAATTGGCACCGCAATCGAGCAGCGTGTAATCGACGTCGACGGAGTCGGCGAACAGCAGCTCTAGTTCGTCCTCGTAGTGATAGGATCGGTTGAGCAGCTTGCTCCAATATCCGTCACCGTAGGGAAATTCAAACACCGCGTCGGGATTGAGCCTGATCGCGATGTTGCGCTCGGGCAGCGTCTTGCGCAGCAAATTCGCACAAGCGATGTAGCCCATGTGCGAGAAGTGAGAGGAGATCTTCGATCCCGTCACCAGCGCCAAGGCAGCCGTCCGCTCCCACAGGTTGGCCCCTTCCAGGGCCCCCGAGGCGCGGTCAAACTGGATTGGCGCCTGCGCCATCACCGATCGACCTCTCCGAACACGATGTCGAGCGAGCCGAGGATCGCCGAGACGTCGGCGAGCAGATGGCCGCGGCAGATGTGATGCATGGCCTGGAGATGCGCAAAGCCCGGCGCGCGGATCTTGCACTTGTAGGGCTTGTTGGTGCCGTCGGCGACGAGATACACGCCGAACTCGCCCTTGGGCGCCTCGACCGCGGCATAGACTTCGCCGGCCGGCACGTGGACGCCTTCGGTGTAGAGCTTGAAGTGATGGATCAGCGCTTCCATCGAGCGCTTCATCTCGCCACGACGCGGCGGCGCGACCTTGTTGTCGGCGACGACGACCGGGCCTTTCCCGTCGGGCTCATTCAGCTTCTGGATGCACTGCTTCATGATGCGCACGGACTGGCGCATCTCTTCCATGCGGATCAGATAGCGGTCGTAGCAGTCGCCGTTCTTGCCGATAGGAATGTCGAAATCCATCTCGGCATAGCATTCGTAGGGCTGCGACTTGCGCAGGTCCCAGGCCGCGCCCGAGCCGCGCACCATGACGCCCGAGAAGCCCCACTCCCAGGCTTCCTTGAGCGAGACCACACCGATATCGACGTTGCGCTGCTTGAAGATGCGGTTGGCGGTGAGCAGCCGGTCGAGATCGTCGACCACCTTGAGGAAGGGATCGCACCAAGCCTCGATGTCGTCGACCAGCTTCTGCGGCAGGTCCTGATGCACGCCGCCGACGCGGAAGAAAGCTGCGTGCATGCGGCTGCCCGAGGCGCGCTCGTAGAATACCATCAGCTTCTCACGCTCTTCGAAGCCCCACAGCGGCGGGGTCAGCGCGCCGACGTCCATCGCCTGCGTGGTGACGTTGAGCAGGTGCGAGAGGATGCGGCCGATCTCGCAATACAGCATGCGGATCAGCTGGCCACGGCGCGGTACCTCGATGCCGAGCAGCCTCTCGGCCGCGAGGCAGAAGGCATGCTCCTGGTTCATCGGCGCGACGTAGTCGAGCCGGTCGAAGTACGGGATCGCCTGAAGATAGGTCTTCTGCTCGATCAGCTTCTCGGTGCCGCGGTGAAGCAGGCCGATATGCGGGTCGACGCGCTCGACCACCTCACCGTCGAGCTCCAGCACGAGCCGCAGCACACCGTGTGCCGCCGGATGCTGCGGGCCGAAGTTGATGGTGAAGTTGCGCAGGTTCTGCGGTTGCTCGTTCATGATCAGCTCTTCGGCCCCGCTTTTTCATCCCCGGGCAGCGGGTAGTCCGCTCCTTCCCACGGCGAGAGGAAATCGAACTTGCGGAATTCCTGATTGAGGCGGACGGGCTCGTACACCACGCGCTTCTCCTGGTCGTCGTAGCGAACCTCGACGAAGCCGGTGAGCGGGAAGTCCTTGCGCAGCGGATGCCCCTCGAAACCGTAATCGGTGAGGATGCGGCGCATATCGGGATGACCGACGAAGAATACGCCGTAGAGGTCGTAGGCCTCACGCTCGAACCAATCCGCGCCGGGGAACACGTCGATCAGCGAGGGCACCTGCGTGGTCTCGTCGGCTTGCGCCTTGAGCCGGATCCGCGCATTCAGGGTCGGCGACAGGAAGTGGTAGATCACGTCGAAACGCTTCTCGCGATCGGGGTAATCCACCGCCGTGATGTCGGTGATGTTGACGAAACGGCAGTTCGGATCATCGCGAAGGTACTTGACCACCTCGACGATCTTGCTGGTCTCGATATCCACGGTCAGCTGGTTAAAGGCCACCGAGTGACCGGTGGCGGCGCCCGGAAGCGCGCTAACGATCGTCTGCCCCAGGGCGTCGAGCTTGGCGTCGTCCATGACGTAAGACCTTAGCGTTCGATGGTGCCGGTGCGGCGGATCTTCTTCTGCAGCAGCAGCACGCCGTAGAGCAGCGCTTCCGCCGTGGGGGGACAGCCCGGCACGTAGATGTCGATCGGCACGATGCGGTCGCAGCCGCGCACGACCGAGTAGGAATAGTGATAGTAGCCGCCGCCGTTGGCGCAGGAGCCCATCGAGATCACGTAGCGCGGCTCGGGCATCTGGTCATAGACCTTGCGCAGCGCCGGCGCCATCTTGTTGGTCAGGGTTCCCGCGACGATCATCACGTCGGACTGCCGCGGCGAGGCGCGCGGGGCAAAGCCGAAGCGCTCGACGTCGTAGCGCGGCATGGACACCTGCATCATCTCGACGGCGCAGCAGGCGAGACCGAAGGTCATCCACATCAAGGAGCCGGTGCGCGCCCAGGTGATGAGGTCGTCGGTCGCGGCCACGAAGAAGCCCTTGTCGGACAGCTCGGAATTGACCTCGAGGAAGAACGGGTCATTGGCCCCGACCGGCTTGCCGGTCGACGGGTCCAGGATGCCCTGTGGGGCCGGCGCGACGACCGGACCTGTGGATGCGACGGGGTTCAATCCCATTCGAGTGCTCCCTTCTTCCATTCATAGGCGAACCCGACCGTCAGCACGGCGAGGAACACGACCATGGACCAGAAGCCGGTCGCGCCGAGCTTGCCGAAGGCCACCGCCCACGGGAACAGGAACGCCACTTCGAGATCGAAGATGATGAAGAGGATGGCGACCAGATAAAAACGGACGTCGAACTTCATACGGGCATCGTCGAAGGCGTTGAAACCGCACTCATACGCCGACAGTTTTTCCGGGTCCGGCTGCTGGAACGCAACGATGAAGGGCGCGATCAGCAGCACCAGACCAATCAGGCCCGCTACTCCTATAAAGACGACGAGTGGAAGATAGTTCTGAAGAATGCCGCTCATTGACGAGCCCTTTTTCCCGCAGCCTCGGGACAGCCACGGATTCGTCCGATTTGGAATTATTCTGAGCCTTAGCGCAGTGCACCAATGGGTGCAAGACACGCTCTTTTTAGGCCCTTTGCCGCCCCCGGCACGGCGAAAATCCCGGAATCACCCCGCGGCTGGTATGAAGCAGATCGCTGAGCCCAGCAAGGGCAGTCACGGTTTGGCAGGCCAGCAGTTCTGCGATTGCGGCACACCGGGCCGCGGCGGCTACCGGCCACGCGCTGGCCGGCCAGACGCCGGGGGTTCTTTGATGCGGCAGCGCCTTCAGCCGGCAGTGACCGCCGCGAGGTCCGATGCTGCCCTGGCGACATATCTGCCGGGACTTGCGGACCAGCGCGGACCAGAGCGGCCAATGATATCGCTGCAAGAGAAACAGCTATCCACAGCTGTGAGCGACCAGCAGAGCCGTGCGACGGGCCGGGCTCGTCCGGCGAATGCGCCGGCAGGCGCCCCCGGCCGGGCCGCGAGCGCGGCGGCGACTTGGTCAGTCGCTCGCGCCGCGCTCGGATGAGCTTCGGGCCGGGGGGCATTGCCCATGAGCTCATCGATCTCCCGACGGAAGTTCGGCGGTGCCGGCCAGAGACGGGAACCAAGGTGCCCGATCAGTTGGTCGAGCTCTCAGAGTCTTGCCGCCGCGCCCTTGCCTGCCCTCACCACTTGTAGGAAACGCTGGCGGTGACGCGCCGGCGGTCGCCGTAGAAACAGGACGAAGCCGACGCGCAGCTCGCGACATAGACCTTGTCGGTCAGGTTGATCACATTCAGCGCCGTGCGCCAGTTCTGCCATTCGTAATGAAGCGCGAGATCGCCGAGCACGACAGCAGGAACCTCGAGCGTGTTCGCGGTGTCGGCCCAGGACGAGCCGACGTAGCGGACGCCACCGCCGAAGCCGAACCCTGCGAGCGGTCCGTCCTTGAAGGTGTAGTCGGCCCAGCCTGAGACAAGGAGCTGAGGCGTGTTGGTCGGCGTCTTGCCGACCAGCGCCGGATTGAGATCCTTGCTGGTGAAGAGATGATAGGCCGTGAAGGCGCCAATAAACTTTAGCTCCCTCGCCGCATTGGCCACGGCTTCAAGTTCGACGCCGCGCGAGGTCACTTCGCCGGTCTGGTTCTGCAGGGTGGTGATCACCGGGTCGGTGGTCGGCACGTTCTGGCGCTTCAAGTCGAACACCGAAGCTGTGAAGTAGCCGTCAAATCCCCTGGGAGCGACCTTGACACCAATCTCGGCCTGCTGGCCGGTCTCCGGCCGGAACAGCTGGTTTTGGGCGTTGAGGCCGATGATTGGATTGTAGCTGGTTGCATAGGAGACATAGGGCGCGATGCCGTTGTCGAAATTGTAGATCAAGCCTGCCCGGCCGCTGAACCGGCTATCATTGCTATTGGCCAGCGCTGCCCCCGTGTCCCGGGCTTCCTGCGTGGTCTCGACCCAGTCATTGCGCCCGCTCAGCACCAGCGTGAAATTGCCGAGCTTCATCTGGTCCTGGAGGTAGGTGCCCGCCTGTTTCTGCGTGATCAGGAAGTTCCGGAACGGAGCGCCCGTGAGCGGGACATTGATGCCGTAAACCGGATTGAAGACATTGATCGAAGGGACGGTTCCGAAATTGAAGCTCTGGTAATCGTCGATCTGATAACCTTTGAGATCGACCCCGAACAGCATCGTGTGCCGCACCGGCCCCGTGTTGAAGCGATACTCCAGCTGGTTGTCGAGATTGGCCTGGTTCGCGGTGTTCTTCGCATACCAATTGTATCGGCCCATCGTCGCCGTATTGACGTTGTCCCAGCCGTTTCCGATGTAGCCGCGGTACGTCAAGTCGATGTGCGCAAACCGCGCATTCTGTCGGAACGTGAGGTCGTCGGTGAGATTGCGCTCGAACTGGTAGCCGAGCATCTCCTGTTCGCGCGTGAACTTGTCGACGGCGGGATCGCCGACGAAGAAGCTGGTCGGAATCTTGCCGAACGGCGCGTTGGTCACTGTTCCCTGATAGGGCAGGAAGTTGATGCCCCGCGTGTCCGTCCTTGAGGCCGACGCCAGCACCGTGAAACTCGTGTCGGCATCCGGCTTCCAGGTAAACGACGGCGCGATGAAGTAGTTGTTGTCAGGCGTGAAGTCGACTTGCGTGCCGCCGTTCCTGACCTCGCCGACGACGCGGTAGAACAGCTTTCCATCCTGCGGCTTCGTTGCGATCGGCCCGCCGAAGTCGAAGCCGATATAGGCGTTGCCGAAATTGTTGACGCCGGTCTCGATGTAGCGGATCGGCTCGGCGGGCGGCATCTTGCTGATGACGTTGACGATGCCGCTCGGGCTCGACCCGCCATAGAGTACGGCGGACGGACCGCGCAGCACCTCGACGCGTTCCATGTTGGACGGCGGCAACCGCCAGCTCGCATAGGAAGTATAGAACAGCTGCATGCCGTCGAGGAACAGCCCGATATCGTCGGACTTGAAGCCGCGGATCAGCCACCAATCGTTGCGCGTGTCCGCACCGAAAGTTCCGGCGCGCACGCCGGCTGTGTAGCGCAGCACTTCGTCGAGCTTGGTGGGCTTCTGGTCGCGGATCTGCTCGGCACCGATCACCGAGACCGATTGCGGCGTCTGCATGATCGGTGTGTTGGTCTTGGTGCCGGACGAACTGCGACCTGCGACATAGCCGTTCACCGGGCCCCGCGGCGTCTCGACGAAGCCGACATCGCGCTGCTGCCGCGGTCTGTTTCGCTCGGCGGTCTGCACGGACGACCGCGTCGCGCGGCGCTGCGGAGTCGCAGCAGCACGCCTCCGCCCTTCAGGAGCAGTGACGGTCACCGACGGCAGGTTCTGCGCGCCACTCTGCGCCGATGATTGTGCGAGCGATGCCTCCGGCATCAAGACCCAAGCGGATGCGGTCGCCAGCACGGCCGACCGCAGCATTCCAAGACTGTTCAACGCGCCACCCCAAAGCTGCATCTGTCGTCATGCCGTCTGTCCCGAAACGGCATGCGCTTGCGATGACGCTTATGTGAGCGCGCGCGAATTCCCTAATTGAAAGCTTCTTAGAAATACTCTTAGAACCGATCCAATGCATCCGCGCGAGGCTGCGAGATCAGCATGCGCATTCGTCTCCGCCTGGGCCGCCGCGTCACGCTGTTCGCCCGAACCGTCCGCAAGATGCGGCTGATATCGGACCAGCGCCTGAAGCAGCGGGTTTCGGTCGCACGACATCCGCCAAGCAGGAGATGAAACCATTTTGCGGAACCGGCGAAACCATCCGGAAACAGATCGTCCGTAGAAGAGGAGCCATAGACGGCGGCGAAGCCCGTCGGGAGGCTCAGATGAACCACTCAATTCACTCTGCTGATCGTGCGACCCACCTGAAGATCGTGGTGGTGGCGCTGGTGGCGGGTACCCTCGTGGCCGGCTTCGGTATCGCAGCCCGCACCCATGCCGACTACAGCCAGACGGCCCAGTCCACCCAGGTAATCAAGGCCGGAAAGCCGGTGGTGGTGACCAGCGCGGCGACCTCGGAAATTCGCTGAAGCACCCTGTTCCGGGCTGACCATTGGCCGCCTCCCGGGCGGCCTTTTCGTTTTCCAGAGCAAGTGTTGGCCGGGACGGGCTGGCGAAGCGCAACGTCCTTGACTTCACCATGTCCCCCCTTTAAGTCCCCCCTCGTTCCGCGCGCGTCCAGCGAACCACGCGGGAGTAGCTCAGTTGGTTAGAGCGCCGGCCTGTCACGCCGGAGGTCGCGGGTTCGAGCCCCGTCTCTCGCGCCATTTTTCAATGGCTTAGCGTCCTCAGGGGTCGGAGTTCCAACTTTCCGGCCCGGCGCGTTCCAACTTTTGGTCTGTTTTCGTTCGGTCATCGCAGCGCTCGACGCCCTTTCCGGCGGGCCGCCGCGACCTGATTGATGGTGGCGACCGTCACCGGAACATAGGTTGCGAACAGCTGATTCGAGGCCGATAGGGTGTTGCCCATGGCATGCGACAACGCCGCCGGCGTTGCCTCGCCCGTGATCGCCTCCACCGCGCCCGACCGGCGGAAGTCATGGCCGAGCATGCGACCTTCCAAAGGACCGAACTCGGCCGCCCGAACAACCCGGAAGTCATCGCCGAGCGTATCCTTGGAATAGGGCGCGCCTGACCGGTTGCGGAAGATGTAGGCCTCGCCCGTGAGGCTAACGCCAAGCTTATCGAGATAGGCCCCTAAAAGCCGCAGAGAGCGCGCGCTGAGCAGGCCCCCGACCGGTTTGCCGGTCTTGCCGCGCTCAGTAAAGAACAGCGTGCCATCCCCCACAGTCGCCATCTGGCTGGCCCTCAAGGCGCGCACGTCGCCTGGTGACATCTGTGTATCCCATGCGACACCGATGACCGCGGCAAGCCCATGGAAGCCCATACGCCAGGCGCGCTTGGCGAGCCGCGCCGCTTCGCCTTCGCTCCAGCGCTGATCCCGCCCGGGTGCCGCCGAATTGCGGACAGCGAGGGACGGATCGGCATCCCGCACGCAATAGCCGAGCGCCGCTGAAACCTTCCAGAGCGCGCGCCAGATCTTTAGAGCTCGGTGCGCCTCGCGAAGCGACACGGTTTCCTCAATCGCCTTGCGCCAGGCCGAGACGTCGTCAAGCCGCACCGTGCGCGGATCACAATCGCCGAAGATCGGCTTGATACGTTTCCAGCCGCGCCACCAATCCTCACGGGTCCGAAGAGCCTTTCGGCTCCATTCCTCAGTGCGTCGGTAGCGACGAAAGGCCTCGCCGAGCGAACGAGGAGGATAAACTGTTAGCTCCTCGCTCTGCTCGAATGACAGATTGCTTGCCGACACCATCGCCGGCGCCGGCGCGGCGCCCGTGCGCGTCGCATCCCAGCGCTGATTCCATCGCTCGGCGGTTGCCCACGCTGTCGGCCCGTCAGGACCGCACGGCACGTTGCCGAAACCGAGCGCGCGCATCTTCTTGGTCGGCTCCCAGAAGCCGCGCCCGTTGCGCCGAACTGAATAGTGCCTGATGGTGCGCTTGCTCATGACTTGCGCTGCCTCATCGCTTCGATGCGATCTCTGGCAACCGTAGAGGCGTCGACGGGGCCAAACTCGCCGCCGGCCGCGAAAAGATGCGGGTGACGACGCCGACGCCAGGCATCGATTGCGTCGATATCGAAATTGCCCGTGTCGGGGTCCGGCTTGGGAAAGCCCCGTGCGATCAAGTTGGGGAGAGCAGCAACGAACGCATCCACCATTAGCCCAAGACGCCGCGCCGCTTCCGCTGGCGGTACGTCTCCCGGCTGAACGTGAAAGCGAATAGCCACCGCTATTTCCTTACCGCTCTGCGCTTGCCGGACACAGTGGCGCTCGCGACCATTCGCCCGGCACTTGATCTCGCTTCAGCTTCCGCCTTGCGCAGATCCGAAAACTGTCCGATCCAGCGAGAGCGCTCGCCCTGTGCGTTTTCGAAGTCAACGTCATCGATGACTACCGTGCCGACGACGAGGATAAGATTTCGCAGATCGATCAGTATGGAGAAGCCCTGATTGAGAGCTACCCTCACCGAGGTCTCAGCCTCGATCAGATGCACAAGGGGTGGTTCGTCGGCAGTCAACTTAAGGCCGAGGATTGAGTTGCTCTTTGCAATCCGATACGCGACCGCAAGGAAAACGTCTTGCATGTTGTCCGGATGCGCCTCGTCAGAAGGAAAGTCGCATATTGTCTCTAGAATAGGCGCACAGGCCATTGCCGCATCGACTGCCGACTGTGCCGCAATCCGGCGCTTAGTTAGATCGGCGACGATCCAAGCAACGAACATGTCGACGATCGAAAACTTGTTCCACACACCCGAGTTCTGCGTCTCCGGAAAAAGGCCATTGCGCGTGCGCCAAGAGCGCAGCGTTTCCGCTGAGCAACCGGCTGCCTTGAGCAACGTCGCCGGATAAAATCTTTTGGTCGTTGCGGACAAGGATGGGGAGCCCTAGGATAAAAATCGTGAAGACTGTACACGTTCCCTAGAAGCCGTGCAAGTGTCCGGGTTTTGACTTATGCACACCGCTGGCGCGCCGCGATCATTTTCCCCCGCTCCCCCTCGCAGAGGCGGGCGGCGATTTGCAACCCTCGAAGCTCCCAAAAATAACGGGGCTGGAACGATCCAGCCCCGTGAATGTCGCTTTGCGATGCGAGCCGCAGATCAATGCCGCAGCGCGGCTTCTGCGGCTTCGAAAATGTCGTCAAGCCGAATGCCGTAGCGCCTTGCGAACTGACAGAGCGGAAACGTCAGCCGCCCGCGCCCGGTGTTCTCGTAGTTGCGCCAGGTCTCGACGGACCGTTCTGCCGCGGCGGCCGCGTCCTCAATCGAAACCCGCGCCTTGACCCGTGCCTCGAAGAGGGCCCGACCGAAGGCGAGGTACCATTCGTCATCGCGACCGTACCGTCGCTTCCCCTCCGGCGGCGAAACGCGACGTTCGGGACCTGGGAATGCGATAACCGATGCCTCGCCGATCGGCGCTGCCGGCGCCATCTCCGCGAGCTTCCTATTGATGCAGTCGTTGATGTAATCACGGTCACTCTGCGAGATGCCGTGCGGGTTGGGCGTCCGGCGCGAGCCGGGGAATTGGACGACGTTCGACATGACATCGGCCCTCCCTCAGTTCACGGTCGAGCTGTAGCGCAGCGCCACCGTGGCGGCCGTGCCGGCGTCGTTCGGCGCCTCCAGCAGCTGGGCGGCGATCTCGGCCAGCACTTCGGCCGGCAGCACCAGGCGGGTCACAACGACGCGTAGAGGGGTCTCCGGGGCGCTATTCTCGGGCACGGCAAAGACCAGCCTCCGGGCGGAGCCGATGCGCTCGATGCGCACCAAGGACGTGCAGAACACGTCCGGCAGGGTAATGGGCTCAACGGTCTCGACTTCCCGCCTGGGCGGGAACATGGGGCGTTCTAAGGTCATGGTTTGAGGCTCGCGGTTCTAAACCGGCTTCTCAGGGCCGGGCGCCAGCGGCGGGCTGGCACCGGGAGGCTGAGAACACGTCCGCGAGAACGTGCGCCACGACCTTTCCCGAAGGTCTTGTATAGCCGTGGCACTCCCGGCATAATGAGCCGGTCGCCGCCCACGGCAAATGGGCGCGGTACTATTTTCGGCGGGACATGAGGCCCGGCAAGGCCGATGGCCCGCCTATCGCGGATGAAGCGCAATCCCCGGCAAGGGACCGCTTCGGGAGTTCTCAGGCTCCGCGACCATTCTCAACTGATTTGCGAGCCGGCATCAACCCCATTCTTGGGGCGGCTTTCGCGCGCCTCCATCGAGGGCGTTCTCTTTTCGGTCCACTGGTTCGCATCGGGTACCAATGCGGCGCCCGTATTGCCCTCCCGCATCGGTTGCGGTTTGATGGGCGGACACCGGGGGCAGGATTATGCGCAGATGGGGTTTCGCTGCGGTTGCGGCGCTGGGATTGTCCGCGTGCCAGACGGATCAGGCAGCGGCTCCCGATCGACCGCCGCCCGACGCAAAAGCCGCCGTGCTCGCCAACAAGGGGCAACTCTGGAAAGACCCCGACAGCATCAAGGCCGCCAGTATCACCGCCCCGCGCCGGCACATGGGCTTTATGTGGCACGTCTGCGTTCGCGCGAACGCCAAGAACGCTTTCGGGGGCTACACCGGCGAGAAGGATATGCTTGTCGGAATGTACGACGACGGCAAGCCGCCGAACGTCATCATGGCCGATGCAACCGGCTATTGCGATTATCCGCACGAACCGTTTCCGGAATTAGAGGGCGGCTACAAGGCGCCCGCTCCAGCGCGCCCGAAAGTGTAGCCATGACGGCGGTACACCTGTTTCGCATTTCAGCCGACATGACCGAAGACCATGCAAATTCGTTTACGGCGATCAATCATGAAATCGTAGAGCTCGCCGGGCGACGCCGGCAGACAATTTCAGTGTCGGGTCATTTAGCTCGATCGAAGATCGCATGGAAAATAGAAACCTTCGCTGAAGCCGTTCTCTACCGCCTTGTCGCTCTCGCAGAAGGCACGGCGCTTTCGTGGAACGCCGCCATCCCTCTGCCAGCATTCCTTTGCACGCGCGCAATCGTCGAAACGGTTGCGCTACTCGTCGACTTCGAAGCACGGACGGCCAAGTTGCTCGAAGCAGAGGATCTGAAGGGGCTCGATGAGCTTACCATGAACAGAATATTCTCCAGCCGCGATGAAGAGTGGGTGCGTGCTGAGCCGAAGTTCAAAACCGTGAACGTTATGACGCACATAGAGAAATTAGATAGGCTCTTGCCTGGGGCGCTGGGTCATTACGAACGACTGTCCGAACGATGCCATCCAAATTGGCTGGGGCACCACGAAATGTTCGCGTCGACGGATTACAGAAACGGGACAGTGACTTACGATTCATCAAAAGCGATGAAAGACGGCACTGCAATTATCGCCGGCTTGACGCTTCTGGGCGTAGTAGAACACTGTCTCCGACAACTGAGGCAGCTTTCTGAGAAAGTCTCAGAGTTGCACCATCGGGTCCGCCCATCGCCGCTAGATTAACTCAATTTACTCGGGCGCTGCTGGCGAATGTTCTCGTCCAGAACGTTCGCCTCCGCGTGAGGCCACCTCACCGCGCTCGGCATGCGTCAACCCTCCACGGTGCCAACAAAGTAGGTACGGGCCTCTGCGCCACTTACAGTTTTTGCGCCAGCACCGCCGATGTTAACCCAAAGCTCAAAGTAGTCGCCGCTGGCGGCACGGGCCATCATCTCGCCGTGCATTCCAAATCCGCTTGTTCCTGAAACATTGACAACATCGATCACCCCAAGAAGTGCCCCGTTCTTATAGATGCCAAGAAGCCCTTGCGCCTGGTCGACTGCGCCAACTGAGACATATACAGTTGCGGACAATGTAATCCGACCTGGAGGGGGCGACCACCTATTGTTCGTAGTATCGAACCGCCCCTCATCATTCAGACTGGCGTTATTGAACGCGACCTTCGTCCAGGTCGCCGACGCGATCGATCCTTGATCAACCCCGTTGAGATCAGCAATGAAGGTACTGCCTTCCACTCCGAAGCCGCTGTAGCGCGCTTGCCCGATGTGGTCGAAATGATCCCAGACGATACCCTTTCGGCGAACGACGCAGGTCTGTGCGTCTGCGTTTGCACCAGACAGTTTGAAGGCAGTGATCGGATTATTCCCTGACGTCGCCCGGATCACGGCGCCGTCCACTTCGACATTCCGAATTACGGAGCTCGCGCCGTCCAGTTCGAACTGGCTCATCGCAACATAGGAATCGTTATTGTAGATCTGGATGTCTCGAAACTTGCCGCGGGAGAGACCTGAGCAATACAACCCCTTCTTCCTGTTGTTCTCCAGCACCAGAGCGTCGTGAGCGACGGTGTTAGACAGGCCAGACGCGCCCTCGATGTAGACGCCGCAGTTCTCGTTGATGACCGCCGCAGTATTGTTGCCGCGCCAGACTTGCCCCTTCCAGCGGATGCCGCCCGACGGCGGCGGACTGATTACCGATGCGGTGCCGCAGCCCTGCACAAATACCTGATCGGTCTCAAAGAACGAGAACTCGTTCGCGCCGACATTGGCCGAGCGCAACTCGCAATCGATGCCCCAGCCCTTACAGTTCTCGATACGCACATGGCGCATCGTGACCATGTTTGGCGCGTCCCGATCGCCCGCTGTCGAATTCGGGACCGTGATGTGGACGCCATCCTTGGTCATGCCCTTGATCCACAGACGCTCCATTATGACCTGATATGCGCGGCGAATGCGGATTCCAACGCTCGCGGTCGGCGACGTCGTGTTGATGATCGAGAAATCGTGCAGGTGCACGAACTGCTGGAACTTGTTGATGGCGTTCGTGTCGATGTCGAGGAGCGGATTTGTGACGCCATAGGTAACGCTGCCACTCGCCGTGGAGCTCGGCGCCGCCGTATGATGGAAGGTGAAAGTGTTCGTGGTGACCGACTCGATCATCCACGTGCCGTCGAACGACAACCCGCCTACCGCCGCTGATGCGCCATAAATAGTCAATTGACTTTCAGCCGCCAGCCCATGTGCTTTGCGAGTGACGGTGACGATACGGCTCCCGATAGTTACCGCAAACGTGTCGGTATGGGCGGTGGCACCAGCCCGGTTGTCGAAGACGGTCTTACCCGGACCATCGCCGAACAGGTAGAGCCCTGTCCCAAAAACGCTTGAAGGCGACGTAACGTGAGGACACGATGATCTGAAAAGATAGGTTCCCGGTCCCGGAAGGAAGCGCGGGAGATTTTCGGACACCCCCCCCGGGTGTTTTCAGCCCTTCTCGTAGAACCCTTCGACGAAAAAGCCGTACTCTTCGATTGGCATCACGCCACCACGATCAAGGACATGTAACTGACCTTCGATCGGAAGCAGCAACACAGCATGTCGCTCCGTGCCCTTGAACCCGGTCATAACCACGCCACCGAGGTGCTTCTGCAACCACAGTGCTTTGCCTTCGCAATTGCCATGCAAGTTGGGGAAGCCCGTGTTGCTGTTGCGGCTGTACGAAGCGCGCCAAGCTGCTTCGCATAGCTCACGTGCACGCTGCATCGTAACTTCGTCAGTAACACGCTCGACGTGACGAACCGAACCATACCCATCAGCCGGCGCTCTCGCTGCGGGCTGACGACGCTCAGCGGCTCTTTGCCCTTCTTCCTTTCGTCGCAAGGCCTCGCGCTCGTATTCGGCTGCGCGAGCGACCACGTCGGGGTCACGCTCGATGGGCTCCGGGCGGCTGAGGATCTCGCGAGCCCTCGCAAGCACGCGGGCGCAATGGGCATCCGGATCGGTGGTTTGGTCGTCGGCGTGCTCGCCGTCCACCGCCGGATGCCCATGCTCGCGCTGCCCGCGCCCGCGAGGACTGAAATAGTTCACCACGTTGCACCATCGAGATAGGCAACCGCTGTCGATCGCCGTTTCGCGAACGCCAGCTCGTGGATCACGCGCACGGCGATCGTGGCCGTCTGCCAGAGTGAGCGTACCGGATCGGCCGTGGTCGGGCCGGTGTCGCTGACTATTTCCAACGGCGTGTCGCTCATGTGGAGCAAGGCGTTCGTTGAAATGTCGATTTCAGGCGTGGTATCGACGGACACCAGGAGCGCGGGGCCGTCCGCCGCAATGACGCGGTCTATCGGCACCGCCGCGCTCGGCACGATATCGAGCGATGCCGAAAGAATCGGGTCGAGGATGCGAAGCCTCGCGAAACGCTTCGGGTTGACGACGAAAGTCACCGCGCCGCTACCGCCGTCTGAAACGGCGTCGGCCAAGTCCATCAGATCTTGCCTGGCATTCTCAACCGCACCGCCACCGCTGACAACGCCGGCGCCCGCGACGACACCATCCAGCAGCCCGGCATTGGCTGCGCTGCTTGCAGCGGTCGTCGCGAAGAACGCGGCATCGAGGCCCGCCGCAACGTCCTCGCGCAACATGGTTTCCATGATCGCGTCGGCATCGCTGCGCTTCGACAGCTCGCGCGACCATGCGACGATGCTCGCCAGCTTTTTCGGCGGCCCGATCGGCACATTGAGAAAGTTCGACGAGCTCAACGGAATGGGGCCGCCTTCCTCCACCCATGCCGGCGTGGCCGCGCCGCTCGGCCTCACGGGGTATGAAGTTGCGTATTCCGCGTTGGTCAGTGTTGCCTTCAAAGCCAACTCGATGAGCCGCGCCGCGCCGGAGTATGGCGCCAGCGAGACCAGGAAGCTGCGCCAGGAGTTCTGCAAAAGCCCGGCGCCCCAATCGGTCGTGGTCCCGAGCGGAGCATTCGCGCGCTCGATGATTGCCAGTGTCGTCTTTTCGTCGTCGGCCACAAAATCGCGGACATCGCGACCGGTGACCTTGGCTTGCGCCTTCGCAAAGACGGCGCGAGGGAAATGTTTGTGGGCCGCGTCGGTGCGCGAGCGAAGGGTGATTGGGTTGGGTCTCTGTGTCATGGCCGGGATCAAACACTTTCCGGGCCGCGTTGTATGTCCACGCGTGACAACATGTGCTCGAAGTAGTCGCCGAGCGCGGCTTTGATCGCCACCGCGATCTCGGCCCTGTCTTCGCTTTCGGTTTCGAGCAATCGGCCCAACGCGATGAGGGCGGCGATTTCCTCGTGAGAAACCTCGACGGGCACCACGACCAGGTTGAGCGCCTCTCGGCGCCGCTGGCGCTGCTTTCGAATGGTGGAAGGGCTCGCCATCAGCGCCATCCCGGCCGCTGAAAATAAGTTTTCAGTTCGTTCCTGATCTCTTGCGATGGTTTGCGATGGTTTAGCGATAGTCTAGGAGAGGGTTTGAGATAAAGAAGACTGTATGATTTCAAATACTTCAGTGTGAAGCGCGATAGTGGAGAGGGTTTTTCGCTATACGCGCATAGAAATCTTGTTCGGATCGAGTGCTTGAATGATCTGGCGAACTGGGGCGTCCGCCTCTCCCGAATTATTCTATACGCGCGCGCGAAAACTCTCTCTACCCTCGCGCTTGACCGACAAGCCATTGCCTGAGCTTGCAGAATTGTTCCGCGATGGTTTTTTCGAACCATCGCCAAACCCTCTCTACCCTCGGTGCCATTTCGGCAACACTCCTCGACGGGAGGATCATCGGGAGGATGATGGGAGCTTGAATGGTTGCCGGTGCAACCATCGTTCGGAAAATAGAAAGTAAAATCAAAGACCGTGGGAGCTTGATCTAAAAATGGGAGGATAGGGAGCTTGTTTACGCGCACATAAGAGCGATCAACATCTCTGCTACGGTGTCGTCCGCGCGCGCGCCCGCGCGCACGTGTGACATGTGACAATAAGCTCCCGCATCCTCCCACGCGTTGATCTGATTGACGTTTATGCTCCCGATGCCATCTTCCCGTGGGAGGATGGCAAGCTCCCGAAAGCATGCACGCGTTCATTTCGCGTCACCCGACAGCCTGACACCGAGCCACCAGACCGTGTTCGAGTGAAATTTCTGATAGCCAAGCCGCTTGAGTGTTCGCGAGAATTGCGTGTGAGAGATGGGCTCGTCACCGTGTCCAAGGCAGATGCCTCGGTAGTGCTCATAGAAAACTGACGACTGAACTCGCGAGCCCGGCGATGCGACGACGTGCGCCTTCAGGTAGGACTTGAAGGCGCCTTCGTGTTCAGGGGTGAACGAGAGCGTGCTATGTTGCTTCGCCGTCCGGCTGATCGAGCCGATCAGCTCGGCCAAAAACTTCTGTCGAGCTGCTGCGCCGGCCGCCGACCATGCAGAGCGAAGAAATTCCAGCTCTCCCCTCGATCGCCGCGATAGCCCGGCCGTGCGCGAGGGTTTCGGGAGCTTGCCTCGCTCTGCCGCCTGCAGGGGGGCGCGGGGGACGGCGCCAAGCGCTGAGAGTCTCTTACTCATCGCGCGGCGCCTTCGGCGGAATGACGCGTGCGAAGCTGCATGTTGGCTCGTCGGCGAGCGACCAGCCAAGTAGAAGGTAAAGCTCAACGTCTGTGATTGGGATCAGCATATTGGCGTTCCAACTTCTGGGGAGAAGCCACCGCCTTTTGACGGCGGGAAAGTTGGAACGGCCCTTGATCTAACTAGCGTAAGGGATGGCCTGTCACGCCGGAGGTCGCGGGTTCGAGCCCCGTCTCTCGCGCCATTTTGGCAATCCCATCATAGTCTTAGCCTGATTTCTTCGGCGCGCATGCATCTTCGCGCGTCATTGCGGTGCCAAGCGGGAACTCTCGGCATAGTCAGCTCGCGCTCGAATCGTCTACCCCTTCCAGGACTTAATGGGTCTCCCCACGCGTTCCGGCTTTTCCGGGGCTTCCCTGCCATTGGATTGAGGAGGCAGTCATGGCCAAGAAGGATTCGGCAAAGAAGACAGCCGCGCCTGCCACCGTCACGCTCAAGCAGCTCGCCGCTGACATCGCGGAGCGCCGGGACCTGTCGAAAAAGCACGCCGAGGCCGTGCTGACGGACATGGTCGAGCTGATCGTGAAGCACCTCAAGAAGGGCGACCGGGTCCGCATCGTCGGCCTCGGCATCTTCCAGGTCCGCAAGCGCGCCGCCCGCACCGGCCGCAATCCTGCCACCGGCGAAGCGATCCACATCAAGGCAACCAGGAAGGTCGCCTTTCGTCCGGTCAAGGAGCTGAAAGAGGCGATCTGACCGCTTACACTTCGTTAAGGCTGATCAAACCTCCGTCCGGCCGCATCCGGCTCGCTTTTCTGATATACCGCCAGCTTCCCCAAAGACCCGGCGGTTGACCAGAAATGTCCTCCCTCTCCTTTACGCACACCGTGACCGAGCGCTTCCTGCGCTACGTCACCATCGATACCCAGTCCGATCCGGAATCCCCCACCTCGCCATCCACCGAGAAACAGAAGGATCTCGGCCGCGTGCTCGCTGCCGAGCTGAAGGCCATGGGCGTTGAGGACGCGCATCTCGACGAATACGGCTATGTCTACGCAACGATCCCGGCGAACACCGACAAGAAGGTGCCGGTGATCTGCTTCTGCTCGCACATGGACACTTCGCCGGATGTCACCGGCAAGGACGTCAAGCCGCAGGTCGTGAAGAATTATCGCGGCGGCGACATCACGCTGCCGGGGGACAGCAGCCAGGTGATCCGCTTCGCCGAGCACCCCGCACTGAAGAACCAGATCGGCAACGACATCATCACCACCGACGGCACGACGCTTTTGGGGGCCGACAACAAGGCCGGCGTCGCCGAGATCATGGATGCCGCGCATTTCTTCATCAACAATCCCGACGTGAAGCACGGCACCATCAAGATCCTGTTCACGCCGGACGAGGAGATCGGCCGCGGCGTCGACAATGTCGACCTGAAGAAGCTGGGCGCCGATTTCGGTTACACCATGGACGGCGAGAGTGCGGGCTGCGTCGAGGACGAGACCTTCTCGGCCGACGGCGCCACCATCACCATCAATGGCGTCAGCGCCCATCCCGGCTACGCCAAAGGCAAGATGGAGCACGCAATCAAGATCGCGGCGGCCATCATCGAACGCCTGCCGAAGGAAGGCTGCTCGCCGGAGACGACCTCGGGCAAGCAGGGCTTTCTGCACCCCATCGGCATCGAGGGCGCGCTCGAACAGGCGACGCTCTCCTTCATCGTGCGCGACTTCACCGAGGAAGGTCTCAAGGAGAAGGAGGTCCTGCTCGAGACCATCGTCAAGGACGTGATGAAGGATTATCCGCGCTCGACCTACAAGTTCGAGGTCAAGGAGCAGTACCGCAACATGAAGCAGGTGATCGACCGTCACCCGCACGTTCTCGAATACGCCATCGAAGCCATCCGCCGCGCCGGCCTGCGCCCGATGCGCACAGCGATCCGCGGCGGTACCGACGGCTCGCGGCTGTCCTTCATGGGCCTGCCCTGCCCCAACATCTTCGCCGGCGAGCATGCGTTTCATTCGCGGCTCGAATGGGTCAGCCGGCAGGACATGGAAAAGGCGGTGCAGACCATCGTGCATCTGGCGATGATCTGGGAGGAGCGGGCCTGAAGCTTCCCCGCAACCTTATGGCCGGGCTGGGCCCGGCCATTTGTGTTGGAGCTTACGGCACCGGCATCGCCCGCGGATTGCGGTGGAAGCGATTGGAGCTCGCCATCCAGTTCGGCAGCGGGTCTCCATCACGATGCCGTCCGCCGGCGACGGCTGCAGCCCAGGCGACCGCGGCACCGATAAGGGTCGCGGCTGCGATCGAGAACGCCACGATGATCGAATTGCGCCGTGCACGGTTGATGGCGGTCCTGGAGTCTGCGATCACCGCATCGACCCGCCGCTCGGCGTCCGGGGCCGCCAGTCCCGTCGCAGCTGCGACCTGTTGCACAAGGTAGGTGCGGTCATCGGCGCTCACGCCGCTGTGGCTTGACGACGTCATCAGAATGCGTCCCGCTTCCGCCCGCGCGTCCCTGAGATCGAGGTTTGGGGCGCGACGCGGGGCGCGGAACAGCTTGTCGAGCTCATAGCTCAACAAAGGCTCGGCCGCGGAAGCGTTGCTCGCTGAGCTGCGCATCGGCGAACGGTCGATCGCGGCGGCCCCGAGAAGAGCGAGCAGAGCGGCGCCAGCCAGCACCGCCAGGGCCCAGGCGGTCAGCCCGTGCAGGCCGTCTCGCCGCTCGCCATCGTCTTCGATCGTTGCGAGCGCGGGCGCCGGACGGGTCGTCCGGCCAGCGATGTAACCGCCGAAGCCGAAGCTGACGATCGCCTGAATGATCAGATACAGTCCGGAGAGCAACGCGAGCGCGGCCGAGGCGTCGCGCCATGTCGGCGAGGCCGAACTGACACCCAGGCCGACGGCCACTCCGAAGCCGATCAGGATGAAGGACATAGCGCCAGCCGCGAGAGCACCAGCGAAGACCGAACTCCACTGGATTGCACGAGGCGTCTCACTCACCAGGCCGCCTTCCATGATCTCTTCGCGCATGAGAGTTTCAACCGTCATCGCGGCGCTCTCAGCGCAGGCCGAAGAATGACAGGATCGCCATGATGACGACGATCAAGCCGATCAGATAAATCAGTCCGTCCATAGTCCATCCTCCTCAGTTTCTTCTGGTCGCTAATCGCGAGGTAAGAGGAACGTTCCAAATTGGACATATCGGCGGGAACGAAGTGGCGGGATGAGGGTTACCTGCTCGAGTCCCGAGGATAGAGATTGTGAGCACGAAGGCCTCAGCCGGTCAGACCGGCTGGGGCCTTTCCGTGCTGCGTCCGCCTCGACCTGTCCTATGTTAACGACGGCGGGGCCGTGATCATCAAAGATGCGATCGGGGTGGAACCTCAGATCAGGAGAGGCGCGTGGATCGCAGAACGGCGTGCCTGCACCAGGCGAATGCATTCCGGGAGAAGGCCATTGCCGATCCCGAGCACCACGATCAATGGATCGACGAAGCGATCAAATGGCTCGAACGGGCCATGGAGGCGAGCTGTCGCGCCGTCATTACCGTGCCGGCAGACGATGGCGGCGCCGTAGCCGAGCCGGTCGCCACCGAAGTCACGGATGCCATGCCCTCACAGCGGCGCGTCATTGCCCGCCAGTGAGAGACAGGGCGCCAATATGCGCTGCGGCAATTGTCCCTGGGACGTAACAATGTTGCGGGTCGACACTGTTCCCGCCGTTATGCTACGTCGGGCCAAGACCGCAACCAGAGTGACGTCGTGCGCGCGAACCGCCAGCCCTCAGGAACTTGCCGTCCGCGCACCTGGCGCGGATTGCTCTCCGTGCTGATCGCGGTTGTCTATCTGCTCGCAGGGGCGCTGCATGGCGCACACGACATCGACGTCACCACGCCGGGGGGCGGTTCGGAGATCGCGGCGGTCCTGGATGACGCCACGGGCGGCAGCGATCACAAGGCCATCGGCGGACATCATTGCCATGGCTGCTTCTCCCTGGCGGTAACACAGCCGGTGCCACCGACCACATCGACGCTGCTTGTGTCGGCAACTCGCCCGCAACATGCATCCCGGCTGGCCGGCATCATCCCCGATACCGACTCTCCCCCTCCCAAGCAGATTGCCTGAACGGATTGGTCGGGCGTTCCGCGCCCATTAGGTTCATCCTTCACAGGTCGGTTTCATGTTTCGCAGGGGAATGGCCGCGCGCGTGGCGCTCGCGGCGGCGTGTCTGATCGTTGGATCGGCACTTGCACCGTCTCACGCCCAGACTTTGACGATGCGCAGCGCGCTGTCGCGCGCGCTGGCCGCGAGCCCGCGGCTGACCGCGGCTGAGCGCGACATCGGCATTGCCACCGGCCAGCGCATCCAGGCCGGTGCCCTGCTCAATCCGGAACTGTCCTATGAACAGGACGATTCATTCGGCTCCGGCAGGTATCGCGGAACGCGGTCGGCGGAGACCACACTGCAGATCAGCCAGGCTTTCGAGCTGTTCGGCAAGCGCGAAGCGCGGATTGCGGCCGGAACAGCTGGCGTCGAGGTCGCCGCGATACAGCGCAAGGCGATCCGGCTGGAGGTGCTGTCGGAGACCGCGATCGCCTTCCTCAGCGTGCTTGGCGCGCAGCGGCGCATCCAGATCCTCGATGAGCAGATTGCCGCGATCGACCGGCTGACGCCGCTGCTGCGCCGCCGCGTCGAGGCCGGCGCCTCCTCGCCGGCCGAGACCGGGCGCGCCGAGGTCGCCTCCGCCCTCGTGAAGGCCGATCGCGAGCGCTTCAAGGCGAGTCTGGCCAGCGCCCGGCGCGAGCTTGCGGTGCTGATGGGCGATCCCGCCGCCAAGTTCGGCGAGGTCTCCGGCCGACTCGACACCACCGGACGGCCGCCCGCGTTCCAGGCGGTGATCGCCGCCATCGACGCCAACCCGCAGCTGGTGCGCTGGACCGCGGTTTACGCACAGCGCAATGCCGAGCTGCTGCTGGCGCGCCTCAGGCCCTATCCGGACGTGCGCATCGGGGCTGGCTGGCGCCACTTCCACGAAACGGGCGACGATGCGGCGCGGCTGACACTCTCGGTGCCGATCCCCGTGTTCGACCAGAACCAGGGCAACATCCTTTCGGCACAGGAAAGCCTCGCCAAGACCAGGGCCGAGCGCGAGGCCAATCGCAACACGCTGATCGTGATCGCCGGCCGCGCCTATGACTCGCTTCACGGCTCGCTGCGCGAGCTCGCGGTGCTGCGCGAGACTGCCATTCCCAAGGCCGTCGAAGCGTCCGAGGCGATCTCGCAAGGCTACGGCCAGGGCCGCTTCACCCTGCTCGAGGTGCTCGACGCCCAGGCCAGCGTCACCCAGGCCCGGCTGCGCGAGCAGGAGGCGCTGCAGAATTTCCATGCCGGCGTTGCGATCATCGAGGGCCTCGTCGGTAATCCATTCACGCTGGCGCGGGAGAGCGCACGATGAGGACGTTCTCGACCATCGTCGTTGCCATCGTTGCGGCCGCGCTCGGCGCTTACGGCTATTCCCTGCTCGCACCGGGCAAGCTCGCTCACACCGAACCGGCCGAACATTCCGAACACAAGAAACCGAACGACCGTGTCGAGCAGGACGAGCACGGCGCCGACCGCATCCGCATCTCCGACGTCAAGCTTGCAGCCGCAGGCGTCACGCTGGCCGAAGCCGCCGGCGCCACGCTGACCGACACCCTCGCTTTCAATGGCATCCTGCGCGCCAACCAGGAAGCCGTGGTGCAGGTGACCCCGCGCTTTCCGGGCGTGGTCAAATCCATCCTGAAGCGCATCGGCGACAGGGTCGCCAAGGACGATCTGCTCGCCGCGATCGAGAGCAACCAGAGCCTCACCGTCTACGAGCTGAAGGCGCCGATCGCCGGCACGATCATCGAACGGCAGATCTCGCTCGGCGAGTATGCCTCCGAGCAGAAGCCGGCCTTCGTCGTCGCGGACCTCTCCACCATCTGGGTCGATCTGTCGATCTACCGGCAGGACTTGAGGCGCGTCCGCCTCAATGACGAGGTGCTGATCGATCCCGATGACGGCCGCGGCGAGATCAAGGGCACGATCTCCTACATGGCGCCGATCGGCAGCAGCGAGACCCAGACGGCGCTGGCGCGCGTCGTGCTGCAAAATCCTGACGGACGCTTGCGGCCCGGCCTGTTCGTCACGGCGCGGCTGATCCTCGCCGAACGCAACGTCGCGGTTGCCGTGCGCCGCAGCGCGATCCAGACGCTGGACAACAAGACCATCGTGTTCGTCCGCGAGGACGGCGACAAGATCGAGGCACGCCCCGTCGAAACAGGGGATTCAGATCCGCGACACGTTGAGATCAAGGCCGGCCTCGCGGCCGGCGAGCACTACGTTGCGGAGAACAGCTTCGTCGTGAAGGCGGAGATGGGCAAGGGCGAGGCCGAGCATGATTGAGCGTCTGATCGCCCTCTCGCTGCATCAGCGCTGGCTGGTCCTCCTGCTCGCGCTGGGCGCCCTCGCCTTCGGCGCATGGAATTTCCAGCGCCTTCCGATCGACGCCGTGCCTGACATCACCAACGTCCAGGTCCAGATCAACACCCGCGCGCCAGGCTATTCGCCGCTCGAGACCGAGCAGCGCATCACCTTCCCGGTCGAGACCGCGATGGGCGGCCTGCCCAAGCTCGACTACACCCGCTCGCTGTCGCGCTACGGCCTCAGCCAGGTGACGGTGGTCTTCAAGGACGGTACCGACATTTACTTCGCCCGTCAGCTCGTCGGGGAACGGATCCAGCAGGTGAAGGACCAGCTGCCGGCGAGCGTCGAGGTTGCGATCGGGCCGATCTCCACCGGGCTCGGCGAGATCTTCATGTACACCGTCGAGGCCAAGCCGGGCGCCAAGACGCAAGCCGGCCACGATTATTCGTTGACCGATCTGCGCACCGTGCAGGACTGGATCATCCGGCCGCAGCTTCGCAACGTGCCTGGGGTGATCGAGGTCAACACCATCGGCGGCTTCGAGCGGCAGTTCCACGTGCTGCCGGATCCCGGCAAGCTGATGGCCTACCGGCTCGGCTTTCGCGACGTCATGACGGCGCTCGCAGCCAACAACGCCAATGTGGGCGCCGGCTATATCGAGCGCAACGGGGAGCAATACCTGGTTCGCTCTCCCGGCCAGGTCGGCAATATCGCCGAGATCCAGGACATCGTCATCGGCTCGCGCGGCGGCAATCCCGTCAGGATCAGAGACGTCGCGACTGTCAGGGAAGGCCGCGATTTGCGCACGGGCGCCGCGACGCGCAATGGCGAGGAGACCGTGCTCGGCACCGCCATGCTGCTGATCGGCGAGAATAGTCGCACCGTGGCAGGCCGCGTCGCAGCCCGGCTCGAAGACATCGCCAAATCGCTGCCCGAGGGCGTCGTGACGCGGACCGTCTACGACCGCACCGATCTGGTCGAGGCCACAATCCGCACCGTCCGGAACAACCTGCTTGAAGGCGCGGCGCTCGTGGTCGCCGTGCTGTTCCTGATCCTCGGCAACATCCGCGCCGCGTTGGTGACGGCCTGCGTCATTCCCCTGTCCATGGCCATGACCATCACCGGCATGGTCGAGGCCAAGGTCAGCGCCAACCTGATGAGCCTGGGCGCGATCGACTTCGGCATCATCGTCGACGGTGCGGTGATCATCGTCGAAAACTGCCTGCGCATGCTGGCCGTAGCTCAGCGCGAGAAAGGGGGGCTGCTCACGACCGCCGAACGGTTGCGGGCCATCCTGCGCGGGTCGAGCGAGGTCATCAAGCCGAGCCTGTTCGGAACGCTGATCATCGCGGTGGTCTATCTGCCGGTGCTGACGCTGACCGGTGTCGAAGGCAAGATGTTCACCCCGATGGCACTGACCGTGCTGATGGCACTCGGCGCTGCGGTGCTGTTCTCCATCACCTTCGTGCCGGCGGCCGTTGCGATTTTCGTGACCGGCAAGGTCTCCGAGCACGAGAACCTGTTCATGCGCGCGGCGAAGCGCGCCTATCTGCCCCTGCTCCACTTTGCCATCGACAATCGCGCCGCGGTCGCCGTCATGGCCGTGGCCATCGTGCTCGCGAGCGGCATCGCCGCTTCGCGCATGGGCGGCGAGTTCATTCCGAGCCTGGACGAAGGCGACGTGGCGCTGGCCTCGATCCGGATTCCCGGCACCAGCCTCACCCAATCGCTGGACCTGCAAAAGGCGCTGGAGAAGCGCGTCATGCAGATTCCCGAAGTGAAGGAATTCTTCACCCGCATAGGCACCGCGGAGATCGCGACGGACCCGATGTCGCCGGCGCAGACCGACGGATACGTGATGCTGAAACCGCGCGCCGAATGGCCCGATCCGCACAAGTCGAAATCGGCGGTGATCGAGGCGATCGACCATGCCGCGGACGAGATTCCCGGCAGTGCCTATGAACTCTCCCAGCCGATCCAGTTCCGCGTCAACGAGCTGATCTCGGGCGTGCGCACCGACGTCGGCGTCAAGATATTCGGCGACGATCTCGACATCCTGCAAGGCGCCGCAAAACAGGTGGAGGGCGCGATCCGCGGCATCCGCGGCGCCAGCGACGTCAAGATCGAGCAGGTCGCGGGCCTGCCGATCCTCACCGTCCGCCTCGACCGTCAGGCGCTCGCCCGCTACGGCCTCAGTGTCGCCGAAGTGCAGGGCATCGTCGAGATCGCGGTGGGCGGCAAGTCGGCCGGCAAGCTGTTCGAGGGCGATCGCCGCTTCGAGATCGTGGTCCGCCTGCCCGAGCACCTGCGCGGCAATCTCGAGGCGATAAGGGCCATCCCGATTCCGCTGCCGCCCGGTGAGGACGCCGGCTCCGGCACGGCCATTCGTACCGCGCTGGCCGCTTCGCCGCTCACGCAGATGCGCTATGTGCCGCTCTCGTCGGTCGCAACAGTCGATGCGACGCCGGGGCCCAACCAGATCAGCCGAGAGAACGGCAAACGGCGCATCGTCGTGACCGCCAATGTCCGTGCCCGCGATCTCGGCTCCTTCGTCGCCGAGGCCGAGGCGGCCGTGGCCGAGAAGGTCAAGCTGCCGCCGGGCTACTTCATCGGCTGGGGCGGACAGTTCGAGCAGCTTGTCTCCGCGACCAAGCGACTGGCGATCGTCGTGCCGGTGGCCTTGTTGCTGGTGTTCCTGCTGCTATTCATGGGCATGGGGTCGGCGGCGGATGCGGCGCTGGTGTTCTCCGGCGTACCGCTGGCACTGACGGGTGGTGTCGCCGCACTCCTGCTGCGCGACATTCCCTTGTCCATCAGCGCCGGGGTCGGCTTCATCGCACTGTCGGGTGTCGCCGTGCTCAACGGCCTCGTCATCATCGCCTTCATCGAGCGGCTGCGCGGCGAGGGGCGGTCCGTCGTGGATGCCGTGCGCGAGGGCGCGCTGACGCGGTTGCGGCCGGTGCTGATGACCGCTCTCGTGGCCTCCCTCGGCTTCGTGCCGATGGCGCTCGCCACCGGCGCCGGCGCCGAGGTGCAGCGGCCGCTCGCGACCGTGGTGATCGGCGGCATCATCTCATCGACTGTGCTGACGCTCCTGGTGCTTCCGGCGCTCTACGTGCTGTTCCGCCGTGACGTCGCAGGCGAAACGCCTACAATGGCGCCTGATTTGGCAGCATCCGCGGAGCGCTAGAGGTGGCCGATCACGACCATCACGGGCATCACCAACATAATCATGCAAGCCATTCGCATGGTCATGGCCAAGCTCATGGGCACGTCCATACGCCCGCGAGCTTCGGCAAGGCGTTCGCGATCGGCATTACGCTCAACATCGCGCTGGTGGTGGCCGAGGCGACTTACGGCTATATCGGCAACTCCACCGCTTTGCTGGCGGACGCCGGCCATAATCTGTCCGACGTGCTTGGCCTGGTCGTGGCCTGGGGCGCCTCGATCGCGGCGAAGCGCGCGCCGAGCGGCCGCTTCACCTATGGCCTGCGCGCCTCCACCATCCTCGCGGCACTGGCGAATGCGGTCTTCCTGCTGGTCGCGACCGGCGCAATCGGCTGGGAGGCGATCCTGCGCCTGCAACACCCCGAGCCGGTTGCGGGCATCACGGTGATGGTGGTCGCGGGCATCGGCATCCTCATCAACGGTTTTACCGCCCTGCTGTTCGCGCGCGGCCGCAAGGACGACCTCAACATCGAGGGCGCGTACCTGCACATGGCCGCGGACGCCGCGGTCTCGCTCGGCGTCGTGGTCTCGGCGGCGCTGATCATCTGGACCGGCTGGCTGTGGCTCGACCCCGTCACCAGCCTCGTCATCTGCGCCACCATCCTCTGGAGCACGACGAGCCTCTTGCGGGGCTCCATCGACATGTCGATGGCAGCCGCACCCAGGGGCACCGACCTCGCCGCGATCAGGGCGTTTTTGCTCGCGCGTCCCGGCGTCTCAGGGATCCACGATCTCCACGTCTGGCCGATCTCGACCACCGAGACGGCGCTGACCTGCCATCTCGTCATGCCCGCAGGCAGCGGCGACGCATTCCTGGTGGAGACGGCGCAGATCCTGAAGACGACCTATCGCATCGGCCACACCACGCTTCAGGTCGAGACGCACCCCGACAATGGCTGCGCGCTGGCGCCGGATGATGTGGTGTGAGGGGCGCGCTGGCGCCTCCACGCTGTCATCGCGAGCCAACGGGTCCGGGCGAAGCCCGGCCCGATGACAGGCTCCGCGAAGCAATCCAGACTGCCTCCGCAGAGACAGTCTGGATTGCTTCGTCGCAAGTGCTCCACGCAATGACGCGGAGAGAGCGCCGTGTCCTACGCGGCCTTCGCCGTCACGATCCAGATCGCACCCTGCAACTCAACCGACCGGTCCTTCAGGAACGGCGCGAGCGTCTCGCGGATCGAGGCCTTGGCGGCCTCGTAGGTCTCCGGCGGATGGCCCTGAAGCGCGCGGCTGGCGGGGCCGATCTGCAGCGAGCCGTCCACGGCGGCATCGAGCCCGTCGCCGATCGCGATATCCATCGGAAGATTGCGCGGCTCCATTGCCACATCCACGAAGCCCGCGCCTTTAAGGATGCGCATCACGCGCTCCTCCGATGCGAAGGCGAACGGGCCCGGCTCTTCGGGACCAACCGGCGGCATTTTCGGCACATGCTTGTAGACCGCCATCAGCGGCGCCATCATCCACGGGTTCTCCTTCGGCTCGCGCCAGCAGGCAAACGCGAGGCGCCCGGACGGCTTCAGTGCGCGACGCAGATTGGTGAAGGACGCGATGGGATCGGCGAAGAACATCACGCCGAAGCGCGAGGCGAGCAGATCGAAGCTCGCCGGCTCGAACGGATACACCGTCGCATCCGCCAGCACGAAGTCGAGCGGCAGGCCCTTTGGCGCAAGCGCGCGCGCCTGCGCCAGCATCGGTTCGGACACATCGAGGCCGAGCGCGAATCCGTCGGGTGCCACCGCCTTCGCGAAGGCGAAGGTCGTCGCGCCGGAGCCGCAACCGACATCGAGGACGCGCTCACCCGGCTTCGGCCTCGCGCGCTCGATCAGCACGCCGGCAATGGGGCCAAGCAGGCTCTCCTGCGCTGTATGGCGATCGGCCCAGCGCTGTCCGCTCGGGCCGTTCCAATAGGCGATCTGGTCGGCGTTCTGCTCGTGTCCGCTGGGCTGTTGCATCGGCTTCCTCAATCACTTTCCCGGCGGTGATATCACGTTGGAGGCCAGCAAAGCGGTCAAATGAGCCGGATCTGCGCGTTGCCGCCCCTTGCTCCTCCCCCCGCCGGAGAGCTAAAGAGGGCGCTTGGGGCGGTTAGCTCAGCTGGTTAGAGCATCTCGTTTACACCGAGAGGGTCCGCGGTTCGAATCCGTGACCGCCCACCAGCCTTCGCCTGCTACGGCTGGGCATGCCAGCCGGGACGCTCATTGGTGCAAAGCTGGCGAAGACTGCCATGCCCCAGCCGTTTGGCGAAGGTGGGCTTTTCACAAGCGCCTCAATCCTGCGGCCTGCCCGGCAGCAACGGCACGGCGTCGATCCACACCGCAGCCGACTGGCACCAGATCTGCCTGACGGGGCGCAATTGGTCACGCTGACGGATGCTGCCCCAGCGGATGCCCCAATCGTCGGCCTCGCCGCCCTCGCCGCTGGTGAACAGCGGGGAACCGCACTCGCCGCAAAAATGCTGGAAGCGCATCCGGCCGTTGTCGCCGCGCTTGCCGTAGACCTTGGGCGTGCCGGCGGTCAGCTTCACGTCGGCCTTGGCACAGATCGCGGTCACGCGGAACGGCGAGCCGGTCAACGCCTGGCAATCGGTGCAATGGCACACCGAGACCTGCTCCGGATCGATCTCGGCCTCATACGTGATCTTCCCGCAATGGCATTGGCCGTCGATGTGCATTGCCTCCTCCCTTACCCAAACAAAAACGGCGCCCGAAGGCGCCGTCTTATCATTGTTCCGAGCTTCGATCTCAGTGAGCGGTCAGGCCGCCGGCGGCTTCATCCCCGTCCGGCTTCACCGTCACCTTGGTGTCCTCTTCCCAGACGATCGGTGTGGGCTTCTTCACCAGAGCCTTGGCGACGACGTCGTCGAGGCGGGAGACCGGGACGATCTCCATGCCGCCCTTGATCGCATCGGAAATCTCCGTGAGATCCTTGGCGTTGTCCTCGGGGATCAGCACAGTCTTGATGCCGCCGCGGGCCGCAGCCAGCAGCTTCTCCTTGAGGCCGCCGATCGGCAGCACGCGCCCGCGCAGCGTGATCTCGCCGGTCATCGCGACATCGTGGCGAACCGGGATGCCGGTCATGACCGAGATGATCGCGGTGGCCATGGCAACGCCGGCGGACGGGCCGTCCTTCGGCGTCGCGCCCTCAGGCACGTGCACGTGGATGTCGCGCTTGTCGAACAGCGGCGGCTCGACGCCATAGTTGATCGCGCGCGAGCGGACATAGGAAGCCGCCGCGGAGATCGACTCCTTCATCACGTCGCGCAGATTGCCCGTGACCGTCATCTTGCCCTTGCCGGGCATCATGACGCCTTCGATGGTCAGCAGCTCGCCGCCGACATCGGTCCAGGCAAGGCCGGTGACGATGCCGACCTGGGGCTCGCTCTCGATCTCGCCGAAGCGGTACTTCGGCACGCCGAGGAACTCTTCCAGAGTTTTCTCGGTGACCTTGACCGACTTCTTCTTGGAGATCATCAGCTCCTTCACCGCCTTGCGGGCGAGTGTGGAGAGCTCACGCTCCAGGTTGCGCACGCCCGCTTCGCGGGTGTAGCGGCGGATCAGCAGCAGCAGCGCGTCGTCGTCGATCGAGAACTCCTTGGAGTCCAGGCCATGCTTGGACACCGCGTTCGGGATCAGATGCTTGCGCGAGATCTCGACCTTCTCATTCTCGGTATAGCCCGCGATCCGGATGATCTCCATGCGGTCCATCAGCGGCCCGGGAATATTGAGCGTATTCGCGGTCGTGATGAACATCACGTTGGACAGATCGTAGTCGACCTCGAGATAGTGGTCGTTGAACGTCCCGTTCTGCTCGGGATCGAGAACCTCGAGCAGCGCCGAGGACGGATCGCCGCGGAAATCGGCGCCCATCTTGTCGATCTCGTCCAGCAGGAACAGCGGATTGGACGACTTCGCCTTCCGCATCGACTGGATGATCTTGCCGGGCATCGAGCCGATATAGGTGCGGCGATGGCCGCGGATCTCGGCTTCGTCGCGCACGCCGCCGAGCGAGACGCGCACGAATTCGCGCCCGGTCGCCTTCGCGATCGACTTGCCGAGCGAGGTCTTGCCGACGCCGGGAGGGCCGACGAGGCACAGGATCGGACCCGTCAGCTTGTTGGCGCGCGACTGCACCGCGAGATACTCGACGATACGTTCCTTGACCTTCTCCAGCCCGTAGTGATCGGAATCCAGGATGGCTTGCGCCTGCTCCAGATCCTTCTTCACCTTGGACTTCTTGTTCCACGGGATCGACAGCAACCAATCCAGATAATTGCGCACGACGGTCGCTTCCGCGGACATCGGCGACATCTGGCGCAGCTTCTTCAATTCATGCTGCGCCTTCTCGCGCGCTTCCTTGGAAAGCTTGGTCTTGGAGATCTTCTCTTCGAGATCGGCGAGCTCGTCGCGACCGTCGTCGTCGCCGAGTTCCTTCTGGATCGCCTTCATCTGCTCGTTGAGATAGTACTCGCGCTGGGTCTTCTCCATCTGGCGCTTGACGCGCGAGCGGATGCGCTTCTCGACCTGCAGCACCGAAATCTCGCTCTCCATCAGCCCCAGCACCTTCTCCAGGCGCGTGGTCACCGACAGCGTCTCCAGGATGCCCTGACGATCGGCAATCTTGACGGCGAGATGCGAAGCCACGGTGTCGGCGAGCTTGGCGAAATCGGTGATCGCCTGCACGACGCCGACGACCTCGGCCGAGATCTTCTTGTTGAGCTTCACGTAGCTCTCGAAGTCGGACACGACCGAACGCGCCAGCGCTTCCGCCTCGACCGACTTCGCATCGGTATCGGCGAGCGCGACGGCAGTCGCCTCGTAATAGTCGGCGCGATCGGTATATTTCGCCACGCGCGCACGCTCGAGCCCTTCGACCAGCACCTTCACGGTGCCGTCCGGAAGCTTCAAGAGCTGGAGCACGCTGGCGAGCGTCCCGGTCTCGTAGATGGCGTCGGGCGCCGGATCATCGTCAGACGCGTTCTTCTGCGTCGCGAGCATGATCAGCGCGTCGTTCTTCATCACCTCTTCCAGCGCGCGGATCGACTTCTCGCGGCCGACGAAGAGCGGAACGATCATGTGCGGGAAGACGACGATGTCGCGCAGCGGCAACACGGGATAAGCGTGCGTTTCGCCATGGACGATGGTTGGCCGGGGTTTGGGATTGGTCATGGCCTTTTCCTTTTGCTTTGCCCCCTCGCACGCAGCCCGCTGATCATGCGCAACCGCCACAAGGTGCCGAGGTGATCCGCAGAACCGGTCGGTCCGTTTGCGGGTTGGACCGGCTTGCCGGAACGGAACTGAGGCGAATCTTGAAGAGAATTTTCGCTCGCCGCCGACATTAGGTGGCTATCGACCCGGGGGGTGTCAAGTCATTGAAAAACGCGCGCCATCAGGCGCTTACGCAACGCGACAAGCGACGCAACACCGGCTGCGGAGATTCAGTTCCGCAGCCCATTTTGGCAAGGCAATTGGCGCATTCCAGCGCCGCCAGATCAGGCGCTGGCGTTCTCGACCGCGCGATCGGACCGATCGGCGTAGATGTAGAGCGGACGCGCCGTTCCTTCCACGACTTCGCGGGAAATCACGACTTCTTCCACACCTTCCAGGCCCGGCAGGTCGAACATGGTCTCGAGGAGGATCGCTTCGAGGATCGAGCGTAGCCCGCGCGCGCCGGTCTTGCGCTCGATCGCCTTGCGGGCGACCGCGCCAAGCGCCTCGTCGGCGAAGGTCAGCTCGATGTTCTCCATCTCAAACAGGCGCTGGTACTGTTTCACCAGCGCGTTCTTCGGCTCTGTGAGAATCTTCTTCAGCGAGGTCTCATCGAGATCTTCGAGCGTCGCCACGACGGGCAGACGGCCGACGAACTCGGGGATGAGGCCGTACTTCAGGAGGTCCTCGGGCTCGACGTGACGGAAGATCTCGCCGGTACGGCGGTCCTCCGGCGCGAGCACTTGGGCGCCGAAACCGATCGAGGTCGACCGACCGCGCGCCGAGATGATCTTCTCGAGGCCGGCGAAGGCGCCACCGCAGATAAACAGGATGTTGGTGGTATCCACCTGCAGGAACTCCTGCTGCGGATGCTTGCGACCGCCCTGCGGCGGGACCGAAGCCACCGTGCCTTCCATGATCTTGAGCAACGCCTGCTGCACGCCCTCACCCGACACGTCGCGCGTGATCGAGGGATTGTCGGACTTGCGGCTGATCTTGTCGATCTCGTCGATGTAGACGATGCCGCGCTGGGCGCGCTCGACATTGTAGTCGGCGGCCTGGAGCAGCTTCAGGATGATGTTCTCGACGTCCTCGCCGACGTAGCCCGCTTCGGTCAGCGTCGTCGCGTCCGCCATCGTGAACGGCACGTCCAGGATGCGCGCGAGCGTCTGGGCAAGCAGCGTCTTGCCCGAACCGGTCGGACCTATCAGCAGGATGTTCGACTTCGCGAGCTCGACGTCGTTGTGCTTGGTCTGATGGTTGAGGCGCTTGTAGTGGTTGTGCACCGCGACCGACAGGACCTTCTTCGCATGGCTCTGGCCGATCACGTAGTCGTCCAGCACCTTGCAGATTTCCTTCGGCGTCGGGATGCCGTCGCGCGACTTGACCAGCGAGGACTTGTTCTCCTCGCGGATGATGTCCATGCAGAGCTCGACGCACTCGTCGCAGATGAAGACCGTGGGACCCGCGATCAGTTTGCGGACTTCGTGCTGGCTCTTGCCGCAGAACGAGCAATACAGCGTGTTCTTGGAGTCGCTCGTGCCGACCTTACTCATTCATGTCTCCGTCCGCGGTTCGATCCCGTTCCGCTCGATCGCCCCATTCCGACACGATGGCCGGCATGAAGCTTAAGTAGAGCAAATTCCGTACCAAAAAAGACCTACGCTTACTACACCGTGCGAATCACGGTCACTCGATTCTCCCGCGATCATAGCCGATCAGTCGTAGCCAACCATGCTGTCACCCGACTATCAAGAATTCGCTAATCGGGGTTCGCCGGCTACCCGTGACAATACCGTGATTTCCGGTCTTGGCACGGGCGAAGTGATCGAAATCACCCCGGCGTTGCTGGATTGCCACGAAAAACAAGCACGAAAGCGGAACTTTCCGCTTGCCGCGGGGCGCAAAACCGCATTTTGCGACGCGCGCAAGCGACCTAACGTGAACACCGCCCTGACGGGTCCACGGCAACCTGAGAGATCGTCGTGACGCCCCAGTAGTGCTACGGGGATTTCGTCGCCGCCGGCTCCTCGGCGCGCTTGTCGATCACCCTGTCGACCAAGCCGAACTCCTTGGCATCGTTCGCGGTCAGGAACTTGTCTCGTTCCAGCGCATCCTCGATCGACTTGTAGGTCTGACCGGTGTGCTTCACGTAGATCTCGTTGAGCCGCTTCTTCAGATTCAGAATTTCCTGGGCGTGCAGCATGATGTCCGTGGCCTGGCCTTGGAACCCGCCCGAGGGCTGATGCACCATGATCCGCGCATTCGGCAGGGAGAAGCGCATGTCCTTCTCGCCGGCGGCGAGCAGCAGCGAGCCCATCGAAGCCGCTTGGCCGGTGCAGAGCGTCGAGACCGGTGGGCGGATGAACTGCATGGTGTCGTAGATCGCAAGGCCCGACGTCACCACGCCGCCCGGCGAGTTGATGTACATCGAGATTTCCTTCTTCGGATTTTCCGCCTCAAGGAACAAGAGCTGCGCGACGATCAGCGTCGACATGCCGTCCTCGACGGGGCCGGTCACGAAGATGATGCGCTCTTTCAGCAGGCGCGAGAAAATGTCGTAGGCGCGCTCGCCACGGTTGGTCTGCTCGACCACCATGGGCACGAGGTTCATGTAGGTTTCAACCGGATCGCGCATGAGTCACCTAGGGTTTCGGAGACGGACATCGCCGGGACTGGCTGCCAGTTGTGCTGGTTCTGCCGGAAGGGCGGATGGACGTCCTGTGATGCAGGAACTTGGTAGAGGTAGAAGGCGTACCGACAGATATAGCCCAATTCGCGCCTGACAAGTGCGGAGCGCATTAAGGCTTAATCCGACAGGGCAGTTGAAGCTGATTCGCACAAAGAGGCCCAGCCGGCCATCTGGCCAGCTGGGCCCCTTCGCTGATCATCCTTAATGGCGGGCTATCTCAAACCCTCAGGCTGCGGTCTTTTCCGCGTCGTCGTCCTTGTAGAGGTCCTCACGCGAGACCTTCTTCTCGGTCACGTTGGCGAGCTCCAGGATGAAGTCGACGACCTTGTCCTCGTAGATGGGTGCACGAAGCTGGGCCAGCGCCTGGGCATTGTTGCGGTAGAAGTCCCAGACCTCCTTCTCGCGGCCGGGCATCGAGCGCGCGCGCTCGATCACGGCGCGGCCGACCTCGTCGTCGGTCACGGTGATCTTGTTCTTCTCGCCGATCTCGGAGAGCACGAGACCGAGCCGCACGCGGCGGTCCGCGATCTTGCGATACTCTTCCTTCGCCTTGTCCTCGGTGGTGTCCTCGTCGGCAAAGGTCTTGCCGGCGGAGTCCATCTCGGCCTTGACCGAGTTCCACATCAGATTGAACTCCTCATCGACCAGCGAAGGCGGCGCCTCGAAGCGATGCGCCTCGTCCAGGCGGTCCAGCAGCGCGCGCTTGACCCGCTGGCGCGTCGCGGTCGCGAACTCGGCGGTCAGCCGCTCGCGCGCGGCTTCCTTCAGCTTGTCCAGCGATTCCAGGCCGAGCGACTTGGCGAACTCGTCGTTGATCGCCAGATCCTGCGGCGCCTCGATCAGGGTCGCGGTGGTCTCGAACTCCGCCGGCTGGCCGGCCAGCTTCTCGTTCATGTAGTTCTTCGGGAACGACACTTTCAGCGTGCGCGTCTCGTTGGCGCCGATCCCGATGAGCTGCTCCTCGAAGCCCGGGATGAAGGTGTTGGAGCCGATCACGACCTGGATGCCCTCGCCGGTGCCACCCTCGAAGACTTCGCCGTTGATGCTGCCCTTGAAGTTGATGGTGACGCGGTCGCCCGACTCCGCCTTGGCGCCCTCGCCCTTGGCGGCGTAGGTGCGGTTGGAATCGGCGATGCGCTTGATCGCGTCGTCGACATCGGCGTCGGTGACATCGGCGACAGGCTTCTCGACCTGGAAGCTCTTGAAGTCGGCGAGTGCGATCGCCGGCACCACCTCGATGGCGACGGTGTAGGTCAGATCGGTCTTGCCGCTCAGCAGCTCCTCGACGTCCTTCTGCTCCGTCGGCATGGTGATCTTCGGCTCGGTCGCGAGGCGGAAGCCGCGTTCGGAGAAGAGCTGCGTGTTGGTGTCGCGGATGGTCTGGTCGATGGTTTCGGCCATCACGGAGCGGCCATAGACCTTCTTCAGGTGCGCCACGGGCACCTTGCCCGGACGGAAGCCGTTGATCCGGACCTTGTCCTTGAGGTCGACGAGCTTGGCGCCGGCCTTGGCATCGAGATCAGACGCGGGAACGCTGATCTTGAACTCGTGCTTCAAGCCTTCCGAGAGGGTTTCTGTGACCTGCATGGCGTCCAATCTTCTTTTCGCTCGGTCCCGGCACGCATGCGTCGGGACGCTGTCATTAATCGATCCGGCGCGAGGCAACGCCTCACCACCGGTGGTTCATCGGACCGGCTCCCGACGGAAGATCATCCGCAGAAAGCAGGTCTCGTAATCCGTGCAAACGCGATAAGCGCTTGGTGCGGGCGGAGGGACTCGAACCCCCACAACTTTCGTCACTGGAACCTAAATCCAGCGCGTCTACCAGTTCCGCCACGCCCGCGTTAATTTGCATCAAGACCGGCCGCGATGCCGCGGGCGGCCGGGCTTATAGCATGTGCCTGACTGTTCGCAGCAAAAAAATGGCCGGTTGGAGGCGCACTTCAAGTAGGCATGATGGCTGGACTTATCCAGCGCGGCGTGGTCCGGATCGGTCATGACAACGCGGTTCTCGAACCCTCACCGGCGTGCGGTTCTGGCTGGGCTCGCAGCATCCGCGGCCGGCTTGGCGGCGGGCGGCGCAACCCCGCCGGTAACCGGCCGGCTCGCGCTTCAGGCCAGGGCATCAACCTTGGCCCTCAGGCCCGGCCAATCGGCGACACCGATATGGGAACTGGCCGCAGCAAGCCAGCTCGGAGACGTCCGTCTCAAGCGGGGCGATCGCTGCGAGCTGGTGTTTCGGAACGACCTTCCTGTCCCGCTTGCGCCGGTCTGGTACGGCCTCAACAGCGGGGCCGCATCGGACTCGCTGCGAGGACACACCCCCGCCGCGCCCAATTCGGCCGAAACATCAACTGTTTCAATACCCAATGCTGGGACGCTCGTAGCCGACTTCCGCCTCTTCGAGGACGGCCTGAAGCTGCCGGCACGGTCGCTTGCGATCGTCGCCGGCGAGACTGGCCCCATTGCCGTTGATCGTGACGAGATCCTGTTGATCGAGGAATGGCGCCTGCGGCCGGATGGCACCGCGGTTCCGCCGGGCCAGGATCCGAAGGATGCCGCATCGCTCTACACCGTCAATGGCAGATCCTCATTCGAACTCTCAGCTGTGGCCGGCGAGCGGCTCCGGCTGCGCTTCATCAACGGCTCGCAACGTTCTGTTATAGCGGTCAAATTGGAGAGCCATGAGGTTCAGGTCATGGCCCTCGACGGTCAGCCAGCCGAGCCGTTTCCGGCGCGGAATGGTGCTCTGGTGCTCGCCGCGGGCGGACGGGCCGACGCCTTCGTGGATGTCGCCAGATCGGCCCCCTTCCTGCTGCACGACGGCAAGGAGGCGCGCCGGGTCGGTAGCCTCACCGTCTCCGGCAGCCTGGGCCGGCGCGCGCGTCTGGGGCCGCCGCAGCCACTCCCTTCAAACGACCTTCCCGAGAAGCTCGACCTGCGGGGATCCCTGCGGTTCGATGTCGCGCTCGGTGCAGCGGACGCCGGTTGGACGCGGCCGGCAAGCTTCTCGACCGAGTCTTCCCCCGCCTTCCGCGCCAAGGCCGGACGAACCGTCGTGCTGGCGCTGAAAAACCCCGCGCCGATCACGACCGTCTTCCACCTGCACGGCCACCCCTTCCGCCTGCTCGACAAGCTTGACGATGGCTGGAAGCCTTACTGGCTCGACACGCTCGCGATCGAGCCCGGCCAAACCCAGCGCATTGCGTTCGCCGCAAGCTCCCCCGGACGATGGCTGATCGAATCCGTCATGGCTGACTGGTCCGCGCCGCGGCTGGTGCGGTGGTACGCGGTGGACTAGCCCTCAATATTCGATGCCGAGCGCGTCATAGATGCGCCGATGCACGGCCGGCAGCGTCTCGGTCAGGTCCTCCGCGATCAGGCCCGGTCCGGCCTCGCTTGCCGCTGCGCCGTGCATCCAGACGCCGATGCTGGCAGCTTCGAAGGCAGGCACGCCCTGCGCCAGGAGCCCTGCGATAATGCCGGACAGCACGTCGCCGGCGCCGGCCGTGGCGAGCCAGGGCGGCGCATTGGCGGCGATGGTGGCGCGACCGTCCGGAGCGGCGATGGTGGTATCCGGGCCCTTCAGGAGCACGACGGCGCCGGAGCGCTCGGCTGCGGCGCGCACGCGCTCGAGCTTGGAGCGGCCGGGATGCTTGTTGCTGAGATCGGAGAACAGGCGCGGAAACTCGCCCTCGTGCGGCGTCAGCACCACCGCACTGTTCTGCGAGGACTTGATCGATTCGAACAGGCGCTCGGGGGTCGCTGCAAAGCTCGTCAGCGCATCGGCATCGAGCACCAGGTGACGCTGCGCGCCAAGCGCGGTGTGAACGAGGTCGCAGGTGCGCTCACCGATGCCAACGCCGGGGCCGATGACACAGGTGTTGTAACGCTTGTCGCCGAGCAGCTCGCCAAACTCGACCGCGCTGTCGACGGCGCGGACCATCACCGCCGTCAGCGCGGCCGCATTGATGGCGAGTGCATCGCGCGGGCTCGCCAGCGTCACGAGGCCGGCGCCCGCGCGCAGTGCCCCGCGCGCGGCAAGCCGCGCCGCGCCGGTCGCGGCCGCATCGCCGGAAACGGCCAGCACGTGGCCGCGCGCGTATTTGTGGCCGTCGATGCGCGGCACGGGAAAGGCGGCGCCCCAGAAATCCGGATCGTTCTCGAAGGTCTGAGGTGCGATCTCATCCAGCACCTGCGCGTCGATGCCGATCTCGGCCACGCGCACGCGGCCACAATGGATCCGGCCGGGGAGAAGCAGATGCGCAGGCTTCTTGCGAAAGAAGGTGACGCTCTCGGTGGCGTTCACTGCCGCGCCCATCACGGCTGCGCTGGTGCCGTTGATGCCGCTCGGCAGATCCACGGCGAGCACCGGGGCGCCGTTGGCGTTGATCGCCTCGATCATCGCACGCGCCTCGCCTTCGACGGGACGGCTGAGGCCAGCGCCGAACAACGCATCGACGATCAGCGCCGGCCTTCCGATCGCCTGCGGATTGAACGGTAGCACCGGGTGCTTCCAGCCGCGCGCTGCGGACGCCGCATCGCCCTGGAGCTGGTCACGCTCGCTCATCGAGATCACCGAGACTTCGCGCCCCTGAGCGGCGAGCTCGGCGGCTGCCACGAACCCGTCGCCGCCGTTGTTGCCGGGGCCGGCCACGATGAGGATCGGCCCCTCCTCCACCAGCGCATGGGCGGCCTCCGCGACCGCCTGCCCCGCGCTCAGCATCAGCTCGAAACCGGGCGTGCCGGCCGCAATGGCGAGCTGGTCGGCGCGCTGCATCTCAGCGTTGGTCAGAACTTCCATGCCACTTCCTAGTACAAACGCCTCTTCAACAGGCATCTTCTATGCCGGCCCCGCCACAAGAACATCAAACTGCACATATATTGAACCGTTTGCCTATTTCGTAGTCTTCGGTATTTTGTGCAAATCGGCACCACTACCAGGGATGCACGTTAAAAGGCTGATAACGTTCTCATAATCTGGGCATTTGCAACTTGGCATAGACCCTGCTTTCGAGGAAGCCGCTCGGTCGGTCGCACCATTGGGATCTTACAGGGTGTGGCCGGTCGCTGTCGCCGGACTGGTCAGGGATGCCGGCATAGAGAAGACAAGATCGTGCGTTGAGAAATGCGCGTCCTGACGAAGACGTTGCTATTTGATCGAGAGGCCGGGAGTCGCGCAGTGAAGAAAATCGAAGCCATCATCAAGCCATTCAAGCTCGACGAGGTGAAGGAAGCGCTTCAGGAAGTCGGCCTTCAGGGCATCACCGTCACCGAGGCCAAAGGCTTTGGCCGGCAGAAGGGCCACGCCGAACTCTACCGCGGCGCAGAATACATCGTCGACTTCCTGCCGAAGGTAAAAATCGAGATCGTGATCGGCGACGATCTGGTCGAGCGCGCCATCGACGCGATCCGCCGCGCGGCGCAGACCGGCCGCATCGGTGACGGCAAGATCTTCGTGTCCAACATCGAAGAGGCGATCCGTATCCGGACCGGCGAATCCGGGCTGGACGCTATCTGAGCCGGGTGCTATCCCGCATTTTGCGACACTCCGACAAGAGATAAGGCTGCCTCGGCGGCCTGATTTCATTTGTGCGGTCGCGCAAAACTCGCCCAAGCGAGAGAAATTTTCGCTCATCTGGAAACCGATCCGCAGAGCCAAAAGGGGTATGCATGAAGACCGCCAAAGACGTCCTGAAATCGATCAAGGACAACGACGTCAAGTACGTCGACCTGCGCTTCACTGATCCGCGCGGCAAGTGGCAGCACGTCACGTTCGACGTCAGCATGATCGATGAAGACATCTTCGCCGAAGGCACGATGTTCGACGGCTCCTCGATTGCTGGCTGGAAGGCGATCAACGAATCCGACATGTGCCTGATGCCCGATCCGGTGACCGCGACGATCGATCCGTTCTTCGCCGAGACCACCATGGTCATCACTTGCGACGTGCTCGAGCCGACCACCGGCGAGCCCTATAACCGCGACCCCCGCGGCATCGCCAAGAAGGCGGAAGCCATGGTGAAGTCGATGGGTGTGGGCGACAGCGTGTTCGTCGGCCCCGAAGCCGAGTTCTTCGTGTTCGACGACGTGCGCTATTCGGCCGACCCGTACAAGACCGGTTTCCGGCTCGACTCCTCGGAACTGCCGACCAATTCCGATACCGAATATGAAGGCGGCAATCTCGGTCACCGCATCCGCACCAAGGGCGGCTATTTCCCGGTTCCGCCGCAGGACTCGGTGCAGGACATGCGCTCGGAGATGCTCGGCGCCATGGCCAAGATGGGCGTCAAGGTCGAGAAGCATCACCACGAGGTCGCTTCCGCCCAGCACGAACTCGGCATGAAGTTCGACACGCTGACTCTGATGGCCGACCACATGCAGATCTACAAGTACTGCATCCACCAGGTCGCGCATATCTACGGCAAGACCGCCACCTTCATGCCGAAGCCGATCTATGGCGACAACGGCTCGGGCATGCACGTGCACCAGTCGATCTGGAAGGACGGCAAGCCGGTGTTCGCCGGCAACAAATATGCGGACCTGTCGGAGACCTGCCTCCACTACATCGGCGGCATCATCAAGCACGCCAAGGCAATCAACGCCTTCACCAACCCCTCGACCAACTCCTACAAGCGTCTGGTCCCGGGCTATGAGGCCCCCGTGCTGCTCGCCTATTCCGCGCGCAACCGCTCGGCCTCCTGCCGCATCCCCTACACCGCTTCGCCGAAGGCCAAGCGCGTGGAGGTGCGCTTCCCCGATCCGATGGCCAACCCCTATCTCGGCTTCGCCGCGATGCTGATGGCCGGCCTCGACGGCATCAAGAACAAGATCGATCCGGGTCCGGCGATGGACAAGGACCTCTACGACCTGCCGAAGGAAGAGCTGAAGCAGATCCCGACCGTCTGCGGCTCGCTCCGCGAGGCGCTGGAGAATCTCGACAAGGACCGCGGCTTCCTCAAGGCTGGCGGCGTGTTCGACGACGACTTCATCGACGCCTATATCGAGCTGAAGATGACCGAAGTCGCGCGCTTCGAGATGACCCCGCATCCGGTCGAGTTCGAGATGTACTATTCGGGCTGATCGGCCCGAACTTCATCCGACAAGCAAAAGGCGCTTCCGCGAGGAGGCGCCTTTTCGTTTTGAGTCGAACGCCGTCACGCCACCGATGAACTCGTGTCAGCTGCATGCCGTGCGCGACCGGTGCAGACCCTTGCCCTCCATCCACCAGCTTTCGTTCTCCGTCCGACTCCACTTTGTTCTCAAAGAACAAATCAGAGCCGTAAAAAGCAGCACGGACCAAATCCTACTGATTGGTTTATTCCGCGGAAGTTCGCCGAAGCGAATGGTGATCGTGCGAACGGAGAGCCGATACAGTCCATCTCCTCGGCCCAAGCTTAGAGGAGTTCGCCGCAAGAGCTCCTGCAGTGATGGCGCGGCAAGAGCTGCCCCACTCGCGAGCTGCTCTACGCCGCCGCCTTCTGCCGCGCGACCAGCGCCTCGCCGAAGGCCTCGAACAGCTTGCGGTTGACCGGATTGTGCTGCGGATCGTATTCCGCATGCCATTGCACGCCGAGCGCAAAGGTCGGAGCTTCGGCGATGCGGATCGCCTCGATGGTGCCGTCCTCGGCGATGCCCTCGATCAGCACGCGTTTGCCGGGCTCCAGGATGCCCTGGCCATGCAGCGAATTGACCCGGATCTTCTCACAGCCGAGAATTTTGGCGAACGCGCCGGCTGGCGTGAGGTCGACGTCATGGCGGTCGGCGAACACCACGGTCGGATCGGGATGAATCTCGCCGTTCTCGAGCCTGGGCATGCGGTGGTTCATGCGGCCCGGTATCTCGCGAATCTCGGGATGCAGCGAGCCGCCGAAGGCGACGTTCATCTCCTGCAGGCCACGGCAGATGCCGAACAGGGGGATGCTGCGGGCGACACAGGCAACCGAGAGCGCCAGCGCCACCTCGTCCCGGTGGATGTCGTAGGGCTCGTGCTTCTCGCAGGGGTCGACGTTGAAACGGGTCGGATGCACGTTGGCCCGGGCCCCGGTCAGGATGATGCCGTCCACGGTGTCGAGCAGCGCCGGGATATCGGTGATATCAGGGGAGCCAGCGAACATCAGCGGCAAGCCGCCGGAGACTTCGGCAACAGCGCGCAGGTTTCGCTCGCCGACCATCTGGACCTGAAATCGATTTTCGACGCGATGGGCATTCCCGATCACGCCGACGACCGGCTTTCTCATCTGTCGTTCTGAGCCTCCGGGTAAGAAGATTCTGAAAACATGCCCCTCGCACGGAACAAATTCAACAGAGGGGATCGCGGGACGGCAATGCTATTTTCGCGCAAAGGCCTCCCGGGCTACGCTCGGCTCCATCGCCGGCAACCCAGCAGCCTGCAGGGCGACCGCCGCAGGGGCATCCGGCACGGCCAACCAGGGCAATTTCGCGTGAAGTCCGCGTGTCACGGGCTCTCCGAGAGCACCACCGATGTCGATCGGCCAGAACCCATTGGGCACGACCTCGGCGGTGAAACCGCGGATCGCGTAGCCATCGCCCAGGACTGCCTCTGCGTGGCGGCCATCGACGAGGCGCGCGCTCGCAGGGTCCTTGAGATCACCGAAGCTCACGAGCACGGGGATCAACTCCCCCTGTACCGGGACGATTCCGGTCTGCCGGCTCATGTCCTTGAACGACACGCGGCTGCCGCGTGCGGCACCGTAGGCGCGGAGCGCCAAATAGTTGATGTCGTCGAGATCAAGCTTGGCGCCTTGCTGGTGCGCCAGCAATGCCACGAGGTTCTTGCCTTGGCCGAGGTCGACGAACACAGCCTCACCGCGCGTCGTGGTGCGGCCGCTGCGGTTGTAGTTGCGATCGGGCACGACGGCGAGAATGCCCGACCCGGTCTTGATCCCGTCTGGCGTCGTCACTTCGACCGTCAGGCGAAACTTGTGGTCCGGCCGGTTGATCCGGATCTGGTCGCCGCCGACGAGCAAAGCCAGAAGCCCGAGCAGACCTGCCCATTTGCTGATGAAACCCAAGCGCTCGCATCCTTTCAACCTTACCGCTCTGCACCGTTCGCGCGGCAGCGTCAAACCGGCCTGTTGCCGCTCTTGATCGGAAGCGCGTTTGTCGAAAGAGTGCCGGACGCAGGCCTGCGCGAAAGGACACGACGTGACGATTCTCAGAGATGAACGCCCCCCGACCCGCAGTGACCTCGCCCGAGATCAGGCTTGGGCGATTGCGGTCGGAGGCATCGGCGTCGTGCTTTTCACGGCGCTGCTCGCTTTCAGCTGGTATTTCGCGGCCACCCTGCTCCTGATCTTCACCGGCATGCTGCTCGGCCTCGGCCTCAACGCGCTGGTCAATGCGCTCGGCCGCCGGGTTCGCCTGCCCCACACCGTCCGGCTTGCGATCGTCTGTGTCGCGCTCGCCTTGGTGCTTGCCGGCATCGCCTATCTCGGCGGCGCGACCATCGCCGAGCAGGCCTCGCTGCTGAGCAAGACCATCAAGTCGCAGATCGCGAATGTGAGGTCCTTCCTCGAGACCCACGGCATCGACACCAGCTTCTTCGATTTCGGCAATGCCACCTCGGATGCCTCGGCCACGACTTCGTCGGAGGCGACCGCCGCGCCAGCGGCTCCCTCGCGCGCTCCCCTGCCCAGTGCCGGCGCGCTGGCTTCCGGCGGCGGCGCGATCGTGAGCCAGACCTTCAAGCTGCTGCTCGGCACCATTCACGGCGTGGGCAACGTCTTCATCGTGCTGTTTCTCGGCCTTGCCTTCGCGGCCCAGCCCCGCGTCTATCACGATGGCCTGCTGTTCCTGGCGCCGGCGAGGCACCGCACGCGTGTCGCCCTCGTCATCGACCGCATAGCGGAGACGCTGGAGCGCTGGCTGACCGCGCAGTTCATCGTCATGATAGCGGTCGGTGTCGTGACCTGGATCGGGCTTGCCATCATCGGCATTCCCGGCGCGTTCATCCTGGGAATCCAGGCGGGCCTGCTCGCCTTCATACCCACCGTCGGAGCCATCATCGCCGGCGTCATCGTGGTGCTGGCAAGCCTTGCCTCGGGCTGGATCCCCGCCTTGTCGGCCTTTCTCCTCTTCATGGGCGTGCATGCCATGGAGAGCTACCTGCTGACGCCGATCATGCAGCGGCAGGCGCTCGATATCCCGCCGGCCACGCTATTCGCGTTCCAGATCCTGCTCGGCGTCGTGTTCGGAATCTGGGGCCTGGCGCTGGCCCTGCCGCTGGTCGCCATAGCCAAGGTTATCATCGACCACTTCAAGACCTATGAGGCGCCGGCCCTCGCCGAGGTGGCCTGACTCCGGTCAGGTCGTCAGAACGACCTCTGTGTGCTCGACCTCCGGAGGTGCAGCAAAATACTGGCCGACAAGGCCGCGCCACTCGGTGAAATTCTCCGAACCGCGGAAATCGACGGTGTGGTTCTCCAGCGTCGCCCACTTCACCATCAGCCGGTAGCGCTGCGGCTTCTCGATCGATTTGTGCAGCTCGAAGCCGTGAAAGCCCTTGGAGCGGCCGAAGGCCGCCTTGGCCTTGGCCACGGCAGCTTCAAAGTCCTTCTCGCTGCCCGGCTTGACGTCGATTTGCGCGATCTCGGTGATCATCGGTTCCCACCCTTTGTTGTTGGATCGGCGTGTCTACCGCAGACGGCAGAAAAGAAAAAGGCGCCGCAACGGCGCCTTGGTCCTGCTCACGCCGTTGCTGGACGTGGCTGCGATGCACCGGTTCGCGCGGCGCTCTGGCGGCGCCAGTTCTCCAGCGACAGCGGCAGCTCCTCCGCCGCCTCGACGCGGTTACGGCCGCCGCGCTTGGCCTGGTAGAGCGCGGTATCGGCCGAGGCAAGCAGCACCTCGAGCTCGGTGCCGGCGGGACCTCCGGCGACACCGATGCTGACGGTGGTATCGACCGGGCCTTCATCGACAACGACGCCGGAGTTTTCGAACGCCTCGCGCACGCGCTCGGCGACCAGCACGCCCTCCTCCAGCGAGCAGGGCAACAGCGCTGCGAACTCCTCGCCGCCGATGCGGCCCGAGAGGTCCGAGATGCGCAGGCTGCTGACCACGACGGTCGAGAACAGCTTCAGCATCTCGTCCCCGGCGGGATGGCCGAAGCGGTCGTTGATCGACTTGAAGTGGTCGATGTCGAAGATCATCACGGTCACCGGACGCCCGGCCTTGGCCTCGCGCTCGATCACGCGCGCGCAGGCTTCCGAGAAGCCGCGGCGGTTGAGCATGCCCGTGAGCGGATCGGTGGAAGCTGCGGTCCGGTGCGCGGTCACGGTGCGCTCGGACACGAGCATGAAGATGACGAACACGGTGCCGACGGCATAGAGGATAAGCTCGACCGCGAACACTGTGACCCAGATGCTCTGGGAGAAGCTTGCATCGTGCGGGCGCAGGAAGCTGCCGATCAGGATCGGCAGCATCAATACGCAACCATGCATCACCGGCATCACCAAGGCCGGCCAGCGTCGTTGAACGCTCTTGCGCCGTTCGGTCCAGAGCTCGCTGGCGGTCAGCGCTGCATACACCGAGACGATGCCGGCGCCGACGAGCATGCGCAGCATGGATGCAGCCGGATCGAGCAGCGTCGCAGCAGCGACCCAGGCGAGCGCGCCGAGCACGAGACCGGGCCAGTTCGGCTTGCGGCCGTGGAAGACGCGCGCGGCGTTCCACACCATGCCGCAGGCGACGAAGCCGACGGCGTTCAGCGCCAGGTAAATGTGCGGGCCCAGCCTGTCGCCAGCCGCAGTCCATAGCGCGACGGCGGCGGCACCGAGAAGATAGGCGGTGCCCCACCATCTCAGCGCCGGGCTGTTCTCCTGCCTGCCGAAAAACACCATCATGGCGCCGAGCAGCGCGGCAACCATGGTCGCGACCAAATAGAGCGTGATGCTATCGAGCGACATCATGTCGGCCCCCTCTACAACATAGCAGTTACGCGATCGGCACATCCGATTTGCGCGCCCTTCCATAGGCGACGCTATGTCCGGCGGGTTCCATTCAGGTTTTCGCGCGGGGACAACTTTTCGGGAAACACGCCATCAATTTGCATACAAACGAACAGCAAAAAGGGCGCTGAAATCAGCGCCCTTTTGCATCTCATTGAAGCCGCTTTCGCGGCGAATCCGACGAAAGCGATTAACGCTTCGAGAACTGGAAGGACCGGCGGGCCTTGGCCTTGCCGTACTTCTTGCGCTCCACCACGCGCGAGTCGCGGGTGAGGAAGCCGCCCTTCTTGAGCACGCTGCGCAGCTCCGGCTCGAAATAGGTGAGCGCCTTGGAGATGCCGTGACGGACCGCGCCGGCCTGGCCGGAGAGGCCGCCGCCGGCGACGGTGCAGATCACGTCGTACTGGCCCGAACGCTGGGCTACCGAGAATGGCTGCTCGATCATCATGCGCAGCACGGGACGGGCGAAATAGACTTCGACCTCGCGCGAGTTGACGGTGACCTTGCCGGCGCCCGGCTTGATCCACACGCGTGCGACCGCGTCCTTGCGCTTGCCGGTGGCGTAGGCGCGGTTGAACTTGTCGACCTTCTTCTCGTGCTTGGGCGCCTCAGGCGCGGCCGCCGTCTTGAGCTGCGAGAGCTGGTCGAGCGATTGGATGGATTCGGCCATGTTATGCGGCCCTCGTGTTCTTGCGGTTCAACTTGGCGATGTCGATCTTCTCGGGCTGCTGCGCCTCGTGCGGATGATCGGCCCCGCCATAGACACGTAGGTTACCCATCTGCACGCGACCGAGCGGACCACGCGGGATCATGCGCTCGACGGCCTTCTCGAGCACGCGCTCGGGATGACGGCCCTCGAGGATCTGGCGCGCGGTGCGCTCCTTCACGTGGCCGACGTAACCGGTGTGCTTGTAGTAGGTCTTCTGCTCGCGCTTGCGACCGGTGAGGACTGCATGCTGCGCGTTGATGATGATGACGTTGTCGCCGCAATCAACGTGCGGGGTGTAGGTCGGGAGGTGCTTGCCGCGCAGGCGCATGGCGACGATGGTGGCGAGACGGCCGACGACCAGACCCTTGGCGTCGATCAGCACCCACTTCTTCGTCACCTCAGCCGGCTTTGCCGAAAAGGTTTTCATGTCAGAGTTTCCGTGGACGGGGAGCATCGGCGCGAACACCGCGCCGGACTGGGCGGTTTTCTAGAGAAGAGATGGTCAATGGTCAATGGCCAAGGTCGCAAATTAAGACTGCAATATCAATAGCTTGCAATTACGGTGTCATATTACCCGCAAAAAGCTCAAACATTTGGAATGGAATAGGTCGAGGTGACATGCGCGATCGGATCGGGTGACGTTCCGGATAACAGGTTCACTTCGCCGACCGCCAGACGCTTGCCGAGCTTGAGCAGCCGCGCCTCGGCCAGCACGTCCTGCCCCGGCTGGCCCTTCCGCAGGAAATTGATGTTGAGATTGGTGGTGACGGCGAGCCCGATCGGTCCGATCGCGGAGAGCAGCACCACGTACATCGCGAAATCGGCAAGCGCCATCAGCGTCGGGCCTGACACGGTTCCGCCCGGCCGCAGCATTCGTTCGCTGTAGCGCTGGCGCAGAAGGCTGGTCTGGCCGTCCGCGCTCTCGATGGTGATGTCGTCACCGCTGAAGGCCTGGGGAAATTCGTCACGGAGGAACCGCTCCAGCTCCGCCACGCTCATTTTCGCTAACGCCATGCCGCTTCCCACCCTCGCTTCACTTGCCCTGTTACATTAAGTTAGCTGTGTCATCCAACTGCAATCATTTAGCGGAAATCGCGTCAATGTCCGTCCAGGTCGCCCGCGCCCCCTCCCCACAACCGCAGATCCTGCTGCGCGAGACGATCGGCAGCATCGCGGTCCTGACGCTCAACCGCCCGGCCGCGCGCAACAGCCTGTCTGAGGCGATGATCGCCGGCCTGCATGCCGAGCTCAACGAGATCGGCAATGACAAGGCGATCCGCGGCGTCGTGATCGCGGCCAACGGTCCCGCTTTCTCGGCCGGCCACGACATGAAGGAACTCACCGCGCACCGCGCCGACCCCGATCGCGGCCGCGCTTTCTTTGCCGAGATGATGAATGCCTGCAGCGCGATGATGCAGGCGATCGTGTACCTGCCAAAGCCGGTGGTCGCTGCCGTCCAGGGCATCGCTACCGCTGCCGGCTGCCAGCTCGTGGCGAGCTGCGATCTCGCGATCGCGTCCGACGCAGCAACTTTTGCGACGCCCGGCGTCGACATCGGCCTGTTCTGCTCGACCCCCATGGTGGCGCTGTCGCGCAACGTGCCCCGCAAGCAAGCAATGGAGATGCTGCTGACGGGCGAGCCGATCCCGGCCGCACGCGCCCGCGAGATCGGGCTGATCAATCGCATCGTCGACGTGGGCAGCGAGCGCGATGCGGCAATCGCGCTGGCGCAGAAGGTCGCGCTCAAATCCGCCTACACGATCAAGCTCGGCAAGGAGGCGTTCTATCGCCAGGCCGAGATGAGCCTTGCCGACGCCTATCGCTATGCGGCAGAGGTGATGACCGAGAACATGATGGCACGCGACGCCGAGGAAGGCATCGGCGCGTTCATCGAGAAGCGCACGCCCACATGGCGGGATGAGTGACAACAAGAAAAGACAAGCGATGAACCACGACGCCTATCCCGACAATTACATCCGCGGCATCCTCAACAGCGTGAAGTCGATCGCGATGGTCGGCGCCTCGCCGGTGAATGTGCGGCCGAGCTATTTCGCTTTCAAGTATCTGGCGCAGCGCGGTTATGACATGATTCCGGTCAATCCTGGCCATGTCGGCAAGGAATTGCTTGGAAAGCCGTTCGTCGCCTCGCTCTCCGACTTCGGCCGCCCCATCGACATGATCGACATTTTTCGCAACTCCAGCCACATCATGCCTGTGGTCGAAGAGGCACTCACGCTCGACCCGCTGCCGAAGGTGATCTGGATGCAGCTTGGCGCGCGCGACGATGCCGCAGCGGCGAAAGCGGAATCGGTCGGTATCAAGGTGGTGATGAACCGCTGCCCCAAGATCGAATATGGCCGCCTGTCGTCCGAGATCTCCTGGATGGGCGTGAATTCACGCACGCTCAGCTCCAAGCGCCCCCCGGCGCCGACCCAGGGCATGCGCCTGTCCCTCAATCGAATGAGCGTCGGCGGCGGCGACACCGCGGCATCCGATCGTGCGGCGAAAAACAAGAGCGAGCAAAGCTGACGCAATCGCGAAGGATTCATTTCGCGAACGCGACAATGCGTAGCAAGATCGTTCCGATGTGAAGCGCCGCCTTGACGGCAGGCGCGGCGCCGATCAGCATGCCGCCCGATTTTCAGGCCACCAAGAACAGGACGCCCTCAATGAGCGATCGCCTTCCGGGATTTTCAACGCTTGCCGTGCATGCCGGTGCACAGCCCGATCCTACCACCGGGGCGCGCGCAACTCCGATCTATCAAACGACGTCCTTCGTCTTCAACGATGCCGACCACGCCGCTTCGCTCTTCGGCTTGCAGGCGTTCGGCAACATCTATACCCGCATCGGCAACCCGACCAATGCCGTCCTGGAAGAACGTGTCGCCGCGCTCGAAGGCGGCACGGCTGCGCTTGCCGTGGCCTCGGGCCACGCCGCACAAGTCGTGGTGTTGCAGCAATTGCTGCAGCCGGGTGACGAGTTCATCGCCGCGCGAAAGCTCTATGGCGGCTCGATCAACCAGTTCACACACGCATTCAAGAGCTTTGGCTGGAACGTGGTGTGGGCCGATCCCGATGACATTTCAAGCTTTGAGCGGGCGGTGACGCCGCGCACGAAAGCGATCTTCATCGAGTCCATCGCCAATCCCGCCGGCAGCATCACCGACATCGAGGCGATCTCGACGGTGGCGCGCAAGGCAGGCGTGCCTTTGATCGTGGACAACACGCTGGCCTCGCCCTACCTCATCCGGCCGATCGATCATGGCGCCGACATCGTCGTGCACTCGCTGACCAAGTTCCTGGGCGGCCACGGCAACTCCCTCGGCGGCATCATCGTCGATGCCGGCACCTTCGACTGGTCCACGGGCGGCAAATATCCGATGCTCTCGGAGCCGCGCCCCGAATATCACGGTATCCGGCTTCAGGAGACCTTTGGCAATTTCGCCTTCGCGATCGCCTGCCGCGTGCTCGGCTTGCGCGATCTCGGCCCCGCGCTTTCGCCGTTCAACGCCTTCATGATCCTGACCGGCATCGAGACGCTGCCGCTGCGCATGCAGAAACATTGCGATAATGCAAAGGCCGTCGCCGAATTCCTTGCCGGCCATCCGGCGGTGGCCTCGGTGAACTATGCAGGTCTGCCGAGCGACAAGTATCACCAGCTCGCACGCAAATACGCTCCAAGGGGCGCGGGCGCGGTGTTCACTTTCAGCCTGAAGGGCGGCTATGATGCTGGCGTCAATCTGGTGTCGAAGCTGCAGCTGTTCTCGCACCTCGCCAATGTCGGCGACACCCGCTCGCTGGTGATCCACCCCGCCTCGACCACCCACAGCCAGCTCGACGATGCCGCCAAGATCAAATCCGGCGCCGGCCCCGACGTGGTGCGGCTCTCGGTCGGCATCGAGGACAAGGAAGACCTGATCGCTGATCTGGAGCAGGCGCTGGCGGCGTAGCTGTTGTCGTTCCGGGGCGCGAAAGGCGCGAACCCGGAACCTCGAAGTGATGCGAACGACCTCTGAATTCCGGGCACGGTGCTTTGCACCGCCCCGGAATGACTGGCGATGACATATGTTCGGGCACCGGCCCGGTTAACAGTCATTAACCATACATCCCGCATACATCGAGCTTGGATCGCCCTTTTGATTCGGAGCCTGTGATGCTGCGCTGGATGGTGCCTGCCCTTGCGACGATGCTGACGGTTTCGAGCGCGCTCGCTGCCGACCTGCCGGCCACGCCGAAGCGGCGCGCGGCCATGCCGCCGCAGGATCCGCCGCAGGTCTACGTCGAAACCGATCCGGATGCGCTGATCTCGCCCGCCTATGGCATCGGCAGCTACATCCGCAACCTGCCGGGGACACCGCTGCTGCCCGGCTCCCACACGTTGCCGGGCTATTACGGCCGCCCGTGGAGCTACGATTATCAGGGCTCGTATTACGGTGGAAAGCAGGTCGACTATTTCTGGCGCCTGCCCTATGCGTGCGGCGTCTACGGCTATTGCTGATTCAATCAGCCAGGCTGGCCGATGGGAACCGCCCGCGGCTGCGCTTCGGCGGATTGCCGCCAGGCCAGACGCTCCAATTGGATCACGGAAAGCGCCAGCACCACGATCGCGACCGCCTGATGCGCGAGCGCGAGACCGATCGGAACCTGGTGGAGCAGTGTCAGGATGCCGAGCACCGCCTGCAGGGTCACCGCCGCAAACAGCCACAACGCGCCGCTCGCAGCCGCGCCTGCACGCGAGCGCACCGCGTCGATTGCGTGCAACGCCGCCAGTGCGAACAATAGGTAGGCGGTCATGCGGTGCTCGAACTGAACCGTCAGCACGTTGTCGAACATGTTGCGCCACCACGGCGTCTCGAACCACAGCCGCTCGGCGGAGGGAATGAAGGCGCCGTCGATCTCGGGCCAGGTGTTGTAGGCACGCCCGGCGCGCAGGCCCGCGACCAGCGCGCCGAAATAGATCTGTACGAACGTTACGACGAGGAGCAGCGCGCTGGTGAAGCGCAGCCGTGCAGGCGCTGCGGCCCGTAGCCGCTCGTTGAGCCGCCGCACCGTCCAGACGATGCCGGCGAAGATCACGAGCGCCAGCACCAGATGCGTCGCAAGCCGATATTGCGACACTTCCGTGCGTTCCGTCAGGCCCGAGGCCACCATCCACCAGCCGACCGCGCCCTGAAGACCACCGAGCGCGAACAGGAGCCACAGCCGACGCTTCAATTCACCGGACAGGCCGCCGCGCCACAGGAAAAACAGGAACGGCAAGAGATAAGCGACACCGATGAAACGTCCGAGCAGCCGGTGGCTCCATTCCCACCAGAAGATCTCCTTGAACTCCGAGAGGCTCATCCCTGCATTGAGCTCGCGATATTGAGGGATTTTCTTGTAGGCTTCGAACGCCTCAATCCATTGCGTCTCGGTGAGCGGCGGAACACTGCCCGTCACCGGCTTCCATTCGACGATCGAAAGGCCCGACTCCGTCAGCCGCGTCGCGCCGCCGACCAGCACCATCAGCGCGATCAGCCCGGCCACGGCGATCAGCCACGCGCGCACGGCGCGATGCGGTTCGGACGGTGCGGACATCATCGTCATTCGGGGCGAAAACCAAGCTTGAACCGGACTGCGCGCCCCTTATAGTCCCCCGCTTCCGCAGTGCAAGTTACGCGAAAGCCGCAAGCCCGCCATGACGATCCGCACCCGCAAGTTCCTCGGCGCCATCCTGCTCCTGGTGCTGGCCACCGTCTGGGCCCTGCTCGGCATGGCGCTGGCGCAGATGCCGTGGATCGCCGAGTCTGGCTGGCGGCAGGCGATCTATTACGTCGTGGTCGGGCTGGGCTGGGTCTTGCCGGCGATGCCTATCGTGAGCTGGATGCAGCGTCCCGACCGCATCAAGTCTGGCTCCTAGCGCTCCCCGTCGGCTTCACCGTCGCAAAGGCGACGCCCGATGCCAGGACACGCAGCATGCGCAGCGACCGCACCCGGCCGTCCCAGGAAATCCGCGGCAGCGCGCGCAGATTGGTGCGTCCCTCCGCTTCCACGACACCCGGGATCGCCGTCACGGCACTGGCAAAACCGGCCTCCTCCGCCATCACGACGTGGCTGCGCCGAAACGAGGCGCGATCGCCGAACGGAAAGGCGAAATGCGTGACTTCGCGGCGGAAAGCGGCTTCCGCAACGGCCTTGCCCATCATCATCTCTCGCAGTGCAGCTGCGTCCTTCATGTTCGCCAAGACGGGGCAATTCACCGTCGCGCTGCCGATCGTGACGAGCGGATCCGCAGCCAATTTCGTCAGATCCTCCCAATCCATCGACGCTGCGCGCGAGAGCGCCGCGAGGTCGACCCGGTAGCGCGTGCAGAGATCGGCAATGGCGGCCGACAGATCCGCGGGCGGCAGCGAGCGGAGCCAACTCTCCAGATGCGAAAACAGCGCCTGCTTCTCGGCATTGTCGGTTACGGTGAAACGCTGCTCCTTCTCGCCCATCATCAGGCTGATGCGGCTCTCGCGCGCGATCACCTGCTCCAGCCCTGACCACCAGGCCTCGCCGACGCCGTCTGGAAACGCGGTCGGCACATAGATCGTGAAGGGCACGGCGTGGCGCACCAGCACGGGATAGGCGAAGTTGATGAGGTCCTTGCTGGCGCCATCGAAGGTCAGCGCCACAAAGCGCCCCTTCTCCGGCAGCGTCACGGCGCGGTGGCATACCTCGTCCATGCCGAGGAAATCGTACCTCCACCGCTTCAGCGCGCGAATGGCGCGATCGAGAAATTGCGGCGTGATCTCGCTCGCGCGCGATGGCTGAAACCCGCCCCGCCGCCGCGGCCGCACGTGCTGAAAGCGCAGAATGGCGCCGGCCCCGCGACTGCGCAGCACGGCTTGGCCGGTGAACCAGGCCAGCTCGAGGCGCAGACGCTCCAGCCATCTGTCGTCGGATACCAAAATCCCGCCCTTCGCGCGCGCCGCCGCCGTTCCCTCTCCCTGTCATTACCCTTTGTTGACCTTTCTTTGCAAAGGTCGGCCACAGGCCGAAATACGTATTATCGATTTCTCGACAGGTTTCGCGAATGACCATGGCTGCGGCGATGCAAAGCCGGACGGCAGAAGCGCCATCGCGGTCAAAAGCGAGACGTATCGCTCATGTCGATATCGTCATCGATCTCGCCGAGGCCGAGGCCGTCTGGCGCGCCTTCGAGGAGCCCGGCCATCTCTTCACGCCCTATCAGCGCTTCGACCTGCTCAGCGCCTGGCAACGACTGGTCGGCGAGCGCGAGGGCGCGCGACCCTTCATCGTGATTGCCCGCGACGCCGAGCACCGGCCGCTCCTGCTGCTCCCGCTCTGCCTGCGCCAGAGCCATGGCGTCCGCACGGCCTGCTTCATGGGCGGCAAGCACACGACCTTCAATATGGGCCTGTGGGATGCCGAATTGGCGGCGCAGGCCGGCGTCGCCGATCTCGACGCCCTGCTTGCGGCGCTGCGCGAGCGTGTCGACGTGCTCGTGCTGACGCAGCAGCCGCAGCGCTGGCACGACCGGACGAACCCGTTTGCGTTGCTGCCGCGGCAGAGCGCGATCAACGGCTGCCCGCTGCTGACGATGGAGCCCGGCGGCCCGGCGGCATCGCGGATCAGCAATTCGTTCCGCCGCCGTCTCAAGAGCAAGGAAAAGAAGCTACAGGCCCTCACCGGCTATCGCTATCACCTGGCCACATCAGATGCCGACGTCACCCGCCTGCTCGACTGGTTCTTCCGCGTCAAGCCGGCGCGGATGGCCGAGCAGAAGCTGCCGAACGTCTTCGCCGAGCCTGGCGTCGAACAGTTCATCCGCAGCGCCTGTCTTGCGCCACGTGGCGAAGGCCGCGTCATCGACATTCACGCGCTCGAATGCGACGATGAGGTGATCGCGATCTTCGCCGGCGTCGCCGATGGCCAGCGCTTCTCGATGATGTTCAACACCTACACGATGTCGGAGCACGCCCGCTACAGCCCCGGCCTCATCCTGATGCGCTACATCATCGATCGCTACGCCGAGCGCGGCTACCGCTCGCTCGACCTCGGCATCGGCTCGGACGACTACAAAAGGATGTTCTGCAAGGACGACGAGGACATCTTCGACAGCTTCGTGCCCCTGACCTCGCGCGGCAGGCTCGCCGCGATGGCAATGTCCTCACTCAGCCACGGCAAGCGGCTGGTGAAGCAGAACCAAATGCTGTTCGACCTGGCCCGCCGGCTGCGGCAGGCGTTCGGATAGACGTCACCAGCTCTTTTGCGCTCTCCATCCGCTTTCGCGCTGCCCCTTGCCCTCCCGTCGAGGACCCTGGAGAGGGAGTGTAAGACGCAGCGCGTAGGAGACCGACGGCTGGCGCGCTCGCCTACGCCGCCACGACGCGCGGCGTCTCCACCGCATCGGACGGCTGCACCGGCTTGCTCAGCATCGTCACGTCGCTGAAGCCGACCGCCCTCAGCTGCTCGCACATCAGCGCGCGCGCGTCCGGTGCCATCGACGCATCCGGCACCACGACGGCGCGGGCATGCGCCGTCAGCAGCTCGGCCGGAAGATCGGAGGCACTACCGGCATCGATCAGCACGTGATCATAGGCGCGCAGCAGCGCGTCGATGGCAAGCGCCACGCGCGGGGATTGCAGCAAGCTGCGGTCGAAGCCGGGACGGCCGGCCATGACCAGATGCAGCCGCGACAGCTTGTCCCGGGTGATGATTTGCGCGAACGACGCCTCGCCCTGCATCAGCTCGGCAAGCCCTGGAGCCGAAGCATCGACGGACGCCGCGGCAAGGCTCGGCGAGGACGCCGCGAGATCGACCACGACGACGCGCGCGTCGCGCGAAAGGTGCCGGGCAAGTGTCAATGTCGATAGAGTAATCGCTGCGCCGGGCGCAGTGCCGAGCACGGTGACCTTCCTGGCCTCAGCGCCCGCCCTGCGCAATTTGTCGGCCAGACGTTCGATCTCGTCGAACTCGCTGACATCCTTGTCGCTCACAATCTCGGGCTGCAACGGCGCGGGCTCGGGCAAAGCAGGCTCGACGATCGGGTCGATGGCAGCATCGACGGCAGCAGCGACGGCCGGCTGGAGCGATGGCTCCCGCCGCACCGGCGCCCGCGCCGGCGCAATCGCGGCCAACGTCCGCGGCGCGGTCTGACGCAGCAGCTCGCCGGTGACGACGGTGCCGGACGACAGCAGCAGCGTCGCGATCGTCGCAATGAGCACGATCGGCAGCTTCTTCGGATAGGCCGGCGTGTTCGAGACGATGGCGCGCGAGATGATGCGGCCATCGGTCGGAGCGGTGTCGATGGTTTCGCGGGTGTTGGCTTCGCGGTACTTGGCGAGATAGGTTTCCAGCAGGTCGCGCTGCGCCTTGGCCTCACGCTCCAGCGCGCGGAGCTGGACGTCCTGGCCGTTGGTGGATGCCGCCTGCTTCTTCAGTTGCTCGAGGCTCGTGGTCAGACCATCGACCCGCCCGCTGGCGATCCGGGCGTCGTTTTCGAGCGAGCGCGAGATCTTGGCGGCTTCGTCGCGGATCTGGTTGTCGAGGTCGCCAAGCTGCGCCTTCAGCTCCTTGATCCGCGGATGATTGCCGAGCAGCGTGGACGACTGCTCCGCAAGTTGTGCGCGCAGCGTCACCCTCTGCTCCGACAGCCGGCGCATCAATTCGGAGTTCACGACCTCGGATGCCTCGATCGGCTTGCCGCTCTGGAGCATTTCCTTGATCAGCCGCGCCTTGGATTCCGCGTCCGCCTTCATCGACCGCGCATTGTTGAGCTGGGTGTTGACCTCGCCCATCTGCTGGTTCGACAACGTCGTGTTATTGGTCCCGACGAACAGGCTGGACTTTGAACGGAAGTCCTCGACCTTGGCCTCGGCCTCGGAGACCTTCTTGCGCAGGCTCTCGATCTCGCCGGCGAGCCACTGGCTGGCGTTCTTGGCCTGCTCCTGGCGCACGGCCTGCTGCAGCACGAGATAGCCGTCGGCGATCGAATTTGCGACGCGGGCGGCAAGCTCGGGATCGGCCGACTGGAATTCGACCACGATCACGCGCGACTTGTCGACCGCGTAGGCCTGGAGGCGCTCGTAATAGGCATCGAGCACGCGTTCTTCCGGCGTCATCGCGAACGGATCGCGGCCGATACCGATGAGCGCGGCAAGCGATTTCAGCGGCGAGATGCCCTGCAGCACCGGGTCGAATTCGGGTCGCTCGGCGAGCTTATTCTTCTTGATGATCTCTCGCGCGAGATCGCGTGACAGAACGAGCTGCACCTGGCTGGTGACCGCCTCGGCGTCGAGTGCCTGCCGCTCCTCGGCGCGATCGCTGTTCGGGCGCAGGAACACGTTCTCGCGGCCGTCGATCAGGATGCGGGCTTCGGACTTGTAGCGCGGTGTGATGAGATTGACGACGCCGAGCGATGCGACGAGCGCCACGACCGTCGGCACGACGATCCAGCCGCGCTTGCGCGCCAAGACCGCGCCAAGCGCATGCAGGTCGATATCGCCGGACTCGACCTGCGCCTGCTTCGCGACGAAGGGCGCGGGATTCGCTTCAACCTTGTCGGCTTCGATCTCGGCTTCGATTTTGGGCGCGGCTGCGGGCTTCGACCTCGAGACCGCGCGCGCGATCACCGCCTTGTCCTTGCCGGCACGCCAGAACGCTAAACGCATCGAACACTCCCGCAGGGCAACGCTGCGACTCTACCTCAACCGGCGCGATTACACTCCATTAAGGTTGCCGCTGGGTTAATCGCGACCATCCGGCACCTGGAGCACACCCGCTCGTCACTGTTTGTTAACCACGAGGCCGCTTAATCCCACTCGATTATCTCGCGAAAATTGTTCGGCATTCGCCGTCGAGCTGGTTTTGATCATGCCCCCCTCTCCAGACCGGCCGCTTCGCATCCTGCACGCCGTGCGTGCTCCGGTCGGCGGAATTTTCCGCCATATCCTCGACGTCGCCAATGGCCAGGTCGACCGCGGCCATCATGTCGGCATCCTCGCCGACAGCCTTACAGGCGGCGAGCGCGCCGACAAGGCGCTGGCCGAGCTCGCGCCTCGGTTGAAGCTCGGCGTGCATCGGCTCGCGATCCGCCGCGAGCCTTCGCCGGACGATTTGCTGGTCTGGCTGCGGATGAGGCGCCTTATCGCCAAGCTCAAGCCCGACGTGATGCACGGCCACGGCGCCAAGGCCGGCGCCTTCATCCGCATGCGGCGGCGCTCGGACGATACCATTCGCATCTACACGCCGCATGGCGGCTCGCTGCACTATCCGTTGAACACAATCAAAGGCGAATTCTACGCGCGCCTGGAACGCGCGCTGATGGATTCGACGGATCTGTTCCTGTTCGAGAGCGCCTTTGCCCGCGACACGTATCAACGCATCGTCGGTACGCCCAAGGGCGTGGTGCGTTGCGTCTTCAATGGTGTCACGCCGGAGGAGTTCGAGCCCGTGGTAACGGCCGACGATGCCACTGACCTCTGCTATGTCGGCGAGTTCAGGCACATCAAGGGCGCGGACCTGCTGGTCGACGCCCTCGCACGACTGCACGAAGGCGGCAAGAAGGTGACGCTGACGCTCGGCGGCGACGGCGAGGAGACAGCGGCGCTGAAAGCGCAGGTCGAGAGGCTCGGCCTCACCAATGCGATCCGCTTCATCGGCCACGTCAAGGCGCGCTACGGCTTTTCCAAGGGGCGGTTGCTCGTCGTGCCCTCGCGCGGCGATTCCATGCCCTATGTCGTGATCGAGGCGGGTGCCGCGGGCATTCCCATGATCGCGTCCCGCATCGGCGGTATCCCTGAAATCTTCGGTGCCGACAGCCCTGCGCTGTTCGCGCCGAGCAATCCCGACGCGATGGCCGAGGCGATCGCCGCGGCGCTGGACGATCCACAGACGACCGCGCAGCGCGCACTCTCGTTGCGCGAGCGCATCTCGATGCATTTCTCCCAGCAGGCGATGGTCGAGGGCGTGCTCGCCGGCTATCGCGACGCCTTCATCAATCATTAACCATCCTTAAGGCCGCTTTAGAAAATCTTCCGATTTGTTCGATAGTCGAAGTGCCAGGGGATGCTTGCCCGCGCACTCAAGGCCGTGCCGCGGGCCGTGGAATGGACGTGGACGCCAGTGGAACCGCTCAACGCACGCTCGATGCTCGACGCCGCGACCAGCGCCGCGGCGAAGCCTGCTGACCAGCCCTTCGTGGAACGCCGCCGGCGGCTCTCACCCGCCGCGCTCGAAGTCGTGAACCAGAAGGTCGCCCGCGCCTATTCACCGATCGTGATCGCCGGCTTCGTCCGTTTCGCCGACTTCGCGCTGCTGAGCCTCGTCGGCATTGCGCTTTATGTCGGTTACGTCATGCCGCTTGCCGGCGCCTTCAGCTGGGTCTATCCCGCCCAGGTTATTGCGGTCGCCGTCGCCGCCGTGGTCTGTTTCCAGGCCGCAGACATCTATCAGGTGCAGCTGTTCCGCGGACAGCTACGGCAGATGACGCGGATGATCTCGTCCTGGTCGTTCGTCTTCCTGCTCTTCATCGGCATCTCGTTCTTCGCCAAGTTCGGCAACGACGTGTCCCGACTCTGGCTTGCCGCGTTCTATTTCCTCGGGCTCGCGGCGCTGATCGCCGAACGCCTGGTACTGCGCTCGCTGGTGCGCCGCTGGGCGCGCCAGGGCCGGCTCGACCGCCGCACCATCATCGTCGGCTCCGATAGCAACGGCGAGCAGCTGGTGGAAGCGCTGAAGGCGCAGGAAGATACCGACATTCACGTGCTCGGCGTGTTCGACGACCGCAACGACAGCCGAGCGCTCGACACCTGCGCCGGCGCGCGCAAGCTCGGCAAGGTCGACGACATCGTCGAATTCGCCCGCCGCACCCGCGTCGATCTCGTGCTGTTCGCGCTGCCGATCTCGGCGGAAACGCGCATCCTGGAGATGCTGAAGAAGCTGTGGGTGCTGCCGGTTGACATTCGCCTGTCCGCGCACACCAACAAGCTGCGCTTCCGTCCCCGCTCCTATTCCTATCTCGGCGAGGTGCCGACGCTCGACGTGTTCGAGGCGCCGATCACCGACTGGGACCTGGTGATGAAATGGCTGTTCGACCGCGTCGTCGGCAGCCTGGCGCTGCTTGCCGCCCTGCCGGTGATGGGCCTCGTCGCGCTGGCGGTGAAGCTCGACAGCCCAGGCCCGGTGCTGTTCCGCCAAAAGCGGTTCGGCTTCAATAACGAGCGTATCGACGTCTACAAATTCCGCTCGATGTACCATCATCAGGCGGATCCGACCGCCGCCAAGGTCGTGACCAAGAACGATCCGCGCGTCACGCGCGTCGGCCGCTTCATCCGCAAGACCAGCCTCGACGAGTTGCCGCAGCTCTTCAACGTGGTCTTCGCCGGCAACCTCTCGCTGGTCGGCCCGCGTCCGCATGCGGTGCAGGGCAAGCTCCAGAGCCGTCTGTTCGACGAAGCCGTCGACGGCTATTTCGCCCGCCACCGTGTCAAGCCCGGCATCACCGGTTGGGCCCAGATCAACGGCTGGCGCGGCGAGATCGACAACGAAGAGAAGATTCAGAAGCGCGTCGAGTTCGACCTATATTACATCGAGAACTGGTCGGTGCTGTTCGACCTGTACATTCTCCTGAAGACGCCGATCTCGCTGCTGACCAAGAACGAGAACGCGTATTGAGTTTCCGTCATGCCCCGCCTTGTGCGCAGATGCGCACCGGGCGGGATATCCAGTACGCCGCATCGCGAGCCGTTTCCTCCAAAGCGAGCCGCGGCGTACTGGAATCGCCCGGTCAGGCCGGCGACGACAGCAGTGCTTGTGGTGTACCAGTTTTGCGTAGGCGTATGGGCGTGTGATGGCGTATGCGGCGACCGCCGGCGAGATGAATACAGCAGTCCGCGCTGCGCCCGGCGTGCTGGCTCTCCAGCGCGCGATGGTGTGGCTGGTGGGCGCCTCCGGCGCGATCGTTTTCATCGAGCCGAGTCCCTACGAGATCGCAACGCTGCTGGCGGCGGTCGTCTTCTTCGCCACCGGCCTGCGGCTGAAGCTCGTTCTGATGCCGCTGGTGCTGATGCTGGTTCTACTCAATGTCGGCTACACGATCAGCGCGATCCCGCTATTCGATAAGCCCGCGGTGGTGACCTGGATCGCGACCTCGTGGTACATGGCGGTGACCGTGCTGTTCTTCGCGATGGTCATCTCGGAAGACACGGCGGCGCGGCTGGACATGCTCCGCCGCGGCCTCGTGGCCGGCGCTTTGGTCGCCTCGCTGTTGGCGATCGCGGGCTACTTCCACCTGATCCCCGGCGGCAATGATCTCCTCACGCTCTACGGACGCGCGCGTGGCACGTTCAAGGACCCGAACGTGCTCGGCGCCTTCCTGATCCTGCCGGCGCTGTTTGCGCTTCAGAGCGTGGTCTCAGACAAGTTCGGCAAGGCGTTCCGCAACGTCATCGCCTTCGGCATCATGTCGCTTGCGATCCTGCTCGCCTTCTCCCGCGCCGCCTGGGGCGGCTTGGTGCTGACCTCCGGCTTCATGCTGGCATTGATGGTGCTGACCAGCCGCACCAATGCGCAGCGCTCGCGCATCATCATCATGGCGATCGTCGCGGCCGTGCTGGGGCTGGCGTTGATTGCGGTGCTGCTGTCGTTCGACGCCACCGCCGAAATGTTCAAGCAGCGCGCGAGCTTCGACCAGAGCTACGATGAGGGCCGCTTCGGCCGGTTCGGCCGACACATCCTGGGGGCGGAGATGGCGCTCGACCTGCCGTTCGGCATCGGCCCGCTGCAATTCCACCGCTTCTTCCCCGAGGACACCCACAACTCCTACCTCAACGCCTTCATGTCCGGCGGCTGGCTCTCCGGCGTGTGCTATCCCGCGCTGGTCTTCACCACCGTCATCATGGGCTTCAGGCACATCTTCGTCCGTGTGCCGTGGCAGCGCGCCTATCTCGCGGTGTTTGCCGCCTTCCTCGGCACGGTCGGCGAAAACTTCGTGATCGACACGGACCACTGGCGGCACTTCTGGATGATGCTGGGCGCGATGTGGGGCATGATCGCCGCCGCGCAGGCCTACAAGATCAGGGCCGTCGAAGACGCCTGTCCTATTTCTCCACCTTGAACGTCAGCCCTGCATGGTCCTGCAGCCGTTTGATCAGCTTGTGCTGCATTGCCGCTCCCGGCGTCCAGAAGCCGCCCGGAACGTCGGTTGAGTCACGCAGCAGGCAGATCGCGCATTCGGAGATCATCTTGGAGGTTGAGCCGTACCCGGGATCGCGGTCGCCGGTGACGCCCGCGCGCACCTGGCGGCCGTCGGGCGCGATCGCGACGTAAAGCAGATCGAACAGGCCGTTCTCGCGCTCTTCCTTCGACGGCCCCTCGCCGGGCTTGGGCGCATTCGGGCCGGTCTTCTCGGCATTGGCCGCCATCACGCGCTTGGCGTTAGCCTCGCCTTTTTCGCCCGGACCGGTCAGGACCATCTCGTCGTAGACGAAGTCCTTGCCGTAGGGAAAGCCCATCAGCATGTTGGAGCGGTGGACGTTGCGGGTGTTGATCAACGCCATCATGAACGGTGCGGCCCAGGATTGCAGATCCTCCTCGTAAGCTGCCCTGTTGCCCTTGGGCTGCTTCGGGCCGGTGAACCCCGGCGTCAGCGCGAAATGATCGTTGAGGATGGCGACGAGGCTGAGATCCTTGGCGACCGCATCGAAGGTCGCCTTCGCGCTCGCCGCGGTGCCGCCGGACAGCGTGCCGCGCATGTCCCGCACGCGGCCCTTCACGCGCGCGGCCGGTGCGCCGAACACGCGCTTGGCCTCCTCCTGCACGAAGAACGTGCCGAGCTCGAACGGCACGGAATCGTAGCCGCATGAGAATACGATGCGCGCGCCGCTCGCCTTGGCCGCCGCCTCGTACTTGTCGATCATCTGCCGCATCCAGACCGGCTCGCCGCAGAGATCGAAATAATCCACACCCGCAGCGATACAGGCCGCGAGCAGATCCTCGCCGTAGAATTGGTACGGCCCGACCGTCGTGATCACCGACCTGGTCTGCGCCACCATTGCCTTGAGCGATGTAGCGTCAGATGCGTCGGCCGCGAGCAGCGGCGTATCGGCAGGCGCGCCGATGGCTTCACGTACCGACTTCAGCTTGTCGAGGCTGCGGCCCGCCATCGCCCATTTGAGCGCCTTGTCGTCCTTGTAATGCGTCGCCAGATATTCCGCGACGAGCTGGCCGGTGAAGCCGGTCGCGCCATAGACGACGATGTCGAATTTCGCAGAGCTCATAATCGGCCTTTACTTCTTCGCGTAACTCACGCCCATGCCGGCACGGACGTCGCTTTGAATGCCATAGGGCGGGATCGGATAGCGCAGGCCGTTCTTGGCCAGCGCCTTCATGCCCTCGATCGCCTTGGCGAGATGCGACGGCTTCAAGGCCATCAGCATCTCCTCATCCGGCACGCCGCCATAGCGCCGTTCGGCATAGCATGGCAAGGACAGGCTGGGCTCCCCGGTCTTGAGCGCCCGCCCCCAGGAATCGGCGCAAGCGGTCTCGCCCACCACGCCCCATTCGAACTTCTTGTAGCCGGTATATTGCAGCCCGTTGATCAGGATGATCATCTGCCCGGGCGTCGCGTAGACGAGACAGATGTCCGGCGGATCCAGCCGGCCGCCCGCCAGCGGACTGACGGCGAGCGCCTGATATTGCCCGAACGGAACCACATCCAGTGCCTCCTGGCGCCTGCGCGCGTCCTCGGCCGTGCCGTGCCAGACCCCGACATAATTTTCGCCGGCGAGCCACTTCTCGTCCTGCGGCGCAAGGCCAATGACTGCGCGGCACTGTGCGCCGACGAGATCGTCTGCGGTGATGCCGACGGTCCATCCCAGGCGCGCGGCCATGCTCACGATCTGGTCGGTGGTGTGAATTGCGCTCGGGCGGCGTATCTTCGGGATCGCCTCCATCTCTGCGACCGTTGCAAACAGCTTCATCCCGATCACGTTCGTCTTCAGCCGCAGCAGGCTGTTGAGATCGGCGACGAGGCCGGCAAGATCGATCCTGTCTGCGCTCTGCTGTTGCATGGCTTCCTCCCGGCCGGCGACCGCGCGCCGTGTGTTCTTGTCTTGACGGCTTCGTTCTAGTCCTTGCCCGGTCCCGGAAGCAACTCGCCGGTCCTTCCCATCAAACGGTAAGCCACGAGGCCGATCCACTCGCGGACGGCGACATCGGTCCGACGAAGACCGTCCGTGCCCATGTTTGTGAACGAGAACAGGTCCTCGCGTCCCCCCATCCGCCAGTCCACCGGATAGGCCTCGACGTCAAAGCCGGCCTTGCGGAAGATCCCCATCGAGCGCGGCATGTGGAAGGCCGACGTGACCAGAAGCCAGCGCTCGCCCGGCATTGGCGATACCAGTTTCCTGGTGAAGATCGCATTCTCCCAGGTGTTGCGGGAGTCGCGCTCGAGGATCAGGCGTTCCTTCGCGATCCCGAGATTCTCAAGGATCGGCGCGGAATAGTCGGCCTCCCTCGCCTCGGTCGAAACCAGGTTCGCTGTGCCCCCGGTGAAGACGATTCGTGCGTTGGGATAGCGGCGGGCGAGCTCGGCCGGCGCAAACAGGCGATCGGCCGCGTGCGCGACGACCGGCGTGCGGTGCGCCGCCGAGAGGTCGGTGTCGACCGAGCCGCCGAGCACGATGATGCCGTCGGGCGCGCCTCGCGACGGGTCCCACGACGGAAAGCGTGACTCCAGCGGGTAGATCAGGAGATTGCCGAGCGGCGAGAACGCAGCGAGCGCCAACAGCACCAGCGTGGTCACGGCAAGCCGGCGGCCGAGCGTGGCAAAGCGCGTCGCCATCAGCACGACGGACAGGATGCCAAGCTCGACCAGCAGGTTGATCGGCAGCAGCGCGGTGCCCAAGGTCTTGGAAAGGACGAAGAACAGTGGAGCCTCGCTCAAATCACCTGGCCTAATTCACACGGCCTGCCGGTGCGGGCTTGACCGGCCCTGCCATCTTCAGAAATCTTCTTGAAAGAGGATCGATCGCCGGGTCAAGCCCGCGGCCGATGAAACCAACCGGACGCGGCAAATGACCCATCATCACCTGCATTCGAGCCCCGAAACCTGCCATTGGGGCTTCTTCGAAGCTGCGCTCAAGCCCGTCCTCACCGTCAAGAGCGGCGACGAGGTGACGGTCGACACCATCAGCGGCGGTCCGGACATGCTGCCCGACCAGAGCAAGTTTCACATTCCACCCGAGATGCACGAGGTTCATGCGAAGAACGAGCGGATGCTGCCCGGTCACATCCTCACCGGCCCGATCGCGGTCGAGGGTGCCGAGCCCGGCGACGTGCTCGCGGTCGAGATCCTCGAGGTCCAGCTCCGGCAGGACTGGGGCTGGAACATGATCAAGCCGCTGGCCGGCACCCTGCCCGACGATTTCCACGAGACGCGCATCCTCAACATCCCGCTCGACCGGACGCGGATGGTCGGCCGCATGCCGTGGGGGCTGGACCTGCCGCTCAAGCCGTTCTTCGGCGTAATGGGCGTTTCGCCGCCGCCAGCCTGGGGCCGCATCTCCTCGCTGATCCCGCGTGCGATGGGCGGCAATCTCGACAACAAGGAGCTGGGTGCGGGTGCGACGCTGTACCTGCCGGTCTTTGTGCCAGGCGCGATGTTTTCCTGCGGCGACGGTCATGGCGTGCAGGGCGACGGCGAAGTCTGCGTTACTGCGATCGAGACCGCGCTGCAGGGCCGCTTCCGCCTGACGCTCCGCAAGGACCTGAAGCTCGACTATCCCCGCGCCGAGACAGCGACGCACTACATGACCATGGCGATGGATCCCGATCTCGACCAGTGCGTGGTGCGCGCGCTGCGTGACATGATCGCGCTGCTCGGCGAGAGGCGGAATCTGTCGCGCGAGGATGCCTACATGCTGTGCAGCCTGGCCGCCGATCTCAGGGTGACCCAGACCGTCAACGGCGCCAAGGGTATCCACTGCATGATCGAAAAGGCGATCGTGCACGGCTGAGCCGCCTGGCCCTTCCCTGACCTGCCGACACCGACCCGCGCCTGCCGCCCCGCGCGACGCGTTGCGTCGTGCCCGATTTTTCGTGCGATTCCAATGCGCTAATGAACCAACCCGGCCTGGATTTGACTTCCACCCCCGAACCTAAATAGAGTCTTAATCGTTACTTTTATGTACCCGAGTAAGAGGCTAGCGTTCGGGCCATGGCCACCGAAAAAGCCGAGACTGACCGCATTCCCGTGACCTTGGCGCTCTCGACCATCGCCTACCTGGAGAAGCTGGTGAGACAGGGCACCCACGGCACCAGCGTTCCCGGCGTCGCACGGACATTGATCGAGGAAGGCATCCGTCTCGCCATCAAGGACGGGCTTTTGTCGATCCGCGACAATGGCAGGACGTAAGCGCGCGCCGGACGTGAGGCGGACGGATCTCGATCAGGCGGATGGCCGATATCTCCAACCTGGGACCGTTACACATGCCTGCTCTCTCACCGACCTGGACCGACGAACGAATCGAGCTTCTGAAACGGCACTTCGAGGCCGGCCTCTCCTGCCGCGAGATCGCCGCCGACATCGGGGTCAGCCGCAACGCCGTAATCGGGAAGCTGTCCCGGCTGAATCTGACACGCGGCCGGACGGCCGACGACCGCAAGGTCCAGGACAGAGGCTTCGGGCCGCAGCGTGCACCGCGGGCGGTCCCGCGGCTGCAATATGAGATGCTCGCGACGATCTATGGCGAGACCGACGCAGCCGCGGTTGCAGGTCCGATCGACGAGGCCAATCGCTGCTCGCTGCTGGAGTTGTCCGAGAACCGCTGCCGATGGCCGATCTCGACGCCGGGCGAAGACGATTTCTGCTTCTGCGGCAACAGCGCTCCCGACGGCCAGCCCTACTGCGCGGGTCATAGCCGCCTCGCCTACCGGCCGCATGCGCGCGCCCGCATGATGATGCGCGGCTGAAGCACCACACCAAACGAAAAAACCTCCGGCGGGGCATCACCGGAGGTTTTGGAGGCTTAGCGTGAAGCTAAGAGCCGCAACTTTCGTATTTGGCTGAGAGCTATATAGCTTAGTAACTCAGGTAAGTAAATAATTCGAAGACGATCAAAGCGCATGGCTCGTCTTCGTCGTCTGCACAGGCCAACGTTTCCCCAGCGCCCGCGCTTCGCGAAAAGCCCCGGCGGTTTTCCGCCGGGGCCTGGTCGCATCTTAGGCTCTTACCAGTTGCGCTGAGCGCGGAGCAGCAGCGTGAAGCTGTCCTGATCCTTCAGCTCGTAGACAGCCGCCGGCTTGGCAGTGGCTGCGTTCCCGCCGTAGGCGACCGTGCCCGAGTACTTCTGGTCGATCCGGCTCCAGTTGAAGTCGCCCGAGAAAGTCAGGTTCTTGACCGGAGTCCAGCGGGTGATCACGCCAACCTGGGCAATGTCAAAGTCCGGATTGCAGGTACCGGTCAGAGCCAAAGCCGCCATGCCTGCACTGCCACAGATCAGCCCCTTGGCGGTGCTGCCGTAACGGACGGCACCGTACGCACCGTAAAGCGCCGTGTTCCAGTACGGATTCCAGTTGTGCGTGAATGCGCCGCGCATACCGTACGTCTTCGTGAGTTCAAGGCCGGTGCCGGCTCCGAAGACTGCATCTGAAACGCCAGCGAAACCGACGCTCTGGTAAGCGCCGTTGCCGCTGCCGCTGAACATCGAGTAGCTGGTCGCCGCAAGGCTCTGGAAGTTGTAGCGGCTGGCACCCTCGGTGTAGACGCCCTGGATGTTGACCACGTCACCTGCGCCGGTCGGGATGTTCTTGATCGACAGAGCCAGTGCAGCGGCCCACCCCCATTTGTCGGACGGCCCGCCGGTCGTTTCGTTGCCGCCATAATATCCGGCGTGGTTGTTGTGGGCCGCCACCGAAGCCTGGAACAGACCCCAAGCCTGATCGACGCGCACCATACCGACGATATCAGGTGAACGCGAACCGCCGATGTCATTGAGACCGTACGCGCCACCGAGGATTCCGGCAGCCGTCGCTCCCGAAGTGTTCCAGATGTTGGTCTGGTAGTAGGCGGTCTGATCCTGTGCCGAAATCGAGGCCGTGATGCCCTGGCCAAAATCCGCAGTGTAAGTGAACTGGTTCACGCCGGTAACGGTGCCACCGCCGCCGACCAGCTGGTCGAAGTTGTTGCCCGGATAGTTCGTCCACGGCGCATCGAACTGCGACACCGCCTTACCCATCGTAAAGCCTGCGAACTGGATGAAGGCGTAGTAGACGCCGAGTGCGCCGCCGGCGACGGAGCCCGAACCGCTCGTTCCGGACGGAGCCGAATCATAGGCGGTCGAGCCGCCGGTCAATCCAGTGCCGGTACCGCTGTAGCTGCCCGAGGTCCAGGTGAACACCGCATCGAAATAAGTACGGACGACGCCGTACTCGGTCGCGGTGCGCGTGTCGATGTTGAGGTCCGCGCGAGACCGCATGGAGTAGTAGTTGGTCAGACGGTTGTGTGCGCCCGCCACGCCGCTGAACTGACCGTTGTAGTGGCCGCCGGAGTTGAGCGCGACTTCAGCGCGCAGGTAACCGCCCAGCTTGACGCAGGTGTCGGTGCCCGGGATGTAGTAGAAGCCGGCACCGTACAGCGAGCAGATCTTGACGTACTCGACCGCCTTCGCCTTGACGGGCAGATCGGCTGCCTGCGCTCCGCCCACGGCGATCAGACCCGCCGCTGAGCCGAGCAAAAGGCTCTTCACCAATTTCATATCAAACCTCCAAGTTGTCATTCACGGCGAGGCGGGCCGTCAGCCCCCCAAACCCCGCCTCTCAAAACCCGCTCAGCCGCTTCGCGCCTTCCGACACCCGCTTGAACGCGAGGGACTTGAGCGATCCACCTGCAACGGAACGGTCGAGAATCCCCCACCGTCGGCGCGCACTATGCATGCGCGCATTTGCTAATCAAAATAGTTTATAAAATCAGGTTTCTGATTTACGGATGGCTGTGGTACGGCGGCAACAACGAGCCTGACCTCGTCGCCTGAGTGCATCATATTTGGCAGTTTTGTAACAATTTGTCGGCTCTGCACTTGCATCAGGGCAGAGTTGCGTGAACTATTGTCTCAAGACGGCAAGAAGCCAGATCACGGGAGCGCCGCTGTGTCCGCGACGAGAAAAGAAGGAGCGCGCCTGCGCACCATCGGCAATCTGGACATCATCAGGCGCTTCACTTGGGAAATATCTTCGATCAACATGTATCTTGAGGAGCTGCGTCAGTTCTGGGCGCGAACGCTCGGCATCAGCGGGCCGCAATGGCTAATCCTGATGGCCATCTCCGACCTCGACAAGGACGAGGGCATCCCGGTCAACGTCGTCTCCAAGCTCCTCCACGTCGACCCGTCTTTCGTGACCACCCAGTCCAAGCTGCTCGAAAAGAAGGGCCTGCTGCGCCGTCGCCCGTCGCCGACCGACGCCAGGGTGGTCAGGCTGTCCCTGACAGAGAAGACGCAGAAGCACCTGGCGAGCCTCCACGAGCAGTACAAGACCATCCGGGAATTCGTCTTCCAGGAATTCGACGAGGCCGAGCTTACCGAATTCACGGCCAAGCTCGCGACGCTGAAGACCCGTCTCGAAAAGGCCTGCGTCCGCCTGAGCCTGGACTTTTGACCCCTGCGCTTCTGACGCGGGCCGCTAGATGCGCCTGGCGGCGCCGAGCCGCGATTCGAGCCAGTCGAAGATGTATTCGTTGGCCAGGCTCGGATTGTCCGCATGGGCCTGCGCCGCGCCGGTCTCGGCCGCAGTGAACACCTTCAGCATGACGTCCGCACTTCCGAGCCGGGCGCTCTGGACGATCTGACGCGCCCGATCAGCCTTCAACCAACCGTCCTCGCCGAGCGTGATCAGCACCGGGCAGTCGGCGCTGGAAGCCATCAGCGGCGCATGGGGCACCGGGACGATGCTGACGTCGCTCACCGCGAAGCGACTGGCAAAAAAGGCCCGCTCGTGCAGGTCCCACAGGCCGCCGTCGCAGACGGCGGCGGCCAGCCGCGGCTCCTGCAACACCGCGCGTGCCACGAAGGATGAGCCCCAGCCATCGGCGATGATCCCGATGCGCGCGAAGTCGACGTCAGCACGCGTCTCCAGATAGTCCATGACCCCGGGGATCGCGCTCTCGAGATCCCGGCGCTGCAACAGCGCATCGAGATAGTCGTCGCGCTGGTCGCCGAAGAGATCGAGCGCCAGCATCGAGAAGCCGCGCTCGCGGGCATGCGGCACGAGCTTGAACAGAAACTCTTCCTTGCGGTGGCCGGGCTCGCCGATGCAGATGACGGTCGGAGCCGACCCGTCTGCCGAGGGCGCAGGAAGGAAGTAGCCCTGCAACGAATGCCCCTCGAGCCAGGGTATGGTCACCACTTCGCCGGCCGGGCTGCGCGCAGCGAGATAACGGCGAGCGCATTCCTGCATCGCCAGCACCGCAACCCAGCGGCGCTCATCCGCGGGGTCGAGCGGCATCGCCGCGGCACCATAGTAGTTCATCGCGCGCAGCCAGTTGCGCTGCGCACTCGCCAGATGGCCCTCCGCAAACGCCGTCTCGGCACGCTGCCGATTGGTTTGCGCCAGCTTCTTCCATTCGCGGTGCCAGGACCGGTCGTCGCCGCGCTTCAGCTGACGGGCGATCATCAGGCATTCTGCGATCGTGGCGCCGCCCTCCTGGGCCGCGGTGAGCAGCCGCGTGAACTCAGCGGAAACGTCCTCTCGTTCCGGGCAGAAGGTCCAGTCGTCGGAGAGGCATGCGGGCATCGTCGGGAGCTACGCTCTATCATCGCGCTACCCTGATGGACTAAACCATTTCAGTTAGCCGACCAAGCGGCCGTGCGCCCGACGAGCGGCGTTTCAGATCACCATCGCTTGAACACGGCATGTCGCATGCGTGACATACCGATGGGTCATAGAGTGGGCGAACATCGGCGAAAGAACATTGGCAGGAGGTGGCACGCAAAATTGCGGTCGCATCTCTTGCCATGACGCTCATCATACCCATATTCGCGCTCGCCCGAAGGCGGTCTCAACCAAGCCGCCAGCCGACCTCCTGAGTAAAGCTTTCATAGAAGGCGCGGTCGTAGGCCTGCTCCGGCGTGGCGCGCACGCGCTCGTCGAGGCGCTTGGCGTCCTCGCCGACGAGAATGCGCCAGCGCTCGGCCTTGACCCCATCGAGAATGATCTTCGCGGCCTCCGCGGCCGTCGTCGGCGCATCCTCCAGGAAGCTGCGGGCGCGCTCGGCGAATACCGCCTGGATGTCCTCGTCCGACATCTTGTCGGCATCCGGCACGCCGGCCGCGACCATGCGTTTGCGAGTCAACGCCACCTCGTCGGCATTAAGCCGCTCCGAGCCGTCGGCGCTCTGCACCTTGCGCGAGTTCGAGACGATCGAGGTGCCGATGTGACCGGGCATCACCACCGAGCACTTGACGTGGGGCGCGTGCAGGCGAAGGTCGTTGATCAGCGCTTCGGTGAATCCCTTTACCGCGAACTTGGCCGAGCTATAGGCGGTGTGCGCCTGGTTCATGCCGATCGAAGCCCAGAAGCCGTTGACGCTCGCGGTGTTGACGATGTGGGCCTCGTCCGCGGCGACCAGCATCGGCAGAAAGGTGCGCACGCCGAGATAGACGCCGCCCCAGCAGATGTTGAAGGTTCGCTCCCACTGCTCGCGCGTATTGGTGAAAAGGCTGCCGCCGCCACCGATGCCGGCATTGTTGAACAGCAGATGAACCCTGTCCGTCTGCTGCTGCTCGGCGAGCTCGTCGCGAAAACGCTTCAGGTGGTCCTCTATCGCGACATCGGCGACATGCGTCGTGACGCGCAGGCCCTGCGGCAGCCTCTCGGCCTCACAGAGCCGTTTGGTCTCGGCCATCGCAGCCTCCGAGACGTCGCACATCGCGACGTTGCAGCCTTCGGCCACGAGCTGACGCGCGAGCTCGCGCCCCATTCCCGTGCCGCCGCCGGTGATGACCGCGATCTTTCCAGCAAAATCCTTCATGGGACTTCGGTCCCTCCGTTGTCGGTATGTTTCTTTCGGGCTGCCCGCGCTGTGGCGCCATCGCAAATGTAGCAGCGCCGCATCCGCAGGTAAAAGCGGATCGAAGACCATTCGGCGTCTGTTATTTCGGGCAGCGGATTATCGACCGCTCTGGCAATCACCACGCGGTCCGCGCATGTGAGGCAACCACGCCCGCGGTACGTTCCGTAGTTCTCCGGCTTCGGTTTATTGGCAAATATTTACGATCCGAATCGTCAAATGGACTCCGGACGCTGGGGCGAGTGGGCCAGGCCAGCGTGTTACTTGCTTATTTGCGTGTCACGCGCTCTGGCACTCCGCTTGCATCCTCGTCGTGGTCAGAAACAACCGATGAGGTGACAAGAATGTTCGTGACCGTCGTTGCCGTACTCTGCCGGCTCGGTGCAGCCAGCTCAGGCAGTTGCGTCGAGGAAATCGTGACCGACAGCAACATGACGCCCGAGATTTCGATGATGCAGTGTGCGGTCGGAGCACAGGCCCCGCTCGCGAAATGGATGGGCGAGCATCCGATCTATCGCGCCAACTGGCGTCTCGAGCGCTACAAATGCGTGCCGGGTCACTACGAGATCAAGGGCCACGCCTGACGGCCCGCAAAACTACCGATCCGTCAACGACGGAGAAGAGGAAACGCCCCGGAGGCCGCCTCCGAGCCACACAGCGCCAGTCGTGAAGAGACGACGCGCTCCGTGACAACGCTCACGCATCTCTCCCATGCCGCTACCGCTTGCAATCACCCGCGCGCGCCGTCCGTCCGGCGACGGCATCACCGCGTAATCGTGCGGCTGGTCACACATTAGATTCAGCTCGACCGGCACGCCAACCGGCAATGCAGAGCCCGCGAGTGTCGTACAATTCAAATTGCGCACGCCGGACTGCCGACGCACCTCACGAATTGCGTGTCGACAAGCTTGCATGATCCGTATGACAGGACATTGCCGTGATACGACAACATGACCAGCCAGCCCCGGACGTTAAGCCGACAGCGATGGGAAGGCGTCGGGATCAACCGTCATTCGGTGAGGCGCACCCTGACAATGCTCCCGTTCTGCGCGACCAGTTGCGACGATTCGGAAAACATCATCCGACGAATGACATATCTACGGTGCATGGGGTTTGTTTCGGTTGGTGGCTGACCGCCGAAGCGCTGGCGCTGCTGATCGCGCACGCATCCGGCTCGGGCGGGAGCACGCCCCACGCCGATCGTCCATCCACCCGACAGATGCTTTGAGAAAAATGGTCGGAGCGAGAGGATTTGAACCTCCGACCCCTAGTCTCCCAGACTAGTGCGCTAACCGGGCTGCGCCACGCTCCGAATGCCGTTCCATTAGCTAGGATCGCCGCTTTGCGCAAGGCGAGCGATGCCATTTTGGTGTTGCCTTCCCGAAGCTTCCGGAACTTGCCCGCAAAAGCCGGCGAAAAGCGCCCTACCCGTCCTTCAGCGCCTGATCCAGCATCTCGCGGCAGGCGACGAGATCGGCGAGCGCGCGGCCCAGCCGCTCCCGGTCCAGCGCGCTGGGGCCGGCGGCCGCAGCGGTGGCGCCGCCCTTGCGGAAGGTGGTGAGGATCTCCTCGTCGTCGATCTCCGAGAAGCGGAAGTCGATGCCTTCTTCTTCGTCCCCCTGGAAATCGTCATCGTCGGTGTCGGTAATCCCCTTGATCGGCGCCTCGTCGTCGGGCTCCATCAGGCTCGCGCCAATGGCATCCTCGATGGCGCCGAACGAGACCGCGGCGGCGCTGTCGGCGAGGCCCTGCACCGATTTGACGCCGTGCTCCTTCAGGATCCGCTGCACGCCGCGAATGGTGTAGCCCTCGCCGTAGAGCAGCCGGCGGATGCCCTTGAGCAGGTCGACGTCGTCGGGACGGTAATAGCGGCGCCCGCCGCTGCGCTTCATCGGCTTGATCTGCGAGAAGCGGGTCTCCCAGAACCGCAGCACATGCTGCGGAATGTCGAGTTCCTGCGCTACCTCGCTGATGGTTCGGAACGCATCCGGCGCCTTGTCCAAAGGCCAGTCCTTTCCGAAAGGGGGTTACGCCTCTTCTTTAGCCTTGCTGGCGTCGCCGTTGGTGCGGTGCTGGTTGTTGATCCGCTGTTTCAGAATCGCCGACGGCTTGAACACCATGACACGGCGCGGCGAGATCGGCACCTCGGTGCCGGTCTTCGGGTTGCGGCCGATCCGCTGGCCCTTCTTGCGCACCATGAAGGAGCCGAACGAGGACAGTTTCACCGTCTCGCCCTTCTCCAGGCAGTCGGTGATCTCCTTCAGCACGAGTTCCACGAAGGCGGACGATTCCGTGCGCGAAAGGCCCACCTTCTGGTAGACGGCTTCGCACAGATCAACTCGCGTTACGGTTTTGCTGGTCTCGGTCATCGCCCTGCCCCACATCACGGCGAACAATTGTTGTCTGAAATTATGAGGTTACGATACGACGGTCAACAGCGCTCATCAATGCAGACGCATCGATAATCGCGGCCAAATCCGGCAAAATTTTATCGACTGTTGCTACCAGCGCACGAGGGCGGAGCCCCAGGTGAAGCCGCCGCCCATGGCCTCCAGCAGAACCATGTCGCCCTTCTTGATGCGCCCGTCCTTGCGCGCCACCGATAGCGCCAGCGGGATCGAGGCCGCCGACGTGTTGCCGTGGCGGTCCACGGTCAGCACCACCTTCTCCGGTGCGATGTGCAGCTTGTGCGCGGAGGCGTCGATGATTCGCTTGTTGGCCTGGTGCGGCACGAACCAGTCGATGCTGTCGGCATTCAGCCCGGTCGCCTCGAAGGCGTCGACGATCACATCGGTGATCATGCCGACCGCATGCTTGAAGACCTCGCGGCCCTCCATGCGCAGATGACCGACGGTCTGGGTCGAGGACGGCCCACCATCGACGAACAGCTTTGACTTGTGGCGGCCGTCGGAGCGCAAGTGCGTGGTGACGACGCCGCGGTCGGTCGCGGGATCGCCCGGCTGCTCCTGCGCCTCCAGCACCACGGCTCCGGCGCCGTCGCCGAACAGGACGCAGGTGCCACGATCATTCCAGTCGAGGATGCGCGAGAACGTCTCGGCGCCGATCACCAGCGCGCGCTTGTAGGCGCCGGTGCGGAGGAAGTTGTCGGCGGTGGCGAGCGCAAACACGAAGCCCGAGCACACGGCCTGTAGGTCGAAGGCCGCGCCGTGATTGATGCCGAGGCCGTGCTGCACGGCGACCGCCGTTGCAGGGAACGTGTTGTCGGGCGTCGAGGTCGCCAGCACGATCAGCTCGATCGACTGCGCGTCAAGGCCGGCATCGCTGAGCGCGGCCTGCGCCGCCTTGAGCGCCAGATGCGAGGTGAACTCGCCCTCGGCCGCGATGTGCCGCTCGCGAATGCCGGTGCGTTGCACGATCCACTCGTCGGAGGTGTCGATGCGCGCCGCCAATTGGGCGTTGGTCACCACCTGCTCCGGCAGATAGGAGCCGCAGCCGAGCACGACCGAACGAATTTGAGTCACGAAACAGCCTCCTGCGCGGCCTGCACCGAACTGAGTGCACCGCCCTCGCGGTTGAGCATCTGATTGATCTTGTTCAGGAGATCGTAGTGAGCCATCTCATAGCCAACATCGATCGCATAGGCAAAGCCTTCGGCGTTGGTTCCGCCGTGGCTCTTGACCACCACCCCCCTCAGTCCCAGCAGCACGCCGCCATTGGACTTGTTGGGGTCCATCTTGTCGCGCAGGGCTTGGAAGGCGCTGCGGGCGAAGAGATAGCCGAGCTTGGAGAGCCAGCTCCGCTGCATCTCATTACGGAGCAATTCCGCCATCTGCCGCGCGGTTCCCTCGGCGGCCTTGAGCGCGATGTTACCGCTGAAGCCCTCGGTGACGATGACGTCGGCGAGGCCCTTGCCGATGCCGTCGCCCTCGACGAAGCCGATATAGTCGAGCTCCGGCAGGTTCCTCGCGCGCAGGATTTCGCTGGCTTCGCGGATCTCCTCGTGCCCCTTGATTTCCTCGGCGCCGATATTGAGCAGACCGACCGTGGGCCGCTTCTTGTTGAACAGCACGCTCGCCTTGGCCGCCCCCATCACCGCCATCGACACCAGGTGGTGGGCATCGCCGCCGAGCGTGGCGCCGAGGTCGAGCACGACGGACGCCCCGCGCTTGGTCGGCCAGATCGCGGAGATGGCCGGCCGGTCGATGCCCGGCAGCGTCCGCAGGTGGAAGCGGGCCATCGCCATCAGCGCGCCGGTATTGCCGGCGGAAATCGCGACATCCGCCTCGCCCTTCTTGACCGCATCGATCGCGAGCCACATCGAGGAGGTCTTGCGGCCGCGCCGCAACGCCTGGCTCGGCTTGTCCTCCATGCTGATGGCGACGTCGGTATGGATAACCTTGGAGGCGGCTTTCAGCTTCGGGTGCCTGTCGAGCTCGGGCTCGATCTTGGCGCGGTTTCCGACCAGCAGGAACTCGATATCGGGATGCCTGCCAAGCGAGATGGCGGCGCCGGGAACGACCACGGCAGGGCCGACATCGCCCCCCATGGCGTCCAGCGCGATGCGAACCTTGCTTGGCATGTAAGTCCTGGAAACCTGGTCTGGTGCGGTCTGGAGCTAGCGGGGCCGCGAAATGGGGTCGCCACGGAGTTGGCGATCGGCCAAGCGCCACGCCGCACCCGGACCGGGCCGCGACAATAGCGTTTTGTACCCCCGAAACAACCTCTTGCCCCCAGCCTTTTGGGCCGATCCGGGAGCGGGCGCATGAACGGGCGAGAAACCCATCACAATCAATCGGATAGTGCCGTCCTTCAAACCATCGCGGCAAACGGCTCATGCTCCACCCCAAGCCGCCCGGCGCGGAAATGCTTGGCTATTTGCCCTTCTTCTTGTCCTGGAGCGCCTTCAGCGCCGCGAAGGGATGGTCCTCCGGATCGGGGGCGCTGACCTCCGCCTCGAACACGGCCCCTTCCTTGCGCGGATAGGGATCGATCGCCAGGAACAGGGCGTCGGTGGCGAGTCGGCCGAGGTCGATGATGCCGCCCGTAATCGGCTCGGGAGGATCGGCGACCTCCGGCGCCTGCCGGTCGTCCTGCCCCTCCTCGATTAGGTCGGCCAAGCGGCGCGCCTCCGCCTCAGGGGCGAACATCAGGTCGACCTCCTCCTCGATCTCGCTCTCGATCGGCTCCAGCGAGACGACGCAGGTCTGGCCGATTCGGCCGCGGACCAGCCCCGTGACCTGGACCCGCCCACCGCTTTTCGGCACCACATCGAAACTGGCATGGGCCGACAGTATCTCGCGGAGGCCCGCGAGCTCGGCCATGGCCTGCCGCTCGGCAGCTGATGCCACAAGCTCACGATGCAGGCCCCCGTCAGGGATCTGCGCAACGATGACGGGCGATCGCCAGGGATCGGGCGGGGATCCGGCATTCGGTCGGCTCATGGCGTGACATCCTCTGGAAGCGCCGGAGGGAATTTGAAGCTTGCGCGCAGCAGCGCGGCCTCGTCGGTCCGGCCGAGATCGGCTTCCGTGGCTTGGGCATAGGCCGAGAGCCTGTGCGCCCGATCCATGCCGGTCCCATTCAAGATATTCTTGCAGATCGCCGATGCCAGCGCCTCGCCGCCGCTTTCCATGGCTGTATCGTAGGCTTGGACGCGGCCGTAGAAGGCCTCGCCAAAGGCCCGCATCCGCTTCGGCACAGTCTGGTCGCCCACCCCCATCTCGCGCAGGTTGTCGTCCATGTCCTCACAGAAGCGGTCGAATAGCGCCTGAGACAGCTCGGTGCCGCCCTGGGCTGTGCGCAGGCGACGCAGCAGCAACCACAGATGCAGCAGCAACAGGTCGAAACGCCCGTTAACCGTATCGGGCACGCCCAAGTCCCGGTAAAATATGGGTTCTCGCGCCTGCGTCACGATCATGCCATAGATGGCTTCAATGGTGCCCGGCGGGGTTAGCCGGGGTTTCCTGAAGTGATTGAACGGCCAAAGCATTGTGGTTTCCGCAAGCGGGCGCGCGCGTGTTGCATTCAGAGGCTCCGCCCGGTACTTCAGCGCCTCGCGCGACGCAAGGGGACGGAATCAGTTCCGCTATGACGACAATGAACCAGACCAGCCTGCGCGCGAACAAGCGGCACGGCCTCCATGCATGCTGGCGCGGCCTGCGCATATTCGCGGCTGCGGCTCTCGTTGGCGTCGCGCTTGCCGGCTGCACCGGTGAGCAATTCCAGAAGGGTTACATCCTGCCGCCCGGCGCGCTCGAGCAGATCCCGATCGGCGCGAGCCAGGATCAGGTGCTGATCGTGATGGGCACTCCCTCCACCGTCGCGACCCTTGACGGCGAAGTTTTTTACTACATCTCGCAGCGGTCGGAGCGCCCTGTTGCCTTCATGAACCAGAAGGTCGTCGACCAACGCGTCATCGCGATCTATTTCGACAAGAACCGGCGCGTGCGCCGGCTTGCGAACTACGGTCTCCAGGACGGCAAGATCTTTGACTTCATCAGCCGCACCACGCCCACGTCGGGCCAGGAGATGAGCTACCTTACGCCGCTGTTCAAGCTGCTCAGCTTCAACTGAGTCGGTCGAGGCTTGCGGGCGAAGCGACTAGCGCTTCGCAAAAGGGTGCGCGTCCGAAAAGAGGCTCAACAGCCGGCCTAATTCCACCGCAAGGTAAATAACGCAGGCCTGCGGCGTCCTGCCGCTCTCCGCGCAGCGCTTGCGCTCGCGCGCGACTTGCGGTCGCACGTGCTGTTCCCTACGGTCCCGGCAGCAAGAAGCAGGGAGTGGATTCGTGCCCAAGAAACGTCAGAACACTTTGTTGTCCCGCCGTCGCGTGCTCACCGGTGCTGCAGGCCTTGCAGCCGCAGCGATACTGCCGCGATCGAGCCTTGCCGACTGGAAGCCTACCGAAAACGTGCGTCTCATCGTGCCGGCGGCGGCCGGCGGCTCGACCGACGTGATGGGTCGGCTTTTGGCCGCGCATCTGCAGACGGCTTGGGGCCAGTCCGCGGTCGTGGAAAACCGCTCCGGTGGTGGCGGCACGATCGGCACGGCCGAGGCCGTGCGCGCCAAGCCCGACGGTCACACCATCCTGATCGGCAACCCCGGTCCGAACGCGATTGCCTACAGTATCTTCAAGAACCTCAGCTACAAGCCGGACCAGCTCCAGCCGGTCTCGAACATGATCCGGATCCCGAACATCGTCTCGGCACATCCCAAGACCGGCATCAAGTCGATCCCGGAGCTGATTGCCTACTTGAAGGCCAATCCGGACAAGCTCAGCTACGCCTCATCAGGCGTCGGCCAGAGCCCTCACCTCACCGGCGCCTGGTTCCTGCAGCTCACCGGGCTGAAGATGACGCACATCCCGTTCCGCGGTGCCGGACCGGCGCTCCAGGCAGCCCTCGCCGGCGACATTCAGATCCTGTTCGACAATCTGTATCCGAGCCTGCCGCAGGTGCAGAATGGCACGCTGAACGGTCTCTGCGTCACGACGCCCGAGCGCAGCGAGCTTGCGAAAGACCTGCCGACCATGCGCGAGAGCGCGCCCGAGCTGGCGAACTTCGACGTCTCGTCGTGGTTCTCGGTGTTCCTGCCGAAGGGCGTTTCGCCCGAAGTGCTCAACGCGCTCAATCTCCAGGTCAAGGCGATGCTGGAACGCGACGACGTCAAGAAGCAGATCGCCGCCATGGGCGCCCGCGCCGATTACGGCACGCCGCAGCAATTCGCCGCCTTCTTGGACGCCGAGACGAAGAAGTTCGCCGGCATCATCCAGAAGGAAGGGCTGCAGATGGACGTGCAGTAGCGTTCAACGGAACGCTACCGCATCCTTCGTCATTGCGAGCGCAGCGAAGCAATCCAGACTGCCTCCACGGAAAGACACTGGATTGCATCGTCGCAGAGCTCCTCGCAATGACGAGGTGGGAGCATACAACCCGACAAACAAAAACCCCGCGGCTCGCGCCGCGGGGTTTTCTCTTTTCTTCGACCCTGCTCAGTGCGCCAGGATCGCCAACAGCAGCAAGGCCACGATGTTGGTGATCTTGATCATCGGATTCACCGCGGGGCCCGCAGTGTCCTTGTAGGGATCGCCGACGGTGTCGCCCGTGACGGCCGACTTGTGCGCATCAGAGCCCTTGCCGCCGAAATGGCCATCCTCGATGTACTTCTTGGCGTTGTCCCAGGCGCCGCCGCCCGAGGTCATCGAGATCGCGACGAACAGGCCCGTGACGATCACGCCGAGCAGCATCGCGCCCACCGCCGAGAACGCCGCCGACTTGCCGGCCGCGCCGCCGCCCGCGATCGCGTAGATCACGAAATAGACGACGATCGGCGACAACACCGGAAGCAGCGAGGGGATGATCATCTCCTTGATCGCCGCCTTGGTGAGCAGGTCGACCGCCTTGCCGTAGTCAGGCTTGTCGGTGCCCTGCATGATGCCCGGCTTTTCGCGGAACTGACGCCGAACCTCCTCGACGATCGCGCTGGCTGCGCGGCCCACGGCCGTCATACCCATTGCGCCGAACAGATACGGCAAGAGGCCGCCGAACAGCAGGCCCACCACGACGTAGGGGTTGTTGAGCGAGAAGTCCGGATTGACGCCGGCGAAGTACGGATGCTGCGCGGAGCCGGCAACGAAGTACTTGAGGTCCTCGTTGTAGGCCGCGAACAGCACGAGAGCACCGAGGCCGGCGGATCCGATCGCGTAACCCTTGGTCACGGCCTTGGTGGTGTTGCCGACCGCATCGAGTGCGTCGGTCGATTTGCGCACCTCCTTGGGCAGTCCCGCCATCTCGGCAATGCCGCCGGCGTTGTCGGTGACGGGACCGAAGGCGTCGAGGGCGACGATCATGCCGGCCAGCGCCAGCATGGTGGCGGTCGCGATCGCGATGCCGAACAGCCCGGCGAGGCTGTAGGTCACCAGGATGCCGGCGATGATGACGATCGCAGGCAGCGCGGTCGCTTCCATCGAGATGGCGAGGCCCTGGATCACGTTGGTGCCGTGGCCGGTCACCGAGGCCTGGGCGATCGACTTCACCGGACGATAGTCCGTGCCCGTGTAGTATTCGGTGATCCAGATGATCAGCGCGGTGACGATGAGGCCGACGACGCCGCATTCGAACAGCGCCATGCCGGTGTAATCGACGCCCTCGAGCTTGCCGAAGCCGATCAGATAATAGATCACCAGCGCGATACCGATCAGCGACAGGATGCCGGTTGCGATCAGCCCCTTGTAGAGCGCCCCCATGATCGACTGGCTCGGCCCGAGCTTGACGAAGAAAGTGCCGATGATCGAGGTGATGATGCAGATGCCACCGATCGCGAGCGGCAGCGTCATCATGCTGGCGAGGATCGGGGTCTTGGCGAAGAAGATCGCCGCGAGCACCATGGTGGCGACCGCGGTCACCGCATAGGTCTCGAACAGGTCGGCGGCCATGCCGGCGCAGTCGCCAACGTTGTCGCCGACGTTGTCGGCGATGGTGGCCGGGTTGCGCGGATCATCCTCGGGAATACCGGCTTCGACCTTGCCGACGAGGTCGCCGCCGACGTCAGCACCCTTGGTGAAGATGCCGCCGCCGAGACGGGCGAAGATCGAGATGAGCGAGGCGCCGAAGCCGAGGGCCACCAGCGCGTCGACGACGAGACGGCTGTCGGGCGCAAGCTTCAGCCAATGGACCAGGAAGGCGAAATAGATGGTCACACCGAGCAGCGCCAGACCCGCCACCAGAAGCCCGGTGATGGCACCCGCCTTGAATGCAAGCTCGAGGCCGCCGGCAAGCGACGTCGTGGCGGCCTGGGCCGTGCGCACATTGGCGCGGACCGAGACGTTCATGCCGATGAAGCCGGCGGCGCCGGACAGGATCGCGCCGATGGCGAAGCCAATCGCGACATAGAGCCCGAGGAAATAGGCAAGCAGCACGAAGATGACGATGCCGACGAGACCGATCGTGGTGTACTGGCGCCGCAGGTACGCCTGTGCGCCTTCGCGCACGGCTCCTGCGATCTCCTGCATGCGCGGCGACCCCGCATCCGCGCTCAACACCGAAGACGTCGCCCAAACCGCGTAGGCAACGGAAAGCACTCCGCAGAGCACTATCAACCATAATGCTGTCATTTGATTTATGCCTCAGATCCTTGATGTACCCCCGGCGCCTTTTGTTGTCCGTCGTGCGACGCGGCGCCTTGATTTCGAACAAGGCCGCCCCTTGCCCAAAAGGGGCGGCCCCAATCGGTCGCAACCTTGCCAAAATCAAATTGAGGGTGCAACGCCGTATAAGGCGGAAAACGCCGATCTCGGCAGGTATTTAGCACCAAGCGCCGAGAACCAAGATGCCGGTTTGGAGCAATTCCTAGAAGTGGCTGTAGGATAGACGCGCCAAGGACAGTTCCTGGCCCTGCTCGTCCAGGAAGCGCGGCCGCTCGTGCCCCTCAATGATCGTGCCGATCGCAGTCACGGCAACCCCGACGGCCCGCCCTGCGGCGATCAACGCATCGCTTTGCGCCGACGGAACGGTGCACAGCACCTCGTAGTCGTCGCCCCCCGCAAGCAGCGTCTCGACGCAAATGATGTTGCGGGCGAGCAGGCCGACCGCTGCAGCCGAGAGCGGCACGCTTGCCACGTCCACCGAAGCCGAGACTCCGGATGCTGCGCAGAGTTTCGTGAGATCGCCCGCGAGGCCGTCAGAGACGTCCATCGCTGCGGTCGCGAAATCGAGCACGGCCTGCGCCAGCAAATTCCGCGGCTGCGGTACCCGATAGCGTGAGACCAGAGCTTTCCTTGCAGCGGCATCAGACGTGAGCGCCGCGGCAGCGGCGCCGCTCTTGAGCACGTCGAGGCCGAGCGCGGCGTCGCCGATCGTTCCCGTCACCAGGATGCGGTCTCCCGGCCTGGCACCGGTGCGACCAACCATCCGTCCCCGCGGTACGCGGCCGAAGGCGGTGATCGAGATCATCTGCGGGCCCGGCGTCGATACCGTGTCGCCGCCGAGCAGAGGACAGACGAAGTTCCTCGCGTCCTCGCCCAGCGCGTCCGCAAAGGGACGGAGCCAGGCATCCTCTTGGCTGCGCAGCGCCAGCGTCAGGACGAAGCCTGCAGGCAGCGCGCCTTTGGCGGCAAGATCGGACAGGTTCACCCGTAGCGCCTTGCGGGCGATGGTTTCAGGCGGATCGTCGGCGAGATAATGCACGCCCTCGACGACGGCGTCGGTGGTGACGACGATGTCCTCGCCCGATGAGGACAGGACTGCGGCGTCATCGACCAGACCGAGCGCGCCGGGGTCGGCCGCGATCGGCTTGAAATAGCGCGCGATGAGGGAGTCCTCGGCGGAGGGACTTTGTGGAGTGGTCATCGATGTCAGCCCTTGTCCTCCGCTGTCATCGCCCGGCCGGTGCGCTATGCGCACCAGGACCGGGCGATAATGGCGGAATGTCTGACCTACCCCCGCCCAAACTCGTCACCGCGGAACTGGCGGCCAATCTGGTCCAGCACGGCGTTCACCATGCCGGTTTCCTCGCGGTCGACGAAGGCATTGGCGACGTCGACATATTCGGACACGACGACGCGGGCCGGTACGTCCTTGCGATTCTGGAGTTCATAGGCTCCCGCACGCAGCACGGCGCGCAGGATCGCTTCGATCCGCTTCAAGGGCCAGCCCTTCGACAGCGCCTCGTCGATCAGCGGATCAAGCTTTTTCTGGTCGCGCACGACGCCCGAAACGACATCGCGGAAGAACGCAGCTTCCGCCGGGAGGTAAGTGTCGCCCTCGACCTCGTTGCCGAGCCAGTGGCTCTCGAACTCGGCAAAGATGTCGTTGATGCCGGCACCGGCGATATCCATCTGGTACAGCGCCTGCACGGCGGCGAGCCGCGCCGCACCGCGCCGGTTCGCTTTCTTCTCCTGAGTGCCTGCCGGCTTCTTGCTGTTGTCGGCCATGTTCAGGCCTGCGCCAGGCGGCGTTTGATGCGCAGCATCGCCAGGGCGGCACGCGCGGCATCGCCGCCCTTGTTCAGTTCGCTGGCGCGCGCCCGCGCCCAGGCCTGCGCCTCGGTATTGACCGTGAGGATGCCGTTGCCGAGCGGCAGTTTTCGCGCCACGGCAAGATCCATCAGGGCCCGCGAGGATTCCTGCGAGACGATCTCGAAGTGAATGGTGTCGCCGCGGATCACGCAGCCGAGCGCGATCACTGCATCATAGGCCCTGCCGCTCGCTGCAGCGGCATCGACCGCGATGGCGATTGCAGCCGGGATTTCAAGCGCACCGGGAACCGTGATCACGTCATGGGTCAGGCCGGCCGCCTTCAGCTCGGCCACCGCGCCGTCCAGCAGTGCATCCTGGAGATCGTCGTAGAACCGCGCCTCGACGACCAGCGCGCGGGCGCCGGAAATGTCGGTCTGGTCCTTCAGGGGTGCGCGCCGCGCGTCTGCCATGGTCAACCTATTCTGTCATTGCCGGGCCTGACCCGGCAATCCATCGGGCAAGCCCCTCTTAAGAGGATGGATGCGCGGGTCAAGCCCGCGCATGACGAACTTCATGCGCCCGTCACTTCATTTCCGTCAGCCGCGCCGCGTAACGGGCCATCAGGTCGACCTCGATATTGACCTCGTCCCCCGCCTTCCAGGCGCCGATCGTCGTGACCGTCAGTGTGTGCGGGATGATCAGCACCGAAAACGTCACGTCTGCAACCGTATTGATCGTCAGGGACACGCCATCAAGCGTGATCGAGCCCTTGGTGGCGATGAACCGCGCCAGCTCGCGCGTGGTCGAGAGCTCGAACCGCGCCATATCGGGCAGGTCCTGCCGGCTCACGATGGTCGCGATGCCGTCCGCGTGGCCGGCAACGATATGCCCGCCGAGCTCATCGCCGATCTTCAGCGCGCGCTCGAGGTTGAGCTTTGTACCGACCTTCCAGTGCTTTGCCGTGGTCAGCGCCAGCGTCTCGGCAGCCGCATCGACGTCGAACCACGTCCTGCCGTCGGCAACGCCGGAGGCAACCACCGTCAGGCAGACGCCGTTACAGGCGATCGAGGCGCCGTCCGCGATGGTGGTCCGGTCATAGCGGCAGGCAATGCGCAATCGATGCAGCTGCCCCTGCGCCGTTGGCGTGAAGCGGACGATCTCGCCGATATCGGTGACAATGCCGGTGAACATTACGCGCGCTCATAGATGGTGAGAGTATCCTTGCCGAATGTCTCGCTAGCATGAACCTTGTAGGCCTGCGACTGCGTGATTTTCGACAGGGGCAATGCATCGAGCGCATCCACGCCGCCAGGGCCTACCTCTTCCGCGCCGCGGAACAGCCAGATCTCGTCGACGAGATCGGCCGCAATGAATGACGACGCAACGCGGCTGCCGCCCTCGACCATCAGCCGCGTGATGCCTTTCTCCGCCAGCGCATTCAGCACGGCCGGCAGGCCAAGTCCCGATGCGCTGCCGGACGGCATGCGCATGATCTGCGCGCCTGCCGCGCCGAGGCGCGTTGCGGCCGCAGCTTCGGCGAGTTCTGAACCGATCACCCAAAGCGGCGTTTCGCGCGCGGTACGAACGAGCCGGCTGGACGCCGGAATGCGCAGGCTCTGATCGAGCACCACCCGCACCGGTGAGCGCGCCGCCATGCCCGGCAGGCGGCAGTTGAGGAGCGGATCGTCCGCCAGCACGGTGCCGATACCGACCAGGATCGCATCGCTCTGCGCGCGGAGGAGATGCACGCGGTCGCGTGCCGCCTCGCCCGTGATCACGACCGGCTTGCCGCCAGCAGCGCCGATCTTGCCGTCGGACGAAACCGCGAGCTTGAGGATCACATGCGGACGCTTGTCCCGGATGCGACGGAAATGGCCGGCATGGTCGAAGGCAGCCTCCGCCGCGCAAAGACCCACATCCACATTGATGCCGGCGGCGCGCAGACGCGCATGCCCCTGGCCTGCGACCTCGGGATTGGGATCCTCGATCGCCGCCACCACCCGCTTGATGCCCGCTGCGATCACCGCATCGGCGCAAGGCGGCGACTTGCCGAAATGCGAGCACGGCTCCAGGGTGACGTAGAGCGTGGCGCCGCGCGCCGACTCGCCCGCGCGCCGAAGCGCCTCGGGCTCGCCATGCGGCCGTCCTCCGGGCTGCGTCCAGCCGCGGCCGACGATGACGCCGTCCTTGACAATGACGGCGCCCACGGCCGGATTGGGCCAGGTCCGCCCCTGCCCGCGCTTACCCAGCGAGAGTGCCAGCTCCATGAATCTGCGATCGGCGTCCTTGGCCTGGCGGGCCTTCTGCGCGAACTGATCTTCCAGGATGCGGAAGATCATTTGCGGATCGCGGCGAGCCGCGCTTCCTCCTCGCCGGAGAGCTCGCCGAGCACGTCGGCGAAATCCTTGGCCTCGCGAAAATTGCGGTAGACGGACGCAAACCGCACATAGGCGACGTCATCGAGCGTGCGCAGATGCTCCATCACGGTCTCACCGATCACCTCCGAGGAGATCTCGGCCTCGCCCCCGGTCTCGAGTTCGCGTACGATGGTGGAGACCATCTTTTCCACCCGCTCCGGCTCGACCTGCCGCTTGCGCAGCGAGATCTGAACCGAGCGCATCAGCTTGTCGCGGTCGAACGGCACGCGACGGCCGTTGCGCTTGATCACCGTGAGCTCGCGCAGCTGCACGCGTTCGAAGGTGGTGAAGCGGAAGTTGCAGGCGACGCACACGCGCCGCCTGCGGATCACGGACGAGTCCTCGGTCGGACGCGAGTCCTTCACCTGCGTATCGAGACTGTTGCAGTTCGGGCAGCGCATCCGTTGGACCCTGCGCTACTGGTAGATCGGGAAGCGGTCGGTGAGCGCCTTGACCCGCTCCTTGATCGCGGCTTCCACCAGCGGCGCCCTGCCGTCGGAAGACTGCGCGATCGCGTTGAGGACCTCGGCGATCATGCCGCCGACCTGCTGGAATTCGGCTACCCCGAACCCGCGGCTGGTCGCGGCCGGCGTGCCGAGCCGAATGCCCGACGTGACGAAGGGAGATTCCGGATCGAACGGAATGCCGTTCTTGTTGCAGGTGATGGCCGCGCGGACCAGCGCCTTCTCCGAGACATTGCCCTTCAGGCCCTTCGGCCGCAAATCGACCAGCATCAGGTGATTGTCTGTGCCGCCCGAGACGATATCGAGGCCGTGGCCCTTCAGGGTCTCGGCCAATGCTTTGGCGTTCTCGACGACGTTCTTGGCATAGACCTTGAAGTCCGGTCGGAGGGCTTCGCCGAAAGCCACCGCCTTGGCGGCGATCACGTGCATGAGTGGGCCGCCCTGCAGGCCCGGGAAGATGGCAGAGTTGAGCTTCTTGGTCAGGGTTTCGTCATTCCACAGCATGAGGCCGCCGCGCGGACCGCGCAGCGACTTGTGCGTCGTGGTGGTGGTGACGTGCGCGTACGGCACGGGGGAAGCATGGACGCCGCCGGCGACGAGCCCGGCGAAATGCGCCATGTCGACCAGCAGATACGCGCCGACGCTGTCCGCGATCTCGCGGAAGCGCTTGAAATCCCAGGCACGCGAATAGGCCGAGCCGCCGGCGATGATCAGTTTCGGCTTCACCTGCTCGGCCTGCTTGGCCACCGCATCCATGTCGATGATCTGGTCCTCGCGGCGCACGGTGTAGTGTGCGGCCTTGAACCACTTGCCGCTCATGTTGACGGGCGAGCCGTGGGTGAGATGACCGCCGGCCGCGAGATCGAGACCCATGAAGGTGTCGCCGGGCTGCAGCAGCGCCAGGAACACCGCCTGGTTCATTTGGCTGCCGGAGTTCGGCTGCACGTTGGCGAAGTTCGCGCCGAACAGCTTCTTGGCACGATCAATCGCAAGGTTTTCGGCGACGTCGACCCACTCACAACCGCCGTAATAGCGCGCGCCCGGATAACCTTCCGCATATTTGTTGGTCATCACCGAACCCTGCGCTTCCAGCACGGCCCGGCTGACGATGTTCTCGGAGGCGATCAGTTCGACCTCGTGGCGCTGACGGCCGAGTTCGCCCCTGATGGCGGCGGCGATCTCAGGGTCCGCCTGCTCCAGCGAGGCGGAGAAAAACGAATCGGGCGCGGAGGCGGTCTTGGGTGCGGTCATCTTGCGAATATCTCCACCGCCGCAGCCTCTTGGCGGGCTACGGACGGGTCTGGTGTGGCGATCGGAAGCGGCGAGCGCGATCTACCACATTGCCCGCCCCCGGCCAAGCATTTGCGGGTCGGGCCTGATATTTATGCAAGATATGGTGGGATTGGAGGACTTTCGCTGCGGAGCGGTCCTATGGAACCGCTCGTCTGAAACGGAAGTGCAAGCGTTTGGGCCTCGCCTTTCGGCAGGCACTAAGCCGGCTGGCCTCTCTTTACAGCCCCGTATAACCCGCCTTAACCGGGTCCACACTGCCGTCGAGCTGGCGCAAGTATGTCAGGCCGCACACTGTCAACCTGTGGGTGTCCGTTTCGCCGGCCTCCATCAGGATGTTGAGGTAGTTCGTGACCTTGGCCCGCGCCTCCACGCTGGCCGCCGCAGTGCGGTTGGCGAGCAGGTCGTAGGTCTGCATGATGCGGTCGATGGCGGCTTCCATGGCACCCTCTGGTTCGTCGCTGTTCTGGGAGTTTTGATCAGGCAACCGCGCGGGCCTCGGACTGCGTCTCGAACCACGTGATCGCCTTGTTGGCGAGCCTGATCTTGTTGAATTCGCCGTGCTGGATCAGCTTGACGACAATCCCGAGCAGGCGTTCGTCGGTGACGAGAGAATCGGGAATCGCCCCGGACCGGCGAAGGTAGTTCGCAGCGATCGCGTAGGCCTCGCTTACGAGTTCCACGTTCATCGCCTGCAGCCCGCGCTCGACCAACATCGCACCCTCCGGTTGGAAGGAACAACGACGAGGCAAGGATCTGGTTCCCCGCCCCGAGCCAATTTTTTCGCAGTGCGAAAGCGTCGGTTCCTTGTCCCGGATCGGGCGAGCCGATCGACTACCAGCTCACCCGCGCGCCGGCCTTGCCCGAGTAGGTGCGCGACACATCGTTGGTGTAGGTGGCCTCTCCGGCGGCAAACAAGGTCAGGCGGCCCATTTGCCAGTCGACCCCTGCGCTGCTGTACCCGCCTGCCACGCTGCTGCGCTCGGGGGTCGCTACGATGAAGTTCTGCCCCAGCAAAACGACATCGAGCAGACCACCCGCGCTGCGCTGCTGGGCAAGCGCCCCCGCAGCAACTCGGGTCGTGACCCGGTTTCCGTTGGCCAGCGTCCTGGTGTTGGCGAACGTGATCTCGGCCCGCTCCTCCCAGGCCTGAAAGTCGCGTCCGGCGGCGCTCAAGTTGGCAGCGCCCGCGCCCGTCTCGGCATAGCCGCCAAAATGCGCGGCCACGTAGCGCACCTTCACCGCCGGCGTGACCGTGAAGCCGCGCCCATCTACATCCAGGCGGCGCCCGAACATCAGCGCCGGATTGACGAACCAGCCGCCATAGGACGCCGTTGCCGTCGCAAAGGCGAGACCGCCGCCGATGTTGCGCACGCTGGAATTGTCGAGGCTTCCGCCGATCACGGAGAGATCCAGGAATGTGCCGCCCCAGGTCTTGCGGCCATAGGCGCCGCCGAACACGGCGTCGGTGCTGGTGCTTCCGGCGTTGAAATACAGATTCGTCTTGTTGCTGCTGCCGCCCGCGAGCATCCCTAACCTGAGGTCGGAACTGATCAGCCGCTCGTAGCCGACCGCGCCGCCATAGCCGGTCGTGGTCCCACCGATCAACGCGCCGCTGTTGTCCTGCAGGCGCTGGCCGCCAAAGGCCTTGGCCCAGACCACATTCCCGTCGCCGTAATTTGTGCTTGCCCCCTTGAACGCAGGCGTCGGGGCATATCCCAGGGCGCCCGAGGGAAAACTGGCGAATGCATCGAACGGCGACGCCGCCGGTTCGGGTGCGGCAAACGCACTGGCGGTGGCCGCACCCGTCGCGAACACGGGCGCATCAGGCAGGACCGAGCCGATCCATCCGGTGATGTCCATGATCGCGCGGTTCTGCGCGCCGAAGCTGGAGAGGTCGGCGACGATGATCTGGTTCGACGTGACGACGTAAGGATTGCCGGCGGTGGTCACGGTCGAGAGCGTCTTGTCAAAATTGGCGGTGTTCAGGATCCAGCTTCCGAGACCGAAAGTGACAGTGTCGGCGCCCCCGGTGAAATCGACCACGCCGCCGAAGCGTGCGCCGGGCAGCACGGTCAGGCTGTCGGATTGCGCTGGCGTCGTCGCGCCGAACTGGATCGCCGTCCCGCCCTCGCCGATGATCGTGCCGGAATTGACCACGGTGCCCGTCGTCCCGGACAAAATGCCGATGCCGGAAGGCCCTTTGCCCGTGATCGTCCCGAAGTTGACCGTGTTGATGCTGCCGTTGAAGGTGCGAATGCCCGCGCCGCTCCCTGTGATCGCGCCCGAATTCGTGACGATCACATCGAACGAGGCCTGCACGCCTGCCGAATGCTCACCGATGATCGTGCCAGAATTGGTGACTGTGGCGTACTGGGAACCAATGCCCTCCCAATAGCCGCGGATCAACCCGGAATTGGTGACGGTGACGTTCGAGGCGCTGACCGCCGCGCCATCAACGGCGATGATGATGCCGGAATTCGTCACCTTCGCAACCGTGCCGGAAATGGCCGGGCCGAATCCATTGTTGAGAATGGACCCTGAATTCGTCACGTCGATCGTGCCGCTGGAAGAAGGTCCCACCGACGTCGAAGTGACGATCCCCGAATTGATCAGCGTCAGGTTCGTCAGCGCATACATGACGCTGCCGAATGTATCGGTCATCGCGATGGTGCCTGAATTGACCACGGTTGCGCTGCCGTTCGGCGCATAGATGGCGCCGCCCACCGAGGCAATCGAGCCGGAATTGTCGACGCTGATATCGGCAAGGGCATAGACGCCGTGCGAGTTTCCGGTGATGCTGCCCGAATTGACGACCGTGCTCGTGCCGATGGCAAAGACGCCGTCATAGGCCGCCGTGATCGTCCCGGAATTCACGACGGTGATGGTAGTGCCGCGGACGCCATCGCTCGTGGTGCCGGAGATGGCTCCAAAATTCGTCACGACGCCGTTTCCACCCGTATCCACCCCGAGATAGCCGCTGATCGTCCCGAAATTGGTCACGTTCGCGCTGGTCGCGCCGAAGATACCGCGGTCGTTGATCCCAGTGATCGTGCCCGAGTTCACGACCGTTCCGGTGTTGAACCTGATGCCGTAGCTCGTCCCGGTCACGGACGCCCCCTGGACGACGGTGACGCTGAGATTGTCGATCGCGCCGGAGCCGTAACCGTTCGTTCCATTCTGATCCGTGGTGACCCCGGTGCAGGTCGCCGAGGCATCGTTGGCAGCAACGGGCGTGCAGGCCGCCTGAGCCGGCGCCGAGAGCAGCGTCATGGCGGCAGAAGCTGCGGCGACCATGGCGAGGCAGCGAACCGGAGATATCCAGCCGCGCGATCCGAAGCCGGCCGGCAGCGCGCTACGGATCCCGAACGCACGCGACGACAGACGGGAAGCTACGCGCGACAAGTCGGAAGTGGGCATTGCATGGGCCTTGAGCGTCAAATCACTTGCGATCAATAAATTGCCGGCACCTCATCGTACAATGGATTCGGGGTCTACGAAGCGCGCCAGATTGATTTTGAGTTCAACGGTCAACTCTCTTGGTCCGGGAAGTCAAAATAGTCTTCGGCACAGGCGAGGCGCCGTCTTATAACCAGCTTCGAAAGCGTTTGGGACTTCGCAGAAAGATCATGTCCACCCCCATTCCGGTGCTGCATTTCGACACCAGCAATTTCCCCGAGACCGAGAGATTCGACATTTGGCGCTCGGGCATCGCCACGCACCAGATCACCCGAGCCGGCCCGGCCGACGGCCCCTTCGAGGCCGTCGTGGATGCCTGGACTCTCGGCGACATGGTCGTGACGCATTCCCGTTTCGGCCCGGTCAGGATGGTGCGAACCGCGGAGATGGCGCGGGCCGATGGCATCGACATGATCCAGGTCGTTTTCGTCAAGGCCGGAGCGGTGACCTTCACCACCGAGGACGAGCCCTCCCCGCGCACGATGCGACAAGGCGAGCTGGCCGCCTTCGATACGCGCCGGACCCTGGTGACCGAGGGGACGGCGCTGGATTGCATCACCTGCACCATAGCGCGACGCGCCTTCGAGCGAGCGGGATATGATCCCTCCACCCACGGCGTCATCATCGACGGTGCATGGGGCCGCCTCGTCGCCGACTTCCTGTTGTCGTTCGTGCAACAACTCGAGGAGATGACCGTCCAGGACGCCGCCAGCCTGTCGGCGGCCTTTGTCGGGCTGCTGGCGACGGTGCTGGGCGCACGGCCGCCAGGCAGCGAGCCCGCGTCCCGCAGCCCGGTGGCCACGCTGCGCGAGCGCGCGGAAGCCTATATCGACCAGAACCTTTCGTCCGACCGGCTCGACATCGCGGCCATGAGCCGGGCTCTGGCAACCTCGAAATCCAATCTCTATCGTGCCTTCGCCAATGCAGGCGGCGTCACGGCCTATGTTCGAAAGCGGCGGCTGGAGACGATCCACGCCCGCCTCAATGCCGGCGAAGGCCTCGCAATCGGCGACGTTGCGCGCGAATACGGTTTTCCGAGCGCTGCGCATTTCAGCCGGGCCTTTCGCAAGCAATTCGGATTCAGTCCGCGGCGTGCGCGCCTCGGCGGCCTGTCAGACCCGGTCGTTGTGGCCGACGATGAGGTCGCCCTGTTTCGCCACTGGGAGGAGCGCTTGCGCTGAGACCCGAGCCGGGCGGAGGAAAACGACCGCGCTGCGCGGCGCTTCTGCAAACGCGCGAACGGCGCACCGGTCCGGAGCAACTCCGGGCCGGCGCGCTTGGGGAAGTCAGGCACGTTCGGGAGGGCTGCCGGTCTTGTCAGGGGCCGGCTTGGCCCTGATCCATTTAGAAACTCAGAGGCGATAGAGGATCTGGTCGGTCCAGAACCGCTCGAGGCGGTGCAGCGACTTGTTGAGGGTCGCAAACTCGTCGCCGGAGATGCCACCGACCTGCTCCACCGTCTTGACGTGCTTCTGGTAGAGCGCATCGACGATGCGGCGGACTTCCTGACCTTGCGGAGTCAGGCGGATGCGCACCGAACGGCGATCAACGCGCGAACGCTGATGATCGAGGAAGCCGAGTTCGACGAGCTTCTTCAGGTTGTAGGAGACGTTGGACCCGAGATAGTAACCGCGCGTGCGCAGCTCGCCCGCAGTCAGCTCCTTGTCGCCGATGTTGTAGAGCAGGAGAGCCTGCACCGAATTGATGTCCGCACGGCCGCGGCGATCGAACTCATCCTTGATCACGTCGAGGAGCCGGCGATGCAGCCGCTCCACCAGAGTCAAAGCTTCCAGATAGAGCGCCTGCACCGAACCCTGCTGGCCGGAGACGCGCTCTGCGGTATCTGCCGCAGTTGCGACGGCTTTCATCATGACACTTCCCCTGTTGTCGTTTTTATCGACACTTATTCGACGAAACTTGTGTCCCGCCTGATAGGTGCAACTTAAGGGGCGCGTTTGAAGATCGGCTTAAATAAGAGAATAAAGAGATCATGAATTTAAGACAGTGAATTGCGGATTAAGCCTGTGCCACAAGCACTTTTTGAAAGCCTCTGTTGACCTTCGCAAGGTCCTGTTCACCCTCCGTCCGCGGCGATTGTCGCATTCCAGAACAGCCCCGCCCCGTTTCGAAACGGGCGCGTAACGGCTGTGGCGGAACGGCTGGTCAACGAAAACTTATCGCGAATTTTAGGCAACCAACGGTCAACCAAGAGCGAACAACTGCGCGCTCGCGTCCGGGATGGGCGTGCGCCGTTGTGACCGGCTACGGCGGCCGTTCGCGCGCGGCCATCCAGGCGAGCGCGAGATAGGCGGCAAGCATGAAGACCTCGACGCCGACCACGACGAGGCTGCCGCCGTAGATGCCGGGGAACATCAACTCGATCACCGCCATCGACACGACGGTCGTCAGCCACACGACCGCGCCCCAAGGCGTTGCCAGCCAGAGGCCGACGGCCGCGACGAGCTCGATCACGGCGAAGTAGACGGTGGCGGCCTGCCAGGCCATCGACTGGTTCTCGAACGCTTCGTCCTCACCGCCGACGAAACCCGTCACTTGCGCCCAGTGATAGAGACCTTTCAGGATCGACAGCAGCGCCATCACCCGCAGGAACAGCACCAGCCGGCGCGTCCAGACACTGTCGTCGGACTCGGCGCGCTCCGACGAGATCGCCGCCACCGAGAGTGCGCTCTCTCTGGCATTGTCTCGGGCGTCCCTGGCATGGGCGCTGTCGCGGGCCGCGTCGCGGGTGGAGATCTCGGACATGGCCCCTTCTGGCTGCTTCGCCCGGCAAAATCAATCGGCTGCCATCCTTTGCGGCAGGTCAAGCCGCGGTGACGGGAACCGTGCGAGCTGGTATAAGAATAATTCCAGCCGGAGGAAGAATGATGGCGATCAAATACGGACGTCCGATCGAACTGCGGGAAGTGTCGCGCCGGGACAGCACGGCAGTTCCTCATGCCCTCGATCTGACGGTCCGTCCGCGCCGCAACCGCAAGGCCGAGTGGGCCAGACGCATGGTGCGCGAGAACGTCCTCACCACCGACGATCTGATCTGGCCGCTGTTCCTGATCGACGGTCACAACAAGCGCGAGCAGGTCGCCTCCATGCCGGGCGTCGACCGGCTCAGCGTCGACCAGGCCGTGCGCGAGGCCGAGCGCGCCATGAAGCTGACCATTCCCTGCCTCGCGCTGTTTCCGTACACTGACCCTTCCCTGCGCGACGAGGCAGGCTCGGAAGCCACCAACCCGGATAACCTGGTCTGCCAGGCGGTGCGGGCGATCAAGAAGGAGTTTCCGGAGATCGGCATTCTCTGCGACGTCGCGCTCGATCCCTTCACCAGCCATGGCCATGACGGGCTGATTTCCGACGGCAAGATCCTGAACGACGAGACCGTCGCCGTGCTGGTACGTCAGGCGCTGGTGCAGGCTGAAGCCGGCTGCGACATCATTGCGCCCTCCGATATGATGGACGGCCGCGTCGCCGCGATCCGCCAGGGACTGGATCGCGCCGGTCTGCTCGACGTGCAGATCATGGCCTATGCCGCGAAATACGCCTCCGCCTTCTACGGCCCGTTCCGTGACGCCATCGGCTCCGCCAAGACCCTCACCGGCGACAAGCGCACCTACCAGATGGACAGCGCCAACACGGACGAAGCGCTGCGCGAGGTCGAGCTCGACATCGCCGAGGGCGCCGACATGGTGATGGTGAAGCCCGGCATGCCCTATCTCGACGTGGTCCGCCGCGTGAAGGACACCTTCACGATGCCGACCTTCGCCTATCAGGTCTCCGGCGAATACGCGATGATCGCAGCCGCCGCCAACAACGGCTGGCTCGACGGCGAACGGGCGATGATGGAAAGCCTGCTCGCCTTCAAGCGCGCTGGCGCCGACGGCGTGCTGAGCTATTTTGCGCCGAAAGCGGCGGAGAAGCTGCGGGCGCAAACGTAGGCTGCCGCAGCGCGAACCGCGCCGGGCAACGCCGATCATTCTGGGGCGATGCGATAGGATCGAACGATGGTGCGCAATTGCGCACCCGAAAATCTCTAGATTTCCGAGTTCGGTCCTGCGGACCGCCCCGGAATGACGGTGGCGAGAGAACCGCCCCCGAATCGCCGGAATATTTCGGCTTGTTAATGCCAGGGCGCCCTTGGCATCGGGATGGCTTGTGCCCATGTCCTGCCTCGGGGGCTTTCCCGTTGGAGGACGGACGATGTCGTATGATCCGGGCAATTCAGGCGCTTGGCGCAATGACGGCGGGGTGCAGCCGCATGCCTACGACCCTGACCTGCATCCGGAACTGTTTCGTGGCGTCGCGACACGGCGGGTCTTCGCCTTTTTGATCGACATGGTCGTGATCTCCGTGCCGGTGATCCTCGGCTACATCTTCATCGCATTGTTCGGCGTGGTCACGCTCGGGATCGGCTGGGTCCTGTTCTGGATCGCGTGGCCGGCCTCCGTGGTCTGGGCGATCGTCTACTACGGCGCCAGCATCGGCGGACCCTCGTCCGCGACGGTCGGAATGCGCCTGATGGACCTGGAATTGCGCACCTGGTACGGCGCGCCCGGCTATTTCGTGCTCGGCGCCACCCATGCCGTGCTGTTCTGGGTGACGGTCTCGTTCCTGACGCCCTTCGTGGTGCTGGTCGGCCTGTTCAACGGCCGCCGTCGCCTGCTGCACGACTTCTTGCTGGGAACGGTGGTGATCAACAATTCCGTTCGCGTGCCCGCGCCTCAGACGGCGCGGACCTGGTGAGCTAATCGATTGACCGGGCGCTTCTGGAGCGCGATGCTGTCGCCCGTTTCGGAGGCCCACGACGTCCCTTGACCCAGCACTCGCGCGACACGCCCCAGTTTTACCTCACGGCGCCCTCCCCCTGCCCGTATCTGCCCGGCCGGCATGAGCGCAAGGTGTTCACGCACCTCGTCGGGGACCGCGCCGGCGACCTCAACGATCTCCTCACCCATGGCGGCTTCCGCCGCAGCCAGTCGATCGCCTACCGGCCGGCCTGCGACCAGTGCCGCGCCTGCGTCTCGGTCCGGGTCATCGCCAATGAGTTCCGGCCTTCGCGCAACTTCCGCAAGGTCATGACGCGCAATGCCGATATCATCGGCGAGCAGCGCAGCGCGGTTCCCACGTCGGAGCAATATTCGGTGTTCCGCGCCTATCTGGACGCGCGCCATCGCCATGGCGGCATGGCGGACATGACCGTGCTCGACTACGCCATGATGGTCGAGGACAGCCACGTTGAGACTCGCATCATCGAATATCGCAAACGCGGCCCCGACAGTGGCCTGACCGGCCGCGGTGAAGAGCTGATCGCGGTGGCGCTCACCGACGTGCTCAGCGACGGCCTGTCGATGGTCTATTCCTTCTTCGAGCCGAGCCAGGTCAGCCGCTCGATGGGCACCTTCATGATCCTCGACCACATCGCGCGCGCCCGCCGCCAAGGCCTGCCTTACGTCTATCTCGGCTACTGGATCGAGGGCTCCAAGAAGATGGACTACAAGGCCCGCTTCCTGCCGCAGCAGCGCCTCGCGCCTTCGGGCTGGCTGCGTATCGATGCACAGGGAGATGTTGCGTCCGAGCCGCAGGACTGACGATCATACGCCGTATGCGCCAGTGTATGCGGAGGTATCCTTGTCGAGTCAAACCTACGATTGATCGCCTGCGCGATCATCGAACGACGGCAGGTTTACTGCTTGTATCAGGGCTACCCGCGCGCAATCTGCCCCGCGCAGCAATGTGTGAAAGACGTCGATCTCGACGTCAATCCGCTCGGCCCCTAGGCGCCGCGTCGCCGCCATCGCCACTGATCCCGCTCACCCGAACAGCGTATCTGCCAGCAGCTTGACGTTCAAAATCACGATGACGCTCGCGACGATCCACGCGACCGCGGCGACTGACATCGGGATCGCGAACTTGCCCATCTTGCGGCGATCGGAGACGAAACGGACCAGCGGGATGACGGCGAAGGGCAGCTGCATCGAGAGCACGACCTGGCTGAACACAAGCAGATCAGCCGTGCCGCGCTCGCCATAGATCGCCGTGACCACGATCACCGGGATGATGGCGATGCCGCGCGTGAGCAGGCGGCGCGCCCAGCTCGGAAGGCGCAGGTCGAGGAAGCCTTCCATCACGATCTGGCCGGCGAGCGTCGCCGTCACCGTCGAATTCAGGCCGGAAGCAAGCAGCGCCACCGCAAACAGCGTCGAGGCAATGCCGAGACCAAGCAACGGCGAGAGCAGCTCGAATGCCTGGCCGATCTCGGCCACGTCGGAATGGCCGCTCTTGTGGAAGGTCGCGGCAGCGACCACGAGGATCGCGGCGTTGATGAACAGCGCAAGCATCAGGGCGATCGTGGAGTCCGTCGTAGCCCATTTGATCGCTTCGCGCCGGCCGGTGTCGTTGCGCTCATAGGCCCGCGTCTGCACAATCGAGGAGTGCAGGTACAGGTTGTGCGGCATCACGGTCGCGCCGATGATGCCGATCGCGATGTAGAGCATGTCGGAGTTGGTGAAGATCTCGCTCGTCGGCACAAAGCCGCGCAGAACCTCCGCGACAGGCGGGGCCGCAGCTGCGATCTGGACCGCGAAGCAGACCGCGATCACCACGAGCAGCGCGATGACGAAAGCCTCGAGAAAACGGAAGCCGCGGTTCATCAGGAGCAGCAGCAGGAAGGCGTCGAGCGCGGCGAGCAGCGCGCCGCCGATCAGGGGGATGCCGAACAGCAGTTTGAGCGCGATCGCGGTGCCGATCACCTCGGCGAGATCGCAGGCGATGATCGCCGCCTCGCAGGCGAGCCAGAGCAGGAAGTTCACCGCCGGCGGATAGGAGGCGCGGCAGGCCTGAGCAAGGTCGCGGTCGGTGACGATGCCGAGCCGCGCTGCCAGCGACTGCAGCAGAATCGCCATCAGGTTCGAGAGCAGGATGACGGAGAGCAGCGTGTAGCCGAACTTCGAGCCTCCGGCGAGGTCCGTCGCCCAGTTGCCGGGGTCCATGTAGCCGACGGAGACGAGATAGCCGGGACCGACAAAGGCCAGCAGCCGCCGCGACCAGTGGCCGGCAACCGGGATCGAGACCGTGGAATTGACCTCGGCAAGGCTCTTCGTGGTGGGCGCATCAGAACGCCAGCCGCTGGCGGGCTGGCTCAAGGCTTCGGTCAGGTCGGGTGATCGGGCATCCATGCGGCCACAATACCCAACTTTGTTCTTATTGCAACTCATTTGCAACTGCATCTAGCCGCTGCAATTTCTCAGGCGGCCCGTAGCGGCTTGTCGGGAAGCGGGTGGGTCTGCTGGTCCTCAGGAGCGCACATTGAACAAATTCGACTTTGCAGGATATGCGCCATGTCAATGCCAGCTCGCCTCCCGGACACGTTCAACCGCCTCGCCTGGTCCAACCTCGCGGCGCAGTCGGCCGAGCAGATCGCATTGGCTGCGGCCCCCATCGTCGCGGTGCTCACGCTCGGCGTGGCGGAAGGCCGGACCGGCCTGTTGCAGACCGCACTGACCCTGCCCTTCGTTATCTTCGCCATTCCGGCCGGCCTGCTCGCCGACCGTATCTCCCGCCGCGCGCTGATGGCGGCAGCCGAGGCGCTGCGGGCGGCGGCCCTTGCGGCCATAGTGCTGCTGCTCGCGCTCGGCGCGCTCAATCTCCCGCTGCTCGCGCTGCTCGGCTTCGCTGCCGTGTGCGGCACCGTTGTCTACAGCGTAGCCGCGCCGGCGCTGGTGCCTTCGCTGGTGAGCTCGGACCTCCTGCCGGCGGCCAATGCTCGCATCGAGCTCGCGCGCACCATCGCCTTCGCCAGCGGCCCCGCACTCGGCGGCGCACTGGTGGGATGGTGGGGCGCGAGCCCGGCCTTCGGTTTCGCTGCGGCGCTGTCGGCGATTGCCGTCGTGCTCCTCTCCGGCATCTACGAGCCGGCCCGCGCGCCTGTGCCGCGGCGCCATCCCTTACAGGACATCCGCGAGGGCGCGGCGTTCGTGTTTCGCCACCCGCTGCTGCGGCCGGTGTTCATCACCCAGTTCATCTTCAACACCGGCTGGTTCCTGCAGATCGCCGTATTCGTGCCCTACGCCGTACGCCATCTCGGCCTCACGGCTTTGGGCGTCGGCACCGTGCTGACCATGTACGGCGTCGGCATGGTGATCGGCGCGCTGGTTGCCACGCGTGTGATGCGGCGCCTCTCCTTCGGCACCGTCGTCGGCCTCGGACCGGTAACCGGCTTCGTCGCGGCGTTGGTGATGGCGCTGACGGTGCCGCTCCCCTCGCCCTGGCTCGCGGCCTTCAGCTTCTTCCTGCTCGGCGTCGGTCCGATCCTGTGGGTGATCTCGACCACCACGCTGCGCCAGTCCGTGACGCCGTCGCGCCTGCTCGGCCGCGTCTCCGCCATCAACATCATGAGCTACGGCGCCCGTCCGCTCGGCTCGGCGCTGGGCGCCGGCGTCGGCGGGCTCTGGAGCGCGGAAGCCTGCCTCTATCTCGCCGCCGCCGTGTTCGGCGTGCAGGCGCTGGTGATCCTGCTGTCGCCGGCAGTGTCGCTCGATCGGCAGCCGCACATGGTCGGGGACGAAGCGGCGGTGCGGTGCTAGTTTGACCGTCAGTGCGAGCGAAGCGATCAATCCGGGCTTCCCGCGGAGGAGGTCTGGATTGCTTCGTCGCAAGAGCTCCTCGCCATGACGGAGTATGTGTGGGCAGCCTGTCCTAACCCGCCAGGTAACGCTCGTAGCTCCCCATCACCGGCTCGTTCGCATCGACCTCCGGATCCAGCGTGTAGAGATCCTGCGCGCGGCCGATGCCGCGCAGCGCGTAGCGGCCGGTCGAGACGAGATAGCGGCGGCCGGCTGCATCGAGACCCTTGTAGAACTCGGATGAGGCCAGCAGCTCCCGGTCCACCGAGCGGCTCATCGAGGCGATGCGGCTGACCTCGTTCACGGTCGGGCCGACCACGGTGAAATCAAGCCGGTCCTCGCTTCCGATGTTGCCGTAAAAGACCTCGCCGACATGAAGGCCGATATAGGCCGACGTGATCGGACGGCCCTCCGCCGCGCGCCGCTCATTCAGTGCGGCGACGTTCTTGCGGAACAGGTGCTCGGCCCGCAGTGCTGCTCGCCGCGCATCCGCCATATCCTCGCCCCAGAACATCGCGAGCACGCCGTCGCCGATCAGCTTCAGCACGTCCCCACCCGCGTCGTGGATCGCGTCGATCACCGCCTGCGCGTAGTCGTTGAGAAACGGAATGATCTCGTCTGGGCCGATGCTCTCGCTGATCCCGGTCGAGCCGCGCAAGTCCGAATACCAAAGCACGGCGTTGATGCGCTCGGTGACGCCGCGCGAGATGCGCCCGCGCAAGACCTGCTCGGAGGCATCGCGCCCGAGATAGACCCTGCCGAGGGTACGCACGATATCGACTTGCTGCGCCGACTTGATGGCGAGGCCGAGCACCGGCACGAGATCGCGCAGCGCCTCCAATTCCAATCCGGAGAAGCCGCCCTCGCGGCGGGTGGTCCAGCAGGAATAAAGGCAATCCATCAGGCCGAGCGCACCATTCTCGCCGAAGCGATGCACGAAGGCGAGATAGTGCTTGTGGCCCTTGTCGGCGAGTTCGCCGATCTGCGAAAAATCGAGCGACGGCGCCTCCGCGAGATCGATCACCATCTCGTCGTGGCCGTTCTCGAGCATGTGGAAGAACACGGAGCGGCGCCAGTTCTTGGCCGCGTCCCCGTCGGCGGTCGAGCCGTATTCGAACGCATCACTCTCGTTGCTGGACCGGTCACTCCAGCGGAAGCCGCGGCCCTCATAGATTGGATGCAGCGTGTCGATGACGACGAGCCCACGCGACAGTTCCAGCCCCTCGGCGCAGCAACGCTCGCAGAAGCCGCGGAGCAGCTCGCTTTCAGGCAGGCCCGTGAGCCCCTGGCCGGCCAGCCAGTTCATCAGCGCAAGGCGCGAAGTCAGTTGCATACGCCATTATGGCGTGCATTCGTGACGAGCGAAAGGCGGATGTCCGCACGCTCGCAAGTCTCCCGCCCGCAGCAGGGCGAATATGCCGCAGACGCTGTTGACGCACTCTCGCGGCAAGCCGCAAATGCACGAGATGACAAAGACCAAAAGCACAAGGACATGAGCCAGCGTCGGCTTCCGATCATCCTGGCGCTCGGCACCACGCAGACCCTGGCCTGGGCTTCCAGCTATTATCTGCCGGCGCTTCTCGCCGATCCAATGGCGCACGAACTCGGCATCTCCTCCAACTGGATTTTCGGCGCATTCTCGACCGCGCTGGTGCTCTCGGCGATGCTCGGCCCGCGCATCGGACGGCAGATCGATCTCTTCGGTGGCAGGCAGGTGCTCTCGGCCTCGAACCTGATCATGGCCGCCGGACTTGTCCTGCTCGGTCTGTCACAGTCGGTGGCGGTGATGGCGATCGCCTGGCTCGTGCTCGGCATCGGCATGGCGATGGGTCTCTACGACGCCGCCTTCGCCGCTCTGGGGCGCATCTACGGCACCGAGGCGCGCGGGCCCATCACCGGCATCACGCTGATGGCGGGCTTTGCCTCCACGGTCGGCTGGCCGCTCACCGCCTGGGGCCTGTCCCATATCGGCTGGCGCGACACCTGCTTTGCCTGGGCCGCCGCCAACATCCTGATCGGACTGCCGCTCAACTTCTTCATGTTGCCGGTGATCAAGGGCGCGAAACAGGCGGCGGCCACGGCCGAGAAGCCGCATGTGCCGCTCGACCGCACCATGCTCCTGCTGGCTTTCGTCTTTGCGGCGGTCTGGACCGTGACCGGCGCGATGGCCGCGCACTTCCCGCGCATCCTGGAGACGACGGGAGCCACGCCGGCAGAGGCGATCGCGGCCGGCGCACTGATCGGCCCTGCGCAGGTCGGTGCGCGCATGCTGGAGGCCGGCTTTCTCAGCCGCTTCCACCCGCTTTGGTCGACGCGGCTCGCCAGCCTCACCCACCCGATCGGAGCCGTGATCGTCGCAATCTTCGGCGGCGCTGCGGCAAGCGCCTTTGCGCTGTTCCACGGCTCGGGCAACGGCATTCTGACGATCGCGCGCGGCACGCTGCCGCTGTCGATCTTCGGCCAGAAGGATTTCGGCTATCGCCTCGGCATCATCGGCGCCCCGGCGCGAATGGCGCAGGCGGTAGCGCCGCTCGCCTTCGGCCTGCTGATCGATCTCATGGGCGCCAAGGTGCTGATCGTGTCCTCCGCGCTCAGCCTCTCGGCGCTTGCAGCGCTGTTCCTGATCCGCACGGGCCCGCGCCCGGATTGACCTTGGGGCGTCTCGCGCACACGCCAGCGATCTGTGACGGCCCGTCAATGCGGGCAGGTCTCGACCTCGACCGTGACATGGCCGAGGCCCTTCAACCCCGCGAGCCGGCGCTTGTAGACGGACGGCTCCTTCGGCTTGTCAGACACCACCGAGAGCAGCACGGCACAATGGCCGGGGCCGACCTGCCACAGATGGAGGTCTGTCACCCGATCGTCGCCGACTTCCATGCGGGCCCGGATCACCCGCTCCAGCTTCTCCTCGGCCCGCGTCGAGCAGCACCGCACCCGATGACTTGATCAGGCCGAACGCCCAGCTCGCGATTACGGCGCTGCCGATCAGGCCGACCGCCGGATCGGCCCAGACCCACCCCGAATGCATGGCGACGGCGAGCGCTGCGATCACCAGCACAGAAGTTGCGGCATCCGTCATGACATGGACATAGGCCGCGCGAAGGTTGTTGTCGTGGTGATGATGGCCGTGATGATCGCGGTCACGATCGTCGTGGTCATCATGCGCATGGCCATGGTCGTGACCGTGATGGTGATGATCATGGCCGTCGCGCAGCAACCAGGCGCTGGCGAGATTGACGCACAAGCCGAGGGCAGCCACGGCCATGGCCTCGCCGTAGACGATCGGCACCGGCGTGATCAGCCGCAGCACGCTCTCATAGGCGATCTCCACCGCAACAAGGCCGAGGATGACGGCACTGGCAAAGGCGGCAAGATCCCCGAACTTCCCGGTCCCGAAGGTGAAATGCGCATTCCCCAGGTGCCGCCGCGCGAAGCAATAGGCGAAGGCCGCAATGCCCAGCGCCGCCGCGTGCGTGCCCATGTGCCAGCCGTCGGCGAGAAGCGCCATCGAGCCGAACACCGAGCCGGCAACGATCTCGCCGACCATCATGATCAGCGTCAGGACGACCACCAGCCAGGTGCGGCGCTCGTTGTCGTCGTGCTTCTCGCCGAGGAAGGCGTGGTCGTGGGTCCATTGTTCGATGGAGTGGGAATGCATCGAATTCTCTCGAAGATTCAGCTCTGTCGGCGTGCAATATAGACGGCGGGCCGCAATTTTCTAAGGTCCAATCGTCCCGCGGATTGACAGTGCTTCTTAGTTTCGCTGTAATTGGCGTCATGGGGATTTGAGCGATCTCCCCACGAGGCGACAGGCCCAAGCATCGCGTCCCGTTCGTTTCTTGCGAGGACGCATCATGTCTACATTCACCACCATCTCATCCGACAAACTGGCACGGCTGATCGGCACGGCGAACGCGCCTGCGCTGATCGATGTGCGCACCGAGGAGGATTTTGCTGCCGACCGGAGGCTGATCCCCGGCTCCATCAAGTTCGGCCACGACAATGTGACGGACTGGGGCGGCGCGTTCGCCGGGCGCCGTGCCGTCGTATCCTGCCTGCGCGGAGAGAAGCTCGCGCAGGGCACCGCAGCCTGGCTGCGCCAGCTCGGCGTGCAAGCCGAAACGCTGGAGGGCGGCTTCGAGGCCTGGAAGGCCGCCAGGCTGCCGCTGGTCGATACCCGCAAGCTGCCGCCACGCGATGCCAGGGGGCGCACCGTCTGGGTGACGCGGGCGCGGCCTAAGGTCGATCGCATCGCCTGCCCCTGGCTGATCCGCCGCTTCGTCGATCCCGACGCGGTGTTCCTGTATGTGGCACCGTCGGAGGTCGTCGGCGTCGGCGAGCGGTTCAATGCAGCACCCTTCGACATCGAGAACGTGTTCTGGAGCCACCGTGGCGAGCTCTGCACCTTCGACGTCATGATCGAGGAGTTCGGCATCGCCTTCCCGCCCCTGCTCCGGCTCGCAACGCTGGTGCGCGGCGCCGACACCGCGCGGCCGGATCTCGCGCCGGAGGCGCCCGGCCTGCTCGCGGCCTCGCTCGGGCTGTCGCGCATGTATGACGACGACCTCGATCAACTCGAGGCCGGCATGCTGCTCTACGATGCCTTCTTCCGCTGGTGCCGCGACGCCACCGCCGAGACCCACAACTGGCCCACCAACAAGGTGAAGGCGTAATGGATATCCGCAACGTTCAAGCGGAGGCTGACGCCGGTCACGGCGTCAGCTTCGGGGAGGCCTTTCGAGTCTGGCTGCGTGTCGCGTCCTTGAGCTTCGGCGGGCCCGCGGGCCAGATCGCGGTGATGCATCGCATCCTGGTCGAGGAGAAGAGGTGGATCTCCGAGGGCCGTTTCCTGCATGCGCTGAACTACTGCATGCTGCTGCCGGGACCCGAGGCGCAGCAGCTTGCGACCTATGTCGGCTGGCTGATGCATCGCACCGCCGGCGGGCTGATGGCGGGCGGGCTGTTCATCCTGCCCGGCGTCGTCGCCATCATGGGCCTCAGCTACATCTATGCGGCATTCGGCAATGTCAGCTTCGTCGAGGCACTGTTCTTCGGGCTCAAGGCTGCAGTGCTCGCCATCGTCGTCGAGGCCGTCGTGCGTGTCGGCAAGCGCGCGCTGAAGAACCGTATCATGGTCGCGCTCGCGGCCGCGGCCTTCATCGCGATCTTCTTCTTCGCAGTCCCCTTCCCGATCATCATCATCGCGGCAGGTATCATCGGCTATGTCGGCGCGCGCAGCGGCCGCTCCGAATTCGCCCCGGCCGGTCACGGCCATGGCGACAGCAGCGCCGCGGTCGACAGCATGCTCGGCGAGGCCATGCCCGACCACGTCAAGCCCGACACAGCGCGCGCGATCCGGCTCAGCGCGTTGTGGCTGGCGCTCTGGCTGGTGCCGGTGATCGGACTGCTCCTGGCCTTCGGTCAAGGCAACGTCTTCAGCCAGATCGCGCTGTTCTTCTCGAAGATGGCGCTCGTCACTTTCGGCGGGGCCTATGCCGTGCTGGCCTATGTCGCCCAGCAGGCGGTCGAGCATTATCACTGGCTGAAGCCGCACGAGATGCTCGATGGCCTCGGCATGGCCGAGACCACGCCGGGGCCGCTGATCATGGTGTTGCAGTTCGTCGGCTTCATGGCTGCCTATCGCGATCCGAGCGGCTTGTCACCAATGCTGGCGGCCACGCTCGGCGGCCTGCTCGCGACCTGGGTCACCTTCACGCCCTGCTTTCTGTGGATCTTCCTCGGCGCGCCCTATATCGAGCGCCTGCGCGGCAACACCGGGCTCGCCGGCGCGCTCAGTGCGATCACTGCGGCCGTGGTCGGCGTGATCCTCAACCTCTCGATCTGGTTCGCACTGCACACGCTGTTCCGCGAAACCGTGCCGGTGCATGCGTTTCCGCTCGACTTCGACATGCCGGTGCCGAGGAGCGTCGACCTGCCGGCGCTGTTGCTCGCGGTCGCGGCGGCGACTGCGATCTTCCGGTTCAAGCTCGGCATGCTGACCGTGCTGGCGGGAAGCTGCGCGGCGGGCCTGGCACTGAGGCTGGCGGCGGTGATCTAGGGAAGAGCGGCGCACTGCGCTGTCCGGGCTCGTACGTTCCGAGCGCAGACTGGCATGGCCTCAGGCGGCAGTGTCCATTTGACCGAGGGCGGCCTTGATATCCCTGGCCGGCGGCAGGCCGAACATGCGTCCATATTCTCTGGTGAATTGCGGGACGCTCTCGTAGCCTACTGCAAAGGCGGCGCTGCTCACCTCGGAGCCCTCCTCGAGCATCATCCTGCGCGCCTCGATGAGCCGCAGCTGCTTCTGAAATTGCAGGGGACTGAGCGATGTGATCGCGCGGAAGTGCTGGTGAAACGAGGAAGGACTCATGGCAGCCGCGTCCGCCAGGCGCTCGATGCGCAACGGCCTTGCGTATTCGGATCGAATGATTGCGACAGCGCGCGCGATGCGTTGCGCGTGGCTGTCGGCCACCCCCAGAGCTCGTATCGACGCGCCGTGCCGCCCCGCCAGCAGCCAGTAATGGATTTCGCGGACGAACTGGGATTGCAGAACCGGCAGAGAAGACGGGCGATCGAGCAGCCGCATCAGTCGCAGCGCGGCATCGGCAACCTCCGACTCAGTCGGATCGACGCTCACAGGGGCGCCTCGCTGCTCGGGAGCCAGATTCATCTCCACGATCAGATTCGCGATCACCGCCGGCTCGAGCTCGACGATCAGGGAAAAATAGGGAGCCTTTGCGCTGGCGCGGGTTATCTGGCTTACCGTCGGCACATCGGCCGAGATCAAGAGCGACTCCCCCGCCCCGAAATCGAAGGTGTGCGATCCCATCGTCACGCGTTTGCGACCCTGCAGGACGAGCGCAACGAGCGGCCTGTTGATTGCGTGCTGGAGCTGACCCTGCGTCGTAGCTCGAATGGCCGTAAGGCCCGGGATCGGGGTCTTGGCGGCGCCGTTTTGATCGGAATGCAAATGCGCGTAGCGGCGAACAACGTCGAGCAAGGTCGTCATTCCGCGAATTTATACCAACCGAGAGCTCCAGCAACCGGCCATTGCTGGACTGCTCCAACTTTGGGCGTTTGTGGAATCGATCGCCTCGTTGTGCCGGCCGGATGTGAGGCCCGCGGACTGCCATTTGGAGGAATAGGCAAGAAGACTCAAGGATCCGGCAACCGAGGTGCAACGGTCTGTGCCACCTTCGCGGTGTCAAGAAGGAGACATCACATGGCTAAAATCGCAATCGTCACCGGCGCGAGCCGCGGACTTGGTCGCAACATGGCGGTCAACATCGCGCGCAAGGGGAGCGATGTCATCATCACATACCGGAGCCGCGCAGATCTCGCGGAGAGCGCCGTTTCCGAGATCACAGCGCTGGGACGCCGGGCCGTGGCCTTCCAGTTGGACAGTGCCAATGTCGCCAAATTTCCCGATTTCGCGCGAGCACTGAGCCAGACGCTGAAGGAGACATTCGGGCGCGAGACCTTCGACTACCTCGTGCACAATGCCGGCGACGGCCTTTTCGCCACGCTCGGCGAGACAACCGTGGCTCAGTTCGATCAGCAGATGAACCTGCACGTCAAAGGCGTTTTCTTCCTGACGCAGGCTCTCTTGCCATTGATGGCCGACGGTGGCTCGATCGTGACCCTCGGCAGTGGCCTGACGCGTGTCACCTACCCGGGCTTCGCCGTCTATACCATCGCGAAAGCCGCCGCCGACATGATGGCGGTCTGCATGGCCAAGGAACTCGGACCGCGCGGCATCCGCGTCAACAGCGTTGCGCCGGGTGCGATCGAAACCGACTTTGGTGGCGGTCTGGTGCGTGACAATCCGGACGTGAACAAGCAGTTTGCAGACATGACGGCGCTGGGCCGCGTCGGCGTCCCCGACGATATCGGTCCGATGGTCGCGAGCCTGTTGAGCGACGACAATCGGTGGGTTACGGGGCAACGGATCGAAGTATCGGGCGGTCAGATGATCTGAACGCCGGATATCTCTCGACGACCTGAAAGGCCGCTGCGCCAGCTTGCAGCCGCCTTTTGGGGCAGGATCAATGTGGCCTTCGTCCGTCTCGGGTGCAGATATCTCATCGTGAGCAGATTGGAACGGCGCCTGTCTGCCAAGGTTAGCTCTCCTTTGCCAGCAAGACAGGCCTGGGAATAGAGCATGACCGATCTTTCCATCGATGCCCGGCTCCTCGCTCCCGACAATGATCGGCACCGCGCCAATCTCCCGATCGCCGCCATTGCAGCGGCAATTCTCTTCGGGGGAGCGATGGCGCTGTCGGGCACGATCTCCTGGCAGCAGGGATTGTTGTTTCTCCTCGGCGGCGGCCTTGGCCTGACGCTCTATCATGCGCTGTTCGGGTTCACCTCGGCCTGGCGCGTCTTCATCGTCTCACGCAGAGGAGCGGGACTGCGCGCACAAATGGTCATGCTTGCGCTGGCGACAGCCCTGTTCTTCCCAGCGCTGGCGCACGGCTCGCTGTTCGGCAACGCCGTCCGTGGCGAGCTCGGCGCGGTCGGGGTGGGCATGTTGAGCGGAGCGTTCCTGTTCGGCCTTGGAATGCAGCTCGGCGGCGGCTGCGCCTCCGGAACGCTGTACACGGCCGGTGGCGGCAACACGCGCATGCTGGTGACGTTGGCGGCCTTCATCGCCGGTTCGACGATCGGTGCAATGCATTTGCCGTGGTGGAGCGAGCTGCCGAACGTCGGCTCGGTATCGCTGATCGACCAGTTCGGGTGGCTCCCGGCACTGCTGCTCTGCTGGGCCGCAGTGGCCGCAATCCATCTGTTCACCGTCAGGGCCGAGCTCCGGCGGCATGGAGAGCTGGAGCCGGGAGCGCGGACGAAACTGCGCGGAGCACGCCGCTTTCTCCAAGGGCCGTGGCCCCTCCTGTGGGGCGCGGTCCTGCTCGCGATCGGCAATTTCGCCACGTTGTACCTCGCCGGGCGGCCATGGGGCATCACCTCAGCTTTCGCGCTTTGGGGATCGAAGATCCTGATGGGCCTTGGCATCGACGCCGCGTCATGGCCGTACTGGCAAGGCGCGCGCGCCGCCTCGCTCAACCAAAGCATCTTCGCCGACATCACCTCCGTCATGGATTTCGGTATCATCCTGGGAGCGTTGCTGGCCGCGGGTCTCGCCGGCAAGTTCAGCCCCACCTGGCGTATCTCGCCCCGCTCGCTGCTCGCTGCCGTCATCGGCGGCCTGCTGCTCGGATACGGCGCGCGCCTCGCCTATGGCTGCAACATCGGCGCCTATTTCAGCGGAATCGCTTCCGGCAGTCTGCACGGCTGGTGCTGGCTGGTCGCGGCTTTCGTCGGCAACATCCTGGGAACGCAGCTTCGGCCGCTGTTCGGCCTCGCTGTCGAACGCTAGGCCTCCTGGGCCGCGCAGAACGCTGGCGTTTGGGATGCGAGCTATCGCATCATCATCCGAGCGATCGCTTCCCCAATCACCACCGTCGTGAAGTGCGTGTTGGCACGGCAGTCCGACGGCATGATCGAGGCGTCGGCGACACGCAGGCCGCTGATGCCTTTCACCGTCCCATCAGGATTGACCACGCCGTCGGCATCACCAACGCCGCTCATGCGGCAGCTGCCCGCGGCGTGCTGGATGTCGCCGGTCTCACGGCGCAACACGGCGTCGAGCTCGTGATCCGGCAGTGCCGCGGCCTGCGGCAGCGTGAGGTCCGTGTCGGCGAGCCGGATCCATTCGGCGATGCCTGACAGCGCCGGTTGCGAGGTGATCACAGCGAGGCGTCTGACCGCATCGATCATGCGGAGCATGTCGCGGGGGTCGGCCAGCATGTTCTCCTCGACGACAGGATCGATCGAAGGATCGGTCGAGGCCAGCTTAAGCGTGCCGCGCGAATAAGCGTTGAACAGGCCCGCGCCGATCGCGCCGGCGTTGCCAATGCCGCGATGGTTGAACGCGATCAGGATCATGTCGCGCTTGCCGCCATCGGCGAGGCCCGACGAATAGGTCACACAGCAATTGGTGTGGCGCGTGTCGGGATCGGTGGGACGAAGCTCCTCCCGGAGCTGGATCGTGGCGCGAAACAGCGGATGGTCGAAGAAATGCTTGCCGACCGGCAGATCGCGCGCGACCGCGATCCCCATCGCCTTCAATTCCCCGGCGGGTCCGATGCCGGAGCGCAGCAGGATCGCCGGGCTGTGGATGGCGCCGGCGCACAGCACGATCTGGCGCGCGCTGATGTCGCTGGTACCCTGCCCCTCGATGCGGACGCGGACGCCGGTCGCCCTTCCGTCGCTGATCAGCACGCGCTCGACCAGCGCATGCCCGCGGATCTCCAGATTGGCGCGGCCGCGCGCGGGCTCGAGATAGCCCTCATTGGTGGTGATGCGGCGGCCGTCGCGGCTGTTGATGGGATAGCAGGCCACGCCCTCGCCATCCGGGCCGTTGACGTCGGCACACCAGGGATAGCCGCTCGCCAGCGCCGCGTCGCGCAAGCCGCGGTCGATCGGGCCCCATTTCTCGGTGGGCGCGCGATACACTGGCAACGGCCCGCCGCGGCCGTGGCCCGCGGCGTCACCGAACTCCAGATCGTCCTCGATCACCCAGAACAGCGGCATCACCTCCTTGGCCGACCAGCCGGTGCAGCCATTGGCGGCCCATTCGTCGAAGGCATCGGCAACGCCGCGGATGGCGATCTGGCCGTTCATCATCGACGAGCCGCCGAGGCCCTTGCCGCGCCAGTAGAAGCGCGGCTCCTGCCCGGCCACGCGGCGCGTCAGCAGATCGGGCCACTGCCATTTCTCTTGATACTCGCGCTTGTGGATGATCGGGATGGGATTTGGCGTCCTCACCTCCCAGGGCGCTTCGTCGGCGCGCCAGTCGAGGCCGGCTTCGAGCAGCAGCACGCGGCGTGCGGGATCTTCGGAGAGCCTTGCGGCCACGGCGGCGCCGGCGGAACCGCCGCCGACAACAATGACATCGTACATCGCGTTACTTCTCAACGTTCCAGAACACCGGGATGGCGGACGGTATCAGACCGCGCAAGGTCGCGCGATAGGAGGCGGGCTGCGCGAACTGGCCCCACGGGATTCCGGGAGCCTGTTCGTACATGACGGCCTGGATCTCGGCCGCGATCTTCTTGGGGTCCTCCTCGGCGGGCGCCTTGGCGAAGGCTTCCAGCAATGGCGTGATGCGCGCATCGCATTGCCAGCCGGTGAAGTCTGCGCAGTTGAAGGCGACCATGACGTTCGTCAACGGGGAGCCGAGATCAAAACCGCCGGCGTGAACGCCATAGACGCTCCAGCCCTCCTTCTTGGCACGCCGCGCCAGCACGCTCGCCCAGTCCATTACCTGCAGATCGACATTGAAGCCGGCGGCCTTCAAGCGCTCGGCCAGCACCTGTGCCGAGACGCGCGGGGCTTCGAGATCATTGGCCTGCATGACGACGACGGGCTCGCCGGCATATTTGGTGGCCTTCAGCGCAGCCTTCGCCGCATCGATCGACGGCTTCGCCGCGGCCTCGGTGCCCGCCTTGGTCTCATAGGTCGTGCCGCAGGTGAAGAATGTCGCGCATGGCGTGGCATATTTGGCATCGAGCCCGAGCGCATCCAGCACTTCGCGCTGATCGACCAGCTTCCACAGCACGCGACGGATCTCGGGGTCGTCGAACGGTTTCGACGCGGCGTTGAGGCGGTAGGCGCCCGCAAACATGTTGCCGCCGGTAAAATTGAGCAGCTTCACGCGCGAGTTCTTCTCCAATTGCGGCAACAGATCGAACGGCGCGTATTGCATGAAATCGACTTCGCCGGCCTGGAGCGCAGAGGCTGCGGTTGCACCATCGGGAATGACGCGGATCTCCAGGCTATCGACGTTCACGCGCTTGCCGCCGGCGAGGAAGTCGGCCGGCTCTGGACGCGGCACATAGTCGGCGAATTTCTTCAGGATCATGCGGTCGCCGGTGCGGTGATCGGCCTTGCTGTAGACGAACGGGCCGGAGCCGATGATCTCGGTGATGCGTTGGTCGCCCGGTGTCTTGGCGATGCGCTCGGGCATCATGAACGCGACGGGGCTGACGGGATTGCCGAGCGCGTCGATGACGAGCCCGGACGGCTCCTTCAGCGTCAGCACGAAGGTCTTGGCATCGATCGGCTCCAGCGACACGGTGATCGCAAAGATGCGGCGACCGAGCGCGCTGCGGGTGCCCCAACGACGCAGCGAGGCCACGCAATCGGCTGATGTGACCGGCTGGCCATCATGCCACTTCAGGCCGTCGCGCAGCGTGAAACTGTAGGTCAGTCCATCGGGCGAGACCTTCCAGTCCTGCACCATTTGCGGCCTGACGTCGCCCTTGGAGTCCTTCGCAAACAGCGTGTCGAACACCATGTAGCCAAACGTGCGCGAAATATAGGCCGTGGAGAAATGCGGATCGAGCGTCACGATCTCCGCTTCCAGCACGGCGACGAGATTGCCCGCCGCATGCGCAGGCGCCGCCAGCGCCAAAGCGAGCAGCGCCGGGATGAGGGACTTGAGTCTGAACATCGGTTTCTTCTTGCCTTTTCGCGACACGGTTACGGTCGCCAGCAAAAAGCAATGTTCGTGCCCATACGGCCGCAGCACGTATGCGCTCACGACTATCAGCCACGCGTTTGCACGATGCGGATGGAAGCGCGCGGCTGCCACTTCTCGTCATTGCGAGCGCAGTGCGGAAAGTTGCCCTGCTGGGCCGGGCTCCATTTCTCCTGGCAGTGCGCATGGCGTGGGTCCCGGCTCTGCACAGCAGCGTTGCAAGCTGCAGCGCGTCCGGGACACGCGACCACCTACCCGATCCCCCGACCGAACTTGTTCGACTTCGGAAATCCCTTCGGCGGCAGGCGGCCGGCATCGGCGCGGGTGCCCTGCCACTCGGCGAGCTCCTTCATGGTCGCCGAGAATTCACGGCCCGCCGAATCCTTCCAGGTCAGGCCCGTCTTGGAATCGAATACCGCAACATCCGAAAGGCCGCCGTCCTTGTACTTCTGCAGGCGCACGCCGCGGCCGCGGGCCATCTCCGGCACCTGGTCGAGCGGGAAGACCAGCATCTTGCGATTCTCGCCGATCACCGCGACGGTGTCGCCGGTCACCTCGGTGATCGCACGCGCCTCGTTCGGCATGTCGACATTGAGGACCTGCTTGCCCTTCTTGGTGGTGCCGACGCAATCGTCCTCGTTGACGACGAAGCCCTGGCCCTCATGGCTCGCGACCAGGAATTTGCGTCCGCCCTTGTGGACGAACAGCGCGACGGGCGCGGCCTCCTGCTCGAGGTCGATGAACAGGCGGATCGGCTCGCCATGGCCACGGCCGCCCGGGAGCTTTGCGACGTCGAGCGAGTAGAACTTGCCGTTGGTGGCAAACAGCAGCAGCTTCGAAGTGGTCTCGGCAAAGAACGCAAAGCCGAGCCTGTCGTCCTGCTTGAAGGCAAGGCCCGAGAGATCCTCGACATGCCCCTTCATGGTGCGGATCCAGCCCTTGTCGGAGACGACGACCGTCACCGGCTCGCGTTCGACGAAGGCCTCCTCGATCGCGGCGAGATCGTGCTCGGGCGCATCTGCAAATGTGGTGCGGCGCTTGCCGAGCGGCGTCTTCGGTCCGAACATCTCTCGGACCTTGCCGACCTGCTCGCTGACCTTCTTCCACTGCTCCGGCTCGGAGGCCAGCAGGGCCTGGATGCCCTTCAGCTCCTTCCGCAGATCCTTGTCCTCGGTGCGGATCACCATTTCCTCGAGCTTGCGCAGATTGCGCAGCCGCATGTTAAGGATGGAGTCGGCCTGCAACTCGGTGAGCTTGAACGCCTTGATCAAGGCCGGCTTCGGCTCGTCCTCGTTGCGGATGATCCGGATCACCTCGTCGATGTTGAGATAGGCGATCAGCAGACCACCGAGGATTTCGAGCCGGTGCTCGATCTCGCCCTTGCGGTAGTTGGTGCGGCGGATCAGGACGTCGCGCAGATGATCCAGCCATTCGCGCAAGGCTTCCGCGAGGCCGACCACTTTGGGGATGCGCCCCTTGATCAGGACGTTGAGATTCAGCGGGATCTTGTTCTCGAGCTCGGTCAGCCGGAACAGCGATTCCATCATCAGCGCGGGATCGACGTTCTTGGACTTGGGCTCGATGACGAGGCGGACGTCCTCGGCGGATTCGTCGCGGACTTCACCAACCAGCGGCAGCTTCTTCTGGTCGAGCAGTTCGGCGATCTTCTCGACCATCCGCGACTTCTGCACCAGGAATGGGATCTCGGTGACGACGACCACCCAGGTGCCGCGCGCACCCTCTTCCTGCTGCCATCGCGCGCGGACGCGGAACGAGCCGCGCCCCGTCGTATAGGCCTCCGCGATCGCCTGCTTGGAATCGACGATGATGCCGCCGGTCGGGAAGTCCGGTCCCTTGACCCATTTCAGCAACGCCTTGGATTTCGCGTCGGGCTTCTCGATCAGATGCAGCGCGGCATCGCAAAGCTCTGCGGCGTTGTGCGGCGGGATCGAGGTGGCCATGCCGACCGCGATGCCCTGTGCGCCGTTGGCGAGCAGGTTCGGGAAGCCGCCGGGCAGCACGACGGGTTCTTTCGACTGGCCATCATAATTGGCGCGGAACTCGACGCCGTCCTCATCGATGCCGTCGAGCAGAAGCCGCGCGACGTCGGTCATGCGCGCTTCGGTGTAACGGTAGGCGGCGGGATTGTCGCCGTCGATGTTGCCGAAATTGCCCTGGCCGTCCACCAGGGGGTAGCGCGAGGAGAAATCCTGCGCGAGGCGCACCATGGCGTCGTAGATCGCCTGGTCGCCGTGCGGATGGAACGAGCCCATCACGTCGCCGACGATCTTGGCTGACTTTTTGAACGCCGTGCCCGGGTCGAGCCTCAGCAGGCGCATGCCGTAGAGGATGCGCCGGTGCACCGGCTTCAGGCCATCGCGCGCATCCGGCAGCGCGCGATGCATGATGGTGGAGAGCGCATAGGCGAGATAGCGCTCTTCCAGCGCTTCACGCAGCGGCACCTCGTGAATTTCGGCCGGTTCCTCCGGCGGAACGATTCGTTTTCCCATGCCGACCGGTTAAACCCTCGGCGCAAATCGGGCAAGACGCGAATCAGCCCTGCAAGCGAGCTTCCCGCGGCTGGACGCTGGAATTCGCCGGGAAGAGCCCAGACGGACAGTCTAGGGTGCCGGCAGCGATGCCCTTGCCTGCTGCCGGATCAGGGCATTGATGAAGCCGGCGCGCGCATCGGAATGGCCCTGTCCCCGCGGCTCCAGCACGTGGCGCAGCAGGAACAGGCCGGTGAGCCGAAAGCCGTCCTGGAGATCCTGCTCGGTGAGATCGCTCGCAGCTTCGCCCTGACGCAGGAATGGGGGCAGGCGCAACAGCCGGTCGCGCCACGGCTCGCCCGCGCCGCGCGACACCGCACCGCCGGATTTCGGCGAGACATAGATCAGGTCCGTGGTTTCGCCGGTCACCGCACAATTCTCCAGCGCCAGGCCGAAGCCGAGCTCGGCAAGCATCGCCAGCTCGAAATGGATGACGTGCACGGCGGCGCCGCCGATTTCGTCGAAATCGTCGAGCGAATGTTCGAGCAGCGCGAAGATCTCCTCGTGTGGATCGCGCTCCGGAAGGAGGCGCGCAATCGAGGCGAGATGGGTGACGCCGTAGACACCATGCGATGTTGTCAGCAGGTTCGCCGCGCGCAGCTTCAGCCCTTCAATGGTGTAGGTGCCGAGGTGCTCATCGAGCCGCGCCCGCCACACCGCGCTGACGCTGTTCCCGGGTTGCAACAGCGGCCGCATCCGCGAACTGGCGCCGCCGCGGACCAGGCCGAGATGCCGGCCGTGCTCGCGCGTCAAGAGCTCGACGATGGCGCTGCTCTCGCCATGCCGCCGCACGCCCAGCACGATCCCTTCGTCGGTCCATTCCATGGGGGAAGCTTAGCGGATTTCCGTGAGGGGTGCAGTGCCCTCTCCGTCATGCCAGGGCGGTGCGAGGCATCCCCCCGAATGACGCTAGGCGTTGAACCAGCCCTGCGCGTCGCCGGTGAAGGAGAAATAGAGGCCCATCGTCGTCAGCGCGCAGGAGACGATCTCGATCGCGCTGTCCAGTGCCAGGCCCTTTTCGCCGATGATCTGACCGAGCGAGATCACCGACAGCACAAGCGCTGCCGTGAGCACCCAGCGTGGCCAGTTCTTGCGCCCATGCGCAGCCAGACGGACGAAATAGACCAGCAGCAGGATCATGCCACCGGCAAGCAGAGTCTCGGTCATGATCATCTGCTCGGTCATTCCGGCGTTGGGCGTGCGGTCATGCACCGCGACCGACAGGGCATCCAGCATCAAAGATGCATAGAGCAGCGCTTCGAAGCGCCGGACATTGCTGGGCACGCTCATCGGTGATCTGTCTTTTCTCGGTTATTCCCTCGGGAAGTCCAGGCCCATCTCGCGATAGCGATCGGGGTCGTCGCCCCAGTTCTCGCGCACCTTGACGAACAGGAACAGATGCACCGGGACGTCCAGGATCTGCATCAATTCCTTCCGAGAATCCGCGCCGATCGACTTGATGGTGGCGCCACCCTTGCCGAGCACGATCTTGCGCTGGCTCTCGCGCTCGACGAAGATCGTCTGCTCGATGCGCACCGACTTGTCCTTGCGCTCCTCCCACTTGTCGGTCTCGACCGTGGACTGGTAGGGCAACTCCTGGTGCAGCTTCTGATAGATCTTCTCGCGCGTGATTTCGGCCGCCAGCTGCCGCATCGGCGCGTCGGACATCTGGTCCTCGGGGTAGAGGAACGGGCCCGGCGGCACCATTTCCGCGAGCGTCTTGCGGATGTCGTCGACGCCGTCGCCCGAGATCGCCGAGATCATGAAGGTCCGCACGAACTTCATGCGCTCATTGGCGGCTTGCGCCAGGGCCAGCAGCTTCTCGCGCTGGACCAGGTCGACCTTGTTGATGACGAGGATCTTCTCGTGATTGACGCTGGCCGCCTTGGCGAGGATCGCCTCGGCCTCCTCGTCGATCCCGGTCTTGGCGTCGAGCAGCACGCAGACGAGATCGGCGTCGTGCGCCCCGCTCCAGGCGGTGGAGACCATGGCGCGGTCGAGCCGGCGCTTGGGCAGGAAGATGCCAGGCGTGTCGACCAGGATGATCTGTGCATTGTTCTCGATGACGATGCCGCGGATCAGCGCGCGCGTGGTCTGCACCTTGCGCGAGACGATCGTGACCTTGGCTCCGACCAGCGCATTGACGAGCGTGGACTTGCCGACGTTCGGCGCGCCGATCAGCGCAACGAAGCCGCAGCGCGTCGCGGTGGGGGCCTCGCCGCTTGCTTCAGCCGTCATTGCTGCCGCCAACGCCTTCGCGTTCGATCATGACTGACGCGGCCACCTTCTCTGCCGCCCGCTTGCTGCCGCCGATGCCTTCGGCCGGGGCCAGTCCCGGCAGATCGACAGCGACGCGGAACTGCGGATCGTGATGCGGCCCGGTGCGCTCGACCTCGCGATAGACCGGCGTCGGCAGCCCTTTGCCTTGCGCCCATTCCTGGAGGACGGTCTTGGGGTCTCGCAAGGGACGACGCGGCTTGTGCATGCGCTCGGTCCAGTTGCGCCTGACGAATTCGGCTGCCGCCGCATGACCGCCGTCGAGGAAGATGGCGCCGATCACGGCCTCGCAGATGTCGCCGAGGATGGACTTGCGCAGGCGCGCGTCGGCGCTGGAGCCGACCGAGCCGAGCTTGATGTCGTCGAGCAGACCGAGCGACTTGGCGACTTCGGCGCAGCTTTCCTTGCGCACGAGCTCGGCAAGGCGCTTGGACAGCTCGCCCTCGTCGGCGTTCGGGAATGCATGATAGAGCATGTCGGAGACGACAAGCCCCAGCACGTGGTCGCCGAGGAATTCCAGCCGCTGATAGCTGTCGCCGCGCTTGCGTCCGGACTTCAGCGCCGAGACATGCGTGATCGCCTGCATCAACAGGTTCGGGTCAGTGAAGCTGTGGCCGATGCGCGCCTCGAGCAATGCGCTCGCATCCGTGCTCTTGGCCTTGCTGCTCCGCGCCCGCTTCTTCTTCGCGGGCGTCTTGTTTGCAGCCGTCCTGGTCGCAGCTTCCCCCTCGGGGCCAGCTTGCGCCTCGACCGGTTGGCTCACGATGTCCTTGGCTTCATCTTTCATCGGACGATTTTGAAGAAGCGATTCCAGCGCACGGCCCAGGGCCAGCGCCAGAACATCCAGGCATGCTCGCCTTCGGCGATGGAGAAGAAGATCATCTGGGCGCGGCCGATCAGATTCTCCTGAGGCACGTAGCCGACCTGGCCGAGGAAGCGGCTGTCGGTGGAGTTGTCGCGGTTGTCGCCCATCATAAAGAAGTGGCCCGGCGGCACGTTATAGACGTTGGTGTTGTCCATGTAGCCGTTGTCGGCACAGTCCAGCGTCTCGTAGGACACCCCGTTCGGCAGCGTCTCCTTCCAGCGCTTCACCCGGGAGATGCCGCCGCCTTCCGAACCGCAAGGGTCTTCCCCGACATATTCGCTCATGCGCTGCCGCTCGACGGGCGCGTCGTTGATGTAGAGCAGACCGTCCCGCATCTGGATGCGGTCGCCGGGAAGACCGATCACGCGCTTGATGTAATCGGTGGAATCGTCCTTGGGCAGGCGAAACACCACGATGTCGCCGCGGTTGGGATCCGAGCCCCAGATCCGGCCCGAGAACAGGTTCGGCGAGAACGGGATCGAATAGTGGCTGTAGCCGTAGGAATATTTCGAGACGAACAGATAGTCGCCGACCAGCAATGTCGCCTTCATCGAGCCGGATGGGATGTTGAAAGGCTGAAACAGGAAGGTGCGGATCACCAGCGCGATCAGGAGAGCGTGAATCACGACCCGGATTGTTTCACCGACGCCGCTCTCAGTTTTCGTTCCTGAAGTCACGCTCATTGCTCTCTCAATTCCGGCCGGCGGTCACAGAGCGCCCTCCTGGCGCGAACAGCCCTTTGCTTCGCGGCCCATGGAGATTGTCCTGATTCTGATAGTGAGGGCCAATTCCGGCGTAAAGCCGAATTCGCCCAGGCTGATTTGCGTCCGCGGACTTTTAGACGGTTGTCGCAGGCCACGCAATCAAGGATCACATCAAAACTGAATAAGCCATTGATTTTACATATGAATTATAAAATAGAACGGATGACGTCAGGGCTTTGCCAGCGGCACGGCGGAAATGATGACGAAGGCCTGCGCCAGCGGCCAGTCGTCGGTGATCGAAAGGTCGATCCGCGCCTCGAACCCCTCCGGCGTCAGGGCCTGAAGCCGGGCCAGAGCGCCGCCGGTCAGTTGCATGGTCGGCCGCCCGCCGGGCAGGTTGACCACCCCCATGTCGCGCCACCAGACACCGCGCCTGATGCCGGTACCGAGCGCCTTGGAGCAGGCCTCCTTGGCGGCGAAGCGCTTGGCGTAGGTCGCCACCACCATCTTCTCGTTCTTGGCGCGCCGCTCCGCCTTGGCCCGCTCGGCCGCGGTGAAGATGCGGTCGAGGAAGCGCTCGCCGTGGCGCTCGATCACCCCGGCCACGCGGGTGATGTCGATCAGATCGGAGCCGATGCCGATGATCATGCCCGGCTCCGGCCGCGGTCCATCGCCGCCCGCATGCTGCGCACGGTCTCTGCCAGACCCACGAAGAGCGCCTCGCCCATCATGTAGTGGCCGATATTGAGCTCCATGATCTCAGGCAGCGCCGCGATCGTCTCCGCCGTGGCATAGTCCAGCCCGTGCCCGGCATGGACCTCGAGCCCGGCGGACTTCGCCAGTCTCGCACCGGCGACGATCCGCCGCCATTCGGCCTCGGCCTTGTCCGTGCGGCTCTCGGCGACGGCGTCGCACCAAGCGCCGGTATGGATCTCGATCACGGGCGCGCGCAGCCGTGCCGCCATCTCGATCTGGGCGGGATCGGCCGCGATGAACAGCGAGACCCGGATGCCCGCATCGGTCAGCCGCGCGATATAGGGTGCGAGCGCGTTGTGCTGGCCGACCACATCCAGCCCGCCCTCGGTCGTCACCTCCTGGCGTCGCTCCGGCACCAGGCACACCGCGTGCGGCTTGGTGGCGAGCGATATGCGCAACATGTCCTCGGTCGCAGCCATCTCGAAATTGAGTGGCGTCGAGATCTCGGCCTTCAGCCGGGCCATGTCCTCGTCGCGGATGTGCCGGCGATCTTCGCGCAGGTGCGCGGTGATGCCGTCGGCGCCGGCCTCGATCGCCAGCAACGCGGCGCGCACCGGATCCGGATTGCGGCCGCCGCGCGCGTTACGGAGGGTCGCGACATGGTCGACATTGACACCGAGGCGGAGCGGAGCTGCGGGCATTTCAGGACTCACGAAGTGACATTTCCCAACTCGTCATGCGCGGGATCGACCTGCGCATCAGGTCAAGCCCGGCAACGACGAGCATCATCCATTAACACGTTCGACGCGGGCAACGACCGCCTTTGCGCGCAGCTGGGCCAGGATCGCGCTCAGATGCTTCAGATCGTAGACTTCGAGATCGATCGTCGTCTCCGTAAAGTCAGGCGAGCGGCGCTGCATGCTGATGTTGTCGATGTTGCCGTCGTGCTCGGCGATCACGGTCGCGATCTGCGCCAGCGCGCCGGGCTCATTGACGTTCTCCACCCTGATGCGGGCCGGAAAGCGCTGCGGCGCGGAGTCTTCGATGTCCCAGCGGACGTCGAGCCAGCGCTCCGGCTCCTCCTCGAAATCCTTCAGCGCGGGCGCCTGGATCGGATAGATCGTGATGCCCTCGCCCGGCGTGACGATGCCGACGATGCGATCCCCTGGCACGGCGCCGCCGTTCGGCGCGAACTTCACCGGAAGGTCGGAATTGATACCGCGGATCGGGATCGCAACCGGGCTGCGCGGCTCCGAGGATTTCTCCTTGAGCTTGGCCGCAAGCCCCTTCTTGACCCCGTAGCGCGCGATGCGCTCCTCCTTGTAGTCCGGGTACATCGCACGTGCGACGTGCGACGCCTTGATCTCACCGCGGCCCACCGCCGCCATGACGTCCTCGATCGAGGTGCGCGCGAGCCGCGGCAGCGCGCCTTTGAGCTTATCGTCGGCATATTCGATCTTGGCGCGTTCGAACAGGCGCTCGACGATGCGCCGGCCGAGGCCGACATATTGATCGCGCACTGCGGTGCGCGTGGCGCGGCGGATCGCGGCGCGGGCCTTGCCGGTGACCGCGAGCGTCTCCCAGGCCGACGGCGGCGCGGATTGCGCCTCCGAGGTCAGTACCTCGACTTCGTCGCCGTTCTGGAGCTCGGAGGACAGCGGTGCGAACTTGCCGTTGATCTTGCAGCCCACGGCGCTGTTGCCGACGTCGGTATGCACCGCATAGGCGAAGTCGATCACGTTGGCGTGGCGCGGCAGCGCGATCAGCTTGCCCTTGGGGGTGAAGCAGAACACCTGGTCGTGGAACAGCTCGAGCTTGGTGTGTTCGAGGAATTCCTCCGGATTGGCGCTCTCGGAGAGGATGCCGATTGTGTGACGCAGCCAGGCGAACGCGTTCGACTCGCGCTTGAGGTATTCGGTCGGCGAGCCCACGCCTTCCTTGTAGAACACGTGCGCGGCGATGCCGCGCTCGGCGATCTGGTCCATCGCCTCGGTGCGGATCTGGAGCTCGACGCGCTGGTTGCCGGGGCCGATCACGGTGGTGTGGATCGAGCGATAGTCGTTCTGCTTCGGCGTCGAGATGTAGTCCTTGAAGCGCCCCGGCACGACCGGCCAGGTGGTGTGGACGATCCCGAGCGCGCGATAGCAGGCCTCGATGTCGTTGACGACGAGGCGGAAGCCGAAGATGTCCGACAATTGCTCGAAGCCGACCGACTTGCGCTCCATCTTGGTCCAGATCGAGAACGGCTTCTTGCGGCGGCCATAGACCCGCGCCCCCAAGCCCCTGTGGCGCAGATTGTTGGAGAGTTGGTCCTCGATCTCGCCGATCAGGTTGCGGTTGCGCTCGGCGAGCGCGTCGAGCCGCTGCATCACGACCGAATAGGCTTCGGGATCGAGAGTGCGGAAGGACAGATCCTCCAGCTCCTCGCGCATTTCCTGCATGCCCATGCGCCCGGCCAGCGGCGCGTAGATGTCGAGCGTCTCCTCGGCGATGCGCCGGCGCGATTCCGTCGGCACGAAATCCAGCGTGCGCATGTTGTGCAGGCGGTCGGCAAGCTTCACCAGGAGGACACGGACATCGTCGGCAATGGCCAGCAACAATTTCCGCAGGTTCTCGGCCTGCTTGGCCTCGCGCGAGACCAGCTCGAGGCGCTTCAGCTTGGTCAGTCCCTCCACGAGCGCGCCGATCTCCGGCCCGAAAATCTGATCGATCTCGGCCCTCGTCGCCTCGGTGTCCTCGATCGTGTCGTGAAGCAGCGCGGCCACGATGGTGGCGTCGTCGAGCTTCATGTCGGTGAGAATCGCCGCCACTTCAAGCGGGTGCGAGAAATAAGGATCGCCCGAGGCCCGGGTCTGCGAGCCGTGCGCCTTCATGGCGTAGACATACGCCCGATTCAGCAGGTCTTCGTCGGTGTTGGGATTGTAGGATCTGACGCGCTCGACGAGGTCATATTGACGCATCATGCGCGCGCGGGGCCTGGCCGGGCGCGCGACCGGCGCAGTCGGGGCCACTGCAACCGATTCGGTTGCGGCCTGCATCTGCGTGGATCTGCGGCGCCGATATACCATCCCATCCTGCCTTCAACGGACCGTGCCCCGACCCGTTGCACACATCCTAGCTCCGATCGCCCGCGTGTCCGATCAATTCAGTGACAGGAACGGAGCGCCAACCGACAAGCTATGGTAACCACGAAAACGTCAACAAAAGCAAAGGCCCGAACGAGGGTTCGGGCCTTTGATCAGATCACAACAAATCGATGGACGCGACGGAGGAATTACTCGTCTTCCTCGGGCTGCTCCTCGGGAGGCGCAAGGCCTTCCAGACCCTTCAGGAGCTCCTCTTCGGTCATGCGCTCCACGGCGACTTCGGTATCGTCCGCATCGACGCTCGCACCCGCGGAACCGATCAGCGGCACCGCATCCGGCTCGGGCTCATCCACCTCGACGAACTTCTGCAGCGAGTGCACCAGCTCCTCGCGGAGGTCCTCCGGCGAGATCGTCGTCTCGGCAATTTCGCGCAAAGACACAACAGGGTTCTTGTCGTTATCGCGGTCAACCGTTAGTTGTGAACCGGATGAGATCATGCGGGCGCGGTGGGCGGCCAGCAGGACCAAGTCAAACCGGTTGTCGACCTTGTCGATACAATCTTCTACGGTGACGCGAGCCATGGACTGTCGCTCCGTTGTGGGTGGGACGAAATATGTGGATGATTGGGGCTAGTTATAGGGGCCGGGAGGGTTTCGCAAGGCCAATTTGTGATTTGGCCTCGCCAAACGGCTCTGCTAACCCCACATTGGGGCTGGGACGGGTGATATTCGGGGCTGCCATTGAGGGCGGCCCCAAGTCTATGCAGGTCCGCCATAACTATACCTTGATTGCCCCGACTTCTCCGGACGTGCGGTTTCGACGGATTTTTGCAGCACTCTAGAACTGCGCGGCTTGCTGTTGCCGCGCCAACAAAAAACGATCAATCACGGCTACTACGCGAGCAAACTGAATGTCACCTTCTTCGACCAACAAGATCGCGCTCTTCATCGATGGGGCCAATCTCTACGCAACCGCGAAAACTCTGGGCTTCGACATCGATTACAAGCGCCTGTTGAAGGAGTTTCAGAGTCGCGGGACGTTGTTGCGGGCGTTCTACTACACCGCGATCATCGAGGACCAGGAATACTCCTCCATCCGCCCCTTGATCGACTGGCTGGACTACAACGGCTACACCGTCGTTACCAAGGCGACCAAGGAATTCATCGACGCTTCCGGCCGGCGCAAGGTCAAAGGCAACATGGACATCGAACTCGCTGTGGATGCCATGGAGCTCGCCGAGCATATCGACCAGATGGTGCTGTTCTCCGGTGACGGCGACTTCCGCTCCCTTGTCGAGGCCGTGCAGCGCCGCGGCGTGCGCGTCACCGTGGTCTCAACCATCGCCAGCCAGCCTCCGATGATCGCCGACGAGCTGCGGCGTCAGGCCGACGTCTTCACCGACCTTGTCGAGCTGCAATCCAAGCTCGGCCGCGACCCGTCCGAGCGCCCCGCCCCGCGTGACCGCGGCGAGCGTGGCGAACGCCACCATGCCCCGCAATTCCTCCAGCGCGCGACCACGATGGCGCCGAGGGGCGATGACGACTTCGAGGAGTGAGGCGGCACGGTCAGCCCCCCAGCCTCTCGAGGTCGTTCCCGACCGTGACTGCCCGCTCTGTCCGCGCCTGCTCGCCTTTCGCGAGGCGAACCGCGCGCGCGAGCCATCCTGGCACAATGCACCGGTTGCCCCCTTCGGCGACATCAAGGCGCGTCTTTTGATCGTCGGCCTCGCGCCGGGGATGCAGGGCGCCAATCGCACCGGACGGCCGTTCACCGGCGACTATGCCGGCGACCTGCTCTACGCGACGCTGCTCGAATACGGCTTTGCAAGGGGTACCTATCGGGCGCGTCCAGATGACGGCCTGAAGCTGGTCGATTGCCGGATCGCCAATGCGGTGCATTGCGTGCCGCCGCAGAACAAGCCGCTGCCGATCGAGATCAACACCTGCCGCCGGTTTCTTGTGGCGAATCTCGCGTCGATGCCGAACCTGCGCGCGATCATCGCGCTCGGGCGGATCGCGCACGACAGCGTGCTCAAGCCGCTGAACCTGAAGGGCTCGCAGGCCCCGTTCGGCCACGGCGCGGTGCATCAGGCCGGCGGGCTCAGGCTCTACGATAGCTATCATTGCTCGCGCTACAACACGAACACTGGCGTGCTGACGCCGGACATGTTCCGGCGCGTGTTCGCGAAGGTGAAGGCGGACCTCGATTAGGCTTTGATGCCGTCGGCTGGATTTGCCCTCAGCCAGTCCAGCACGTCCGCGGCGTTCCGGTCGGGCGGAAACACCGGATAGAAGACTTGCGTGATCCTGGCGTCGTCGATGATCAGCGCCAGGCGCTTGATCAGCGTCAGGCCTGCAACCTCCATGGTCGGCAGGTTCAAGGCGCGCGTGAGCGCCAGCTTCTCGTCCGACAGCACCGGAAAGGGCAGATGCAGGCGCGAGGCCATCTCGGTCTGATATTGGTTGCTCTGGGTCGAGAGGCCGAACACGTGTGCGGCACCGGCGGCTTTCAGCTCGGCGTAGAGATCGCGAAATGCGCACGTCTGCGGCGTGCAACCGCGCGCCCCCGGGATCATGTCCCAATCGTCGACCAGCGCGATCTTGCCCGGCTCGCCGGTGCGGGGATAGGCGAACACGACGGTGCGGCCGCGCAGCGCCGATAGGCTGACCGATGTGTCGTCGGTCGCGAGCAGGTCGATCGGCGGCAGCGGCATACCCTTCAGATGCGCGGCGCCGCCGTCGTCGGAGGGCGCGGGAATCTGGCTCCAATCAACTTCGAGCAGGTTCCGTTGATTCATCGGCTCATCCCCTCGCCCGCATCAGCCGTCCCTTCTCCCGGCTCCAGTCGCGCTTCTTCTCGGACTCGCGCTTGTCGTGCAGCTTCTTGCCTTTTGCAACCGCCAGCTGCAGCTTGGCACGCCCGCGCTCGTTGAAATAAAGCTTGAGCGGGATCAGCGTCATGCCCTCGCGGTCGACCGCGCCCATCAACTTGTTGATCTGTCGGCGGTGGAGCAGCAGTTTGCGCGGCCGCTTGGGCTCGTGGTTGAAGCGGTTCCCCTGAAGATATTCGGGAATGGTCGCATTGATCAGCCAGATCTCGCCGTTCTTGGAATCGGCATAGGACTCCGCGATCGTGCTCTTGCCGTTGCGGATCGACTTCACCTCGGTGCCGGTCAGCGCAATGCCCGCCTCGATCGTGTCCTCGATGGCATAGTTGAAGCGGGCCTTGCGATTTTCCGCCATGACCTTGATTGGACGTTCGTTCTTATCGGCCATCACGGACAAACCTGATTGAGATGCGCGCGGATCCTAACAGTCAGGATGAAGCGCGCGCGTCACTTCTTGAGGAGATCGCGGATCTCGGTCAGAAGCTCGACCTCGGCGGTCGGCTTCGGGGGAGCGGCGGGTGCCGCCTCTTCGTTGCGCTTCAGCGTGTTCATGGCACGGATCACCAGGAACAGCACGAAGGCGACAATGATGAAGTTGAGTGTCAGCGTGAGGAAGCTCCCCCAAGCCAGCACGGCGCCTTGCTTTTTGGCATCAGCTAAGTTGGTGGCGGTGACCGCCTTCGACAAGGGGGTGAAGTAGTTCGAGAAGTCGAGGCCGCCGGTCACGGCGCCGATGATCGGCATGATGACGTCGCCGACCAGCGAGTTGACGATGGCACCGAAGGCCGCGCCGATGATGACGCCGACCGCGAGGTCGACGACGTTGCCCTTCATGGCGAACTCTCGGAACTCCTTGAGCATCCGCCTACCCTTTTCCTCGACCGCGCTCATGAGACGCCCCCCGGAAAAGCCAGCCTCTCAGTTGATCAGCCCCGCGTGCACCATCGCGCTGCGCACGGCAACGCGGGTCGGCTCGGACACCGGTACCATCGGCAGCCGCAGCGTCTCCTCCAGCTTGCCGAGCAGCGACATCGCGTACTTGACCGGCGCCGGATTGCTCTCGATGAAGAGGTTGTTGTGCAGCGGCATCAGCTTGTCGTGGATCGCAAGCGCAGCCTTGGTGTCGCCCTTCTGCCAGGCTGCGTGGAATTCGGAGCACAGGCGCGGCGCGACGTTCGAGGTCACCGAGATGCAGCCATGGCCGCCATGGGCCATGTAGCCGATGATGGTGGCGTCCTCGCCCGAGAGCTGGTTGAAGTCCTCGCCCATGGCCGCACGCTGCTGCGACACGCGGACCATGCTGGCGGTGGCGTCCTTGACGCCGGCGATGTTGTTCAATTCCCAAAGCCGCTTCATGGTATCGACCGACATGTCGATCACCGAGCGCGGGGGGATGTTGTAGATGATGATCGGAATGCCGATCGCGTCGTTGATCGCCTTGAAGTGCTGGTACATCCCTTCCTGGGTCGGCTTGTTGTAGTAGGGCGTGACGATCAACACGGCATCCGCGCCCGCCTTCTCGGCGTGCTGCGACAGTTCGATCGCCTCCTGGGTCGAGTTGGAGCCGGCGCCCGCGATCACGGGCACGCGGCCCTTGGCTTCAGCGATGCACCATTCCACGACCTTCTTGTGCTCGTCATGGCTGAGCGTCGGGCTCTCGCCGGTGGTACCGACCGGGACGAGGCCATTGGTCCCCTCCGAAATCTGCCAGTTGACCAGAGAGCGGAACGCCGCCTCGTCCAGTGAGCCGTTCTTGAACGGCGTAACCAAGGCGGTGAACGACCCCCGGAACTTCGTCTTGGCTGCCATGGACTTCCTCCGTACGCGGCGATCTCTTGAGCAAGCCCCATTCATATCGGGTCTGTCCCGCCGGTAAAAGGGCCGCTGCCCTGTGACGCACCGTTTAGGCCGCGATTTTGCCGCGGTGATGGTGCAAATCGGCCCGAGGTAAGCGGCTGTTGGTATTTTGTCCGCATATTCAATCAAATACAGCTAGATCTTGGTCTTGGGCCACTTGACTGATTCGGGGCGACGAAACGCCGTGATCTCCCTCCCTCGCGCCGCATGGCGATACCTCGGCCTGATCGTCTCCCTGATGGCAGGGCTGTCGGTCGGTTGCGCTGCCTTGGCCAAGTCCAATGACACGACCGCGGAGGCCAGCAAGAACTCCGTGAAGCCGGCTGGGAAGGACTCGTCCAAGGGAACCGGCAAGGAAACGCCGAAGGATACGGCCAAGGGCGCGAGTAAAGGGGCGGCCAAGGACGCCACCAAGAACGCAGGCAGGGAAGCGGCGAAGGGCAAGTCCAAGCCCGCGGCAGCGCTTACGCCCGCGGCAGCCACCAAACCCGCGGCCGCTGCCAATCCCGCGGCGGCATCGAAACCAGCAGCGCCCAAGCCTGCGGCCGCGCCAAAGACGCATCCAGCTGCCAGCAGTTCAGCCCCCAAAGCCGCGGCCGCTCCGGCTTCGACGGCGACCATCAGACCGACCGCCCCGGCGGCGGTTGCCAAACCGCTCGCGGCTCCCGTGCTGGCCCCTGCGACCCGCCAGCACGCAGCACCGCGCAAGCCGGCCATGCCGGCCGCGGTCGCAGCGACCTCGTCGACGTCGCAAGCCGACAAGGACACGCTGGAGAACGTCATCGAGCTCGTGCGCAAGCGCAAGGCCGCCGACGCCACCAACCATGCCGCCTCGATCGCGGATCCGGTTGCGCGGAAGCTCGCGGAATGGATCATCCTGCGCAGCGACGACAATGGCGCGACGGTGGAACGCTATCGGGCCTTCCTCTCCGCCAATCCGAGCTGGCCGTCGCAAACCTTCCTGCGCCGGCGCCTCGAGGCTGCGATGTGGGACGACAGGCGCGACGCTTCGGTCGCATGGTCGTGGTTCGAGAACGAGTCCCCGATCTCCGCCAAGGGCCGCTTCATGCTCGCCAAGGCGATGCTGGAACGTGGCGACCGCGCCAATGCCGAGCGGCTGGTGCGCGATGCCTGGCGCAGCGATCCGATGTCGGAGGACACCGAGAACAATGCGCTCGACCAGTTCGGCGCCCTGCTCACGCCGGGCGATCAGAAAGCGCGGATGGACACCCTGCTCTACGGCAGCGAGACCGAGGCGGCGCTCCGCGCCGCAAAGCGCCTCGGGGCAGGCTATGTGGCGCTTGCAAGGGCCCGCATCGCCGCCGTCAAGAAAGCGCCGAACGCGCGGGCGCTGCTCGACGCGGTGCCGCGTGAGCTGCACAATGACACCGGCTACATCTTCAGCAAGATCCAGCTCCTGCGCCGCGAAGAGAAGTTCACTGAAGCCGCCCAGCTGATGCTGTCCGCGCCGAAGGATCCGGGCCGCCTCCGCAATCTCGACGAATGGTGGATCGAGCGGCGCCTTCTGGCGCGCAAGATGATCGACACCGAGGAATTCCGCAGCGCGTACCTGATCGCGCGCGATGCGGCACTGCCCTCGCGCGACATCTACAAGACGGAGCAGGAGTTCACCGCGGGCTGGATCGCGCTGCGCTTCCTCAACGATCCCGCGACCGCCGCCCAGCACTTTGCGCGGATCGGGGTCGGCAGCGTCAATCCGACCGCGCTGGCGCGCGCCGGCTATTGGCAGGGCCGCGCCGCGGAAGCAATGGGCCGTCATCAAGAGGCGCGCAACGCCTATGCGAGAGCCGCCGAGCAGTCGACCAGCTATTACGGCCAGCTCGCCCGCGCCAAGCTCGGCCTGCCGCAGATCGAGCTCAACAGCCAGCCGCGCGGGCGCGGCGCCGAGCGGCTGGAGATCGTGCGCGCTGCGCAGTTGCTCTATGAGCTCGACGAGCGCGAGCTGGCGGTGCCCATGCTCGCCGACATGGGGGAGAATGGCGACCCGGAGGCGCTCGCCGGCCTCGGCGAGCTCGCCCAGCGCTACAGCGACGCGCGCGGCATGCTGCTGCTCGGCAAGGCTGCGCTCAATCGCGGCCTGCCATTCGACTTCTACGCCTATCCCGTCAACGGCATTCCGCAGTTCACGCCGATCGGCCCCGAGGTCGAGCGCAGCATCATCTACGCGATCGCGCGGCAGGAGAGCGCGTTCAATCCGCGTGTGGTTTCGCCGGCGCAGGCCTATGGACTGATGCAGGTGACCCCGGACGCCGCCCGCTACGTGTGCAAACGCCACGGCGCGACATACGACCTGGGGCGGCTGAAGAACGATTCGGTCTACAACGCCACGCTCGGCTCGGCCGAGCTCGGCGGGCTGCTCGAGGACTATCGCGGCTCCTATATCATGACCTTCGCCGCCTATAATGCCGGCCGCGGCAGCGTGAAGAAGTGGGTCGAGCGTTACGGCGATCCGCGCAACCCGAAGGTGGACGCGGTCGACTGGGTCGAGCTGATTCCGTTCTCCGAGACGCGCAACTACGTGCAGCGGATCATGGAAAACCTTCAGGTCTACCGCGCCCGCTTCGGCGGGGGCACGCGCCTGCAGATCGAGGCCGATCTGCGCCGCGGCGCGGTCAGCCTGGAATAGTAGCGGTTCCCTCTTTCACTTCGCAGCCCCGGAGCAAGGGCGGCAAGCGCCCGACTGGTAGTGAGCTGAACCGGCGGAACCTGTCCAGCGGTCGGCGACCTTCTGCTTACGCCTGCTCGACGGGTCTCTCGAGCGGCGCGGCGGCCACGGTTCAATCAGCATTTCGGCCGAGACCCGCCGCGCGACAATGAAGGCGGCGGCTGCAGCTCGCGATCCATGAGGCGCTGGCATGGCCGGGCCGGCAATGCTGCATCCCTGCTCGATGCATCTCGGTCGACAGGACTTGCACGGATCCCCTCTCCACGACAGCCTGCATCGGGCCACACCGAACCATCGAGAAGGGGTGCGCGGTCGCGCTCTCGGCACGACGAGAACACAGGCGCCCAGGGCCAAAAGGAAAAGCCCCGGCGGTTTCCCGCCGGGGCTCTCTGTCAGGTCGTTAGACCAAACTTACCAGTTGCGCTGAGCGCGGAGGAGCAGGGTGAACGAGTCCTGATCCTTGAGCTCGTAAGCCGCGACGGGCTTAGCCAACGCCGCACTGGCGCCAGCAGCGGTGACCGTTCCGGCTGCGTACTTCTGGTCCAGATGGGTCCAGTTGAAGTCGGCCGAGAAGGTCAGGTTCTTGACCGGCGTCCAGCGGGTGATGAGACCCAGCTGAGCGATGTTGTAGTCGGGGTTACAGGCAGCCGAAGCAATGCCGAGTGCAACCGACACGGTGCCGCCCACGCCGCACATCGCGGTCTTCGCTGCGCCAGTGTAGCGAACTCCAGCGTACGCACCGTAGAGAGCCGTGTTCCAGTACGGATCCCAGTTGTGGGTGTACGCACCGCGCATACCCCAGGTCTGGACCAGCTCCAGGCCGCCACCGGTCACGTGCACCGCGTCAGGTGCGAAACCGATGCCGATGCTCTGATATGCGCCGGCCAGGCCGGTGCTGCCATAGCTCGTCCAGGCACCGGTGCCACCGGCGAGGTCCTGGATGTTGTAGCGGGTCGCACCGTCGGTATAGACGCCCTGGATGTTGATCGTGTCACCCGCACCCGTCGGGATGTTCTTGATCGACAAAGCCAGCTGAGCCGCCCAACCCCACTTGTCGCCGGGGTGACCGGTGGGTTCGGTCGCTCCGTAGTAGCCCGCATGGTTCTCATGCGCCGCAACCGACGCCTGGAACAGACCCCAAGCCTGGTCCACGCGAACCATGGCGACGAGGTCCGGCGAGCGCGAGCCGGCGGTGTTGTTGGTGCCGTAGCCGAAGGTGCCCGGAACAGCGAGGTTGTTGATACCAGCCTGATAGTACTGGACCTGATCCTGCGCCGAGAACGATGCCGTGATGCCCTGACCGAAGTCAGCGGTGTAGGTGAACTGGTTGACGCCGGTAACCGTGCCGCCGCCGCCGACGAGACCGTCGAAGTTGTTACCGGGATAGTTGGTCCAGGGAGCTGAGAACTGGGAGACCGCCTTACCCATCGTGAAGCCAGCGAACTGGATGAAGGCGTAGTACACGCCGAGCGAACCACCGGCCACCGAGCCGTTGCCCGAGGTACCCGCCGGAGCCGAGTCGTATGCGGTCGTACCGCCACCGGTGTATCCGCCGGTCGTCCACGAGAAGGTCGCATCGAAGAACGTGCGAACCACGCCGTATTCGGTCGCGGTGCGGGTATCGATGTTGAGATCCTGACGAGCCCGCATCGTGTAGTAGTTGCTGAGGCGGTTGTGAGCGCCAGCAGCGCCGTTGAACGCGCCATTGTAGACGCTGTTGGTGCCCAGCGCGACTTCAGCGCGGAGATAACCACCCAGCTTGATGCAGGTGTCAGTGCCCGGGATGTAGTAGAAGCCCGCACCGTACAGCGAGCAGATCTTCACGTATTCGACCGCCTTGGCCTTCACGGGGAGATCGGCTGCCTGCGCTCCGCCCACGGCGATCAGACCCGCCGCTGAGCCGAGCAAAAGGCTCTTAACCAACTTCATGTTAAACCTCCAAGTTGCTCTTTCAGGGAAGGTCACTGACCGGATGGTCAATTCCCCAGCCCCCTCTAAATCACCGCTTTGGGCCCCTTCGCGCCTTCGGACACACCCGCATGAACGCGAGGGACTTAAGCGAAAGACCTAAACGGGACGACCTCGGGATGCCCCCCTCCGTCGCTCAGTCACAATTACCGAACGGCCTTGCACACACAACAAGAGAACGCTCCCAAACGGGCCGAGGAAGCGTGTTTTCCGGTGGGTGTTGCACAAATAACACGCAGATGTGATCAGATCGCGCTTGCAACCTACTGTTTTCACTAACGTTTTTGAGGCGGTTCCATTTGCCATCAAAGTTCCCCACATGGGGCGCCGCTTCTGAAGACATCGGCCTGGAGTGGCTTTGACGCGCTCGAATCGTGGAATCACGAAGAGACTCAATGGACAGACATCAGCGCCTTCGCCCCGGTAAGCGCAGTCGCCGCAATGCCTTTGGCGCGCCGGCAATGACTCTTTATAGAGATGGCGAAGATCGGGATCGCGCCGGCAGCTCGCAAGACAAGACGCAGGGAGGTCAATCTTCCCTAGCCTTCTCGCAGACCATTGAACTTCAAGGGAAAATCGGACATCGAGGGGAGCAAGGAAGTCTCCCTCCACAGAGCATCCTGTATCCATGCTCACATGGACAGGCCTCGGATCTGCCTTGGCGGCGCCACGCTCTTGGCCGCTCAGAGCACCCCTATGTTTCGAAATTCACTGGGAATTCGAGCGAAACACGCGCTTCCAATTTGACCCGCGCGAGCAATTAGATGCATAAGGCTCGCACCGGAGAGGTGGCCGAGTGGCTGAAGGCAACGCTTTGCTAAAGCGTCATACGGTCTCAAGCTGTATCGAGGGTTCGAATCCCTCCCTCTCCGCCATCGGCAGCAGAATCAATCAAGTTCCAGGCGTTCTTTCACCTGAGAACGATGGTGACCACACTGAGCTCACCGCGAGTCGCGCGTGCCTGCCCGCACCCAGATACCAGATCGCCAGATCCGCCAATGCGAAGGCGATATCAGCACGGCCTCGCCGGCCCAGACATTGAACCACACGCCGTCCGTCCGCCGGCAGGGAAAGGACCAGGGCAAGATTCCGGTCTTGTCGAGACGTCCGAGCTCCAGATCGCACTCATCGGGAGCGATCTGAATCGGCAGCCATCGTTCATTCGTGTCTTGGTTGCCCATACCGCCCAGTTTATGCGCGGCAAGACGAAGACACTTGCTTCAGCGCAACTGGCCGCCCCGTGCGACTACGGGGGCAGGTGCGATTCTCATCAGTGCGCGGAGACCCAGGCCCTCGCCTCGCGCTGTGCGGCCGAGATCTCGGCTTCCGACATCTGCCCGGCGACTTCCTGGCGCAGCGCTACGGCGTCCTTGCGGCCCTTCAACGCGGCAAGGTTGAACCATTTGTGCGCGGCGACGAGATCGACGATCCCGGAGCGGCCGCTCGCCCAGTAGATTCCGCGCTCGAACAGCACGTCCGACAGCGCGCTCGCATCGATCGGCGTTGCCGTCTCCAGATCGAAAGTACCCTGAAACATCACGCATCCCCTTTGTTCTTATGCCGCCTCGTCCCCCGAGCGCGGCTCCCGTCCAAAAAGCTGTTCGACTCATCCCATGCCGTTTGCCGGCTTGTTGGAGACGATGATGGCGGGCAAATTTGAATGGCAGTTTAAGTATCGCGATGAAGCAGACGTAAACGCGGGTGTGCGACGCCGAGCTGCGGAATCCAAAAAGCTCCTGAGTTGCAGGCACTTCTGCGATTCGTCAGATTCGGTTTACCGTTGGAATTCAGGACATCGATAACCATCACGCGCAGTCGGATGCGCGCTGTGGCCTATCGCGCGCCGCGCATCGCATCTTCCCAGAGCGGTGATGCAGCTTCCAGAGACAACGGCGATCCACCGAGAAGCCACGGTGTGCTGGATTGTCCCGTCGGAGCCAGGCGAAGGCACCGCAACTCCAGACGCGGCGCGCGAGCGGCGCAAGTCAAGCCGCAACCCTCGCCTGCCCACGGTCGGAGGCAGAGACGTCAGCTGGGCGCCGTCCCGGTCAGATCAGCAATGTGGGGAAAGGAATGCCGGCAATACCCCGGCCTCAGGAGAACGAGGGCGTCGGCGAACACGTCAGGACCAGATTTCACATGAGCCCGAAGGCTGCTTGCGAAATTGCGGGGCTCTCAAAAAGGATACCCGCACCGAACGAAGAAAACTCGTTTCTTCTGCCGGACCGTGAAGGAGAACGATCCGACCGTTGACCTGATGTCTCGCCGACACCCTCTATCGTCGACCAGAACCTCGAAGGCGCTGATGACGTGCCGGCTATCTGAAGCCGGCAACTTCAGAAGCGAAGTTACTTCTTCTTTGCGACCTTGCGGGTCTTCTTCGCAGTCTTCTTCACTGCGCTCTTCGCCTTCTTCGCCTTCTTCGCCTTCTTCGCTTTCTTGGCCATGTTGCCCTCCGATGTGTGAGATGGCTTTAATCGCTGCGTGCATTCGGGGATCGAATGCACTTCATCCCGAATACACCAACACGAAGAAAAAAACAGCGTCTCGCTTAAAGAAGTGTTGACGACGCAACGCGCGTGCGCTTGCGAGCGCGACGCAAGCACACTGCGCGACGCGCGCGAGCGATCGCAAGGAGCACTCGCAGCATCGGCGTTCGAGAGAGACGCGATTGCATGAAAACACTATGCAGCAAGTATTTTTCTGCACGCGCGCATCACGCGCGATCGATGCGATGATGTGCATCGACACCTCGGCGATCACGTTGCCGGGGCGCTTCGCGGACTCTGAGTCGCGAATTTTGGCAACGAAAATATTTTCGTGCTTAACGGCGCAATCGCTCGTCGGAGCCTGTGCAAGCCGCCGTTTTGCGCGAATCGCGTGACGGCGATTCGGTCGCGGCAGCAGCGTGGATCGGGATGAAGTTTTCTTCCGAGCATGCGCGCGAGCGTCGCACCGAAGCGGAAAGCGAGGTGACGAAGCGTGTCCGTCACCTCGTACGCACGTGCGAGGCTAGACGCCCAGCTTGGACTTGAGCAGGTCGTTGACGCTCTGCGGGTTGGCCTTGCCGCCCGACGCCTTCATCACCTGGCCGACGAACCAACCGAGCGACTGCGGCTTGTCCTTGACCTGCGCGGCCTTGTCGGGGTTCGCCGCGATGATGTCGTCGACAACCTTTTCGATCGCCGAAAGATCCGTGACCTGCTTCATGCCGCGGCTTTCCACCAGCGCGCGGGGATCGCCGCCCTCCTGCCAGACGATCTCGAACAGATCCTTGGCGATCTTCCCCGATATCGTGCCCTCGCCGATCAGGTCGATGATGGCTGCAAGCTGTTGGGCATCGACCGGAGAGTCCGTGATGCCCCGGCCTTCCTTGTTGAGACGGCCGAACAGCTCGTTGATCACCCAGTTCGCCGCCATCTTGCCGTCGCGGGCGCGGTTGGCGAGCCTGTCGAGCACCGTCTCGTAGAAGACCGCGCTCTCGCGCTCGGCGACCAGCACGCTCGCGTCATAGGCCGAGAGCCCGAAATCGGCGACGAAGCGCGTCTTCTTCTGGTCAGGCAGCTCCGGCAGCTGGGCCTTCAGCTCGTCGACGAACGCCTGGCTGAACTCCAGCGGCAACAGGTCGGGGTCGGGGAAGTAACGATAATCGTGCGCCTCTTCCTTCGAGCGCATCGAGCGCGTCTCGCCCTTGTTGGGATCGTAGAGCCGCGTCTCCTGGTCGATCTGGCCGCCATCCTCGAGGATCTCGATCTGGCGCCGCGCCTCGTACTCGATCGCCTGGCCGATGAAATTGATCGAGTTCATGTTCTTGATCTCGCACCGGGTGCCGAGCGGCCCGCCGGGCTTGCGCACCGAGACGTTGACGTCGGCGCGCAGAGATCCCTTCTCCATGTCGCCGTCGCAGGTGCCGAGATAGCGCAGGATGGAGCGCAGCTTCGCTACGTAGGCCTTGGCCTGCTCGGCATCGCGGATGTCGGGCTTGGAGACGATCTCCATCAGCGCCACGCCGCAGCGATTGAGATCGACATTGGACATGGTCGGCGACCGGTCGTGCAGCAACTTGCCGGCATCCTGCTCCAGATGCAGCCGCTCGATGCCGATGGTGACGCTGCGGCCGCCGTCGAGCTCGACCAGCACCTCGCCCTCGCCTACCACCGGCGACTTGTACTGGCTGATCTGATAGCCCTGCGGCGAGTCCGGATAGAAATAGTTCTTGCGATCGAACACCGAGCGCAGGTTGATCTTCGCGTTGAGGCCAAGTCCGGTCCGGACAGCCTGCCTGACGCATTCCTCGTTGATCACGGGCAGCATGCCCGGCATCGCGGCGTCGACCAGCGAGACTTGGCTGTTCGGCTCCCCGCCGAACGCGGTCGAGGCACCCGAGAACAGCTTGGCGTTCGACGTCACCTGGGCATGGATCTCCATGCCGATGACCATCTCCCAATCCCCGGTGGCGCCCTTGAGAAGCTTGTGCGTTGCCGTGCTCATGTCCTGCTCCCAAGCAGCGTGGCAGCGATCCGCTCCCACTCCGCTTCCAATGAATCCTTTGCTGCGACCTGGCCGGCCTGGCGGTACCAATAGCCGGCATTGCCCAGATCGCCTTCGACGCGGTGCAAGTATGCATGCACCCAGGCGGCTTCACGGCCGTTGTCGTCCTGGACGATCTTGTGCGCGCGGTCCCAGTCACCCTTCGCTGCCCACCAGAGGCCTACGAGCGGCGCACTCAGCTCCTGCGCCGGCGCCGCGCCGTCGAGGCTCGCGATGAAGTCAGCGACATTCACCACCACCTCGCGGGCGTGAACCGGCCGGCGGCCTGCTCGATCACTTCGCCGAGCGAGAACAGCGTCTCCTCGTCAAACGGACGGCCGATCAGTTGCAGGCCGAGCGGCAGGCCCTGCGCGTCCTTGCCCGCGGGCACGGCGATACCTGGCAGGCCCGCCATGTTCACCGTCACCGTGAAGATGTCGTTGAGGTACATCTCGACCGGATCGGCGCCGCCTTTCTCGCCGATGCCGAAGGCCGCCGACGGCGTCGCCGGCGTCAGGATGGCATCCACACCCTGGGCGAAGCAGTCCTCAAAGTCCTTCTTGATCAGCGTGCGCACCTTCTGGGCGCGCAAATAGTACGCGTCGTAATAGCCGGCCGAGAGCACATAGGTGCCGATCATGACGCGGCGCTTCACTTCGGCGCCAAAGCCTTCGGCGCGGGTGTTCTCGTAGAGCTCGATGATGTTCTTGGCCGGCTCGCGCAGACCGTAGCGGACGCCGTCATAGCGGGCGAGGTTGGAGGAGGCCTCCGCCGGCGCCACGATGTAATAAGCCGGCAGAGCATATTTGGTGTGCGGCAGCGAGACCTCGACGAGCTCGGCGCCGGCGCTCCTGAGCCAATCCGCGCCCGCTTGCCACAGCTTCTCGATTTCGGCCGGCATGCCGTCGAGCCGATACTCCCTGGGGATGCCGATCTTCATGCCCTTCACGGACCTGCCGATCGCGGTCTCGTAGTCCGGCACGGGAATGTCGACCGAGGTCGTGTCCTTGGGGTCATGACCCGCCATCGAGCGCAGCAGCATCGCGGCATCGCGGACGCTGCGTGCGATCGGACCAGCCTGGTCGAGCGAGGAGGCAAAGGCGACGATGCCCCAGCGCGAGCAGCGGCCATAGGTCGGCTTGATGCCGACGGTCGCGGTGAACGCCGCCGGCTGGCGGATCGAGCCGCCGGTGTCGGTCGCGGTCGCGCCCATGCACAGCAGCGCCGCCACGGCCGAGGCCGAACCGCCGGACGAGCCGCCCGGCACCAACGTGGTGTTGCTGCCGTCGCGCCGCCAGGGATTGCCGACGGGCCCGAAGCAGGAGGTCTCGTTCGACGAGCCCATCGCGAACTCGTCGTTGTTGAGCTTGCCGAGCATCACCGCGCCGTCGCGCCAGAGCTGCGAGGTGACGGTGGACTCGTAGGTCGGCACGAAATTGCCGAGGATCTTCGAGCACGCCGTGGTGCGCACGCCCCTGGTCGCGAACAGATCCTTGATGCCGAGCGGGATGCCGGCGAGCGGCCCCGCATCGCCCTTGGCGATCTTGCTGTCCGCCTCGCGCGCCATGGCCCGTGCCTTGTCGGGCGTCTCCATCACGAAGGCGTTGAGCACGCGCGCAGCCTCGATCGCGGACAAGTGCGCGTCGGTCAGCTCGAGTGACGTGAAAGTCTTGGCCGCGAGGCCCTTGCGGGCCTCTGCGAGCGTCAGCGATGTCAAATCGGTCATTTATTGATCGGGCTGCAGAAGAACGGAGACAAGGTCTTGTCGTTGGCCGGGTCGTCTTTCTTGGCAGCGGCATTCGCAGCAGCCTCGAGCTCATCGAGCACGGCATTGACGGCGACATTGGGATCGGCAGCCTTGCCCTGCCGCTCCATCTTGTCGAGATAGTTCATATAGGCCTGATAGGCCTTCTCATCGTCGCAAAGCAGGCACATCGGACCACGTCCTAAGACTCTTTGTTTGACGCGTTTTCTTCACGCGAACCGGCTTCCACTTCGCTCGAAAACGCAATGTTACTCGACGACCTTCGGCACCAGGAAGAAGTGGCCCTCGGTCGCGGGAGCATTGGCAACGATATCGTCGGCGATCTCGCCGTCATTGACCACGTCCTGCCGCTTCTTCATCTGCATCGGGGTGACCGAGGTCATCGGCTCCACGCCCACGACATTGACCTCCGAGAGCTGCTCGACAAAGGCGAGCATGGCATTGAGCTCGCCCTGCAGATGCGGAACGTCGTCCTCGGAAACCGCAATCCGCGCCAGATGCGCGATGCGGCGGACGGTAGCGGCGTCGACGGACATTATATATGGCCTCTCACGGCAAAACCCATGTGCCGTATAGCAGAGGCCGGTTTTGCGCCGCAACCGGCGCTAGCGCATGATCCGGAAAAGTGTGAAGCGGTTTTCCGAAAAGATCATGCGGAAACAATAACCTGGAGGCCTATCCGGCGAGCGCTTTCAGGCGAGCCAGCGCCGATCTGGCGAGATCGCGGGTCAATTCTGCCGCGGGGACCTCGCGACCGAGGGCCACGGCCTGTCCGGCCCAGAGATTGGTAAAATCCACCCTGCCCTGCTTCTCGGCGGCGGCCTTCAGCGGCCCCAGGGCGGTCGCGGCATGGGGAAAGGGCGGCGCATCCGGCGAGACCGGGCCGGCCTCGCGCATGAGCCGGTTCTGGACCCCGCGCGCCGGACGGCCGGTCATGACATTGGTGATAACCGTGGAATCGTCTCGTGCCTCGGCGAGCGCCTTGCGGCCGCCCGCGCTGACCTTGGACTCCGGACAGCGCAAGTAAGCGCTGCCGATCTGCACGCCGGAGGCACCGAGCGCAAAGGCTGCGGCAATGCCGCGACCGTCCGCAATGCCGCCGGCAGCGATCACCGGCACCTTCACGGCATCGACGACCTGCGGCACCAGCGCGAAGGTGCCGGGCTGTTCTGCAATCTTGTCAGTGAGGAACATGCCGCGATGGCCGCCCGCCTCGGCACCTTGTGCGATCACGGCGTCGACGCCGCGCTCTTCCAGCCAGACCGCTTCTTTCACCGTCGTGGCAGACGAGACGACGCGGCATCCGGCCGCCTTGACCCGCTTGAGCAGCGACGGCTCCGGCAAACCGAAATGGAAGCTGACGACCTCCGGCTTCAGCTCTTCGACGACCTCGCAGAAGGCGGCGTCGAAGGGCGCGCGGTCGGCCGCGGCGATCGGCGCCGCCGGATCGAGACCGTGCTCGGCGTAGTACCCTGCCAGCCGCTGCTTCCACCGCGCCTCGGCCTCCGCCGTCAGCTCGACCGGTGTGTGGCAGAAGAAGTTCATGTTCACCGGCGCCTTTACGCGCTGGCGGATGAGCCCGACCTGCTCGCGCGCCTTCTCCGCCGAGATCATCGCACACGGCAGCGAGCCCAGCGCCCCGCCTTGCGCCGCCGCAATCACCAGCTCCGCATCCATCACGCCAGCCATCGGCGCCAGCACGATGGGGAATTCGGTCTTGAAGAGATCGATCAGTCGACGGTCAGGCCACATGGTTCTTGCCTCGCTCTTGCCCTCTCCCCTTGAGGGAGAGGGTGGATCGCCGCGTAGCGGCGAGACGGGTGAGGGGTTTGCATCCGCAGAGACAGACCTCTCAAATTTGACTTTACGCTCCGCGGATAGAACCTCTCATCCGGCGCGGATTGCATCCGCGCCACCTTCTCCCACAAGGGGAGAAGGAAAAGAAGCACCGGAATTCCGCCGCCCCTCCAGCAACTGCTCGACCTCAACCGCAATCCGATCGACGATCTCGGCCGCCGGCGGAATATCATGAATCAAGCCGACCGCCTCTCCCGCGATCACGGCGGCCACGTCGAAATTGCCGGCCGCCTTTGCCGCCGCATACTCCGCCGCGACTGCGGCGACATTCTGCATCAGTTCGACTTCGCGTCCCATCCAGCGCCTGGCATGGTCGTTGATCAGGCACCGGCCGGTGAATGGCGCCGGCCAGACGTTGTTGCGGGAGAGATCGAAGATGATGCCGCGGAGCGTCGAGCCGCTGCTCGCCGCACAGATGCGCCGCTTGGCTTCCTCCGCGCCATCGGCCTCCTGACTCGCATAGAAGCGCGTGCCCAGCAGCACGCCGCTCGCGCCCAGCATCATCATGGCGGCGAGCCCGCGCCCGTCGGCGATGCCGCCGGCCGCCACCACGGGAACACGACCCGCGGCAAGATCGACGATGGCCGGCAGCAGATCGATGCTGGTCCGCGAAGCGCCGTGACCGCCCGCCTCGGTCCCCTGCGCGATCAGGATGTCCGCGCCGGCCTCGAGCGCCTGCCGTGCCATCGCTTCATCCTGCACCTGACAGATCAGGCGCGCGCCGGCCGACTTGATGCGCGGCGCGAACGGCGCGGGATCGCCGAATGACAACATGATCGCGGAAGGCTTTGCGCCGAGTGCGATGTCGAGAAGCTCGGGCTGCCTGGCAAGGCTCCATGTGATGAAGCCGATCCCGAACGGCGCACGCAGATCCGCGAGTTTCGCCGTCTCCCGCTTCAGCCAAGTCCGCTCGCCATAGCCGCCGCCGAGAATGCCGAACCCACCGGCGCGACTCACAGCCGAGACGAGACGGCTGCCGGCGACAATATCCATCGGCGCCAGCAGGATGGGGTGCCTGATCTCCAGCAGCCTGGTCAGCGATGTCGCAATGGGCATGGTCCCTCCCCCGATCTGGACAGAGAGACTAAGCCTGACTTACATTCTCGAAAATTGAATTCTTGCGAACGTTGCCATCTCAAAAGAGAAACGAGATATGGAACTCAGCGATCTCCAGACCTTTGCGGCAGTGGCTCGCGTCGGCGGCATTACCCGCGCTGCGGAAGCGCTGAATACAGTGCAGTCCAACGTAACCCAGCGCGTGAAGGCGCTGGAGGCGGAGATCGGCACGGCGCTGTTCGAACGGCATTCGCGCGGTATGACGCTGACGGGCGCCGGCAGGCGCCTCCTCCCCTACGCGCTGAAGATGGCGGCACTGGCGCGTGAGGCCGTGCTTGCTGCGCGCGATGATGGCGAGCCGAGTGGACCGCTCTCGATCGGATCGATGGAGACGACGGCGGCCGTGCGCCTGCCACCCTTGCTGGCGGATTTCCATCGCCGTTGTCCCGCCGTGCGTCTTTCCTTGCGCACCGCGCCGACCGCCGACCTCGTCGCCGACGTGCTCGACGGCACGCTTAACGGCGCCTTCGTCGCGGGGCCCATCACGCACGCCGATCTCACGGCTACGATTGCATTCCGCGAGGAGCTGGTGCTGGTCAGCGCGCGGCGCTGGGCTTCGCTGGCCGAGCTGCGCGCTGGCACGCCGGAGTCCGGCCCGACCGCACTGGTGTTCCGCACCGGTTGTACCTACCGTCAGCGGCTCGAGCAAATATTCGTCGAGTTCGGCTGGCCGTCGGCGGCACGCTTCGAGCTCGGCACGCTCGACGGCATGATCGGATGTGTCGCCGCCGACATGGGAGTGACGCTGCTGCCGCGCGCGGTGATTGAATGCAGCGCGATGAGCGCCAGCATCTCGATCCACACGCTGAGCCCGTCGCATGCGCGCGTCGAGACATTGTTCATCCACCGCCGCGCCGGACATCAAACGAGCGCGCTGAGCGGTTTTGTCGAGTCCCTTGCCAGGGACGACGAGGTCATCGCGGCCTGACGCGACGCAGCGTTCCACTCCACGAAATTCGTCACAAATCCACCGCGCGTCCGCGCATATTCTGCCGCGGCAACGCAGCACATCGAAAAGCTTTGAAGCCCTCGATCGTTCTACGTTAGGATGACTGGCTGGCCAGCGCAAAACCATAACGAAGCCGGACATCGGCAAGAACATCGGGAGGACTATTCGATGCGCAATACGCTCGTGTTGTGCTGTGTCGTCGCATTGTCGGCGATATCAGGAACAGCAAACGCCCAGGACTGGACCAAGTCGAAATGGGGGCCGAACGACGAGATCGGCTCCGCCAACTACATGACGCCCGAGCTCGTGGTGAAGGCCGCCTCACTGGTGAAGACCGGCAAGACCTACGCCCTCGGCATGCCCGTCACATCCCAAACGCCGGCCTACCCGCCGCGCAGTTACAAGATCACCGTTGTGCAGCCGGGTCAGGCCGGCAGTTCCGGTCTTGGCCCCAACAAGGCCACCTACAACGACGATATCCTCGACAGCTGGGTCGGCGTCGGCAGCCAGCTCGACGGCCTCGGCCATCTCGGCATCGAGCACGTCTATTACAACGGCAACAAGCTCGCCGATTTCGCCGATCCGACGGGGCTGAAGAAGCTCGGCATCGAGAAGGTGCCGCCGATGGTTACCCGCGGCGTCCTGCTCGACATGGCAGCCTATTTCAAGACCGACGTGGTCAAGGAAGGCACCGCGTTCAACGTCAAGGAGATCGAGGAGGCCGCCAAGCAGCAGAACGTCGAGATCCGTCAGGGCGATGTCGTCATCTTCCACACCGGCTGGCTCAGCCTGGTCGGCAAGGACGACAAGCGCTATTCGGCCGGCGAGCCCGGGCTCGGCGTCGAGGGGGCAAAATATCTCACCGGCAAGGGTGTCGTCGCCGTCGGTGCCGATACCTGGGGACTCGAGGTGCTGCCGTTCGAATCCAAGAACGTGTTCGAGGTGCACCAGATTCTGCTCGCGATGAACGGGACCTACATTCTCGAAAACATGGACACGGCCGCGCTCGCACGCGACAAGGGCTATGAGTTCCTTTTCGTGCTGGGACAGCCGCGCTGGACCGGCGGCGTGCAGGCGATGATCAACCCGATCGCGATCCGCTGACGCCCGCGAGGGCCTGGAAAGAAGGCCGGGTGAGGTCTTGCAGTGTCTCTCCGGAGCGCACTGCTGCCCTCACCCGCCCCGCACGTCAGATCCGGATGTCCTCATAGGACTCGATCCGACGCGGACCGACCGAGGTCGCCTCGTGCGAGTCCGCGTCGGCAAGATTGCCGAAGTCGAGCTTGGTCAATTTCGTCAGATCGGCGATCGAGACCTGGAAGACGCTGACGTCCTCCTCGGACATCCGCTCGAGCAGATCCGCCTCCCGGATGCGGTCGATCTCCATGACCTGCTTGCGCTGGCTCATCAGGAATGCCGCCGCCTTGAGGCCGTCTTCGTCGCGCCGGATCATTATCTTCCAGAAGTATTTCGGAATCTGAACGCCGCCGAAGCTCGGGTCCTTGTGCGGCCGGCCGTTCGGATTGGGCAGATCGGATCCGTCGGCGTCCGGTCCATCGAACACCGGACCGTTCATCACGATGCCCTTCTCCTCGCCTTCGAGCAGGACATCGCGGGTGTAGTCCTCCAATCCGGCCCAGAGCTGCTTGCCCTGATTGAACGAGAAGAACTGCGGCGAGCAGTTGGTGAAATGGAAGGAATCGTCGCCATGCTGCTTGGCCGCGGCGACGGTGTCGCCCCAGGTCGCATCGAGGCGGCGCACGAGATGACCCCGATCGAACGGATTCCTGGTGCGATCCGCCTCGAAGGTCGCCTGCTTGCGGTAGAACTCGTCGCCGATCTGGGCATCGTCGTCGATGCGTGGATCGCGCAGCCAGGAATCGCCTTCACGCTTGCCGACGTCCTGCTGCTTGGCGCCGTCGATATTGACGCAGCTGAAGAAGGCGAGTCTGCGCTGCTTGTTCATGACCACACTGTAGTTGAAATATCTCAGCTCGAACTGCCTGGAGCTGCCCTTGAGCATCGCGATCCTGGACTTGAGGGCGGCCGGAATCTTCGGCAACGGGACCGAGAATTTTCCGGTGCCGAGGAAGTTCGCCTTGTACCCCGGACGCGATTTCAGCGTGCTCTGATCGATATGCACGGCCTCCATGGGCAGGCCGTTTCTCGGACTGATGTGAGGCAGGAGGCCAGCCGGCGGGGCGATCAGCGGCTTGCCGCCGTTGTGTATGCTGCCGTTCGCTGTACCTCCGTCAGCTCCCGCCGGGCCCGGCACGGGGGCGAGCGGAGCGAACGGAATTTCCTTCCTGAGTATCGGCAATGGCACGCGCACTGGAACCACGAGAGAGGTGCCGTCGACGGACTGCTCGACCCAGAAATTGGCGCCGAACGCAGGCACGGCCTCCGGCGCCCGGACTTTCGCGCTCTCTTGCCGGATTGGCGGCTCTTCCTCATCCAACACCGGCTTGATCAACGGGTGGGAGCCGACGGCCACCTTGAGATCGGCCACGATCGCGCTGACTCGGATGCCTTCGTTGGCGATCCAGTCGATCGAGGATTCGTCCATCGAGGGCTTCCATACCTTGCCGTCCTTGGTCAGGGTGCGGCCCTGCCCATCCTTCCGCGGAACGCCGCTGTGGTGCAGCGCGACCACCTGCCAGAAGCGGTTGAACGCCGGGGAGCCCGACGATCCAGCCGTCGTGTCGGTGTTGTACCAGAGGAAGTCGCCGGCATATTTGAGCAGCTTGTTCTCGCGGACGCAGACCTGCTTCATCTGGCCGCTGGGATGCTGGATGATGGTGAGATATTCGCCCGGGTCTGCCTTACCGGGTGCACCGCTCAGCGGCAGCCATCCCCAGTCGTCAAGATGCTCGTGGCCCGACAGCGAAGTCTGGGCCACCGCGACGACCGAGAAATCCAGCCTGTCATTGGTGTAGAAGAATCTGCCGGGCTCGAATCCGAACCTCTCCGGCAGGCGCTCTTGTCCCGAGATATCCAGTTCATAGTTGAAATCGGCAATCGAATTCGCGGCGTCCGCCGGCTTGCCGAAGACATGATGGTTGGTCAGCAGCAGGCCGGGCCCGATCAGAAAGCCCGAGCCATAGCCGAGCAGGTTCGACTTCAGATCCCTCAGCTGAATACGGCAAACAGAGCGTGCGGCGGCCGTCCCCTTTGCGAGATAATTGATGCTGTCGAGATCATTGCCCTGGATGATCCGCTCCAGCCCTTTCTCCGCTGCCTGCATGTCGTGCGTCTCGGCCAGTAGCTGGCGCTGGCGCAGGCGCATCTTTTCGACGGACATCTCGATCGGGCCGTCGCCCAGTTTCCGGTTCAAGGCATCGGGTGAGAACTCGGCTTGCTTGAATCGCCTTTCGGAGCCCGCGATGAGGCTTGGCTTGATGAGCATCAGAACCTCTCAAAATGACTGAGCGAATGTCGGAGGTGGCCGGCGCCTCAAAAATCTGCGCCAAGGTTGCCTGGCGGACCCGACTGCGGGTCGCTGGCGATCGTTCTGAAAATTGGGGTACGCGCCTCACTCTACTTATACATACATCACTGCCGAACCGCAACCAGAACGTCAATCAAGGTGCACCGCTGAGGACGCGAGATCATGCCATGGTCCGCAACATCGCCCGTGTGAGATTCACCACAAATGGCCGCTGCATTTGTGCGTGGTCATCTTCACGCGCTTCTTCCTATCGCCTTCAGGTGCCACCGCCGCGGTGCGACGATGGAGGCGCATGAGGCGCGAACAGCAGCACGAATCGGTGGCCGCACTCCGCCAGGGCGTAAGTGATCGGCATCGCCGCGACCGCGAACAGGTCGAATAATGTCAGCACATCCATTGTTCCGGGTTCACGCCACAGCACGACGCGTGATATGCGCTAACGCCATGTCGGCCCTTATCCTGCCCCTCGTCGATGCTGTAACCCACTGGCCCGCGCGCGGCGCGCTGGTCGGGCTTGATCTCGGCACCAAGACCATCGGCGTTGCCGTGTCCGACCCCGATCGTCGGCTTGCGACCGGCGTCGAGACGATCCAGCGCAAGCAATTCAAGCAGGATGCCGCGCGCCTGCTCGCGATTGCGGCCGAGCGCAAGGCGGCCGGGTTCGTGCTGGGCCTGCCCATCAACATGGACGGCAGCGAGGGCCCGCGCGCGCAGTCGACCCGCGCCTTCGCCCGCAACCTCGCCGGTCTGACCGCGCTCCCCATCGGACTGTGGGACGAGCGCCTGTCGACAGCGGCGGTCGAGCGCGAGCTGATCGGCATGGATGTCAGCCGCGCCAAGCGCGCCGAGGTGATCGACGAACACGCTGCGATGTTCATCCTGCAAGGCGCGCTCGACCGTCTCGCCAATCTCCGTCCCGGGGCCGCCTGACCGATGGCCGTCGTGATCGCGGCCTTGCTGCCGGTCTTCATCCTCATCGTGCTCGGCATCGTGCTGAAGCGCAGCCTGATGCGGCTCGACACGCAATGGCACGGGTTGGAGCTGCTGACATATTTCGTGTTGTTTCCGATGCTGCTGATCCAGACCCTGGTGAAGGCCGACCTGTCCAAGGTGCCGGTCGCCGGCGTCGGCGGCGCGCTGCTGCTGTCGGCACTGGCGATGTCGCTTTTGTGCCTCGCGCTGCGCCCAGCCCTGTCGCGGCTCGGCGTTGACGGCCCCGCCTTCACCTCGATCTTCCAGGGCGCGACGCGCTGGCAGACCTTCGTGGCGCTGTCGATCGCCGCCAATCTGTTCGGCGATGTCGGGCTGGCGCTCGCCTCCGTGGCGATGGTGGCGATCATCCCGCTCGTCAACGTGTTCAGCGTCTCGGTGCTCGCTCGCTACGCATCGCCGGAAAAGCAATCCGGCCGCGCCATCGTCATCACCTTGGTTCGCAATCCCCTGATCTGGGCCTGCATCATCGGCCTTACCGTCAATGTCACCCACCTGCCGCTGCCAAGGCTCTGGCATGAGGTTGCAGACGCGCTCGGCAGTTCCTCCCTCGCCATCGGCCTGCTCGTCACCGGCGCGGGGCTGCATCTCGAAGGGCTCTTCCGTCCAAGCCTCGGTGCAGCCGTCGGCGTCGTTTTCAAGCTCTTGCTGATGCCCGCGCTCGCGATGGGGCTCGGTTTCTGGTTCGGGCTGTCCGGCAACAGCCTCGCGATCGTGGCGATCTGCTCGGCGGTGCCGACCTCGTCCAGCGCTTATGTCCTCGCCCGCCAGATGGGCGGCGACGCGCCGCTGCTGGCCCAGATCATCACGCTGCAGACGATCTTTGCAGCCATTACGATGCCGATCGCGATCGGGCTGGCGGCCTAGCTCCCCAGCCACATCGTCAGCACCACTGCTGTCAGGTTGTTCAACGCATGGAGCATGATTGTGAGCCAGAGAGAGTTGGCACGATAGCGCATGTAGCCGAACCAGAGGCCGATGGCGAAGACTTCGGCGAGGAAGTACATGTCGTATTGCAGGTGGACGATTGTCCAAACCAGCGACGACAGGAGGATCGCACCGGGTATGCGCAGGAAGCTCGCCGACCAGCCGCGATAGAGGAAGCCCCGCGCCAGAATCTCTTCCGACGTCGGCGCGGCTACGCTGAAGGCGAACAGAAGCAACAGCGCGGCGCCCTTGTCTCGTCCTGACTTCAACAGATCGGTCATGAAACCCGGCGTCGCTTCGCGCCCGAGCGCGCGTGACATGGTCTCCCAGACCACCACGATCAGGATAAGGCCGATGGCGCCGAACAGCAGCTGCTTCCACGACGGCCAATGCAGCGCGAGATAGTCGACGAAAGAAGCCCTCTTGATGCGAATGGCGAGCCAAACCGCAAGAAGCGTCGCCGGCAGTCCCATGATGACCGAGAACGCGAGCGTCTGGGGCTCGCGACCGACGAGCTGGAGCGAGGCGAGGTCCATTGGAAGACCGCGCTGCGCCGCGAGCACGATGACGGCGCCGATCTGCCCGACGAACATCGCGACGAAGATGAAGAGCCCCCAGAGCGCAGTGCCCCAGAACTTCCAGACGCGTGGCGCGACAGGAGCTTCCGTCAGTGGCGGATGATCGGGATTGAGGGAGTCCATCAGGAGGCTTTCGTTAGAGCTTCACCGTCATTCCGGGGCGATGCGCAGCATCGAACTCAGGTGCGCAATTGCGCGCCCGAGACTCTCGAGATCCCGGGTTCGTCCTTCGGATCGCCCGGACCACAGATCAAACACTCATGGCAGCGCCCGCTCCAGCAGCATGCGCACATCGGCACTCTCGAGTTCCACCGCGCCGTACATGCTGGCATGATTGGTCGCAAGCCGCGTGCTCGCAAACAGTTCGGCATTGTGTGGGGACACCGCCTGGAGCGCCGCCGCAGCGGCGAGCAACGCCAGCTTCTCGACCGCCAGGCGCGCGACGCGCTCGCCGTCGGCGCGGCGGAAGGTCTTGCCGATGAACGCAACCGCTTGCCCTGCTCCCGGCAAGCCCTTGGTTTCGGCTGCCAGCGCGTGCAGCACCGTCATCGCCGCGTCCGGCTCGCGCGAGAGCGCGCGGAGCACGTCGAGGCACATGACGTTGCCCGAGCCTTCCCAGATCGCGTTGACCGGCGACTCCCGATAGTGCCGCGCCAGAATGCCGTCTTCGACATAGCCGTTGCCGCCGAGGCATTCCATGGCCTCATAGAGGAATGGCGGCGCACTCTTGCAGGTCCAGTATTTGATCGCCGGCGTGAGCAGCCGCATATAGGCAGCTTCCGCCGCATCGCGCGGCGTGCGGTCGAAGGCGCGGCAGAGCCGCATCACCAGCGCCGTGCTCGCCTCCACATGCAGCGCCATGTCCGACAGCACCGCCTGCATCAGTGGCTGATCGGCAAGATGCTTCTGGAAAACGCTGCGGTGCCGCGCATGATGAAGCGCATGCGCGAGCCCCGAACGCATCAGCCCGACGGACGCAATCGCGCAATCCTGCCGCGTCAACTGCACCATCTGTATGATGGTGCGGATGCCCTTGCCTTCCTCGCCGATCCGTTCGGCATGAGCGCCGACGAACTCGACCTCCGACGAGGCGTTGGAGCGGTTGCCCAGCTTGTCCTTCAATCGCTGGAACTGGATGGCGTTGACCGAACCGTCCGGCGCGAAGCGCGGCATGAAGAAACAGGTCAGCCCGCCATCCGCCTGCGCCAGCACCAGGAACGCGTCACACATGGGCGCCGACATGAACCATTTGTGACCGGTGATGCGATACGCATTCCCGTCGCGAACTGCGCGCGTCATGTTCGCGCGCACGTCGGTGCCGCCCTGCTTCTCGGTCATGCCCATGCCGAGCGTCATGCCGCGCTTGCCCCACCACGGCGCAAAGCCGGGATCGTAGCTCTTCGTGGACAGCACCGGCATGACGCGCGCCAGCAAGTCGGGCTGCATCGCCAGCGCACCAACGGAAGCGCGCGTCATCGTGATCGGGCAGAGGTGGCCGGTCTCGACCTGCGCAGCCATGTAGAATTTTGCCGCGCGGATGACCTCGGCGGCATCGTCCGCCGGTCGTCCATCGGCCGTCCACGTCGAATTGTGCACGCCTGCATGCGCACTGTGCGCCATCAGTTCGTGATAGGCGGGATGAAACTCGACCTGGTCGCGCCGGTGACCCTTGGCATCGAAGCTGCGCAGCTTCGGCGTGTTCTCGTTCGCGAGGCGCCCGCGATCGGCCATCGCCGCAGAACCCCACTCCTTGCCGAACGCGGACAGTTCCCGTTCCGCCGCCGCGCCGCCATTGGCCTTCACCGCCGCGACCAACGGCTGGTCCAGGGTAAAGAGATTGACGTCCTCGAAGGGCGGTGACTGGTTGAAGACTTCATGGGTCGCAAAGTTCGGCTGGGTCATGGGGTAATTCCGATCGAATTCATCTCGACGCGAGCAGTGCCGCCTCTCCCGTCGGGAGAGATAAACCTGCTCGCGGCTGCATCCGCTTCAATTGAATCTACCTCGTCCGCGGCTGGATCGGGAAATCATAGGCCGCCCCGCCCGCCCCCGGCAGGGAAAAATGCCACCACTCCTTCGAATAGTTCACAAAGCCTTGCCTGGCCATCGCGGCCACCAGCCGCTTGCGCCAGGCACGCTGCTCCGGATTGATCGATGGTGCCGCCGTATGGCCCCTGACGTCGGTACAGTCGTAGCCTGTGCCCATGTCGACGCTGCCCTCCGGCGCCCGCACCTCGGCCGGCGCCGTACAATCGGCATAGCTCTTCGACGGATCATATTTGGCGGAATTGTCAGCCTTGAGGTCGACCAGCGTGAGATCGAGCGCCGCGCCGGTCGAATGCTGCGAGCGGCTCGCGATGTAGCCGAGGCGGAACAGCTCGGTCTTGGGAATCCTCGGGTTGTAGCGCCGCTCGGCCGCCGTCTCATGACCGTTCTGCGACCATTTCACCATGTCGAGCGAGGCCCGCGCCGGCCGGTAGCAGTCGAACATCTTCAGCGACAGATTCTGGGCGGCGAGCGCTTCTTGCACCGCCTTCAGTCGCAGCCCTACCTCGCGCTTCACGACGCACTCGCCCGCGCCATAGCCGGCGAGCGGACGGCCGACGAAATTGTTCGATGTGGCGTAGCGGATATCCTGGATGATGCTGGGTTCGATGTCGCGCAGATAGACGAAGCCGCCGGGCAAGGTCTGCGCGCGCACCGGGGCGAGGACAAATGTTGCAAGCAACGCGACGAGCGCGGCCCGCGCCGTGATGTCCTTCCTTGCAATCATTGCACCGGATCCGAGTTGACCAGAAGCTTCGTGATCGCGGTGTCCGTATATTTGTTGCCGGCCCAGACGTCGTCGATGACGAATTGCAGCCAGTAGGCCGTAACCGGCGACCGCAACGTCAGGAGCTGCGCTGAAAACTTGTCGTCGAGGGTGAAGGTCTGCGACTCTCCCCCGGAGAACTGCAATCGGATCTGGCGAACCCTGTTGTTCTTGGCAAAGATATCGGGAGTTTTCTGATAGCCGTTCTGCACATGGATCGATTTGACCCGCCGCGGGGCCTCGAACTCGATGGTGATCCATTCGCCGATGCCGCTGCCCGAGGCGCCCTCCACCCATGCCGTTCCCGTCGAGGCGTCGAACAAGTTCGCCACGCCGTATGAGTTGCCGAACTGCGGCTTCAGCATCGAGCTGACGCAATAGGTCGCGAAGCCGCTGCGGGCGCAGCTTTCGCCTGCCGCGGACGGACGCGGTGGACGCATGGCCGCACGCTCCGCAACCGCCGGTCTCGCTTGCGGCTTCACCAACATGCCTGCCACCGGCCGCTCCGACGAGAGGGACGCCCAGAGATAGATCCGCCCGCCGAGCGTCTGGTCGTAATAGGCCGGCGTCTGGTCGTGCGGCACGGGCTCTCCGGCGCCATCGCTCGCCGTCAGCGCCAGCGCCGCCACGCGCTCGCGCACCTCGACTGCGAGATCGCCGAGATGCAGTTCAGGCCGCTTAAGCTGCTCGACGAACACCCGCGTGAACACCGAATTATGCGCCGTATCGTTGCTGCTGAGCTGGTCGAGCGCGGTCTGACCTATCCCGGCGGAATAGAGCGTGAAGATCCCGCGTGCCGGCTTCGAATCCGCAAGCCCCCGCGTGTTCCCGATCGAACGGCCCGCGGCGCGCGGGAACGGATTGTCGCGGCAGGCATCGATCACGACGAACGCGACCCGCACCGACTTCGCCTGAAGCTCCGCGATCACATCCGGCTCCGCAATGGAGGCGCCGCGCACCCGCGCTTCGGCGCCCTCGTTGACGGTCGGCACATCGCTGGGCACGAGGTAGTTCACGCCCGCGATCGCAACGCCGTGTCCGGCATAGAACACCGCGGCGGTATCGCCTGGCTCCAGCCGCGCCGTGAAATCCGCGAGACGGTCGATCATTGCCTGGCGGCCGAGATTGGTCCCCAGCACGATCTCAAAACCAAGTGATCTCAGCGCGTCGGCCACCGACGTCGCGTCATTCGCCGCTTTCTTCAATTGCCGGTCGGCCGGCAGGTTCGGATAGAGATCGTTGCCGATGACCAGCGCCACGCGTTTCTCCGCCAGTGCGGGCGCCGCCAAACCGACAACGCACGCGGCCGCCATGGCAGCAACACAGCGCGCCAGTCGATTAAGATACCGCGTGCTCCTCATACTCCAGCCCGTGACGCAACGTACGGCGCGAGTCTAGCGCAAAGCGGCCGCCGCGGACACAGGCTGGCGGCGCCGTCCCGCCTCTAAAGCGCCGTGGATAAGTCCAGCTGCGGGATTTGAAGCTTGCTCCCCCCGCCATCCCCCCCTATAGCTCTGCTTTTAATGACATCGAAATCGACCTTCGTCCTCGGCCACCGGCATTTGCTGGGCATCGAGGGCCTTTCCGCCGCCGACATTACCGGCCTCCTCGACCTGTCGGAAGAATATGTCGAGCTCAACCGCCAGGTTGACAAGAAGCGCACCGTCCTGCGCGGACGGACGCAGGTGAACCTTTTCTTCGAGGCCTCCACACGGACCCAGTCCTCGTTCGAGCTCGCCGGCAAACGGCTGGGCGCCGACGTCATGAACATGTCGGTGTCGTCCTCCTCGATCCGCAAGGGCGAGACGCTGATCGATACCGCCGTGACGCTGAACGCAATGCACCCTGACATCCTGGTGGTGCGCCATCACGCCTCCGGCGCGGTGGAACTGCTGGCGCGCAAGGTCGACGGTTCCGTCATCAATGCCGGCGACGGCGCGCACGAGCATCCGACCCAGGCGCTGCTCGACGCGCTCACCATCCGTCGCAACAAGGGCCGGATCGAGGGGCTGGTGGTCGCGATCTGCGGCGACGTGCTGCACTCGCGCGTCGCCCGCTCCAACATCATCCTGCTCAATACCATGGGCGCCCGCGTCCGCGTCGTCGGTCCCTCCACGCTGCTGCCGCCCGGCATCGAGCGGATGGGCGTCGAGGTGGCGCGCGACATGCGCGCGGGACTGGAAGGCGCCGACATCGTCATGATGCTGCGGCTCCAGCGCGAGCGCATGAACGGCTCCTTCGTGCCCTCGTCATCGGAATACTTCCACTATTTCGGGCTCGACCAGAAGAAGCTCGCCTATGCCAAGCCGGACGCGCTCGTGATGCATCCCGGCCCCATGAACCGGGGCGTTGAGATCGACTCGATCGTGGCCGACGGCGCGCAGTCCCTGATCCGCGAACAGGTGGAGATGGGCGTCGCCGTGCGCATGGCCGTGCTGGAAGCGCTCGCCCGCAACCTGCCGAACGCGTGATGCCGATGTTGACCGACCGCCGCCCCATTCTGCTCGCCAATGCTCGCATCGTCGATCCCAGCAGGGATTTCGACGGCATCGGCGACGTTCTCATCGCCGACGGCACCATCCGCGAGACCCGCCGCGGCATCGGCGCGGCCGGCGTCCCCGAGGGCACGGACATCATCAACTGCTCCGGCAAGATCGTGGCGCCCGGCCTGATCGACATGCGCGCCTTCGTCGGCGAGCCAGGGCTCAGCCACCGCGAGACCTTTGCCTCCGCGAGCCAGGCCGCCGCGACCGGTGGCATCACCACCATCATCTGCCAGCCCGCCACCTCGCCGGTCATCGACAATTCGGCGACCGTCGACTTCGTGATGCGCCGCGCCCGCGACACCGCGATCGTCAACATCCAGCCGATGGCCGCGCTCACCAAGGGGATGCATGGCGAGGAAATGACCGAGTTCGGCCTCCTGAAAGCCGCGGGCGCGGTGGCTTTCAGCGACGGCGACAAGAGCGTGACCAACGCCCAGGTCATGCGTCGCGCGCTGACCTACGCCCGCGACTTCGACGCGCTGATCGTGCATCACACCGAGGACCCCAACCTCGTCGGCGAAGGCGTGATGAACGAGGGAGAGTTCGCGACCCGGCTCGGCCTGATGGGCATCCCGAATGCCGCCGAAGCCGTGATGCTGGAGCGCGACCTGCGCCTCGTCGCGCTGACCGGCGGCCGCTATCACGCGGCTTCGCTGACCTGCATCGATTCGCTCGACATCCTCCAGCGCGCCCGCAGTGCCGGGCTCGCCTGCAGCGCCTCGGTCTCGATCAACCATCTGGCATTGAACGAGAACGATATCGGTCCTTACCGTTCGTTCCTGAAGCTCTCGCCGCCGCTGCGGACCGAGGACGATCGCCGTGCGCTGGTGGCAGCGATCTCCTCCGGCCTGCTCGATGTGATCATGTCCGATCACAATCCTCAGGACGTCGAGGTCAAGCGCCTGCCGTTCGCGGAAGCCGCGCCCGGCGCCGTCGGACTCGAAACGATGCTGCCGGCCGGCTTGCGGCTGGTGCATAATGGCGAACTGGAGCTGAAGACGCTGATCCGCGCGATGTCGACGCGGCCCGCCGAGTTGCTCGGCCTATCAGGCGGAACCCTGCGGGCCGGCAGCCCGGCCGACGTCATCGTGATCGATCCCGACACGCCCTGGGTGGTCGATCCCGCCGTCCTCAAATCGCCCTGCAAGAACACGCCGTTCGACGAGGCCCGCTTTACAGGCCGCGTGGTGCGCACCATTGTCGGCGGCCGGACGGTCTATGAGCATGTCTGACACGCACGATCGTTCGATATCGGAATTCTGCCTCTGGAGCTGCCGCCATGGCGCTTGAAGCTTTTCTGCCGGTGGCCTTCGTCATCGGCTACCTCCTCGGTTCGATTCCGTTCGGGCTGATCCTGACCAAGCTCGCGGGCACGCAGGATATCCGCTCGATCGGCTCCGGCAGCATCGGCGCCACCAACGTGCTGCGCACCGGACGCAAGAGCCTTGCGGCGGGCACCCTGCTGTTCGACGCGCTCAAGGGCACCGTGGCCGTGGTGATCGCCGGCTATATTGCAGGGCCCAATGCCGCGATGGTGGCCGGGCTCGGCGCTTTCCTCGGGCATCTCTTCCCGGTCTGGCTCAAATTCAAAGGCGGCAAGGGAGTCGCGGTCTATATCGGCATCCTGCTCGGCCTGTTCTGGCCCGGCGCCGTGGTGTTCTGCCTGCTGTGGCTGGCCACTGCCTTCACCACCCGCTATTCCTCGCTCTCGGCGCTGGTGGCGGCGTTCATCACACCGATGTTCCTGTGGTGGTTCGGCCACCTCGCCTTGTCCGCACTGGCGGCGGTGCTGACGCTGCTCTTGTTCTACGCGCATCGCGAGAACATCAGGCGCCTGCAGACCGGCAAGGAAAGCCGGATCGGCGAAAAGGCTTAGAGCGTTTTCGGCGAAGCCGGGCATCTACGGATACCGGAGCACCGCTTCTGCATTATATGCCAAATCCTGTTCGCAACTTGCGGCCGAATCACGGTTGTATTGGCGAGCGGGTTCCGATCCTGTCATTGTGACAGCGGAAATGGCGGCGGTTGCTCAGAATGAGCGAGAAGATTTTCGGCGCGCAGGACGGGGTTGGTTCGCTGGGTGGTTCTGGCACCGCGGCGAGCCGGCTGCTCTCGTCAACCAATGTCTGGTGCGATGCGCCCTCCCCGCCTGCCGAGCCAAAGCCTCTCCCCATTTCACCGCCAGCGTCGGTGCCTGATTCCGTTGCGAAAGCGCCTGTTGCAGTTGATGTCGTAACCACGGCTGCGCCGATTGTGCCCATGCAGCCCCGATCCAACCAGTGGCCACCGCGACGATTGTCACTCGCTCTCCAGGGTGGCGGCACCTTTGCCGCCTTCACCTGGGGCGTCCTGGAGCGGTTGCTGGAAGAGACGTCCATTGAGATCGACACCATCAGTGGGGCCAGCGCCGGCGCCATCAATGCGCTGCTGCTCGCCAGCGGTCTTGCCGAAGGCGGACGCGAAGGTGCCCGTTACCGGCTGAACCGTTTCTGGGTCCGGCTGATGCACGAGGCCTCGTTCCGCTCGCTGATGCTGGTCGGCGGCTTTTCGCCCGCGGGGAGCTCGGTCGCGTTCGGCCCGACCCTGCGCTCCGGCCAGTTCGATCCGTTCGATCTCGACCCGCTGCGGCAGGCGGTCTCGCGCGACATCAACTTCTCCGTCCTGCGCGACACGCGCTGCCCGAAGCTGCTGATCGCAGCGACGCGGATCCGCGACGGGCGGCCGCAGATCTTTTCCAACGACGCCATCACCGCTGACGTCGTGCTGGCCTCGACCTGTCCGCCGCTGGTTCACTGCGCCGTCGAGATTGACGGCGAGGCCTACTGGGACGGCGGCTTCGGCGGCAACCCGCCGCTGCTGCGGCTGGTGCAGGAAACGACGACGTCCGATGTCCTGCTGGTCCAGGTTACGCCGACGCGCGACACTTACGTGCCGATCACGCTCGCCGCGATCGACCGCCGGCTCGACCAGATCGCGGCCAACGCCGCGCTCAACGCCGAGGTCGCGGCAATCGAATGGGCGCAGGCCCATGCCGCGCCGTTGCTGCGGCTGTCCCGGATTGCCGCAGAAGACTCGGTCGATGGGCTGGCGCAGCGCTCGTCCACCGATCTCGGCCGCGGCTTCATTCGCCTGCTGCACCGAAGCGGCCGCGAGGCGGCCGGGCGCTGGCTCGGACAAGGTGCGGACGGCAGCGCGCCCGCGCGCACGCGAGAGGCGGCTCGGGCGGAACCCGCGCTAGTCTAGCCTGATTTCGCCAGCGCTTCTTCCAGGAACCAGGCGACCGCAAGTGCGAGCGGATCGTTGCCGAAGCGCGCGATCACCTGCACGCCGACAGGCAGGCCGGCGGCCTTCAGCACCGGTACATTGACGCAAGGATTGCCCATCAGCGTCCAGAGCCGGTTGTAGCGGGGATCGCCGGTGGTCGCGAGCTCCTTGGCCGGCGCAGTGCCCGGCGCGGAATAGGTCAGCAGCACGTCGACGCTCTCGAAGACCTCACCGAGCTCGCGGCGGCCGCGACGGCTGATCCGGCGCGCCTCATCATATTCCTTCGGCGTCAGCCCGACCGTCGCATCGAGGCTGGCGCGCAGCATCGGCGCGATCTCGTCGTGACGCTCGGAGAACTCCCAGGCCAGCGCGCGATGCGCCTCGAAGTCCTGGATGACAGGATGGATGCGCCAGGCCTCCTGCACCGCTTCGGGCAGATCGATCGTCTGAACGCTGGCACCGGCGCGCTCGGCGGCCTTGATCGCAGCTTGCAGTCCCTCTTCGGCCGCCGGCTCCACCGCGCCGGCAAATTCCTGCCTGACGACGCCGATGCGGGGTGACTTCGCCGCGACGATGCCGGAGAACTCCGTACGTCCCGTCATCGCAAGCAGCCCGCGCGCGAGATCCTCGGCGCGTGCGCCGAACAGGCCGACCGTGTCGAGCGCCCACGAATAGCATTTCACGCCGACCGTCGGCAGCATCCGGAACGACGGCTTGATTGCCGCGGTCCCGCAATAGGCGGCAGGCCGGATCACCGAGCCGCCGGTCTGGGTGCCGAGCGCCAGCGGGATCATGCCGGCGCCGACGGCCGCCGCCGAGCCTGCGGACGAGCCGCCCGGCGAATGGCCGAGATTGTGCGGATTGAGCGTCGGCGTCGGATCGCGCGAGGCAAACGCCGTGGTCGTGGTCTTGCCGATAATGGTGGCACCAGCCCGCTTCAGCATCATCACGACCGGCGCATCGGCGCGCGGCTGCCAGCCGCGATAGATCTCCGAGCCCATCTCGGTCGGCATGTCGGCGGTGTCGATGATGTCCTTGATGCCGACCGCGATGCCGCGGAGCGGGCCGGAGCCTTGCGCTTTCGCCGACTTGTCGTGCCGCACGAAGGCACGGATGTCCTTCTCCTTGGCCTCGATCGCGGCGTGCGATTGCGCGATGGCGGCATCGGGCGAAAGCTCCCCCGCCTCGATGCGGCGCTGGAGGTCGGCAAGTGAAATCATGGCAAGATCCTTCTTATTGGGACCGCTTTTAGCACCGGGGCAAGGTCGCGCAAGCACACCCCCTGTTGCGCAACGCCCTCAGGTTGTTCCATGCTGCCCCCACAAGGAGACACCGTGGACGTCATCAATCCGAGCGTGGAGCTGACCGAGCAAGAGCGGATCGACCGCCTGCGGCTGATCCGCTCCGACAATGTCGGCCCGCGCACCTTCCGCTCGCTGGTCGATCATTTCGGCACCGCGCGGGCTGCACTGGAGCGGCTGCCTGATCTGGCGCGCCGCGGCGGTGCGCAGCGATCGGGCCGCATCTGTAGTGCCGACGAGGCCCGGGCCGAGCTTGCCGCAAGCCGCAAGTTCGGCATCGCCTGGCGCGCGCCCGGCGAGGATGGCTATCCGACGCGGCTGGCGATGATCGACGACGCGCCGCCGCTGCTCGCCCTGCGCGGCGACGCCAAGACCCTGATGCGGCCGACGATCGCCATCGTCGGCTCGCGCAATGCCTCCGGCGCCGGCTTGAAGTTCGCCGGCCAGCTCGCGCGCGAGCTCGGCGAAGCCGGCTTTGTCGTCATCTCGGGCCTCGCGCGCGGCGTCGACCAGGCCGCGCATCGCACGAGCATCGAGAGCGGCACGATTGCGGTGCTCGCCGGCGGACATGACTGCATCTATCCGCCCGAGCATGGCGATCTCCTCGCCGCAATCCTCGACCACGCGGGTGCGGCGATCTCCGAGATGCCGCTCGGTCATGAGCCGCGCGCCCGCGACTTTCCCCGCCGCAACCGCTTGATCTCCGGAGCCTCGCTCGGCGTCGTCGTGGTGGAAGCCGCGCACCGCTCGGGCTCGCTGATCACCGCGCGCATGGCCGCCGAACAGGGCCGCGAAGTGTTCGCGGTGCCGGGCTCGCCGCTAGATCCGCGTGCCGCCGGCGCCAACGATCTGATCAAGCAGGGCGCAACGCTCGTCACCGAAGCCGCCGACATCATCAACGCGGTGCAGCCGATCATGGAGCGACCCCTGATGCACCCCGCAGGCGAGCCCGACAGCGAGCCGTTCGAGAGCGATCCGCAAGGCCACGACCGCGACCAGATCACAGGCCTGCTCAGCCCCGCCCCGATCTCGATCGACGACCTCGTGCGGATGTCCGGCGCCTCGCCTGCGATCGTGCGCACTGTGCTCTTGGAGCTCGAGCTGGCCGGAAAGCTCGAGCGTCATGGCGGCGGGTTGGTGTCGCTGCTTTAGTGCTGGACCCCGACGTCTCTTCCTTGACCTGAAGGCGTCATTCCGGGGCGGCTCGAAGAGCCGAACCCGGAATGACCGAATGGAAGGCGCGACTCTACCGGTCGTTCCGCTCGTCGAAGCGCGTGCGCGCTGCCGCGATCTGCTCCTGGTGTTCGATCGCCCACTCGCCCAGCGCCTTCACCGGCTGCTGCAATCCGCGGCCGAGATCGGTCAGCTCATAGTCCACGCGCGGTGGAATGGTCGGAAAGATCGTGCGCGTGACGAGGCCGTCGCGCTCCAGCCCGCGCAACGTCAGGGTCAGCATCCGCTGCGAGATGCCGTTGATCATGCGCTTCAGCTCGTTGAATCGCTTCGGCCCGTCGCTCAGCATCATGATCACGAACACGCTCCATTTGTCACCGACGCGGGACAGCACGGAAGCGACCCCACGGCAGTCCGCATGGTCGGGATGCGGCATGGGATCCGGCCTCGGCGATGCAGGAAAACCGGTGTTCTCAGGTTTCAAGGATGTGCCCATGGCTCAAAAAAGTGCGTTCTTGCGGGGATTTCGGTAGTCACTCATGTAGCTCTGGTTACAAACCTATACCAGGGTGACCCTCACATGAAACTCCTCCACCTCGACTCCAGCGTGCTCGGCCCCCAATCCGTCAGCCGGCAGGTTTCCGCCGCCATCGTCGACCGGCTCCGGCAGGCGACGCCCTCGCTCGAGGTTGTCTATCGCGATCTGGCCCACGCCCCGCTCGCCCATCTCTCCGGGTCGCACCTTGCGGCGGCCCACGGCGCGCCGGCGCCGGCGGAACTCGCGCCCGACCTCGCGGCGAGCGCGGTCGCGCTGGAGGATTTCCTGGCGGCCGACATCGTCGTCATCGGTGCGCCCATGTACAACTTCACGATCCCGAGCCAACTCAAGGCCTGGATCGACCGAATTCTGGTGCCTGGGAAGACATTTAAGTATGGCCCCACTGGGCCCGAGGGGCTCGCGGGCGGCAAGCGGGTGATCGTCGCAATGTCGCGTGGCGGCTTTTACGGCGCCGAGACGCCAAACGCGGCCGGCGAGCACCTCGAAACCTATCTGCGCTGGGTGTTCGGCTTCCTGGGAATCAACAGCGTCGAGTTCATCCCCGCCGACGGAATCCAGATCGACCCGGACCACCGCGAGAAGGCGCTCACCGGCGCTCTCCAGGCAGCAACGGCTCTGCGTTCAGCATAGCCCCCCGACCGCTGAACCGTCCCGCGCAACACACATGCTGCGCCGGACGACCGAGCTTGTTTGGAGCGTCAGCCGCGATAGATCGGCGCGCCGCTCGGCGAGGCCACCGCGCCGCCATCGACAAAGATCTCCTGGCCCTGCACATGCGCGGAATCGTCGGAGGCGAGGAACAGCACCGTCTTGGCGACGTGATCGGTTTCACCGATACGGCCGAGCGGCGTCGTCAGCGCGATCCGCTTCTCGAACTCCTTCTCGGCTTCCGGCGTCGCGGTGGCAGCCCCCCAGATCGGCGTGCGGATCGCGCCGGGCGCCACCACGTTGACGCGGATTCCGCGCGGCGACAGCTCCGAGGCCATGACCCGCGCCATCGCGCGCACGCCGGCTTTCGCCGCACCGTAAGCAGAGTAACCGGGAATGCCGAGCACCGAGATCACCGAGCCGTTGAGGATGATCGAGGCATTGTCGTTGAGATGAGGCAGTGCGGCTTGAACGGTGAAGAACACGCCGGTCAGATTGGTGCTGATGATCTTCTCGAACACCTCTGGTTTCGCCGATCCCAGCGGCGTGCCGCCGGCAATGCCGGCATTGGCAAACAGGATGTCGAACTTGCCGAACTTTTCCGCGCCCTGCTTGATTGCGGCTTCAGTGGCGTCGATGTCGGTGGCATCGGCCGCGAGTGCGAGCGCGTTCGACCCGAGTTCGTTCGCGGCTGCCTCCAACGTCTGCTTGTTGCGCCCGGTGATCACCACCTTCGCGCCCTCGGCCACGAACAGCTTTGCGGTCGCAAGCCCGATGCCGCTGTTGCCGCCGGTGATCAGTGCTGCCTTGTTCTTCAGTCTCACGCTCGCCTCCTTAAGTTTCATAATGAAACTAGATTGCCATCTAGGGCATTTGGTTTTATTATGCAACCACACAAGCGCGTGATCGGCTCAGGCGCCGTGCGAACGCGGGAGAGCGAGCGATGGTGAAAAGAACGAGCTTCGAAGGCGATGCATGCCCGATCGCGCGGTCGCTAGAGGCCCTCGGCGACTGGTGGTCGCTGCTGATCATCCGCGAGGCGCTGTTCGGCGTACGCCGTTTCGGCGAATTTCAGAGCAAGCTCGGCATGGCCAAGAACATTCTGGCCGCGCGCCTGCGGTCACTGGTCGAGCACGGCATTTTGGCGACCGCGCCCGCTTCCGACGGCAGCGCCTACCAGGAATATGTGCTGACCCCGAAGGGCCGCGGCACCTTTCCGATCCTGGTCGCGCTGCGGCAATGGAGCGAGGAGTACGACGACCACCCCGAGGAGATCGCGACCATCCTGGTCGATCGCGAGAAAGGTCGCCCGGTGAAGAAGCTGGAAATGCGCGCGGAGGACGGACGCCTTCTCGCGCCAGCCGACACGACGATCAGACCACGCCAGCCATCGAAGGGAGTAAGCCGGAGTCGGTCGGGCTAGCACCGGACAAGAGTGAAACTGCGAACCGCCTTCCAGGGATTGTGACCCTGCCGACCAAACCCGGCGTCATAGTTGAGAGCGTAGACACAGCCGATCTTCATCGCATCAAATTCTGCGTTTCGCTCGATCACGTAATTGCCGGGGGGCTCCGTGTTGAGATGGACGCGACCGGGCTCGGACCATGCCTTGTCGACACCGCGATAGATGACGCGGTCGGACCGGCCTGCGATCGCAAACCAGAGGATCAGTCCTCCGATCAGGCAGGCCGCGATGACGAGACCGCGAACGTCGTTACGGAACTGGTCCGCCGGGATCGAGAGGATCATCGTGTTTCTCACATGGGCTTGGTCGCCGGCGAGAGCGCGGCAGTTCAAGTCAATGTGGAAGCTCCTCACGACAGCTTGCGCTTGGTCCGCAGTCGCATGTGCTCGTCAGCCTCCAGCTTGGTCATACCCAGCAGATAATGCAGCACGGCGAGCTTGTGGCGCTCGGCCAGCTCGCGCAATGCCCCGGTCTGCTCGGCGATGAAGGCCACCGCCTCGTCAGCGCCGCCCTCCCCCGGTTCCTCGTGACGCGAGCCCCCTGGCGAGCCTGATCCAGCACGCGCCCGTTTCTTTCCTGGCCTTGTCACCAGACCCCACCCGAATCCATGCGCCCAATGAGACATTACGCTCACATCACCCGCAACTCCAAGGTGGTATTTTGCAACTTTCCAGATATAGAACTCTCCCCTCCAGAGCGTAGTCCTACACCCCTCGATTTGACAGCGGCGGCCTCACCACCCATGTTCGGGGCGAAACGGCCGACCCGAATCCTTTCGTTTTCGGCCCCATATTTTCCCGTAAGTTACTGGAACTACATGAATATCGTCATCGTGGAGTCGCCGGCGAAAGCCAAGACGATCAACAAGTATTTGGGCTCGTCCTATGAGGTTCTGGCCTCGTTCGGCCATGTCCGCGACCTGCCCGCGAAGAACGGCTCCGTCGATCCCGATGCCAATTTCAAGATGATCTGGGAGGTCGACCCCAAGGCGGCCGGCCGGCTCAACGAGATTGCCAAATCCTTGAAGGGTGCCGACCGCCTGATTCTCGCCACCGACCCCGATCGCGAGGGCGAGGCGATCTCCTGGCACGTGCTGGAGGTGTTGAAGGAAAAGCGCGCGCTGAAGGACCAGAAGGTCGAGCGGGTCGTCTTCAACGCCATCACCAAGCAGGCGGTGTCGGATGCGATGAAGCATCCGCGCCAGATCGACGGCGCGCTGGTCGACGCCTACATGGCGCGTCGCGCCCTTGATTACCTGGTCGGCTTCACCCTCTCCCCCGTGCTGTGGCGCAAGCTGCCGGGTGCCCGCTCGGCTGGCCGGGTGCAGTCGGTGGCACTGCGCCTCGTCTGCGACCGCGAGCTCGAGATCGAGAAATTCGTGCCGCGCGAATATTGGTCGCTGATCGCAACCCTGCTGACGCCGCGCGGCGATGCCTTCGAGGCCCGGCTCGTCGGCGCCGACGGCAAGAAGATCCAGCGCCTCGACATCGGCACCGGCGCCGAAGCCGAGGACTTCAAGAAGGCGCTGGAGGCCGCCAGCTACATCGTGACCGCGGTCGATGCCAAGCCCGCCCGCCGCAATCCGCAGGCGCCCTTCACCACCTCGACGCTGCAGCAGGAAGCCAGCCGCAAATACGGCTTTGCGCCGGCGCACACGATGCGCATCGCCCAGCGCCTCTATGAAGGCATCGACATCGGCGGCGAGACCACCGGACTCATTACTTATATGCGTACCGACGGCGTGCAGATCGATCCGTCCGCGATCACCCAGGCGCGCAAGGTGATCGGCGAGGATTACGGCAACGCCTACGTTCCCGATGCTCCCCGCCAATACCAGGCCAAGGCGAAGAACGCCCAGGAAGCGCACGAGGCGATCCGGCCGACCGACCTGTCCCGCCGCCCCGACAGCCTGAACCGCAGGCTCGATGCCGACCAGGCGAAGCTCTACGAGCTGATCTGGAAGCGCACCATCGCAAGCCAGATGGAGTCGGCCGAGCTCGAGCGCACCACGGTCGACATCACCGCGAAGGCAGGCTCCCGTACGCTGGAGCTGCGCGCCACCGGCCAGGTCGTCAAGTTCGACGGCTTCCTCGCGCTTTATCAAGAAGGCCGCGACGACGAGGAGGACGAGGATTCCCGCCGTCTGCCCGCGATGAGCCCAAACGACGCCCTGAAACGGCAGAGCTTGTCGGTCACCCAGCATTTCACCGAGCCCCCGCCGCGCTTCTCCGAGGCCTCCCTCGTCAAGCGCATGGAAGAGCTCGGCATCGGCCGGCCCTCGACCTACGCCTCGATCCTGCAGGTGCTGAAGGACCGCGGCTACGTCAAGCTGGAGAAGAAGCGTCTGCACGGCGAGGACAAGGGCCGCGTCGTGATCGCGTTCCTGGAGAGCTTCTTCAGCCGCTACGTCGAATACGATTTCACCGCCGCGCTGGAGGAGCAGCTCGACCGCATCTCCAACAACGAGATCTCTTGGCAGCAGGTGCTGAAGGATTTCTGGCGCGACTTCATCGGCGCGGTCGACGACATCAAGGATCTGCGCGTCGCCCAGGTGCTGGACGTGCTCGACGAGATGCTGGGGCCGCACATCTATCCGCCTCGCCCCGATGGCGGCGATGTCAGGCAATGCCCGAATTGCGGCACTGGCCGGCTCAACCTCAAGGCCGGCAAGTTCGGCGCCTTCGTCGGCTGCTCGAACTACCCGGAGTGCCGCTACACCCGTCAGCTCGCCGCCGACGGCGAGGCCACGGCCGACCGTTCGCTTGGCCAGGACCCTGAGACGGGTCGCGATGTCTGGGTCAAGGCCGGCCGCTTCGGCCCCTATATCCAGCTCGGCGAGCAGAAGGATTATGAGGAAGGGGAGAAGCCGAAGCGCGCGGGCATTCCGAAGGGCACTTCGCCCAGCGACGTCGACCTCGAGCTTGCGCTGAAGCTGCTGTCGCTGCCGCGCGAGATCGGCAAGCATCCGGAGACGGGTCTGCCAATCACCGCCGGCCTCGGCCGCTTCGGGCCGTTCGTCAAGCACGACAAGACCTATGCGAGTCTCGAAGCCGGCGACGAGGTGTTCGACATCGGGCTCAACCGCGCGGTGACGCTGATCGCCGAGAAGGCGGCGAAGGGCCCGAGCCGCCGCTTCGGTGCCGATCCAGGCAAGGCCATCGGCGATCATCCGACGCTCGGCACCGTTACGGTCAAGAGCGGCCGCTACGGACCCTACGTCACAGCCGGCGGCGTCAACGCGACGATTCCCGCCGAGTTCGAGAAGGACGCCATCACGCTGGCGCAGGCGATCGCGCTGATCGACGAGCGTGCGGCCAAGGGCGGCGGCAAGACCAAGGCGAAGAAGGCGGCCAAGCCGGCCAAGACCAAGAAGGCTGCAAACGGCGAGGATGCCTCGCCGAAGCCCAAGAAGCCGGCCGCCAAGAAAGCTGCGGCCAAAACCAAATCCGAATCCACCAGCAAGGCGCGCGCTGCCGTGTCGTCGACCGCGAAGACGTCGCCGACCAAAGCGGCCGCGACCAAGGCTCCGGCCAAAAAGAGTGCCGGCAAGAATTAGAGGTTAAGTGAAACGCAAGAATGACCTTGGCTTTCCCGACCGGAACGCCATCGTCGCCTTCATCAAGGCCAATCCGGGAAAGGTCGGAACTCGCGACATTGCGCGCGAGTTCGGCCTGAAGAATGCTGATCGCGCCGAGCTCAGGCGCATGCTGCGCGAGCTCGCCGACGACGGCATCATCAAGAAGAAGCGCCACAAGGTCTCCGAGCCGGAGGCGCTGCCGCCGACACTGCTTGCCGACATCACAGGCCGCGACAGTGACGGCGAATTGATCGCCTCGCCCGCCGAATGGGACGAGGTCGAGAGCGGCGAGCCACCAAAGATCCTGATCGAGATGCCGCGCAAGCCGAAGCCGGGCACCGCGGCCGGAATCGGCGACCGCGCCCTGCTGCGCGTCGAGCGATCCGACGAGACCGAAGGTCCGGCCTGGCGCGGCCGCATCATCAAGGTCATCGACAAGGCCAAGAGCCGCATTCTCGGCGTCTTCCGCAGCCTGCCTGAAGGCGGCGGCCGGCTCGTCGCCGTCGACAAGAAGTTCGCGGACCGCGAACTGAACATCGCCAAGACCGATACCCAGGGCGCGCAGGACGGCGATCTCGTGAGCGTCGACATCGTCCGCTCGCGCGGCTTCGGCCTCGCATCGGGCCGGGTCAAGGAAAAGCTCGGCTCGGTCAAGTCCGAGAAGGCGATCAGCCTGATCGCGATCTATGCTCACGACATCCCGCTGCAATTCTCGTCCGCGGCCGAGCGCGAGGCGGAAGCCGCCGAGCCCGCGAACCTGAAGGGGCGAGAAGACTGGCGCGACGTCCCGCTCATCACCATCGATCCGCCCGACGCCAAGGATCACGACGACGCGGTCCACGCGCAGCCCGATGACGATCCCAACAACAAGGGCGGCTTCATCGTCAACGTCGCCATCGCCGACGTGAGCTTCTACGTGCGGCCGGGCACCGCGCTCGATCGCGACGCGCTCGATCGCGGCAACTCGGTCTATTTTCCCGACCGCGTCGTGCCGATGCTGCCCGAGCGCATCTCCAACAATCTCTGCTCGCTGGTGCCGGGCGAGCCGCGCGGCGCGCTCGCGGTGCGGATGGTGCTCGGCCCCGACGGGCGGAAGCGTTCGCACAGCTTCCACCGCATCCTGATGCGCTCGGCGGCGAAGCTGAGCTACGCGCAGGCGCAGGCCGCGATCGACGGAAAGCCTGACGACACCACAGGCCCCCTGCTCGATCCGATTCTCAAGCCCCTCTATGCCGCTTACGCCTGCGCCAGGCGGGCGCGCGACGAGCGCGATCCGCTCAACCTCGATCTCCCCGAGCGAAAAATTCTCTTGAAGAGCGACGGCACGGTCGACCGCGTCGTCGTGCCGGAACGCCTCGATGCGCACAAGCTGATCGAGGAGTTCATGATCCTCGCCAACGTCGCCGCGGCGGAGATGCTGGAGAAGAAGTCGCTCCCGCTGATCTACCGCGTCCACGACGAGCCGACGCTGGAAAAGGTCCATGCGCTCGCAGAGTTCCTGGAGACGCTGGACGTCCCATTCACGAAGTCAGGCGCGCTGCGCCCGACGCTGTTCAACCGCGTGCTGGCCCAGCTCGAAGGCCATGACTATTACCCGCTGGTGAGCGAGGTCGTGCTGCGCGCCCAGGCCCAGGCGGAGTACTCTTCCGAAAATTACGGGCATTTCGGCCTGAACCTGCGCCGCTATGCGCACTTCACCTCGCCCATCCGCCGCTACGCCGACCTTGTCGTGCACCGTGCACTGGTCCGCGCGCTCGGCCTCGGCGAAGGCGCCCTGCCCGACAGCGAGACGCCGGAATCTCTCGGCGAGGTCGCCGCGCATATTTCGCTGACCGAACGGCGCGCGATGAAGGCGGAGCGCGAGACCGTCGACCGGCTCATCGCGCATCACCTCGCCGACCGCATCGGCGCCAGCTTCCAGGGTCGCGTTTCGGGCGTCACCCGCGCCGGCCTTTTCGTCAAGCTGAGCGAGACCGGCGCCGATGGTCTGATCCCGATCAGATCCCTCGGCACGGAATATTTCAACTATGACGAGAGCCGCCATGCACTGGTCGGCACGCGAAGCGGGACCATGTATCAGCTCGGCGACGTCGTCGACGTCCGTCTGGTCGAAGCGGCTCCCATCGCCGGCGCACTGCGGTTCGAGCTGCTGTCGTCGGAGAGCGAGGGCGGCCCGCGCACGCGCGGATCTTTCCGCCCGCAGCGCAAGCCATCAAAAGCTCATCCCGGACGCAGCCCGGAGAAAAAACGCAAGCCGGAGAAGCAAAAGCCTGCCAAAGGCAAGAAGGCCAAAGGAAACCGGGCCAAAAGGAAGAACAAGAGCAAAGGACAGAAGGGCAAGGCATGGTGATGATCAGCACGGCGCCAAAGATCTGGACGCGCGAGACGGGTCTCGTCGAGCAGCGCGACCTGTGGACGGCGATGAAGCGCGGCTTTCGCGGCCGCTGCCCGCGCTGCGGCGAGGGAAAGCTGTTCCGTGCTTTCCTGAAGACGGCAGATCATTGCGCCAAATGCGAGCTCGACTTCACGCCGCACCGCGCCGACGATCTGCCCGCCTATCTCGTCATCGTCATCGTCGGCCACATCGTGGTGCCGGCCATCCTCTGGATCGAGACCAACTATTCGACGCCGGTCTGGCTCAGCTTCGCGGCCTATCTGCCCTTCACCTTCATCGCCTCGCTCGCACTGTTGCAGCCGGTAAAAGGAGCTGTGGTCGGCTTGCAATGGGCTCTGCGCATGCACGGGTTTGACGAGAACCCTCCGGATGGTATTCCGCCTGTGTAAGCAACAAGCAAGAAAACGGGTTTTGGGTGAGGACATGACGGATATTTCGCAGGCCGAGGAGAAAACCAGGGTTCACGAGGAGAAGGAAGCCGATCACCATCCCTACTTCCGCCCGAGGGATGCGGCGACACTGATCCTGGTCGATCGCAGCGGCACCACCCCGAAAGTGCTGGTCGGCAAGCGGCACGACAAGGTCGTGTTCATGCCCGGCAAGTTCGTCTTTCCGGGCGGACGCGTCGACAAGGCCGATTATCGCGTGCCCTGTGCCGCCCCCATCACGCCCGAGCTGGAGGCCAATCTCGCCAAGGGCAGCCCGAAGACGCCGGCTTCGCGCGCGAAGTCCCTCGCCATTGCCGCGATCCGCGAGGCCTGCGAGGAGACCGGCCTCTGCCTCGGCCGCAAGGCCGAAGGCAAGGTGACAAAGCTCGAGGGCCCCTGGAGGCCGTTCGCCGATGCCGGCCTCCTGCCCGATCCTTCCAGCCTGTTCCTGATCGCGCGGGCGATCACCCCGCCGGGCCGGGTCAAGCGCTTCGACACGCGCTTCTTCACCGCCGATGCCTCCGCAATCACCCATCGCGTCGAGGGGGTGATCCATGCCGATGCCGAGCTGGTGGAGCTGGTCTGGGTCGAGCTCGGCTCAAAGCCGCTCGCCGATCTGCATCCGATGACGCGCAACGTGCTCAACGAGCTCGACACCCGCCTTGCCACCGGCCCGCTTCGTCATGATGCGCCGGTGCCGTTCTTCCATTTCTACGGCGGCAAGATGCAGAAGGATGTGTTGAGCTGACGCTGACATTGCGGAGGCACGGCTCCCTCCTCCGTCATTCCGGGGCGCGCGTAGCGCGAGCCCGGAATCCATTCCTCCACTGTCTCCGCGGTTCGATGGATTCCGGGCTCGCCGCTGCGCGGCGCCCCGGAATGACGTGAATTTGCTGAGCGCGCATCCAAAAACAAAATAATCTTTCCACCCCCGCCAATGGCGGAGTTCCGCCGCGTCCCTATGTCTTTCCGAACGGCACCAAGAACGGACACCGGGCGATGGCACAACGGCAACTCAAGCTTGGCGCGTTCATGCGCCCGATCAGCATCCACACCGGCGCCTGGCGCTATCCCGGAGCCTGGCCCGACGCCAATTTCAACTTCTCGCGCATCAAGCAGCTGATCCAAAAGCTCGAGGCCGGCAAGTTCGACGCCTTCTTCATGGCCGATCACCTCGCCGTGCTGAACATGCCGATCGATGCGCTCAAGCGAAGCCACACCGTGACCTCGTTCGAGCCGTTCACGCTGCTGTCGGCACTCTCGGCGGTCACCGAGCGCATCGGCCTGATCGCGACAGGCTCCACCACCTTCGACGAGCCCTATCACGTCGCGCGCCGCTTCGCCTCGCTCGATCATCTCAGCGGCGGGCGTGCGGGGTGGAATATCGTCACCACCTCCAACCCGGACGCGGCGCTCAATTTCGGTCTCGACGACCACATGGAGCACGCCGAGCGCTACAGGCGCGCCCGCGAGTTCTACGACGTCGTCACTGGCCTCTGGGATTCCTTCGCCGATGATGCCTTCGTGCGCGATGTCGAGAGCGGGCTGTTCTTCGATCCCGCGAAGATGCATACGCTCGACCACAAGGGCAAATATCTGAAGGTTCGCGGCCCTCTCAACATCGCCCGACCCGTGCAGGGCTGGCCCGTGATCGTGCAGGCCGGCGCCTCCGAAGACGGCAAGCAGCTCGCGGCCGAGACCGCGGAAGCCGTCTTCACCGGCGGCGGCAGCCTCGCCGACGGCCAAAAACTCTATGCCGACATCAAGCGCCGCATGGAGAAGGCCGGCCGTGATCCCGAGCATCTCAAGATCCTCCCCGGCGCCTTCGTCGTGGTCGGCGACAGCGTGGATGAGGCCAGGGAAAAGCGCGCGCTGCTCGACAGCCGCGTGCATTACGACAGCGCCATCGCTTCGCTCTCGGTGATCCTGGGCACCGACGCCTCCGGCTTCGATCCCGATGGCCCTCTCCCCGCGATTCCCGAGACCAACGCCAGCAAGAGCGGCCGCCAGCGCATGGTCGATCTCGCCACGCGCGAAAAGCTCACCGTGCGCCAGCTCGCCCAGCGTGTCGGCGGCTATGGCGGCCTGTCCTTCGTCGGCACTGCCAAGACCATCGCCGACCAGATGGAGGAATGGCTGGTCGGGCGCGGCTCGGACGGCTTCAACATCATGTTCCCGTTCCTGCCCGCCGGCCTCGACGATTTCGTCGACAAGGTCGTCCCGGAGCTGCAGCGCCGCGGCATTTTCCGGAAGGAGTATGAAGGGGCCACTTTGAGGGAGAATCTGGGCCTGCCGCGGCCGAAAAATCGCTTCTTCGAGGCCTAATGGGCCCGTTTCGGGTGCTTTTCCGGGTGTAAAACCTTGACATCAGGCGGTTTCTGGCTAGGTTGCCGGCCAACGCGGGCCGTTTGGCCGGCTCCAGATTCCCCTGATATTCTGAGGTACAGAACATGGCCAAAGCGGTCACCATCAAGGTCAAGCTCGTGTCCTCGGCCGACACCGGCTTCTACTACGTCGCCAAGAAGAACTCGCGCACCATGACCGACAAGCTGGTCAAGAAGAAGTACGATCCGGTTGCGCGCAAGCACGTCGAATTCCGCGAAGCCAAGATCAAGTAAGATCGCGGGACGTTGAAGACTTTGACGGGGCCCTCTGGGCCCCGTTTTCATTTTCTCCGCAGCGTGTCTCGGACGCGCTGCCGCTTGCAAGGCTGCTGGCGGAGCCGCGGGCTACTGCGGGCTTCCGGCTACGGACACCCTGCTCTCCATGATCGGTGCTTGGCGGGCGAAGCGAGTGTGACCCGCCTCGCAGAGCACCTCGACCGGATTCAATATCTCGAACGGGATCGTTGCATGAATCTGGTCCATTGCCGTGAAAAGCCATTTGCCCCTGCTGGATCCGCTGCGCTTCGGCGCTGCGCTTGGCGTCGCCGTCTTTCACCAGATGTTCTGGTCCTGGGCCTGGGTCTCGATCGGCGTCCCGGGCTTCGAGCGCTACGTCGCCGCCGATGTCCTCTACCCGTCTGCCGCGCCCTTCACATGGTTCGGCTGGGTCGGCGTCGAAATCTTTTTCGTCATCTCTGGTTTCGTCATCGCCAATTCCGCGGCTCAATCCTCGCCGGGCGGCTTTCTTCTGGGCCGTGCGCTCCGGCTTTATCCGGCGGTCTGGGTGTGCGCCACTGCGACGTTTCTCGTCCTGCTTCTCTTCGGCAGCGGACCCGTCTCCGAAATCACCCAGCCCTACATCCACGCCATGCTGATGGTGCCCAAGGGCGTCACGGGCCATTGGCTTGACGAGGTCTATTGGACGCTGGCGGCCGAGATCGCGTTCTATGGTCTCGTGTTTTGCGCGATGCTCACGAAGAGGATCACTCTGCGGCACCTCGCCTTCGGCCTCACCATCTACAGCGCACTGTTCAACGCGGTCGCGCTGGCGGTGCTGTCATGCACGACGCCATCCGACCTGCCTTATCTCGTCATCCTGATGTTTCGGGTGCCATGCGCGGCGTTTCTGTTGACGCATGGCTGCTTCTTTGCGCTGGGGATCTGGCTGTTCATTCTCTCGAACAGGCAATTGACTGCGCTGGAGCAGGTCGCCGTCGCCGTCGCCTGTCTTTCAGGCGCGGCGGAGATCTACTTCTTTGCATCTTTCCTTCTGACGTCCATACCCGCGATCGCCGATCAATCGGCGCTCGTGCCGATCATGGTTTGGGCGGCCGCGGTGCTGCTCATTGCGCTTGCCGCAAACCGCAACAGACGGTTCGCCGGCATCGCTTCCCCTGAGGCACCTGCCTATCTGAGAACGCTTGGGCTGATCACCTATCCGCTCTATCTCACCCACAACGTCATCGGCGCGGCGGTCATTCGTGCATTGGTCGACGCCGGTCTCGATGCGACCTCTGCGCTTTGGATCGCACTTGCCATGCTCATCCTGGTCTGCTGGTTCATTTGCGCGAAGATCGAGCCGGCCGTCAGGTCCGCACTGATGCAAATCCTTTCGCGCTTCGGAAAGCTGCCGCAGAGACACCCGGTAACGCGCCGCCCTGCGTTCGCCCGGGGGCTTCGCCTTCCGCTGCCCGTCTCGGTCAAGGTGAAGGTAGCGGCAGCGGCGTAATGACAATGGTGAGCCGCCCGGGCGACGCGTTTGCAGCGCATCCGCCATGCGCCCAGGGGCCGAATGCGACCGGCCCGATGCCGACGGCGAGACCAATCGCGACGCCGATGCGCCAGGCCATCGCGTAGGATTCGAGCGCGTCGTACAGCACCCCCGCCTCCATGAGCGCCGCGGAAGCTGCCGATCGAGTGGCCCTGGATCATCGCCTGGCCACGCCGCCCCCCGGCGCAAGCGAGGTGGCGCATCGCGCCATTTCATAGCTCACAGGAACCTTTTCAGGGCAGGAGCGGTTGGCGTGCGATAGCGCGCGACCGGAGTAACGGCCGCCGCCATGAAGACCGCGCGGACTAGTGCCCTGGGCGGCTGTCCTATGCAGCCTCGTCCTGGCCCCTCGCAGCTGAAATCAGTGAGCGCTCAGTCCACGGCGGGACAGGAACAGCAAAATGAGGCCCGTAGCGAGACAGCCCTTCAAGCCACGCACCACCGAAGAGCTGATGGCGCTGCTGAGTGCAGTAGCGACCGGGATTCTGACCGTCATCATTATCTCGATGCTCTATTTCGGTCGAGACATCTTCGTGCCCGTTGCGCTGGCTATTCTTCTCAGCTTCGTGCTGGCGCCGCTGGTCGGAATATTGCAGCGGATCCATGTCCCGCGGGGACTGGCAGTCGTGAGCGTGGTTGTCGTTGCGTTTATGCTGATCTTCGCGATCGGCAGCCTTCTCGCCACTCAACTGACGCAACTCGCCGGTGACCTGCCCCGATATCAATCGACGATCAGCGACAAGATCCAGGCATTCCGGGATACCAAGGCCGGGAGGGGCACGCTGGAGCGTGCTTCCGATATGCTGAAGGATCTCAGCGAGGAGCTTGATAAACCGAAAGACGCGCCATCCGCGCCGAGGACCGGCATTGTCCCCGGCTCAAATGCCTCCCCGCCACCGGTCCCAGTCGAGGTACGCCAGCCTGATCCCGGCGCGTTGGAGAGTCTGCGAACCCTGATTTCTCCGCTCATTCATCCGCTCGCTACCACCGGCATCATCATCATTTTCGTCATATTCATTCTCATTCAGCGCGAGGATCTTCGGAATCGCTTCATTCGGCTGGCGGGCTCGCTGGATCTGCAGCGTACGACCGCTGCGTTGGACGATGCAGCGAGCCGCCTCAGCAAGCTGTTTCTGACCCAACTCATCCTGAACGGCGCATTCGGCGTGGTGATCGGCACCGGCCTCTGGTTCATCGGAATTCCCAGCGCGATCCTTTGGGGCATCCTCGCGGCCGCGCTTCGCTTCGTCCCTTATGTCGGCGCCGTTATCGCTGCCGCATTCCCGCTGGCGCTCGCGGTCGCCATCGATCCCGGCTGGTCGATGCTGCTTTGGACTCTCGCTCTATTTCTTGTCGTTGAACCGCTCGTGGGCCATGTCATCGAGCCGATGGTTTACGGCCGCAGCACAGGGCTTTCCCCCGTTGCCGTGGTCGCGTCGGCAACGTTCTGGACGGCGCTCTGGGGACCAATCGGGCTCGTCCTCGCGACCCCCCTCACGATCTGCCTCGTGGTTTTGGGGCGGCATGTGGAGCGATTGGAATTCCTCGACGTCATGTTTGGAGACCGACCGGCGCTTTCTCCGCCGGAAATGTTCTATCAGCGGATGCTGGCGGGGGATCCGACCGAAGCGGCCGAAAAGGCCGAGGAGTTTCTGAAAGAGCGTTCGCTGGCTTCGTACTATGATGAGGTCGCCCTGAAGGGTTTGCACTTGGCGCAAGCCGACGTGGAGCGCAATGCGCTTGACCAGGAACGTCTCATGAAGATTCGAGATGCCGTCAGCGAGTTTGTCGCCGATCTTGCCGATCAGGACGACCGGCCGCCCCCGAGGAGTAGTTCCACCACTGATGCTGAAGCATCATCCGCGGTCGAAGGCATTGCCGAGAATGCGGCCAATGAACGCTTGCCTTACCTGCGTAGCGAAACGCTACCGCCGGATTGGCAGGGTGAACACCCTGTCCTGTGTGTGGCCGGACGCACCCTGATCGATGAGGCGGCCGCGATCATGCTGGCTCAGCTCTCGACTGAGCACGGCCTCGCTGCGCGAGTCGAAGGCGCAGCATCGCTTTCCACGACGAATGTCTTTCGCCTGGATACAACGGGCGTTGCGATTGTCTGCTTGGTCTACCTCGATGCCCGCGCTGCGGCACACATGCGGTACTCCGTCCGGCGTCTGAGGCGGAAACTGCCGAAGGCAACCATCATCCTGGGCTGCTGGGTCAACGACATTGACCAGGCCGCCATGGAATTGTTGCGGACAGGCGCCAAAGCTGACCTCATTGCGACGAGCATCGGTGAGGCCGTTAGGCTGTGCATCGAAGCGACAGGGATAACGGAACAGGGGCACGAAGCCCCCGGGCAGGACAAGCCCACAACGGCTGCGGCGTGAGATTCTCATCGCGGCTGTCGATGTTTCGCGTCTCCCTGGCGCACTCGGCAACGTCCCGACCGTTGGCTTCCCGGTCAAGTGAATATCGGTTGGCAACGCCGCGCTTCAGCATCAGGCCCTCGCTGCGGAGCGCAGCTCCGCAGGCGACCCAACCCTCTTCCTGCTAGGCCGTCCGCAGCACCGGGGCCGGCGGTTGCGACGGCCGGATCAGCGCGAACGCCACCTGCACGATGCCGCCGGCAAGGCCGAGCGCGACGCCGATGCGCCAGGCCATGGTGTAGGAGCCGAGCGCGTCGTAGAGCAGCCCGCCACCATAGGCACCGAGGAAGCTGCCGATCTGGTGGCTCATGAAGGCAAGGCCCTGGATCATCGCCTGCCAGCGCAGGCCGAACATTTCGGCGACGGCGCCCGCGACGAGCGGGCCGACGCCCATCCAGAGGAAGCCCATGATCGCTCCGAACAGAAGCGTCGAGAACGGACTGGCCGGCAGCGTGAAATACCAGGCCAGCGCGAGCGAGCGCAGGATGTAGATCGCGCCCAATAGCGCCAGCTTGTTCCAGCGCTGGCCGGCCCAGCCGAAGAACAGCGAGCCCAGCACGTTGAAGCCGCCGATCATGCCGAGCGTCTGCGCGCTGAGCATCGGATCGAGGCCGCAGATCGCCAGATATGACGGCAGATGCGTGGTGAGAAACACAAGCTGCATGCCGCAGACGAGATAGGCGCAGGTCATCACGACGAAGGACGCGTTGCCGAACGCTGTCTTCGCCGCGATCGCAGCCGTGGCATCGCCGAGGTCGGCGGCGGCGGGCTTCGGCAGCGGGATTTTGTCGACGCGCCCGGCATACCACGCGGCCGGGATCATCAGCAGCGACATGACGACGAAACCGGCAAGCCCGACGCGCCAGCCAAAGCCCTCGTTGAGCATCTGTCCGATCGGCGCCGACAACAGCGCGCCGAGCGAGCCCGCGCCGGAGACGATGCCCAGCACGGTCGAGCGCACGGTCTCCGGCACTGCGCGCGCCGCCACCGACATCGCGATCGCCGCGGCGGTGCAGGCCATCGAGGTGCCGATCAGCACGCCGGCGCCGATCATGATGCTGACGAGCCCGTTCGCCGTTGCCATCAGCACGAGGCCTGCGATGTACATCAGTGCGCCCACGATCATGATCGGGCGGAAGCCGTAACGCACGGTGAGTGCGCCGGCGGGGGGCTGCAGGAAGCCCCAGGCAAGGTTTTGCACGGCCAGTGCCAGCGTGAAATCCGAGATCGAAATATGGATGTCATGCGTCAGCGGCTGCATGAAGATGCCGAGCGACTGCCGCAACCCCATGCTCAGCGTCAGCATGACCGAGGCACCGATCAGGATGGGCAAGGTCGGGCGCAGGACCTGCAGCAGGGGCATTTTCTTCTCCCTTTTGGGCACGGCGCAATTGCCGTCGTCTGCTGTTGCCACCGATTTTGGTTACACAGACCTGTTTACTTAGGCTATGGTTGGATGTTGCTGTCAAGCGAACAGGACGCCTTCCGCTGCATGGCTCCCCCGCCCGCCCCACAGACGATGAAAGAGCGGATCCTCGAGACCGCCGACAAGCTGTTCTATCTGCAAGGAATTCGCGCCATCGGTGTGGATACCATCGCGGCCGAGATCGGCATCTCCAAGCGTACGCTCTACAATCACTTCCCCTCCAAGGATGCGCTGATCGCGGCCTATCTCGAGCGCCGCTTCGTTCACGCACGCCCCTCCGACAAGCCCCCCGCCGAGCAGATCCTCGCGACGTTTGATTCGCTGGAGCGGCGTTTTGCAGCCAAGGATTTTCGCGGTTGCCCGTTCGTGAATGCGGTGGCCGAGCTCGGCCCTCAGGACCTCGCCGTGAAGAAGATCGCGATCGCCTTCAAGGAAAGCCGACGCCTCTGGTTTCGCGACCGCCTGAGCGAGCTCGGTGTTGCCAATGCGGATGCACTGGCAACGCAGCTCGTGCTGCTCGTCGACGGCTCCATCGCGCAAGATCTGGTGCGCGATGATCCGGCCATGGCGCGCGCGGCCAAGGAAGCGGCGAAGGTGTTGTTGCGGAATGCGGGCGTGGATGTGTCGGATGGTGCGGAGAGGCCGGCGGCATCAGGTAAGCGCGCGCCCCGATAAAAGCTGTCGCCGCCAATTCGGTGTCATCGGCCGCGAAAGCGGGTGATCCAATATTCCAGAGACGGTCGTCATTGAACCGAGAGGCCGCGGCGTACTGGATTCCCCGTCTTCGCAGGGAGCGACAGCGGGATTCCTGGAAGTACCCGAGCGTCGCAATGAGCATCGCCACAGGCACGTCCCGACCCTACCAGCATGCTCCTGTTTTGCCCGACAGGTCAAACGGCGCCGCTGCCGGCGCAATCTGTCCTGCCCCCCGCGCAAGTCCTTGATCCGGCTGGCGCCGGCTACTGTGCATGGGGTTGTTTTTGAGTTTCGGGCCGCGGCCGCTCAGGCCGCCTGCGAGACCACGCGGTTACGGCCGTCGTGCTTGGCCCGATACAGCGCGGTGTCGGCGCGCTTGAGGACGTCGGCGACCGCCTCGCCCTTCCGCTCCAGCGTGGTGAGGCCGATCGAGATCGTGACCTCGATGCGCTTGGCGCCCTTGTGGATCGCGAACGGCTCGCCGGCGATCGAGCGGCGCAAACGCTCGGCGACCATGCCGGCGACGTGCAAATCGGTCTCCGGCATCACGATGACGAATTCCTCGCCACCGTAGCGGCAGGCCAGGTCGATGCCGCGGATCGACTTGCGCACCCGCACCGCGAACTCGCGCAGCACGTCGTCGCCGGCGTCATGGCCGTAATTGTCGTTGATCGATTTGAAGTAATCGATGTCGAGGATCATCAGGGCCAGCGGCTTGCCGCGGATGGAGGCCTGCTCGGCGAGAGTCGCCAGATGGCTCTCCATGTAGCGGCGATTGTGCAGACCGGTGAGCGCGTCGGTGATCGCCATCTCGATCGAGTTCTGCACGTTGTCGCGCAAGTGATCGGTGTAGCGGCGGCGGCGGATCTGGGTGCGGGCCCGGGCCAGGAGTTCGGTCTTGTCGATCGGGCGCAGCAGGTAGTCGTTGACGCCGATCTCCAGACCGCGCAGCAGCCGCGTCGAGTTCTCGGGGTCGGCTATCGCGAGGATCGGCACGTGCCGGGTGCGCTCCAGCGAGCGCGCCTGGCTGCAGAGGCGGAGGCCGTCGAAATTGTTGAGGTCGAGCGAGACGATCAGCAGGTCGTAATTGCCCTCGGCGGCGTGGAACAGCGCTTCCGTCGGATTCGGCTCGACGTCGATGGTGTGCTCGGCGGCGAGGATCGTCGCCAGCCGCTCGTAGGAGGACTCGCGGTCGTCGACCAGCAGGATGCGGCCGCCCTTGCCGGTGTCGGCCACGGCGCTGCGCTCGGGCGCCTGCATGCCGATCTCGAGCGAGGTGATCGCGCGCATGCGCAATTCGTCCGTCATCATCTTCAGCCGCGTCAGCGAGCGCACCCGCGCAATCAGCACGACGTCGGACACCGGCTTGGTGAGGAAATCGTCGGCGCCGGCTTCGAGACCACGGTTGCGGTCGGCGGGGCTGTCGAGCGCCGTTACCATGACGACGGGAATGTGATGCGTAGCCGGATCGGTCTTGAGGCGGCGGCAGACTTCGAAACCGTCCATGTCCGGCATCATCACGTCGAGCAGGATGATGTCGCACTCGGCGCGATGACAGATCGCCAGCGCCTCGGTGCCGTTCGAGGCGGTCATCACGTCAAAATATTCAGCGGACAGGCGGGCTTCGAGCAGCTTGACGTTGGCAGGAACGTCATCGACGACCAGGATACGCGCGGACACTGTGAACTCACTTCCTATCCGATAAAACGCCGGACCGTCTCAATGAATTTGCCGACCGAGATCGGCTTGGACAAATAGGCTTCGCAGCCGCCCTCGCGGATGCGCTCTTCGTCGCCCTTCATCGCGAACGCCGTGACCGCGACGACGGGAATGCTGCGCAGCTCCGGATCGTCCTTGATCCAGCGCGTCACCTCGAGCCCTGAAACCTGCGGCAATTGGATATCCATCAGCACGAGGTCGGGCCGCATCTTGCGAACGAGGTCGAGCGCCTCGTAGCCGTTGCTGGTGCCCGAGGTCTGGTAGCCGTGCGCCTCCAACAGGTCGCGGAAGAGCTTCATGTTGAGCTCGTTGTCTTCCACGATCAGGACGGTCTTAGCCATCCCGCCCTCCTGAAAGGTCCGCAGACCGGTACATATGACGCCTCAGACGCCGCTTCCCGGCGTTTCGAAAACTGGATTCAAACTAGCCTCAGATTCGCTTGAGTTTCGTTAAACCCGAGGGCCGACTTTCCGCGATGTGGTTTCCAGTTGCTTGTCTGGGCTCGGAAGACTTGAGGACGAGACTCGGGCATGATGATTCCAAATTAGAGACCGAAAGTTAACGGAAAGGCAAACCGTCCCCGTGAAAAAGCCTGTTCACAACCCCCGCGAAGTTGCTGAAATCGTTGCGATTCAGGCCCTGTCCTTCGTCGCGAGCGATCCCGAGCGGCTCGGCCTGTTCCTGGCCGAGACGGGGGTCGGTCCAGAGACCCTCCGCAATGCCGCCTCGGATCCGAACTTTCTCCTCAGCGTGCTCGATTTCGTGATGCGGGACGATGCCACCGTGAAGGCCTTTGCCAGCTCGGCCGAACTGCATCCCACCAACGTCGCCGGGGCCCGACAGGTCCTGGGCGATGCCCTCGGCGATTCCTCCTGGGAGCGCGACGTGCCGTGACCAAATCCGACCCGGCCGGGCCCCGCTGCTTCTGCCGGGATTGTCTGGCCGATTTGGATGTGGGCGTGCGCCGCTGTTCCGCCTGCGGATCCCCTCGCCTCGTCCGCCACGCCGCGCTCGCGAGCCTGACCATCGCCCATATCGACTGCGACGCCTTCTACGCGACGGTCGAGAAGCGCGACAATCCCGACATTGCCGACAAGCCCGTCATCATCGGCGGCGGCAAGCGTGGCGTGGTGTCGGCAGCCTGCTACATCGCCCGAACCTATGGCGTCCGCTCCGCCATGCCGATGTTCAAGGCGCTGGAAGCCTGCCCGCATGCCACCGTGATCCCGCCTGACATGGCCAAATACGTCCGCGTCGGCCGTGAAGTGCGTCAGGCCATGCAGGCGCTGACGCCGCTCGTAGAGCCGCTCTCCATCGACGAGGCCTTCCTCGACCTCTCCGGAACCGAGCGCGTCCACGGCATGATCCCGGCAAAGGTGCTGGCGCGCTTTGTCCGCGAAATCGAGCGCGACATCGGCATCACCGTCTCGGTCGGCCTGTCCTGCAACAAGTTCCTGGCCAAGATCGCGTCCGACCTCGACAAGCCTCGCGGCTTTGCCGCGCTCGACCAAGAGGAAGCCCGTTTGATGCTGGCGGAAAAGCCGGTCGGCTTCATCTTTGGCGTCGGGCCGGCAACGCAGGAGCGCCTCGTGCAGCGTGGCTTCCGCGTCATCGCCGACCTCCAGAAGGCCGACGAGATCGAGATGATGCGGCAGTTCCCGAGCGATGGACGCAGGTTATGGAGGCTCGCGCGCGGCATCGACGACCGCCGCGTCGAGCCTGACCGCGGGGCCAAGACGATCTCCAGCGAGACCACATTCGAGACCGACATTCGTGATTTCCCGACGCTGGAGAAGATCCTCTGGCGGCTGTGCGAGAAGACGTCGTCCCGCCTCAAGAGCGCCGAGCTCGCCGGCTCGACGGTCACGCTGAAGCTGAAGACCGCCGATTTCCGCCAGCGCACGCGCTCGCAATCGATTGCCGCGCCGACGCAGCTCGCTGCAAAGATGTTTGCGATCTGCCGCGAGATGCTGGCGAAAGAGATCGACGGCACCGCCTTCCGCCTGATGGGCGCCGGCGTCAGCGCGCTGCGCGAGGGCTCGGCCTCCGACGATACCGATATGCTAGACCGCCGCGCTGCGCACGCCGAACGCGCCGTGGACAGCCTGCGCAAGAAGTTCGGCAGTGCCGCTGTCATCCGCGGCATTGCGTATGAAGGGCCGGAGAAGGCGCCGGAGTGATGATAGGTGAACGCGATCTCGCCGCGCTGCTTAAACACATTGAGCCGGAGCTGCGGCCCGGCATCTTCGTTTTCTGCAGGCTTTCGAAAAGCGAGGGGATCCCCTCAGCACTAGATCCGCTCCTGACGTTTCGCGAGCAGGAAGGCACGACGCTGGTGATCTCTCAAGAAGCGGCTGAGCGCGCAGGCTTACGCTATCAATTCGTCTCGCGCCTGATCACCCTGACGGTCCACTCCGCACTCGATGCGGTTGGCCTTCTGGCGGCAGTCACGTCACGTCTGGCCGAAGCCGGCATCAGCGTGAATGCCGTTTCGGCCTTCTATCACGATCACCTGTTTGTGCCGGTGGACAGGGCCGACGAGGCGATGGCCGTTCTACTAGAGCTAGCCAACTACTAGAGCTAGCCAAAGCCAGGTCGGCGTAGCCCGGCTCAATCCGCGACGGCTACCGCCTCGATCTCGATCAGCCATTCCGGCGCGGCGAGTGCGGAGACGCCGACGAGCGTCGAGGCCGGCGGCTCCATGCCTTCGAAGAACGCGGAGCGGGCCTTGCCGATGATCGGGCGCAGCTCCGGCTTGTAGTTCACGACGAAAGTCGTGATCTTGACGATGTTGGCGTAGTTGGCGTTGGCCGCTTTCAGCGCGTGGCCGAGATTCTGCATCACCTGCGTCGTCTGGGCGGCAATATCGCCCTCGCCGACGATCCGCCCCTCCTCGTCGACCGAGACCTGTCCGGAGATGTAGATGGTGCGGGCGCCGGAAGCTGTGACGACGTGAGAATAGGCCGGATTGTTATGCAAACCGCTGGGGCGGAGATGATCAAGCTTGGGCATGGGTGCCTCCCGGATTTTTGTAGGTTGCAATCGAGCGTAGCTGGAGAGCGAGCCGAGAGCCAGTGCCGTCATTGCGAGTCTGGATAGCTTCGCTTCGGTCGCAATGACGGAGGACAGAGCGCGCCCCTCAATTGCAGGGCTTGCTGTCCTTCACGTCGAACTTGCCCATCGCGCCGGAAATCACGAAATCGTTGTAGTCGAGCACGAGCTGGCGCGAGACGCCGTTCTCGTAGAGCTCGAACGCCATCGCATAAACAGGCGTCTGCTCGCCTTCCTTCTGCTGGGCGTCGCGGTCGAAATAGCTGACGGTGACTGGCCAGCGCTTCAGGGATTTCATGTGCTCGTCCGCGGTCGACGGGTCCGAAGACGTGGCACGGTCGGCGGGGATTGGCTGACCGATCACGGTCAGCGTGTTGTAGACCTTCTGGCCGTCGTCCGAGCCGTCATAGACGGAGAGCTCGAGCAGCGACTTGCCCTCCTTGGCGGCCGCGATGATGCGCTGGATCTGCTCGGTCGGGAATACGATCTTGCCGTCGAGCGTAAAGCTTTTCGGTGCCGGCAGCTTCAGCTTGACGTTGATTTGGTCGCCATCGCGCTCGGCCGAGCCGTCGACACGGCCGGCATCGGCCTCATTCATCCGCGTCTCGATCTTGAAGCGATAGCTCTTGCCGGCGGCATCCTCCCAGGAATTGGAGCGGAGGTCGCTCAGTGTGACCTTGCCCTCGCCGCTGTCGAGCTCGGACACCTGGCGGAATTCCGAGGTATAGCCCTCGCAGGCATTCCCTGTGAAATTGTAGAGGATTCGGCCGCGGGCGCTGTTGACCGAATTGGAGCGCGATTTGACGAGGCTGAGGTCGTAGAGCGCCTGATGCGCGAGAAACGGACCGTTGGCGGCCAGCGCCCCGCAGCCGGGGCCAAGAGTGGCCGCCGCGAGCGCCATCACACCGAGCGAAGTCCGGAAAAGGTGCACCATGTCTGTTCCCTGAGGAAAGCGCAGATTGGACATTTTAATGACCGTTCCATTGCGTCGCAACTGAGACCGTTTCAAGTCAAGTTGACTGAACCGGGTGCTCTGTCTCAACCAAATGCAGGCCCATCCAGTTGCTTGCATGTGCCGGCACGATGGGCGAAACAGGGCCTGCCCGGGTCTCAAGCGAACGCGCCGGGGCGAATGATTTGGACAACGAGGTCGGACATGGCGGGCACGGTCGAGCAGAAACTGGCGGAACAGGGCATCAAGCTGCATGAGGCCCCCACTCCCGTCGCCAACTACGTCCCGTTCGTGCGCACCGGCAATCTGCTGTTCGTCTCCGGCCAGGTCTGCTTCGATCCCACCGGCAAGCTGATCGCCAAGGGCAAGCTGGGTGCCGGCGTCTCCATCGAAGACGGTGCGGCGGCCGCCCGCGGCTGCGCGGTGAACCTGCTGGCCCAGGTCAAGGCCGCACTCGGCGACCTCGACAAGGTCGTCCGCGTGGTCCGTCTCGGCGGCTTCATCAATTCAGCGCCCGACTTCCTGGACGGACCGAAGGTGCTCAACGGCGCCTCCGATCTCATGGTGGCCGCCTTCGGTGACAAGGGCCGCCATGCCCGTACCACCGTCGGCGTCGCCTCCCTGCCGGCCGACGCGGCAGTCGAGGTCGAAGGCGTGTTCGAGGTCGCCTGAGACGAATGCGCGCCCCGGATTGGCTGACAGCCCGGCCGGTCGCCCATCGCGGCCTGCATGACATCTCGCGCGGCATCGTCGAGAACATGCCGGGCGCGGTACAGGCTGCGATTGCGGGCAATTTCTCCATTGAGGTCGATATCCAGCTCTCGTCCGATGGCGAGGCCATGGTGCATCATGATCACGCGCTGGGCCGTCTCACCGAGGCCACGGGGGACGTCATCTCGAAGACCGCTGCGGAGCTGAAGGCGGTCAAGTTCAGGGACACCGCCGAGCGAATGATGTCGCTCAGCGATCTCTGCGCCATGGTTGCCGGCCGGGTGCCGCTGGTGATCGAGGTAAAGAGCCATTTTGGCGGCGACCGCAAGCTGGTGAAGCGGATGGCCGAGGTGCTGGCGTCCTATGACGGCCCCGCGGTCGGCATGTCGTTCGATCCCGACCAGGTACTGGCGCTGCGCCAGTTGCTTCCCTCCCGTCCGCGCGGCATCGTCGCGCAACGGACCTATGAGGACGAGTACTGGGCCAACCTGACCCCGGAGCAGCGCGACAGCATGCTCTACCTGCGCCACGGCTTCCAGACCCAGCCCCACTTCGTCGCTTTCAAGGTCGACCACCTTCCGGCCCCGGCACCCTGGATCGCCCGCAACGTCTTCGGCTGCGCCCTGCTCGGCTGGACCGTGCGCACGCCGGAGCAGCGGGCGCGGGTCGGGCGGTATGCAGATCAGATGATCTTTGAGGGATTCGTGCCGTAAGGGGGCGGCCTGCGCTATCACTCCTGTTCCGGACAGGCTGCAACGCGGTAGCGTTGCGGTGGCGATTTGGGACTGCAGCGCACCGCCGAGGACGCGCTGCACGCGTGTGGCTCCAGCCCCCTTGAAGTCGCTGCTGCGATGCACGATCTTGGGCGCAATGGCATCATCCGACATTACGCTCGAGGCCGTACCGTCCATTGGCGAAGTCTCGCCCGAGGATTGGGACGCTTGCGCCAGTCCCGGCGACAAGTGCAAGGGGCATGGCGCAGGAATCTCATCCGCCATTCCAGGCGATTCCCTCGGCCTCTCAAGACCTGCCTATAACCCGTTCGTGTCGCACGCATTTCTATCTGCCGTCGAGAGATCGGGTTCGGCGACCATCCGCACCGGCTGGGGTCCGCGGCATCTCGTGGCCAAGGTCGGCGGCCGCGTCGCCGGCGTCGTGCCCTGCTATCTGAAATCACACAGCCAGGGCGAATACGTCTTCGACCGCGGCTGGGCGGACGCCTATGAGCGTGCCGGCGGGCGCTATTACCCGAAACTTCAGGTCTCCGTTCCCTTCACGCCGGCGACCGGGCCGCGGCTGCTGGTCCGCGACGGCGTCGACCGTGCGCAGATCACCGAAGCCCTGGCGAGCGGACTGGTGGCGCTGTGCGGCGTCACGAAGGCGTCCTCCGTCCACGTCACCTTCGCGCGGGAGGCCGAATGGAAGCTGCTCGCCGAGCACGGCTTCCTCCAGCGCACCGACCAGCAGTTCCACTGGCATAATGAGGGCTTTGCGACTTTCGACGATTTCCTGGCGACGTTGAACTCGCGCCACCGCAAGTCAATCAAGCGCGAGCGTCGCGATGCGCTCGCCGCCGGGATCACCATCCACTGGCTGACCGGCAAAGACATTACCGAGGACGCCTGGGACGCCTTCTTCGACTTCTACATGGAGACCGGCTCGCGCAAATGGGGCCGGCCGTACCTGACGCGCGAGTTCTTCTCGCTGATCGGCGAGACCATGAGCGAGGACGTGCTGCTGGTGATGGCGCGCCGGAACGATCGCTGGATCGCGGGCGCGATCAACTTCATCGGCTCGGACACGCTGTTCGGCCGCAATTGGGGCGCGCTCGAGCACCATCCCTTCCTGCATTTCGAGGTCTGTTATTACCAGGCCATCGATTTTGCGATCAAACACGGATTGAAACACGTCGAGGCCGGCGCGCAGGGCGAGCACAAGATCGCGCGCGGCTACCTGCCGCGCACCACCCATTCCGCCCACTTCATCGCCGACCCTGGCCTGCGCCGCGCTATCGACGATTATCTCAAGCGCGAGCGCGCCTATGTTGCGGAGGCCGGCCGGGAGCTGGCCGAGCTCGGCCCCTTCCGCAAAGGCGCCGACGAGGCGCCTTGACGCCTTGCCGGTGCTGGTGACAGTAAGCGCAAATCTCGAGGAGCCGCCGAGGAGCTACCAATGACCGCCTACGACACCAACAACATCTTCGCAAAGATCCTGCGCGGCGAGCTGCCTTGCCACAAGGTGTACGAGGACGAGCACGTCTTCGCCTTCCTCGACATCATGCCCCGCGTACCAGGCCATACGCTGGTGATTCCGAAAGCCCCTGCCCGCAACATCCTCGACATCAAGCCGGACGACTACGCCCATGTCGCCCGCGGCGCGCACAAGATCGCAGCGGCCGCGATGAAGGCGTTCAATGCCGACGGCATCACCGTGCAGCAGTTCAACGAACCGGCCGGCGGACAGGTGGTGTTTCACCTGCACATGCACGTGATGCCGCGCCACGATGGCGTCGCCATGCTGCCGCCGGCAAGCCGCAAGGAAGATGACAAGCTGCTGCAAGACCACGCAGCCAAGCTGATCGCGGCGTTGAAGGCCGGCTGATTGCCTCACACTCCGTCATTGCGAGCGAAGCGAAGCACTCCAGACTGCGCTCACGGCGACAGTCTTGATTGCTTCGTCGCAAGGGCTCCCTGACGGGCTAGACCGGCGCGCTATTACTCCGTCTCGAAATCGCCCTTCTGCGGCGCGGCCAGCGGCGTGAACTCGCAGCGGTCGGGCTTGAGATCGATCAGCGGCGTGTTGTCGAGGCAGTCGAGGCCGCGCACCAGGATCGCGTTGCCCTCGATCCCGACCAGCTTCACGATCGACGTGCCGATCGGATTGGGCCGTACCGGCGAGCGCAGTGAAAATGTCCCACGGGTCTTCTCGTTATTCTTCGGACTCTGCAGGATGATGTCGCGGCGCGACTTGTCGAGCCAGTAGAGCACTTCGAGATTGCTGTAGAAATCGACGCCCTTGATTGCCGGGACAAACGGCTCGAAGATCTCGAGCCGGCATATCGGGCCGTCCTGACGCCCCTGCCGCGGCGTCTCCAGCCGTGACGTCCAGGGGGTGCGGATGCGGCCAATGAAGACGAGACCGGCATCTTGCGCCGGCGGCAGCTCGATGGCGACCTCGCCCTCGCGGAGATCCTGTTCGCGGACCATGTGTTCAGTTCCTTAGCTGTTCGCCGGCGGTTTTAGCCCAACCACCACTTGCCGGCCAGCATGAAGACCTCGCCCGCGACCACGCCCGCAAAGATCGAGCGGCGGGTCAGCAGGAAGACGACAAGGCCAGCAGCGACCGCGCCGTAGCGCAGGAACATCAGGCACGCTGGCAAGCGCGCCTGGCGGCTGGACCACGATCTGGGCGATAACGCCCGCGAGGATCGCCGTTGCGACCGCCCTCACCCAGACCAGCAGCTCCGAACCCTCGTCGATGCCGCCGCCGAACCAGAGGCCAAGCATGCGCCAGATCTGGTTGGGGATGACGCCGGCAACGAACAGCACGACAAGCGCGTGCCAGTCACCGACCGCCTGCGCAAAGCTCATGTGCGCACCTGTCGCCACCAATGCACGCCATAGGCGATCGTGCCGGCGAGGACGCCACTGACCAGGATGTCGAGGCCCGAGTTCATCTTGGCGGCCACCGGATAGAGCACGATGCCCAGTACGAGCGCGACGACATCGGCGATCTCGCGGCTGTTGCGCGCGGTCGAGAACAAGAAGGACAGCGGCGTCAACAGCAGGATCGCCGCTCCAAGCGTCTGCGTCAGGTTGGCGGCGAGGACATAGCCGACTGTGTTGGCGACGAGGCAGACCGAGACGAGGCCGCAGCCGAGGCCATGAACGAAAGCGATGCGCCGCTCACGCGGCACCTGCGGCAGGAAGCGATGGCACTCAACCCACAGCGTCACGGCGGTGAGATGTGCGGCAAATATCAGCTCGCGCCGCTTGGTCGTCGGCGTGCGCATCAGCGGCAGCACCGAGACCACCATCGGAAACAAACGGATCGCGCTGACGGTCACTGCGATCGCCGCTTGAACAATGGTCGCGCCAGAGCCGAGCGTCGTGATCAGAATGATCTGCGCCGGACCTGCCCAGACGAACAGCGTCGAACACAGCGCCCAGATCAGGCTGAAGTGAGTGTCATGCGCCAACGCGCCGATGCCGAGATAGGTCACGAAGAGCACGATGGTGAGGATCGTCTGTGTGATCGAGCACAGCCCCCAGCCGAAGGCAAGCCAAGGGCTATTCCATTGTGGTGAATCGAGCGGAGGAAGCGCCACTGAAGATCTTGGCCGGGTTGCGGAATCGGGCCTGCATAACGGGCGAGACGGCGTCGCGCGTCAAGCAAGGGGGCGGCGGGGCTGGCATGCATTGCTCCGAGATCCAGCGCTGTCATTCCGGGACGCCACTTGGCGCGAGCCGGGGACGACGGGGCGCCTAGCCCGGCAACCCTCGGTTCTTCAACACGAAGCACGCGCCACCCGCCTTGCGGATGCGGTTGCACAGATCATCGGCCTCGGCGCGCGTATCGGCACCGATGCGCACTTGATAGAAGGCGCGCGTGCCGCGGCTGCGCATCACGGACGAGAGCAGGCTCGGGTCGCGCTCGCCGATCACGGCGCTCAGCTTCGTAACCGCTCGGGAGTACATCGCAAGCGCCTTGTTGCGATCGAAGCCGGCCGCGAGCTGCACGCCCCAACTCTTTGCAGCGGCAAGCTCCACATGCTGCTCGAGCTCGGCGACGAACGGATTCGGCGCCCGTTTGAGCAGCGCCATCAGATCGCCACAGCTCGTCGGCGGCGAGCTCGGCGGGCCCTTGCCGGTCGAGCCAGCCTTGGCCCAGGCATCGATGCTGGTACCGGTGATGGCATAGACGTAATTGCGGGTTTGCTCCGGCATTCCACCGGTGCCCGCGAGCCATTCCTGCACCCGCCGCGGACCGGCATTGTAGGCGGCCGCGGCAAGGCCGAGATTGCCGAACTGGTTGCGCAGCTCATTCAGGAACTCCGCCGATTTCGGCAACGCCTGCACTGGATTGAACGGATTGAGCAGCCCGCGCTCACTTGCCGTCCCCGGCATGAATTGCGCGATTCCTTGCGCGTGCTCGCCGCTGCGCGTCATGGGGCCGACCGCATCGGCCTGGAAGCGACTCTCCTGCCAGATTACGCGCGCGAAGAACTCCAGCGGCAGGTTGTTGTCGCGTGCGGCCGCCTCCACGATGAGGCAGATCGACTGGCGTGTATCGCTCTCGCGGGCGTCCTCCGATTTCTCCGTCGGCTTCGCAGTTTCCTCGGCATTCGCGGGCGCGGCGGCCGGCGGTGTCTCCTCCGCGAGCACCGGCGTGAACATGAGCGTTTGGCACACGACAGCGATGATCAGAGCTATCCGCATGGCATCGACGTTATCAGGACAAATGGGACCTTGACTTGGAACCCCAGCCAACTAGCAACGACCGGCAGTATCAACGCAGGTCCCGGTCCCATGGTGACAATCTTTTTTGATCTCGACGGCACGCTGACCAACCCCAAGCCGGGGATCACCCGCTCGATTCAATACGCACTGGAGCGGCTCGGCGTTCCGGTGCCGAACGAGGACGAACTGACCTGGTGCATCGGCCCTCCGCTGCTTGCGAGCCTCAGAAAACTCACGGGAACCGATGAGCTCGCCGACCGGGCGCTGCTGCTCTATCGCGAGCGCTTCAGCGATATCGGCCTGTTCGAGAACGAGGCCTACAGCGGAATTGCGGACACATTGACGTCGCTCGCAGCGACGGGCCAGCGCATGTTCGTCGCGACCAGCAAGCCCGCCGTCTACGCCACCCGCATCGTCGATCATTTCGGCCTGAAACCGTATTTCGAGCGCGTATTCGGCTCCGAGCTCGACGGGACCCGCGTCGACAAGCGCGACCTGCTCCGCTACGCGATCGAGGAGATCAAGATCAATCCCGCCGGTGCGATCATGATCGGCGACCGCAGCCATGACGTGGTCGGAGCCAGGAGCAACGGCATGACCGCCATCGGCGTACTCTATGGCTACGGCAGCGAGGCCGAGCTTCGCGATGCCGGCGCGCACCACATCTGCGCCGCACATCCTGAGCTGCTCGGCCATTGCGCCGCATAGCGGCGACGGCGGGTCGTCTCGCGCTCCTTGGTCAGTTCGCCGCCGCGGCGATATCAGTGGGCTCAACGGTGTCGACGGGCAACGCAAATTGCTCGACGCGCTGGGACCTCTTCTTGTTGAGCAGCAACCGCGTCACATCCGGCCGTGAATAATGACCGGCGGGATCTGCCGCGTTCTTGGCAACACCGATGGCGCCCAGATCAATCTCGGCGATCAGCAGGCCCTCCTGATCCGGCGCCAGCTTCTCGCCGATCTGGCTGCCGTCGGGGCCATAGATCGCGGCAAAGCCTCCGCCGGCATGCAGCAGCGCATGCTTATCGGGCCGATCGCAGAGTTCGTCGATCATGGCCTGCGACACCGTCGCGCAAGGCGCGAGCACGAAGCAGGAGCCCTCCACCGCATAGACGCGCGAGGCAGCGTTGTTGACCTCGGCGCCGAGCGCCGGGGCGAAGGGATCGTAGAGCGAGAAGCTCGGCCAGGCCGCGACGTGGACCTGCTCGTTCTGGGCGTACATCGCGTACTTCGACAAGGGCTGAAGATGCTCCCAGCAGCACAGCGCGCCCAAGCGACCGATGTCGGGCCGGGCATGTACGGCCAGATCGCTGCCGTCGCCTTCGCCATAGACGGTGCGCTCGGCATGGGTCGGCCGCAGCTTGCGGCGCTTGGCAATGGTTTCGCCGTCGGGCCCGATCGACCATTGCGCCAGGTAAAGGCTGCCGCCGTCGCGTTCGGACAGGCCGATCACGGCGGTGAGCTTGGCCTGGCGCACGGCATCACGCAGCCGCTCGGCCTGGGGACTGTCGTAGGAGAGCGAATTGTCGAAATAGCGCTGGACGAAGCCGCGGCCGATCGCCCAGGCCGGCGAGTCCATCCAGATATGCCAGGGGTAACCGGGGATGAAGGCCTCCGGAAAGGCGATCAGCTTGGCGCCCTTGTCCGCGGCCTCCTTGATCAGGCCGATGGACTTGTCGATCGAGGCGTCGAGGTCGAGCCAGGCCGGCGCCGCCTGCACCACCGCCACCTTGTATTTCGGATGTTCGATGCCCATTGCCGCCTCCATTGCCGGTTGATCGCAAGCCACGTCCGATGCAGTCTATTTGGCAAGCCGGAGAGGCAGGCGCTCGACCGCGGCGGAACAAAAACTCGACTGGACGCGACGCCGGCCGGTACGGGATTTGCTTCGGTTGGCGTCCCAAGCCAATTGCAGGATGTGAAAGGGAGGCTCTCCAAATGCCGATCCAGTTCACGACAGACGGCAGCCCCGGCCATCGGCGGCTAGCCCTCTGGCAGAACATCGTCTGCGACGTCTTCGTCGGGCTCGATTGCAAGTCGGACCTCGGCAGTGCCTTCCACGGCTCGGTTACCCAGGCTTCGCTCGGCAAGGCGGTGTGCTCCGAGGTCTGCTCCGACCGCCAGCACGTCTTCCGCACGCCCTCGCGCATCGCCCGCTCGGATCAGGATTTCGTGCTCATCGCGCTCGGCAATCGGGGCAACGGCGCCGTGGTGCAGGACGGCCGCGAGACCGTGATTCACCCCGGCGAGTTCGCGCTGTACGACACCACGCGTCCGTATGAGCTGAAGTTCAAGGACGTCTTCACCCAGAGCATCTTCAAGGTGCCGCGCGAGATGCTGCATCGCCGGCTGGCGGGCACCGAGATGCTGACCGCGATCTCGTTCGGCGCCCACGCGCCGCTCGAGCGGCTCGCCTATGATTTCATCTTTCGCCTTTGCCAAACCGCGGACGGGATGCCCCCGGATACCGCCGACGCGCTGTCGGAGCAGGCCGTTGATCTGCTTGCGATGGCATTGAGTGAGCGGCTCGGCAGAACATCGTTACCGTCCTCGACCCACCGCTCGGCCCTGCTCTTTCGACTGAAGGCGCAAATCCGCGCGCACCTCGCCGATTCCAACCTCTCGCTCGCGGAGACCGCCGCCGCGCTTGGCATCTCGCCGCGCTACGTCAACCACCTTCTCGCCGACGAGGACACCTCTTTCCAGCGTTATGTTCTTGCCGAACGCCTGGCCCGATGCCGGCGTGATCTCGCCTCACCCGTGCTCGCCCATCGCCACATCAGCGAGATCGCCTTCGCCTGGGGCTTCAACGACCTCTCGCATTTCGGCCGCGTCTTCCGCGAGCGTTTCGGAATGTCTCCACGCGACTTCCGGCAGAGCCAGTTGCGGCACTGAGATCCGTCAGGAGGTGCCCTGGCGACCTCGGTACGATGGCAGATGCCGTGGCGCACTACGCCACGCATCTCTCGGGCAACAACGCAGCCAAACGCCAGCCGTTTGCAGAATTCCGATAGGAAAGCTTACCAGCTGTTTAGTATCAGTGCCTAAATTGACTTCGGGCCTCTCTACCAAGCTTCGTCGGAAAGCCGCATGTCCATGTTCTCCAGCGCCAATCGCAAACGTTCGATCGTTGCTCTGGAGGGATCTCTCACAGCGCCGGACCAGTTGACGATGCTGCAAGCCCGTGACGAGGCTCTGGCAGAGTATATCGAGGCCTTGACCGAGGGCAATTTTCTCGCGCCTGGCTGCAAGGGAGAAGACCGCCTGTCCAAGGCCGTCGCAAATCTCGCGGCCAGATTGGCCGAAGACGCGTCGAACAAGCTGGACGCCATCGTCGATATCAACGTCCAGAGCAATGAAACCGCGATCTCCGCAGCCCGAATGCTCACCGCTTGCCGGGATGTCGACCAGCGTACGCAGGCGCTCGCCGCCGCCAGCGAGGAGATGGTCGCTTCGGTGGGACAGATCAGATCGAACGCAGAAGATGCAGCTGCAAACGCCGCGCAAATGAGAGCTGGCGCAGAACAGGGAATGTCCACGGTCCGGCTCGCATCCAAGGCGATGGAGCGGGTCGAGGCGACTGCGAACGACGCGTCGGACAAGGTCCTGGCACTCAGTGCGGCGTCCGAAGAAATTGGCGCCATCGTAGGGTCGATCGATGCGATCGCCAGGCAGACCAATCTCTTGGCGCTGAATGCAACGATCGAAGCCGCACGCGCTGGAGAAGCCGGACGCGGCTTTGCCGTGGTCGCATCCGAGGTCAAGGGACTGTCGCAGCAGACCGGCAGGGCGACGGAAGACATCCGCGAGCGGATCCAGCGCCTGAGAGACGAAGTCGACTTGATCGTGACCGCCATGTCCGATTGCAAGTCGGCGGCTGCCGAGAGCAAGGGCGTCGTCACGCAGTTGGGCGAGGAGATGTCCAACGTCGAAAATCGGACAATCACCCTGACCGGCGGCATGGACGAGATCGCCAGCATCCTCAATCAGCAAACCGATGCCTCCCGGGAAGTGGCCGAGGGCATCGCCGCGATCGCCCAGATGACGCTGGCGAACGTCGAGCAGATCAAGAAGATTTCGTCGCAGCTCGACGTCGCCCAGGGAATCGCTGGAAAACAACTTCAGGGCATTTCCGGCCTGTCCTTCGACAACAAGATTCCCCGGCTCGCCAAGGCGGACCACGTCATCTGGAAGAAGCGCCTCGCAGACATGGCAATCGGCCGCGCAACGCTCAAGGCCGACGAACTTGCCGATCATCATTCCTGCCGATTGGGCAAATGGTACTACGGCGATGGCTCTCTGGCGATGCGCAATCACCGGGCATTCGGACCGCTCGAGAAGCCGCACGCCCTCGTTCACGACCACGGAAAACGGGCCGCGAAGCTCTTCGCAGACGGCGACCTTGCCGGAGCCCTCAGGGAGATCTCGCTCGTCGAAGAGGCGTCGGTGGACGTGCTCCGGCTCCTTGATGACCTTTCTCGCTGAGGTCTGGATGCGGTGACGACCACGGGTGCTCGCTCGCCGAGCACAACGGCGTAACAAGACGGCGCAACGCAGGGCCGCCATGTGAGTGCGCAATAGTCCGGGCTGAAGGCCTGCGCTACCATCCGGCATCAGAACAGCGTGCAGCAGCCAGTCGTTCAGCCGTGGAGCAGATCAATGGAACACCGACGCCTGGGCCGTTCGGGCCTGATGGTGCCTGCTTTGAGTCTTGGAACCGGCACCTTCGGCGGCGTCGGCCGCCTCGCCGCGTGGGGGGCTACGGACGCGACCGAGGCGCGGCGCCTTCTGGACATCTGCCTCGAGGCCGGCGTGTCGATGTTCGACACCGCGAACGTCTACTCGCTCGGCGAATCCGAGCGGGTGCTCGGGCAAGCCATCAAGGGGCGCCGCGACAAGGTTCTGATTTCCAGCAAGGCGACGTTCCGCTTCGGCGACGGTCCGAACGACATTGGCTCGTCACGCCAACATCTGCTGGCTGCCGTCGATGGGTCGTTGAGCCGGCTCGGCACCGACTACATTGATCTGTTCCAGCTCCATGGCTTCGACGCGTTCACCCCGCCTGAAGAGGTGCTCGCCACCCTCGACGTGCTCGTCCGTGCCGGCAAGGTTCGCTATGTCGGCGTCTCGAATTTCTCGGGCTGGCACCTGATGAAGTCGCTGGCCGTCGCGGACAGGCACGGTTTTCCGCGCTACGTCGCCAACCAGACGTACTACTCGCTGATCGGACGCGACTACGAATGGGAGCTGATGCCGCTCGGGCTCGACCAAGGCTTGGGTGCAGTGGTCTGGTCGCCGCTCGGATGGGGCCGCCTCACCGGGAAGATTCGCCGTGGCCAGCCGAAGCCGGAAGTCAGCCGACTGCCCAAGACGGCCGAGTTCGGCCCGCCCGTGCCGGACGAGCATGTCTATCAGGTCGTCGACGCCATCGATGAAATCGCGAAGGAAACGGGCAAGAGCGTCTCGCAGATCGCGCTGAACTGGCTGCTCCAGCGCCCCACAGTCTCGACGCTGATCATCGGCGCGCGCAACGAGACCCAGCTGCGCGAAAATCTCGGCGCAGTCGGCTGGTCGTTGACCAAGGACCAGATCGCAAAGCTCGACGCCGCGAGCAAGGTGACGCTGCCTTACCCCTATTGGCACCAGCGCGTGACTTTCACCGAGCGCAATCCGCCGGCGGTGTAAGATGTGTTGAGCTGCGTCAAGCCCGCTTGAATCGGCTCTGGCACGCTGCGCGCTCGAGAGTCTCGCGATGCGCCGATTTGCCACGAAGGTTCTGTTCACTGTGCTCTATGAAGAGGTGAGCGTTCGGGCAACGGGATGCTAGCGCCAGAACGATGGACAAGAACGATGAATTGCCTCGCACCGGCGCTGCTAGCGGTCGGCGTTCTCTGGAGCACCAGTAGTCAAGCTCTGGACGCCGAACAGCGGCGCGCTGAGGCGTTGCTGCAGCAGATGTGCGCGCAGTGCCATGCGGTCGGCAGGTCGGGCACCAGCCCGAACGAACTGGCACCGCCTTTCCGGAACCTCGGCGAGAACAAACTCTACGACCCCGATTTCTTGCAACGCCTGCAGGACGGCTACAGCAGCATTCACCGCTTCATGCCGACGGCGCGGTTCGGCCGCGACGACGCCGAGGGCGTGGTGAGCTATCTCAGGGCGATTCAGGAGCTGCGGAAGCCGAAATAGGGCGGAGATGGCTATGGCTCAGGCTGGAACCTTCCCGGCTCGGGCCAAGTTGCGGACCAGCAACCGCATCTCAACCGAACACGCCTTCGATGTCGTCCGCACCGATCGAGCATGCCGACGGACTTCCGCAGCCGCAGCGCAACTGGGCGGTGCTGACCATTGCGCTCGGCATCATCATGGCGGTGGTCGACAGCGCCATCGCCAATGTTGCGCTGCCGACCATCGCGGCCGACCTGGATGCAAGCCCGGCCTTCTCCATCTGGATCGTCAACGGCTACCAGCTCGCGATCACGATCGCGCTGCTGCCGCTGGCTTCGCTCGGCGAGGTCGTTGGTTATCGCCGCGTCTATCTGGTCGGGCTGGTGCTCTTCACGCTGGCATCCGCCTTCTGCGCACTGGCAGATACGCTGCCGATGCTGACCTTCGCACGCGTCATCCAAGGTTTTGGCGCTGCGGGCATCATGAGCGTCAATGCGGCGCTGGTGCGTTTCACCTATCCCCGCAGCCAGCTCGGCCGCGGCATCGGGCTCAACGCTCTCGTCGTCGCCTTTTCGGCTGCGGTCGGACCGACGCTCGCCGCCGGCATCCTCGCCGTCGGAAGCTGGCCATGGCTGTTTGCCATCAACGTGCCGCTCGGTGCAGCGACGCTGGTGCTGGGCCTGCGCAGCCTGCCGCACACCAAACCGGCCAGCCGTCGCTTTGACTGGCAAAGTGCGGGCCTGTCGGCGATCACGTTCGGCGTCGGCATCGCCGCAATCGACAGCGTCGGCCATGGCGCGCCTGCGATCACCTGGCTCGTGCAGTTCGCAATCGCTCTCGTCGCGGGTGCGCTGCTGATCTATCGCGAGACTCACATGACCTCGCCGCTCCTGCCGCTCGATCTGCTGCGCATTCCCGTGTTCGCATTGTCGATTGCCACCTCGATTGCATCGTTCTGCGGGCAGATGCTCGCCTTCGTCGCAATCCCCTTCTATCTCCAGAGCCGCTTCGGCTATTCGGCGGTGCATATGGGCCTCTTGATCACGCCATGGCCAATCGCGGTGGCGTTCGCGGCGCCCCTGGCCGGCCGCCTGGTCGAGCATTATCCGGCCGGGCTGCTGGGCGGCATCGGGCTCACGCTGTTCGCCTGCGGCCTCGCCGCGCTCGCCTTCCTGCCCGCAAGCCCCACGCCATTCGACGTGATCTGGCGGATGGCGTTGGCCGGTGCCGGCTTCGGCCTGTTTCAGACGCCAAACAACCGCACCATGATCGCGGCCGCGCCGCGCGAGCGCGCCGGCGGCGCCAGCGGCATGCTGGGGACGGCGCGCCTGCTCGGCCAGACCACGGGAGCAGCCCTGGTAGCGCTGCTGCTCGGAAGGTATCCGGTTGAGGGGACCAGGCTGGCACTCCTCGCCGGCGTCGGCTTTGCGCTCTGCGGCGCGGTGCTGAGCATGCTGCGGCTATCTCCTGCGGGCGCACGGGGGGCCGAGCACGTTCGCGTGCAGGACGACCAGCGTCTGCGGGGAGACTAGCGGGAGCCACGTCCAGGTTATCCCAGTTCCGTGCACAACCGCTGCGAGATTTAACTATCGGGACCTACGACCTATTGCCCTCGCGCTCCGGTTGCGCTTGAGTGTGGCCGGGACAAGGGGCATTTCATGCGTTCATTTGGAATTGTGGCGCTCAGCGTCATGCTGGGCGGCTGCGCGTCGGTCACGCGCGGCACGACCGAGAACATCAGTATCGCATCGACACCGTCAGGCGTGGAAGCCGTGGTGAGCGGGCTCGAGGTGCCCACCACCTGCACCACGCCATGCGCCATCGTCGCCAAGCGCAGCGCCGACATTACGATCACTTTCGAGAAGGAAGGCTACCAGTCGCAAAAGGTGCAACTCACCAAGGAAGTGTCTGGCACCGGAGCCGCCGGCTTCGCCGGCAACCTCCTCGCAGGCGGCCTCATCGGCATGGGGGTCGATGCCGCGACGGGCGCAGCAACCGATCACAAGCCGAATCCGGTCATCGTGACGATGCAGCCGTCGGTCCCCCACGCAGCACCGCGCGCACCGCGGAAGCCGCGGCCGCCGCGCGAACCGCAGGCCGGAACGTAAGGCCTCCTGGCGCAGCCATCGGCGCAAGCAAAAAAAGGCCGGCTCTCAGCCGGCCTTTTCGATTTGTCACCCTTGCAGATCAGGCCTTGACCAGCGGCCCCTTGGAGGTCGGCCCCTTCGAGCCGCCGGGACCTCCCGGCTTCGACTTGCCCGACGGGCGCTTGCGGGCGCCGGGGAGCTTCTCCTGCTTCGGCGTAACCGGACCTTCGACGAACTCGAAGCCGATCTTCTCCTTGGTCTCGTCGGCCTCATCCTTGACGAGAACGACGCGGACGTGGCCGCCGCCCTTGAGCTTGCCGAACAACACCTCGTCGGCCAGCGGCTTCTTGATGTGCTCCTGGATGACGCGGGCCATCGGACGTGCGCCCATCTGCTCGTCGTAGCCGTGCTGGACCAGCCAGGCCTTGGCTGGCTCCGACAGTTCGATGGTGACGTCACGATCGCCGAGTTGCGCCTCCAGCTGAAGCACGAACTTCTCGACGACGGTTCCGATCACTTCGACGCTGAGATGGCCGAACGAGACGATGGCATCGAGACGGTTGCGGAATTCCGGCGCGAACTGCCGGTTGATCGCCTCGTGGTCGTCGCCTTCCCGCTTCGTGCGCGTGAAGCCAAACGCCTGCTTGGCGAGATCCGCCGCACCTGCGTTCGTGGTCATGATCAGGATCACGTTACGGAAGTTGACCTGCTTGCCGTTGTGGTCGGTGAGCCGTCCGTGATCCATGATCTGGAGCAGCACGTTGTAGAGGTCCGGATGCGCCTTCTCGATCTCGTCCAAGAGCACCACGCAATGCGGATGCTGGTCGACGCCGTCGGTGAGCAGGCCGCCTTGGTCGAAGCCGACGTAGCCGGGAGGCGCGCCGATCAGGCGCGACACGGTGTGCCGCTCCATATACTCGGACATGTCGAAGCGCAGGAGCTCGACTCCGAGCGTCGCCGCGAGCTGCTTGGCGACCTCGGTCTTGCCAACGCCGGTCGGACCCGAGAACAGGTAGCAGCCGATCGGCTTCTCGGGCTCGCGCAGGCCGGCACGCGCCAGCTTGATCGAGGCCGCGAGCGACTCGATCGCCCTGTCCTGGCCGAACACCGTGCGCTTCAGGGTCTGCTCGAGATGCTTGAGCACCTCGGCATCGTCCTTCGACACGCTCTTCGGCGGGATCCGCGCCATCGAGGCGATCGTGGTCTCGATCTCCTTGATGCCGATGGTCTTCTTGCGCTTGTTTTCGGCCACCAGCATCTGCGCCGCGCCCGACTCGTCGATCACGTCGATCGCCTTGTCCGGCAGCTTGCGGTCGTGGATGTAGCGAGAGGAAAGCTGCACCGCAGCCTCGATCGCCTCGTTGGTGTACTTCAGCCGATGATAGTCTTCGAAGTACGGCTTGAGGCCCTTGAGGATCGCGATGGCGTCCTCGACCGTCGGCTCGTTGATGTCGATCTTCTGGAAGCGCCGCACCAGCGCGCGGTCCTTCTCGAAATGCTGGCGGTATTCCTTGTAGGTCGTCGAGCCCATGCAGCGGATCGTGCCCGAGGCCAGCGCCGGCTTGAGCAGGTTCGAGGCATCCATCGCCCCGCCCGACGTCGCACCCGCACCAATCACGGTATGAATCTCGTCGATGAACAGGATGGCGTTGGGATGCGCCTCGAGTTCCTTCAGCACCTGCTTCAAGCGCTCTTCGAAATCGCCGCGATAGCGCGTGCCCGCGAGCAGCGTGCCCATGTCAAGCGAGAACACAGTGGCAGCCGCGAGCACCTCCGGCACCTCGCTGTCAACGATGCGCTTGGCGAGGCCTTCTGCGATCGCGGTCTTGCCGACACCGGCTTCGCCCACGAACAGCGGATTGTTCTTCTGCCGGCGGCACAGCACCTGGATGGCGCGGTTGATCTCGGAATTGCGTCCGATAACCGGGTCGATCTTGCCGTCGCGCGCCTTCTTGTTCAGGTTGACGCAATAGGTCTCGAGCGCCTCGCCCTTCTTCTTGGCGTCCTCGTTGCCCTTGGTCTCCGTCTCCTCGTCGACGCCGCGCACGGGTCGCGCCTCGGATACGCCCGGCCGCTTGGCAATGCCGTGGCTGATGTAATTGACCGCGTCGTAGCGCGTCATGTCCTGCTCCTGCAGGAAATACGCCGCATGACTTTCGCGTTCGGCGAAGATCGCGATCAGCACGTTGGCGCCGGTCACCTCTTCGCGACCGGACGACTGCACGTGGATCACCGCGCGCTGGATCACGCGCTGAAACCCGGCGGTCGGCTTGGCGTCGTCGGCACCATCCGTCACCAGGTTCTCGAATTCCGTTTCGAGATAGTTGACGAGGCTCGTACGGAGCTTGTCGAGATCGACGCTACAGGCGCGCATGACGGCGGCTGCATCGGAGTCGTCGATCAGAGAGAGCAAGAGATGCTCGAGCGTCGCGTATTGGTGATGACGCTCATTTGCGATCGCCAGCGCACGATGCAGGGATTGTTCAAGGCTTTGGGAAAAAGTCGGCATTCGCGTCCTCTATGGCCCCCACCATCATGGTCGTGATCGCCCGGTCAGGCAACAACAACCTTTGTCACATATAGTTATACAAGATCGCGGCGAAAGACCGGTTCCGCGACTCGGCGGCGACACACCTGCGGTATTTTCGATGCAAAACCCGTTCCGATTTAGGCGGAAGCGGCACCGGCGTAAAATTCCGTAGTTTGCCGGCCGAGGGCTTTCGCGCGGGGGGCCTCACGCGACGATCACACGCGACTCGCACGAGAGCGGGGTTCGACCAACGCGCCGTCGCAGGCGTCCTATTTCTTTTCCATCACGCATTGCAGCGGATGCTGGTGCTTGCGGGCGAAATCCATCACCTGCGTCACCTTGGTCTCGGCGATCTCGTAGGTGAACACGCCGCACTCGCCGATGCCGTGATGATGGACGTGGAGCATGATCTTGGTCGCGGCTTCGACATCCTTGTTGAAGAACTTCTCCAGCACGTGCACGACGAACTCCATCGGTGTGTAGTCGTCGTTCAGGATCAGCACACGGTACAGGTTCGGGCGCTTGGTCTTCGGCTTGACCTTGGTGATCACCGAGGTGTTCGGACCTGAAGGGTTGCCCGAACGGTTCTCGTCATTGCTCATGCGAGGAGCGTCGGCAGCGGCTGGCGCGGGCAGATCAATACTGAAAGTCAATTGCGGCATGGCACAGGCGTTCAAATTCCCCACGGAAGCGAATGGCGGCGACCGCGCAGCCCGCCCTTTGGGCCTTGCGCAGGCGCGCCGCTTTGTTGGATCGCCGCTCCCGATAATCCGGCCAAGCCGGATTGTTCGCCAGCAATATGGGCCCGCCTCAGGCTGGCCGCAAGCACGCGAAGGCTGGGCCGATGCGGCGGCGGCAGCCCGATTCCCGGTCCGGGCGATCCCCCTCAGGTTAATCAATCCGGACCGATTTGACAAAAAATTCCAGCTCTCGTGTTTAGAACGTGTTGACCAGGAACCCGGGTATTAACTGGCCTGCGACAGTTTTCCCGCGATGGCCCCGGATTTCTACGGTTCAATTTACCTGACGTTCAAAGGCATGCCCCGAAATCAGGCAAAGCACAGATTTCGGGGATCGTCATGTCTCGCCTGCCCCTCGTCAGCCGCCTTGGTCGACAACTCGCCCGCTTTGCAGCGGCCGAGCAAGGCAATATCGCCGTCATCTTCGCCATAGCGCTGGTCCCGGTGCTGGGTTTCGTCGGCGCCGCGGTGGATTACAGCCGCGTCGTCCAAGCCCGTACCTCGCTGCAGGTTGCGCTCGACTCGGCGGCGTTGATGGTTTCCAAGGACCTGACCAACGGCGTCATCTCGGAATCCCAGATCGAAGAGAAGACAAAGTCCTATTTCAGCGGCCTCTACACGGGCCGCACCGGCACGGTTTCGACCGCAGATATCCATGCCAGCTACACGCCGAAGGACTCCAGCGGAATCTCCAATATCGTGGTCACAGGATCGGGCACCATGCCTACCGATTTCATGAAGATCGCGGGGTTTCCGAAGTTAGGATACAACGTGAGCTCGACTGCGGCATGGGGAAACACCCGCATGCGGGTGGCGATGGTCCTGGATAATACGGGATCGATGGCCCAAAACGGCAAAATGGCGGCAATGCAAGCCGCGGCGAAGGACATGATCGACACCCTGTCGAACTACAACAAGCAGACGGGCGACGTTTACATTTCCATCATTCCATTCTCGAAGGACGTCAACGTCGGCACGACCAATGTAGGTGCGTCCTGGATCAACTGGACCGAATGGGAGGCCGAGCCTCCGATCCTGGTGAACAATAAGTCGAGCGCCTTCAATTCAGCGGTCGGCGGGTCGGATTGCCCCTTCACGAAGAGCACCCACGGCTTCACCTGCATGGACCGACCAGCGACCCTGCCCGGCGCCAAGGCTGCGCCGTACGGTAAGATACCGTCGACCGGCACGTACGCTGGATATATCTGTCCCAGCGTAGACAGCGGCAACAAGCGGGCAGGCAAAGCCGGCATCTACTACAATGGTTGCTACACCACCGCCACCGGGTCGGGCGCAAGCTGCGGATCGAGCACGAGTTGCACCTGCACAGGCAGCGGCTCGGGCAAGATCTGCCATCTCTGGCGCGGCGACGGCACGGCGGCGACGGCGGCGGCAGCGCCAGACCGCAGCACCTGGACCGGCTGTGTCAACGATCGCGATCAGGACTACGACACCAAGAACTCGGCCCCCGGCTCGGGCGGCGGGACCCCCTCGTCGCAGTTCTATGCTGAGCAATGGTCAGGCTGCCTGCCGGCCACCGTGTTTCCGATGAGCAACCAGTGGCAGACGCTCAAGGACCAGATCACGGCGATGGTACCGAGCGGCAATACCAACCAGGCCATTGGTCTTGCGTGGGGATGGCAATCTCTCAGCACGACCAATCCGCCGATCTCGGCGCCGAGCAAGGCCAGCAACTACGTCTACAAGGACTACATTGTGCTGCTGTCCGACGGCTTGAATACCCAGAACCGTTGGAGCACGAGCCAGTCCAGCATCGACGCCCGCCAGGCGATCCTCTGCCAGAACATCAAAGCCGACACGGCAAACCCGGTCACGATCTTCACGATCCAGGTCAACATCAACAATGCGGACGCGAAATCTCAGGTGCTGCAGGATTGCGCGACCAATGGGAACTTCCAGATGATCACGAGCGCCTCTCAGACCTCGGACGCGTTCAAGAATATCCTGACGCAGATTTCCAAGCTGCGCGTGGCGAGATAAGCCAAGCCCGCACCGCAAACGAAAAACCCGGCCAGTGTGGCCGGGCTTTTGGCTCTAGGAGCGTGTTGAGCGGATCAGTTCGCGGCCGGGGTGAACTTCGACACGATGGTTTCGACCGGCTTGAACGCCTGCTTGGCGAGGTCGCTGTAGAGGCCGGCGATCTTCTGCGATTCCGCAACGAAGGTCTCATAGGCGGACCGGGCGAAATCGGTCTGTGCTTCCATGGCCTTGTCCAGCGACTTCACGCCGGAAAGCTTCTCGACGAAGGACTTGGTGTCTTCGAACGACTTCTTAGTGTAGTCGCCATAAGCGCTGGCGATCGCCTGGAGGCCGTGCTGCACCGAGGTCGCGGAGGCAACGCACTGCTCGAACTGCTCTTTCCCGTAGTTCTGAAAATCTTCAACCTTGAACATGTCGGAATCCTTTTCCCTGGCTCGCGTCGGGAAGCCCCGGCTCCCTGACCACGCCCAAAAATAGTGCAACGCACAAAAAAGTCAAGAATCTTTGTGCAACGCACAAATGTCGACGCAAATCGCAGCGATTGCGGAGGTTTCCCGCAATAGTTCCTTAAGCTTTTGGAAACCGCGGCCCCCTACCTTGATTCCCTGGACGTGTTCACTTCCGCGAGCGGCTAAAGCCGTTTCAGAACATCGCCTTAGCCAGAACAGCGGCTCGGGTCCAACGTCCTCCGCGACGGACAACAGCGGAAGGACGGCCTGAGCAGGTAAAGATCCCGGGTCCGGTGGGCACAATTTCGCCTCACGAGCCGGTGATCAAGTCAGAAACGGGGACGGGGTTCCATGCTTCGTAAAAACTTGTCTTCCTCGCGTTGGGCGCGGGTTGGCGTTTTCGGGCTTCTTACGGTCACCACCGCGATCATCCTCACCACTGACGCTGCCGAGGCGCGGCGTCACCGGCGCCATTATACGCACCACAAGGTGCAGCGCGACGTGTCGGAGAGCTCCAGCCCGAAATTCGCGTCCATCATCGTCGACGGCAATTCCGGTGCGGTGCTCCAGGCAACAAGCCCTGACGCAATCCGCCATCCCGCCTCCCTGACCAAGATCATGACGCTGTACCTGCTGTTCGAGCGTCTCGAATCCGGGAAGCTGAAGCTCGACACCGAGATGCCCGTCTCGCAGCACGCCGCAGATCAGGATCCGACCAAGCTGAATCTGCGTGCCGGCCAGACCATTCGCGTCGAAGACGCGATCAAGGGCCTCGTCACCCGCTCAGCCAATGACGCCGCCGTGGTGATCGCGGAAGCGATTGCCGGGAACGAAAACGACTTCGCCCAGATGATGACGCGCAAGGCGCGCTCGCTCGGCATGTCCCGGACGGTCTATCGCAACGCCAACGGCCTTCCCAATGACGAGCAGGTCACGACCGCGCGCGACCAGGCCACGCTCGGTCGCGCCATTCAGGAGCGCTTCCCCCGCTATTATCGTTATTTCGCGACCTCGACGTTCAACTGGCGAGGACAGTCGATCCGCAACCACAACCGCCTGCTCGGCAGCGTCGAGGGCGTGGACGGCATCAAGACCGGCTACACCCGCGCTTCCGGCTTCAATCTCGTCAGTTCGATGCGTCGCGGCAACCGACACCTGATCGGTGTCGTGCTCGGCGGCCGCAGCGGCGGCTCACGCGACGCCATCATGCGCAACCTTCTCGCGGAGAACCTCGAGAAGGGCGCAACCGTCCACACCGTCGCCGCCGTTACCGAGCGCAACAACGCCGACGTCAGTACCATCGCCGATGCGTCGGATACACCCCGCGCCGCCCCGCAGGTCCAGGCCGTCGCGGCCCCTGCTTCGGAGGCTGCCCCGTCGCGCCTTGCCGCACGTCTATCGACGTTGGCCGCTGCGACTGCCGCAATACCGCCCGCCCCGTCCAGATCTGAAGCTGCCAAGCCCGAAGTTCGGCCGACGGAGTCCAAGGTCGAGCCAGCGCCGCTCACCAACGGCGTGATCTCGAGCCAGCCGCTCTCCATCATTCCCGGCTCCTCCGAGCCAATGAAGCCGGTTCGCGTCAAGACCGTTCAAGTCAAGGCCGGCGCCGTGAAGGTCGCCTCCGCCGCCCCGGCCCAGGTCGCCGTCCAGGCCGCGCCGCCGGTCACCAGCACGATCCCGCCCCGCTCCGAGGTCGCGGAAACCTCCGGCGCGGTCGTCGCCAGGGCCGATCTCATCAACAGGCCGGAGCCGGTGAGCCGGCCGGAAGCGCCGAAGGCCGAGATGGTCCGGGCCGAGCTGCCGCGGCAGCCGGCGGGCTTCGGCACCGGCAACGGCATCCTTGGGGTGCTCCCGGCCGCGACCGCGGCTGCTCCCGCTCCCGCCGCTCCAAAGCTCGCGTCTGCCGACCCGGCGTCACACCCGGTCCAAATGAGCACCAACTCCAAGCCGGCCGTCACTCACAGCGGCTGGATCGTCCAGGTCGGAGCGCTCGAGAGCGAGACCGAAGCTCAGCAGCGCATCGACGCCGCGCGCAGCTCCGCCCGCGGCCTGCTGAGCAGGGCAGACCCGTTCACCGAGCCGGTTGTCGCCAAGGACAATCGCAAGCTCTACCGTGCCCGCTTCGCCGGCCTCGAGCGTGACCAGGCCGAAGCGGTCTGCCGCACATTAAAGCGCGCCGAGATCTCTTGCATCACCGTGCGCAACTGATCTCCTCCATTCCTCAAAAAAATGCCCGCGCGTTGCGCGGGCATTTTTGTTTTGGGGGTACGGCGCAAGCCTCGGCTGCTGCGCGAAAACCTCTCGTCAAGGATTTACGGTTAAGACTTTGCTCAAGGGATCGACCACGCCGGCAACGGCGGGCATCGGGGCGACGGAAGACAGAGCAAACGGAGCTCACGCGGTACGGGCGTTTGTAGCGTTGTGCCGGAGTTAGCCGTTATGCGTGCGAAGCAGAGTATCCTTGGCCTCGTTTACCCGGGCAGCGAGATACGTCGAGCCCCCCTGGTCGGGATGGAGTTTCTTCATCAGGGACTTGTGCGCCCGGCTGATGTCGTCGCGACTCGCTCCCGGCTGCAAGCCAAGGATCTGATAGGCCTCCTCCGCCGTCATTTTGCCGCTCGCCGCCGTGCGGCGCTGCCCCCCTGCCGCATCGCTCTGCGCGTTCTGACGCCAAGCGGGAAACCGGCGGTCCAGATAGCTTTCAAGTAAGGCAACGCTTTCGCCGTCGAAGGTCGGGACCAGTTCCAGCAGGCCAGCAAGATCGAACTCGCCGAGATCGCGCCCGGCGTGAGGCCCTGCGACGATCTGACCTGTAAGCTGGCCGGAATCGTGGTCGAGCCGCATGTCCAGAAATTGCGAGCGCACCCGCGAGGCCTGACCGGACGGGCGCGTCGCGCCGCCGCCGAACAATCCTCCGACATTGCCGAAGCCGGCATTCGCCAACGGGGTCCAGCCGAGTAGCCCGGCGCCAAAAATTCCGAGCGGAATCGCAACCGCCAGTTCGCCGCGCAAACCCGTGAAGGCTGCGACCGCCAGCGCAAGCACGCCGCCACCGAACTTGACGACACGCGCGAGCGCCGCCGGATTGGCGGAGCGGAACATCTGGAGCAGCAGGTAAAGTGTGATAACAGCGACAGCGCCGGCAATCAGGGTCATGGCCGGAATATAGTCGCGCTTCGCGCAAATTGCATCGCAGACACGGACGTCGCGGGCCGCGCCAGATGCTACTTCATCTGGCCGATCAGCTTGGCCGCGCCGCTTGCGCTCTTCGCCAGCTGCAGCAGCGCTTCGCGTCCGCCCGCCGCATAGGCCGCGGCTGCCCGCAGCAGCTCCCGCAGTTGCGCGGCAGCACCGGATCGAATCGGCACCAGGCACCGCCGGTCAGACGCGCGACCTCGCGAAAGGTCTGCTCGGCGATGGGATCATGGCCTTCCTGAAACATGAAGACGGGCACCTTGAGCATGCCAAGCTCGCCAGCCTTTGCGCAGAGCTCGCCGATTTCTTCCTCCATGGCGTCGCCGACAAAGACCACGGCCCGGACGCCGGATGCAACCGCCTCGCGGCGGGCCTCGCCCAGCACCTTGCCGATCTGGGTATCGCCGCCGCGGCAATCGATCTTGCTCATCAGCGCCGCCAGCTTGGTGCTGTCGGAGATCCAACCCGTAGCGCGGCACTCGCTGAAGCCGCGATAATACACCAGCCGGATATCGAGACTGCCGAGAGCCGCGGCCTCGCGAAACATCTCAGCTTGGAGCGCGCAGGCCATGTCCCAGGTCGGCTGCCGGCTCATGGTCGCATCCAGCGCGAAAATCAGCCGCCCCTTCGCGCCTGGTGCATGCGGCGACAGTGCCCGCGCCTTGGCAACAAAGGCCGCGATGTCCTCCGAGGTGGACGTCCCCACACGCGGAAGCGTGCCGTCTGCTTGCGCCCTGACGGCATCGCGACTGCGTGGTTTGATGGGTTCGCCCGACATCGCTGCTTGCACCCTGGGTAATGGGATAATGTGGTCAGCGCATCCCGTCCGGTCAATGTGCAAAGCCTCCGCAGGCGGCGCCAGCGGAGGCTTAAGCGATCGTTACAATCGAGCAGTAACGGCAGTTCTTCTGCGTCAGCTCTTGGCGGGTGCCATCAGGGCGACCGGACCAGGCTCGAGGATCTTGGGCGGCGAGGATTGCGTGTCGACCGGCGCCACGTCGCTATCGGTCGCGCTCAGGAACTTGTCGAGCATGCTCTGGATCGAACTCTTGGCCACATCCGGACCGGTGTCGCGCATGTCGTTGTGCTGGAATTCGGTCTTCACGACCTGGATACCCGCCTTCTCGCATTCCTCGTCCGTCGGGAGCACACCAGCGTCGGTCTTGAATTGCGGATCCTGGGAGCGGAACGAGAGGATCTTGAACTTGCCGGCGGTGACGAAGGGCACGCGCAGGTTGTCGAGCGTGACCACCCGCTTGACCTCGTCCGGATACTCCTTGGCAAAGTACATCGTGATGTCGCCCCCCATGGAGTGGCCGACCATCGTCACCCTGTCGTAGTCGGCGTTGGGTTGAACCTTCTTCATCTCATGCATCGCGAGATGGATATTGGCGACACCGCGCAGAATCTGGGGCAGCCGACCGACGTAGAGCTCGCCGGGTTTTGTCACCATCGGAGGATCAGTCGGCAAGTCATGCTGCGGGCTCAAGACCATGTAGCCCCGCGCAGCGAAAATGTTCGCAAGGAAGCCGTACTCGGTATTCTTGACGGTGTTGCCATGATTGATCACGGCAACCGGCAGCTTGATCATGCCGGCATTGGCCTGCATTTCCTTGTCGCGGCGCACCGCGACGTAGACGGGCACCGGACGATTGTCGCGCGAGGCATCGTAGAAGGTGACTGTCTCGTGCTTGATCGCCCACTTGCTCGCCGTGAAATAGGCGATGCCGCAGAGAGCACTGACCGAAACCAGAACGGCAATTCCACGCTTCATTTTCGTCCTCAGCCTCAGGCCCTGGCGGCCTGAATCCCTGTTGAAAATCGTGTTCTTCCGGAGCTCTTCGGCCCCTTCTCGCCTATTCCCCAATATATGTCACAGCAGCGTGACAGGAAGGCTAAATAGTGTGAATTCGCAGCCCTTCGATTGTGCGTCGCACACGTTTTATGAGCACCTCATCGTCATACCACCACGTCAGGTGCAGCTTACCATCCGACGCAACCAGTCTCGATTGGGTTCAATTTCGTAGTCAACGTGGGATGAAAACGCGCCGGTCGCATGCCGGGTTCCCGCGGCAGGCGGTCGCCTCGCTCGCCTGGAAGTAGCGCCGTACCGCCGGCCTCAAGCGCCGAGGATATCGTGGACCTCTAGCGGCTGGTCGACCTGGCTGAACCACTCGGCACGATTGGCCGCGCGGCGGCGCCCGCGCTCGTCAAGCGGCAGCCTGAGCTGGCGCAGCAGGCTCGTCACCTCTTCCCGCGCGGTAAGATGGCCGAGATTGGGCCGCATGCCGAGTGTGGCCTCGTCGATCTCGTCGAGGGCGGTCAGGCCGCGCGGGAAGAATTCGCGGTAGACGACGCGTTCGGCGAAGCCGTCGACGTAGCGAAAGCCGAGCCGCAGCGACAAATCCTTCAGACCCTCGGCGACGAGCTGTTTGTTGCGGGAGCCGAGCATGGACAGGCGGTTGCGCACGACGATCCAGTCGGTGGTTGCGCCGTCGAGCTGGCGGCGCTTGCGCCTGACGTCGCGGACCATCTCGGCATAGTGGCTCTCGCCGGTCACCGCGTAATTGGCGGGATCGACGGTGCCGAGCACGTCGAAATCGAGGAAGCTGTCGTTGATCGGCGTCACCAGCGTATCGGCCATCGAATGCGCAAGCCGCATTAGATAACTGTCGGTGCCCGGCGTATCGATGACGATGAAGTCGAAGCTGCTCTCGACCGCCGAGACGGCTTCCATGAACTGCTGGAACTCCGAGTTTTCGTTCTCCGCGATCTGCATGGTCTCGCCGAGCTTGATGCAGCGATGCACCGGCAGTTCCAGGTCGAGCTTGGTGCGACGCGCCCAGGCCGCGCGGTTGTCGATGTAGCGGGTGAAGCTCTGCTGACGGCAGTCGAGGTCGATGGTGGCGACACGCTGGCCGGCTTTCAGGAGCGCAACGGCGATATGCAGGGCAGTGGTCGACTTTCCGGAGCCGCCCTTCTCGTTGCCGAGCACAACCACATGCGCCGAGCCGGATTGGCCTTGGCTAGCCTGCAAAAGCATAGCGCTCCTCAACACCCTCAATGAATATCTTCGAGTTGACCGCGTCTGCGGTCAAGTGAAATGCGTGACAGGTCATGCAAATGGCAGCGCGCCCGGCTTCATCATGAATCGCGTCGCCGTCTTTCGTCTATGATCCATCCACTTGCCAAGACTGAGTGCGATGTCGCGCGGGATGCTGTGCCGCATCCGGATGCATGGCGTCCACCATCGCCCCTTGTTAAGGTTATGGCGGGCGCCAGGATGCGCCCGCGCCGATTCTCAACACTGTCGAGTCCTGATGTCATCACCCCCCTTGATCGTCCGCACGGTCCCCGCACTCCGACGCGCCATAGACAATCTTCGCAGCAGAAAGGCCACTATCGCGCTGGTCCCGACCATGGGAGCCCTCCATGACGGACATGTGTCGCTGGTTCGCCTCGCCAAGCGGCGCGCCAGCCGCGTCGTGGTGTCGATCTTCGTCAACCCGACCCAATTCGCCCCGACCGAGGATTTCGGCGCCTATCCGCGCACCTGGAAGGCCGACATCGCCAAGCTCGCGGCCGAGGACGTCGATATCGTCTGGCACCCGGGCGTCGAGGCCATGTACCCGGAGGGCTTTGCCACCCGCATCGTGCCGGAAGGACCGGCGCTGGCCGGCCTCGAGGACCGCTTCCGCCCCCACTTTTTCGGCGGCGTCGCCACCGTCGTCGGCAAGCTCTTCACGCAGTGCCGGCCGGACGTCGCGATCTTCGGCGAGAAGGATTTCCAGCAGTTGCGGGTCGTGACACAGATGGCGCGCGACCTCGACCTCGGCGTCAAGGTGATCGGCTCCCGCACCGTGCGGGAGCGCGACGGGCTCGCGATGTCCTCGCGCAACGTCTACCTCTCGCCCGAGGAGCGTCAGACCGCCACGGTCCTCTACCGTGCCATGAAGGAGAGCGCCGGTCGCATCCGTGCCGGCGATTCAATTGCGCCGGCGATGGCCGGCGGCGCCGAGATGATCAAGGCGGCGGGCTTTGCGCTCGACTATTACGAGCTCCGCCATGCGCAGACACTGGCGCCGGTCACCTCGCGCAAGGACGGCCCCTTGCGGATCCTGGTCGCGGCCAAGCTCGGCAGCACCCGGCTGATCGACAATATCGCGGTCTGAAGCAGCTTATTGCTTGAGCATGATCTTTTCGGAGAATCGCTGCGCGCTTTTCCGGGACCATGCTTAGAGCAGACCGAGCTCGCGCAGTTCGCGCCGCATCGGCTCCGGCATCGCCGCGATCGAGCCGGCTGCGGACTTGCCGAGATCGGCAGGCACCGAATCGTCGGTGAGATAGCGCCAGCCCTGGAACGGTCGCATCGGCCGCGGCGAGACCGAGATCACCTTCGGCTGCATCACGATCCGGCAGCGGCCAATGCCGTCCTTGTCGCGGAACGGCTCGATTCCGATGATCTTTTCCCGCGCGGCGATCTCGCCCTTGATCACCCAGTAGAGCGATCCGCCCGCCAGGATCTCGGCGTCGCGCTTGGGCACCATGCGGGTGATGTGGATGTGATGTTGCGGCAGACCCTTCTTCTTGGCGGTCTGCATCCGTTCGGCCACCCACTCCTTCAGTTCCTTGACGGAGTCGCAGCCGACGGCGAGCTTGATCAGATGTAGCGGCATGCCCAAGCATTAGCCGGGCAGCAGGGCATTGGAAATGCCGATCTACTCGTTATCCGCAGCCGCGGGCGCAGCCGTCGTTGGCGGCGGAGGCGCGAGCGGAACCGGTGGGGCGGGAGCCCGTGCCGCCTTCGGTGCCGGTGGCTTCTTCGCAGCCGCAGCTGGTGCTGGTGCCGCAGGCGCTGCAGCATGTGCCGAAGTCGGGGCGGGCGCACGCGGGGCCGGCGCGGCACTTGCGGCGGGCGCCGCCTGCCGCGTCGTTGCCGTCGGCTCTGGATTCATGATGCTCACCGGCGGCGTCGATGAAGCGCTCGGGAACTCCGCATTGGTCGGCTTGCCCGTCGGCAGCGACGGCGGCAGCCCGGTAAGGGCGGCGGTGACCGGCACCCCCGATGCCGCTGCCGGCGCATTCCAGGCCGGCGCATAGCGCGCGATCAGCGTGTCGTAGAGATGAGAGCTCATGTTGGCGGCGACATGCTGCTGGTCGGTCAGCGAGCGGAACGCGGCGCAATCGAACGGCGTGCAGCCATCGCGCGTGATCAGCACATGCGCGACAAGGCCGTAGCGATCACGCTCGAGCGACTTGCGCAGCACCTTCATGTCCAATGTCAGGCCCGGCTCGGCCGTGGCGACGTCGCCAAGAGCGGTCAGCCGATCAATCCTGGCGGCCGTGTAGGAGACGGCCGCAGCGGCGGCATCCGGCGCGCCGAACAGCGCCTTCTCACATCCCGCAGCGACGGCATCGCCGGCGAGATCGTCGAGGCAGGACAGCGCCGGCAGGCTTGCTGTCACCGCCACTTGCGCGCGCGCTTCGGCTGGAGCGGGCTGCCCTTCCGGTCCCTGGACGCGCACGGTGGCCGCCCCGGCGATCGCGATCGATAGCAGCGTAATGACAGTCAGCGCGCCGTTGGCGACCGACCTGTCGGCACGCATCAGCGTGATCAGCAGGATCAATCCGAAAAATCCGGCGGCCGCCAGCGTCATCCACATCGGGAAGGCCGGCGAGATCCAGATTTGTTCGAGCGAAGTGGCCCATGCCCAGTTCATGCGCGGCGTCCCCTCACGCGAGCAAAGAGCGAATGGTCAAGCGAGCACCGCGAGTCGGCAACTGCCCCGACTCACCATGTGAAGGTGAAGCGGGCCTTTTGACGGCGGCAGGACACAAATTCCTGATGGCACCAATGCGCAGGTGCGGGCAGCCTCAGGAGAGCGCGAGCTGGCTTTCCTTGGCGACGCGCTCGAAGGCTTCGGTTGAGCTCTTGATCCGGTACTGGCAGTCGTCGCCTTCTGTCGGCAGCAGGCGGATCACCTCATACGAGCCACTCGCAGCGGGGCGCGCAACATTGCTGGCCGTGAACAGGACGCGCGATCCCACAGGGAATTTGTGCTTCAACACCCTCTCCATTACTCAAACAGCGCCTGCCTCGCCCAGTGTCCCACTGCGATGGCCGGCCGGAAACCCGGGCGGCTGTATAGCACGCGCCCGGCCGTTTTGGCCAGCGCCGAGCCGGAATGGCAAACGCTCAAATTTTGCTGGCATTTCAGGGTGATAGCTGGACAGGCGGCGGGCCGATGATACCACCGGCGGCGCTCGTTCGGCGGCATGTCGCAGGCTGTCGCAGCTCTCCGGCGGCATGGCCGCCAGCCACCAGCCTTCTGCCCCGGCCAGCGCCGGTCAGTCCTCGAACTTCGCGATCCGAAGCGTTTCGGCGAGCCCCTCACGCGTCCATTCCTGGAAGGCCGGCAACGCCATCATCGTTTCCATGTAGGCTTTGGTGTCGGGCGCCACCTCGATGGCGTAGGTGCGGAAGCGATGCACGACCGGGGCATACATGGCGTCGGCCGCACCGAAGCGGCCGAACAGGAACGGACCCGTCGCGCCATAGCGGGTGCGACACTCGCGCCATATCTCCTCGATGCGCGCGATGTTGGACTTGGCGTCGGCCGACAGCGCCACGGGACGGATCGGCCGGTGCAGGTTCATGCCGCATTCGTTGCGCAGAGCGGCGAAGCCGGAATGCATCTCGGCGCACACCGAGCGCGCATGCGCGCGCGCAGCGACATCGTCGGGCCACAGCTTCACTTCCGGATAGCGCTCGGCGATGTATTCGATGATCGCGAGCGAATCCCAGACCGTGATGTCGCCGTCGACCAACACCGGCACCTTGCCGGCGCGGCTGAATGACAGGATCTGTTCCTTGTCGGCGGGATCATCGGTGTAAAGCGGGATCAGCGTCTCCACGAAAGGAATGTCGTTGGCCCGTAGCGCGAGCCAGGGCCGCATCGACCATGACGAGTAATTCTTGTTGCCGATCGCAAGTTTCAGCGCAGCCATGTCATCGGTCCTCCGAGGCGTCCCAGCGTGCGCTCGTTTTAGCGCCAACGACTGCCGTCGATCAATCGTTGCCGCCCTTGATCATGCATGACAATCGTTGCGGTCGGCGATGGCGCCTCAGCATGCATTTCCAATTTGCACACCTTCCCGATCTCGCGGCTGATCCAGCCGAGCTTTGCTTGATCTCTCCGCCCTCTCGTCCAAGAGGGCGCAGGGAAGGCCGGGTGC
>NZ_AUGD01000009.1 GCF_000426845.1 Bradyrhizobium sp. in8p8 | reverse complement strand
GACCGGCCTGGTCGGCAACGCCCAGCCCGCTGACGGCGACACGCTGACCGTCAACGGCAAGACCATCACCTTCCGCGCGGGTTCTGCCCCGGCGAGCACCGCGGTTCCGACCGGCTCGGGCGTCAGCGGCAACCTCGTCACCGACGGCAGCGGCAACACCACCGTCTATCTCGGCACCACGGCTGCGCCGACTGCGACCGTCAGCGACCTGCTGACCGCGGTCGACCTTGCCAGCGGCGTCAAGACGGCTGCCATCAGCGCCGGTGCTGCGACGATCGCGACCAGCGCCAGCCAGACTGCCTCGAGCGTCGCTGCGGGCGCCGTCACGCTGAGGAGCTCGACGGGTGCGGATCTGTCCGTGACCGGACGCGCCGACCTGCTCAAGGCGCTCGGTCTGACCTCGGCAATCGGCGGCGGCAATGCCACCGTCAACGTCAACCGCACCACCAGCGCAGCCTCGCTCGGTGCGACGATCACCGACGGTTCGACGCTGAACGTCAACGGCAAGGTCATCACCTTCAAGAACGCGCCGACCCCGGGCTCGGCCGGTGCTCCGGCCGTTCCCACCGGCTCCGGCGCGAGCGGTGCGGTCGTCACCGACGGCGGCGGCAATTCGACTGTCTATCTGCAGGCCGGCACGGTTGCCGACGTGCTGAACGCGATCGACCTTGCCACCGGCGTGCAGACCGCGACCATCGCAGCCAACGGCACCGCGACGTTTGCGGCCGCCTCGGGGCAGTCGAAGTCGACGATTAACTCGTCAGGCCAGCTCAAGATCTCGACCGGCGTCAACGCCGACCTGTCGATCACCGGCACCGGCAATGCCCTGAACGTGTTCGGTCTCGCCGGCAATACCGGCAACGCGACCGCCTTCACTGCGGCACGCACCTCCGGCATCGGCGGCATCAGCGGCAAGACCTTGACCTTTACCTCCTTCAACGGCGGCACGGCGGTTGACGTGACCTTCGGCGACGGCACCAACGGCACGGTCAAGACGCTCGATCAGCTCAACACCAAGCTGCAGGCCAACAACCTGGCTGCGACGATCGACGCCAACGGCCTGCTCACGATCACGGCGTCCAATGATTACGCATCCTCGACTCTCGGCTCGACGGCGGCCGGCGGAGCGATCGGCGGCACGCTGACCTCGGCCCTGACCTTCTCGACGGCGTCCACGCCCGTCCAGGATGGCGTCGCCCAGACGGCACGTGCTAATCTGGTCTCTCAGTTCAACAACATCCTGAACCAGATCGACACGACCGCGCAGGACTCCTCGTTCAACGGCGTCAATCTCTTGAACGGCGACCAGCTCAAGCTGGTGTTCGACGAGACCGCCAAGTCGAGCCTGAACATTACGGGCGTGACCTACAACTCCAAGGGTCTGGGCCTCGCTGCGCTGACCAGCGGTGTCGACTTCATCGACAACGCCGCCGCCAACCGGGTGCTGACCAACCTCAACGCCGCCTCGAGCACGCTGCGCTCGCAGGCCTCGAGCCTCGGCTCGAACCTCTCGGTGGTGCAGATCCGTCAGGACTTCAACAAGAACCTGATCAACGTGCTCCAGACCGGCTCGTCCAACCTGACTTTGGCCGACACCAACGTCGAGGCGGCCAACAGCCAGGCACTGTCGACCCGCCAGTCGATCGCGGTCTCCGCCCTGTCGCTGGCCAACACGTCGCAGCAGAGCGTGCTCCAGCTGCTTCGCTAATAAGTAGCGGAAATCACTGATTAAAATTGAGTGGCGGGGCCTATTGCCCCGCCGCTTTTTCTTTGCGTCCGCGGGCAGGAAGGGGCGTTCATCGGCGGTTAACCCTATCCCTTAAACCGTCGTTAACCATACTTTAAAGGACACCTCCTAAAACTGGACAAAAGGCCCGCTTTCCAGTCCGCGGCCGATTCGTATCCGGTTGAAGAGGAAGACTCGCCAATGTCCAACATCGTTCTCTCGGCGTCCGTTCGCCAGAACCTGTTGTCGCTGCAGTCGACGGCCGACTTGCTGGCCACGACGCAGGAGCGGCTGGCGACCGGCAAGAAGGTCAATACGGCGCTCGACAATCCCACCAACTTCTTCACGGCGCAGGGGCTGGACAACCGGGCGAGCGACATCAGCAACCTGCTCGACGGCATCAACAACGGTGTGCAGGTGCTCCAGGCCGCCAACACCGGCATTACCTCGCTGCAGAAGCTGATCGACAGCGCGAAATCGATCGCCAACCAGGCGCTGCAGACCACAGTCGGCTATTCCACGAAATCGAACGTCTCGACCACCATTCCCGGCGCGACCCCGGCGGATCTGCGCGGCACGACATCCTATGCGAGCGCGACCGCCAACAGCAACGTGCTCTACACCGGTGCACCCGGCGGTGTGACGCCGGTGACGGCGGCCGCCGCACTCGGTGCATCACTGGGCTCGACTGCGGGCACGTTGACCGGCTCTGCCGTCAACGCGGCCGACGGCACCACTGCTCTGACCGGCACCGCCACCCTGATCGGCTCCACGCCAGCCAGCACGCTCGGCTCGTCGCCAGCCGACGGAGATTCGATCACGGTCAACGGCAAGACCATCACCTTCCGGACCGGCGCGGCGCCTGCGACGCAGCCGACCGGGTGGGGCCTGGATGCCACCGGCCACATCGCCACCGACGGCAACGGCAATTCGATCATCTACATGGGGACGGGGGCTGCGCCCACCGGCACCGTCAACGACCTGCTGAGCGCGATCGACCTGGCGAGCGGCGTCAAGAGCGCGACGATCAGCGCCGGCGCTGCGACCATCGCCGTCAGCGGTGCGGCTGGTCCCGTCGGCACGCTTCAGGTGGCATCGTCCATCACGGGCGGCCAGGTGACGCTGAAGAGCTCGACCGGCGCCGATCTGAGCGTGACCGGAAAGGCCGACTTCCTCAAGGCGCTCGGTCTGACGGCTGCAACGGGCGCTGGCAATGCCAACGTCACCGCGGCCCGGTCGACCACCGCAGGTTCGCTCGGTACCCTTGTCAAGGACGGCTCGACGCTGAACATCGACGGCCACACCATCACCTTCAAGAACGCGCAAACGCCGCAATCGGCGACGAGCGTGACGTCCGGCGGCGTCAGCGGCAACATCGTGACCGACGGCAACGGCAACTCGACGGTCTACATTCAGAGCGCGACGCTGACCGATCTGCTCAACGCCATCGACCTCGCGACCGGCGTCAAGACCGCAAGCATCTTCAACGGCGCGGCGACGCTGTCGACCACTTCGGGCCAGATCCCGTCGTCGGTCAACAGCAGCGGTCAGCTCGCGCTGTCCACCGGCGTCAATGCCGATCTCTCGATCACCGGCACCGGCAATGCGCTCAGTGCATTCGGCCTCAGCGGCAACACCGGAACGGCGACGGCATTTACCGCGGCCCGCACCTCAGGCGTCGGCGGCATCAGCGGCAAGACGCTGACCTTCACCTCGTTCAACGGCGGCACACCGGTGAACGTCACCTTCGGCGACGGCACCAACGGCACGGTCAAGACGCTGGACCAGCTCAACGCGCAGCTGCAGGCCAACCATCTGACGGCGACGATCGATGCCAACGGCGTGCTCACGGTGACCACTGTCAACGAATATGCCTCCTCGACGCTCGGCTCGACGCTCGCCGGCGGCGCAGTCGGCGGCACGATCACCGGCGTTCTGGCCTTCACGACCGCGCAGCCGCCGGTCCAGGATCCCGTGGCGCAGACCGCGCGCTCCAACCTGGTCAACCAGTTCAACAACATTCTCGCCCAGATCGACACGACATCGCAGGACTCCTCCTTCAACGGGGTCAACCTGCTCAACGGCGACACTCTGAAGCTCGTCTTCAACGAGACCGGCAGCTCCACGCTGAGCATCAACGGCGTGGTGTTCAACGCTGCGGGCCTCGGCCTGAGCAATCTCGTCAACGGCGTCGACTTCATCGACAACGGCGCCACCAACCGGGTGCTGGCCAGCCTGAATGCGGCCTCGAGCACGCTACGTTCGGAAGGCTCGACGCTCGGTTCGAATCTGTCGATCGTGCAGGTGCGTCAGGACTTCTCGAAGAACCTGATCAATGTGCTGCAGACCGGCTCGGCCAACCTGACTCTGGCCGACACCAATGAGGAAGCGGCGAACAGCCAGGCGCTCTCGACCCGCCAGTCGATCGCCGTCTCCGCTCTGTCGCTGGCCAACCAGTCGCAGCAGAGCGTGCTGCAGCTGCTCCGCTAGTTCGCGAGCGCAAGTTCGTCATCGGAGAATTCGCGGCGGAGCTAACGCTCCGCCTTTCTTTTGAAGGAGAACGCTAAGACAGGATTAGCTGAGATCGCCACGCATCGCGCCAAGCGAATTTACATCGTGCGTGCGTGCAGCTAGCGTTGCGCTGACGAAGAACTCCGCGCCCCGTAATTGTCCGGAGTACTTCCAAAGCACACACGTAAGCAAATCTTAAGCGGTGCTGCCTAGGGTTGGGAAAGAAATCCTTAAGCGCGTACAACGCGCTAGGAAACGTCCAGGGTGTGATTGATGTCGAATTCCGCTGCCTCGGCCTATGCGCGTGTTGCAACGACCACCGCATCTCCTCGGGACATCGAGGCGCAGACCCTGCTTAAGGCCGCCAACAAGCTTCAGGATGCGATCAACAGTGCCGATCCGTTCAGCGAGCAGACCACGCAGGCCCTGATGTTCAACCGCAAGCTCTGGACTATCTTCCTGAGCGAAGCGATGCGTGACACCAATCCGCAGCCGATCGACGTCCGGCAGAAGATCGCCAACATCAGCGTGTTCGTGCTGAGCCAGACCGCTGCGCTCCAGATGAGCCCGCAGTTCGATCACTTCCGCCCGCTGATCGAAATCAACCGCAATATCGCTGCAGGTCTGTCGGGACGGCCGTGACGGAGAGATGGCGTGGTCGAGCATTTGCCGACTGCGCACGAAGGCTCACGCTGACGTATGCCGGCGAGGGTACCGATCAATGACATCGTCACCGGTCTTTGCCGCCAACTTGCAGATGTTGATCAGGCGCTGACGTCCGTGCTGAGCGGGCGCGCGGGCTCGGACTGCCTATCCAAGGCATGGAAATAGGCCCGCCGGCGCAGCATTGCTTCGTCGGGAAACTGATTGACGACCGCGTCGGTCTTCTCGTTGACAACCTGAAAGACGAATGATGCAGCTGCCTGGTCGAACACGACCTGGCGTGAGACGTTCTCATGGGGCAGATCATTGCGCACGGGCGCGCTCGTATCGGCCGCGGCGACGGTCTTGCTGACCGGCAGATCAGTTTGCACGGCCTCGTTCGCCGCCGCGTTGGACGTCGTTACGATCTGCGCGGGGGCCGGGATCCCCACCGGCCGGATGCTGAAATCTGTACTCATGGCAGCCTCCTGGTTGCCTAACGTGAGTCAAATCCCAACCCCTCTAATGACGCAAGCATGGAACACCAGGACTGAACGGCCGGTAAGGAAACGTAGCTAACCGCGGGACGCCATGGCCGCGCGGTTTTTCATAAAATTGTTGCTTGTTCTTGTGCGCTCAGAGGGAGCGGCTGACTGCAAGCGGGGTGATGTGACGCGGGCCCGGAGTGGCGCTGCGCCCGGCGGCCGTATAGGTGTTCGGCACGTTGCGCTTCTGGATCTCGGCATTGACGCCGCGCACGACGCTCTCGGAGACCGCGTGCGCCGTTGCGAGCACGGTGAGATTGACCTGGAGCATCGCTCGGAACGCATCGTGATGGCGGTGCAGCGTCGACAGCAGCTCGGGCGCGGATTTCGCGAGCTGGGCCTGGTTGGCTTTCAACTGGCCGACCGCTCCGACGTAGTTTCGCGACAGCTCCTGCTTCTTGCTCTCGAGCGTCATCGCCTCGCGAACCTTGCCGGCGCGAACGAGCTCGGTCTCGCGCTCGATCAGTCCGAGCAGGGCGCTCATCGCATCCATCAGGTTTTCGGCGACCTTGCGTGCTTCCGTGCTGCCGGCCGCGGCAGTCGGGCGTTGCGCTTGCATCGGCTGGCGTGAGGCGTTGAAATGGTTCATCTCGTTTGACCTTATGCCGTGCGGATCGTTTTCGCCTGCTGCAGGATGAGGGTCCGGTAGACGTCGGTCGCGACGCCGACGCCGCCGGCCTGGGCGAAGTTCTTGGAATATTGCTCGGTCAGCATCGAGCGCCATACGCCGGTGCCGGGTGTGTCGCCGAACGGGCCTTCGCCCTTAAGGCCCGAGGTCATCTGCGAGAACATGCTGTTGAGGAACATCGCCTCGAAGTCGGTGGCGATCTTCTGCGCCTTTGCCTGTTGCTGCGGCGAGACCTTCTGGAGGGCGGCGGCGAGTTCGAAATCAGGCCGCCCGTTGCGGCTCTCCACCGAGAAGGCCGAAGCGTTGGGGAGGCGCGGGGTATTGATGGCGGAGGCTTGCATCACATCACCTCGATGTCGGCTTCGATGGCGCCGGCGGCCTTGATCGCCTGCAGGATGCTGATCATGTCGCGGGGACCGATACCGAGGCCGTTGAGGCCGTCGACGAGCTGCTGCAGCGAGACGCCGTCCTTGACCAGCGCCAGCTTCTTGCCGTCCTCGGTGACGGTGACACTGCTGCGCGGTGCGACCACGGTGCGGCCGCGCGACAGCGGGTTGGGTTGGCTGACCTGCGGGCTCTCGGAGATGGTGACGGTGAGGTTGCCCTGGGCCACCGCAACGGTGGCGACGCGAACGTCGCGGCCCATCACGATGATGCCGCTGCGCTCGTCGATGATGATCTTGGCGGCGAGATCGGGTTCGACCTGGAGCTGCTCGATTTCGGTGAGAAAGGCGACGACGTTGCCCTTGAACTCGGGCGGGACCGACAGCTGCACCGTCGACGGGTCGATCGGCTCGGCGGCCTTGACGCCGAGATAATCATTGACCGCAGCCGCAATGCGCTTGGCGGTGGTGAAGTCGGCATTGCGCAGCGCAAGGCGCACGTTCGGCAGCCGATTGAGCGCGAACTCGATCTCGCGCTCGATGATGGCGCCGTTGGCGATCCGCCCAACCGTCGGCACGCCGCGCACGATCTTGGCCGCCTCGCCCTCGGCCTGGAAGCCGGAGATCGCGAGCGAGCCCTGCGCCACTGCATAGACGTTGCCGTCGGCGCCGAGGAGAGGGGTGACGAGCAGGGTGCCGCCCTGGAGATTCTTGGCATCGCCGAGCGCGGAGACGGTGACGTCCATGCGCGTGCCCTGCGTGGCAAAGGCCGGCAGGTTACCTGTGACCATCACAGCGGCGACGTTGCCGGTTCGGATCGTGGCGCCACGGATGTTGACGCCCATGCGCTCGAGCATCGCTTGCAGCGATTGCTTGGTGAAGGGGATGTTGTTGAGCGTGTCGCCGGTGCCGTTGAGACCGACGACGAGGCCATAGCCGATGAGCTGGTTTTGCCGCACACCCTCGATGTTGGCGAGATCCTTGATACGCGAGGTCGCAGCCGCTGGCGTGACGGAGAGCGTCAGCGCTGACAGCGCGGCGCAGGCCACCCCAACAATCCTCACCCAACGAACGCCTGGCATACTCTGCTCCCCAAGGCCCCTAAGAGCGGGCTCCTCAAATCGGAAGGACCTGCACGACACTCCCATGACGAGCTGGTCCGACGCTTTCCTTGCGAGCACCGTGCCAACCGTGGCGGCAGGGATAGGTGGCTGAATAGGTTGAATAAATCTGTTTCGACCGGTGTCAGCGGTCGTTCGCCCTGAGGAGCGAAACTGCCGCCTCTCGGCAAATTCTGCCGGGCTGTTTACGCGTCGTTAACCATAAGAGGGCGAAGGTGAGGCATCGATCACCCGGATTCCTTCCGATGCGCATCTACGGACCGAACGGCACCACGCTTGGAACGCCGGCCAGCCAGACCAGGCGGATCGGCTCCGGCACCTTCGCGCTGCCCGACACCTCGTCGGCACAGGAGACGCGAAGCGCTGCGCCGAAGGCCACCGCCAACATCGACGCATTGCTGGCATTGCAGGGCGTCGATGAGGATCCGATCGAGCGCCGCAAGCGCTCGGTGGCCCGCGGCAGGACCGCGCTCGACGTGCTCGACGATCTCAAGATTGGGCTGCTGTCCGGCAATCTCGATGGATCGACCGTGATGCGCCTGCGGGATGCTGCGGCTAACCTGAAATCGTCCTCGGGCGATCCTGGTCTCGATGCGGTTCTCGCCGAGATCGAGCTGCGCGTCGAGGTCGAACTGGCGAAGGCTGGGCAGGCTTAACAGCCATCCGTCACTTCGCGCAGTCTTACGCAGCTTCCTCCTTCTGCTGCGCGTCGTAGCGGCGCTGGGCGGCGAGCACATCTTTCAGGTTCTGCTCGGCCCAATCGCGCAGCGGATCGACCGCAGCTGCCAGCGTCAATCCAAGCTGCGTGATCGAATATTCCACCGTGACCGGCACCGTCGCGATGGCATGGCGCTTGATCAGGCCGTCGCGCTCGAGCGACTTGAGAACCTGGCTGAGCATCTTTTGCGAGATGCCTTCGATCGTGCGGCGCAACTGATTGAAGCGCATTGGTTCCTCGCGCAGCAGCAAGAGGATCAGCACCGCCCATTTGTCTCCGACGCGATCGAGGATCTGGCGGGTGGGGCAATTCGCTGCGTAGACGTCCGGTTTCATCATCGATCCTCGGAATGCATACGGTCGCTTGCGGGACCACCGGGAGCGTTCCGCGTCCAGGTTACCCTCGCGTAATCAGGTAAGCACAAAGTGCTCTCTTAACACCAGCATCCTTTGCGATATCTAGTTACTGGTGGTTACCACTGTTGCAATGGAGCACTTCATGAATATCGCAATCGCGGGCGCCTCGGGGCGAGCCGGGTCGGAGATCACCAAGGAGCTGTCCCGCCGCGGCCACGCCGTCACAGCCATCGCCCGCAACCCCGAGAAGATCGCGGCCCTGCCCAACGTCACGCCGATCAAGGGAGATGTGCTTGACCAGGACGGCCTTGCCAAGCTGTGGGCCGGGCATGACGTCGCTGTGAGTTCCATCCACTTCCTCGCCAGCGACGCCCTGAAGCTGATCGGTGCCGCGAAGGACTCCAAGGTCGGTCGCTACCTCGTGGTCGGCGGCGCCGGCAGTCTCGAGGTTGCCCCGGGCGTGAAGCTGGTTGCGACCCCCAATTTTCCCGCTCAGTACAAGGCCGAAGCGGAGGCGGGCTCGACCTTCCTCGACCTGCTGCGCCAGGAAAAGGACCTGAACTGGACCTTCATTTCGCCGTCGGCGCTGTTCGTCGAGGGGGAACGCACGGGCAAGTTCCGGCTAGGGACCGACCAGCTTCTCGCAGATGCGAACGGCAAGAGCTGGATCACCTTCGCCGACTACGCCATCGCCCTCGCCGACGAGATCGAACGGCCAGCCCATCCGAAGCAGCGCTTCACGGTCGGTTATTGAAGCCCTCGGCCGCCTCCAAGCCTCTCAGGGATAAACCTTCCTGTGCAAGGGCTTGGAGGCGCGAGGCGCGCCATCAGGGAAATATTGTCTGTCACGGGAGGCCACTATATAAGGCCCGGCTCAACGGACCCCGTTCCGTTCGCGAGTCGTTGCTTAAAAAGATAGGCCTCCCTTGGAAAAGTTGAAAAACTACCGACCGACCGACAAAGAGCCTTTCATGAACGACCGGCAGAAGGAGTACTTCCGCCTGAAGCTCCTTGCCTGGAAGGATGAGATCCTCAAAGAGTCCAAGCTCACCCTGCAGGCTTTGCAGGAGGAGAACGTGAACCACCCCGATCTCGCCGATCGGGCATCGTCCGAAACCGATCGCGCCATCGAGCTCCGCGCCCGCGACCGCCAGCGCAAGTTGATCGCCAAGATCGACGCCGCGCTCCAGCGCATCGAGGACAACACCTACGGCTATTGCGAGGAAACCGGGGAGCCGATCTCGTTGAAGCGGCTCGAGGCCCGCCCGATCGCGACGCTCTCGGTGGAAGCGCAGGAGCGCCACGAGAAACGCGAGAAAGTTTATCGCGACGAATAGAGCCCGAGCCGCAGCGATGCGGCTCTTTGTTTTTTGGACGAGGCGCCGTTTGGCGCCGCGATGGGCGTTTTGCCTGGCGCTCGGAAGCTGCGTACGTCAAACGGGGCGCAGCGATTGCAAAAAGTGAATCGCAATCAAGGATCTAGTCTCGACTCCTCCGAGCTCACGTGAGTTCGGATGAGAAACAGCCTTCACTTCAGGTGCGGGAAATTTTCCGAGTCGCATCAATGAGATCGAGTCGGGTCTTGAGATGCTGATCCAGCTGCATCAAGCATCGCTGCAATCACGCCTCATGCGCGTCTCGCGAGAGCCCGCGAGGCATGCGACTCCATAAAGCCTCCACCGGCTCAATTTTTCCTTAAGGGCGGGCCAGCGGTCGTCGTCCCGCGCCGAGGCGCGCTTGTCAGGGTGGAGCAGGGATGCTGAAGTGCTGCCTTGAGCTGCGTAGCGTGGGAGACGGCGCCGATGGACAGGATTCTCGAAGCCGCAAAGGCCATCGCGCTGGCGCGCCGCAATCATGCACCGCTCGCGGCGCTGGAGCACCCTCCTGCCGACGAGGCCGAGGGTTATCAGGTCCAGCGCGCGCTGCACGATCTCCTGCTGCCGCATGTCGGCCCGCTCGTTGGCTACAAGATCGGCTGCACCAGCCAGGTCATGCAGGAGTATATCGGCATCCCGCACCCCTGCGGCGGCGGCGTGTTCCAGAAGGGCGTGCATGACAGCGGCGCCAAGCTCGCGGCGTCCAGCTATGTCCGGGTCGGCGTCGAATGCGAGATTGCAGTGCGGCTCAAGCGCGACCTTGCCGCCGGCGAGGCGCCGTTCACAGCCGAATGGGTCGGCGAAGCGGTCGAGGCCTATCAGCCCGCGATCGAGATCGTCGACGATCGCTACGTAAAATGGGAGACGATGGGCGCGCCGACCTTGATCGCCGACGATTTCTTCGCCGCCGGTTGCGTGCTCGGCCCATCGGTGCCGCGCTCGTCCGTGCCGGATCTGAAGGCGGTCAAGGGACGCGCCATCGTCAACGGCGAAGAGGTGAGCCACGGCACCGGGGCCGACGTGCTCGGCCATCCCCACAATGCACTCGCCTGGCTTGCCAACCATCTCGCCGCCGAAGGCAAGGGCCTGCACGCGGGTCAACTCGTGCTGACCGGCAGCCTGGTCAAGACGCTGTGGCTGAAAGCGGGCGACAAGGTGCGGATGGAACTTGAGGGGCTCGGAACCGTCGAGGCCGAGTTTACGTGAGTGGGCGCACGGTTCTTCGACGCACGCCGGCACTGTGAGGAGCTCTTGCGGCGAAGCATTCCAGGCTTCCGCGAAGGGATCCCGGATTTGCTACGCTCGGCACTGAGCAGGTTTGGGGCATGGCGCGGCCAATGCGCCCGCCCGACTCGCTCTAAGCAGCCCCCTCACATCGCCTTGGTAAAATACATGCGGCCCTCGCCAGGGGAGCTAGCGAGGGCCGCGTAGTACACCGTCGTTCGCGCCTAGGTTCGCGAACACGATGTGGGAGCTCTTGAAGGAACTTAGAAGGGCAGCAGCACGTCCATGACCTGCTGACCGTAGCGCGGCTGCTGCACGTCCATGATCTGGCCGCGGCCGCCATAGGCGATGCGCGCCTGGGCGATCTTGCTGGAATCGATGGTGTTGTCGCTCTGGATGTCCTCGGGGCGGACGATGCCGGCGACGACGAGCTCGCGGATCTCGAAGTTGACGCGGATCTCCTGCTTGCCTTCGACCACTAGGTTGCCGTTCGGCAGCACCTGGGTCACGACGGCGGCGACGTTGGTCTGCAGCGCTTCCTGGCGGTTGACTGAGCCCTTGCCGTCAGCCGAGGACGTCGAGTCGGTTGTAAGGAGACGTCCGGGGAGAACCTTGAGCGGTTGCGTGACCGTCTGGCTGCCGATGAAGTCCGTGACCCCGGAGTCCTCCTTGCTGGTGCGGCTGCGCTGGGTCTCGTTGGACAGATTGGCCTTGTCGGTGATGTTCACGGTCACGGTCAGGAGGTCGCCGACCTGGCGGGCGCGCTGGTCCTTGAAGAAGGCGCGGCTGCCGTTGCGCCAGAGCGAGTTCGGATTGTAGGAGGCGACTTCCGGCTTCGGCATCGGCATCTGCACCGGCTTGTAGCCGGGCTGCGTCGTCGGGTTGTCGATCGCCGACAGCTTCGGCTGTTCGCCGATCTGCGACAGGCGGTCGATCGAGGAGCAGCCGCTCGCCAGGGCGCAAGTTGCAAGCAGCAAGGCAGAGATCGCGCCGCGACGAAGACGGGAAGCCGAACTGAACGTTGACATGACTTACTCTGACTTTGCTGGAGCTTGCGAGAGGCGAACTTGCGGAATCTGGGCTTGGGCGACCTGGGCCGGATTTGCCGGCGCCTGCACAACGCTCTGCGCGAGGGCTGCGGCGGCGGGCATCTCGTCGCGCTTCAGCGAGGAGCTCTGCTCGACCGCAGGGGCCATCGGCGCGGACTGGCTGGCACCCTGGACCGTGACCTGGCCACGGGCGGTGACGACGCCGGTCAGCGTGCGCTTGGACTGCAGATTGAGCACGCTGACGGTGTCGCCCTCGGCGCCGCTCTCTGTCGCCTTGCCACGCGTGGTGAGATAAAGGCCGGGCATCTGGTAGATGATGGTGACGGCTTGGTCGCGCACCACGAAGTTGGGCCTGACGACGTCTGCGGCGCGGATCGGCGTGCCAGCCCGCATCGCTCGGCGCAATTCCATGCCGACGCTGCGGTCGCGGGACGCGGGTTCGCCGGTGACCTCGGCCTTCGGCCGGCGCTCCAGCGAAAGGTCGGAGGATTTCAGAAGCTCGGCGCGGTCGACGTCGCGGGTCAGCACGGCTACCTCCACCGTCTCGATCGCGGTGCCGGTGAAACGCAGCTTGGTCGGAGCGGGATTGCTGTCATTGGCAATCTCGAAGGCGATGTCGAAACGGCCGCTGCGGGCATCGTAGCGGGTTGCGGCCGGCAGGAGTGCCCCGGTGTTGGAGGCGTCGAGCCGCATCTCGGCGACGCTGCGATCGAACGTGACGGTGATGTTGGCGGCGTCTCCGAGGCCGAAGCGGCGCTCGAGCGCTGCGGCGACCGCGTTCTCGACGTCCTTGCTGGCGAGCGTGCGGGCGAGGCGGGTGACTTGGACCTCCTTGACGTCGCCGGTCATGACGCCGATCACCTGCTTGGCGCGCAGCACGGACAGCACTTGGGCGGCCGTGAGGGTGCCGGTGGTGCCGAGATCGGGCGAGCGGTAGACCGGGATCGACGCGGCCGATCCGGCGTTCTCGATGAGATCGCCGATGCGCACCACGTCCGAGGTGACGGTGACGCTTGCGCGCAAGGTCGGCGCGGCGATGAAGTCGTCTGCCGCTGCCGCCGGCGATGTCAGCGCGAGAAGGGCGGAGATCGTGGCGAGGGTGGCGCGGATCATCGTCATTGCCTCAGCGGAACAGCGCCGTGGTCGATTGCATCATCTGGTCGGCGGCGCTGATCACCTTGGCGTTCATTTCATAGGCGCGCTGCGCGGCGATCAGGTCGCTCATTTCCGAGACCACGTCGATATTGGCCTGCTCCAGGCTGCCCTGCGTGATCTTGCCGTAACCCTCCGAGTTGGCGGTGCCGTCCTGCGGCGGGCCGGAGGAGGGGGTCTCGATGAACTGGTTATTGCCGACGGGCTGAAGGCCCGCCTTGTTGATGAAGCGCGTGACGCCGATCTGGCCGATGATCGACGATGTCGATGAACCGGGCAGCGTCACCGAGACCTGGCCCTGCTCGCTCACGGAGATGCCCGAGGCGTTGTTCGGAATGGTGATGGTCGGCTGCACCGGGTTGCCCTGCGCAGTCACGACACGGCCCTGGTTGTCCATCTGGAACGTGCCGTCGCGGGTGTACTGGTAGGTCCCGTCCGGCATCAGGATCTTGAAGAAGCCATCGCCCGAGATCGCGAGATCGAGGTCGTTGCCGGTCTGCGACAGCGTTCCCTGCGTCATGCTGCGCGGCGTGCCGACGGTCTTGACGCCGCCGCCGATGTCGACGCCCACCGGAAGGATGGTGCCCTGGTCGGACGACTGGGCGCCGACGCGGCGGACGTGCTCGTAGATCAGGTCCTGGAACGCCGCGGTCTGCTTCTTGAAGCCGGTGGTGCGCAGGTTCGCGATGTTGTTGGAGATCACCTGAACGTTGAGTTCCTGTGCCGCCATTCCGGTCGCTGCGGTGTGAAGCGCCTGCATGTCAATTCTCCTTCAATCAGGCCGGAACGTCGGCGAGCTTGTCGATCGCCGATTTGTGGAGGTCGCTCTGCTGCTGAAGCAGGTTGGCGATGGCGGCGTAGCTGCGCATGACTTCGACCATGCGGCCCATCTCGCCGACCGCGTTCACGTTCGACTTCTCGACGTAGCCCTGGCGGACGTTGGACTTGGCATCGGCCTGCGGAACGGCGGAGCCCACATCGTAGAGATTGGCGCCAAGCTTGGTCAGCTTGGCCGGATCGTCGAACGAGGCCATGCGGATCTTGCCGCGGATCGAGTCGGTTCGTGCCGTGCCCTCGAGCACCGTGACGGTGCCGTCGGGCGCGACGTTGATGTCGTGATCGGTCGGCTGGAACGTGATCGGGCCGGCGGTGCCGAGCACGAGATTGCCGTCGGAGGTGACGAGCTGGCCGGTGCTGTTGAGCGAGAATTTGCCGTCGCGGGTGAAGCGCTCGGCGCCGTTGGCCTGCACGACGAAATAGGCGTTGCCGTCGATTGCCAGGTCGAGCGGATTGTTGCTCGGCTCCAGCGGCCCCTGGCTGATATCGCGGAAGGTGCCGCGGTCCTGGACATAGGAGACCAGCCGGTCGCGGCCGATGAAACGGTCCTCACGCGCGTTCGAGTTGAGGTGCTCCTCGAACAGCGAATGGTCGGCCTTGAAGCCGCTGGTGTTGGAATTGGCGACGTTGTTGGCGATGACGGCCATCTGCCGCTCCAACGTCATCTGCCGTGACAAGCCGATCAGAAGCGCGTTCTGCATCGGAAATCTCCCCTGAGTGGGATCTGCCATTTCGCTCTCCCAAGCGCCTTGGCGGACCCCGTGAACGAGGCCTTCAGGTTCTCCCAAACCGTCGGGTCTCGGTCCTTTCTCAGCGAAAGTCGTGCCAAACAGAAAAATTAAACAATTTCAAAGTCTTGCCAACTTTTGATGGGCGCGGGAAGGCGGCAGAAAGGTTCTGTTAGCCATGTTTGCCCGGCAGATTTTTCCTAGCGCGGGCCCAATCGAAAGATTCCGTTAACCATTATTACCGTAGCGTTTGCACATCAGAGGAGCGCATCGCGCTGGGGGCATTCGTACCGCGTCACGGTCTGCCAGGAGGCTTCGCTCTTTCGACCCCTTTGAGAGATGAACGAGCGCGGCACCCATGGCAGAGAATGAAGAAGGCGGCGCAGCCGCCGAGGGCGCGGAAGCCGCTCCGCCGAAGAACAAGCTCAAGCTGATCATCATGGCCGTCGGCCTGCTCGCCGTGCTCGGCGGCGGCGCGGCGACCTGGTTCTTCTTCTTCCGTCACGGCGAGGCCGAGCACCATGCCGAGGCCGCGCCGCCTCCGAAGCCGCCGGCCTTCGTCGACGTCCCCGACTTGATGGTCAACCTCGCCGGCTCGCCAGGCGAGCGCGTGCAATATCTGCGGCTGAAGATCGTGCTGGAGCTCAAGGAAGAAAAGCAGATCGAGGCGATCAAGCCGACGATGCCGCGCGTCACCGACATCTTCCAGACCTATGTGCGCGAACTGCGTCCCTCCGACCTCAACGGTTCCGCCGGCATCTTCCGCCTCAAGGAGGAACTGACCAAGCGCGTCAACGCGGCGGTCGCCCCGATCCAGGTCAGCGCGGTGCTGTTCAAGGAAGTCGTGGTCCAGTGAGCATGACGGACTAGGGATCATGGCGGGCAACGACCAAGTCGACCAGGATGCAATTGCCGCCCAGTGGGAGGCCTCGCTCGATTCCGAGGATCCCGCAGAGGCCGCAAAGGCTGCCGCCGAGAACGAGCTATCGGAAACCATGGCCCTGCAATGGGCGGCCATGGTCGAGGACGGCAGCCGCGATCTCGGCACCGGCAAGAACTCCGGCGAGCGGGTGCTGTCGCAGGAGGAGATCGACAATCTCCTCGGCTTCACGGTCGGCGACGTCACGCTCGACGACCATTCGGGCATTCGCGCGATCATCGATTCGGCGATGGTCTCCTACGAGCGTCTGCCGATGCTCGAAATCGTCTTCGACCGCCTGGTGCGGCTGATGACGACATCGTTGCGCAACTTCACCTCGGACAACGTCGAAGTCTCGCTCGACCGCATCACCTCGGTGCGTTTCGGCGATTACATGAACTCGATCCCGCTGCCCGCCGTCCTCACCGTGTTCAAGGCCGAGGAGTGGGAAAACTTCGGCATGGCGACGGTCGATTCCAACCTGATCTATTCGATGATCGACGTGCTGCTGGGCGGCCGCCGCGGCACCAGCCAGCTCCGGATCGAGGGCCGGCCCTACACCACGATCGAGACCGAGCTGGTCAAGCGGCTGGTCGAGGTGGTGCTGTCCGACGCCGAGCAGGCGTTCCGGCCGCTGTCTCCGGTGACGTTCACGATCGACCGCCTCGAGACCAACCCGCGTTTCGCCGCGATCAGCCGTCCCGCCAACGCCGCGATCCTGGTCCGCCTACGCATCGACATGGAAGACCGCGGCGGCAATATCGAGCTGCTGCTGCCTTACGCGACCATCGAGCCGATCCGGGGCGTCCTGCTCCAGATGTTCATGGGCGAAAAGTTCGGCCGCGACCCGGTCTGGGAGGGCCATTTCGCCACCGAGATCGTGCAGGCCGAGATCGCCGTCGATGCCGTGCTCTATGAAGCCGACATTCCCCTCAAGCAGCTGATGCGGCTCAAGGTCGGCGACACGCTGCCGCTGGACATGCGCGCCGACGCCAACGTCACCGTGCGTTGCGGCGACGTCACGCTGACGGAGGGGCGGATGGGACGGGTCGGCGACCGAGTCGCGATCCGCGTGACGAAACCCTTGCGCAAGCCAAGCACGACACTTGCGATGTTCGAGAAGGTGGACGAGCAGAACAAGATGATGGAGGCCCCATGAACCACTCCCTGGGAATGGCGATCGAGACGCTGGTGGCTATCCTGCTCATGCTGACGATCGTCTACTGCGTCATGCTCAACAAGCGGCTGACGCGGCTGAAGGCGGACGAGCATTCGCTGAAGGCGGTGATCGGCGAACTGATCACCGCGACCGAGATCGCCGAACGCGCGATCGGCGGGCTGAAGCTCGCCGTGCGCGACGTCAACGAGAACCTGGGCAGCCAGCTCGCCGCCGCCACGCAGATGTCGGACCAGCTCTACAAGCAGCTCGGCGAAGCCGACAACGTGGTGCGCCGCTTGTCGAAGATCGCGAGCGCCGCGCGTCCGGTGACCAACCCCGAAACGGTTGCTGCGCCTGCGGCCAAGCCCTCGTCGGCAAAAGCGGTCGCGGCGGCGGCCGAAGCCTTTTCCGAGCGCAGACGATCCAACGGCCTTGCCGCATAAAGTCCGGGCATGAAGTCCTTTCGTAACATCCGAGTCATACCGGTCGTCCTGGTCGCCATCGCAGGACTCGCCACGCTGAAGGTGGCGGGTCTCGCGATCAACGGCGGCTACGTCTTCGAGTACAAGCCGAGCCAGGGCAAGAAATCCTGGGCGGAGGAGAACCTGAATTTTCCGACCGGGCGCGAGGACCCGGATATCACCGGCTCGACCCATGGCGCGCCGAAGGAAGCACCCAAGCCGGCCGCGCCCGAGACAAAGATGGAGGGTGGCACCGTCGTCAAGATCGACGAGGGCCAGCCGCAGGTCTCGGCCTCGGAACGTGCGGTCCTGGAACGGTTGCAGGCGCGGCGGCAGGAAATCGAGGCGCGCCAGCGCGAGATCGACATTCGCGAGAGCCTGCTCAAGTCGGCCGAGAAGCGCATCGAGAACAAGGTCGAGGAGATGAAGGCGGTAGAGACCCGCATCTCCGCAACCCAGGCCGAGCAGAAGGCCGCCGAAGCCCAGCGCATGAAGGGCCTCGTGACCATGTATGAGGGCATGAAGCCCAAGGACGCCGCCCGGGTGTTCGACCGGCTCGAGATGGGCGTGCTGATCGAGATCGCCTCGGCGATCGCGCCACGCAAGATGTCGGACATCCTGGGCCTGATGTCATCGGAAGCCGCCGAGCGGCTGACCGTCGAGATGGCCCGCCGTGCCAATGGTGGTGGCGAACAGTCGGCCTCGGCCGGCGAGCTGCCCAAGATCGATGGCAGGCCGACGCAAAAGCCGAATTGAGGGCTCATACTTAAGAAGTCCTTAGACGGGACGCCCAAAAAGCGACGGCAGATCAAGGGGGGTGTGCGCCCTGTGCGCCGGGGCTGCGCACCTCACTTCCACTGTAATCTCTTTGGCCTCTCGTCGTCTCCGAGCAGCAGGACATCGACCGGCCCGCCAATGCCAGTTGCCGGCCGTAGACCGGCGTCCGATGTTTTCGAGGCCGCTTGGATCAGATCGATCGCGAAGTCAGCCGCCACGTTGACATCCGCCTCTGCGATCCGTTTTACCGAGCTCTGAAATCGGCCATATCGCTCCGTTAGAAAGCGAGATCCTGGACCATGGAGAACGCTTTGGATTAGATAGCTAGCTTCTCCATAGAGCCTAATTTTGCTTTGGTCCTCCGGACCGAACTCTTCGCTCACAATGTCTTCTGCTGCGATTGTTCCATCGTTTAGGTAGTTGACCGAGAAGCTCTGTAGCCTGGATCGATGGGTAGCAGCGTCAAACGACGCGACGACGCCTTGAAAGAGAGAGAGCCCTTTCTTCGGCGCGTAAGAGTTCGGGTTGGCGGCGACGAACCTTCGTGTGCCATCGAGGACGAACTCGATTATCTCATCGAACCTGTCGGTCCTCTCGGCTGCTTCCCGCAGGACATCGGCAGCATCAAACTTCAAATGTTTCAGATGTTCGCACGGATCAAGGTTCATACCTTCCGAAACGGTGGTCGTGCCCGTCATAAATGTCGCGGTCCTTGGATGGCTTTCAATCTCGGTGATTTTGAAGCCTAGATCGCAATACCCAGACCATGTGCTCACGCGGCTGTCGGCGGCTATGATGAGCCCTAACGCGGTGGGGATGGCTACGATCAGTGTCATTGCTTCTTCCGGTTCGCCACGCGCGCGGCCGCAATGCGGCGGTGAGCCTCGAGCACCGCGAGGTCGTAGACTTTCGCCGTGGTGTCAGAATCCGCGGTGTGGCCCATCAGCTTTTTGACGTCGTCGATCGGCGCGCCGGCCGCGCGCGCCTCGGTCGAGCCGGACTTCCGCAGATCTCGGCTCCAAACCTTCGACGACAAGCCGACCTTCTCCTTCACGTCGCACCAGACGTCGTGGAATTTGTCATTGCGGTAGGGGAAGCCCGTCTTCGGGTTGACGATGAGCGGCCCGACGCGCTCGGCCTCGGGAATGAGCGCGAGCTCCTCCATCACCATCGGGCAGGCAGCGAGATCGATCACCACCGGCAGGCCGGTCGTGAATTCGGTCTTCGTCGGCGTCCATCGCAGGATAATGTTTTCGTCCACATGCGCCCATGTCGGCCCAATCCATTTCGTTCCGTGGTCGTGCACGGCCGACGGTTGAGGATCCGAGATCGGAAACCATTGGCCGGTGACGTCCCATTGCCGGACCGCGCCCTCGAACTGGATGGCATAGCAAAGCGCCGCACGCGGGTGACCGAGTTCGTGCGCGGCCGAGCGCGCCTGGACAATGACGTCCGCCGGGAGCGCGACGTCGCGAGGCCGGAGCGTCTCGAACCGGATGGCGTCGAGCACCGCTCGGAATTCGACGCATCCGGGCTTGCGGCAGAGAATGCCGAACGAGAGCGCGGCCTTGAGGACGTAGATGGCCATACGCGCCTTCGCCACCTGGCGCTTTGTCTTGCCCTCCGCCGGCTCGGACCATGCTGCGAACCAGCGCTTCACGTCGCGGCCGTCACAGGCGTTGATCAGGCGCTCGCCGATGTTCGTGCGCATCATGCGCAGGTAGACATCGTACGGCACGCGCGAGGATCGCTTCAGCTTGTGATAGGGGCTTTCCTTATCGACCTGGTAGAGGTCGAACAGCGAGCGGAAGGTGCCGTCAAACTGAGGGTCGACGTTCGATCGTTTCCCTTTCAGCCAAGACAGCATCTCAGCCTGCAGGCGCTCGCAGCGGTGCCGCAGCTGCACCGGATTGCCGACCAGCGATGTCAGGTGCACAGACTTGAGGGGGTAACCCTCGGCGATTGCGGCCTTACTGGCGCGCCACACCGGGCGCTTGCCGTTGTACCTTAAGCCCGGCGGGCGCTTTTCCTTTTCCACGGTCCCCAATCCTCCGGCCCGTCACGCGACGCAACTGGCTGGGCAGTGTCCAGGCGGTACTCGTGATCGAAGAAGCGCTTGATCGCCGGAGTGTACCGGCCGCCCATCTCAGCATCGATCTTGGGGAAGCCGCGGCCCTCAAGTAAAGGGGCCAGCTGGCGCCAATGGGCATATTTCCCCGGTCCCAACAGGGCAATGGAAATTGCCTCCTCCTCGGCGAATAGAGGCAATTTATCGAGCGGTTGGAAGCGGTTGGCCATGGTCAAGCGGCTAGAGGCGGGAAGGCTTTGTGTTCGTGACCCTCGATCCGTCGATCGCAGCTGTTATCACCCATGAGCAGTCCCCTCAGGTTCCGTCTGCAAAAAGCGAGACAGCCTCCGACCCTTCCGGAGGTAGCCGGCCTCGATCTGGCTCGCATCGGCCAAATCGGTCCCGCCAACGATCGAGAGCATCTTTTGCAGGTCACCAAGTTCGAGGCTGAGCTCGCGGACGTTGCTTTCGCCAGTGCTTGGGTTTGTGTTGCCGGCACCGAACCGCAGAAGCTTCGAGGCGGCAACGATCACCTCGGCGCACTCCTCCTGGAGGATGGTGAGGATCTCGCGCTCGTACGGAGTGAGGGGGCGGCCGTCGGTCGGGATAAAACGATCATTGCTCACTCGGCGGCACTCCTCAGCTCTGGTGGGACGGCGGCGGTTTTTGGCGCGGCGTCAGCCATGATAGCCGAAACGCAAGCCTTCATCTTCGATACGCTGACGGCGTTGCCGATCTGCTTGATCTTCTCGGTCTTGGTACCGGCAAACTCGTATTGCTGCTCGGCGTCGTTGAAGCCCATCGCGGCCGCGAGCTCGTGCGGCTCCAGCATCCGGAACAGGATGTCAAATTCCGGCGTGGCCTCGACCAGGTTGACGTGACCGGTGGCGGCGATCGTCGGCGTCGGCTGGTCGATGCCGTGGACGCGCGGCGCCTGGCCGGCGCGCTCGCCGAACTGGGCCGCGATGAACGCAAGCTCGCCTCGGTTGGCCGTCGTCAATGTCGGCAGCGGCTCTGTCAGATCGCGAGCGCGGTTCGACCGATCGGTGTGGGTGATGGGGACCACCATCCCGAACCGCGCGATAGATGTGATGGTCGGCAGCGGCTCGTCGGCGGACTGGCAGGTCTCGCCGCTTCCGGAGCCGTAGTAAGGCGAGATCAGCACGTGGCTGTGCTTGGCAACCTGCGTCGGTGTCGGCTCCTCGATCGACCGCGGCGCGCCTTCTCCGTGCCGGGACAGCACGAATGGCTCCACGACATAACCCGCGCCTGACGTCGTTGCCGTCGGCGCCGGTTCGTCGATCGAGTGCGCCCGCGTCTCGCCGTGGCCGTCGCTGGCGCGATTGAGGATGAAGGGCTCGACCAGTCCGATGCGCGCCACAGAGGTCACGGTTGGCGCCGGCTCGTCCACGCTCTGGGCGTCGCGGCGGAAGTGTTGCTTGACCAGGATCGGCTCGGCTAAGCCGATATGCGTCCCTCCCGCGGTGATCGTCGGTACCGGCAGGTCGAGGCTCTGCGCTGCACCGTGGTTGCGCAACTTGACCAGGAACGGCTTTGGCCATTTGAACCTTACCGCGCCGGCATAGATGCGGGCGAGCGTTTTGGGCGCCAGCGGCTTCTTCCGGTCGAAAATCGAGCGGCCCTTGATCGACCAATCGATGATCTCGCGCGCCGGGCGCCAAGGCTTCACACCGGGGAACAGCGCGAGCTTACCGTCGATCGTTCGCGTGTGCGTCGGCATCGGCCAGAGCACGCGCTTGCGATCGCTCCGCGCCATGAGGATGAAGCGCTGGCGGGTCGTGGCGTCGCCGAAATCGGCGGCGTTCAGCTTCCGCCATTCCGGCTCGAAGCCGAGCCTGCGGATGGTCTCGATCCAGGCATGGAAATACTCGCCCTTGCGCGAGCGGATCGGTTTTCCGGTGCGATGGTCGACCGGGCCCCAGCCGATGAATTCCCAGACGTTCTCGATGATGATGCGCTTGACGCGCAGCTCGGTGAGCCAGGTGATGATGTGCCAGGGATCGGACCGCTGCTGGTCCGACGTCGGCTTGCCGCCGCGCGCGACGGAATGGTGCGTGCAGGTCGGGGATGCCATCAGGAGGTCGAGATAGCCCTCCGGAACAATCATGTGAGGGCGGACCGTCGAGATGTCCTGCACATAGTGCCGGGCCTCCGGGTGGTTCTTCCGATGCGTCTCGATCGCCACGCCCCAGTGATTGACACAGACGAGCTCCATCTCGAGGCCCAACTCGGCCAGCGCACGCGCGCAGCCGGTGGAGGAGCCGCCGGCGCCGCAGAGGAGGTCCGCGACGAGGATCTTGCGGCGCCGGCTCATTCCGCGGCCTCGTCCAGCAAATCGAACAGCGTTGGCACCGAGGCATTCGCCTCGGCGTCCTGGGCGTAGCGGACGCTATCGCGCCAATAGGCGGTGTTGAGTTCGACGCCCAAGCCGAACCGGCCGAGCTTGACCGCGCAGTAGGGCACGGTGCCGATGCCGGCGAACGGGTCGAGCACCGTTTCGCCCTCCATCGAGAGCTGAATTACTAAACGGTCGACAATGTCAAACTGCAGCGGGCAGAGGTGCATCTCGCGACCAGTAGCCGATTGTGCCCCGTTTAGGGTCCGCATGCGTGCAACGTCGGTCCAGACGTCGGGGTGCGCCGAGTGCGGCGGCATGAGCATGAAAGTGCTCGGGAGCCTCTGGGCGTGGTCCATGTCCTCGGTGACAGCGAGGTGGCTGGCGAAGTCGTAGACGCGACCGGCGGAGCGATCGCGCCAAAGCTTGTAGATCTGGTCGTGGGGCAGGGTGGCCAACTCCTCCGACGACAGGAGCCGGTCTCCGGACGACTTGGTGAAGCCGTGCGCATCCAGCTGCCAGCGGGCCCGGGAATACCCGGTGCCGGGCACCGGCTTCTTCCAGTTGGTGCGCGCGTCGAACGGCGCCGGCTCGCCGTGGTCATCGCAGAGCGGCTTCTCCTTGACCACCGGAACGTCGGCATAGCCGTTCGATCGATCCGTCGGCGGCTTCCGGAACAGCAGCACGTATTCCGGCATGCCGGCGCCCATGCGGGAGCCGTCCTTGCATTGCTCGGTCCAGCCGAGCCGGTAAGTCTGGTTGTTCTCCCGAACGACGTCGGTGACGATGGTTTTGCGGGCGAGGAAGGCAAAACCGTGCTTGCGGAAGTGCGTCACGCATTCGTCGGAGAACGGCTGCACGGTCTGGAAGCCGAGGCCGTTGATGCCGCCCGGAACGATCCGGTCCTTGACGTGAATGGCGGCGACGCGGCCGGGCTCGAGGACTCTGAGCAGCTGCGGCGTCAGGAAGTCCATCTGCCGCCAGAAGTGGTCGTTGTCGTCGGTGTGGCCGAAGTCGTTGTAGCTCGGCGTGTATTCGTATTGCGTGCTGAACGGGATCGAGGTGACGATCAGGTCGACGCTGTCCGCCGGCATCGAGGAGACTTCCTCGACGCAGTCGTTATTGACCAGCCGATAGCTGACGCCCTCGGCCTCGGTCCGCTCGACGCCGATCGACCGGTCGAGCGCGCTGGCGAGAGAGGCTTGCGTCAGCCCGAACTGCCGGATGATGCCGCTCATGATCTCGGCCTGGCGATCGTGCTGCTGCCAGCGGCGTTCCAGCGTGCGCCTGATCTCGCGCTCGGCCTCGGTGTAGATCAGGTCAAGGCGGACGCGTTGCGTCTGGCCGAAGCGGGCGAGGCGGTGCACGGCCTGGATGAAGTCGTGGAACTTGAAGCCGATGCCGAGGAAGATGGCCCAGCTGCAATGCATCTGGAAATTACAGCCGGCGCCGGACATCTCCGGCTTCGTTGCGAGCTCGCGGAAGCGGCCGTGCTTGAAGTCGACGGCGTGCTTCTCGTTCGTCTCGAGATCCTGCGAGCCGAAGATGGCGCGCGCGTCCGGTACCGCCGCCTGGATGGCATGCCGCTCGGCTTCGAGGTCATGCCAGAGGATCCGGTGCGCCTCCGGGGCCTCCGCGCGCAGCGCCTGCATCTTGGCGATCCGCGCCGGCAGGCTCTCGCGCTTCTCTCGCGCGGCGTCCTGGACGCCGGCGGCGGCGTTCCGGAACATGCGGCCCTGCCCGTCGCGTTCGTGCCCGGCCGTGGCATGGTCGCTCGCGACCTCGTGCCAGCGCACGTCGACCGCGGGCAGAGTGTAGCCCTCGTCGGAGAAGCCGAGGTCGGAGGGCCTGCGCACGAACAATGCCCAGGACGCCACCCACAGCCAGAATTCCCGCTCCTTGTGCGGGTGGATCACGAGTTTGTCGGCCTTCTCCGAGTTGCGCTTGAAGAACCGCGTCTTGGCCTCGCCGACGTCCATGACGCCAAGGAAGGCGGCATAGGCCAGCAGCTCGATGAATTCGTTCGGGTCCGGCGTCGCGGTGGCGACGAACCGCCACTTCACGTTCTCGAACAGCCGCATGAACTCGCGAAACGTCTTGGTGCCGCCGAAGCCGCGCAGCACCGCCGCCTCGTCGAGCGAGGCGAAACCGAACAGGTTCAGGTCGAGCTTGCTCTCCCGGACGCTCTCATAGTTCGTCAGGTAGATGACATCGGTGCGGGCGAGATCGAGCTCGCTGGTCGAGCGGACGAAGACGAGGTTGACGGCAAACTCGCCGGTGAACCGAACGGCGGCCTCCTCGGTGAATTCGTGGCGGACGCCGAGCGGCACGACGATGAGCGGGCGGGCGCCGCGCTTCAAGGCCAGGCGGGCGAGCTCGATCTGCGCCGAAGTCTTGTGCAGTCCGAAGGACGAGAAGATGCCGCGCCGGCCGCCGCTCGCGGCCCAGCGCACGATCGCCTGAACGAAGTCCTTCAGCGCCGGGTTGATCTCCGAGGCGTCCACGTCGAACCCGTGGCGCGAGGCGAGCCGCACCTTGGCACGTAGAAACTGGCGATAGTCGGCGAGCTTGCCCATCAGTTCCAGTTCCAGAACCCTTGCGCGCCCTGCGAGGGCACCGGTGACGGGAAGGGCTGCACCTCCGAGACAGGCCAGGCGTACATCTGATGGTCGAGGCGATCGCTGTCGGCGACGATGTGCTTGAAGAGGTCGAAGGATTTCTGCGGGTGGCCGAGCCTGGCGGTGCCGAGCGCCTGCGCCAAAGGAAGTTTGATCTCGCCGTCGAGCACTCGCTCAATGAAGGGCTTGGCGATATCCGCGACCAGCGCGCTCTCCCCCTCGTCGATCCGCGCGATGATGTCTTCGAGCTCGAGCTTCTTCGGCGGGCGCGCACCGGCGTGAACCACGATGCGCTGGCCGACCAGCTTTGCCAGATGCGGTTTGTCTGTGAAATTCCACTTCCGAAATTCGTATGGCTTGGCGCCGATCATGATCAGCGACGCCCAAGGCTGCCACAGGGTGAGGGTCTTCATGCCCGGGGTAAGTCCGGGCATTGCCCGCCCGGCCTCGGCGGCGTTGACGACGCGGACCGCCTCGCGGTGGTTGTCGCTGATATCGCCGGTGGCTTGAAAGGAGTCGTAGACCGCAGCCTTGAGCGGGCTCGGCACCATGCGCCAGTGCCGCGCGCACATGTAGACGCCGCGAGGGACATTGGCCGTGCAGCTGTCGACGGGGCAGCGGTGCGTCATTGCATGATCCCAAAACAGCCGGGCGTGGTGCACGCCGCATGCAGGTGTCCGTTCACACGCGCGCGGGCCCAGCGCACGGTACCGACCTCGCAGGCCGGGCAGGGGAAATCGCCGGTCTGGCCCCAGCTCGGCTTATTCTTTCGGTCCGTCGAGTTGCCTGGGATCTTCTCGATGATCAGGATCGCGCGGGCTTGGCTCTCGGCGCGCCATTGCGCCCACGCCGCGCGCTCATCGTCCGTCCATTCCTCGCGCCAAGGGCATGCGGCCTTGTCCGCGTCGGGCATGCAGTTGGCCGTGCTGGCCAGTTCTTCGTCCGTCGCCGGCATCGAAGGATCGGTGTCGCCACCGGCGAGGCGGATGCCGGCTGCGCACTTGGGACCGCTCCAGTTCATGCCGCGCTCGTATCTGTAATGGCGACAGTGATGACTTGCGTGCGGGGGCGGGGTAAAGGTCATCGCACCACCCCGTGATTTGCGGCAAGCTCGGCGCGACGCGCGGCGCCGGCTTCAGTCAGCCGGTAGAGCTGGATCAGACCAGCGCCAGGCATCGACGCGACCGTCGACAGATCGACGAACGTGAACCACTGTGCGTCGATCCCGCGCTCGAACGCGAGCTGCTGGTCTTCTTCAAGCTTGGTCGCGAGACCGATGCCGAACTTGCCCTTCTCGTTGGCGAGCGAGAGCAGTTCCCAATCGGCTTGATCGAATGTCTTCACGATGCGCAGGCTCATGATGCGAACAGCCATGTTTGGGCCTGCAATTCGCCGCGGCCGGTGATGAGGTCGAGAGAACGCAGCCGGCTCAGGTATGTGGCCCAACTTCCGGAGCTGTGGCTGTAACCGGCTTTCTCCGCTGCCTCGGCGTGAGAGAGGCCGTTCGGATAGGCCTCCAGCAGAGGGGCGAGGATCCGCTGCATCGGCCCGTCGATTTTTCCGAGCACCGCCTGGTGGAGCGCCTCGATCGACGGCGTCGCCTCTGGCTCGCGCGCGACCGCCGCGCCGTCTCCGGTCAGCACCAAGTCGCCGCGCCCCTCGATCAGGCCCTTCGATCGCAACCGGCTGAGATATGTCGCCCAGCTCCCGGACTTGTGCGAGTAGCCGGCGATGAACGCGGTCTGCGCGTGGCTCGGCGCGGCGATCCGCATCACGTTCCACCAGCGGATGGCGTCGATGATCTTCTGCTCGGGGCCGGAAATGCTGCCGTCACCACCTGCAGGCGCAGATGACGGCGCGCGCGATACCGGCGAAGCAACCGGCCCACGCTTCGGGGCGTCCACGGTGGTTTGCTTCACCGTCTGCGGGCCCGATTGGAATTTCACGCGGTCGCTCACGTCTGGGAAGGCTATCTTCGCCGTCTTGATGCCGGCATTGATGGCTTCGACCAGCGGCGAGGCCAGCTTCTTCAGATCCTCCAGCGCCGAGACGATCGTCTCTTGCCCGACGCGCTTGGCCTCGGTGATGACGGCCGCTTTGCCTTTCTCGAAGCCGATCCTCTCGGCCTCGACCAGCTCGGCCGCCGGTGGGCGCACCGTTCGCGCGGCATCGCGCTCCTGCTCCAGTTTTCGATTGTCCCGCTCCAGCACGCCGATCCGCTCGCGTAGCGCCTTCGGATCGTTGGCCTTGGCCTCCTGGACCACCGCAGCGAGCCGATCTTTCAGCTTGTCGACATCCAGCGCGGGGAGGGTGCGGCGCCCCAGCTTCTCGCCGCGCTTGGGCTTGCGCGAGCTGTCGAAAGTGACCTTTTGCGGGAACGAGCGTCGATCGAGAATGCCGAGGCCGGGCAGCCAGACGATGCCTTCGCCCACCTTGAAGGTCGGGAGCGAGGCCTTGATCTCCTTGCCCTGTTCCTTGTCGGCCTGGCCCTCGATCCAGGCGTCGAGTGCGTCGCGGTCCTGCACCGACGTCAGCTTGAAGGCGAGCAGCCCGTCGACCTGGCTGAGGACATTCTTGTTCAACACCGCCGGCCGCTGCGAGATCAGCCATGGGATGAAGCCGCGCACGCGGCCGCGGCGGACGATGTTCTCCATGTGGCCAAGCAGCACTTCATCGCCGGCGTGCGGCTTCTGAGGCGCGAACAGATCTGCCTCATCCACCACGAGGTGGAACGGCTCGCCGCCGGCCTTGCGATAAATCGTCTCGAGGAACGCCACCATGAAGCGGCGTTCGGCGGCGCGGCTGGGCAGCTTCGAGAGGTCGATGATGCAGCTCTCGGCCATGCCTGCAGCCGTCTCGCCGATCAGTGCGCCAGCCTGCTCATTGAGCGGCAGATCCGCGTGGTCGCCGCCGAAGATCACGACGTCGAAGCCGGACGGCTTCTTGCCGTCGGCTGTTAGGCGCAAACCCCACCAGACGCCAAGCGGGTCAATGATGACGACGCGCGCCTTGTGGTTGGCCAGCAATATCTCAACGGCGGTGCCGGCGTTATAGGTCTTGCCGGACCCACTCGTGCCGATGAAGCCGAGCCGATCGTCGAGGGCCTCGCGCGGGATGGGGTGTCTCATTCCACGATCTCCGGGCAAGGATGCCGCGCGATCGCCTGGTCGAGCGTGAGCCCGCGCTCGGCTTCAGGAAGAGGGATGATCGCGATCGTCGATTGCTCTATCAGCGGCCAATCCATCATCGACCGCGGGTCGAGCAGGTCGAGGGAAGCGACGGGCCCGCGCAGGCCGCGGCGCCAAACGATAAAGTTCATTGGCCAGTCTCCAGCAGTCTCGACGCGTTCGCTTCGAAACGGGTGATCCAGTCTTCCAGAAATTGGCTATGGCGTCGGAGCGCGTCATCAATCTGATCTGCGGCGCGCTTCATCTCGCCTGCTGCATGGCTCATGGTGTTGGCTGCGGACTGAACCTGTTCGGTGCCGAGCAATGTCATGTATCGGTCGCTCACGACGCGCTCCGCTTCGAAAGGATCTTTCGCAGCGCTGCCAGAGCTGCGCGGCGGCTGGGATAGCGCTTGCGCCAGTTTCCGAAAGCTCGGCGCCGACGATCAGAATGGGATTTCGTCATTGAGATCATCATTCCGCTGATATTGCTGCTGGTGGCCGGACGATGACCGCGTTCCGGGGCTGGCGGGGCCGCGGTCATCGTCCTCACCGCGATCGCCGCCGCGGTCGAGCATCACGAGCTTGCAGTTGAAGCCCTGCAACACGACCTCGGTCGTGTACTTCTCGACACCGGAGCGATCGGTCCACTTACGCGTTTGCAGCTGGCCTTCGATGTAGACCTTCTGGCCCTTGCGGCAGTATTGCTCGACGACGCCGACCAGACCTTCCTGTTTCACAACAATGTTGTGCCATTCAGTCTTCTCGCGGCGCTCGCCGCTGTTCTTGTCACGCCAGCTTTCCGACGTCGCGATGCTCAAGTTCGCGACCGAGCCGCCGCGCTCAAAGGTCCTGATGTCGGGGTCCTTCCCGAGATTTCCAACGAGGATGACCTTGTTGACCGAGCCGGCCATCACCGCTTCTCCAGCCAGTATTTTGCGGTGAACTTCTTGTCCTCATCCATGTCCGGCTGCTTCATGATCCAACGGAGATAATCAGGATCGCAGTCGGACCAGGGCGTGCCGCGGTGCTTGCCGAAATTGATCGCGCCGGGGAGTAGCGATGGCTGATTGCTCCATGTGACCATGTCGTCGATCGAGACTCCGGTTCGGATCGCTGCGGCGAGAATGAAGGCCGTCACGTAGGCGTCGGGCGCTGCGCGATGCGGTGGCATGGCGAGCTCATCGTCGAGCTCGATGTCGAGAAAGTAGCGCAGACACTGATTGCTGTGGCTTGGACTATCCGGCCAGAGCCTACGTCCGACCTTCAGCGTGCAGATCCACCGCGCCGATGGCCCGCCTGCAAAGAATTCGCGCTCGAAAGCGGCGTTGTGAGCGGCAAACACGTCAGGCGGCCCCTTCGTAAGTGCCACGAAGCCGTGCGCAATGGGGGGGCGCCGAACACATCGGCGTCGCTGATGTGGTGAATGGCGCGCGCCTCGGGCGGCATCGCCCGGTTAGGGTCGACCAGCATGCCGACGGGCTTGCCGATCTCGCACGCCGTCGTTCCGGCATAGGTGCGGAGGTCGCACCAGCCGACCTCACACACGGCGGCATCCGGCGGCATGCCCGTCGTCTCGAAGTCGAGGACCCGGATCAGCATCACGGCAGTTCCTTCCGCCGCGTAATCGCGAGCTGCTGGAATTCCTGAAAGCGCGGAGCCGTCTGGCAGGCGGCGCGCAGCGCCTTCTCGGCGTCGCTGTTGAACCAGGGCGCGACCTCGTTCGCCTTGGTCATGGCCGCCAGTTTCGTGCGCAAGTAGCGCTCGTATTCGTCAATGGTCGTCGGCTCGGCGCCGGGCGGCCACGGGCGATCGGCGGCGTCCTGCGGGTCGGCCGCGGGCTCGTCCGGCATCTCGTCGATATCAGCGTCGGCCTCGGCCGCCGTCTCCTCGGGTGAGGGGGAGGCCGGCGCCGGGGTGGTCGCTCCCGGGCCGGCCTCCGTGCGCGCCACTTCCGTCCCGTTCGCGGGAGCGGCGGCAGTCTCCTGACGCGCGGCGGGACCAGCGGCTTGCTCGCCGCCTCCGTCCTTGCGCGCCGTGGTCGTGGTGGGAGCCGAGGCTTGCCTTTGCGGAGGTGATGCCTCGGCTCCCCTGCTCGCTCCACCGGCGGCGGTGGAGGTTGCATCCTTGCGCGGCGCGGTCGCCGCCTGAACGGTCTCTTGTGACTGGCCTTGCTCGCCGGTCTCCTCCGGACCGTCGTCGAGGACCTCGCCGGTTTCGTTGTCGACCGTTGCACCGGCATAGGCGTCGAACGCCTGGCGCGACGACAGCCGGCGGGCCGCCTGCGGCTTGGCGATCTGCTCATCGCCCTCCTGGAAGTCGACGCCGAAGCGCTGATCGTCGCGAGCGATCATCTCGGAGAGCTCGCGGGAGTGCGGCAGCTGCTTGTAATGCCGGCGCGCGACGACCTTGCGCGCCATCTCGGGAACGAAGGCCTGATCCTTCCATGGCCCGTTGCTGGCCTTGGACTTGGACGCGATCTGCATGATGTCGAAGGCGCCCATGACCTCGCGGACGGTCTCGCCGGTCATCAGCTTGGCGATCGAATAGGCGCCGACGATGCCGCCCGGGTTCTGCGTCCCAACATAGGGCTTGTGACGGATGAAGGCGTTGTCGCCGAGCTCGTACTCGAAGTCGTCCTTCTCCCGGACGACCTGGACTTCCCACGCCTTAACCTTGCCGGTCTCGAAGATCTTCTTCCGGTAGCCCTCGATCATGGGCATCCATGTCGCGAGCTCGGCGACGCGTTTGCCTTCGGCGTTCTCGCCATACGGGACGATCGCGCCCTCCTTGTTGTCGGGAAGCAACCCGTCCTTGGCCGCCTCGACGCAGGCATTCCAGATCGAGGGAAAGGTGCACTTGAGCAGGGACGGCTTTTTCTGCAGCGCGATCATGATGGCCGAGACAAAATAGTCCGGCCGGATGTGCGGCGGCAGCGCTTCCTCGAGCGTCGCCATGCGCTGGTTGACGTAGTCGCGGAACTGCACGATCGGCGGCGGCGCCTTCGGCTGCTGCTGGGCTGGGAGATTGCCGGTTGGCGTCTGTTGCGGCGAGGCCTGGCGGGTGGTGCGTTCAGCGGTCTTGGTCGGCGCCATCGGAATGGTCCTTGATTTGGTCGGGAGGAAGAAGGAAATGAGCGCACCAATCGTCGGCGCTCGTGAACGGCCAGACCGCAGCGTGGGAGCGGTCATCGGCTACGGGCGGCCTCGCTCGGCAAGCGCCGCTGTCCTCGACGTCGCGCGATGAGACCGAGTTGTCCCACCACCGACAGGAATGGCATCGACGATCAATCATGGTCGTCACCGCCTGAACTGCGTGGCGACGTCCTCGAACACGCGGACGCCATCGATCTTGGTGTGTTGCTTGGTGGCGCGGACGGCCTTGCCGATGGCCTTTTCGATCTCCTTCACCGGGAAGTGCGCGCGCAGCGCGTTGAGGTCGACCTTGGAGATGTCGAGGATCTCGAACTTCCACTCGGTCTTGCCCGTCGCCATCGCGCCGTCGTCGGCGCTGACACGGACAACCCAGCGGTGTGGTACCAGGACTATCTGCACGCCCGAAAGGCTGCCATGCTGGAAGCCATGGCGATCCGTGACGTCTTGGCAGGACTGAGCGAAGACCAGCCGCCTGGCATCCAGTCGTGAAGAAGGATCGGTCGTGATCGAGGGTCTCGGGTCCCCCTCGATGCTCAGTCGGGCCTTTCGGACCCAGCTGCGGCCGCCGCCCCGGATCAAGCTGTCGACGTGGCTCGAGGCGGCGCCGGACGGGATTCCAAACTTCGTGCTGCCGGACGCCGACAATTCGGCGCCGGGTAGGCTGCGGCTCTACGCCTACCGAAAGGCCCGCAGCCTCTCGCTCGCCCGCGTTTCAGTGCTGGTCTTCAATGACGGCAAGAAACTGAACGGCATTGCCAGCGACGGCGCCGATCTTTCGACCGGAAAGTACGAATTCGCCATGCAGTGGTTCTCCACGAATTGGCCGGAAGGCGCCGAATGGCCGGCGAAGGTCGAGCGGCCGCGTGCGAAAGCCGAGCTGAGGTTGTCATGAGAGGTACCAGGATCGTTTCTACAATGATCTCGACTTGGCCGTCGCTCGCTAAGTTCGCGGCAGACGCCCGGGTCTCGTACGGAGCCGCCAAGAAAATGCGCGCCCGCGGATCGATCCGCATCAAGTACTGGCCGGCGATTATCGACGGAGCGTGCCGCCGCGGCATTCCTGGCGTTTCCTCGAAAAGTCTGATGGCCGCGCACACTGCTGCCAAAGCCGCGTCGTGAACGCGGCTTCTGCGTTTTTGCGTCCGATTTTTCAAACCGAGTAGCGAGTACCGACATGCCGAAAGCCTATTCGACGGTGGCGTCAGCCTCAAATTCAGCGGCTGCAAGGTCTTGCAGTCGAAACGAAGCTGGCTTGCAGACGAATTCGGTCGTCATGCGCGCCGTGCAGGCGTTTTGGCCAACGAAAACAATGATCGAGCTGCGTGAGGCCACGCAGGCGAGCGATCGCATGATCCAGTATTGGCTGGCGAACAAATACTCGCTCTCCGCCGCGGATCTGGCGAAGCTCCTGCGCACGGAGGCCGGCCTCGTCATCCTCGAAAACCTGATGGCCGGGTCTCGGCCGACCTGGTGGAAGCGCTTCAAGCGCTCGTCACAACTGGCTGCGTTGCGTGCCGCACAGGAAGCGCAGCGTCGTCAGATCGAGCAGCTCGAGCTGGAGTTCAACGAGTGATCCGGGAAGCGGCAGCATCGGCGGCATACTGGCTGGGCGTATTCTGCCTCTGGCGATCGCGCGCGTGGTCGTGGCGGTCCGAGCTGATGAGCGATGTCGCAACTTGGCTCGATACGACCGACAGCTGGGCAGAGATCCGCGCGCGGCGGGGAGGGGACCAGATGCGGCAGCTCGCGTCCTCGCTGAAGGGCACGCCGTTCGGCGACCTGATCGCGGCGCGGATCGACGAAATCCCGCTGTAGGCGGCCGTTCGTTTCAGTCTTTGCAACGCTGCGGCACGCGTAAGGCCGCGGACAGCGGGCGTCATGTTACGGCGCCGGGGGATATGCCATGTCCATCAATGGCAAGCTGCTCACCTTCGATCTCGCGGCGAACACCGGCTATGCCGTTGGAGAGCCGGATGCCACGCCAACATTCGGATCACACAAGTTCGAGTCGACCGGCGACAATTACGGCCGTCACCAAGCCAACGTCCGCGCCTGGCTGCGGCAGATCATCATCGTCGAGAAGCCTGCGCTGATCGGCTATGAGCAGCCGAGCATCTTCGGCGTCACGACCCCGGCTACCGTGATCAAGCTCTGCTCGTATGCCTCGACCCTGGAGGAGGAGTGCCTGCGCGAGGGGTTTGGGATCCCCGTGCGCATGATCAATCCGTCGCAGGTGAAGAAGTTCTGGACCGGGAAAGGCAACGCCAAGAAGCCGGACATGACGTTGCGCGCACGCAACTACGGCTTTGCCGTCGGCAACGATGACGAGGCCGATGCTGTCGCGATGTGGTTCTGGATGGTCCAGTGCTACGGCACGGAAGCACAAAAGCGCCGCTTCGAGCAGATGCGCTTTGAAGTCGATATGGGCCGCGAGCAGGCGAGGGCATTCTGATGCCCAGGACCCCAAAACGCCCCGCCGGCTACTCCGAGCACGGCAAATCGAAGGCGATCGCTGTCCGTTTCTCCGCGAAGCTGTTCGAGCGCATCGCCGACGAGGCCGAGCTGAACGGGCGGACATTCAGCAGCCAAGTGCGCGTCTACATCGGTCTCGCGATGACTGCGGCCCCGCGGAAGGAAGACGCGAAGCCATGACCACTGCGGCCGAGAAACAGGCAGACGAAGCGATCCGCAACGCCATGGAAATGGCGGAGCGCAAGGTCGGCCTGGCTGAGATGATCAAGAGCGTCGATCTCGAGGCCCACCGGATCGAGGGCTCGGAGCGCGCCCGGCTGCTGGCCGGCCTAATCGACGAGCCGGGATGGGAGCAGGTCGAGCGGATCATGCTGCTGCTGGCGGTGATGAAGTTCCTGCAGCAATGCAGCGAAAAGCCAGACAAGGCGATCGAATGGCTGAGGAGGCGCCGCGATGCAGCGTCCTGACTTCGGCATCGGCAAATACTTTGCGATCAAGTGGACGGACGAACGCAAGGCTTACGTCAAGCATCTCGCGAACCAGGGAATGAGCGCCTCGCAGATCGCCGTCGATATCGGGCTCGATGCAAAGTCGGGCCCGCGCATCAACATGGCGTGCCGGAAATTCGGCATCAAGTTGACCGCCAAGGGCGGCCGGCGGCCGCAGCGGCCACAACCGATCACTGTCGAAATCCCCGAGGCCAACGTCCCGACGCTGCACGCGCTGGCTACAAAATACGGCATGGCCAAAGTCGACGTCGCGCGACAGTTGCTCGCCGCGATGTTCGACCAGGGCGAGGCCTTCCTCGACAATCTCCTGGACCTTGCCCGCGATGATGCCTGAAGTGCTCGAGGAATATGTCCTCGGCGACATCGAGGACGAGCGGGGCGCGAAGCTGTCTGACCAGCTTGCCGAGCATCGCCTGCTTGCGCTGATGCTGCGGCGGCCGGAGATCGCGCCGGAGATGCGCGACCTGGTGTCCTCGCGCGAGTTCTTCGATCGGGCGCTCGGCCGCGTGTTCGACGGGATGGTCAGCCTCGACGGCTTCGCGCCCGAGCCAAAACAGATCATCGAGTGGCTCGGCGGCGAGACGATGGTGATCGCCGGCAGGCCGGCCAAGCAGTTCGTCGGCTATCTCGTCGGCCTCGGCGACGAGCTGGGTGATGACGACGCCAGCGCCTACGCGCAATCGATCTTCGAGACCGCCGAGCGGAGGTTCACGCAGGAAGGGCAGACCAACTTGGTCGGGCTCGACGCCTGGCAGTCGAAGATGGGCTTGCTGCTGTTCGAGGACCGGGATGCGGTCTCGCCGGATCAGTACGACTATCTCGTCGAGGACCTGATCCCGGAGCAAGAGCTCACCATCATCATGGGCCCATCACAGGCCGGGAAATCCTTCATCACCTATCACCTCGCCATGTGCGTCGCCCGCGGCGTGCCGTTCTTCGGGCGGCGGATCCTGAAGCCGCAGCCGGTCGTGTGGTGCGCCTATGAGGGCGGCCGCGGCGCACGCGGCCGCATGCTGGCCTATTCGCGCTATTTCGACGTGCAGGCCAGCGTTCCCTTCGCCGCTCTGACGCATCCGGTCGACCTCTGGTCCAAGGAACTCAACGTCGACGAACTGATCAAGGAAATCGACGGCCTTTGTCGCATCGCCTTCGGCGGCCAGCGGCCGGGCGCCGTCATCATCGATACCCACAACGCCGCCACCCCGGGGGCGTCCGAGATCGACAGCGAGGTCGTGTCCAAGATCCGCGACCGCTACAAGGCGATCATCCGCGCGCTCGAGTGCTCGCTGATCGTGATCGGCCACACCAATGCGCTCGGCAAGCACCGCGGCAATGAGCAGCTGACCAACAACGTCGAGACGGTGATCGCGGTCCACAAGAAGACGCGGGTCGAAAACCGCCAGAATATCCAGATCAAGGACAATGACAGCCGCGATGTCCGGACCATGGAGATCCAGAAGCAGCGGGAGGGCGAGACCGGAACGGTCGCCGACTTCGTGCTGCACGGCGTCGAGACGGGCATCAAGAACAAGTTCGGCAAGGTGCGCACATCCTGCGTGGTGACGGAGCCGAACTGGTCGGTCGAGCCGGAAAAAGGCGAGGAGAAGCGCTCCGGCGACACCAAGGGCGGCTTCAAGCTCACCGACATCGAGGACCAGTTCTTCAAGGCCTTCTGGAAGGCGCTGCACGAGAGCGGCCAGGAAGCGCCGCCGGAGCTCGGCCTGTCGCGCAGCACGCACGTCGTGCACCGCGCGCTGGTCAGCAAGATCTACCGCCAGAGCGCGATCCCAGAAGACGGATCGCAACCCGTCTCCGAAAACACGCTGAAGTCGCGATGGAGCCGCTCGACCGGACGGCTGAAGAAGCTCGGCGTCATCGGATTTCAGGAGCCGTGGTTCTGGTGGACGGGCAAGCCAATCATCGGAATGCCGGCGACGCAGCCGCAGCGATACATGTTTGATGATCCCGTCGACCATGGGATGCCAGAGACGGAGTTTCCGGAGTGACAGCAGCAACGGAGGGAGAAATGGACGCAACGACAGAGACCGAAGCTTCAGCAGCCGCGGCGCCTGATGCCGCCGATCTGGCCGGCTTCGAGTGGTGCATGTGCGAGATCTTCGGTCATCGCAGCCACGCCGGCCGCGCACGCGAGGAGGAGCGGTTCGGCAGCAAGATGATGCGGATCGATGCGCTCCGCATTGCAGCCGACGGCTCCGACATCTGGCAGACGTTCTATTACAGCGGCGGATCGCTGTTCTCCTACCAGCCCAGCACCGAGGAGACCGTACGCGCGCGGGCGCCGCGAGATTATGCGCCGCGCCGGGCGGCTGCGCTGCCCGCGCCGGAGCTCGATTTTGATCCTGATGTCGACGAAGGCGGCGATACCGACGGGTCGACCGACGATCGAGACTACGAGCACGGATAGCCATGGCGTCCCTGACAAGGCGCGAGCGACGCTTCCTCGCCGCCATGCTGCCAAACGGTACGGTCGCAACCGGTTCGGGTACCTGTGGAGCCCGGACGCCGAGCTCAACATGTACCGCGATCGCATCGTGTCGCGGGTGCGCGACATTGTGCGCAACGATGGCTGGGCGTCCGGCGCGATTACGCGGGTGCTGGACAACGCGATCGGCCCGATGCTGCGGCCGATCCCGAAGCCGGACTATCGCTGGCTGCAGATGTACACCGGCATCAAGGGATTTGATCACGAGTGGGCCAAGGACTACGCTCGCGCGGTCGACGCCAACTGGCGATCCTGGGCAGCCGACGTCGGCAAATGGTGCGATGCTGGCCGGAACCTCAATTTCGGCCAGATGGCGCACGTCGCGCTTCGGCACAAGTTGGTGGACGGCGACACGATCGCGGTCATGAAGTGGCTCCCCGGGCGCGTCGGCTATCAGAACGCCCGGCGCGATTTCCACGCCGAGCAGAAATTCTCGGTCGGAAACGCCCGTGTTCCGATCATGTTTCCGGGTGAAAAGATCAACATCCTTGACGCCAAGCGGCCGTCGGCAAACTTCGGGCAGTTCGAAGCCGCGGTACTCCGCAACGTCGCCGCCGGCACCGGGCTATCGACGCAGCAGATCTCCAACAACTGGTCGGACGTCAACTATTCGAGTGCGCGCGGCGCGTTGCTCGAGGCCTGGAAGACGATCGATCGGCGCCGCGATGAATTCACGACGAATTGGGCAGCGCCGATCCGCTGCTGCGTGATGGAAGAGATGCACGCCTTCGATGAATTGCCGCTTCCGGCCGGCGCGCCAGATTTCATCGAATGCCGAACCGCCTACAGCCGGGCCAGATGGCTGGGCGCGCCGCGCGGCTGGATCGATCCGACCAGCGAGGCGCAGGCGGCGATCCTGCGCATGGATGGCGCGCTTTCGACGCTCGAAGACGAGGCCGCTTCGCAGGGCCTCGATTTCGAGGAGGTGCTCGAGCAGCGCCGGTACGAAATCGGGCTGTTCGAGGAATACGGCATCCCGCTTCCGGAGTGGTCCGGAAAACAGGACGTTCCGGCCAGTCGGCAGACCTCGCCAAAGTGACGGCATCGCCAACCGCGAGACCTCTCCTATGAAATCTTCCCTCTCCATCTTCGATGCGCCCCTAGCGCTGCTGCCGAGCGCGGCCGCGGCGATGCTGGAGGAGGTGCGCACCCGGATGCTGCGCGGCAGCACCGCGCCGGACGCCCTGTTGGCACCGGCCGCTCCGGCCTCGGAATGGAAGCCATACGACCTGGTCGCCGGCGTCGCGATCATTCCAATCAGCGGCGTGCTGGTGCACGAGGACCCCTATTACTGGTCGGACGAGACGCAATATGCGCGGATCGCCGGGCAGTTTGTGGCCGCGATCCAGGACGAGGACGTTCGTGGCATCCTGATGCACGTGAACTCGCCAGGTGGAGTGGTGTCGGGCTGTTTCGATCTTTCGGATGCCATCTTCGGACTGCGCGGCAGCAAGCCGATCTGGTCGATCGTCGATGAGAGCTGCTATAGCGCGGCTTATGCGCTGGCTTCAGCCTCCGACCGCATCCTGATGCCGCGCACGGCCGGCATCGGTTCGATCGGCGTCATCACCATGCATGTCGACGTCACCAAGATGCTGGAGAATTTCGGCGTCAAGGTCACCATGATCCAATACGGCGCCCGCAAGGCGGACAGCTATCCTACGGTGGTTCTGTCTGATGAGGCGCGCGAGCGTATGCAGGCTGATGTCGACACGCTCGGCGAGATGTTCGTCGACCTCGTCGCCAGAAATCGCGGCATCGAAGCATCCACGGTGCGCGAGACGGAGGCCGCATGCTTCCTCGGAGAGGACGGCATCAAAGCCGGTCTCGCGGATGCAGCGATGCCTGTGGACCAGGCGTTGCTGGAATTCATCGAACACGTCAACACATAACGGAGACTTCGAAATGTTGAAAGCACGCGCTTCTGTCCCGCAGTCCGGCGCCAGCACCAGCACGCTCGCCCGCATGGCTTCACTCGCCCTCGGCACCGCCAAGAAGGCCGAGGATGAGAATGACAAGAAGGACGTCAAGTCCGAGAGCGACGACGAGGACAAGGAAGACGACAAGAAGGACGCCAAGTCCGAGGACAAGAAGGACGACGAAGGCGCCGAAGACGGCGGTGACGACGAAGACATGTCCGAGGACGAAGACGAGAACGACAAGGCCGAGAAGGACGGCGACGACGAGAGCGACGAAGACGACAAGGCCGACAAGAAGGCCCGTGCCGCCCGCCGCCGCGAGCGCGGCCGGATCGCCTCCATCATCACCTCGAAGGCCGCGCAGCGCAGCTCGTCCCACTACGCGATGGCCGTCAATCTTGCGCTCAACACCCAGATGAACCGCGGCGAAGCTATTGCGCTTCTGGGGGGGATGCCGGATGTGCCGGCCGCGGCCGAGCCCCCGAAGCCTGCCAGTCAGGCCGCGCGCGAGCGTCTCAACGGCGCACCCAATCCGGACGTCGGTTCCGGGGATGGTGGCGACGGCAAGGGGCCGAACCTCGCAGCTCAGATCGTCGCCGCCGGCAAAAAGCGCCGCGGCGAAGCGTAACGGTCTCGCATCCACAAGGCATCCTCCAACACCTCCATTTGAAGGAGAACTTCGATCATGTCTCTCTCTGTCGGAATTCTGGGTGAAAACCCCCAGCAGCCGTCCATCTCGGCGAACACGTTCATTCCGGATCAGTTGATCGCTGGCCCGCTGCAGCTTGTCACCAACAGTGTGACGGTTTCGGGATCCGCGGCGCTCCCGCGCGGTACGGTGATGGGCCGCGCCTCGCTCGGCGCGGCGGTGAGCTCGACCGGCAAGGTGCAGGCCTCCGGTACTGTGGCCATTGCCGCGGTCCCCACCGACGGCGACACCGTCACCATTCAGGGCACGGTGATCACCTTCAATGCCAAGAGCGGCGTCGGCCAGTTGCCGGCCGCCAATCAAGTGCTGTTCGAGGCCTCGATGACCACGGCCCAGATCGCCCAGGCATTTCTCGCCGCGCTGCTCGCCAATCCCGGCGATGCCAACCTGTCGAAGATGACCTACAGCCTGTCGGGATCGACGATTACGGCCAAGGCTGTGAACTTCGGCACCGGCGGCAACGCCTACACGTTGGCGACCAGCAACGGGACCGCGTTCACCGTGTCCGGCGCGACGCTGTCGGGCGGTACCGCGAACACCGGCACTGCGACGATCGGCTCGATCTCGCTCGGTGCCGCGACCAAGCCGGGCCTGTACACGATCACGCTGACCAGCGCGACCGTCGGTACGGTCGAGTCCCCGAGCGGCGCCGTACTCGGCACCCAGACGATGGGAACTGCCTTTGTCGATCCGGAGATCAACTTCACGATCACCACCGGCGGTTCACCCGCGGCCGGTGACATCTTCGGCATCTATGTGCCCGATCTCACCGCACAGTCGACCGTCACCTGGAAGCTCTGCACCAAGGGCGCGATTGACGGCAGCAACGTTCCGGCCGGCATTCTCTGTGACTATACCGACCCGACCGGAGGCAATGTGATCGCGGGCGTCTACGAGATGGGCGAGTTCAACGGCAACGCCATCGTCTATGACTCCTCGCTGTCACCTGCCGACATCCGCAACGGCTTCCGCGGCAAGGGCATCTTCATCAAGAGCGTCCTCAGCGCCGCCGATCCGTCGTAACGGCAACCCTTTCAACCCACCAAAACCACGCCGGGCAAGGCCCTGAAGGTTCGAAAGAGCCTCCGGGGCCTTTGCGTTGGCGGCTCACTCACAGGAGACCCTAGAAATGGCCACCACCCCCGGCACGCTCGTCTACGACACGAATACCTTGATCCAGGTCGTTCCGAACCTGAAGCGTGCGGTGACGTTCCTGCTCGACAAGTTCTTCCCGAACATCGCGATGTCCGACAGCGAGTTCGTCTCGATCGACGTCGACATCGGAACGCGCCGCATGGCGCCGTTCGTCTCTCCCCTGGTTGAAGGCAAATTGGTCGAGCAGCGACGCATCCAGACGAACACCTTCAAGCCTGCCTACATCAAGGACAAGCGGGCGCCCGACCTTCGCAAGCCCGTCCGCCGCATGATCGGCGAACGCATCGGCGGCGACATGACCGGCGCCGAGCGCGAGATGGCCAATCTCGAATTCGAGATGACCGACCAGATCGACATCCTGACCCGCCGCTTGGAGTGGATGGCGGCTCAGGTACTGGTCGGCGGCAAGGTGACCATCACCGGCGAGGGCTTCCCGACCGTGGTGGTCGATTTCGGCCGAGACTCTTCTCTGACGGTCGCGCTCACCGGCTCCGCGAAATGGACGCCGGCGAATGTCGTCGCCGGCACCGCGACGCCGGTGCTCAATATCGAGAGCTGGCAGCGGCAGATGCTGAAGAAGTCGGGTGCGATCACCACCGATATCGTATTCACCACCTCGGCATGGGAAGGCTTCATCGCCGACCCGCTGCTTAAGGGCGCGATCTACTATCCGAAGCTCGGCGATGCCGGCAACTCGATCAACATCGGGCCGCAGATCCAGCGCGGCGCGATCTACAAGGGCCAGTGGGGCCAGTATTCGCTCTGGATCTACAACGAGTGGTACGTAGAGTCCGGCACTGACGGCAACGCGACTGTTGGCAAGGAATATCCGATGATGCCGGACGGCTCGCTCGTGATGTGCGGTCCTGACATGATGGGCACCCGAGCTTTCGGCCAGATCCTGGACCCGGCGTTCAACTACGCTTCGCTTCCCTTCGCGCCCAAGACCTGGGTCACCGAGGATCCGGCGCAGCGCTACATCCTGATGCAGTCCTCGCCGATAGTGATCCCGTCGCGCGTGAACGCCTCGTTCGCCGCACAGGTCTGCGACGCGGTCCTCGGCTGATCATGATCGGGTGATCCGTCACCCGATCCCTTTTTCACCTCACCTTCAAAAGGAAGAACTGAAATGGCAGATGAACGACAGGGCAGCGAGAAACTCGTGCGCGGCACCGTCGAGCGCGGTCGCACCATCCGCGTCCCGAACGATCGGGACATGCAGATCGTCGGCACCAATCCCGAAACCGGCAAGCCGATCCGCGCGCCGAAGATCGTCGAGTACGGCCCGGGCGAGGAGGTCAACTTGCCGGAAAGCGAGATCAAGTCGCTGCGCGCGCTCGGCTTTATCGTCGATCCGGCCAGGGTGCTCAAGACCGTGCCCGCCGAAGGCTCGCACCTCTCCGAGCTCGCCCCCGCCTCCTGATCCAGAACTGCGCTCCTTCTAAGAAATCAGCCGGGCGGGCCATCCATGAGCATTGACCTGTCCGCGCTGGTACTGGGCCCGTGCATGGAGGCGTGGGCCAAACCGGTGACGATTACCCCGGTGAAGTCGCAGCCGACGGCGCGCCCCTATGACGTGCGAGGGGTCTGGACGGTCGACAACATCAACCTGGTGGCCGACAACGGCGCGCCATTCTCGACCCGCACCATCAAGCTAGGCGTCAAGCTCGACGAGTTCGCCGTTCCCTTAATGCAGGGCGACTACGTCCGTACGCTCGCAAGCAACCTGCCGATGGGCTACCTCAAGGACGCCTACGCGCCAGGCGCCGTGGTTGATTTCGTCGTCGACAACGACCAGCCGGACGGGCAGGGCGGCACGGTGCTGATCCTGAAGCGGAAGCCGTGACCACGCTCGCGACCTTCATCCGCGACGAGGCCTTCAGGCGCCTGACGGTCGGTACCATCGCTGCGAACTGGACCTCGACCGCGAAGCTGCCGATCCCTACGGTCCAGAGCGACCAGCTGCCGCGCCTCGCCGTCTATCTTGTCCGCGAGATCATGAATACGGACGGCGACGGCAACGTCTCTGTGCCGCGCTTCATCTCGGACGTGACGCTAGGGATCTCGGTGCTGGATGAGGCCGAAAAGCCGTCATCGCTTGACGGGTCGCTCGACACCCTAATTGACCTCATCGAGGACACGCTGCTTCAGGACATCTCATTCGTCAGCCTGAAGGATGCAGATGGCCGAGCCGTTATAGAGTCCTTCGAGCAGATCCAACGTAGCTTCAACTTTCCGCAACTCGGCGAGAGCTATTACGCCGAGGCTCGCCTTCAAATGACGGTGCGCTACCGCTGCTACTTCGAGCCCGTCGCCACGACGCCGCTCGCCGAAGTCGACGTGCATGTCAGTACTTTCGACGATGCCGCAACGAGTGGCCAGCTCATCACGACCATCGCAAATCTCGACCAGTGAGGACACCCATGCCAGCGATCAAGGTCTATCCGACGCACGAAGCTGCGCTCGATGTGCGGCACCCGGTCAGCGGCGCAATCAGCGATGATGGATCGATCTGGGAGCATGATGCCTTCACCGCGCGCATGCTGAGCGACAATGCGATCACCACCGACATCGCGCGTCGCCACCGTTCGAAGCGCCAGAAGGTCGATCACGGCAAGCCGCCGGCGCACGCGACCGGATCGTCGGAGCCAGCGCCGCAGACGGCCGATATCAAGGCATCCGGCGATGCCGACCCTGAGTCCTCTGTAGCCGCGAAGAAAACCTCGACGGCAACCCAGGAATGAACTCGGCCGGCATCGTAGGCAGGCCTTCCGCCACAAAAGGAGATAGCGCGACATGACGATCAGCACCGGGATCCCGCAATCGTGGAATTTGCCGCTGTTCTGGGCCACCGTCGACGGAAGCCAGGCTGGCAATGTGTCCAACGCACAGCGCGCGCTACTGACCGGGCAGATGTTCACCTCAGGCGGCAATGCCGGCAACGCCGTCCCTGGCGTTCCGATCGCGGTCGGTTCAGTCGCCCAGGCTGGGACATTGTTCGGCATCGGCTCGATGCTATACCGCATGGTGGTTGCGTTCTTCGCCAGCAACACGACGCAGCAACTGTGGTGTCTGCCTGTTTCCGAGCCATCGGCCGGCGTCGCCGCTACCGGCTACATTCTGGTGGCTTCGGGCAGCAATTCCGGCGTGATCACCCTCTACATCGCCGGCCAGAAGGTTACTTGCCAGGTGGCATCAACCGACGATGCCACGACGATCGCGACCAACCTTGCGGCCGCGATCAACGCGGTGACGTCACTGCCGCTGACGGCGACTGCGTCCGGCGCGCTGGTGTCGCTGACCTGCCAGTGGAAGGGCCTGACCGGCAACGACATCGTCATCATCCCGAACTATTACGGTGTCTCGTCTGGAGAGACCTATCCGACTGGGCTCTCGCTCAGTTTCAGCCAGATCGCCATCCCGGCGTCCGCCGGTGGCACCACCGGCCAGGCCGCGGTGACTTTCGCCAGCGGCGCCAACGCCAATGTGGTGGCTGGCATGGTGGCATATGACACCACGATCGGTGTACCCGGGCCATCGTCTCTGATCGGCACCGTTGCGTCGCTGAACGCAACCACCGTGACCATGTCGGCGAACCTCGCGCAGGCGGTTACCACCAACGACACCATAGTGTTCTTCTCGACTTCATGGGGGCAGATGCAGGGCGGAACCGGCAACCCGGACTTCGCAACCGCGATCGCCAACATCAACACGCTGGACTTCCAGTACGTCGGGATGCCCTATACCGACGCCGGATCGCTTGCGGCGTGGGCCATCGAGTATGGCTTCGGTCCCGGCGGTCGGTGGAATTACACCCGCCAGCAGTACGGCATGGTGGTTGGGGCACGGCGAGACACCTATTCGAGCCTGATCTCCTGGGGGATCACGCAGAACGCGCCCGTGATCTCGACCATGGCGATGGAGCAGAAGTTCCCGTCGCCGCCCTGGGAGGTCACCGCGTGCTACTGCGCAGATGCCGCGCTAGGCTTTTCCGACGACCCGGCGCGACCGCTGCAGACGCTCGAGCTCCTCGGCGTGCTACCCCCGCTGTCGCAGGACCGCTTCATCCAGACGCAGCGCAATTCTCTGGTCAACAGCGGCTTCGCAGTGCAGGGAGTTAACGCCTCCGGCAACTGCGCGATCCTGGTCGAGCAGTCGCAATACCAGTTCAATTCGTTCGGACAGTCCGACACGGCCTTCGGCAAGCTTACCGTTCTCGCGACGCTGGCCGCGCTGCTCAGCCGCATGAAATCGTCGATCACGTCGAAGTATCCGCGCATGAAGCTGGTCCCGGATGGGACGCGGCTCGGACCCGGTCAGGCCGCAGTCCGGCCGATCGACATCAAAGTCGAGCTGATCGCCGAGTACGTGCTCGCCGAATACGATGGCCTGGTCTCTAGCACGCGCGAGTTCTCCAAGAACCTGATTGTTCAGCTCGATGACCAGAACCCGAACAAGGTTCAGGTGCTCTGGACCCCGCGGCTCGCCGGGCAGCTGCGTCAGTTCGACGTGCTCGCACAGTTCAGGTTGATGTTCGCATCGGACACACAGGTCGCCGCCTAAGCAGGCGTCGAAACCCAACCACATCAGCCTTAGCCGCTTCGTCGCGAGGCGGCTTTTTCATCGGAGCGATAGATGGCGACCAGCAACAGGATCGGCGGCGTGCTTTCCATCCGGGTGGATGGGAGGCAACTGGAAGCGCGCGGCAACTTTTCCGTGACCCCGAGCAAGTTCAAGCGCACCGGCATCGCCGGGCAGGACTTCGTCCATGGCTACGTGGAGGAGCCTATCGTGCCCAGCATCAAGGGCGATCTCTCGATTGGCAACCAGCTGTCGATGGTCGACCTCGAAAACATCACCAACGCGACTGTGCAGTGTGCGCTCGCCAACGGCGTCACTTACGTCCTCACCGAGGCCTGGACCACGTCTGCATTCGCGATCGACGCACATGACGGCAAGGTGGAGGTGACCTTTGAGGGCGTAACCTGCGAGGAGATCACCTAGTGTCAAAGCGAGTCGAAGACGTGAACGATGAGAAGCCCGAAACTCTTCCGCCTTATCCGCTGCTGAAGCCGGTCAAGGCGTACGGCGAGGAGGTGCGGTCGATCGTCATGCGCAAGCCGAATGGGGGCGACCTGCTCGCGGTAGGCAATCCAGTGATCTTCTCGCCGCACATTGATCCGCCGCGTATCGAACACGACCTGGCGAAGGTCCTGCAAATGGTGGCAAGGATCTCTCAGCCCAGCATCCCATCGACCTCGCTGGCCGAGCTTGATCCGCAGGACATTGTTGGGCTGGCCTGGCACATCTCGCCTTTTTTTACTCCGGCGAGGTAGAGGCCGACATCGACGATTGTCTCGACCTCGCCCTGATCTATAAATGCGATCCGTTCGTGTTCCTCAGCCTTCCTCGTCATTCCGTTGATCTGCTGTATAGCCGCACGCTGGTGCGGCTAAAGCTGGCGCAGGAGTCTTGAATGTCAGAACAGGAGACCATGCGCCTCGTCGCCGAGGTCGTCGACAAATACTCCGGACCTCTGAAGAGCATGATGGATGCTCTGAAGAAGATCGGCGATGGTTCCAGGAAGGTGCATGACGAAGGTCGAAAGCACGTCAACCAGCACCACAAGGCCTACCATGAACTTCGCGAGCAGATGGCGAAGGTCAAGGAGACGACCACGGACGTGCTGCGGCCGGCATTCAATGCGCTCGGCCTGTCAGCGCTCAGCGTTGCCGGCGGAATTGCCGCAGTCAGCGAGGCTGTCAAAGGCTTCGGAGAATACGGCGAAAAGCTGGAGTTTGCGCACCGCGCTTCCGGCCTGATGATGAACAGTGTCCGGGGCCTGGCCGAGGCCAACCAAAAATACGGCGTTTCGACCGACGAGACGATCAAGTCGCTTGAGCAATTCGGCGCCCACATGGACGAGCTTCACCGTCGCTCACCCGCCTACATCAACGCTTGGAAGGCGCTCGGTGCCAACGCATGGCGCGACATCGGATCGCCGCTGGCGCAACTGGACGGCCGGCGCGAGGAGCAACTGCGCAAGGCAATGGAGTTGATCCCGCGTATCCGTGACGTCGACCAGCGCAAGCGCGTCCTCGGTCTACTCGGCCTGCCGGAGAACTGGGCATATCTCACCGACAAAGAGATGCAGGAGATGCGACGGAAGTCTGATGAGTTTAATCGACGGTTTCCGTTCAATGCGCAAGCTGCGCATGATGCAAAGCATGCATGGGACGAGTTGCTGACGACGTTCCGGGGGCTCAAGGACGAGATGTCCTCGGCGGCCGCGCCCGGGATCACGGAAGGGCTGAAGAGCATTCAGGACTTCGTTCACGACCCAGAGATCCGCGCGATCTGGAACGACATCAATGACGGTGCCAAGAAGCTCGAGGAGACTTTCAAAGGCTGGGGTATCAGCCCGTCGCTGAAGTCCGATCTGCAGGACATCAAGGCCATCATCGACGGCATCAAGTGGTTCTTCAGCAAGGACGGCAAACTGAGCCCGCCAAGCGTGAAGGAGAACCTGCAGGCGCCCTTTAAGAAGTTCGGCTTGGGGAGCGACGACAAAAAGGCCCAGGAAAACGTCAAGGAAGGCACGCGGCAGGGGCTCGAGGAGTTCTTCCTGAAGCAGAAGATGATGGAGCAGTCCGGTATGTTCCAGCCGACTGCGTTCAATCCAGGCGGAATGGGGGCCCGTTCACGCGGCGGCTATTTTGGTAGCAAGGAGTTCCCGGCGATCGGGACACCGGGCGCCGGCAGCGGAGGAATGGACGGGAGTGTACCCAAGTCGATGGGCAAGGGCCCCGATGGCTCGTCCGTTCCTATGGGGGGCGACGGCCTTCCGGTGCCGACAAGTGGGACGCTCGCCGAGCAGCGAAAGAGGTTTGCTCAGGAGCTGGAGCAGAAGCCGTGGCTGCGAGACAAGCTCCTTCGGATCGCGGCCAATGAGCAAGGCAAGCATCCCGTTGGAACTCAGAACGTGATCGAGGAGACCATGAACCGCGCCATCGTGCGCGGCACGTCCCTCGAGAAGGAGGCGCGCTGGACTGGTGAGGGTGGCTACTATGCGATGGGCAACATGGGTCGAGGTGCCCTGGAAAATCCGTCCCACCGCGCGATCCTTGAGCAGGGGCTGAAGAATGCCCTTGCAGGCAGCAACAGCAGCAATTTTGCGACTGACAATGCGTCGTCCTGGCTCGCCGCGAAGCACAAGCGTACCGGGAATTTTACGCCGACTGGACCGGACGTGCATGGTGAAACGTTCTTTGGCCCCGACAATCGGATCAGATCGCACATCGCACGCTGGCAGGCGTGGAAGCAGGGTGTCATTGCGGCGGATCAGCAAAGTCATGGCGCACGGCTGAGCGACATGATCCGTCGGGGTAGACGCGGTCCAAGCGATGCCGAACTACTCAAGCGGGGCATGCGCGCCAGCGATGCCGGTTCTCTGAACGGCAACGCCAAACTCGACATCACGCTAAATGGCTTCCCGAAGGGCACCCGCACCGCCCACCATGCCGACGGTATCTTCAAGCAGGTGCAACTCAACCGCGGCCGTCCTATGCTGCAGGCCAGCGAGACGTCCTGATGGCGATCCCGCCATGGAAGCTGCAACTGCAGCCGGCGAGCTTCAACGGCGTGGAATTCCACGTCGAGGTAGGCGCGCGGTCGAGCGGACGCCGAAACGCCCCGCACGAGTTTCCCAAGAAGGACAAGCCATATACCGAGGACATGGGGCGCCGGGCGCGGACGTTCGTAGTCGGGGCCTACATCATCGGTGCTGATTTCGGGTTTCAGCGCGACGCGCTCATCGCCGAGCTCGAGCGCGAGACCAACGGCGCGCTCGTCCTGCCCACGTCCTCGGATGAGAAGATCGTGGTCTGCGATCGCTACAGCGTGGTCGAGCGGCGCGAACGGGGCGGTTATTGCGAACTCGAGATGGTGTTCATCGAAGCCGGGCAGGACCCGTCGACGCTGATTGGCAGCGACACACAATCGAGCGTCAACAATACCGTCGGGTCCGTGACCGGGTCGGCATCGTCCTATCTGGACTCGACACTCGGCTCGACCTTCATCGGATCAACCGACATCACGAGGCTGACCTGACACATGAACGCCGTCGAGCTCAACGAGGCGATCGGGATCACCGATACGAGGGTCCTGGCCGGACTGCTCAAGATGGTGGAGGGACAGTCCGGTGCCGCTGGCGCACAACTGCGCTACCAGACTGGGGTTCTCAGCGCCAATGGTAGTGTCTGGCTCAGCCAGACTGTCGATCGGGTCTACACGTTCTGGACTTCGCTGGCGAAGTGCTTCGATACTGCACAGGCGATCGACAGCGTGACGTTCGAGCTGATGGAGCAATTCCGGAAGGACATGGTCGCGGTACCGGCGCAGGGGCTTCCCGCCATTGCGGTACGCAATTTTGCTGTGCGCATGGCTCTCGCGGAGCAGGCGAAGATCCTGGCCGCCACGATATTCACCAGTCGCCGCGAGATTGACAGGTATTTCAGCGTGATCAACGATGCATTCGAAGCGGCCGAATTGGTCGCTGCAAGCGGCCGGGACAACGTCGCCTACGTCGCGCTGATCAAGCTCCATGCAGCGGTGTCGAACGATCTCGCGAACCGCGCGCGGCCGTTGCCGAAGATGGTGACATATTCGTTCCCGAAGACCCGTCCCTCACTCGCGATCGCGCAGTCTCTCTATCAGGATCCCTCGCGCAGCGCAGAGCTTATCTCCGAGAACTCGCCGATCCATCCGCTGTTCTTCCCGCTAACCGGCCGGGCCTTGTCGAAATAATGGCGCGTCCCGATCAGATTGCTGTCGTCACTGCGAACGGCCAGCGCTACGACATCTGGACGGAGATCGAGTGCACGCGTAGCGCCGAGGACATCATCGATCACGCGTTGCTGACGGTGGCCGAGATCAGCCCGCGCCAACGCGGAGTGATATCGGGCCTCAAATTGCAGCCGGGTGACCAAGCGACTGTGACCCTTGCGGGGCAAAAGATTATCAGCGGCTTGGTTTACATGCGGCAAGGTGCCGTCGATGCCAATGCGCATCAGGTTCAGATCGGCATCTCCTCGATGGGGCAGGCGGTGATGGCGTCCACGGTCGACGGAGAGCCCGGGCAATACATCAACCAGACCCTTCAGCAGATCGGATCGGCCGTATTCGGCAAGGTCGGGGTCAAGTTTTCGGTGTCGGCCAGCGGCGACATGCCATTTCCGCGCGTGTCCGAGCACATCGGCGAAAGCCGCTTTTCCTTCATCGAGCGGCTGTGCCGGATGCGTAACATGCACATGATCGACGATGGCACCGGTGGCATCGTCGCATTCCGAGGCGCCGCCAAAGGCGGCTTGGTGTTGCGCGAGGGCCAGAATATCGAGCGTGGGCGTATCCTGCTCAAGAACAACGATCACGTCGACGAAATAACAGTCAAGGGGCACGACGCCAACAACGATAGCGCCGATGCGAACCGGTCGCCGACAGGCAGCACGAAAGTCTCGCCTCCGGTCAACCGCCCATTCAAGATCATCGCCGAGGAGATGGGAAACTCGGCCGCGATGCAGCTACGGGCCAATCATCAAGGTGACTGGACCAAATACATGCAGGTCGATGGTGAGATCGTCACGCCTGGATGGCTGTGCCCGCAGGGCGATCTCTGGTGGAACCACGTCACCGCGCAGGTGACGATCGTGTCGCCATCGCTGCTACCGGAAGACACGTTCCAGTTCATGATCAAGGGGGTGGTGCACCGTCAGTCCAATCATAGTGGTACCACGACGAGTGTGATGTTGTGCCGCGCTGACGGTTTCGGCTCCGGCATTGGTGAGAGCCTGCAATTCTCATGAAACACCTGAGCACGCGATATGCTGCCGAGCGCGTCGGAAACTCCATCAGTCGGACCATCGTCGAACGCGTCGACGACACCAAGTTCATGCAGCAACACGCACTATCGGGCTATGCCGGCGAGCAGCAGGATCAGATCGAGCACGTTCATCCCTACGGATTCGTCTCGGTAGTTCAGAAGCCGACTGGTACCGGCCAGCAGCGGATGGGCGCGGAAGGCTTTATGGGGTTCATGGGTGGGGGCCGCAGTCACGGCGCTGTGTTCATCGCCGGGGACCGCCGTTACCGGCTCTACAAGCTCGCGGACGGTGAAATCGCGATGCACGACGATCAGGGCCAGCAGGTCCACTTCAAGCGTGACGGCATCTACGGATCGGTACCGAACAGCAAGAAGATCAAGTTCCAGATCATGGATGACGACAAGCTGCCGCGCGAAGATGGCAAGCAGCTCGGTCAACTCCAGCAAGCGACGAGGCCGGCAACGATTAGCCTGCTGTTCGACAAGACCCAGTTCACCCTGAACCATCCGAACGGAGCGGTTGCGATCAACTGCGCTTCGTTCAGCGTCAATGCCAGCGGCAGTGCCAAGATGGTCGCCGGAAGCAACGCCATGGTGAAGGGCGGGTCTGGAGCCATCCTGCGCGCCTCGGACAAGGTCTATCTCAAGGCCGGGAATTCTGTGAGCGCTAAGTCCTTAATCAACAAGGCCGACCCGCCGTGGGCCGACGGCGCCGAAGAGCCTCCGGACTTCTGAGGGCACGCGATGCCGGATATCCGCCTGATTCCGTCCGACGTCTCTGGATCGCTGACGTTCGACTGGCTGCAAACGCCGGTCGGACTTCTTGACGAGACTGAGCAGCTCGCCAGCGCAGTGCTGGTGGCGCTCAACACCGATGCCCTCGCCGACGAGACCGAGGTACTTCCCGACCCGCGCGATAGCGACCGCCGCGGTTGGTGGGGCGACATGGATGCGGAGCGCATCTGGGGAGGCTGGCCGATCGGATCGAAGCTTTGGCTGTTAACCCGGGCCAAGATCGTCGACCGCGGCGCGCGAGAGGGTGCGACGGTGACGCGCGTCGAGCGCTATGTGCGTGATGCGCTCAAGCCGCTGATTGACGCCGGCGTCTGCTCCAAGGTTGCCGTTTCTGCATCTCAGACGTCGGACAAGAGGATCACGGCGACTGTCGTGATCTACCGCGGGCCAAAGCCGGTCGTGCAGTTGCAGTACGAGCCGCTATGGCAAGAGATCTTCCCGGGGAGTTGACCTGAATGCCTTGGACCACCCCGAGCCTCGAAGATCTGCGCAACACCAACCGCGACAACGTACAGTCGCAGCTGCGCTCTGGCCCTATGATCCCGAACAGCGTCTTGCGGGTCATGGCGGACGCCAACGCCGGGCTTGGGTTTCTCACTCTCCTCTACATCGATTGGCTTTCAAAGCAGCTGCTGCCTGACACCGCCGAGACGGAATGGCTCGACCGTCATGCCAGCATTTGGCTTTCGCAAGGCCGTAAGGCTGCCACCTACGCGCACGGCACGATCACGTTCACCAGCATCGGCAGCGTGACCATGCCATCCGGTACGATCGTGTCGGGTGCGGTGGACTCTCTCACCAACGCCATTATCGATTTCTCGACGCAATCGGATGTCGTGATCGGAACCACGCCGACCAGTGTTTCGATCGTTGCGACGACACCAGGCTCGACCGGCCTGGTAGGTGGCTCGACCCTCGCGCTCAAGGTGGGAATTGCGGGCATCAACGGGGTCGGAACGATCACTTCGATCACGGATGGCATTGAGGAGGAGACCGACGACGGGCTGCGTGCGCGTGTGCTCGACCGCATCCGGCAGCCTCCGGTCGGCGGCAGCGCTGAGGACTACGTCCAGTGGACCTTCGCCACCCCGAGCGTCAGCGTGACGCGAGCTTGGTGCTCGCCGCTCGAGATGGGGCTTGGCACCGTGACGATCCGCTTCATGACCGACGATCTCGCGAACAACATCGTCGGCTTTCCAAGCCATGCCGATGTGAACCTCGTCAGGGACTATTTGGATACGGTTCGGCCGGTCGCAATCAAGGACCGTTTCGTCGTGTCTCCGGTTCCGGAACCGATCGACTTTGCGATCACAAATCTGTCGCCGGATAGCGTCGCCAATCGCAACGCCGTGATCGTAGCAGTCAAGAAGATGCTGTTCGAGCGCGCCGCACCGGCGCACGCCATCAACGGCATCGAGCAACCGGCACAAACGATCTACCGGGCATGGGTCAGCGAGGCGATTTCGTCAATCCCGACAATAGAGAGCTTTACTCTCATCATGGACGACCATCCCATGCCCTACCCGGGATCGCTGGCCGTTCTGGGGACCGTCGTTTATGGCTAACGACAAGTGGGCGCAACGGACGACCGTCGACTACGTCCATGGCTGGAACGAGTTGCTGCCGACGGGCCCGGCGTGGCCGCGCGACCCAGATACGGTGCTGCAATCCGTCGTCACTGGCTTGGCACAAATCTGGGGCGAGGAAGTCGAACAAAGCGCCGCGCTGCTGCTTGTCACCGAGTCATATCCCCGCACCACGAACGTGCTGCTACCGGACTGGGAGGCTGCGTTCGGACTTCCAGACCAATGCCTGCCGATCCCAAGCGATGTTGCCGCACGGCAGCAGACACTCGTGGCTAGAATGACTTTCCTTGGCGCACAATCGCGCCAGTTCTTCATCGCGCAGGCCGCGCTCTATGGTCAGACCGTCAGCATCCGGGAATATTCGCCATATCAATGTGGCATCTCCGGTGTCGGGGACACGACTGCGATCGAGCCAGACGGCCTTGGCAGCTATCGCTGGGGGCTGATGCGTCCCGAGATGCGCTTCGTTTGGACCATCACGCCGACCGCACTGACGGCAAGTTGGAATGGCGCTGACATCTACTGCATCATGAACCGATGGAAGCCGGCTCATACCCAGGTCGTGTTCGACTATTCCGCACTTCAGGAAATGCAGTTCTCGCGACCATGGAATTCCGGCTACGTCGCCGTACTCTAAGGAAATGGGAAGAGACCTCCAATGCCATCTCCAAACGACAACTTTCTCCTGAAGGACGGCAACGACAATCCGTTCGAGCTGAGGGCGAAGGATGTTTCGAGCCTGCAGGACGGCTCGCTGCAGATCGTCCGGCATCTTTCCACGCTGTATCCGGTCGACTACGGCATCGGCGGCTGCTTCCACCGCCTTGTTCGCAGCGGCTCCATGGGAGCCGGTCTGACCTCGAACTCTCCGATCCTCGCATTCCGCAACCCGTCATCCAACCTCAACGCTCTCATCCGGCGCGTTCGTCTCAACGCATGGAGCCTCAGTACCGGCTTCACCACCGGTCTTGCGACGTTCGAGATGTATGTCGCGAGAGGCTTCAGCGTGCAGGACACGGCCGGCACGGCGGAGACAATGACGACCCCGCAAGGGAAGCTGGCAGCATCGATGTCGGGGTCCGCATGCCTGATCCAGCGAGCGAGCACAGGGGCGCTGACCGCGGGAACGCGCACGCTCGACAGCGTCCCGCTGGACGCGCACAACGGTGCCGCGCCGACTTCGACGAACACCCAGTTCGCGGGACTTCCGGTCAAGATCTTCGAAAAGCTCGGGAGCGATCATCCGCTGCTGTTGACGCAGAACGAGGGCTTCGTGCTCCAGGCAACGGTTCCGGCTACCGGTGTGTGGGCATGGTCGGCCGCGATCGAGTGGGACGAAGTTCCGCCGGTGAACTTCTAGAGCACATCGAGGTAAGCCAGAGATGGAATATAATCCTCCTTACGCCGGCGCCGGTCCAAACCAGACCTATGTCGATGGCAACCCCACGATCGGCATTCAGCCGAGCATCATTCCAGCCGCGGCGATCGAGTACACGCAACGGGAGATCGTCAACAACATCCTCGCCAATCAGCTCACGCCGACAAACGGCGACCTCAACCAGCTTTCAAGGGCGCAGCAGATCGACCGCGTGAACTGGGCAGTCGACATTGGCACCGCCGATCACATCGTGATCGACCTGGATCCGGCGCCCGCCACCCTGGTGGAAGGCCTAAAGGCATGGATCCTTGTCAAGGAGACGAACACCGGAACGACGGACGTTACCTGCAACGGTATCGTTAAGCCGCTTCTCACCCAGGGACTGGTGAACCTGGCCCCCGGCGTCATCGTCGCAAACGGTATCGCGATCATCGTGTACGACGGGACACAATGGCAGCTCATGCTCGGAACGGCGGCAACTGGTGGTCCCGCCGGCCCGACCGGTGCAACAGGGGCGACAGGCCCAGCGGGCCCAGCCGGGCCTGCGGGTGCAACTGGTCCCGCCGGCCCCGCCGGCCCTGCCGGGCCAGCCGGTCCTCCAGGACAGGCGACGTCGCTGATCGTGGGGAACGACGCCATTGGTTCCTGGTGCTTTGGCTCCAGCAATGGCTCTATAGCGAACGTCACATCCTATCCTGGCATTACAAAGCTGAATTACGATGGGTCGAACGGATACTCTGGGACGTACCGCGTGCACTCAACCTTTGGCTTCGTCATCCAGGGGCAGGCCGGAGCGCTGAAGAATGTCAACGGGCTCGACCCATATATCTCGCTGATGCAGCGGATTGCCTGATGTTCCAGCGAACGATCGTCTCCGCGGTGCATCCCAAGATCGTCAGAGGCGACTACACCGATATTCACCTGACGGCGTGGTTCGAGGAACTTCCGTCACCGGTGCCGTTCATTGCATCGCTCTTCGATTGCGAGCCGCATGGCCGCGAGCTCTGGTTCCGCGCCATGAAGGGAGAGTACGGCGACATCGAGATCGTCGACACGATGCCGTGCGCGTTTATCGGCGGTGCGACGCAAGTGGGACAATCCGGATCATGAGCAGCCTTTCGGTCGATCTCGTCACATACAGTGACGCAGACTTCAGCCTGTCGAAGACACAGCCGTTTGCGAACGGTCTTTCGACGGTCGGAAGCAATCCGCTGCACATGCAGGTGCGGACGCGGCCGGAGGACGAGGTGGCGTGGATCGAAGCCACGACCGAAAACGGGCTCCTGATCGTGACCGACGCAGGCGCCACGGTGACCGTCAGCATTCCGCGGTCCAGCCTGGTGAACCTGCCGAGCGGGTCTTACGTCTATTCGATCATCATGTCGGCCTTTGACGGGGCCCAGCGGCTGGAGGTCTTTCGCGGCACGCTGAGCCACAACATCGGGCCTACGCGGTGGGCGGCCGGTACGCCTTAGCCGATGCCGTTCTACAACTTTTGCAAATGGCAGGCCTCGACCATCGGGACCGGAAGCTTCGGCATTGGTGCCGCGGCGGAGGCCGACGATATCAGCACACACGACGTCCCCGAGAATTGCGACGTCGTCGATGGCGCGGTCTATCGTTACTACGCGCGCACTGCGGACGGCAGCCAGACCGAATGGGGGCACGGCACCTACAGCACGTCGTCGCACACGCTGGCACGAACGACGATTATCCTCAATTCGGACGGCACTACGTCGCCCGTCGACTTCCTGGTCGCGCCGATCGTCGACATGTTTCCGTCGCCGCAGAAATCGGTTGCGAACTCGACCATCCCGTCCGGGACGAAGATGCTGTTCCAACAAAGCAATGCTCCGACTGGTTGGACGAAGCAGACCACTCACAACGACAAGGCTCTGCGCGTCGTCAGCGGAACGGCATCATCTGGCGGTACGAGTTCGTTTTCCGCGATGTTCGCCAGCCGGACATCGGACGTGACGACACTCTCCATCGCTCAGATGCCGGTCCACGATCACGCCTACACCGACGAATTCATCGATGGGGTTGGGACGGCCAGCTGGAATGCGCAGAGCGGGGCCGACCGCGGCGACAAGACCGTCAACAAGACAACCGGAACGGCGGGCGGCGGCGGGTCGCATGCGCACACGCTCGACATGCGCGTGCAATATGTTGACCTGATCATCGCCCAGAGGAATTGATCGCCTTGGCCCAGACCCCTCACGCCGATCCCGGTCTCGTCTGTCCGCTGCACAAGGCGGACATGTCCGAGGTTTGCCACAAGTGCCCGCTCTGGGTGCAGATCCGAGGCACAAATCCAAACACCGGTGAAGCCGTCGACGACTGGCGGTGCGCGATCGCGTGGCTGCCGATGCTGCTCATCGAAGGCGCGCAGCAATCGCGCCAAGCCGGCGCGGCCGTGGAGAGCATGCGCAACGAGATCGTCGAACGGATGGATATCCAGATGCAGGCGGGGAAGCTGTTGCGATGAGGATCACCATCGTCGTGCCCGACAACGTTGTCATCGTCGACGGCGTCAAACACGCCGTCGACTGCTCACAGTTCGCCGGCATCCATGCCGTGCAGTGGTTCGATACGGTCGGCGATATCGAGTTCGTCTACGATCCCGACACGCGCACCAAGCCGCTCAACGAGACGATCCACAGTCTTGACCAGTTCCAGCCGGTTCTCGATGGATTGATCTGACATGCTGATCGTCAGCCAGAAGGTGAAGCGGGCCGAGCTCACCGCCGTCATCACGCGCGCCGACGGCACGAAGGAAGAACTCGGCATGCTGGGTTACACCAGCTCGAACCCAGTCAAGCGCATCTTCATGAACGTCCTGCTCAGCCTGAAGAGGAGATTTAAGGCATGACCGCACGTACGCAAAACGCCGGATTGGCGAGGGTGACCGCGGCACTGGCGGCGCTGAGTTGGTATTTCCAATTGGGCACAGGCTCTGCTGCCGCAGCGAGCGCCAACGTCGTGACCACGACGTCAACAACCGAGTCCCGCGCGGCCTGCACGACCTCGCAGGTCACGACGTCGGTCACGAATGACACGCTGCAACTCACCGGCACGATCACGGCGGCCGGTACGCGCGCCATCACCGAAGTCGGTGCATTCGATGCGGCAGGCTCCGGCAGCCCGCCGACCGGCGGCAACATGGACTACTACTGCGACTTCTCGACCATCAACCTGGCCGCCAACGACAGCATCGCGTTCACGCTGAAGGTCCAATACACCTGAGATGACGACCCTCGTCGGGACGTCATCGTCTTCCGGCACGACGGTTACGATCCCCGCGCATCAAGCCGGGGATATGATCCTGATCTTCGCATTCAGGGATGGTTCGCTTACCCGCCCCACCTGTCCGGCACCGTTCACAGAGTTGCTCAGCGGGGCGGGGAACAACTGCGCGATGTCGCGCGGATATCGGATTGCGACATCTTCAGGGGAAACGTCCGGAGCTTGGACCAACGCGACCCAGCTGGTTTGCCTGGTCTACAGGCCGGACGCAAACTGTACCCTGGGTATCGGCAGCGGATCGTCTGTTTTTGGATCGACAAGCGGAGGAACGTCCAACACCGTTTCCGTAGGCAATGCCGGTTTCACGATCGAGAGAACCGACGGTACATCGATCATCGTAGCCGCCGTAGGCCACATGTCGACGGATCAATCGTTATCGATCCATCCGCCGAGCGACTTTGCATCTCGCGTCGACCAATTGGATGTCGTCGCCGAACTCTGCGCGTTCGATGCCGCTGGGCTTACGACGTGGGCGCCTCACAGCATGTCGCTGTCTGGCACGCTCGCTGGTTGGCGTACGGCACTGGTCGAGATCGTGTCGAACGTCATCACGGTGCAGAATCTTGACCTAGGCATGACGGCCCCTGGTGCAGTCACCGTCAGATGCGGCCCCACGAAGCGGCTGTCGGCGACAGGATCGTCACTTGTGTCGGCAGGGCGATCGGCATCGCGTCGGCTCTCCGCCGCTGGTTCCGCTGCCCTCTCGATTGGGCGGCGCGCTTCCAAAGGGTTGACCGCATCTGGTTCTGGTGCGGTAGCGCAGGTCCTGCAACAATGGCAGAAGCTGCTTGCAATCGCGACTCCGGCGACGGTTGCGTTTGGCCAGCGGCAGATCGCCAAGAAGCCTCTCATTACTACGGAATCGACGGTCGGACGCCTCGGCGCGATCACCATCGGACGCACATTGTCAGGACACGCGGATCCCTCCCTGACTAGTCGCGCGGACAAGCAAGTGGCGACGCTCAACAGCAGCCTTGTCGCGGCCGGCACTGCAGTCGGTAAGATCGCCGCGATCGCCGCGAGCTCGGTCGCATCCATCCACGCGGTCAAGGTCAAGGTCATCGAGTTGTTCGCGACATCGGTCGGGATGGTCGTCGCGATCCGGCAATCGATGAAGCTCTTGGCGACCTCATCGACCTCTACGGTGCGGATTGCCCGCACGATTGAGCGTCTGTCCGCCGTGACGTCCGGCAGTCTCGTAACGATCGGCCGGTCGATATCGTCCAGGCTGTCGGTGCTTGCGCCCTCGCAGATGTCCTCGGGAAGACAGGTAGGCCGCATCCTTGGCGCAGTAGCTGCGAGCGCCGCGACGACCACCTCGACGGCCGCGCATGTCCTGATGCTTGCGATCGCCGCGCCAGCAGCGCTCGCGCTGCGGCGTGCGATGGATCGAATAATGGCGGTGACCGCCAGCAGCGTCCTGTCAATAATCGATGCCGCGGTCACGAAGCTGACGGTGGCGTTCTCCACATCATCCTCGATTACAGCGTTTCGGCGCAGCAATCTCGTCCGGACCATCTCGACTAATGCGGTGATGGTCTTGATCAGGAGAGCAATTGCGCGAACTGTCATCGTTCCGGCAGGCGCCGTGATCACCGTGCAGCGGTTCATGGACCGCACGCTGACCGTGCCGTCGCTCGCGCGCATTTCTGTATCTCTGGCTTCGACCATAAAGGATGTCGTCAACCGGTATCTGCGCGTGGTCGGCCGGATGACGAAATATATCATCTCCGGCAAATCGGACGTGCTGGTCAGAGGCCAGTCGGCGGCATCCATTCTCGGGAGCACGGCAATGAACGTTCACGAGCCGCTCGATTTCATCTGCGGCATGGACTGGCAGCTCGGCGGACCTCAGCTCAACGCCGATGGCACGCCGCTTGGACTCAGCGGCGCCACCATTCAGTGGAAGCTCGATAGCGTCGACGGCGGAACGAACTTCGTAACGCTGACGGACGGAAACGGCATATCGGTCGACTTGGCGGCATCGAGCGTCTCGATCGACGTGCCGGCCGCGGAAACGGCAGCGCTCTCGCCTGGCACCTATCGAGACTACCTCATCGTGACGCTTCAGACCGGTCCGAAAATTCCGATGTGGACCGGCATCATCAGGGCTGGCGCGCAGCCGGCCTGAAGTCCGGTGACTGACTTCCTGGACAACGCCGCGATCTACCAGCGCGCAGCTACACCATCGCCAGATCGATTACAGGAGAAACGGGTCATGATCCCGCAGGTCTATATCGTAGGTTCGGACAAGGGCGGGGTCGGCAAGACCACCGTGGCGCGGCTGCTGGTCGACTATTTCAAGAAGAATTGCCGCGCGATCGATACCGAGGACAAGATCGCCGGAGGAGTCCTGAAGCGCTTCTTTCCGGCGCAGACCGAGTTGGTCGATCTCGAGCACACCGACGGCCAGATGCAGGTGTTCGATGCCTTGAAGGGCTCACCGGTCACCGTCATCGATATCAAGGCTGGGCTACTGACGCCGACCCTGCGCACGCTCGCCGAGATTGGTTTTCTCGACAAGGTCCGCGCAGGATCGTTGCGGATCGGCGTGCTTCATGTGCTGGACGGCAGCGTCACCTCGTTGGCCGAGATCCGGCCCATCACCGACGCGCTGCAGGGTGCCACGCACTACCTCGTGCGCAACAACCGCGCCGACGATCTGAAGTGGACAGCCGAGAATGGCATCGACGTTCCAAGGCTTGCAACCCGCGCGGCCTCGCGCGTGGATGAGATCAGCTCCGGCTTCTCCGACTTCGTCACCAACGATGATGAATCCGAGACGCTGCGCGGGCTGGTCAAGACCTGGATGGGCCGGGTGTTCGCCGGCTTCGACGCGTCGGGGATCGGCGCCGTCTGAAACGGCAAAATCGAAGGCAATTTGCAGATTGGCCGCGGCCGCCTCCGGGCGGCCTTTCATTTGGAGGACGCCAATGGCCCTCAGGATCGACGAGCATCTTCTGCGCAAGATGTGGCCCCATGGCGATAGCCGCATCAGCGGTCTGATCGCCGGAATCGCCCGCTCATCAGAGGCGGTGCTGAAGAAGCGGAAGATCACCACCCCGTTGCAGCTCGCGCACATCATGGCGCAACTGAGCTGGGAATGTAACGCCGGGCAGGAGGTGGTCGAGAACCTCAACTACACGACGCCGGCCGCGATGATGAGGGCCTGGCCGCGCCGGTTCCCCACCACCGCGTCGACCGTTCCCTTCCTCCGCAAACCGCGCAAGCTCGCCAACCAGGTCTACAACGGTCGCATGGGCAACCGTCCTGGGACGGATGACGGCTACGATTTCCGCGGCCGGGGCGGTTCGCAAACCACCGGGCGCGAGGGGTACGCGAGGCTGGGCGCCGCGGCAGGGTACGACCTCCTCGGCAATCCCGATCTCCTCAACGATCCTGACCTGTTCTTTGACTTCGCGGTGGCCGACTTCATCATGTGCGGCTGCCTGCCGTTCTGCGCGCCGAAGCCGAGCCTGCCGCTCGGCGATATCGAAGGCGTAACGTTCAGGCTGAACGGGGGAAAGAACGGGCTCGCCGGGCGCAAGCAGTGGTTCGCCCGCTGGTGGCCCGTACTCAAGAGCCTCGACGCGGCGCCCTCGCCAGCGCGCCCCGCAGCGGCTCTGGCGGCCATTTCTGAGGATCAGCCCGCTGGAGCTTTCCCGGCCGATACACCGGAGCCGGCCTACGCGGACGAGGCCGAGAGCCAGATCGATGAAGGCGTTTTGCGCTACGGCTGCGGCCACGACAAGCCCGACTTCAAGGTCAAGGCGCTGCAGGACCTTCTGGCCTCAAAGGGCTACGCCGTCGGCGCCGTCGACGGCGTTTTTTCCGGCGGAACGCGCGCGGCGGTATTGGCCGCCCAGGCGGACAACGGCCTTCCGACCACCGGCGAGGTCGACGCTGCCACATGGGCCGAATTCCAGGACATGCCTGACAAGCCGATCTCCGAGACGCGCGAGAACGCGACCGTAAAGGATCTTGCAGCCGCAGGCTCCGAGACCGTCAAGAGCGGTCAGAGCGTCAGCCTGCTCGGCAAGATCGGCTTGGCCCTTGGGCTCGGCGGTGAGGCCGGCCATTCGACTGGCGCGCTCGACCATGCTCAGGAGGCTCTGGGCCAGGTACAGGCGCTGCGGTCGCTCACCGAGAGCATCGGGGACATCGCCGGCTGGGCTACAGCGCATTGGTGGATCTTCGCGGCCGCCGGGGGCTTCGTCGCCTACCGGCTCGGCAACCGGGTGATTGCGCGCCGGCTGCTCGAGCACCGCAATGCCACGAACATGAACCGGTGAAGCAGCCATGACCGCGCTGATCGTTCGCATCGCCGCCATGTTCGGCATCTCGATCTCGCCCGTGATCGCAGGCGCCATCCTGTTTGGAGCCGCGCTGGGCGGCGCAGGCCTGTACACGATCAAGGTCTATGAGGCCGGCCGCAGCTCGGCCGAGGGCAAGTGCCAGGCCGCGGCGCTGCAATCGAAGATCAAAGCGATGGAAAAGGACCGCGATAATGCGCGCCGCGCGGCCGCGGACGCCGCATTGAAGCTGGCCACGATCGAGGCGCAGGCCAAGGAAGAGCAGGAGAGGACAGCGGACTATGTCGAAGAGCTCAAGAACCGTCCGGCGCCCAGCTGCGCTCTTACTTGCGACGATTTGCGCGGGATGCGCATCGCATCAAAATCCTGCCCCGCTGGCCCGCGAGCTGCCGCCGGCGCCGGAAAGGCTCATGGAGCCGGTCGGAGTACCGCGCGCTGACCTCAATGACGATGGTCGGGCCAAGCTGGCGCAGACCCGCGACGCCCTCAAGGAAGCAAACCGGCGACTGATCGAGGGCAAGCGATGGTACGACCAGGTTCGCAGCCGCGCCGCCGGGGAAGATCGCCCATGACGGCGCCAGCATCGGTGCCTCCCGCGGCAGCATTGCTGGACGGGGCCGCTTCGCAATCCGAACTCGCTGCGCTAGACGTCAAGGTCAGCAATCTGGACGGCGATGTACGCGAGATCAACGATCGCCTCCTTGGGCTCGACGTCAAGATCGATAAGGCCATAACGAGCCTGGCGACGGAATTCCGCTCGGCGCTGGCGTCCCTGGCGACCCAATTGACAGAGCGCAACAAGACGCCGTGGCCGGTGCTGATCTCGGCGGCGGCATTCATGGTGACTGTGCTGGGGGGCGTGGGCTGGCAAACGTTGTCTCCCGTCCGGGACGATGTCAACGCGATCAAGCGCGAGCTCGTTCCGCGGCAGGAGGTTGAGTTCCGTTACAGCGTCAACGACAAGCGGCTCACTCAGATCGAGGCGGAGCAGCGCGAGACGCAGCGCCGACACATCGACGAATTGCAACGCACGATCGATCGCCTCGAGCTTCAGCTCAAGGCGCGCTGACGCCCTCATCCAACGGGGACATCCGACATGGTTCGCACCGTCATTCTGGCGGCGATGGCGCTCGCGCTGGCGTGGCCAGCGGACGCGCGTCCCTCCCGCCACCACCACCGCGCGCAGACGGCTGCGCAGGCGCTGGACGCGCGTCCGGCGGCCTGCAGGGGCATCGCCTGGTGCGGATGCTGGCTGAGGCTGCAGAAGGGCATCAGCGACACCCGGCTCAATCTGGCGCGCGCCTGGGCCACCGTGGGGCGTAATGCCGGCGGTCCGGCCGTCGGGGTGATCGCCGTGTGGCGGCACCATGTCGGCGAGATCGTCGGCGTTCCAGCTCCGGGAATAATCATCCTTCGCTCCGGCAACGACAGCGGCCGGGTGCGGGTCCGGCCGCGGTCCACGCGCGGCGTGATCGCCTACAGATGGCTCTGATGCTCAAGCATCTGGCCGTCATCGTCGCCGTGGCCGTGTTCGGCGCGGCCGCGTGCGCGGTCGAGGCATGGCTCGAGCGGCGCAACATGGACAAGGCCGAAGCGGCCTTTCTGGCGGGCTTCACCATCGCGCTGATCGCGCTCGCCGGGCTGTTGATCGTTCATTTCGGGAGGTGGGTGTGAGAGAGCTCGACGAGCATGGCACCGTCTTTTTCTGGCTGATCGCGCTGGCGCTGCTGATGTGCGTAGGCGTTGCGAGCTGCGCGCGCAGCAACGCGCGCGATCTCGGCCAATGGGAAGCATCCGATCAGGCGCTGCGGGAGTGGTATCAAGGGCTGATGCAGCCCGACGTTCCGTCCGCATCCTGCTGCGGCGAAGCCGATGCGTATTTTGCCGACGAGGTGCATGTCAGGGAAGGCAAGACCTATGCCACCATCACCGACGACCGTCCCGACGCGCCACGCGGGCGGCCGCATGTTCCGGTCGGGACCGAGATCGAGGTGCCTGCGCACAAGCTGAAATGGGATCGCGGCAATCCCACCGGCCACAATGTCATCTTCCTGAGCCGTGAGCGCCACGTGTTCTGTTTCGTGCAGGGGACCGGCATCTGATGCCAACCCGCATTCAGATCGAGGTCGACGACGATGATTTTCGCTATTTCGACGCGTGCGCTCGTATCCGCAACATCAGCCCACGCTCGCTTTTTCGGCGTCTGATGAAAACCGTCGCCACCGACCAGATGGTCGCCAGCATTCTGGATGACGAGGGTGATCTTCGCCGGCGCGGCCGCGGCGAGCATCGCTATCGATCGACGCGCCGGGGGAACTCCGATGCGGTGGTTTGATCCGATCAGCGAGCGCTGGATCGACCCGCCGCGCGCGACGGTCGCGCCGCTGACCTATGCCGATCAGCAGATCATCGCGGCAAACCTTCGCGAGGATCATCTGCGCAAGGCGAGTGCTGATCGTATCTGGCAGGCCGTCATCGCGAGCGCAGCAGCGTCGCATGTCGCTAACGCCAAGGACCCGACAGAGACCTGCGAGATTGGGCGCGATTAGCGCCCTCTGAGACCGGACGGTTATGCCATAGGCCGCCGGTACCCCTTCCTTGGGGGACCTCCAAGTGACAACCTGCCCCGGGCTTCGCGCCCGGGGCTTTTTTTATGCCCTGTTCATATGTGCCTCAATCGGCCGTGCCCATGTTCGGCCGGTCGAAATCTGGCCGCACGTCGGCGCCACGCCGGCCGCATTTGCTGCAGGTGAATTTCGGCTCGAGATCCGACAATTGGACGTCGTCGGACCACCGGTCGACATCGGCAGGTGACAGCCTAATCATGTGGCCGCAGCGATAATCGGCGCAGTAGACGAGCAGGGCGCGCGTGCCGCCCCGGCCTGCGCGCATTTCACCGAGCGTGATCTTCTGCGAACTGTCCTGCTGCCGACGGCCGGTCACTTGAAACTGTCCATCACCCGGGACATCGCCGGATGTGTCCGGTTCTTGATTTTGATCCACTCTTTCGTGCGGCCGCTGATGTAGCGCCGATCGCGGCGCTTCGAGACGATGCCTTCCAGACCCATGCCGCAGGCGGCCCGGAACAGGTCGGGACCGATCTCGCCGAGCTCGAAGGGTGCAATGAAGATGCCGTCCGGCCGGCCGCCCAACAGGCGCGCAAGGCTCGCCTTTCGCATCGACAGCGGAAGCTGGCGGAGATCCTCGCCGTCCGCCGCCAGCAGATCGAAAGCATAGAGCTGAACCTCGGCATCGCATTTGCGGGAGTGCAGGGCGTTGAAGTCGGAGACCCCGTCGACGCCCAGGACAACCGCCTCACCATCGAGAATGAAGTGCGACTGGCGGTTCTTCCGGGAGGCCTCGACGATCCATGGGAAGCGTCCGGTCCAGTCGTGGCCGTTCCGGGTGAACAGCCGGACCCGGTCTCCGGCGCGCTCCACGCGCAGCCGGTAGCCGTCATATTTCACTTCATGGAGCCAATCAGGTCCGACCGGCACAGCCTTGGCGGCCGTCGGCAGGCAGAACTCGAAAATCGAACGCATGATGCGAGATTTATGCGCCGTTGTGCGAATGTCGAGTCGGAGGTACACCCGAACAGCAACCTATGGTCGGTAGGCTGCGCCTGCGGATGCTATCGAAAGACCCAGGAGAAACGGCTATTTAATCATGCCTTGCTTTAGATCCTTCTGAGGGCGTGGAGAAATGTAATGGCAGAAACCTCGATCGAGTGGACCGATGCGACGTGGAACCCGGTTGCCGGCTGCACCATCCTCTCGCCTGGCTGCACCAACTGTTATGCTATGCGGATGGCGGCGCGCCTCGATGCGATGGGGCAAGCGAAATATCGCGGCCTTACCCGCAAATCCGGCGGCCGCGCCAAGTGGACCGGCAAGCTTTTCCTTGATCGCAAGGCCCTTGGTGTGCCGAGGAGCTGGATCAAGCCCCGCCAGATTTTTGTAAACTCGATGTCGGATCTTTTCCATGCGGATGTGCCGGCCGCGTTTGTTGCCGAGGTCTGGTCGACGATGGCTGCGACGCCGCAGCACACCTATCAGATCCTCACAAAGCGGCCTGACAACATGGCCGAGATCACGGCCAACCTGCCCGTCCTGCCGAACGTCTGGCTTGGCACGAGCGTAGAGAGCTCCGACTATCTTGCCCGCATCGACGATCTTCGCCGCGTGCGCTCTGCGATCCGCTTCATTTCTTTCGAACCGCTGTTGGGGTCCGTCGCCAGCGCCGACCTGAAGAACATCCATTGGGCTATTGTCGGCGGCGAGAGCGGTCCTGGAGCCCGGCCCATGGCGGCGAACTGGGTTAGCGAGATCGAGGCAGCGTGCCGGCGCTACGGGACTGCATTCTTCTTTAAGCAGTGGGGCGGTAAGAACAAAAAGGCTGCTGGCAGGATGCTCAACGGCCGCACCTACGACGAGATGCCGACAGCGTCTCTATAGCTTCATCTCTTGCTGGCCAGTTTTATTTGCCGCAGCCTTCCAGAACCGGAGGGCCAGCTCGTGCTTGGCAAGCAGCGTCAGCCAATAGAGGTGCTGACCGCCTTCATTTGTGATCAATTCCATATCGGCTGAGGGCGATATACCGAGCGTGGACACTTTGCGGCGCCAGAACTCGAACATCTGCCGTCGAACAGTCGGGTGACGTTGTGCCATGTCGACCGCTGATCGCCAACCGGGTGCAAAATCGTCGAAAGCCGCCCGCTGAGCTCGGATGTTCATACCGGTGTTTCGCTGAATATCCATCTTGCTGATGTGCACCAACATGTCGATGTAGCTTAAACCGGCGAACGTCTCCATCACCTCGAACTTGAAGGCGCCCAAGTTGTACGGGTCGACAAACACGAAGTGCAGGCTACTAGGGCTCATCAGGGCCCGGATTGTTCGAGCCGCCGTGACCGCATCACCCTCTACCTCGATGACAGGCGCACCGGCGTGCTGCAACCTGGCGACCGCTAGCTTTCGGCGATTGTCATCAGCATCGGCGACGAATACGGAACTGAATGGTGCGCCCGCCCGCACGCTTTCCTTCCACGCCGCTACGCAGCTCCCCTCAATGAACTGGTCCTTGCGGCGGACTTTCGAGCGCCCGGGTCCACAAAATAGCTCGACATAAGTTGCGCCGGCTTTGCCCGGGCCGAGCCATTTTCGCCGGACGGCCCTGGAAATGCTAATGTAGCGACAGAGGGATGCTATCTTGTCCCTCGCCCAGGGCCCTACTTCTTCGACATCGAGGCCGTCATCGCCGCGAACGAGTTCGCCCATTTGCCCTCAAACCAACGGTGCTGAGCTGAATTGGTGTTTTCTTGCGGAAAGAGGCGCAACTCGCGTTGCGCCTCCCCGTTAACGCCTCACGGCGCGGCCGGAATATCCCCGTATCGGCGGCCAGTCTTGATCTCGCTGATCCTTCCGGGGTTCACGTCGTAGTCCGCGGCTATCCTGTTCAGGAAGTCACCCTCGCGGATGCGCTTCTTGATGATGGGAACGTCCTTGGGCTTGATCGTGTACGAGGGGTTACGGCCGAAGCCGTCAGGCGCAATTCCAGTCATGATTTGTCCTTGTGACTGGTTAGACTGCAGCCGTCTTGACAGAGGACCTCGAATAAGGCGTGGTGCGCCTCTCTTCGAGGTTTGTCTTCCAGGGTGTGCAACGGCAACGGATTTGGCACACTCCGCCTCGATCAAAACGGTCCGAAGGTGCGAACTTCGGGCCGTTTCTCTTTTCGAGACGAATCAACGTCCTGCAATCATTAAGATATCGGGTTAATCCCGCAACCGGGTTCCTCCGGATATACGACCTATGAACAGGTCGAGAACAGGCACGCGCACAAGAGCCCCGCTTCGGCGCACACCGGCTCAATCATCCCAAGGGGATAGCGTTAAGAAGTCCTTAATTGGCAAAACCTTAGAGTCGACGGCACGGGCCGGCGCCAGTGCCGGCATGACCGCCGAACCGGAAGAAATGCCGCCAATGGCGCGAGAGGCTGCCGCTGGATTTGTATCGCGAGCCCGCGCTGTCGCGCGGGGCTTGTCGCGTCATTTCCGCCGGGCGACGGTGCTGACGACCTGTGTCCTGATCGGTCTTGCGCAGCCGGCCCGGGCGGCCGATCCGATCAGGGGCGAGGCGACGTTTTCGGCCAGCGGCGGCTTTGCCCGTCTGGTCATCAAGCTCGGGGAGGACGTTCCTTCCGAGGTGACGACGGCCGGCTCAATTCTCGTCATTCGTTTCGACCGACCCGTCGATGTTCCCGTCGATCGTGTTCCGGAAGGCGCTCCCGATTACGTCAACTCCGCTCGCCGCGATCCGGACGGGGGCGCCATCCGCCTGTCGCTGGTGCGGCGCGTCACCGTCAATACCATGAATGCCGGCGAGCGCACCTTCGTCGACCTGCTGCCTGAGGGCTGGAAGGGCCCGCCGCCGAGCCTGCCCTTGGACGTGGTCAAGGAGCTCGCCGAGCGCGCACGCGTTGCCGAGCGCGCGCTGCGGGCCCAGCGCGCCGCCGCCGAGGCCAAGAAGCGTCCGCAGATCCGTGTGCGCGCCTCCGTGCAGCCGACTTTCGTGCGATTCGTGTTCGAAATGCCCGACGGCGTCGGCGTCTCCTCCGTGCTCAACGAGCAGAAGCTCACGCTGGTCTTCAATGCCAACCTGAATTTTGACCTGGCGGACGCGGTCGTCGCGGCGCCGCCGAACGTCGCCTCGATCAAGCAGAAGGCCGACATCGACCAGACCAATGTCGAGATCGCGCTGATCGGTGATTCAGACGTGCATTCCTTCCGTGACGAGAAGAATTACGTCGTCGATGTCTCCTTCCAGCCCGACAAGGGCAAGATGGCGGCGACTCCCGAGGCGGCGATCGCGCAGATGAAGCCGGGCGGTCGCACGGCCGTTCCTGCGGCCCCGCCCGAGAAGAAGGAGACAGAGCGTGAGATTGCGCCGCCGACATCCGAGACGATCGCGCGCGAGGCCAAGATCGATGTGAAGCCTGGCGTGAAGCCGGAATTGCCTGCCGCGATGCCGCCGGCTGAAGCGCCGAAGCCGGCTCCCGCGACGCAGGCTGCGCAAGCTGTAGAGGGCCCGAAGGAAGCACCAAAGCCTGCGCAGCCCGTTCCGGAGGCCGCACCGGCCAGGCCCGTCATGACCGAAGCGCCCAGAGAGGCAGTGAAGGACGCCGCCAGGGAGCCAGTCAGGGAGACTGCTAAAGCAGCCGCCGAAATCGCTCCCGCACCGCAGCCCGCGATTGCCGCCGTCGATGCGCGCCGCGACAGCGACGGCCTGCGCGTGACGTTCCCGATTCAGGTGGCGACGGCCGCGGCGGCGTTCCGCCGCGGCGACACCGTCTGGCTCGTGTTCGACTCGCCAAAGCCGATCGACGTCGAAGCGATCCGCACCAAGGGCGGCGCGATGATCGGCGAGGCCGGCCGCATCCCGCTCGAAAAGGGGCAGGCGGTCCGCATCCGCCTCACCCGCCCGCTGGTCTATTCGCTGAGGAGCGAGGAGGTCGGCAAGGAGACCAACTGGCTGTTGACGCTCGCCGACAAGATCCAGGCGACGCCGCTGCCGCTGATGATGTCGCGCAACATCACCGACCCGGCGCTCGCCAATATCGCGATTCCCTTCGCCAATCCTGGCATGCTGCACAAGCTCACGGATCCCGATGCAGGCGATATGCTCTACGTCGTCACCGCGCAGCGGCCGGTGCGCGGCTTCATCAAGCGGCAGGATCTCGTCGACCTCTCGCTGCTGGAATCCGCGCACGGTATCGCAATCCGGCCGAACTCCGACGAGATCGGCGTCGAGGTCGGCGCCGACAAGGTGATCCTCGGCAAGAAGGGCGGGCTGACGCTGTCGCCGGTCGACATCTCCGCCGAGCGGGCCCCGACGGCGGTGCGGCCGGTCTTCAGCCCCGAAGGCTGGCGCAAGGGCCAGTCGGAGAATTTCTGGGACCGTCAGAACGAATTGATGATGGCGATCTCGGCCGTCGAACCGGCACTGCGTTCCCTGCCGCGGCTCGATCTTGCGCAATTCTACATGTCGCGCGCGATGTATCACGAGGCGAAGGCCGTTACCGAATTGATGCTGGCCGATCCCCTCAACAAGGAGGAGAGCGGTGCGCTGATCATGCATGCGATTGCCAGCATCCTGATCGGCCGGCCGGCGCAGGGCCTGAAGGATCTCGCCAATCCCGTGATCGGCAACAGCCACGATTCGCAGCTCTGGAAGGCGCTCGCCTATGCGCGCCAGGGCAAATGGGCGGATGCGCGCGAGAAGTTCAAGAACGTCGAATTCGCCATCGCCTCGCTGCCGCTCGACATCCAGCGCATCGTGACGATGGACGCGATGCGCGCATCGCTCGAGGTGAAAGATTATGCCGGCGCTTCCAAGCGCCGCAGCGAGCTCGAGGTGGTGGGTGTCCCGCCCGAGGCAGGGCCCGGCTTCGCGGTGCTGCGCGGGCGGCTCGCCGAGGCGCTCGGACACGACAAGGATGCGCTTGACGATTACCAACTCGCGGTCGCCTCGAGCGACCGTCCTGCTGCGGCCGAGGCCAAGCAGCTCGAGATCGCGCTGCGTCAGAAGCGCGACGAGATCGGCAAGGACGAGGCGCTGCGCGAGCTCGAGACGCTGTCGATGACGTGGCGCGGCGACGCGATCGAGGTCAGGACGCTGCAGATGCTGTCGCAGATGTATGCCGAGAGCGGGCGTTATCGGGATGCGCTCACCGCCGCGCGCACCGCGACGAGGCTCCAGCCCAACGCGGAAGCCTCGCGCCAGGCGCAGGACCTCGCATCGAATCTGTTCACGCAGCTATTCCTAGGGCCGAAGGGCGACGAATTGCCGCCCGTCGAGGCGCTCGGGATGTTCTACGAATTCCGGGAGCTGACGCCGATCGGCCGCCGCGGCGACGAGCTGATCCGTCGTCTCGCCGACCGTCTCGCCTCGATCGATCTGCTCGATCAGGCGGCCGAGCTGCTGCAATACCAGGTCGATCACCGCCTGGAGGGGGCGGCGCGCGCCCAAGTCGCCGCGCGGCTCGCCATGATCTATCTCGCCAACCGCAAGCCCGACATGGCGATCACCGCGCTGCGCGCGAGCCGCATCAGCGATCTCTCCGGCGAGCTCAGGCAGCAGCGCCTGCTCCTGGAGGCGCGCGCGCAGAGCGACGTCGGCCGTCACGATCTCGCGCTCGACATCGTCTCCAACGTCTCCGGGCGCGAAGTGCTGCGCCTCCGCTCCGACATCTTCTGGGCGGCGCGGCGCTGGCGTGAGGCCGCCGAGCAGATCGAGCTCTATTACGGCGAGCGCTTCCGCGACTTCAAGCCGCTCAACGCGGTCGAGAAGAGCGACATCATCCGCGCCGCCGTCGGTTACGCGCTCGCCGACGACTCGATCGGCCTGTCCCGCTTCCGAGAGAAATACGCGCCGCTGATGAGCGAGAGCGCCGACCGTCTCGCCTTCGACATCGCCAGCAAGCCGGCCGCGGCTTCCAGCGCCGAATTCGCCGAGATCGCGAAGCTGGCCGCCAGCGTGGATACGCTTGACGGATTCCTGCGCGAGATGAAGCAGCGCTTCCCCGACGCCACGGCGCGAGCGCCTGGCTCGCCGCAGGTCAAGGACGAGTCCGACCACACCGGCTCGCTGCCCACAATTCCGGTCGTGCGTCAGATCAAGATGACGCGTTAGGGCTGGGGTGCCGCGCAAGGTGCGGCAAGCGATGGCTCTGCAATCTCGTCATTGCGAGCGGAGCGAAGCCAGGATCGTTCCACGGGCAGCCCGGATTCGCTTCGTCGCAAGAGCTCCTCGCAATGACGGGGAGAGGTCGAGAGCTATCGTTGAGAGCGGAGAGGATGCTTCGCTGACGTCGCCCGAGCTCATCCTCCCCCGTAACTCTGCACCAGGCTTCCGGCCACCAGCGACCAGCCGTCGACCAGGACGAAGAAGATCAGCTTGAACGGCAGCGAGATCGTGGCCGGGGGCAGCATCATCATGCCCATCGACATCAGCACCGATGCGACGACGAGGTCGATGATCAGGAAGGGCAGAAAGAGCAGGAAACCGATCTCGAAGGCGCGCTTCAGCTCGGAGATCATGAAGGCGGGGACGAGGATGCGCAGCGCGAGGTCGTCGGGGGTGGCTGGCGCAGGTTCACCCGAAAGGTCCAGGAACAGCTTGAGGTCTTTCTCGCGCACGTTCTTCTGCATGAAGCCGCGCAAGGGCACGGAAGCGCGCTGGAGCGCGTCCTCGACGCCGATCTGGTTGGCGACGAGCGGACGGATGCCCTCGTCATAGGACTTCTGCAGCACCGGACCCATCACGAAGAAGGTGAGGAACATCGCGAGCGCAATGATCACCGAGTTCGGCGGAGCGGTTGCGGTGCCCATCGCGGTGCGCAGCAGCGATAGCACGACCACGATGCGCGTGAACGACGTCATCATGATCAGGATTGACGGCGCGATCGATAGGACCGTGAGCAGCGCGATGAGCTGGATCGCGCGCTCGGTGACGCCGCCGCCAGCACCGCCGCCGAGATTGATGCTGATGTCCTGCGCGTGCGCAAAGCCTGCGAGCGATGCCGCACCGAACAGGACAGAAAGAAAAAGAACTCTACGCGGGAGGGTCGGCAGCCTCACGAAGACGGCTTCGGACGGCCGAGCAGCGAGGCCATCTCGTCTTCGAGATTTTCAAAGCTGGTCTTTTCCGCGGCCGGCTTCGGAGGCGGGGCGGGTGGTGCCGCCGGCTCGCTGCGTGCCGTCCGCGGAGGAGCAGCCGGAGGCTCCGGCGCAACCGGAGGCGCGACCGTTTCGCCGGCCGGGCGGCGCAGGGCAGCCTCCAGCCGCTGGGCCATTTCGGCCAGGTTCTGCTCGGCGCTGGATGGAGTGCCAGGCGGCGGCACGGGCGGCGCTTGGGGCACGGGCGGTGGCGGCGCAGCCGCGCGCTCGGCGCGCACGGGCGGCATCTTCATCGGCTCACTCCCGCGCGGCGGACGCGGCATCACCGGCGGTTCGCTGCGGCTGACGCGCGGCGGCAGCGGCTCCGGTCGCGGTTCGCGCTCGGGACGCGGCGCAATCGGCTCGGGCGCAAAGCTTCCCAGCGACGGCTCGCTGCGGCGTTCAGCCAGCGTAGGCGCAGGCCGGCGGACCTCGTCGGCAAAGGATGGGCGCGCCGGTCGCGGCGGCGGCTCGGGCATTTGCGGCTCGGGATGATCGAGCAGCTCGGGGCGCGGCGCCTCGTCGGCCCAACCACCGGCATCGGGCATGGGAGCAAGGCGCGGCGGCTCGGCGGCGTTTGGACGTTGCGGAAGCTGGTCGCGGCTGGGCGCGGCACGAACGATGTTGGGCTCGACCACGATGTCCGTCGGGCCGCCGATCATGAGCAAATGCTCGACATTGTCGCGCCGGACCAGCACCAGTCGGCGCCGGCCGTCGACCGCGGCAGCGTCGATCACGGCGAGGCGGGGCATCCGGCCACGCTGGGTATTGGCGCCGATCCGGCTGCCGGCGAATCGGCGAACCAGCCAAGCAGCGACGCCGATCAACGCCAGAACGACGATGAACGCGACGATGAAGGTGATAGGGCTGCCTTGCATACTTGTCCCCGACAAATGGCGCTTTTTTCGTGCCCATGGTCAGATACCCAACCACCGGCCAACGATGCCCCAAACTGCGATCTCTTAACGTCCCACGGCAAGTTTTGCCGTCCCCAACTCTTAATAACCCATGAATCGCTCGATCCAAAACGACTTCTTGGCCCGTGCACGCACCGCCAAACGGATGGGTTAATACCGGTTTGGGAGCGAAAAATCACGGGCGGGCGCATGCGTGTGCCGTTCGGGGACACGGGCCCGTGATATCTTAACCAGCTGTTAACCATACACGCGGCAAATTCTGCCTAGCTTCGGACCCAGGGTCCGTGGCGGCGGAAGGAGCCGCGACCATGTCCATCAACGATATTCCGGAACTGTCGGCGCTTCGCACCAAGATGCAGTGGCACCAGGAACGCCAGCGCGTCCTGTCCGAGAACGTCTCCAATTCCGACACGCCCAAATTCCGGCCGCGCGACCTGGTCGAGCCGAAGTTCGACAAGAGCGGCACAGTCGCAGGCTCGATGGGACCACTGGCGCTCACGCGCACCAGCAGCTCCCACATGGCGCCATCGGGGGCCGCCTCCGCATTCGACCAGAACAGGAACGCGGGCTTTGAGACCCGTCCAGCGGGCAATGCCGTCAATCTCGAGGAAGAGATGATGAAAGCCGCCAGCAACCAGATGGATTACGCGGCGGCGACCTCGCTCTATTCGAAGAGCCTGCGCCTGCTGAAGACGGCGATCGGCAAAGGCTAGAGCATGATCCGGAAACAAGGCAGCTAAGGGCGCATCATGGCCAATGACAGCAGCGACTTTGCCCGCTCGATGGCAATCGCGACCTCCGGTCTGCGGGCGCAAGCCGGCCGCATGCGGGTGATTTCGGAAAACATCGCGAACGCGGATTCGACCGCTCAGACCGCCGGCGGCGATCCCTACCGGCGCAAGGTTCCGACCTTTTCCTCCGCGCTCGACCGCACGCTCGATGCGCAAGTGGTCACACTGGGCCGGATCAAGCCCGACCAGTCCAGCTTTCGCGTCAAATACGAGCCGAACAATCCGGCTGCGGATGCGAGCGGCAACGTCAAGTATCCCAACGTGAACTCGGTGGTCGAGATGACCGACATGCGCGATGCGCAAAGGTCCTACGAGGCCAACCTCAACATCATCACTGCGACGCGCCGGATGATCCAGCGCACGCTCGACATCCTCAAGAGCTGAACAGGACATTTGAGCCATGGCATCACCGACAGTCGCCGCCAATGCGTACGCCAGTCTCGCCCGTGTGCTGGAAAACAGCGGCGCAGGCAAGGGCAGCGAACCGAGCGGGCAATCCTTTGCCTCGCTGCTGAAGGACGCCGTCGGCAGCGTCATGGAGTCCGGCCGCAAGTCCGATGCGCAGACGGTGGCGATGGCCGCCGGCAAGGCCAACGTCATGGACGTGGTGACGGCCGTCGCGGACACCGACGTCGCAGTGTCCACGCTGGTCTCGGTGCGGGACCGCGTCATCGCGGCCTACGAAGACATCATGAAGATGCCGATCTGATTTCGGCCCCCGAGTCATTGCGAGCGGAACGAAGCAATCCAGAATCCTTCCTCGGCCGCAGCCTGGACTGCTTCGCTCCGCTCGCAACGAACGGGGGAGAGGCCTTCGCATCGCTCGAAATAGTGGTGGGGAGGCAAGAGATGAACAAAGGAATCTGCCAAATGACCGGACCCGAAACCCTCGACGTCGCGCGCGATGCGATCTGGACCATCGTGATCGTCTCTTCGCCGCTGATGGTGGTCGGTCTGGTGGTTGGCGTCATCGTGTCGCTGTTCCAGGCGCTGACGCAGATCCAGGAGCAGACGCTGATCTACGTGCCGAAGATTCTGGCCATCTTTGCCACGATGCTGCTGGCGCTGCCGTTCATGGCGGATTCGATGCACGCCCACATGATGCGGATCTCGTCGCGAATCATCGGCGGCTGAGGCACAATGCGTGAATTATGCGCATCGACGTCTCGCTGCTGCCGGCGCTCGCCGCTTCCTTCATGCTCGCCTTCGCCCGGGTCGGCGCGATGGTGATGCTGCTGCCGGGCCTCGGCGAGACCAACATTCCGACTCGGATAAAGCTGTCGATTGCGCTCTTGCTCACGCTGATCATCCTGCCGCTGCATCGCAACGCCTATCAGGTCGACATGGGCTCGCTCGCGCCGCTGCTCGTGCTGATGCTGCACGAGATCGCGATCGGCATCGTGCTGGGTGCGACCGCGCGCGTGACGCTGTCGGCACTTCAGGTCGCCGGGTCCGTGATCGCGCAGCAGATGGGGCTCGGCTTCGTCACCTCGGTCGATCCGACCCAGGGACAGCAGGGCGTGCTGGTCGGCAACTTCCTGACCATGCTCGGTATAACGCTGCTGTTCGCCACCGACAGCCATCATCTCGTGATCGCAGCGCTGAACGATAGCTATACGATCTTCTCGCCGGGCGAGACGGTGTCGAGCGGCGGTGTCGCTTCGCTGGCAACGCGTGCCTTCGCAGCCGCGTTCCGTCTGGGCCTGCAACTCTCCGGACCGTTCCTGGTGTTCGGCCTCGTGTTCAACATCGGGCTCGGGGTGCTGGCGCGGCTGATGCCGCAGATGCAGGTCTATTTCGTCGGGGTGCCGCTCTCGATCTTCGCCGGCTTCCTGGTGCTCGCCGTCGTGCTCTCGGCGATGATGGGCACTTATCTCGATTACTTCATCGGCGTGATGCACCAGATGATGCCTCTGAGGCCACGGTAGGTCGATGTCAGACGACAAGGACCCGGAGAGTCAAACAGAAGACCCGACGCAAAAGCGCCTCGATGATGCGCTGGAGCGCGGCGACGTCGCCAAGAGCCAGGAGATCAACACCTGGTTCATGATGGCGGGCGGTACGCTCGTGGTCTCGACCTTCTCGGGCTCGGTGGGCAGCGGGCTGCTGACGCCGATGCGCAACCTTCTCGCCAATGCCTGGATGATCAAGACCGACGGCAAGGCGCTGCTCGTCCTGATGCAGCAGATCGAGTACGCCGTGCTCGCTGCGATCGGCGTGCCCCTCTTGATGCTGGTGCTGGCAGCCATAGCCGGCAACATGCTGCAGCACCGCCTGGTGTGGTCGAGCGAATCCCTGACGCCGAAACTCAGCAAGATATCGCCCGGCGCCGGCTTCAAGCGCATCTTCGGCAAGCAAGCGGCCGCGAACTTCCTGAAAGGAATCGGCAAGCTGATCGCCCTCAGCGTGGTCATGACCATGATCCTGTGGCCGGAACGGCATCGCTTGGAGGCCATGGTGAGGCTCGACCCGGCCGCCATGCTCGGCGCCTCCACCAGCATGACGATCCATTTGCTCGGTTCGGTGGTCGCGGCGCTCGCGATCATCGCCATCGCCGATTATTTCTTCCAGTACCGCACCTGGTTCCAGCGCCAGAAGATGTCGCTCCAGGAGATCAAGGAAGAGTTCAAGCAGTCCGAAGGCGACCCGCACATCAAAGGCAAGATCAGGCAACTCCGGCAGCAGCGCGCCAAGAAGCGCATGATGGCGGCGGTTCCAAAAGCCTCCGTCATCATCACCAACCCGACCCACTACTCGGTGGCGCTGTCGTATGAGCGCGGCATGTCGGCACCGATCTGCGTCGCCAAGGGCGTCGACAATCTCGCCTTCAAGATCCGGGAGATCGCGCGCGAGCACGACATCCCGATCGTGGAGAACGTGCCGCTGGCCCGCGCGCTCTACGCCACCGTCGAGATTGACCAGGAAATCCCGACCGAGCACTACCATGCCGTCGCCGAAGTCATCGGTTACGTCATGCGGCTAAAGCGCGGATTCAGCGCCGGGCGGGGATAAAACACCCGGAAAGCACCGGAAATGGCCGTAATCTGGGAATCAGCGTACGTTTCGCCCCTGCTGCCCTTGCACCTCAGGGTCCGATTCAGGCAGGGAGGACCCCACGCGCCCCGTAGCGCGTTGATTCTCTGCCGACAGGCTGCGCCAGCTCGAGAATGACCGCCGAGACCGACCACGACCTCACACGAGAGCCCGTTGCGGCGGCCGAGCCGTCGCCGCGCTCGGGCAGCATTGCTCTGGTGCTGCTGGTGGCGGCCGGCCTCGTCGCGGTCGCCGTCGGGCTGATGACGCTCGGGCGCGCGCAGGCGCAGCCCTACATCCTCGGCATCCTCGCCGTGCTGGCGATGGTGGGTCTGTTCAACCTGTTCGCCTTCGCTGCCGGCATCATCCGCTTTGCCGACCGCAATCTCGATGATCCCGTCATTCGCCGCATCTCCGATCACGCCTTCGACGGCCTCGCGGTCACCGATGCGCGCGGACACGTGGTCTATTCCAACGCTGCCTATCTGACGCTGACGGGCGCCACTGGTCCGCAGGACGTGCGTCCCGTGGAGCGGGTCTTCATCGGCAACCCTGACGTCTCCGAAGCCGTGTTTCGCCTGCTCAAGGCCGCCCGCGAAGGCAAGCGGCAGCAGGAGGAGGTGCGCATCTCCGGCCTCGATGGCAGCCAGGGCCGCTGGCTGCGCATGCGGGTGCGTCCGCTCGGCTCCGCAAAGCGCGAGGCGAAATACGCGGTTTGGTCGATCGCCGACATCACCCGCGACCGCGAGCGCCAGGAGGACGTGTTCCAGGAGCTCCAGCACGCGATCGAATATCTCGACCACGCGCCGTGTGGCTTCTTCTCGGTCAATCCGGCCGGCGAGCTGGCCTATGTCAACGCGACGCTGGCGAACTGGCTCGACTACGACCTCGCCGAGATCGGCTCGGGCGGGCTCAAGCTGACGGACATCGTCTCCGGCGACGGCGCCTCGCTGCTGACCTCGATCGTAGCGGTGCCTGGCGAGGTGAAGACGGAAGTCTTCGACATCGACCTGCGCATGCGCAGCGGCAAGACGATGCCGGTGCGGCTCTATCACAAGCTCGCCTTCGGCGCCGACGGTGCGCCGGGGCCCTCGCGCACGCTCGTCATCAGCCGTGCCCGCGACGAGCGCAGCGATCCGGATCGCGCTGCCGAAGTGCGATTCATGCGCTTCTTCGATCATACGCCGATGGCGATAGCGACGGTCGACCGGGCCGGCAATGTCGTGCGCGCCAATGCGCGCTACGCCAAGCTCGGCCAGGCGCTGGGGCTCGATAACGCCTCCAAATCGATCTTCCGCGCCGTCAATGCGCGCGACCGGCATCTCTTGATTGCGGCCATCAACCAGGCCGCAGAGGGCCAAGCCGACATCGCGCCGGTCGAGGTCGCTCTGGAAGGGACCAAGGAGCGCTGGGGCCAATTCTTCGTCACGCCGGTCGATTCGGCCGAGAACGAGGCCGAAGCCGCCATCGTGCACATGCTCGAGACCACCGAGCGGCGCGCGCTGGAGAACCAGATCAACCAGTCGCAGAAGATGGAGACCGTCGGCCAACTCGCCGGCGGCATCGCCCACGACTTCAACAACGTGCTGTCCGCCATCATGATGGCGAACGACTTCCTGCTGAACGCGCACAAGCCGACCGACCCGTCGTTCCAGGACATCATGCAGATCAAGCAGAACGCGACGCGGGCTGCGACCCTGGTGCGGCAGCTGCTGGCATTCTCGCGGCGGCAGACGCTGCGACCGCAGGTGCTCGATCTCGGCGATGCGCTCTCCGACCTCACCATGCTGCTGCGCCGGCTGATCGGCGAGAAGGTCAAGCTCGACCTCGTCCACGGCCGCGACCTCTGGCCGGTGAAGGTCGACGTCTCCCAGTTCGAGCAGGTGATCGTCAACCTCGCGGTCAACGCGCGCGACGCCATGCCCGACGGCGGCAAGCTGATCATCCGCACCGCCAACGTCACCACCGAGGATGCTGCCAAGCTCGCCTACAAGGGCATGCCCGCGGCGGACTACGTGCGGATCGAGGTCGCCGATACCGGCACCGGCATTCCCGCCGACATCCGCGACAAGATCTTCGAGCCGTTCTTCTCGACCAAGGAAGTGGGCAAAGGCACGGGTCTCGGCCTCTCGACCGTCTACGGCATCGTCAAACAGACCGGCGGCTTCATCTACGTCGATTCCGAGCCGGGGCAGGGCACCTCGTTCCACATCTTCCTGCCGCGTCATCATGCCGAGGCTGACCTGCACGCCGAGCAGCCGGCGGCTACGGTCAGCGCGAGCATCGGCGCGGGGAAGGAAGCCGCGCCCGCTGCAGTGGAGGCCAAGCCGCGCACCGATCTCACGGGCCAGGGCACCATCCTGCTCGTCGAGGACGAGGAGGGCCTGCGCGCGCTGAACGCACGCGGCTTGCGCTCGCGCGGCTACACCGTGGTCGAGGCCGAGAACGGCGTCGAGGCCATGGAGATGCTGGAGGAGCAGGGCGGGGCGATCGATCTCGTCGTGTCCGACGTCGTCATGCCCGAGATGGACGGCCCGACGCTTCTGAAGGCCATGCGGGAGAAGAACCCGGATATCAAGTTCATCTTCGTGTCGGGCTACGCCGAGGATGCGTTCGAGAAGAGCCTGCCCGAGGGTCAGCAATTCGACTTCCTGCCGAAACCGTTCACGCTCAGCCAGCTTGTGGCGGCGGTGAAGGAGACGATGACGAAGCAGGGGTGAGGTTCGCCGCAGAACCAGCGGCCCTGGTTCCCTTCCATGCCCCGCCAAGCCTCCGCGAAATATGGGCTTTTGCCACATCCCCGCGACTGAGGGCCGCAGCCGCGGGTTCCGAAACCGGCTTCACTTTTCGGCAAGTCTGCCCATCTTAAGCGCACGTCCCCATGCCGGGGATTTGGGAAACGCACATGACTTTCTCGCTTCGCTCCCGCAATCTCTTCAACGCGATCGCCGTCGTGCTGGCGCTTGCGCTGCCGACCGCACTGACGATCTCGTCAGCCGACGCCAGGGCCGGTGGTGGCATGTCGTCGGGTTCGCGCGGTTCGCGCTCCTATTCGGCCCCGCCCTCAACCACAACCGCGCCGGGCTCGGCCTCGCAGTTCAACCGCACCTACACCCAGCCGGGCGCAGGCATGAAGTCGGCTGCAAACGCGCCCGCGCGCGGCGGCCTGTTCGGCCGTGCAGGCGGCTTCATGGGCGGCCTTGCGGCCGGCTTCCTCGGCGCCGGCCTGCTCGGCATGCTGTTCGGCGGCGGCCTGTTCGGCGGCCTCGGCGGCCTGTCCTCGATCCTCGGCCTGATGATCCAGATCGCGCTCGTGGTGCTCGTTGTGCGGCTGGCGATGTCCTGGTGGCAGCGCCGTCATGCTCCACGTGAGGCTTACGCCAATGCGGATGCAGGCGCCGGTCCCGGACCGCAGACGAACCAGCGTAGCGGCCTCGGTGGCGGGCTGGCCGGTGGTCTTGGGGGTGGTCTTGGCGGTGGACTCGGTGGCTTTGGTTTCGGCGCCAACAACGCGCCGCTGGAGATCAAGCCGGACGACTATGAGGCGTTCGAGCGCCTGCTCGGCGAGATCCAGACGGCCTGGTCGAACGAGGACGTGGCCAAGCTGCATACGCTCGCGACACCGGAGATGGTCTCCTATTTCGAGCAGGACCTCGCCCAGAACCGCGCGCGCAACGTCGTCAACAAGGTGACCGACGTCAAGCTGTTGCAGGGTGACCTCGCGGAAGCCTGGCGCGAAGGCGAGACCGACTACGCCACCGTGGCGCTGCGCTTCGCCCTCACCGACAAGACGGTGGATCGCAACACCGGCGCAGTCGTTGCCGGCAGCGAACAGCCCGGCGAGGCGACCGAAGTCTGGACCTTCGCCCGGCGGCCGGGCAGCGGCTGGGAATTGTCGGCGATCCAGCAGACCAACTGATCGTCGGATACAGCAACACACGGGGGCGTCGTGCTTCGGCACGGCGCCCTTTTGTTGGGCGGATTGCTCGATCAGCACCCGTCATGGGGGCAGCCGTCCTCGCGATGCTGACGGAACTTGGCGGCGAATGATACATTGGGTCCGTCGCCACGTTCACGGACCCCTCTTATGAAATACGAGCTCTACTACTGGCCCGAGATCCAGGGCCGCGGCGAATATGTGCGGCTGGCGCTGGAGGAGGCGGGGGTCGCTTACGTCGATGTCGCGCGCGGCCCGCGCGGCCCGTCCGCGATGATGAAGATGATGGATGCGCACAAGGGAACACCGCCCTTTGCGCCGCCGTTCCTCAAAGCAGGCAAGCTCGTGATCGGCCAGACCGCCAACATCCTGCTCTATCTCGGTGCCCGCCATGGGCTGGCGCCGAAGACGGAAGCCGGCCGGCTCTGGGTCCATCAGCTTCAGCTCACCATCACCGACCTCGTCGTCGAGATTCACGACACCCATCATCCGCTCGGGCCCTCGCTCTATTATGAGGACCAGAAAGCGCCGGCGAAGAAGCGTACCGCCGAGTTCTGGAGCGAGCGCGTGCCGAAATATCTCGGCTATTTCGAGCAGCTTCTCGCCGACAGCGGCGGTGCCTATGTGACCGGCCGCAGACCGACCTATGTCGACCTCTCGCTATTCCAGATCGTCGCGGGACTGCGCTATGCCTTCCCCAAGCGCATGACGGCGTTCGAGAGGGACATCCCAGGCCTCGTCGGCCTGCATGACCGCATCGCCGCGCGGCCGAACATCAAGGCCTATCTCCAAAGCGATCGCCGCATTGCCTTCAACGAGCAGGGCATCTTCCGCCGCTATCGGGAGCTGGACGGTTAGACCGATTGTGCGCGAGTTGGGACACCCTCGAGTCCATCAGATACAGCCGGACGTACGAAGGCCCGACCGATCGGCGCGGACGCTCCGGCTTTGGCAATCCTGATCAGGCGAGCTGATCGATCCGCGTGCCCTGGCCCGGCGGCAGCGGCGCAGGCGGCTGCGGCTTGTAGACCGGGTCGGTGTCCTTGGCCTTGGCCTGGTCGTCCTGCTGCTTGGTCGTGTCGTAGTTCGGGACCACGATCGCGATTGGCGGGGGCGCAACTGTCGAAACCTTCATTCGCAAGTCCTCACAGAATGAAACAATTGAGCCTGCCCCACCAGGAGCGAAATTTCCTTCAAGGCAATTGTTAAAATGCGAGGGATTGCCGCGGTCGACGATGCTCATTTGGTACGGCATCCCGGTGTTCGCGAGATGATGAGGCCTCTCGTCGTCGTTGCGAGGAGCTCTTGCGACGAAGCAATCCAGGCGGTCGCCGCGGAGCGGATTCCGGATTGCTTCGCCACACTCGCAATGGCGGAGCTTGTGGCTGCCGGATGCAGGCGCCGCCGTCTACGTTGCAAGAGGGAAAAAGGGAGCGCCTACTCGTCCTTGCCGCGCGTGATCGCGATGGAGGCGTCCGACTTGGTGCGTGTGCATTCCATGTTCAGTCGCCGGTAGCGCATGGTGACCTTGTCGCCGCGCAACAGGCCCATCCGCTTCAGGCAGCGCGTCGCGCCCGTCGTCGTGTCGTCCTTCGTCACCGTGAAGACGATCGCGGCCATCGATCCCACCAGCGCGTAGAACTCCGGCTTGGGCTTGCGATCGCCCTTGGCATAGAGCTCGATCGAGTACTTGTCGCCGCGGCAGCCCACGGACAGCTCCTTGGCCGCCGGGTGGGTCATGTAGACGACATTGGCGGCGCGGAAATTCACCTTGAGGCGATCGACCTGGTTCGCCAGCTCCTTGGCGCTGTCGTCACAGCGGTCGGCGCGGGCAGGCGAAGCGAGAGCCACAAGGCCGGTGATGGCGGCGGCGACCAGGATCGCGCCGCGGACGTTCAGTTTCAATGTCATGATGAAAAGCCCCTTAGGGCGCGCATTCAAGCGTCGCCGGACGCGAAGCGCAAGGGTCGGAGGGGCCATTTCCACGAGCTGTGCCAATGGCCTTCCCGCTCGCTTGGGCTGCCTCTCCCGTGGCTCTCGCTCCCTTTCTTTTCCGTCCAAAATGGGCTTAGAACGCTTCTACGCCGAGGCCCGCCAAGGCCGCAAACCTGAGATCCGCTCCATGAACGCTCCCACAGCTTTTCCCGACCAGTCAAAGCCCCTTCCGCCGTACAAGCACACCCCGCTCTTCCCGCTGGGCAAGGACGAGACGCCCTACAAGAAGATCTCGTCCGAAGGAGTCCGGGTCGAGAAGGTTCTGGGCAAGGACATGCTGGTGGTGTCGCGGGAGGCGCTGCGGGCGCTGTCGGAGGCGGCTTTCGGCGACATCAACCACTATCTGCGGCCCGGCCATCTGAAGCAGCTCCGCGCGATCCTGGAGGACGGCGAGGCAAGCCCGAACGACAAGTTCGTTGCGCTCGACTTCCTGAAGAACGCCAACATCGCGGCCGGAGGCGTGCTGCCTATGTGCCAGGACACCGGCACCGCGATCATCATGGGTAAGAAGGGCTGCAACGTCATCACCGACGGCGACGATGAGGCGGCGCTGTCGGAAGGCGCGCGCGATGCTTACCTGCGCCGAAATCTGCGCTACTCGCAGGTCGCGCCGCTCTCGATGTACGAGGAGAAGAACACTGCCAACAACATGCCGGCGCAGTGCGAGATCTACGCCGAGGGTGATGATGCCTACAAGTTCATGTTCATGGCGAAGGGCGGCGGCTCGGCCAACAAGAGCTTCTTGTTCCAGGCGACACCTTCTGTCCTGACCAAGGACCGGCTGCTTGCGTTCCTGAAAGAGAAGATCCTGACGCTGGGCACCGCGGCGTGCCCACCCTATCACCTCGCGATCGTGATCGGCGGCACCTCGGCCGAACTGTGCATGAAGACGGTGAAGCTCGCTTCCGCACGCTATCTCGACGCGCTGCCGACCCACGGCTCGCCCGACGGCAACGCCTTCCGTGACGTCGAGATGGAGAAGGAAATCCACAAGATGACGCAGTCGCTCGGCGTCGGCGCGCAGTTCGGCGGCAAATATTTCTGCCACGACGTGCGCGTGATTCGCATGCCGCGTCACGGCGCCTCTCTGCCGATCGGGCTCGGCGTGTCCTGCTCGGCCGACCGCCAGGTGCTCGGCAAGATCACCAAGGACGGCGTCTATCTGGAAGAGCTCGAGCACAACCCGGCGCAGTACCTGCCGCAGGTCGAGCAGACGCTCGGCGGCGAGGTCGTCAAGATCGATCTCAACCAGCCGATGAAGGACATCCTCGCGACGTTCTCGAAATATCCGATCAAGACACGAGTCTCGATGACGGGCACCATGATCGTCGCGCGCGATTCCGCCCATGCCAAGCTGCGCGAGCGGCTGGAGAAGGGCGAGCCGCTGCCCGACTATTTCAAGAACCATCCGGTTTACTACGCCGGTCCGGCCAAGACGCCCGAAGGCTACGCCTCCGGCGCGTTCGGTCCGACCACCGCCGGACGCATGGATTCCTTCGTCGACCAGTTCCAGGCCGCTGGCGGCTCGATGGTAATGGTGGCCAAGGGCAACCGGGCGCCGGCGGTGCGCGAGGCGTGCAAGAAGTATGGAGGCTTCTACCTCGGCTCGATCGGCGGCGCCGCGGCGAACCTTGCCGAACACTGCATCAAGAAGGTCGAGGTGCTCGAATATCCCGAGCTCGGCATGGAAGCGATCTGGCGCATCGAAGTCGTCGACTTCCCTGCCTTCATCATCATCGACGACAAGGGCAACGACTTCTTCAAGGAGTTGAATTTGGGCTAGCTCTTCGCTCGCCCATGCTTGCGATTGATTGCATATCTCGCCTTACCAACGATTGTCATGCCCGGGCTCGTCCCTGGCATCGACGACGTTCTTGGTGCCGCGAAGACGTGGATGGCCGGGACAAGCCCGGCCAGGGCGATGCGGATGCGTCAACGTCCTAACTGCAGTTGGTGACCTGGTTGGAGCACAGCGCGCGCCACCAGCCGCGCACGCCGTCATGGCTCTCGACCAGACCCCAGAAGCCGCTGCAGGCCATCAGCCGTTTCGGCCCGCCGTCGCCGTCGATCGGACCGCCGAGCTCGCGCTGGGCCGGCGTCCATTTGGCGTCGATGAAGGGCGCCTGAAACAGGCCGCCCGCGCGGGTGGCGCCATTGGCGTAGTTCGCGCCGACCTTGTTGGAGGCGACCCAGCCGCGTCCGGCATACGGCTTTGGCGCGCTGCGCGGATATCGCTTCTCGTCCTCGTAGTCCTGGCCCGGCGGCCTTGCGCCTTCGATGAGAAACCAGCCGTTCTTGAAGCCGATGATGCTGAATTCGGTGAGCCAGCCGCCATCGGGCGTGTTCTCGGCGCCGCCAAGCTTCAGGCGGTAGGGCGGCGGCAACGTGCCGAGCACGCGCCCCGTGGTTGACGGCTCGGCGCGCACGTTGAGGCCGTTTGGATCCTTGTCGATGGACCAGGCGCCGAGACTGCAGGGCTCGGTGCCGTCGGGGAGCGATGCACGCTTCGCCGCAAGTTCGGCGTGGAGCTTGGCGAAATCGGCCTCGTCATTGTCCGGATCGGGCTCGGCGCGCGGCTTCAGATCGGCCGACACTGCGCGTGTCGCATCCGGTGTCAGCGTGACGACGAGGGCCTGGCGCCCTGCGAACACGCTTGCCGGTGTCTTCGGATCGTTCGCCGTCGCAGGATAGACCGCGAGATAGCCAGTCGAACCATCGGTCCGATAGGCGAGGCCGGCGACATAGCCCGCCGGCACCATGGCGAGCGCGCTTGCGCGCCACGCCGGTTCGCTGTCATCCGCGCGTGCCGCTTGTGTCGCGACGCACAGCAACGCCGCCGCGATAAGACGGAGCACGCGCATGATGGCTGCGCAGCCTTACGCGCGCGCGCCCGTGAACGGGAAGCTGCCCATTGGGCCGATGCCCATTTCGCCGCTGATGCTGTCGCCGGAGACGGTGCCGGTGAACTCAAGCGTCAGCGGCATCGGCTTGTCGATAGAGACCTTCCAGGACACGTTGTCGCCGCTGACGGTGCCATCGAATATCTCGGCGGTATTACCTTCCGCGCCCTGCGTGCCCGTGAGCGTGCCGCCCGCAGCCTTCAGGCTCAGCGTTGCCTGGCGTTCGCCCATCGGGGTCGTCATGGTCAGATTCCAGTTGCCGTCTACGGCCATTCCCGTCTCCCGAACAAATTTCCGCGGCCCGCGAGGATCCGCGACCCGTCCTGAGCGAGCCTATAGCTCAACTTGCAGCTCCTGACTAACCCTCCGATAGGGCATTTAGGCGCGGGCAGCGGCGCGTCGGCGGTTGGTCACGATCAGCCGCAGAACGAAATACTGCACGGCAAAGGCCAGGATCTTGGCGCCGCCTGCGACCACCATGAGATAGAACGCCCACAGCTTCAGATCGCCGGTGGCGGCGACTGCCAACATGCCGGCACCGATCACGAACATCAGCGCCGCCCAGGCATAGCCCGCGATGGTGACATATTCCGGGACGGTCTCGACGATAGCGGGCGGCATGTAGCGCAGCATCCAGCCGCGCTTGAGCATGATCGCGCCGATCGCGAAATGTGCGATCGAGGGTTTTGCCAGCATGAAGCGCGGATCATTGGTGAGCAGCGTGATACCGCCCAGCACGACCACCAGAGCGAGGCTCGCATAGGTCATGTAATGGAGCGGCTGTCCCTTGAGACGCGCATAGATCACCTGCGCGAACGCGCCGGCAATCGCCACTGCCGTTGCGAGGATCACGTTGTCTGTGACGAGATAGACCGCCAGAAAGATGATAACGGAGAGGAGATCGGAGGCGAGGCGGGCGAATACGTCCTTCATCGTCATTCCTGTTCAGCGGGCGTGGGCAAGGCGCAGGCCAGGCCATCGTACGTGATCTGGCGATGCCCGGCATATCACTTTTGTGAAGACAACCGCGATGCTGCAAGCGGCGAAAGCCGCCGCAAGACCCACCGGAACGCCGGGCCCAGACCCAGCAGCGCAGGCTTCGGAACCGCCATCAGGAGAGGGCGCGACGGTCAGGACGCCGCACCGAGTCGAACCAGTCTCCTACAATGTCAGAACGACGTAGGCGATCTCCAGGACATGAAGTGCAGCAACGAGATGGTCGGTCATCTCGTCGACCAGGTCTGCCCAGGGCAGGCGCGACATTATCGGGAGTGCGGCGGCAAATAGAAGGCAGGTGGCCAGCAGGACGCCGCCTTCGAAGAACGTGAGGCTTCGCCGGCGCAGTCGCATCGTCAGGATTGCGAGCGCGGCGCCGGCCAGGGCAAGAACAGCGAGGATGTCCGCGGTGATCGAGAGCATGTGCATGGAACCTGTTTGTTGACGCAAACATCCTCGGGCGGGACTCGCGACCTCGTCGCGGCCCGTATTGACGAGAGCTACTGCGCCCCCACCCAATTGCCGTGAAAGCCGTCGGGGACGCGGTGGCCGAGTTGCACCAATGCGGCCGGACCTGCCTCGATATCGGTGGCGTTGAACACGGCGAGGTCGCTGCGGTTCTCCCGCGCGCGCCAGACAACCGCGAGCAGCCAGCCGTCGCCCTCGGCCGCATCTTTCGACCGCTCGACGAACACCGGTTCGGAGATGGTGTCGCCGGCCGGCAGTAGATAATGGCCGAGCCTCCTGCCGTTGCCGTCGACATGCACGATGCCCGACAACGCGCCGAACATCGGCAGTTTCGGATTGGCGCAGGCGTACCAACCGTGACGGCTCTTCAGCCCGGCGCGGCGGTCGTCGATCCGCGGGAATTCGCCGGTGAGATCGTCGAGATAAGTTTGCTGGAAGCGGTCGGTATTCCCCGAGAGATCAAACGTCCAGCGGCAGTGGCGGGCGCGCGACTTCTGCGGGTCCGTCGGCCGGCCGTCGGGATGCGGAAACAGCGGCGCCTCCTCGAATTGCATGACATCGGCGACGATGCGCTGGCCGTCCTCCCACGCATTCATGACATGGAAGACGTAGCAGGCCTCGGCTCGGAACCAGACAATGTCTTTCGTCGTGCCGCTGCGCTTCATCACGCCGACATACGCGCCCTTGTCCGGCTCCCAGGCGTAGGGCGGCTGCCCTTTCATCGCGCGAGCCATGCTGCCGGTGATCGGGAGGATCGGGAACAGCACGTGGTTTTCGGTGACGATGAAGTCGTGCACCATGCTGGCATAGGGCGCCTCGAACCGTTCGAAGCGTGTGGCCTTGCCGGAGGCGTCGATCGATCCGTAGGAGAGGGCAGGCGTCAGCGGCCCGGCGGCGTTATAACCGAAAAACACCAGTTCGCCGGTGATGGGATCGATCTTCGGATGTGCGGTGAAACTGCCCGCAACGCGCGCCTGATAATTGTAATAGCCGCGCGTTGCCAGCGTCCCCGGCTCGATCTCGGTCGGCAGATGCGCTTCTTCCAGCGCCAGCAGCTTGCCGGCATGGAAGATGATGTTGGTGTTGGCGACGCCGCCATCGGTGAGATCAGCCGGGGCGTCCGGCAGCTTGCGGCCGAAGCCGCCGAATAGCGCGCGGCCGGCGTCGTGCTCGGCGAGCCATTTCGGCGTGCGGACCCAGCGATTGCGATAGCTCGCACGACCGTTCTCGAGGTGGAAAGCATGCAGCATGCCGTCGCCGACGAACCAGTGCGCGCCCGGCGAGTCGAACTGCGGATTTGGACCGTTGCGGTAGAGGGTCCCATTCAATTCGCGCGGCAATTCGCCGATGACCCTCAGGAATGGCGCGTCCGCTTCGAACGGGATCGGCGCAACGTTGTCGTGGCGCTCAACGATGGCATCGTGCTGCACGGCCTATCCCTCCCTATCTTTACATCGTAAAGATTAGATAACGCGGGTTGCCGCGCCGGTCAAGCGAAATCTTTACACTGTCAATATTGCGTCATATAGCTTGCGAATGGGCAAGACCGACACCAAGAGCGAACCGGCGCGAAGCTCGCGCACTTCCAGAAGCACGACGTCTGCTGCGGCATCGCGACCGAGACGCCGCACGACGGGCGCAAAGACCGAGACCCCGTATCATCACGGCGCCTTGCGCGAAGCGCTGCTCCAGGCCGCCGAGCGGGTGCTGGAGCGCGACGGGCTCGCCGGCCTCACATTGCGTGCGGTCGCGCGCGAGGCCGGGGTCTCGCATGCCGCACCCACTCATCATTTCGGCGATCTGACGGGGCTGCTCAGCGAGCTCGCGGCCGTCGGCTTCCGCCAGTTCAACGCGGCGATGGCCGCGTCGTGCGATGCCGCCACCACGCCGCTCGAGCGTGCGCTGGCGCGGCCGAAAGCCTACGTCGCCTATGCGCAAGCCCATCCTGGCATGTACGGCATCATGTTCCGCACCGAGCGCCTGGACTATTCCCGGCCGTCGCTGCATGAGGCGGCTGAAGCTTCTTTCGCCGGGCTTGCAAATGCGATCGGCATGATGCGGCAGGAGCAGATCAGCGGCGACGCGTTGACGCTGAACCAGGGCGCCGCGATCGCGCGTGCTTGGTCGATGGTGCACGGCTTTACCATGCTGCTGCTCGACGGCCGTCTCGAGGACATTCTCGCGCGGCTGCCCGAGGGGACGACGGCGGAACGCCTGCTTGAGGCGATGCTGACGGCGCCCGTGACTCCGAAGCTTCCCGTGTAGCGGATCTCGGGCAGGCGCCTAGCGCATCGTGGCGAGCTCGACGGCGCGCCCGCTCGTGCCGATGACCTTCACTTCATCCTTGCCGCAGGTGAAGCTGCGGGCGAAATCGTCGGCAGCCTTGCGCGCAAGCTCGTTCGCGGTCGGGTTGGCGACCGCATCGACATAGGCGACGTGGCAGACCGGGCCCGGCGGCAGCCGGGTCACGACCAGTATGGCCTTCGTCTTCGGCCGCCCCTGCTTGTCGGGATCGGTGTTGTCCGCGATGTGCCAGCGCTGGATGATCGCAAATGGCTTTTCACCGGCAGTGCGCCATTCGATGGTGCTCTCGGACGAGTTGAACGGCGCGAACCAGACATTGGCTGCCGGTTCCTCGGCCGCCTGCTTGCGATTGCGGCCCACCGAGACGACCTCGCGCAGATCATCCTCGGCGATCAGCACCACGAGCCCGCCCTTGCCCGGACAGACCCGCGTGGTGCTGCCGTCGAGGTCGCTTGGCTGGCCGACTTGGCGGCAGTCCTTTGGCGCCGTCGAGGTGTAGTAGCTGCTGCCGATCGCCTGGGCGTTGGCGCAGCCGAGGCCGGCGCATAGGAGCAGCGTGACGAGCAATGGGGTGGTGATGCGGATCATGATGACACTTCGGTGCAGCTGGAACCTCGCACCATCAGACGCCTTGATTGTGGGCAAGGTTCAAACAGCACTGCCAGACACCTGACACCGGCACGGAATCGTTCTAGAAGAACAGCTTCGCTTGGGCTCCTCCAGCCTCGTTCGCGTCTCCGTACTCCTGATCATGCCAGCCACAACCTCGAACAAACCCTATCGCGTCGGCCGCTCCAAGACCGGACTCGGCCTCTTCGCCACCAAGCCAATCAAGAAGGGCACCCGGATCATCCGCTATTTCGGACCGATCCTGGATTCGCGAATTCCTGAGCAGGACGAGATCGAGAACAAATATCTGTTCGAGCTCAACGGCCGCTGGACCATCGACGGGTCGGTGCGCAAGAACCTCGCCCGCTACATCAACCATTCTTGCCGGCCCAATGCAGAATCCGACGTCCGGCCGCGCGAGCGCAAAGTCTATATTCGCGCCATCAAGAACATCGAGCCGGGCGAGGAGATCAATTACGACTACGGCACCGACTATTTCAAAGCCTATCTGAAGCCGATCGGCTGCAGGTGTGACTCCTGCGAAAGGAAGCGCAAGAAGCTGCGCGCCGAGGCACGGGCCGAACGCGCCAAGGTGAAGGCGCGGGCCGAGCGCAAGGCCAAGAAGGCAGGCCCGAAGAGCGCGACCGCGAAGAAGAAGGTGAACGGCAAGCACTTCGCCGGCAAGGCCGGTCGCGCAAGATCGTAACGCAAGCTCACCCCAGCTCAGGCGTCGCCCGGTCCGGCTCCGCCGAGGACGAGCCGGGCGACGAGGGCGCCGAGTGCGGTCTCACGCCGCCGCCGCGCTGGCACTTCTCCGCAATCCCACATATTGCAGCTCGGCGAACACGCCGGTCGCGATAGCCTGCGCCACGACCATGAGCTCGCCTGCGAGGTTCGGCGACACCGCGCCCGAAAGGAGCAGCGCGATGCTGCCGACCGTCCATGCCGCGTTGCCGATCACGACCAGCAGCACGAGCGCCCTCGCCACGGAGGCGCGCGACGCGAGCCAGCCGACCAGCCCGGTGTAGGCGATCAGGAACAGGCCGGCTTCGAGCAGCAGCATGTCCGGCAGATTGAACAGTCTTGCGAACGCGCTTGCACCGAAGGTGAAGCCGAGGGCGGCGACGCCGCTGAAGATGGCATCGGCAAGAAGCGCGCGGCGCAGGAAGGTGGAAGCTTCGATCATCGTAGGTCTCCTTTGTTGGGCTAGGGTGAACTCAGAGCCGACCGCGCCACCATGCGCGCAGCAGGCGGGCGAGGCGGAGCGGGCAGAGACTCCTGCCGACGCCGTGCTCGAAGGCGATGACCTGGGCAACGACATAGTCGCCGGTCGAATGCACCAGCGGCTCGGGCATGTTGAGGCTGCGCGCCAGCATCCGGGTTCCGAACGCCAAGGCCCAGGGCAGGACGTGGTCTGCAACGGTCCGGTAGAGCAGCAGTGCGATCATGGTCATCTCTCCTGTTCGACCGAAAATGCGCGCGTCTGCGCCCCGATTCGATTACCTTGCGGGTAATGGAAGGGCCGAAATCCGCGTGATAGGTTTCGGACCATGAACGCACACGCTTCCACCGCACGAACCGAGCGCAGCCAGCCGGTCCACATCGGCGACCATTTGCGCGAATGGCGGCAGCGCCGCCGCATGAGCCAGCTCGATCTTGCGGGCGAAGCGGAGATCTCGGCACGGCACCTGAGCTTCGTCGAGACCGGGCGCGCTGCGCCGTCGCGCGAGATGGTGCTCAGACTCGCCGAGCGCCTCGACGTGCCCCTGCGCGAACGGAACGTCCTGCTGGTCGCCGCTGGCTATGCGCCTGCGTTCCCGCAGCGTACGCTGGAGGATCCTGCATTGAAGTCAGCCCGCCAGGCGATCGACCTCGTCCTCAAAGCACATGAGCCCAACCCCGCGCTTGCGGTGGACAGGCACTGGAACCTGGTGTCCGCCAATCGGATGGTGGCGCCGCTGCTTGATGGCATTCCGCAGCATCTGCTCGGCCAGCCCCTCAATGTGCTGCGGCTCGCCTTTCATCCGCAGGCCCTGGCAGCGCGCACGGTCAATCTCGCAGAATGGTGCGGGCATCTGCTCGAGCGGCTGCACCGGCAATGCGAGGCAACCGCCGATCCTGAATTGATCAAGCTCTACAATGACCTCAGGAGCTATCCCATTCCGGCCCGATCCGCGCCGCTGTCGAGCGACAACGTCGCGATTCCCTTCAAGCTGCGCCATGGCGGAGAGATCCTCAGCTTCTTCTCCACCACCATGGTGTTCGGCACGCCCGTCGACATCACGCTGTCGGAGCTGGCGCTGGAGACCTTCTTCCCGGCGGACGAGCGCACCGCGGAGCGACTGAAGCAGATGGCGGCCATGACCTAGCGCTCTTGCCTCGGGGCGGGTTCGGCTTATCTTTGGGCGAACCTGGTACCGCCCGAAGGAGGCGCCTGACATGAGCACGCTGAAACCGCTCCAGATCGACGTCGTCTCCGATGTGGTGTGCCCCTGGTGCTATATCGGCAAGCACCGCATCGAGAGCGCGCTGGCGCTCGTGCCCGACGTGCCGGTCAAGCTCAGCTTCCGGCCCTTCTTCCTCAATCCCTGGGTGCCTCGCGAGGGCATCAGCCGCGAGGCCTATCTCACCCAGAAGTTCGGCTCGGTCGAGGCCTATAAGGGCATTGCCGGGCGCGTCGTCGCGGCCGCAAGCGAGGAGGGCCTCGTCTACAAGCCCGAGCTGGTGGCGCGCCAGCCCAACACGACCGATTGCCATCGCCTGATCCTGTGGGCGGAAGCCATCGGCAAGGCGCCCGAGATGAAGCAGCGCCTCATGGAGCTGTACTTCCGCGACGGCGGCGATCTCACCGATGTGAACGTGCTCGTGCGGGCAGCCGCCGATGTCGGTCTCGATGCCGACGACGTGCGCAAGCGCCTCGCCACTGACGCGGACGTCGCGCGCGTTTCGGCCGACGCGCAGGAGGCCGCCGAGAAAGGCATCTCCGGCGTGCCGACCTATGTCTTCGCGCAGAAATATGCCGTCTCCGGCGCGCAGGATCCCAACCTGCTCGCGCGTGCCATCCGGCAGGTTTCGGCGGAGATCAACGCGGAGGCGGCGGAGTAGCTGTTCTATTTGCGGAGCAGGCGAACCATTCGGCGCGCTTTCGCATAGACGGCGCCGTGCGCCGAGAGCGCCCCATGAATGACTGCCACCATGGGATCGTGCCGTCGCAGCGGGATCAGCACATCGCCGATCGCGAAGCGCCCCCGCCAGATCGGGTTGATCATGGGGTGATCGGCGTTCGCCGTCGAGTCCGCGCTGGAGATGGCGGGATCGGCGCAGAGGTGGCGGGTGAGGTCGAGCGTGAGCTGCACGCCCGGCGAATGTCTTGCAAAGCGCTCGTCGATGCCGAGCTTGAAGAAAAAGGCGCGATCCTGATGACGCAACACGATGCCGGCGGCAACCGGCGTCGTGCCGGCGCGAAGCGTGACGACCTCGCATTGCGCGGTCTCTGCCAGCGCCGGAACCGCGCGGCGGATGAAGGTCGCATCGCCGGCATGCTGGACCAGCGCGGTGCCGCGCCTGCCCTTCCAGCCGCTGGCCTCGAGCTGCAAGAATGCTTCGAGCGCCGGCCTGATCTCGTCGGGCTTGCGCGCGACTTCGAACATGACCGGCCCATGCTCCTCCAGGCGGTGGCGCTGGCGGCGCAGCTCCTTGAGCTTCCTGGAGCCGAGCGCCTCCCGTAGCAGCGTCTCGCCTTCCTGCGCCGCATCGAGGCTGGCGCGGACGTAACAGGAGAGGATGCGCGGCTTGAGGCCGGTGCGGCTTAGAATCTGCCTGAGCGCGTTCATCGCCGCGCCGTCGAGAGCGACGTCGGTCAGCACGAGCGCATGCGCTCCGGCGTCGCGCGCCTGTTGCAGGAGAGTCGCGGCCGCTTCGATTGGCAGGCCGCGGTCGATCAGCGGGCTGCAGAGCGTGCCGTAGGGATGCGCGCTCACCAGTGCCGGCAGGGGGATCTTCCGGGCCCGCCAGAGCGAGATCACCGGCATCAGCCCGATCAGCCGCGTTGAAGATGCGTCGAACGCGCTCAGTGCCGAGGCCTCGGCGCGGCCGCGGGCAGATGCGCTGACGGCGAACTCCCAGGCGGGCAGGTAATATGCGTTCGGTTCGATCGCGCGCTGCGCCAGCGCACGCCACTGGCCGGGGTCGATCGTCGTCAGCGGAACGGGCGCGCGCGCGGCCCCGGCATTGCTTGCCGATGCCGGGTGGATCGCCGCCTGCTGCGCGATGTCGACCATGTCCCGCCGTCCCCAATCATGCGGACGCGTGCCGCGTCACGCCGCCATGCTTAGCGCAAAGATTGGAAAATACCGTTGGGACGCGGCTTCAATTCGAACGGTAATATTAACGTCCTGTTGAGCATCCGGCGGCACGCCGCCGGATGCAGTGCGGGGCTATTGGTCGCCCGGCACGAAATGGTCGCGGGCGCTTGCACGTCCGCCACCGGTGGTCTCGGCGATCGCGATCTCGATGTCGCGCGAGGTCTTCGGCAAGTCGGCAGGGCCGACGTGCAGCGACATTCGGACCTCACGGGTCTGATCCTGTCCGACCTCGATGACCGGCTTGCCGCCGGGGGCAGCCTCGATCCCGGCGACGCGAATGGTTGCACCGGGCAGTCCCGAGACCTCGAGCGTGAATGATCGCTGCGCGCCCTTGTTGAGAATGCGCACGGTGTAATCGTTGCGCACCCCGCCATCCGCGAGCTGGACGAAGAGGGGATTGCGGTCGTGCAGCACGTTGACATCCATCGTGGCGCGGGTCGCGAGCGTGTAGAGCATGATGCTGCCGACGATGGCGATCACGGCCGCGTAGATCACCGTGCGCGGCCTGATGATGCGGTAAATCGGCGGCTTGCCATCGCGGCGACGCTGCATGTTGATGTCGGTGTCGTAGCCGATCAGGCCTTGAGGGCGGCCGATCTCGCGCATCACGTTGTCGCAGGCGTCGATGCACAGGCCGCACTGGATGCAGCCGAGCTGGATACCGTTGCGGATGTCCACGCCGGTCGGGCAGACATTGATGCACTGATGGCAGTCGACGCAATCGCCGGCGGGTGCGCCGTGGGCGTGGGCGGCATCCGCCTTCTTCACCGACATGCGCGGCTCGCCGCGGTCGCGGCGATAGGTGACGTTGAGCGCCCATTCATCGGTCAACGCCGCCTGAATCCGCGGCCACGGGCACATATAGATGCACATCTGTTCGCGGGCATGACCGGCGAAGACATAGGTCGTGGCGGTCAGGATGCCGATCCAGAGGTAAGCGAGGAACGGGGCCTGGAAGGTCGCGAGCTCCTTCACCAGCGTCGGCGCGTCGGCGAAATAGAGCACCCAGGCGCCACCGGTCCACCAAGCGATCATGATCCAGAGGAAGTGCTTGAGCGCGACCTTGCGGAGGTGGGTGAAGGTCCAATAGTGCTTGTCGCCTTGCATGCGCTCGCGCCGGTCGCCTTCGACCCAACGCTCGACCGCATAAAACAGGTCGGTCCAGACGGTCTGCGGACACATGTAGCCGCACCACAGCCGCCCCGCGACCGCATTCATCAGGAAGAGCGTCATGGCCGCGAGGATCAGGAGGCCGGTGAAATAGTAGACCTCCTGTGGCCAGAGCTCGATGAAGAAGAAGTAGAAGCGCCGGTGCGGGAAGTCGATCAGCACGGCCTGGTCAGGCAGGCCGGGTCCACGATCCCAGCGCACGAACGGCAGGAGATAATAGGTCCCGAGCGTGATGCAGAGGATTGCCCATTTGATGCGGCGGAAAGGGCCATGCACCGATTGCGGATAGACCTTCCTTCGCTTCTCGTAGAGAGGTCCTTCGATGAAGGTGTCATCGGTCATGGCAAATTCCCCCGCATCACAGGCTGCATCCAGACGCGTTCAGGAGAACGCGCAGCCGCTACCCAGGCCCAGCTTCTTGAAGATGATCGCGGCGGGGCAGAAGCCGGTGAACGCAGCCTGCAGCATGTTGAGCCCGGCAAAGGCCGTCAGCAGGTACCAGTACGCATTCACATAGGTGCCCAGTGCGAGACCGAGCAGGACGACGCATCCCGCGAAGGCGAGAACGGCTTTGTCGACATTCATGGCAGACTCCTTTTGTTGGCGAGTTAAGAACGGGTGAGACCGGCTTCGGTCCAGGCGACGATGCTGCGGGCATCCATCGCGCCGGAATGGCGGGCGATCTCGCGGCCGCCGCGCATCAGCAGCAGGGTGGGGATGCCGCTGATGTTGAGGCGCGAGGACAATGAGGGGGCGTTGTCGGAGTTGAGCTTCAACAGCCGGACTTTCGGCTCCAGCTGCTGCGCGGCCCGTTCGAACATCGGCGCCATGGCGCGGCACGGGCCGCACCATGGTGCCCAGACATCGACCAGCACGGGAATGTCGTTGTTGGCGACGTGTCGGCTGAAGGCTTCCTCGTCCACCTCGACCGGATGGCCGGTGAACATCGGCTGGTGACAGGCGCCGCAACGCGCACCTTGCGGCGCGCGTTCGGCGGGCAGACGGTTGATGCGCCCGCAACTGCCGCAGACGATCTGGCGTGTCGTGCTCATGTGCCGGTTCGGACCTCCTTGAGCTTGGCGATGTTCAGCTTGTCGAGAACGAAGCGCTCGTAGAACGGCTCGCTCTCGCCGCGCCGCATCTTGCGCAGGAAGTATTTCTCGAAAGCGACCTTGGCGAGGTGCACCCATTCGCCCTTGGACGACCAGTTGACGTTTCGCGGCGGGATCTGCGGCTGCGCCAGGAACGCGACACCGGAGTCGCCGAAGTCGGCGAGGCAGATCGCGTTCCAGGTCGGCTGGGCTGTCGGCGCCTTGCCCCGAAGCAGGGCACCGATGTTCATCGCAGTCGCCGTCACCATGGATTCGATCATGAAGCCGGTCTTTGGGACGCCGACCGGCACCGGTGTCGCGCCGACTGGTGCGATCGCGACGCAGACACCGACCGCGAAGACGTTGGGGTAGGTGGGATTCTGCTGATGCTTGTCGACGATGACGAAGCCGCGCGGGTTGGTCAGTTTTTCGATACCGCGCACTGCTTCGACGCCGCGAAAGGCGGGCAGCATCATCGAATAAGCGAAAGGCAGCTCGTGGGCCTTGCGAGACGTGCCGTCGTCGGCGAACTCTTCCACCGACATCAAGCCGGGCGCGACGTTGTCGACGCGGGCGTTGGTGATCCACTTGATGTGCTTCTCGCGCATCTCGCTTTCCAGAAGCCCTTTGGTGTCTCCGACGCCGTCGAGGCCGAGATGTCCGATATACGGCTCCGAAGTGACGAACGTCATCGGAACCCGGTCGCGCAATTTTCGCCGGCGCAGCTCAGTTTCCAGAATGAAGAGGAATTCGTAGGCTGGCCCGAAACAGGAGGCGCCCTGCACGGCGCCGATCACGACCGGTCCGGGATTCGCCGCAAGCTTCTCGAAGGCTTCACGGGCATGTGCGGCATGATCGACGTGGCAGATCGACTGAGTATGGCCTTGCGGACCCAGACCCGGAATCTCGTCGAAAGCCAATTCGGGACCGGTTGCGACGACCAGATAGTCATAGTTGATCGACGTGCCGTCGCCGAGCTCGACACTGTTCTCGGTCGGGTGGACGCGCCTTGCGCCCTGCGTCAGCAGTCGCACGCCCTTGCGTTTCATGATGTCCGCGAGGTCGATCTCGATCTCCTCACGCTTGCGCCAGCCGACTGCGACCCAGGGGTTCGATGGGACGAAATGATAGACGGACCCTTGCGCGATGACGCTAAGGCGATCTTCCTTCCTCAACTGTGGCAGCAATTCATAGGCCATCAGCGTTCCGCTCAGACCGGCTCCGATTACGACAACTTCCGCCATGGGTTTCCTCCGTTGGACCAAGCTGCTCCGCCAATTCGGTTCCGGCTGTCGTGCAGCGCTTGACTATATATTCGTATTTTCATATATACGCAAGTATGAAGATGAATGCTGAAATCATGGAGCGGGCTGCGGATCAGGCGAGCGAGTTGCTGAAGGCGCTCGCCAACCGGCATCGCCTGCTCCTCATCTGCCAGTTGATCGATGGCGAACGCTCGGTCGGCGAGCTCGCCGAGTTCCTGAACTTGCGGGACTCCACAGTCTCCCAACATCTTGCGCTCCTTCGCAAGGATGGCCTGGTGTCCGCCCGGCGTGAGGCCCAGACGATCTTCTATTCGATCGCGAGCGAGCCGGCGCGCAAGGTGCTGAAGACGCTCTTTCAGGCATTTTGCGCGCCGAAGTCCGCAAGGACCAGATGAAATCTAGAAGAGTTCGAGTGAGGGCGCCTTGAGCAGGATCAACACGCCCCCTTCCGAAGCAGATGAAATGAGCTGTGTGTAGCAGCGTGATGGTGCTTGGATCATGATACGGAACTATCCCATGCGATGTCTGGCGAGATCATTGGGCTTGCTGGCAGCCTTCGCGGCCATCGGGCTGCCTGCAACACTGGCGAGTGCGGCCGAAACGCTCGTGGTCACGCAGCAATCGATCGCCGACGAAAAGGCCGTATTCGCCACGGTCGAAAGCGTCAGCGTGGTGCCAGCGCGCGGACGCATCGGCGGCACGGTTGTCCAGCTCAAGGTCAGGGAGGGCGATCGCGTTGCCGCTGGTCAGGCGATCGCCACGATCGGCGACGAAAAGCTCGTGCTGCAAATGAAATCGCTCGACGCCCAGATCGAGGCGCTGCAGGCACAGGCGAACCAGGCGCAGCTCGACTTCAGCCGGACCGAAGGTTTGGTCGAGCGTGGTATTCTGCCGCGGATCAAGCTCGACGAGCAGCGAACTGCGCTGAACGTCGCCGAGAACGGCCTCCGGGCCAAGACCGCTGAACGTGCGGTGATCAACGAGCAACTCAACCAGGGCCAGGTGCTTGCGCCGGCGGATGGTCGCGTGCTGAAGCGGCTGATCACGGTGGGATCCGTCGTGCTCGCGGGTGATCCCATCGTCACCGTCGCCCAGCAGAATTTCAAGCTGCGGCTCCGCGTGCCCGAACGGCATGCGCGCTTCCTCAAGGCGGGGGATCGGATCCGCGTCGACGGCGCGGAGTTCGTCGGAGAGGTCGCCAAGTCCGGAGTCATTGATCTCGTTTATCCTCAGATCGAGGAGGGGCGCGTCATTGCGGATGCGACTGTCGAGGGCCTCGGTGAATATTTCGTCGGTGACCGCTTGCGGGTCTGGATCTCCGGCGGCACGCGAGCAGCGTTCGTCATTCCCTCCAGCTATGTGACGACGCGATTCGGCATCGATTATGTTCAGCTTCAGAAGGATAAAGGAACGATAGACGTGCCGGTGCAGCGTGGTCGCGAATTGCCGACGCCGGCGCTTCCCGACGGACTCGAGATCCTGTCCGGCATTTCTGCCGGCGACCAGTTGGTGCTGCCATGAATCTCGGACTGTCAGGACGGTTGACCAGAGCGACGATCGCATCCCCGCTGACGCCGCTGTTTCTGCTCGCGTCGCTCGTCGTGGGGCTGATCGCGGTGGTGATCATTCCCCGTGAGGAGGAGCCGCAGATCAGCGTTCCCATGGTGGACATCCGTGTCAATGCCGACGGCCTGCGCGGACCGGACGCCGTGGAGCTTGTGAGCAAGCCATTGGAATCGATCGTTAAGGGCATCGACGGCGTCGAGCACGTGTATAGCCAGACTGAGGACGACCGCGTCATGGTGACCGCGCGCTTCCTGGTCGGCACCAAGTTCGAAGATGCCATCCTGCGGGTGCACGAGAAGATCCGCGCCAATATGGATCGCATTCCCGTCGGCATCCCGGAGCCGCTGATCGTAGGACGAGGTATCAATGACGTCGCGGTGACGGTGTTGACGCTGTCGCCGAATCCGGAGGCGGCCAGCCGCTGGACCGACAAGGATCTCTACGAGCTCGCCGACAAACTGCGCTCGGAGTTGATGAAGGTCGACGACATCGGCCTGACCTACATATCGGGCGGGGCGGCGCAGCAGATCCGGGTCGAGCCCGATCCGGAGAAGCTGTCGCTGTTCGGCATCACGCTTCAGCAACTCGTCGCCAAGGTCAAGGATGCCAACCGCTCGTTCCTGGCGGGACAGGTCCGCGATGCCGGCACCGTGCGGAGCGTCGCGGCGGGCCAGACGCTCTCCGGCATTCCCGACATCGGACTATTGCTCATCACGAGCCGCGACGGCCGGCCGGTCTACGTCAAGGACGTCGCCTCCGTCGTCGTTGGCCCGAGCACGATTGAGCATCGCGTCTGGACGGAATCGCGCGATACCGCCGGACAGTGGGCGCGGACGCCCGCCGTCAGCCTGGCGCTGGCCAAGCGGGCCGGCGCCAATGCCGTCGTCGTATCCGAGAATATCGCCCACCGGCTGCAGGAATTGAAGGCCCGCCTCATTCCCGAGGATGTCCAGGTGACCGTGACGCGCGACTATGGCGAGACGGCCAACGAGAAGGCAAACGAGCTGTTGTTCCACCTTGCCCTTGCGACGATCTCGATCGTCGTCCTGATCGCGATCGCGATCGGCTGGCGCGAGGCGCTGGTGACCTTCGTCGTGATTCCCACGACGATCCTGCTCACGATGTTCGCCGCCAATTTGATGGGCTACACCATCAACCGCGTCAGCCTGTTCGCGCTGATCTTCTCGATCGGCATTCTCGTCGACGACGCCATCGTCGTCGTCGAGAACATCGCGCGCCACTGGGCCATGCGTGATGGCCGACCGCGCTTGCAGGCGACCATCGAGGCGGTGGCCGAGGTCGGCAACCCCACCATCGTTGCGACGTTGACCGTAGTCGCGGCGCTGTTGCCCATGCTGTTCGTGTCGGGGCTGATGGGGCCCTATATGGCCCCGATCCCGGCCAACGCGTCGGCCGCCATGCTGTTCTCGTTCTTCGTCGCGATGGTGGTCGCGCCCTGGCTGATGCTCAAGCTCGCGCCGAAAGGCGATACGGCTCCGGCGCATGCGGAGCACGATGAGGGCCGGCTCGGCCGGCTGTACCGGCGCTTCGCCGCACCGATCGTGCGGAGCAAGCGGTCGGCCTGGCTGTTCCTGCTCGGTGTCGGCATCGCGACGCTGTTGTCGATGACGCTTTTTGCGACCAAGTCGGTGACGGTCAAGCTGCTGCCGTTCGACAACAAGTCCGAGATTGCGGTGGTCGTCGACCTGCCGGAAGGGGCAAGTCTGGAGGCGACCGAGCGTACGCTGTTCGGCGCTGCAGAGATCGCGCGGCAACTGCCTGAGGTGACCTCGGTGCAATCCTATGCCGGCACCCCGGCTCCCTTCAATTTCAACGGCCTGGTGCGGCACTATTACTTGCGGGAGAGGCCCGAGCTCGGCGAGGTGCAGGTCAATTTGGCGCCGCGCGGCGAGCGCAAGCGTGCGAGCCACGAAATCGCGCTCGAGCTGCGCGAGAAGCTGAAGGCGCTCGGTCCGCCCCCGGGCACCAGCATCAAGGTGGTCGAAGTGCCCCCCGGGCCGCCGGTTCTTTCGACGCTGCTCGCCGAGGTCTACGGTCCGGATGCGACCACGCGCCGGGCAGTCACGGCCGAGCTCAAGAAGATTTTCGCCGAAGTGCCGTTCATCGTCGATATCGATGATTCCATCGGCGAGAAGCGGCCGCGACTGCGGCTCTCGATCGACCAGGACAGGCTCGAGTTCTTCGGCGTCGAGCAGCGCGATGTCTACGACACGATCCAGACGCTCTTCGGCGGCACCTCGATCGGCTACTCGCATCGAGGCGAGGACCGCAACCCGATCGAGATCGCCGTGCGCCTCGGGAAGCGCGATCTGGTCTGGGACGAGGCTCTCGCCTCAACGCCGGTGCCGGCCAATACGTTGCCCGGCAGCAAGACGGTGGTCGAACTCGGTCAGGTCGTGAAGGCGACCGTGGAGGAGGGCTCGCCCACGATCTTCCGCCGCGACGGCCGCTTCGCCGACATGGTGATGGCCGAGCTCGCCGGACGCTTCGAGGCTCCGCTTTACGGCATGCTCGCGGTTGCCGATCGCGTCGAAGCGCATGATTGGGGCAAGCTGCCGAAGCCCGCGATCAGCCTGCACGGCCAGCCGTCTGACGAGTCGCGTCCGACCCTGCTATGGGACGGCGAATGGGAAATCACCTGGGTGACTTTCCGCGACATGGGCGCGGCCTTCGGTGCAGCGATCCTCGGCATCTATGTGCTGGTCGTGGCCCAGTTCAGGAGCTTCCGCCTGCCGCTCGTGATCCTGACGCCGATTCCGCTGACGCTGATCGGCATCCTGATCGGGCACTGGCTCCTGGGGGCGCCGTTCACCGCCACCTCGATGATCGGCTTCATAGCGCTGGCCGGCATCATCGTCCGCAATTCGATTCTGCTGGTGGACTTCATCCGGCATAGCGGCGCCGGGGGCAAATCGCTCCGTGACGTCGTGCTGGAGGCGGGAGCAGTCCGCTTCAAGCCGATCCTGCTGACTGCGCTTGCGGCCATGATCGGGGCGGCAACCATCCTGCTCGATCCGATTTTTCAGGGATTGGCGATCTCGCTCCTGTTCGGGCTTGCGTCGTCAACGCTGCTCACCGTGCTGGTGATTCCCGCGATCTACATCGCCTTGCGTGCGCCGCGCGAGGCTCCGACCACAGCCAAATCCAGCTAACGAGGATCCGATGGACAAGAACTACGTCGACATCACCCGGAACATCTCGGCCAATCTGAAGAAGCTGCGGAGCGACATTCCCGACACCATGAAAGGATTTGCCGCGCTGGCCCAGGCCGCCACGCGTGACGGCGCGCTCGACAAGAAGACCAAGGAGCTCATCGCCCTGGCGCTCGGTGTCGCCGCACACTGCGACGGCTGCATCGGCTTTCACACCGAGGCGCTCGTCAAGCTGGGCGCAACGCGCGAAGAGATCGAGGAGACGCTCGGCATGACCGTCTATATGGGTGGCGGGCCGTCTTTGATGTACGCTGCGGATGCCATTGCGGCCTACGAGCAGTTCCAGCAGCAATCAGCCGCTCTATAACGGCGGTCATAGGAACGGGACCGGCCGAGTCGTCTCGTCCGGTCCCGCCTATCAATCCGTCATTGATTTACCAGCGGTCGCCGGCGCCCACACCGACGCTGACGCCAGGGGCGCGAATGCCCACGCCGGCGCGCGGCCCGTCATGCCGGTGGCGATGATACGTCCGCCGCTCATAATAGCGGTCGCGCGGCATGTAGTTATAGGAGTCGCGCACGATCACGCGCGAACCGCTGCGCTTGCGATAGCAGCGACCGTCGTCATCACAGACCATCCGCACTTGCTGGACAAGATCCGGATTGGTGTACTCGCTGATTGTATAGATATCGGAAGCCTTCGCACTCGACGCGGCTGCCAAAGCACCGACGCCAGCCAACAGCGCAATCGTAAACGTCCTCATCGTGTCCTCCTCCGAGACTGCCCTCCGCGGTAACAAGAAGAGGAAGCAGTGATCGTTCCCGGCCGCGCTGCTTGTTTTTCCCGGAACCGCAACGCGCTGCAGAACGGGTTCCTAGATCGGCTCGTAAGTCTCCGTGCCGCAGATGTCGTCGGCTTCCGCCCGCCGGCGGTCCACGACCTTTCCGCCATTGATGGACACCAGGTAGGTCTGGGCGCCGAGCGGCGCGCCCGTCGCGGAGGTGAGCTGTGCGCGGACGCATGCCGTCCAGCCGAGTCCTCGCAGCTCACGATGGGGTGGGGCGACGTGCACCTCGCGCGGATAGGACGTTGGGAGAAAGACGACGTCGATCTGCTCGCGCACCACGCGCTTGACGTCGGGTGGCGTTTCGGGCGGCGGCTGCTCGGGCTCCTTCATGCGCATGAACTCAGGCACCGGTGCGCGGCTGTCGGCAAAGCCGCAGGCCCCGAGTGCGAGCGCTCCGGCGAACAGCGCCGCATGAGCAATAATCCGTAACATCCGTGAGGATCCCCTGCGGGCCAACAGATAGGCACGAACGCGATCCGGCGAAGTCCCGGCCGATCAAGATTTGCTGAGGCCAGGAACGCGCGGCGTTTGCTATTCCGCGATCGCGGGCTAGTTTGTACCCCACACGAGGGGGATTGCATCGATGAGGATTTTGGTCATAGCGGCAGCGGCGCTGGCGCTGGCGCTCGCGCTGGCGGCTGGATCGGCGGAGGCGCAAGGCCGGCGCCAGCCCAATGACGGAGCCAAGCCCGCGGACCATGCACCCAAGGTCGACGAAAAGGCTTACAAGGCCGCGCTCGAACGCATCCCCGAGCCCAAGGATAAATACGATCCGTGGGGCGGCGCCCGGCCAAGCGACCCCGCCAAGAAATCGAGATAGAGCGAGGCGGCCGTTGCGAGCGCGTCAGCTTTTCGCGGCTCCATTCGCTGCGTTCGTATTGTTTGCAGCCTCGCCATGCTTCGCCTGGCAGAGCTGGGGCGGCGACGTCGGCGGCTCGCGCTTCTCGTCGTTGCGACAGATCACGCCGGACAATGTCGGTCAGCTCGTCCGCGCTTTCGAATATCGCACCGGCGATCTCACCGCGCGCCCGCCCGAGGTGGTGCGGCGAACCAAATTCCAGGCGACGCCGCTGTTCGTCGAGGACAGCCTCATCTTCTGCTCGCCCTTCAACGAGGTGATCGCGCTCGATCCCGGAACAGGGGTACAGAAATGGCGCTTCGATCCGAAGATCGCGGTCAACCAGCGTCCGGCCAATCGCCATGTCTGCCGCGGCGTCACTTATTGGGTCGATGACACGGCGCCCCCGGAGGCCGCCTGCCGCTCGCGCATCTTCATGGGCACCAACGACGTTCGCCTGATCGCGCTCGACGCGAAGACTGGAATTCCCTGTGCCGATTTCGGCAACGGCGGTGAGGTCAAACTCGAGATCGGCATGCCGCTGGATTGGCCTGGTGAATTCCAGGTCACTTCGCCGCCAGCGGTTGGCCGCGGTGTGGTCGTGGTCGGCTCCGCGATCGGCGACAATCGCCGCGTCGATGCGCCGAGCGGCATGGTGCGTGCGTTCGACGCGCGCAATGGCCAGCCACGCTGGACCTTCGACCCGCTCAAGCGCGACGGCATCGAAGCCGGTCACGCCAACGTCTGGGCGCCGATGTCAGTCGATGACGCGCGCGGACTCGTCTTCCTGCCGACCTCGTCGCCATCGCCGGACTTCTGGGGCGGCAAGCGGCCTGGCAGCAACGAGCACGCCAATTCGGTGGTCGCATTGCGCATCGCGACCGGCGAACTCGTATGGGCCTTCCAGACGGTGCATCACGATGTTTGGGACTATGATCTGGCCGCGCAGCCGACGCTCACGCGTATCGATACCGGCGAAGGGCAGCGCGATGTCGTGATCCAGCCGACCAAGCAGGGCTTTGTCTTCGTGCTCGATCGTGACACCGGAAAGCCGGTGTGGCCGGTCGAGGAACGCCCGGTGCCGCAGGGCGGCGCTGAAGGAGAGGCGCTGTCCCCGACGCAGCCATTCCCGACACATGTGCCGGCACTGACATCGCAGACGATCTCGCCCGATGATGCGCTATCTCTGATGCCCGGCATCGGCCGTTCGTCTTGCGAACGTCAGTTCGCGGAAGCACGCAATGAGGGCCTGTTCACGCCGCCCTCAAGGCAAGGCACTCTGGTGTTTCCGTTCACCGGTGGCGGGGTGAACTGGGGCAGCGCGGCCTTCGACCCGGTCAACCAGATCCTTTATGCCAACACCAGTCGCGCCGTTCACCTCATCAAGCTGATCCCGCGCGCCGAGGCGGCCGGTTTCAATCCGCCGCCCGGTCACGATTTCGGCCAGCAGCGTGGCGCGCCGTTCGCGATGTCGCGTGCGTTGGTGACGTCGCCGCTTGGGCTGCTCTGCAACAAGCCGCCATGGGGTGAGATGGTCGCGGTCGATGTTCGGGCAGGAAAAATCCTCTGGCGGGCGACGGTCGGCACCACCGAGGATCTGGCCCCGCTCGGCGTGCCGTTGCCCTGGGGCGCGCCGCTCGTCAACGGGCTTGCTGTCACGGCCGGCGGTCTCGTCTTCACCGGAGCGATGGACGCTTATTTGCGTGCCTTCGACGGGCGCAGCGGCAAGGAGCTGTGGCAGGGTCGGCTGCCGGTGCCCGGTGTTGCCAATCCCATGACCTATCTCTGGAAGGGCGAGCAATATGTTGCGATCGGCGCCGGCGGCCACTCCGAGGCAGGTACCTCGATCGGCGACAGCTTGGTGGCGTTCCGCCTGGCGCGGCCGGGCGAGGGGCCGACATTATGGTCGCGTACCATCGATCGTCCTGGTGGACGCTTCCTCGCGGCATCCTCGGTGATCGGGATCGGGATCGTCGTGCTCGCGATCGCAAGCCTGCGCTGGCGTCGCCGCGGCAAGCAATCGTGATCGTGGTGTGCATGCGATGCGAACGCTCGTTTACATCACGCGACTATTGCACAAAGGCGAGGCCGATGCGCCTGTCGTTGCGCCAAACCGTGCGGCAATGCCGTACGAAACCGTCGCGCACGATCGCAAGCGTGAACGATGGCGGCAGCATGACGGAGGCGTCGAGGTCGATCGCCGCGCCGTCCGCCGACATGTTTCGCACCGTGCAAGAGATGCCGCTGTTTTCGAAGGTGATCGTTCCACCCTTGAAAACACGGTGACGTTGTGCTGAACGCTTCTCGATCATCCGCGTCGATCCATGTTGATGAGTGTGAAGTAGTGCATGGAAATTGCGTTCAACTAAATTCAAAACTGGCGCTACTTGCACAAGCCTTCAGACTTTGTTTACGACGTTGAAGCGGAGAGCCGCTTCGCGAACCTGCCTGCGAGCCCTTTTTTATGGCGTCACACGCCGATGGAGATACTGATGAAAATTTTGCTTTCGATCTTGTTCGCTGCAGCGTTCTCGCTGTCATCGATGCCCGCCCACGCGGTCAAGTGGGACCTCGCGACCATGAGCTGCAAGCAGTTCCTCGAAAGCGGTGAAGACAACATCCAGGTCGTGCTGACCTGGATGGACGGCTGGTACAAGGGCGACGAGGACAACGCGATCATCGACACCGACGAGTTCATCGACAACGCCAAGAAGTTCGGCGCCTATTGCGCAAAGAATCCGAACGCCAGCATCGTCACCGCGGCCGACGAGATCCTCGGCAAGTAAGATCGCCGCCGCGACGATGCCAAGCGCGGCCGCGATCGCGTTTCCCATCCCGACATGAGTGCATCGAGAGCCGCGCTGCGCTTGCCGGCGGCTCTCTTCTTTTCAGGTTGCGTTTCACCCCGGCAGCATCGCGAATGCGCTCGACACCATCGCGACCGGCTTGCTGTCGGCAGCCGAGAGCAGCGTCACGCGGCCGAAGCTCATGGTGCGCCCGAGCCGCACCACGCGCGCATCCGCAAGCACATCGGACGAGGAGACCGCGCGCATGAAATGCGTGGTCTGGTCGACCGTGGTCATCGGGCGGTAGCCGCGATTGGCAGCGAGGATCGCGATCACCATGGCGGTGTCGGCAAGCGCCATCAGGGCCTGACCGCAGACCACGCCGCCGTGCCGGCACAGCCGCTCCGAGAACGGCATGCGCAGCAGCGCGCCTGGCTGCCAGTCCGGGAGGTCCGCCGGCTGCGCATGCTCGATGCGCTCGACGGCGAGGTTGAGGTCCTGGACCCAGGGCGCAAAAACCTCGCCGAGGATGCGTCGGGCGTCTGCGATGCCGAACTCGGCCTGTGGCTGCATTTGCATTGCTGTTGCGCTCTCCCGTGTTGCCGGATGTTTCGCCTCATTGTGCGCTCATCGCCGCGGCAAAGTCACCCGGCTTGCGCCGGTCCCCTCGGCTTGAAAATGCCCGAGTTGGCCCGGTATGATGCCTTGCTTGGGTACGGGTGGAAGATGTTGCGTCGGTGTGTCCTCGTCTTTTGCATGGCCGCGCTCGGTTTCGCGCTGGGCGGGTGCACCAAATGCGGGCCGGTGTGGGACGATTGGCTGCATGCGCCCAAATCGTGCAGATCGGATCGGCTCTAGCGGCACACGTTGCCTTGAGCGGCCCCTTGGACGCAGCCGGGCCGAAGCAAGGATGACACGGGCGGGGCGGTCCGCGCCTCATGGATGATCAAGGAGTGGATGATGAAGCTTTTCCGTTTGGCCGCGGTGCTGGCCGTGTTGGCGGGACCGGCCTACGCGCAAATGCCCAATCTCAATTTGCTGCAGGATGCCCCGAGCAAGACCCCGGAGGAAAAGGCCGCCGAAGCCGAGCGTGACAGGGCCTACAAGGAAACGCTGAAGAAGATCCCGGATTCCAAGGGATCGAACGATCCCTGGGGCGGCATGCGCTCCGATCCGCCGAAGCAGCCGGCGCCGAAAGCCTCGGCCGCAACCAGCGCGCCGAAGAAGACAAAGAGCGGCACGGCTGCCAACTGACCGCGAAACCCGTTCGGAGGGCGCAACGCCCCTTCGGACAGGACTCCTCTTCGTTCGGCCCGCGCCTACATTTGGTTGAGCGTATTGCGTCGAGGAGTAGCGGAAGATGGCCGATCGGCCGCGGGATCTCGCCGAGCGGATGGCGCGCCGGCGCAAGCTGGTGGGCAAGCCGGGCCAGGTGGTCGGCGACGGCTATCTGCGCGAGACCTTCACGCTGCCGCGCGCAGCGGCGCGGGAAAGGGCGCAGGCCTTCTTCGCCCGCTACCCCAAGGCCGGCTATATGAGCGCCGTCGAGACTTGGCGCGAGCTGCCCGGCGGCGACATCGAGTTCACCATGCGGCGGCTGCCCAGCGCGGATTGACCGAGGCTTGATCCGAAGGCGAGCCTCCGCTCGAACTCCGTGGTTCTCCGACCATGAACAAAGTTCCTGAACATCGCACGGGCTGCTTGCGGAACCGTTGAACTCTGAGGAGGTTCCGGCCAAGGTTCCAGATCGCTCCACACGGCATGTGCCTTGCTTCTCTGATGGCGGCACGCAACCATGGACGTCCCATGCTCGGCATTCCCCGCCGTTATTCACATTTCGTCTTTGGCATCATCCAGTCCGGATTGACCTCGCTGATCGCGGCGGGGATCGCCAGCTTTCCCGCGGCCAGCCCGATGAGCTTCGTTCGGCACTGGATGGTGTCGTGGCTGATCGCATGGGCGACGATGCTGCCGATCGTGCTGCTGGCGGCACCCGCGATTCGCGCCTTCTCGCTACGCCTGACGCAGGGGGAGCGGGATCCGCGGGTCGGCCGGGAGGCATGAAAAAAGTCTCGCCTGGGAGCGCCAAGCGTGGCCGAGAGTCATTGGAGGCTGGGGTGCTGGGCTGCAACACCTGAGCGGAGCTACTCTGGCTGGCTCGGCTGACGACAGCCTGACGCGTCTACCCGCGCGACGGCTGGCGTAATCCGCCGAGGTCGCGATCGAAGGGCCGCAGACTGGCCCCGCACCCGTCCCAATTTCGACATCCGCTCGCGCCACTGCGGACATACCCGTCGGCAAGATCTGATCCGTCGGCAGTGCCATGGGGGAAACGTGGCGCGCCGAGAACGGGGTGGCGTCATGGATAACGTAGAGCGGTCATTCGCCGCCGCGACGGCGGTTGGCTTCGTGGTGCTGGTGATCGGCCTGGTGCTGCTGGCGGTGCTGTAGCGGGTGCGCGACCGGGCCGGAGTTCGTGCCTTCCGATGGCAGGCGTAGTCACATCCTGTCTGTCAAAACTGCAAAACAACCCCATGCACAGTAGGCCGCCCGCAATTGCTTGGTCCACCAATGGCTTGATCTTGGTGTTTAGATACCCCAAGCCTTCGTTACGCGCCTCAAGGGCGATGGCCAGTTCCGAAGCCGGTCCTTGCTTCTCAGTGAATCCTGACCTCGTTCAGGGGAAGGTGGAGCTCGGCGGCACGCTCCTGGCGATCCTTCCTGCGGAACTCGTTCTCCTGTCGCTCGAACTTCGCCATCTCCTCGTGCGCCGCCTCGAGCAGCTGATGGCGCCACATGGCAGCGCCGTGCGTGGTTTCCGTCATGGTCATGGTCCCCAGAGTTGCGGTCCATGACCAGAGAAGGCCGGAGACCGCGAAAAGGTTCGGTGCCGTCGGATCGGAATTCTGACGGCATCTCGTCCGCGCGCCGTTGAGGCGCATCAAACATGGAGGGAGGCCGATCGCCCGAAATCCGGGTACTGTCCTAGTTAGGACACTCGCAGAGGGGAATTAGGACACTGGCTAGTCGCTCGGCCGATAATTGCTGCCAAGGATGGTGGCCCACCATGGGGACCAAGGATGCGCCGGGACTGAGTATTGCCTTTTGAGAGCCGTATCCAAGGATTCTTCCCAGCAGAACTGGAAAGTTTCATCCGTGAAATCGACGGAAACCGTCTTCCCGCGTGCATTTTTCCAGAGCTGCGTGCGCGGACGCGACGAATCGTCTGGCAGTTGCGTAAAGCCAGCGTCACCAAGCCGCTTGTAAGCCATTGAGGCTACAACGGTATTTGGTTTGGGCGGGATGACCGGCGTGGACATCCCGCAATATTCTTACGAAGGACAGAGTTCCGCAACCAGATTTGAGCCGTTTCCTCGGCTCAATTCGTGGATTTTCACTCTTTTGTTGTGCTTGTGGTTCTCGACTGCTTCGCATTCGGCTTTCACGAATGCTTCGAGCGGTCCAACGATGGCAGACTTCATCGAGTCAATACCACCCTCTTGATCCTTCGGGTTGAGCATGACCGAAAAACCGGGCAGATCAGGGCTGGTGACGAGCGCATATCCGCCCTCACGCTCAGAGAGGTCGATACGAATTCTTTTATGACCGCTCATGACGGCCAAAAGCCGCGAAATAAAGCCCATGACACAAAGCCTCAATAGCCAAGCGAGCCTATCGCCCGCGAGTGCCTCTTGAGGATATAGAAAGTAAATGGATTCGTCAATGCTTGGGCTTGACTCTTTCACACTTATGTGGTTATCGCGCCAACCCTAGTTTAGACTCTTGTGCATCGTTGACAGCCACTGTTGGTTGAGTCAACGCCGAATCGGGCCCATCTGCCTCACAAAATGAATTCTCAAGTCAAAACCGGAGTTTCCCCCGGTTTCATCACCTAGTATGGTAAATTAATCCTTACCACCCTCAATTACCCGGAAGTTGCGCTTCACCCGGACCGGTTTGTTCGGCTCCAGCGGCAGCACCGCGTCAATCAGATCCCCTATCGTCCAGACCCGGTCCGCAACGCCGATCGCCACCGCTGGCGTGGTCCGCAGGGACTCATGGACGCGGCAGAAGTTGTAGTGGGCTACGTACAGGCTGACCGCCGCAGCGTGGTTGGTGAGTTTCTTTGAAAAGCCGTTGGTGAGGCGGGCAAACCGCTTCTGCGTCATCCGCAGCGTGAGGTTCTGGCGCTCAACGTAGCTGGTCGAGATTTTGACCGGGAAGCCGCTTACTACCTCGCGCTCTACTGCGATTACCTCAGCCGGGCTGTAGCGGCGCGCGGCGTCTTTTACAGCCAGGTTGGTTACGCTGTACGTCTTTACGATCACGCCATGATGCGCCTTGCCCCGAAAGGCATCGCGGATGGCGTTCTGATACGGCAGGAAGCCATCGGTGCTGATCTCCGGCTCTCCAAGCACGCGCTCGCGCAAGTCCTGCGTAAACAGGTCCGTATTCTCGCTGTCGCGCTTGCCGGTGCGGTAGCTGATGATCGCGCGGCTGGCAGAGCCAAGCGCAACGAACGTGTACTGATCGCCCTTATGGCCGATCTCATGGCGCTCAACGCGCTTCTGCTTCTTGCCGACGTAGCCCCAAATCTCGTCAAGCTCGATGCGGCCGACGCGGACGCCAACCATCATGCGGTCGTGCAGCTCGGCACAGCCACGGCCGATGCGCTCGCCAAGGCGCATGATGGTGTCGCGGTGAATGCCGGTCAGGCGCTCAGTGGCGCGGATGCTCTGGCCTTCAGTGAGGCAGGAAACAACAAGTATCTGTTGGTCGCGGGACAGGACGTTCATGAGGGCGCAATCCTCTGTAGGATTGGCCCCGGGGACTCTAGAAAAGCCGCTCTGCAAAGCGTATATTCTAGCTTGGTCGCCGGCCCGGGGCGCAATCTCGGGTGGGTGACTAGGGATCGCTGAGGCTGCAACCACGGCGGTCCCGCTAAACTCGATGAAGGCTCAGGGAGCCGGATTCGGACCGGCATCTCCACACTTGTAGGGGCGGGTGTCCTACCATTAGACGATCCCTGAAGCTTGAAGCCGATTGCGAGGCCGCTTTTCCCTGATTGAACCCCGGGAAGGCGGCCTTTCCTTTTCTGCGCCCCCTAGCTCGGCTAGCGCGTCGGGGGCTCAAACCCTCCTAGTCATAGACATCTCCGGGGGCCGCCATCGGCCCGCAGAAGCAATAGAGCATATAAAAATTGCTTCTGCAACTCTTATTGCTAAAATTTCTTAGGGGTGATAAGTTGTTTTTCGAGGCGAGGATTGCTTGCGTCTTCGCTAATCGATTACTTATATACAACCATTTGGAGGGTGATCGCTATGACGCGTGTGCAAAGTCCAGGGTATCCCAATATCAGCCTTTCGAAGGCTATTGCACGGGTCCGGGCCATCCATACGGCCGACCGGCGCAATCCTATCGACCGTGAGGTAGCCGCGAAGCATATGGGATACTCCGGCCAAAGCGGCGCTTCGGACAAAATGCTAGCCAGTCTTGCTCATTATGGGCTTCTGGAAAAGGCGGGCAAGGGGCAAACCCGGGTTTCCCAGCTCGCGGTGGATATCCTCCATCCGGAATCCTCGGAAGGATATAAGGCGGCTCTCAAGGAAGCGGCCTATTCGCCGAGCATCTTCGAAGAAATCCGAGATCGGTTCACAGATGGTCACCCTTCCGAACAAGCCCTTCGGTCGTGGCTCACGCGCGAGAACTTCATAAACAGTGCGATCGGCCCTGTGACTGAAGCCTACATGGAAAACTGCCGCTTCCTAGAGCAAGAGGGAGCATTCGAAAGTCGTGGCCCTTCTAATCAACAGGGGCGAGAATTGGCCGCGTCGGGTGAGGAGCGGGACGAGCGCCCTTCATTTGGCGGGGCCTCGGTCGGCGATCTCATTCAATGGGAGTCCGGCGGTGCGCTTCAATTTGAAACTCCGAAGCGCGTCCGTTTCGTCTCAGAAGACGGAAATTGGGTCGGCGTCGAGGGAAGCCAAACGGGTATCCCAATGAATGAAGTCATCGTTGAGCAGAAGGGTTCGCCACCGCCGCCATTCATACCGATGGAGAAGCCGGGTGCTGCGCTTAGCCCGGGCGAAAGCGAATGGATGCGTAACAAGGTCGGCAAGGACACAAACGTCCGGCTGCTGGTCGAAGGTGAAATGGGGCCGAAAGAAATCGGCAAGCTCATCAAGCTGCTTCAAGCTCAGAAGGCAGTCTTGGAAGACGACGACGAAGAGGAAGAGACCGCCAACTGAGGCGGCGGCCTTACTTTTGCCAAATGCAAAGAGCGAATGTTCGTTGCGGCCCCTGAATGATAATTGAAATCGCAGGGGGGCTCCATTAGTCGGCATCGGGTTGGGCCAGCGGCCCCAAACCTTTCATCAAGCCCCAAGAGGGCCGGACTGGGAAACTCAAGCCGTCGCAGGATGGGCCACACTGGCACCAAATTATTCACATGGCGAATTTGTCACTCGCCATTGCCTGACAAGCACGAGACCCCCGGCGCCGGGGGTCTTTGCTTTTGGGGTCTCTAAAACGAATTAGGACACCCGCAAAATCAACTTAGGACACTGAGGGTTAAATACGGACAGTACCGAAATCCGCAAAAGAACATATTGCGAACATAGAACAGATAGGGTACATTGCCTTTATCGCCGAGCTGCCTCGCAATCGTTTGTCCCTCACGCGAATCCTCGCCATAAGGAGCACGACCCAATGTCCGCAACTGCCCTGCGTATCGTCGAAGGATCTTCCATGGACAAGAGTAAAGCTCTGGCCGCCGCGCTCTCTCAGATCGAGCGGCAGTTCGGCAAGGGCTCGGTGATGAAGCTGGGCAAGAACGACCGGTCCATGGACATCGAGGCGGTGTCCTCCGGCTCCCTCGGGCTTGATATCGCGCTCGGCATCGGCGGCCTGCCCAAGGGGCGTGTCGTCGAGATCTACGGGCCGGAATCGTCGGGCAAGACGACGCTGGCGCTGCATACGGTGGCGGAGGCGCAGAAGAAGGGCGGCATTTGCGCCTTCATCGACGCCGAGCACGCGCTCGACCCGGTCTATGCCCGCAAGCTGGGCGTCAACATCGACGAGCTGCTGATCTCGCAGCCCGACACCGGCGAGCAGGCGCTGGAGATCTGCGACACCTTGGTGCGCTCCGGTGCCGTCGACGTTCTCGTGGTCGATTCGGTCGCGGCGCTGGTGCCGAAGGCCGAGCTCGAGGGCGAGATGGGCGACGCGCTGCCGGGCCTGCAGGCCCGCTTGATGAGCCAGGCGCTACGCAAGCTCACGGCCTCCATCAACAAGTCCAACACGATGGTGATCTTCATCAACCAGATCCGCATGAAGATCGGCGTGATGTACGGCTCGCCTGAAACGACCACCGGCGGCAATGCGCTGAAATTCTACGCCTCAGTCCGCCTCGACATCCGCCGCATCGGCGCGATCAAGGAGCGTGACGAGGTGGTCGGCAACACCACGCGCGTCAAGGTGGTGAAGAACAAGCTGGCGCCGCCCTTCAAGCAGATCGAGTTCGACATCATGTACGGCGAGGGCGTCTCCAAGATGGGTGAGATCCTCGATCTCGGCGTCAAGGCCGGCATCGTCGAGAAGTCCGGCGCCTGGTTCTCCTATGACAGCCAGCGCCTCGGTCAGGGCCGCGAGAACGCCAAGGCGTTCTTGAAGGGCAATCCCGACATCACCGCCAAGATCGAGACCGCGATCCGCCAGAACTCCGGCCTGATCGCCGAGCAGATCCTGGCCGGTACGCCCGAGCGTGACGCCGACGGCGAGGAGCCGGCGGAAGAGTAAGCCCCGACCAGCGAAGAGTTTTCGCGAGGAACGGGCGCTGAGGACGTTGAGTTGCCGACGTCATCGGCGCCCGTTTCGTTTGCGTTGCGTTGATCAGGTGGTGCGATGAAGCGGCTGATCTTGACCGGCTGCGGTGGCGGGAGTGATCTCGCTCGATCGGGGTTGGCCGAGATCGTCATCCCGTTCCATTTGAGTGGGGACCGCTCCCGCCGGCGGAAAAGCTCTCGGCTTATTTGGCCGCCTACACCGCAGACCTTGGCCCGGCTGATCATTGGTCGGATTGGGTCCGCTGGCCACGGGGCGCCAAGGGTCGCAAATTATCGCTGGCCGAGTTTTGCGAGCCGTACGACGAGATCGAATTCTGGTTCGGAGCGAATCCCCGCGACCAGCTGCAATTGGTCTGGTTGCTCGATCACCTCGGCAGTTTTCCTGTGCTGGCACAGAAGTTCGGGGTGCGTTTGCTGGACTCCGACCTGTTTTTCGCCCCCGATGATGATTTTGCCAAGACTCATATTCCTGTCGTGAACGTTGCTGCGGAGGAGTTCGAGACTGGCACGGCGGTGTGGTCGGCCTATCGCGCGCCGACGCCTGAGGCTTGCATGGACTTGCTTCCGTGCGATCTGAGTGCATTGCTGATGCTGCGGCCGGCTTTGCTCAATCTGCTGGCGGAACTGCCGTCACCCTCAACAGACTTGGTGCACAGGACTTGGTGCGAACCGAGATGCGATTTCTGGAGATGCTTGCGAGAGGGTTTGCCAACACGAATGGCGTAGCGTGGGCAGGGGCGTGTAGCGCCGCGCCCACCATTATTCAACGCACAGAGGTGGTGAGCTTGCGCTCTGCCCACCCTACGAGACCGCCGTCGCGTCCTACTCCGCGGCTTCTGCGTAATCGCTCACCGGCGGACAGGAGCACACGAGGTTGCGATCGCCGTAGACGTTGTCGACGCGGCCCACCGGGCTCCAGTATTTGTCAGTGCGCGAGACGCCATCGGGAAAGCAACCCTCCGCACGGGTGTAGGCGCGCTTCCAATCGTCATCCGCGATGTCGTGCACGGTGTGGGGAGCGTGGCGCAGCGGCGAGGCTTCGATCTTGAAGCGGCCGGCCTCGACCTCGGCGATCTCCTTCCGGATCGCGATCATGGCGTCGCAGAAGCGGTCCAGCTCCGCCTTCGATTCCGACTCGGTCGGCTCGATCATCAGCGTGCCCGGCACCGGGAAGCTCATGGTCGGCGCGTGGAAGCCGTAGTCGATCAGGCGCTTTGCGATGTCGTCGACGGTAACGCCTGATGTCGTCTTCAGCGGACGCGGATCGACGATGCACTCGTGCGCGACACGGCCCTTCGCGTTCTTATAGAGCACCGGGAAGTGCGGATCGAGGCGGACCGCGATGTAATTGGCGTTGAGGATCGCGATCTCGGTGGCGCGCTTCAAGCCTTCGCCGCCCATCATCAGCATGTAGATGTAGGAGATGGTCAGGATCGAGGCCGAGCCGAACGGCGCGGCCGAGACCGGCCCGACTGGCGCTTCAGCATTCGTCACCGGATGACCCGGCAGGAACGGCGCCAGGTGCGCCTTGACGCCGATCGGGCCCATGCCGGGGCCGCCGCCGCCATGCGGAATGCAGAACGTCTTGTGCAGGTTGAGATGGCTGACGTCGGCGCCGTAATCGCCGGGCCTGCTCAGGCCGACCTGTGCGTTGAGGTTGGCACCGTCCAGATAGACCTGGCCGCCATGGGCGTGCACGATGTCGCAGATCTCGCGGATATGCTCCTCGAACACGCCATGGGTCGAGGGATAGGTGATCATGACCGCCGCGAGATCGTTGGAATGCTTCTCCGCCTTGGCGCGGAGATCATTGACATCGACGTCGCCGTTCTTCTCGCAAGACACGACCACCACGTCCATGCCGACCATCGCGGCGGAGGCCGGATTCGTGCCGTGGGCGGAGGAGGGGATCAGGCAGATCCTGCGGTGGCCCTGTCCGCGCGCGGCATGGTAGCCACGGATCGCCAAAAGCCCGGCATATTCGCCTTGCGCGCCCGAGTTCGGCTGCAGCGAGATCGCGTCGTAGCCGGTGATGTCGCACAGCCATTTCTCCAGCCGGGCGAACAGCGCGTGATAGCCAGCGGCCTGCTCGCGCGGCACGAACGGGTGCAGCGAGGCGAATTCGGGCCAGGTCAGCGGCATCATCTCGGTGGTCGCGTTCAGCTTCATCGTGCAGGATCCCAGCGGGATCATGGCGCGGTCGAGCGCGAGGTCGCGGTCGCTGAGCTTGCGCATGTAGCGCAGCATCTCGGTCTCCGAGCGATGCGCGTGGAACACGGGATGGGTGAGGAAAGCGGTGATGCGCTTCAAATCGTCCGGCAGCGCCTCGCGCGTCTCGGCGTCGATCTCGGCATAGGCGAGCGTGCCGCCGAAGGCGCGCCAGACCGCTTCCACCGTCGCCGGCGTGGTGGTCTCGTCGAGCGCGATCCGCAGGGCGCTGTCACTGACGCCGAGATTGATCCTTTCGCTCGCCGCGCGCGCGACGATCTCGGCGCGCTTGGCGCCGGCGTCGACGCTGAGCGTGTCGAAGAAGTTGTCGGACTGCGGCGCAAAGCCGAGCTTGCGCAGGCCGCTCGCGAGCACGGCGGTGCGGCGGTGCACGGTGCGTGCGATCTGGATGAGGCCCTCCGGGCCGTGATAGACCGCATACATCGAAGCGATCACGGCGAGCAGCACCTGCGCGGTGCAGATGTTGGAGGTCGCCTTCTCGCGGCGGATGTGCTGCTCGCGGGTCTGCAGCGCCAGCCGGTACGCCGGCGCGCCGCGGGAATCGACGGAGAGGCCGACGATGCGGCCGGGCAGCGACCGCTTCAGCGCATCGCGCACGGCCATATAGGCCGCGTGCGGTCCGCCATAGCCCATCGGCACGCCAAAACGCTGCGCCGAGCCGATCGCGATGTCGGCACCGAGCTCGCCGGGCGAAGCCAGCAGCGTCAGCGCCAGCAGGTCGGCGGCAACGATCGCCAGCGCGCCCTTGGCCTTCAGCGTGGCGATCGCCGGCCTGAGATCGCGCAATGCGCCGGAAGAGCCCGGATATTGCAGCAGTGCGCCGAGCACGTCGGCCTTGTCGAGGTCAGTGAGGGGATCGCCGACGATCAACTGCCAGCCCAGCGGCTCGGCGCGGGTGCGCATCACGGCCAGCGTCTGGGGATGCACGTCCTTGTCGACGAAGAAAGCCTTTGCCTTCACCTGCGAGTGCCGCTCCGCCAGCGCCATGGCTTCGGCCGCTGCAGTGGCTTCGTCGAGCAGCGAGGCGTTGGCGACGTCGAGCCCGGTAAGGTCGCAGATCATGGTCTGGAAGTTGAGCAGCGCTTCCAGCCGGCCCTGGCTGATCTCGGGCTGGTAGGGCGTGTAGGCGGTGTACCAGGCCGGGTTCTCCAGGATGTTGCGCTGGATCACCGCGGGCAGGATGGTGCCGGAATAGCCCTGGCCGATCAGCGAGGTGAAGACCTGGTTCCGGCGCGCAAGCTCGGTCATGTGCGCGATCGCCTCGGTCTCGCTGAGCGGCTTGCCGAGATCGAGCGCGGCGGCCTGCCGGATCGAGGCCGGCAGCGTTTCCGCCATCAGCGCATCGACGCTCTTGGCACTGACTGTCTCAAGCATGGCGGTGACATCGCGCGCCGATGGGCCGATGTGGCGGCGAACGAAACTGGCGGCGGTGTCGCCGTTGGTCTTGCGGTGCGCGGTCATCGCTTGCTCCATCGTCCTTACGCCGTGTGCGCCTTGTAGGCGGCTTCGTCCATGAGGCCGCCGAGCTCGCCCTTGTCGGCGATCCTTATCTTGAAGAACCAGGCCTTGCCCTGCGCGTCCGAGTTCACCAGCGCCGGCTCGGCGGCGAGCGCCTCGTTGGCCTCCAGCACCTCACCCGTTACGGGCGCGTAGACGTCGGACGCGGCCTTGACCGACTCCACGACGGCGGCGGCTTCGGCCTTCTTCAGCGCGCGGCCGACCTTGGGCAATTCGACGAACACGACGTCGCCGAGCTGCTGCTGCGCATAGTCGGTGATGCCGACGGTGGCGATATCGCCGTCGATCGCGAGCCATTCGTGGTCGGAGGTGTACAGCGTCGTGGTCATTGTTGATCCTCAGCGTTTGTAGGTGTTTTTCACGAAGGGCATGGCCGCGACCTGCACGGGGAGGCGCTGGCCGCGCACCTCGGCGAACAGTTTCGTGCCAAGCGCGGCGAGGCCCACGGGAACGTAGCCCATTGCGACCGGCGCATTCAGGCTCGGGCCGAAGCCGCCCGAAGTGACCTTGCCGATCGGCTCGCCGCCGGCGTCATTCGCAAACAGCAGCGCGCCTTCGCGCACCGGCGCGCGGCCTTCGGCACGGAGGCCGACGCGGCGTCGGGACGCGCCCTGATCGAAATGGGCGAGGATTCTTTCCGCACCCGGAAAGCCGCCGGCCCGCGCGCCGCCGGAGCGGCGGCTCTTCTGCACCGACCATTCCAGCGCGGCTTCGACCGGCGTGGTCGCGGTGTCGATGTCGTGGCCGTAGAGGCAGAGCCCGGCCTCCAGCCGCAGGCTGTCGCGAGCCCCGAGGCCGATGGGCAGCACGTCGGGATCGTCGAGCAGCGTTCGAGCGAGCCGCTCGGCGTCCGCAGCGGGGACCGAAATCTCGAACCCGTCTTCGCCGGTGTAGCCGGAGCGCGAGACGAAACACTTGATGCCGGCGACGTCGTGCGGGCCTGCGTCCATGAACGTCATGGCAGGAGCCGCTGCACACAATTTCGCCAGCGCTGACTCCGCCTTGGGCCCCTGCAGCGCGATCAGCGCGCGGTCGGCAAGCGAATCGATGACGCAGTCACCGGAGAGATGCGCGCGCAGATGCGCCTCGTCCGGCTCCTTACAGGCGGCGTTGACGACCAGGAACAGGTGATCGCCGAAATTGGCGACCATGAGATCGTCCAGAATGCCGCCATCCGCATTGGTGAACTGGGCGTAGCGCTGGCGTCCGGGCTGGATCGCCACGATGTCCTGCGGCACCAGCCGCTCCAGGGCGCGGGCGGCATCCTCCACCTTGCCCGACTTCGGCCGGAGCGCGATCTGGCCCATGTGGGAGACGTCGAACAGGCCGGCTTTGCTGCGGGTATGGAGGTGCTCCTTCAGCACGCCCGCGGGGTACTGCACCGGCATGTCATAGCCGGCGAACGGCACCATCTTGCCGCCCAGGGACACGTGGAGATCGTAGAGGGGGGTACGCTTCAGGGAGTCTTGGTCGTGCGCTAGCATCACAGGGGCCCTCGGCGGTTCCCCCGGGAGGATTCCCTGAGGACACCAGTCGAAGCCCCATCTGTCGCTGTGCCTGAGAGTATTATCCCGTCGGCGGACGCAGTCCGGGCCTTATGCCCGTCGGCGCCTCTTTCCAGATGCTGTCAAAGCCACGCGGTCCTTTTGCCTGAGAGTTTCCGGGGCGGTTGCTCCTTCGGCGCCGGCTGCCTAAAGCCGATCTCTCCCGACGTGGCCGTACGATACAGATGGGTAGAGACCACAAGCCGGCCAAGCCTGTCAACGCGACACGCGCGTCTTTCAACGGGATTGCGCGCCTGCAGCAACCCTCTGATCTCTCTGCACAGTTTCTGGACAGCGAAGCTGGCCTTGTCTAAAAGCGCTTTGGCCCGCAGATATCAGCCGAAACGTCAGGTTTGGACGGCAGGACAGCGGGTCCAAGCACACCCGATTGGATGAACATGAGCGGCGTCAACGAGATCAGGTCGACCTTTCTGAACTTCTTCGCCGAGAACGGCCACGAGATCGTGCCGTCCTCGCCACTCGTGCCGCGCAACGACCCCACCTTGATGTTCACCAATGCGGGCATGGTGCAGTTCAAGAACGTCTTCACCGGCGTCGAGAAGCGGCCCTATCAGCGCGCCACCACCTCGCAGAAGTGCGTGCGCGCCGGCGGCAAGCACAACGACCTCGACAATGTCGGCTACACCGCGCGTCACCTCACCTTCTTCGAGATGCTCGGCAATTTCTCGTTCGGCGATTATTTCAAGGAGCGCGCGATCGAGCTGGCCTGGAAGCTGATCACGACCGAGTTCGGGCTGAAGAAGGACAAGCTGCTGGTCACGGTCTATCACACCGACGACGAGGCGGCGGGCCTGTGGAAGAAGATCGCAGGCTTCTCCGAGGACCGCATCGTCCGCATTCCGACCTCGGACAATTTCTGGGCGATGGGCGACACCGGCCCGTGCGGCCCGTGCTCGGAGATCTTCATCGACCGCGGCGAGCACATCTGGGGCGGGCCTCCGGGCTCGCCGGAAGAGGACGGCGACCGCTTCCTCGAATTCTGGAACCTCGTGTTCATGCAATACGAGCAGGTGACGAAGGAGGAGCGCGTGGGCTTGCCACGTCCCTCGATCGACACCGGCATGGGCCTGGAGCGCATGGCCTGCATCCTCCAGGGCGTCGAGAGCGTGTTCGAGGCCGACCTGTTCCGCAACCTGATCGACGCGACGTCGTCCGCGCTCGGCACCGGGCCGAACGAGCAGACCGTGGCCTCGTTCCGCGTCATCGCCGACCATCTGCGCTCCTCGGCCTTCCTTGTCTCGGACGGCGTGCTGCCATCGAACGAGGGCCGCGGCTATGTGCTGCGCCGGATCATGCGCCGCGCGATGCGCCATGCGCAGCTGCTGGGCGCCAAGGAGCCGTTGATGCACCGGCTGGTCTGGGCGCTGGTGCGCGAGATGGGCCAGGCCTATCCCGAGCTGATGCGCGCGGAGAAGCTGATCGAGGAAACGCTGCGGCTGGAGGAGACCCGCTTCCGCAAGACGCTGTCGCGCGGCCTCGCCATCCTCGACGAGAAGAGCGCGGGCCTGAAGAAGGGCGACATGTTCGATGGCGACGTCGCCTTCACGCTCTACGACACCTATGGCTTTCCGCTGGACCTGACGCAGGACGCGCTGAAATCGCGCGGCATCGGCGTCGACCAGGCCGCGTTCACCGACGCGATGGAGCGGCAGAAGGCCAAGGCGCGCGAATCGTGGAAGGGTTCTGGGGAAGCTGCGTCCGAGGCGATCTGGTTCCCGCTGCGCGAGAAGCTGGGTGCGACAGAGTTCCTGGGCTACGAGACCGAGAGCGCCGAAGGCGTGGTCTCCGCGCTGGTCAAGGAAGGCGCTGAGGTCGCGAGCCTCAAGGCCGGCGAGACCGGTGCAATCGTGCTGAACCAGACACCTTTCTATGCGGAGTCCGGCGGCCAGGTCGGCGACACCGGCGTGCTCTCGGGCGAGGGCGGCATCAAGATCCGCGTCACCGACACGCAGAAGAAGCTGGGCGATCTCTTCGTTCACATCGGCACGGTCGAGAGCGGCGAAGTGAAGCTCGGCACTGCGCTGCAGCTCGAGGTGGATCACGCACGGCGCTCGACGATCCGGGCGCATCACTCCGCAACCCACATCATCCACGAAGCGCTGCGCCAGGTGCTCGGCGACCACATCGCCCAGCGCGGCTCGATGGTCGCGCCTGACCGGCTGCGCTTCGACTTCGTGCATCCCAAGCCGATCACGGCCGAGGAGCTGTCCCGTGTCGAGGACATCGCCAACGACGTGGTGCTGGAAAACGACGAGGTCACCACGCGCATCATGGGCGTGGACGAGGCCCGCGAGGCCGGCGCGCGCGCCCTGTTCGGCGAGAAATACGGCGACGAGGTTCGCGTCGTCTCGATGGGCAGGACCGCGCGCGAGCGCGGCGCCAATGCGCTCGGCTGGTCGGTCGAGCTCTGCGGCGGCACTCACGTGAAGCGCACCGGCGACATCGGCCTGATCACGCTGACGGGCGAGAGCGCGGTCGCTTCCGGCGTGCGCCGCATCGAGGCGCTGACCGGGAATTACGCGCGCAGGCACGCCAACGACACCATATCTCTGGCGAAGACCGCGGCGAACGAGCTGCGCACCTCGCTCGACGACGTTCCATCACGGATCGCCGCGCTGATGGAGGAGCGCAAGAAGCTCGAGCGCGAGCTCTCCGACGCCCGCAAGAAGCTGGCGATGGGCGGCGGCGCCTCCGCCGGCAACGGCGCAGCATCGGGCGTGCGCGAGGTCGGCGACGTCAAGCTGATGGCGCGCGCGGTCGAGGGCATCGAGATGAAGGATCTCAAGAGCCTCGCCGACGACGGCAAGAAGCAGATCGGCTCCGGCGTCGTCGCCATCGTCGGCGTCACCGAGGACGGCAAGGCCGGCGTCGTGGTCGGCGTCACCCAGGACCTCACCGCGCGCTTCAACGCCGTGAACCTCGTGCGCATCGCCTCCGAAGCGCTCGGCGGCAAGGGCGGCGGCGGCCGGCCCGACATGGCCCAGGCCGGCGGCCCCGACGGCGCCAAGGCATCCGAGGCCTTGAGCGCCATCGAAAAAGCGATGGCGAGCGCGTAAGGCGCCATGCGCCCCGTTCCGCGAGGACGTGGGCTTCGCGATCCCAACTTACGGGATCGCCTCTACGAACTGTTGGAGCACGATCCCCTGGCCTATTCGGCCGGGGCGCGCTTCATCCAAATCATCATCGGCATCATCGTGCTCAACGTGGCCGCGATGGTCCTCGCCTCGGTGCCGGAGCTCGATGACCGGTTCGGCAAGCTGTTCGCAGGCATCACCATCCTGTCCGTGGTCGTGTTCGCGCTGGAATATGCCGCGCGGCTATGGACCGTCGCCGGCCACACGCAGCGCGACGGCTCCGCGCTGTCCGACCGCGTCGGCTATGCCTTGTCGGCGCTCGGCATCATCGATCTCATGGCGTTCCTGCCCGCCGCGATCGTGCTCGCCACCGGCGAGCATGCGACGCTGGCAGCCCTTGGCGTGCTGCCGTTCTTCAAGCTGATCCGCTATTCGCCGGCGATGCGCTCGCTGCTGGCCGCCGTGCACGCCGAGCGGCGCGCGCTGATCGGCTGCATCGTCATCCTGGTCGGCGCGGTGCTGACCTTCGCCTCGCTGCTCTATGCCATCGAGCGCGACGTGCAGCCGGACAAGCTCGGCACCATCCCGCAGGCGATGTGGTGGGCGATCGTCACGCTCGGCACCGTAGGCTATGGCGACGTCGTGCCGGTGACGCCGCTCGGCAAGTTCGTCTCGACCTTCGCCATCATCGCGGGTCTTGCCATGATCGCGCTGCCGGTCGCGATCATCTCGACCGCGTTCGCCGAAGAAGTGAAGCGGCGCGATTTCGTGGTGACCTGGGGCATGCTGGCGCGGGTGCCGCTGTTCTCGCACTTGTCGGCGGCGGAGATCGCCGACATCATGCGGCTGTTGCGGGCGCGCACCATCGAGCAGGGCGAGATCCTGGTGCGGCGCGGGGACGTCGCCTTGTCGATGTATTTCATCACTGCCGGCGAGGTCGAGATCGCGCTGCCGAGCCAGCAGGTGCGCCTTGCCGACGGCACCTTCTTCGGCGAGATCGCGCTGCTGCACAAGACGAAGCGCAGCGGCACGGTGACGGCGACGCGCAAGACGCGGCTGCTCGTGCTCGACGCCCAGGATTTTCACGCGTTGATCGCGCGCATGCCGACGCTCGCCGATCATGTCCACACCACCGCCAAGGCGAGGCTCGCCGATACCGGCGATCTGGCGCTCGCCGAGCTCGCACAGGCGGAGAATGAAGGTACCGGCCGCTGAGCGGTACCAAAAGCAAACGGGCCGCGCATGGGCGCGGCCCGTCATGATCTCTGGCCCGGTCGGGCGAATGCGGACGGCTTAAGCCGCCAGTTCCTTGGTCAGGTTCTCGGCGACCTTGTCGAGGAAGCCGGTGGTCGAGAGCCAGCGCTGGTCGGCGCCGACCAGGAGCGCGAGGTCCTTGGTCATGTAGCCGGACTCGACGGTGTCGACGCAGACCTTCTCGAGCGTGTTCGCGAATTTCGCCAGCTCGGCATTGTTGTCGAGCTTGGCGCGGTGAGCGAGGCCGCGCGTCCAGGCGAAGATCGAGGCGATCGAGTTGGTCGAGGTCTCCTTGCCCTTCTGGTGCTCGCGGTAGTGGCGGGTCACCGTCCCATGGGCAGCTTCCGCTTCCACGGTCTTGCCGTCGGGGGTGAGGAGGACCGAGGTCATCAGGCCGAGCGAGCCGTAGCCCTGAGCGACGGTGTCGGACTGCACGTCGCCGTCGTAGTTCTTGCAGGCCCAGACGTAGCCGCCGGACCATTTCAGCGCCGAGGCCACCATGTCGTCGATCAGGCGGTGCTCGTAGGTCAGCCCCTTGGCGTCGAAATCCTTCTTGAACTCCTTGTCGAAGATCTCCTGGAAGATGTCCTTGAAGCGGCCGTCATAGACCTTGAGGATCGTGTTCTTGGTCGACAGGTACACCGGGTAATTGCGGAGCAGGCCGTAATTGAACGAGGCGCGGGCGAAGTCGATGATGGAATCGTCGAGATTGTACATCTCCATGGCGACGCCGGCGCCGGGAGCCTTGAACACTTCCTTCTCGATCACGGTGCCGTCCTCGCCGACGAACTTCAGCGAGAGCGTGCCCTTGCCCGGGAACTTGATGTCGGTGGCGCGGTACTGGTCGCCGTAGGCGTGGCGGCCGATGATGATCGGCTTGGTCCACCCGGGAACCAGGCGCGGCACGTTCTTGCAGATGATCGGCTCGCGGAAGATCACGCCGCCGAGGATGTTGCGGATGGTGCCGTTCGGCGACTTCCACATCTGCTTGAGGTTGAACTCCTTCACCCGGGCCTCATCCGGGGTGATGGTGGCGCACTTCACGCCGACGCCGACCTTCTTGATTGCCTCGGCAGCGTCGATCGTGACCTGATCGTTGGTGTGGTCGCGGTATTCCATGCCCAGGTCGAAATAGAGCAGCTCGACATCCAGGAACGGGTTGATCAGCTTGTCCTTGATGTACTGCCAGATGATCCGGGTCATCTCGTCGCCATCGAGCTCGACGACGGGATTGGATACCTTGATTTTTGCCATGATCGGGAAAGCCTCTTGGGAACGGCGCTCGTGGCGCGCCACGGGAATATCCGCCGCCTCTTAGCATCGCCGCGCGGCGGGCGAAAGCCAAGGGATCATGCACTTTTAGCTCATCCAGCTTCCGCAGGCGGGGAGCGGCCAGCCGCCCACAGCCGGGCTGGGCTCGCGTTCCCGGCGAGATTCAAAAGTCGAATCCAAGTCGTTATTTCCCTTGAGAATTTCGTCAGGACAGGCAAACGACAGGCGGGGCATGGCGAAGGGCCGCCCTGAATCCATTCCTTGCAGTGCCTTGCCAGGGCCTTGAGAGACAGTGTGAAAGCGAAGCGAGATGTCGGGGACTGACAAGAGCAAGGCGGGCCTTTCCCTCGACGGTCCCATCGTCATCCTGGTCGAGCCGCAGCTGGGCGAGAACATCGGCATGGCCGCGCGCGCCATGGGCAATTTTGCGCTTGGTGCCTTGCGCATCGTCAATCCCAGGGACGGCTGGCCCAACATCGCGGCCCAGCGCGCCGCGGCCGGCGCCGACCACATTCTGGAAAAGGTCGAACTGTTCGACACGGTGGAGCAGGCGGTCGCCGACCTCGACCTCCTGTTCGCCACCACCGCGCGCCCCCACGACCAGGCCAAGCCCGTGGTGGGGCCGGAAGCCGCAGCCAGCGAGATCGCGGGGCACGTCGCCGGCGGCGGCAAGGCCGGCATCCTGTTCGGCAGGGAGCGCTGGGGGCTGACCAACGAGGAGGTCGGGCTCTCCAACCGGATCATCACCTTCCCGGTCAATCCGGGCTTTGCCTCGCTCAATCTCGCCCAGGCCGTGCTGCTGGTCGGCTATGAATGGTTCAAGCGGGCCACCTCGGGCGCGCTGCCGCACGCCATGCCGGAGCGCTCCGAGCGCGCCTCGCAGCACCAGATGCAGGCCTTCTTCGACAACCTCGTGCGCGAACTCGACAAGGTCGAATTCCTGCGGCCCGCCGAGAAGCGCGACACCATGCTGGTCAACCTGCGCAACATCTTTACCCGCATGGAGCCGACCAAGCAGGACATGCACACGTTGCACGGCGTGGTGATGGCGATCGCGGAAGGGCGCAAGGGGCCGGCCAAGGGCGGCGTGCTCGACGGCGAGCAGGCGACCCGCCTGCGCGCGCTGCTGGCCGAGCACGGGCAGGGCGGCGGCATGCCCGACAGCGGCTCGACCGTGCGCGGTCTCGCCCGCCTGCTTCGCCGCAACCCGACCGATGCCGAACGCCTGCTCTGGCAGGCGCTGACCCGCGACCGCCGCTTTGCCGGCCAGTTCAAGCGCCAGACCCCGGTCGGCCGCCACATTCCTGATTTCGTGTCCTTCCCGCACCGGATCGCAATCGAGCTTGTGAACCCGGGCGAGAGCGAAGCCATCGCCGCAGACCGCGCGTCGCGGCGCGCTTGGCTGGAAGCGCGGGATTATCGCGTGCTCGACATTCGCGCCGCGGATGTGGAGCGGGATCTCGAGGCGGAGCTCGTGCGGCTGCAGGAGATGATGGCGGGACACTCAGACATTCCGTAGGGCACGGCAGCGATTGGCAGGCAAAGCGACACCGGTCCAAGGCCATCCAGCATCATTGATGCATGTCAAAGAGCATGGAACCCCGCTGGTTACGCTCGAGGCAGCAGGGAGGGTTCGACATGTCAATCAGCCGTCGCCAAGCACTTGCCGCCTTCGGCGCCGCCGTGTCGGCGCTTGCGATTTCCCGAGCAGCACGCGCCGAGTTTGACGGCCCAGTCGTCAGGGCTTTGGAGGGCGGCGAAGATTTCTGGCTCGCCCAGGACGCCTATATCTACGGATACCCGCTCGTGACGATGGAAATGACCCGCCGGGTCATGACAAACGTTGCGGCGGTGGAAGGTACCCGCGGACCGATGGGGCAGTTCGTCAAGCTCCGCAAATACCCCGATGCGAGCTTCAAGGACGTCACGGCACCCAATGCCGATACCCTCTACACGACCGCCTGGATCGACGTGGGAGACGAGCCCTGGGTCCTGAGCATGCCGGACATGAAGGACCGCTACTTCCTTTTTCCGATGCTCGACGGCTGGACGAATGTATTCCAGGTGCCGGGCAAGCGCACCACTGGCACCAGGGCGCAGACATACGCGATCACGGGCCCGGGCTGGAAAGGAGTGCTTCCCGCCGGCGTGAAGGAATACAGATCACCTACAAGCATGGTGTGGATTCTGGGCCGCATCTACTGCACCGGCACGCAGGAGGATTATGCGGCCGTGCACGCGCTACAGGATCAGTTCAAGCTCGTACCGCTCAGCGCATACGGCAAGTCCTATACGCCTCCGGCAGGCAAGGTCGATGCGTCGATCGACATGAAGACGGCGGTCCGAGAGCAGGTCAACCGCCTGGACGCAGTTGCCTATTTCAACCTTCTCGCGCAATTGATGAAGCGCAATCCGCCGGCTGCCGCGGATGCGGCCGAGGTCGCCCGGTTCGCGAAGATCGGCCTTGTCCCCGGCAAGGATTTTGACGCGGGCAAGTTCGACGCTGCCTTCGCCAAGCGGGTCCCGCAGGTGGCGTTCGATCGCATCATGCTCCAGTTCAAGGTCAACAAGGCGATCAGGAATATCAACGGCTGGGCCTTCGACGCCGAAGCCGGCGTCTACGGCACCAACTATCTCAACCGTGCCCTTGTCACGGCCATCGGGCTTGGCGCCAATCGGATTCAGGATGCATGCTATCCGACATCCCAGAAGGACGCCGACGGCAAAGAGTATGTCGGCAGCAACAAATACGTCACGCGGTTCGCGAGGGGGCAGCTTCCTCCGGTCGGCGGCTTCTGGTCGCTGACGATGTATGACGAGAACTACTTCTTCGTCGCCAATCCGATCAACCGCCAGTCCATCAGTGCCCGCGAGAAGCTGAAAGCCAATCCAGACGGCTCGGTCGATCTCTACATTCAGAAGGACAATCCCGGTCCTGACAAGGAGAGCAACTGGCTTCCCGCTCCAGCGGGCAAGTTCGTGCTGATGTTGCGCATGTACTGGCCCAACGAGAAGTCGCCATCGATCATCAACGGGACCTGGAAGCCGCCGCCGGTCCGTCGGGTGACGAGCAGCTAGAGCGGAATGGCTTTCGGTTGAATCGAACGCCGCAGGTGGTTGACCGCTCCCGCTTTCGGCGCCACTCGAGGCGGACACGTTCATCCGAATCCTCGCGTGCCCGCTGGAGCGGTTGCATTTTGCTGGCGCCTTACGGGCCTACACTGCCTCGAGCTGCTCGGCGCGCTTCTTCTTCGGCTTGGACTGGCCGAGCAGGGGGCCTGCCGTGAGCGCGGCGGTATCGGCGACGCCCGGATCGCGCGAGATCATCGCGGCGACGATGGCACCGTCGATGATGAGACCGAGCTGGTGAGCCAGCACCGCAGGCTCCGTCGATCCGAACTCGCCGGCGAGCTTCTCGATATGGCCGAGCACGATCTTCTTGTGCTTTAGCGCGATGTTGCGAAATTGTTTCGCATCCTTGTCGTGCTCGCCGACGGCGTTGATGAAGGGACAGCCGTAGAAGCGTTCTTCCGCGAACCAGCTTTTCAGTGCAGGAAAGATGCGCGCCAGTTTCGCCTGCGCATCGCCGCCGCCTTGCTCCATGGCGCCGATGAACCATTCGCGCCACTGCTTGCCTTCGCTTTCCAGCACCGCGTTGACGAGATTGGTCTTGGAGCCGAACAGCTTGTAGAGCGTGGTCTTCGCAGTGCCGGCTTCCTCGATGATCGCGTCGATGCCGGTGGCGTTGATTCCATTCTTGCAGAACAGATGCGATGCGGCGCTGAGCAGGCGCCCGCGCGCGGATTCGTCGTCGCTTGCAACAGCGTGGGGCGAATTCGAATTCTTCTTCGATGACGTCTTTGCCATAGCTGCAACTTAATCGCAGCTGCATCGCATCAGCAAGCCGCATGTGGTTGGCGCTGAAATTATTCGCAAGCGACCGCTCACTTGCACCGCGTTTGTGCAGCGCGCCGCCGATCAACTGTCAGGCGGGCCGCTAAACGGCTCAACCCCCTCGCATTTTGATCCTGGCGGGTCTTGGCACGTTCCATGCAAGGAAACAGACCGTTCGGTATCCTGCCGATTTCCACTTCTGCCAGGGAGAAGATTGATGACTGCCGTCGTTCAGAAGACAGTGCTGACGGGTTGCCTCGCACCCATCGACAAGAATGGCCTCGAGCAACTGATCGCCAATGGCAAGGCGAATCCGAAGGTCATCAAGACCTTGAAGTGCAAGACGGTCGCGGAGGGCAAGTTCCGCCACGCCAACTACATCCGCAACCTGCCGCCCTACATCGTCGACGAGCCGCCGGGACTCCTGGGCGACGATACCGCGCCCAATCCGTCGGAAGCCTCGCTCGCGGCGCTCGGCTCCTGCCTTGCGGTCGGCCTGCACGCCAACGCCGTGCACCGCGGCTGGATCGTGAACAAGCTCGAGCTCGAGCTCGAAGGCGATCTCAACATCACCGCGGTCTGGGGGACCGGCGACACCTCGGACAAGCCGGTCGGCTTCACCGACGTGCGCGTCAAGGTCGACATGGAATGCGAGGGCATCTCGCCGGACGAGATCAACGCGCTGGTCACCCATGTGAAGAAGTGGTCGCCGGTCGCCAACACCTTCACCCGCCCGGTCAATCTCGAGGTCGGCATCTAGCTGATAGCAACCAGGACAAGGTGCGGGAGACGATCATGGGTTCACTGGCTTTATCGCGGGCCGACGTTTTGGATCAGCCCGCACCGTCCATTCCAGACGAGGTGGCGCGGATCGCGCGCGAGCAGCTCGCGCCGCTCGCCGCCGGCATCGACGACGGATCGGTCTATCCGGCAGAGGTGCTGCGCAAATTCGGTGCGGTTGGCGCCTTCGGCAACCACGTGCCGCACGAAGGTTCCGCCGACCTGCGCTGCGCCATCCAGGCGATGGCGGCCGTCGGCGAGGTCTGTGGCAGCACGGCATTCATGAAGTGGTGTCAGGACACGCTGGTTTGGTACGCTGCCAATTCGACCAATGCGAAGCTGGCCAAGCGTTTCGGCGATGCCTTCTCGACCGGTCGCGTGCTCGGCGGCACCGGCCTCTCCAATCCGATGAAGAGCTTCTTCGGGATCGAGAAGCTCAAATTGAAGGGGCGCAAGGTCGAGGGCGGCTACATCGTCCGCGGCGTGCTCCCCTGGGTCTCCAATCTCGGTCCCGACCACTATTTCGGCACCATTTTCGAGCGCGAGGACGAGCCGGGACTGGTCATGTTTCTGGCCGACTGCTCGGACCCCGCGATCACGCTGACGCCCTGCAAGCCGTTCCTCGCGATGGACGGGACCGGCACTTACGGCGTGCAGTTCCGCGACGTGTTCGTGCCGGATGATCTGATCCTGGCCGATCCCGCAGGTCCCTTCGTCAAGAAGATCCGCGCCGGCTTCATCCTGCTCCAGGCGGGCATGGCACTCGGCCTGATCAAGGACTGCATCAGCATCATGGATGAGGTCGACAATCCGCTCGGTCACATCAACCGCTATTTGCCGCAGCAGCCGGTGCACTTCCGCGATCTCGCTGCCGAGCTCGACGCCGAGACCATGGCGCTGGCGCGCGATCCCTACAACGAGGAGGACGCTTACTGGCGCAAGGTGATCGCGCTGCGGCTTCGCGCCGGCGACGCCAGCGTCGCGGCGGCGCATGCGGCGATGCTGCATTGTGGCGCGCGCGGCTACCTGAAAAGCCACCGCGCGCAGCGGCGCCTGCGCGAGGCCTATTTCGTCGCGATCGTCACGCCTGCCACCAAGCAGCTGCGCAAGATGCTCGCCGAATCCTGAGCTTCACGAGTCCACCCAGAAGACCACCCAACCTCAACGGAGAGGCTGCCAATGACGGACGTTCTGATCTCTGCCAGCGAACTTGCCGATCTCTTGAAGCTAGAGCCGTGCGTCGTGATCGACACCCGCAATCCCGACGCCTATGCCGCGGGACATCTGCCCAATGCCGTGAACGTGCACGACATCTTCACCTATCTTGCAACCTCGACGCCCGAAGGCATCAGCGAGCTGAAGACCAAGTTCGCCGACGCTTTCGGCGCCGCCGGTCTGTCCGGCAAGGAAACGGCGGTGGTGTATGAGCAGTCGATGAATTCCGGCTTCGGCCAGTCCTGCCGCGGGTACTATCTGCTCACCATGCTCGGCTATCCCAAGGTGAAGGTGCTGCATGGCGGCTTCGACGCCTGGGCGGCCGCGGGCTTGCCGGTGACCAAGGACGTTCCGACCCCGGTGAAGGCCTCGTTCCCGATCGTGCCGGAAGCGGGCGAGATCCTGATCGATGCCAAGACCATGCTTGCCGCGGTCGGCAAGCCCGGGGTCGCGATCCTCGACGTGCGCGATGTCGACGAGTGGATCGGCGACAGCTCTTCTCCTTACGGAAAGGATTTCTGCCCGCGCAAGGGCCGCATTCCCGGCGCCGTGTGGCTGGAATGGTACCGCATGATGAAGCCGACCGCCGAAGGCCCGCGCTTCAAATCCAAGGACGAGATCCTGGCGGAATGCGCCACCGTCGGCATCACGCCGAGCACGCCGGTGTACCTGTATTGCTTCAAGGGCGCGCGCGCCTCGAACACGTTCCTGGCGCTCAAGAACGCCGGCGTGAAGGACGTGCGGATGTACTTCGGCTCCTGGAACGAATGGTCGCGCGACCCGTCGCTGCCGATCGAGCAGGGATTGCCGGTGGCTGCCCAGGTAACAGGCAAGGCGGCATAGAACCTGCATGTTTATCGTGGTCCGGCTGCGCAAGGCTTAGCCGGGCCACGATGGAATCTTGAGCCGAGGTGGCGGACAACGGCGTTCGCCGCGCGATGTGACAAAGGGGCGCAACAGCATGTCCACGTTCGACGATCCGTTTGATTCCGACCGCAATCTCCAGGCGGGCTGCGTTTGCGGCCAGCACCGCTCGGCCCTCGAGCACGAGCAGGCCGCGTCGGCCCTGCGCTGCGAGCCCATCGAAAGCGAGGACAAGCGCTACGAGGGTGTCGTCGCGTCCGCGGTGATGCGCGCGATGTTTCCGCAGGACGTGGCACGCCGCGCCTTCCTGAAATCGGTCGGTGCGTCGACCGCGCTTGCGGCGCTGTCGCAATTCTTTCCGCTCAAGACGGCGACGGAGGTCTTCGCCGCGACCGGCACGCCGGAGAAGAAGGACCTCAAGGTCGGCTTCATTCCGATCACATGCGCCACGCCGATCATCATGGCGGCGCCGCTCGGCTTCTATGCGAAGCACGGCCTCAACGTCGAAGTGGTCAAGACCGCCGGCTGGGCCGTAGTCCGCGACAAGACCATCAACAAGGAATACGACGCTGCGCACATGCTGGCGCCGATGCCGATCGCGATATCGCTCGGCCTCGGCTCGAGCGCCATTCCCTTTGCCGTCCCCGCGATCGAAAACATCAACGGGCAGGGCATCACGCTTGCCATGAAGCACAAGGACAAGCGCGACCCGAAAGACTGGAAGGGAATGAAGTTCGCGATCCCCTTCGACTATTCCATGCACAATTACCTGCTGCGCTATTATCTCGCCGAGCACGGGATCGATCCTGATACCGACGTGCAGCTGCGCTCGGTGCCGCCGCCGGAGATGGTCGCGAACTTGCGCGCCGACAACATCGACGGCTTCCTCGCGCCGGACAACATCTGCCAGCGCGCGATCTATGACGGCGTCGGCTTCATGCACATCCTGTCGAAGGAGATCTGGGACGGCCATCCCTGTTGCAGCTTCGCCGCCAGCCGCGAATTCATCACCACCGCGCCGAACAGCTTTGCGGCGCTGACGCGCGCCATCGTCGATGCGACCGCCTACGCGTCGAAGGCGGAGAACCGCAAGCAGATCGCGGAAGCGATCGCGCCGGCCAATTACATCAATGCGCCGGTGACGGTGCTGGAGCAAGTCCTGACCGGCACCTATGCCGACGGCCTCGGCGGAGTGAAGACCGATGCCAAGCGGGTCGATTTCGATCCGTTCCCCTGGCAGTCCTTCGCTGTCTGGATGCTGACGCAGATGAAGCGCTGGGGCCAGATCAAGGGGGAGGTCGACTACAAGACCATCGCCGAGCAGGTGTATCTCGCCACCGATACCAAGAAGCTGATGACCGAGATGGGGCTGTCGCCGCCTGCAAGCGCCTACAAATCCTTCGCGGTGATGGGCAAGACGTTCGATCCGGCCAAGCCGGAGGACTATGTGGCGAGCTTCAAGATCAGGAAGGGGGCGTGATGGTCTTCGCTCTCTCCCCAGCGTCGTCCCGGCGAACGCCGGCAGCCACCACCACGGTGAGGCGCTTGGGGAAGATTTGTTGTTCGGGGCGCCTATCGGCCGCGCTCGATGAATTCCGCGGTATGGGTCCCGGCGTTCGCCGGGACGACATCTGGAGAGGCCTTGCGCGATGACATCCTCCCTCCGTCTCCGTGCGGGTCTCGTCTCCATCGTGCTGCTCGCCGCGTTCCTCGGCATCTGGCATATCGCAACGCGCTCGACGGGGGCGACGACGACGATGAGCCCGGAATACGCCAAGCTGATGGGGCTGACGGCCACACAAGGCAAATCGGCGATGCCCGGGCCGCTCGACGTCGGGGCAAAGCTCTGGGAGCACCTCAAGCGGCCGTTCTACGATAACGGGCCAAACGACAAGGGGCTCGGCATCCAGCTTGCCTATTCCATCGCGCGGGTCGGCACCGGCTATCTGCTGGCAGTGCTCGTCGCCATCCCGCTCGGCTTCCTGATCGGCATGTCGCCGCTGTTGAGCAAGGCGCTCGATCCCTTCATCCAGGTGCTGAAGCCGATCTCGCCTTTGGCCTGGATGCCGCTCGCGCTCTACACCATCAAGGATTCCTCGGTCTCCGCGATCTTCGTCATCTTCATCTGCTCGATCTGGCCGATGCTGCTCAACACCGTGTTCGGCGTTGCCAGCGTGCGCAAGGAATGGATCAATGTCGCGCGCACGCTCGAGGTAGGCACGATCAGGCGCGCCTTCACCGTGATCCTGCCCGCCGCGGCGCCGACGATCCTGACCGGCATGCGCATCTCGATCGGCATCGCCTGGCTCGTCATCGTCGCCGCCGAGATGCTCGTCGGTGGCACCGGCATCGGCTACTTCGTCTGGAACGAGTGGAATAATCTGTCGATCACCAACGTCATCATCGCGATCCTGCTGATCGGGGTCATCGGCATGCTGCTCGACCAGATCCTGGCGCGCTTCACGCGCATGGTCACGTTTCCGGAGTAGCAGCGGTGTCCGACAAATTCATCTCCATCGAAGGCATCGCGAAGCGCTATCCTGGTGCGGGCGGTGCCACGACCACCATCTTCGAGAACCTGTGGCTGTCGATGACGCGCGGCGAGTTTGCCTGCGTGATCGGCCATTCCGGCTGCGGCAAGACCACGGTGCTCAACATCCTCGCCGGCCTCGATGCGCCGAGCGAGGGCGCCGTCATCGTCGACGGTCAGGCGATCTCGGGCACCAGCCTCGATCGCGCCGTGATCTTCCAAAGCCATGCGCTGCTGCCCTGGCGCACCGTGCTCGGCAACGTCGCCTATGCCGTCAGCTCGAAGTGGCGGAACTGGGACCGCGCCAAAGTGAGGGCGCATGCGCAGACCTTCATCGATCTCGTCGGTCTCTCCGGCTCCGAGCACAAGCGTCCGTCCGAACTGTCGGGCGGCATGAAGCAGCGCGTCGGCATCGCGCGGGCGCTGTCGATCACGCCGAAGATGATGCTGATGGACGAGCCGTTCTCGGCGCTCGACGCGCTGACGCGCGGCACGCTGCAGGACGAGGTCCGCCGTATTTGCCTGGAGACCGGACAGACCGCGTTCATGATCACGCATGACGTTGACGAGGCGATCTACCTCGCCGACAAGATCTTCCTGATGACCAACGGCCCCGGCGCCGTGCTGGCCGAGGTGGTCGAGAACCCGCTGCCGAGGGACCGCGGCCGCACCGATCTGCACCGCCATCCGCTCTACTACGCCCTGCGCAACCACATCATCGATTTCCTGGTGACGCGCAGCAAGACCTTCGTCGCCGAGACGCCCGGCCACGATCCGCGCAACGTACCGGTGGTGCAGATCGGCAAGCCCGGACTGTCGATCGCGGCCGGCAGCGACGAACCGCGGCAGACCTGGATGCCCGGGACCAGCCCCGGATTGAGTGCCTAACCCAAGGAGACCTGACATGAAGCGCGAAGACCTCACCGAGAAGCTGCTCGACATCAAACGCGAGAAGGGCTGGAGCTGGAAGCACATCTGCGAGAAGATCGGCGGCTATTCGGAGGTGCTGATCGTCGGCGCGATCCTCGGCCAGATGAAGCTGACCAAGCCGCAGGCCGCGAACGCCGGCGAGCTGTTCGGCCTTTCGAAGGCGGAAGTTGCGATGCTCAACGAGGTGCCGATGCGCGGCACCGGGACGCCGATGCCGCCCACCGATCCGTTGATCTACCGATTCTACGAGATGGTAATGGTGAACGGCCCGGCCTGGAAAGCGCTGATCGAGGAGGAGTTCGGCGACGGCATCATGTCGGCGATCGACTTCGACATGGCACTGGAGCGCGTCGCCAACCCGAAGGGTGATCGCGTCAAGATCACGATGAGCGGCAAGTTCCTGCCGTACAAGTACTACGGCGCCAGCGGCAATGTGCCGGAATACGGCTTCAAGGAGGGGTGAGGAGCGGTTAACCAGTGGTGAAGCGGCGTCCCGATGTTTGCCCTCCAGGGTTTGCCTGATCGCAATCTCTGGAAGCTAGCAGAGAGGCGTTGCTTCAACCACAGGTAAACGTCATGAAAGCTCGTTCGCTCCTTGTTTCGGCAGCCCTTGGCATGTTGGTCATGACTGCTTCCGCCATGGCACAGTCACTTGGCCAGCGTGCCATTGTCGAGCAGGGCGGCGGTGCATTGCGGCAGGAAGGATCGGTCCGCGTGCAAACGTCGATCAACTTCTTTGTCGCTGGCCCCAGCGGGGACAGCGAGGAGGCCCAAAAGCTGCGCGAGCGCGCGCGCCGCGCGGTCTATGAGATGGCGGCGCGCGAATGCGATCTGTTGCGCGAGGTGATCGCCCGCGATTGCCGGCTGGAGTCGGTTAACACCAGCATCAACCGGCAACTCGGACCGCAGCAAGCGGAGGGCTTCAATATCAACGGCTCGATGGCTTTTCAGATCACGCTGAAATAGAGGGCGGGATTCATTTCCCCGCCTTCACCTCGGCCGCGGCCACCGCAAGCAGCTCGCTCATCTTGGCGCGAATGGCCTGCTCGGTGACGGCAACGTTCTTGGCGGCGAAATCGGCCGTGATCTTGCGCAGGACGTCGGCATCGCCGGCCTCCTCGAAATCGGCCGCGACCACCTCCTTGGCATAGGCCGTGGCGGCGTCACCGGTGATGCCGAGCTTTTCGGCTGCCCACAGGCCGAGAAGCCGGTTTCGGCGCGCCTCCGCCTTGAATTTCTGCTCCTCGTCGAGGGCGAACTTCTTCTCGAAACCTTCCTGGCGCTTGTCGAACTCGCTCATGCCTTGTTCCAAATCCTTGCTGAATGGCGCGGGGCCCTTCCGTTGCGGCGCCCCGGCTGCATGCCTACATAGATAGCACGAATCGGCAAAAACAACGGGCCGTTAAGCCGCAGGCAAGACGGTATAAGTTGGCGCCGGACGGCCGGATCGATTGTGCTCGGACAGCCAATCGGATAGGTTGCCTAAAGGCTTGGTTCCCGTTCTGTTTTCTGGGTTATGGATGGGTTCCTCGCCGTTCACGGCAGCTCCGCTGTGGGTCCCATCCTAGTCAACCGGAGCACACCAAATTCATGGATTTCAACAAAACACGGTACATCCCCATGAGCCGTCGGCGTCGCATTTATGAAGGCAAGGCAAAGGTTCTCTACGAGGGCCCGGAACCTGGTACCCTGATCCAGCACTTCAAGGACGACGCCACCGCGTTCAACGCGAAGAAGCATCAGGTGATCGAGGGCAAGGGTGTCCTCAACAACCGGATTTCGGAGTACCTGTTTCAGCACCTCAACGACATCGGGGTGCCGACCCACTTCATCCGCCGTCTCAACATGCGCGAGCAGCTGATTCGCGAGGTCGAGATCGTGCCGCTCGAAGTGGTGGTGCGGAACGTCGCCGCCGGGTCGCTCTCGCAGCGTCTCGGCATCGAGGAGGGCACCCAGCTGCCCCGTTCGATCATCGAATTCTACTACAAGAACGACCAGCTCAACGACCCCATGGTGTCGGAAGAGCACATCACCGCCTTCGGCTGGGCCACGCCGCAGGAGATCGACGACATCATGGCACTCGCCATCCGCGTCAACGATTTCCTCACCGGCCTCTTCCTCGGCATCGGCATCCGCCTCGTCGACTTCAAGATGGAGTGCGGCCGCCTGTTCGAGAACGAGATGATGCGGATCATCGTCGCCGACGAGATCTCGCCGGACAGCTGCCGGCTGTGGGACATCAAGTCGAACGAGAAGCTCGACAAGGACCGTTTCCGCAGGGATCTCGGCGGCCTGCTCGAGGCCTATACCGAGGTCGCAAAGCGTCTCGGCATCCTGATGGAGAACGAGCGTCCGCAGGGCTCAGGCCCCGTGCTGGTGAAGAGCTGAAGGGGATTTCGACGTGAAGGCACGTGTCACCGTTACCTTGAAGACGGGCATCCTCGATCCGCAAGGCAAGGCGATCGAGGGTGCGCTGAAGTCGCTGGGCGTCGACGGCGTCGCCAGCGTCCGGCAGGGCAAGGTGTTCGACATCGAGCTCGCCGGCGCCGACAAGGCCAAGGCGGAAGCCGCGCTCAAGCAAGCCGCCGACAAGCTGCTGGCGAACACCGTGATCGAGAACTATCGGGTCGAACTGCTCTAATGAAAGCCGCCATCCTCGTCTTCCCCGGAATCAATCGCGAGCGCGACATGGCGCGCGCACTGAAGCTCATCTCGGGCCGTGAGCCGGCGATGGTCTGGCACGCCGAGACGGCGCTGCCTGCGGGCACGGATCTCGTGGTGGTGCCGGGCGGCTTCTCCTACGGCGATTATTTGCGCTGTGGCGCCATCGCGGCGCGGGCGCCGGTGATGGACGCGGTGCGCGACTACGCTGCCAAGGGCGGCCTCGTGCTCGGCGTCTGCAACGGTTTCCAGATCCTGTGCGAGTCCGGCCTGCTGCCGGGCGTCCTCATGCGCAATGCGGGGCTGAAGTTCATCTGCCGCGATGTGCATCTGCGCGTCGAGCGTTCCGACTCGCCCTTCACCCGCGGCTACAACGCCGGGCAGGTGATCCGCGTGCCGGTCGCCCACGGCGAGGGCAACTACGAGGCGGACGAGGAGACGATCAACCGGCTCGAGGGCGAGGGACGGGTGCTCTATCGCTATTGCTCGGCCGCCGGCGAGGTCGACGATTTCAACAACATCAACGGCGCTGCGCACTCCATCGCCGGAATCGTCAACGACAGGGGCAACGTGCTAGGCATGATGCCGCATCCGGAAAACCACGTCGAAGACATCATGGGCTGCACCGACGGCCGCGGCCTGTTCGCCGGCCTCGTCCAGCATCTGGAAAAGGCTGCGTGATCGCGTGGGTGCCGGGGCGGTCGTCGTTGCGGTCGCGTCGGCCGGCGACGCTCAGGGCGCTTCAGCGACGCTTCCACCTTTCCGCCGGCACCGTCATCGCGGCAACGCCTGCCATCACCAGCAGCAATCCCAGCGCCAGGTTCGACGGCACGCTCTCGCCGAGCAGCAGCACGGAGAGGCCGACGCCGATCGGGATGCGCAGATAGCCTTGCGCGTTCGTCGTCAGCGTGCCGAGCCGGCCGAGGCAGATGTAGAACAGCAGCAGTCCCAGCGCGCTTGAGACGATGCCCATGATGATGGTGGCAACAATTGCCCTCGGAGTCGGCTGCAGCGTCCAGGGCTGGTCGATGAGGAGCGAGGGCGGCAGCAGGATCATGCCGCCGAACAATAGCGAGCCTGCCGCCACCACCATCGGGTCGTAGTCGGACAACCTGAGGCCGAAGATGGTTGCGCAGGCAAAGGAGATCGTGGCGAGCAGGATTGCGATCTCCGCGATGATCTCGCTGCCGAGCCCGTGCAGCGCATCGAGGCCGACGATGAGGGTCGTGCCGGCAAGGCCGAGGATCGCGCCGACGAGCTTGAGCAGCGTCGCCGGCTCGTGCCGCGTGATCAGCGAGGTGATCAGGAAGGCGAAGATCGGCGTGGTCGAGGCCAGCACCACCGTGTTCGAGGCCGGCACATATTGCTGCGACCAGGTGATGATCAGGAACGGGAAGGTCGAGTTGATCAATTGCTGGGTCGCGAACAGCTTCCAGGCCTTCGCGTCGATCGGTATCCTGACCCCGCGCATCCACAGGATCGCGAACAGGAACGCGGCCGCGATCAGCGAGCGCGCCGAGATGAATGTGATGGGCGGGATCGTGTCCAGCGCCAGCTTGGTCAGCGGATAGGTGGAACTCCAGCAGCAAGCCAGAGCCAGCAGCAGCGCGTAGTCGCGCCAGCTGCGCACGCCAGGCATGGACCGCAACGGCGTTGATGCGGACGCCGTCGCGCGACCCGCCTCCGATGTGCTCTGCGGCACCTTGTTCTGCTCCCCGGCGCAACAGCGCTTGATCAAGTCTGGGCGAGGGGACGCGAAAAGGGAAGCCGTCGAGCTATGCGTTTGGCTGCGGTGCCGGTTTCCGCTTCACCCGCTTGATCGTGCCGGAGAAGGTGAACAGGGGCCGTCCGCCGGAGGTCAGCCTGCCGCGCAGGAAGATCAGCGAGCCGCCGGCGCGGGACACTTCGCCGACGCACTCGACCAGTTCGCCCTCGCGGGCCGCGTCGAGGAAATCGCAGGCGAAATTGGTCGTCACGGCCGGCCCATCCAGCTCGTGGGTGGCAATTGCAAAAAGACAATAATCGGCGAAAGCCATGAAGCAGCCGCCATGGACGTTGCCGGAGCCGTTGAGGTGCTTTTTCTCGACCCGGAAGGCGCAGCGGACGCTGCCGTCCGCCTCGATTCGGTGCCAGAAGGGGCCGACATGGGATTCAAAACTGTCGCGAATCCAGGTCCGCCAACCCTCAAATTCGCCCTCGGTGGCGACGTGGAGGTCGGGGCGGCGGAGCGGAGATGATTTGGTCAATTCGTGCAAGGAAACAGGCCTTCAATTGCGGTCTTCAGCCCTTAAATCCGATCCGACCGCGCCGTGCAATTCCTGTTCCCGCGGAGCCCCCGGCGCAAAACGTGGGACAGCGGGAAAATGCGCCATAAAGGGCTTTTCGCGAGCCCCCGATGTTCCTAAGAACGGCCAACGCCGCCGAAAGCCCCGAATCCATGAAGAACGAACCCAAGATCACCCCCGAACTGGTTGCCGCCCACGGGCTCAAGCCCGACGAATATGAGCGCATCCTGAAGCTGATCGGGCGGGAGCCGACCTTCACCGAGCTCGGCATCTTCTCGGCGATGTGGAACGAGCATTGCTCGTACAAGTCGTCGCGCATCCATCTTCGCGGCCTGCCGACCAAGGCGTCGTGGGTGATCCAGGGCCCCGGCGAGAATGCCGGCGTGATCGACATCGGCGATGGCCAGGCCGTGGTCTTCAAGATGGAGAGCCACAACCACCCGAGCTATATCGAGCCCTATCAGGGCGCGACGACCGGCGTCGGCGGTATCTTGCGCGACGTGTTCACCATGGGCGCGCGCCCCATCGCCTGCCTCAATGCGCTCAGCTTCGGCGCGCCCGAGCACCCGAAGACGCGGCATCTCGTCTCCGGCGTCGTGGCGGGCGTCGGCGGCTACGGCAATTCCTTCGGCGTGCCGACCGTGGGCGGGCAGGTGCGCTTCCACACCCGTTACGACGGCAACATCCTCGTCAATGCGATGGCGGTCGGTCTCGCCGATACCGACAAGATCTTCTATGCGGCTGCCTCCGGCGTGAACATGCCGATCGTCTATCTGGGCTCCAAGACCGGCCGCGACGGCATCCATGGCGCCTCGATGGCCTCGGCCGAGTTCGATGACAATTCGGAGGAGAAGCGCCCCACCGTGCAGGTCGGCGATCCCTTTGCGGAGAAGCTGCTGCTCGAGGCCTGCCTCGAGATCATGGAGAAGGGCTGCGTCATCGCGATCCAGGACATGGGCGCGGCGGGCCTGACCTGCTCGGCGGTCGAGATGGGCGCCAAGGGCGACCTCGGCGTCGATCTCGATCTCGACGCGGTGCCGACCCGCGAGACCGGCATGAGTGCCTATGAGATGATGCTCTCGGAAAGCCAGGAGCGCATGCTCATGGTGCTCAAGCCCGAGAAGGAAAAGGAAGCCGAGGCGATCTTCAAGAAGTGGGGCCTCGACTTCGCCGTCGTCGGCTACACCACGCCGAGCAAGCGATTCGTGGTCAAGCATGGCGGCGACGTCATGGCTGATCTTCCGATCAAGGAGCTCGGCGACGAGGCGCCGGTCTATGACCGCCCGCACGTCCCCTCCGCGGCGCTGCCGGTGGTGCATGCCCGCGAGGTGCCGGCGCCGATGGGCCTCGGGCCTGCGCTGGAGAAGCTGATCGGCACGCCGGACATGTGCAGCAAGCGCTGGGTGTGGGAGCAGTACGATCACGTCATTCTCGGCAACACGATGCAGCGCCCAGGCGGCGATGCTGCCGTGGTGCGCGTGCAGGACGGGCCGAAGGGTCTGGCGCTGACCGTCGACGTAACACCACGCTATTGCGAGGCCGATCCGTTCGAAGGCGGCAAGCAGGCGGTGGCGGAAGCCTGGCGCAACATCACCGCGGTCGGCGGCAGGCCGCTTGCGATTACCGACAATCTAAATTTCGGCAACCCCGAAAGACCTGAGATCATGGGCCAGTTTGTCGGCTGCCTGAAGGGTATCTCGGAAGCCTGCCGCACGCTGGATTTCCCGGTCGTCTCGGGCAACGTCTCGCTCTACAACGAGACCAACGGCCGTGCGATCCTGCCGACGCCATCGATCGGCGGGGTCGGCCTGCTCGATGATTTCACCAAATCCGCCTCGCTCGCCTTCAAGGCCGAAGGCGAGGCGATCCTCTTGATCGGTGAAACCCATGGCTGGCTCGGCCAGTCCGTCTACCTGCGTGACATCTGCGGCCGCGAGGAGGGCGCGCCCCCGCCGGTGGATCTCGCCGCCGAGAAGCGCAACGGCGATTGCGTGCGCGGCATGATCCATGCGGGCACCGCGACCGCAGTGCATGACCTCTCGGACGGCGGCCTCCTGATCGCGCTCGCCGAGATGGCGATGGCGAGCGGCATCGGTGCGAAACTGCTCGCCGCGCCGAGCGCACTGGTGCCGCAGGCCTATTGGTTCGGAGAGGACCAGGCGCGCTATCTCGTTACCGTGCCGGAAACCGAAGCCGGCCGCGTGCTCGCCAAGATGCGCGGCTGCGAGGTGCCTTGCGTGCGGATCGGCACCACCGGAGGCGATGCGATCGCAATCGCAGGAGAAGCGCCTGTGTCGATCGAGAGCCTGCGGACATCCCACGAGCGCTGGCTGCCGGAGTATATGGGCGGGAAGGCAGCGTAAGGCCGCCTTCACAAGCTACAGCACCTTCGTTGCCCCGGGGATCTGGCGCAAGGCGCGCGTGAGCCCCCAACTGAACGCGACGGTCAGCACGAATCCGATCGTCGCCTTCACGATCGCCGGCAGGTCATAGTCGAATAGCCAGTATTGCAGCCAAAGCGCGATCGGGTAGTGTACCAGAAACATGCCATAAGCGTCCGCCTGCATCGGATCGAGTAGCTTGGCCGAGCCCGATTGCCTGAACCTCTGGAAGAAGGCCAGGATCAGAAACATGATGGCCACGCTGAAGATAGCGAAGCAGACGGCATAGAGTCCCTCATACCAGTTCGGCAGCGGCCACGGGTTTCCCAGTATTTCGCGCTTGATGAAGATCAGCACCCAGAGCAGGCAATACGGGACTATCGCCAAGACCATCCAGTCCCAGCTCACCTTCGCCATCCGGCCGTCTGCCGCGAGCAGCCCGCGATCCATATTCGCGACGCCGATGCCGGCACCGAAGAAGAAGTAGCTCGCGTAAAGCATCACGCGCCCGTGCTGCACCGAGAACGGCCCCAACTCGAACCAGTTGCTTGGCCCAAAATACATCAGCCCGGGTACGTAGAACGCTGCGGTGACGGCGAGCATGACCGCAAAGAACGCGGCGGGTCGTCGGCGGCCGTGCAGCGAAAGGCGGTTGATCGGATCTAGCAGGTTGGGCGAGAGGCGATGCAGGATGCAGGCAACCGCATCGAAGCCGAGCAGGACCCAGAGGAACCAGATCGGCCCGCTCGGCCACGGGCCCTTCGTGACCATATCCCACCAGTACTGCGAGAAGCCGATCTCGGGATTGTGCCGGAGCGAAATGGCGTAGTAGGCGAGCGGAATGATCGTGAGCGCGCAGATCACAAACGGCAGCCCAAGCCGCAGCAGGCGATCTGCCAAATAGCTCCGCGCTCCCTTACGGGCGATGCTTGACCACGCAAACAAGCCCGAGAGGAAAAAGAACATCGCCATGAAGAAGCTGTCGGTGGCGAGCACAATCATGTCGAAGCCGAAGAAGAACTTCGGATCGGTGTGGCCGAAATAGGTGTAGGGAATGACGGCGTGATGCAGCAGCACAACCAGCGTCAGGAAGGTGCGGGCGCGGTCGAGCGACAAGTTGCGCGCTTTGATGCTCGGCGCGGCGTGAGCCTCCGCGGTCATCGTCGCAGAATGTGACACCGTGATCATGGCCGCCCCGATGGTGCTTCAATCCCTGCCGGACTTTGCCGCCGGGAACCCGATTCAGCAAGAGTTCGAGCCGTCCCAGGCTCTGATGCGGTAGGAACCGGTTCCTCATAGCGCAGTTAGCTTCCGCGAAAAACCTGAGGGGCCGCAAGAGCGGCAGCAATTTCGGAGCTGGCCATGACGATCCTGAAATGGGCGTTGATCTTCCTACTCGTCTCGATCGTGGCCGGCGTGCTCGGTTTCACCGGCATTTCAGCCGCCTCTGCCGACATCGCCCGCTTCCTGTTCTACGTCTTTGTCGCGATCTTTTTGGTGCTGCTGGTACTGGGACTCACGATTTTCAGGGCTTAGCGGGCTGGCCTCCAAGATCTCAAATCACGCCCCGGCTTGACCCGGGGCAATCCATCGATTGCCGCCAAGAACGTGGATGGCCGGGACGAGGCCCGGTCATGACGACGGCGCACGGAGCGCGCTAGCCCACTTCTTCGATCTTCACCTTGTCCGGATAGAAGGCCAGATGGCCGGTAATCTCGGCCATGGCGGGGAAGGGCGTCTCATAGGTCCAGATGGCGTTGTCCAGCGTCTTGTCGCCGGCCGTGACGCTGTAATAGCTCGCGTCCCCCTTGTACGGGCAGTGGGTGATACGGTCGGTGCGCTCCAGCAGGGCCATGTTGGTGTCCTCCCGTGGCACATATTGCACCGCCGGGTACTTGGCCTCCCTCAAGGTCAGGGCCTTGCTGGTCTCCGCGATCACGATGTCGCCTGCGGTCACGCGCACTCGCCGGGGATTTGGAGTGATGGTGATGGGGTGGTCGGGCCCTGGAAGCTTCATGATTTCACGCCTTTTCGATCAATCTGCCGCGCGCGGCACTTTGTCGTGCCTTTATCCTGATGGGATCACGGATATAGTGCCGGAAGGCGTGACCTAGAAGGCCGTTCACGCTAAGTTTGAGCCTGCCGGCGAGGGGACCCCGGCAGCGATTCGAAGGCTGAGACCAGAAGGAGCAAGACCCGAATGCCCATGGACGCCCACGATATCGAGGCGATGATCAAGGCAGCGATCCCCGATGCCGAGGTGACCATCCGTGACCTCGCCGGCGACGGCGACCACTATGCCGCGACCGTGATCTCGGAATCCTTCCGCGGCAAGTCGCGCGTCCAACAGCACCAGATCGTCTACCAATCCCTGCGTGGCCAGATGGGCGGGGTGTTGCATGCCCTGGCACTGCAAACCGGGGTGCCTGGCGGGCCTGGAGTGTCGGGCACGTGATCCGAAGAGACGCCTGAGCTGATCGCACACCGGGATAAGACGATGGCTGCGGACAATCCACGCGGCGCAATGTTCCGCGTTATCGTGCCGAGCCAGCACAGCCGCGTGGCCTTTGTCGAGCTGTTCTTCGATCTCGTCTTCGTCTTTGCCGTCACGCAGATCTCGCACACTCTGCTGCACCATTTCACACCGCTCGGTGCGGCGCATGTGGTGGTGCTGTTCCTTGCGGTCTGGTGGGTGTGGGTCTTCACCGCCTGGGTCACGAACTGGCTCAATCCCGAGCTGACGCCGGTCCGCCTCCTGCTCTTCCTGATGATGCTTGGCGGCCTCGTGCTGTCGACGACGATCCCGACCGCCTTCGAGGGGCGAGGCCTGTGGTTTGCGATCGCTTATGCGGCAATGCAAGTCGGCCGCACCGCTTTCTGGCTGTTCGCAACACCGCGGCATCGAACAGCCGTACGGCACAACGCGATCCGCATCCTGACCTGGCTCTCCATCTCCGCGGTCCTGTGGATCGCAGGCGGTCTGTCGGAGGGAGAGACGCGGCTATGGCTGTGGATCGCGGCGGTGAGCTGGGAATACATCGCGCCGGCTGCCCGCTTCTGGGTACCGAAGCTCGGGTTTTCCTCGGTCGAGGCGTGGGCTGTCGAAGGCGGCCACATGGCCGAGCGCTGCGGTCTCTTCGTCATCATCGCGCTCGGCGAGGCCATCGTCGTCAACGGCGCCACTTTTTCCGAGCTGACGTGGAATGCGGACAACATCCTCGCCTTCGTCTCCGCGCTCGTCGGTGCCATCGCGATGTGGTGGATCTATTTCCACAAGGGCGCCGAGGCCGGTTCCGAGCGGATATCGAAGTCCGCCGAATCCGGGCGGCTGGCGCGGCTCGCCTACACCTATCTGCACACGCCGATCGTCGCCGGCATCATCCTGACCGCGGTCTCGGACGAACTGGTGCTGAAGCACCCGACCGGGCACTCCGACATTCGCACGATCGCGAGCACGATCGGCGGGCCTTTGGTGTTTCTGGTCGGCACCATCCTGTTCAAGCTGGCCATCCGCGGCTTCCTCCAGCTCTCACACGGCGTCGGCATCATCCTGCTGCTGGCTCTGAGCTGGTTCGCCGCCGACCTCTCGCCGCTCTGGCTGTCGGTCGCGACGACCATGATCCTGATCGTGGTCGCAGTGTGGGAATCGATCTCGCTGGGGTCGGCGATGGAGGAAGCGGAAGGGAGTTGAATTGCGCTCGGAGCAGCCCGGGCAGGCGCCTCGTCCTCGGAGACGACCGCTGCGCGGTCTGCTCAGGACGAGGCTGATCAGCGACTGCGCCCGGTGAACCTGCTGCCGGCATTCCGTCCTCATACCGAGGAGCCCGCCCGGGCGCGTCTCGAAGGACGTGTCGGCACGCAAGGACGCAAAGCTTTAGTCCGCCGCCTCCAGCGCATGCACCGAAAACATCTTGGCCGCATCCGTCCAGCTTTCGCGAACGCGCCAGCCGGCCCCTTGCGCCAGCGCGGCGAAGCGGTCGATACTGTATTTGTAGCTATTCTCGGTGTGAATGCTCTCGCCCGGTCGGAACGAGAAGCTGGTGCCGAGCAGCCGTACGGTCTGGCTCTTCTTGCTGATCAGGTGCATCTCGATGCGGTGCCGCTCGCGATTGTAGATCGCGCGATGGGTGAAGGCCGACAGATCGAAATTGCCGCCGAGCTCGCGATTGATGCGCACCAGCACATTGAGGTTGAAGCGTGCGGTCACGCCGGCGGCATCGTTATAGGCGTCAAAGAGGATCCGTTCGTCCTTTTCCAGATCGGCGCCGATGATCATCTGTGCGCCCTTGCCGAGGATCTTGCGCGCACTCTTCAAGAAGCTCTGCGCTTCATCCGGCTCAAAATTGCCGATGGTCGAGCCGGGAAAAAAGCCGACCTTCGGCATGGATGCGACCTGCGTTGGCAGATCGAAGGGCGTCGTGAAGTCGGCTGCGACCGGATAGATGCCGAGCGCCGGAAAATCCCGCTTCAGCCCGCTCGCCTGCGCCTTCAGGAAGTCACCTGAAATGTCGACCGGGACATAGGCCGCGAACTTGCAGTGATCCAGCAGCAGGCGGACCTTCGTCGTGGCACCTGCGCCGAACTCGACGAGCGCCGCGTGCTCCGGAATGATCTTTGCGATATCGCCTCCGCGCTCTCTCAGGATCGCAAGCTCTGTGCGCGTCGGATAATATTCAGGCAGGCGCGTGATCGCCTCGAACAACTCCGACCCGGTCGCATCATAGAAGAATTTCGGAGAGAGCCTCTTCGGCTGCTGCGAGAGGTCCGCGATGGCTTCGCGGGCAAATGCGGTGGTCTGCTCGTCGGGAAGATGGGCTTCGGCCAAAGCGCTGGCGTGCACATTCATGATACTCTCCTGAACGCGCTGTCCGGCGCGCATTTGTCGTCGGATGAATCTGAACCGCGAAGACGCAGCGATTCAGATTTGTTGTTTGAGCATGATCTTTTCGGAACCCGCTTCTCCGGCATCATGCTCTATTCGTAATCGGCGAGCCGCAGCCCGGTGAACTGCCAGCGATGGTGCGGATAGAAGAAGTTGCGATAGCTGACACGGCTGTGGCCTTGCGGAGTTGCAAGCGAGGATCCGCGCAGCACAAGCTGGTTGACCATGAACTTGCCATTGTACTCGCCGAGCGCGCCTTCGACGGCGCGGTAACCGGGGTAGGGTGAGTAAGAGCTGCGGGTCCATTGCCAGACGAGGCCGAAGGCGTCGTCGAGTTGCTTGGTGCGGGCCGCGACTTCCCACTCCATCTCGGTCGGCAGGTGTTTTCCGGACCAGCGCGCGAAGGCATCCGCCTCGTAATAGCTGATGTGACAGACAGGCGCGTTTGGGTCGACCGGCTTGAGGCCGGCCAGCGTCATCACCTGCCATTGGCCGTCGACCTCGCGCCAATAGCCCGGGGCTTGCCAGTCTTCCTTGCTGGCCGCGGCGAAACCGTCCATCAGCCACAGCGTTGCGGTTCGGTAGCCGCCGTCCTGCATGAAGTTGAGCCATTCGGCGTTGGACACGAGATGGCGGGCGATCTTGACGGGACCGACGAGGGCGCGATGTGCGGGCTTCTCATTATCGAAATGGAAGCTGTCGTCGACATGGCCAACGGTGTGGATGCCTTCATTGAGCTGCAGCCAGTCATCGCCGCCGCGGGGGGCGCCCGGGAAGCACCAGTCCGGCTCATAGGCCGGGTAGACCGGGTTCTGCGCGAAGGCGTGCAGGATGTCGGTAAGCATCAACTCTTGATGCTGCTGCTCGTGGTTGAGCCCGACCTCGACGAGTGGGGCGATCATGCCGAGCTTGTCCTCACCGGCCTCGCGGAAGAATTCGACGACGGCTGCATCGACGTATTTGCGATAGGCGCCGATCTCCTCGGCGCTCGGCCGGGTGATGTCGCCGCGATGGTTGCGGGCGTGCCGCGGACCGGCGCTGACGTAGTAGGAGTTGAACAGGAAGGCGAAATCCGGATGGAAGGGCCGGTACCCCGCAGCGTGCTTCCCGAGCAGGAATTGCTCCCAGAACCAGGTGGTATGCGCGCGGTGCCATTTCGTCGGGCTGGCGTCCGGCATGGACTGGATCTGCTGGTCCTCTGGCGACAGCGGCCCGGCCCGGCGTTCGGTCTCGTTGCGGACCGCGAGAAAGGCCTCTTCCAGCCGCTTCGCGAGGTCGTCCGGGCGCGAGGACGGTGACGAAAGCTGGGTAGCGGCCGTAGCTGAGGCTTGTTTCGTCACGTTTTTCTCCAGACAGCACAAGAGAACGTCGTTCGCGCAACCCGGTTCCGCGACCGGGGTCCGTCCTAGATAGGGGCTCCGTTACGGTATGAAAGTCCTCTCCGGCGATGATATTGATGTCGTCAGCCTATGGACCTCCTGGGCGCCGATTGGCCCGGCGGGCCTGTCGCCGGCATTTGACTTTGGATGCATAACGGTTTGGGCTACATATATAGGCAGGTATCGGGTTAAATCGGTCGAGCCGGCCCGACGTGATCGATGGGGGCTCGGCCCCGGAAGGACATGGACATGAGCATCGCGGAATTCATCGCCAACGAAGTGAAGTCGAACGACGTGGTTCTGTTTATGAAGGGGACGCCGCAATTTCCGCAGTGCGGTTTCTCCGGCCAGGTCGTCCAGATCCTGGACCATATCGGCGTCGGCTATAAGGGCCTCAACGTCCTCGAATCCGCCGAGCTGCGCAACGGCATCAAGGAATACTCGAACTGGCCGACGATCCCGCAGCTCTACGTCAAGGGCGAGTTCATCGGCGGCTGCGACATCGTCCGTGAGATGTTTCAGGCTGGCGAGTTGCAGCAGCTCCTCACCGAAAAAGGCGTGGTCGTCGCGGCTTGATGCATGACCCGGCTGGCGCGCCGGATTGCCGGCGCCGAGCTCGAGGTCATCGTTTCCGACATCACGACACTCAGCATTGACGCGATCGTCAACGCCGCCAACACGTCGCTCCTTGGCGGGGGCGGCGTCGATGGCGCGATCCATCGGGCAGCCGGGCCCGAGCTCGTCGCCGAATGCCGCATGCTCCACGGCTGCAGGACGGGCGACGCCAAGATCACGAGGGGTTATCGGCTCAAGGCCGCGCATGTGATCCACACCGTCGGCCCGGTGTGGAATGGCGGCACGCTCGGCGAGGATGATCTGCTCGCCTCCTGCTATCGCCGATCGATGGAGCTGTGCGGGAAGCACCAGCTGACCTCGGTGGCATTCCCTGCGATCTCGACCGGCATCTTCCGCTTCCCTGCCGACCGGGCGGCCGAAATCGCGGTGCGCACGACGGTCGAAGCGCTGGCTGCTGCGCCATCCGTCGCTCGCGTGGTGTTCTGCTGCTTCGCCGAGCCCGGCGCGAAACTCCATGCCGAGGCGGTTGCGCGACACAGCCGCCCTTGATGAGGACGCGGGGGTCTCAAGCCCCGCGCACGATCTCGCGGACATACCCGATCGTTTCTTCGATCTGGCTCGCGTTGACATCCAGATGCGTGCAGGCGCGGATGCGGCCGTCCATCATCGCGAGCGTGACGCCGCGCTGGCGCAGTGCGGCGACCATCTTGTCGCCGGGAATGCCGGCGCCGTCGGGCTTGAAGAACACGAGATTGGTTTCGGGCTCCTGCACCTCGATCCCTGAGATCTGCGACAGGCCGCGCGCGAGTGCGCGCGCATTGGCATGGTCGTCGGCCAGGCGCTCGACGTGATGATCGAGCGCGTAGATGCAGGCCGCCGCGCAGATCCCGGCCTGCCGCATCGAGCCGCCGAGGCGCTGCTTCCACTGCCAGACCGCATCGATGAAGGCGCGCGAGCCCGCCAGCACGCCGCCGATCGGCGCACCGAGGCCCTTGGAGAAGTCGATCCAGGCCGAATCCCAGCCCGCGGTCATATCGCGCGGAGAGATGCCGCTTGCCACGGTGGCGTTGAGCAGGCGCGCGCCGTCCATGTGGGTGACGAGGCCGTGCTGCTTTGCGATCGCGACGATTTCATCGAGCGCCGCCTTCTTCCAGATCGTGCCGCCGCCGATATTGGCGGTCTGCTCGACGCTGACGACGGTCTGCGGCGGCTGGTAACGCGTGCGCGGGTGCAGAGCTTTGCGAAGAGTCTCCGGGGTGAATTGACCATCAGGGCCCTTCAGCTGCGTGACCTGGAAGCCGCCGATCGCCGCATGCGCCCCGCCTTCGCGTGCAATGATGTGCGCGGTCTCATGCGCGAGGATCTCGTCGCCGGGTCGGCAATGCACCAGCGTCGCGGTGACGTTGCACATCGTGCCGGAGGGCATGTAGACCGCAGCTTCCTTGCCGAGCAGATCCGCAACGCGCTCGCATAGCGCGTTCACGGTCGGATCATCGCCAACCTGTTCGTCCCCGACTTCCGCCCGCGCCATCGCCTCGCGCATCCCAGCCGTCGGTTTGGTTTGCGTATCCGACAGCAGATTGATCCGCACCGGCGGGGCCTTTGGGTCGATGGGGGGAGGGGTGTAGAGCATCAACTTGCTCCTGAACGGGAATGGCGCTCGTTGTGGTCAACGAGCTCTGGGTGGACGCCGAGCGGCGTGGCGAAACCGCATAATAGCAATTTCTGCCTCGGTCACGCGACAATCGATCAGATGAGGATGAGGGTTGACCGCCAAGCGGCGGACGTATGCACGCGTCGTGGTTCGAGCTGCGCAGGGGTGGGTCTCTAGCAATGCAATGAGAGCGATGATGCGATCGTAGTGCGCCCAAGGGGCGAGCGTGCCTCGATGTAGGTGAGAGTTTGGTCGATTTGGGCCAGCGCCCGCTTCGTATAGCGATCCTTCACAGCCCGTGATTGGCCCAGATCGCGCGGACTTCGTCGGCGCTGGCCAGTTCGCCGCGGGCGATCTCGGCTTCGGCCTCACAAAGATCTGCTTCTTCCGCCGCCGTCAGTTGAATTGGTGGCTGATCGATCCCGGCAAGCTCAAGCAGTGTTCGTGCGAAGCCGTCTTGTTCTGATTCCGGCAGGCCCGAAATCTTGCTGAAGCCCTCTTCCAGAAGGCGCTTCATGGTCAACTCCGTTTGCTGGTGCATAGCACGGACGAGTTGGCGGATGGAGTGGCCGCCAACAACGAAAAGGCCCCGGAAACCGGGGCCTTTGAACGTCGGTCCGCCGAATGATCAGCGCGAATAGAATTCGACGACCAGATGCGGCTCCATCTGGACCGGGAACGGCACGTCGGAGAGGTTGGGCACGCGCGTGTACTTCGCGGTCATCTTGCCGTGGTCGACTTCGAGATAGTCGGGCACGTCACGCTCGGGAAGCTGGCTGGCTTCGAGCACGTGGGCGAGCTGCTTGGAGCTTTCCTTGACCTCGACCACGTCACCGACCTTGAGCTGGTAGCTCGAGATGTTGACCTTGCGGCCGTTCACCTTGATGTGGCCGTGATTGATGAACTGGCGCGCAGCGAAGATGGTGGAGACGAACTTGGCGCGGTACACGACCGCGTCGAGACGACGCTCCAGCAGGCCGATCAGGTTCTCGCCGGTGTCGCCCTTGAGGCGGCTTGCCTCGACGTAGATGCCGTGGAACTGGCGCTCGCTGATGTTGGCGTAGTAGCCCTTCAGCTTCTGCTTGGCGCGGAGCTGCACGCCGAAGTCGGAGAGCTTGCCCTTGCGGCGCTGGCCGTGCTGGCCGGGGCCGTATTCGCGGCGGTTCACGGGGCTCTTGGGGCGGCCCCAGATGTTCTGGCCCATACGGCGATCGATCTTGTACTTCGCCTCACTGCGCTTAGTCATCGCGTCCTCTTCAGGTACAGGGTTTGAGGAAACGCGCCCTCCTGTGTGACGGGCTTGGCCCGGCACCGACAGGTCCGATCCCCAAAGCTTAAGGGACTTGACCACGGGTCGCGAAACGCTTCGCGGGCCGAAATCGGCCCGCGAGCAAGCGGCTTTTAGGGGAGTTTGGGCCCGGCTGTCAATTCTCTACGCCTGTCAGAAGCGCGAACCCGGAATCTCGAGATCCCGGGCTCGGTGGCGCGCACCGCCTCTGGATAAGTTCGGCGCTTTCAGCCTCTCACCGCCCGGACGGGCTTGGGGACGGCCGCGCCCAATTCCGCAGCGATTTCAGTGTTCAGGACCTGTTCCAGCCGGGTCAGGACCCTTGCAATCGGGGCGGCGTCCGTGACCCTGTGGTCCCATCGGATCACGACGCGGATGGTCTGGTCGGGTTCGACGAGACCATAACTCACGACGAAGGGGCCGGGCGTGATCGGATGAAGCTCACCGCCGCCATAGGCGGCAACCGAGCTGACCCCGAAGCTGCCGAACCAATTGCCGCGCTGGCGGCCGAAATTCAGACCAATGGCCCAGGACAAGCGCCGCAACGGCAGCGGCAGGCGGGTCGCCCGCATGATCTTGCGGAACATTGGGACGTCCCCGACCGGAGCCGTCTTGCCAAGCCGGATTTCGGCGTCGATTGCTGCCAGCGAAAGGGCCTCAGGAGCGGCGATTCGCTGAGGCAGCACGCATTCCTCGCCCTCGTCCACCCGCGCGATCGCGACCGTCGCCACGCTCTTCGGCAGCTCGTACAGGGCCGGCCAAGGCCATTTGACGTAGACGGTGCGCAGGATCGGCTCGTCCCTCGCAACCAGGGCGAAAGCCTTGACGAACATCGCGGCCCAGCCCGCGGGCGCCGTTGCGCATGCGCGAGCCTCCAGCAGGGGGCGGATATTGAGCGAGCGAGAGAGTGAAACGAAGGGCACGCCCATCGAGGCATGCATGAGGTCGCAGATCAGGCGACGCCGCAGCGATATGGATTTGGGCGTCCCGCGCATCGGTCTTCAGTTCCAAATCAAAGATCAAAATATGGGCAGCGAGCGGGGCCCGCCCGCTCGCTCTAGCATGAACCAACCCGCCTGGGGGCGGTCGGTTCGCCGCATCACGGCGCCGCCGAGGCTGTCGGCTTGTTAATGACCTAAATCTATAATGATTTCAATGTCTTGTTGCGTGATTCTTGGCGACCGTCGCGCAAAGTCGCCTTGAGCATATTCCTCCCTGAACTGCGAGGCCGATCACCTCGTTGCGCGATTCAGCGCTTGATCCCGTCGAATGCCGCCATGATGCCGCGCTGGAACAGCGACCAGTCGAAGCCGAGCGCGATGGCGCGGTAGCCGCGGTCGATCAGGGCGTTGGCCTGGTCGGCGCTGCGCGCCACGCCGCCGATCGGCACTCCGCTTCTGAGGATGCCGGCCTCTGCACGCGCGACCAGCTCCAGCAGCTCCGGATCGTCCATCCGGCCGCGTTTGTTGATGGAGGTGGCGAGATCGCCGGGGCCGATCACGGCGACGTCGATGCCCGGCGTCGCCATGATCTCGTCGATGCGGTTGACGGCATCGACATGCTCGATGGTGATCATGCAGATCATCTCGTCATCGGCGCTGGCCATGTAATCGGGCATGGATTGGCCCCAGCGGAACGGGGCGTGGAAGGGGCCCCAGAGCCGGTCGCCGCCGGGCGGGTAACGAACGCTACGCACCGCCTTCTCGGCTTCCGCGGGCGTGGTGATCATCGGGAAGTTGATGCCGAAGGCGCCGATGTCCATCGGGGCTTTCGCGAGCCACGGCTCGTTCGCGGCGATCCGCACCAGCGGCGTACATGGCGTCCCCGTCGTCGCGGCGATCATCGCATGGGCTTCGGTCAATCCGATCGGGCCGTGCTCGAGATCGACGATGATCCAGTCGAGCGAACGCGCCATGATCTGCACCAGCTGCACGCTCGGGATGGTCGCGATCGCGCCGAAGGCGGGGCGGCCCTCGCTCCACAGCTGGCGGAGACGATTGAGCGGCTTTGCGGGGACGGACATGGGAGGACCTGCGCAGAGATGATGGCGGCGAAGCCTAGCAGCGAGCGACCGGGGCGCAAGGTCAGGCCACCGCGCGCCCGCCGAAGAACGGCGTCAGCGTGGCCGAAAGGCCATGGACGCGGTTCGAGGTGAAGATCATCTCGGCCCCCGACTGTGCTGCGCCGCCGCTGGGCGGGCCGAGCAGATCCGAGACGCGTCGGGCGATCGCCGGCGCCGGATCGATCCAGTCGACTGGCCAGGGTGCCAGCCGCTTCAGCCGATCGAGCAGCAGCGGATAATGGGTGCAGGCGAGCACCACCGTGTCGGTGCGCGCGCTCGCGTCCGCAGCGTCGCCGACGAAGCAGGGCGCGAGCTCGGCGAGGATGTCGCCGTCGCTGACCGGCTTGCCGCCAAGCGCGGCCTCGGCGAGCGAGGCGAGCTCGGGCGAGCCGACCAGCGTCACCTCGCAACCTTGCGCGAAATCGCGGATCAGCGCCTTGGTGTATTCGCGTTTCACGGTGCCCTTGGTGCCGAGCACCGAGACGCGACGCGTCCTGGACTGAGCGCAGGCCGGCTTGATCGCCGGCACGGTCCCGACGAAAGGCACGGAATAGGCCGCGCGCAAATGAGAGAGGACCAAGGTGGACGCCGTGTTGCAGGCGATGACGACGAGGTCGGGATCATGGGTGCCGATCAACTCCCCCATCAGCGGCACGACGCGGCCGATGATCTCGTCCTCGCTGTGGTGGCCATAGGGAAAAAAAGCGTCGTCGGCGACGTAGACGAAACGCGCATCAGGGCGCGCGGTTACGACCTCACGGAGCACCGTGAGCCCGCCAAGGCCGGAATCGAACACCAGGATGGTCGGAGAATTGGTCACGTCGTTACCCTAGCCCGGCATGGTTACCATTCGGTTTTTGGGGCGGTTTTGCGGCGCCCTGCAAGGATCCGGACGGCGGGCGCCACGTGGCCGTGCAACCGTTACGCGATCCTGTTCGTGCTCGCCGCCCGCTCCGCCGCCAGCTGCTTCTGCAGGCGATCGATGTTTTGCAGGAGGCGCTGGCTGGTCAGCACCAGGAAGTAGTACCCGAACTGCGGATCCTGGAAATAGATCTCGAGCAGCCGGTCGTAGGTGATCGTCAGCACCTGGCCGTCCTCGATGCATTCGACCGTTCCGGTGCGCCGGTTGTCCGGCGTGAGGAAGCCGAGCTCGCCCATCAGCGATCCCGGCAGGATCTCGACGTTGATCTCCTTGACCAGGAACTTGCCGGTGACGGTGAGGAACATCTCCTTCGCCGGATCGCGCAGCTTGAAGAGGATGTCGCCGCGGCGATATTTGCGCTCGGTCATGAACGGCTTGAGCCACTCGATCGACATGTCGCCCTCGGTCGCATGGCGCGCCTTCTTGACCAGCTTCAGCATCTGCCGCAGGCGCAAGGCGTTGATCGGAAGCAACAGCAGATACAGCAGGAACGTGGCGACGTTGGCGGAGAGCGCGCCGAACACGGTGAAGAACGCGCAGCCGATCATGTTGGCGACGCGCAGCGGCACCATGGTCCGCATCAAGAGGGTGGCGACGAAGAAGCCGGCGCCGACCGCGGCGAACAGATTGGCCAGTGTGATGTTCTGGACAAAGATCTCCAGCAGGCGATTGAAGATCGCGTCGTAAGTGACGTCGTTGGGGTCGAGGCCCATCTGGACCAGGATCTTGGCAATCCTGAGATTGTCGGTTGCCGCATCGAGGATGCGATCGAGGATCGATGAAACGTCTGCGCTGCCGGACGGCATGATCTGGTCCCCGCGTAAGGCCTTCAGTCCTGGTCGGCATCCGTATAGCCGAAATCAAATGACGACCGCTTGAATGACGCTTCCGGCCATGATGCCGCAAGAGGCAAATTCTAGCCTGTCCGGGCGTTTCGGCAATTGCCGTGGTTTGCGCGTCTGGCCGCGATTCGGGGCAGCCCCAGGGGCGTCTCGGACGGACCGGACGATCGAAGCGGCGGGCGACGGGTCCCGTTCACCTACGGCTTGGCGGCGGGTTGCACGACCTGCTGCTCGACAAGGCCAAGGCGTCCTGGCAGCGAGCCGGCGCGCAGCAGCATGGCGATGCTGTTGGCCTCGTCGAGGGTGAAGTTGCCGGCGATCTGGCCGGAGCCGCCGGTGATGGGCTCGCGGATCACGGGAGCGGAGATCACCTTGTCGTCGAGCACGATGGCGAAGGGTTTGCCGACGTTCTCTGCAGTCATGTGGGCGAAGCGCCGCATGCCGCGGCCGTTGAAGCGGAACGAGGCGATCGGCTCCTTCGTGTCGCTGGTGAATCCCGGGCCGGCATAGCTGATGTCCTCGCCTTCGAGCGTGCTGTCCTTGGCGACGAGATAGGGAAACTTGTCCTTGAAGCCGAGCAGGACTTCCGTGCCCGCCGGCGGCGTTCCCGACTGTGCCTGCTCGGCAGACATCGAGAGGGCGATCAGACGGAAGCCGACCTTGACCTTCTTGGCGAAGATCGCGGTGACGCGATCGGGCTCCATCACCCCCGGCAAGAAGATGCGGATGCGGTCCGTTCCGTCGGGCTCGACATTGGCCAGCTTGACGCCGGCGTCCTTGAGGCGCTGCTCGATCATGGCGACGGAATCCTCGACGAACTCGCGCAGCCGCGCGGCGGATGCGGCAGGGGTCGGTGCGAGCCTGACCAGGCCGTCTCCGCCATCGGTGACGGTGAGCGCATAGGCGGGCAGTCCCTCCGCCGCCGAGGCGAGCTTGCGCGTGAGCTGTTCGCGACCTCTGGGATCTGCGATCTTCACCTCGACGCCGCCGTTGCGGATCGCAAGGCCCGAGAAGGCGATCCGGCCCTCGCGGAGGGTCCTGTAGACGTCGTCGCGCAGATCCGTAACGATCGCCTCCCGCAAGCCGTCGGTGTCCACCTTGTAGATGATGCGGGACCCGCCCAGCTTCTCCATCTTCTCGGCGACGAAGGCCGCGATCTTGGCACGCATCTTGTCGAACTGGGCGTCCGCGCCGAGAGTGGCAGAGGGCAGTGCGATTGCGAATACCGCCGCGAACGCGGCGATCAGCCGTGTGATGCGATTCCGCGGGGGCGTCGTCATGATGACCTCAAGTCTTGCGGCAGGACGCTGGCGGGCGAATTCAGTGCCAGTTCTTGGTCCACGGATCAGCCGCGGAGGTTCAAGCGCCACAGTCGGTTGGCAATGGACGAATGCTCAATCATCCATCATTCTGCCTGCTCTCGGCCACCATCGGTCGAGCCTCGCCGAACCAAAATGTCAAAAGACAGGGGCGGGGGCATGCATCTGAGGGAGGACGGAATTTCATGGGTATCCACGCGCTCGATCGGCTCATCGGCAACGACTATCCGGACCTTTCGACGGACGCGGAGGTCCGGGCGTTCGAGCAGGTCCCCTATGCCGACCGCGTCGCGGCCGAGAGCACCTACGATGCGATCAGGCTCGGTGCTGCGCGCAACCCGGACGGCGCGGCGATCCAGTTCCTGCAAAATGCCGATCCCGCAGACACGCCGTTGGTCGTGACGTATGGCGATTTCATCGCGCGCGTCACGCAAGCCGCCAACATGTTCCACGCGCTCGGCGCCGAGAAAGACGACGTCATCAGCTTCATGCTGCCGCTGGTGCCGGATGCCTTCGTCACTCTGTTCGGCGCGGAGGCCGCCGGCATTGCCAACCCCGTGAATCCGCTGCTCGAGCCGCACCAGATCGCGGAGATCCTGGAGGCCGCCAATACCAAGATCCTGGTCGCGCTCGGGCCGATGCCCGGCACCGACATCTGGCAGAAGGTCGAGCAGATCCGCCCTCAACTGAAGCATCTCAAGGCCATCGTGCAGGTGTTCGGCGGCGGAGATCCGGCGAAGGGTATCTTTGCCTTTGGCGACCTGATCAAGCAGCAGCCGGCGGACCGCCTCGTCAGCGGGCGCCAGATTCGCGGCAGCGACATCGCCGCTTATTTTCATACCGGCGGCACCACCGGCACGCCAAAGCTGGTGCGGCACACGCATGCCAACCAAGTCTATCAGGCCTGGGCGCTCAATCTGCTGCTGAAGGCGAGGCCGGGCGCAAACCTGCTGTTCGGCATGCCGCTGTTCCATGTCGGGGGCTCGCTGACGCAGGTGCTGCTGACGCTGTCGAGCGGCGGCTCGCTCGTCGTGCTGTCGCCGAGCGGCTGGCGCAATCCGAATGCGGTGAAGAACATCTGGCAGCTCGTCGCGCGCTACAGGCCCGAAGCGCTGTCTAGCGTGCCGACGGTGCTCGCCGCGACCCTCGCAGTGCCGCCTGGTGACGCTGATATCTCCAGCCTGAAGTATGCGGCAGGTGGTGGCTCGGCGATTCCGGTCGCGGTCGGTTCGGCGATCCAGGAGAAACTGAAGCTACCCGTGATCGAGGTCTACGGCATGACCGAGACATCGAGCGTGCACACGCTGGCCTATCCGTCGCGGCCGATCCGGCTCGGCTCGGTCGGCCTTCCCATGCCTTACGCGCGCGTGCGCATCGTGCAGCTCGATGCCGAGGGACGCCTGATCCGCGACTGCAAACCGGACGAGATCGGCGTCGTGATCATGGCCGGCCCCGGTGTGTTCAGCGGCTATCTCAACGACGAGCACAACAAGGGCGCGTTCGTCGACGGCGTGTGGGTCAACTCCGGCGATCTCGGCCGCTTGGATGCCGACGGCTACCTCTGGATCACCGGTCGCGCCAAGGATCTGGTGATCCGCGGCGGGCACAACATCGATCCGGCGCCGATCGAGGAGATCATGTTCCGCCATCCTGCCGTCGGCTTCGCCGCGGTGGTCGGCCAGCCCGATGCCTATGCCGGCGAGTTGCCGGTGGGCTATGTACAATTGAAGCCGGGCGCCAAGGTCGAACCGGGCGAGCTGGAATCGTGGGTGCGCGAGCGCACGCCGGAGCGTGCTGCGGTTCCGGTGCAGGTCATTCCGATCGATCCGATGCCGGTGACCGGTGTCGGCAAGGTGTTCAAGCCGCAGCTGCGCTGGGACGCGGCGGAGCGCGTGTTCACCAAGGTGCTCGCGCCGCTGGTCGAGCGCGGCATCGACTGCAAGGTCAAGGTCGGCGCCCACGGCAGCCACGGATCAATCGCGACGGTGACGCTAACGGGCCTGCCGCCCGACCAGCAGGAGGCAGTTGCGCGCGAAGTACACGCACTGCTCGCGCCGTTCGTGATGCGGCACGAGGTAGTGCAGGCATAGGTGAGTACGATCTCCAGCCATGCACGATGCAGCGATGTCGTCGCGTCGTGACCTGGGGAAGAGATCCTGCCGCCGGTGACTGCAGCGACGACTTGGACCCGGTTCACGCATCCTGCGCTGGCCCGGGGCAGGCTCTTTCTTCTGGTTCTGGCGATCGTGGCGATGAGATCTGGGCCGGAGCGGATCTTGATCCAGGTTAAGAACACCGATCAAGCGGCCGATTCAGACATTTACCGCAACCAAAGCTTGCGGCCGCAACTCGGGAGCAGCGGATCGATTTTAAGTTCATCTTAGATGCGTGAGTGTTCGCATCAGAGGCGGAGGGAGCTCTGATGCAGTCATTAGGTCGTTCGGAGAGAATCGGCGGGTTGGCGGGCCTCGTGTTGCTGCTTGCTGCGGCGATCGTCCTGCAGATCGGTACGGGGGGCCTGGCCGCCTATGTCGCGCTGCTGTGCGCTGGCCTGGTCTGGCTCGTGGCATCGGCGGACCGGCCCACGTCGACAACGGTCCTGAATCGCGCCATCGAGAGCGTGCCCGCCGGCCTTTGTGTGTTCGCGCCGGACCTGCGGGTCATCGCCAGTAACCAGCGATACGCGAGCATGTATGGCTTGACGCGCGCTGACATCAAACCTGGAACGCGACTGCGCCAGATCATCGAAGCAAGGAAGGCCAAGCGCGGCATTTCGGAGCGCGTCATCGATGCTTTCGATGGGTTCGACGGGATGGCGACGTCGGTTCACGAGCTCCGCGACGGCCGGTTCATCTCGGTCTCACGGCATCCGATGACCGGCGGCGGCCTGATCGAGGTGCATCGGGATGTCACCAGCGAGCGGCTTGCCGAGATGCGGGCCAATGAAACGATGCAGGAACTGATCGAGAAGCAGTATGCCATCGATCAGGCTGTGATCGTCGCGATCACGGACGTGAAGGGCATCATCAACTACGTTAACGACAATTTCTGCACGATCAGCGGCTATTCGCGCGAGGAGCTGATTGGGCAAAATCATCGGATTCTCAAATCGGGCGTCCATTCCAAGCAGCTCTTTCGCGACATGTATCGCTCTCTGGCGGGTGGCCATGTCTGGCGCGGCGAGCTTTGCAATCGGGCCAAATCCGGCAAGCTGTACTGGGTGGATACCGTGATCACGCCGCAACTCGGTCCCGACGGCAAGCCAGTCGCCTATATGGCCATTCGGGTCGATATCACGGCGCGGAAAGAAGCCGAAGCCAAGCTCTCGTTTGCGGCCGCGCACGATTCCCTCACCGGCCTGTTGAACCGGTGTGCGCTGTTCGATCAGGCAGGAATTGGCTCGGAGCCTGACGTCCAGCCGGACCGCTTGAGCGTTCATCTGATCGATCTCGATGGGTTCAAACGTATCAACGATACGTTCGGGCACGACGTCGGTGACCGTCTGCTCGAGGCGGTCGCCTCGCGCCTGCGGTCGCTTGCCACCGACCGGGATCTCGTCGCGCGATTGGGCGGTGACGAGTTCGCCATGATCCGGCGTGTGGGCGACGGCGCAGCTGGGGCCGCAGTGGATCTCGGTCGCCGCATCGTTGACGCCATGGCGGCGCCGTTCGACATCGAGGGCCATCAGATCGACATCAGTGCAAGCGTCGGGATCGTGCTCTGTCCGGAGCATGGCTCGAATAGCGCCGATCTCCTGAAGAAGGCGGATCTCGCGCTTTATGACGTCAAGGCCGCGGGTCGTCGCGGCCATCGTCTCTATCAGCCGGCGATGCTCGAGGCGATCAAGGGAGAAAAAGTCCTGGAGGCGGAGCTGCGTCGCGCGATCTCCGCGCAGGAGTTCGAGCTGCACTACCAGCCCATTCTGGACGTCGAAAGCCGCACGGTCCATACGGCCGAAGCGCTGGTGCGGTGGCGCCATCCCGTTGATGGCCTCGTTGCACCCGATCGGTTCATTGCGCTCGCCGAACGCACCGGTCTCATTCAGCCGCTCAGCGAATGGATCATTCAACGGGCGTGCCTGGATGCCGCGTCCTGGCCGCCCCATGTTCAGCTCGCGGTCAACGTATCCGCTACCCAGTTCAAGCGCGGCAATCTGTTCGATGTCGTGCTGCAGGCACTGCTTCGTTCGGGATTGAACCCGCGACGGCTGCAGATCGAGGTCACGGAAACCGTCCTGCTTGAGCAGCAGTCCGAGCAACTGCAGACGTTCCGACGCCTGAAGTCCATCGGTGCAACGCTCGTGCTCGATGATTTCGGCACAGGGTTTTCGTCGGCGAGCTATCTGACGAATTTTCCGTTCGACAAGATCAAGATAGACAAGTCCTTCATACAGGGCCTGCCCAGACGGGACTGTGCCGCGGTGATCGCGTCGGCCGTCGTGCTGGCGAAGGGGCTGGGCATCAGCGTTACCGCCGAGGGAATAGAAACCGAGCCGCAGCTCGATCACGTTCGTTCCATGGGAATTGATTTCGCGCAGGGATATTTGTTCGGTCGGCCGGTACCCTATCGCCAGCTCAAGTGCGCGACCGTGTTCCCGGACGGTCCGGGCTGTGTTCTGCAAACGGCGACGGCTGGCGCAAATTGAGGCTCAGGCTCAGTTCAGCGCCCCCAGTCGCTGAAGCTCGCGCAGATTGAATACTTCGAGCACGCCATTCGACAAATCTGCGACGCGGCGTTCCCTGAAGGCGCTGAGCACGCGGCTGACATGGACCGGCGTTAGTCCCACGGCATCGGCGACATGCTGCTGGCGGAGCGGTATGCGATAGCGCTCGTCGCGGATCACGTTGCGGCTCGCAATCCGCTTCATCAACTGCAGGAACAGATGAGCGATGCGTTCCTCTGCGGAGAACTGGCCCAGCGCGGCAATGGTATCGTCGGCCGCCTTGGCCTCGTTTGCGCAACATTCAGCAGCGGCCCAGAGGATGCGCACGTTCGTCGCAATGCGTGCATGGACCTCCGTCCGCTTCATTGTGCTGACCTGGATCGCTGTCAGAGCCTTGACCGAAAAGTGCAGGCGCTCGTGAAGGAGCGAGCCGGCGAGGACATCTCCCGGCAGCAGGAAGCCGAGTATTTGCCGCCGTCCGTTCGGCATCTGGAGAAAACGAAATCCCCACCCGGCGCAAAAAACATAGATGTCGGGAGAGGCCTGGTTTGCCGTCAGCAACTGTCTTCCGGCCGGGACCACGAGATGGTGCTGCCAATCGGATGCGCCGATCGATTCAGACGGTGCCGCACTTTCGGAAATCGCAGCACAGAATCCGAAGGAGCCGCTCTTCGGGCAGGTTGCACAAGGCGAAAGGTCCTTCATATTCTGCTGAAGTCGCCGCTGTGCTGCCGCATCTTTGCGGATTCTCCGGAGGTCATGGTGCCACTATGATCCGTAACATTTTTGTATAGTCAACAGCTCTTTTTGTTGCAAATTTCGGATGGCAGAAATCTGGAAGCGGCATGAAGTGCGTCGCATCGGATTTGCCCTGCAACGATCAGACGTCGGACCGCGAAGCGGCATTCTTGTTAACGCGCATTATTAACCTGTATCAATTTCGGTTCACCTGCGTTGCTTTGCGCTCAGCCGAGCTTAACTGAATGAGATAATAATAGAGTTCATTGTAGTTGCCGCGTGATTGTTCGCTTTCAGCGTTTCGCCTCCGATGAATTGCAAAGGGCGCTATCATGACACTCGCGCAGACCCCAAATGACGAGAACCAGGATCGTGACGGCCGCATGCGCTTTATGCGCGTCGGCACCGAGACAGGCGAACTCCTGTGCGAATTCTGGTCGGTGGCCGAGCCCGCGCTGCCGGCTATCCTCGACGAATTCTACCGGCATGTATTGAGCGAGCCGCAGCTTGCCGCCTTGATCGGCGACGACATGCGGAGGCTGAAAACGGCGCAGAGTTCGCATTGGGCGCGGCTGTTCAACGGCCGCTTCGATCACGACTACATGCGTGGCGTGCGCATGATCGGGCTGATGCACAACAAGATCGGGTTGGAGCCGCGCTGGTATATCGGCGGGTATAATTTCGTGCTCTGCCGGCTGCTGGCCCTGGCCGTTAGAAAATATCGATGGATGCCGACGCGGCTGGCCAGCGTGCTCACCGCCCTCAACACCGCGGTGATGTTGGACATAGACATTGCCATCTCCGCATATCAGGAGGCGATGTTCGCGGAGAAGCAGAAGCAGCAGGAGGCGATTGCTGCGGCCATTCTGGATTTCGACGGCCGGATGAAGGTCGTACTGGAAAGACTGGGAAGCTCGGCGACCGGTCTACAGGGCGTTGCCGATGTGCTCAGCGCAAGCGCGGAGCGCTCGACCCGGCAATCGAGCGTGGTGGCTGCCGGCTCGGAAGAGGCGTCCACCAACGTGCAGGCCGTGGCGGCCTCGACCGAGGAACTCGCGTCGTCGATCAAGGAGATCGGCCGCCAGGTTTCGGAGTCGACCAGGATGACCGGCGAGGCTGTCGATCAGGCAGCGCGCTCCGGTGCCGCGATCGAGAGCCTGGCCAGGGCAGCGCAGAGAATCGGCGACGTCGTCGAGCTGATCAACACGATCGCGGCTCAGACCAATCTGCTCGCACTGAATGCGACGATCGAGGCTGCGCGCGCGGGTGAGGCCGGCCGTGGCTTTGCAGTGGTCGCGTCCGAAGTCAAGGCGCTGGCCGAGCAGACGGCGAGGGCAACCGGCGAGATCGGCCAGCAGGTCCTCTCGATTCAGGAGGCAACGACAGAGTCTGTCGGCATCATTCGCCAGATCGGCGAAACAATCGCCGCCGTCGACGAGGTTGCGACGGCGATTGCGGCTGCGGTCGAGCAACAGGGCGTAGCCACCGCCGAGATCGCGCGCAACGTACAGGAGGCCGCGCAGGGCACACATGACGTATCGAGCAACATCGGGGGGGTAAGCCAAGCTGCCAGGGAGACCGGCATCACGGCCTCCGAACTCCTGGCGGCCTCCAAGGAGCTATCGGGCCAGACGGATGTGCTCCGCTCCGAGGTCGAAGGGTTCTTTGCGGCAATTCGTGCGGCCTGACTAGCCGGCTTGCATCCGCGTTTCGACAAGACGCGCCCAGAACGAGGCGCCGTGGCCCAAAATGTTGTCGTTGAACACGTAGCCCGGGTGGTGGCACTCGTTGCCGTCGCCCATGCCGACCAGCACCATGGCGCCGGGGCGTGCTTCCAGCATGAAGGAGAAGTCCTCGGCGCCCATCATCGGGATGAACTTGTCGTTGACGCGATCGGCGCCGACGATGTCGCGGGCGACATCGGCGGCAAGGCCGGCCTCGCGCGCATGGTTCATGGTCACCGGATACATCCGCGTGTATTTCGTCTCGGCCGAGCCGCCATAGGCCCGCGCGACGCTGTCGGCGACCTCGCCTATGCGACGCTCGACGAGATCGCGTACCTCGGGATCGAGCGTGCGCACGGTGCCGCCGAGCTCGGCGATCTCCGGAATGATGTTGAAAGCCGTGCCTGAGTGGAATTGCGTGATCGATATGACGGCGGACTTCAGCGGATCGACGTTGCGGGCCACGATCGATTGCAGCGCGTTCACGATCTGCGAGCCGATCAGCACGCTGTCGACGGATTTGTGCGGACCCGCGCCGGCATGGCCGCCCTTGCCGTGGACCGTGATCTGGATGTTGTCGGAGGAGGCCAGCATCGCGCCGGGCGTGGTGGCGAAATGGCCTTCCGGCAGGCCCGGCATGTTGTGCATGCCGTAGACCTCCTGGATATTCCAGCGCGTCATCAGCCCGTCCTCGACCATGGCCTTGCCGCCACCGCCGCCTTCCTCGGCCGGCTGGAAGATCATGATCGCCGTGCCGTCGAAATTGCGCGTCTCGGTCAGGTATTTTGCAGCGCCGAGCAGCATGGCGGTGTGGCCATCATGGCCGCAGGCATGCATCTTTCCGGGGACCTTGGACGCGTAAGGCACGCCCGAAGTCTCCATGATCGGCAGCGCGTCCATATCGGCGCGCAGGCCGATGGCCTTGCCAGAGGCGGACTTGCGGCCGCGGATCACGCCGACCACGCCGGTGCGGCCGACCCCCGTCACCACCTCATCGCAGCCGAACTCGCGCAGCTTGTCCGCGACGATCCCCGCGGTGCGGTGGACTTCGTAGAGCAACTCGGGGTTCTCGTGGAAGTCATGGCGCCAGGCAGCCATTTCGTCCGAGAGGGCGGCAACGCGATTGACGATGGGCATGAGGGATCCGCTTCTGGAGGTGACTCTTGTCGTTCCGGGGCGATGCGCAGCATCGGACCCGAAATCTGGAGATTGTGGCGCGAGATTCTCAGGTGCGCAATTGCGCACCCTGGTTCACGCTTCGCGTGCCCCGGAACGGCGAAAACATCAGCTCTCGCCGAACACCCGCCTGAAGATCGTATCGACGTGCTTGAGGTGATAGCCGAGGTCGAACTGCTCCTCGATTTCGGCGTCCGAGAGATATTTCCTTACTTCAGTGTCCTTCTTCAGCAGCTGAAGGAAATCGCCTTCGCCGCGCCAGACCGGCATGGCGTTGCGCTGCACGAGCTTGTAGGCGTCCTCGCGGCTCGCGCCCTTCTGCGTCAGGGCCAGCAGAACGCGCTGCGAATGCACGAGGCCGCCGAGCCGGTCGAGATTCTTCTGCATGTTGGCGGGATAGACGAGAAGCTTTTCGATCAGGCCGGCCAGGCGCACCAGCGCGAAGTCGAGCGTCACGGTGGCGTCGGGACCCATCATGCGCTCGGCCGAGGAGTGCGAGATGTCGCGCTCGTGCCAGAGCACGACGTTCTCCAGCGCCGGCGTCACATAGGCGCGCACCATGCGGGAGAGGCCGGTGAGGTTCTCCGACAGCACCGGATTGCGCTTGTGCGGCATGGCGGACGAGCCCTTCTGCCCCTCCGAGAAGAATTCCTCGGCCTCCAGCACTTCGGTGCGCTGCATGTGGCGGATCTCCACCGCGATACGTTCGATCGAGGAGGCGATCACGCCGAGGGTCGAGAAATACATGGCGTGGCGGTCGCGCGGGATGACCTGGGTCGAGATCGGTTCGGGGACGAGGCCCATCGCTTTCGCGACATGCTCTTCGACGCGCGGATCGATCTGCGCAAAGGTGCCGACGGCACCCGAGATGGCGCAGGTTGCAACTTCCTTGCGCGCGGCGATCAGACGTTCCTTGGCGCGCGTGAACTCGGCATAGGCATAAGCGAGCTTGAGGCCGAAGGTCACGGGCTCGGCATGGATGCCGTGGCTGCGGCCGATGGTCGGCGTCATCTTGTGCTCGAAGGCGCGCTTCTTCAGCGCGGCCAGCACCTTGTCGAGGTCGGCGAGCAACAGGTCGGCGGCGCGGGTGAGCTGGATGTTGAGGCAGGTGTCGAGCACGTCGGAGGAGGTCATGCCCTGGTGCACGAACCGCGCCTCGGGGCCGACGATCTCGGCGAGGTGGGTGAGGAAGGCGATGACATCGTGCTTGGTTTCGCGCTCGATCTCGTCGATGCGGGCGACGTCGAACACGGCGTCCTTGGCCTTGGCCCAGACCGTCCTGGCAGCCTTCTTCGGGATGGTCCCGAGCTCGGCCAGGGCATCCGCCGCATGCGCCTCGATCTCGAACCAGATCTTGAACCGGGTCTGCGGCTCCCAGATCGAGGCCATTTCCGGGCGGGTATAGCGGGGGATCATCTGAGGGCTCCAGCAAGGTAGGCGGGCGACCCGAGGGGGGCTGTGCCGGCCAGAATGTTTTTACGCCGTGACTTAACAGAGCGGGGAGGGCGAAACAAACGGCGGGAGCAACGTCGCGGGGGATGATCAGCCCGAGCAAGGGGCTGAGGGCCTCGGCCGCGGCTGGCTGGTGGGTCGCCCGCCAGCCGGGCTGGCTGGCCGCAGCAGAATCAGCGGTCAATCACGAATCATTGACTGACAGATATTGAAATCTGTTAGCGAGACATGTATATCCGTTCCCGGACGCTCCGACCGGCGTCCCGCGACAAGCCCCGGGGAGCCCGACATCCGAAGCCAATTCGGATCGGAGGGCGGATTGAAGAACGGGGACCGTGGACGAATGGAGACTTAAGACAATGACGACCGAAATCCTCAATCTCACCGGCGTGATTGGGCAGTGGCTCAATCTGCTGGTGGCGCGCCAGATCGCGGCGCAGGCTGCAAAACTGCCTCATTAGGGCATAGGCTTTCCGAACGACCGGCGAGGGCGCTTCGGAAGCAGCCCGACGGCCGGAGTTTCTGAGCCCCAAACGGGAACATGGTGCTGGCATGAATGAAGCCGTTGTTTTGACGCCGGAGCGGATCCTCGAGGTCACCGAGGATGTGCTCAGGCGGTACGGACTTGCCAAGGCCACGGTGGTCGACGTTGCCCGTGCGCTCGATGTGAGCCACGGCAGCGTCTATCGCCATTTCCCGAGCAAGGCCTCGCTGCGCGAGGCTGTTGCCAAGCGCTGGCTGGATCGCATCGATGCTCCGCTGCGCGAGATCGCCGGGGAGCAGGGTCCGGCCCCGGCCCGGCTCGAGCGCTGGCTGCGTACGCTGTTCGCCGCCAAGCGTTCGCGCGTCCTCGATGACCCCGAGATGTTCGACACCTATCTGACACTGGCGCGCGAGGCTTGCGCTGCCGTCAAATGCCACAAGGACACCATGATCGACCAGATCGCGGCGATCCTGATCGACGGCGAGAAGCAGGGCGAATTCGCTGTGGGCGACGTGAAGGAGACGGCGCGTGCGATCTTCGATGCGACCGTGCGTTTCCACCATCCGGCTCATGCCGACGAGTGGAAGGATGCCGATCTCTCGGCGCGCGTCGATGCGACGCTGACGTTGTTGCTGCGCGGTTTGAAGGCTGGGTAGGCCCGCCTGCACAACGGGTGTCGATCAACCCCTTGCCTTGTGAAGAACGCCGCCGTTGTGAGCCGGCGGCGAGATGGTCGAGCCTCTACGTGTCCGGAAAGCTGGCTCGGCGGATGGCACGACCGGCGGACTTTCCGGATATGCATTGACCGCGATTTCGACCGCGTCCTTTGACCGCTTTCGCAGGCGATGGAATGTCAGCTCCTGATCGAGCATGGGGCAGCGGAAGTGGACAACGGCGGTGTCCGGCAGGCGGCAGAGCTCGTCGATGAGCTCGCCTACTGTAATGACCGGGGGATGGTCGACTGCTTTACGGTGACCCTTACTCATGACCCTTGCCTCCTTCACTGCCGTATTAACCGGAGCCGGATCGGAACCGTTCCAACTTCATTCAGCAGATTGAGAAGATTCAAGGGCCGGGGTCAGCGGCAGCTCTACCGCCAGATTCTCGTCAACCCGCACGCCGCCGCGAGCCGCACCAGTTGCGCGTCCGTGCGCGCGCCGGTCTTGGTCTTGATGAGGTAGTGATAGTTCTGCACCGTCTTGATGCTGAGATTGAGATGCGCCGCGATCTGCTCGGTGGTGGCGCCGCCGGCGAACTGGCGCAGGATCTCGATCTCGCGTTCGCCCAGTTGATCCAGCGCTGAGCCAGCCGACAAGCTGTCCTCGGCCAGGATATGCGCGATGTCGTCGCTCATGGCGCGCTCGCCGCGGGCGACGTTGCGGATTGCGGTCACGACGGCGGAGGGCTCGCTGCTCTTGGTGACGAAGCCGCTGGCGCCGGCGTTGAAGGCGGCCTTTACCAGCACGGCCTCGTTGTGCATGGTAAAAACGAGGATCCGCGCCCGGGGGCTGCGCGCGCGAATGTTGCGGATCGCCTCCAGCCCGCTCGCGCCGGGCATCGAAATATCGAGCACGACGACGTCGGGATCATGCGCCTTGAACGCGCCGTAGGCGTCCGCGGCGTTGTCGGCTTCCGCGACGACATGCAGATCGCCCTGGCTTTCCAGCACGCGCCGATAGCCTTGCCGGACGATCGGATGGTCGTCGACCAGCAGCACGGAGATGCCTGTTGCAGCAACCTCGCTCATTCCCGGCCTCACGCGGCGAGCGGGATGGTGGCGGCGACGCTGAGGCCGCGGCGCGCCGGCAGGATCGACAGCGATCCGCCCGCGGCCGTGACGCGCTCGCGGATGCCGGTCAGGCCGAAACCGGCCGACTGCGCCACACGGGTCGCGTCGCCGCCGCCGTCGTCCTCGACCCGGATCAGCAGCGCATCATGCTGGCCGGCGCGGCGCTCGATGCGCAAGCTGATCTCGCGCGCCGCACCGTGACGCAGCGCGTTGGTCAGACACTCCTGTGCCACGCGATAGGCCGTGGTGGCGGCCGGCCCACTGATGTCGGTGAGGTCACCGCGAAGGTCGAGCTGGATCGTCGGCCGCGCCGCGCTGTGCGAGCGCCAGCTGTCGACGAGGTTGACGAGGCTTGCCTCGAGCCCGAGTTCCTCGGGCAGGGGATTGCGCAGCCGCCCGAGCGCATCGCGCAGCGAGGCCATCAGGTGATGGGTGGCTTGCGAGATCATGCGCGCGTCCTGCGCAATCGCGGTGCCGTTCTTGTCTTTCGTGCTTGCGGTTTCGATCGTGTTGGCGAAGGCAAGAATGGCGGAAAGGTTCTGCCCGAATTCGTCGTGCAGCTCGCGAGCGAGCGCGCGACGCTCGTCGTCGCGGATTTCGATCAGGCGCCGCGTCAGCGCGGCGCGCTGTTCGGTGGCCTCCTCCAGCCGGCCGCCGAGCTCGCCGACGGCGCTGCCGATCATCGCAAGCTCCATGGAGCGGAAGCGCGGCAATTTCGTCCGGTACTGACCCCGCGCCATACGTTGGAGCGCGGTGACGATGGCGCGCGCTGGAGCCAGCGCGTGCGCGATCGCGATCGAAGCCAGCAGCGCGATCGCCGCCGCCATCAGGAGCGCGACGTCGATCACGTTGTGGATGTACTCCCAGGCGAGCGAGACGGCGGCCGTGGCATCCGGCGTCGCGACCACCGTGCCCGCAGCCGCCGCGCGGGGACTGATGGGCCGTATCACCTCGGCGTGGCTGCCAAGATAGGTGGGAACAACGGCGACGAACCAGTGCGGTGGCGCCTTCCCAAGCCCCTCGCTCTGACCGCAGAGCGGCTTCTCGAATGCCGCGGCTGGCTGGAACTCGACACAGACGCCGGGCGAGATCAGTTTCATCGTCTCGAGGGTGCGCCAGTCTGGAACAGGCAGAAGATGCTCGCGCGCCCTGCTGCTGCGCAACAAGAGCTCTCGCCAATACAGCGCCTGCAGCGCCTGCGCGACCCGCTGCGCCGAGGCCGCAGTCGCCCGATCGACGCTGCGATAGGCGTCGAACGTCGCCCACACGGTCGCGGCTCCGAGGCAGAGCACGACGATAAGCAGCAGACGGGCGACAAGCTGAAGCACGAGGCGCATGCGATCACCCCCGACCTTTGGTAAGGTCAGCCTAACAACGCCGCCGCGCCTTGCCAATTGCAGGAATGCCGGGAAGTGCAGCTCGGGCAAATTTCCCAAGCCGGATTGGGCATGGGTCTTTGGACCGGGAGCGTCGGCTTTGATCTAATCGGCGAGGACACGTCGCAGGCCAGTGCTTGGAGGCCAGGAGCGGTGCAGCATGAGTTCGATGACGATTGGATCGATCGCGGGGACCACAACCGACCCGTCCGAGCGTAGCGCGCTCCTGTTCTGGATGATCTTCACCGGGCTCTCGATCTTCGCGGTCGTGCTGCTGTGGCGGTTCGGGCTGATCCACCTGATGTTGACCTCGGATCGCACCTACATTTCCGCCGTGATCGCGGCGCTCTACGTCATCACGTGTGGCCACTGCTTCCTGCGGACGCGGGCGATCGCGCGGGAGGGAGCGGCGGCGCGGCGCTGCCGCGCAGTGCTGGCGGCACCGGACGGCAGCAAGGCGCTTGATGCCAGCGCGGCGGTGCTGCCGCGCGGACTGGTGCGCGACCATATCCAGAGCCTGGTGACGAAAGCCGCGGCGCAGGACTACCGGCCGGTCGACCAGACGCTGCTGTTGCGAAATCTCGCCGATCGCTTGCGCGGCTCCAACGGCTTCGGCGCCTTCGTCTCCGATACGTTGATGAAGCTCGGTCTGCTCGGCACCATCATCGGATTCATCATCATGCTGGCGCCGATCGCGGGGCTGGATGCCGCAGACAAGGTCGCGATGCGCTCCTCGATGGGGGTGATGAGCGACGGCATGGCGGTCGCCATGTACACGACGCTGGCCGGCCTCGTCGGCTCGATCCTGATCCGCATCCAGTACTACATGCTGGACGCCGCGACGCAGCGGGTATTCTCGGACGCGGTGGTGCTGACCGAGACCTATGTGACGCCGGTGCTGGAGCGCAAAGGTTCCGGTGCGCCGTCATGATGGATGATTTCGGTCTCTATCCGCGCGAGGAGCCGTTCGACCCCCTTGGCGTGATGCTGTTCAAGGCGCTCCAGGTGATCGCGTTCCTGTTTTTCCTCGCGCTGCTCGCGGTCTCGCCGGATGCGAAGGAAGGCAAGATCGACTCCAAGGCGGAGTTCATCATCACGATGGACTGGCCGGACAATCATCCTGACGATCTCGACCTGTTCGTGCAGGATCCCGCGGGCAACATCGCCTGGTATCGCCACCGCGAGGCCGGCTTCCTCACGCTCGATCGCGACGACCGCGGCGGGGCCAATGATTTCATCATCGTCAACGGCAAGAAGATCGCCTCGCCCATCCGGGAGGAGATCGTCACCGTGCGCGGCATCGTCGCCGGCGAATACACCGTCAACATCTCGCATTTCCAGGCAACGACCGGCGAGCCCGTTACAGCGAGCGTGAAGGTGCAGAAACTCAACCCGACTGCGCAAGTGATCTTCGACAACAAGCTCGCTCTCAGCCACACCGGCGACGAGAAGACAGCGGTGCGGTTCCGGCTCGATGCCGAGGGCAAGGTCATCAATGTCGACCAGCGGCCGAAATCCCTGCTGGAGACGTTCCGCAACGTGCGCGCCAACGGCGCCGATATCGATCCCAAAACCGGCGTGAGGATGCGCCGTGAGTAATCTGCAAACGGTCGTTCTCAGCCTCTCGGTCGCCTACGCCGTGATCGGAGCGCTGCTGCTTGTCGTGCTGGTCTATGCGCGGTTGCACTGGTCGCTGAAGGCGGTCGCGGTTGTCGTGACCAGTGCCTTCTATGTCGTCAGCTTCACTGAAATGCGTGGGCTGCTCGGCTGGGCCAGCTCCGACCGGATGCCCACCGCCTTCAAGCTGCTGCAGGCCCGCATCGTCGAGCCGCATTCGCTGGAAGGTGATCCCGGTTCGATCTATTTGTGGGTCGAGGCGCTGGACGACGACAACCGCCCGAGCGGCATCCCCCGCGCCTTCCGGGTGCCGTATGACGACAGGCTGGCCGAAAAGACCCATGCCGCGCAGAACGAGATCGCAGCCGGCCATCCTCAGGGCGGACGCGCCGCGGATTTCGGCGGTGGCGACGGTAGCCTCATCGACATGGTCCGCGAATACGTGACGCCCAAGACCATTCTGGAGACCAGCGGCGGGGACTCCTCGACCGGCGAGTTCAATGCGCCGCCGGCCGGCGCACAAGGCGCCGTGTTCACCCCGCTGCCGCCGCCCCGGATGCCGCCCAAGGACGAGCGGTAGGCTCCTCGCCAAATCGCGGTGTTACGCTGGCAAAGGGCGTGGCGCTGGCGCATGGTGTTGACCTCCCTCAAATTGGCCTTCTCGGCCTTCAATAGAATCTGGAGGGTGGAGGGTGCGTGCTTCTCGCTGTCTTCTCGGATATCCACGCCAATCGGCAGGCGTTTGAGGCCTGCCTGAAGGCGGCCCGTGCGAAGGGCGCGGAGCAGTTGGTTCTGCTCGGCGATTTCGTCGGGTATGGCGCCGATCCGGAATGGGTCGTCGATACCACAATCGAGCTCGTTGCGGAGGGCGCCGTCGCCGTGCGCGGCAACCATGACCAGGCGGTCAATTCGACGGCTGAGACCATGAATGCCGAGGCGCAGATCGCAATCGAATGGACCCGAGGCCGGCTCGACACGGCGCAGCGGCGGTTTCTGGCCGAATTGCCGATGATGGTGGAGGATGAGGGCCTCCTGTTCGTGCATTCGGAAGCCTCTCACCCTCAGCGCTGGCACTATGTCCGCTCGACGACGGATGCCGCCAAGAGCCTGATCGCAACGTCGGCGCATGTGACCTTCTGCGGCCACATCCACCGCCCCGCGCTCTATTCCATGTCGGTCACGGCGAAGATGACGAGCTTCGTGCCGAAGACCGATGTCCCCGTGCAGCTGCTGCGCGGACGGCAATGGCTCGCCGTGCTCGGCTCTGTCGGCCAGCCCCGCGACGGCGATCCATCGGCGGCCTTCGCGTTGTTCGACACGGTCTCCTGCCAGATCACCTATTGCCGCGCGCCCTATGACGTCGCGGCGGCGGCAGGCAGGATCCGCGACAACGGATTGCCCTCCTGGCTCGCCGACCGGCTGTCGCAGGGACGCTGACACCGATGCCGAAACCTCTGGTCAGATCCGGCGCTGAAATCGATGGTTACACTATCGGTGAATGCGTGCATGCCGGCGGCATGGCGACGTTGTGGACCGTCACCCATCCCGGCATCGACGTGCCCCTGCTGATGAAGATCCCACGGGTATCGGAGGGCGAGGACCCGGCCGCGATCGTCTCTTTCGAGATGGAGATGATGATCCTGCCGCGGCTCGCGGGCCCGCATGTGCCGGCCTGCTTCGGCACCGGGGACTTTGCCCGCCAGGCCTATGTCGTGATCGAGCGCATCCCGGGCGCCACGCTCTACAAGCGGCTGCCCGACCTGCCGTTGCCCTATGACGAGGCGCGGCAGCTCGTCGCCAGGATCGCAACCGCGCTTGCTGATTTACACCGGCAGAACGTGATCCATCACGACATCAAGCCGAGCAGCATCATGTTCCGCGAGTCCGGCGAGGCGGTGCTGATCGACTACGGCCTGTCGCATCACAACCACCTGCCGGACCTCCTGCAGGAAGAATTTCGGCTGCCCTACGGCACTGCGCCCTATATGGCGCCCGAGCGGCTGCTTGGGGTGCGCGACGATCCGCGCAGCGACCTGTTCTCGCTCGGCGTGCTGCTCTACTTCTTCACCACGGGTGTGCGCCCCTTCGGCGAGGGAGAGACGCTGCGCGCGATGCGGCGCCGGCTGTGGCGCGACCCGCATCCGCCGCGCAAGGTCCGCCCGGACTATCCGCCCTGGCTTCAGGAAGTGGTGTTGCGGTGCCTGGAGATCGAGCCGGTCTGGCGTTATCCGACGGCGTCGCAGCTCGCCTTCGATCTCGCCCACCCCGACCAGGTCAAGCTCACCGCGCGCTCCGAGCGTGTGAAACGCGACCCGCTCAGCGTCGTCTGGCGGCGTCGCTTCAACCAGGGCGCCATGGCGCCGCGCGCGAAATCCGATGTCGCCGCTCAGATCGCATCCAGCCCGATCCTGGCAGTTGCCCTCGACGCCATGGAGGGCGCGCCGGAACTCAACGAGGCGCTGCGCGTGACCACTGAGCGTATCCTCGCGACCTTGCCGTCAGCGCGGCTGGCCTGCGTCAACGTGCTGAAGCTGAGCCGGATCGCGATCGACCGCAGCCTGGACGAGGAGGGGTCGAACAAGCATATCGACCGTCTGGTTGCGCTCCGGCATTGGGCAACGCCGCTGAAGCTGGACGAGAGTCGGCTGTCGGCGCATGTGCTTGAAGCGGTCGATCCCGCCGCCGCGATCCTGGAGTTCGCCAAGGCCAACCAGGTCGACCACGTCATCATCGGCGCGCGGCAGCACTCATTCAGGCGCATGCTGCTCGGCAGCGTGTCGGCCAAGGTGGCTGCGGAGGCGACCTGCACCGTCACGGTGGTGCGGCCGCCGCGGCTGGCCGGGGACGTCGGCGGGACAGATGCCAACGAGGCGACCGGATAGGGCTGCGTTTCCGAACGGCGGATCAGGCCGCGTGGGCGGACTGTGCGGCGCGCTTGCGGCGGATGGGCCAGGAGAATTGCGGGACGGGTTCGCCGTGATCCGCGCTGCCGCCAAAATACTGGATGATCTCGCGACAGGGCTCGCAACTGAACAAGTTACGTGACGCGGACGCCTTGGTCATTTCCTTCAGGCAGTTCGGGCAATGCGGTTTCATGGGCGGTAGGAAAAAAGAAGTCTCAGTGTCGGTGTTGCGAGGCAAACGAATGATCGAGGTCCGAATTGTCGAGCCCGGCATCGTCATCCAGCGCGCCATCGGCGCGCTCGAAGCGACCGAAGAAATCATCAAGGTTCGGATGCGGGCGACGCGGAATACGGCACCTGCGCTTCGGCTGACGTTTCACGAGTGCGAGCCGCATGGCATCACTTCCGGCGACGATGAAGGTGGATGATGCGGGCAGGGGATGCGACCTTCACCGGTCGCGCCACGTGGAGACTGCGAGCTGCAATCGCCGCATTGACTCCGAACCACAACGCTACGCCAGTCCAAATCAGGGTCGTCGTCATGATGTGCTCCCGTCAAAAGCAGGCAGGAGCCACTTGCGGTGATTTGCACGAATCAGTGAAGTCCGGATGAGTACGGACCAAGGCTAAAGTTTCAAGCTTTGCGCGTTGCAACACCCGTAGAACCCGCAGTTCTTTCCAAGTGCGGCCGACGTATTTTGCCGGTGCGCGCATCGTCGAGGATATCCCGGATCCGTGGTGCGTCTCGGACAAAGCGAAAGCCATAGTGCCCGGTGTAGTCGGTATCGGGCGAACGGGTCGAGCGCCCTGACGCAAAGTTGAGGTGGCCGACGCCGCTGCCGATGTCGAGGATTTCGAACACTGCATCCATGGCGTCGAACGAAGTAGGGGTCACGGTGCGTCTGCTCCAGGCCGTGCGCACGATCAGCGCGCGGCGGTCGGTGATCACATAAAGCGTCTGCAGGTCTTGCAGCAGCATCACGAACGGAGCTGCAACCATCCCGACTCCAATCATTGCGAGAGGCTGGGTCGCTTGGTCGATCCAACCGTTCCCGACGGCGATGACGGTCAGCAGCAACCAGGGACATCCGATCCACCAGAGAAATCGCCACATGGCCGCGCGGGCGATGCCGTCGGGCTGCCCCTGCCAGACCACTTGCTCTCCATCCTGCAGGGCCTCGGCGAGAAGACGACGCAGCCCGGCAGAAAACAGAGTGGCGCGGAGTTCATCCATTGCCGTTGGTCGCAGCGGCCGCAGCTGCGGTTCGGACAGCCTTGGTCTCAGATCGCCTCGCCGCGTGCCCCAAGTGCCGCGTGACGGATCGCGGCGATATTGGCTTTGTAAGCGTCCTGCGTCCCACCCCTGAACACTGAGGTGCCGGCGACGAAGGCGTTGGCGCCGGCCGCCGCGAGCGCGCCGGCCACGTCGGGGCCGACGCCGCCGTCGACCTCGATGTCGATCGGACGGCCCGCCGTCATCGCGCGGATGTCGCGGATCTTGCCGATCGCGGAGGGGATGAAAGCCTGGCCGCCGAAGCCGGGATTGACCGACATCACCAGAACGAGGTCGACGAGGTCGAGAACGTATTCCAGCGCGCTGATCGGCGTTGCCGGATTGAGCGAGACGCCGGCCTTCTTGCCGAGCGCGCGGATCGCCTGGAGCGAGCGGTGCAGGTGTGGACCGGCCTCTGCATGCACGGTGATGTGGTCGCAGCCGGCCTTGGCAAAGGCCTCGAGATAGGGATCGCAGGGCGAGATCATCAGATGCGCGTCGAAGATCTTCTTCGTGTGCGGACGCATCGCCTTGATGACATCAGGGCCGTAGGAAATATTGGGAACGAAGTGCCCATCCATTACGTCGAGGTGGATCCAGTCGGCGCCTGCGGCGTCCACGGCGCGGACCTCCTCGCCCAATCTTGAGAAGTCCGAGGCCAGGATCGAGGGCGCAATGGCCAGGGGGCGGGGAGCGAAGGCTTGGGTCATGGCGCGGTTTTCCCATGGCAGGCGGACGACGAATGGCCTCGCCTAACATGGGCCTCCGCGGCCGGCAATGCAGGGGAGCCGCGCTTCCTGTGGGCGGAAATTTCTGCCGCGACCGGCACCAATTGCCGATGTTCCCGAAACTGCAAAGCGTGGTGGATTGCGGATTTCATTGAGCTTTTCCCGATGGCACGTCGCTTGCTGATCTCACCCGACAGAACATTGGCCGCGGCATGCCGCATCGGTTGGAGTTGTGCAATGTTGTTTGCCCTTGGCGCCGTCTCCAGTGCGCTCAATGCGATCCAGTCGCTGACGAACTCGAAATCGTCGTCGGCGGCGGACAAGGCGGGATCGGCGCAAGGTGCGACCAATCCGTTCGCGATCGACGGCGCCAGCAGCACGTCCGGCGGTGCGAGCTCGCCGGTCAATTCGGGCAGACATCCGCAGATCTCGCCGGAGACGATGAACGCGCTGTTCGCGGCGCAGAGCCAATCGGCCGACGGCTCGGCTTCGTCGAACTCGACGTCCCCGACGTCGAAAGGTCGGGAGGCTGCGCTGAAGGATCTGTTCTCCCAGATCGATGCGGATGGCGACGGCAAGATCACCAAGTCCGAATTCGAGGACGCGCTCGGCGCCGGGGGCACCAATCTGGCGCAGGCCGACCACGTGTTCGCGAAGATGGATGCGAACTCGGACGACAGCATCAATCTCGGTGAAATGACCAAGGCGTTGACGAGCGGGCGTCAAGGCCACCAGGCGCAAGGCGCTGACGGCTCGGCTGACGCATCGGGCGGTGGGTCGGAGTCCTCGTCAAAGGCGAGCCGCGGGTCGACCTCGACGACGACGACGAATGCCGACGGCTCGACCACCACCACCGTCACCTATGCCGACGGCTTCAAGATGTCGACGACGGTGCCGGGCGCACATCGCGGTCCGATGGCGAACGGAGGCGGCAATTCGCCCTATGACTGGTTTGGGCAGATGATGCAGCGCCAGGCGCAGTCCGGTTCCGCGACCGCGTCTTCTTCGATGTCGATAAGCGTGTGATCAGGCCTCGGTCTGATCCGCGTAGTCATGCGTGATCTCGCGATAGGCAAAGCGGTCACGGATGTGCAGGTTGAAGAAAGTGCCCTTTGATCGCGCTTCCCGGAACGCGGCCGCGACCTCGGGCGGAACGTCCTCGTAGACATAGACCCGTCCGGTGACGAAAGTCACCTGCAGCTCGCGTGTGTCCGGGGCATAGCGGAAGAAGCGGATCACGGAAGACGGCATGACGGCGCACCTTGGGCTCCGTCGGGTAACGCCGTGCCCGCCGCTTCGTTTCTAGTCGTATCTGTCCTTCCACGCCGGTAGTGCCCCTGGAAATGGCAGTGCGGTCGCGTTGTACACGCCGCTTGCGATCGCGCGTGCGACAACGTTGGCAGCGACCATGCCGAGCTCGGTGAGCTCCACCAGCGGCTCGATCGGCTTCTCGCAGGTGGCCGCGGCGAACAGCACGTCGCCGTCCAGCGGAGCGTGCACCGGGTAGATCGCGCGGGCAAATCCGGTCTGTGCGATCATCGCGAGCCGCTTGGCCTGGGCCTTGCTCAGAATCGCGTCGGTGACGACGACGCCGATCGTGGTGTTCTCGCGCTCGCTGGCAGCCGGCCCGCCCTTGATGCGCATCGCCAGCATGTCGGGCGTGAACGCAGACGGCAGACCGCGTCCGCCGAACTCGCCGTTTTCCTCGAACGGCGCGGCCCAGAACCATGGGCCGTTGCCGATGGTGACGCTGCCGACGGCGTTCACCACCATGATCGCGGCGACCTTGAGGCCGTTCGTGGTCACGGCCGATGCCGAGCCGATGCCGCCCTTGAAGGTGGCGGTGGTGGCGCCCAGCCCGGCACCGACGCTGCCGAGCGCGAAGTCGGTGCCGGCGGCGGCAGCGGCGGCATAGCCGAGATCGCGATATGGCGAGAAGCGGCCCCAGGCCTTGTCGCCGCCGTTGAGGAGGTCGAACACGATCGCCCCCGGGACGACGGGGATCACGGCCTCACGGATCCTGAAGCCGCGCCCCTGTTCGGCGAGCCAGGCCTGCACGCCCCCGCCGGCATCGAGGCCGAAAGCGGAGCCGCCGGAGAGTGCGATCGCATCGACGCGTTCGACGGTGTTGGCCAGATCGAGCAGTGCATCCTCGCGCGTGCCGGGACCGCCGCCCCGGACGTCGATCGCGGCGATCGCGGGAGAATCGAAGATGACCGCGGTCGCGCCGGAAGCGACTTTCGCATCTTCGGCATGACCGACCCGGACGCCGGCGATGTCGGTGAGCAGGTTTTTCAAGACAGCCTCGTGAACTGAGAGCAATTTGCGATCTGCGATAGCGCAGCGATGGCGCAGGCTCAACTGGCGAGCGCCGTCCTGAGCATTTTGGCGAGCTCGGACTTGCGGTAGGGCTTGGCCAGCAGCAGCACGCCGGAATCGAGACGGCCATGATGGACGATGGCGTTCTCCGTGTAGCCCGAGGTGAACAACGTCTTCAGGTTGGGGCGGCGCCTGGCCGCTTCGTCAGCAAGCTGGCGGCCGTTCATGTTGCCAGGCATGATGATGTCGGTGAAGAGCAGGTCGATGGTCGCGTCGCCGTCGATGATCTTGAGGGCCTCGGCGCCATTGGCGGCCTCGAGCGCGGTATAGCCGAGGCTCCTGACCTGCGTCACGACATACTGCCGGACCAGCGCGTCGTCCTCGACGATCAGGATCTTCTCGTCACCCCCGGCGATGGGTGCGTTCTGGAGCGCCTCGAACTCGGTCTCCTGCACCCCGGTCGAGCGGGGCAGATAGATCTTCACGCTCGTGCCGTGGCCTTCCTCGCTGTAGATCTTGATGTGGCCGCCCGACTGTTTGACGAAGCCGAACACCATGCTGAGGCCAAGGCCAGTGCCCTTGCCGACCTCCTTGGTGGTGAAGAAGGGATCGAAGACCCGGTCGATCAGCTCTGCGGGAATCCCGCTGCCGGTGTCGCTGACGGCGATCATCACGTAGTTGCCGGCGGCCACGTCGGGATTCATGCTGGCATAGCCGTCGTCGAGGAAGATGTTGCGGGTCTCCAGCACCAGCGTGCCGCCATCGGGCATGGCGTCGCGCGCGTTCAGCGCGAGATTGAGGATCGCGGTGGACAGCTGGCCCGGATCGACCAGGGTCGGCCAGGCATCCTCCGTGAGCTGCGGCATGATCGTGATCTGCTCGCCGAGCGTCGGATGCAAGAGCTTGGCGGCATCGAGCACCAGCGCATTGACGTCGATCTCGCGCGGCCGGAGCGGCTGCTTGCGGGCAAAGGCGAGCAGGTGCTTGGTCAGCTGCGCGCCGCGCTCGGCCGCGTCGTCGATCAGCCTGGTAATAGCGGCGAGCTCGGGCCGGTCAGCCACGGCATCGCTGAGTATGCCGATCGTGCCCGTGATGACGGTCAGCACGTTGTTGAAGTCGTGGGCGACGCCTCCGGTCAACTGACCGATCGAGTCCATTTTCTGGACGTGCCGGAACTGGGCTTCGGCAGCCTGCTTGTCGGTGAGGTCCCGGCCGATGAAGAAGTGGCGCTTTACCGGCTCGGACCAAGTGCCCATCCAGTTCAGCGCGACCTCGTGGCCGTCATAGTGATAGTAGCGCGCCTCGAAGCTGCGCTTGGCCGCGCCGCGACGGGCTGCGCGCATCTCGTTCCGCGTCTTATCGAGATCGTCGGGATGAATGAATTCGGTCGCGCTGTGCCCGACCATGTCCTCGGGGCTGTAGCCGAGAATGTTCTTCACGCTCGGGCTGACCTGCACGAAATTACCATAGCCGTCGGTGACCAGGATCAGATCCTGCGATGTCTCGAAGATGCGCTGGCGTTCCTCCGTCTCGCGGCGCAGCTTCTCTCTCGCCTGCTTTTCTTCGGTGATGTCGTGGGCGATCTTGGAGGCACCAATGATCTCTCCCTCATCGGTCCGCAGCGGTGAGATGTTGAGGACGACGTCGAGCGGGCGGCCGTCTTTCCGGATTCGGGTCGTCTCGTGCTGTGCGATCGACTCGTTGCTGGCGATACGGTTGAGGATGCTCCTGACTTCGCCCTTGCGATCCGGCGGCACGACGATGTCAATCGACTTGCCGATGGCCTCGGCGGCGGAATAGCCGAACAGATGCTCGGCGGCCTTGTTCCAGCCGGTGATGATGCCATCCAGCGATTTCGTGATGATGGCGTCATTGGACGACTCAATCACTGCGCCGTACAGCGCGAGGCGCTTGCCGTAATAGTCGCGCTCCGATGCCGATTGCTGGCGCAGCCTCCCGAGGAGGCTCACTGTGTGCGCCTGGAGACGCACGTTCTCGATCAGAAGTACCGCCAGCACGAAGGTCGCCGCGGCGAGGCCGTAGAGCCGGCCGGCATAGAAGCCGAGATCGAACCGGGCGACGTTGACGATCGCCGACAGCGCGATGTCGAACAGCCAGGCGCACATGACCACCATCAGCCAGACGTCGATCACCGAATGCGGTCTGCGGAACCAGAGCGAGACCAGCGCCGCAAAGCTCAGCGACCACACGAACGACACGACTCCGATCATGGTCGGCGTATAGTGGCCGTCGCGCAGCAGCACCGGCAGCAGATCGTGTTGGGCGGTGACGATCCAGGTGAAGACGGCCATCGTCGCGATGACGCCGAGCACACTGGCGTAGATCGCGGTGCTTGCCGCGCCGCGGACGCGAGGGCCACCGTCCTTTTCCTTCAGCCAGGCATAACCCATGACACACAGGGGAAAGCCGGCGTGCCAGATCATGTAGAGCCAGACCGTGGTCTGCCCCCCTGCGCCAAAGAGCCCCGTCGGCGCAAACAGTCCGGGGAAGGTGAGGGCATGAACCAGGGCCGCCGCGGCTGTGAAGAGATAGCCGGTCGCGAGCCACAGCAGCGCGCGTGTCCGCAAGACCACGAATTGTGACAGCAGCAGCACGGCGGTGACGATGTCGCTCACGGCGAGTGCCGATTGGTAGCTTGCGACGAAGGCCGGGACGGGCAGGAGAGGGGTCCCCGCGAAGGGCACGGCCGCTACGAACAGGAGGGAGGACACGCCCACAATCGTCAATGCTGCGGTGCGGTCGGCCGAAGTGGCGGGCAGGGTCGAGAGAGATGTGCTTCGCTCGATCGTCGCGGGCACGTCCACCTCTCGTGGGGCGGTCTTGAGCGAGTCGGGCTTGTGCATCTCCGCTGGTCTCATTCGGCTGGACAGTCCGTTCATGGGTGCGGGTTCTGGGCGCGGGTCTGGAACAGACCGGTCACGACTCAACCGAAGGTTATAGCTTACCTAATCTCCGTGGGAGCTCGGAACAGGGATCAGGTAAGGTGCGCTTTACTGGGCGGTGCCACAATGCCCCTCCGCTGCGGCGGGTTCCAGGTCTGAGTCAGATGATTTGATTTCGATATCGGGAGTTCCCCATGCCTCGCGTTCTCATCATCGATGACCAGAAGGACGTGCGCGCGATGATCGCGATCGTGCTCCGGGTTAATCATTTCGAGGTGGTGGAGGCCGAAAGCGGTGCGGCAGGTCTGAAAGCCTTCGCGGAAAGCGCTTGTGACGCAGCGATCGTCGACATCTTCCTCGGTGACGCCAGCGGAGCCGACGTCATTGCCGCCCTGCGCGAACACGCGCCGGCGCTCCCCGTCGTTGCGGTGTCCGGAATGACGACACTTGATTTCATCGATCAATCGCCCAGCCTGGCCAACGTGGTCTGCCTGCAAAAGCCGTTTCGGCCGAGCGATCTCCTGCAGGCATTGCGGAATGCCCAGGCCGCGACCAGCGCGCTGCCCGCCGCCGTTTGATCCTGCCGCAAGAAAAAACGCCCCGGCTTGAGCCGGGGCGCGGCGTTGATTGATAACGGCCCAAAGGCTCGTCTAGCGCGCTCAGGTGCCGTTGCCGCTGATCTCGGCGTAGCCGCCCTTGGCATCCCATTTGTAGACGACGTAGTCGATCTGCTTGATGTCGCCCTTGGCGTCATACTCGATTGGGCCGATCACGGTGTCCCATTTGCCGGCCTTCATCGCCGCCATCACTTTCTTGGCGTCGGTGGTGCCGGCCTTCTTGGCCGCCTGCGACCACACCTGCATCGCCGCATAGGTGTAGAGGGTGTAGCCCTCAGGGTCGATGTTCTTGGCCTTGAAAGCCTCGACGATCTTCTTCGCGGTCGGCTTGTTGCGCGGGTCGGGGCCGAAGGTGAACAGCGTGCCTTCGCCGGCCGGGCCGGTGATGGAGGCGTACTCCTTGTCGGCGAGCGCGTCGCCGGCCATCAGCACGGTCTTGAGGCCCTGATCGCGCATCTGACGCAGGATCAGGCCGCTCTCCTGATGATAGCCGCCGACATAGACGAGGTCGATGTTGTCGCGCTTCAGGCGCGAGACGATCGCGTTGAAGTCCTTGTCGCCCTTGTTATAGGACTCGTACATCTTCTCGGTGACGCCGGCCTTGTTGAGCGCCTTCTTGGTCTCGTCGGCAAGACCCTTGCCATAGGTGGTCTTGTCGTTGAGAATCGCGATGTTCTTGCCCTTGTAGTTCTTGGCGATGTACTGCGCGGCGATCAGGCCCTGCTGATCGTCGCGGCCGCAGACGCGAGCCACGTTCCAGAGCTTGCGCTCGGTGAACAGCGGGTTGGTCGAGGCCGGCGTGATCTGGAGCACGTTGCCGTCGGCATAGGCTTCCGAAGCCGGGATCGACGACGACGAGCAATAGTGCCCGGCCACGAAGGGAATCTTGGCGCCGGCGATCTTCTCCGCGATCGAGCGGGCCTGCTTCGGGTCGCAGGCGTCGTCCTCGACCGAAAGCGCGAGCTTCTTGCCATTGACGCCGCCGGCGGCGTTGATATCGGCCACGGCCATCTCGGCGCCGTTCTTCATCTGGCGTCCGAAGGCGGACTCGCCGCCGGTCATCGGGCCTGCGACTGCGACGGTGACATCCTGCGCGAATGCCGCGCTCGACAGGGCGAGCGATGCGCCGAATGCCAGACCGATGAGCTTCAGTGATTTCATGAGATACCTCGCGGGTGGTCGCCTGTGGAAGTTGCCGGGCAGGCCCGGTTCAAACCGGCGCCATTCTTGAATGAATCCGGCGAGAAGTCACCGGCAAAATACGGGCATTGCGGAGATATCGCGCCGCATCCGGCCGCACTCGTCGGCCTTCGGTCTCGTCAGCCGTGGCGACCGCCTTCCAGATAGGCGGCGCGAATCTCGGGGCGCTGCAGCAGTTCGGTGCCGGTCCCCGCCAGTGTGATCAGGCCATTGACCATGACATAACCCCGATGAGCGAGCTTGAGTGCATGGTTGGCGTTCTGCTCGACGATCAGGACGGTCAACCCGTCCTGCCGGTTCAGGGTGCGGATTGCGTCGAAGATCTGGCGCGCTATCAGCGGTGCGAGCCCGAGCGAGGGCTCGTCGAGCAGGAGCAGCCGCGGGCGGCTCATCAGCGCGCGGCCGATGGCCAGCATCTGCTGCTCGCCGCCGGACAGGGTTCCACCGCGCTGGGCGTAGCGTTCCTTCAGACGCGGAAACAGCGTGAACACGCGTTGCAGTGTCGTCTCGCGCTCAGCCTCGGTGCAGTCGGTGACGTCCGCCCCCATCTGGAGGTTTTCCGCCACGCTCATGCGCGGGAAGATGCGGCGCCCCTCCGGCGATTGCGCGATCCGCAGGTGGGCGATCTCGTGAGTGGGCACGTGGGTGATGTCGCGGCCTTCATAGAGGATCTGGCCGGCGCGAGCGCGCGGCTTGCCGAAGATCGTCATCATCAGCGTCGACTTGCCGGCGCCGTTGGCGCCGATCAGCGCCACGATCTCCCCGGCATTGATCTCGAAGTCAACGCCCTTCAGCGCCTCGATCTTTCCGTAGGCGGCGCGAAGACCGCGGATCGCGAGCAGCGGCACCGAGGTCACGACGGGCTCTCCATCACGGCTACGGCCTCGTCCTCGTCTGCGCCGAGATAGGCGGCGATCACCTTCGGGTCGTTGCGGACGTCGCGCGGCGTGCCTTCCGCGATCTTGACGCCATGGTCCATCACCACGACGTGGTCGGAGATCTCCATCACCACCGACATGTCGTGCTCGATCAGCAGGATCGAGGTGCCGAGTTCGTCCCGGATCGAAAGCAGGAGCTCGCTCAAGGCCGCGCTTTCGCGCGCGTTGAGGCCGGCGGCGGGTTCGTCCAGGCACAGCAGGGCGGGCTCGGTGCACATTGCGCGCGCGATCTCGAGCCGGCGCTGGTCGCCATAGGCGAAATTGCCGGCGGCATCGTCGGCGCGGTCGAGCAGATTGACCCGCTTCAGCCAGTCGGTGGCGAGGTCGATTGCGCGCTTTTCGGCGTCGCGGTATGCGGGGACGCCGAGGAGACCGAGGAGCGTGTAACCCGAGGCGCGCATCAAGGCGTTGTGCTGGGCCACCATCAGGTTCTCCAGCGCGGTCATGCCGGGAAACAGGCGGATGTTCTGGAAGGTGCGCGCGACCTTGGCTTGCTTGGCGATGCGAAAATCGTTCAGCCGCTCCAGCGCGATCACTCTGCCGTCGTCATGGGTGAGGCGAATGGCACCAGCGCTTGGCTTGTAGAAGCCGGTGATGCAGTTGAAGACGGTGGTCTTTCCGGCGCCGTTCGGCCCGATCAGCGCGGTGATCTTCTTGCGCTCTGCCGACAATGACAAGTCCTGCACGGCGACGATGCCGCCGAAGCGCATGGTCAGCCGCTCGACGCTGAGAATCTTGTCGCCGCTCATCCGTGCCCTTCCTTGACGAGGTCGGAGGAGATCGCTTGCGCCTTGGTCAGATACACGGTGGGTGCGCGATGGCCGACCAGGCCGCGCGGCCGCCAGATCATGATCAGCACCATGGCCATGCCGAACACCAGCATGCGGTAGCTCTCGAGGCCGCGGAACAGCTCGAATCCGCCGATCATGGCGAGAGCTGCGAGCGCCACGCCGAGCTGCGAGCCCATGCCGCCGAGCACGACGATGGCGAGGACCAGCGCCGATTCCTGGAAGGTGAAGGATTCCGGGCTGATGAAGCCCTGGCGGGTGGCAAAGAACGCACCGGCGAAGCCGCCGAACATGGCGCCGGTTGCGAACGCCGTGAGCTTGGTGGTCGTGGTGTTGATGCCGAGCGCGCGGCAGGCGACCTCGTCCTCGCGCAGGGCTTCCCAGGCCCGCCCGACGGGGAGCCGGCGCAGGCGGATCGTCACCCAGTTGGTGACCAGCGCCAGCGCCAGGATCAGGTAGAACAGGAAGACGATGCGGTGGGTCGCCGAATACTCGATGCCAAGCCTTGCGGCGAGCCCTTCATCGCTGTTGTCCAGCGGGATGCCGAAGAAGGAGGGACGGGGAATGCCGGAGACGCCGTTCGGGCCGCCCGTCAGATCCTGCCAATTGATGATGACGAGCCGGATGATCTCGCCGAATGCGAGAGTCACGATGGCGAGATAGTCGCCGCGTAGGCGGAGCACGGGGAAGCCGAGCAGAACGCCCCAGAAGGCGGCGAGAATGCCGGCGAGCGGCAGGCAGATCCAGAACGACCAGCCGAAATTGGTGGCGAGCAGTCCGTAGGAATAGGCGCCGACCGCATAGAAAGCGACATAGCCGAGGTCGAGAAGGCCGGCGAGCCCGACCACGACGTTCAATCCCCAGCCCAGCATGACGTAGGTGAGAACGAGGATCGCAAGGTCCAGAATGTAGCGCTGGTCATAGAAGATCACAGGCACCAGCAGGGTGAAGATCAAAAGCGCCGGCGCGAGATAGCGGCCGATGAAGGATATGCCGCTCTGCACCGCCGGCGGCACCAGCTTCTCGGCGCCGGTCGAACCGATCCATTGCCGCAAGAGCTCCATCACGATCGAGCCCCCGAACACGACGGCGACGAGGGCGGCAACCTCTCCGAATCGCGTCCAGTAGGTGAGCTGGCCGTCCGGGCCCGCCTCGGTGCGGATGCCGACCATCAGCGAGAACAGCACCAGCGCGACGAGGGCGTTGATGAAGGCTGTCTTGAGGAGGGCCGGGATGCCCGTTGCAGGTTTGGCCGTATTGGTCGAAGGGATTGTCACGCGGCCGGTCCGTCAGACTTTTTCGACTTCGGGGCGGCCGAGCAGGCCGGTCGGCATGAAGATCAGCACGACGATCAGGATCGAGAACGCCGCGACGTCCTTGTATTCGACCGAGAAATAGGCCGACCAGAACGTCTCGATCAGACCGATCGCAAGCCCGCCGAGCATGGCGCCCGGCAGCGAGCCGATGCCTCCGAGCACGGCGGCGGTGAATGCCTTGATGCCCGCGACGAAGCCCATGAAGAAATCGACGAGGCCGTAATAGAGCAGGTACATCAGGCCGGCGACCGCGGCGAGCGCGGCGCCGATCACGAAGGTCATCGAGATGGTGCGGTCGACGTCGACGCCGAGCAGCGCCGCCATGGTCTGGTCCTGCTCGCAGGCCCGCATGTCGCGCCCGAGCCGGGTGCGCGAGACCAGCCAGGTGAAGATCGCCAGCAACACGATGGTGGTGATGACCACCATGATCTGGATGTTGGAGAGCTGGATGACAAAGCCGTCCTGGCTCTCATGCAGCGTGTAGCCGCCGGTGATGAAGGGCGGGATCGGCTTGACGCGCGCGCCTTGCGCCACCTGCGAATAGTTAGTCAGCACGAAGGACATGCCGATCGCGGACAGCATCGGGGCAAGACGGAAGGAATGACGCAGCGGCCGGTAGGCGATGCGCTCGATGGTCCAGCCATAAAGCGCCGTGATTGCCATCGAGACCAGGAGCACCACCAGCAGGATCAGGGGGATCGCGGTGAGGCCGAGCGAGATCAGGATCAGGAAGGTGATCAGCGCAATGAAGCCGCCGATCATGAAGACGTCGCCATGGGCGAAGTTGATCATGCCGACGATGCCGTAGACCATCGTGTAGCCGATCGCGATCAGGCCGTAGATGGAGCCGAGCACGAGGCCGTTGATGAGCTGCTGGGCGAAATAATCCATGGGCTGCCGTACCACACCTGACGCAGGCTCAAAGGGAGCTCTTCGAGAGAGAGTTCTTGGGCCCCGGCAGCCCTTGAGCGTTCTTCGGGTTTTGTAACAGGAGGGAACTGGCAGCTGCAACTGGCCCGGTCTCCACCTAAAGGCTTGTACAGAGATCATTTTGGGTCCCGGGGTTCCCGAGATTGCGAGGAACCCGGTTCCGCAAGGGGCCAAGATGAGATGCCAGCCGTTGTCTCGTTCCAGCAATCGGGTCAGCAGAGTCAGAACCCCCGGCCAGCAGAGCCCAGGACAGCAGCAGGGCGGCGGTCAGAAACCTGGGCAGCAGCAAGACCCGCGTCAGGGCGGTCAGCTGGCAGCAGGGTAGCCCGCGGTCAGAATATGAAGGTCCGGGAGCCCGAAGATGAGAGCACCAGGAGTGAGGAGACCTGGCCCGCCGAAAGCTGGGGCCTCTTAGGGGAGTTTCCGGGGCAGCTCGAATAGCCGAGCGCGGACTCTCGAGATTCCGGTCATGGTGCTGTGCACCATCTCAAAATGACGACGTCCGCGGGGCAGTTAAGGTAAACAAAGGGTTTAAATTGCCGCCACAGGCCGATGCGAGTTAGCTCCGGCGAAGCCGCCGCCTTTTCGTCAAGGCATCGGCAAACCAAGCGGGAAGCGGCATGTTCAGGAATTGGCGGATCGGCTCGGTCAACGGCGCGCTGCTGGCGGCCTATTTCATTCCCGTATGGAGCCTCGTCGCCTTCAACATCATTGTCGCTCCCGTGCACGGCCTTTACGAGCGGCCGAGCGTTGCCGTTGCGTTGTACCTCAGCGACCACCTTCAGATGGCGGGGATGGACACGGTCCGCGCCGCCTGGCTGCTCGCGCTGGGGCGGGTGACGGTGGTGGCGTTCTTCGCGATCTACCTCGTGCTGCTCTGCATTCCCCGAATCCGCAGGAACGGCGGCAGCGACGAGGCGCTCGGCATCGCGCTGGCGATCGGCAGCCTAATCTCGTTTGCCAGCATGGTGATGGCCTCCAAGGTCGGCGAGATGGCAGCGCTCCGGCTGCATGCCACCGAGCTCCTGCTCTTGCTCGGAGCCGCGATCGTGGTCGTGATCGAGAAGCCGGCGGCAGCATCGAAGACCGCGGAGATTGCCGCCCCGCTAGGTCTTGAGCAGGCCGAGCTCCTGCACAATCGCTGAGGCTTCCTTCACGGCGTGGTTCGCCGCCGGCACGCCGCAATAGATCGCCTGCTGCAGCAGGATTTCCTTGATGTCGTCGGGCGTGAAGCCGCCCTCGGCGAGCGCCGCGCGCACATGCAGGCGGAATTCGTCCCATTGCCCGAGCGCGACCATGGTGCCGATCACCAGCACCCGACGGGTGCGCTCGTCGAAATGCGGCCGCGTCCAGATTTCGCCCCAGGCGTAGCGCGTGATCAGGTCCTGAAAGTCGGTATTGAACGCATTGCGGTTCGCGATCGACTTGTCGACCCATGCATTGCCCAGCACCTTGCGGCGCACGTTCATGCCGGCATCGCGGCGCTTCTGGTCGTCCATGTGTTTTCCTCCTTCGCCATTGCGAGGAGAAGCGGCGAAGCCATCCAGACGTCTCCGCTGCGGGATCTCTGGATTGCTTCGCTGCGCTCGCAATGACGGCTGTGGTTAGCGCTGCGTCAGGAACCCCACCACCGCATCCGTGAACGCGTGCGGCTGCTCGACGTTCGAGATGTGCGCGGCGTCGATGATGGTCATGCTGGCGCCGGGAATGTTGGAGCGGATCAGTTCGGCCGCCGAGATCGGTGTCGCCGCATCGTGGCGGCCGGCGATCACCAGCGTGGGGCTCTTGATCTTCGGCAGTAGCGCGCGCTGGTCGAGTGTCGACAGCGCCTCGCAGCAGGCAAGGTAGCCCTCGACCGGGGAAGCAAGCAGCATCGACTTCATCTTCGCGGTGATCTCAGGCTCGCGCTCGCGGAAATCCTGGGTCAGCCAGCCCGCGATCACGGCATCGGCGACGGCGGCGATGCCGCCCTCCTTAACCGCCTTGATGCGGTTGTGCCAGTTTGTTGGATCGGGATAGTAGCAGGACGTGTTGGCAAGGACGAGCTTGCCCATGCGCTCCGGCGCGTTCGCGCCCAGCCATTGTCCGACCATGCCGCCCATCGACAGCCCGCACCAGTGCACCTTCTCGATGTTGAGATCGTCGAGGATCGCGAGAACGTCGCGACCGAAGCGCTCCATCGTGTAGGGGCCAGGCGGGACATTCGACTTGCCGTGGCCGCGGCGATCGTAACGGATGACGCGGAACACCTGCGTCAGCGCCTTCATCTGCGGCTCCCACATCTGCAATGTGCAGCCGAGGGAGTTGGACAGCATCAAGGTCGGCCCGCCGTCACGGCCTTCGACCGAGACGTTGAGCAGGCAACCGTCGGCATCGATCATGGGCATGGCATGCTCCTCGTCATGGGCGGGCAATAGCGCTCAGCGCGTCTTATCCCAAATTTCCCGCGCATCCATCCAATAAGTGAATCTATCCAGGATGATGGATCGCCGGGTCAAGCCCGGCAATGACATCAGGAGAGATCCAAGGAATCCAGCAGGCGGTCGATCAGCGCCTGGGAGGCCCCTTGATAGGCCATCGGCTCGAACAATGAAGCAATTTTTTCCGGGGAAAGGTGCGTGGTGATCTGCGAATCGGCCGACAGCACCTCGCGCAGATGCTTCTTCTCGGCGACTGCGCGCTTGCTCGCGGCCTCGATCAGATGGTGCGCATCGCTCTTGCCGATCGTCTCGGCCAGCGCGAAGGTGACCGCCTCGGCCATGATCAGCCCCTGCGTCGCATCGAGATTGCTGCACATGCGCGCCGCATCGACCTCGAGACCCTCCGCGATATCGACGATGGCGGCCAGCGCGCCGGAGGTGACCAGCATCAGTTGCGGCAGGGTCGGCCATTCCGCGTGCCAGGGGCCGGCGCTGCGTTCGTGGTCCTGGACCTGCGCGGCAAAGATGGTCGCGGCGAGCTGCGGGGCCATGGTGGCGGCGCCCAACGCACTCGCGGCGGCGACCGGATTGCGCTTGTGCGGCATCGTCGAGGAGCCGCCGCGGCCTTCGCCGGCGGGCTCGAACGCCTCGCCGACGTCGGTCTGCATCAGCAGCGAGACGTCCCGTGCGATCTTGCCGCAGCTGCCGGCGAGAATGGCGAGACAGGAAGCAGCCTCGGCGATGCGGTCGCGATGGGCGTGCCAGGGCGCCTCGGGCAGCGGCAGACCGAGCTCCTGGGCCAGCCGTTCGGCCACCGCGAGCCCCTTGTCACCGAGCGCAGCGAGCGTGCCGGCCGCGCCGCCGAATTGCAGCGCCAGGCCCTCGCGGGAGAACCGCCGCAGGCGGCAACGGGCGCGGGCGAGGCTTGCGGCATATTCCGCCGCCTTGAGCCCGAACGGCATCGGCAAGGCGTGCTGCAGCCAGGTCCGCGCCACCATCGGGGTATTGCGGTGGCTGCGCGTCAGCGCGGCGAATCCCTTGATGGCGCGGCTGAGATCGGCATCCAGCGCGGCGATGCCGGCGCGGAGCGTGAGCATGGTCGCGGTGTCGATGACATCCTGGCTGGTCGCGCCCCAATGCACGTAGCGCGCAGCCTCCGCGTCGTTCCTGCCGACATTGGCGGTCAGCATCTTGACCAGGGGAATCGCGAGATTGCCCGATCGCGTCGCGGCGTCGGCCAGCGCGGCCATGTCGAAGCAATCGGCATTGCACGCAGCCTCGATCGGGCCAACGGCGGACGCCGGGATCACAGCCGTGGCGGCCTCGGCGCGTGCCAACGCTGCCTCGAAATCGAGCATGTTCTGCAGGGTAGACCGGTCGTCGCAGACCGCGCGCATCGCCGCGCTCGACAGCATCGGCGCGAGCAGGGGGGAGAGGGATGTGCTCATGTTGCGCGCGACCTAATCATCATGGCCCCGCTGTGCCAATCCCCAACCGCCTGCACACATCTTTTTGCAGTTGCGAATATGCATTGCACGTGGCTGAGCGCCGCCCTTTCCTTTGCCGCGTCCCTGCGTTACTTGATCAGCATTATAGTTGCGCGATCCGGGAGGCACCTCATGGCCATGACGATGAACGGCGAAGTCCAGCTTGCGGCGCCGCGCGAGGCCGTGTGGGCCAAGCTCAACGATCCGGAGGTGCTGAAGGCCTGCATCCCCGGCTGCGAGGAGCTGGAGAAGACCGACGACGGCGGCTTTCGCGCAACGGCAAAGATGAAGGTCGGCCCGGTGTCGGCGCGCTTCAAGGGCAAGGTCACGCTGTCCGATCTCGACCCGCCAAACGGCTACAAGATCTCCGGCGAGGGCGAGGGTGGGGTGGCCGGCTTCGCCAAGGGCGGCGCGGTGGTCAAGCTCGCCGAGAAGGACGGCGGCACGCTGCTCTCTTACGACGTCGAGGCGCAGATCGGCGGCAAGTTGGCGCAGCTCGGCCAGCGCCTCATCAACGGCACCGCCAAGAAGCTCGCCGACGAATTTTTTGCGAACTTTGCCAAGGCGGTACAGGGCTGAAACCTATCGCCTTTCGGCATGGCGGCTTGCGTCGGGGGCGATGTTGCCCCGGGGGACAATGGCCCATATGATGGGTTGGAATAATTATAAGAACCGCTTCGACGGGACCCGTCGGGGCGCTGATAGAGAGTGCTTATGGCAAAAATCTCCCTCATCGTGAACGGCAATCCTGTGACGGCCAATGTCGATCCCCGCACGCTTCTGGTGCAGTTCCTGCGCGAGAATCTGCGGCTGACGGGCACGCATGTCGGCTGCGACACCTCGCAGTGCGGCGCCTGTGTCGTGCATCTCGACGGCAAGGCCGTGAAGTCCTGCACCACGCTTGCCGTGATGGCCGACGGCCACGAGGTCAAGACGATCGAGGGACTGGCCGCCGACGGCGCGCCGCTGCATCCGATGCAGGAGGCCTTCCGCGAGCATCATGGCCTGCAGTGCGGCTTCTGCACCCCCGGCATGATCATGACCGCGATCGACATCGTCCATCGCAAAGGACACGAACTCGACGATCACACGATCCGCGAGGAGCTGGAAGGCAATCTCTGCCGCTGCACTGGTTACCAGAACATCGTCGCCTCGATCTCTGCCGGCGCCAAGGCGATGGCGAAATCCGATCTCGCGTAACGCGCATCCCGCGATCAGGACATTCAGATGTACGAATTCAAATATCATCGCCCTGGGACCGTTCGCCAGGCGGCCAATCTCCTGGTGAAGAACGAAGACGCCAAGGTGATCGCCGGCGGCCACACGCTGATTCCCGTCATGAAGCAGCGCCTCGCGAGCCCGCCGCATCTGGTCGACCTCTCCCATATCGAGGGTCTCAACGCGATCGAGATGAAGGGCCGCTCGCTGGTGATCGGCGCCACCGCCAGGCACGCCGAGGTCGCGAACTCCGCGATCGTCGGTGAGGCGATCCCGGCGCTGGCGAACCTCGCGAGTCAGATCGGCGATCCCGCCGTGCGTCACAAGGGTACGATCGGCGGATCGCTCGCCAACAACGATCCGACCGCCGACTATCCGGCCGCGGTCCTTGCGCTGGGCGCGACCATCGTCACCAACAAGCGTCGCCTCAAGGCGGAAGAGTTCTTCCAGGGCCTGTTCACGACGGCGCTCGAAGCCGACGAGATCATCACCAAGGTGATGTTCCCGCTGCCGAAAAAGGCAGCCTACATCAAGTTCCGCAACCAGGCCTCCCGTTACGCGCTGGTCGGTGTTTTCGTGGCGCGCCGTCCGTCGGACGTGCGCGTTGCCGTCACCGGTGCCGGCTCAGAGGGCGTATTTCGCGTCACCGCGTTCGAGGAGGCTCTCAAGAAGCGCTTCGCCTCGAAGGCGCTGGAAGGCATCGCGGTGCCGGCCGAAGGCCTCAACAGCGACATCCACGGCAGCGCAGAGTATCGTGCGCATCTCATCGGGGTGCTGACTCGGCGTGCCGTCGACGCCGCCAATGCCAAGGAATGAGCTGAACTCGTTCCTCGGTCCACACCTGTCCCTGGCGAGGGCGTAGCAAGACTGGCTTTTTCATGACTTCAGCGGCCAATTCTTCCGGTGCTTTGCCGGCATCGGTCGACGCGATGCTCGAACTTCTGACGTCGCGCGGTTACCTCGCCGAGCGGTCGCTGGCGACGGTGACCTTTCTGTCGCTGCGCATGGGCCGGCCGCTGTTCCTGGAGGGCGAGGCCGGCGTCGGCAAGACCGAGATCGCCAAAGTGCTCTCGGCGGCGCTGGGGCGGAGGCTGATCCGCCTGCAGTGCTACGAGGGTCTCGACGTTTCCTCGGCGGTCTACGAGTGGAACAGCGCCGCGCAGATGATTGCGATCCGGATGGCGGAGGCCGCCGGCGACACCGATCGCGACCAGCTCTCGAGCGACATCTTCGCCGACCGCTACTTGATCAAGCGGCCGTTGCTTCAGGCGCTGGAGCCCGACGTTGCCGGTCCGCCGGTGCTGCTGATTGACGAACTCGACCGCGCCGACGAGGCGTTCGAGGCGTACCTGCTCGAAATCCTCAGCGATTTCCAGGTGACCATTCCCGAATTCGGCACCGTGAAGGCGCCGCACCCCCCGATCGTCATCATCACCTCGAACCGCACCCGCGAGATCCACGACGCGCTGAAGCGGCGTTGTCTCTATCACTGGGTCGATTATCCCGCTGCCGAGCGCGAGCTTGCGATCGTCAAGACGCGCGTGCCAGGCATCTCTGCGAAGCTGTCACAGCAGGTCGTGCGCTTCGTCCAGGCTTTGCGCAACCAGGACTTCTACAAGTCGCCGGGCGTCGCCGAGACCATCGATTGGGCCACCGCGCTGTCCGAGCTCGATGCGCGTTCGCTCACCCCCCAAGTGGTCGGCGACACGCTGGGTGCGCTGCTCAAGTATCAGGACGACATCACCCGAATGCAGGGCGATGCCCTGCAGAAGGTGCTGAAGGAAGCGACGAGCGAGAATTGATCTCGCGTGCGTCATAGCTGCTCCCGTCATTCCGGCGCGACGCGCAAGCGTCGAGCCCGGAATCCATAACACGATCGGGAGCATGGATTCGGGGCTCGCGCCAAGTGGCGCGCCCCCGAGGGGATGGATACGAGACCATGGCCATCAACCACCTTGCCCCCGAGCAAACCGAGCAGTTCGCCGACAACATCGTCGGCTTCGCCCGCGCGCTGCGTGCAGCCGGCCTGCCGGTCGGGCCCGGCGCGGTGATCGATGCGATGAGCGCATTGCAGGCAATCGACATCGGCAACCGCAGCGATGTCTTCACCACGCTGGAGGCGATCTTCGTCAAGCGGCACGAGCATGCGCTGATCTTCAAGCAGGCCTTCAACCTGTTCTTCCGCGCCTCTGAAGAGTGGAAGCACATGCTGGATTCGGTGCCGCTGCCGGACGAGGCCAAGAAGAAGCCGCAGGCCGGCTCGCGCCGCGTGCAGGAAGCGATGTCGCAGCCGCGCATGACCGAGACGCCGCAGCACCAGGAGCAGGATCTGCGCCTGTCGGTCTCCGACAAGGAGATCCTCCAGAAGAAGGACTTTGCGCAGATGAGCGCTGCGGAGATTGCCGAGGCGCTGCGTGCCGTCGAGCGGATGCGGCTGCCGCAGGCCGAGCTTCTAACGCGCCGGCACCGGCCCGATCGGCGCGGGCTTCGCCTCGACCTGCGCCGTACGCTGCGCGCATCGCTCCGCACCGGTGGCGATATCATCGACATCCATCGCCTCGGGCGGATCGAGAAGCCGGCGCCGATCGTCGCGCTGCTCGACATCTCGGGCTCGATGAGCGAGTACACCCGCCTGTTCCTGCACTTCCTCCACGCCATCACGGACGCGCGCAAGCGCGTCTCGGTGTTCCTGTTCGGCACCCGCCTCACCAATGTCAGTCGCGCGCTGCGCCAGCGCGATCCCGACGAGGCGCTGGCGAGCTGCTCGGCCTCGGTCGAGGATTGGGCCGGCGGCACCCGCATCTCGGCCTCGCTGCACAACTTCAATAAATTGTGGGCGCGGAGGGTGCTGAGCCAGGGCGCCATCGTGCTCCTGATCTCCGACGGGCTGGAACGGGAGGCCGATTCCAAGCTGGCCTTCGAGATGGATCGGCTGCACCGGTCCTGCCGAAGGCTGATCTGGCTCAATCCGCTGTTGCGGTTCGGGGGCTTCGAGGCCAAGGCGCAGGGCATCAAAATGATGCTGCCCCACGTTGACGAATTCCGCCCCGTGCATAATTTGAGTTCGATCCAGGAGCTGATCACGACGCTCTCCCAGCCGCTGCCGCCGCATCACCGCAGCCTGATCCGCTCCGCAGCTTGAGAGGCACCCCATGCTCGATCGCGACGAGGACATTCTGAAGGCGGCGGAGGATTGGCAGAAGGCCGGCCGTGGCGTCGCGCTCGCCACCGTCGTGGAGACCTGGGGTTCGGCGCCGCGCCCGGCGGGCTCGAGCCTCGTCATCAACGACGAAGGCACATTCCTGGGCTCGGTCTCCGGCGGCTGCGTCGAGGGCGCCGTGGTCACCGAGGCGATGGACGTGATCGAGAGCGGCAAGCCCAAGATGCTGGAGTTCGGCGTTGCCGACGAGACCGCCTGGAACGTCGGTCTGTCCTGCGGCGGCACCATCCGCGTCTTCGTCGAGAAGGTCGGTTAGCCGTGAAGCTCGAGATCCTGCACGAACTCAATGCCGAGCGCGCCGCGCGCCGGCCGGTGATCCTGGTGACTGACACCGACAGCGGCGAGCAACGCCTGGTGAAGGCCAGGGATTTTGCGAAAGATCCTCTGCGCGCCGAGCTCGAAAAGCAGCTTCGCATGGGCAAGAGCGCCAGTGTCGAGGCCGGGGGCAAGAAGCTGTTTCTCAACGTCTACGCGCCGACGGCCAAGCTCGTCATCATCGGTGCGGTCCACATCAGCCAGGCGCTGGCGCCGCTCGCGCGCTCCCTCGGCTATGACGTCACTGTGGTTGATCCGCGCACGGCCTTTGCCAGCCCCGAGCGTTTTCCCGACATCCCGCTGATCGCGGAATGGCCCGACACGGCGCTGCCGCCGCTCAATGTCGATGCCTACACCGCATTCGTCGCGGTGACGCACGATCCCAAGATCGACGATCCCGCGCTGTTGCATGCCTTTGAACGCAACTGCTTCTACATCGGCGCGCTCGGCTCGCGAAAGACGCATGCCAAACGCGCCGACCGGCTGCGGGCGCAGGGCGCCAAGGAAAGCGACATCGCACGCATCCACGCGCCCATCGGGCTTGCGATCGGGGCAGTCTCTCCCTCCGAGATCGCGGTGTCGATCATGGCCGAGATCACGGCGGTGCTTCGTCTGCCTCCCAAAGAAAAAGAAGAAGCGGCATGAAGTTCGGACCGGCGAGCCCCAGGGATGCGATCGGAGGGGTGACCGTCCACACCCTGCGTCAGGGACCGCTGGTTCTGAAGAAAGGTACGACGATCGGACCGGCGGAGGCCGAGGCGCTGGAGCGCGCCAGCATCAAGGACATTGTCGTGGTGCGGATGGAGGAGGGCGACGTCTCCGAGGACATTGCAGCCGCCAGCATCGCGCTCGCCATTGGCGGCGAGGGCATCCATGTCGAACGCGCCTTCACCGGCCGCGCCAATCTGTTTGCTGCGCGCCCGGGCGTGCTGGTGATCGACCGCGCCGCGGTCGATCGTATCAATAACATCGACGAGGCCATCACCTTCGCGACGCTCACCCCGTTCAAGCCGGTGGTCGAGGGCGAGATGGTCGGCACCGTCAAGATCATCCCTTTCGGCGTCGAGGGACGTTTGCGCGATGCTGCCGTGCAGGCCGCCGGCAAGGACGTGCTGAAGGTCGCGCCCTACGTGATCAAGCGCGTCGGTGTGGTCTCGACGCTGCTGCCCGGCCTCTCCTCCAAGGTGATCGACAAGACGTTGCGCGTCACCGCCGAGCGCCTTGCTCCAGCCGGCGCCGGCATCATCGCCGAGCGGCGGGTCCCGCACGAGGAGCAGGCGCTGTCGGCCGCGATCAAGGAATTGCTCGGCCTTGGTGCCGAGCTCGTCATCGTGTTCGGCGCCTCCGCCATTGCCGATCGCCGCGACGTTATCCCGGCGGCCGTCACCGGCATCGGCGGCGAGATCGAGCATTTCGGCATGCCGGTCGATCCCGGCAACCTCTTGCTGATCGCCCGTGCTGGCGAGGTGCCCGTGCTGGGCGCGCCGGGTTGCGCGCGCTCGCCGGTCGAGAACGGGTTTGACTGGGTCTTGATGCGGCTGCTCGCCGGCATCAAGGTGACGCGGTCCGAGCTGATGGGCATGGGCGTCGGCGGCCTCCTGATGGAGATCGTGACGCGGCCGCAGCCGCGCGCCAAGCCGGAGACCGAAGGCAATAGCCAGGTCGCGGCCATCGTGCTTGCCGCGGGGCGCTCGACCCGGATGGGCGGGCCGAACAAGCTGCTCGCCGAACTCGACGGCAAGAAGCTGGTGCGCCTCGCGACCGAGCAGGCGCTGGCCTCCAAGGCCTCCGAGGTGATCGTCGTCACCGGTCATCAGGCCGAGCTGGTCGAGCAGGCGCTGCAAGGCCTGAAGGTGAAGTTCGTCCGCAATCCGGAGTTCGCCGGTGGCATCGCCAGTTCGGTCAAGGCGGGCATGGCGGCCGTGCCCGAGGCGTGCGACGGCGCTGTCGTGTGTCTCGGCGACATGCCGTTGATCGACGCCGGGCTGATCGACCGTCTCATCGACAGCTTTGCCCCCGACTGCGGCAATCTCATCGTCGTACCGGTCAGCGAGGGCCGCCGCGGCAACCCCGTGCTGTGGTCGCGCCGCTTCTTCAAGGAGTTGATGACGCTCGACGGCGACGTCGGCGCGCGTCATCTGATCGCCAAGCACACCGAGGCGGTCGCCGAAGTGCCCGTCGACGGCGAAAGTGCCTTCCTCGACATCGACACGCCGCAGGCGCTGGAGGCGGCAAGACGGGGATGAAGGTGCCGCAGCAGCGCCGGGTCGATTAGCCGAAGGCGCAATCCACCCCGCGACACGTCCCCGTCCGCCAAGCTCAACCACCCGTTCACCGTCTGGAAACGACCGCCGATTAGACTCCCATCGCCTTGCCTGGGGGGAGGGTTTTTCCATGGCTTCGAATGCCGTCGCGCGCCGTTTCGCGATGTTTTGCGTTGTCTTGTCTGTTGCCGTTACGGGCGCCCGCTACATTACTGAAGCCCACGCCGCCGGCGCATTTGCAGTCGGCAAATGCGGCGCCTATGGCCAAGCGTATGATTACGACGCCGAGCATGAGGCGCGCGCCGCGGCGCAGAAGCAGTGCAAGGGCGATTGCACGACGGTAACGATGAAGCGCGCCTGCGCCGCAATGTCGGTCGATCTCACCAATCCCTGCGGCGCCTATGGCTATGCCGTCAAGCCGAAGATTTCGGCCTCGCTCAATGCCGCCACGCGCGAATGCTACAAGTATGGTGGCAAGGAATGCGTGATCCGCGCCTGGGCCTGCGACGCCAAGGGTTGATTCCTCTTGCTGTCATTCCGGGGCGATGCGTAGCATCGAACCCGCAATCCATTCGTCCCCTTGCCTTGTGGCGCGATGGATTCTCAGGTGCGCAATTGCGCTCCGTAGCTTGCGCCAAGTGGCGCGCCCGGAATGACAATCGAGGGAATGCATGCAGTTCGACACCAAGATCGCCGTGGTGATCCGCACCGATCTTCAAGCCTGGCAGAAGCTCAACGTCGCGTCCTTTCTCACCAGCGGCATTGCCGCAGCCTTTCCCGAATGCATTGGCGAGGCCTATGAAGACGCCTCGGGTACCAAGTATCACGCACTGATCGGCCAGCCGATCCTGATCTACGGCGCCGACGGGGCCGCATTGTCGCGCGCGCTGGACCGCGCGCTCACCCGCAATGTCAAGCCGGCGGTCTACACCGAGGACATGTTCAGGACCACGCACGATGCCGCCAATCGCGAGGCGGTCAGGGCCGTCGCACGCGCCGACCTCAATCTCGTCGGCATTGCGATGCGCGCCGAACGGAAGGTGATCGACAAGATCGTCGATGGCCTCAAGTTCCATAGCTGAGGGCGTTGGTCGTCGCTTCTCGTTGTCATCGTGGTGTCACGATGGCGGAAGTGCTTGCGCAAACTTTGTGCTCTTTGACGCCGGTCAAGAGCAAGGCCCCCGGCATGGCTAATCTGCCCCAGCCAACGCAAAGGAGCAGACCGATGCCGACCATGAAAGCTGCAGTCGTCAGACAATTCGGCAAGCCGCTGGTGATCGAGGATGTGCCGGTGCCGCAGCCCGGTCCCGGCGAGGTTCTGGTGAAGGTCAAGGCCTGCGGCGTCTGTCACACCGATCTGCATGCCGCCTCCGGGGACTGGCCGGTGAAGCCGGTTCCACCCTTCATTCCCGGCCATGAGGCGGCGGGCATCGTCGCCGCGATCGGGCCCGGTGTGAAGAATCTGAAGGTCGGCGATGCCGTCGGGGTCGCCTGGCTGCACGACGCCTGCATGTCGTGCGAGTATTGCGAGACCGGCTGGGAGACGCTGTGCGAGCACCAGCACAACACCGGCTACAGCGTGAACGGCGGTTTCGCCGAATATGTCATCGCTTCGGCGGCCTTCGCGGCCAAGCTGCCGGCAACCGTCGATTTTGCCGCCATCGCGCCGATCCTGTGCGCCGGCGTCACCACCTACAAGGGACTGAAGGAGACCGAGGCGAAGCCCGGCGAGTGGGTGGTGATCTCGGGCGTCGGCGGGCTCGGCCATGTCGCGGTTCAATACGCCAAGGCGATGGGTCTCAAGGTTGCGGCCGTCGATATCGCCGAGGACAAGCTCGACCTGGCCCGTGAGACCGGTGCCGATCTTGCGGTGAACGCGCTCGCCGCCGATGCGGTGGACAAGGTGCTGGAAGCGACCGGAGGCGGGGCGCATGGTGTGCTGGTGACTGCGGTCTCCACCCCGGCGTTCGCCCAGGCGCTGAAGATGGTGCGCCGCAAGGGGACCGTCAGCCTCGTCGGGCTGCCGCCGGGCGAATTTCCGACTCCGATTTTCGACGTCGTGCTCAAGCGCATCACTGTGCGCGGCTCGATCGTCGGAACCAGGCGCGACCTCGACGAGGCCATTGCTTTCGCCGCCGACGGCAAGGTCAAGGCCGAGGTCGCCAAGGTGCCGCTCGCGCAGATCAATGAGGTCTTCGACCGGATGAAGGCCGGCAAGATCGACGGCCGCATGGTGCTCGACTTCGCCTAGTCTCTGCGAGGAGCAGGGCATGGCCCGGACAACGAAGATCGTCTTTCTCGGCGCCAGCAGCGCATCCTTCGGGATGAGCATGTTCCGGGACCTGTTTTCGACCCGCGATCTCGCCGGTTCGACACTGGTCCTGGTCGGACGAAACGTCGACCGGCTTGGCCGGTCGACGCGGCTTGCCAAACTGCTCAACGAGAAATCCGGCGCCGGCTATGCCGTCGAGGCTACGACGGACTGGCGCGCGGCGTTGGACGGCGCCGAGTTCGTCGTGCATTCCACCGCCATCGATCGCAATCGGTTGTGGCGGCTCGATTTCGAGATTCCGCGCAGGTTCGGCATCCGTCATACGCTGGGTGAGAACGGAGGGCCCGGCGGCTTGTTCTTCACGCTGCGCACCTTGCCGGCCGTCTTCGACTTCGTGCGCGAGATGGAGCTCCGTTGCCCACGCGCGACGTTCATCAATTTCTCCAATCCGGAAAGCCGAATCATCCTGGCGCTCGGCCGGTACAGCGGAATCCGCAGCGTCGGCCTGTGCCACGGAATATTCCTTGCCCGCGACAACGTCGCGCGAATTCTGGGGATGCCGGAGAGTCGCGTGGACGTGTGGGGTGCAGGTCTCAACCATTTCCAGTGCCTGACCGAAATTCGTGACCGCGAGACGGGCGCGGACCTCTATCCACTGCTGCGCGAAAAGGAGCGGGATTTCGATCCCGCCTTCTCACCGCTGACGCGCAAATTGTTGCACGCGTTCGGCTACTGGCTCGGCTGCGGAGACAGTCACGTGGGCGAGTATCTTTCGTTCGGCTGGGAGGCCGGCGAGGGCGGCTATAATTTCGACTGGGACGAGAGCGAGCGCGCGAAACTGACGCGGCTGATCGACGACGTGCTCGCAGGTCGGGCCGAGATGCCGGACTGGTGGTCGATGCCCTCGGGCGAGCGAGCGATCGGCATCATCGCCGCCATTGTCCATAACCGCAAGCAACTCGTCGAATCCGCGGTCGTTCACAATCGACAGGTGATCCCGAACCTGCCGGCCGATGCCGCCGTGGAGGTGCCGGTGGAAGTAGATGCTGCCGGCATCCATCCTGTCTCGCTTGGGGCGCTGCCCGACGCCGTGGCCAAGCTGATGACGATCCAGGTTCAGGTTCAGCAGATGGCGGTGGAGGCGGCCATGCACGCTTCGAAGGAGATGGCGCTGCAGGCCTTGCTGCTCGACCCCGTCGTCCATTCCGAGAAGGCCGCGCGAGGCCTGCTCGAGGAGTTGTGGGAGATCAACCGGCCCTACATCCGGCCATGCATCTGAGCCGCCGGTCACTCTCGTCGCCGTTGCTTACGCTGGCGGCATGCCTTCGAATTTCACCAGGCCAGGGCCAAGGCGATCCCAGTCGTGACCGCGCGCGGCGAAGGTGACCGCCTGCGGCTTGTAGCGGGCGGGTTCGTCGAGGCTTGCCGCCCGGATCGTGAAGACATCGGGCTGTGCCGCAAAGGTCATGTAGACGGGCACGCCGCATTTTGCGCAGAAGCCGCGCGTCTTCACATTGCCGCTGTCTGCGACCATGTCCCAGTGCGTCGCTTCACCGGTCACCGTGACGCCGGCGCGCGCGAAGGTCGCGTAGGAGCCATGCCCGCTGCCACTTTCCCGCTGGCAGTCCCGGCACTGGCAGTGATTGCTGAACAGGGGCTCCCCGAGGATCGAATAGCGGATCGCGCCGCAGGCGCAGCCGCCGGTATAGGACTTTTCCATCGCGCCATCTCCTCACTCTTCCCCGCTGATCTCGTCGAGCTTGCGGACCACCTTCTTCCAGCCGCCGCTCATGACCGTGTAGGCCGACTCGTTCCTGGGCAGGACGAAGCCTGCATGGACCAGGCGGATCCGCGTGCCGGCTTCGACCGGGGAGAGGGACCACGTCACGACGGTGTCGAGCGGTGCGCCATAGCCGGTGTTGCGTTCGTCGCCGCCCTTCCAAGAGTAGACGAGGCGGCGGTTCGGCACGACCTCGAGAACGCGGCAATGGATCACGCCGTCCCAATTGCCGCCCGGAGTGGTCTGGAATGTGAAGGAGTTGCCTTCGACGGCTTCAAAGCCGGTCGGCTGCATCAGCCAGCGCGCGATCAGCTGGGCGCTGGTCAACGCCCTCCAGATCGTCTCGGCGGTGTGAGGGAACACATCGTCGATGACGATGTCCTTTGTTTCGGCTTTCAACGCGGCAGTACTCACGGATCGATCTCCTTCAAGAAATCACGCAGGTTCTGGAAGCGCTCGCGCCAGAACACGCCGTAATGGTCCATCCAGTTGACCAGAGGCTCGAGTCCTTGCGGCGCGGCGCGGTAGTAGACGTTGCGGCCCTCGGCCCGTTCGGTGACGAGACCGGCCTGCTTGAGCGACTTCAGGTGCTGCGAGATCGCACCCTGGGTTACGCCGCTGCCACGTGTCAGCTCTGCGACGCTGATCTCCTTGCTCGCGAACACCCGCTCGAAAACGGCGCGGCGCGTCGGATCGGCAAGAGCGCGCATCACGGTTGTGACGGGGTTTTGGGCGGCTTCAATCATGAAGTTTCAATTAGCGAACGCTAATGCATTAGTCAACACTAATTCGTTTTGGCGCCTGCCGGTTCTTGTTCTTGACAATGACTGACTAGTCAGTCATTCATCTGGGATGACCAGGAAGTCGACCAAAAGCGTTACGCGGTCCGCGGCTCGCGTCCACCAGAGCGGCGGACACTCCGAAGCCAGCGGAGCTGCTCCGGCCTCCAACCGTGCCACGCGCGCGGCGGAGCGGCGCGCGGCCATTGTGGAGGCGGCGATGGACGAATTCATCGCGCGCGGGTTTGCCGCGACGCGGCTTGACGACATTGCCAAGCGCGCCGGCGTCGCAAAGGGCACGATTTATCTGCACTTCAAGGACAAGGAATCGATGTTCGAGGAGCTGGTGCGCACCGTGATCGTGCCGGTGGTCACGCGCCTCACGACGCTGCCGCCGCCCGCCGGAACGGTGCGTGAAGTCATCGAGACGTTTGCCGGCAATTTCCTGAAGGAGGTGATCGGGACGCGTCGGGGCGATCTGGTGCGTCTGATCGTGGCGGAGGGGCCGCGCTTTCCCTCCGTGGCCGACTTCTACTATCGCGAGGTCGTCTCGCGCGGGATCGCCGCCATGCGCGCATTGATCGAGCTCGGCATTGCCCGCGGCGAGATCCGTCAGAAGGATCTCGCGCGCTATCCGCAGATCCTGGTTGCGCCCGCAATGATCGCGGTGATCTGGCAGAGCCTGTTTGCGCGGCATGCGCCGCTCGATGCGCAGGAGATGCTGCGCGTCCATCTCGATTTGATTTTTGGCGAACGGAGGACGACATGAGGTCGTCGCAAGCAGTTTTGAGGTTTGCATTGACGCTTGTGGTCGCAACCGCTCTTGCGGCCTGCAAGGAGAAGCGCGATCCCGGCTTCCAGGGCTGGGTCGAGGCCGACATGATTTTCGTCAGTCCGGACGAAGCGGGTCGGATCACCAGGCTCAACGTCCGCGAGGGTGACGAGGTCAAGGTCGGCGATCCCCTCTATTCCGTCGATGACGATCTCCAGCGCGCCGATCTCAATCAGAACAAGGCGACGCTGGCGAACGCGCAGCAGACCTATGACCGGGCGGCTTCGCTGAGCAAGACCGGCTCGGGCACACAGGCCAACCTCGATTCCGCCGTGTCCGCCTTGCGCATCGCCGAAGCGCGAGTAGCGACCTCGGAGACGCGGATGGCGAGGCGCAAGGGCTTTGCGCCGGTTGCCGGCACCATCCAGCAGATCTATTTTCGCGAGGGCGAGATGGTGGCGGCGCAGCGGCCGGTGCTGTCGATCATGCCGCCCGGCAACATGAAGCTGCGCTTCTTCGTGCCGGAGACCGAATTGCCGAAGCTGGCGATCGGCGACACGGTGCGCATCTCCTGCGACAATTGCGCGGCCGACCTTACCGCAAAGATCTATTTCATCGCGACCTCGGCCGAATACACCCCGCCCGTCATCTATAGCCTCGATGAGCGCAACAAGCTGGTCTATCTGATCCAGGCGCGGCCCTCGCGGCCGGATGCCCTGCGGGTCGGACAGCCGATCGATGTCTATCTCAATCCCAAGAATTCCGAGCTCAAGACACCGGTGGCGGACAGACGATGAGCAGCGGCAACGACATCGCGATCGACGTCAAGGGCCTGACGAAGTCGTTCGGCGGCCGCGAGGTCGTGCACGACCTGTCGATGCAGGTGAAGCGCGGCTCGATCTACGGCTTTCTCGGGCCGAACGGCTCGGGCAAGACCACGACCATCCGCATCCTGTGCGGGCTACTCACGCCCGACAGCGGCGAGGGCACCTGCCTCGGGTATGACATCCGCCGCGATGCCGAGAAGATCAAGCGCCGCGTCGGCTACATGACCCAGCGCTTCAGCCTCTACCAGGATCTCTCGGTGCGCGAGAACCTCGAGTTCGTGGCGCGGCTCTATGGCGTCACGGACGCGCGCGGCGCTGCGCGCGACATGATCAAGCGGCTCGGGCTCACCGGGCGAGAAGAGCAGCTTGCGGGCGAACTCTCGGGCGGCTGGAAGCAGCGGCTGGCGCTGGGGGCATGCACGCTGCCCAATCCGCAACTTTTGCTGCTCGACGAACCGACTGCCGGCGTCGATCCCAAGGCGCGGCGTGATTTCTGGAACGAGATCCACGCACTCGCAGCCGAAGGCCTCACCGTGCTGGTCTCGACCCACTACATGGACGAGGCCGAGCGCTGTCACGAGATCGCCTACATCGCCTACGGCTATCTGCTGGCGCACGGCACGGTGGAGGAGGTGATCGCGCAATCTGCGCTGGCGACCTACACGGTCACGGGCGAAGCGCTGAACGAGCTTGCGGCGGCGCTCACGGGCAAGCCCGGGATCGACATGGTGGCGCCGTTCGGCACCTCGCTGCACGTGTCGGGGCGCGACATCGCGGCGCTCGAAGACAGCATCGCGCCTTGGCGCGAGAGGGGGGGATTGCGATGGCAGAAGTCGCAACCGTCACTCGAGGACGTCTTCATCGAGCTGATGGGGCGTTCCAAGGACAACTTCCAATGAGCGGCGTCGATGCCCCTGCTTCAGCCCGCGCAATGCGCGAGCGCTTCGGCTTTCTGCGGCGCTCCTACGCGATGTTGGTCAAGGAGTTCATCCAGCTCAAGCGTGATCGCGTCTCCTTCGCGATGATCGTGATGCTGCCGGTGATGCAGCTCATGCTGTTCGGCTACGCGATCAACACGACGCCGCGCAACTTGCCGAGCGCGGTGCTGCTCCAGGAGGACTCCGATCTTGCCCGCTCGATCCTGAAGGCGCTGGAGAACACCGCCTATTTCCGCTTCCTCTATGAAGTGCACCACGTCGATGATTTCGACAATCTCCTGAAATCCGGCAAGGTGCTGTTCGGTGTCGAGATCCCGCGCGGCTTCGAGCGGGCGGTACGGCGCGGCGACAAGCCGGCACTGCTGGTGGCGGCTGACGCCACCGATCCGGTCGCGGCGAGCGCGGCGATCGGCTCGCTGGGTATGGTGGTGCAGACGGCGCTCAAGCATGATCTCTATATCGGCGATCCCCCGGAGATGCCGTTCGAGATCCGCGCGCACGCCCGCTACAACCCGGCCGCGGCCTCCAGCCTGAACATTGTGCCCGGCCTCGTCGGCACCATTCTCACCATGACCATGCTGATCTTCACCGCACTGTCGGTCACGCGCGAGGTCGAGCGCGGCACCATGGAGAGCCTGTTGGCTATGCCGATCAAGCCGGTCGAAGTCATGTTCGGCAAGATCGTGCCTTACGTGCTGGTCGGTTTCCTTCAAGCGTTCCTCATTATCGGCATCGGCGTCGGTCTGTTCGGGGTGCCCGTGCTCGGCAGTCTCTTCCTGCTGGCGCTGCTCTCGACGTTGTTCATCACCACCAATCTGTCGATCGGCTATACCATCTCGACCGTGGTGCAGAACCAGCTCCAGGCCATGCAGATGTCCATGATGTTCTTCCTGCCGAGCATCCTGCTCTCAGGCTTCATGTTTCCGTTCGCCGGCATGCCCGCCTGGGCGCAATATCTGGGCGAATGCCTGCCACTGACCCACTATCTGCGGATCGTCCGCGCCATCATGCTCAAGGGTGCGAGCATGGAGAATCTGCGCTTCGACACGCTGGCGCTGGCGGCCCTGATGCTGCTGGCCATGACCATCGCCGTGACGCGCTTCCGCCGCACGCTCGATTGAGGCACAATGCCTCTCGATAGCCATTCCGGAGCACGCCTCGCGTGCGCTGTGTGCGCCATTGCGCATCTGGGAATTGCGAGATTCCGGAGACGCGACTTCGCGGCGCCCCGGAGTGACGGGGGGGGTGATGGTCAGGTTTGCAAGCAGGAAGGCACGACAGCATGCCGCCTTGTCGGCAGATTTCGAACGCGAGCTGACGCGGGAGGTGCTGCGTACCGAGCTGCTGCGGGTAAGGGCACTAATCCTCACGGGTTGCGTCATGATGCTATTCCTGACCGCGATCTATCTGATCGACCCTGCTGTGGTGAACCGCGTCTGGCGCGGGACGGAAGGACTCGTCCAGGTCTATGGCCTTCTCGTCGGCTTCATTCTGTTCGAGGTCTGGGTCCACACGCAGATCAGGAAGAACCTGCGGCTCGATCGCGATCTGCCGGTAGTCCGGCGCTATATCGGTACGCTGATCGAGACGTCGCTGCCGACGGTAATCCTCATCCTGCAAATCCGGACCATAGGCGTGGCCCAGGCGCTCGGCTTTGCCGTGCCGCTGATGTATTTCATATTCGTCATCCTCTCGACGCTGCGGCTCGATTTCTGGCTGTCCACGTTCACCGGATTCGTGGCCGGAGCCGGACTTCTGGCCATCGGCCTGTATTACAACGCGGAGAGCGAGGCCGGCGAACCGCTCGTCTACTTCCACGCCGTGCGCAGCACTATCATCCTGATCTGCGGCGTGCTGGCCGGCGCCGTCGGCGCGCAGCTCCGGCGGCAATTCGCCGCCAGCATCGCTGCGGCGACCGCCCGGGACCGTGTGACCAATCTGTTTGGCCAGCACGTCTCCCCGCAGGTGGTGGAGCGGCTGATGGCGGCGGGAACGAGCGCAACCGGTGATCTCCGCCGCGTCGCTGTGATGTTCGTGGATTTTCGCGGCTTCACTGCCGGCGCGCGGTCCCGCACGCCGCAGGAGGTGGTCGACCGGCTCGACGGCGCCTTCGCCGTACTGGTCGACATTCTCGATCGCCACGGCGGCATCGTGAACAAGTTTCTCGGTGACGGCTTCCTCGCGCTGTTCGGCGCGCCGCTGGAAGCGTCCGACGCCGCGCAGCGCGCGGTCGCCGCGGGCCGCGAGATGCTGACCGCGATGGATCGCATCAACGCCCAGAGCAGCTGGCGGCTGCGCATCGGCATCGGCATCCATTTCGGCGAAGTCGTCGCGGGCAACATCGGCTCCCCCCGGCGCAAGGAATACACCGTCATCGGCGACACCGTGAACTTCGCCTCGCGCCTGGAGGCGCTGAACAAGGAGTTCGGTTCGCAGCTCCTGATCTCCGCCTCCGTGCGTGAGGCGCTGGGCGATGATGGCAGCGATGCCGTCGCGCTCGGCGAAGTCGAGGTGCGCGGCTATGAGCGGCCGGTGGCCGTGTTTCAGCTGGGATAGCTCGCTTTGGATATCGCCGGTTGACGGCGTCTCACTCTCCCTTGCGCGGTTGCTCCGATTGCTCCGATTGCTCCGAATTTTGGGGCATGACGGCCGACGTCGCCGGCTTGTAGACTGTCGCCCGTGCGGCCGGTTGCGGCCGCGACTTGCATGAGGAAGAGAATATGCTGCGCCGCTACGTCACCGTCGACGTGTTCACCGACCGCGCCTTCGGCGGCAACCAGCTCGCCGTTGTGCTCGATGCTGGCGGGCTCACGACCGGGCAGATGCAGGCGATCGCCACCGAATTCAACTATTCCGAGACCACCTTCGTACTGCCGCCGCGCGACAGGGCCAATGATGCCGAGGTGCGCATCTTCACCCCGGTCCGCGAGCTGCCCTTCGCGGGCCATCCCAATGTCGGCACCGCCTTCGTGCTGGCGACGATCGCCAGGGAGCCGAAGCCGCGCCTGCTGTTCGAGGAGAGGGCCGGTGTGGTCCCGGTCGACATCGTGCGGGAGCAGGGCAGGGTCATCAGCACCGAGCTTACCGCGCCGCAGCCGCTGGCAAGGCTCGCGCAGCTGTCTGCAGCCGACGTCGCCGGCTGCATTTCCCTGACGGCGGATGACATCAAAACCGATCATCATGCGCCGCAGGTCGTCGGCGTCGGAACGCCGTTCGTGGTCGCGGAGGTGCGATCGCGCGAAGCCGTGCGCAGGGCCAAGCCCGATGCCGCAGCGTTTGGCCGGATTTTGCCGAGAGACGGCGCATTCTCGGTCTACTTCTACACGCGCGATGTACCGGCAGCGGAGGCGCCCTGCGAGCGGCAGGCGCGGATGTTCTTTCCCGGCGCAAGCGGCCTGATCGAAGACCCCGCCACCGGCAGCGCGACGGTCGCAGCCGCCGCGCTGTTCGCCGATCTCGATTCGACGCGCGACGGCGAATTCAAGCTTACGATCGGCCAGGGCTTTGACATGGGCCGTCCGAGCATCCTCCTCACCCGCGTGCGCAAGCAGGACGGCAAGATCGTCTCCGCTCATGTCGGCGGCAGCTGCGTGCAGATGATGGAGGGGACGTTCAAGCTGGCGGGGGAAGGGTAGATCAATCCATCCGTCATTCCGGGGCGCGATCCCGGAATCCATTTGTCCACCAACCCTGCCGCGCGACGGATTCTCAGGTGCGCAATTGCGCACCGCAGCTCGCGCCAACAGGCGCGCTGGAATTACGGAGTGTGGCTACAGCTGCCGCCCCACCAGATTCTTCACCGTCACCCCATCGCGCTCCTCGATCATCTCCGCGATCATCTGGCGGTGACAATGGGTGTGGTCGCGCTCGTAGCAGAGCAGGCACACAGGGCCGGCCTTCTTCACCAGGGCCGAGAGCTCGTCCATCTCTTCCCGTGCCTGCGGCGTTTTCAGGTGCTTTGAATAGATCTTCTCCAGCACGTCGTAGTGACCGCTGCGTGCTGCGAGGCGCCCATCTTTTGGCGTGCCGAGCGCGGCGAGATGGACGTAGGCGATGCCGCGCTCATCGAGACCTGCCGAAAGCTGCTTCTTCGAAAAACCCGGCCGGCGCGACGACGTCACCGCGCGCACGTCGACCACGAGCTTGACGCCGGCATGTTCCAGCTCGTCCAGCACCGCCTTCGGCGGCGTCTGCTCATAGCCGATCGTGAACAGCTTCTTTGCCTTTGCCATGGAATACCTCAGCTCACGCGTGCGATCAGCTCCATGGCCCCGTGGGGCGCGCGCACCTTTCCCTCGTGGATGACGTAGGCGAACACGTCGCGCGGCTCCTTTTTCGGCCTGGCCTTGTCAACTTTCGGCAGGTCGTCCGGTTCACCGCCTGACGCCCAGGCCTGAAGGCGCTCAGCCCAGGCGTCCAGCTGCTTCGGCGGGTAGCAGGTCTTGATCTCGTCGCTGCCCTTCTGGAGCCTTGCGTAGACGAAATCGCCGGCAACGTCGGCGATCGCCGGGTATTTGCCGTGCTCAGCGAACACCACTGGAGTCTCGAACTCGCGGATCAGCGCAACGAAATCAGGTGTGCAGAAACTGTCGTGGCGCACTTCCACGACATGGCGCAGGGCGCGTCCGTCGAGCTTGCGCGGCAAGAGCTCCAGGAACTTGCCGAAATCGCCGGCGTCGAACTTCTTGGTCGGCGCGAACTGCCACAGCACGGGCCCGAGATGATCTCCGAGCTCCAGCACGCCGGAATCGTAGAACCGCTTGATGGAATCGCCGGCCTCGGCCAGCACGCGGCGGTTGGTGGCGAAGCGCGGGCCCTTCACCGAGAACACGAAGCCATCAGGGACTTCGCTGGCCCATTTGCGAAAGCTCTCCGGCTTCTGCGAGCCATAATAGGTGCCGTTGATCTCGATCGACGTCAGCTTCGAGGCGGCGTAGGACAGCTCCTTCGCCTGCGCGAGCTTCTCCGGATAGAATACGCCGCGCCAGGGCTCGAAGGTCCACCCGCCGATACCGATGAAGATGTTGCCGGATTTTTTTGACGCGGTTTTTGCATTGGCCACGGGAGGATCTCGCATCGACGGGGAGGGATCTCATCCTAATCAAACCAGATGTGATTGGCCAGTTGGCCGCTCCCGTCTAAGCTCGCAAGGGCCCGCGAAAGAAGGAGAACAACATGCGGATGCTGTTGGTGGGAGCCGCGCTCGTCATGATGACATCTGCTGCCATGACCCGTTCCGCCTTGGCGGATGACGACGATGCCAAGAGTATGCAGAAGCTCGCCCAGCAGAGCCGCGACGACTACTGGCATTGTCTGGCGCGGGAATATTCGCGCGAATCCAACCAGGGCCTGTCGGAGCGGGATTTCGGCCGCTCGGTTGCGGGCGCCTGTCCCTCGGAGCGGCAATATTACCGGGTGACGCTGCTCGACTATCTCACCACGCAATATCCGAGCATCGATGCCGGCGCCCATCTCGCCACCGCGAACAGGGCGGTCGAGGCAGCGCAGAAGGACATCGTGACGGCCTATGTAAAGCATCGGGCACCAGCGAAATAGGAAGTGGCGGATGGCGAGGAGCGAGGAGGGCTGAGGCCCCGGTTGCCTCATTCGCTATTCGCCATTCGCCCGGGCCTTCCGGCCGCGCGCGCATCCGTGGTACTACTCGCCGCATCTGGAGTAGGGGTGGACTTGCATGTCGTCTGAGTCGCTGGGGGGCATTCTGGGCGCGATCGTCGCGGTGATCGTGCTTGCGGTTGCCGTCGTGTTCGGGCCGATTGGCCAGTACGGCAAGCCGCCCAAGCCGGCGAAGGTCGAGCCGGCCCCCGCGGCCGAACCGGCGGCCCCCGCTGTGCCCGCGCCGCGCGGGCCGATCATCCGGGAAGTGCCTAACCAATAGGGCGCGAAAAATGGCATTTCCGCCCTCTTGCGAAGCGCCTTTTCCGTCCCCATCTGGTCTGTAACGGCGACGTTGAGCAAAAACTCCGGCGCTGGAACGACCTTGGAATAGCTTGGGCTTGCGCCGGATGTACGCGCGGCCCGCCGTTCCGGGGTCGTTGGCATTTTAGCCCCCCATTTCGGCCGTTCTCCAGAGCCCCCGGCTTGGCAGCGCAGGACGCGGCGGATATACGCTGCCGTCATGAACGAAGCGATCAGACCCGGCGCCGACATCCCGCCGCAGGCTCAAGAGGGCCCGGAACTGTCGGTCATCGTCCCGACCTTCAACGAGCGCGACAACGTCACGGTGCTGTATCGGCGACTGGAGGCGACGCTCGCCAACATTGCCTGGGAAGTCGTGTTCGTCGACGACAATTCGCCCGACGGCACCTGGGACGTGGTGCGCGCGCTGTCGCAGCGCGACAGCCGCGTGCGCTGTGTCCGCCGCATCGGCCGCCGCGGCCTGTCCGGGGCCTGCATCGAGGGCATCCTCGCCTCGAGCGCTCCTTACGTGGCCGTCATCGATGCCGACCTCCAGCACGACGAGACGCAGCTGCCGAAGATGCTGTTGCTGCTTGCAAGCGATCAGGCCGACCTCGTGGTCGGCAGCCGCTACATCGAGGGCTACAAGAGCGAGGGCTTCAACAAGCAGCGCGCCGGCGCCAGCGCGCTTGCGACCGAGTTCGCAAGAAAGATGCTGCGGGTCGAGATAGCCGATCCCATGAGCGGTTTCTTCATGATGCGCCGCGATCGCTTCGAGCAGATCGCACCCAAGCTGTCGGTGCACGGCTTCAAGATCCTGCTCGATGTCGTCGCGACCGCACACGGCACCCTGCGCACGGTCGAGATTCCCTATACGTTCGGCGCCCGCCAGCATGGCGAGAGCAAGCTCGATTCCATGGTCGCGCTCGATTTCCTCGGTCTCGTTCTCGCCAAGCTGACCAACGACATCGTCTCGCTGCGCTTCATCCTGTTCGCGATGGTGGGCGGTATCGGCCTCGTGGTTCACCTGACCACGCTGTTCATCGCGCTCCGCCTGTTCAACGCGCCGTTCGCGGAGGCGCAAGCCGCCGGCGCCATCGTCGCCATGACCAGCAACTTCATCCTCAACAACTTCCTCACCTACCGCGACCAGCGCCTGAAGGGTTTTGCGCTGCTGCGCGGCCTCATCGCCTTCTACATCGTGTGCAGCGTCGGCCTGCTCGCCAATGTCGGCGTCGCCTTCTCGGTGTACGACCAGGAGCCGATCTGGTGGCTGGCCGGCATGGCCGGCGCGCTGATGGGCGTGGTGTGGAACTACGCGATGTCCGGACTGTTCGTCTGGCGCAAGAAATAGCGCGTGATGGGCGAGGCTGACGCGCGGATCGTCCGCAACACCGCGCTGCTGATTCTTGCCCTCGTCGGGTTGCGGCTGGTTGCGGCTGCGTTCACGCCCATCACCTTCGACGAAGCCTATTACTGGATGTGGTCGAAGCATCTGGCGGGCGGTTATTACGACCATCCGCCGATGGTCGCCTATGTGATCCGCGCCGGCACCATGATCGCGGGCGATACCGAGCTCGGCGTTCGCCTCGTCTCGATCCTCCTCGCGCTGCCGATGAGCTATGCGGTCTATCGCTCCGCAGCAATCCTGTTCGGCGGCGTGCGCGTGGCTGCGACCAGCGCCATCCTGCTCAATGTGACGCTGCTGGCCTCGGTCGGAACGCTGATCGTCACGCCCGATGCGCCGCTGCTGGTCGCTTCCAGCTACGTGCTGTTCTTCCTCGCGAAGGTGCTGGAGACCGGCCGGGGTGCCTGGTGGCTTGCCGTCGGCGCGGCCGTCGGCGCGGCGCTGCTGTCGAAATACACGGCGATGTTCTTTGGGCCGGCGATCCTGATCTGGCTCGCGGTCGTACCGAAGCTCAGGCGCTGGTTCCTTTCGCCGTGGCCTTATCTCGGCGGCCTCGCTGCCCTGGCGCTGTTTTCGCCGGTGCTGCTCTGGAACGCGGACCATCAATGGGTTTCATTCGCAAAGCAGCTCGGCCGCGCCAGGATCGAGGACTTCCGCCCCGTATTCATTGCCGAGTTGATCCCGACCCAGATCGCGTTCGCAACGCCGCTGGCTTTCATTCTCGGCGCCATGGGCCTGCACGCGCTGACGTGGCAGCGCACCGGCGCGCTGGCCTCGCGCGTGCTGATCGGGACGATGTTCTGGACCATCGTCGCCTATTTCGTCTGGCATTCGCTGCATGCCCGCGTCGAGGCCAATTGGTTCGCACCCGTCTATCCGCCCTTCGTCATCGCGGCGGCGGCCGCAGCCAATCTCGCGCAATGGAAGCCGCGCCAGCGGCGTCTCGTCGCCTTCTGCCGGCGCTGGGCTGCACCCGTGGGCATCGTGATGTTTGCAGCGTTGATCGTTCAGGCCAATACAGGCTGGCTGTCGGGCTATCGCCGCGATGCCACGGTGCGCAGCGTCGGTGTCGGCTGGCGCGAACTCGCCGCAGAGATCGAAGCAGTGCGCGTGCGCAGCGGTGCGACCTGCGTGCTCGCGCAGGACTACGGCACTACAGGCTGGCTCGCGTTCTATCTCCCGCCCGGCACGTGCGTCGCGCAGCAGACCCAGCGCATCCGCTGGGTCAACATGCCCGAGCCCGACCCCAGCCTGCTGGCCGGCAAGCTGCTCTATGTCGACGAACTGCGCCCGGACGGGCATCCCGCCTTGAATGATCTCTTTGCGCAGGTCACGCGGATCGCGCAATTGCAGCGCAAGCGCGGGCCGCTCGTGGTCGAGACCTACGGTATCGATCTGCTCGAGGGCGCCAAGGGCGACGTGCTGGACCGCTCGCCCCCGCCGGAAGCGCGGTAGCAGACCTCAGACGATTGTCTCGGCCGTGGTCGCAACCTGACCCGGCCCGTCCGGATCCCGCCAGAACCACACGGTCACGACGGCTGAGCGGCCGCGGATGCGGGCGAGCAGGGGGCCCGACAGGATCCCGTCGGGGGTTCCCTCGAAGTCGGCGGCATCCAGCAGCGTATCGCTCAGCGCGAGGCGCGCATCGTTCTGGGCGGCTACCTCCATCAGCCGGCTCGCGACATTGACGGTGTCGCCTGTTGCCGTCAGGTGCTGATGGCTCTCGCCGAGCCGGGAGGCGACGATCTCTCCGTAATGCGCGCCGATTTTGAAGCCGAGCTGCCCCGCGATCGGCGGTGGCAGCGAGGCGATCCAGCGTTCGACGCCGCGATGCAGATCGATCGCGCATTTCAGCGCGCGCGCCGCGTCGTCGGGCATCGGGCGCGGCAGCCCGAACAGGATCATGGCGCCGTCACCGAGAAATCCGGTGATCATGCCGCCGCAATCGGCCGCGGTCCTGTCGATCAAGGCGTGAAACGCCTTCAGAAGATTCCTGAGCTCGTCCGGATCACTCCGCTCGCTCAGGCCGGTGAACCCGGAGAGATCGAGGAAGACTACCGCTGCGTCCTGCCGGACGGGCTTCGACAGAAAGTCCGGATCTCGCGCCAGCCACTCCTGCACCGCCGGAGCTTGGAATTGCGCAAGCGACCTGCTCTTGGCAGCAAGATATTGCGTGCGGCGGCTTCCCGCCCACAGCTGCACGCCGGCAAAAACGAGAACCGGCGGGACCGCTGCGGCCAGCGTGGTTGCGGCGTTCAGCCAGACGCCGTGCGTGAACGTAAACAGGTTGAGCCCGGCCCAGGCCATCATGATCGCCGCCGCCGCCATGATCCCGAGCGCACTGCGTCGCCAGGCGAGCAGGCCCACCAATAGCACCGGCAGCAGAATCGCAGTGAGCGCGTCGACGATGCGGACCCTGCGGTCGCGCACGATGCCGTCGCCAGCGACGAGTTGCGTGATTGCGGTCGAGACCACCTCGACGCCGGGCATCAATGAATCGAACGGCGTCGGATAGAAGTCGCCGCCGCCCGCCACCGAGGCGCCGATCACGACGATCCGGTTCTCGATCGCTGCGCGGTCGAGCGTGCCGTCGAAGATGCTTTGTGCACTGACCGTGCGGATCGTGCGGCGCGGGCCGTAATAAGTGATCGGCAGCGCGAAATCGCTGTCGGTCGGCACCACGCGCTCACCGATTCGCAGATGGTCCGGCGCGACGGTCAACGGTTCGTCGAGAGCACGGGCGGCAACGCGCAATGGAAACGACAACTCGACCTTGTCGCGGGTCCGGAACAGCATCGGCACTGACAGCGGCGACCCCGATTGTCCCGTCGCGACGTTGACGATGCCGACCTCGGCGTGATCGGCGAAGGCGGGCAGGGGCTGCAGGAAGCGTTCGGCCTGCGGCAGAACGGCAAGGGGCCCTTCGCTGTCGGGCGCCACTGTTTCGCTGGCGGAGGGAAAGATCGCCGCGGCGGCGAGCACCATGGGGCCGGTGGCGAGCGTGTTGGCCAGCGTGGCATCGCCGATCGCAGCGCTGCGGTCGACGAGCAGGAGATCGATTCCAATCACCTTCGGCTTGAACTGCACGATGGTGTCGACGACGCGGGCAAGGTCGGCACGCGGCAGCGGATAGCTGCCGCCGCGCTTCACGACGGTGTCGTCGATGGCGACGATGGTGACGAGGTCGGGCGGACGCTGCACGCCGCGGACCTGAGTCCGCCAATCCGTCAACGTCGCCTCGAGCCGGTCGAGAAAGCGCAGGCGGCCGTTGGCATGAGCGGCATAGATGCCCGCGCCCCACAGCGCGGTGAGGACGAGTGCCACCAGGATCTGAACGCGTCGCCTGCGCATGCGGTCGTCTTGCAATCTACTGTTGTTCAAATATCGAGGGCCGAGGCCGTCTCGACCCAGCCTTATTGTCCGAGCCTTGCCATGAGCGCGTCGACGCGCGGCTGGCCCCATGTCTTGACCGTCAGCGGGCCGGTTGCCTCGACGTCGACGCCTTCGCCGGGTCCAAGCACGACGCCGCGTCCGCCAGTCCTGCGGGTCACCCCGACCCGGCCGTCGGCGACGAACACGGCGGTCTTGATGTCGGCCACGTCGACCGCCCATCTCGTGCCGCGCACGGCGGCAATCGCCTGTGGCGTCAGCACCTTGAAGGGAGTGCCGCGTGGCTTCCTGGGTACGTCGACCAGCAGGGCTTTGCTGCTCAATTCGACGGCGTCTATACGTCCGTCGCGGTTGGCGTCCTTAAGTTCAAACCTGGCGCCGTTTTCCGCAACGATGGTGATGCCGTTGTCACAGCGCCAGGTCTGCGTTCCGGCAAGGGAGAGCGTTGCCGTGCAGCCCGCATTGGCTGCGGGCTGGGCAGTCGCAGATCCAATCAGCAAGAACGAACCCGCCAGGGCGACAAGACCTGCGCGCGCGATCCCTTTCATGCCGGCCTCCGTTTGCGTGTTCGGAACAGCTCAAAGGTGGGATGATACTGCATCGTATCACACGAAGAGGCCGCCGAAAGTGCCGAGGCAGCAGCTATTTTCTTGTGACGGCGGTGTCCAGAACCGATGCGATCAACTTTCGGTCACGCGCCGGCTTGCCGGAAGCCGTGCGGCGCGTGATGCGCATGGGCCGCGATCGGCGGCAGCCGTAAGGCCGGCCGACGTGGAGCCACCAGCTTCGCGCAACGCTACCGAACTAGGGTCGAGGCCGGTTCGACGATCACGAAAATGACGTTGTCGAATGCGTCATGAGTGCGGCCGCAAGCGTCGGAGAGGCGACGCAAACCGGTCGAGAAACATGGTTAACAGATGCGACTAAGTCCGTAATTCTGCGGGATTTTTCTCAGAATGGGACAGCATTAACGAGTTGCCTCACATCCGCCCGAACTTAATCCGCATTTAACTAAAAGTCGCCTTAATGACGCTCCGACCCTCTGCGAGATGCTGTTCCCGGATCGTGACCAGCGGCACTTCGAGGGGGGACTGAGTGACACCGTCCTGGACGCAAGGCGAATGAGTACGAGTATCGCTGCGCAAAGTAACGCGGCACGGAAGTCCAAGAATTCTCTTCGGAAGCCTTCCCGGAAGATGACCACGACGAGTTGGCTTGGCGCCGCGGCGATCGGCTGCGTCGTGATGGGCGCCGGCTGGACCATCTACAGCAACATTCTCGGCGCGAGCGTCTATCCGACCGTCGGCAGCATCGGCTACGACGAGCCGGTGGTCAGGCGCGCGCCCAAGGTCGTGCTGCGCGACGCCGGCGAGGCCATCAAGGACGCCTTTGCGTTGTTGCCCGACCGTTTGCAGGTCGCGACGCCGATCTCGCGCGAGATGTTCAACGAGCGCTTCGCCGCCGCTGCGACCCAAGGCGTGCCATCGAATGCGGCGAGCGCCGCCCCCGCGACCCAGGTTGCCGCGGCCAAAGATGCCCCGAAGCAGAGCGTGATCGCGAAGGTTGCGGACGCACTGAAGCCGGCAGCCAAGGGAGCTGACAAGGCTGCAGACAGGGCCAAGCGCGCGCCGGAGGCCCAGCTGCAGCTTGCCTCGGCCGACCCGGCCCAGATCGTGCCGGCGCCCGAAGCCAAACCAAAATCCTTCGCCGACCGGGCCAAGGCCGCGGTGATGTCGATCACCGCTCCGCGCCAGTCGATGGTGGAGAAGCTCTGGGGCAAGCGCGAGCCGTCCGGCGGGCTGCTCGCCTATGCCTCCGCCGACGCCAGCATTACTGCGTCCATCGCGCCGAAGGAGCAGAACCCGATGCTCGGCGGCGCTCCGCCCTACGAGCGCGACACCGCCGTTTACGACATCACGGCCAAGATGGTGTATCTGCCCGACGGCACCAGGCTCGAGGCTCATTCCGGCCTCGGCGCCAACCGCGACGATCCGGGCTCCCGCCGCCTGCGCATGCGCGGCGTGACGCCGCCGCACATCTACACTCTGAAACCGCGCGAGGCATTGTTCCACGGCGTGCCGGCGTTGCGACTGACGCCGATCGGCGGCGAGAGCGCGATCTACGGCCGCGACGGTTTGCTCGCCCACACCTACATGCTGGGGCCGAACGGAGATTCCAACGGCTGCGTGTCGTTCAAGGACTATTACGCATTCCTCGACGCCTACCGCAACAAGGGCATCCGCAAGCTCGCGGTGCTCGAGCGGGTGGAGTGAGGCATTCACGCCGCCATCGCCTTGCGGCAGCGGGCGCGCTGATGCTGCGCCTCCATATCGGCCTCCCTCAGCGCGATGCGGCTCGATAGCGGGCAGGCCGTCGGAGAAATAAAGCTGCAGCGTCTCACGCGCCATCAAGTCAGCGCGTCGACTTGCGCGATGATCGCGAAGCGATCCGACAGCTCGGCGAGCGCGACCTGGTGGATCGTCCGGGCGTCCAGCGTTCCGCCTCGGCCGTCTGGCAGGTCGCGCGTGGCGCAGGCGTCGGCTGCGATCGTCGTGCGCAGGCCTAGGTCGAGCGCGGCGCGGGCGGTCGAAGAGACGCACATATGCGTCATGAATCCGGCCAGCACGACGTTCTTGAGTCCGGTCGCGGCAAGCCGTGTCTGCAGGTCGGTGCCGGCGAAGGCGTTCGGCAGCGCCTTCTCGATCACGGGCTCGCTTGCGAGGGGCGCCAGCCGGTCAACGATTGCGCCGCGTGCGGTCTCGCGGTCGAACAGGCCGCCGGCGCGGCCCTTGTGCGCGATGTGGAAGATCGCGGCTCCGCTCTCCCGTGCCCGCGCCAGCAGGCGCGCAGCCGCGGCGATCGCGGGCTGCGCATCGGGCAAAGCCAGCGGACCGGCGCAATATTCGTTCTGAATGTCGACCAGCACGAGGCAGGCCTCGTGGAGTTTCGGCGGATTGAGATCGGCGCCGGCGAGTTCGAGCAGGGTCTTGGGAGCGGTCATGCTGGCAGGCTTTCCTGTGGATGTCGGATGACGCGACACTAGCGCAGCCGGCGCCTGCCGATGTGCAGGAATATTGCGGCATATGGCTGCGAATTTGCAGGATGCCGCTGTCTCCTGCTAGGCTCCTGGAATGAACTGGGACGATCTGCGCATCATCGCCGCGGTCAGGGACGAGGGCACCTATGCCGGCGCCAGCGCGCGGCTGCGCATCGACGAGACCACTGTCGGCCGCCGGCTGGCGCGCATCCAGCGGGATCTCGGCGTGCCGTTGTTCGAAGCCGTGGATGGCTTGCGCCGGCCGACGCGCCATTGCGAGGCGGTGCTCGAGCATGTCGGCGCGATGGCGGCGCATGCCGCGGCGATCGACCGGATCAAGGAGAGCCAGCCCGGTCCGGTCGGCCGGCTCCGCATCGCCTCGACCAATGCCATTGCCGAAGAGCTGTTGGCGCCGCATGCGAGCGACTTCCTGCGCGACCATCCAGGGTTGACGCTGCAATTCCTCACCGCCAGCGGCAATGTCAAATTCTCGCGCTGGCAGGCCGATCTCGCCATTCGCCTGCGCAAGCCGGAGAAGGGCGACTTCACCATCTCCAAGCTTGGCGAGGTCAGGCTGTATTTCCTCGAGCCCGCGGACCGCAGCGGGATCGAGCCGGTTGCGTGCGTCTATCCCGACGAACTCGACGCGATCCCGGAGCAGCAATTCTTACGGTCGAAACGACTGAAGAACGCCCGTTGCATCACCGACAATGTCCGCATCATCCGCACCATGATCCAGTCGCATCTGGCCATCGGCGTGCTGCCCGAGTACAGCTGCGGCCTGCTGCTCGCCGACCGCAGCCTGCGCGCCACGTTGCTGCCGAGGCGCCGGGACGTCTGGCTCCTGGTGCAGAACCACCTCAAGCGCGATCCGGCGGCGCGGCTCACCATCGAATGGGTGCGGCAGTGCTTCAGGGATATTTCCCAGGGCTGACAGCCCGGCGACGTTCACGGCCCCGCGTTGAACGCAGCCTGCTCGACGTGCGACAAATTTCGGAATTCGCAGGAGATTGCGCATGCGCGCAGGAGTTGCCAATCTCGCGATGACATGATTTTGACCAGGGCAGTTGCATGACTACGTGTCAGGACACGATCCGGCCGCCCGCGCGGCGAGCGGCACAATCCCGGGAATGGAGGGCGATCGTCATCCTGATCCTGCTGATCCCGGTGCTATGGTCGCCGCCGTTCCTGTTTCGCTACTTCCTGTATCAGCCGTTCAACATCCCCTCGAACTCGATGGCGCCGGCGCTGACGGTGGGCGACTACGTCTTCGCCGCGAAGCATGCCTACGGCTACGGCCGCTATTCCGTCCCCTTTGCGCCATCCTGGATCTCGGGCCGAGTCCTCGCCGCCGATCCGGAATATGGGGACATTGTCGTATTCCGCTCCTCGAAGGATACCGCGACCGACTTCGTCAAGCGCGTGGTCGGGCTGCCCGGCGACCGCATCCAGATGCGGCGGGGCCGGCTTTTCCTCAACGATCGTCCCGTGACGCGTGTCGCGCAGAAGAAGGCACAGGTCGGCGACACGTGCGGCGTGGATGACGACGCGACGGCGAAGCTCTGGCGCGAGACGCTGCCGAACGGCGCGTCCTACGTGACTCTGGACTGCGGCGACGACGACAACCTGGATAATACCAGCGTCTTCACGGTGCCGGCGGGCCATATCTTCGTGCTCGGCGATAACCGTGACAATTCCACCGACAGCCGCATGCCGGGGATCGGATTCGTCCCGATGGACAATCTCGTCGGCAAGGTCACGCGGATCTTCTGGTCGCTCGACGAGGACGGCGAGCCGCGCTTCGAGCGGCTGGGCAAGGTGGAGTGACGGCCCCTCATTCCGGGGCGGCGGGGTCGATTGTGCCGCGCTGTCATTCCGGGCTGGCGCCCAAGGGGACGCGCCCCGGAGTGACGTTCCATGAAACAAAAACCCCGGCATCGCTGCCGGGGTTTCGCATTTCGTCGTTTGCCTGAAAGGCTGGACTCAGAAGTCCATGCCGCCCATGCCGCCGCCCGGAGGCATCGCCGGACCGGCGCCGCCCTTCTTGGGCAGCTCGGCGACCATGGCTTCCGTGGTGATCAGGAGCGCGGCCACCGAGGCAGCGTTCTGGATCGCGGTGCGGACCACCTTGGTCGGGTCGATGATGCCCTTCTTGACGAGGTCGGCATATTCGCCGGTCTGGGAGTCGAAGCCGTAATTGTAGGTCTTGTTCTCCAGGATCTTGCCGACGATCACCGAGCCGTCTTCACCGGCGTTGATCGCGATCTGGCGAGCCGGAGCCGACAGCGCCTTGCGCACGATCTCGACGCCGGTCTTCTGGTCGTCGTTCTTGGTGCGCAGGCCCTTGAGCTGCTCGGAGGCACGGAGCAGGGCGACGCCGCCGCCCGGGACGATGCCTTCCTCGACCGCCGCGCGGGTCGCATGCATCGCGTCATCAACGCGATCCTTGCGCTCCTTCACCTCGACCTCGGTCGCGCCGCCGACGCGGATCACCGCGACGCCGCCCGCGAGCTTGGCAAGACGCTCCTGGAGCTTCTCACGGTCGTAGTCCGAGGTGGTCTCCTCGATCTGCGCCTTGATCTGGGCCACGCGCGCCTCGATGTCGGCCTTCTTGCCGGCGCCGTTGACGATCGTGGTGTTCTCCTTGTCGATCATCACCTTCTTGGCGCGACCGAGCATGTTGAGCGTGACGTTCTCGAGCTTGATGCCGAGATCTTCCGAGATCGCCTGGCCGCCGGTCAGGATCGCGATGTCCTGCAGCATGGCCTTGCGGCGATCGCCGAAGCCCGGAGCCTTGACGGCCGCGACCTTGAGGCCGCCGCGCAGCCGGTTCACGACGAGGGTCGCGAGCGCTTCGCCTTCGACGTCCTCGGCGACGATCACGAGCGGCTTGCCCGTCTGCACCACGGCCTCGAGCAGCGGCAGCAGCTCGTTCAGCGAGGAGAGCTTCTTCTCGTTGATGAGGATGTAGGCGTCGTCCATCTCAACGCGCATCTTGTCGGCGTTGGTGACGAAGTAGGGCGAGATGTAGCCGCGGTCGAACTGCATGCCCTCGACGACGTCGAGCTCGGTCTCGAGCGACTTGGCTTCCTCGACGGTGATGACACCCTCGTTGCCGACCTTCTTCATGGCATCGGAGAGGAACTTGCCGATCTCCTGGTCGCCGTTGGCCGAGATGGTGCCGACCTGAGCGATCTCCTCGTTCGAGGTGACCTTCTTGGAGTTCTTCTGGAGGTCCGCAACGACGGCTTCGACCGCGAGGTCGATACCGCGCTTGAGGTCCATCGGGTTCATGCCGGCGGCGACGGACTTGGCGCCTTCCTTCACGATTGCCTGGGCGAGCACGGTGGCGGTGGTGGTGCCGTCGCCGGCCGCGTCAGCGGACTTGGAGGCGACTTCGCGCACCATCTGCGCGCCCATGTTCTCGAACTTGTCCTCGAGCTCGATCTCCTTGGCGACGGTGACGCCGTCCTTGGTGATGCGGGGAGCGCCGAACGACTTGTCGAGCACGACGTTGCGGCCCTTCGGACCGAGCGTGACCTTCACTGCATTGGCGAGGACGTCGACGCCGCGCAGCATCTTGTCGCGCGCTTCAACCGAGAATTTGACTTCTTTGGCTGCCATCTGGAATTTTCCTTGAGTGGTGTTTGACTGGGGGGAGGAGAAGGGCTCTTAAGCCGCCTTCTTCTTGGACTCGCTGACTTCGAGAACGCCCATCACGTCGCTCTCCTTCATGATCAGCAGGTCCTGGCCGTCGATCTTGACCTCGGTGCCGGACCACTTGCCGAACAGCACGCGGTCGCCGACCTTGAGGTCGATCGGGATCAGCTTGCCGGACTCGTCGCGGCCACCCGGGCCGACGGCGACGACTTCGCCCTGGGAGGGCTTTTCCTTGGCAGTGTCGGGAATGATGATGCCGCCAGCGGTCTTCTCTTCTGCGTCGATGCGCTTGACCACGACGCGGTCGTGAAGCGGACGGAATTTCATGCAGTCCTCCTAAGCATTTGCACGAGTTGAGGATTTTGAGATTGTTAGCAATCGTTGCCCGCGAGTGCTAGCACGAGCGAGGCTCAAATAGGACAGGAATTTTGCGGGGGCAAGGGTTTGTAGCAGAAAAATTAGCAGCCGACAGTTCGCACTGCCAGGATCTCTCAGCCATCGTTAACCGAGGCCGAGGCCGTATTAGCACGGAGCGGCATCTGCTGCTAACGCATTGAATTTCAACAGCTTGTTAAACTTTTGGGCTTGAGATGGATTGTCAGTTTGCGTCACATTTCTCGTCTGTGAGCGCATCGTTTCCGGGTGGCTCCCGGGGCACGGATCAAGCCACCCCCTGAATGCGCTCCTGCAAAGGAGGTTTGGCATGGGACTGCGCGTTGGGGGTGTTTCCGACGATTTCCGGAAGCAGATGCTGGGATACGGACTGACGACGGCACAAATTCTCTATCGGATGCCGGATCATCCGTCGCTGCTCCAGACCTATGTCTGGCAGAACTACGACATGTTTCCGAAATTTCCGGCGCTGAAGGATTTCCTGGCATTCTGGCAGGAGAAGCTCGACGGCCCTCTCCACTCGGTCACGGTGGCGCATTCCAAGCTGATCAAGCCCGCCGAGCTGCGCGCGGTGGACGGCGTATTCCGGCTGCATTGAGCAGAGATCAGGCGCAATCGCGGCAGTACCGTTTCCACATCGCGCGGTAGGCGTCGTCCACCGCGCGCGCGTAGGAGACGGGGTCGCCGGCGGCAGCATCTCTGATCCGTTCCGGCAATTCGCGGCGCAGCTGCGAAACGTCGCCGATCCCAAATGCGCGGATTGCCGCGATGTCGGCATATGTCTGATCGCAATCGGCGACCCAGTCCGGCAGGCCAAGCGCGGTCAGGATGGAGCCCGCCGCACGGCCGGGCAGGCTGTTGCCGAGCTTCGCCACCACCGGCACGCCCATCTGCAAGGCTTCCCAGGTGCTGACGCCGCCGTTCTGCGGGAATGTGTCGAGGCAGATGTCGATGCGATTGAACGACGCCAGATGCTCGTCCCTCGAAGTGGCCCCGAGCAGCTCGACCCGTTCGGCTGGCAGGCGGCAAGCTGCAAACCGCGCCAGCAGGTTGTCGCGCACCAGCCGATCGTCCAGCGCAAAATCCTTGATCAGCAGGCGCGAACCTGGCACCCGCTCGAGAATCCTGGACCAGACGTCAACCGCCTCGTCCGAAATCTTGCTGATGCGGGTGAACACGCCGAACGTGACGAAGCCGTTCGAGAGAGCCGGCGCCCCCGCCCGCGCGATCCCGGCCGGCAGCGGCGCCAGGGTCACGAAGCACGGCAGATCGATGACGGTCTCCACAAACAGATGGCGGACCGCGACAGGAATCGCGACGGGGTCCGAGAAGAGATATTCGATCGTCGGCAGTCCGGTGCCGGTGCCGTGGCCCCATCCATGAACCTGGATCGGCGCCGGCTTGCGCGCAAACACGCCGAGGCGGTTGCCTCTGGTGTGGCCGGACAGGTCGATCAGGATATCGACGCCATCGGCGCGAATCTGAGCGGCGAGGCGATCGTCGGTCCATTGCGCGGCGTCGCGCCAGCGATCGGCCATTCCTTCGAATTCGCGCGTCGTGGCGTCGACCCTCGACGAACATGAATAGCACACGATCTCGAACCGTGCCCGGTCATGGTGTTGCAGGACCGGCTTGAAAATGAATGCCGCTGAATGCGCGTTGAAATCCGACGAGACGTAGCCGAGCACCAGACGGCGATCCGGATCGCAGCTGTTGTCGTACGGGCCCGCCGCTTCTGATGCGATTTTCGCCCCGACCCGCTCCCACCAGACTTGCCGCGCTTGCTGATGCTGCTCGACAGTCGCGTCCGCCGCAAAGTCGAGCGTGAAGATCTTGCTGGAGATGGCGCTCTGAAGGTCAGGCTGGATGTCGAGGGCTCGGTCGAAACTTGCGAGCGCTTCATCGACCCGGCCAAGTCCGGCAAGACATAGGCCCTGCACCAGGTGAGCTTGCGCGGAATCGGAAGCAAGCGCCAGGGCCGTCGCGCAATCGGAATAGGCGCGGGCAATTTGCTTGACTTGGAGCAAGACACTGGCCCGCGAGAGCCACCCATTCGCGTCGTCGGGGGCGAGGGCGATTGCCCGATCGCAGTCCGCCATGGCCTCGTCAAGCCGGTGCAGCTCGCGCCATACGACGGAACGGTTGGCAAGCGCGGCGGCATAGTCGGGCTAGATCGCGAGCGCGCGATCGAGGCTTGCGAGAGCTTCGTCATAGTTGCGCAGTCGGCAGAGCGCAGAGCCGCGGCCGTTGTGGGCTTCGGCAAGAGTTCCGTCGATTGCAAGCGCCTTGTCGTAGCTCTCGACCGCGTCCTGGTGCAGATCGAGCGCGGCGCTCGCGTTGCCGAGATTGGCAAGGGCCGCGGCGTAGTTGGGTCGCAAGGCGAGAGCCTTTCGATAGCTCTCGCGGGCCTCATCGTGACGCTTCAGCCCGTTCAGGGCGATGCCCAAGCTCATATGAGCTTCGGCAGAGCGCGGATCCACGGCAACCGCCCGGCTCAGCAGGGCTTCAGCCTGCTGAAAGTTCTTTGCGTCAGACTCGAGAGCGCCGAGCATGTGCAGCGCGATGAATTGGGTAGGCGCGATCTGCAGGAGCTCGCGATAGGCAGCTCTGGCCTCGGGGAGGCGTCCCTTCTTGTGCAACTCGAGCGCATGCCCGAGCAATGGCAGAACTACGCCCTTTTGCCGTTTGTGAAGCCGGGCATTCTGAAACGCACGCTGACCGACGCTGTTGCCCATGAATCATTCCCCCAAGATCTCCTGGCGAGACTAGTTCAGCGAGCGAGCGAAGACGAGACGAGCGCCGCTCGCCACGACAGCTTGGGACAAGCTACGATCTGCTGAGCAATCGAATGACTGGCTCAAGCTTGGCGATTGCTGCCTCGCCCCGGACTGGATAGTCTGCCTTTCGGGTCGTGCCCGTCCGGCGGACGCGGCTCAGATCAGGGAGGCAAACAATGGCCAAGCACAAGGCATCGAGACCCGCAATGAAGACCGCGTTGAAGAAGCGGAGCGGCGCCAATGTTGCGGCGCGATCCTCGGCGCGCAAGGCGGTGAAGGCGAAGCCGCGTACCGTCGCTCCAAAGAAGCCCGTGCGGCCGAAGCAGCGCATCGCCATCAGCCATCACCGCGAGGAGGACTTCAAGGCCGACGGCCTGCGTGCCTACGCGAAGTACCGCGATCTCGGCATCGCTGCGGCAACGCACGGCCTCGCGCAGGCGCATGTGATCCGGCTGCAGGGCCCGTGCAATCCTGCCGAGGTGTCGAAGCTGCACTTCCACGACGTCGAGTTCCAGATGGTCTACGTGCTGAAGGGCTGGGTGAAGACCTATATGGACGGGCAGGGCGAGACCTTGATGAAGGAAGGCAGCGCCTGGACCCAGCCGCCGAAGATCAAGCACATGATCCTGGATTACTCGGATGACGTCGAACTGCTGGAAGTGATTCTGCCGGCTGAGTTCAAGACGGTGGAGTTGAAGGCGTAGGTGCTCTTCCTGTCTTTCCCCGGATGCACACCGGATTGCTTCGTGGAGCCTGTCGTCGGGCCGCGCGCTGCGCGGACCCGTTGGCTCGCAATGACGAGCGGGGAGCCTACGCCAACACTCCCACCACCGCGCCCATCAAGCACGTGGTCAGCGTCCCCGACACGATCGACTTCAAGCCCAGTGCGTTGATCTCCTCGCGCCGTTCCGGCGCCATCACCCCCAGGCCGCCGATCATGATGCCGAGGCTGGCGAAATTGGCGAAGCCGCACATCGCATAGAGCATGATCAGGCGCGAGCGCGGGTCGAGCGCTTCGGGCGGCAGCTTCGAGAAGTCGACATAGGCGATCAATTCATTGAGCACGGTCTTAGTGCCCATCAGGCTGCCTGCGGCAATCGCCTGATCCCACGGCAGTCCCATCAACCAGCATACCGGCGCCATGACGAGGCCGAGCAGGCGCTGCAGCGAGATCGGGGCACCGCCGAGATGCGGCAGCAGGCCGAGCATGGCGTTGACGAGATAGACCAGCGCCACCAGCACCAGCAGCATGGCGACAATGTTGAGCAGCAAATCGAGGCCGGCGGTGGTGCCCTTTACGATCGCATCCATCGTGCCGGACACGTCCATCTCGGGATTCTGCAGAGCGCCGCCGGTGCGCTTGTCGGAGGTCTCGGGCACCATGATCAGGCTGACGAGGATCGCGGCCGGCGCGCCCAGCACCGAGGCGATGACGAAATGCGCGGCGGCGTCGGGGATGAGGGGCGCCAGCAGCGTCGCATAGAGCACCAGAACGGTACCGGCGATGCCCGCCATGCCGCCGGTCATGACCAGAAACAATTCGCTGCGGGTCATCTGTGCCAGATACGGCCGCACGAACAGCGGCGCCTCGACCATGCCGAGGAAAATGTTCGCGGCGGTTGACAGTCCCACCGCGCCGCCGACGCCCAGCGTCCGCTCGAGCAGCCAGGCCATGCCGCGCACGATCGGCGGAAGGACGCGCCAATAGAACAAGAGCGTCGTCAGCACGCTCATGACCAGCACGATCGGCAGCGCCTGGAACGCCAGGATGAAATCCGCGCCCGGCACCTTCAGATCGAACGGAAGGGTGCCGCCGCCGACATAGCCGAACACGAAGGCGGAGCCGGCGCGGGAGGCCGCGGAGATCGTGCCGACCGCCTCGTTGATGGCGCCAAACGCATGCGCCACGACCGGCAGCTTCAACAACACGATTGCGGCGACGAAGGTCACGACGAGGCCGATCGCGGCCTGCCGAGCCGATACCGCCCGGCGGTTTTCGCTCAGCACCCAGGCGATCAGCAGCAACGCGAAGATGCCGAGTGCAGATTGCAGCCGCAGCATGATGTCCCCAAACCCTCAACGATTATGGCCGTGCAAACGCCGAAGGCAATGCCGTCGTGGCGCCGCCTTCTCCACGTCATTGCGAGGAGCTCTTGCGGAGAAGCAATCCGGAAATCTCACCGCGGACGCAGCCCGGATTGCTTCGCGGAGCCTGTCATCGGGCCGCGCTTCGCGCGGACCCGTTGGCTCGCAATGACGATTGTTGAGATAATCTGCGGACTTAGCTCGCGCCACCCCGCAGCGGGGCAAGCAGTAGACGCCTCTTGACGCCTACTGTGCATGGGGTTGTTTTCGCGCTTTGGGTCAGCCCCGTCCGACGAACGGCATCTTGGTTGCCATCACCGTCATGGTCAGCACGTTGGCATCGAGCGGCAGGCTGGCCATGTAGGCCACGGCGTCGCCGACCGCCTTGGCGTCCATGCGCGGCTCGTGCTTGGTCGTACCGTCGGGCTGCAGCACGCCGGGGCCGTTGACCATGCGATCGGTCATTGGCGTCGCGGCGTTGCCGATGTCGACCTGGCCGACCGCGATGTCATACATGCGGCCGTCGAGATTGGAGGCCTTGGTCAGGCCCGTGACGGCGTGCTTGGTCGAGGTATAGGCGGCAGAGAACGGCCGCGGCGCATGCGCCGAGATCGAGCCGTTGTTGATGATGCGGCCGCCGCGCGGGGTCTGGTCCTTCATGATGCGGAAGGCGTGCTGGGTGCACAGGAACGGGCCGGTGAGGTTGGTGTTCACGACCGCCTGCCATTGCTCGAGGCTGAGATCCTCGAAGTTCACGGCGGGCGCGCCCATGCCGGCATTGTTGAAGAGCAGGTCGAGGCGGCCATAGGTTGCCTTCACCTTGTCGAACAGCGCGGCGATGGAATCCGGCTTGGTCATGTCGGCGGTGACGCAAAGGCTTTTTCCCGCGGGGCCGAGCTTCGCGGTCTCCTCGAGCATGTCGAGCCGGCGGCCGGCGAGCACCACGGTGAAGCCGGTGTTCATCAGCGCCAGCGACGCCGCTCGGCCGACACCGGTGCCGGCGCCCGTCACCAATGCGATCTTCTTCGCTTCACTCATCGTTTCCTGCCTTTTCTCGAGCTGTTCAGGTCTTGGGTTCTTTGTCGTTCTTGTAAGGCGGGCGCGGAATGTTCTGATGCGCCGCGCGCAGGGCTGCCGACCAGCGCGAGCGCAGATCGTGGAAATAAGGCTCGCCCGCCTCGATACGGTGGTTGAGATCGGCCTCGCAGGCATCGTTGCGCACCACCAGCACGTCGATCGGAAGGCCCACGCCGAGGTTCGACCGCATGGTCGAATCCATCGAGATCAGGCCGGTCTTCAGCGCCTCGTAGAGCTCGACATCGTAGTGCATGGCGCGATCGAGCACCGGCTTGCCGTATTTGTGCTCGCCGATCTGCAGGTAGGGCGTGTCGGTGGTACACTCGATGAAATTGCCGGCGGTGTAGACCATGAACAGGCGCATGCGTGCCCCCTTGATCTGGCCGCCGAACAGGAAGGAGACGTCGAAGGAGACGTCTTCGGATTTCAGCGCCGGCCCTTCGGTCGCATGCACCGCCCGGATCGCCCGCCCGATGCGCTGAGCGGCCTGGAACATGGTCGGCGCGTTCATCAGCGTCTCGACCTCGCCCGTGTTCGGGTCCTCCAGGCCCTCGGTCAGGGTCGAGAGCACCGACTGGCTGATGGCGAGGTTGCCGGCACTGGCGATCGCCATGATGCGCTCGCCCGGCTTGGAGAAGATGTGCAGCTTGCGGAAGGTCGAGACATTGTCGAGGCCGGCATTGGTGCGGGTGTCGGCGATCATCACCAGACCGTCCCGAACCAGGATTCCGCAGCAATAGGTCATTTCCAGTCCCCGAACGCGTTTGCGCGGAATTACTAGCCAATTTCAGGGGGCCATGAAACCCCCGATTCCCGCGGGGGAAAGCTGTCATTCCGGGGCGCGACGAAGTCGCGAGCCCGGAATCCATTGGGCTGCGGCACTGGTGGATGAATGGATTGCGGGTTCGCGCTACGCGTGCCCCAGAATGACAGGCAAGGTACGCTGCTGCGACCGCCGACCTCAATCCGCGCCATCGACCAGAAACGCCTGGTCGACCGGGACGCCGAGCGCCGTGACCAGCCGGTTCGTCTCGGCGGCCATGCCGACGATGGCGAGCAGCTCGCCGTATTCGGCCTCGGTCATGCCCTTGGCCCGTGCTGCGGCGGTGTGCGAATGGATGCAGTAGCTGCAGCCATGCGCGATCGAGACCGCGACGTAGAGCATCTCCTTGACCTTGGGATCGAGCGCACCAGGCGCCATCACCTCCTTGATGCTTTCCCAGGTCCGTCGCAGCGTCTTCGGATCATGCGCCAGCGCGCGCCAGAAATTGTTGACGAAGTCTGATTTCCGCACCTTGCGGATGTCGTCGAAAACGGCGCGCGCCTCGGCCGAGAGTTCATCATCCGAAAGCAGTTTCACAGTCGCCATGGGCCACCTCACAGGTCCGATCTGATCCTGCAATGTAGCACGGCGCAGGCGCTCGGCGGTGCCTAGCTCTGTCGCTGCGACTGCGATTGCGACTGGCCGCCGCGGCCGGCCTGCTCGACCTTCACGGTCACCGCCAGCGTTTCCGTGCCGCCGCCATAGCGCGTGCCGCGCACCGGGGCCGCGCCGAGATAGTCGAGCCCGATCGCGACGCGGACATGGGCATCGGTGGCGCAGATGCTGTTGGCGGGATCGAAACCGACCCAGCCGAGATCGGGCACGTAAGCCTCCGCCCAGGCATGGCCAGCTTCCTGATGCACCGCGTCGTCTGCTCGCAAGAAATGCCCGGAGACGAAGCGCGCCGGCACGCCGCCGGCGCGAGCGCAAGCAATGAAGATGTGCGCGTAGTCCTGGCAGACGCCGCGCTTGAGCGCGAACGCGTCCGCGGCGGACGTGCCGCTGTTGGTCGGGTCCTCGTCGAATGTCATGTGATCGGCAATCTGCGTCATGAGCGTGTGCAGGAAGCCGAGCGTGTCGCTCTCGGCCTCGCTCCGCAGCTGGCGCGCGACCGCCGTCATCGCCGGATTGACGCAGGTGAGGTCGGTGGAGCGCAGGAACATGCCGGCCGGGAAACGCTCGTCCGTGCCGCGCAGGACGCCGCCGGTGTCGTGGGTCTCGACCAGTCCTTCGGCGGTGATCCGGATGTCGCCGACGGGCCCGCAGGACAGCACATGGGTGACATTGCCGAACGCGTCCTCGTGCGTGTCGAGCTTGGTGTCCGTGGAGACGTCGATCTGCCATTCCGCGACGTATTGCCCGTCGTGGCTGCCCGGCGTCATGCGCAGGATCTGGATCACGCTGGTCGCCGGCGGCTCGTAGCGATAGGTCGTGGTGTGCTGGATACGCAGGCGCATGGTGGACCGTTTTGTTCTGGCATCGTCATTCCGGGGCGATGCGCCGGCATCGAACCTGGAAGCTCGAGGTTTCGGGTCTGCTCCTTCGGACCATCCCGGAACGACAGCTTGGGTCAGATCAAATACTGCTTCGTGATGATTTCGCCCAGCCTTGAATTGTCCGTGATGAATTCCTGAATGAATTCATGCACGCCGTGCTGGAAAATGTCGTTCATGTTGCTGTGTTCCAGCCGGTTGCGGATGCCGCGGGCGTGGCGCTGGGCGGGGCCCTGGCGGCCATAGGCGACGCCGATCTGGTCGAGGTTGCGCACGAGGTTGCCGTAGCAGCTCGCCAGCGAGCGCGGCAGCGTGTCGTTGAGGATGAGCAGGTCCGCGATCAGCCACGGCTTCAGAGTCTCGCGATAGACCCAGTGATAGGCCGTCAGCGCCGAGACCGAGCGCAGGATCGAGCTCCATTGATAGAAGTCGAGCGGGCCGCCGACGTGCTCCTCTTCGGGCAATAGCACGTGATACTTCACGTCGAGAATGCGGGCGGTGTTGTCGGCGCGCTCCAGGTGCACGCCCATCCGCGAGAACCAGTAGGCATCGTTGCGCAGCATGGTCCGGTAGGCCGAGCCGTCGAATCGCAGCGAGGTCTCCTGCACGAAGCGGAGGAACTTGGCGAGATCCTCGCGGGTCGAGGTGCCCTTGCTCCACACTGCCTGGAGCTCGATCCAGGCCGAGTTGATGGTGTCCCACATCTCGCTGGTGAGTGCGGTGCGCACCGAGCGCGAGTTCAGTCGCGCCGCTTCGATGCAGTTCCTGATCGAGGACGGGTTGTTCGGCGAGAACGAGAGATACTCGACGACGTTGTGCTCGTTGGCTTCCTCATAGGCTTGATAGAAGCCGGCGGCGACGCCGGCGGTGAGCAGCGCCGAGTCCCATTCGTTGGTCTTGCCGATATAGGCGGCGGGAAGCGCGGTGACGCGCAGCGTCGCATCGATGGTGCGCGCCAGATATTCGGCCCGTTCGACGTAGCGGGCGAGCCAATAGAGGTTTTCGGCGGTACGCGACAGCATCTCTCTACTCGTCCAGGATCCAGGTGTCTTTGGTGCCGCCGCCCTGGCTCGAGTTCACCACCAGGGAGCCTTCCTTGAGCGCGACGCGTGTGAGCCCGCCGGGGACGATGGTGGTGCTCTTGCTGCCGGTGAGCACGAAGGGGCGAAGATCGACATGGCGCGGCGCGAGGCCGGATTCGGTGCAGGTCGGGCAGGTCGAGAGCGCCAGCGTCGGCTGCGCGATGAAGCCTTCAGGCTCGCGCTTGAGCTTGTCGCGGAACGCTTCGATCGTCGCTTTGGTCGCGGCGGGACCGATCAGCATGCCGTAGCCGCCGGAGCCGTGCACTTCCTTGACGACGAGCTCGCTTAAATTGTCCAGCACATAGGCAAGATCCTTCGGCTCGCGGCAGCGCCAGGTCGGCACGTTCTTCAGGATCGGCTCCTCGCCGAGATAGAACTTCACGATGTCGGGCATGTAGGAGTAGATCGCCTTGTCGTCGGCGATGCCGGTACCGACGGCGTTGGCGAGCGTGATGTTGCCGGCCGCGTAAGCCGACATCAGCCCGGGGACGCCGAGCACGGAATCGGGACGGAAGGTGAGGGGATCGAGGAAATCGTCGTCGACCCGCCGATAGATCACGTCGACCCGCTTCAGCCCCTCCGTCGTGCGCATGAATACTTCGTTGTTCTTGACGATGAGATCGCGCCCCTCGACCAGCTCGATGCCGAGCTTGTCGGCGAGGAAAGAGTGCTCGTAGTAGGCGGAGTTGTAGACGCCGGGCGTAAGCAGGGCGACGGTCGGCTCGCCGGATGCGCCTTGCGGCGCGACCGAGCGCAGCGCGGCGAGCAATTCGTCCGGATAGCGCTCGACCGGCGCCACCTTGTGGCGGGCGAACAGATCCGGAAACAGCCGCATCATGATCTCGCGGTTTTCCAGCATGTAGGAGACGCCGGAAGGCGTGCGGGCGTTGTCCTCCAGCACGATGAAGTCTTCGGCGTCGACCCGGACGATGTCGATGCCGGCGATGTGCACGTAGACGTCGTGCGGCACCTGCTGGCCGTTCATCTCGGGCCGGAACACCGGGTTCTGAAAGATCAGATCGTCGGGCACGATCTCGGCGCGGAGGATCTCGCGGCCGTGATAGATGTCGCGCAGGAACATGTTGAGCGCGCGGACGCGCTGCTTCAGGCCCTTCTCGAGCAGCGCCCATTCCTTGCCGGACATGATCCGGGGGATCACGTCGAAGGGGATCAGGCGCTCGGTCGATTCGGAATCGCCGTAGACCGCGAAGGTAATGCCGATTCGGCGGAACAGGAGTTCGGCCTCCTGGCGGCGATATTCGAGCGCCTCGGGAGGCGTCTCCTTGAGCCAGCGCGCCAGCTCCTGATAGGCGGGGCGAAGGTCCCCGCCGGGAATATTCATTTCGTCAAACGCGGCTGCCATAGATTCCGACTGTTCTCCCCCAGGGCGTTGCCTGTGGCCATGCCGTGAGAGTGCATGACTTCCGTAGGAGGTAGCAAGGGCCGGGCCAGCGCGATAAGCATGGAGGAGAGACGTTTGCCGGGAACGGCCAGCGACTTGCCTGAAAAAATGGCTGAGGACTGCTTATTTCAGAAGCAAAACCGCGTGACTTCAAGGCGTTACCTCGGCAAAGTCGGCGTCACAGGTGAGGGATTTAAGGCATGAGCGACATCGTCACGGCGGGCATTCTGGTCATTGGGGACGAAATCCTGTCGGGCCGGACCAAGGACAAGAACATTGGGTTCATCGCCGAATACCTAACCAATATCGGCATCGATCTGAAGGAGGTCCGGGTCGTCTCCGATGACGAGGCAGACATCATTGCCGCGCTGGACGCATTGCGGCATCGCTACACCTACGTCTTCACTACCGGCGGCATCGGTCCGACCCATGACGACATCACCGCCGACGCGGTCGCCAAAGCGTTCGGGGTCCGGATCGACCATCACCCGGAGGTCGTCGCCCGTTTCCGCGAGCGCTGGAGCGAGCAGGACCTCAACGAAGCCCGCCTGCGCATGGCCCGCATCCCCGACGGGGCCGAGCTGATCCAGAGCGCGACGATTCTCGCTCCCGGCTTCAAGATCGGCAATGTCATCGTCATGGCCGGCGTGCCCTCGATCATGCAGGCGATGATGGACATCGTCGCGCCCAAGCTGAAGTCAGGCGTGCGGATGCTCTCCGAATCGGTCCGCGCCAATGCGCGGGAGGGCGACATCGGCGGGCCTCTGCGGGCGATTGCCGCCGCCCATCCCGACACCATCATCGGCAGCTACCCCTTCATGGACGAGGAGCAGAAGCCGAACACCAATCTGGTGGTGCGCTCGCGCGATCCGGAGAGGCTGGCAGCGGCAATGACTGCTGTGAAGGAAATGCTGGCAGGATTGAACGTCTCGCGCTAGCACCGGCAGACGCAGCAGGAGACGACAATGGCTGGCGAAGCACCGGAACCGAGCGCGCAGGAGCGGGCGGGCAGGCCCTTCCCGGTCTCGTGGGACCAGTTCCACCGCGATTGCCGCGCGCTGACGTGGCGGCTCAACGAGGTCGGCCCTTTCCATGCGGTGATCGCGATCACCCGTGGCGGCCTGGTGCCGGCGGCGATCGTGGCGCGCGAGCTCGGCCTGCGCGTGATCGATACGGTCTGCATCGCCAGCTATGATCACGACAAGCAGGGCGAGCTCCAGGTCCTCAAGGGCATTTCCGACGCGGTGATGAAGCTCGGCGAGGGCACCGGCAAGGGGCTTCTGATCGTCGACGACCTCGTCGACACCGGCAAGACCGGCAGACTGGTGCGCGAGATACTGCCGGACGCGCACTTCGCCACGGTCTACGCCAAACCGAAGGGGCGCCCGCTGGTCGATACCTTCATCACCGAAGTCTCGCAGGACACCTGGATCTTCTTCCCCTGGGACACCGCGCTGTCCTACCACCCGCCGCTGCGCGATGGCGCGGCCTGACTGAGCGCGAATGGTGACTAGCGAGTAGGGAATGGTGAGTAGTGAATCCCCAATTCGCAATTCGCCATTCGCTACCCGCCCCCTGCAAAACCGCGTCACGCCCACCGGCGAGATCATCGCCACGCCGCATCGCGGCCTGTTCACCGGCAATCGCGGTATCATCCATGATCCCGCGACGAAGACACTGCTGAACAAGCGCTGGTCGTCGCCGGCGTGGATTACATGCCTGTGTGAATTCCGCGGCTGGCGGCGCCCGGTGATGGCGCGGCGGAGCTGGACCGAGCTGTTCTTCCTCGACGAGGCCACCGCCTTTGCCGCGGGACACCGTCCGTGCTTCTTCTGCCGCCGTGACGATGCCAATCGCTTCCGCGCGGCATGGGAGAGGGGCAATGGCGCGAGCAAGGTGAGCGCAAAGGCGATGGACGCGCAGCTGCACCTGGAGCGGCTGCATCATGGTCGCAAGCGCCTGCATGCGCTGCCGGTGCAGCTTGCAGAACTGCCCGATGGCGCGATGGTGCAGCAGGGTGAGCAGAGCTTTCTGATGACGAGAGGCCGGCCGCTGCTATGGTCGCCGGCCGGCTATGCCCGCGTGGAGTACGAGCTGGAGGGCCCGATGCTGCTGACGCCACCCTCCACACTCCGCGCGCTCAATGCTGGATATCAGCCGGCGCTGCATCCGACCGCTCTGGACTAACTGGCAGGGCGATCTGCGGATCGCCGCCGTCACCCCAGCTTCTCGCGTGCCAGCGCGGCGCCGGCGCCGAGCGCCATCAGCTTGGCTTCTGCGATCTCCCGCCGCATCGGCGCCATGCCGCAATTGGTGGTGGCGATGATGTTGCTCTTGGGCACGAATTGCGACACCGCGTCGATCACCTTCACGACGTCCTCGGCGGTCTCCACCGTGTCGCTGGCGACGTCGATCACGCCGGCCTGCACGATCTTGGTCTTGAGCAGCGCCAGCAGGTCCAGCGGCACCTTGGAATTGCGGCACTCGATCGCGACCTGCTGGATCGGGCTCGCGTCGATCGCCGGGAAGATCTGCTCGTACTGCCGCCATTGGCTGCCGAGTGTCTCCTTCCAGTCGGTGTTGGCCTTGATGCCGTAGCCGTAGCAGATGTGCACCGCGGTGGCGCAGGTCAGGCCCTGCGCGGCGCGTTCCAGCGCCTTGATGCCCCAGTCGTTGACCTCGTCCATGTAGACGTTGAAGGCGGGCTCGTCGAACTGCACGAGATCGACGCCGTCGGCCTGCAATGCCTTGGCCTCCTCGTTGAGAAGCTCGGCGAAGGCGAAGGCCATCTTCACGCGGTCGCCATAATAGCGATCGGCAATCGTGTCGATGATTGTCATTGGGCCGGGCAGGGTGAATTTCAGCTTGTTCCTGGTGTGCGTGCGCGCCACGCGCGCCTCGAAGGCGTGCACGCGTCCCTTGAGCCGGAGCGGAGCGACCACCTGCGGCACCATTGCCTTGTAGCGGTCGTTTCGGATGCCCATCTCGACCTTGTGGGCGAAATCGATGCCCTCGATCCTCTCCAGGAAACCGTGGACGAAATGCTGTCGGGCCTGCTCGCCCTCGGTGACGATGTCGATGCCGGCGTCTTCCTGGATCTTCAGCCAGATCAAGGTCGCATCGCGCTTGGCCCGGAGCAGCTCGTCGCCGTCGGACTTCCAGGGCGCCCACAGCATGTTCGGCTCCGCCAGCCATTCCGGCTTCGGCAGGGAGCCGGCGATCGTGGTTGGAAACAGCATGGCGGCCCTCCCGGCAGGTTGTGTTGCGCCTCTTCCTGCCATGACTTAACCTCTAGGTACAGAACAACGAAAGTCGCTCTCCATTCGGAGACGACGATAGGGAAGGCCCGGGAAAGGCCGATGGAAAGGGCCGTGATCGATCTCTATTACGCACCGACGCCGAACGGCTGGAAAATCTCCATCATGTTGGAGGAGCTCGGGCTTCCCTACAGCGTGAAGCCTGTCAACATCCGCGCTGGCGAGCAGTTCAGCCCCGAGTTCCTCGCGATCTCCCCGAACAATCGCATCCCGGCGATCGTCGATCACGATCCCGCCGACGGCGGTGCTCCGTTTTCGGCCTTTGAGACCGGTGCGATCCTGATCTATCTCGCTGAAAAGACCGGACGGTTCTTGCCGGCGGACCTGCGCGGGCGTTCTGCCACCATCCAGTGGGTGATGTGGCAGATGGCGGGGCTGGGACCGATGCTCGGCCAGCACGGGCATTTTGCCCTCTACGCCGCAGAGAAAATCCCTTACGCGATCACGCGGTATCGCGACGAGTCGGCCCGTCTGTATGGGGTTCTTGACCGGCAGCTCGGCAAGACCGGTAGCTATGTCGCCGGCGACTATTCCATCGCCGACATCGCCTGCTTTCCGTGGGCCATGACTCACAAGGCGCAAGGCTTCACGCTCGATGACTATCCAAACGTGAAGCGTTGGTATGCCGCGGTCCGCGCGAGACCGCAGGTGCAGGCGGGGCTCGCGATCGGCAAGTTCGTGAAAGAGCCGTTCGACGAAGAATCACGCAAGATCATGTTCGGGCAACGGGCTAAGGAAGTGCTGGGAAAGAAGTAGACCGCTCGCCACGCCCGTCATTGCGAGGAGCCCTTGCGACGAAGCAATCCAGAATCTTTCGGGGCGACACTCTGGATTGCTCCGCTGCGCTCGCAACGACGAGAAGAGTGCCAATAACGCAACAAGGAAACGCCATGATCGAATTCTTCTTCGACTGTTCCAGTCCCTGGACTTATCTCGCCTTTCACAACATCCAGCCGCTCGCCAAGGAGCTCGGCGCGGAGATCGTCTGGCGGCCGATCCTGGTGGGCGGCATCTTCAACACGGTCAATCCGAGCGTCTATGCGCAGCGCGAGAAGCCGGTGCCGCTCAAGGCGCGCTACATGACGAAGGATCTTCAGGATTGGGCGCGCTCGGCCGGCCTGTCGATCAAGATGCCGCCGACGGTATTCCCGGTGAACAGCGTGAAGGCGATGCGCGGCTGCATTTGGCTGGGCAAAGACACGGTGCCGTTTGCGACGGCGGTGTTCGAAGCCTATTGGGGCGAGGACAAGGACATTTCGCAGGACGCGGTGCTCGCCGGGATCTGCAAGAAGGTCGGCATCGACGAGGCAAGATTCTTCGCCGGCATTGCTGAGCAAGGCATCAAGGACCAGCTCAAGGCCAATACGGAAGAAGTCGTGGCGCGCGGCGGCTTCGGTTCGCCGACGATCTTCGTGAACAAGACCGACATGTACTTCGGCAACGATCGGCTGCCGTTGATCCGCGAGGCGCTCATGCGCAGCAAGGCGAGCGCGGCCTGATGGTACGTGCTGTCGTTTGCCGTGAGCTTGGTGCGCCCGAGACGCTGCGGCTGGAGGAGTTTCCGTCGCGTGCCTTGAAGCCGGGCGAGGTGCGTGTCGCGATCCGGGCGGCCGGATTGAATTTCCCTGACGTGCTGATGGCGGCCGGCGAATATCAGCTCAAGCCGGAGTTGCCGTTCACCCCGGGCATGGAAGCTGCAGGCGATGTCACCGAGGTCGGGCAGGAGGCAACGGGCGTCGCGGTCGGCGACAAGGTGATCGTCAAGATGCGCCATGGTGCATTCGCCGACGAGGCCGTGGCCTCGCCGGCGCAGCTTACGCCGATGCCGTCGACCTTCGATTACGCGGAAGCTGCGACCTATCTCGCGGGCCACGGCACCGCCTATCATGCGCTGATCGATCGTGGCCGGCTCGAGCCGGGCGAGGTGCTGCTGGTGCACGGCGCCGGCGGCGGCGTCGGGCTTGCCGCGGTCGAGGTCGGCAAGATGCTGGGCGCGACCGTGATCGCAACGGCCTCCAGCGACGAGAAGCTGGCGATCGCGAAGTCGCGCGGTGCGGATCATCTCGTCCGCTACGATCGCGAGCCATTTCGCGATGCGGTCAAGCGCATCACCGAGGGTCGCGGGGCGGACGTGGTGTTCGATCCGGTCGGCGGCCAGATCTTTGAGGATTCGATGCGCTGCATCGCCTGGGGCGCGCGGCTGCTGGTGATCGGTTTCACCGGCGGCATCGGTTCGGCCAGGACCAATCTGTTACTGATCAAGGGTGCTAGTGTGCTCGGCGTGCGCGCCGGCGAAGCCGTGCGGAAGAACCCGGAGCTCGGCGAGATACGCCTGAAGGCGCTCTTGCAATGGGCGGAGGAGGGCAAGCTGCGTCCCAACGTCTCACACCGCCTGCCGCTGGCGGACTATGCAAAGGCCATGCGGCTGCTGCTCGACCGCAAGGCGATCGGGCGTGTGGCGCTGGTGATGGATTAGTTTCTACCAGCGTCATTCCGGGGCGATGCGGAGCATCGAACCCGGATTCTCGCGATCCCGGGTTCTCGCTTCGCGAGCCCCGGGATGACGCTCCGCCTCACTTGTACTCCCGCTCCGTCCACCACGGGAAATAGTCCGGCATGTCCGTCGACACCTTGTTCTTGAACTGTGCGGGACGCTTCTCCAGGAAGGACACCACACCTTCCTTCACGTCGTCCGAACGGCCGCGCGCGTAGATGCCGCGGCTGTCGACCTTGTGGGCCTCCATCGGATCGTCGGCGCCCATCATGCGCCACATCATCTGCCGGATCAGCGCCACCGAAACCGGCGCGGTCTTCGCGGCGAACTCCTTGGCGAGCGCGCGCGCCGTCGGCAGCAAATCATCGGGGGCCACGACCTTGCTAACGAGACGACCGGCAAGAGCTTCCTGCGCCGGGAAGACGCGGCCCGAATAGCACCATTCGAGCGCCTGCGAGATGCCGACGATCCGAGGCAGGAACCAGCTCGAGGCCGCCTCGGGCACGATGCCGCGCTGGGAGAACACAAACCCGAACCGTGCGGCTTCGGAGGCAATGCGGATGTCCATCGCAAGCTGCATGGTGACGCCGATGCCGACCGCTGGTCCGTTCACCGCGGCGATCACCGGCTTCAGGCATTTGAAGATGCGCAGCGTCACCTGGCCGCCGCCGTCGCGGACCTGCGGATCGCTGTAATCGACCTTGCCGTCGGGGAGGCGCTTCACCGGCCCACGTCGCGCATCGCGATCGAACGTGTCGGCGCCGGAGGAGAGGTCGGCGCCCGCGCAAAAACCGCGGCCGGCACCGGTGACGATAATGGCCCGGATATCGTCGTCCTTGTCCGCGGCATCGAACGCGTCGATCAGCTCGGCCTGCATCTGTGCGTTGAAGGCGTTGAGCTTGTCGGGCCGGTTCAGCGTGATGGTGAGGATCTGCTCGGCGACCTCGTATTTGATCGTCTCATACGCCATGGTGTTTCCTTCCTTGTCATTCCTTGAGTCAATTCTGTCATTGCCGGGCTTGACCCGGCAATCCATCTTTTTTGAGGGCGATGGATGCGCGGGTCGAGCCCGCGCATGACGAGTTGTGCTGTGACGCTAGTACGGCGTCTTGTGTGCAGGCGGCTTCGGCCAAGCCCGCTGCGGCCCCCGCAGGCCCTCGAACGCCTTGGCCATGCCGAGCACGCCGATATCGTCGAAGCGGCGGCCGACGATCTGCACGCCGATCGGAAAGCCGTTGGCGTCGAAGCCACCGTTGACGGAGATTGCAGGGTTTTCCGACATATTCCACGGCACGGTATAGGCGATGTGCTCGAACGGCTTCATCGGATCGTTGGTGGGCGAGGCCCATTCCGCCGGATAGTTCACGTTCGGTGCGGTCGGCGAGATCACATAGTCGAGCTCGCAAAAGAGCTTCGCCGCAGCAGCGCGGATCGCCATGGTCTGGTTGAAGCCGCGGATGACGTCGATGCCCGAGAGCTTGGCTCCGGACTCGCCCCATTTGAAGATATAGGGCAGCACCTTGGCCTGCTCTGCCGGGGTCAGCTTGGACAGGTCGTCCCACATCCGCGCGCGCCAGAAATTGTCGAGCCCGTCGAGCATGTCCCGCGTGAGAATGCCGTCGATTTCGGTGACGACGCTGCCTGCCGACTCGAACGCCTCAGCCGCCTTCACCGCGACCTCGCGCACCGGCTTCTCCGGCGGCAACCCGCATCCGGCATCGAGCATCAGGCCGATGCGCAGTTTCCGCGGCGACTTCTCGAGGCCCTTCCAGTTGAGCGGCTCGGCCGGCAGGCTCATGCCGTCGCGCCGGTCGGGCTTTGCGATCACGCTCATCATCAGGGCGCAATCATCAACCGTGCGCGTCATCGGGCCCGCAACGCGACCGACATAGCTGGGATCGATCGGCACGCGTCCGAAGCTCGGCTTGAGGCCGACGAGACCGCACCAGCCAGCGGGCAGGCGCACCGAGCCGCCGATGTCCGTGCCGAGATGGAGCGGGCCATAGCCGGCGGCCGCGGCGGCGCCTGCGCCCGCGCTGGAGCCGCCGGGATTCTTGGAGAGGTCCCAGGGGTTACGCGCCAGCGCGTGGAAGCTGGAGAGACCGGAGGACAGCATGCCGTAATCCGGCATGGTGGTCTTGGCGAAGATGATGGCGCCGGCCTCGCGCAGGCGCGCGGCAGGCGGGGCGTCCTTCTCCGCCGGCACGAGCTTGACGCTGGCCGCGCCCAGCGGCACCGGCACGCCCTTGGTCGCGATGTTGTCCTTCACCGTGACCGGGACGCCGTCGAGCGCACCCGACGGCTCGCCGCCGCTCCAGCGCGCGGTCGAGGCCTTTGCGGCCTCGCGCGCGCCGTCGGGATCGAATGCATAGAGCGCCTTGAGGTGAGGTTCCCACGCAGCGACGTGCGCGAGCACGTCCTCCAGCACCTCGCTCGGCGAGAATTGCTTGGCGCGATAGCCCGCGATCAGATCGACGGCGGAGAGATCGTGCAGCGAGGTGACCGCCTCTTCGGCGCTCTTCTTAGGCATTGCCGCCCACCGGCATGCGCGTCTCGACGATGCGGGCGAACATGCTGGCGCCGATCGGCAGGATCTTGTCGTCGAGCACGAAGCCGGGATTGTGCACGGGCACCGAGCCGTCATGGCCGACCCAGAAATAGGCGCCGGGGATGGTCTGCAGCATGTCGGCAAAGTCCTCGCTGCCCATCTTCGGCTGGGTGCGGGTGATCACGTTGGCGGGATCGACGATGGTGCGGGCGACCTCCTCAACCACCTTGGACTGCTCGACCTGGTTGACCAGCACCCCGAACGTGTCGCGGATGTCCACGTCGATCGCGCACTGATAGGCGCTCGCGATGCCTGCGCAGATCGTGCGGATGCGCTCGCTGATCATGGCGCGGACTTCGTTCGAGAAGGTCCGGATGGTGCCGCACAGATGCGCATCGCCCGGAATGACGTTGTAGGCCGAGCCGGCATGGATCTGGGTGATCGAGATGACGGCGGCCTGCAGCGGGTCGACGTTGCGGCTGACGATGGTCTGGATCGCCTGCGCCAGCGTCGTTGCGATGATCACGGCATCCTTGGAGCGCTCGGGCATCGCGCCATGCGCGCCATAGCCGGTGATGCGCAGATCGAAGAAGTCCGCGCCGGCCATCGCCGGGCCGGGCAGGATCGCGATCTCGCCATGGTTGAGGTCGGGCGCGTTGTGCAGGCCATAGAGTTCGTCGCAGGGGAACTTCTCGAACAACCCGTCCTTGATCATCGCGCGGGCGCCGCCGAGGCCTTCCTCGGCAGGCTGGAAGATCAGGTGCACGGTGCCGTCGAAGTTTCTGGTCTCTGCGAGGTAGCGTGCGGTGCCGAGCAGCATGGTGGTGTGGCCGTCATGCCCGCAGCCGTGGAAGCGGCCCGGGATTTTCGAGCTCCATTTCAGGTTGGTGTTTTCTTCCATCGGCAGCGCGTCCATGTCGGCGCGCAGCCCGATGCGCTTGCTGCCCGAACCCTTGCCCTTGATGACGCCGATCACGCCGGTGCCGCCGAGACCTCGATGCACTTCGATGCCCCAGCTCTTGAGCTTGTCGGCGACGATGCCGGAGGTGCGCACTTCCTCGAAGCCGATTTCGGGATGGGCGTGGAGGTCGCGCCTGATAGCGGTGAGTTCGTCGGCGTAACCGTCGATGCGGTCGATCGTGGGCATAGGGTCTGTCCAGTTAGCGTGAGGGAGGCGTGAAAACAGGGCCGTTCGGCTTGATGCGGATGCCCGGGCGCAGGCGCGTCCAGGGCAGGGAAGCGGTGTCCGCCGGCATCGCGCCGGGCGCGGCGCAGATCATCAGCTTCTCCGCGATCGGTTCGAAATCGGCGCGGAAATGCACCGAGCTCTTGTTGACCAGGATCTTCTGCGCGGTCGGCTCGATCCCGACATAGCGGTACATCGCCTGGTCGGCGAGCTGCGCCTTGTGCGAGGAGACGACGACGCGGACATCGCCGATGCGCAGGCACGCCGAGGGGCCCATCTCCATCTCGCGGCCGCCATAATAGGGACCGGGCGCGATGAACCGGCCGTCGGAGAGCTTCTCGACGACGAAGGTCTCGGTATAGGGTTCGTCGCCGGGAATGCCGGACTTGCCGCCGAGCGAGAGTGTTACCGCGGCGCCGGCGCCGGCTTCGTGCGCAGCTTTCGCCGACTCCGGATCGTAGATGACGCCCGTCGCAGCGCTCGCGTTGTTGCGCACCAGCGCTCGCAGCATGCCCGTCGTGTCCGAATCTCCGCCTGCGCCGGGATTGTCCTGGGTATCGGCGATGATGATTGGCTTGCTGGCGTTCCTCGAGAGTTCCATGGCGTGACGCACGCCGTCGTCGGGCGACCAGATCTTGCCGTCGAAATCGTCCTCGTGGCTCTCGATCAGTTTCACGATCGCATCGGCTGCGCGGTCGGCGTCCGCCTGCGTCTTGCCATAGGCGAACACGCTCGGCCCGCAATCGCGGAAATCCGCGGCCGGGAAGCCGGGCGCGAAAGACAGTGTCGGAACCGCGTCCCCTTCCAGCGCGGCGAGTTTCTCGTAGATGCCTTTGGTCGGCTGGTCATTGGTGCACTGCCAGCTGATCGGGATCAGGAACGGCAATTGCCGGAATGCTTTTGCGAAGCGCTGCTTCGTCTTCAGCAGCAGGGCCAGGTGCCGTGCACAGGCACGGCCGGTCTCTGCCATGTCGACGTGCGGATAGGTGCGGTAGGCGATCAGAGCGTCGGCATGCTCCATCATCTCGGGGGTAACGTTGGCATGCAGGTCGAGACTGGTGACCAGCGGAACGTCCTTGCCGATGACGCGGCGCACGCGCGCCAGGATCTCGCCTTCGCCGTCGTCGAGATGCTCGGTGACCATGGCGCCGTGCAGGTCGAGATAGACCGCGTCGACAGGTCCTGCGGCTGCTATCCCGTCGACCATCGCTTTGACGATGCGCTCGAAAGCGTCCTCGGTGACATGAGCCGACGGACTTGCTCCGCAGGCGATGGTCGGAACGAGTTCCCAGCCGTTCGCCTCGGCGCTGTCGACGAAGCCGGCGAGACCGACATTGATGCGCCGCATCACCTTCAAGACGTCGGCACCTTGGGTCATCGCCGGCCAGCCGCCGCCATGCTGGAAGTCCGCGAATGTGGCCTTGGTTGGAGCGAAGGTGTTGGTCTCGTGCAGGAAGCCGCCGACGGCGATACGTGTCATTCAGTTCGGTCCTAGATTGAAAGTGCGCGACGTTAGCCCCGGCATTGCGACGAGGGCAAGCTGGGAAGCAATCGCGCCATGCATAGGGTCAAGACGTTTTGGGAATGCTGCTGCGCTGTCATTCCGGGGCGCGCCTACTTGGGCGCGAACCATGGTGCGCAAAGCACACCAAAGCTCATCGCTTCGCGATGTCCCGGAATGACGGAGGGGAGATTTTACGCGCTGGCCATCACGCTCTCGGCCACCGGCCGGAAATTGGCAAAGTCCCAGTTGCGGCCCGGCGCGGCGTCCAGCAGCGCCTTGGTGTAGGCCTCCTTCGGATGCGTCAGCACTTCCCCGGCGGGGCCCTGTTCGACGACGCGGCCGTGCTGCATCACCACCACTTCGTCGCAGATCTGCGCGGCGACGCGTAGATCATGGGTGATGAACAGGATGGCGATGCCGAGCCGCTTCTGGATCTCGTCGAGCAGTTCCAGCACCTGCGCCTGCACGGAAACGTCGAGCGCGGAGACCGCTTCGTCCGCGACCAGCACGTCCGGATCGAGGGCGAGCGCGCGGGCGATCGCGATGCGCTGGCGCTGGCCGCCGGAGAATTGGTGTGGATAGCGCGACACGGCATCGGCGGGCAGGCCGACCAGCTCGAGCAGGTCGCGCGCCCGCTTCATTGCGTCAGCGTGCGCCGCGCCGTAGTTGATCGGACCTTCCGCGATGCTCTCGCCGACGGTGACCCGCGGGTTGAGCGAGCGATAGGGATCCTGGAACACGATCTGGATCTTCTGCCGGTGCGGCTGGAGCAGACGGCGCGAGATGTCGGCGATCTCGCGGCCGGCCAGGCGCACGCCGCCGGAGGTCGGATCGATCAGGCGCACGATGCAGCGTGCCACCGTCGATTTGCCCGAGCCGCTTTCGCCGACGATGCCGAGGGTGCGGCCCTTGCGCAGCGTCAGCGTGACCTTGTCGGCGGCGACGACCTCGCGGCCTTTGCCGAAGAAGGCGCGCTCCTTGTAGACCTTGGTGAGCTCGTTGGCCTCCAGCACCACGGGGTCGCGGCTCTCCTCGCGCGGCGCACGCGGCACCAGGCTCGGCACCGACGCGAGCAGGTTGCGGGTGTATTCCATGGTCGGATTGCGCAGAATGGTCTCGAGCGGACCGGTCTCGACCAGGCGGCCCTGCCGCATCACCGCGACGCGGTCGGCTATTTCGGCAACCACGCCCATGTCGTGAGTGATGAACAGCACGGCGGTGCCGTGATCGCGCTGCAATTCGCGGATCAGGCTCAGGATCTGCTTCTGAGTGGTGACGTCGAGCGCGGTGGTCGGCTCGTCGGCGATCAGCAGCTTCGGCTCCAGCACCAGCGCCATCGCGATCATGATGCGCTGGCGCTGGCCGCCGGAGAGCCGGTGCGGGTAGGAGGCGAAGATGCGCTCGACCTGGGGCAGGTGGACCTGCTCCATCATGTCGAGAATGCGCTTCTTGCGCGCCTTCGCGTCGAGATCGGTATGCGCGCGCAGCACTTCGTCGATCTGGCGGCCGACCGGCACCACCGGATTGAGCGCGGTCATCGGCTCCTGGAAGATCATGGCCATCTGCGTGGCACGGAGCTGGCGCAGGCGGCGATCGGTCGCGGTGAGCAGCTCCTCGCCGACCAGCTTGATGCTGCCGCCGGTGGGAACCAGCGTTCCCTTCGGCAGCAGGCCCATCGTGGTGAGCGACGTCACCGATTTGCCCGAGCCGCTCTCGCCGACGAGGCACAGCGTCTCGCGCTCGCGAACCTGGATCGAGATCCCGTCGATGATCTTCGGCCCGCCCGGCTTCTTGCCGACGGAGACGACGAGGTTGTTGATGTCGAGGACGGTGTTGGTCATCAGGTCACTCCGACGTCGTTGCGAGGAGCGAAGCGACGAAGCAATCCGGAGCCCATCCGCGGATGCAGACTGGATTGCTTCGCTTCGCTCGCAAGGACGGACAAGGGGGCAGGGCCGCGAGACAAATCACTTTGCCTCCCGCTGCTTCATGCGCGGATCAAGTGCATCGCGGGCGGCGTCGCCGATCAGGTTGATGCTGAGGATGGCGATCGAGAGCAAAAGACCGGGCCAGAAGATCAGCGACGGCTTGATCTGGAAGTACTGGCGGCCCTCGGCCATGATGTTGCCCCAGGTCGGCGTCTCCGGCGAGATGCCGGCGCCGAGGAAGGAGAGGATGGCTTCGGTGAGGATGGCGCTCGCGCAGACATAGGTGCCCTGGACGATCAGCGGCGCGATGGTATTCGGCATCAGGTGCCGCAGCATGATTTTCGGCAAGCTGGAGCCGACCGAGATCGCGGCTTCGACGTAAGGCTCCTCGCGTGCCGAGAGCACGACCGAGCGCACCAGGCGCGCCACGCGCGGGATCTCCGGAATCGTGATTGCGATCAGCACGGTCCAGAGGCTGGCGCCGGACAGCGACACCACCGCGATCGCGAGCAGGATGCTCGGCATCGCCATCAGGCCGTCCATGACGCGCATCAGGATCGAATCGACCAGCTTGAAAAAGCCGGAGACGAGCCCGATCGCGAGCCCGATGGCGATCGACAGGATCGCCGCGCCGATGCCGATCAGAAGCGAGATGCGGCCGCCATAGATCACGCGCGACAACAGGTCGCGGCCGTAGGCGTCGGTGCCGAGCAGGAATTGTGCGGAGGACGGCTTGAGCCGCTGCGACGGTGCGAGCTGGATCGGATCATGCGGCGCGATCAGCGGCGCGAGGATCGAGACCACCACGATCAAGGTGAGCAGGACCGTCGCCGCGGCGATGATCGGCGTCGAGGTGAGGAATCCGAATCGAGGCCGCAGCGGCGACGTGATCGGAATGGAGGACTGGGGAAGGGTATCGACGGACATTGTGTTCTTAATCCTTGCCTCAGTACCGGATCCGGGGATCGAGCAGGGTATAGGCGACGTCGATGAGAAGATTGACGACGACGTAGATGAACGATGTCAGGAGGATCATCGCCTGGATCACCGGATAATCGCGCGCCAACACCGCATCCACGGTGAGGCGGCCGATGCCGGGTATGTTGAACACGCTCTCGGTGACGACCACGCCGGAGATGAGCAGCGCGAAGCCGGTGCCGATCACGGTGATCACGGGCACCGCCGCGTTGCGCAGCGCATGGCGCATCATCACTGCAACCTCGTTGATGCCTTTTGCGCGCGCCGTGCGCACATAGTCCTCGCCGAGCACGTCGAGCATCGCCGCGCGCGTCATGCGGGCGATCAGCGCGATGTAGATGAAGGAGAGGGCGCAGGTCGGCAGGATGATGCGCTCGAAGAACGGCCCGAAGCCGCTAAAGATGCTGCGGAAGCCTTGCACCGGCACCCAGCGCAGTTCGATGGCGAAGACCTGGATCAGCACATAGCCGACCACGAACACCGGTACCGAGAAACCGAGCACGGACAGACCCATCACGAAGCGATCGATCCAGGTGCCGTGCTTCCAGGCCGCGATCACCCCCAAGGGGACGGCGACGATCACGGCGAGGATGATGGTTGAAAGCGCAATCGAGATCGACGGCTCGACGCGCTGGCCGATCATCTTCATCACCGGCAGGTTGGAGATCAGCGAAGTCCCGAGGTCGCCGTGCAGCAGCTTGTTCACCCAGGTGACGAACTGCACGATCAGGGGCTCGTTGAGGCCAAGCGAGGTGCGGATGCGCTCGAGCCGTTCCGGCGTTGCGTTGTCGCCGGCGAGAATCGCCGCGGGGTCGCCCGGCGTCAGCCGCAGCAGCAGGAACACGAACAGGGCGACCACGCCCATCACGGGTACCGCGGCCAGAACGCGGCGAACAAGATAACCTAGCATGCACCTATCTCCGGCTGCGGAACTTGTGGGGCCCTGGGGCGCCTGTGAACTCTGTCGTGTCTATCATGCCTACCACATAGGCTGGAAAGGTCGCCCGGACACGCCGCCCTCTCGGGGCAAATTGTGTGCCAAGGGCTGCGCTGGAGCAAGAGGACGGCATGTCTCGGGCGCCGGCCACTCAGGATGCCTGCCGTAGTTCACGCTCAACCCCAAGTGAAGGTACCGTCGGCGGCGCGTTGAGTCCGCGCCAACCGTCGATGGTCTGGGCAATCATCTGCGCCGTCGCCGCCGATAAAGTCCAGCCGAGATGGCCGTGGCCGGTGTTGAAGAAGACCCCCGGTATCCGCCCTGCGCGCACGACCGGCATCATGTTCGGCATCATCGGGCGCAGCCCGGCCCACGGCACGACGCGCGAGGTCTCGACCGCGGGGAAGTTGATGCGCACCCAGTCGATCAGCGGCTGCACGCGGTCGGCGCGGATGTCGCGGTTGAAGTCGTTGAACTCGGCGGTGCCGGCGACGCGAAAGCGGTCGGCGCCGAGCCGGCTGGTGACGATCTTGGCGGCCTCGTCGAGCAGGCTGACCGTCGGGGCGGCATTGCGGCTTTCGGCGGTGTCGAGCTGCACGGTGATCGAGTAGCCCTTCACCGGATAGACGTTGACGCGCTCGTCGAGCAGGGCGGCGAAGTGCCGGCTCGCAACGCCCGCGCAGACCACGACGCCGTCCGCCTTCAGCATGCCGCGGGCCGACGCGCCGGCATCGCTCGCGGCGAGATCGGCCCAGCCGACGACGAAGCCGCTGCCGGCACGTGCGATCGAATCGATGTTGGCTTCGTGAACGAAGGTCGCGCCGCGCCGCTTGCAGGCTTCCGCCAGCCCGCGGGTGAACTTGTGGATATCGCCGGTGGCATCCGACGGCGTGTAGAAGCCGCCATAATAGTCGTTGCGCAGCGTCGGCTCGATCGCGCGGATCTCGTCCGGAGTCACCGGGCGGCGGTCGAGGCCGCCTTCCTGCAGCAGCGCGTTGACGCGCAGACCGGATTCGAAGCCGGCCTTGTCGCGATAGATGTGGAGGATGCCGCGGCGTTCGAGATCGAAGTCGATGCCCTCGCGCGACGCGATGTCGAACAGGTGCCGGCGCGCTTCGATTGCGAGCCGCGTGGTCTCGATCGTGTTGGACCGGTAGTTGCCGATATTGGCGACGAACTCGCTCATCCACGAATATTTGTGCCAGTTCGGCCGCGGGTTCATCAGCAGCGGCGCGTCGCGCCGAAACATCCAGCGCAGGCCCTTCAGGATCGTCGCGGTGCTGTTCCACACCTCGGCATTGCTGGCGGAGAGCTGTCCGCCATTCGCAAAGGACGTCTCCATTGCAGCGTAGCGGTGCCTGTCGAGCACCGTCACCTTGTAGCCGCGTTCGAGCAGGGCATAGGCGGTCGTGACGCCGGTAATGCCGGCGCCGATGATGGCGAGATGAGTCATGATGAGGTTCGGGGCTCCCGTGTTTAGAGTCGGCTAACCGCCGGCCGAAGGCCGTTGGCGGCGCCCCATCTGTCACGGTTACCTGAGAGCTTGATCCGCTGCGGATCTCGCAACGGACTATCCCCTTCGGTGGACGTCGCGATTGCCTGAAATCGCGCCGCCTCTCTCCAGATCGTCCTGACGAAACGGTCCTTTTGCCTGAGAGTTTCCGGGGCGGTTGCTCCGTCGGCGCCGCAACGAAGGCTTAGAACCTTCGTCGCGATCTCTCCCGCATCGTCGCGTGGACGGCCGAGCAGTACGATACGCCTCATTTTTAGACAAGGCTAAATTTCGACCGCGACTGCCAATGCATTGTGCAGTGCAAAGTTGATTCAATTTATTCCAACGTCGCCAGCAGCCCGGCCATCAACCGGCCGCGCTCCACCAGGCTCTCGACCTCGATGAACTCTTCGAGCGTGTGGCCATTGCCGCCGCGCACGCCGAGACCATCGAGCGTCGGGATTCCCATGGCACCGGTGAAGTTGCCGTCGGAGCCACCGCCCGAGCTTGCATGTGGCAACTCCATGCCAAGAGACTTGGCGATGCCGCGCGCCTTCTCATAGAGCGCCATGGTGCCGGCATCCGGCTCCCAGACCGGACGCGTGACGCCGCGCGTGACCTTGAAGGTGACGTCGTTGTTGGTGCCCGAAAGCGCAAGCATCCTCTCGACGCCGCGGTCGAGATCGGCCTGGCGCTTGGCCATGGAGAGCGCCTCGCCGGTCGCGGTCGTGGCAACACAATTGACCCATTGTCCGCCGTTGACGACACCGACCGAGAAGGTGCAGTCCTCCGTCGTCATCGCGTCGATCGCGAGGATCTGCCGGGCCATCTCGCGGATCGCCGAGCGTCCTGCCGACAGCGTGGCACCGGCGTGACTCGGCCGTCCCGTCGCCTCGAGATTGAAGCGTGCGATGGCGTAGCGTCCGGTGGTGACGCCGTTGTCGGCACGGCCGGGCTCCGGCACCAGCACGTATTTGTTGCGCGCGGCCTCAGCCTCGATGATGTCGCGGGTCGAAGGCGTGCCGACCTCCTCATCCGGCGTGAACAGCACGGTGATCGGCAGCGGCGTGGTGAAGGAGGCGCGCGCCAGTTGCCGGATCGCTTCCAGCGAGAGGTAGTTGCCGCCCTTCATGTCGTAGATGCCGGGGCCGTAGCACTTGTTACCCTCGCGCCGCCATTTCAGCTTCTCGATGGTGCCGACCGGGTGGACGGTATCCATGTGCCCGGCGATCAGGATGCCCGGCTCGCCCTGCTTCGGATGGGGAAAGCGCGCGCGGATGACGCCGCCAAAACCCTGCCGGCCGGCGATGCGTTCGATCGTCGCACCCATGATCGCCATATCCCGCGCTGCGATATCAAGCATGCGGTCCACCGCACCTGCGTCCCAGGTCGGGCTCTCGCATTCGACCCAGCCGCGCAGGCCCTCGAGCATCGCCTCGGAATCAAAGGGGAGATTGGCAGGATTCATCTTAATGTCTCTCAAGCTTCGAAAGGTGGAACGCGCATTGCATCAGCGCGGGGCGGGACAAGCGGAGGGTGTTGTAGAGCTAAATCGATCTTTGTGGAGCCCGTGCGCGCGCCGCGAGGGCTTGCAACGAAACCGGATTGACGCGCTCGGCACGGTCTGCAAGTCTCGAAAAGACAAAGGCATTGCATGAAGTTAGTTCGCCCAACGAATGAACCTCATGCTTAACCAATAGCCTGCCTTTGAACAGTTTCACGTCAGGAGAACTTTCTATGTTTCACTTCATGCGCCGGGGGCCTCGCGCATTCGCCTCCAAACTTGCGCTGTCGGTCGTCGCGCTTTCGACCGCGCTGGCCTCGCCCGTGCTTGCCGCCGGGAAGACCATTACGGCCGTGATGCATTCCGATCTCCGCATCATCGACCCGATCTTCACCACGGCCTACATCACGCGCGACCATGGCTATATGGTCTACGACACGCTGCTGGCCACCGATTCAAGCTTCAAGGTCCAGCCGCAGATGGCGGACTGGAAGGTCTCCGACGACAAGCTCACCTACACCTTCACCCTGCGCGACGGCCTGAAGTGGCACGACGGCGCGCCGGTCACGGCCGAAGACTGCGTCGCCTCGCTGAAGCGCTGGGGCAAGAATGACGGCATGGGCCAGAAGCTCATGGACTTCACGGCGAGCATCGAGGCAAGCGATGCCAAGACCATCGTGCTCAAGCTGAAGGAGCCCTACGGGCTGGTGCTCGAATCCATCGCCAAGCCTTCGTCGCTGGTGCCGTTCATGATGCCCAAGCGACTCGCCGAAACGCCGCCCGGCAAGCAGATTTCCGAGCAGATCGGCTCGGGTCCGTTCAAGTTCGTGCAGGGTGAATTCCAGCCCGGCGTGAAGGCGGTCTATGTCAAGAACACCGACTACGTGCCGCGCAACGCGCCGGCCAGCTGGACCGCCGGCGGCAAGGTTGTGAAGGTGGACCGCGTGGAGTGGATTACCATGCCGGACTCGCAGACCGCCGTGAACGCACTGCAGTCGGGCGATATCGATTTCATGGAGAACGTGCCCTGGGACATGCTTCCGGTCCTTGAGGGCAACAAAGACCTGAAGATCGAGGTGCTGAACAAGTTCGGCTTCCAGACGCTTGGCCGCATGAACTTCCTGCTGCCTCCCTTCGACAATCCCAAGGTGCGCCGCGCTGCACTTCTGGCGATGAACCAGAAAGACGTGTTGGACGCGCTTGTCGGAAATCCGAAATTTTACAAGATCTGCGGCGCCTTCTTTGTCTGCGACACGCCGCTCGCCTCGGAGATCGGCTCGGATACTTTGGTGAAGGGCGGCGGCATGGCGGAGGCCAAGAAGCTGCTTGCGGAATCCGGCTATGACGGCACGCCGATCGCCATCATGGCACCGGGCGACGTCACCACTCTGAAGGCGCAGCCGATCGTCGCGGCGCAGCTGCTCCGCGAGGCCGGCTTCAAGGTCGATCTCCAGGCAACGGATTGGCAGACCGTGGTTGCCCGCCGCGCCGGCCAGAAGCCGGTGAAGGAGGGCGGCTGGAATATGTTCTTCACCAACTGGGTTGCCGCGGACGTGATGAATCCGATCGCCAACGTCTCGATTGGCGGTCGCGGCAAGAACGGCGGCTGGTTCGGCTGGGCGGAAGACGCCAAGATCGAAGAGCTCAAGGATGCTTTCGTTCGCGCCTCGTCAGCAGATGCGCAGAAGAAGATCGCAGCCGACATTCAGAAGCAAGCCATGGAGCAGGTCATCTACATTCCGCTCGGCCAGTATCAGGCCCCGAGCGCCTGGCAGAAGTCACTGAAGGGTGTGCTCGACGGCCCGGCGACCCCGGTATTCTGGAATATCGAGAAGTCGGAATAGCCTTCGTCTGAAATGCGAGCGGCGCCGTGGGTCTCCCACGGCGCCTTTTCTATTGGGCGATAGTTACGGAGCTTCTGTTAGCAGTGGCTGTCGCGCAGCTGCTCGAGCCCTTCGCTCATGAATGGCAAGCTGGGGTCCGGCCGCTCGCCGGGCGAAGGACGTTGCTGTGACGCCGGCCGTTCGATCTCCCACGCGGGGTGATCGGGTCTGCTCTCTTGTTCCATCTCGGCATCCTCTCGATTGCTGCGGTACAACATCGAGAGCTCCGGGATGTTCCTCAGCTGACTGGACGATGATGCGGCCTGAACAGGCGGCCCTTCTCAACCACCAGCACGATCCCGAGTGCGGCGAGGGTCGATAGGAAGAAGCCGACCGAGAACGGCAGCAGCGTGCCGTCGAAGCTCTGGCCGATCGCCATGCCGACCGCGATTCCGATCAGCGTCGTGATCGAGCCGTAAAGCGAAGAGGCGGTGCCGGCGATGTGTCCCTGCGGCTCCATGGCGAGCGCGGTGAAGTTGGCGACCATCATGCCGAATGAGAACATCATCAGGGCGGAGAGCAGCATGAACAGTGAGAGCGGCAGCACGCCGAGGATTTCCGTCAGCAGCATCACGCCGGCCACTAGCGTATAGAGCGTCAGCGCCCCGTGCGAGATCGCGCGCATGCCGAGTCGCCCGACCAGCCTTGCGTTGAGGAAACCGGCGATGGCGGTGCCGGCGGCGATCGCCGCGAACGCGAGCGGGAAGTATTGGCCGAGATGGTAGATGCCGGTGAAGACCTGCTGGGCGCAGAAGACATAGGCGAACAGCGCGCCGATGACGCTGCCGGCAGCCGTCGCATAGCCGATGGTCTGGCGATTGGTCACGGTCTGCCGGAAGGCCGAGAGCACGTCGGCGGGCGCCAGCGACCTGCGTTCGGATTCGGGGAGTGTTTCAGGCAGCCGCAGCACGCACCATGCGAGCGCGAGCAGGCCGTAGAGCATCAGCACCACGAAGATGCCGCGCCACGCCGTCACCAGCAGCACCGCCTGCCCGAACGAGGGAGCGATCACGGGCACCGCGATGAACACCATCATCGCGAGCGACATCACGCTCGCCATGCGGCGGCCGACATAGCAGTCGCGCACGATGGATGTCGCAATCACGCGGGTCGCCGAGGTACCGAGCCCCTGCAGCGCGCGCGCCAGCAGCAGCGTCTCGAAAGAGGGCGCTGCGACCGCCAGCACGCTTGCCACTGCATAGACGGCCATGCCGCCGAGCAGCACCGGCCGGCGGCCGAAGCGGTCCGACAGGGGGCCCATGACGAACTGGCCGGCACCGAAGCCGATCAGGAAAGTCGACAGCACCAGCTGGAGATGGTTCGCGACGGGAATCTTGAAAGCTGCCCCGATATTAGGCAGGGCCGGCAGCATCATGTCCATCGCAAGCGGATTCAGCGCCATGATGGACGCGATCACGATGACGAATTCTGGAAACCCCATCGGGCGGTGTCCGGTAGACACCCAATCGTCGGCATTGACGTCAGACAAGAAGCTCACCCCTGAAATTGAGCGATCTACCTATCGTTGATGCTGCGGTGCACAACCCATGTTTCGGGATGGCTGGCAGGCGGAGCAGGGGCGGACAACAATTGGTGAGGTCGCCGTCGCGACGGTTGCCTCAATCGGGTCGGGTTGCCGCCTGCTCGACCAGGCCGCGCGCCAATTGTCCTGCAGCCTCGACATAGTCCAGGTCGCGATGGATCAGCATCACGGTCGTGGCGCCATCGAGCAGGATGACGAGCTGGCGCGCGAGCGCGCTTGCATCGGCCACGCCGTGATCTCGCAACTCCGATTGAAGCCATGCTTCAAAACGCTTCTTGTGTGCCGCGCCGGCCTTGACGGCCGGATGGGCCGGCGTGTTGGCGAGCTCGGCGATCGTGCGCAGGAAGCCGCAGCCCCGCCAGCGCGGCGTATCCACGGAGCGGCCGAGCTTGGCGAAGAGACCGCGGATCTTGTCGGCTACGCTCCCGTCGGTCTCGGCGAACCATCGCATGTAGAGTTCGAGCGTCGGCTGGTCCCGGGCCGCGATGGTTTCCGCAACGAGCTCGTCCTTGCTGGCGAAGTGATAATAGAGCGTCTTCTTGGTGACGCCGGCCTTCTCGGCGACCGCATCCATGCTGACCGCCTTGATGCCTTCGCCATAGAACAGGCGCGTCGCCGCAACGACGATCTGCTGGCGCGTTATATCGCCTCTTCCCGACATCTCATTTGTATACTGCCTAGTGAGTATACATGACAAGTTTGATGTGGCTGACTTCCTGCGTGTTCGACCTGGAAGGAGCCGCAAATTGTCCGACTTGATCTTGATCGAGATGCGGGGCGCCGTCGCGCTGCTGACGTTCAATCGCCCGAGCAAGCTCAACGCACTGAGCTACGCGCTCATCGATCGCCTGATGGCCGTCCTCGACCGCATCGAGGACGATGCGAATGTCCGGGCGGTGGTTCTGACCGGGGCCGGGGATCGCGCCTTCTCGGCGGGCGCCGACATTGCCGAGTTCTCCGAGAGCGTGAGGTTCGGGCCGGACATTGCAGTCAAGGATTTCGTGCGACGCGGGCAGGCGATGACGGCGCGCATGGAATCATTTCCGAAGCCGATCATCGCCGCCGTCAACGGCATCGCCTTCGGCGGCGGCTGCGAGATCACGGAAGCCGTGCATCTGGCAATCGCCAGCGAACGGGCGAGCTTCGCCAAGCCCGAGATCGCGATCGGGATCACGCCGACCTTCGGCGGCACGCAGCGCTTGCCGCGGCTCGCCGGCCGCAAGCGGGCATTGGAATGCCTCTTGACCGGGGAATCCTTTTCACCACAGCGCGCCGTGGAGCTGGGATTGGTCAACCGTGTCGTTCCGCACGGACAGCTTCTCGACGCGGCCTTCGGGCTGGCGGATCGGATCGCGCGGCATTCCCACCTGGCGGTCGCCCGCGTCATCACGGCCGCCACGCGGGGCCTGAACGTCTCGATCGCGGAGGGCCTCGCCATCGAAAGCGAGCAGTTCGCGCGGATGGCGGCGACACAGGACACCCGAAAGGCGCTCGATGCCTGGCTGGCCCCTCGCGCGTCGCGGTAGGCGCCCGCGGTTCGTTGGCGCCAGCGAGTTCCCGCGATCGGAGGTCGGCCGGCAACCAGGGATTCACCATAAGGTCGGGCACAGGACGTCGGGGAGATGAATCTGCAACCCATCCTGACCATTGTGGCAGGACCGGCTGCCGCGGCGGCACCGGAAGAAACAGGCGAAACAGGGGGCCGCCCGTGTCCGACATGTCCGGTGCTGCACGATGGCTGGAGCCCGCGGCCGCCACGACTGGCAGGCGCAACGTCTGGCTTGCCTGCCTGATCGCGCTGACGGCGCTGCTGGTGCTCGGCAATCTCGCCAACGATGCAACGCTCGATGTGAAATTTGGCTGGGACGTTCGCGTCAATTGCGCGGCGGTCGATGCATATGCCGAAGGGCGCGATCCCTATTTCGTCAAGAACCTGAAGGGCACCAAGCTCTCTTATCCCTACCTGCCGGTGACGCTGGACGTTTTCCGTCCCCTCTGCGCGGGTGGTGTTCTGGTCGATCATTACAGAAGCATTTTTCTCGTGCTTGGCGTGCTCTGCGGGTTGCTCTTGCCCGGCCTTGCCCGTGCGCGCCCGAGCCCGCGCGACATTGCGCTCCGGGTGCTCTGCGCGATCGGCGCGTTCGTCGGTTTCGAATGGGTGCAGGCATCGGGGAATTTTGCGATTCTGAGCGGTGTGCTGACTGCGTTCGCGCTCAGGCTCTTGCTTCGTCCGCTTGGATCGGAAGCGCAGGGAGAACAAGGCTTCTCGTCGCGCCTCGCCGGCGCTGCGCTGCTCGGCCTCGTGACCTCGTTCAAGCTGGTGTTCTTCCCGGTGCTGGCGGCGCTCTATTTCCTGCCGCTGCCGCGCGTCCGCAAGCTGGCCTTGATCGCGGCGGCGATCCTCAGCTTTGCCGTGCCGATCCTGATATCCAAACTGCTGTATCCCGATCTGTTCGCAAGCTGGCGGCTCGCGATGGCGGCGCAGATTCCCGACCAGCATTTTGTCGACTTGCTGGAGACAAATCCATCGTTGCTGCTGCTGGCGCAGAGCCTCATGGATTACGCCGGGCTCGGTAACGTCAAGCCGGCACTGTTCGCGGCCTATGCGCTCGCAGCACTCGCGCTCGTGCTCGTGCCGTTCGGCCTTGCCGTCCTGCGCGTGGTGGGCCGCGGCCCCGCGGGGGAAGGGGGATCGCTTCTGATCCGACTTGATCTCTGGCTGAGGGATCATCCTCGCACGGCCATGCGCGTCACCGTGCTCGCCATGTTCGCGCTCTATCTCAGCTCACCGCGTCTCAAGGAATATGCCTTCTTCGAGCTCGCGCTCTATGCCGCCATCCTCATCGTCGATCTTCCCGCCATGGCGCTCGCCGCCGTTCTCGGCGTCGGCATCGCGTTCCCGACGCTGATCTCGCTTCTTGGGGGACCATTCGAGGGTAGTTTCATCCTCCTCGTCGTCGCCCTGATCTGCTTCTGGATCGTGTTGCTCGATTTCCGCGCGGAGCCCGAGCGCCTCGAGCGCGGCTAGCTCGTTCGGCGGCCGAGCTTCTCGTCTGAATTGCTAGCGACAAGCCGCTGGAGCGCCTTCCCGCGGATGGCCAGCCAAAGACGGTTGCGCGACGCTCAGGGCGGCACTCCAAGCGAAATGCATTGAGCGTGCCGAGAAAATCTCGGGTGGTGCGGGCAGCCGGGGTCGAACCGGCACAGCGCTTGCGCACCGAGGGATTTTAAGTCCCTTGCGTCTACCAATTCCGCCATGCCCGCTTGATCCAACGAGATCAAACACTTAAGTCCATCCCCGGTCTGGAATTGGCGTGTTGCTCGAGCCCGGGGACGGTCCTTCCTTAAGCGAGCCGGGCGCACAAGGCAAAGCCTCAATCCCGACATCTGTTGTTGCTTTAGGCATTCTCAATCCACGGGGGCTATTCATCCGGCATGGTTGCTTCGTTGTCCTCTTCGCTGCGCGGCTTCGGCGCGCTCCTCGCGCTGCTGGCAGCGGGTGCCGCGCTGTCCGGCTGCGCCGGCATGAGCGAGACGATCGCGCCTGCCTTTGCCGATCCCGCCAAATACGAATTGTACGACTGCAAGCAGCTGGAGACCGAGCGCAAGCAGCTCGACAAGCGCACCGAGGATTTGCAGAAGCTGATGCAGAAGGCCGAGACCGGGGCGGGTGGCGCGGTCGTGTCCGAGCTCGCCTATCGCAACGACTATATCGCCGTGCGAGGGCAGGCCCAATTGGCCGACGACGCCTGGCGCCGCAACAGGTGCCGGGAGACGCCCGAGCCGGTGCCGGCTGCCGAGCCGCCGTCGCCCGTCGCCAAGCCCGCCTCGAAATCCGGAAGAACGCTGCGCTGAGGCGCCGCGCCGGCGGCGGGTCGCATCAAGTCCGCCAGCCGTAGATCCAGTCCTGCCGCGCCAGCATGCGCTCCGGGCCGAGCGCGCGGATCGCAAGGTCGCGTGCGATCGCCAGCGGCCCGCCGAGGTGATAGATGCGGCCCTGCTGCCGCGCGGTTCCCTGCACGCGCCGTACCCGCGCCAGGCGCGCACGGCCATATTGCGTCAGTGCGGCTGCGATGCCGTCAGTGTTCTCCGCCGCCTCGACGCTCAGATGCCGCGCGAGCACGGCGGCATCCTCGATCGCCATGCCGGCGCCTTGCGCCGCGAACGGCAGCATCGCGTGGACGGCATCGCCGAGCAGCGCCACCGGACCTTTGCTCCAGGGGCAGCCGTCGGGCACGCCGAACAGCGCCCATTTCCGCCAGCTGTCGACCGCGGCGAGCATCATCCGTGCCGGCGGCGGCCAGCGCGGGGCGGCAAAGGCGTCCATCACCTCGAGGGGATCGCCGGGGCTGCTCCAACCCGGCCGGTTCCAGGTGCCGGGCAGCACCGCGACCACGTTGATCTGGCGTCCGCCCGCGATCGGATAGGCGACCAGATGGGCATTCGGCCCCATCCAGAGCTGCACCCGCCGCGCAGTATAGTCCTTCGGCAGCTGCGTGGCGTCGAGCGTGCCGCGCCAGGCGATCAGCCCGGAGAAGCGCGGCTGCACCTCGGGGAACAGGTGCTGGCGCACCGTCGACCAGATGCCGTCGGCGCCGATCAGCGCGCTGGCGAGATCGCTGCGGCGGATGGTGCCGCTGCGATGGACCACCGTCAGGCCCTTGGCGTGGGCTGCAACGTCCTCGAAGGTCGCTCCAAGCTTCAGGTCGATGTCGGGATGATCGGCAACGGCGCCGGCCAATGCGGATTGCAGGTCGGCACGGTGCACCACCCAATAGGGGGCGCCCGCGCGTGCGGAGGCGGCCTCCCCGAGCGGCATGCGCAGCAGCTCGCCTCCGGCGAGCGCGCTCATGATCGAGACCGCTTCCGGAGTGACGGCGCGCCCCTCGAGGCGTTCGGCGAGGCCGAGCTCGACCAGCACGCGGCTGGCGTTGGGCGAGAGCTGCAGGCCGGCGCCGACTTCCTCGAGGCGCTCGGCCTTTTCCAGCACGACGATGCGGAAGCCGCGGGCCGCGAGCGCAAGCGCGGCCGTCAGCCCACCGATGCCGGCACCGGCGATGACAATCGTTCGGGAGAGCGCCACCCCTGACCGACGGAAGCGGTCAGGCCACCTTGTCCTTCAAGACACATTCCGGCGGGCGGGCTTCGCCCGGCTTCAGGTCGGCCGCGAAGCGGTACAGCGTCGAGCAATAGGGGCAGATGATCTCGTCGTCGTTGCCGAGGTCGAGGAAGACGTGCGGATGGTCGAACGGAGGGTTGGCGCCCACGCACATGAACTCATGCGAGCCGATCTCGATGACGGGAACGCCGGCATCGTTATGGAAGTGCGGGACGACATGGTCGGACATCGTAACTCATCCTGGAGTGGCAATGGCGGCAGACACAATCAACAAGTGACGCGGCATCTTTAAGGCGCGGCGGACCATAAAGGCGGGTGCAGATGATTGCTAGTCCAGCGGAACCGCAGGCTCCGCAATTGCCCCATGCTCATTTGCTCATGCAAATTCGACACAATCTTGCGGCCTGAGAGAAGCCCTTCTTTCGTCGGGGACGTTGTGTCGCAATTTTGGCATACTATCTCCTCTGGCGAGCAATTTGCGCCGAAAGACGAAAACATCAGGCGTAGTCGATTTTTTGGGATCGCCGGGCTTTTCCAGATGAAGTGGCTGCGAATCACCACCGCGTTGACGGGTATCGCGACGTGCGGCTTCCTGCTTGTGCAGGTCGCGCCGCACGCCCGCGAGGCCGGCGCGCTTCTCGCGGCCCAGGACGATCCGGCCGTGCTCTCCGAGCTCAAGCTCGATGCACTGCTGCGGCAGAACGAGGGTCTGGTCCAGGACAACATCGAGGCCGCACTCGCGGCCGGAGACGCCGACCTCGCCGACAGTTTTGTCGCGCTGGCGCGTGACCGGAATATCGCGCTACCGGACGACGTCCTCAGCCGCGTCAGCGATGCGGTCAAAACAGAGAACTCCACCTCGCATTTCGCCAAGCGCTTCGTCACCGGTCTCGTCACCGGCAATGCTGACGACGTCGCGAGCCTCTCTGGGACGGTGACCGGCGATCTCTTCGTGTTCGGCGACATCAGGGACGTGGTGCGCGAAGGCAAGCATCTTGCCATGGGCGAGGACACCGACCGCCTCGTGCTCGCCCTTGCGGCTGCCGGCCTTGCGGTGACGGCGGCGACCTACGTCTCCGTCGGCGGTGCCGCGCCGGTGCGCGCGGGGCTATCGCTGGTGAAGGACGCGCGCAAGGTGGGGCGGCTCGGCGAGGGGCTTGCCGCATGGGCCGGCCGCTCCGCACGCGAGGTGGTCGACGCGCCGATGCTCCGGAACGCCGTCGCCTCCGGCTCGGTGCTGCGCCCGGGCCAGACCGTGAGCGCGATCAAGGCTGCCTTCCGGGCGGAGAAGGCCGGTGCGCTGGTCCGGCTCGGCAAGGACGTGACGCGCGTCGCCGGAAAGACCGGCACGCGCGGGGCGATGGATACGCTGCGCATCGCCGAAGGCCCCAAGGATGTCGCGCGCGCGGCGCGGCTTGCGGAAGCGCATGGCGGCAAGACCCGCGCCATCATGAAGCTGCTTGGCCGCGGCGCGCTGCTGCTTGCGACCGGCGCGTTCAATCTGACCCTCTGGCTGTTCGGCGCGGCCCTGACGCTGTTTGGCCTGTTGTCGTCGATCAAGGCCACGACGGAAGGCCTGACCCAGGCCTGGTGCGATCGCAGGCGCGCGCGCCGGCTCCGCCGTGCGCAGATCGCAGCAGAGGCAAGTCTGGCCAATGCGGCCGCGACGGCCTGAAGCGCTGCGCGCCTCAGGCTATTGTTTGAGCATGATGTTGCCGGAAAACCGCTACACAGTGTTCCGGATCATGCTCTAAGATCGAGCTGTCCCCCACAAGATCTCACGGAACTGATGATGCCGAGCTTTCACAACGGCGCCGTTGAAATTGCCTATCTCGACGAAGGCGAGGGCGATCCGATCATCCTGGTCCACGGCTTCGCCTCCAGCAAGAACGTGAACTGGGTCTATCCGACCTGGGTGTCGGAGCTGCGCAAGAACGGCCGCCGGGTCATCGCGCTCGACAATCGCGGCCACGGCGAGAGCGCGAAGCTCTACGAGCCCGCGCAGTACTCGATCCCGGCCATGGCCGGCGACGTGCTCGCGCTGATGGATCATCTCGCCATCCCGCAGGCCGATATCATGGGCTATTCGATGGGTGGACGGATAGCGGCGTGGCTCTCCCTCAACGAGCCGCAGCGGTTGCGCGCGGCGATCCTCGGCGGCATCGGCATCGGCGGCCTGATCGAGGGCACCGGCCCCGGCGAGAACGTCGCGAGGGCGCTGGAAGCGCCTTCCCTTGATGACGTCACCGATCCCGTGGGGCGTACCTTCCGTGCGTTCGCCGACCAGACCCGTTCCGATCACCGCGCGCTTGCGGCGTGCCTGCGCGGCACGCGCGATCTCATGAGCAGGGAGGAAGCCGCGCGCATCGAGGTGCCGGTGCTGATTGCGGTCGGCACCACCGACGACGTAGCCGGCTCTGCGAGTGCGCTCGGCGCCATCATCCCCGGCTCGGAAGTGCTCGACATTCCCAACCGCGATCACATGCGTGCGGTCGGCGACAAGGTCTACAAGACCGGCGTGCTCGATTTCCTCTCACGCCGCGATTGAGGCATGCTGTCTTCGCCGATGAGCTCGTCGGTCAATACTCCTGATGTCATGCCAGTTGTCCACGCCTTCATGCGCAGACATCGGGAGTCCGCTTGGCGCCGATTGAGACGACGGATCGAGGACGGCGGGACGTCGGCAAGGGGCAACCAGAAGTGTCGATGCAGGGGAGGCTTTCCTTCTTCAAAGCGCAGGACGTTGGTGCAGGTAGATCTTCTCGAATTGCCCTGCTTCCTCCACCCCGCTCTTATCGAGCAAGTGGAAGGTTCTGCGTTCCGTTGCGATGAGACCGTCGTGACGAAGCTCCTGCAGGGTCCGGTTGACATGCACGACCGACAATCCAAGGCAGTCCGCCAGCTCGATCTGAGTGATGGGCAATTCAAAGGACCCATTCGTGGTTCGTCCGATCAGTTCGAGCCGCTCATAGAGCTCCGCCAGCAGGTGGGCAGTTCGGACCCGCGCCGGCCTGCGCCCGACATTGACGATCCATTCCCTGAAGATTGCGGCGTCGATCAAGGTTTCGCGCCAGAGCGCAGAAGCTACGTTGGGCCTCCTCAGATTCAGCTCCCGTAAGGCTTCGTGCTTGATGAATCCGAGGGTGCATTCCGTGAGCGTCGTCAAGTCATGGTCCATGACGTGCAAGTGCAGGCTTTGCAGGTCCGGGATTTCTCCTGGAATGTGGAGCGAGAGAATTTGCCGCTGACCGTCCGGCGTCAGCTTGGAGCGGAAGGCGAACCCATCGACGATGAGACAGGATTCCGATGGGCGGTCACCGTCATGGACGAAGCAGTGCTGGGCGGGAACCCGCTTGCTCTGGATCGGAAGCTGTTGAATCGCCAGAATATCGTCCTGGTCAAGCCGATTGGTTTTGGTGAGTTTTTGAACGAGCGCAGCCGTTGGGCTACCGGGCATCGCACTTCTCCACGCTTGAGAAATTTGAGCCGGATGGAACTCGCCGCTCCGGCCGAGACAGGCGGGAGCACAAAACTCTCAGCCACCAGCGCCCAATGCTTCGGCCGGTGGTAATCAACAATCACAGGTTAAGGGAAAGGTTCCAAACCTGCTCTATCTTATTTGTCGTGCCGGTTCGATCTCGAAACGGAGGCAGACGCTGAGGAGCAGGCCGAACTCGTCACGAACTTCAATCGCCAACCTTCGAGCCACCGAACCGGGCAGCACGTCCCTAGCGAGCTCGGCCATAGCAGTGGAGGCCAGCGTCTTTACCTCCTGCAGGGAGGCGACCTCGACGCCGATCTCATCTGAGACGAATTTTTCATTGTCACGGGAGTCGAAGTAGTAGCGTGGCATGCCTGACAATCAGGAAACAGCTCGTGCGTTCCTCGCAGTCCCCATACCTTCCTTGTCGCGGACGTCCGATGTGCCGCTCGTTCTGCTAAATGGGCGCGTGGCCGCACGCTGGGCTATGGTCGCCGCAAGGATGAGTGCGGTGGAAATGGGGAGGGAGGCCGTCGGCGTGGAGCGCATGCTTGAACAAGGTACCAAGCGCGATGACGCTTCACCCAATCTCATCGCGCTTCAACGTCGCCGCCGAAACGGCGCGCCAGCGCCATCAGCGCCACGAAGGTGGCAACCCGCACCATCCGCGCGCCGTAGCGATCGTGCGGGCCGGAGATGACGCCGCAGACGAACGTCAAGGAATGTCCTGGGGACCGTTGATGAACGGGAGCGCACCTGCGTTCACGCCACCGATAGATGCTGAGAGCCGCTCGGGGGTGGCGGGACTGTTCGCCTTTATTCGCCCGTCAGCGAGGGCTTTGTTTCGATTCCGGCAGGAGCCATTTGCCAGCTTCTTACCGCCGCTGACTGGTTGACTGCTCGCGATGACGCGCCAGTCGTGTGCTTCCTGCGTGGCTGTCCTGGGTGTTCGTAGGCGCGAAGGTTCTAAGCCTGAGAGAGTGCATCGTCAGATTTTTCGAACAGCCTGCCGCGGCCTCGGTAAGATCGGGGCTCGCCGGTGATCCGCCCGACGTGTTTGCGCAGCTCGGCAACCCGCTATGTTGCCCTCCACGTTCGCGCTCCCTCAGGGTATCGGTTCGCGGCTCTCAGGTTATGCCGGTTTTTGAAAGGGCGTCAGCTTTTGACGCAGGGCATCGGCCTGCTCACGCAGATCACGAAGTACCCTGCCGTTGTCAGATTGAGTTTCCTGCCATTCGATTCGCTCTTCTGCTGTCCATAGCCAGGATTCGCGGGCGAACCGGGCCTTCTCGGCCAGATCGTATGCCTCGTAGGCCCGAATCTGTTGCTCGATCCGGTCGAGGCTCTCTTGGAGTGATGCAGGCAATACCGACCCGTCGGCGGGAGCTGATGGACTACATCCTCACCGAGGTTTAGTTCAAACGCTCGGCGCATGCCGCAAACAATCAGTCGACTCTATTGTTCCTAACTGAAGTCCCTCCCTCAGAGGTACCGGGCCGCAGCTCACCAGCAGAGGGTCATGAACCGACGCTTTTGTGGCATCACGACAACGCGGGGTCGTCGCAGGTAGGTCAGAGCCCCTGACCCTGACGGCGATATCAAATTTTGCGTACCGCCTTGCGGATATTCCGCCTCTGCGCTTCGGACTTCCAAACTGCAGAGAACTCAATGGCTTGGAACGTTCGACCCCTCAGCTAGTTGGGCTCCCGGTCATCTGCGGAGCCGACGATGGTCCCCCAAGAGCAGCTAGAGAGCGATCGGGTCAGGGTTTTGCTGGTGGAGGACGAATGGTTCATCCGATTTGACGTAGCTGAGCAGCTTCGAACTGCGGGGTTTGAGGTTGTTGAGGCGAGCACTGCCGACGAAGCGATGGACTACATCTCCTCAGGCGAGCGAGTTGACGCGCTTATAACCGACATCCGAATGCCCGGAACCCTTGATGGTCTTGAACTGGCCGGGAAGCTGCGCGTCATGCAACCAATGCTGCTTATCCTTGTTGCCTCTGGAAGCGTAGAATTGGAGAGCGCAGCGAGCCGCGTAGGTAGGTTCATCAGCAAGCCGTACGATCCCAAGCAGATCGCAGCGCTGATCGCGGAGATGCTCGGCTCGGCGCCGTAATATACATGCAAGCAGCAACTGTGATGATCGTCGAGCAGGACGTCCTCGTGCGTCACCCGCTGGCGGAGTACCTTCGCGAGTGCGGCTACCGCGTGGTGGAAGCAGCTCAGCACGAGGATGCTCGTGAATGCCTCGAAGGTGGCAAACACAACATCGATGTTGCCTTGATCGATGTAGGTGCTCCCACCGGTTCCGGGTTTGCTCTTTCCGCGTGGATACGGAGCAACTATCCAGCCGTGAAGACGATGCTAGGCGCGACGGTCGGGAAGGTCCTTGCGCTCGCGGGTGACCTTTGCGAAGGGGGGCCCCAGGCGGCGAAGAAGCTTGATTATCGCCCCGTGCTCGACCACATCCGCCAACTGCTCGCGACTCGAAAGCGGCATTAGGATATGCAAGGCTTGGTGGCCACCACCCTGCAAGCCTGAACGAGGTATCGCAGGGAACAGCACCATAAAAATTCTGCCGACGCATTAAAAGAAACACGCCGCCTGATGAGAGCTATTCATCGGCCGAAGCTTTCGGATCGTTGTGCAGTTCGTGCTTTCTACGAAGGAGTTCGTCGATGTCGATACGAAGCAATTCGATGGCCAAGGGTTCAGTGGCTGATGATTGAATAAATTTCCACTGGCTGACCATCCTATCGATTTCATCGCATTTGTCGCACATGGCGCTCCCCCTCATTCAGGCGGGAGCGCAAATTGTCTCTCAGTCACTGTCATAAGCCACAAGTCGTTCAGTGATCGTGAAACGCTATCACGGCTTCACATGTTCTCCGAGATTATTCGGGCGTTCTTTCGTCCTAGAGCGAGCTACTCAGTTTGAGTAGCCTGCTCATTTACAGCGCACACGTCTGCTCTGGGTCACCGGTCGCCGCTCCGAGCGCTGCCGGAGTCGCCAAGGCCTGCTATTGGGCGGCCAGCCAGGATGTAACGGCCGGCGACTCCGTCCGCCATGAGCATCGGCCCGTTCCAGCAAGCCGCAAAGCCCCGTCCCGTTGCATCCGCTGATTCAGCGCTCAGGCCGGCCCGCTTGGCTATGTTCGCCGCGAGCATGAGTGCCGTCGAGATGGGAAGCCGTCGGCGCGGGAGGTCGAGCTCGAAAGAGCTACCAAGCGCGATGACGTTACACCCCGATCTCATCGCGCTTCAACGTCGCCGCCGAAACGGCGCGCAAGCGCCATCAGCACCACGAAGGTGGCAACCCACACCATCCGCGCGCCGTAGCGATCGTGCGGACCGGAGATGACGCCGCAGATGAAGGCGTTGCCGAGCAGGGCCAGCGCCACGGTCCCCGCCAGCAGCGTGAGGTCGTCAAGCCGGCGGTTCGCCAGCGCATGCGCAAGCAGCGTAACCAGGGCCAGCATCGAGGCCAGCGCGACGGGGACATGCAGCCAGTTGACGTAGTCGAAATCGATTGCCCAGTGCTGCTGCCGCGCGGCCCGCATCGGCGCAACCTGCTCGGGGATGTAGCGCTCGATGATGCCGTAGGTGTGCGGGATCCAGCCATTGGTGCCTTCGCCGGTCGCCACGTGCAGCAATTGCTGTCCCGTCGCGCGCAGCGCCGCGGCGGCCTGCCAGGCAGGATAGTCCTTGAGGGAATGCACGACGATGTAGCTCATCTCGTCGTTCATGCCTTCGAAGCGTCCGAGCGTGTTGAACATGCTCTTGCCCCACAGGAATTCGTCGGCGCTGGCCGGCAGCTCGTTGCGATAGGGACAGAGCTTGAAGCGTTCGCGCGGGCAACGGTCGTTGAGAAAGCGCGCGACGATGCCGTCCTGCATCATGCGGCCGAAGGCGACGCCATAGCCGCCGGGCGTCCAGGCCAGCTTGCCGGACAGCGCGTAATTCGCCGACACCAGCATCAGGCTGCCCGCAACGATGGTGAGGCTCGCTTGCGTCAGCCCGGCGAGCGGAAGCCGGTTGCCGAGCAGCGGCCGCGCCATCCAACCCGCGACGCAGAGGCCCAGCAGCACGCCGAGCGTGGCGCTGTGGGTCGCGGCGGCAAACGCGGTGAAGACGAACAGCGCGATCTTCTCCAGCGTCGAGGTGTGGCTTGCGCCAGCCACCAGCAGGAACAGCGACAGCACCGAAAGTCCTGCGAAGATGTCGGTGAGCAGCATGCTCGCCAGCCAGGGCAGCGCGGTCGACAGGATCAGGCCGAGGCTGATCGCGACGAAGCGAAAGGTCTGCATCAATCCCAGGACACGCAAAGTGAGCTGCAGCAGCCACAGGGTCGCCAGCGACTGGACGGCGAGGTTGATCCAGAATCCCAAACTCTCGCCGTAATGCAGATAGAGGCCGAACACCGTGGAGCGGCTGGGGACGAGATAGCCCTCGTACCAGCGTGCGAGATAGCCGCCGGTATCCCATTGCAACAGCGGATAGCCGTTCCAGAACGCCGGCGCGATCATCAGGAGGGGCAGAGCCGCCGCTGTCAGGCGCAGCCATAACGTATCGGCGGCGCGCGCGCGTAATTGATCGGTGGTGATGCTCAAATCCGCTCCCGCCCTCGTTCGGACCATCACCGCAATAGCGGCTCGGAGAGAATTCACCAATAGTTTGACGCAGCCCGCCTTGAATTTGGTGGAACTCTGACCACCTTGATCCGACTTGCCGCTTGGGGCGTCAGAGGAAACCGGTTACGTTTCAAGGGTTTGGCAGGTGCCCGCGAGGCAAGGTGCTGTTCACTTTCAGGCAAGCCCGTCAGGACTTTGTCGCCTAGGATGTGCTATACAGCCAGCAAAAGAAGCCAATTCGAGAGAGCAGATCCCATGGCAGTGCATCAGGTCAATCCGGGAGGGAAGCTCGCATCGCTCGATCCGATCTGGGACCGGATCCGGGGCGAGGCGGAGGACATCGTCCACCGCGAGCCCGAGCTTGCGACCTTCATCTATTCGACGGTGCTGCACCACAGCCGCCTCGAAGACTCCGTGGTCCATCGCGTCGCCGACCGGCTCGACCATTCCGCGCTGTCGGGTGATCTGGTGCGCCAGACCTTTGACGAGGCCCTGCGCGACGATCCCGATCTCGGTAACGCCTTCCGCGCCGATCTCGTCGCCGTCTACGATCGCGATCCCGCCACCTCGCGCTTCATCGATCCCTTGCTCTACTTCAAGGGCTTCCATGCGATCCAGACCCATCGCCTCGCGCACTGGCTCTACCTGAAGGGCCGCAAGGACTTCGCATTCTACCTTCAGAGCCGGTCCTCGGCGGTGTTCCAGACCGACATCAATCCCGCCGCGCGCATCGGCCGCGGCATCTTCCTCGACCACGCCACCGGCTTCGTCTGCGGCGAGACGGCGATCATCGAGGACGACGTCTCGATCCTGCACGGCGTCACGCTCGGCGGCACCGGCAAGGAGAACGAGGATCGTCATCCGAAGATCCGGCACGGCGTGCTGATCGGCGCCGGCGCGAAGATTCTCGGCAACATCGAGATCGGCCATTGCGCGCGCATCGCTGCCGGCTCGGTGGTCGTCAAGCCCGTGCCGCACAACGTCACGGTTGCGGGCGTTCCCGCCAAGATCGTCGGCGAAGCCGGCTGCGCCGAGCCCTCGCGCACCATGGACCAGATGATCAACGCGATGGGGCTTTGAGGCCAGGCTATGATGCTCGCGAAGGGCCGGAAATTCCGGCCTTTTTCGTCCCCAAATTCTTTGGCAATTCATGCTGGCGGTTCGTCGCGTCTCGTCCTAAAACCCCGCCACGTTAGATTTCGATTGGAGACTTGCCGTGGACGTCAAGGAAGTCAGGAAGCTCGACGCGTATCTGAAGCGCGTATTCGGCAATCCCAAGATCCGCGTCGTGCCGCGGCCTAAGAAGGACGATTCCGCCGAGGTCTATATCGGCGAGGAGTTCATCGGCGTGCTGTTCGTCGACGACGAGGACGACGATCGCTCGTTCCAGTTCCAGATGGCGATCCTCGAAGACGATCTCGTCGATCAGGAATAGGCGTTTGGCGCCGTCGCGAGCGTAACGAAATCCTCGCCGCGCGCGCTCTCTCGTGTCCCGGACGCGCTGCAACGCCTCGAGCGTTGCTGTGCAGGGGGAGGGATCCACACCCACCGCAGAGAAATTGGATCCGCTCTCTCCAGGCCGTCATTGCGAGCGGAGCGAAGCAATCCAGAGTCTTTCCGCGGAGAAATTCTGGATCGCTTCGTGAAGCCTGTCATCGGGTCGCGCTTTGCGCGGGGCCCTTGGCTCGCAACGAGGAACAGCAGCGACTGCAGTCCGGTACTCTATCGTTTCAACAACAGCCCGTCACCGCCGCACCTCGACGTCACGAGGTCGGCTCACACGACCCACTCGCATTTTTCATCGCGCCATTCTGCCCCTGTTTTGCCCGTCGCTTCAAGCTAGTTTCGTAGAATACGAATTGCCGGAGCGAATACCGCAGGGAGGGGAGGTATAGCCACGTCATTCGCTCGCGGCGCGACGATCAGGCCGTGATTCTGGAAATACGAAATCCGGCCAAGGGCTTGGCTACTGTGCATGGGGTTGTTTTCGAATTTCTGGCTTGAGAGGCACCGAGCCGTGTCAGCACGGCCGTGGTCAGCCCTTCGGTCCGCGCAGTTGCGCCGTCAGCTTCTCCATCGCATCCGCCACGTCGCGCCATTGCGACAGCCAGCTCCGTGGAAAGCGGAAGGTGAGGTCGGCGCCGCCGACGCGGCGCTCGGAGAGGCACATGCCCGGGGTGGCCGCATCGCGCGTGCAGCGCGCGGTCAGCGCGGGACTGGCGGCGGAATAGAGGTCCTCGCTTCCGTAGGGCGTGTCGGCGCGGAACATCCGCATCGTCAGGCCTTCCACAGGCATCGTCGCGGCCCGATCGAGATAGCGCGGATAGATCGTGGCCGTTCGCTGCTCGGGCGCGAGCGCATCGTGATGGGCCGCGATCGACAGGAAGATGCGATCGATCGATTGCACCACGGCTTCCACCGTGTCGGCGGTGACGTGCTTGGGCGCGCCGGGCGGCTCCAGCGAGGGATAGAGGAAGTCGAGATCGATCCGCTCCTGCGGGCCCGAGTGCCGCTGGATCTTCATGCGGATCGCAGCCCTGGGCAGGTTGAACAGCGTGCCGCCGACGCTCACCGGCAGCTTGTCCGGTGCGTTCGCGGCGCGCGTGCCCCAGGTCGGCCACAGCAGATAGGCGACGAGCGCGACCGCACCGACCGCAGACGCGCCTCCGAGCACGATCGGGACGATATGCGACCTGATGCGCGTGCGGGGGGACCTGAGGGAAGCTGCCGAAAACACCGTCATGAGCTGAGCGCTGGGGAAAGCCGGACGTCGGCCGGTGGCCGACGAATCAGCGGCGAATATGCCATGCGACGGCGGTTTCGCGCAGCGTTCCCGCCTGCTGGGACAGAGGAGGGACCTGCGCCGGGCGGGCGGCGGCGTTAACCTTCCCTTAAGGATAATGTAGCGTTAACCCGCACTCTTTGTCACAGGAAGACGGTGGCGTTGCGTAAGGGCGGACCGTTCCGATGACACCTGAGGCTCTCAATACCTTTTTTGCGATCGGCATCGGTTTCGCGCTCGCGGGCGCGCTCGTGAACGGATACCAGGCGCTCGCACAGCGGCCCGCCGGCTTCGGCCTGTTGCAGGAGGGCGTGGCGCCGAAGACCTTCGCGGCGGTTCCGTTCCTCGTGTTCGCCGCGCCCTTCATCATCATGCGCAACACGCTGCGAGGCATCCAGGTGGAAAGCCGCCGGATCGAGTTCGTGATGATGGCGACCGTCATCGCGAGCTTCTGGAGCATGATGAGCGGCACCTTCTTCCTGATGACGCTGCGCGCCGCCGGCATTCCGGTCTGATCCCCGCGCTTCGGACGCGGCCGGCCCTTTGCCTCCAGGCTGCCGTTTCGCTATGGCTGGTCAACGCGACAGGAGACCTCCATGGCGATCTACGAGCTCGACGGGCAAGCGCCCGACCTTCCCGCCGACGGCAATTACTTCATAGCCGAGACTGCCACCGTGATCGGCCGCGTGCGCCTGAAGCCGGGTGCGAGCGTCTGGTTCGGCGCGGTGCTGCGCGGCGACAACGAGTGGATCGAGATCGGCGAGGGCGCCAATGTGCAGGACGGTTCGACCTGCCACACCGATCTCGGCTTTCCGCTTGTCATCGGCAAGAACTGCACCGTCGGCCACAACGTCATCCTGCACGGCTGCACCATCGAGGAGGGCGCGCTGATCGGCATGGGCTCGATCGTGATGAATGGCGCCAGAATCGGCCGCAACAGCATCGTCGGCGCCGGGTCCGTCATTACCGAGGGCAAGGAATTTCCGGAGCGCTCGCTGATCATCGGCTCGCCGGCGCGCGTGATCCGCACGCTCGACGATGCGCAAGTCCAGAGGATGGGAAGCGCCGCGAGGTTCTACGTGGCCAACGGCCCGCGCTTCAAGAAAGGATTGAAGCGGATCGGCTGAGGTCAGCTGCCTTCCGATTCCCGCGCTTCGATCGCGCCTGCGACCTTCTCGTGGCCCGCAGCCCACAGCGCATGCTCATCGCTGCCGTCTTGGTAGGGGTTCGCCTCAGCGGGAATGTTTTCGCGCGCGGCGCGTTCGCCTTCCGTAAAGGGATCTGAATCCACGGTCATGATCGTGCCTCCCTCGCTTCAAGCTGATATGGCGGCATTTGTTCCGGAACAGGTCTTCGTGGCGGCCGTTGACCGCCAAAGGAGAATTTCCGATGCCCGCATCGTTCGGCCCCATCAAAGGAATGATCGTGATCCTCGCGCTCGCGGCGATGCCGGCTGCAGCGCTCGCTCAGGCGGCCGGCGGCTCGACAGGCTCGAGCGGAGCCTCGATGGGATCAACGGGAGGCTCGGCGGGATCGACCGGAGGTGTTCGCAATTCGCCCGTTCCGCCGCCCGGGACCAACAGCCTGGGTACGGCTCAATCATCCGGCTCCGGAGTCACGACCGGCACCGGCGGAGGTGGCGGGGTCGATGCAACCGTCAACGCCGAGAATCGGCAGCTCGATAAGAGACTGAAGAGCATCTGTCGCGGCTGCTGACGCTCGCGCGGAAGTGAGACAGCGTGGCTGTCACGAGTTTCCAAGTGAAGCTAGCTTGGTTCGGAAGCGTGGAGCGTGTCCACGCGGAGGATCGAGCGATGTTACGCAAGATGATGATGACGGCGCTGGCTGTCGCCGCGGTCGGGCTCTCGGCGCCGCAGGCGGCCGAGGCGCGTGGCGGTTTCGGGCGCGGCGGAGGCTTCCATGGTGGCGGCTTCCATGGCGGAGGCGGCTGGGGGCACCGTCATTGGCATGGCGGCGGCTTTTGGCCAGAGGTCGCAATCGGGGCAGGTATCGCCGGTGCCGGCTTCTACGGCGGTTACTACGGGTACGGTTATCCCTATTACGGCGTCCCCTACTATTATGGTACCGGCTACAACGATGGCTACGGCGGCTGCTATGTCGCGCGAAAGCGCGTCATGACGCCGTCGGGATGGCGATACCGTCGGGTCGACGTCTGCGAGTGAGGCGGAGTGAGTTGTCAAAGAACAAGGCCGTTGACGCAGTATACCGTCAACGACCTTGCCAGCCCCGGATATTGAAATCGGCTCACGCCATCCGGTAACGGCAAGCATGGCTCGGAATCATACGGGCGAATGTGATCCAGTTCACAACTGGCGAAATAAGTTCCCGTCGCGTGGTCGTCGGCTCAGCTTCGCGACCGCTTGCGGGCGCTGGCGTGGGCGCGTTGCCGCACCGGTTTCTTGCGGGTGACCGGCGGCGTTTCGACCTCGCTTGCCCGGGCACTGGCAAAGGACTGCCGCAGGCCGTCGATGGATTCGTTCAGGGCTGCAACCTGCTCGGACAACCGCTTGGTATCGGCCTGTTGCGCCGCCATCAGCCGCTTCATGGTCAGGAGTTGGTCCTGCATCACCTGCAGCTGGTCGATCGATTCCTGCTGGGTCGCCTCCAATCCCTTGGTCTTCTCGACCAACTGCTCGGATGCTTGGGCGGTGCGGGCCTGCAGCTGCCGCGCTGCGACGACCCGGTCGGTCTCCGGCGCTGCACCGGTATAGGCGCGCCAGATCGCGATCGAGGTCACGCCTACAATCAAGAGCAAGAGAGCTGCCGCGGTCAGCGCGATGGGCTGACCGCCGAACCGAAACAGGCGATTGGATGGCGTGTCCTGGGCGAGATCGATCATCGCTGACAAAACCCAAATTGAAACTTGGTGAGTGGCGAAGACCGGCAACCCAGAGGGTCACCGGGGCGTCCCGAAAGCGTTAGGTTTCAGCAAGGAATGGGACCAAAAAGAGGCTGAAGGCCAAAAAACCAGTGATCATCGTGCCTTGTGGACTCCGAGAGCCCCCTTGGGAGCAGGATCAAGGCTGAAACTGCGAAAAAGGCCCGAAATAGCTTTTCGCGCGCGGCGGTGCATAGGGGCCGAGCCGGGAGGTTGTCAGCCGCAGCCGTACCAGTGATTCCGCCAGCGTCACAGCTGCGGCAACGCCGTCGACCACGGGCAGGGCATGTGTGGCGGCGAGCTCAGCGGCGAGATCGGCCATGCCGGCGCAGCCGAGCACGATGGCTTCCGCGCGATCATTGCGGATCGCGGCGGTGATCTCAGCGGAGATCTTGCCGACGGCTTCGGTGTTGCGCTCCTCGAGTGCGAGCACCGGCACCTCGGCGGCGCGGACGCGGGCACAGCGCTCGGCGAGGCCGTACTTCTTCAGATTGTGCTCGATCGGAACGATGGAGACGCCGAGCGTCGTCACCACGGCAAAGCGCGCGGCGATCAGGCTCGCCATGTGGAAGCCGGCTTCGCCGATGCCGATTACCGGCGCTTTGGCGGCGGCGCGCGCGGCATCGAGGCCAGTGTCGTCGAAGCAGGCGATAATGTGGGCGTCCGCGCCGTCGCGGTCGGCCTCGCGGATGCAGCCGAGCATGCCGGGGACGGCGAAAGCCTCGTCGTAGAATCCCTCGATCGAGACCGGGCCCATCGCCGGCTGGCGCGCATCGATCGATGTGCCGGACAGGGCGACGCTGCGCGCGGCTGCGGCGATCTTCGCCGTCATCGACGCGGTGGTGTTGGGATTGACGACGTGCAGTCGCATCAGACCAGACTAGTCCTTTCTCAGACGAGTCGCTTGCCGGCGTCCGGACCTCTGGCCGCCTGCCGCTTGTTGAGCATGTGGTTGGTGCCGAGCGCAAGAGTGATCATCGTGAACGAAACGGCTGAGGTCATGGATCATGCGATCGATGCGGTCTCTCCGGCCTGGCTCGATCACGCCGGCCTGCGGCACCGATCACCACGCCGGAATCGTGGCCGCGATCCGCAAGCACAACAAGCAGCTGCTCGCGCGCTGATGCTGTCGCACCCACCGAATCGAGGCCGAACTGTTCCTGAAGGATCCGCCGCCGACGACTGCGGCTTGCGGACGTGCTCGGTGCGAGAGCGACGCGTCTCGCCAAAAAGTTGCGCCCAGCCATTGGGGGATGGCTGGGCGCGCGCGAACCGGTCTGGGACGGGGAGGGGTGGGGATGTGACCGGGCCGCGTAACTCGTTGTCTCGTTCCTAATCTCTCGCGCTGGCGGTGGAGACCGCCGGCCTGGTATCGCCCAGCGAGACCCACACGTTGGGATCGCTCTGCGACTGGCGCTTGACGAAGCGGTAGCCGGTCTCCGTCCAGGCAACGACGTTCTCGTTCTGATTGTCGAGAACGAACTCGCCCTTGTCGGTTTTCACCGTGAGCACCGCGTGGCCTTCGCCCTTCTTGTCGCGCACGACGGTGATCAGCAGGGCCTGGCGTGGCCAACCGGCATCCATCAGCATCTTGCGCTTCAACAGCACATAGTCTTCACAGTCGCCGTAGCCGTCTGACGGCAGCGACCACTTTTCGATCACGCCCCAGTGCTCCTGGTCGGTCAAAGGCTTGACGGTCTCGTTGACCCAGCGATTGACCTTGACGAGGTCGCGCCACGCAGCCTGCGACATCACGATGTCGCGCGGCTGCAGCGGTGCGCCCTGGCACTGGGCGGCTTTGTCCGCGCAGAACTCGACCCAGCCGATCGGCGCACGCGTGGTATCGCCGAGGCTCGCGTAGAGCAGACGGCTTTCGCCAGCCTGCGCTGTCGCGCTGATCCCGAAGAGCATGGCGACCAGCGCCAGCTTCTTCCCCTGTCCCCTGAAGTCAAACATTGCGGCCCCCGTTTCTTGTTGGGACCACATTGCGCACGGAGCTTTTGAGCTGCCGCTAAGTCAACCAAGTCAAGTCGAAACGAATACAAGTAAAACGCGCGACGAATTCGATCTATACTTGAATCGAATTCGAATAAAATTGGACATGACTGCAATTGATTCAAATTTTATCGATTAACCCGAAACCCGCGGCGGAACCGGTGATTGCGCGCGTTCGCAGGCCCTGCGTTAACTGCAGGGCGTTCGCCGCCGGACGCGAAAAAGGCGGCATCGCTCATCGCGAAAGCCGCGTTCCAGCCTGGAAATGTCGAGGTTTTCGCGTCCTCGCGCTTTACCGCGCGGTAACGCTCTCTTCGAGTGTCTCGATCGGCTGCTCGTGCAAGAACTCCAGCGCGAAGCCGTCTTCGAGGTTGCGGACCACGCGGCCCTGGACCCGGCCGAGCAGCACCGTCGATTTCAGCGGCGGCCGGTTCTCGGCGGCAATGGCAGCACCGGACAGAGAAAGGTCGATGATGCGGCAGGTCATCTTGGTGCCGTCCTCGAGCGTCAGCACTGCAATGGGGTTGCGCGGCACGATACGGTCATGGCGGCGATCCTCCGGCAGATTGAGGATGTCGCGGTTGGCGAGCCAGGTCAGCTGGGCCGCCAGCTTGTCGCGCTTCCTCGGCGTGGCTCCGATCGTCATGGCGAAGCCGTTGTCGATGATGCGGGTGATCTTGCCCTCGACGCGGCCGATGTGGTCGAGATAGGCGACCACGCGGTCGCCGACATTGCCGATGCCGGGAGCGAGCAAAGCGAGGCCGCCCGGCGACATGTTGATCACCTGGCAGGGGAATTCCCGGCGGTCCGGCAGCATGTAACGGCCGAGCAGGTGCACCTTCACCCGCTGGAAGCGCCTGCGCTCCTCGGCGGCCGGAAGAAATTTTTTGTTCGCCAACGCCATTTCCAACACCCGACCCCCCGCCCGGGCGGAGTCCGGGACGACCCTAAGGTGTATAGGGTTAATGCCGCGTTAGGATTGGGCCTAGCCACGACGAACCGACGCAATGCGCTCGAAAAGCCACATTCCGAGGACCCGATTCGACTGGTCAAGCCGCGCGCGTCACCCGCCGCAGCGCGACCGACAGGCCAAGCCACCAGTGAATGCCGGCCGCCATGCCAAATATCCGATCGTGTTCTCGCTGAAGGCCCGCATGCCGAGCAAGGGATTCGCACTACCCTATGTGAGATTGGCCCGTGCCTACGCGGTTATCCGTGGGCCTAAGATTAGCCGAGCCTGTCACAGACATGTTTCTCCAATTGCTCGACGAGATGATCGAGAGAGGCTCCGGCAGTGTCGAGCACAAAATGCTCTCGATCCCATGACTCATAGTCGTGGTTCACTATCTCCTCCCAGCTTGGGAGCTCGTGACCCCAGATGTCAGCGACGCGGTCTTCCGCCCGCCGCTGGTGGATAGCCAGATCGCTGCAGACCAATTCGATCTTGATAATGCGTGCCGAAGTTTCCGCGGCGGTCTGTCGCCAGCCGATACGCTTGCGAGCACCGGGTTCACACAGTCGGCAACAACGGTTCGGTGGAGCTTGAGGTTCTCGGCGGCGATGGCATTCGCTATGGCATACCCCATAGAGCCAACCGCCAGGCCTCCCTGCCGCAATGCCTGTTCAATGGCGTCGACACGGAGGTAGGTTGCGTTGAGCCGTGTCGCCAACTCGCGGGAGATTGTCGTTTTCCCGGTGCCGGGGAGGCCGCCGAATACGAGCAATGTAGGAGAGCGATCGCTGGTCATGTCTTGTGATCAGTTGTCTTCGTGCCGACCCCGGAGCACACCGCAGGTTCTTGCTGCGCTCACGCAGGCTACGAGGCCGAGCGCTTGGCACGCGCGCGCATCTCACATACGCTTCGCATCAGCCCGCACCATCAATCATAACAGACGGGCAGCGAGGAAGTCTCCATGGAATCCATCCGCGTCTGCACTCACGCAGGTCCGGGCTCCGAGCCCGTCATCCGTACCGTGCCGTGGCCGAAGGTCGGCCGCAAGGCCGCGCTGATCAAGGTCGGCGCCTGCGGGGTTTGCGGCACTGATTTGCATATCCTGAAAGGTCATTGGCCGAAGCCGCTGCCGTGGCCGTTCACGCTCGGACACGAGCTCGGTGGGGTCATCGTCGAATGCGGCGATGAATTTTCCGAGGACTTCATGAGCAAGCCGCTCAAGGTCGGCTCGAAGGTGATGATCCCGCCCTTGATGCCGTGTGGGCGCTGCTATTACTGCATCCATTATCCCCAGACCGCGAACAAATGCCTGACGCCGGTCTATTACGGCCGCTATCTCGGCTTCGACAAGGCGCCGCACCTGTGGGGCGGCTGGGCCGAATATGTCTATGTCGATCTCGAGATGCTGCCGGGCACCAAGATCTACAAGCTGCCCGATGACATGTCGCTGCGGTTGGGAGCGCTATCGGAGCCGCTGACCTCCTGCATTCGCGCCTTCAACCGTGCGACCCGCGCCGGCGGCTTCAGCTGGGGCGACACCGTGGTGATTCAGGGCTCGGGACCGATCGGCATTCTCGCCGTGGCGGCCGCAAAAGAGATGGGGGCAGGGCGCGTCATCTGCGTCGGTGCGCCCGAGGCGCCGCGATTGAAGCTCGCGCGCGAGTTCGGCGCAGAGGCGACAGTGAACATCGAGGAGCTCAAATCGCCGCAAGAACGCATCGCGCGCGTGCGGGAGATCGTGGGCGGTTTCGGCGCCGATCTGGTGATGGACTGCTCGGGCCATCCCACCGCCGGACCCGAAGGCATCGAGATGCTGCGCGACGGCGGCACCTATGTCGAGATGGGCCAGTTCACCGACGCCGGCTCGATCGACACCTCCTGGCACCGCATCTGCACCAAGGACCTCAACGTGCTGGGGTCCTGGGGCTTCACCGGCAACGATCTGCCATTAGGCGTCGACATGCTCTACCGCACGCGGGACAAGTATCCCTGGCTGAAGATGCAGACGATCTATCCCTTCACGGAAGATGGCGTCGCGCAGGCGGTGAAAGACGCGATGGCGATGAAGACGGTGAAGTCGACCATCGTGCCGTGGCCAGAGCTGGTGGAGTAATGCCCCGCCGTGATAGACGATCCGAAGCCCGGATGAACGAGCGATATCCGAGGCGTTTTCGAATCGGGCGTTCCCGCATGTCGCCCCGCTCAAGCGGGTTACGTGCCGAAATCTGGAATGAGGGCCACGATGACAGATGCCCCCGACGTGAACGCGCGCTCCCCCTTCCACGCCATCCGCGCGATCGATTACACCGTCATCTTCGTGCGCGACATGGCAGCGATGCGCCGCTTTTACGAGGGCGTGCTCGCCTTCTCCTTGCTACGCGAGCTGTCGCCGAACTGGATCGAATACGGCATCGGCAGCAACACGCTGGTTTTGGCGAGGCCAAGCCGGACGGCCTCCGACGTGCCGATTCCGGCGGGAAGCGCCGCGCTGCAGCTGGCCTTCAAGGTCTCGGCGGACGAGGTCGACCAGTGCGCCGATGAACTCCAGCGGCAAGGCGTGGTGCTGTTGGCTCTGCCGACGGACCAGTCCTTCGGCCACCGTACGCTGTTCTTCCGTGATCCCGACGGTAATCTGCTGGAGGTGTACGCGGAAATCTGAAAGAACCTGCATGGTACAAGCGTCCGGAACGGTTGATGCCAGGTCGGCCGCAACCAACGGGCGCGTTACTCTCCCTCAAGCCATGCAACATAAGCATGGTGATTTCCCCGCGCTTGGCGTAAAGAGCATCCAAATCAAATCGCCCCGTGCTGCTGGCCTTCTGCCGCGCACGTGAGCTCAGGCCCGCCGTCCACCGTTTACGCGCCTGAATCAACCAAGGTTCTCCATCTCGTGTCCTTTCCGGCCCTGACCCCGCCGCTCGCCCGCGCTTTGGCCGAGCGGAACTACGATTCTCCCACTCCCGTTCAGCTCGCCGTGCTTGCGGACGAAGCCGCTGGCCGTGATCTGCTGGTTTCGGCCCAGACCGGCTCCGGCAAGACTCTCGCTTACGGCCTCGCCATGGCGAAGGATTTGCTCGGCGATACCGAGCGGTTCGAGCAGGCCGGTGCGCCGCTCGCATTGATCGTGGCGCCGACCCGCGAGCTCGCGCTTCAGGTTCAGCGCGAGCTGGCCTGGCTCTACGGACATGCAGGCGGGCGCGTGGTCTCCTGTGTCGGCGGCATGGATCCGCGGCGCGAGCAACGCGAGCTGGCGGCCGGCGCGCACATCGTCGTCGGGACGCCCGGCCGGCTCTGTGATCATTTGCGGCGCGGTCGTCTCGATATCTCCGAACTCGCCGCCGTCGTTCTCGACGAAGCCGACGAGATGCTCAATCTCGGTTTTCGCGAGGATATGGAGTTCATCCTCGAGACCACCCCGGAGACGCGCCGGACCCTGCTGTTCTCGGCGACCTTTCCGCGCGGCATCGTCGCGCTGGCCCGGCAATATCAGCGCGACGCCTTCCGGATCGAGGTCGCGGGCGACGAAGGCGGCCACGCCGACATCGAGTATCGCGCGATCCGCATCGCGCCTGCCGATGTCGAGCACGCCGTGGTCAACGTGCTACGCTTCTACGAGGCGCCGAGCGCGCTGGTGTTTTGCAGCACGCGCGATGCCGTCCGGCATTTGCAGGCGGCGTTGCTGGAGCGCGGCTTCTCTGTCGTCGCTCTCTCCGGCGAATTGACGCAGAACGAGCGCACCATGGCCTTGCAGTCGTTGCGTGACGGACGCGCCCGCGTCTGCGTCGCAACCGACGTTGCCGCCCGCGGCATCGATCTGCCGAGTCTCGACCTCGTCATTCATGCCGATCTGCCCAACGACGCCGAGGTGATGCAGCATCGCTCGGGCCGAACCGGGCGTGCGGGACGAAAGGGCACAAGTGTCCTGCTGGTGCCGCCCGCGCGTCGGCGGCGCGCGGAGCTGCTGCTCAATCTTTCGGGTATCGATGCGGTCTGGGGCACGGCGCCGCAGGCCGAGGAGATCCGCAAGCTCGATCACGACCGCATGAAGGATGTGCTGTTCAGCGAAGAGACGACGCCTGACGATGTGGCCTTGGCGCAGGCATTGCTCGCCGAGCGGTCAGCCGAGGAGATCGCCGCCGCGCTCGCGCGGCTTTATCGCGCCCGGCTGCCGTCCCCCGAGGACATCATCGATCCCGGCGAGCGGGCCGGCCGGCCGCGCGACGAGCGGGGGCGCGACAGGCTTGAAGGTGGCGACGATCGTCCCGCGAAGCCGCGATCGAAGTCCGGACAGGCGTCGTCGAAGCACGGCATGGACGAGGGCAGCGTCTGGTTCCGGGCCGCGATCGGGCGGCGTAAGAACGCGGAGGCGCGCTGGCTGCTTCCCATGATCTGCCGACGTGGCGGCATCAAGAAGGGCGATATCGGCGCCATCAAGATCATGGACACCACCACCGAGTTCCAGATCTCCGAGCGGGTTGCGGAGTCTTTCGCAGCAAAGGTCAAGCGTCCGGACAAGGAAGACAGCATCCGCATCGAGCCGATGGCGGACGCGCCGCAGCAGCAGGCACGGTCGGAAGAGCGATCACACGCGCCGCGGCGCGCGAGAGACGATGGCGAGCGCCGCGAGGATCGTCCGCGCGAGGCACGTGAGTTCAAACCTCACAGCAAACCGCTCGGCGGGCGCGGACCGAGATTCGAGGATGCGCCGTCTTCCGGAAAGAAAAAGAAGCATCGCGATAAGATGGGCCGCGCGGAGCCGTCGGTTACGCCATGGCCGGTGAGGGGGGCGCCGGGAAAGAAGACCAAGAAGAAGCATCGCGGCTGAAGCGCCGCCATTCAGGAAGGACGGCTATGATGCCGCCGGCTTGCACCGGCGACATCACTCGAAAAGTCAGGTGGACTCAGCGGCCACCGCCGCCACCACCTCCGCCTCCGCCTCCGCCACCACCGCCGCCGGCATCGCTTAGCGACGAACTGTAGCGGGGATCGGTCTGCTTCATGTAGACGGGCGAGGTGTCGCGATGGGTTACGGTGGTGGGTTTTCTGCCCACGTTCGGCGTCTCGATCAGGAAGCCGCAACCTTCGAAAAAGGCGATGTCGCAGCCATAGGTCCGGTACTGCGCCGCGTTGGCGCTGGTCGCGGTGAACGCAGTCGCCGCAACGCACGCAACGAAAGCAACTTTCGACAATGTGAATTTCATGGACATTCTCCAGCCTCGGTTCGGCGAGACCGGAAGGGCTCGCACACACCTTCGACGGAGGCTGATCTGACCCGGTTCGAGCCGGCGGTTTCACGCCCGCGTGAGGCGGGAGCGAGCGGGGAGGGGCGTTAAGTCGCAGCGAGGTCGCGCAGCATGTAGGTCGCGCCCTCTCCGTAGGAGGCCAGTTTCGCGCGCAACGCTGTATCCGCCATCAGCGGACGAAAGCCGAGTCGTTGCCACAGCGGCCGCGTGCCGTAGACCGAGACCAGCGCGAGCGTTCCGATGCCGGATGCGCGCGCCAGCTCCGCGATGCCCGCAATATAGGTGCGCGCGACGCCTCCGCGCCGATGTGGCAGCACGGCGACATCGTGCACGTAGAGGCAGTCTGCGTCTTCGGGCAGTCGTTCGAGGAAACCATCGAGCGGCGGGATCTGGTGCTGCTTCCAGGGATGCCCGAGCCCGTAGCCGGCGATCTCATCGCCGGCGACGAGCACGCGGCATCCGTCGGGACAGAGCCGCATCTTCTCCGCGAGCACCTCGGGGCTTTCCGGAAGATCGGGATGGATACGCGCCGCGATGGTGCTGATGGCGGGCAGGTCGGATGCGTGCGCCGGACGCCAATGCGGCTTGCTCATGTCGTATCGCCGTTCCATCTCTGTTGGTTCAGTTTATTCCGCCGCATCGGCGCGCGCATCGAAAAATATCTTTGCCGCCTTTCGCGGAATACGGGGCCACGCGCGGCGTCCTATCCATGCAAGCCAATCGCATGAAAGGAGATATCATGACGTCCTCGATCCGCCTCGCGCTCGCGCTCGCCATTTCGCTCGCGATCGCTCCCGCCGCCTTCGCAGCGCCGCCGACCAAGACCGGCAAGACCGACAAGGGCACCGTGCTCACCGACACCAAGGGCATGACGCTCTACACCTTCGACAAGGATGCGGATGGCAAGTCGGCCTGCAACGGTCCATGTGCCACGAATTGGCCGGTGTTGAAGGCCGAGGCGAGCGACGTCGGTGGCGACGGCTACACCATCATCACCAGGGACGACGGCTCGAAGCAGTGGGCCTACAAGGGCAAGCCGCTCTACACGTTCGCCAAGGACCAGAAGCCCGGCGACGTCACCGGCGACGGCTTCCTGAACGGCGCCTGGCATCTGGCGATGCCGTAACTCCCGGGGCGCCGACGCCCTGCGCCGGCCGTTGCAGACGACGGCCGGCGCACTTCCGCGCCGCTATCTCGGATATTCGAGCTGCATCGCGACGAAGTCGGCCGTGCGCTCCCCGTAGCGCGCATCGATGGCGTGCAATGTCTGCTCCAGCGCCCGCGCCGGAGGCAGGTCGACGGCGGCCTGCAGCGTCTGCTTGGCCGGCCAGCCGGCCGCGACCTTGTCCGGCAGGATGCGGAGACCGCCACGGCTGGTCTGCGCCTCTGCCGTGGCGGCGAAGGTGAGGGCGTGCGAGCGATATGTGCGTGACCAGGCATCGGCAACCAGTGCAAGCGACACCTCATCGACATCAGGCGTCAGTGGGATGCCGAATTGGTCCCGGTTCCAGAATGCGAGCGTGTTGGCGATCGCGGTCAGCGCAAACGGGCGCGTGAACCGGAACGCCTCGCTGCGGTGGCGCGCATCCCATTCCGCAAGTCCGATGTCGCGGGCAACCGCCTCCGCCTCGGCGCGACCCGCGATGGCCTCGACCAGAGTCAGGGCCATCGGCATGGATGCGGTGATGCCGGTCGTCGTCGCGACGCCGCGGTCGACCACCAGCCTGCGGTCCGCGACATAGCGGATGTCGGAATGCTTTTGCAGATCTGGCACGGAGTACCAGTGCGTGGTGGCCTTGCGGCCGTCGAGCAGCCCGGTATTAGCGACGACCTTGGCGCCGACGCAAACGCCGATGACGATCGCGCCCTTGCTGGCCTGGCTCTTGATCCACTGCAGGGCGACGGCATCGTCCTCGCGGCTCATCGCGGGGACGATGACGTAGTCCGCGCCGTCGGGATGCGCAGCATCGAATTCGGCGATCGTGGCGTGCGGCTGCACCTTCAATGCGGGATAGAGTGCGACGGGGCCAGGCTCCGTTCCCAAGGTGAGGACGTCGGCGACATCTGCGCGCGCGAGGATGCCATATGGCATCAGATAGTCGGTCGTCTCGCTCATGTCGTTGATACCGACGATGGCGATCAGGGGACGTTTGCGCTTTGGCGGCTTCAATGCCGCAAGTGTTGCCTCGGTCTCCTCTTTGGATATCGCTGGCGCTTTGTCTTGAGCCGGCGGTCCGGGCAGCAGGAACAGCCAGGTTCCGCCAATCGCCGCCAGCAATGCCACGCAGCCGACGCAGGTCCAAGCCAGAATGCGCCATGCCATGATGATGTCACCCGATCCTCGTTGCGTCATGCGGGCGAAAGCTACTCCCTGGCAACGACATCAGGAATGACGCAGATCCGGCAAAAACGGCCATGTGCAGATTGATTTGCTGGCGCGGCGGACTGCGGAGGCTATCTCAACCCCTCATACACCATCAGTCCGCGTGCGACCTGCAATTTGCGGATGGCGCGCGGCAGGAGCTTCTCGGGCTGGTGCAGGTAACGCCAGGATGTGAGCGTGAAGGCCGACAACGGGCCGCATTCGTCGCCGAACGGCGCGAGCACGCCGGTCACGCTCACGGGGGTGTGTGGCCGGGCGTTGAAAGGGAGCAGCAGCAGTTCGAGATGCGCCTTGCTGCCGTCCTCGCGCGCTGCGGTGACGCCTGCGATCGCCCCCAGCGTCTCGTCGGCGACGATGGTGGTGATCTCCTCGATCTCGCCGCGGCTCGCATCGGTGAACAGCGCCGCGAAGCTCTGGTCCTTGAGGTCTGTTCCTGCAAGCGCGCAGACGCGCGTGCCGGCGACGCGGAACGGGAAGCCAAGGTTCGGCTCACAGGACAGCACGAAGATGTCGCCGAGCAGGCCGCGGACTGCGGCCGGGTCGATGTCGGCCCGGTCGGGGGCCCGCGCCGTACCGCGCTTCTTGTCCCAATACGCGAAGAACGCGCGGCTCGACGGATGTTTCATGACTGAACGCTCGCCCCGGGGGCGCAACCCCGCGGGACAGACCTGTCCCGCTTCAATGCACCCGCGATCCCTTCTTTTGTTGTGCAGGAGGGAATCTGCAGCGTCCATGCCGGAGCGGCGGTTCCAGCACTCTCGTGCCAGGCTTTGCGTCGTTAACGTTAAGTTAACTATGCGCTTTGTGCCGGCCGCTCGCCTGCTATGGTGACCGCGGTCGCAAGCCTCGCCGCTTTCTCCAGGTTCTCGGCGAGGCCTGTAATTAGGGCGTCAAACAGTTTGGTCACGGGCCGCGGGAGGGGTGGGGATCAGCCAATCTCTCCGGCCACCGGAAGACCGACACGGACAGGCAGGGCTTTCCCAGGGCCCTGCCTTTTCCGTCTTCGCAGCACGCTTTTGCTCAAAGCGAGGCCCCCCAGTCGAGGATTTCCTTTTGTGCACTTGCGCAGGGGCGGTCTAGGCGACTATCTCCAGACGGTCGCTCCGATCGCGCCTGAAAGCGAAGCTGCCTTGGATTCTCCGCAAGATTCGTCACCGGACCTGCCGGCCGTCATCGAGGAGGCTCCTCGCGAGCCGATCCTGACGCTGCCCCCGGCACTGACCGCCTATATCGTCCTGCTGGCGGTGATCCATCTGCGGGTGCTGCTGCCGCCGGAGTTCGAGAACTGGACCATCGACGTGTTCGGCTTCATCCCGAAGCGCTACGATTCCTCGCTGCTGAATTTGCAGATTCCGGGCGGGGCGGGTGCGAAGATCTGGACCTTCGTCACCTACTCGCTGCTGCACGCCAATCTCACCCATCTCGGCTTCAACGTGCTGTGGCTGCTGCCGTTCGGCAGCGCCCTGGCGCGGCGCTTTGGCACGGTCCGGTTCTTCGTCTTCCTGGCCGTGACGGCGGCTGCCGGCGCGCTCGCCCATCTCATCACCCATGAGCACGCGGTGGCGCCGATGATCGGCGCCTCGGCCTCAGTGTCGGGCGCGATGGCGGCGGCAATCCGCTTCGCCTTCGTCCGCGGCAGCTTCCTGTCGTTCAGTCGTTCGGACGCCGACACCGCCGCAAGGGTTCCGGCGCTGCCGCTGTCGCGTGCGCTGCGCGATGGGCGGGTGGTCGGCTTCCTCGCCGTGTGGTTCGGCGTCAACATCATCTTCGGTGTTGGCGCGATCGGTGTCGATTCCGAAACGACGAGCGTCGCCTGGCAGGCGCATATCGGCGGCTTCTTCGCCGGCCTGTTGCTGTTCGCCCTGTTCGATCCCGTGCCGCGGGCTCGAGGCAATGCTGCGGGTGCGTCATCACAGGACGTTTCAGACCGTATTTGAAGCGGCGCTTGCGGCTCCGCCCGAATTCATCCATCATTCCCCAGAAGAATGTTCCGCAAGCCGCTGGCGACGATGCTTCGCAAAGGCGCCTGAGCGTGAAACCGGCGCTGAAACTGTTAGTTGTAGACTCGAAGAACAAGTTCGGACGCGGCAAGGCGGACGGCTCCGATTCAGGGAGGCGACAATGACGGTACGTTCCATTCTCAACACCAAAGGCCATCACATCGTGAGCGTCGAGCCCGACGCCAGGCTGGCCGCCGCGATCAAGCTGCTTGGCGAGAAGAAGATCGGTGCGGTGTTGGTGATGAACCAGAGCCGGCTCGAGGGCATCCTGTCGGAGCGTGACATCGTCCGCGTGCTCGGCGAGCGCGGGGCCAGCGTGCTGGAGGCGCCGGTCTCGGAGGTCATGACCCGCAAGGTCGTGACCTGCAAGGAGACCGACACCGTCGCCGAGCTCATGGGGATGATGACGTCAGGCAAATTCCGGCATCTGCCCGTGGTCGACAACGGCAAGGTTGTGGGCCTGATTTCGATCGGCGACGTCGTCAAGCGCCGCGTCCAGGAATACGAGTCCGAGCAGGAAGCCCTGCGCGACTACATCAAAACGGCCTGATCGTCCTCGCCGCTGGCCTCATTCCTGCGCTTTCGGCGCGGTGCCCTCGGGCGCCGGCGCCAGCACATGAATGGCCTCCTGGATCGAATCCAGCGCGCGCTCGGCGGCGCGGGTGCCGAAGGCAATGAGTTCGTCCGCGCGGTGGAAGTCGAACCAGCCGATCTGGCCAACCCGCGGCGTGATCAGCATGTCTGGCGGATCGCCGGCGAGACGGGCGCGGGTAATGCGGTCCTGCATGATGTTGAAGGCATCGACCATCACCGAGGAGATGCCGGGCCGTCCAGCGCCGCCGAAGAACTCGCGCTTCACCGTCCTCTCCGGCGAAAACAGCCGCGGAAAGCGCCGCTTGGCCGGCGACTCCCCGGCTACCGGCGCGGCGGTGTCCGGCATTGCGCCGTGCGAATAGATCGTCGTGGAATGGGTAAAGATGTCACTGGAAAGATTTGCTGCGATGACGATTTCGGCACCGAGTGCCCGGGCGGCCGAAACCGGGACCGGATTGACCAGCGCGCCGTCGACCAGCCAGCGGTCACCGATCAATACGGGCGCGAAGATGCCGGGCAGGGCATAGGAGGCGCGCATCCCGTCGACCACGCGGCCGCGCGTCAGCCAGATCTCGTGGCCCGTACGGACCTCGGTCGCAACAGCGGCGAACTTGATGGGAAGGTCCTCGATCAGGGTCTGGCCGCAGGCCTCCTCGAGCCGGGTTGCGAGCTTCTCGCCGCCGATCAAGCCCGAGCCATTGAGGCGGATGTCGAGATAGCCGAGGATGGTGCGCATGCCTTGCAGGCTGCGGCCCCATTCTTCCAGGGTCTCGAGCTTGCCAGCCGCATAGAGGCCGCCGACCACGGCGCCGATCGAGGTACCGACCACGACGTCAGGCACGATGCCGTTGGCGAGCAGGGTCTTGATAATGCCGATATGAGCGAAACCGCGCGCCGCGCCGCCGCCGAGCGCAAGGCCGATCACCGGCCGGCGGATGCTGCCGAGCCCTACCTTCTCGCCATTGGAGCCGTTCGCGCCTCGCCCCTTCAATCTGTCCAGCACCGAAACACTCTCCTAACGCCGAGGCCAGCCCGTGTCCTAAGACTAGGCACCGCATCTGCGCTCCGCCATACCGGGGGCGAAGCATGGTTTATGCCGCTTTGCGGAGGGCACGGGGCAGGAGTATGGCGAGGGCGATGCCTGTGGGTAATCACGCCGCCGTCACTCGGGTTCCAGCGAACGTGCTCGGACCGTATTTCCTAGGACTTCAGAGGCTTGAATTTGCCTCGTTTTCAGTGAAAAGCAGGGACCATGACACGCGGGGGTGACGGCATCATTGGATGGCGGCGCAGCAGCAGGCTGCTGCCGGCGCTGATCGTTGCGGCGTGCCTTGTTACCGCAAGCCAAAATGTTGTGCAGGCGCAGCTTTTCTCGGATCGTCCGCCGCCGGTGCCGCCGGCATCGGTGCCCGACCCCGGCGGCGCCGTCAGCCTGGCGCCGCCCTCCGGGCCGGGCGCCGGCCCGCCAAGCCTCCCGCCGACGCTGATGCAGCCGGCGACGCCCAGCATGCCGCCGCCAGCGGTCACGACCGTGCCGCCGGCCGCCCCGCTGAACGCGGCGGTGCCCGGACAGGGCGTGCTGTCGCTGACGGCGAAATACGGCAAGGACTCCCCTGCCATTACCAGCGGCCTGGTATGGCGGGTGTTTGCCGACCGTCCCGACGAGAACGGCACCTTCAAGCTGATCCGCGAGGACCGCAGCGCCACGCCCAACATCGTGCTGCCGCCTGGCAATTACGTCGTTCACGTCGCCTTCGGCCTCGTCAGCGCGGTGCGCACCGTCAGCCTGAAGGCCGAGACCGACCGCGAATCATTCGTACTGCCCGCCGGCGGGCTGCGGATCGAGGGCCGGGTCGGCACCAGCCGCATTCCGCAGAACCAGATCTCGTTCTCGATCTACAAGGGCAGCCAGTTCGAATCCGGCGATCGCGCCTCACTGGTGCCGAACGTCGCGGCCGGCGATGTCGTGCTAATACCCGAGGGCACCTATTACATCGTCTCGAATTACGGCGATGCCAATTCGGTAGTGCGCTCGGATATTCGCGTCCAGGCCGGCAAGCTCACGGACGTCACCATTACCCACCGCGCAGCCGTCATCACGCTCAAGCTGGTCAGCGACAAGGGCGGCGAGGCGCTCGCCAACACCGCCTGGTCGGTGCTGACCCCCGGCGGCGACGTGATCAAGGAATCCATCGGTGCGTTCCCGCGCGTCGTGCTCTCCGAAGGCGAATATCGCGCCATCGCCAAGAACGAGGGCAAGGTCTACGAGCGCGGTTTCAACGTCGTCAACGGCGTCGACGGTGAAGTCGAGGTCGTCGCTCGGTAGGGCCCGACGCCCATGCCGGGTGCAGCCGCCGTGACGGCTGGGACGGCAATTCTCATCTGGCGCACGAAAGTGCATCCCGGGTTACCGTTTGCGCCGGTCCGCCATGAATGCCGGGTGAGCAACGGCTGTACGCCCGCATCCTTTAGCTCACTGAAGGCTGCTGGCGTCGCCAAGTTGCCGCTCGGGCCAGCGCAAACACCGTCGGCGGGACCTTATTCCCGCATCGTGCGAGTTCGTCGCTCCGCTGCACGATACGAATTTCCGATCATCAATTTTATTCTCTTTGCACTCCGCTAGGCTATATGTCTGGCGTCCGTGTAATGGGGGCCGGAGCAGGCATGTGCGCCTGCGAGACCGGCATGGAGCAGGGGACCAGGCCGGTCGGCATGTTCGAAGTGATCCTTACAAGGCGCAAGCGGTTTGGCTGGCGATGGCAGGTGTGCGACCAGTCCGGCAAGATATTTGCCGATGGCTTCGAACGCACGCGGCCGTCCGCCAAATATCAGAGCGAGCGTGCGTTGTTCTTCCTGCTGTCGCAAGCCTACTTGCGCAACCGCTCTGCGGCGTCCAGCGAGGATTAGTAGCGGACAGCTTCGCAGCCGATTGAGCGATTCCGGGCCGGCGTCGGCGAAGCGCCGGATATTGTCTCGCTCATCCCGGCAACCAGCCTCAGCTCAGATGTCGACGACCAGCTTGCCCTTCGCGGCATGATCGCGGATCAACGCATGGGCATCACCAACGCTTTCCAGCGTAAAACCGCCTGGGATCGAGCCGCGGCACCAGCTTGCTGGTCTCTACGAGGCGCGTTGCCTGCATCATGATCTCCCCGTGACGCGCGCGGCCTTCGCCCGACAGCAGCGGCAGCAGGGTAAGACCCCCGAATAGGTGGCGCGGAACGATAGCGGCGCAAGGGCATGCTTGCCCCAGCCGAGCGCGCTCACCACATGGCCGAAGCGGCGCACGGCTTCGAATGAGGCGTCGAGCACCTTGCCGCCGACAGTGTGGTAGACGACGTCGAAACCGACGGCTGCCGGTATGCTGCGCGACGCAGGCCTCGACGGAGTCCGGAACACGAGAGCATCGTCTTCGCATCACGGTCATAATCTCTAACGCCCACTAACCAACACCTGACTTAAAACTGTCATAATCGCCGAATGGAACCCGCGCCTGCGCGCCTTTTACATGTCGTTAAGCGCGCCTGCATTGGATGCGCCGGCAAAGTGCGTTGGGGACTGCAATGACTGCCGCGAAGAAGATGCCGGGAAAACCGGCCGCCGAAATGTTTGACGACATCCCGGTGCTTCAGCGCAAATGGCACGCGGCGCTGAAGCCCGGCGAAAGGCTGCCGCGCTACGAGGACGTGATGCTCGGCAGTCTCGGACGGCTCGCCGACCACATCGCGCTGCTCAGGAGCGACGGCGCGCTCGAGCTGTCGCGGAGCGGGCGCTATGTGCAAAAATGGCTCGGCGAGGAGCGCTGGGACATTCCAGTCGTCGAGCTTTCGCCCGATTGCGCCACGGCGTTGTCGGAAGCGGCGGCGAACGCGCTTGCGACGTTACGGCCGCACCAGGCGAGTGCGCATTGCGTGCGCGACGGAATCGTCAGGACCTACGACGTGCTGGCGCTGCCGACCTCCTCCCGCTGGGGCGCCACGCTGGTCGGTGCCTATGTCAACGAGCGCGGCGCGCAATACAATCTTCTCGACGCGATCTTTTCCTCGACCGAGGACGCGGTGGTCTCCCTGGTGACACTGCGTGATGCCGGCGGCAGTCCGCTCGATCTCCAGGTCGTCCATCACAACAAGAGTGCAAACGCGCTCCTGAAGGTCGAGAGCGGGCCCTTGCTGTGGCGGCGGATCGGCGAGGGCGGCACGCTGCTGGGCTCGCCCGAAATCATCAACTTCCTGCTCAAGGCCGTTTCGGGCGACCGCGGCGAGCAGCTCGAGATCGAGAGCGAGGGACGCTACCTCCGGCTCAGCGCTACCGCCTTCGCCGACGTGGTCTCGCTGACGATCTCCGATGTCACGGCCCTGAAGCGGCGCGATGCCTCGTTCCGCCTGCTGTTCGACAACAATCCGATGCCGATGTGGGTGTTCGATGCCGAGACCAAGGCGTTCCTCAGCGTGAACGACGCCGCAGTCCAGCATTACGGCTATAGCCGCGCCACCTTCCTGCGCATGAAGCTGCACGAGATCTGGCCCGAGGACGAGTGGGACAGCCACGCCGCGGCGCTGGAGCGCGTCGGCGATGCCTATCACTCCACGCGCAACTGGCGGCACTTGCGCGCCGACGGCAGCGAGATCGAGGTGCTCACTTTCGGCCGCCGCGTCGCCTTCGACGACCGCGATGGCTACTTGGTGGCGGTGGTCGACATCACCGAAAGGCGCAAGGCGGAGGCGCGCATTGCCCACATGGCGCACCATGACGGGCTCACCGACCTGCCGAACCGCGAGCATTTCCAGGAGCGCCTGAAACAGGCGCTCGATCAGGCGGAGGGAAAAAGGGTCGGCGTGCTCTACATCGATCTCGACCTGTTCAAGAACATCAACGATTCCTTCGGCCATCCGGTGGGTGACCGCCTGTTGAAGCAGGTCGCCGAGCGCCTGACCACCGCCGTGCGCGGCGCCAATCTCGCGGCGCGGCTCGGCGGTGACGAATTCGCCGTGATCCTGGCCGCCGACGTCTCGCCAAACGAGGCCAGCGCCTGCGCGTCCTTGCTGATCGACATGGTGAAGACGCCTTACGATATCGACGGACAGGAGATGGTGATCGGCGCCAGCATCGGCATCGCGCTGTCGCCGGGCGATGGCACCACGCCGGAAGAGTTGATGCGCAATGCCGACATGGCGCTATACCGGGCGAAATCCGACGGCGGTGGCGTGCACCACTTCTTCGAGCGCGAGATGGATCTTCAGGCGCAGAGGCGCCGCGATATGGAGCTCGATCTGCGCCGTGCATTCGCCAATGGCGAGTTCGAGCTGCACTACCAGCCGCTGGTGTCAATCGCCTCCGACCGCATCTCCGGATTCGAGGCGCTGCTGCGTTGGCGTCATCCGGACAAGGGTATGATCTCGCCGGCTGAGTTCATCCCCGTTGCCGAGGACATCGGCCTCATCATCCAGCTCGGGGAGTGGGTGCTGCGCGAAGCCTGCGCCGAGGCCGTCAAGTGGCCTTCCGACGTCAAGGTCGCTGTCAATCTGTCGCCGGCGCAATTCCGCAGCCGCAACCTGGTTCAGGTCGTGATTTCCGCCTTGGCGCAGTCCGGCCTGTCGCCGAAGCGGCTCGAACTCGAAATCACCGAGTCGATCTTCCTGGCCGAGACCGATGCCAATCTCGCGATCCTGCACCAGCTGCGCGAGCTCGGCGTCGGCATCTCCATGGATGATTTCGGCACCGGCTACTCAAGCCTGAGCTATCTCCGAAGCTTTCCCTTCGACAAGATCAAGATCGACCGCTCCTTCATCAAGGATCTGGCGGAGCGGCCCGACTGCGGCGCGATCGTGCGCGCGATCTCCGGGCTCGGCCGCAGTCTCAACATCACCACGACGGCCGAGGGCGTGGAGACCGAGGATCAGCTCGACTGGCTGCGCGCCGAAGGCTGCAACGAGGTGCAGGGGTTCCTGTTCAGCGCGGCCCGGCCTGCGACCGACATCGCGAAGCTACTGGCTGATTTCGGTCAGCGCACCTCACGGGCGGCGTAGTGGGGGCGGGTAGCAATCGTAGACCAGCGCCTTGAACGCGGGAGTGATGCGGCCGCGCTCGTTCTGGGTCTGCTGCATCATCAGATAGACCATGTCGAGCTTGGGATCGACGCCGAAATAGGTGCCGCTGCCTGAGTCCCATTTCAGCTCGCCGAGCGAGCCGGGCGGCGGCGGTTTGGCGTTGCCGGGATCGGTCCGCACGGCAAGGCCATAGCCATAGCCGAAACCGTCCCCGGGGAAGTAGAAATAGTCGCGTCCGACGCCGGAGCCCGGCCCGATGTGATCGGTCGTCATCGCCTTGAACGCGGCCGGGCTGAGATAGCGCCTGCCCGCGAAGGCGCCGCCGTTGAGCAGCATCTGTGAAAAGCGCTGATAGTCGGTGATGGTCGAGAGCAGGCCGCCGCCTCCGGATTGCCAGTCGGGATGGTCGAGGCGTTCGCGCTCGCCGGCGAGCAGGATGTAATCGTTCGGCAGCGGACGCGCCATCCGCGCCAGCTCATCCTCGGTTGCGAGCACGAAGTTGGTGCTGTTCATGCCCAGCGGGTCGAAGATGCGTTGTTTCAGAAACTGATAAAGCGTCTGGCCCGAGATGATCTCAATGACGCGGCCGAGCACGTCGGTCGAATGGCCGTAGCGCCACAGCGTTCCCGGCTGCCGCGCCAGCGGCAGCTTGGCGATTCGATCGGCGAATACCCGGTTGTCGAGGGGATTTTCGAAGATGTCGGCCGTCTTGTAGGCCTGCTCGATCCATTCGGCTCCGATATAATCGTAGGTGATGCCCGAAGTATGCCGAAGCAGATCCTCGATGGTGACGGGACGGACCAGGGGGACGAGGCCAAGCTTCAGCTTGCCGTCCGGCTCGGTGAGCTCGAGACCCACCTTGGTGTCGGCAAAGAGCGGGATGTATTTCGAGACGGGGTCGGTGAGCGCAAGCTTGCCCTCGTCGATCAACATCATCGCGCCGAGGCACGTGATCGGCTTGGTCATGGAGTGGATGGCGAAGATCGTGTCCGGCGTCATGGCGAGGCCGGTCCTGGTGTCGCGCACGCCGAAGCTCTTCAGATAGACCGGCTCGCCGTGCTGCTGGATCAGGATCACCGCGCCGGGGAGTCGGCCGCTTCCCACCTCGTTGTCGAAATACGCGGTGATACGGTCGAGCCCGTCGGGCGAGGGGGCGGGACTATCGACAGCGCGGCTTGGCGCGATCGCGCCGGCGAGCATCGCGCCGCCGACAAGAAATTCACGCCGTCGCATCCGGGCTTCCTCCCACGCCGGGATCAAAGCCGCACAACCTTTCGGGCGTCAACAAGCCCTGGACTAAAACCGCGTCACAATTTCGGAAAGGAACGGTCGCGGTCGGTCCTCGCTCGGTTTCGTCGGCGTGCCGATATGGACGAGGCCGGCGAGCTTCTCGTCAGGCTTGAGGCCGAGCCCATCAAGCACGTCGCGATCGAAGGCGAACCAGCCGGTCAGCCAGCATGCGCCGTAGCCGAGCGCGCTGGCGGCCGTGACGATGTTCATGGCGCTGGCACCCGCCGACAATTCCTGCTCGAACGCCGGCACCTTCGGATGCGGCTTGGTGAAGCTCACGATGCCGATGACGAGCGGCGCGTCCATGAGCCGCTTGCGCTCGGTCTCGATGTCGGCCTCCGGCGCGCCCGGGTTCTTTCGCGCAAAGACCCTTGCGATCACCTCGCCGGCGCGCTGGCGGGCGTCGCCCTCGAAGATGATGAAGCGCCAGGGCGCGAGCTTGCCGTGGTCGGGTACGCGCGCGCCGATGGTGAGGATCGTCTCGAGCTCGGCCGGCGAGGGACCGGGCCCGGTCATTTCGCGCGGCTTGACGGAGCGGCGGGTCTTCAGGAGTTCGATGGCGTCGGGCACTGCGATATCCTCTTCGGCTGGTCGTCGGGCGTGCCACTCCGAGATAAGCACGCACGCCCGCAACCGGAAGCGAATTTAGATGGGTTTCAAGGATCAGACGCCGCCGCGTGCCCGCCGGACATCCGGCGGGGTCGCCTCGTCCACGAGGGCGGCGATCGCCTCCGCCGTCGTCATCACCTTCTGGCCGTCGCTGCCGAGGCGGCGGACCGAGACCGAGTGCGTCTCGGCTTCCTTCTTTCCGACCACGAGCAGCGCCGGGATCTTGGCCAGCGAGTGTTCGCGGACCTTGTAGTTGATCTTTTCATTGCGCAGGTCGATCTCGACCCGGAGCCCGGCGCGCCGTGCCTGCTCCATCACCACCTTGGCGTACTCGTCGCCTTCCGAGGTGATGGTCGTGACCACCGCCTGCACCGGCGAGAGCCAGAGCGGGAAGTTGCCGGCATAGTGCTCGATCAGGATGCCGATATAGCGTTCCATCGAGCCGCAGATCGCCCGGTGCACCATCACCGGCGGCTTCTTGCCGCCGTCATGGTCGATGTAGAAGGCGCCGAACCGCTCCGGCAGGTTGAAATCGACCTGCGTGGTGCCGCACTGCCAGTCGCGACCGATGGCATCGCGCAGCACATATTCGAACTTGGGCCCGTAGAAGGCGCCTTCGCCGGGATTGATTTCGGTCTTGATGTGATTGTTCTGCGACTGGATCTCGCGCAGCACGGTAGCCATCACGCGCTCGGCGTGATCCCACATCGCATCGGTCCCGACGCGCTTCTCCGGCCGGGTCGAGAGCTTCACCGTGAGATCGCCGGTGAAGCCGAAATCCGCGTAGGTCGACAGGATCAGGTCGTTGATCTTCAGGCACTCTTCGGCGAGCTGATCCTCCGTGCAGAAGATATGCGCATCGTCTTGGGTGAAGCCGCGCACGCGCATCAGGCCGTGCATGGCGCCGGAAGGCTCGTAGCGATGCACCACGCCGAACTCGGCGAGGCGCAGCGGCAGGTCGCGATAGCTCTTCAGGCCGTGCTTGAAGATCTGGACGTGACCCGGGCAGTTCATCGGCTTGAGCGCAAACCAGCGTTTGTCCTCGGCTTCGTCGCCGGCCGATTGCGCCGCGAACATGTTCTCGCGGTACCAGCCCCAATGGCCCGAGGTCTCCCACAGCACCTTGTCGAGGATCTGCGGCGCGTTGACCTCGTTGTAGTCGCCGGTCAGGCGGCGACGCATATAGGCGATCAACTGCTGGAAGACGGTCCAGCCCTTCGGATGCCAGAACACGACGCCCGGACCTTCCTCCTGGAAGTGGAAGAGGTCGAGCTCGCGTCCGAGCTTGCGATGGTCGCGCTTTTCGGCTTCCTCGATCTGCTTGAGGTAAGCGTCGAGATCCTCCTGCTTGGCGAAAGCCGTGCCGTAGATGCGGGTCAGCATCGGATTGTTGGAATCGCCGCGCCAATAGGCGCCGGCGACCTTCATCAGCTTGAAGGCATTTCCGACCTTGCCGGTCGAGGTCATGTGCGGGCCGCGGCACAGGTCGAACCAGTCGCCCTGGTAGTAGATCTTGATCGGCTCGCTGCCGGGAATGGCATCGACCAGTTCGACCTTGAATGCCTCGCCCTTGTCGCGGAACACCTGCTTGGTTTTTTCGCGATCCCAGACCTCTTTCGTGAAGGGCTTGTCGCGCGCGATGATCTCGCGCATCTTCTTCTCGATGGCTGCGAAGTCTTCTGGCGTGAACGGCTCGTTCCGGAAGAAGTCGTAGTAGAAACCGTTCTCGATCACGGGACCGATGGTGACCTGAGTGCCCGGCCACAGCGTCTGCACGGCTTCCGCCAGCACGTGCGCGCAGTCGTGGCGGATCAATTCGAGCGCGCGCGGATCGTCGCGATTGACGAGTTCGATCTTGGCGTCGGTCTCGATCGGATCGTTGAGATCGGCGAGCGCGCCGTCGAGCGCCATCGCAACCGTGCGCTTGGCCAGCGACGGCGAGATGCCCTTGGCGATATCGAGGCCCGTGATGCCCTTGTCGAACTGGCGTTGGGCGCCGTCGGGGAAGGTGAGGGTGACCTTGGGAGCGGGAGTCACGGGTTTGAGATTGGAGAGACTGTACTGGAAGCCGGACTCGGATTTGGGCTGGTCGGTCATTGCTTTTCTCCTGAGGCTCACTCCTGCGAACGAGCGCAGGTAAGCGGGAAAGAGCGATATATCAGGCGATTCGGTCCGCGCAATCCGGCAATTCCAAGAAAGTGACGGCCAAAACCCGGGACCTTGCACCAACTATTTCGGACAGCGCCCTTCAATTGGCCGCAAGCCTGATGTACATGCATTTGCATGGAAAGAGCTCCCGCAGCCGGACGTTTCGCCCCGACCGCCCTGATGCTCGGCAATCTCGTCACCGGCTGCTCCGTGCTGGCGCCGGCAGGCATGCTGCCGGAATTGGCGACGGGACTGGAGGTCAGCATCCATGCGGCTGGACTCCTGATCACGTTCGGAGCGGTGACGCTGTGCATCGGATCGCCGCTGACGGCCTGGCTCACCAGCCGCATCGAACGGCGGACGCTGCTCGCAACAACGCTTGCGGTGCTTGCCTTCGGCAATCTCGCTTCGGCCTTCGCCCCCCACTACGCCAGCCTCCTTATCATCCGCCTCGCAATGCTCGCGGTCGGCGCGCTCTACACGCCGCAGGCCGCAGGCACGGCAGCGCTGATCGTGCCGGCCGAACGGCGTGGCAGCACCATTGCGTACATTTTCCTCGGCTGGTCGCTGGCTGCCGCCCTTGGTTTGCCGCTGATCACCTTCATCGCCAGCCGCTATGGCTGGCGAGCGGCCTATGGTGGCATCGGCGCGCTCGGCTGCATCAGCTTGCTGCTGTTGCTGCTGCGTCTTCCGGCGGGCCTGAAGGGTGCACCGGTCGATCTGAAGACGTGGGCCGCAGTCGGGCGGAGCAGGACGATCTTGCTTCTGCTCGCGATCACGATGCTGCAGATGTCGGGGCAGTTCGTCGTGTTCACCTACATGGGCCCGTTGCTCAACAAGCTCACTGGAGCCGGTGCCGATGCGATCGGCATGGTGTTTGCGCTTTACGGTGTCTGCGGATTCCTTGGCGTCGTCCTCGCCACCCGCATCGTCGACACCTCGGGGCCTTATCGCACCTCGTTGCTGTTCACCTGGCTGCTGCTTGCCGGGATCGCGGGCTGGGCGGTGAGCGCAGGCTCGCTCGTCTTGATGGCGGTCGCGGTCGCGACCTGGGGACTAGGCTTCGCTTCCACCAATTCGATGCAGCAGGTGCGACTGGTCGCAGCGGCGCCGCCGCTGGCATCGGCGACCGTCGCGCTCAATACCTCGGTCCTCTATATCGGCCAGGCGGTCGGCTCCGCCGTCGGTGGCCTGCTGTTTGCCCGCGAGCTCCTGCACACGCTCGGCTTCGTCGCCGTCGGTTTCGTCGTGCTGGCGCTGATCCTGGTGGTCCTGACCCGGCCCGGTCCGGTGGCTGCCACGTCCTGACACTCGCGCATGGTGTGCGCAAGGCGCTTGGCAAACCGCGCGCGAGGGCGCTAGAACGCCGGTCATGGGGACCAAAGAGAGTTGACTGAGATGAGGATGATTCTGGCGGTTGCCGCGGTGCTCTATTCAGCCTCCGCATTTGCGCAAGCCGACAAGCCACCGATGGTCGGAGACAAGCCGCTGGTGCAGGTCAAGCCCAAAGAGGCCGCGGCCAAGCCTGCCGCGGCATCGAAGGGCAAGCCGCAGTCGATCGCCGTCCGGCTCCAGGCCTGTCTCGAGATCGACGACGGCACCAAGGATCGCCTCAACTGCTACGACGCCGTGATCCCGCCGGCGCCGAAACCGAAGCCCGCGAAGGCCAAGGGCTACGCCGATTGCCGGTTCTTCAAGGAAGAGGACGAGCGGCTTGCCTGCTTCAACGGCTTTGCCGAGAGCATTCCGAAGCTGCCCAAGAACTGATGTTCGCGAGCCCAAGCGCGATGCGCTCCAAGGCTCGCCCCGATCGAGGTGGGCAAGAGCGCCTAACGGCCCGCTGCGGATGGATTGGTTGAGGCTACGCGCGCAAGCGCGAGCGAGGGCGTGGCCGACATCTTCACCAGCACGTCCTTGAGCGGATCCTGCGTCCAGGCCCGCGTCACGTAATCGCGATGGGTGATGCCTTCGCCGGTCTCGACGAATACCACACTGCCGGGTTGTAACGGCCCGTCCATGTCCTCGGACACGCTGATGCCCTTCTGCCGCAGCATGCTCATGAGCTCGCGGTCGCGCCGTGCCGTGTGGCGAGTATAGGAGCTGACGAAGAAACCGGAGCGGTGGCTCTCGATCCAGGAGGCGAATTTGTCCAGCTCGCCGTAGACGGCGTCGAGCAGCACGACGCCGCGCACGCGGTCGCTGATGCCGCCGACCTGCAGGCTCCAGGCCGTCGGCAGGAAGCCGCCGCTGTAGCCGACGATCACGATCGGCATGTTGGCGAAGGCACGCGCACCGTTGGGGTCGCCGGTGATGCGGGCGAGATGCTCGGCCGATTCCGCCATGAAGCGTTTGAAGCCGCCCGGCTGCCAGAACTTGCCGGCGCTGGAATCGGCGGCGTCCACCGCCATCTGCGGAGCGAGAAGCACGGCGTTGGCGCCGGAATCGGTGATCTGCTTGGGCACCAGCTGGCGGTTGCGCACGTCCCGCTCCAGCGTGGCGCCGTTGCCATGGAAGAACACCACGATCACACCCGGCTTACGCACGTCGAAATGCTCGGGCACGTGCATGAGCACGCGGTTGTCGTTGTAAGTCTCGTCCTGCCAGTAGACGCGCCCGGAATAGCTGCGGTGGCCGCGGCGGTCGCCCCTGGAAATGTTGAGGAAGGGCGCGTCCGAGGCGGGATTGTTGCCGAAATAGGGAAATGCCGACGACTTCATGCTGACGAGCGTCGTCAGGTCCTCGCGCGGCGGACGCTTGTAGGGGACCTGCGGTTCGAGAGAAGCCACTTTGTAGGACGCTTGCTCCGGCGGTTGTTGCTGGACAGCGCGCTTGGGCGAGAAATCCGACATCTGCCGCTGCAGGAAACTCTCGCTCGCCGAGGGAAAGCGCTCTTTGAATTGCGGGGCCGGAAAGCGGTCCTCGAACGTGTCGCCGCTTGCCATTCGTGAATTGGAGGTCTGCGAATTGGTTTTCGCGACGACCTGGACATTTGCCTGCGAATGCGCGGCCAGCGCTGTCGGATCGGGCGCCTTGCCGCAGTGCCCCAGCGCCAGCGACAATGGCAGCAAGGCTGAGATCAGGCCGACTTGGAGCGCGCGACCGTGCCGACCGGATCGTGTCCGGTCGGCACGAAAGTCAGCTCTCAGTGTCGAAACGGCCCCGAACATCCACCCATGACCCCAAGCCACGACATCAAGTCCGTCGGCGCATCTTGAGACAATTGAGCCGACCGGCATTTAGGCGACGTTAAGCGTCCGGAGAAATTCCCCACATCCGGAACGCTCAAGCTGACCATGAGATCGTGTCCTGATTGTGGGGACGGGGAGCAGGATGCATCTGGCGGAGCCGGCCTCATCGTCCGAAGGCGCACGCAAACGGTGTCTTAATACCCGACTGCCTTCGCCTCATTTAGCCCTTGTTAACCCTGCTTGAATTGACTGGACCAATCTGCACGACCGGCCCACGAGGCGAGAGGCCTGAGGTTAGGACCCCGATGACGGCATCAGATGCGGGAACCGCAGCCTGGACGGGCCGGCTGACCGGGAGCGGGGCCGGAGTCTCCGTTCCGGTTGCAACCGCAATCGTTGTGGCCGACATGATCGGGGTTGGCGTCTTCACCAGCCTTGGTTTCCAGGTCAAGGACATCCCGTCGGGCTTCTCGATCCTGCTGCTGTGGACGGTCGGCGGCATCGTCGCGCTGTGCGGGGTGTTTGCGTACAGCGAGCTGGGCGCGATGTTTCCGCGCTCGAGCGGCGAGTACAATTTCCTTGGCCGTGCCTATCATCCGGCCTTCGGCTTTCTCGCCGGCTGGGTGTCGGCGACGGTCGGCTTCGCGGCTCCGGTCGCCCTTGCCGCGATGGCGTTTGGCGAATACGCCAAATCGGTCGTGCCCGATCTGCCGCCGATCCCGCTCGCCATAGGCGTGGTGTGGCTGGTCTCGCTCGTGCAACTGACCGGCGTCAAGCACTCCGCGACGTTCCAGCTGATCTCGACCATCTTCAAGGTCGTGCTGATTGTCGCCTTCCTCGTGGCCGGCTTCATCATCGGCGTGCCGCAGCCGATCGCCTTCACGCCGCAGCCGGGCGACCTCGCCCACATCGTCAGTGCGCCCTTCGCGATCGGCCTCGTCTTCGTGATGTACTCGTTCTCAGGCTGGAATGCCGCGACCTACATCATCGGCGAGATGAACACGCCGCAGCAGAGCCTGCCGCGTGCGCTGCTTGCGGGCACGGTCATCGTGCTCGTGCTGTATGTCGCGCTGAACGCGGTGTTTCTCTATTCCACGCCGGTCGGCGCGCTTGCCGGGCAGCTCGACGTCGCGAGCGTCGCCGGCAGCGCCATTTTCGGCAGCCTCGGCGGCCGGATCGTCGGCGCGATGATCTGCTTCGGTCTGATCTCCTCGATCAGCGCGATGATGTGGATCGGCCCGCGCGTGATGATGACGATGGGCGAGGACATACCGGCTCTGCGCGCATTCTCGCGCAAATCAGTGAGCGGTGCACCGGCCTACGCCATCCTGTTTCAGCTTGCGGTCGCGACCTTGCTGCTGTTCACGCGCAGCTTCGAGGCCGTGCTCGACTTTATCCAGTTCGCGCTGTTGTTCTGCTCGTTCTTCACGGTTGCCGGCGTCATCAAGCTCCGCATCACCAATCCCGATTTGCCGCGGCCCTACCGGGCCTGGGGATACCCGTTTACGCCGTTCGTTTTCCTGCTCGTGACCGCGTTCATGATGTACTACCTTTTGACCGAGCGGCCGGTGCAGTCGCTCTCGGGGATGCTCGTGATGCTCTCGGGCCTGTTGATCTATGCCGTTTTCCGCAGGCGGCCGGTCGCCGCTGCCGCTTCACCACATCGCGAATAGACATGGTCGAACTCTTGAGAATTGCGGCGGTCGCTTTCGCCTTCTTCGCCGCGGCAGCTTCGTCCGCGCACGCCGCCGAGGTCACTTTCGACGACACCGCGCGCTTCCTTGCGGGCATGCAGCCGTCGGCCGACTCGCCGCTGGTGCCGCTCACGAAGGATCCAGGCTGGCAGCGTCACGCAAAATTCTTCGATGGCGCATTCGCGCAGCTCGAGCAGCGCCAGCTCTCGAAGATACGCAATTGGGCCGATGTCAATCTCGCCGCGCCCCGGCCGACCATGTTCTACATGTTCAGCGGCCCGGATTTCCTCTACGCCGACGCGTTCTACTCCAAAGCGAGCACCTATGTGCTCGGCGCCCTGGAGCCGATTGGCGCCGTGCCCGACCTCACGCGCCTGTCGCGCGGTTCGATCGGAGCCGCGCTCTACAACGTCGAGCGCTCCCTCGGCTCCATCCTGAGCTTCTCCTTCTTCATCACCAAGCAGATGAAGGTCGACCTGAGTGCCAACCAGGTCAACGGCACCTTGCCGATCCTCTATGTCTTCCTTGCGCGCTCCGGCAAGACCATCCGCAATGTCGAGATGGTCGCGCTCGACGACAAGGGCGGGCTGCATGTCGGCGACGACAATCCGGGACGTAGTGCGACGCGCGGCGTCCGGATCACCTTTGCGGGCAGCGATGGGGAAACGCGCACGCTGTACTATTTTTCGACCGACCTCTCCAATTCTGGCGCACGCGCCGCAGGGTTCCTGAAGTTCTGCGAGACGCTCGGGCCCGGCAACAGCCTGCTCAAAAGCGCGTCCTATCTGCTGCACTCCGGCAACTTCACCGTCGTTCGCGACTGGCTGCTCGCCAACAGTGCGACGATCATCCAGGACGATTCCGGCATTCCGCTCGCGAATTACAATGCGCGGCAGTGGCGGTTCTTCCCATTCGGCCGCTATCTCGGCCCCATCGACGAATTCCCCGGCCGCTACCAGGAGCGCTACGCCCAGTTGTTCACGCGCGCTCAGCCGATCGACTTCGGAGTCGGCTATCGCTGGCGGATGCACGAGTCGAACTTGCTGCTGGCGGTGAAGGTGCCGGGCAGCGAGACCGCGCCGGCTGCGGAGACCACTTCCACCGCCGAGCCGGCGCCGAAGCCGCCCCGCCCGAAGCGGCTGCGGCCACCGGAATCCATCCCGCCGTCACAGGGGCGCTTCTATTGGTTCCGATAGCTACCAGTGCACACTCTGGCTCGGCACGATAAACGTCGTCGTGCTGGGCGGCGTCGCAAGACTGTCCGCCAAATACCAGCTTGAGGCGACGACGAGAGCGAGCAGTGCGACAATGGCGAGCAGGTCCATGGCTCTGGGATCGTGTCGCCGATGACTGAGGTGCGGACCGAGCCTGAAATGGAAAGGGGGGCTGATTTTCCAGCGCATCGTTGTTTCCTCCCGTGGGAGCATCGAAACAACGCGAGCGGAAAGTTCCTGTTCCGATCGCGGCGCAAGGAGCACCGCAGCCAAGGTCAAGATGCATTGACCCCGCGCCAGCGGCCGTAGCGCCAGGGCAGATACCACCGAGCGCCCTTCGGCGCGGTGAGGGGGACGTTGTCGATACCTGATGTGCCGAAGGGATTGCAGCGCAGCAGGCGAGCGAGCGTCATCCATCCTCCGGCCCACAAGCCGAACCGCTCGATCGCTTCATCGCCGTAAACGGAGCAGGTCGGCAGGTGCCGGCAGTTGTAGCCCACCAGGGGCGACAGCGTATGGCGATACAGCCAAATCAGCGCACGGCCGAATCTGCGCGGCAGCCGGAGCGCACTCTCAATGGAACAATGCTCGCGGGCTGAGTGCTTCATGTGCGCTTTGCTGCGACCTTGAGCGAGGTGTTGCACGGTTCCGGCGCAGGGAACTGGTAAGCTGCTGTTTATGCGCCATATTCTGCCTGCTTTTAGGGAGCAGTGCAGCAAGTATCTATGGACGATCTGTATTCCCCCGGATACCATTTTTGTGACGTCCATGTGTAAACTGATCGGACGCAAAACGGGGCTGACCTGAATCGCCTTGGGGCTTGGGGAAGGGACCAGTTTGAAACTTCTGACGTCGCTCAATTTTCGCGGCTGGTTGCTGGTAGGAGCCGCCGTTTGTGGTGTCGCGCTGTCGGGCGCCGTCGCGACATTCGGGTCGTCGGCGCGAGCGGGTAGTGCGCTCGAGGAGCGCAAGCTGCCGATGAAGTTCAACTGGGTCGCCTGCGAACCGAACTGCCGCGGCTGGATCAGCGCAGTCGGCATCATCACTGCCGATACCCCCAGGGAATTCGAAGAGTTTTCGCGCGGGCGCCAGCTCGGCGGCGCCACCGTGGTGCTCGATTCCAGCGGCGGTTCCGTAAATGATGCGATCACGCTTGGGCGCCGCTTCCGCAACCTCGGACTGTCGACCACGGTCGGCGTGAGCCTTCGCGGCGGGCCGTCGACTCGGCCGGCTGTCGCGCCAGAGGCCTATTGCGAATCGATGTGCGTGTTCCTGTTGTTGGCCGGCAAGAAGCGATACGTGCCGGCGGCCGCACATGTCCGGGTCCACCAGATCTGGATGGGCGACCGCGCCGATGATGCCAAGGCCGCGAGCTACAGCGCGCAGGATCTGATGATCGTGGAGCGCGACATCGGTCGCCTTGCCAAATACACATTCGACATGGGCGGCACCGGCGATCTGCTGTCGCTTGCGCTCAGTGTCCCGCCCTGGGAAGACCTGCACGAACTCGATGCTGGTGAGCTCAAGCTCGCCAATCTGGTCACGACCGATCTCGTGGCTGACGTGCTCCCGCATATGGACATTTCCGCGCCGGCAATGGCGGGGCTTGCGCCAAAGACGCAAGCCAGATTCGCCACGGAACAGGAGCCGTCCAAATCGACCAAGACGGCGGAGGCCGTCGTGCCGACGGGCGGCGTGGCGGCGCCGGCACCGGAGAAGTAAGCTCTTCAATAATATCGGCCGTGATTCCGGCGCGGAGCGCGGGCTGTGGCGCGCCAGCGCCCACCTGAGAACGCGCCCCGTGATCTTCGCACCAGGCGTCGTGCGGCGCCTAAAATAAAGGAGCGGTCAGCCCTGCGCCGCGGCCGGCTGCTTGGCCTTGGCCTCGATCTGGCCGATCGCATCGACCACGGCATCGAAGGTTAGCAGCGTCGAGGCATGGCGCGCTTTGTAGTCGCGAACGGGTTCGAGGAACTTGATCTCCTCCCATTTGCCTTCAGGAGGCGCGCCGTTCTCCTTCAGCATCTTGCGAACAGTTTCCCGTAACTCGCGGAGTTCGCTCGCAGTCGAGCCGACCACGTGACTTGCCATGATGGATGAAGACGCCTGGCCCAGGGCGCACGCCTTCACGTCATGGGCGAAGTCGGTGACCGTGTCGCCGTTCATCTTGAGATCGACCTTCACGGTCGAGCCGCACAGCTTGGAGTGGGCTGTGGCGGAAGCATCGGGGTCCGAAAGCCGCCCGAGGCGCGGAATATTCCCGGCCAGCTCAATGATCCGCTTGTTATAAATGTCGTTCAGCATGTGATGGAGTCCAACACTGCGGCGCCGGATCGGCCTTGGCGGGCGCCACCCAGGGGCCTATATAGGGATGGAACTGGCGGAAAAATAGTCCCGCGCTGCGGCGGTGTGATCCAGAGCGTTGGCTCCGACGTAATGATTGCGGACTTTCGCCGAAACTGTTCTCTTCAGGCGTCCGGCGGCTTTCCCGCCCCGTCTGCCGGTGACACTCCGGCCGCGAGGCCGTCGAACGGAGTCGATATGGACGCTGCAATCAAATCCATCCGCCCCAACAAGCCCTCCGACCGGCAGCCCGAGAGCCGCCCGGCGGAGCTGGACCCCGCCGAGTTCCTCGCGGCCGCCGTCCGCGCTGATCAGCCGCGCCCGGCTCGTGCCGAGGCGGAAGCCGCGGTCAAGACGCTGCTCGCCTATATCGGCGAGAATACCGAGCGCGAGGGCCTGCTCGACACGCCGCGCCGCGTGGTGGAGGCTTTCGACGAGCTCTATCAGGGCTACCACCAGTGCCCGGCCGAGGTACTCGACCGCACCTTCGGCGAGACGGCGGGCTATGACGATTTCGTGCTGGTGCGCGACATCGAGTTCACCTCGCAGTGCGAGCATCACATGATGCCGTTCTACGGCAAGGCGCACATCGCCTATACGCCGGTGGAGCGCGTCGTCGGCCTGTCCAAGCTTGCCCGTCTCACCGACATCTTCGCCCGCCGCCTCCAGACCCAGGAGCACCTGACGGCGCAGATCGCGGCGGCCATCGACGAGGTTCTCAAGCCCCGCGGCGTTGCCGTGCTGATCGAGGCCGAGCATACCTGCATGTCGGTGCGCGGCGTTGCCAAGCATGGCGCCTCCACCTTCACCAGCCGCTTCACCGGCATGTTCCGCGACAATCCGGCGGAGCAGGCCCGTTTCCTGTCCCTGGTGCGAGGCACGCGCTGACCTCGCGAATAGATCGGCGACGTCGTCGTGTCCGCTCACTCCCATGAGATCGAGGAAGGTCTTGCCTTCCTGCCCAAGTTCGACGCCGCAGGCCTTGTGACCTGCGTCGCGACCGACGCCGTGACTGGCGATGTGCTCATGGTCGCGCACATGAACGAGGAGGCGCTGCGCAAGACCGTTGCCACCGGCGAGGCCTGGTACTTCAGCCGCTCGCGCAATGCCTTGTGGCGAAAAGGTGAGACCTCCGGTCAGACCCAACGCGTGATCGAGATGCGCACCGATTGCGACCAGGACGCGGTCTGGATCCGCGTCGAGCAGATCGGCGCCGCCTGCCACACCGGTCGGAGGTCGTGCTTCTACCGCAAGGTCGAGGCCGAGGGCGGCGGAGCGAAGCTGGTCTTCGCCGACGCCGAGCGGCTGTTCGATCCGAGCGAGATCTACAAGAAATGACTTCCGTCATTCCGGACGGCTCGAAGTGCCGATCCGGAATCTCGAAATTCCGGGTTCGCACCTGCGGTGCGCCCCGGAATGACGGGCATGGCTGAGTTAACTCCGCATTAACCATACCTGTCTCACGGTGAGACGACACGGGCGCCGAATTGCCGGCGCCGCGGAACGCCGCACGGGGCGGGTACTTCATCATGTCGGTCGACAATTCCAGTGCGACGCACACGGCCGGTCTCGACCCCTCGCGCGCGCGGGTCGCCGGTGCGATCAAGCAGGCCTCGAACATCTCCGGCGTCAGCTTCCAGTACATGCTGACCACCGCCAAGATGGAATCGGACTTCAATCCGACGGCTGCTGCCCCCACCTCGTCCGCCCAGGGGCTCTACCAGTTCATCGACCAGACATGGCTAGGCACCGTCAAAGAGGCGGGCGCCCAGCTCGGCTACGGCAGCTACGCCGACGCCATCACCAGGACGCCGTCGGGTACCTACACCGTCGATGATCCCGTGAAGAAGCGGTCGATCATGAAGCTGCGCGATGATCCGGAGGCGGCATCGAGCATGGCCGCGGCGCTGACGCAGTCGAACAGCTTCAAGCTCACCGGCCTTCTCGGCCGCAGGCCCAGCGACAGCGAGCTCTACATGGCCCATTTCATGGGCGTCGGCGGAGCCGCAAAACTCATCGCCAATGCCGAGGACAATCCGCAAGCCGTCGGCGCGAGGCTGTTTCCCAATGCGGCTGCCGCAAACCGCTCGATCTTCTACGCGAAAGATGGCCGCGCCCGCAGCGTCTCCGAGGTCTATTCGGTGCTCGACGCGCGCTACGCCAGCGCGGCCAACTCGAAAGTGACCCGCAGCGCGATGGCGATGTATGGCGGCACGCCGTCGACCACTGAGGTGGCGAGCGCAAGCGGCGTGCTGCCGAGCGCACCCGTGATCGACAATGCCGCATATCTTCAGACGTTTCCGAACACGCGCGCGGTGACGCCCGTCAGCGCGACGACGTCGAAGACGCTTGCCGAGAATGCTCCAAGCACTCCGGTGTTTCGTTCGATCTATCAGCCCGGCGATGCGACGCAGCCGGTCTCCGCGACGGTGCAGAAATTATGGGGCAACAACGCCTCGCTCACGTCAATTGCCTCGGCAACGCCGGACGTTCGGCCGCCGCAGCCGCTCGACCTCTTCAGCGATCGCAGCGGCACGTTCTCGAGTTAACGCCACTCTCGCATCTGCGGGGAGCATCGCCTGAGGCGGCGCTGCGATACGTCCGGCACGCAGCCCAGGCGCCCCTGTCCTTAACAAATCATCAATGAAACCAGCCAGTTATGGTGAACGCTTTGTTAAGCGTCGTGGTTTATTTTGTATTGCAGGTGGCGAGAGGTCACCATTTCGTTTGTTGTGTAAGCCGGAAACAGGATGATTGTTCGGCAGTTCATCAATTGGATCAGAACGGCGCCGGCCGGCGAGCGGGCCGAGGCAACGCGGGCACTGGCCCGGGCCTGGCTGATCTCGGACCTTTCTGCAGACGACCGTATCGCCGCCGAAGGCGCGCTTCTGATGCTCCTGGACGATCCCTCGCCGCTGGTGCGACAGGCGATGGCCGAGGCCTTTGCCCGCAGCCTTGAAGCGCCGGCCGCAATCGTGCGGGCGCTGTCGGCAGACCAGCCGAGTGTCGCGCTGCCCGTCCTCGAACATTCTCCGCTGCTGATCGACGCCGATCTCGTCGACATCGTTGCGACCGGCAACGAAGAGGTGCAATGCGCGGTCGCCCGCCGCATTGCGCTGCCGGTATCGGTCTGCGCCGCCATCGCCGAAGTCGGCTGCGCGGCTGCCGCGCTGGAGCTGATCGAAAACCCACATGCCGAACTGGCGCCGTTCTCCTGGGACCGCATCGTCGAGCGCCACGGCCATCTCGCCGCGATCCGCGAGGCGATGCTGGTGCTGGAGGATCTGCCGGCGGCAACGCGCGCAGCGCTGGTGGCAAAGCTCTCGGAGATGCTGGCGCAATTCGTGGTGGCGCGGAACTGGCTGAGCGCCGATCGCGCGGACCGCATCACGATCGAGGCACGCGACCGCTCCACCATGAACATCGCGGCACGCTCCCGCGGAGAGGATATGCAGGGCCTGGTGCGTCACCTGCGCGTCACCGGCCAGCTGACCGCAGGACTGATCCTGCGTGCACTGCTGTCGAGCAATCTCGATCTGTTCGATGCGGCACTTGCCGAGCTTGCCGATCTGCCGCTGGCACGCGTCTCGGCGCTGCTGCACGACCGCGGCGGCAACAGCCTGCAGGCGCTGCTGCGCCGCGCCGGGCTGCCCGAGACGACGTTTGCGGCGTTCCAGGTTGCGCTCGATGCCTGTCACGAGCAGGGTTTTGTCGACAGCGATGACGGTGCGGTGCGGCTCCGCCGGCGCATGGTCGAGCGCGTGCTCACCCATTGCGAGATGGAGCGCGGCGTCACCGAGCCGCTGATGGTCCTGCTCCGCCGCTTCGCCACGGAGTCTGCGCGTGAAGAGGCAAGGCTGTTCTGCGACGAGCTGGTCGCGGAAGAGGCGATGGACCCGGCCTATGACGATCTGATTGCGGCCTAGTTCAAAGCCCGCGGTTGGGCAGGCGGGAAGACGCAAATTCTGTCATTGCGAGCGCAGCGAAGCAATCCAGACTGTTCCCGCCGAGGGATTCTGGATTGCTTCGCTGCGCTCGCAATGACGAGAGGAGAGAGCCTTGCTACTCCACCGGCGCGATGCTCGGGGACAGGATCACCTCGAGATGCTCGGGCCGGTCGCGATTGACGTGGGCGAGATAGTCGTCGGCGACCTTGCGCAGGCGACGGCTGAGCTCGGCTGAGACGCTGATGGTGTCGAGCCTGGTGTTCTCGTGCACGATGGCGAGAATGGCATTGATGTGGTGCGTGAACAGCTCGGGCGGCACCTTCTGCAGATCAGGTGCGTGCTCGATGACGCGGCAGAGGCTTTCGGCAATTCCCGCGGCCGAAGGAAAGCCGAATGTCGCCGCGTCGCCCTTGATGTCGTGTGCGGCGTGAAACAGCTCGTCGCGCAGCTTCTTCGTGAAGCCATCCTTCTGCACCGCAGTCCAGGCGGCGGACAGTCGCTGGACCTCGATCGCCATCCAATCCTTGAACTCGCCGGACAGGCCTGCCAGCGCCTGCTCGGCGCGGGCGACCGGATCGTCCATGTCCTTTTCTTCGACGCGGCGCAGGACCTTTCGCAGCGGATTGGGCTGGGTGATGACGTGATGCGTGGCGAAGGCCTTGACCTCGATGTCCTTCGCGCTGTTCTTCGCCATGATGCCTGCCTCGTCTGGAGAGGTTGCGCTAGATTGAGGAACGGGCCTTGTCGAGCAGTGAGGGCTGCTGCAGCACCTCGTGCTTCTCGCCGACACGGCGCTCGGGGCCCATATAGGCGGAGTTGGTGTTGCGGCGGCGGTCCGGCCCGAAATAGGTCTTGGTCTTGATGAAGGGTCGGGGATTGGCGACCACGTTGAGGATGCGCTGATAGAGGCCCTTGGCCGAGATCGGCTTGGCCAGGAATTCGGTCACGCCGGCATCGCGTGCGACCGTGACGCGACGCTTCTCGGAATGGCCGGTCAGCATGATGATCGGCGCGTAAGGATTGCCCTTGGATTCCGGTTGGCGGATCATCTGCGCGAGCTCGAGCCCGTCGAAGATCGGCATGGCCCAGTCGGTGATGACGATGTCGGGCACGTAGTGGCTGTACATTTCGAGCGCCGTGGCCCCGTCCTCGGCCTCGTAGACTTCGCGCGCGCCGAACGAATGCAGCAGCGTCCGCAGGATGCGGCGCATGTGCGGATTGTCGTCGCAGACGAGGAAGCGCAGCTTGTTGAAATCGATACGGAACATGACGCCCGGGCCAAAGCGGTCAACCTTCGTTAACCATATCGCGCCGGGAGTTAACGAAGGGTTGCTGCCGGGCCCTTTGAGGCGATGCGGGCGGGCGGATCAATAGCCGAACTGCTCGCGCAGGATGCGCTCTTCCAGGCTGTGGCCGGGGTCGAACAGCATGCGCATCGAGATGGTCTTGTCCGAGAGAACCTCGACGCGGCGGACGTCGCGTACCTCGTCGTGGTCGGCGACGGCGGCGACGGGCCGCTTGTCGCCCTCCAGCACCTCGATCACGACATAGGCCGTATTGGGCAGCAGCGCGCCGCGCCAGCGGCGCGGGCGGAAGGCGCTGATCGGTGTCAGCGCAAGAAGCGCGGCGTTGATCGGCAGGATCGGTCCCTGCGCGGAGAGGTTATAGGCGGTCGAGCCGGCCGGTGTCGCCACCATGATGCCGTCCGCGATCAGCTCGGACATGCGCTCGCGCTCGTCGATCAGGATCCTCAGGCGCGCGGCCTGGTAGGTCTGTCGGAACAGGGCGACCTCGTTGATGGCGTGATGCAGGTGGACGCGATCGTTGACATCGGTCGCGCGCATCAGAAGCGGATTGATCTCGGATTCGTGAGCCGCCGCGAGCCGCGCACGCAAATCGTGCGTCGAGTACTCGTTCATGAGGAAACCGACCGTGCCACGATGCATGCCGTAGATCGGCTTGCCCGTGCGCATGTTCTGGTGCAGCGTCTGGAGCATGAGCCCGTCGCCGCCGAGCGCGACCACGACGTCGGCATCCGCAGGGTCGCAATTGCCATAGTCCCTGGTGAGCTGGCCAAAGGCGGCCTGTGCCTCGTTGCTCGGGCTGGCGACGAAGGCGATCCGGTCATATCGCGAGGGCTTGGTCATGGCTTCTCGGCAGGGCCGCCTTGCTGGAGAAAAGTTCCGCCGGGCCCGTCTATACGAGGTGGGCCTGCATTGTCGAGGATGACCGACCAGCAAAACTAACGGAGATGTCCATCCGGAGTTGAGGAGAGCAGCGGCTTGAACCTGGTCGGCCGCTCCAGTCCCGCCAGTCCAATGATCCCCCAAACCGTCGCAATTCCGCGTTAGGCTGCAGTCTGCACCGGTTGTCACCGCCGGGCAGGGAGAACGATCATGGTCAAGCATCTGCCGATGCTCCGCCGCGCGAGCCTGGTGCTGGCGGTCTCGGCTTTCGCGCTCGCGGGCTTTGCGCGCGCGGATGATACGCCGCAGCCGCGCCCCGAGGCGGCCTCGCCGGGCGGACAGAAGGGCGGTCGCGGCGGTGGCGCACCAAACGCTTCACCGGCTTCGCCCTCCGCGGCCGAGCAGCACCGGCTGCCGCCGGATTCGATCACGAGGCAGACACTCGATCTGCCCGGCCGGACTCTCAATTTCACGGCCACCGCCGGCTCGATCCGCGTGTTCGACGGCAAGGGCGAGCCGCTGGCCGATATCGCCGTGACCTCCTATGAGCTCGACGGTGCCGACCGCGCAAACCGGCCCGTGACGTTCCTGTTCAACGGCGGGCCCGGCGCGTCCTCGGCGTGGCTCCAGTTCGGTGCGGCCGGTCCATGGCGGCTGCCGCTCGACGGCGAGGCCCTGTCGCCCTCGGCCTCGCCCGAGGTGAAGCCGAACGCAGAGACCTGGCTCGACTTCACCGATCTCGTGTTCATCGACCCCGTCAGCACCGGCTACAGCCGTTTCGTCGCCAGCGGCGAGGAGGCGCGAAAATCCTTCTACTCAGTCGACGGCGACGTCAATTCCATCGCGCTCGTGATCCGACGCTGGCTCGAGAAGCACGAGCGGCTGACGTCGCCGAAATTTGTTGCCGGTGAAAGCTATGGCGGCATTCGCGGCCCGAAGGTCGTGCGCCAGTTGCAGCTTCAGCAGGGTGTCGGCGTCAGGGGATTGATCCTGGTGTCGCCATTGTTTGACTTCCGCGAGTTCACCGGCACCAGCATCCTGCAATATGTCGCGACGCTGCCGAGCTATGTCGCGGTCGCCCGTGAGGCCAAGGGACCGGTCAAGCGCGCCGACCTCGCCGATGTCGAGGCCTACGCGCGCGGCGAGTTCCTGACCGACCTCGTCAAGGGCGAGGCGGACAAGGAGGCGACCAATCGTCTCGCGGACAAGGTCGCCCAGCTCACCGGCATCGATCAGGCCGTCAGCCGCAGGCTAGCCGGCCGCTTCGACGTCAGCGAATTCCGCCGCGAGCTCGACCGCAAGAACGGCAAGGTGACGGGGCGTTACGATGCCTCGGTGCGTGGCTTCGATCCCTATCCGGATTCCAGCAACTCGCGCTTCGGCGATCCCTCCGGCGATGCGCTTCAGGCGCCGCTGACGAGCGCAGCGGTTGACGTGCTCTCGCGCAAGCTCAACTGGCGGCCCGGCGGCTCCTATGAAGTCCTGAACGGCGCGGTGGGAGGTCAATGGGATTTCGGCCGCGGCATCGACCCGCCGCAGTCGATCTCGGAGCTGCGCCAGATCCTCGCAACCGATGGGAAGCTGAACGTGCTGGTCGCGCACGGCTTGTTCGATCTCGCCACGCCCTATTTCGGGACGAAGCGAGTGCTCGATCAATTGCCGGCCTTCGTCACGCAGCGCGTGAAATTCGTCGTCTATCCCGGCGGCCACATGTTCTATTCGCGCGAGGGGGCGCGACAGGCATTCCGGAGCGAGGTCGAGACGCTCATTCGGGAGTAGGCCGGCGCTTGCGCGGCGGATAGCGGCGCGCGATCTCGCGCGCGACCACGGCTGCAGGCTTCACGTTGGCGCCTGCGATCCAGATCTCGCTGACCTTGCCGCGCTTGTTGCGAACGCGGCGCACCGGCTCGCCGTGGCTGGAATAGCCTGCGGCCCAGGCCAGCTTGCCGCTATCGCGACCGGTGACTTCGATCTCGGCGGCATCCATGAACGGGTTGTTGAACTGCGGATTGGCGAGGAGCACGCGGTTGCCTGCGGGGACAAGATCGGTCGCGCCCCAGATCGTCCACCACCGGCCGGTCCAGTCGCGCAGGCGGCGATCGGGCGCGCCGCGGGTCTGGAAGACTCGCAGGATCTGCATCGCGCCATCCATCCAGATCGGTGCCGCTCCGTCGATGGAGTTGCTGAGGATGCTGATGGCGAGCTCGCAGGCGGGAATGGAGCAGGTCCGCGAGATGTAGCCCTGGAAACCGCCGCTATGGCCGAACCAGTCCCAGCCGTCGGTCTTGCCGGCATTGACGCCGAGGCCGTAGTAGGCCTCGAAGCTCTGCGGGATGCGCCAATGGTGGCGCGTCATCTCGCGGCGGCTCGCAACCGACAGCACGCTCTTCTTCGCATTGGGCGCAAGCTGCGCGAAGAAGCGGGCCGTGTCAGCCGCGGTGGCGGCGAAGCCTGCAGCCGATGCCATCGCCTGGGCGGGATTGTCCCCGGCGATGACGCATCGCTCGCCATATGGCAGCCTCCGTGTGTGGCCGCGCGCGAACAGGGCGGCCCTGGGAAGCGGAGTGTCCGGTTCGGTTTCGCGCAAGCCCGCGGGTGCAATGATCTCGCGCTTGATCCAGGTGGGGTAGGGCTCCTTCGTCACGGCCTCGATCACGAGGCCGAGAAGGCCAAAGCCGTGATTGGAATATTTGAAGCGCGTGCCGGCCTCGATCGCGGCCGGCTGCTTCAATTCCGCAAGCAGCTCGCTGGCGTTGAGATAGGGGCGGCTGTCGATGAACTGGCCGGAATCAGCGCCGTCGCGCGTCAACCCCGCGCTGTGCGAGAGCACCTGCGCGATCGTCGTCTCGGCCACGCGCGGATGCAGGCCGCCGACATATTGCCCGACCGTGTCGTCGAGCCGGATCTTGCGCTGCTCGCGCAGCTTCATGATGCCGGCGGAGGTGAAGCTCTTTGAATGCGAGGCGATGCGGAAGCGATGGCGCGAAGTGAGCTTCTCGCCGGTGTCGAGGTTGGCGAGACCGAACGCGTGCTCGGCCACGATCTCGCCGCGATAGGCGAACGCGACGAGGACGCCTGGCTGTTGGAGTGTCGCCAGCTGGAATTCGATCCAGGAGCCGATGTAGTCGATCGCGGGTCGCAGCCACGGGTCCATCGCGCACCAATTCGCAGGGAGATTGAAGGCAGGAAGCCTAGCCGAGAACGCGGAACGGGCACAACCGGCAGGTTGTGCCCGTATGCGGGGTCCGAAGACTGGATGCTTCAGTAGACGAGCGTGGCGCCGGTCGGCTTGTCGAGCGCAGCGGCCAGCGAGCGATACTCGGAGCTGTCGGTGCCGGCGAGCGAGGCGATCTTGTCGAGGTGATACTGCGCCTGCTCGCGATTGCCCTGCTCCAGCTGCCAGAGTCCGTAATACTGCCATGTGCGGACGTGGTTCGGATCGTCCTTCAGCGCCAGCTCGTAATAGACCTTCGACGATTGATAGTCGCCGAGCTTGCGATAGGAATAGCCGATCAGGTTGGCGACGTCGGCGACGTCGTCGCGCTTGAGCGACTTCAATTGGTCGATGGCGCCCGAGTAATCGTGCTTGTCGTAGATCGCGGCATAGGCGGTACGATAGGTCGCGAGGAATTTGGGGTCGCTGACGGAAGAGCTCTTCTTCTTGCCCTTCTTGGTCGAGGAGTCCGATTTCGGCGGCGACGAAGGCTCGTCGCTGCCCGCCGCATACGCGCTGGACAGTACAGGCGCAGCCGCCAGCGCCAAGGCGAGGAGTGCCGGCACAAAAAACATTGAGAGTTTGCGCATCTAAATTCTCCCGTCTGAACGTGGCGATCCTACACGATTGCCTGAAGACCGGAACACCCGTTGCGCAAAAACATTCCCGCTTCGCACGATCTATTCGCCCGCCTGCGGATGACAAACGCGTCATCGAGATGAACGGAAGCCTGCGAGAGGCTTCAGATTGGGTTCAGTGCGCGGCCCCTAGGCTCCCAACCACGGTCGAAGGGCAGGCGAGACGGCGCCGCCTCGAGATCATTCCAGAGGAGACCTCCATGTTGAAGACCATTTCCGCAGCCTTGCTCGCAGCCTCCGTGCTCGCAGCCCCGGCCTTCGCGGCCGAGGCCGGCAAGACCACCACGACCGCGCCGGCGATCAAGGCAGACCAGAGCCAGCCCAAGGCGGCGACTGCCGTCAAGCCGGAAGCCGGCTTCAAGGCCGACACGAAGGCCGCCGACGTTAAGGCCGATGCCAAGATGGACGGCAAGCCGAATGCGGTGAACGCTCACACCAACGCTGCGCCCGACGAGCACAAGACCGTGGGCCAGCATCGCCATCAGGACAAGCAGTCACAGAAGCCGGACGTGACCAAGCCGGCAGCGACCGACAAGCGCAACTGACGACCGGTCCCGCGCGGCGGCATCCTTGCATTGCCCGCCGCCGCGCGCGGATTTCTGGCCCGGACCGTTCGCCAGGTCTCGTGCGAAAGTGCGAGGCGTCGGCGGCGGCCGGTGCGTTGTTCGCTTCGTGGCAAGCGAATTCCCTTCGAGCAGGCTTGGGGCTAGAACGTCTCCTGATCTGATCGAGCGGAGAGCGGCCTGTGAGGAGATTGGCGAGATGTGCGGTGATCCTGGCGTTGCCGCTGGCGCTTGCGGCATGTTTCGGCAGCGATGGTGACCGCCCAACGCTGATGGGCGGCACCCAAGCGGGCGGACCGCAGCCGTTTCCCGACAATTTCCGGAGCGACACGCTGGCCTTGATGCGGACCTATCTCAACAATCCGGTCGGCGTGCGCGATGCCAGCATGGCCGAACCTGTGCAGCGCGAGGTCGGTGGCCGGCAGTTCTATGTGAGCTGCCTGCACTTCACCCCGCGGGAGACCGATGGCAGCTACAAGGCCATGCGGGAACGCGCCGTGGTCTTCGTCAACGGCCGGGCGGACCGCGTGGTCGACCGCACCAGCGATCTCTGCGCCGGTGCGGTTTACGCCCCCTTTCCGGAACTGGAAAAGATGACGCGGTAGCACAAAGCCCGTCTTTAGGGCTTCGTGCTAGGCAGAAGCAGCCGGGGCCGCTCGATCACATGTCGCCGAGCTTTGAACGGGATGGTTTCGTCTTGCGACAAATCGTTGCGGCGGCCTTGCGCAGGCGACGTGACGGAACAAATTCGCAGTGTTGCCACGCCGTCACAGTAACGAACGATCAACGTTCCGGCATCGCCGCGAAGCAACCCAATTCACGCCACGTTGTTTCCCGAGTGTCGCAAATGAAAGAACGGGGATGATCATGAAGTCGATTTTATTGGGTGCAGCCGCTCTGCTTGCGCTGGTCGCGCCGGCCGCAGCCGCAGACATGCAGCCGCGCCCCTACGCCAAGGCTCCGGCCTACACGCCCCCGCAGGTGATCTATAACTGGACCGGGTTCTACATCGGCGGCCATGTCGGCGGCGCGTTTGCCGGCGACAACAGCTTCCAGTCGAGCGACGCCCGCTTCATGGGCGGCGTGCAGGGCGGCTTCGACTACCAGTTCGCACCCAACTGGGTGATGGGTATCGAGGCCCAGTATTCCTGGCTGCCGACCAACAACAACGGCGTCACTTTCCCGCTCGGCACGCAGGTCACCTCCAACACCGACCAGATCGGATCGGTGACCGGCCGTATCGGCTACACCTGGGGGCCGACGCTGCTCTATGCCAAGGGCGGTTATGCCTGGCGGAACAACAATCTCGGCGTCAACATCGCCGGTGTGCCTCAGGCCTTCACCACGAGCGGCAACAGCAAGGACGGTTATACCGTCGGCGCCGGCCTTGAATACATGTTCGCCCCGAGCTGGTCGGCCAAGGCTGAGTACCAGTACTACAATTTTGGCAGCACCACCTTCACCTCCGGCCCGGCCGACGTCGTCGGCGTACGGGGTCGGGAGGACGAGCATACCGTCAAGGTCGGTGTGAACTACCGCTTCGGCTGGGGTGGCCCGGCGGCGTCGCGCTACTGATGCCGACGGCAATCATAGGATCGATGAAAGGCCGGCCTCCGCCGGCCTTTCATTTGCCTACCTTTATTCGCCTTGTATGAACCATCTGGCGCGTCATTTGCTTGCAAACGAAGCTGACGCGCCTTCTCACGGACGTCATGGGGCATGGGTAAAGCAAAAATAATTTTTGCGACGTAGGGAACTCGCGCTCCGGAACGCGTTATATGAGAATTACCGGGCTGGTGGGACGACGGACATGCGTATTTTGGTGTCGGCGGCGATGCTCTCGAGCTTCTTTTGCCTGCCGTGCTCTGCACAGACAATCCTCAAATCCGAGCCTCTGATGCTGGCACCCTATGAGGTGGCCTTCGTCAAGGACGCGTCGTGTCCGTCGGGCAAGGTCCTGAAGGTTACGGGCGCCATCCGTGGGCTGCATCGCCGCAAGGCCTGCGTGGCCATGCCGGGCGAGCAGGCCTCGCTTGCGGCGGCCACGCCCTGAGCTCCGCTCCGGCTCGGCCAGCCCGTCAAGACTTCAGTTCGAGCTCCATCCTGGACTGCTGGTCTGCCTCAGCCTTGTTCTTGGCGGGGTCCTCGCCCTGTGCTGCCTGGCAGGGCGCGATCTCGTAATCGTTGTCGAGCATCCGGCGCGGGCCGGCCCGCTCGTCATCCGCCGCCACGTCCACGACGAGACCACTCCGTTGCGCGAGCTTCCAGACGTCGGATTCGCTCGGATAGGCCTTGCTGATCTGGGCGTCGTTGCAGAATAGGGCGTAGGGCATTTTTCCCGCTCCGAGAATGCCCGTTAACGAGTTTGCGCCGTATGGGGTTCCGGCTTCGGGCTCGATCACGGCGCCGTGATCGGGACGGCGTGCCCTGAGTCTTTAACGAGTCCTGAATCCCGGAAAAAAGAATCCCTGGGACTCGTCGGCCGGAATCAGCGGATGTTTTCCGCCATGACGAGCGACCTGAAAACGTCCTGCGGACACATGCTTCTGCCGCTCACGCTGGCGCTGCTCGGCGCCTGCGCGGCCAATCTCTGGCTGGTGTGGTCCTGGCTGTAAGCCGGGCGGGTTATTTCTTGACCGGTCGGCCGGAGGCGTCACGGAGGGCGGCACGCAATTTGGTCAGGGTCGCCGCGCAATATTCTTCCCGCTCGCGCTCGAAGCGCTCCTGGTGCTTGCGGAAATTGGCGATGCGGGCCTGCATCTCGATGCGGAAATCGCCGCTCGCCCAGGGCAGGGCAGGAGGCGTGGACCGGGGTGAAGGGGGTTCTTGTGGCGCTTCGATATCGGCGGTGACCGCCATCATGGCGATGAGGTCCATCGAGATGGGTGTGCCAGCCGCTGGCGTCTCCGGCTGAAGGACGACATCCTTCCTGCCGGTCATGGATTGGACGAAGGAGAGTGTCTGCGCGATCAGTGCGTCGCGCTCCCTGATCCATTTCATGATCCACCTCAGCCGCTCTTATTCGAGCAAAGCGGCTGCGTTGAATCAAGCAGGTTTGCAAGGGATTGCATATTTTTCCCGGGTATCCGACATTAAGCGCATGGTTGCAGGAGAAGAACGGTCGGACGAGGCGGCGGGCCTGAGGCTCATCCGTGCGTTCCTGTCGCTGCCGCGCGAGAAGCGGGCGGAGGTGATCGCGTTTGTCGAAGAATTGGCGCGTGCCTATGGCCGGCCCGAGGAGGGCACGAAGGCTTCGCCGAGGTGAGCGCTACCGCTCGCTGGGATTGACATTGGGTTCGAATGGCGCGCCGACGACCCGGACCGGCGTCTGGGCGGAGGCTTCGATCGCCATGCGCTGGGCGACCTGCTTTGCAGGAAGAGGTGCTGGCGTTGGTTCGAACATCGCGACCGTGCCGGCCACGGCGCTACAGCACAGCGCCACCGCCGTCAGCAGAAACATGTTTCGATTTTCTTCCCTGATCCGCATGGGTCGAGAACGAGCGATGCACGTCTTTGGTTCCGGGACGGTCTCATCGATCGACGGCGTTTGGCGATTCAGGACGCTGCGTATGGGCTGTTACACTGGCTGGCGACTTCGCATGAGGCTCGTCCGATGATCTCCCATCGACCTCCCGTGCTCGCGCACGAACGTTTCGTCGCCGACCGCGAGAATTTCGCGGGCCTCGATCTCGCCGCCCGGTTCGAGCGCATCGAGCGTACCAACCTTTGGGGCGCAGCCACTTCGGTGTCTGGCCTCGGTTCGGAGGACCCCGCAACCAGCGCGATCCGGGAAGCGTTTCCTCCGCTGCTGCAACGGCTCGGCGCGCGCTCGCTGCTGGATGCGCCCTGCGGCGATGCGGGATGGATCGGCCGGCTCGAACTCGATGTCGATTACACCGGTGTTGACATCGTGCAGTCGCTGATCGAGGCCAATCGCCGGCGCGTTGAAGGTGCCGGTTCATCCGCCCGGTTTATTGTCGGCGACATCACGCGCGATGCGCTGCCGCGCGCGGACGTGGTTCTCTGCCGCGATTGTCTGGTGCATCTCAGTTTCGCCAACATCGCTCGCGCAGTCAGGAATTTTCGTGCGAGCGGCGCGCGCTTTCTGCTCGCAACCACCTTTCCCGAATGGGAGCAAAATCAGGATTGCGAGGACGGCGACTGGCGGGCGCTGAACATGGAGAAGGCGCCGTTCGAATGGCAGGCGCCGCACGCCTCGATCAACGAGCGGTGCGAGGAGGGCGATGGCGGATGGCGCGACAAGAGCCTCGGGCTCTGGCGGCTGGATCAGTTGCCGGAGGCGAAACCCGAGAGCCGCACATAGCTGCGCGCTGAAGGCTTCGGATTGAAACGGCGTCAAAGCTGGTGCCGGCTGAGGGGATTGAACCCCCGACCTTCGGTTTACAAAACCGCTGCTCTACCGCTGAGCTAAGCCGGCGAAGCTTGAGATGCGGAGGCAGAAGTCGGCTCGCGCCGGGACCGTCCTCCCATGCGCGTCGCAATACCAGACTTGATTGGAAAGTGCCAGAACCGGAAAGCCGCTGTCGCAAGACATGAATCAGGCGGCCTCGCGGGCCGCCTGATGGGTCGTGTTCGGTTCAAGCCGCCTTACTGGCAGATGTGACGGCGGCCGTCCTCGCCCCTGAAGTAGGTGCCGGGCGTGCAGACGAAGCCGTTGCGCTGTGCATAGGTACGGTTGTCCCATCCGCGATTGTGCCAGCCGCGGTCCCACGAATTGTCGTAGGCGTAGGAATTGTCCCACGCGCGGAACGGAGCCGTGGCAATTGCGCCGGCGGTGCCGATTGCGGCGCCGGCTACGCCGGCCGCGACGTCGGTCGGCCAGAAGCCGGTGCGACTCCTGTTCCAATCATTATTCCAACCGCCGCTGGTCTGCCCATAGGACGCGCGGCGATCGCGATACCCGCCATCGGTGTATGGGTTACCGGGGCCGAGGTTCTGGCAGTTTGCATTCGGGAATTGCGCCGAGCAGCGGCCAGGATTGGTGACGACCGCTTGCGCCATGGCAGAACCCGCCAGCATGGTCGCTGCAACCGCCGTAGCCCCGAGAAGCTTGATCTTCATGGTTCTTCGCTCCCAATCTGTTGACGGGGGCTAAACGCTGGCCGCGTCGGACGTTCCGATGCACCTTGGGATTTTCGCGGGCGAACAGTCAAACGGACGTGAGCGCGTGAACTCTGTTCCGCCTGCAAGGTCCAGCGCGTTAACGCTTCGCTAGCTCGTCTTGCAGCATTTGAGGAGCGGGCGATCCTCGCACGTTAGGCTTACCGGAATTTGGTGAGCAGGCCTTAACCCTCTCTGCGTCGCGATCGGTTAGCTTGTCGCCGGACAACCCGGGATCCCGTCATGCGTGCTGTAACGCTCGCCGCCTTTCTGATCGGTCTGCCTGCGGCGGCGCTCGCCGGCGAGGGCTTCGAGATCGTCGTTCCCGGCCGCCCCGGCGTGCCGATCATCATCAACAACATCGACGCGTCCTACAGCGTGGTCGAAGGCACCTGGGGCCTCGGCAAAAATCAGCAAGTGCAGCCGACGATCTATGGCGGGCGCTATATCGCCGAGCGGCAACCCGACCACGTCGGCCATTACTATCCGACACTCGGCCTGCGGCCGGGCTACGGCCGGCTCGAGGTCGAGCCGCCCGCCAACCGTAAATTGCCCAAGCCCGCCGAAAGCTACCATCAGAGTTGGGGCGCGTCGTCTGCGCCGCTGCCTGCGCAGATGGACCCGCCCGTCGATTCTCCGCCGGTGATCTACGCGCCCGAGATCAACGAGCGACCACGGCCGCCTCGGCCGCGGCCGCGTACAGAACTGCCCGGCAGGCCGCCGGGTTGAGAAACGAAAATCGAAAAAACGGAAATCAACAGGAGAGAGTAATGCGTCAGATGATTTCGGGACTGGTTGCGGCAGTTGCCGTGACGTTCGCGGCCACCGCGCCCGCCGCGGCCTGCGGCTTCACCACCTGCGCGCCCGTCGCGCCGGTCTATTCCGGCTGCAACACCGGCTGCGGCGGTTACGGGTATGGCTACGGTTATGGTTATGGCGCCTATGAGCGTCTCGCCGAGCCGGCCACGCAGTATTACTACGTCAACCAGGGCCCGACCTACACCGGTCCGGGCGCCTTCGCGCCTTATCCGACCTACCGCGAGGACGCCGTCGTCGCGCCCGCCAATTATGGCTACGGCTATGGCTATCGTGCCGCTGCGGTCGCGCCGCCGGCCGCCTATCCCTATCGCCGTCCGTACTACCGTCCATATCGCTACGGCTACGGCCCGCGTTACGGCTATCTGCCGCGCACGCACTACGGCCATGCTCATCGTCATGGCTACGCCCATCGCCACGCGCCGCACTACTATGGCGGTCACCGCGTGCTGCGCCGCTATTACTGATCTTTGACCGGTTGAGTTTTGCGGGACGCCCGTTCGCATGATGCGGACGGGCGTTTTGCTTTAACTTCAAAACAACCCCATGCACAGTAGCCGGGAACAGTGAAATCAAGGACTTGAAGCGCAATGAGGCCGACATGAGCGATCGTCGCTCATTGGCTCGTTGTTTGAGTTCAAGATTTCGGAAAAAGAGATATTTCGATTTGATCCGTCGGGCAAAACAGGCGTAGTATGGTATCGTCCGGATATGCGGGTACCTAAAGCGCTAGCGCTTCATCAGGCCGAGCCGGCTTGCGCCGACATAGAGCGCGAGCACGGCGGCGTTGGAGACGTTGAGACTCTTGATCTCGCCGGGCATATCAAGCCTTGCCACAACGCTGCAGGTCTCGCGCGTCAACTGCCTGAGGCCCTTGCCTTCGGCTCCCAACACCAGTGCAAGCGGCTCGCGCAGCGCGACGTCGCTGATGTCCTCGCTGCCTTCGCTGTCGAGACCCACGGTCTGGAAGCCGCGCTCGTTCAATGCGGCGAGCGCGCGGGCGAGGTTCTGCACCGTGACAATCGGGACCAGCTCGAGCGCGCCGGAGGCGGCCTTGGCCAGCACGCCGGTCGCTTCGGGGCTGTGCCGCGCGGTGGTGACGATCGCCTTCACGTCGAAAGCTGCGGCCGAGCGGAGGATGGCCCCGACATTATGCGGATCGGTGATCTGGTCGAGCACCAGCACCATGCCTTCCTGCTCGAGGGTTTCGATGTCCGGCGAGGGCAGCGGATCGGCCTCCGCCAGAAGGCCCTGATGCACGGCGTCGGGAGACAGCAGCCGATCGATCTCCTGGGGCCGCACGATCTCCGGCGCCACGCGGGTCTCGATGTTCTCTTCCGCAAGGCGCCGCGCGGCGTTTTCGGTCAGCGTCAGCTTTCGGATCCGGCGGCGAGGGTTGGCGAGTGCCATCGTGACGGTGTGCCAGCCATAGAGAATGACGGGGCCGTCGAGATGCGATTCGCGGTCGCGCCAAGCCGGCCGGCCAGCCGATTTCCCCGGCCGGTTGAAGGGCTTAGTTCCCCCGCGAGACCCTTTGGGGCCGAATTTTCGATCCTTCATGGGCTCGCTTCTGTCATGGGTTCCGGAATATGGCAATTTCGGCGTCGGAGAGGGCGATTTTAGCTGCTTGCCTCGGTTGACTTTGCCCCACCGCATCGCCCATAAACGCGCCCGGTCGCGCCCCGATCCGGGTTGTCGCGGCCTTCACGTTCCATGGCCGTCTTCGGTCCGCCGGCAAGGTCCGGCCCGATTGTGCTGCCGTCGAGCGGGGGAGTGTCCCGAGTGGCAAAGGGAGCTGACTGTAAATCAGCCGCCTCATGGCTTCGCAGGTTCGAGTCCTGCCTCCCCCACCACGCTTCGCCCTTCGGGCTACGCGTGGCGCAGTTAAGTGATGCCAGAAGGGCGAAGCGTGGTATCCGGCGAAGCCCGAACGGCAAGACGGACTGAGGCAAGCCAACCGAGATCGTCAACACGCGAACTGAACGAAGGCTGTCGCGCCGTCCGCAGGGAATGGGCGGACGGGCTCAGCCGTTGCCAGTCCGTCATCCCTTCTATCCCGCGTGCTCTTCCCGTTCGTGGATCACGTTCGCACGCCCGACGAGGAGATCGTCGATCATGCCGATGCGCTTGCCGTCCTTGCCCGCGTAGGGCATCGCATGCAGCACGTAACGCATGGCGTTGAGACGGGCGCGCTTCTTGTCGTCGGACTTGATCACGATCCAGGGGCAGTCCGCGGTATCGGTGTGGAAGAACATCGATTCCTTGGCGCGGGTGTAGTCGTCCCACTTGTCGAGCGAGGCGAGGTCGATCGGTGACAGCTTCCACTGCTTCAGCGGATGGCCTTCGCGCTCCTTGAAGCGCCGGCGCTGCTCCTCGCGACTGACCGAAAACCAGAACTTGATGAGGTGCAGGCCGCTGCGCACGAGATTGCGTTCGAACTCGGGGACCTGGCGCAGGAATTCGCCGTACTCGGCCGGCGAGCAGAAGCTCATCACGTGTTCGACGCCGGCGCGGTTGTACCAGCTGCGGTCGAACAGCACGATCTCGCCGGCGGTCGGCAGATGCTGCACGTAACGCTGGAAGTACCATTGGCCGCGCTCGACATCGCTCGGCTTCTCCAGCGCCACGACACGCGCGCCGCGCGGATTGAGGTGCTCCATGAACCGTTTGATCGCGCCACCCTTGCCCGCCGCGTCGCGGCCCTCGAACAACAGGACGAGGCGCTGCCGGCTCTCCTTCATCCAGTTCTGCAATTTCAAGAGCTCGGTCTGCAGGACGAATTTCTGCTCCTCGTAGTCGCGGCGATACATCCGCGACTTGTAGGGGTAGCCGCCCAGCCGCCAATCGTCCGCCAGTTCGTCGCTGGTGGTGCGCCTGGCGCGCTTGGCTTCCTTGCCGACCAGCAGCGCCTGCAAGCGCTCGGCATCGTCGGGCGCCGCGCCTGTCAAAATGGCCTGCACCGGCTCACTATCCGGCGAAAGTGCGGGCGGCCCCTTCAGGACGCTGTCGAGTGCCGCCATCTCGGTTTGCAGAGCGGCCGAGGAAGACTGCGCGGCCAGAGAGCGCTCGACCGGCGTCAGCTCGAGGACCGGCGTCTGCGCGCCTGCCGATCGAACCTGCCGTTTGGTTTTGCCGGGAGTCTTGCGGCGGCGCGCCTGCGGGGACGTCTTGGAAGGAGGTGCCATTCGCTGAGCCTGTCCTGATGCACGGGGATTCTTCTTCTAGTGCGGCACCCCGACCGTGCGACTTGACGTGGATCAACCGGCAAGCATCTCCCTGACCATCGGCACCACCTTGCGGCCATAGAGCTCGATGCTCCGCATCAGCTTCTCGTGCGGCAGCGGCCCCGCAGAGTACTTCAGTTGAAACCGCGAAATCCCGAGCACCTTGGCGGTCTTCGCGATCTTCCGCGCAACCGTCTCCGGTGAGCCGGCATAGAGCGAGCCGTGCTCGATCTCGCTGACGAACTCGTCGCGGCCCATCGGCGGCCAGCCGCGTTCCTTGCCGATGCGGTCGCGCATCGCCTTGTAATCGGGCCAAAGCTCCTCGCGCGCCTGCGCATCCGTTTCGGCGACATAGCCGGGCGAATGCACGCCGATCGGCTGGGCCGGACGGCCGAACTCCTTGAACGCGCGGTGATAGAGCTCGACGTAGGGCGCAAAGCGCGCGGGATCGCCGCCGATGATCGCGAGCATCAAAGGCAGATCGTAGTGCGCGGCGCGCACCACCGATTGCGGACTGCCGCCGACGCCGATCCAGGTCTGGAGCGTGCCGGTCTCGACCGGCGGATAGACCAGCTGATCCCGCAGCGGGGGGCGCAGCTTGCCTTCCCAGGTCACCGGCTGCTGCGACAGGAGCGCGGCGAACAGATCCAGCTTCTCCTCGAACAGCTCCTCATATTTGCGCAGGTCGAAGCCGAATAGCGGAAAGGATTCGGTGAACGAGCCGCGGCCGAGGATCACCTCGGCACGGCCGTTGGAGACCGCGTCCAGCGTGGCAAAGCGCTGGAATACGCGGATCGGATCGTCCGAGCTCAGCACCGTCACGGCCGAACCGAGATGAATGCGCCTGGTGCGCGATGCGATCGCCGCGAGCACGGTCTCGGGCGAGGAGATCGCGAAATCGGCGCGGTGGTGCTCGCCGAGGCCGATGAAGTCGAGGCCGAGCTCGTCGGCCAGCACTGCCTCTTCGACGACGTTGCGGATCACCTGAGCGTGCGGAAGCAGCGTGCCGGAGGCGTCCTTGGTGACGTCGCCAAAGGAGTCCAATCCGAATTGAAGCGGTGCAGTCATCGATCAGGGTCTCTGTGGGAGGATCGGCCAGACTTAATGGACCGCAGCCGCGCCACAAGTCGGCATTCGGAAATGCTCGGTTTCCGTTTGCGAAGTCTATCGCGCGATCCGCACGACCATCTTGCCGAGCGCAGCGCGCGTCTGCATCGACTTGAATGCATCGCGGAAGTCGTCCAGCGCAAAGATGCGGCCGACGACGGGTTTCAGCTGGCCGTCGGCGAGCCAACCCGTCAACTGCGACATCAGACGCTTCTGCACGTCGGGCTCGCGCAGGGGGATCTGCGCGAGATCGACGCCGAGTAGAGCGCCGCCCTTCAGCAGCGGCAGATTGAAGGGCAGCGCGGGGATGGTGCCTGCGGCAAAGCCGACCACCAGATGGCGTCCGCGCCAGGCGATGGACCGGAAAGCCTGCACCGAGATCTCGCCTCCGACGGGATCGAAGATCACGTCGGCCCCGCGTCCGGCGGTCAGTTCTTTGAGCGTGTCGCGCCAGCCGGCCTGCGTGTAGTCGATGACGGCGTCGGCGCCGTGCGCTTGCGCAAACTCGCGCTTCTCCGGTGTCGACGCGGCCGCGATGACGCGCGCGCCGAGCAGCTTGCCGATCTGGATGGCCGCGATCCCGGTGCCGCCCGCCGCGCCAAGCACGAGAAGCTGCTCGCCGGCGCAGAGCGATGCGCGCGCGCTTAGTGCATAAAGTGCCGTCAGGTAGTTGGCGCGAAACGATGCGGCGACTTCGGCCGCGACGCCCTCCGGCAGCGGATGGAGTGCTTCGGGCTTGACGACGATCTCTTCGGCCAGCGCGCCAGATCGCGTCATACCCATCACGCGCATGCCTGGTTGATAGCCGCCCGGCGCGCCGGGCGCGTCCGCGACCACTCCCGCGAACTCCGTCCCGGGAATGAAGGGGAGGGGGTCCTTGGTCTGATAGCGTCCTTCGATCTTCAAGCCGTCGACGAATCCGATTCCGGCAGCTTCCACCCGGATCCGTAGCTGGCCAGGCTCGACAACGGGGCGAGGGACTTCCTTCAGCTCGATTTGATCGATGGGGGCATATTGCTCGACGACGACGGCTTTCATATCGGACCTCTGTTGTTCGAGTTATCCCGACAGGTGCCGATATCAGCCTCTTGTGTCTACCGCCACATCCCGCGCATCTTCGCCCCGATGTCGACCTTCGGTCCCTGGGCCGCGGTGCGCGCCGCGCCGGCCGCGGCCCTCGGCCATGCCGTGCGCTCGAACAGGTAGACCAGTTGCTCGGGGATGAAGCGGGTGCGCGAGGCGTAGACGTGGCGGTCGCCTTTGGCAGCCTGGCCATGGACGAAGAAGCGCTGCGGTACCACCAGGTGGAGATCGTCCTTGGCGCGCGTCATCGCGACATAGAGCAGGCGGCGCTCCTCCTCCAGCTCGGCGCTGGTGCCGGCGCCGAGATCGGAGGGCATGCAGCCGTCGACGACGTTGAGCACGAACACCGACTTCCACTCCTGGCCCTTGGCCGAATGGATGGTCGAGAGGATCAGATAATCCTCGTCGCGCAATGGGGGGCCGGATTTGTCGCTGGTCGCATCGGGCGGATCGAGCGTGAGCTCGGTCAGAAATTTCTCGCGCGAGGCATAGCCGCTCGCGATCTGCTCGAGCTGCATCAGGTCGGCGCGGCGCGTCTCGGCATCCTCGTGGATGCGATCGAGGTGCGGCTCGTACCAGAGCCGCACGCGTTCGAGATCGACAGGCCATTCCGAATAGCGCAGATTTTCGATGATGCGGACGAAGTCGATCCAGTCCGCACCGGTGCGCGCCGGCACCGGGAGGCGGCCGAGCGCGGCAAGCGGGTCGGTGCTCTCGGCCATCTGCTCGAGCACGCGCTGGGCGGTTGCCGGGCCGATGCCCGGCAGCAGATGCAGGACGCGAAAGCCGGCGACGCGGTCGCGCGGATTTTCGGCAAAGCGCAGCAGCGCCAGCACGTCCTTGACATGCGCGGCATCGAGGAATTTCAGCCCGCCGAACTTGACGAAGGGGACGTTGCGGCGCGTGAGTTCAATTTCGAGCGGTCCCGAATGCGAGGACGTGCGGAACAGCACCGCCTGGTGCTTGAGCAGCGCGCCTTGCTCGCGGTTGGCCAGCACCGCTTCGACGATGTAGCGCGCCTGGTCGGCCTCGTCGTGCACGGTGACGAGCTGCGGCTTCTGCCCGGAGGTGCGATCGGTCCAGAGGTTCTTCGTGAAACGCTCGCGGGCGAGGCCAATGACGCCGTTGGCTGCCGACAGCACCGCTTGCGTCGAGCGGTAATTGCGGTCCAGCGTGATCATCTCGGCGCGCGGCGAAAAGCTCTGCGGGAAGTCCAGGATGTTGCGAACCGTGGCGGCACGGAACGAATAGATCGACTGGGCATCGTCGCCGACGACGGTGAGGCCGCGGCCGTCGGGCTTGAGCGCCAGCAGGATCGAGGATTGCAGGCGGTTGGTGTCCTGGTATTCGTCGACAAGCACGTGGTCGAAGCGGCCGCCGATCTCCCCGGCGATGAGCGCATCGCTCATCATCTGCGACCAGTAGAGCAGGAGATCGTCGTAATCGAGCACGTGCTGGGCCTGCTTGGCCTCGACATAGGCGGCGAACAAGCCTTTCAGCTCGGCGGCCCAGCCCGCGCACCAGGGATAGTGCTGCCCCAGCACCTTCTCGATCTCCATCTCGGCGTTGACGCAGCGGGAATAGATCGAGAGGCAAGTGCCCTTCGCCGGGAAGCGGGACTCGGTCTTCGACAAGCCGCGCTCGTGCCGCACCAGGTTCATCAGGTCGGCAGAGTCCTCGCGGTCGTGGATGGTGAAGGCGGGATCGACGCCGATCCGCTCGGCATATTCGCGCAGGAGCCGCGCGCCGATGCCGTGGAAGGTGCCGGCCCAGGTGAGCGCGTCGCGCATGATCGCGGCGTTGTTCTCGCCCAGCACCTTGCGGGCGATGCGCTCGACCCGGCCAGCCATCTCGGCTGCCGCGCGGCGGGAGAACGTCATCAGCAGAATGCGTCGGGGATCGCTGCCGGCGACGATCAGATGCGCCACGCGGTGGGCCAGCGTGTTGGTCTTGCCGGAGCCCGCGCCGGCGATGACAAGCAGGGGGGCGCCCACGGTCGAGCCCTCGGTCACGCCATGCTCGACGGCGCGGCGCTGCTCCGCATTGAGCGTGTCCAGATATGTCGCCACGAATCGCCCCGGTGAAAGGCCGAGAGTCGGCCATCCCGTCACGAATCGCAATGCAGCTGGACGAACCCGAGGTTAGGATTTAGGGGAAGGGCGGCCCAAAGTTCCAGCCCGAAGAGTGCGCACCCGACATGACCGAGCTCAAGCCCGACCAGTTCGAGATGCGGCGGCTGGAATCGCTCAGCAACACCATTTTCGGCGTCGCCATGACGTTGCTGGCCTACGATCTGCCCAAGGCGGCGGTGTTTACCAGCGCGCCTGACTGGAGCGATCTCGCCCATGTCTATTCCGGCAAGCTCGCCGGCTTCGCGCTCAGCTTCATTATCGCCGGCGTGTTCTGGATCAGCCATCACCGGAGGCTGGCTCGCCAGCCCGTCGGCAGCCGCGGCGCGGTGATCCTCAATCTGTTCTTCCTGCTCTCGATCGTGCTGCTGCCGGTGACCAACGGCCTGTATACCAATTTCGGCATGAGCAGCGCGGTCGCCGTGCTCTATGGCCTGCACTTGACCGCGATCGCCGGCCTCAATGCGTGGCTGTGGTGGACGATCCTGGGCAGCTGGCGGCACGAGATGCTTGCCTCGCTGTTTCCGCTGCTGGTGTTCATCCCGGGCACGATCGTTGCGGCGTTCGCGCCGCACGTCGCGCCCTTCTTGTGGAACATCGCCTTTGCAGGGCTCCTGATCCAGCGCTTCTACGGTGCGCGGATCAGACCGGACGCGTAGGGCGGCAGTTCACCCCTCCGTCGCGTCGAACCCATCGGCCGGCACGTAAAGCTTGATCGGGCGGATTTCGTAGACCGCCGTCGGATTGACCGCGCGCAGCTTCCGCGCCGCTGCGATTGCCTCATCCTCGGTATCGCACTGCATCAGGTGGAATCCCAGAAGCTGCTCCTTGGTCTCGGCAAACGGGCCGTCCAGCACTATTCCCGGCCCGGGGCCACGCAAGGTGCGGGCCTTCCGGGTTTCATCCAGACGGGCCGCCGGGCCGAACTGTCCGCTTTCCCTCAGGGGTGCCTGAACCTCGATGACTTTGGCGACGACTGCCGCGTCCTGCTCCGGCGTCCACGACATGACCTCGTCTTCCACGTGATAGGCCAGGATGGCGTACAGCATCATCACCTCGTTGTTTTGCCAGACAGACTCCAAGGACGTAGCACCTGAGGCTAAGCCGACAAACCCGAACCGGAAAATATTGCATTGCCGGGGGTGCGACGAAACCGTCCTGAAACCCGATTGCGGGCTTGCCATGTGAACGCCGCCAAAAGTGGTCGCGACTGATGGACCACAACAACAAGTTCTTTGCTGGAGGCGGCAATGTCGGGTCACACCATCAAGATCATCTGCGACGCGCGGCGGGCAGGACAGTCGGCTCCGGCCGATTTGCACGATCAGGCCGGCCATCACCGCTACTATGGCAGCTCGGCCGAGAACGGCGGCGAGCGGATCGCGGAGAGCCGGGGCGGCAAGCGCCCGCGCGCGCGCAACATCTGCGGCTTCTGAGCTATTCCGACGAACCGGTTCGTTCGAAGATGAACGTCCTGCAAATATCGGTCGCGGCGATACCGTTCCTGGTCGCGCTGATGAGCCGGACCGGCAAGGCCATCGCGCCCTGCCTTCTGGCAAGCATCTTCACGGTGCTGCTCGGGGAGGAGCCACACCGCGCAGTCGTAGCCTGGTGCATCGGCATGCTGATCGCCGCCGTCGCCCTGCGCGAACGGCTTCGCGCCGGCTGACTGGGCATCAATCAAGGCGAGAGCAAAGAAAAGGCGCGGCGGGGAGGCCCCGTCGCGCCCGATTTCTTGCTCGCTGGTCCAGGGCTGAGAGCGCCCCGATGCCAAGCCTCACTCAAAGCTCAGCGGGCGATCCCAGCGAGGTGACAGCGCTTGAGATAAGACACTGGATCACCTCCTTTCGTTGGTTTCGGAAGTCCTCAATATAGGTGGCAACCGCGCCGCTGTTAAGGGGCGGGGTGTGGAGGAACCGGCGGCAGGTTCGCAACAGGGTGGAGGACGCCGAAACGCGGCCTCCTGGGCAGTTGAGACAGCCGCCCAGCCGTGTTAGGGGATCGCCGACGCGGGTGTAGCTCAATGGTAGAGCAGCAGCCTTCCAAGCTGAATACGAGGGTTCGATTCCCTTCACCCGCTCCAAGGCCCGCGGACTCGATGTCCGGTGAGGCCGCAAGTCCCGCCCGTTTCCCGGATTGAATCGCCGCTACGGATGCCGTGGGCACACCTTGTCGCCCCCACGTTCGCTGTCCAGAGCTTGGACCGTTGCGACGGCCGATCGCTCCGATGAAAACGCGAAACTGATCCAGGTCAAGTCTGCGTGCACAGGATCGTCTATCTCTCGGCCGTGTCTTGGGAAGAAGATGACATGACCGACAAGCCGATCGACTGGACGCCGGATCTCACACTGCCGACCTCCAAGTCCACCGTCCAGCACTTCACCGCGACCGCCGGCGGCGACCGGCTGACGATTGACACTACTCCTTGGGGAGAGGCCGACCTCAGGGTCAACGGCCAGTCGATTGCTCACATCGATGTGGCGCCGAGCGCTGGTGACGCGTTTCGCACGCTCGAGACGTTTGCTGAAGATTTCGAAGCCGGCAACCGCGAGCGTCTGAACCAGACGATCGATGACGACGACGTTCGTGAAAAACTGGGTCTGAGACACGCTCCCTGATATCTCGCAGGAATTGCGGGGGCGAGGACTAACTTCACCCGGGCGGAGCTTCGCGTCGGTTCCTGGCAAGCTGCTCGCTCGGGCGCCGTCAGCCACTTTTCTTTCGCTTGCTCGCGATCCTCCCGCGCGCGGTCCACCGCGCCGCCTCGAGCCTGTCGGCTGACCCTCACACCGGGAAGATGATCGATCCTGTCGTTCTCGGCAGCCTCAGCGCGCTGAAGTTCGCGCCCGTCGATATCGCATGATCCTCCCTTTTCGAATGAGCTCTTGGTCTCGATGTCCGAACGGCCGCGGTATCCGTGGCCTGCCTGTGGGGCTTCACCCACGGCGGTCCGGCCGGGACGATCGTCGGACGATACTGGCCGAACTCCTCATCTAATAGTAAAAATATACCCGACTTGGGCTACTGGACATCGCTCGTGCATGAAGCGATCCACGATCAGGAAGGATATTCGAGCTTGCAAGTTGCCGCCTTCCCGTCGGACCGAGCTGAAGAAATCCTCGCGTCAGCTTCGAGGCTATTTGCCCGCCATAGCTATGCGAATGTGACGATGGAGCAGGTTGCAGCGTCGGTTCGATCGGTGCCGGGGGCGCTCTATCACTACTTTCGCGACAAGGAGGACCTGATCTATCACTGCTACCTGCGCGGGCTCGCGATCTACAGGCACGAGATCGAGACGGCGGCCGAAGCGGGTATCGACGGGCTCGAGGTCGTCAGGCGCATCATACGCGCCCGGCTGCGGCGTGAAGGTCAGCGTATGATCCTGTTTTCCGACATCGATGCACTGGCCCCATCTTACAGCAATGACGTGCACGCCAGGCGCTGGCAGAATGCCACGCTGCTGGCCGATATTGTGAAGCGAGGCGTTGGAGACGGCTCGATAGCTTGCGATGAGCCGCTCGTTGTCGCCGTGGCTCTCATCTCCATCCTGGACTGGGTTCCGTTCTGGCTCTCCGAGCGCGATTACTACACGCGCGAACAGGCGATTGATGCGATTGATGACATCGTCACGCATGGAGTCTATCGGCGCGATATCGCTTTACCGGACATGCCCGAACCGCCGAGTCTCGCGCCGTTTCTCCAGGCTCGCTCGAGATTGAATAAGCGCGCCGCGAAGCTGGACAGAATGCTCTCGATTGCTTCGGACAGCTTCAATCGAAGGGGGGCATTGGGCACGTCTCTTGAGAGCATCGCGGCGGAAGCCGGGATGACCCGCGCGGGCATCTATTATCACTTCAGCGAAAAAGAGAGTCTCTTGCTGGCTTGCCTGCAAAGAGGGCTCGTCGGCGAGATCGGCATTCGGGAACATTTGCAGGATCTGGGGCTTGGAGCGTTTGATCACATCGTTCAGAGAGTTCGTCTGTTGCTGATGCTGCACGACACCCCATGCGGCCCCAAGGCGACCTACCACAACATCAACTATCTCAACGACGTTGACCGAAAACACTATGTGGAGCAGGTGCTCGCAACGATCGGCCAGGACCAGAAGAACCATCAACGTTGGATCGACGAGGGGCACTTCCGGAAGGTCGACACGCATTTCGCGGAACGTGTCTTGACTGGTATGAGCCACTGGTACCCGATCTGGTTCAGAGATGTGCGGGGCTGGTCACCAATTCAGATCGCCGATCATTTTTCGCGGCTGTTCCTCGCGGGGCTCAAGCCGCGTCGTCGTTCGGCCTGAACAGCCAATCCGGCCCAGCTCGGCCCGTTGAAGGATCCACGTCCTTCAACTGGATCGTTCGACAAAAGCTGGGACGAGCAGGCGGACAAAAGTTGACTTGAATTTCAATGAGGGGGAGGGGGCGACAATCTTTGTGTTAACGACACAATTATGGCTTGCGTCAAAACTTTACACAGTATTCAATATTTGGGATAGCGAAGGTGGCGCGACCGACGTTGCATGGCAGCTTCGATCGCCAAGGAACAAGAACATCCAAAAGGGAGAAAGCCAGAATGCAAAAACTCATAATTGCTGCGGCGGCAGCGCTGACGGTGCTCGGAGGAGCGGCATTCGCGCAGGAGACCATCAAGATCGGCTACATCGATCCGCTGTCCGGCGGCGGCGCCAGCGTCGGTGAAGGTGGCTTGAAGACGTTCCAGTATCTGGCCGACGAGATCAACGCCAAGGGCGGCATACTGGGACGCAAGATCGAAATCCTGCCCCTTGATAACAAGACCAACCCGCAGGAAAGCCTGGTGCAGGCGCAGAAGGCTATTGATGCCGGCGCCCGCTATATCACGCAAGGCAACGGCTCGTCGGTGGCCGCTGCTCTGTCTGATTTCATCACCAAGAACAACACGCGCAATCCCGGCAAGGAGGTCCTTTACTTCAACTATGCCGCTGTCGATCCGAGCCTGACCAATGAAAAATGCAGCTTCTGGCATTTCCGCTGGGATGCCAGCTCGGACATCAAGATGGAAGCGCTCACCAGCTATATGAAGGATGTCCCGGCGATCAAGAAAGTGTACCTGATCAACCAGGACTATTCCTTTGGCCAGTCCGTGCGCGCCGATGCGCGCAAGATGCTGGGCGCCAAGCGGCCGGACATCCAGATCGTCGGCGACGAACTGCATCCGCTGCTGAAGATCACCGACTTCTCGCCTTACATCGCGAAGATCAAGGCGTCAGGCGCCGATAGTGTCGTGACCGGCAACTGGGGCCAGGACATTGCACTGCTGCTCAAGGCAGCTGCCGATGCCGGCCTGAAGGTCAATTGGTATACCTATTATGCCGGCGGCGCTGGCGGTCCGACGGCGATCAAGCAGACCGGCCTGGACCATCAGGTATTCCAGATCACGGAAGGCTTTGCCAATTCGGGCCACCAGCCGGCAATGGAGTTCGAGAAAGCATTCCGCGCCAAGGTCAATATGTCGCTGTGGTATCCCCGCGCGGTCAACGAGATGCGCATGTTCAAGGCGGCGGCGGAGAAGGCCAACTCGCTTGACCCTGTGAAGGTCGCGGCTGCCCTCGAGGATCTCAAATTCGAGGTGCTGGACGGTGGCGAGGGCCTCATGCGCAAGGATGATCACCAGTTCTTCCAGCCGATCTACATCTCGTCCTTCGGCAAGCTCGCGGCAAACGAGCCGTTCGACGAGGAAGGCACCGGTTGGGGATGGCACCTGGTTTCCAAGATCGATACGTCCAAGACGATGGTTCCCACCACCTGCAAGATGACCCGGCCGTAAGCCCTTAAGCTTTGCCTTCCCGCGGCCGACGGCGGCCGCGGGAAGGTCGTGGTTCGCGGACGGGACCGACGAATTCGCCGAGGCCTTCTCGGTCCCGGCTAGAGGTGTGAATGCTGTGCTTGAACTGATCGTTATATCGACACTGAACGGTCTGTTGTTCGGTATGCTGTTGTTCTTGCTGTCGAGCGGCCTGACCGTCATCTTCAGTATGATGGGCGTGCTCAACTTTGCCCACGCCAGCTTCTATATGCTCGGCGCCTTCTTCGGCTTTCAGCTCACCAAATGGATCGGCTTCTGGCCGGCGCTGCTGTTGGCACCGCTGCTGGTCGGCGCGATCGGCATGGCCGTCGAACGCTACGGCCTGCGCAACACGCACAAGCACGGCCACGTCGCGGAGCTGCTTTTGACCTTCGGTCTCGCATTCGCGATCGAGGAAATCGTGGCGATGATGTGGGGCAGGAGCCCCGTCGACTACCGCGTGCCGGCGCTGCTCGACTTTCCGGCCTTCACGATCTTCTCGACCAACTATCCCGCCTACAAGATCTTCATGCTGGCCGTGTCGATCGTGATCTTCGTCGCGCTGTTGATCGTGCTCAAGCGTACGCGGGTCGGCTTGATCGTGCAGGCGGCGCTGACGCATCCCCACATGGTCGGACATCTCGGTCACAATGTCGGACGCGTGTTCATGCTAGTGTTCGGCGTCGGCAGCGCGCTTGCGGGAATTGCGGGCGTGATCGCCGGTCCGGCCCTGGTGACGCAGTCCGATATGGCGGCGGCACTGGGCCCGATCCTGTTCGTGGTCATCGTGTTCGGCGGCCTCGGCTCCTTGCCGGGCGCATTCATCGCCTCGCTCGTCATCGGCCTGGTGCAGACCTTTGCGGTGGCGTTGAACGGTTCGCTGGCGAGTGCTTTCGGTCCGCTGGACCCGTCGGCGGGCCCCTCCGTGCTTACCGACATCTGGAACGTCACGATCGCCCAGGTGGCGCCGATCGTGCCGTATCTTCTGCTGGTGATCATTCTAATCGTACGCCCCATGGGCCTGATGGGGACGCGCGAGTCATGAACGCCACGACGACTTCCGCATCGAACATCTCAGGCAAGTCCGCCGGCGACAGCCTGCGCTTTTATGGCGTCTGGCTGGTCGGCATCGCTACGCTGATCCTCCTGCCGATGATCTTCTCCTCCGGCGGCTCGCTCACGTCCTTCAGCCTGATCGGCATCGCGATCGTGTTCGCGCTGTCCTACAACATCTTGCTCGGCCAGACCGGCCTCCTGTCGTTCGGCCATGCGGTGCATTACGGCCTCGGCGGCTTCGCGGCCTGCCATGTGATGAATGCCGTGGTCTCGCACGGCTGGCCGGTCCCGCTTCCCTTCATACCGTTGTTCGGCGGGCTCGGCGGTCTTGCTTTCGCAATGATCATCGGCTGGGTGATGACCAAGCGCGCCGGCACCGTGTTCTCGATGATCTCGCTGGGCATTGCCGAACTGGTAGCGTCCTCCTCGCTGATCCTGCGTTCCGTGTTCGGAGGTGAGTCCGGGATCTCGACCGACCGCACGGCTTTGCCGAAAATGTTCGGCTGGACTTTCGGTCCTCAGATTCAGGTCTATTACCTGATCGCGTTCTGGCTGGTGATCTCCGCGATCGCGATGTACGCGCTGACCCGGACGCCGCTGGGGCGGATCAGCAACGCCGTTCGCGACAATCCCGAGCGCGTCCAGTTCATCGGCTATGATCCGCACGTGGTCCGTTACATTGCCTTCTGTTTTGCCGGGTTCTTCGCCGGCGTGGCTGGAGGCTTGGCTGCGATCAACTTCGAGATTGCCAACGCGGCCTATCTCGGCGCGATCCAGTCCGGCCTCGTGCTGTTCTCGACCTTTATCGGAGGCGTCGCATTTTTCTTCGGCCCCATCCTTGGCGCGATCCTCGTGACATATCTGCAGCTTGGGCTGACCAGCGTCACCGGCGTGTGGCAGCTCTATTTCGGCATTATCTTCATCGGCATCGTGATGCTGTCTCCGGGCGGCATCGCCGGCCTGATCATGATGCACCGGCCGCTGGCTCGTGCCGGAACTTTGCAGACGGTGATTCCGTCCTATGTCGTCGCGGCGGTGCCGACCCTGGCGCTGGCCTGCGGCGTGATCCTGACGATCGAATCGATCGCGCGCACCCATAGCGGCCAAAGCAGCCCCATCAACCTGTTCGGTGTTGCCTTCACTCCGGCGTCGCCGATGACGTGGGCGAGTGCGGCGATCCTTATCGTCGTCGGCTTCTTCGTGGCGCGCCTCAGCTGGCGACGAGTCGCCGATGCTTGGGATCGCGCGGCGACGATCGCGCGCGACCGGGGGTATCTGGCATGACGGCAGCCATCGAACTTAACGCTGTCGAAAAGCGCTTTGGCAACGTCGGTATTATCCGGGACCTCAATCTCAGCGTCGCGCAAGGCGAGCGTCATGCCATCATCGGTCCGAACGGTGCCGGCAAATCGACGACGTTCAACTTGATCAGCGGCCATATCAGGCCGAGTTCGGGCGAGGTAAGACTGAACGGCGATGTGATCTCCGGTCTCGGGCCCTTCGAGATCAACCGGCGCGGCCTGTCGCGGTCGTTCCAGGTCACCAACGTGTTCTCCCGCATGTCGGTCTGGGAGAACGTCCGTTGTGCCGTGCTGTGGGCGACGGGGCACCGTTACGCGTTCTGGAAGAACGTCGACAGCCTGCCTGAGGTGCGCGAACGTACCTCTCAGATACTCGACGATATCCATCTGACGCACCGGCGCGATGTTCCGGCGGGCTTGTTGACCTACGCTGAGCAGCGCGAGCTTGAGATCGGCATCACCATCGCCGGCGGTGCCAATGTCGTGTTGCTGGACGAGCCGACCGCCGGCATGAGCCATGCCGAAACCGACCGTGCGGTGGCGCTGATCCGGCGGTTGACGGAAGGCAAGACGCTCGTGATCGTCGAGCACGACATGAGCGTCGTGTTCGGCCTTGCCGATCGAATTTCCGTGCTGGTCTACGGCCACATCATTGCCTCGGGCACGCCGGAAGAGATCCGGCGCGATCCGAAGGTCAAGGAAGCCTATCTCGGCGAGGAGGCGCACTGATGCTCGAGGTCAGGGATCTGCACGCCTACTACGGCAAGAGCCACATTCTCCAGGGCGTCGACCTCGATGTCGCCTCGGGCGAAGTCGTGAGCCTGCTCGGCCGCAATGGTGTCGGGCGTTCGACCACGGTCAAGGCGATCATGGGCGAGGTCGCGCCGCAAGGCACGATCCGCTTCAAGGGCAAGGACATCGCCGGGCTGCCGAGCTACAGGATTGCGCGTCTCGGTCTCGGCTATGTGCCGGAGCATCGTGACATCTTCCCGGGTCTGACCGTTCGCCAGAATTTGCTCCTCGGTATCAAGGACACGCGACGTCCCGGCAAATGGCAGCTTCAGGACATGCTCGACATGTTTCCCAATCTTGCCGCGCGGGCCGACACGCCTGCGGGGGTGCTGTCAGGCGGCGAGAAGCAGATGCTCACGACCTGCCGGACCCTGATGGGCGACCCCGATCTCATCATGATCGACGAGCCGACCGAAGGTCTTGCCCCGCTCATCGTACAGCAGGTCGGGGATCTCATTGCCCGCATTGCGCACGCCGGCGTCGCGATTCTCCTCGTCGAGCAGAAGCTGTCGATTGCGATGAAGATCTCCAACCGGGTCTACGTTATGGGACACGGTCGCGTCGTCTTCGAAGGGACGCCCGAGCAACTGAAGTCGAACGGCGACGTTCGCGCGCAATGGCTGGAAGTGTGAGATCGGGCGTATCCGCACGTCGATGCAGAGTTGGAGCCGAGCGCAGCCTGCGATCGATCGGCTATTTCTGCTTCGCGTTCTCTTGCTCGCGTTCCTCGCGCGCACGGTCGACGGCACCACCTTGCGGCTGCCCGCTGACCTTCACGCCGGGGAGATGATCGACCTTGTTTTTCTCGGAATCGTCAGCGCGCTGCAGTTCGCGGTCGATGATGTCACGTGATCCTTCCGCCGGTTCCTTGTCGAATGGGCTTTTGGTCTCCACGCTCATATGAATGATCCTGCTTGTGGTCGCATGTTGATTGTTGAGGCAAGCCCGGTTCGCGCCTATCGTTCCTGACCAAATCGCACCTTTCGGGCGGGTTTATTCCCTGTGATCGTCGATTTCCGCTGCGACCTGTCCGTAGTTCAGCAGCGCAACCAGGGTCGTTCCGCCGAGAATGTTTCCGAGCAGTGTCGGCATGAAGAAGTCCGAGGCGTATTGGGCCAGGGATGCCCGGCCGCTCTGCACCAGGAAGGCACACTCGACGGAGCCTGCGACGATGTGCGAGAACCCGCCGAGCGCGACGACATAGGTCATTATGACGATGATGTGCGCGCGTGATTCCTTCGCCGCCGGAAGAAGCCAGGCCATCAAGGCGATCAGCCAGCCGGCGAAGATGGCCCGGACGAAGGTGGTCGAGAACGTCCCCTCGACCGTATGCCGGCTGAGGTCGACGAAGGCGTCCACAATGCGCGGCTCGAAGATGCTGGTGTGGGCGAGCACCGACCCGATCGCCCAGGTTCCTGCGATGTTCGAAGCAAGGACCAGAAACCACAGCTTGAGCACGCTTGCCAGGGTGCGGAGGTCCCGGTTGTGCAAGAGCGGCAGGATCGGCGTCAGCGTGTTCTCAGTGAACAGTTGTTGCCGTCCCAGCACCACGACGAGGAAGCCCACCGTGTAGCCGAGCGGAGCGACCAGGCGCCGCGTCGCATCATCCGAAATCAGCCCGTGAAACGCGCCCTGAACGATCAGCGACAGGGCCATCGACAGCCCGGCGGCAAGACCGGAGAGGACGATCGCCCACCAGCGCCGCTCCAATTCCTGCTCGCCCTCTGCGCGGATCGTTTCATGGATGAGCGCGGCGCTCGGCCGGCTCTGGGATTCGACCTGCTTGGTTTGACGCCGCGAGACGCCGTCGAGCTTGGATGCAGGACTGAAGGAGGCTCCGTCGCCAGGCTGATCCACGCTGCGGTCTCCGAAAGGATGATTGAGTCCAAGACTTCGGGGCGTGCCATTCCGTTCCTCCCGAACATGTGGTTGGCTCGTTGTGCAATGCAGAGATCGAAGGAACCTTCACCCGATGCATGAGTTGGCGGCTCGGGCAGCGAAAGTTGCACGAGCCCGATCGTGCAAAAGGATGTGCGCGTGCGCTCCACGGCGCAATCGCAGGCCATCCGATCCATCCGATGCTGGTGCCGATCCCGATTGCGTGCTTCATCGGGGCGCTGCCGGCCGAAATCGCCTATGTCGCGAGCGCCGAGATCATGTGGGCGGACTTTTCCGCCTGGCTCCTGGTGGTCGGTGTCATCTTCGGCGTGCTCGCCGCCATCGTGGGGCTGACTGACTTCATCGGCAGCCGCCTGGTCCGGGCGCGGACGCCCCGTCGGCGTCGCCATCGACAAGACCGGTGCGCCGCTGGTTGCCGACGACAGCGGCAACACGTTGTGGCGGGTGAAGGCAGCGCATCCGCGGCTGACGCAACGTTAAGCCCGGTCCCGCGTTGGGAGTTCGGAACAGTTAAAGCCCAAGCCAGGAGGAGGACAATGGGTCTCGCTCAATACGCCATCGTGCCGGTACAGGACGAATGGGGCGTGCTGCATGACGGCGACGTCAGGAGCCGGTACGCCACCAAGGAAGCCGCATTCGAGTCGGCAGTCGCCGCGGCATCACTGGCCCTCCGTGAGGGACACGAGGTCCATGTCAGCGTGCCCGGCCGCGAAGCCGGCGATAACGCGCTGGGTGTGTAGAGTGCCCAGTCGGCGGATAGCGTTCGCAAGAAGGAGGCCGCAATGACCAAGCCCCGCGAGCCCAACGGCATCGAGCCATCCCGCTCCGAGGACGACATGCAGCGCGACCAGCTCGGTCCGCGCGGCGTGCCTGGCGCGCCCGATCCTGCCAAGATGACGCCCCAACGCGACAAGAAGACCCCGAAGCACGTCGATCCCGGCCATACCGCTTGAGGCGGGCGCTGTCTTTTTCGAACCCTGCCTGGTTTTTCAAAGTTTGGCCGGGGCAATCTGAGCCGCTCAGGCAATATTCGCGGCGCGGAAAATCGCGGACGGCAACGGCCCCCTGAGGCGGCCGGAGATGGCCGCATACCGCCAGTGCAATGCTCGCACTTTCGAAATAGTGTATCCGCAGGAAGCGCGGCCTGCGGCCTCGCCGCCGCGCCAAGATCAGTTCTCCGGAGGAAATCGACATGTCGGCCCTGCCGCTTTCAGGCATCAAGATCCTTGACCTCACCCGCGTGCTTGCCGGGCCCCTGTCGGCCCAGATGCTGGGCGATCTCGGCGCGGAGGTGATCAAGATCGAGCGGCCGGGCACCGGCGACGACGCGCGCGCCTTCGGACCGCCTTACCTGAATGACCCCGATGGCAAGGCCAACAACAACAATTCGTTCTATCTCTGCGCCAACCGCAACAAGAAGTCGGTCACGGTCAATATCGCCAAGCCGGAAGGGCAGGCGATCGTCCGCGAGCTCGCCAAGGACGCCGACGTCTTCATGGAGAATTACAAGGTCGGCGATCTCAAGCGCTACGGCCTCGACTACGAGACCATCAAGGCGATCAATCCCGGCATCATCTACTGCTCGGTCACCGGCTTCGGCCAGACCGGCCCGTACGCGCCGCGCGCCGGATACGACGCCATCCTGCAGGCGATGGGCGGGTTGATGAGCGTCACCGGCCATATCGACGGCGAGCCGGGTGAGGGCCCGATGAAGGTCGGCCCGTCGATCGTCGACTACATGACCGGGATGAATGCCTCGATCGGGATCCTATCGGCGCTCTATCATCGCGACGCCAAGGGCGGCCAGGGACAGCACATCGACGTCTGCCTGTTCGACACCGTCATCGCATCCCTGTCGCACTGGCTGCAGATTTATCTGGTCAACGGGAAGACGCCGCCGCGCCGCGGCACTTGGGGCAATGGCGGGATGCCGGCCGGTGTGTTCCGCTGCGCCGATGGCGAGCTGATGCTGGTGGTCGGCAACGACGGGCAGTTCCAGCGCACCTGCGCCGTGCTCGGCGAGCCGGAGCTCGCGAACGATCCCCGCTTCGTCAAGAACAACGACCGCGTCGTGCACGGCAAAGAGATCATGGCCATCTTCGCCGGCCTGTTCCTGAAGAAGCCGGTGGCTTACTGGCTGGAGAAGCTGGAGGAGGCCGGCGTGCCGTCAGGTCCGATTAACAATTTCGAGCAGGTGTTCTCCGATCCGCACGTTCAGTCGCGCGGCATGCGCGTGAAGGTCAAACATCCTTTCGAGCCGGATCTGTCGCTGGTCCGCAATGCGCTGACCCTGTCGGAGACGCCGATCAAGGAGTACCGCGCGCCGCCGCTGCTTGGGGAGCACACGCAGGAGGTGCTCGGCGGCAAGCTCGGCTTTGACGCGGAGAAGATCGCGGCCTTGAAGCAGCTGGGGATCATCTAGCGCGTTCCTAGCCTCTCCCGTGGAGCGCCGGGGAATGTGCCTGGTCGTGCAGGACGCCCGCATGCCGGGGCTTGCGTGAAGCTTGCGCGCAATCCCCAGATAATCCCGGTCCGTAGTCGCACAGGCTTCCGCTTCGCGCGCGACTCTGATTCGATCCCTGCACTTGAGTTCGGGAGGGAAGCGAATGTCCTACACGATCGGGTTCCAGGCCAAGGACCAGAAGTCCATTCTGGCGACCGAGGCGGCCACCGCCAATCAGGCCGTCGCCATCATTGCCGCGCTGCGGCAGAGCGCGGACGAAATAAAGTTCATCCGCTCGCCGCAGGAAGGCGAGATGGGTATCGAGATGCTGCTGCTGCTCGCCAAGGAAGAGGCCGAGGAGATGCCGCAGCGGGTCTAGCCGCCGCGTTAGCCGCAAGATTCAGGCATTTTCCGCCACGCCGAACTGACCTCGCGCCGGCTTTCGACCGGGCTCATTGATCAGCGCGCGTCCCGTGCGAGTGCGCGCGCGGGGGCTTTGGCCTCGCCCTTTCCCGCCGTCAGCGCCATCGTCGCCACGCTGACCACGCGTGCGACCACGTCCTCGACGTCATCGAGATCGCATTTGCCTTCCGACAATTTCGTCAGTCGCTCGCTCTCGCGGATGGTGTGATGCGCCATCGCGAGCGCAAAGTTGAGGCCCCAATAGATATCGACCTCGCTCCGATCGGGCAGGGACCGTCGCATCGCGCCGGCAAATTTGCGCAAATGGTCGATCTCGCGGTTCTTGATGCGGCGGATCGGCGGCACGGATTCGATCGAGGCACGGATCATGAAGCGCGCGGCGGTGGAGCGCTGGGTCTCCGGGCCGAGGCAGCCGCGCAAGGTCGGACCGACGAGGGCGCGCAAGATCGCCTCGATCGGCGCGCGGCCGCCGCCTTGCTCCTCCGCCGCCTTCAATTCGCGCAGGCGCTCGCGGTTCGTGGCGATCGAGCGCGTGACAAATAATTCCGCGATCAACTCGTCCTTCGAGCCGAAATGATAGTTCACCGCGGCCAGGTTGACATTGGCAGCCGCGACGATGTCGCGCAGCGTCACGTCGCCGAAGCCGCGATCGGCGTAGAGCCGTTCGGCGGCGGCGAGAATGGCGGACCTGGTGTGATCGCTGGCCATGAAATGTCCCGGAGGGGAGGAGTTGCAAATCAAACAGTTGTATGAAACTATCGTTTGAAGGCCGGAAAAGTCAATCCGCATTCGGACTCGGTCGCAACTTCGCGGCTTGGTCAGAAGCGCCCGCACTCTCGACCATTGCGGGTAGCGCGGAGCGGGAGGACAATCCGGCGCAAGAGTGTCTGTTGAAAGAAGCGAGGAGCGTCCCATGGACTTCGATATGTCCCCCAAGCAGAAGGAATGGCTCGACCGCGTGCGGTCCTTCATGGCCAAGCACGTGCGCCCGGCGGTGCCGATCTACGACCAGCAGGACAAGAGTGGCGACCGCTGGAAAGTCATCCCGATCCTGGAAGACCTCAAGAAGAAGGCGAAGGCGGAAGGCCTCTGGAACATGTTCATGCCGCCGTCCGAGCACGAGGACGACGAATTCCGCGGCGCGGGGCTGACCAATCTCGAATATGCGCTGCTGTCGGAAGAGATGGGCCGCATCACCTGGGCCTCGGAAGTGTTCAATTGTTCCGCGCCCGACACCGGCAACATGGAAGTGTTCATCCGTTACGGCTCCAAGGAGCAGAAGCGCAAGTGGCTGCGTCCGCTGATGGACGGCGAGATCCGTTCGGCCTTCCTGATGACGGAACCGGCGGTTGCGTCTTCCGACGCCACCAACATCGAAACCCGCATCGAGCGTGACGGCGATCATTACGTCATCAACGGCCGCAAATGGTGGTCGTCCGGCGTCGGCGATCCCCGCTGCAAGATCGCGATCCTGATGGGCAAGACCGATTTCAAGGCGGCCAAGCACCAGCAGCAGTCGCAGATCCTGGTTCCGCTCGACACCCCCGGCATCAAGGTCGAGAAGATGTTGCCGGTGTTCGGCTTCGACGATGCGCCGCACGGACATGCGCAGGTGCTGCTCGAGAACGTGCGGGTGCCGAAGGAGAATATCCTGCTCGGGGAGGGTCGCGGCTTCGAGATCGCGCAGGGCCGCCTCGGTCCGGGTCGCATCCATCACTGCATGCGCACCATCGGCAAGGCCGAGGAGGCGCTGGAGAAGATGGTGAAGCGTCTCACCTCGCGCACCGCCTTCGGCAAGAAGATCGTCGAGCACAGCGTGTGGGAGCAGCGCATCGGCGAAGCCCGCACCAACATCGAGATGACCCGCCTCCTGTGCCTCAAGGCCGCCGACATGATGGACAAGGTCGGCAACAAGACCGCGCAGGCCGAGATCGCCATGATCAAGGTCGCGGCGCCCAACATGGCGCTGAAGATCATCGATGAGGCGATCCAGGCCTTTGGCGGCGCCGGCGTCTCGGACGAAGCGGGCCTTGCCAAGGACTACGCCCACATCCGCACGCTCCGTCTCGCCGACGGTCCGGACGAGGTGCATAACCGCGCCATTGCCAGACTTGAGGTTCGGAAGTATGCAAACTCTCCCGGTCATTAGACGGGAGAGCCTGGAGGCGCTCCCGGCTTGACGAATGAGAGGGCATGATCCGGTGACCGCTTGACGCAAGTGCGTCAGCGGTTACCGACTAGGATCATGCTCGACCTGAAATGGTCAGGACTGAAGAGGGAGCGTCACTGTGGCGGACGGCGTCAGGAAAGACGAAGAGTTCTCGGGTACCAAGCCGGTCGAGGAGCGGCATCGTTTCGACGAGCTGCGCCTCGAAGCCTGGATGCGCGAGCATGTCGAAGGTTTTGAAGGCCCCCTGGTCGTGCTCCAGTTCAAGGGCGGCCAATCCAACCCGACCTATCGCCTCAACACGCCGAACCGCTCCTACGTGATGCGCAGAAAGCCGTTCGGCAAACTGCTGCCGTCGGCGCATGCGGTCGATCGCGAGTATCGCGTGATCGCTGCGCTCGGAAAGCAGGGCTTTCCGGTCGCGCGCGCCTATGCACTCTGCCAGGACGACAGCGTCATCGGTGCAGCCTTCTACATCATGTCGATGGAGGAGGGCCGTGTGTTCTGGGATCCGACGCTGCCGAGCCAGGCGCCGGACGACCGGCGCAAGATTTTCACCAGCAAGATCGAGACGCTGGCGAAGCTCCACATGTTCGATCCCGACGCCATCGGTCTCGGCGATTTCGGTAAGCCCGGCAATTATTTTGCACGCCAGATCGACCGCTGGACCAAGCAATATCGCGCATCCGAGACGCAGCACATTCCCGAGTTCGAGAAGGTGGCCGAATGGCTGCCGAAGACGGTGCCGGAGCAGGCGCGCGTCTCCATCGTCCATGGCGATTATCGCCTCGACAACATGATCTTCCACGCGACGGAACCGCGCGTGCAGGCCGTGCTGGACTGGGAGCTGTCGACCCTCGGCGATCCCATGGCCGACTTCACTTATCTGTTGATGCAGTGGATCATGCCGGGCCTCGAGGGCGCCGACCTCAAGGCGCTCAACATCCCGAGCCTGGAAGAGGCCGCGCAGATCTACTGCAACGTCACCAAGATGACGGTGCCAGATCTCAACTGGTACTTCGCCTACAACCTGTTCCGCCTTGCCGGCATTACCCAAGGCATCGCCGGCCGCGTCCGCGACGGCACCGCCGCCAACGCCAAGGCGCTGGAGTCCGCCAAACGCACCGTGCCGCTGTCAAAGGCCTCGTGGGAATATGCGCAGAAGGCGGGCGCGGTGTAGAAATGACGAAGGCGCGGCCGGTGGCCGCGCCTTTTGCATATGGGGAGCTGCGTCATTCCCACACCTTCGCTGTCATTGTCCGCGAAGGCGAGCAATCCCGCATTTCAGAGACGCCAGTGCTTGAATCGAGACGCCGCGGCCCGCTGGACGCCCCCGGTCAAGCCGGGCATGACAGCGGTGATGAGGCGACTCATTCCACCGTCGTTGCGAGCCAACGGGTCCGCGCGAAGCGCGGCCCGATGACAGGCTCCGCGAGGCAATCAGTGTGCCCTCTACTGGCAGTCTGGATTGCTTCGTCGCAGGAACTCCTCGCAATGACGGGAGGCGCTCAGCTCTTCACGCAATGCGCGATCAGCCTCTCCACGAAGCCTCCGCATTTCTCCAGCTCCGCCATCTCCACGAACTCGTCCGGCGTATGCGCCTGTGCGATCGAGCCGGGGCCGATCACCACGGAGGGGATATCGGCGATGTCGGCGAACAGGCTCGCCTCGGTGCCGAAGGCGACCTTGGCGTGGTCGTTGCGTCCCGCCAGGCTCTTGGCCAGGGTGACGATTGGAGCATCGGCTTCCGTGTCGAGCGCGGGGTAGTCGAGGATCTCCTCGAATGCGATGCCGCACTCCGCATTCCTTGCCTTCATCGCAGGCTCGAGTTCGGCCTTGGCCCAGGCGACGATTGCATCGGTGACCTCGCGCGACTCGGTGATGCCGATGCCGCGGCACTCGAATTCCACCGTGCAGGTATCAGGCACGATGTTGAGCGCGGCACCGCCGTGCACGATGCTGGTGAGCAGCGTCGAGTGCGGAACGTCGTAGAGACTGTCCGTCGCGTGCGCGGCTGCGAGCGCCATGGCGCGGCGGCGGATTTCGACGATCAGCTCGGCGGCATATTCGATCGCATTGACGCCCTCCGGCGCGATCGAGGAATGGCGGGCGAGCCCGCGAAACGTGGCCCGCACGCCGTGCTTGCCCTTATGACCGATGATGACCTGCATCTGGGTCGGCTCGCCGACGAAGCAACCGAGTGGCCTGACCTTCTTCCTGGCGACCTCGCGCAGCATCGGCCGCACGCCGACGCAGCCGATCTCCTCGTCATAGGAGATCGCCAGATGAATCGGCGTCTTCAGCCTAGCGTCCACCATCTCCGGCACCATGGCGAGGCACACCGCCACAAATCCCTTCATGTCGGTGGTGCCGCGGCCATAGAGCTTGCCGTCCCGCTCCGCCAGCTTGAACGGATCATGGCTCCAGTCCTGGCCCACGACAGGCACCACGTCGGTATGGCCGGACAGCACGAAGCCCGGCCGGTCCTCCGGCCCGATTGTGACCCAGAGAGCGGCCTTCTGCCCGGTCTCGTCTACGATGCGCTCACCCTTGACGCCGAACCCGGCGAGATAGCTTTCGATATGGGCAATCAGGGGCAGGTTTGTGCGGTCGCTGATGGTGTCGAAGCCGACGAGGTCGGCGAGGAGCTTTCGGATGCGATCGGGTCTTGAGCTTGGCATTGTCTCATTCTGTCGAGGAAATGGCGGCTGAAGCGCTTGCAGGCACCATACCAATGTGGCGCCCGGTCGGGCAAATCAACACAGGTCGTACAAGATATCGAGGTGCCTGTCGGGCAAAACACGCCAGCGGTCGGTCAATGCTCGAAGTCGGAAAGATTCCGCTTTACCGAAATTCGGAAAAGACGTATGAATCGCCGCAACCCGGCCCAAGGAAGAGGGGCGTATCGCGATCGTCACGAACGCGGGCCGGGCGGCGGTGGACGCAGATGGCGTTGGCGCGAACGGATTTGCAGGGCGGGAGACCGTGAGCAAGCTCGCCGCGCATGCGACAGGTGCCATCTGCGTACGGCAAAATCGTGTGGTCCTGGCGCCCGGGGTCTGTGCGCCAAGTGTTGCGGTGATGTGGCGGTCCGACCGGACGCGCGCACCAGCCATCCGCAAGGCGACGGGGGCAATAGTGCATCGCTCCCCGGGGAGAGCACGACATAAGCCGTTCCAACCACTGCGCAGGGAAGGCCGGGATGTCCTGGCTACACCTGTATGCCGCTGTGCAGCTTCTCACCACGCAGATTCCGCACAGTGGACCTCGGGTGCCAGCGGGCTCCCGGTCTTCCCTGCGCCCTCTTTCATTTCAGAGGGTGAGGC
>NZ_AUGD01000008.1 GCF_000426845.1 Bradyrhizobium sp. in8p8 | reverse complement strand
GCAAAATCGATCTGCTTCAAGCCAGACTAATCGGTGCAGAATAGTCGGCGCTGCACCAAACTTGCGTCAGAGCCAAATTTGCAAGCCGATTGACAGCCAAGGCGCGCGGCGTGAAGTTAGGCAATCCCAACGGTGCCCGTGCGCTCCGGGGAAAGCAGGTAGGCAATGCGAAGGCTGTAGAGGCGCTCAAGCGCGGCGCGGTGCAGAGGGCTACCGACCTTAAGGGCATCGTGGATGACATCAGGGGCTCTGGGATCACCACGGTACGCGGGATCGCTGATGAACTTCACACGAGGGGCATTAGGGCTCCTCGGGGAGACGTGTGGCATCCGACTGCCGTCTCCCGCCTTCTCAGCCGCATCGACGCCAAATAGGAGAAATTGCGATGTACGGCTGGTTCAAGCTTATTTGCCTGCGACGGTCGTGCGAAGCCTCCGGGGAACATGCGAGCCAATGGGTCCCATATCATCCCATGGGACCCTTTTTGAACATCATTGACGATGCGGTTTCAAGTTCCTTCGGTTAAAGCCTGCTGCCGCCGCCGAGCTTACGGCTGCAATGTATGCCACGGGATTTGCATCCATCTCGCACGGAAAAGCCTATCGGTCACCTCCGCATGTGCCGGCGAAGGTCGCAAGTAGCTGCCAGAGAGTAATCTATTAGTACGGGCGCTGATCTGCTTCATTCCGAGCCTCACATGAGGGAGCGCCCGGTGCCCAATGAACTTCAAGACCAATTTCACGAGCTATCATCTCGGCAGCGAATTTTAGTTCTGCGTTTCGTTACGGCAATTCAAGTGCTGCAGACGCTCTACTACCACCTCACCACCGATCAAGCGTATACGTTCTTGGCGGTTTGGGCTGAGGAGGGACTTCCCGTGTCTGTGCTGGCGCGCCGCTGCGGTATTAAACCGGTCACTGTTTCAATGCACCTGCGTCGACTAACTTCGCGTGTCATAAGAAGTAAACCTGGTTTCGACCTTCTTACCGTCGTCGATGATAGGCGAAATGATCTACGGTTACGTCACGTTTTTCTCACGGAGCGCGGGCATCGCCTCGCCTCTCGCATGATTGAGGTCATGCAAGACAATCCAAGGAAGCGAATTGGCCCGATGGGCGAATTGCTTTTCGAGGATGAGGTCTAAGGTGGCCGGAGGACGCTTCGCACTCGCAGTGTAACTTCTGCGACGCTGGCACTTCGGATTACAGCTGAGGCAGCTTAGACGGTCCGAGATGAACAAGCGCGAATGGGTCCCATACACGACCATGGGACCCTTTCTGCTCATCGGTTGCTACCCGATTTCAAGTTCCTCGGCTTTAAGCTGCCGCCGCCACCGAGCTGGCAGCAGCAGGGTGAACCGTACAACTCTGACGTCCGCTCTGGTGCCATCACGGACGACAGCCCAATACAGTGGAGAGTCTCATAAGGGCCAATACCGGACATTCTGTCGGCTGGATCTACAATAGTGGCGAGGGGTCAACGAACGAATTTGAGCACCCGTCCTTGACCGTCATTGTCCTCAAGGCGGCGCCTCGCCGGTCAAACAGACACCATTGAGGATCACCCTCAGCAGTCATGAATGACGATACGTAAAGGCCTTCTGACAGAGCTACGACGATTTCGGGCAGCCGCCCGACTACTGATAGCTCGGTAACGACCTTGTTGCGGAGTAAATCGAACGTTGGCTCCCACAGGGGCTCCTCGCTCCAACTCCCGCACACGATGGACGTAGCGTTTTCAATCCGCCAACTCCATTGGATCATCAATGTAAATTCGCCGCATGGGTTGCCGGGTGTTCCGTTGCGCCGGGTTCGAGGTGTAAGCAGCCCGAACTCCAGAAAAATTGCCGAGCCATGGCCTCGCCAGAGATAAGACAGAGGTAGACCTATCAGGAGCTCGCGAAACGCCTCCAAGATACTACCGAGACTGTTGCTGAGGGGCGGACTTCCGTGATCACTCACGCTGCTGTGTTCCGGTTGGCCCCTTACGGAAGTATGTCTTTGGATCAACAAGCGCGGCGAAACCGGCGGTAAGAAAAATGATCGCGACAAACAGGACGGTGATGGGGTCAATAAACAAATAGAGAATCGCCGCGATTGATGTAAGCAGCAGAGCGGGGCCGATCAAAACGGGGTGCGATCTAAACCAGTCCAGCACCTTGAACACGAGCGTATTGCCTCGCTGATGGGACCACGACAATACCAGATCTACCTTATCTCTTCACTGCCAAGGATGTTCAAAATCGCTTCAATCGCTCATTTAGCTCTCAAGGGGTCGCAGGTTCCGCTTCGGGTCAACAACTGACCTTCGGTCCTCTCTGAGCCATTTCCGTTCAGCCCTAACTTGCGGACATTCGCCGCCCTAGTCATTGAGGTGCACGCGCCGTGGAGAAATTAGATGTTGCAGGTGACGTGACCGCCTGCGATCCCACTCGGCGGGACACCCTGCGAGAAAAGCAGCGCCGGACACGAGCGGCAAATCATCGGGGCCAACTTGAATACGGCCGGGCGTGTGTGTGGATGGGTTCGCACACTCATCGCAAAAGCCGATGGTGCCTAATGAGACCCAATTGTGGCACGGAGCATCCAGGGTGCCTCGAGAGCACACTATGGGTGTCACTGCGGGGACTTGCTCGGCCGTCGGTTCACCGCGCCCGGGCTGGGCCAAAACGAGTTCCTCGGGCTCCCAATGGGCGTGCACGGGGGCCTGAGAGGCGCATGCGACGGAGCCACCTCGCGCTTTGATACGGGTTAAATGCCACAGCCAGAAATTGCGTGACTGCCTCCGCAAAATCTGTGGTATCACGCCTCTGGAAGACTCTACGGAGTCCGCTGATAGCCGCTTGGCCGACCTCTACCGCGTTGCCCGAGCGTCTCCCCAAGGCATTCCTGAGTCACCGCAAGGCCTTGCAGCCCGATCCCAACAGGGGCGACAAAATCGACCGCGTAGAGGCAGGTGGAACCCTTCCTGCGCGGAGAGGCCCGACGGCAACATTTGTTCTACGTTATGGCCAAGTGTCTCGCTGGATAGACCTTCCCTAGACAATCACCAATATAAAACCTCCTATGGTCTAGCAGGTGCTTACAGGCACAGGACCTTCACCAGTTCTCTGAGTCCTCCTCAGGGTCCAGTCTCGGCACTACTCCGGTTTGCTTGCGGAAGTGATGGATGAGAGCTTCCTTGGCCACTTTGAAGTTCGACACCGGAACGATGAGGCTGTCGTGTACAGGTAGGCTCGGTACTTGATGATCGCGCATCAGCGTCAGCATTGCGCCGATGATTGCCTCGCTCTCGATGTACATGAGGTCACCGTAGTCTCGCACACGGCCTCTGATTTCACCGCCCCAGCGAGCCAGAAGGGGATGGCGCTCTAGCACCTTCTCTTTGATCCACTTCATCGGATAGAGCTTGGGATCGAAACCTGACAACCCCTTTTTGGCGAGTTGCAGCTCCAGGGTTCGCTTTACCTCTGTGCTCCACTTGCTAAGCAGCTTGCTGTTGCCAAACGACGCGTTGATCCAGAACTTGGCTACATGCCTGTCGAGTGCTGTCGGCCCAAGGATCCCTGCGTAGGCATCTTCAGTGCTATCGAGTTGCTGATCGCAAAGCGCGTAGAAGATGGTGAGGTACGAGGATGATATGTCGATCTCTACAACACGTTCCCCATTGATACGCATTTGCAGGCGTGTAGGCTTACTCGCATCCTCCGAAGTCTCTGGCAGGTTCTGGTAGCAGCTCGGCCCTTGAGGCTGGGAGTAGAGGCGGCCGCCCTTATTCCATCGGTAGCCCTTGGTGTACGCGTGGAATATTCGTATCCACCCAAGGTGCTTAATCGTCGGATGTTTCGGATGTGTAAGGGTCTGCTTGGCGAAGAACGCGTTCAGTTCGGCGACATCACGGCGTAGCTCAGCGACCCTTGGTGTATTCGGTGTCGGCTCGGGAGGCTTAGTGAGCCGGATTAGCTCGGAAGGCATCATGAACTCGAACTTGAAATGTTCGAGGACGTTGGCCGGTGTAATGCCGTGTCCCGCAGCAATCTCCAAGAGCCTCGGTGTGGCCCTGTAGCGGGTTAGCTTGCCCGAGCTTGGACCTGGGTTGCCGAACTCCAGCCTGCCCGGATAACCCGGCTTATGCTCGATCAGGCCAGCCTCAAGCCACGCCGTCCTAACACCATCGAACATGCGCCATTTGACGTATTGGCCGGTGTAGTCGCCCTTGTCGTGTGAGCACATGAGCCAGCCCTCGCTCCGATCGCGTTCGACGGCAGCAAGCAGATCGGCGATGAATGCGCCTACGGCGTTCGCATAGTCGACCAGTGTCTTGTGGCGTGCGTACGCCTTGCCCTTGGCCGCCTGCGGCCTCGGATAGCGCTCGGCCAAATCGCTGGTGAGCATGAAAGCGCTTGATGATGCTGGTATTGCACGCAGGGTCGCCAAGGGCGCACGCGACAGGTCGAGGCCGGGGTAGTTAATCTTGTCGATTGCCGCTTTGAGAGCCTTCACGCCCCAGCGCTCCAGCATGGCCTTTGCGCCATACCTTCGGCTCACAGACTTCCCGCTACTGCGGCCCGCTAGAGCATCCCGCAACTCTTCGTCGGGTGTCGCTTGGCGAAGCGCATCCTGAAAGCCGTGCCGGAAGCTATGGAAGACCTTGTTGGTGTCCTTGACGCCTACATGGTTGCGCAGGTGCCGCCCCCACCATTTCGCCCAGCCTCTCAACGCTCCCTTCTGATCAGGAGCAACAGTGGGGAACAACCAAGCCTGCTCGCCATCCTTTCGGCGCTCTGCCACATAGTTGAGGAAGCCGATGTCGATAAGCAGAGGATGTACTGGCACCACTCGTTCCGATGATTTTGTCTTCAATCTGCGCCCCGCCTTGACATCACGGGTGAACCACATGAGCGGAACGGCTGTTTGCTCATCCTCCCGAATGTCAGAGACACGGAGACCTGCGTATTCGGCCTGACGGGCTCCGGCGAAGAGTGCGAGCAACGGAAGCCATATCCCCGCCGCTCCCTTCGCTCCCACCGGGAGCTTGTGTTCGGTGAACAGGGGAGCATTGAAGATGGTCTGCAAGTCGCGCGCGTCAAAGGGTTCACGCTGGGACTGCTCCTCTTCTAGTCGCATTTCATTGAAAGGGTCAGACCAGGGAGCGTCCTCAGGCACAAGCCCGTTATGCCGTCCCCATCCGGCGATAGCCTGTACCGCGCCCAACTGCTTATTGACGGTGCCCGGTGATACCTTCTGGATTGTCGGGTGTGAGCGACCATAGTCGCTAAGGTCCCGCAGTGATGCCTTCAGAAGTGCCCCCTTGCGAGACTTCGGCACCAATTGCAACGCTTCGCGGAACGTGCGCGCGTGGGAGCGCTTGATTTCCGTGATGGGCAGATCGCCGTGCAGTTGGATGAACATCTCGATGGCTCGACCGTACTCATGCACCGTGCCCTCCGGCCGTTCACGCTCTTTCTTCCAGCCCTCGAAGGCTTCACGTAGCGTGCCCCCCTGTTCACCCGTGGGAAGCTGAGAGAGCGCGTAGAAAGATTGAGGTGTCTCAATCGGCTCACCTACATTCCGCCTCTCGATGTCCCTGATGGCGCGAACATATGCCGTTAGCACCGCCATACCGAGCTTTCGGTACGACTGGCTCTTGCGGTCAACGTTGAGTTGGAAATCACTCAGCAGTTCATCCAGCTCCTCGCGGATGACGCTGATGTCGCCGCGAGCCAACGCGGGCGGGACGATGGCAAGCTCGTATTCGAGTGTGCCAACGCGCTTCAGCACTTCGCGGTCCGACAGGCCAGCCTCTGGGGTCACACCTACGGCAAATGGGGTTTGATACTCGACACCCGCCGCACTGAGCTGCTTCGCGATGCTTTGAAACAACGGCTCGGAGCCAGTGCCCTCGCGGCGCTCCTCCTCATCATTCGCCAATCTGGCTGCGTAGTATGCTTCTGCCATGCGCTTTATCTGCGCAACAGTCAGCGATGGAGTTACGGGACGCTCCTTCAGTAGCGCTTCAGCATCGGCAATCGTCCGGTCGAAGTCAGCGAGGACGTGCGTTGCGGCCACATTCGCCGCCTTGAGGACCTTGGTCCCCAGTGACTTCTTTAGGAAGACTTGGCGACCACGTCCTGAATTGAGCACGCGCGCGACCGCCTCTTGAAGGCGTTCGGGCACCTTCCGTTGCGCGTAGTAAGTCCCGTGCCTGTCCTTAATCAGTCCCATCAACGCGCGCATCAAAAGCTACCACGCAGTGCTACCACCAGAGCGTAGTCAAAGCCATGATTTGCGTGATGTTTTTGAAATCTCAGCGCTTCTAGAGCCGCTGGCGCTCCCTAGGGGAATCGAACCCCTGTTTCAGCCTTGAGAGGGCCGCGTCCTAACCGCTAGACGAAGGGAGCGTGAGGGGTACCGAATAGCCTCGAAATTTGTCTGCCGCAAGGACCCCGATGGGCCTTTTACGGCTCATTGGCAAATTTCAGCTTTCCGGCCGGCTTCAGCGTGTGGGCGTCGAACGTGCGGATCTCGGTGACGCCACCGAGGTCCAGCGTGACCACGAGCCGGTCGCCGGCGACACCGGTCGAAACGATCCTGGCGCCCTTCGGCAGGGTGGCGGTGACGTCGCCGCCGGCCTCCACCGCCCTTCCCTCCGACTTGAAAAGGCGGTAGCCCACCGCGATCAGCACGGCGCAGAACGCCAGCGCCGTGGTCAGCCCCGCGATCAGCATCATCCGCCTCACCCGCGCGAATAGCGCGGCCTGTTCGGGGGTCGGCTCGGGAACATCGGTATCAGACGTCGTCATGGAAACTCTTGGCCCTAAGGATCTTGGCTCTGCGCAAAGGTTGGAGGTCGTGGTCGTCGGCGATGAGGGCTCGGCCCGGCTCGACCGCGTGCTGGCGGCGCGCCTCACCGAGCTGTCGCGATCGAGGCTGAAAGCCCTGATCCTGGCGGGCGCCGTCCACCTGAAGGCCTCCGCGGTCCGCGACCCCGCTTATCACGTCAGTCCGGGCGATACGATCATAATCGACGTGCCGCAGGCGGCGCCCGCCGAGCCCAGGGGCGAGGATATCGCCCTCGACATCGTATTCGAGGACGATGACATCGTCGTCCTCAACAAGCCCAAGGGGCTGGTGGTGCATCCCGCGGCCGGCCACGAGACCGGCACGCTGGTGAATGCTTTGATCGCCCATTGCGGCGCCTCGCTGTCTGGCATCGGCGGGGTGCGCCGGCCCGGCATCGTGCACCGGCTCGACAAGGACACGACGGGGCTGATGGTGGTGGCCAAGAACGACCTCGCCCATGCCTCGCTGTCGGCGCAGTTTGCCGACCACGGCCGTACCGGCGAGATGCGGCGCGGCTACATGGCCTTTGCCTGGGGGGTGCCGAACCGGCATCGCGGCACGGTGGACGCGCCGATCGACCGCCATCCGCATGCGCGCGAGAAGATGGCGGTGCGCCAGGGCGGCCGCGAGGCGGTCACGCATTGGGAGATCCTGGAGAGCTTTGCCGGGCGGGACGGCAAGCCGGTGGCGAGCCTCCTCGCCTGCGAGCTCGAGACCGGGCGCACCCACCAGATCCGAGTCCATCTCGCCCATATCGGGCACCCGCTGATGGGGGATGCCGTCTACGGCCCGCATTTCAAGACCAAGGCCAACCAGCTTGGCCCCGAATCGCAGGCGGCTTTGGCCGCGCTGGGACGGCAGGCCTTGCACGCCTATCTCCTGGTATTGGAGCACCCCAGGACCGGAGAACTTCTGCACTGGGAGGCGCCGCTGCCGGAGGATTTGCTTCTCCTTCAGCGTGCCCTCCAAGCGGAGCAATGACGCAGGACGGTTCAGAAAGACTTTACATTACAAAAAGTTATAGCGGCCACACGGCCTCGTGACGTCAGCAATCCTTCCCTTTTCGACCCCCGATAGGGTATATTGCGCTTGCGTTGAATGACCAACGCGGAACATCGCAGCCCGACCGGCTTTGACACAGCGGTCGTCTGCCTGGCCCGCCGCTATCGGGGGCCTGAACCTTTTGGAGGGCGCACTATGGCCCGTACCGCTGCTTTGCCGGTCCTCAATGGAGAATCCGGCCTTTCTCGCTACCTCGCCGAGATCCGCAAGTTTCCGATGCTGGAACCCCAGCAGGAATACATGCTCGCCAAGCGTTGGCGCGAGCATGACGATCGTGACGCGGCGCACCAACTCGTCACCAGCCACCTCCGTCTCGTGGCCAAGATCGCCATGGGCTATCGCGGCTACGGCTTGCCGATCTCCGAGGTCGTCTCGGAAGGCAATGTCGGCCTGATGCAGGCGGTGAAGCGCTTCGAGCCCGACAAGGGCTTCCGTCTCGCGACATACGCCATGTGGTGGATCAAGGCGTCGATTCAAGAGTACATCCTGCGTTCCTGGTCGCTCGTGAAGATGGGTACCACCGCGAACCAGAAGAAGCTGTTCTTCAACCTGCGCAAGGCGAAGAGCAAGATCAACGCGCTGGATGAGGGCGATCTCCGCCCCGACCAGGTGAAGATGATCGCAAAGCGCCTCGGCGTCACCGATCAGGACGTGATCGACATGAACCGCCGCCTCGGTGGTGACGCGTCGCTAAACGCTCCGATCCGCGACGACGGCGAGGCCGGCGAATGGCAGGACTGGCTGGTCGACAACACGCCCAACCAGGAAGCCATGATGGCGGAGCACGAGGAGTATGATCACCGCCGTGATGCGCTGAATGGCGCCATGGGCGTGCTCAACCCGCGCGAACGCCGCATCTTCGAGGCGCGCCGCCTCGCCGACGAGCCGATGACGCTGGAGGACCTTGCCGCCGAGTTCGGCGTGTCGCGCGAGCGCGTCCGCCAGATCGAGGTCCGCGCCTTCGAGAAGGTGCAGTCCGCGGTCAAGGGCACGATCGCAAGGCAGGAACAGGCCGCGCTGGAAGCCGCGCACTGAGCGAGGTGTTTCGGCACCAGAGATTGGCGGATCGAAGGAGAGAAGAAGCCGGCGGCAGCGCCGGCTTTTTTGTTTGTCTGATGCGCTTCTACGGCTGGACCGCACGGGCGGTGTGACCCGCTCCCGTCATTTCGGGGAGCGCCTCTTGGTGCGAACCCGGAATCCATCAGGCCGCAGCTGGTGCAGGAATGGATCCTGGGTCACGACGTCGTCGCGCCCGGAATCGCGGTGGGCCTATTCCCCCCACATCCGCGCCAGCGTTGCGAGCCAGCAGCCTTCGCAATAGCGCGCGTCCTTGTAGTCGACCCAGTTGTGCGCATAGACGCGCTCGAGCGGGATGTCGTAGCGCGCGCGCAGGATCTTCACGAGGATCTTCCACGCCGCGACCTGTGCTTCGGTCGGGCCCGTCGCCACGTCGGGATAGTTGCCGGCGAACTCGACACCGATCGAATTGTCGCGCACCACCTGGCGATAGGTCGGCTTGTTGTCGATGTATTTGTTATCGTTGCGGTTGGCGCCGTCGCCGTGGGTCGGCACGTGGTTTTCGGCCACCGCCCAATAGACCGTGCCGTCGGTCTCGACCCAGACCGTGACGCCGCGCCGCGTCGGATTCTTCGCCTGCGCTTGCGCGCCCCCGCGCGCCGAGCCGGCAGGTCCCTCGGTCTGGTGCACGATGATATTGCGCCAGGGGTGTGCGTTACGGACGTCGCCCCATGGCGCCAGCCAGACGATGTTAAGGCCGGGGATGTCAGGCGTGCCCGAGGCGCGCGCGAGCTTTGCGAGCTCGGCCTCCACCGCGGCGGCGGGGGCGACGAGAAGCGCAGCGAAAACGGCCGCAGCCAGGCGAGACATCATGCGGGTCCAATATGACCCGAGCCTAGCAGGCTTCATGCGAATTTGCGCAGTGCCTCGACCGCCTCGGGCGAAAGCGGCGGCGGGGCGGGATCATAGACAGCGAAGTCGTTCTTACCGTTCTTCTTGGCGGCATAGAGAGCATGGTCGGCGTTGGCCATCAGGCGGTCCGGGGATTCCCCGATGCTGCAATCCCACTGCGCGACACCGATCGAGATCGCGATCGGAATGTCGCTGCCGGTGCAGCCGGCAGCATCCTGACGGCACGCCTCGAGCACGCGCCGGGCGATCAGCGCGCCTTCGCGCAAGGAGGACGACGGCAGCACGACGCAGAACTCGTCGCCGCCGGTGCGGGCGAGCATATCGCCGGGCCGCAGGCGCGTCTGCGCCATCAGGGTGAAGTGCTTGAGACACGCGTCGCCCGCAGCGTGGCCGTGGGTGTCATTGATGGCCTTGAAGCCGTCGAGATCGATTACCAGGAGCGAGAACGGGACGCCGCTGCGCTCGGAGCGGGCGCATTCCTCGGTCAGGCGCTGCAGCAGATGCCGCCGGTTGGCGACGCCGGTGAGATCGTCGAGCAGCGCGAGGTCGGCAACCTCGTTGCGCAGCCGCTCGATCGCCATCAGGAGACAGGCGAAATTCCAGGCCATCGCCAGGAACACCAGCAGCAGGATCATCACCGACTGCAAACCGTTGAAGTTGATCGCGGTGACGGCGCCGCCATAGCCGAGCAGCGCCGCGCCGGAGCGGACGAGGTGAATGGACAGAAGCAGCATCCCGACGATCGCAGCGAGACGAGCGCCCGGATTTTCCCGGCCATTCTGCCTGCTGAGAAGCAGCGGCAGAGTCAGCACGACCGGGGTCGATTGCCCCAGCGAGTAGGTCAACACCCGCATCGGCATGTTGTCGACGGCAATCAGGAAGAAGGCGAGACTGGCGCTGCAGAGAAGCGAATTGGCGATCGCGGCCGGCCACGACACCGGGCGCTGATAGAACCGCGCCACACCCATGCAGGCGAGCCAGGACGAGAAGATCATCAGACCGCCGCCGACGATCAGCGGAAAGCGCGGGTCCATCACCTCGCGCAGCATCGAGATTCCCGCACCCGATGCCGCCAGCACCGCCGCCGCCGTCCAGTACCGCGCCGCCTCGAATTTGGGATAGGCGCGCGCCACATAGGCCCAGATTAGGCCCAGCGCCAGGAAGTTGATGACAATGACGGTCCAGAGTGTCGGCACGCTCAGCATGGCGACTGCGGGACACGCATGGTCCCGCCCTCTTCGTTCGGCAACTGCCCGTACATACCCGCCCCCATGTTCTTGTGGACGATCATGCGCGCGGCGCGCTTAATGGAGTCTCACCGCAATCGTGCAAAGCCGAGCCTTGGTTTTGGATTGATGAATCCGGCGACCCGGCCGACATCGTTAAGCAAGGCTTGCCGCGGACGAGCTGGTTGCGAGGAGAAAGCGTTGCGAAGCGGATTCGCGCGGCAAAATCATCCGAAAATGCATCAGAGCTGTGGATAAGACGATGACGAAGACATGACAGCGCGGGGCAGCCGGCTGCGAATCTGCTGAGTTTGTCATCGAGGATGTTGCGAGGCTGGCCCTCCGCCGAGCATCCCTCGTGTCGCGTTCCACCATTAACCCCTAAGAGGATACTATGGCTAAGAAAGCGAAGAAGGCGGCGAAGAAGAAGGCGAAAAAGGCCAAGAAGGCGAAGAAGAAGTAACGAAGCTTCTGTTTCTTTGCCCGGGTGGGGTGTCGCTCCGCCCGGGCGTCGGGTGGGATCGAACGGGTTTGAAATGGCGGGCAGCAGGCCCGTTTTTTTATTGCCTCGCTTGTTGGCGCCGATGCTGCTCCCTCGCCGCCTTTCTGACGAGGACTAGTGCTCCGCAAGGGCGAGCTTGGCGCCGAGCGCGGCAAATCCTGCGGCGAAGCTGCGCCGTAGCCACGCCATGACGCGGGGACGGGAGATAACGTGCTCGCGCACCGAGGCGGCGCAGAGTCCGTAGAGGACGAACACCGCAAAGGTCATGACCATGAAGGCGCCGCTCAATTCCAGCATGCGCGCCAGCACATGGGCCTCGTCCGCGGCGATGAACTGCGGCAGGAAGGCGAGGAAGAAGATCGACAGCTTCGGATTGAGTATGTTGATCAGGACTCCGGTGACGATGACGCGGCCACTCGATCGCTCGCGAATCTCACCGCCAACCGCCAGAGCTCCCGTCTCGCGCAGCGCCTGCCAGGACATGTAGAGCAGATATGCGACGCCGCACCATTTCAGCACGGCGAAGGCGAGCGCGCTGGTGTGGAGCACCGCGGCAAGGCCGAGTATCGCCGCCGCCATGTGCGGCACGATGCCGAGCGTGCAGCCGAAGGCGGCGGCGACGCTCGCCCGTGAGCCGCGAGTCAGTGCGGCGGCCAGCGTATAGAGCACGCCGGTGCCGGGTGAAGCGACGACGATGAGCGAAGTGAGCAGGAAGGACAAGGTCATGCGCGACCTTATCACCTCATCCGGCCGCGAGAAAGCGTGCCCCCTCAAGGCTGCGGTCAGGACAGCTGAGCGATCTCGGCTTCTCGCAAGACGTCGAGCGGCGCCCAGGGCTTGGCCCAGAACTTGGCGCCATCGGGCAAGGGCTGCTTCAGCGGGCGGCCGGAGGTGACGACGACGTCGAGCTTCGGATTGCGGTGCTTGGCGACATGCGCGAGCTCGACGCCGTTCATGCGGCCGGCAAGCTGGACGTCGGTCAGCATCAGACAGAGTGCCCCGGCGCTCTTGTCGAGGACGCGCTCGGCGGCCTCGGCGCTTTCGCACTGGATCACCTGGTAGCCGCTCTCTTCAAGGAGGACGCAAAGCATCTCCCGCTGCATGACGTCGTCTTCAACGATCAGCGCTGTCGCGCGAAATGGCTCTGCTTGTCCCATCGGCGGCTCCCAATGCATGCCTCCATAACGCATGTTAAAAATCGAGAGCGGCTGCGGTTCGGTTTCATTTCAAAAAAAAGTAACTCATAGTTCCATTATCAGGCACTTGACGGGGGAAACCATGACGACGATTCGCGGCGCCGCCGCAATCACGGGAGCCGCGAGCGGGATCGGCCGGGCACTCGCCATCGAGCTGGCGCAGCGCGGCTGCGATCTGGCGCTCGCTGACCGCGACGAGGCGGGATTAAAGGCGCTGGCGGCGGAGATCGGAACGACGCGCAAGGTCAGCGTGCATCGGGTAGACGTCAGCGAGCCCGCCGACATCGCACAATTCGCGAGCGAGGCGACCACGGCGCATCCCGCCCTCGGCATCGTCGTCAACAATGCTGGCGTGGCGCTGATGGGCTCGTTCGAGGAGATCGACCAGGCTCAGATGGACTGGCTGTTCGACATCAATTTCTGGGGCGTGGTGCACGGCACGCGCGCCTTCCTGCCTCACCTGAAGACACAGGCGGAGGGGCACATCGTCAATCTCTCCTCGATCTTCGGCATGATCGCGCCACCGGGACAATCGGCCTATGCGGCGGCGAAGTTCGCGGTGCGCGGCTTTTCCGAGAGCGTGCGGCACGAGCTAGCGATGGCGGGAAGCCCGATCAAGCTGTCGGTGGTCCACCCCGGCGGCGTCGCCACAGCAATTGCGCGCAATGCACGCACCGGCATCGGTGTCACCGACAATGCCCGCCGGGCGCAGTCGATCGAGCGGTTCGAGAATGCGGCGAAGACCTCGCCGAAGGATGCCGCGCTGCGCATCATCAGGGGCATCGAAAGAAACGAGCCGCGCATCCTGATCGGCAACGACGCTCGCTTCATGGACCTGCTGCAGCGCTTCCGCCCGGGAACGTACTGGGCCCCGCTGCAGCGGCGGCTGGAGAAGATGGCTAAGGGGACGTAGGGCCGTTGCGCTTCACCCTCCAGGGGAGGGTGAAGTCACTGCCCCATCAGCCGGTCGGCGAAATAGCCGATCGTCTTGCGATAGACCACCGCCCTGTTCCACTCGCGCATCGCCTCGAAATTCGGCGTGCCCTCGCCGTAGGGCTGACCCATCTTGAAGCCGCTGGTGTGGAGCAGGTTCGCGGTCGAGGCGAGCACGTCGGGGATGCTGTGGCGGAGGTCGACATGGCCGTCGCCGTCAAAATCGACGCCATACTTGATGTAGGACGACGGCAGGAACTGAGTCTGGCCGATCTCACCGGCATAGGCCCCGATGAGGTCGCGCAGCTGCAGGTCGCCACGCTGCACGATCTTGAGCGCGGCGAGCAGTTCGCCCTGGAACAGGTCGGTGCGGCGGCAATCATGCGCGAGCGTCGCCAGCGTGCGGATCACGGGCAGCTTGCCGGTGTCGCCCTTGCCGAAGTCGCTCTCCAGGCCCCAGATGGCGACGAGGATGTAACGGGGTACGCCGAACTTCTGCTCGATGCGGGAGAGCAGCGCGGCGTGACGCTGCAGCATCGCACGGCCCCCATTGATACGGCCGGCACCGACGCGGGTCGAGACATACTGCTCGAAAGTCTTGTTGAAGGTGTAGCGCTGGCGCCGGTCGAAGGCGAGCACCGCAGGATCAACCGTCACGCCACTGAGCGCCGCGCTCGTCACGCCTGCCGAGACGCCGGCTGCCTGCGCTTCCTGCGCCATGCTGGCAATGAAGCTGTTGAAGTCGCCGCCGCAGCGGGCGGCCTGCGCCGGCCCGCCGGCCAGAACAACGAAGGCGGCCGCGAGAAGCAGTCTCGACATGTGGAGCAATCCCCAGAATCCTTGCGCGAAGCAGCGCGGATCATGCCCGGGAACGAACCGAGCGTCAAAGCGCAAGGCTTGAAGCGCAGGGAAAGCCTGGGAAAGCGCAAGGCTTGATCCGCATCAAACTGTCTTACGCCGTGCTTTCTAGACTGAGGCCAACAGGAGAACCACACATGACCGGAATTACCTTCACTGCCGAGCAGATTCGCAATGCCCCAGCCCCGGTGCGGCAATGGATCGAGCAAGAGGTGATCGCCGCGCTCGGCCTTGCGTCGCGCCCGCCGGCGGCCACCCCGCCGCAGACGGCGCATCTGGTCGCCTGCAGCGTGGAAGACATGGCCGGCGTGCTCGAGCACATCCGCGGCGTGCTTCCGGCGGTGAACGTACTGTTCGAGCTCGGCCGGCCCGGCATCAACATCGGCCGTCCCGCAGTGATGACGTTCCGCCTGTTGGACATCCTGCATCACACGCGCCTCGCGGACGTCGGCCAGGTCATCACCTGCCTCGAGATGATCAACCAGGCGCTGACCGAGGTGAAGAAGGATGCATCGGTGCGGTTCTGCGGCTTCGACAACGAAGGCCACTGCCTGATCGCACCGCAAACGCAGGAGAGCATCGCAACGCTCTGGCAGACCATGATGGAGCGCCAGCAGGCGGCCCAGGCGAGCGAGGCAGGCAACCGGGTGGCACCAGCGGCGTGAGACCAGCGGTTTCGGCAGGCCTTCCGCTCGTCATTCCCGGGAGCGCAACGCGCGAGCCCGCAATCGATCGGGCCGCGAAGACGATGGATGAGTGAATTCCGGGCTCGCGACTTCATCGCGCCCCGGGTCGACGGATGAGAGAGTTGGCGCCAAGGTAATATTTGCTTGCGCCGTGCGATCGGCCATTGCACTGACCAGCATAGAACGATCACCCATGTCCAACCATCAACCTCCCCAAGCGCCGCGGCCCGCCCTCCTCCGCATTCCGCTGTTTCGCCTGCTCGCCATCAACCTCGCGATCGGCGCCTGCGCCGCCGCGCTGCTGGTCGGCGGGCTGCTCTGGCTCAACCCCGGACATCTGCGCGAGCTGATCTTCGCCGACAGTGCACCGGGCGTTGCGCTCATCCTGCTGCTCGCCTCCTTCCTCATCACGTTCGGCTCGGCCGCGATGGGCAGTGCGATCATGGCTCAGGGACGCAACGAGAACGGCGACAAAGGCGGCGGACATGGATCGCGGCTCGCCGTTCAGGAAGTGGCGCAGCGTCCGCACACGCATTGATATTGGCGCGCGGGATCTTCGAAATCGCCTGCGCAGGCACACCGTCCCGCCCGCAGATGGGAAGGCGTGCAGGCCGGTGCGCTTTCCTACAAGACGCGTCGTCCTGCCTGCATTGCGCGCGCGGGCAGATGAACAAAGTGGTTCGACAGTCCAGAACAATCGTTTGGGCCTGCAGTTGCACTTCCATCGCATTGACGCAGATCTGATGCGCTGGCTGCGACATCGGCGCCACCACGATTTGCCTTGCCATCGCACAGGTCAGCCTATAGCCTTCTATTTTAGGTTGTTGCCCTGCCAGCCCCGGGCGACGCTGAAGACCAAGATAACGGCGGGCTTCGGCCCGCCGTTTATCGAGGCGAGGGCCCTCTCGAACCGCGCACGGCGGATCGCAACAAGCCTCCGCCCTTTCTCAGCGCCAGATTTCATCCCTGAGCCGAATCAAGCCCAGCAGCGTTCTGTCACGGCAAAAGGTCGATCGTCGCCAAAGTCAATTGACTGCCGCACGACTATCGACCACAAGCCGCCCATGGCCAAGAAACCCGGAACCAATCCCAAAGGCGAATTCGCCTTCTTCAACGTCGTCTATGAGGACGATTCCCAGCGCTCCAACCGCCGCGTCCCCGCCGAGTTGCTCGGCGGCCTCGACGGCGACGAACCCGCCCGCGGCTTCATCATGGAGCAGGACCGCGAGATCGCCGAAAAGAGCGGCCGTCCGCCGCTGGAGATCAAGCGGCTCGAGCGGGTGGGGACGAAGAAGAAGTAGATCCTCGGCTTCTCCACGGCCTTGCGAGCGCAGCGAAGCAAGCTGAGGTCTCTCCGCGGAAAAAATCTGGATGGGTTTGCAACGCTCGCAATGACACTGACAAAAACGGCGGGCCAAGGCCCGCCGCTTTGCTTTGGATCGCTGTCTACGATCAATTATCCAAGAAGCTCCGCAGCTTCCGCGACCGCGACGGATGCTTCAGCTTCCGCAGCGCCTTGGCTTCGATCTGGCGGATGCGCTCGCGCGTCACGCTGAACTGCTGGCCGACTTCTTCCAGCGTGTGGTCGGTGTTCATGCCGATGCCGAAGCGCATGCGCAGGACGCGTTCCTCGCGCGGCGTGAGCGAGGCGAGCACGCGCGTGGTGGTCTCGCGCAGGTTGGACTGGATCGCGGCGTCGATCGGCAGGATCGCGTTCTTGTCCTCGATGAAATCGCCGAGATGTGAATCCTCCTCGTCACCGACGGGGGTCTCCAGCGAGAGCGGTTCCTTGGCGATCTTGAGAACCTTGCGGACCTTCTCCAGAGGCATGCCGAGCTTCTCGGCGAGCTCTTCGGGGGTCGGCTCGCGGCCGATCTCGTTGAGCATCTGGCGGCTCGTGCGCACGATCTTGTTGATCGTCTCGATCATGTGCACGGGGATGCGGATGGTGCGGGCCTGGTCCGCGATGCTGCGGGTGATCGCCTGCCGGATCCACCACGTGGCGTAGGTCGAGAACTTGTAGCCGCGGCGGTACTCGAACTTGTCGACCGCCTTCATCAGGCCGATGTTGCCTTCCTGGATCAGGTCGAGGAACTGCAGGCCGCGATTGGTGTACTTCTTGGCGATCGAGATCACCAGGCGGAGGTTGGCTTCCACCATCTCCTTCTTGGCCTGGCGTGCCTCGCGCTCGCCCTTCTGCACGGAGTGCACGATCTTGCGGAACTCGACGATCTCGAGGCCGGTCAGCGCCGCGAGCTGATGCACCTCGTGGCGGAGCTCCTTGATGCGGTCCTTCTCGTGATGGACGAAATTCTTCCAGCCCTTGGCCGACAGCTTCGAGACGCGGTTGAGCCAGCGCGGATCGAGCTCCGAGCCGGTGTAGTTGCGCAGGAAGTCTTCGCGCGCGACGCCGTGGCTGTCGGCAAGGCGCATCAGGCGGCCCTCGTGCGAGACGAGGCGCTTGTTGATGTCGTAGAGCTGCTCGACGAGACTGTCGATACGGGCCTGGTTGAGGCGCAGCGACTTCACCTCGACGATGATCTCATCCTTGAGCTTGCGGTACTTGCGCTCCTGCGGCGGCGACAGCGAGGGCCCATGCGAGGAGCTGTCGAGCTGGTTCTGGATGTCCTGCTCCTGAAGCTTGCGCAGCTTCTTGTAGCTGTCGGCGATCCTGTCGAAGATCTCGACCACCTTCGGCTTGAGCTCGGCCTCGATCGCGGCCAGCGACATCTGGTTCTCGAACTCGTCGTCGTCCATGTCGGATTCGGCCGCAGCCTCGCCGGGATCCTTCTCCTCGACTGCATCCGCGCCGCCGGCGGGCGCCGCGCGGAACGGGGTCGGCGACGGCGGCGCAGCCGGGGGGGCGACATGCGCAGGCGCCCCGGCGGTCGGGGCCGCGTCGCCATCGGCAGAGGCTTCGCCGTTCGGACCCGCGATCATCGCGGTGTTCATGCCGCCCTTGGCGTCGGGACCGGCATAGGTCGCTTCGAGATCGATGATGTCGCGGAGGAAGATCTTGCCTTCGTTGAGCTCGTCGCGCCAGATGATGATGGCCTGGAAGGTCAGCGGGCTCTCGCAGAGCCCAGCGATCATCGCCTCGCGGCCGGCCTCGATGCGCTTGGCGATCGCGATTTCGCCTTCGCGGGACAGCAGCTCGACCGTGCCCATCTCGCGCAGATACATGCGCACCGGGTCGTCGGTGCGCTCGCCCGGCTCGCTCTTCTTGACCTCGGTGACGGCCTTCTGGGTGACCTCGACGAGCTCGTTGTCGGTGTCGTCGTCGCCCTCGTCCTTCTCCTCCTCGCCTTCGCTGTCGTCGGCTTCGGTGACGTTGATGCCCATGTCCGAGAGCATCGACATGATGTCCTCGATCTGTTCGGGCGAGGTCTGGTCGGACGGCAAGACTTCGTTGAGCTGATCGAAGGTCACGAAGCCGCGCTTCTTGGCCTGCTTGATCATCTTCTTCACGGCGGCGTCGGACAGGTCGAGCAAGGGCGAGGGCGCGTCCTGGGAGTCCTTCTCCGGCGCATCCGCTGCCTTGTCGTCTTTTTCCTTGTCCTTCGCCTGCAGCGTCTTTGCCTTGGTGGCCATCCATTGCTCCTAAACGCGCTTCATGCGAGACGCCCGCCGCGTCCGCGTGAATTCACATGAACCTGTTGCTCGACGCTCTCGCTTCGGCAGCTCTCGACACGGAAAGGGCGGCGCACAAACCTCTCGCCACCCCCAACTCTCTCTCGCCGGAATTGCCTAACGCTTCGTCAGCCTCTTTGACGCGGCGGATGCAGGTGTAGTGCCAACAGCGATTGCGCGGATTCATTCCTGACGCGTCTGTTCTGCCTGCGGCCGCCTCCGGGCCAAAGTGCTACAAGACCGTTAAGCCTCGATTAACCCTGTTTTTGCCGCCAAACCCAAGATTTGGCGAGTCTTTTAGCGGTTCCGGCCGCGGCCGTCCGCATGATTCTTTCACATGCTCTTCTGGAGCCGGCCCGACAGCTCGCCAAAACCCTCGATCAGGGCCTCGGTGCCGTCGACTTCGCTGATCCGAGCCTTCACGTCACGCAGCCATGCCAAATTGGCCTCGCTGGGGTCCTCGCCCAAGGCCAGCTCGGCGTCTTTCAGCTCTCTAAGTAGTGAATGCCATTGCCGATGCAAGGCAACCAGCTGATGCCAGGTGGCGAGAACGTCGTCCCGCGCTGCGCCCTCGCGGGCCCCCCATACCGCCGCGGTGGTGATCCCATTCTCAACCCTTTGAAGAACCTGCGAAAATCCGCCCTTCTCGATATCGCTGCGCATCTTTTCAGCCTGCTCGCCGGGGTCGGACGAGTGGTGATGGTCGTTGGCGAAGGCGGCGATGATGCCGGCCCTGAGCTTGTGGGCCTCCGGGTGGGCCAGCTCCAGGGCGGCGACCTCCTCGAGATGCTCGTGCAGCAGCCAGGGGTGGTTGATCAGGCATTGCAGGATCAGGGCTTCCCGGCGGGAGATGGCGCTGCGCTGGCCGCGCATGATCGGGCTTGCCGCTAGCTGGGGACTTGCCGCCTGGTAGGGGCCAGAGGGCAGAGGGATGGAACCGGAGACGCCGCGACGCCCTCCGCCGAATCCCTGACCGCCGAATCGATTCGCCCCTCCCCTCGGCTGGAAGGACCGGCCGCCACCCTGGCGAAAATTGCCCCGCCCGCCGAAGCCGCTGCGCCCCCCTTCGGGGGCAAAGGTGCGCTGGAGCCGCTCGACGAACTCGTCGCGGTAGTAGCGCCGCACCACCTCGTCGCGAATGCCGTTGGTGAGCTCCCTGATCCGCGCCTCCAGCGCGGCCCGCCGCTCGGGGGTTGCGAAATTGCCGCCTTCGAGCTCGCGCGACCAGATCATGTCGGCGAGCGGACGCGCCGCGGCGATCACCTCTTCGATCGCGCCGCGCCCACCCGAGCGAACGAGGTCGTCGGGGTCCTGCCCCTCCGGCAGCAGCGCAAAGCGCAGGCTCTTGCCAGGTGCGAGGAAAGGCAGCGCGAGATCGGCAGCGCGGTACGCCGCCTTCTGTCCGGCGCGGTCGCCGTCGAAGCAGAGGATCGGCTCATCAGCCATCTTCCACAGCAGCGCCAGCTGGCTTTCGGTGAGCGCGGTGCCGAGCGGCGCCACGCTGCCTGCAAAGCCCGCGGTGACCATCGCGATGACGTCGACATAGCCTTCGACCACGATCAAGGGGCTGCCATCATGCGTGGCTTTGCGCGCAGTCTGGTGGTTGTAGAGATTGTCGCCCTTGTGGAAGAGCGGCGTCTCCGGCGAGTTCAGATACTTGGCCGGAACGTCCTTCTCCAGCGCGCGCCCGCCGAAGGCGATGACGCGGCCGCGCAGATCCGTGATCGGAAACATCACACGATCGCGAAAGCGGTCGTACGGCACCGGGATGTCGTTGCCAGCGACGAGCAATCCCGTCTCGACCATGTCGTCGACGGAGATGCCGAGCTTGCCGAGATGCTCCTTCAGTGCAAAGCGATCAGACGGGGCGTAGCCGAGGCGGAACTGCAATTGCGTCGCCGGCGAGATGGCGCGGTCGGCGAGATAGCCGCGCGCTTTGGCGCCCACGCGCGAGGCCAGCGTCTCCGCAAAGAACTTGGCCGCGAGATCCAAGACGTCATGCAGCGACTTGCGCCGCTGCTCGTACCGCGCCGCATCCGGTGTCACCGCCGGCAGCGGCAGGCCCGCCATGCCTGCGAGCCGCTCCACGGCCTCCGCGAACGGCACGCCGTCGGTCTCCATCACGAAGGTTATGATGTCGCCGTGCTTGCCGGAGGAGAAGTCGTGATAAAAGCCCTTCTGGTCGTTGACGTAGAAGGACGGCGTCTTCTCCTGCTGGAACGGCGACAGCCCCCTCCACTCTCTGCCTGCCTTCTTCAACTTGACGCGCTTGCCCACGACTTCGGACACCGAAAGCCGGGCACGAAGCTCGTCGAGGAACTGGGGCGTGAAGCGCATGGGCTGTGTCTAGCGCGAAACCGGGTGAGTCGGGCGAAGGATCAGGGATATAGGTGCGGCCCGGCCAAAGGCTAGGTTTAGGCGGGTTATCCGGGTTATTCGACCTATGCACAGGGCTCTCTTCGGCGCCCGAGGCAATCATTCTCACCGTCCCCCTGAGGCGGCGCTTCTTCGACGGCACCGAAGGATGGCGGGATTGGCACCCTGGAATGACGGGAAAGGCTTGAACCGCGCCCGGTTCCACGCTTCCATATCCCTCATGTTCAGGACCTTTCGAGGCGGCCAGAGTGGGGGCTGGCGCGTGACCTCGATTTCATCAGTGACGGGCGAGCCCCTGCCCTTCATGCCGGCGCTGTCGGTGACCGACAGCGAGGCCGTTTCATTGCCGCTGGTGCCCTCGCGCAACGCCTGGAGGCTGGTCGGCGTCCCCAGCAGCTTGCGCTACACCGAGCGCGCGGAGAAGCAGCAGCTCGTGGCGGTGCAGGCCGGGCTCGGCCGACCGGAGGCGACCAGCGCGGCGCTGATCCCGATCCGCAAATCGGCCGCCTGGTGGGAACTGACGCAGGAAGAGCGTCGCAGGATCTTCGAGGACAAGTCGCACCATATCGCGAGCAGCATGCGCTTCCTGCCTGCGATCGCGCGGCAGCTCTATCACTGCCGCGACCTCGGCGGCCCTTTCGACTTTCTGACCTGGTTCGAATTCGCCCCGGCGCACGCCTCGCTATTCGAGGAGCTGGTGGCAATGCTGCGGCGGACGGAAGAGTGGACTTACGTCGAGCGCGAGGTCGACGTGCGCGCGGTGAAGGAAGTGCTGTCGGCCTAATGCTCCAAGAACCGCCCGGACTCGATGATCGGCAGAGCGGTGACGGGCCAGTTGTAGACGTAGGTCCAGGCCCTCTCGGTAGCGCCGTCGGCACGCGTCACGTCGACCAGCTGCCGCAGATATTCGGTCGGCTCCGGAAAGCCCTCGCCGCAGGCTTCATACATGTCGAGCTCGCGTAGCAGCTCGTCCGGCACGCGCAGGCGGAAGAGCTCGCCGTGAACGACGTCCGACGGCGCATCAGAGAGCAGCAATCCCGGATAATGCTTGACCAGAACGAGCCGGCCGCGGCAGGTCGCTTCTCCCAGAAAGTCCGCGTGTCCCGCCAGCAGCCGCGCCATCGGATGGTCGAAGCCGCGCATCAGCGTGCCATAGACAAAAAGGCGATCGGAAGTCATGGACTCTCTGGCGTTGCTGCGTCGGCACGATGCCGCTAATTCGTTTACACACGTTGTTAGTCCATAGGCAATCAGGATGGCTTTGGAGGCGGCCGAGGCAGCCGATCAACTGCTCGGCGAGGGCGACATTCCGCCCGTGCATGAGGTGAATGCGGAGGGGACATCGCCCTTCCTGCTCACATCGGATCATTACGGACGGGTGCTGCCGCGCGCGCTCGGCGATCTCGGCGTCGCGGAAAGCGAGCTCGTCAGGCACATCGCCTGGGACATCGGCATCGCCGGCGTCGCCGAGCGGCTCGCCAGAATGTTGGATGCGCATTTAATCGCGCAGCGCTATTCGCGCCTCGTGATCGACTGCAACCGTCCGCCCGGCGTTGCAAGCTCGATTCCCGTGATCTCCGAGGCGACCGCGATCCCGCGCAACGAAGGGATCTCGGAGCAGGAGCGCGAGGCAAGGCGGCGCGAGATTTTCGAGCCTTACCATCGCCGCATCGGTGCGGCGATCAGCCGCCGCATCCACGACAAGCGGCCGACCGTGCTGATATCGCTGCACAGCTTCACGCCGGTTTATGCCGGCATCGCGCGGCCCTGGCATATCGGCACGCTCTATCACCGCGACCCCGTGCTGCCACGACTGCTGTTGAAACATCTGCGCGCCGAGGGTGACATCGTCGTCGGCGACAACGAGCCTTATGCGGTGAGCGATCTCACCGACTACACCATCCCCGTGCACGGCGAAGCCCGCGGTCTGGTCAACACCGGCATCGAGATCCGCCAGGATCTAATCACGGACCAGTCCGCCCAGCAGCAATGGTCCGAGCGGCTGGCGCGTATCCTTGCGGAGATCGAGGCGGAGCTACCGCTGTAACCTCACTTCGCCCGCGTCAGCGCCAACCAGATGCCGCCGCCGATCATGAAGCCGCCGGAGATGCGCGACAGCATTCGCGTGCGGCGCGCCGAGAAGAACTTTCGCGCGCGGCCGGCGGCGAGGGCGTAGAGCGCATCCGTCACTACAGCGGTGACCATGAAGGTCGCACCCAGTAGCGCGACTTGCGGAAAGTGCGGCTGGTTCATGTCCATGAATTGCGGGATGAAGGCGCCGAAGAACACCAGAACCTTCGGGTTCGACAGCAGGACCAGGAAACCTTGCAGGAAGAAGCCGCCACGCGGGGGCGGAGGCGGCGCGTCGACATCGACGCCTTCGACCGGTGCCCAGATCAGCTTGATGCCGAGCCAGATCAGATAGGCCGCGCCGGCAAAGCGCACCCAGTCGAACCAGTAGCCCATGGTCGCCATCAACGAGGTCAGGCCGATCGCGACGATGCCGATGACGATGGCAAGCCCGGCTTGCGCGCCGGCAACATTGATGAGCGCAGCCCGCGTGCCGTGGCGCAGGCCGTTGGCGATGACGAGGGTGACGATCGGCCCCGGCAGCAGCGCCAGCGCAATGCAGGCGGCGACGAAGGCGAAATAGGCTTGCATGGACATCATAGGAGGACTCGCTGCGGTTCGGGCGCATTAATGCATGGCGGAGACGGGAACGGAAGCCGGTGCCGGATGCGTTGCTCCAAAGAAGCGGCCGCTTGACACGCAACCTTTTAGTTGCCTATTGTCGATGCATGGATGAGGTCTTTAAAGCGCTCGCCGACGCGTCGCGACGGTCGCTGCTCGACAGGCTTCACGCCAGGAACGGCCAAACGCTGAACGAGCTCTGCGAAGGGCTCGACATGACGCGTCAGGCCGTGACCAAGCACCTTGTGATTCTCGAGGAGGCCAATCTGGTCACCACCATCAGGCATGGCCGCGAGAAGCTGCATTACCTCAACCCGGTGCCCATCCATCAGATCGGCGAACGCTGGATCAGGAAATTCGAGCGCGGCAAGCTCTCCGCACTCAGCGAGCTGAAACGGCAGCTGGAGAAACGCGATGAGTAGGCCCGCTCAACCAAGGATCGATGCACGATGAATCTCGACCAGTTCAAGCCTCTCACCGTCTACACGATCTACATCGCCTCGACGCCGGAGAAGGTATGGGAGGCGCTGACCTCGGCCGAGTTCAGCCGCGAATATTTTTCCGGCTTCGCGGTGGAGATGGAGCCGAAGCTCGGCGGCACCTTCATCGTGCGCGAACCCGACGGTTCGGAGCACATCTCCGGCGAGGTGTTCGAATACGATCCGCCCAGGAAGCTGACGGTGACGTGGAACGTGAACTGGCCCGGCCTCGTCGAAAAACTCGGCATCACCGTCGTCACCTATGAGATCGAGCCCGCCGGCGAAGCCGTCCGCCTCACTCTGAGCCAGCGCCACGACCGCCCGCTCAGCGAAGACATCCTTTCCGGCGGCCGCACCGGCTGGCCGGCGATCCTGTCGGGGCTGAAGAGCCTGCTGGAGACCGGCAAGGCGCCGAAGATCGAGATGTCCCCGCCGGTGAGGTTGCTGGAAGCGCTAAAGGCGATGGGGATCAAGATGCCGTAGGATGCCGTGTCATCCGGGGGCGCACGTCGCGCAAGCCATGATGCGCAATTGCGCATCTGAGCATCGCGGCAGAGTTGGCGGACCGATGGATTCCGGGTCGCCCTCCGGGCGTTCCGGAATGACGATCAGGCGGGCAGCGGCGCCACCAGCCGCCGATACAGATGCCAGGTCGCATGCCCGAGCACCGGCAACGTCACGATCAGCCCGAGGAAGTAAGGCAACGCCGAGACGATCAGCAGCATCACGATCACGGCGGCCCACGAGATCATCGGCACCGGGCTCGTGACAACGGCGCGCACGCTGGTCACCATGGCCGTGACGAAATCGACGTCGCGGTCGAGCAGCAGCGGGAACGACACCACGGTCAGCGAGAAAAGGATCAGCGACAGCACGGCGCCCACGGCATTACCGATGCCGAGAAACAGCAGGCCCTCGTTGGTCGTCAGCACCACCGTCATGAATTCCTGAAGGCTCGAGAACGAGGCATTGAGGCCGAGCAGCAGCGCGATCAGGAGCCGCACCTGGTACATCCAGACCACGAATACGAACAGTGTGACGAAGGCCATCCAGCCGATCTCGCTGCGCGAACGGATGGCCGACCAGATCGCAGCGAATGAGACCGGCTCGCCGCGCTCGCGGCGGCGGCTGACTTCGTAGAGGCCGATCGCCACAAACGGTCCGATCAACGCAAAGCCCGCAGCCAGAGGATAGACCAGATAGACCATTCCAAAGGCGGTGAGGCAGAGCAGGATGGCGATGCCGCCGGCGGCATAGAGGCCGCCGAAACAAACACCATAAATCGGCAACGCCTGGAAATCGCGCAGCCCTTCGACCAGCGCCTCCGCGATGTCGGTCGCCGCCAGGGGACGGACCACCGGATCGACCTTGCCCGAGATGGACATCAATTTCCTCCGCAGATCGCGCGATCTTTCGCCGCGCGCATGCCGTAATATTAGCGCGGCCGCGCGGAGGCGCAACTTGATGCCGGCGGGTTCAAGAGAGCGGCGACATAGGAATGATCGCGAGGCGAAATCTTTAGTCTTCGGTGCGATATTGGCGCCGACGACTATGGACGTGCAGACGATCGTGCCTCAAATCATACCTTCGAGCATCCTCGCCCGAGAGCGGATCGCCCACCGATGAGCCTGCGTACCCGGTTACTGATCCTCGTCATCGCCGCCATGCTCGTGCCGGCGATCCTGGTCGGGCTCCGTTTTGTGCAGAACCGGGCCAGTGAGATCGACGCGGCGCTGGCCAATCTGGTCGCATCCGCCGACGATATCGCGAGCGATCTGGACGAGAAGATCCAGGGCACGGCCCAACTTCACTACGGGCTCGCCCGTGCCCGCGACCTCGACACGCGCGACAAGGCGGCGTGCTCGGCGTTTCTGTCCGACGTCCGCGAAGAATATCCGCAGTTCACGGGCATCCTGACCATCGATCCCGACGGCAAGCTGTTCTGTGACTCGCTGCGGACCGACCGCACGCTCGACCTGAACGACCGCGGCTATTTCAAGCAGGTGAAGAATCTTCAAGGGGGTGTCGCAGTGGAGCCGGTGTTCGGTCGGCTCACCGGATTGTCGGTGCTGCAGATCGCCTATCCCGTCCGATCGGAGGCGGGCGCGCTGAAGTTCGTGCTGCTCGCGTCATTCAACCTGAACAAGTTCGCAGAATTTCACGACAAGCGGCTGCTCGCCGAACAGGACATCCTTCTGATCGACGCCAAGGGTACGGTGCTGGTCGCCCCCAAGGGCGGCAGCTGGAGCGAGCCCGTCGGCGGATCCATCGCGGGCTCTGACCTATTCCGCTTTGCGGCAGCGGCCGATCGCGAGCCGTTTCACGAGGCGAGCGACCGCGAAGGCCGTACGCAGATCTGGTCCGTTGCCCGCTCACCTTCGATCCGCAAGGCCGGTCTCTACATCCTGGTCGGACGATCCAAGGACGGGCTGGTCGCGGCGGCAAACCGCCGACTCTACGAGGACGTGGCGATTCTCGCAGTAGCCTCGCTGCTGCTCCTGGCCGGCTTGTGGATTCTCACCACCCTAAGCATCGGCCGCCAGGTCGGGCGGCTCGCGGCCATGGCGAGGAGCCTCGGGCGCGGCGATCTCAGCGCGCGCATCCCGGAGCCCCACCCGGGCGGGGAGCTCGGCGGATTGATGACGCTGCTTAATAGCACGGCCGAATCGCTCGAGCAGCAGCGCACCGCCATCGCGGATCTCAGCCACAAGCTCAGCCAGTCCCAGAAGATGGAGGCCATGGGCCAGCTCACGGGCGGCGTGGCGCACGATTTCAACAATCTCCTGACCGTCATTCTCGGCAACGCGGAGCACCTTGCCGACAGGCTGGCGGGAAACAAGGAATTGCAAGGGATCGCCGGTGACATCGCAACCGCCGCCGAGCGCGGAGCCGACCTGACCAAGAGCCTGCTCGCCTTCGCGCGAAAGCAGCCTCTGAGGCCGCGAGATATCGACATCGCCGAGGAAGTTCTCGGCATGGAGCAGCTTCTGCGTCGGACCCTGGGCGAGCATATCGAGTGCCGCTTCGCGTTCGACCAAGATCTGTGGCCGGTCAGCGTCGATCCCGGCCAGCTGACGACGGCCCTGCTCAACCTCGTGCTCAACGCGCGCGACGCAATGCCGGAAGGCGGCAAGCTGACCGTCGAGCTTCGCAACAGCTCGCTCGGCGAATCCGATCTCGACGTCAACGGTGAACCGCGGCCCGGCGACTACGTCATGGTAGCTGTCACCGATACCGGCAGCGGCATGAACTCCGAAGTGGCGAGCCGCGCGTTCGAGCCGTTCTTCACAACCAAGGAAGTCGGCAAAGGGACCGGTCTCGGCCTGAGCATGGTCTACGGATTTGCACAACAATCCGGCGGACTTGTGCAAATGCAGTCCGAACCGGGACAAGGCAGCGTCGTCAGGCTCTTCTTCCCGCGTGTCGCCGCAGCACAGAACGAGAATCCGACGCCGACCGAGCCGTTCAACACGTCAGACGGACGCGAAACGATTCTTCTCGTCGAGGACGACGAGATGGTGCGTGCCTATGTTGAAAGCGAGCTCAAGACGCTGGGCTATCGCGTCATCGCGACGTCGAACGGGTCCGCAGCGCTGGCTGTGCTGCGCCAGCCAGACGAGATCCATCTGCTGTTCACCGACGTCGTGATGCCCGGCGGCATGTTCGGACCGGAGCTGGCGAGGCAGGCAACCGGCCTGCGGCCTGGTCTCAAGGTTCTCTTCACCTCCGGCTACAGCCAAGATCCCGTTAGGACACCCGACGGAATCGGCGACGCCCTCATCTTGAACAAGCCGTTCCGGCGCAAGGATCTTGCTGCAATGCTGCGGGCCGCTCTTTCGGAGCCGTCTCGGTAGATCAGGACCCGATTGCGAGCTGGAGCGCCACGGCGAGATTGGCCGCGAACAGAGCAGCGTCGACAACGAAGATCCGGAGCATCGGGCCTTTCAGCACCGGCCAGTACGCCACGCCGACGCGGCCGCCGCGCATCAGCACGGGGACGTTGTACGCGAACTGGCTGAAATGGCAGGCGGCGAAGAACAGGAACAGCGCGAGTTGAGCTTCGACCGGCTGGAAGAAGGACGGTCGGGCGACCAGTAGGTAGAGCGAGAGGAGTCCGATCGGCAGATTCATTCCGCCGAGGAACGCGACGCTTGCCGCAAGGGTGGGCGCGATCGGATTGCTGCGTTCTTCGCGCGGCAGCAGGATCTTCAGCGTGTTGGTTTGCGCGATGCTGAACTGGATGAAGGCCCCCACGAACCAGAGCGTGTTGAGAAGCAGAACGATATCGATCAGGCGCATGGTTATTTTCCGTAGAAGGCTTCGCTACGCACCACGCGGCCCGCATCGTCGAAGTCCATGAATTCGCTGGCGCGCGTATCGCCCAGTTGCCACCACACCGTCAGCCGCGCGATCGCCTCATCCCAGCTCCAGCTCAGTATCTTCAGGTCGGCACTCTCAACGTGGCCATAGGCTTTCCGCCAGTAGGCGCGGATGCTCTCGGCGCCGATGACGGACGGACACCCCGTCAGGGTGAGAGCAAGAGGGCTGCGCATCTGCGCATTCTCGGCGAAATGCGCGACGACCGCATCGATATCGACCCTGCACCAACTCGCGCACCATGCCGCAACGAAGCGTTCCGCGGCCGCGCGATTCATTGCCTGTCCGCTCATGACACGGCTCCTCCCTGGCTCGTCGCCGGGAAAGTGGCGCATCCCGCATCTCATGTCAACCATGTTGACTTTAGAATCGTCAGTTGTTGTCGGCGATCGCCTCCATCACGCCCATCCAGCCGGCCGCACCGGACGCTCCGACGCGATCGAACGCCTCGCGCATCACGTTGCGCTCGTGATCCGACGCGCGCTGCTCGACGCGCCGTCCCGCCTCCGTCAGGCGCAGCAGTTTCGAGCGGTGCTGCTCAGGTGAACGCTTCGAGGTCAGGAGCTTGCGCTCCAGGAGCAGATTGAGCGGCCGGTTGACCGCCTGCTTGGAAATGCCGAGGATCTCGATCAGCGCGCCGATCGCGATGTCCGGCCGGCGCGCCACCACGTAGAGGATGCGGTGATGCGGACGCGACAGGCCCTGCTTCGCAAGATATGCGTCGGCCTCCAGCGTCATCCCGCGCCAGCCGTAATACATCAGCTCCAGCGCCGCATCGAGTTCGTTCAGCTTTGCAAGTGAGGCGCGGTGAAGCCCCGTGGCGTGAGAGGTCTTGGCCATCGTCGGAAGCTAGCCCCTCGCCCGCAATTCGCGCCGCAGCACCTTGCCGGTCGCCGTCATCGGCAGCGTCTCCGTGAACTCGACGAAGCGGGGGTATTCGTGGGCTGCAAGCTGCACCTTGACGAACTCCTGGATCTCGCGCGAGAGCGCATCGCTGCCGGCAAAGCCCGGGCGCAGAACGATCCAGGCCTTGATCGACTCCGTGCGGATCGGATCGGGAATGCCGACCACGGCCGCCATCGCCACCGACGGATGCTTCATCAGCGTGTGCTCGATCTCGGACGGGCCGACGCGATAGCCGGCGGTGGTGATGACGTCATCCTCGCGGCTGACGTACCAGAAGTATCCGTCCTCGTCCTGCACACCGAGATCGCCGGTGAGGAGGAAGTCGCCGGCATATTTCTTCGCCGTCGCCTCTGGATTGCGCCAATATTCAAGCATGGTGACGGGACATGGCTGGCGGACGCCGATGATGCCGCGCTGCCCCCGTGGCAATTCCTCGCCCTTCTCGTTGACGATGCGGACGTCGAAGCCCGGCGTGGCCTTGCCCATCGAGCCGGGGCGGATCGGAAACAGGTTCGAGTTGCTGCCGATCACTAGATTGCACTCGGTCTGGCCGAACACCTCGTGCGCATCGATGCCGAAGGTCTCGCGCACCCAGCCGAGCAACTCGCCGCCGAGGGACTCGCCGCCAGTGAAGATGCTGCGCAGCTTGACGCCGGTATGCTTCACGCCGGCCTGCCGCATCAGCTTCAGCGCGGTCGGCGGCAGGAAGACATTGCGTACGCCGAGATCGGCCATCATCTGCATCGCCGCTTGCGGCTCGAACTTTCGCGCGCGGTGGCCGACCAGCGGGATGCCGTGGTACCAGAACGCCAGCAGGCCGTTGACGAGGCCGCCGATCCAGGCCCAGTCCGCCGGCGTCCACATGAGATCGCCGGGCTTGGGTAAGAAGTTGTGGCACATCTCAACGTTCGGGAGATGACCGAGCACGACCCGATGCGCATGCAGCGCACCCTTCGGATTGCCCGTGGTGCCCGAGGTGTAGATGATCAGCGCGGGATCGTCGCACGAGGTATCGACCCGCGGGAAGTCGGGCGAGGCGGTGTTCAACGCGTCCCAGAAAGATTTCGTGCCGGGCGGCGCGCGGCCGCCGACCACATAGACATTCTTCAGGTCAGGCAGGCGGTCGCGGATCCTTGCGAGCTTCTGCCAGCCGCCTTCATCGGTGACGATGGCCTTGGCCTGCGAATTCGATAGGCGGAATTCCAGCGCGTCCTCGCCAAACAGCGCAAACAGCGGGATCGAGATCATGCCGGAGCGGAACGCCGCCATATGCGCGATCGGCAATTCCAGCGACTGCGACAAGAAGACGGCGACGCGGTCGCCACGGTGCAGCCCATCTGCCTTCAGCACGTTGGCGAAGCGACGCGACATCTCCGCCATCTCGTCGAAAGAGGTGCGCGTGGTGGCGCCGTTCTCGTCGGCATAGATCAGCGCGAGCCGCCCCGTGCCGTCGGCATGACGATCACAGCACGCTTCCGCGATGTTGAAGCGCGCGGGGACGTCCCAGCGGAAGTTGCGATAGAGCTCGTCGTAGGTTTTGGCTTCGATCAGCATAGTCGTTCCCGGGCAGCGTCGTCCCGGCCGGGCTTGTCCCGGCCGTCCATGTTCTTTTTGGCGGTCAGTTTAAGGCCGTGGGGGCCCGGGACAAGCCCGGGCATGAGGACGGAGAGAATCCCCTCTCTCTGTCATTCCAGGTTCGCCCTGCGGGCGCCCCGAACGACAGTGGGGTCACCGCACGGTCGCGAAGAACGTCCTGACATCGCGGATGAACAGCTCCGGCTGTTCGAATGCCGCGAAATGGCCGCCCTTTTCCATCTCGCTCCAGTGGGTGATGTTAGGGAAGTTCGGCTCCATCCACCGCCGCACCGGCGTGACGATCTCCTTGGGGAACACGGCGACACCCGTCGGCACCTTCACCACCGGCGTCGCGCGGCGCTTGCCAAAGCTCTCCCAATAGAGCCGCGCGGAGGAGGTTGCCGTCGCGGTCGCCCAATAGAGCATGACGTTGTCGAGCAGCTCGTCCCTCGTGAGGATGTTCTCGGGGTGTCCGTTGCAATCGGTCCAGGCCCAGTACTTTTCCAGGATCCAGGCCGCCTGTCCGCTCGGTGAATCCGTCAAGCCGTAGCCAAGCGTCTGCGGACGCGTCGACTGCTGCTTGGAGTAGCCGGAATCGAGATCGGCATAGTGCTTGAGGCCGGCGAGCGCACGCTTCTCCTCCGCCGTCGGCTCGCCCTCGACCTTCGGTGCCGCGCTGAAGGCCAGCGTGATGTGGATGCCGGCGCAATGCTCGGCATCCTGCGCGCCGAGCGAACTCGTCACCGCCGAGCCCCAGTCGCCGCCTTGCGCGCCGTAACGCGCGTAGCCGAGCCGGGCCATCAGCTTCGCCCAGGTCGCGGCGATGCGATCGACGCCCCAGCCGGTGGTCTTCGGCTTGGCCGAGAAGCCGAAGCCGGGCAGCGAGGGACAGATCACGTGGAACGCATTGGCGGGACTGCCGCCATGCGCGGCGGGATCGACCAGCGGCGCGATCACCTTCTGGAACTCGACGATCGAGCCCGGCCAGCCATGGGTGATGATCAGCGGCAGCGCGGACGGCTCCTTCGAGCGCACATGGATGAAGTGGATGTCGAGCCCGTCGATCTCGGTGGTGAACTGCTCGAAGCGGTTCATCTTCGCTTCGCGCGCGCGCCAGTCGTAGTCCTTGGCCCAGTAGCTACACATCTCCTGGATCCATCGCAGCGGCGCACCCTGGCTCCAGTCGTCGACCAGCTCCGCCTCCGGCCAACGCGTACGGGCGAGGCGTGATTTCAGGTCCGCCAGGACGTCGTCGCTGATGGCGATACGAAACGGCTTGATGGCGGTCATCGGTTGCCTCCCAGTTCTTCTTGTCATTCCGGGGCGCGCGGAGCGCGAGCCCGGAATCCATATCGCAACGGAGTTCGGTGGCCGATGGATTCTGATGCGCAATTGCGCATCACAGCTCGAGGACTCGCGTCGTCCCGGAATGACAGCTCAACTGGACAGCGCGGCCTTCACCAAGCCGGACGCCTTGCCGAAATCCATCTGGCCGGCGTATTTCGCGCGCAGCGCGGCGATCACCTTTCCCATGTCCTTCATGCCGCTCGCGCCCGTCTCGGCGATCGCATCCGTGATTGCCTTCTTCACGTCGTCGTCCGACATCTGTTGCGGCAGATATGTCGAGATCACCGCGATCTCCTCGCGCTCTTGCGCGGCCAGCTCGGCACGGCCGCCCTTGTCGTAGAGCTCGACCGCCTCCTGGCGCTGCTTGATCATTTTCTGCAGCACGGCGAGGATCTCGGCGTCCGACAGCGGAGGCTTGCCGCTGCCCCGGGCGTCGATATCGGCGTTCTTGATGGTCGAGTTGACCATGCGAAGCGTGGACAGCTTGCGCTCGTCCTTGGCCTTCATGGCCTCCTTGACCGCATTGTTGATGTCGTCGCGCAGCATGTCGTGATCCCTTCGAGATAGACGCCTGATCTAGGCCGTTCGCGCCCCTGAGACAACCTCGCTCCCTAGCCATTCGATGAGCGCCCGCACGGTCGCTTCCGGCTGCTCGGCTTGCGGCAGGTGCCCGCAGCGATCGAGGATCACGAGTCTCGCGCCGGCGATGCCTTCCGCCATCTCCTTCGAGAGCGCATTCGGGATCGTGTTGTCGGCATCGCCTGTCAGTACCAACGTCGGGCAGGTAATCGTCGACAGCGTCGGGCGTGAGTCCACACGCGCGATGATCGCGGTCTGCTGCCGCAGATAGCCCTCGACGCCGACATCGTCGTCCTGCGCATGCACGAGCTCGAGAATATCGGCATCATCGCGCCGCGATGGATGCACCAGCTCCGGAAAGCTCTCCTCACGGATGGCGCGGAGCTCGCCCCGCCTCGCACGCTCCATCAGGCCACGGCGACGGGCGGTCGCCTCCGGCGTGTCGGGCCGCGCCTGGGTGTTGATCAGCGCGAGCTTCGTCACGCGCTCGCCCGCCTGACGTATGATCTCGAACGCGATATAACCGCCCATGGAATGGCCGGCGAGGGCAAAGCGCGGCGGGGCGTCAGCGAGGATCCGGCCGGCGATCGCGGCCATGCTGTCGTCGCGGATGTGGTTGGCGACCGTCACCGGTCCGAAACGCCAGAGTGCGGGGATCACGGGAGCATAGATCCGGGCCGAGGAGGCCAGCCCCGGAACCAGCACAATCGGGGTCGTTCGGTCCATTATTGCCTCGTAAGCCCCAAGATTTGCCGGAAATTAGCCGGCCGAGCTTAAGCGCCCAAGGAGGCCTGTCAAATATGCAAAAACGCATGTGAATCGGCGCTTCTCCGCTTTGACGGCGGCGCCTGCGAGGACTATGAAGCGGGCTCATGACACAACATGACAACGATACCGCTTGGCCGGACCACAAACCGACCGCGCTCCTCGTGCTTGCCGATGGCACGGTGCTCGAAGGCTTCGGTCTCGGCGCCGAAGGCCACGCCGTCGGCGAGGTCTGCTTTAACACCGCGATGACCGGGTACGAGGAGATCCTGACCGATCCCTCCTATGCCGGACAGCTCATCACCTTCACCTTCCCGCATATCGGGAACGTCGGCACCAACGACGAGGATATCGAGACGGTGAACATGGCCGCGACGCCCGGTGCGCGCGGCGTGATCCTGCGTACAGCGATTACAGATCCGTCGAACTACCGCGCTACCAAGCATCTCGACGCTTGGCTGAAGGCACGCGGCATCATCGGCCTCTCCGGCATCGACACCCGCGCACTGACCGCGCTGATCCGCTCCAAGGGCATGCCCAACGCCGTGATTGCGCATTCCAGGACCGGCGAGTTCGATCTGCATGGCCTCAAGGAAGAGGCACGCGAATGGCCGGGCCTCGAGGGCATGGACCTCGTGCCGATGGTCACGAGCGGCCAGCGCTTCACCTGGGACGAGACGCCCTGGCTGTGGGACAAGGGTTTTGGCCGGCAGGACAAGCCGGAGTTCAACGTCGTCGCGATCGACTACGGCATCAAGCGCAACATCCTGCGCCTGCTCGCCGGCGTCGGCTGCAAGGTGACGGTGGTGCCGGCGACGACCTCGTCCGAGGACATCCTGGCGATGAAGCCGGACGGCGTGTTCCTGTCCAACGGTCCGGGCGATCCCGCCGCCACTGGCAAATATGCCGTGCCGGTGATCCAGGACGTGATCAAGTCGGGCACACCGACCTTTGGCATCTGCCTCGGCCACCAGATGCTGGGCCTTGCCGTCGGCGCCAAGACCAAGAAGATGCATCAGGGCCATCACGGCGCCAATCATCCCGTCAAGGACGAGACCACCGGCAAGGTCGAGATCACCTCGATGAACCATGGTTTTGCCGTCGACGAGACGACCCTGCCGAAGGGCGCGACGCAGACCCACATCTCGCTGTTCGACGGCTCCAATTGCGGCATCCAGCTCGACGGCAAGCCGGTGTTCTCGGTGCAGTACCATCCCGAGGCGTCGCCCGGCCCGCGCGACTCGCATTATTTGTTCCAGCGCTTTGCCGATTTGATGCGGCAAAAGAAGAGCGCTTGAGATGACAAGCTGACCCGACGGATGAAGCCGCCGGGCCCGGCTTCAATCACGGACGCATGAACATGAAGTCCGTGTCGGGATCGCAGTTCTCGGCGATGAAGCGCAGCTCCGCCTGGATGTCGGCGACCGATCTCGTCTCCAGATATTTCGAGATCACCAGATTCAGCAAGGCACGACAGACGGCTTCGTGCCCGAGGCCGGCCGTCTCCGCCTCGTCGACGGCCGCCGAAAAATGTCGCTGCGCAACGTCGGATGCGTACATGGCGCTCCCCTTCTTTCGCTTCGATTTGCGTGCCCGCCAATGGCCGCCTGCGCCTTGATCTCCGTCAATTCGGCCTGTGGACTGCCGGGAGGAACAAGGGGACGGCCGTCGTCTTGACCCCAAACGGTTATTACCCGGAGCCCCACCATGTCCGTGGTCCGCGACAAAGCCGAGCCGCTCGCCATCGTCTTCGAGGACGATGGCCTCGTGCCGAACAACATCCTTCCGTTCCTGGTCTACCAGCGCGCGGTCAAGCTCGATCCAGGGCGCCCGGAGGAGACCATCGAAGACCTGTTCGAAGCAAACGGCTGGGGCGGGACGTGGCGCAACGGCGTCTACGACTATCTGCATTATCACGCGACCGTGCATGAGGCGCTCGGCGTCGCCCGCGGCAGCGCCCGCGTCCGCTTCGGCGGCGATCACGGCCAGGAGCTTCACATCACGGCCGGCGACGTCGCAATCCTGCCGGCCGGCACAGGCCACCAATGCGTCCAAGCGAGCGACGACTTCTGCGTGATCGGCGCCTATCCGCCGGGCGCCAAGATGGAGATCACGCAGGCGACGGCGGAGAACCACGCCAGGGCGCTGAAGACAATCCCGGAAGTTGCCCTGCCGCCGGCCGACCCTGTGACGGGCAAGGACGGGGCATTGATGCGGCTGTGGCGATAGCCGCAAGCGTGTGCCTTAGGTGGGTTGGCCGAAGGCGTAACCCACCGTCTCTTTCACCGCGGATACCAAGCGGCGGGTTACACGGGGCGATTGCGCTTCGCGCAATCCATGGCTTACCCACCCTCCCCACCCCGTTACGCCGCGTTGCTGCCTTCCTGGCGGCTGGCTTCGAACAGGAACCAGGTGCGGCGCTCGGTCTCGTCGATGAAGTTCTCGAGGATGCTGGCGCTCGCGATATCGCCGGCTTCGTCGCAGACATCATGCGCTTTGCGCATCGCCGCTGCCATCTGCTTGTTGTCCTGCATCAGTTCGCGCAGCATCTCGCGCGGCGGGACGTAGTCCTCGTTGTTGTCCTTGATGGTCTGGAGCTTTGCGATCTGGCCGATCGACTTCAGCGTGGTGCCGCCGATCTTGCGGACGCGCTCGGCAAGCTCGTCGGTGGTGGCGAAGATCTGGTCGGACTGCTCGTCCAGCAGCAGATGGTAATCGCGGAAATGCCGGCCGCTGACGTGCCAGTGGAAATTCTTGGTCTTCAGATACAGCGCGAACGCGTCGGCCAGAAGCACGTTGAGCGCCTCCGAAACCTTTTTGGCACCGTCGGACGACAGATCGGTGGGGGTATCGAGATCGGGCGAGATCTTGTTGCTGGTTTTGCTCACGGGAAACCTTCCTGTTAGGACGCGGGAGATTGACGGCGCAGCGTCGCACCCCTAACGCAAAGGCGGACAGCACGGTTCCTAGATAGGAACCGCCGGACGGGATACCATGGACGATTGGATCGATTATTACGACTCCACGCATACGATCTATGTCAGCAAGCTGCATCGCGACTTGCATTTCCAGATCATTGCGCGGGACATCATCGGCTATATCCCCTCGCCCGAGGCGGTCGTGCTGGACTATGCCTGCGGGGAAGCGCTCTCGGCGAGCCAGGTGGCAGCCGCCTGCGGCCAGCTGATCCTGGCAGAGCCCGCGCCGGGCGTGCGCGGGCGGCTGATAGCGCGGTTCGCCCCGAACACCAAGATCCGCGTCCGCTCGCTCGACGACGTCCGCAAGATGCCGGACCAGTCGATCGACCTCGTCGTGATGAACTCGGTCGCGCAATACATGACGCCGGCCGAACTCGATGCCGCGCTGCTGAACATTCGCCGCATCCTGAAGCCCTCGGGCAAGCTGGTCCTCGGCGACATCCTCCAGCCCAATGTCGGCATGGTCAGGGACGTCGCGGCGCTGCTCGGCTTCGGCCTGCGCCACGGTTTCCTGAAGGATGCGCTGATCGGGCTGATCAGCACCGCGCTGTCGGATTACCGGCAGTTGCGCTCGAAGATCGGGCTGCAACGCTACAGCGAGGACGAGATCACCGCCAAGCTGAAAGCAGCAGGCTTCGCGACCCAGCGCGCCCACAGCAACATCGGCCATAATCGCTGGCGCATGACCTTCATCGCGCGGCCGCCTCTGGTCCGTTAAGCATAACGATCAGCTGAGGTGGCTTGGCGCACGCTGATCGGGAATAATCCTGATGGCCCGGTGGCGGAAATGTCTACGCGGGGGCGGTGCATCGCTCTTCATCCTGGTTCAAATCCAGGCCGGGTCTCCAGCCTTCGCTGGCTTCGCCAGCTTCGGCTCGGCAAGCCTGACCTGAAGAAGGCTGCCGCGACGAAGCCGGAGGGCGAAGCCGGGCACGCTCGGCAGATTGCCCAAACCCCTGAAAATTGCCGGTTGATGGGCGTTTTTCGGGGTTTCGCCGCTCCAAAAACTGGTTTAAGACCCACCCCGCGCGCGAGGGAGACCCCGCGCTCTCGCCAAATGGGGACGCGCGGCAAGCGCGCCCTTTTTTTGTGCCCAGATCCCAGCCCGTGAGCGGTGATGCCCAAACGAACCGACATCTCGACCATCCTGATCATCGGCGCCGGTCCCATCGTGATCGGCCAGGCCTGCGAGTTCGATTATTCGGGCACGCAGGCGGTGAAGACGCTGAAGGAAGAGGGCTATCGCATCGTCCTCGTCAATTCGAACCCGGCCACCATCATGACCGATCCCGAATTGGCCGATGCGACCTATATCGAGCCGATCACGCCCGAGATCGTCGCCAAGATCATCGAGAAGGAACGTCACGTCATTCCCGGCGGCTTCGCGTTGCTGCCGACCATGGGCGGTCAGACCGCGCTGAACTGCGCGCTGTCGCTGCGCAGACAGGGTACTCTGGAAAAGTTCGACGTCGAGATGATCGGCGCGACCGCTGATGCGATCGACAAGGCGGAGGACCGCCAGCTGTTCCGCGAGGCCATGACCAAAATCGGGCTCGAGACGCCGAAATCGCGGCTCGCCAATGCCTCCGAGCTGAAGAAGTCGTTCCGCGACAAGTATCAGGCCGCGCGCGCAAAAGCTTCGGGCGCCGAGCTCGAAGAGCTCGACCGGCAATGGGTGCTGGGCGAGAGCGAGCGCCGCAAACGCTACCAGGAATATGCACTCGGACAGGCGATGATGGCGCTGTCCGAGATCGGCCTGCCCGCGATCATCCGCCCCTCCTTCACGATGGGCGGCACCGGCGGCGGCATCGCCTACAACAAGGAGGAATTCCTCGACATCATCGAGCGCGGGCTCGATGCATCTCCCACCAACGAAGTGCTGATCGAAGAATCCGTGCTCGGCTGGAAAGAGTACGAGATGGAGGTGGTGCGCGACAAGAACGACAATTGCATCATCGTCTGTTCAATCGAGAACCTCGACCCGATGGGCGTGCACACGGGCGATTCCATCACGGTGGCGCCGGCGCTGACGCTGACGGACAAGGAATACCAGATCATGCGCGACGCCTCGCTGGCGGTGTTGCGCGAGATCGGCGTCGAGACCGGCGGCTCCAACGTGCAGTTCGGCGTCAATCCCGAGGACGGCCGCATGGTCGTCATCGAGATGAATCCGCGCGTGTCGCGCTCCTCGGCGCTGGCCTCGAAGGCCACCGGCTTTCCGATCGCCAAGGTCGCCGCCAAGCTCGCCGTCGGCTACACCCTGGACGAGATCGCCAACGACATCACGGGCGGCGCCACGCCTGCCTCGTTCGAGCCGACCATCGACTACGTCGTCACCAAGGTGCCGCGTTTTGCCTTCGAGAAATTCCCGGGCGCCTCGACCACGCTGACCACGTCGATGAAGTCGGTCGGCGAAGTCATGGCGATCGGCCGTACCTTCCAGGAGAGCCTGCAGAAGGCGCTGCGCGGGCTCGAAACCGGATTGACCGGCCTCGACGAGATCGAGATCGAGGGCCTCGGTCGCGACGACGACAAGAACGCGATCCGCGCCGCGCTCGGCACGCCGACGCCGAACCGCATTCTCCAGGTCGCCCAGGCCATGCGGCTCGGCTGGTCGAACGAGGACATCTTCAAGTCCTGCAAGATCGATCCGTGGTTCCTCGGCGAGATGCGCGGCATCGTGGACATGGAGGAGAAGGTCAGGAAGAAGGGCCTGCCCAACAACGCCTTCGGGATGCGCACGCTCAAGGCCATGGGTTTTTCCGACGCGCGACTCGCAGTGCTCGCCGAGACCACGGAAGCCGAGGTGACGGCGAAGCGCCACGCGCTCGGCGTTCGCCCGGTCTACAAGCGCATCGACACCTGCGCGGCCGAGTTCGCCTCGCCGACCGCCTACATGTATTCGACTTACGAAGCGCCGTTCGCGGGTGCGCTGGCGGACGAAAGCACCCCGTCGGACAAGAAGAAGGTCATCATTCTCGGCGGCGGACCGAACCGCATCGGCCAGGGCATCGAGTTCGACTATTGCTGCTGTCACGCCTGCTTTGCACTGCACGACGCGGGCTACGAATCGATCATGGTGAACTGCAATCCGGAGACGGTGTCGACCGACTACGACACCGCCGACCGGCTCTATTTCGAGCCGCTCACCGCTGAGGACGTGCTGGAGATCATCGCCAAGGAGCGCAGCAAGGGCACGCTGCACGGCGTGATCGTGCAGTTTGGCGGCCAGACGCCGCTGAAGCTGGCACGCGCGCTGGAAGCCGCTGAAGTGCCGATCCTCGGCACATCGCCGGATGCCATCGATCTTGCCGAGGACCGCGACCGATTCAAGCGCGTGCTCGACAAGCTCCGCCTCAAGCAGCCGAAGAACGGCATTGCTTATTCGGTCGAACAGGCACGGCTGGTTTCAGCCGATCTCGGCCTGCCGCTGGTGGTGCGCCCATCCTACGTGCTCGGCGGCCGCGCCATGCAGATCATCCGCGAGGAGAACCAGCTCAACGACTATCTGCTCGGCACGCTGCCGGAGCTGGTGCCGGCCGACGTCAAGGCGCGCTATCCGAACGACAAGACGGGGCAGATCAACACCGTGCTTGGCAAGAACCCGCTGCTGTTCGACCGTTATCTGTCAGACGCGACCGAGATCGACGTCGACTGCCTCTGCGACGGCAAGGATACCTTCATCGTCGGCATCATGGAGCACATCGAGGAAGCCGGCATCCATTCCGGCGACAGCGCCTGCTCGCTGCCGCCGCACTCGCTCGAGCCTGACATGATCGAGGAGCTGGAGCGGCAGACCCGCGAGCTCGCACTCGGCCTCGACGTCGTCGGCTTGATGAACGTGCAATACGCCATCAAAGACGGCGAGATCTACGTGCTCGAGGTCAATCCGCGCGCTTCGCGCACCGTGCCGTTCGTTGCCAAGGTGATCGGTACGCCAGTCGCCAAGATCGCCGCGCGCATCATGGCGGGCGAGAAGCTCGCCGACTTCAAGCTGAAGAAGGCGAAGCTCAATCACGTCGGCGTCAAGGAATCGGTGTTTCCGTTCGCGCGCTTCCCCGGGGTCGACACGGTGCTTGGGCCCGAGATGCGCTCGACCGGCGAGGTCATGGGCATCGACCGCTCGTTCGCGGTGGCCTTCGCCAAGAGCCAGCTCGGCGGCGGCACGCGGGTCCCGCGCAAGGGCACGGTGTTCGTCTCGGTGCGCGAAAGCGACAAGACGCGCATTGCCGAGGCAGTTCGCGAATTGCATTCGCTCGGCTTCAAGGTGCTGGCGACCTCGGGCACTCAGCGCTTCCTGACCGACCAGGGCATCCCGACCGAGAAGGTGAACAAGGTGCTGGAAGGGCGGCCGCACATCGTCGATGCCATTACCAATGGCGACGTCCAGCTCGTCTTCAACACCACCGAAGGCCCGCAGGCACTGGCCGACAGCCGTTCGCTGCGGCGCGCGGCCCTCTTGCATAAAGTGCCGTATTACACCACTCTTTCCGGGGCCGTGGCGGCCGCGCAGGGCATCCGCGCCTATCTGGGCGGGGACCTTGAGGTTCGTACCCTGCAGAGCTACTTTTCGGAAACCTGATTGCTGGCGGCAGCGAAGTTTCCGCTAAGTAATTGGCAATGAACCCACAATGGCCAGAGGAACTGTCCGGCCATGTGGTAGTTCTGTTCCGGCGCCAGACCCACATGAGATCCCGGTGGGTGCGTGTTCAGCCCCGGGGAGCACCGACGAATCAAGGTTGTCGCGCCCTTCGTTTTCTGGGGGCGCGCAGCTGAAGGACGAGAGAAAAGATGGAAAAGGTTCCGATGACCCAGGCCGGCTTTGTCGCGCTCGGGGAAGAATTGAAGAGGCGTCAGTCGGAGGACCGTCCGCGGATCATCGAGCATATCGCGGAGGCGCGCTCGCACGGAGACCTGTCGGAGAACGCGGAGTATCATGCCGCGAAAGAAGAGCAGTCCCATAATGAAGGCCGCATCGCCGAGCTCGAGGACAAGCTTGCGCGCGCCGACATCATAGACATCTCCAAGCTTTCCGGAGACACCATCAAGTTCGGCGCCACCGTGACGCTGGTCGACGAGGACACCGAGAAGAAGACGGTGTGGCAGATCGTCGGCGAGGTCGAGGCCGACGCCAAGAAGGGCCGCATCTCCATCACCTCGCCGCTCGCGCGCGCGCTGATCGGCAAGAAGAAGGGCGCCTCGGTCGAGGTCAACACGCCCGGCGGTGCCAAGGCGTATGAGATCACCAAGGTGGAGTGGCGGTAGGATTGGCCGCAGCGCTGACATTTTGAAAAAGGCCGCGCGTTGCGCGGCCTTTTTGTTTCGGTATGCCTGATGCATGTGACGAAGCACGCTTTCACCGCGCGTCACTGCGAGCGGTGTTGATACATCAGCGTCCACGTTTTCGTGTCCCGAACACGCTGCAACGCGTAGCGTTGCTGCGCGGAGCCGGCCCCAGAGAGGCAACGCAAGTACACACGGCGAGATCGGCCCCGGCTCAGCGACACACCAGTGCGTGCTGCGCTGCGTCCGGAGCACGAGAGCGGAGCGCGATCACCGCCGTCGCTTCACCTCCAGCGGCACGGCCGCCTCGTACTTCGAATTGTGCAGCACCAATGACGTGCGCACGTTGCGCACGTGGGGCGCCGCTGTCAGATGCGTGACGAAATCCTGGAAGGTAGCCATGTCGGGTGCGACACATTTCAGGATGAAATCGACCTCGCCCGATAGCATCCAGCATTCGCGCACCAAGGGCTCGGCGCGGACGAAGTCCTCGAAGGCGCGCAAATCAGCTTCCGCCTGGCTGGACAGATGCACGGCGGCGAACACGGTGACGTCGAAGCCCAGCTTGCGGGCGTCCAGGAGGCCGCGATAGCCGTGGATGTAGCCCTCCTCCTCCAGCGCCCGGACGCGGCGCAGGCAGGGCGGCGGCGAGATGCCGACGCGCTTGGCCAGCTCGACATTCGTGATTCGACCGTCAGCCTGAATCTCGGCGAGAATTTTAAGGTCGATCTCGTCTAGGTTCCGCGACACGTGATTGGAACTCCTGGCATTTGCGGAGGTATCGGGTGGATTTGTCGAAATCCTCATAGCCCAATCCGCGCGCTAAGCGCAATTTTATTGCGCGCGCAGCACAATCGACTTTTGTTCCGTGTTGGAAAAATCCGCCGTGAGGGAATGCAATTCTTGCATAGCTCACCAGAAGGCTTAGATTAGCTCTGATATTTCAGCGCCTGCGCTAGGCCTCCCGGCACTTTCCGCGTCCGCGCTGCAAATCCCCCGTGAAAGGCGTCCATCGAAATGTCCGCTCCTGTTCATGCAAAGGTCGTCATTATCGGCTCGGGCCCCGCCGGCTATACGGCGGCGATCTACGCGGCGCGTGCGATGCTCGAGCCGGTCCTGATCCAGGGTCTCCAGACGGGCGGTCAGCTCACCATCACCACCGACGTCGAGAACTATCCAGGCTTCGCCGACGTGATCCAGGGCCCCTGGCTGATGGAGCAGATGGAGAAGCAGGCACTCCATGTCGGCACCAGGATCGTCTCCGACCTCGTTACCAGGCTGGAGACGGCACAGCGACCGTTCCGCCTCACCTGCGACAGCGGCGACGTCTATCTCGCCGACGCCGTGATCCTCGCCACCGGCGCGCAAGCGCGCTGGCTCGGGCTGCCGTCCGAGGCGAAGTTCCAGGGTGGCGGCGTATCGGCTTGCGCCACCTGCGACGGCTTCTTCTATCGTGGCAAGGAAGTCATCGTGGTGGGCGGCGGCAACACCGCGGTCGAGGAAGCCCTTTATCTGACCAACCATGCCTCGCAGGTCACCATCGTGCACCGTCGCGACCATTTCCGCGCCGAGCGCATCCTGCAGGAGCGGCTGTTCAAGCATCCCAAGATCAAGGTGATCTGGGACTCGGCCGTCGACGAGATCTGCGGCACTGAGAACCCCAACAAAGTCACCCATGTCCGGCTCAAGAACGTCAAGACCGGCGCGCTGACTGACGTGAAGGCCGACGGCGTCTTCATCGCCATCGGCCACGCTCCGGCGACCGAACTCGTCAAGGATCAGGTCAAGCTCAAACCGTCGGGCTATGTCGAGGTCGCCCCGAACTCGACTGCCACCTCGGTGCCCGGCCTGTTCGCCGCCGGCGACGTCGCCGACGAGACTTATCGCCAGGCCGTGACGGCCGCCGGCCTCGGCTGCATGGCCGCACTCGAAGCCGAACGTTTCTTGGCCCTGCGCGCCAGCGAGCGCGCGGCAGCGGAATAGAATCATGCCTCGATCACGCGACGGATTTACGGATATGGACTGGGACAAGCTGAAGGTGTTTCACGCGGCGGCGGAGGCGGGCAGCTTCACGCATGCGGGAGAGCAGCTCGGCCTGTCGCAATCTGCGGTGTCGCGCCAGGTCTCGGCGCTGGAGCAGGAGCTCTCGGTCTCGCTGTTCCACCGCCACGCCCGCGGCCTGATCCTCACCGAGCAGGGCGACCTGCTCTTCCGCACCGCGCACGACGTGTTCATGCAGTTGCAGGCGGCGCGCGCGAAACTCACCGACAGCCGCGAGCGGCCGAGCGGTGACCTCAAGATCACCACCACGCCTGGCGTCGGCATCAACTGGCTGATCCCGCGGCTCGGCGAGTTCACCGGGCTCTATCCCGAGATCCGCATCTCGCTGATCGTCACCGACGAGGAGCTCGATCTGTCGATGCGCGAGGCCGACGTCGCGATCCGCACCCGCAAGCCGACGCAGCCGGACCTGATCCAGCGCAAGCTGTTCGCGATGGGCTTCCACGCCTATTGCTCGCCGGAATACATCAAGCGCTTCGGCACGCCGCGGACGCTCGAGGAGCTCGACTCCCATCGCATCATCACGCTCAGCGACGGCAACTTCGCGCCGCATCTGCAGAACCGCAACTGGCTGGTTGAAGCGGGCCGCAATGGCTCGGGTCCGCGCGAGGCCTATTTCAGGGTGAACAACATCCTCGGTCTCGTGCGCGCGTGTCAGCAGGGCCTCGGCATCGCCGCGCTGCCGGACTATCTGGTCGAGGAACAGAGCAAACTCGTGCAGCTGTTCGGCGAGTCGGATTCGATCCAGCTCGACACCTACTTTGTCTATCCCGAGGAATTGAAGACGGTCGCACGCGTGCAGGTGTTCCGCGATTTCGTGGTGAGCAAGGCACAGCGCTGGCCGTCGTGATTTCCGCATGACTGACATGCGGCCTCGGCTGTTGCTGCAGGGCACTCGGCAAGCCCATAATGTTTACACGCTGAGCCTTCGCGTCGCGCATTTGTCCCCCTCCTCCAGTGGCGCGGGAGTTCAGTAATCCCTCTTGGAAGGTGATTGTGTCGGCCTCACGTGGCCAATACCTAAGCCGGGCCTTCGGGTCCGGCTTTTTTTCGTCAAAGTGTCGCTTCGCCCTCCGCGTGTATTGACAGTTCCACGCATACCCAGCATCATCTGGACATGATCACGAAGTCGTGCGCATCCGTTTCGAAAAAAGGCCCCCATTCGGGGACCTCGGAATGTTGCGCGCACTAGGCTGACTTCGTCGTCGCTGCAATCCCGAAAACCCCGCCGCCTGGACGGGGTTTTTTCATGTGCCCTCCGTCTCAGGCATTTTTCCCGAGAAGGAGATGGAACATGACCGGTCTTGAAGATCATTTGCACGGGCTTTGGCTGCCGCTGGTGACGCCGTTTCAGGGCGGCGCGCTCGACGAAAGATCGCTGCGGCGGCTGACGCGGCACTACAGCGCGCAGGCGGTCGACGGCTTCATCCTCGGCGCGACCTCCGGCGAGGGCATGACACTTCGCGAGGCCGAGTTCGAACGTCTAGTCGCCACCGTGCGCGAGGAGATGGCGGCAAGCGGCCGCACCTTGCCGGTCTGCCTCGGGCTGTCGGGGGCGGATACTTCGCGGCTGAAAGAGCGCCTCGACGAGACCGCGGACTGGCCGATCGACGGCTACCTGATCGCAAGCCCCTATTATGTGCGGCCGTCGCAGCGCGGGCTGCTTGCGCATTTCGAGGCGCTCGCCGATCACGCCGCCTGGCCGATCGCGCTCTACAACATCCCATATCGCTGCGCGGTCAGCATCACCAACCAGACGCTGCTGCGGCTGGCCGAGCACAGGAACATCGTCGGGCTGAAGGATTGCGGCGCGAGCCGCGAGCAATCGATCGCGCTTCTGCGCGACCGGCCGAAGGATTTCCGCGTCCTCACCGGCGAGGACGCGAATTATTTCGAGGCGCTCTGTGACGGCGCCGACGGCGGCATCGTGCTCTCGGCGCATGTCGAGACCGCGACGTTCGCGTCCATCGATGCCGAGCTGAAGCGCGGCGACCATGACGCCGCGCAGGCGCGCTGGCAGGAGGTCGCCGAGCTGACGCGGCTGTTGTTCGCCGAGCCGAGCCCTGCCCCGGCAAAGTACTGGCTGTGGCGATGCGGCCTGATCGACAGCCCCGAAGTGCGCCTGCCGATGGTGGAGGTGAGCAGCGAGCTCGCGGCGTCGATCGACCGCGAGATCGAGCGGCGGACGAAGGTCGCGGCGTAAAGCGGTTGTCTCACGCCGCTCGCATGTCATTCCGGGGCGCGACGAAGCCGCGAGCCCGGAATGACGGTGGGGAGAGACGGCGCAGCGTGCCGCGTGGTTAACCGCACCCCAACGGCGTCCGCGTCCACCGCATGGCGCATCCACGTCTCGTTTACGTGATCGCCCCTATCGTTTTGAAGAGAGCCTTCCAAAGGGGGAATGACCATGAGGCATCGCATCCAGCCTACGGCTGCGCGGCAATTCGCGCCGGCCGATCTCCTGCAGGGAATTCTGGTGGTGTCGTCGTTCGGGTTCTGGGCGGTGATGCTCGGCCTGATCCCGGTGCTGCTGTTTCGAGTCTGGCAAGTCGGCTGAAGCCCGCCGGAATAGTTAACCCGTGGTAGCGGCTGTCTCCAAATGCGCTGCGATCGGCGATCCGGAATTTTAAAACATCGAGGCTAACACGGACGTCCATAAGCGAAGAAATCGCGGAGGCGTTTGTGAATAGTCAGAATGAAATGGCGTCGCATTACGACGCCGGACAGCAGGGCTTCACCACCGAGGACATTCTCTGGGCCACCGGCATCTGGTCGGTGATCCTCACGTTGTCGCCGGTCATCGTGTTCTACATGCTGATGGTGGCGTAGCGCCATCAAATCCCCAGCGATGCGCTGGCGCCTGCGCGCCGTCCCGGCGATGACGTGTCAGCAGAAACGCAAAACGCGCGGCTCGTCCGCGCGTTTCTCGTCCGGGGAAATGAACAATGAAACTTAAGCAGCCTGCTTGTGCATTGCGCCGGAAGCCGACGCCGTGCCGCGAATAGCCTTCACCGAACGCTCGATCGCCGCCCACAGCCTTGCAATCTCCTGGGCCGCACGGCTCTCGGCCTGATACTCGCGCGCGCCTTCGCCGTGGCTCAGCGCCATCAGCAGGTCGGAACGATTGGTGATCTGGCCGCCCCACACCGGCGCACGGAATTTCGCCAGCGCCTCGCGGGCGATGGTGACGATCGGGCTTTCGGCGTCGTCACGCTTGGCCGGAGCTCCGTTGAGCACGACCGCGTAGGGTTTGCGCGCGGCGCGGCACATCTGGATGGTTTCCTGCACCGCGTTGACGTCGAACACGCCGGGACGCGCCGGAATGATCACCATCGTGGCATTGCGGATCGCGTCGTCGACGACGGCCGACAGGTTCGGCGGCGTGTCGATCAACACCCATTCGAAACCGTCGCGCTTGGCAGCGGAGACGATGCCGCTGACGGAGTTCACGGCAGCCTTGATCGGCGGCTCGTTGGTGCCACGCAGCTTGTGCCACAGCGTGAGCGAGCCCTGCGGATCGGCATCCACGAGCATGACCTGCTTGCTTGCCTTGATCTGCGCGGCAAGATGTGCAGCCAGGGTACTCTTGCCCGAGCCGCCCTTACGCGATGCAAAAACAATAACGTTCATACCTTCGGCCTCCAGATTGACCCCAGGCCGCGAAAATGAATCAGCGCGCTGATTCGTGAAAGATAAATTTATCGCGAGCTGCGCTCAGGCCATGAAATAACAATGCGCACTGGCTTTTGAGTCACACTAACCAGTGTGACGTCACACACGAACGGCAACGAAGCGCTTCACGCGCAAGCAATCGTGCGTTTTTTGAGCAGAGACGGGCCAAGTCGGAGCGCAACCTAACCGCGCAAACCTGCGGGCGACTCTTTTCCGTCAGGCGCGCGCCCGTAATTGCCGCAGGTCTGCGCGCCGTTGCGAGAACAAACAGAGTCCGGAAGCTGTCGCGGAGCTTATGCAGCTCCCCACGCGGGGGCGAACACATGCACGCTGCGGCAGCTGGGCGCACGCCACGTCTTCGAGCCGGCGCTTGCGCGCCTCCTTGCCTCGCGCTCAGCCCTGGCTGGCTTTCTTCTTCGGCGCCGGCTTGGCGCTCTTCTTCGCGGCCTTGGGCGCGATCTGGGTCGGCTTGCCGGCGCGGAGCTGGCGCGGCTCGGGGCCCGGGCGGAAGAACACCCGGCATTGCGGCGACAGCTGCGCCTTCTTCTTGATCATGCAGGCGGTGATGGCATCGACGTTCGGAATGAACTCGTTGCACAGCCGCATCGCATCCGGCGTGCAGGCCTGCTGCTCCTCCTGGGTGTAGGCGAAGCCGGCGCGCGGCAGGGCCAGGACGGCCAGGGCAAGCGAGAAGCTTGCGACGGCCAAGGAGGTCTTGAAGCGAAACGCCGGCATTGATTCCCCCACATGTCGAACAGGCGGGAATAGTGGGTGAACGACGGTTCGTTGGCAACCGAGGGGGCATGCGAAAGGTCGGAGCTGTGCGGTCTCGGCAACAGGGGCGGTGGACTGGCGTTCAGGGTTCCTGGCCCCTCCCGCACAGAATGCGAAAACAACCCCATGCACAGTAGCCAAATGGCTGCAAACGCTCGCCCTCCCCATTCTTAGGATTTTTCGAAGCCGAATTTGACTTGTCGGGCAAAACAGGGGCATGATGGCACCATCAAAAATCGCGTGGGTGGTCGGCTCGTTCTCCTGCGCTGGGTCAAAAGCTGAGCGGGCATGGAGGCGATCGCATGGATGGGAATGAGGCGGAGCTGCCGCTCGCGGGCGTGACGGTGGTGTCGCTGGAGCAGGCGATCGCGGCGCCGCTGGCCAGCCGGCACCTGGCGGATTGGGGCGCGCGGGTGATCAAGATCGAGCGGCCCGGCAGCGGCGACTTCTGCCGCGACTACGATCACGTGATGAACGGCATGTCGAGCCAGTTCGTCTGGACCAACCGCTCCAAGGAAAGCCTCGCCATCGACATCAAGAGCCCCGAGGGGCGCAAGGTCCTCGACGCCCTGCTGCCGCGGGCCGACGTGTTCATCCAGAACCTTGCGCCGGGAGCGGCGGAGCGGCTCGGCCTCGATGCGGCATCGCTGCTGCGCAGGCATCCGCGCCTGATCGCCTGCGACGTCTCGGGCTATGGCACCGGCGGTCCCTACAGCGACAAGAAGGCCTATGACCTGCTGGTGCAGTGCGAGGCCGGCGTGCTCGCCATCAACGGCACCGAGGCGGAGCCTGCGAAGGTCGGGCTCTCCGTGGTCGACATCGCCACCGGCATGTACATCCTCAACGGCGTGCTGATGGCGCTCTTCCGCCGCGAGCGCACCGGCAAGGGCACCGCCTTCCAGGCCTCGCTGTTCGATTCCATCACGGACTGGATGAGCTATCCCGCGTTCTACACCGAGAGCACCGGCCGGCCGCTGCCGCGCACCGGGGCGAAGCATGCGACGATCGCGCCCTACGGCCCGTTCCGCGTCGGCGACGGCAACACCATCTTCTTCGGCATCCAGAACGACCGGGAATGGCGCTCGTTGTGCCGCATCGTGCTTGGCGATGCCGCACTTGCCGACGACCCGCGCTTCCGCATCAATCCGCTGCGCATGCAGAACCGCGACGAATTGCAGGCGCATATCGAGCAGCGCTTCGCGTCGATGACGAGCGAAGAGGTGCTGCGGCTGCTGGACGAAGCCGCGATCGCGAATGCGCATCTCAACTCGGTCGAGGCCTTCCTGAAGCACGAGCAGTTGCACGCGCGCGGGCGCGTGAGAAGCGTCGGCTCTCCCAACGGCCCCCTGATGAGCTTCCTGCCCGCGCTCACCCTTCCCGGCGTGACGCCGCGGATGGACCCGGTGCCCGATGTCGGCGAGCACAACGCGGCCATCCTCGCTGAACTCGGCCTGGCCAGGGAGACGTGACGGTGGCTGTGCTGCGGCCGAGCCGGGCCTATCTGGCTGTTCCCGCCCATCGCGCCCGCCTCGTCGCCAAGGCGGCGGCGTCAAGCGCGGATGCGGTGTTCATGGATCTCGAGGATGCCGTGCCGCCCGCCGAGAAGGGCGCTGCGCTTGCGGAAGCCGCCGGCGCGCTGTCCTCGCTCGACTGGGGCAGCAAGCACGTTACGGTCAGGCTCAACGTGGTCGACAGCCCGTTCATCGCAAACGAGATCCGCGCGCTGGCGGCGCTGCCGCGGCTGGATGCGGTGATCGTGCCGAAGGCGGAGCGCGCCGGCGACATCGCCGCCATCGCCGGCCAGTTGCGCGCGGCGGCGCCGGATCGCGCCGAACCCGTCGCGCTGGAATTGCTGATCGAGACCGCGCTCGGCCTCGTCAATGTCGACGCGCTCGCCGCCGCGCACTCGAGCGTGGCGTCACTGCATCTCGGCGTCGGCGACTTCGCGGCCTCGCTCGGCGCCCGCACCTCCGACGTCGGCATCTCGCCGGACGGCTATCGCCACGTCGGGTCGGCGCAAAGCGGCTACGCCTCCGCGCCGCTCGACCTGTTCGCCTATCCCATGATGCGCCTCTTGGTGGCCGCGCGCGCCTTCGGCCTGCGCGCCATCGACGGCCCCTGCGGCGCGTTCCGCGATACCAGGCTGACCGAGGCCAGCGCGCAGAAGGCCGCTGCGATGGGCTTCGACGGCAAGCAGGTGATCCACCCCGACCAGATCGCGCCGACGCTGCGCGCGTTCACGCCGTCGGCCGAGGAGCTGGCCCAGGCGCGGCGGGTGGTCGAGGCGATGGAGAGCGCGGAGGCGAACGGCCAGGGCGCGGTGACGCTCGACGGCAAGATGATCGACTATGCCAATGTGCGGATGGCGCGACGGATCATCGCGCTGGGGTCTTGAGCGCGCATGGCCACCTTGCTGATCGTCGCGCCGGTGTTCGCGCTGATCGCGGCCGGCTATGCCTCGGTGCTGTTTCGCTTCGTCTCGGAGAGCGCGCACAAGGGCATCAGCGAATTCGCCTTCAGCATCGCGATCCCTGCGCTTCTGTTCCGCACCATCGTCGTCTCGGAATTCCCCGATGTCAGTCCTTACCGGATGTGGGGCGCCTATTACGGCGCGCTCGCCATCACCTGGATCGCGGCGATGGCGGTCTCGGCGCTGCTGCGCCGCCAGCGCGGCGGCAGCGAGGACGGCGTCGTGTGCGCGATCGGCTCGGTCTACGGCAACATCGTGATGCTCGGCATTCCGCTCGTGCTCTCCGCGCTCGGCAACGAGGCGGCGGGCCCGATGGCGCTGATCCTGTCGGTGAACACGCCGCTGCTCTGGCTGTGCGGCACGCTGCAGATGGAGTTCGTCAGCCGCAGGCAGGCGGGCTCGCCGCTCGCGATCGTCTGGCCCGTGATCGCAGACCTCGCGCGCAACCCCTTGATGCTGGCGATCGGCTTCGGCGTGATCTGGCGCTTCACCGGCCTCGGCCTCACCCCGGTCGTCGACCGCACCATCGAGCTGCTGGCGCAGGCGGGCGCGCCGACGGCGCTGATCGCGCTCGGCATCAACCTGTTCCGCTTCGAGGTGAAGGGCGAGAAGCCGAGCATTCTGGTGATGTGCGCGCTGAAGCTGGCGGCCATGCCGGTGGCGGCGTTCGTGCTGGCCAGACTGCTCGACCTGCCGCCGATCGCCGCCGGCGTCATCGTGCTGTTCGCGGCGATGCCGACCGGCGCGAATGCGTACATTTTTGCCGTGCAGTATCAGCGGCTGGTAAATCCGGTGTCGGGCGCGGTGGCGCTCGGGACGCTGCTGGCGGCGGTGACATTGCCGGTGGTGGTGTGGGTGGTGACGGGGGTGAGGTAGGGGGCGTGCCGATTGCCGACACCGCTATGCGACAGCCTGGCCCGCGCGCCAGGCCATCTCCCAGAAGTCTGCCTCGAGACGGGTGGCTTCCTTGAAGATCGCAATCAGCTCGGCCTCGCGGGCCGGCGTGGCGTAGAGATCGGCGAGATGCTCCATATGCGCCCGCGCCCTGGCAGCGACCTCCTGGTACGGCGCGCCGGCATATTCGGCGATCCAGACGCGATAGCCGTTGCTCAGCGCGTCGGCAGCGGGGTGCGAGGCGAGCCGCGTCGCGATCTCCGCGTACCCGATCACGCAAGGCGCAAGCGCGACCTTGAGCGCCAGCAGATCGCCGCGCATTCCCGCATCCAGCACGTAGCGCGTATAGGCCAGCATCTCGGCCGCCGGAGGGGCCTGTTCAAGGTCGCTCGGGGACAGGCCCCATTCGGCACAGAGCTTCACATGCAGGTTCATCTCGACATCAAGGATGGCCGAGAGGCCGCTAGCTGCTTCACGCATGTCGGCAAGCCTGGGGGACTTGTAGACCGCGAGCGCGTAGGCGCGAGCAAACTCGATGAGGAACAGATAGTCCTGAACGAGGTAGTGACGAAACGCAGCTTCCGGGAGCGAGCCGTCCGCCAATCCATTCGTGAAGGGATGCTCGGTGTAGGCCCGCCACTCAGCGGACGCGGCTGTCTTGAGACGCTCGAAAAAACCCACGATCTCTTCCGCCTGCTTGCTTGTCCATCAAACGTCATTGGCTCGCTACCGATAGCGCATTGCGAACGGAGGAGCTACGGTGGCGGCGGACAAAGCCGGCTTTGAGCAACGTTGCGGATAGGCCCCGCTTCGAGCCGCACCGATCGCTGGGCATCAACCTGCCCCGCTTCGCGGCGAAGTGCGAGCTGAGCATCTTGGCGATGTGCGCGCTGAAGCTGCCGGAGGTGCGGGTCGGGTTCGAGTTCGCAAGACTGCTCGACCTGCCGCCTATCGGTGTGTCAGGCGCGTGGTGCTGCAACACTGGCGGCGGTGACGTTGCCCGTGGTGGTGTGGGTGGTGACGCGGTGCGGCGTCGAAGGCTTAGGCGGCGACGCCTCACGGCCTCGCCGCGCCCAATCAGCAATCAGCGCAGACCCAGGAACGAGAGCACCGCGGCGATCACGACGACAAGCCCGATGATATAGATAATACCGTTCACAGTTCAGCTCCCTCAGCGTTGTCAGTCCTGCCTCAGCTAGAAACACCTGGGATCATGAAAAGGTTCGCGGTGCGTCCCGCCGTTTTCTTCCAGAACCGGGGAACGAAAACGAACGATCCCGCTTCGGGGCGCCGGCGCCACTCGATCATTTTGCCTTTGCACGCAAAGGTGGTTAGACTGGCCGGATACGTGTTGCAGGGAGGGTAACATGGGACAGCGCGAAGACATGCTCGCAGTGATCAGGGCTCGCAGCCTTTCATCCCGAGGGCTTGTTCACCTTGATGGGCCACAAGAATGCACTCGAACTGACAGGTAGCATGCAGGGGCACCCAACCCTGCGCGGGGTTTTCAATCAGTTGATTGAGGACTTCGGCTTTGAAGGTCGCGAAACGGACCAGTTCGAGAAACAGTACTACGACCTTTTGATAGCTCCACAATTCGCAGCCATAAAGGAGAATGAAACAGTTGACGATGCGGTCGCGCGCACGGTCGCGGAGATCGATCGAGCGTTCGTTCACATCGAAGCCCAATGCGAACGTAGACAACATGAGTCGTTGTCAAAACTGAAGAGTGCGTTTCTAGACTATTTATGGGCGCGATGCGACTTCCAAGCGAGCGTATTCATAGTCCAAAAGGCGGACTGGGCCCGAGCGCTCTTCTTAGATTTAGCCCCTGAGTATAGATGGGTCCTTGCTGATCTCGCGCTGAAGCAACGATTTATGCTCGCCAAGTACCCGATCGATGAGCAAGAAGCAGACCTGCTGGATCCTCTTGAAACCGAGACTACAAATTCGAGATGATGGCTCTCAGCGTGATTGAGCCTCGCAACTCATCTGGGCAATATCCCATCGAATACTGGAAATCGCTGGTACAGTTGGGTGGGCTCGAACCACCGACCTCCTGTTCCACAGACAGGCGCTCTAACCAACTGAGCTACAACTGCATCCTGGCGAGCCGCGCCTCAGGACGCCCTTCAGAGGGCCGGTGCCGAGGGGGCTGGACGGGGCGGAAACTAGGTGCAACGGGGGTTTTTGGCAAGGCCGCAAAACCCGATATTTGCCCGTCACTGCTGCGAGAAAACGAGTGGATCGGCGGGGCGTCGTTCACCTCTCCCCGGCGGGAAGAGGTCGGGTCGCTCGGCGCGCGCATGCGGGGCGGAGCGCGGTCCAACGCGAGAGCGGATCCCCTCACCCGGATCGCGCCGGACGATGCTTCGCATCGCCGGGGGGCGATCCGACCTCTCCCTTTGGGAGACGGAGCGCCGGGCGCGGTCGAGTGCACCATTTCAAAAAGAAAACCCGGGCGTTTCGGCCCGGGTTTCCATTGTTTGGCATGATCTGATCGGAAAACCGCTACACACTTTTCCGGATCATGCCGTTCAAACCGGCCCCGGCGCTCAGGCGGCGGGCGGATAATACTTGGAGGCGCTGGCCTTGATCGGCTCGGCCGTCTCGGCGGCGACGCGCTGGGTGAGCTCGGCCAGCTCCTTGGCCTGGGACTGGTAGGTCTCGAGCTGCTTGCGGGCGTGGCCGGTCCACAGCTCCATCGCTTCGGTCGGCGACTTGGCGCCGAACAGCTGCTGGGCGAAGTCGAGCTGGGCGCTGGAATTGGCCTTCATGAACTCGACCAGCTTGGCGGTGTATTCGCTCGCGCCCCTGGACGCGCAGGTGAACACGGCCTCGACGGTGCCGTTGTGGGTTTCGGCGGCGTCCTTGAACTTGGCGTAGTTCTCGCGGGCCTGCGACACGCCCTTTTCGGCGAACGCACGCATCTGCTCGGGAACCTCGAACGGGATGATCGAGGCAGAAAACGGATCAGTCGCACCTGTCATGTTGGTCCCTCACGCTAATTGAAAAATGGAGTGAGCCTTCTGGCGCGCCCGCCGGCCCCGACCGTGGGCCCTCGCATTCAGCGGGTACGAAAGACTGGAAACGCGAAACGAATGAGATGGCTCGCCCAGCGCCCAGCACTATGGCTGCCTATCATGTCAACATTGTGCATTGCAACGCGGCAGACGGGTGCGTTGCGGAAATTTAATCTAGGTAAGGGTGAGGTTCCGGTATGGGGGGACCGGGGGTTGAGGGCGGCGCGGGACATGCTCCATCGCCCTCATTCCGAGGCCGGAGCGAAGCGACGGAGCCATGGTGCGCAATTGCGCACCTGAGAATCCATCGGCCGCAGAGCAAGAGGATGGATGGATTTCCGGGTTCGCGCCGCGCGCGCGCCGGAATGACGGCGGAGCCGGCCCCGCGAATCCCTTGGATGCCGCATCGCTGCGGCTTGCGGGCCTGGCACCATTAAGGTTATCGGCGCTTGGGGGGCGTTTTCGGGCCCGGCGGCCGTGGACCTGCCCGCAGCCGCGGGCGATACTAACTCTTTCTTAAGGCTGTCATTCCGGCAGCCGCCACAGCATGCGCGAGTGACAAGCCGGCCCGATGATTCGTTCGGATTTCCAGTTGCGAGGTGTGGGCGATCCGCGGCTGGCCGTGCATGCGACCTCACCGCTGGCCACCTGGCTGTGGTCGACCGACGGCGCGCGCGTGCTGTGGGCCAATCCGGTCGGCGCAAAACTGTTCGGCGCGGCCAACAGCGCCGCCCTCGCCGACAGGGTGTTCGGCCCCGCCGACAGCCATCGCCGCCAGATCGCCCGTCTCGCGCGCCAGCTGCCGGCAGGCGGGAGCGTGCGGCTCGAACGGCTGCGTGGCTTCGGCGCCCGGCTCGGCACGCTGATGACCTGCGCCTGCGCCCGGCTCGATTTCGCCGACGGCAGTCACGCCGTGCTCGTCACCGCGATAGACCCGGCGCTGCGCACCATGCCGCTGGTCGAGCGGCTGCATCGGCTGGTCGCGGGCGCCAAGGTGCCGATGGCGGCGTTCGCGCCGGACGGATTGTTCGTCGGCGCGAGCGAGGCCGCCCGCACCCTGCTCGGCTTCCGCGACCTGTTCGAGGCCGGCCTCGAACGGGCCCGCAGCGACGCGCTGCGCGAAGGCCGCGCCGCGACGCAGATCGGCATCGGCCAGATGGTGCTGCAGCGGGTCGGCCGAGGCGCCGATATCGGCCTGGTCGCGCTGATCGAGCCGGCCGCCAACCCGGCCGCGGCGCGCGATGCCGCGCCCGCGGCGGCACCGGACGTCGCGCACAGCCAGCCGGCCCAGCCCTCGCACGAGATTGCGCCGGCCGCGCCCTCCGCCGCTGCGCCGGAGCCCCCGCCTGCTCCGTCCGCCGAGGCGCCGTCGGACATCGCACTGTTCGACGCCTTCGCCGAGCCGGAGGACATAGCGGCGCCGGCGGAGACGATCGCGCACGCGCAGCCGGACAGCGAGGCGGCAGCGCCTGTCGCATCCGCCGCGCCCGAGGCCCCGGTTGAAAACATTCCGATCGAAAGCACTTCGACCGAAAACACTCCGGTTGAAAACCGCAGCGCGGCCATCGTGTCGCCGCAGGGCGAGTCGATCACCGGCGGCATGGTCGAGCCTTCCTCGGGCAAGCCGTCTTCGGGCCAGCAAGAGCCGCCCGCACCGCGTCAGCATCCGCTGCGCTTCCTCTGGCAGATGGATGCGGAGGGCCGCTTTGTGCTTCTCTCCGACGAATTCATCGGCCTGATCGGCCCGCGCACGGCCGCCGGCTTCGGCCGGCCCTGGCGCGAGATCGCGGCCGACTTCGCGCTCGATCCCGACGGGCGCGTCGCACAGGCGCTGCAAAGCCAGGACACCTGGGCCGGCATCACGGTGAGCTGGCCGGCCGACGGCGGCGAGCGCCTGCCGGTCGAGCTCGCGGGCCTGCCGGTCTACGACGAGATGCGCAACTTCGCCGGCTTCAGGGGCTTTGGCGTCTGCCGCGATCTCGATGCGCTCAACCGGCTCGAGGCGCTTCGCCGTTTCGAGCGGCTCGCCGCGGCGCCGACGCAACATGGCCTCTCCGCCGATGTCGCCGGGCCCGCGACCGAGACCGAGACCGAAGCCGAGCCTCACATGAAGCCCGAAGCGGCGGCGGCGCCTCCGCCGATCAAGCCGGCCGAGCCCGAGCCGACATCCGGGCCTGAAGCACCAGAGACTGAAGCACCAGAGCCTGAACTGCCAAAGCCTGAACTGCCAGAGCCCACAAGCGACGCGACTTCACACCCAACCGATCTGGACACGCACGTGGAAACGCCTCCCAATGTCGTGCCGTTCCGCCCTCCCGGCGATACGCGCGCCCCGACGCTGACGCCGGTCGAGAACAGCGCGTTCAACGAGCTCGCGCGGCAATTGTCCGAGCGGCTCGAACGCGAGCGCGAGACGATCGCAGCCGACGCATCCGAGCCGGCGGCGGAGATCGCAGCCGAGCCAGCGGCACCGGAGCCGGAGGCGCCGCAGGCCGCCGCCGAATGGCTGAGCGAGCCGGCACCGCCGCCGCGCGGCACCAGCACGCGCGACCGCACGCTGCTCGACCTGTTGCCATCAGGCATCCTGATCTATCGGCTCGACCGCCTGCTCTACGCCAACCCGGCCTTCCTCGCGCGCATGGGCTATGCCAGCGTCAGCGCGCTGGAGAATGCCGGCGGGCTCGATGCGCTCTATGTCGAGCCGGGCGTGTCGTCCGCCAGCAGCACCTCGCAAGCCGGCACGCCGGTGACGATCAGCGCGACGGTCGCGACCGGCGAAGCGCCGCTGGCGACGACGGACGCGCATCTGCATGCGATCGACTGGGACGGCGAGAGCGCGCATGCGCTGATCTGCGCGCTGCCGCAGCCGACGCCGATCGTCGCGGAGAGCGTCGTCACCGAGGCCGTCGTTGCCGAGTCCATCGTCGCAGAGATCGCCGAGCCCGCAGCCGGCGAAGCCGAGGCCGAGGATCTCGCCGCCATCCTCGACACCACGGCCGAGGGCATCGTGATGTTCGATGCCGAAGGCAACATCCACGCCTGCAACCGCAGCGCCGAGGCGCTGTTCGGCTACGACGGCGAGGCGCTGCTGCAGCAGAACCTGATGACGCTGTTCGCGCCGGAGAGCCAGCAGGTCGTCGCCGATTATCTGCAAAGCCTGAAGAGCCAGGACATTGCGAGCCTGCTCGACCACGGCCGCGAGGTGCTGGGCCGCGAGAAGAAGGGCGGCGCCATTCCGCTCGCGATGATCATGGGCCGGACGCGCCCGGACGGGCCGAACTTCTTCGCGGTGTTCCGCGACCTCTCGCAGGCCAAGAAGGGCGAGAGCGAGCTGACGCAGGCCCGCCGCCTCGTCGACGGCGCGGCGAATGCCAAGGCCGACATGCTGGCGCGGATCAGCCACGAGATCCGCACGCCGCTCAACGCCATCATCGGCTTCGCCGAGGTGATGATCTCGGAGCGCTTCGGCACGCTCGGCAACGAGCGCTACGGCGAATACATGAAGGACATCCGCGCCTCCGGCGAGCGCGTCATCGCCATCATCGACGACCTGCTGGAGCTGTCGCGGATCGAGACCGGCCAGCTCGACCTGAACTTCGCCGACCTCAATCTCAACGATCTGGTCGAGGCTTGCGTCACCGTGATGCAGCCGCAGGCCAACCGCGAGCGCATCATCATCCGCACCTCGCTCGCGCATGCGCTGCCGCAGGTGAGCGCGGATGCGCGCGCGATGCGGCAGATCACCATGAACCTGATCTCGAACTCGATCCGGCTCGCCAGCGCGGGCGGCCAGGTCATCGTCTCGACCGCGCTGACCGACCGCGGCGAGATCGCGCTGCGCATCCGCGACACCGGCCACGGCCTCAGCGAGCGCGAGGTCGCCGCCGCGATGGAGCCGTTCCGCACACCGCCGCCCGGCGACGCCGCCGACAGCTCGGCGCTGAGCCTGTCGCTGACCAAGGCGCTGGTCGAAGCCAACCGCGCCCGCTTCAACATCAAGAACGCAGGCCACGGCACGCTGATCGAGGTGGTGTTCGCGCCGGTGCTGGCGAAGGCCTAGCAATCCAGGCTGTGCCGCGAAGCGATTCCTGATTGCTTCGCTGCGCGCGAAACGACGAAGGGCACGGCTCGCGCCGTGCCCTTCTGCATTCGGACCGCTCGCGTGGTCTCAGTGATAGATCTCGAACAGGCCGGCGCCGCCCTGGCCGCCGCCGATGCACATCGTCACCACGCCCCACTTCGCCTTGCGGCGGGCGCCTTCCTGCAGCAGGTGGCCGGTGAGACGGGCGCCGGTCATGCCGAAGGGATGGCCGATCGCGATCGAGCCGCCGTTGACGTTGTACTTGGCGGGATCGATGCCGAGCTTGTCGCGGCAATACAGGCACTGGCTGGCGAAGGCTTCGTTGAGCTCCCACAGATCGATGTCGTCGATCTTGAGGCCGGTGCGCTTGAGCAGCTTCGGAATCGCGAACACCGGTCCGATGCCCATCTCGTCGGGCTCGCAGCCGGCGGTCGCCCACGCGACGAAGCGGCCGAGCGGCTTGAGGCCGCGCTTCTCCGCGTCCTTGGCTTCCATCAGCACCACGGCGGCGGCGCCGTCCGAGAGCTGGCTGGCATTGCCGGCGGTGACGTACTTGCCGGGCCCCTTCACCGGCTCGAGCTTGGCGAGACCTTCCAGCGTGGTGTCGGGACGGTTGCACTCGTCGCGATCGACGACGTAGTCGACGATGCTCTCCGCCTTGGTCTGCTTGTCGACCACCTTCATCTTCGTCTTCATCGGGACGATCTCGTCCTTGAACTTGCCGGCCTGCTGCGCCGAGGCCATGCGGCGCTGCGATTCCAGCGAGAACTCGTCCTGGTATTCGCGGCTGAGCTTGTAGCGCTCGGCGACGATGTCGGCGGTGTCGATCATGGCCATGAAGATGTCGGGGGCGACCTTGAGCAGCTCCGGATCGATCGATTCCTTCGGCGTGGCGCCGCCCGGAATCGAGATGCTCTCGACGCCGCCGGCGACGATGCAGTCGGCGCCGTCCGAGCGGATCGAATTGGCGGCCATGGCGATGGTCTGCAGGCCCGAGGAGCAGAAGCGGTTCACCGAGACGCCGGCGGTGGTCTTCGGCAGGCCGGCGAGCAGCGCGGCCTGGCGGCCGATGTTCGGCGCGCCATGGGCGCAATTGCCGAGATAGCAATCCTCGACATAGTCCTTCTCGACGCCGGCGCGGTCCACCGCGTGATGAATGGCGTGCGCCGCGAGCGACATCGGCGGCGTGATGTTGAACCCGCCGCGGCCGGATTTTGCAAGGCCCGTGCGCGCATAGGAAACGATGACGGCTTCACGCATGTGTTTCTCCCTGTCGAACCATCTTGAACTGAGCGTCCTGACGCTATTGGTACACAAAGTTGGGCGGCCGCGGGAAAGAAAAACGCCATCCGGTCGCCCGCGGCTGTTTCCGCAGGTCGGAATATCCGCACGCTGTCGGATTCCGCGCTCTGGACTCGAACTCCGACCAGGAGGCGGCACTATCGCGGAGCGAATGCTTACGCCGACGCCTTCGAAGGCGGATTGTCCAGCAGGCCGAACAGCCACTCGACGCCGGCATCCATCATCGCGACCTTCGGAACGATGGCACGAAGTTGAAAGCTTCGCATCGGCAACGGTGAATCGATGCCGAGCAAACCAAAGCGGGCGCCGTGAACATCGAGAAGCCCCTTAGGCAGGGCGGCGATCAGATCGCTTTCAGCGACAACCGCCATCAAGAGCATGAAACTCGGCACGGTCATCGCGACGCGGCGGGATAGCCCTTTGCTGGCAAGGACGTCATCGACGTAAGCGCGCGTATCGCCGGCCGGGGACACGATGGCGTGCTGCATCTCGCAATAACGCTTCAGCGTCGGTTCTGCCGCGAAGGAATGGCCACGACGGACGGCGATCTGGAACCTGTCTTCAAAAACGATCTTGGACACGTAGCGCGCTGGAACGTCGTCGATCGGAACCACAGCGATGTCGACTGTCCGCGCATCCAGCGCTGCAAAGGCTGCTTCGCGCAGCACGTATCGCAAAGCCATGTCGATGAAGGGAGCCTCGCGCTGAACGAGCTTCAGCAATGGAGGCATCATGACGGCTGCGATCGCATCGGGCGCGCCGACCGTGAAGCGGCGCCTCGAGCGAGCCGGATCGAACGGCTCCGCCGTCCCCACCACGCGCCGCGCACGTGCCAGGACGTCCGCAATGGCATCGGCGAGTTGGAGAGCGCGCTCTGTGGGCACGACGCCTTTCGGCGTCTTGAGAAACAAGGGGTCGTTGAACTGCTGCCTGAGCCGGCCAAGTCCATGGCTCACCGCCGAGGGCGTGACATGAAGACGAGCCGCAGCTCTGGCGACGTTCCCTTCGGCGAGCACGGCCTCGAAAACCGGAAGCAGGTTCAGGTCGACCCGATTCAGCTGAATGTCATTCATGATGTTCGTGAAATCATATCGGCAAACTGATTTTGGGACAACAGCGACCAACCTTCGTGCATCCCCCAAGAAACGCTGCACACGAAAACCAAATGTATTTTCAAACCCTTACGGAGAACTTCCATGTCTTTTGCCACCCACCTCCCGCCATGGCTCCTGCGCAGTGCAGCGGCCTCGATCCTCCTGTTGATGACCGGCAGCACCGGCGCTCATGCGGCCCGCGCGAACGGCACGATCGCCGGCAACGGCTTCAGCTCCACCATCCTGAAGGTCGTTTCCGAGAATGGAACGTCGTGGACCAAGATCGAGGGCAGCACCATCAGCCTGCCCGTCAAGGTCCACATCACAACGCCGTCGTACCCGATCGTGAACTACAAGGTGCGTCAGCTCGGCCATCCCGAGGGCATGTATTTCGTCAACGCGTCTCCCGACAAGAAGCACGACGACGAGGTGAACTTCTCGACCACCTATGAAGGCTCGACCGACTTCATGACGGCTGCAGAAAAGCAGGCCATCATTGCGACCTGCAACAAGAAGCTCAGCGAAGGAAAGGGCATTCGCGAAAGCCACAACACGTTCGGTTCGGTCGGCGTCGAGCTGATAGCCTCGTTCCTGATCCCGAGCAACGATGTCGGTCCGCTTCCTTCGGGCGGGCTGGGAACGCCGCACAAGCACACGGCCAACGTGGCCGTGCCGGTGAAATGCGAGGGCAAGCATGGCAAGGCCGACGACGTCGCCGCCAAGGAGCCGAACTTCAGCGTCAAGGACATCCACCTCCGCTTCATGACCTCCGCCGGCCATGTGACGAGTCCCAATCCCGGGGCGAAATGCCAGGTGACCCACGCCCGCGTCCGCGTCGGCACCAGCAAGGCCGGTGGAGTCAAGTTCAAGCTCTGGACCAAGATCGGTAACGAGCCGATGCAGAGCCAGTTCGTCGAGGCCTGGTCGTCGTTCGTTTCGCCGGGCAAGTACGAGGCGGTCTTCACCAAGAAGATCTCGGTGTCGAAGACGACCAGCGTGCAGGCGATGGCCGAGGACAAGACCAATCCGATCGGACAATCAACCGGATGGAAGCAGGTTTCGCTCGACTGCACCGGCGCCGGCGGCGGCGGCTTCGCCGACAGGCCCGGCACGGCCAATCCCTCGGACAAGCGACTGCCGTCGCGCGTTTTCCTCGGCGAAGCACAGCCGGTACCCAACGCTCCACCATCCCGGCCGAGAGTTGGCGAAGCCAGGCTTCCGCCAATGCCGCAGGCTAATGCGGCGAGAGCGAAGGATCGGTTTTATCCGTCGAAGCCGCACGTAAACTAACGGCCCATCGAGCGGCCGACCGATACCGCCGGGCGAACCTCTCGGATTGATGGAGGTTCGCCCGACCGGCGCAGGAAGGTCTCTCTGGAATGCAGCGGCGGCTCAGCACGAGCGCCTCGATGTGAGACCGCCTTCGAGCTGATCTTGCGAATGAAGCCTTCGAACCGCGACGAGAGTCCTGTGGAATCTCCGCACTCAGAACGTCAGCGCCTTGGCCTGCTTGACCTGCGGCAGGGCCTGCACCTTGGCGAGCAGGTCGGCCGGTACCGCGCCGTCGACCTCGACCAGCGCGATGGCATCGCTGCCGGGCGCGACGCGGCCAAGGTGGAAGGTCGCGATGTTGATCTTGGCGTCGCCGAGCAGGCTCGCGAACTTGCCGATGAAGCCCGGCTTGTCCTCGTTGGTGACGTAGATCATCGACTTGCCGAACTCGGCATCGACGCGGATGCCCTTGATGTCGACGAGGCGCGGCTTGCCGTCGGCATAGACGGTGCCCGAGACCGACCGCTCCTGCCGCTCGGTGGTGACGGCGACGGTGATCAGGCTCTCATAATCGCTCTGCGCGGCGCGCACGATCTCGTCCACCACCATGCCGCGCTCCTTGGCGACGACCGGGGCGGAGACGACGTTGACCTCGCCCAGCATCGGCCGCAGCAGGCCGGACAGCACGGCGGAGGTGATCGCCTTGATCTTCATCTCGGCGACATGGCCCTCGTAGGTGATCTCCACCTTGAGGATGCCGGTCTCGGTGAGCTGGCCCGCGAAGGAGCCGAGCTTCTCGGCGAGGGCGATGAACGGCTTCAGCTTCGGCGCTTCCTCGGCCGTGATCGAGGGGAAGTTCACGGCGTTCGAGATCGCGCCGGTGAGCAGGTAATCCGACATCTGCTCGGCGACCTGCAGCGCGACGTTCTCCTGCGCTTCCGTGGTGGACGCGCCGAGATGCGGCGTACAGATCACGTTCGGATGGCCGAACAGCACGTTCTTGGTCGCCGGCTCCTCGACGAAGACGTCGAAGGCGGCGCCGGCGATGTGCTTGGAATTGAGCGCATCGACCACCGCCTGCTCGTCGACGAGGCCGCCGCGGGCGCAATTGATCAGGCGAACGCCCTTCTTCATCTTGGCGATCGCGGCCGCGTCGATGATGTTCTTCGTCTTCTCGGTGAGCGGGGTGTGCAGCGTGATGAAATCGGCGCGCTTGAGGAGGTCGTCGAGCTCGACCTTCTCGACGCCGATGTCCTTGGCGCGCTCCGGCGAGAGGAAGGGATCGAACGCAATCACCTTCATCCGCAGGCCGAGCGCGCGGTCGGCGACGATCGAGCCGATGTTGCCGCAGCCGATGACACCGAGCACCTTGCCGGTGATCTCGACGCCCATGAAGCGGTTCTTCTCCCACTTGCCGGCCTGGGTCGAGGCGTCCGCCTGCGGAATCTCGCGGGCCAGCGCCAGCATCAGGGTGATGGCGTGCTCGGCCGTCGTGATCGAATTGCCGAACGGCGTGTTCATCACGATGATGCCCTTGGCCGTGGCCGCGGGAATCTCGACATTGTCGACGCCGATGCCGGCGCGGCCGATCACCTTCAGCTTCGTCGCCTTTTCGAGGATCTTGGCGGTCGCCTTGGTCGCCGAGCGGATCGCAAGGCCGTCGTAATTGCCGATGATCTCGGCCAGCTTGTCCTTGTCCTTGCCGAGGTTGGGCTGGAAGTCGACCTCGATGCCGCGGTCCTTGAAGATCTGAACGGCAGCGGGCGAGAGCGCGTCGGAAATGAGAACTTTGGGCTTGGTCATGGGGATGATCCCTTAGTGGGCGCGATATGCTGATGTCGTCACCCGCGGGGCATGAGCGCGAAGCGCGTCTTCGCGCTCTGAGACCCGCGGGTCCATCTTTCTCGATGGATGGCCGGGTCAAGCCCGGCCATGACGAGAATGGGGTGACGAGTTACGCCGCCTTCGCGAGCGCGGCCTTGGTCTCGGCGAAGGCCCAGTCGATCCACTGCGTCAGCAGCTCGACGTCCCTGGCCTCGACGGTGGCGCCGCACCAGATGCGCAGGCCGGCCGGGGCATCGCGGTAATAGGCGAAGTCGTAGCCGGCGCCTTCCTTCTCGACCAGCGCGACCAGCTTCTTGGAGAAGTCGGCCTGCGCGTCGTCGGAGAGCGAGGTGATCGCGGGATCGGTGAACTTCAGGCACACCGAGGTGTTGGAGCGGATCGAGGCGTCCTTGGCCAGGAAGTCGATCCACGGCGTCTTCGCCTTCCAGTCGGCGAGCACCTTGGTGTTGGCATCGGCGCGTGCGATCAGCGCCTTGAGGCCGCCGATCGACTTGGCCCAGTTCAGCGCGTCGAGATAATCCTCGACGCAGAGCATCGACGGCGTGTTGATGGTCTCGCCGACGAAGATGCCTTCGTTGAGCTTGCCGCCCTTGGTCATGCGGAAGATCTTCGGCAGCGGCCAGGCCGGCTTGTAGGTTTCGAGCCGCTCCACCGCACGCGGCGACAGGATCAGCATGCCGTGCGCAGCCTCGCCGCCGAGTGCCTTCTGCCAGGAGAAGGTGACGACGTCGAGCTTCGGCCAGTCGAGCGCCTGCGCGAATGCGGCAGACGTGGCGTCGCAGATGGTCAGGCCCTCGCGGGTCGCACTGATCCAGTCCGCGTTCGGCACGCGCACGCCCGAGGTGGTGCCGTTCCAGGTGAAGACGACGTCGCTCTTGGGATCGACCTTCGACAGGTCGGGGATTTCACCGTAAGCCGCGCTCAGCTTGGTGACGTCCTTGAGCTTCAATTCCTTGACGATGTCGCTGACCCAGCCCTCGCCGAAAGACTCCCAGGCGAGCGTGGTGACGGGCCGCGCACCGAGCAGCGACCACAGCGCCATCTCGACCGCGCCGGTGTCGGACGCCGGCACGATGCCGATGCGGTAATCGGCGGGGACCTCGAGCACCTCGCGCGTCAGATCGATGGCGAGCTTGAGCTTGGTCTTGCCGATCTTCGCGCGATGCGAACGGCCGAGAGCTGCGTCCTTGAGATTTTGGGCGTTCCAGCCGGGGCGCTTGGCGCAGGGGCCGGAAGAAAAATGCGGCACGTTCGGCCGCGAAGCGGGCTTCGCTACGGTCATGATCTACCCTTCCAGATAGTAAGCCTCCCGTTGGGGGGAGGTGTCCCGCCGCGGCTGATACGGGAATCGGGAAGGGCAGTCAAGGAAGTTCCGGGGCCTCACGCGTCAGTGATGGGAGCTCCGGTGCAATTTCTGGAGCTTCGACAACAGCGAGCGCATTCAGCAAGTCCGTGGCATCGCTGATCAATTGCGCGGCCTTGCGGCGGCTGCCGACCTTCAAAATGCATTTGTCATTGGCCTGCACGACATAGCCGTTGCCGACCTTGATCATCGAATAGCTTGGCATCGAAATCCCCGAACCGACCGAGCTCGGTGTCAGAAGCTGCCGTAGCATTCTTCGTTCCTGTGAGAACGTGAACGACGGCTAGGTAGTTTACCAGCTCTTAAGATGAACGCATGCCCGACCTGATTTCGCCGGCCGCGCAACGCGCATTCCTTCCTGCCTCAAAAGCGGACAGTCATGCCGACGTGACTCGCCGTGAAGCCGAGCCGCTTGTAGAAGCGCTGCGCATCGACGCGCGTCTGATGCGTGAGCAGCTCGACGAGATTGCAGCCGCGCGCCTTCGCTTCCGTCACCGCCCATTGCACCAGTCGCTCGCCGATGCCGCGGCTGCGACAATCGGAAGCAACGCGAACGTCCTCGAGCAGGCCGCGTACGCCGCCTTGCGAGCTGATGCCGGGCAGGATCGCGAGCTGGAGGCAGCCGACCACCCTGCCCGCGCCCTCGGCCACCACGAGCGTCAGATTCGGATCGCGCTCGACCCGCGCGAATGCGTCGTAATACGAGGCCGGCAAGGGATCCTCCACACGCTCGCGTGCGCGACCGAGATGATCGTCGGCGAGCATCGCCACGATCGCGGCAACGTCCTCGCGGCGCGCGGAACGGATGACAATGGCATCGGCGTTCATGGCAGACAACTCCGCACCTCAGCGCGCCGGCGACAGGCCGAGAAACGCTTCGGCTTCGCCGATCCAGCGGCGGACGGAAGCATAGCGGCCGAGATCGAAGCCGCCTTCATGCGCGAGGCGCGTATAGGCCAGCAGCGACACGTCGGCGAGCGAAACTTCGTCGCCCGCGAAGAAGCGGCTGCCGGAAAGGTGCTGCTCCATGCGGTCGAGTGCCGCATAGCCGCGCTTGACCTTTTCGGGATCGAGCTCGGAGACGTCCTTTCCCAGATAGACCATGAGGAACCGGCACACCGCGATATAGGGCTCGTGGCTGTACTGCTCCCAGAACAGCCATTCGTCCATCTTGGCCGCCGTGAAAGCGTCGCGCGGGACAAGCGCGCTGTCGCGGGCGAGATAGCGGATGATGGCGTTGGATTGCGCCAGCGTGCGGCCGTCGTCGAATGCGACGGTCGGCACCTGGCCGGCGCCGTTCATCTTCAGAAATTGCGGCGTGCGCGTCTCACCCTTGCGGGTGTCGATCTCGATCCACTGGTAGGGCACTGCGAGCTTGTCGCAGACCCACTTCACCTTCAGACAATTGCCGGAATTGCTGTCGCCGTAAATCTTCATCGCAGCCCGCCCCACTTTCGGGCGACAGAGCATCAGGACGACGCGGCCGTGTCAACCGGCTGCAACGCCGGCCTAGAACTTGTAGCCGGCGCCCACACGAAAATTGTTCAAGTTGACGGAGATGTTCTTGGCGCTCGAAAACCCGACATGTTCCCACTCGCCGCGCAGGATCACACAGTCGAGCAGCGCGTATTCGATACCGATGCCTGCCGTCCATCCGTAGATGAAGCTGTTCACGCGTTGCTCGGACTGCGTCATCGTAGCGGAGCCGATGGTTGTGCGCGTGGTGACGCCGGTGTTGGGATCCGTGAAGTCGTCGTACTTCAGGTACGACACCGTCGCAAACCGCGATACATCGGCGCGTCCGATCGCGAGGCCGCCGAAGGCATAAGGCATGAAGTCTCCGCCGGACCATCCAACCCGACCCCGGAAGGTCACATAGTCCTTGAGCTGCAACGCGGCGCCGCCGCCCAGCGTCGTGTTGTAGGTATAGACGTGATTTGTGGGAGCTTCTTCGCCGGCGATCAATCTCGTCATGGAATCACTTGCGGTGCTCGCGAGATTGTTCATGTAGCTGTAGTTGGCTTCGACGCCCATCACAGCGTCGTAATACTGCCAGTTCCGGCCGACAAAGGCGCCGAATCCCGTCGTCTGCACGTGATTCTTCGGCAGCAGCGACCATCCTCCAACCGGGGCCTGCAGGATGCTGTCGCGCAGCATGAAATCCGTCATCGATTTCGGAGCGCGGCTGAAGTCCATCTCGGACGTGGCAAAGCCGAACTGACCACCGACGTAGAAGCCATCCCAATTGACGGATGACTTCGACAAGCCTTCGGTGAAGCCGCCCCGCAGCACCGGCAGGTCCGGCATGTCAGCCGCATGCGCGACAGACATCGTCCCCAACACCGCCGCTGCCAACACCAGCCTACGCATCACCACGCTCCATCGGACTCGAACTGTTGCGATGATCATCGCCTGTTAACCTTAACCAATGGTTGCGGCGGGTGCTTTCATCACTGCGCGCCATGAAAAATACGCAAAGCAAAACGGCGCGGGATGATCCCGCGCCGTTAAGAAGTCCTAACCGATCAGCGTGGGCGATCAGCCCTTGGTGACCAGCGGCGGCGGCATGTAGGCCGGCGGGCTGTTGAGATCCCAGCGCACGCCGAGCTTGATGTCGTGCGAGGTGATGTCCTTGATCTTGATCGAAGTCGGGCCGGAGGCGCTGTTGTCGAACAAGCGATAATTGCCGGGCGCCGCATCGCCGAGGTTCATGTAGCTGTAGGCCAGTTCGACGGTGAAGCCGGGGTTGACCTTGTAGGCGAGACCGGCGTGAGCGGCCCAGGCGAAGTTCCACTTTCCGTTGTCGGCGAAGTAGGCGACGCTGTTGTTGAGAGCCGGGCTGTACGACACGCCGTCGTCGCGGAAGCCGCTGATCTTGTTGTAGGAGCCGCCGACACCGGCGCCGATGAACGGCGTGATGCACCACCAGGTGCCGAGGTCGACATAGGCGTTGGCCATGACGACCCACTCGGACTTGCTGCCGCTGTAATTGTTGACGCCGACGAAGCCGGGTCCAACGACGTTGTCGCTGCCGTGCAGATTGGCTTTGCCGCGGTACTGCCCGATCAGGTCGGCACGAAACCAGTTGTTGAAGCGATAACCGACGCCGAGGCCGAACAGCGGCGAAGAGTCGAAGCCGAGGCCTTCCGTCGACTTCGTATACCCGGCCGGAAGGGCGCTATCGATGCGCTTGGCGCTCTGGTTGGTCATGCCGATGTCGCCGCGCAGATACCAGCCGCCGAAGTCGGCGGGCGGAGCCGGGGGCGCGTACATGGGAGGGGGCGCGGCGATCGGCATATCGGCGGCGAACGCCATCGACGAGATCAGGGTTGCCGCACTCGCGACAAGGAGAGACTTAACGCTACGCATTGGCTTCGTCCTTATGGCCGGTGAGGCTAAAAAACGAGCGCCTCACGTTCTGGAAACTCACGGCAGGACGATGCCAGCAAATGTTTAAGCGCCACTTAACCCTAATTTTTAAGGTTGATTTTTTCTCACTGCTCGCGCGGGCGCGGCGGGAGCGTTGCAGAAATGCAGCGCCGGCGGTTCGCAATTGCTAACGATGTATGAAGCCCTGGAGGCAGCAGTTGAGAATGCGTTAACGCGCGTGACGCGGCAGCTTTGGCAGGAACACCGCGAGCAGTCCGATCGCCGGCAGCCAGGCACAGACCTGGTAGACGAACTCGATCGAGGTATGGTCGGCTAGCTTGCCGAGCACGGCCGCGCCCAGGCCGCCGATGCCGAAGGCAACGCCGAAGAAAACGCCGGAGATCATGCCAAAGCGATGCGGCACCAGCTCCTGCGCAAACACGATGATCGACGACGTCGTCGAGGAGATGATCAGGCCGATGACGACGCTGAGCACGGCGCTGGCAACGAGCCCGGCATAAGGCAGCGCCAGCGTGAACGGCAGCGCGCCCAGGATCGAGATCCAGATCACGATCTTCCGGCCGAAGCGATCGCCCAGGGGACCACCGAGAAAGGCACCGACGGCGTTCGCCGCCAGAAAGATGAAGAGATAGATCTGGGCTGCCTGCGTCGAGACACCGAAGCGGTCCATCAGATAGAAGATGTAGTAGCTCGACAGGCTCGAGACGTAGAGCTGCTTCGAGAACAGGAGCGCGACGAGCACGGCCAGCGCGACGGCGACGCGGCGCGAGCTCGGCGCGTCGGGACGGGACTGGACAGCGGCCGTCGTCCTCGCCTTGATCTGCGGCGCGTACCAGCGGCCGATGCGCCAGAGGATGAGGATCGCGAGGAACGCGATCGAGGAGAACCAGGCGATGCTGCCCTGCCCGAACGGCACCACGATCAGCGCCGCCAGCACCGGCCCCATCGAGGTGCCGAAACTGCCGCCGAGCTGGAATACCGATTGCGCAAAGCCGTAGCGGCCGCCCGAAGCGAGCCGCGCGATGCGCGCCGACTCCGGGTGAAACACCGCCGAGCCGAGCCCGACCAGTGCAGCGGCGACGAGGATGACGAGATATTGCTGCGCGGCGCTGAGCAGCAGCAGGCCGAAGAAGGTCGAGGCCATGCCGATCGCCAGCGAATAGGGCTGCGCCTTCTTGTCGGTGTAGTGCCCGACGACCGGCTGCAGCAGCGAGGCCGTGAACTGGAAGGCCAGCGTGATCATCCCGATCTGCGCGAAATCGAGCGCATAGGTGTCCTTCAGGATCGGGTACACCGAGGCGATCAGCGACTGCATGGTGTCGTTGAGGAAGTGCGAGAAGCTGATGCCGGCGAGCACGATGTATGCCGGCCCTGCCGCCTTGCCGGCGGCGGGCGTCACATCGCTGACGACGACGGGCTCGGTCAGCGTTTCATCCGAGACGACAACAGGCTTGTTCAATGCAGCAATCCGGCGCGGCAGAACGCCGCGAACCGGTGATTACGATGCGAGCGGCAGCCAAACCACCGTCAATCGCAAATGGCTGGAATGCGTCTCTTACCCTCTCCCCTTGCGGGAGAGGGTGGCTCGCCGCATTAGCGGCGAGACGGGTGAGGGGTCTCTATCCAAACGAACAGCATTGCGAGTTGCGAGAACCCCTCGTCCGGCGCTTCGCGGCACCTTCTCCCACAAGGGCAGAAGGAAGAGAGCTCGCCTTACGCCGCCGCCTGGCCCAGCGCCGAAACGATGGTGTCGACGACGTCCTCGACCAGGATGCGGTCCTCGCCTTCGCCCATGACGCGGATCACGGGCTCGGTGCCGGAGGAACGGATCAGCAGGCGACCGTGGCCATTGAGCCGCTTCTCGCCGTCCGAGATCGCCGACTTGACGTCGGAATCGTCGAGCGGCTTGCCGCCCTTGTGCCGGACGTTCTTGAGGATCTGCGGCAGCGGATCGAAGCGATGGCAGACCTCGGACACGGGACGGCGCAGCTTCTGCACCACGGCCAGCACCTGCAATGCGGCAACGAAGCCGTCACCGGTGGTGGCATAGTCGGACAGGATGATGTGGCCGGACTGCTCGCCGCCGAGATTGTAGCCGCCGCTCAGCATCTGCTCGAGCACGTAGCGGTCGCCGACCGGCGTGCGCACGAGATCGAGCCCCTGCCCGTTCAGGAACCGCTCCAGCCCGAGATTGGACATCACGGTGGCGACGATGCCCGGCCGCGACAGCCGGCCGTCTTCCTTCCAGCTCTGCGCGATCACCGCGAGCAGCTGGTCGCCGTCGACGACATGACCGCGTTCGTCGACCAGGATGACGCGGTCGGCGTCGCCGTCGAGCGCGATGCCGATATCGGCGCGCATCTCGCGCACCTTCTTGGACAGCGCTTCCGGCGAGGTCGAGCCGCAATCCTTGTTGATGTTGAAGCCGTCGGGCTCGACGCCGATCGGCACGACGTCGGCGCCCAGCTCCCACAGCGCCTCGGGCACCACCTTGTAGGCGGCACCGTTGGCGCAGTCGATCACGACGCGAAGGCCATCGAGCGACAGATCGCGCGGCAGCGTGCGCTTGGCGAACTCGATGTAGCGGTCATGCACGCCATCGATGCGGCGGGCACGGCCGAGGCTCGCGCTTTGTGCGAGCCGCTTGTCGATGGGCTCGTCGAGCAACTGCTCGATCTGCTTCTCGACGTCGTCGGAAAGCTTGAAGCCCTGCGGGCCGAACAGCTTGATGCCGTTGTCTTCGAACAGATTGTGCGAGGCCGAGATCATCACGCCGAGGTCGGCGCGCATGGACTTGGTCAGCATCGCGACCGCCGGCGTCGGCATCGGGCCGACCAGCAGCACGTCCATGCCGACCGAGGTGAAGCCCGCGACCATCGCGTATTCGATCATGTAGCCGGACAAGCGGGTGTCCTTGCCGATCACGACCCGGTGGCGGTGGTCGCCGCGCTGGAACGCGAGACCGGCGGCCTGGCCGACCTTGAGCGCGAGCTCCGGCGTGATCAGTCCGTTGGCGCGGCCCCGAATCCCGTCCGTCCCGAAATATTTGCGGCTCATATCGTCCCCCAAGGCAGCAACCAGGGGATCCCCTCGACAACCACGGGCTTCCCGATGGGGACCCGCATCCCTGATTTGCTGGGGGTCTTATAAGGCCATCGCGGCTAACTTGGCTTCAAAAAATATGATGAATCATTACGGAACCGGCTGCGGGGCCGATTCGGTAAGGTCTTGTTAACGCTATGCTTCCCGCCAAATCGCCGCGCCGGGGCGAAACCCGTCCTACCCGCTGCGCTTCACATGGCCGTCCTCGCGGCTCGGCGGCGGCTGGGTGACGTTGACGGGATCGGAGCCCGGAAATGTCTCCTCCAGTCCCTCTTCGAGCGCCTCATCGAGATCCTGCTTCTCCTTGATCTCTTCCGGCGACGGTCCAGCGTGCGGCCTCGTCATGGCGCCCTCCTGCAAAACATCCCGCAAACGATTTGGCTGTGCATCCAACCATGCTAGATGACCCCGAAATGTTCCGATGCAAGACTGCTGGGTCAAAGACGGGCGGGGAAGCGACATGAAGCATATCACCTGTATCGACGATCTTCGTACGCTCCATAAGCGCCGCGTGCCGAAGGCGTTCTTCGACTATTGCGACCGCGGCTCCTATGCCGAGGAGACGCTGCGCGCCAACCGCGAGGACATGCAGGCGATCAAGTTCCGCCAGCGCATCCTGGTCGATGTTTCCAAGCGCGACACCTCGACCACGATCCTCGGCGAGCCCTCCACCATGCCGCTGATCCTGGCGCCCGTCGGCCTGCTCGGCATGCAGCATGGCGATGGCGAGATCCATGCCTGCCGTGCCGCGCAGGCGGCCGGCATCCCGTTCACGCAATCGACGATGTCGATCTGCTCGATCGAGGACATCGCCGCCAGTGTCGAGAAGCCGTTCTGGTTCCAGCTCTACGTCATGAAGGACCGCGGCTTCATCAAGGAATTGATCCAGCGCGCGATCGCGGCCAAGTGCAGCGCGCTGGTGCTGACCGTCGACCTGCAGGTGATCGGCCAGCGTCATGCGGACATCAAGAATGGCATGACGGTGCCGCCGGAATGGTCGCTCTCGAAGCTATTGGACTTCGCCAGCAAGCCGGCCTGGGTCTCCGGCGTGCTGCAAGGCAAGCGCCGCACCTTCGGCAACATCGCGGGGCACGTGAAGAACACCGAGGATCTCAACCGTCTCGCCGAATGGACGGCCTCGCAATTCGACACCTCCCTGAACTGGAAGGACGTGGAGTGGGTCCGCAGCATCTGGCCCGGCAAGCTCGTCATCAAGGGCATCTTGGACGTCGAGGACGCGGAGGAAGCCGCCAAGACCGGCGCGCAGGCTCTCGTCGTCTCCAACCATGGCGGCCGGCAGCTCGACGGCGCACCGTCCTCGATCGAGGTGCTGCCGGAGATTGCGGACGCGGTCGGCGACAGGATGGAGATCATGTTCGACGGCGGCATCCGCTCCGGCCAGGACGTGATGCGCGCGCTCGCGCTCGGTGCAAAGTCCTGCATGATCGGCCGCGCCTATGCCTATGGTCTCGGCGCCGGCGGCCAGGCCGGCGTCGCCAAGGCGATCGACATCATCCAGAAGGAGCTGCTCACCACGATGGGCCTGTGCGGCGTCAACAGGGTGGACGAGATCGACGATCACATCATTGCGGTCTAACACTCGTTATTCCGGGACGGTCCGAAGGACCAGACCCGGAATCTCGAGATTCTCAGGTGCGCAATTGCACACCATAGTTCGCGTTGTGCGCGCCCCGGAACGACATTCCGCCTCACATCGGCGGCGTCAGTCCGTCGCGGCCGACGCTGACGCGGTTGGTCTCGAACGAGCCGTCGGGCAATTGCTTCATGAAGGCGATGACCTTGGCACCTGGCTTCAACTCGGATCTGTCGCTCGGCACGAAGGTCACCACCGGGACGTTGTCGGGAACGAATACTTTCTTCTCGCCGTCCTTGTATTTCACCAGCAACGTGTGACCGTCATTGCCGACGACGCTTTCGGCCACGGTCGCATTGGTCATGCTGGAGTTGGGCTTGAGATCCCACGGCCGCGAGCCTTCGCCGGTGCCGCGCATGCTCTCCGGAAACACGTGGACCTCGACCGCGTTCTGGCTGCCGTCCGGTCCCGGCACGGTGGTCGCGCCGATGAACGAGCCCGGCTTGATGTCGGCGAGCGAAATCCTGGTGATCCCCGACACGTTCACATCGGAGGCGAGGTGAAGCTTGACCTCTTCACCGCTTCGCGACTTCACCTGCATGGTGTCGCCATTGACGCTCTCGATCGTGCCACGCACGCGCGTCGGCACCGGCGCCCTTTGGGCGAAGGCGCAGTAGGTTGAGACGGCCACCATCGCGACGGCGATCAGCGGACGTGTGAAGGTTGCACGTTGAACAGACATGACGGTCTCCGATTGTCCCCCACGATGGAGAACTCCGAAAGACCGCGCCCTATTCTCTCAAGACTTTGTGAGATCGGCCTCGACCAATGCGCGCAGCTCGGCCGTGACCTCGGGCCGCCGCCCAAACCACAGCTCGAAGCCGCGCACCGCCTGATGCAGCAGCATGCCGAGCCCGTCGGCGGTGCTCAGGCCACGCGCCCGTGCTTCGGCGAGCAGCGGTGTCGCCAGGGGAACGTAGACGAGGTCGGCAACGACCGCGGCTTGCGGCAGCCGCGCGACATCAATATCGAGTGAAGGCTGCCCATGCATGCCGAGCGAGGTCGTGTTCACGAGAAGTCTTGCGCGCGGCAGCACGTCGCCGATCGCGTTCCATGGCAGCGGCCTCACGTCCGGCCCGAACTGCTTTGCCAGCGTCTCGGCCCGGGCAACGGTGCGGTTGGCGACATGCACCCGCTTGATGCCGCGTTCGAGCAGGCCGAACACGACCGCGCGCGAGGAGCCTCCGGCGCCGAGCACCAGCGCCTCTTCCGCCGCGTCCCACCCGGGCGCGCTGGCGTCCAGATTGTTGATGAAGCCTTCGACATCGGTGTTGGTCGAACGCAGCTCGCCTTCGGCGAACCACAGCGTGTTGGCGGCGCCGACCGCCTTCGCGCGCGCGTCAGGCGTCGACAGCGCCAGCACGGCTTCCTTGTGCGGGATGGTGACATTGGCCCCGACGAAGCCGCGGAGCGGCAGCCGCAGCACGAAATCGCGCAGGTCCTCAGGCGGAACCGCCTCGATGACGTAGCCCCCCTCGATTCCGAGCGTGCGCAGCCAGTAATGATGGATCAGCGGCGAGCGCGAATGCGCGGCCGGCCATCCGATCAGACAGGCTGCGGGAGCTTTGGGCGCGGTCATGTTTCCCTCGGGTCGTTTCCGAGGCGATCCATTTCGCGTCGCGCCCGCCCTGTCAAGCGCGCGCCGTCAGTTCGCCCCGGCCTCGTCGGCGGTCCGGCCCTTGATGTCGGCGATGGCGCGCTCGAGGCTCGTGCGATAGCGCGCGCGCGGCGGCGTCACACCGTGGGTGAGCAGCGCGCGTCGGACCGTGGGCGATGCCCCCGTGATGAACAGCCTGATGCCCTGGCGGTGCGCCTTGGCGGCGACCCGGCCGAGCACGTTGGCCGCGGTCGAATCCAGGAACGGCACCGCGGCGAAGTCAACCACGAAGGCCTTGCGCTGGTCGGCGATGCCGTCGAGCACGCTGCCGATCGCCGAGGCAGCGCCGAAGAAGAACGCGCCGGTGATGCGATACACCAGCACGTCGCGATCGACCGCAAGCGCGGGATCGTAAGGCACGCGTTCGCCATTGCCGTCGTCGGGGCGATCGTCGGCCACCAGCGGCGTCCGCTCCTCGATGCCCGTCATCTCAGCCATGCGATGGATGAACAGCACCGCGCCGAGGGCGAAGCCGACCAGGATGCCTTCGGTCAGATCGCGGAAGACCGTGAGCAGGAAGGTTGCGAGCAGCACGACGGCATCGCCCCATGACGAGCGCAGGAGCGTCGCGAACTCGTGCTTCTCCGCCATGGTCCAGGCCACCACGACCAGCACGGAGGCCAGCGCGGCGAGCGGGATGTAGCTCGCCAGCGGCGCGGCGATCAGCATGAACAACAGCAGGAAGACCGAATGCAGCATGCCCGCAATCGGTCCGCGCGCGCCGGCGCGGATGTTGGTTGCGGTGCGGGCGATCAGGCCGGTGACGCAGATGCCGCCGAACAGCGCCGAACCGACATTGGCGGCGCCTTGCGCCACCAGCTCGCAATTGGAGCGATGACGACGGCCGGTCATGCCGTCGGCGACCACGGCCGACAGCAGCGACTCGATGGCGGCCAGCAGCGCGAAGGCGATCGCATCCGGCAGCACCGCCCTTGCCTTCTCCAGCGAGAACGCAGGCAATGCGGGCGAGGGCAGCTCGCGCGGAATACCGCCGAACCGGGAGCCGATCGTTTCCACGGGCAGCGACAATACGGCAGTTGCGACCGCCGCAAACACGACAGCGATCAGGATGCCGGGCCAGGACGGCCGCCAGCGGCGCAAGGCAGCGATGATGGCGATGCTGACGAAGGCCACCGCGACGGCGGACGGATTGACGGTGCTGATCCCGCCGGCGAGCGCAACGAGCTTCGGCACGAACTCGCTGGGCTCTTTTCCCGCAAGCGTGATGCCGGAGAGATCGCGGAGCTGGCTGGCGAAGATGATCACCGCGATGCCGGCGGTGAAGCCGACCGTGACCGGATAGGGGATGAACTTGATGTAGGTGCCGACCCTGAGCAGGCCCGCGGCGACCAGGAAGAGGCCCGCCATCATGGTGGCGAGGATCACGCCATCGACGCCGTGACGCTCCGCAGTCGCTGCGACCAGGACGATGAACGCACCGGCAGGTCCGCCGATCTGGAACCGGCTGCCGCCGAGCAGGGAAGCGATGAAGCCGCCGACGACGGCGGTATAGAGGCCGCGGTCCGGCGTCACGCCCGAGGCGATCGCGATCGCCATCGACAGCGGCAGTGCCACGATCGCAACCGTGAGGCCGGCGAAGACGTCGGCGCGGAAATCCGCGACGCCGTAACCTTCACGCCAGACGGTGACGAGTTTCGGCAGGTACAGTTCCGCGAAAGTCGGACGACGCAGCTGATGCAGCTTGGCCGCTTGATCCGTTGTGATGCTCATGCACGACGCTCCGAAGCATCGTGCGTCCCGTGTTGCCGAGGTGCGACGATGCGCTTACCCATCCTGACCCCGAGCACGATCAACCTCCGATCATGCCCCGATGCGGCGCGGCGGCCCCGGCTCCTTCAGGCGAACGCCACGCCCGCCACTGTCGCTGCGCGCCTGTTCGCCGATCAGCTCGATGCCGGCCCGGTCAAACGCCTCGACCACCTTGATCAGGGTCTCGACCACGCCGCGAACGTTGCCGGTCGAGGCCTCCATCCGCTGGATGGTCGGCAGTGACACGCCGGCAAGCTCGGCCAGGGTTTTCTGGTCAATGCCAAGCAGCGCCCGGGCTGCGCGCATCTGAAACGACGTGATCACCTCAGCCTCACTTATGGGCACCTATAGATGATATCTAGAACATATACAATGATGTAAAATACATCATTCATGCGCATGCGCAAGGGGGCCTGATCTCGCCCCTCGTGGTGAATGCGCGGCAGAAATGAAGGGCCGTACAGGAGGTGACAGCCTCTCACCCCCCTCCCCGTGAAGATGTTCAGACGGGGAAAGGGGGAGAGAGGCCGTTACCTCCCCGCTGGAATCACGCCGCGTGCTGATGCGCGGCGATGATCTGGTCGGCGGCGCGGCCGGTGACCTCAGCCATGTGATCGAACTGGCGGGTAAAGCTGCCGGCGCCGGCGGTGGCCGAACGCAGTTCGACGATCAACTCGCCGATCTCGGCCTCCGGCATCATGGCGCGGACGCAATCCCACCCGCTCCAGCCCTCGCGAGTGTCGAAGCCGAGGATCTGCCCGCGCCGCGCCGACAGGATCGCGTTGATCTTGGCCGTAGCGTCGGTCGGGCAGACGATCTCGACCATGTGGATCGGCTCCAGCAGCACCGGCTGGCATTGCGGCAGGCCTTCGTTCAATCCAATGCGCGCCGCCGTGCGGAAGGCGAGATCGGAGGAGTCGACGCTGTGATACGAGCCGTCCGTCAACGTCACCTGCACGTCGGTGACAGGAAAGCCGAGCGGGCCGCGCGCGAGGCCGTCGACGACGCCCTCTTCCACCGCCGGGATGTAGTTGCGCGGCACCGCGCCGCCGACCACCTTCTCGGCGAACTTGAAGCCTTCGCCGCGCGGCAGCGGCTTGATGTCGAGCACGACATCGCCGAACTGGCCGTGGCCGCCGGACTGCTTCTTGTGACGACCGCGCTGGGTGATCGGCTTGCGGATGGTTTCCTGATAGCCGATAGCCGGCGGATGCGAGGTGACCTTGACGCCGAAACGATCGCGCAAGCGCTCACCGGCGACACGCAGGTGCATCTCGCCCTGTCCCCACAAGACGGTGTCGTGGGTCTGAGCGTTCTGCACGACGACCAGCGAGGGATCCTCCTCATGCAGCCGCGTGAGCGCCTGGCCGAGCTTGACGTCATCCTTGCGGTCGGTGGCGGCGACCGAGATCGCAAGTACCGGCGGCGTCGGCTCGATCGTGATCAATGCAGCGGGCGGGCTCTTGCCGTTCGAGATCGTGTCGCCGGTCTTCACCGTATCAAGCTTGGCGAGCGCCACCGTGTCGCCGGCTTCGGCCGAAGCACGCTTGGTGTCGTAGGCGCCGTTGACGGCGAGGATGCCGGAGATGCGCCCCGCACCGCCCGAGGAGGATTGCAGCGTCGCCCCATCGTCGAGACGGCCGGCGAGCAGCCGCGTCAGCGACAGCTTCCCGCCGTGCTGCGAATGCAGCGTCTTGAAGACATAGCCGAGTGCGTCCTTGCTCTCGGGTACGCCGAGGCGTTTTGCCGTCTCCGCGACCCCGGGCGCCTCGTGACGCAACGCTTTCATCAGGCGCAACACGCCGTTCTCGCGCACGGCTGCACCCAGCAGCACCGGGCAAATCAGCCCCTCCCGCAATTCGCGGGCGAGATCGTCGAATACGGCATCCCGCGGCGGCTGGATGTCCTCGAGCAATTGCTCCATCAGCGCGTCGTCGTGATCGGCGAGCTTCTCCAGCATCGAGAAGCGCGCTTCCTTCTCGCGATCGAGATCGCCGCCTTCGAGCGCGACCACCTCCGAGGCCTTGTGCTCGCGATAGACGAAGGCGCGCTCCAGCGCGAGATCGACGAAGCCTTCGATCAGCTCGCCCTTCCAGATCGGGATCTGGCGCAGCACCAGCGGCACGCGGGAGGCGGGCTGCAGCATCGCGAGGGTCTCGCGGATGCGCTGGCTGGCGCGATCGATCTTGTTCAGGAACAGGAACCGCGGGATCTTCAGCTCCTCGAGCTCGCGCAGGATGATCTGAAGCTGCGGCAGCTTCTTCTCGTCGGCCTCGCAGACCACGATCGCAGCATCGACCGCGGGAAGCGCGGCGCGCATGTCGTGGGCAAACTCGACGGAACCGGGACAATCGAGAAAGGTGTAGCTGTCGCCCATGAAGCTCGTCGTGGCGGCAGTCAACCCGACGGTCATCTTGTGATGACGGGCCTCTGGCGTGGCGTCGCCGACGGAAGTGCCGGCGTCGACACTGCCGGCGCGCGGGATTGCGCCCGTCCGCGCCATGATTGCTTCCAAGAGTGTGGTCTTACCGCTTTGGAAAGGGCCCACCAGTGCGATGCACCGTGGACCCGACGTTTTATTGACTGGGGGACTTCTGACGTCTTGTCCCATTCGCCGCCTCCTTCTTGTGGAGCTCGGCCCATCATTGGGTCGGCAAACGCTGATGCTCTGCCCGTCCCCGAGATTTGGCAAGCGTCAAACGTCGCTGCGGTGCGTCGTCAGTTGGATCGAGTTTTATAGTGCCTGATGAGATCCAGCGTGATGAGATCAAATCGGCCAATCGCCGGTGTTCCACCTCTCGCAATCAGGAGAGGTGAACGAAGCACCACCGGCGGTGCGCCTTAGCGGCCGGGTCGGAGTTCCAAACTTTCGAGGCCGGCCGCGATATTGAGGCCGACCTGACCCTGGACGCTCAGCGGCTGCAGCGCGATCGAATTGTTGGAGCCGCCGACCAGGACGTTGCCGCCGAGACCGACGCCGATCGAGGCGCTGCCCTGCGCGCCCACGTAATTCCCGGAGAGGTCGCCGGGGCCGAGGCGGTCGACCGGTGCAAACACGCCCCAGGCGAGCGCGGTCTCCTGGGTGATGCCGATGTCGAGGCCCACCTTGCGGATCGTCGCGACATAGCGATCATCGGGCAAGCCGTCGGCCCGCAGCACGCAGCCGAGATGAGTCACCGATCCCACGATGAAGCCCACACTGGCGCCGCCGCGGCATTCGAGCACGCCGATCCGCGCCATCCGCTGCTGCGCGCCACTGCTCGTGACGGAGGCAACGAGGCTGGCGGCGGTGAGCCCGGCGAGGAGGAGCGAACGGCGCATGAAAGATATCTCCGCGATGATGTGATCCGAGCAGAGAGCGCCCCACCCGTGTTGCGCGATGATCTATGCCACAACAGCCGCAATGGTGCCAGATCGCGCGCAAGGAAAGCGTGCAACCAACCAAAAAGGCCCGCCGGAGGCGGGCCTTTTCGATGTCTCGTCGCGACTGAGTCTCAGCGCAGGTTGCCGCAGAAGCGCTGGATGCGCTTGCAGGCGTCTTCGAGGTCCGAGGTCTTGGTCGCATAGGAGATGCGGAACGCAGGTCCAAGACCGAAGGCCGAACCCTGCACCACGGCGACGCCTTCGGTTTCCAGCAGCTCCGTGACGAATTGCTCGTCGTTCGCGATCACGTTGCCCGACGGCGCCTTCTTGCCGATAGTGCCGGCGCAGGACGGATAGACGTAGAACGCGCCCTCGGGACGCGGGCACTCGATGCCATTGGCCTGGTTGAGCATGGAGACCACGAGGTCGCGGCGCTCCTTGAACACCTTGTTGTTGGCCGGGATGAACTCCTGCGGCCCGTTCAGAGCCTCGACCGAGGCCCACTGCGCGATCGAGCACGGGTTCGAGGTCGATTGCGACTGGATCGTCGCCATCGCCTTGATCAGATGCGCCGGACCGCCGGCATAGCCGATACGCCAGCCGGTCATGCAATAGGCCTTGGAGACGCCGTTCACGGTGAGCGTGCGGTCGTAAAGACCCGGCTCGACCTGCGCGACGGTGGTGAACTGGAAGTCGTCATAGACGAGATGCTCGTACATGTCGTCGGTCATCACCCAGACATGGGGATGCTTCACCAGCACGTCGGTGAGCGCCTTGAGTTCCGAACGCGTGTAGGCAGCGCCCGTCGGGTTCGAGGGCGAGCACAGGATGACCCATTTGGTCTTCGGCGTGATCGCGCGCTCGAGCGCTTCCGCCTGGAGCTTGAAGCCGGTCGCTGCGGTGCAGACCACGGGCACCGGCTCCCCGCCGGCGAGCGCGACCATCTCGGGATAGCTGACCCAATAGGGCGCGGGAATGATCACCTCGTCGCCCGGATTGATGGTCGCCATCAGCGCGTTGTAGAGCACCTGCTTGCCGCCGGTGCCGACGATGATCTGGTTCGGCTTGTAGACGACGCCGTTCTCGCGCTGAAACTTGGCGATGATCGCTTCCTTCAGCTCAGGGATGCCGTCGACCGCAGTGTACTTGGTCTTGCCGGCCTCGATGGCATGGATCGCCGCCAGCTTGATGTTGGCGGGCGTGTCGAAGTCGGGCTCGCCGGCGCCCAGGCCAATGACGTTACGCCCCGCCGCTTTCAGCGCGCGTGCTTTGTCCGTGACCGCGATGGTCGCGGACGGCTTCACACGGTCGAGCGCAGCGGCAAGGAAGGACATCATCATCTCCTGGCGAGCGTCGTGAAGCCTTTCGCCTCACGACTCTGATTGTGGGAATGCGCCACCCTAAAACGTGCGCCGCTGCGCCGCAAGAAACTTCGGCCTGATCGCGGAAAAACTTACGGATATCGAGCGGTTCAAGCCGTGATTTCCCGCAATTTTCCGCAACTTTGCCTCCCGAATGGCTCATATCCGACAAGGCTTGTCCTCGGAGCAATTTTGCGTGGTGCATCTCTCCAAAGCCGCTCGTCGACACGCCCGGGCTTGCCCCGGCATCCACGTTCTTCGCCCCATGGCCAAGACGTGGATGACGGGATCGTGCCTGGCGACGACGATGGCGGAAGTTTGCGCTTCATCATGTACGTCTCGCCGCCTCCGCGTTGACGCAAGCGTGATCTGATCTTCATCATCGCGCGGAAATGATCTTCAGCACCGTTGCAGTGCGGTAGGGTTTTCGAGTTTTTCTATCGGCTGGCTCTTGCGGCGGATTCGCATCGGCATCATTGTTTAGCCGCCTCGCGGGGCAACGAGCGCCGCGCCTTCCCGTCTTCGGATTCGAACGCCAGAATGTACAAGCTCTATTCGATGCAACGCTCCGGCAACAGCTACAAGGTCCGCCTTGCGCTGGCGCTGCTCAACCTGCCCTACGAAGCCGTTGAGGTCGACATTCTGCGCGGCGAGAGCCGCACGCCGGATTTTCTGAGCAAGAACCCTTCGGGCCAGGTGCCGCTGCTCGAGGTCGGCGAGGATCGCTATCTCGCCGAGTCGAACGCCATCCTCTGGTACGTCGCCGTCGGCACGCCGCTCGCGCCGGAGAACCGCATCGACCGCGCCGAGGCGCTGCAATGGATGTTCTTCGAGCAGCACGCGCTGGAGCCGAACATCGGCGCCGCCTACTTCTGGCTCTCGCTGGTCAAGGGCGGCCGCGACCTCCAGACCCATTCGCTGGAGGACTGGATGGAGCGCGGCTATGGCGCTCTCCAGGTGATGGAAAACCATCTCAAGACCAACGCCTATTTCGCCGCGCGCCAGCTCACGGTGGCGGACATCGCGCTGTACGGCTACACCCATCTGGCCGACCGCTGCGACTTCGACCTTTCAACCTTTCCCGCCATCCGGGACTGGCTCAAGCGCGTCGAAGCCGCACCCGGTTTCGTGACGATGGACTGGCGCCCGGCCGACATTGCCGACCCCGCCAGCATCGCCGCCGGCGTCTGACTGCGCCCCGCTCCGTCGAATAGCGGGCATAAGGGACGCCGTCGCCGCAATTTCGCCGCTTTTGGCGCAACCGCCGCCGCAATATTGCCGGTTGCAGCGGTGAAGTTTGCGGGAGGTCGCGGGTGATTCGCTCGCGCGTTGAAGGATTTAGACCATGATGCGGGCGTCCGGCACGGCAGGCTTTCAGGGCCCATCCGCTACCGTCGCGTCTTCCCGGCTCACCCATGCGGTCGCGGCCTCGCTTGCCGTCGCCGCACTCTCGCTATGCTTGATCGTCACCCTGACGGTGCTGTCGACCAAGGCGACCATGGCGATGGGCCTGCCGGTCTGATCCCCGTTCCATCCTGGACCGGCCTTCAGGGCGCCGTGCGGCCCGCGCCGACCGGCATCGCGACAGGACGTCGATGAAATCACCTGTGGTAGTCGTTGCAATTACGCTGACTGCGGCCATCCTGGTCGCGGCGTCGCTGTTGATCATCGTCGGCACGCGCAAGGGCGTGGGGACGTCGACGCTGAACGCGCCCACGCTGCAACAACCCGTCAAGCACGCGCACATGGTCTAAAATCATCCGAAAGCCTCACGCTTGCACGCAAGCGCGCCTTAGGCACACCGCACGAGATCGCGGCGCACTGGCGCAACAATCAGTCAGTGTTGCCGCCTTGCCTCGTTCGGGAGGAGCGAGACTGGCCCATGCGGCTCGGATGGCGTGCGATTTACGGTCCGGTCCTGACGGCAGCAACCCTGCTGCTGGCTGTGCTTCTCGATCGCGTTGTCCCCACCCTCCCCGCTCCATCGGCGGCACCGCTGCTGGTCTGTCTTGTGGCCCTTGCCGGCGCCTCGTCGGGCCTCGCCTCGGCCATGACCAGTGCGGTCGTCGCGGTGATCGGTGCCACGCTGATCTTCCTTCATCACCAGAGCGCTTCCGGTCATGGCAACGCGGATCTGGCACGGCTCGGCGTCCTCGCAATCGCGGCCGTCGCCACCGCCGGCACCACCGCGATTGATCGGCAATGCCGTCATCACGTATGAAGGCATCTTCATCGTGCATCTCGGACATCGCGGTAACCCACATGTCGCTCATCATTCGCGCCGTCACCAGGCAGGACTACGATCAATGGCTGCCGCTGTGGGACGGCTATAACGCCTTTTACGGCCGCTCGGGTCCGACCGCGCTCGCTCCCGAGATCACGCGCATGACCTGGCAGCGCTTCTTCGACGCCTATGAGCCGATGCATGCGCTCGTCGCCGAGGACGACGGGCGCCTGCTCGGATTGACGCACTATCTGTTTCATCGCAGCACCACTGCGATCGAACCATCCTGCTATTTGCAGGACCTGTTCACGCTGGAGGCCGCGCGCGGCAAGGGCGTCGGCTCGGCGCTGATCCATGGCGTCTATGAGCGGGCAAGGCTCGCGGGATCGCCCCGCGTGTACTGGCAGACGCACGAGACCAATCTCACGGCGCAGCGCCTGTACGACAAGGTCGCGGAGCGTTCCGGCTTCATCGTCTACCGCAAGGTCTTCTGAGTCCTGCGCCCGGAGCCCTGTGGATAACTCCGCCTGTCACCCGCGCGTAACACAGCAAGTCTAGGCTGGCCTTGCGTCTGGTCAGGCCCCCCGTCACCGATCAAGCGCCCCAAAGCGGTCCCCGTCAGTCGCCGCGTCTGACAGGGGCCGCATTTTTTTGCCTGGGATCGCCTGCATGGCAGCAGCGCAGGCAGCGGCTTGCTGCTGCGGCGCCCGGTGGTCACAATGTCCACTGCTCATCTGAACGGGATCCCCCATGGAAATTCGCAATCTCGGCGCCTCCGGCCTTCGCGTGTCGGCGGTCGGACTCGGCTGCAACAATTTCGGTCAGCGCACGGATCTGGAGACCTCGCGCAAGGTGATCCACCGCGCGCTCGATCTCGGCATCACGCTGTTCGACACCGCCGACATCTATGCCGGGATGGGCGGCTCGGAGACCGTGCTCGGCACCGTGCTCGGCGACCGCCGCAAGGACATCGTGCTCGCGACCAAATACGCCAAGCCGATGGCGACCGACGGCACCAAGCAGGGTGCCTCGCGCCGCTACATCATGAGCGCGGTCGAAGCCAGCTTGATGCGGCTCAAGACCGACTACATCGACCTCTATCAGCAGCACGATTACGACCCGCTGACGCCGATGGAAGAGAGCTTGCGCGCGCTCGACGACCTCGTCCGGCAGGGCAAGGTGCGCTACATCGGCAATTCCAACTTCCCGGCCTGGCGCATCGCGGAAGCCGAGTTCACCGCGCGCGCGATGAACGTCAGCCGCTTCGTGTCCTGCCAGGACGAGTACAGCCTCCTGGTCCGGGACATCGAGAAGGACCTGCTGCCGGCGGCGCAGGAGTACAAGCTCGGCCTGCTGCCGTTCTTCCCGCTCGCGAGCGGCCTGCTCACCGGCAAGTACCAGCGCGGCGCGGCCGCCCCGGCTGACACGCGCTTCGCCAAGGCGCCGGCCCTGCGCGACCGTTACGTCACGCCCCGCAACGAGGACATGGTCGAGAAGCTCCAGGCCTTCGCGAAGGCGCGCGGGCACAGCATGCTCGAGCTCGCCTTCTCCTGGCTCGCCGGCCGTCCGCAGGTGTCGAGCGTCATCGCCGGCGCCACGCGCGTCGAGCAGATCGAGGAGAACGTCAAGGCGATCGCCTGGAAGCTCAGTGCGGAGGAGATGGCGGAGATCGACCGGATCACGCTGGGCTGATGCGTGAGGCGCGGCGCCTACTTCGCGCCGCGTCCGACCGTCTGCACCACCTCGAAGCCCTCGAACTGGGGATGGCCGAGATAAAGCGGCTTGTTGTCGCCGGCCTTGTGATGCGCGGCGCGAAACGCCTCCGACTTGGTCCAGGCCTCGAATGCCGCGTGGTTCGCCCAGACGGTGTGCGAGGCGTACAGGGTGTGATCCTCGAGCTCGGGGCCCCTGAGCAGATGGAATTCGACGAAGCCCGGCACCTTGTCGAGATGGGTGTCGCGCGAGAGCCAGACCTGCTCGAAAGCGGCTTCGGAGCCCTTGGCGACGCGGAAGCGGTTCATGGCGATGTACATGGGTGAAATCTCCTGAGAGTGGGGACGCAGCGCCTTTCCCGGTTCTTATGGGAAGAGGCGAAGTGAGGGGCAGCCTCCGCGAGCTCGGTTCGAGTTATAGTCGAAACGCCATCGAAATGGCCAAGGACATCGTTGTTCCCGCGAGGGAGCGCCTTGTACCTGTCTCTCGGGCGTACGTCTCGGACTGGATTTGCGGCGGCTGATCGTGTCGCCCGGGACGAGGTGAAGGGCTCGCCCAGCGCGTGACCCATCTCACATCAGCGCATCGGCATCGCAGCTAGCGTCATACGCATGTCATCAGGGAGACGTGCCATGGCCGGCATCGCCACCGCCAGAAAGTCCCGCCTGCACAACGCACTCGAAGGCCTCGCGCTGACAGCGACCCTCCAGAGCTTCCCCACCTTCGCCGCCGCGGCGTTCCTGCTCAAGCTCTGCGGCGAGCGCGACCTCTCCGGCGACCCTGGCGTCGCCATCTTCGTTGCCGTCGCCTCGTTCGTCCATGCGATGCTCGCGGTCACGTTCGGGCCGAGTTTCCCGCATTTGTTCAGGACCGTCTACGACCCGAAGTTCTTCGAGGCCCATCTGTCGCTGTCAGACAAGATCACCGCCTGGCGCACCCAGCCGGTCGCCTCGCTCCAGCTCGTGACAATCGTGCTGATGCTGTCGGTGATGGCCGTGGTGGAGGCGAGCGTGGGATGAGAATCGCAATCCTCCCCGTCATTCCGGGGCGTCGCAAAGCGGCGAGCCCGGAATCCACGGCACGAAGGGCAGTGCGCGGAGGCCCTACCTCTTCTTCCACCCACCGCGCCGTCCCGGCTGCCCGCCCGTCGATTTCGGCGCCGGGCCGAACTCCGGGCCCGACTGCCGTGAGTCCGTCGGCTGGATGATCCGGCTGTTTCCGCCGAACGGCTTCGCCGGCAGTGCGCGGGTCTCGCGGTAGGGCAGGGATTCCGGGCCGTGCATCTCGTCGAGATGCGGCTTGTGCACCCTGGAGCCGCTGCCGCCGCCGCTCGCCTTCAGCGCCGAGCTGACCGTCTTCTTCTTCATCGCGCTGACCGGCAGGTTGGCGGCGTCGCCGTACTTCTTCGTCCCCGCATAGGCGCCGGCCTTGCCCTGCACGGTGCGCTGCTTGGCGGTGGGGTCGTCGACCACGGCGAGCTCGGTGGCGCGCAGGCGCTTGACCTCGTCGCGCAGGCGCGCGGCTTCCTCGAAGTTCAGGTCGGCTGCGGCCTCGCGCATCCTGGTTTCGAGATCGGCGAGCACGGCTTCGAAATTGTGGCCGATCGAGATGACGTCGTCGGTCATGTCGTGGCCGCCGACCTCGACCAGCACGTGGTCGCGCTCGTAGACCGAGTTGAGGATGTCGCCGATCTGCTTCTTCACGCTCTCCGGCGTGATGCCGTGGGCCGTGTTGTACTCGACCTGCTTCTCGCGGCGGCGGTTGGTCTCGGCGATGGCGCGCTCCATCGAGCCGGTCATCTGGTCGGCATAGAGGATCACCTTGCCGTCGACGTTGCGCGCGGCACGGCCGATGGTCTGGATCAGCGAGGTCTCGCTGCGCAGGAAGCCTTCCTTGTCGGCGTCGAGGATCGCGACCAGCGCGCATTCGGGAATGTCGAGGCCCTCACGCAGCAGGTTGATGCCGACCAGCGCGTCGAACGCGCCCAGGCGCAGATCGCGGATGATCTCGATGCGCTCGATGGTGTCGATGTCGGAATGCATGTAACGGACGCGGATGCCCTGCTCGTGCAGGTATTCGGTGAGATCCTCCGCCATGCGCTTGGTCAGCACCGTGATCAGCGAGCGGTAGCCGGCCTGCGCGGTGGCGCGCACCTCGCCGACGAGATCGTCCACCTGCGTGCGGGCCGGGCGGATGTCCACGGGAGGATCGATCAGCCCCGTCGGGCGAATGACCTGCTCGACGAACACGCCGCCGCTCTCGTTCAGCTCCCAGCTACCCGGCGTCGCCGACACCGCGATGGTCTGCGGCCGCATCATGTCCCACTCCTCGAAGCGCAAGGGGCGGTTGTCCATGCAGGAGGGAAGGCGGAAGCCGTATTCGGCCAGCGTCGCCTTGCGGCGGAAGTCGCCGCGGAACATGGCGCCGATCTGCGGGATGGTGACGTGGCTCTCGTCGGCGAAGATCAGCGCGTTGTCAGGGACGTATTCGAACAGCGTCGGCGGCGGCTCGCCGGGGCGGCGCCCCGTGAGATAGCGCGAATAGTTCTCGATGCCGGCGCAGCTTCCCGTCGCCTCCATCATCTCGAGGTCGAAGGTGGTGCGCTGCTCCAGCCGCTGCGCTTCGAGCAGCCGGCCCTGATCGTGCAGCTGGTCGAGCCGCTGCTTCAGCTCCGACTTGATCGACTTGATCGCCTGCACCAGCGTCGGGCGCGGCGTCACGTAGTGCGAATTGGCGTACATCTTGATGAATTCGAGCTCGTCCTGCTTGTGGCCGGTGAGCGGGTCGAACTCCTCGATGGTCTCGATGGTGTCGCCGAACAGGTTCACGCGCCAGGCGCGGTCCTCGTAGTGCGCCGGGAAGATGTCGATGACGTCGCCGCGCACGCGAAAGGTGCCGCGGGTGAAATCGGCCTGGGTGCGCTTGTACTGCAGTGCGACGAGGTCGGCGATGAGCTGGCGCTGGTCGATGCGCTCGCCCTTTTTCAGCGCGAAGGTCATCGCGGTATAGGTCTCGACCGAGCCGATACCATAGATGCAGGACACCGAGGCGACGATGATGACGTCGTCACGTTCGAGCAGCGCGCGCGTCGCCGAGTGGCGCATGCGGTCGATCTGCTCGTTGATGGAGGAATCCTTCTCGATATAGGTGTCGGTGCGCGGGACGTAGGCTTCGGGCTGGTAGTAATCGTAGTAGCTGACGAAATATTCGACGGCGTTGTCGGGAAAGAAGTTCCTGAACTCGCCATAGAGCTGGGCGGCGAGCGTCTTGTTCGGCGCCAGGATCAAGGCCGGGCGCTGCGTCGCCTCGATCACCTTGGCCATGGTGTAGGTCTTGCCCGAGCCGGTGACCCCTAACAGCACCTGCGAACGGTCGTTGCGGTTGATGCCTTCGACCAGCTCGGCGATTGCGGTCGGCTGGTCGCCCTTGGGTTCATAGGACGACTTGATCTCGAAGCGGACGCCGCCCTCGGACTTTTCCGGGCGCGGCGGCCGGTGCGGCGTCCACACCTTCGTGGAGCCGTCGCCCTTGCGGAACTCCGGCCGCCCCTCGCGGATCAGTGCTTCAAGCGCATCCGCGGTGGCCTTGACGCCGAGCGCCTCCATCTTGCTGCGCGGTGGGCGCGCCAGCGCCTCGGCATCGTCCTCTTCGGTCGGCAGTCCGAGCTGCCGCGCCAGTTCCGGATCGAGCGTAGGAATGGTGGCGGCAGTGCCGTAATTGGCCTGCGGCGCCTCCGCGAAACCCTCGGTCGATGCACGTGCTCCCGGCGGCTGTGGATCGGGCCGGAGCGGCATCGGCCGTGCGGTGTCCTGCGGAAACTCCTTCGGCGTTGAAGCGCGCGCGCGGTGCGCGGCGGCCTCGCCCCCGGCGCGGCGGTCGCGCGAATTGTCCGGCGGCGGCTGCAGGCCTGTGCCAGATCCCAATCCGGCATCGCCGCGATTGATCGCGGGATTGAGCAACTCGGCCAGCGCCGGCCCGATCGGCTGCACGTCGGGCCGATGTGCTTTCGAGTTCGGGGCCTTGGTCCTGGGGGATTTGCCGGATTTTTCGGAGGATGCGGGTTTCTTCGCCATGGGGCGAATATGGGACGAGTCCGCCCCGCGCGAAAGGGCGAATGCCCGCCGCCATGCAGGCTGCTGACAGCAGGCTGGCAGCAGCGCGCCGCTCACGCCGCCGGCAGCGGTCCCCCATTATCCCCGGCCGGAAGATTCGGCTCGAGGATGTCGAGATGGATGCCGCCGCAATCGGTGCAGCGCATGGCCCAGTACTCGCAGCCGGCGCGGCCGCTCATCACGCGCAGCACCTCAAGATCGCCGTCGCATTCCGGGCAGTTTGACAGCACGGCGCGGGCATAAATTCGCGGCCGCGCCGCGTCGAATTCGATGATGGACATGATCGGTCCCCCCTTTGCGCCGCACTGTTTGTGCCGTCATGCCGCTGATGCGGCTGCGGCCGCTCGTCTATTCGTCGTCGCCCTCGGCCCGCCGGCGGAAACGGTCGATGTGGTGCTTGGCATCGGCGATCGCGGCATCGCGATCGGGCCAGGCGAAGCCGACTTCCATGGCCGGAAACAGCACGCCGTCGATGGCCACCGGGCTGAAATCGGCCCGCCGGATGCGCGCGTGCCACAGCCCCTTGCCAGCTTCGAAGGATTCGATGTCAAAGCCGTCGTAAAGGGTCGTCATAAGTGTAGGTCCCACGTTTCTTTTCGGAGAGTCAGGGGACCACGTTTGCGGATTTTGAAATGTGAACCCGTTCACAAGCGGCCGGGTTTTTGTCGCGGAGCCCTTGGCCTCGGTTCCGCCCCGCGGAGCGGCCGATCCGCCTGACGGGGCGCGGGTTCCGACGCCGCCCGCATGATCCAGCGGCGGAACGCGGCGAAGTCGCGCTGCTCGGTCTGGAAGCTGCGATAGACGAGGTACCAGCGCATGCCCTTGGGCACCGAGAGGTCGAATGGTGCCACCAGCCGGCCGGCCGCCAGATCGTCGTCGATGTAGGGGCGGATGCCCATGGCGATCCCGAGCCCGTCGGCGGCAGCCTGGAGCGCCTGGCCATAAAACTGGAATTCGGGTCCGCGCGCGTTGAGGCGGGCGAGGTTCGCGGCTTTCAGCCAGATCGGCCAGTCCTCGGGCGAATGCGCGACGCGGATCAGGCTCGGGCCTTTCAGGTCAGCCGGGCGCTTCAGCCCGCTCGCAAGACGCGGCACGCAGACCGGGGTCAGATCGCCGGCAAACAGCGGCTCGGCGACGAGGCCGGGCCAGTCGCCGGTGCCGAGCTTGATGCCGCAGCTCCAGTCCTCGCCGAACGGCACCGCCGCGCCGCCGGTGGTGAAGCGCACCTCGATGTCGGGCTCCTCGCTGCGGAACTCCGACAGGCGCGGGATCAGCCAGCGCATCGCAAAGGTGTGGCCGACGCCGATGGTGAGCACGCGCACGCTCGCGGGCGCCGTCACCTGCGCGGTGAGGCTGGCCAGCGCGTCGAAGATCGGCGTCAGACCGCCTTGATAGGCGCGGCCCGCCTGCGTCAGCACCAGGCGATTGGCCTTGCGCTCGAACAGCGCAACCCCGAGGCGCTCTTCGAGCAGATGCACCATGCGGCTGACGGCCGCCGCCGACACGCTCAGCTCCAGCCCGGCCGCAGCGAAGCTGCCGGTCCGCGCCGCCGCCTCGAATGCCTTGATGCCGTTGAGAAACAGCAGCCGCCGCAAACTTTCTACCCTCAGGAAAACTGATGCCAGGGCAAGATAACTCAGTTTGCGAGGGAGGGGCAAGCAAGGCACGCTCCTTCAGACCTGTTCCATGACGCGAGGGCTGAATTGCCGGCCCGCGTCCCCGACACGCACCAGCGGAGCTCCCTGCGTGACGCCCATCATGATTGCGGCCCTTGGATTGCTGATGGTGGCTACGGCGTTCCTGTCGGGGCTGTTCGGCATGGCGGGCGGGCTGATCCTGATCGGCGTGCTCCTGGCGTTGATGCCGCTGCCGACCGCGATGGTGCTGCACGCGATCACGCAGATGGCCTCGAACGGCTGGCGCGCGTTTCTCTGGCGGGCACATATTCGCTGGCGGGCGGTCGCGAACTATCTGGCCGGCTGCGCTGTCGCGCTCGCGGCATGGTCGCTGACCCGCTATGTGCCGGACAAGCCCATGGCGCTGCTGCTGCTCGGTATCACCCCGTTCATGGCGCGGCTCTTGCCCGCGAACATCAAGCCGAACCCTGATCGGCTCTGGCAGGGCACGGTCTATGGCACGATGTGCATGGGCCTGATGCTGATGACCGGCGTCTCCGGCCCGCTGCTCGACACCTTCTTCCTCGGCGGCGATTTCGGCCGGCGCGAGAAGGTCGCGACGAAGGCGATGTGCCAGCTCGTCAGCCATTTCACCAAGTTGATCTATTTCGGCGGGATCATCGATCAGGCGGCGAGCCTCGATCCCGTGCTCGCGGGCGTCGCCATTGCGGCCTCGATGCTCGGAACCACGCTGGCGCGGCGCATCCTCGAAGCCATGACCGACCAGCAATTCATGGCCTGGTCCAACAGGCTGATCACCACCATCGCCTGCTACTACATCGCCTATGGCGGCTGGCTCCTGGTTCGCACCCCGGTGCTGGCCGCTTTCGACTAGGGAGGCCTGCAATGAGCCGTGGCGCCGATCCGCTGGTGCTGGATTTCGTCGAATGGGTCGCGCGCGAGCCGCGCGCCTATGTCGAGGTGATCGCGACCTGGAAGACCTCGTGCCCGCGCCTCACCATCTGGGAAGATGCGGCCGAGCGCGGCTATGTTACGCGCGAGACGATTGCCGGCGTGGGGCTCGTTATCGCCGTCACCGAATGCGGCGAGAAGCTGTTGCGCGCGCATGGGCGGTGACGCGCGCACCTGCCTCCACAACATCATTGCGAGCAAAAGCAAAGCAATCCAGAATGTCACCGCAGCGGCAGTCTGGATTGCTTCGCTGCGCTCGCAATGACGGAGCACCCGCCAATGTCACTCAAACTCTTCGAACTCGTCGGCACCGACGCCTCGCGGCCGTTCAGCCCCTATTGCTGGCGCACGCGGATGGCGCTGGCACATAAGGGGCTCGCAGCGGAAACACTGCCCTGGCGCTTCACCGAGAAGAGCGCGCTTGCGCCGCATGGCTCGGAGAAGGTCCCCGTGCTGTTGCACGACGACAAGCCCGTCGTCGATTCCTGGACGATCGCGACCTATCTCGAAGACAATTTTCCCAACCGTTCGTCGCTGTTCGGCGGCGATGGCGGCCGCGCCATGGCGCGCATGATCAACGCCTGGGGCGACATCGCCATCGTCGGCGGCATCTTTCCGCTGATCGTGGCCGACATTCCGAACAATCTGGCCGAGATCGATGCTGCCTATTTCCGGAAGTCGCGCGAGGCACGCTTCGGCGGCAAGACCCTGGAAGAGGTCATGGCGAGCCGCGACACCGGCGTGGTCGCATTCCGCAAGTCGCTGGAGGTGATGCGGCAGACGTTGAAGAAGCAGCCTTATCTCGGTGGAGAGGCGCCGAACTACGCGGACTATATCGTGTTCGGCGGTTTTCAGTGGGCGCGGTTGGTCAGCCCTTTCAAGCTGCTGGAGACGGACGATCCGATCCATGGCTGGCGCGAGAAGCTGCTTGACGCGTTCGACGGCATGGCGCGGAAGTCGCCGGGATTTGCGGTGTGATCGTCCTAGCCCGGATGGAGCGCAACGAAATCCGGGTCGGCGCCAGCGGAACGAATCCGGATTACGCTTGCGCTCCATCCGGGCTACGGGATGCCGCCGCCTTGCGCAAACACGCCCGGCACAGACAATCCTCACCCTCGATCGGCATCGGCAGTTTTGCCGCCTCCTCCGCGCACCAGCAATTGCCCGAGAGGTCGCAGCTGAATTCGGAGCCGCAGCGGGAGCAGGCGAGACGGCGCGCAAGTGCCGGCGCTGACGGCATTTCCTTCGGATTTGTCATGATCCACGTCGAGGCTTCGCCGTCATTGTCATGTCGGGTTCGTCTGTCGCTGCGGTATAGTACGCGCCGCGCACGTATCAGGAAAGCGGCCCCCAACGCGCGAAGGACAGACCCGATGGCCCGCGATTCGCATGCCTCGCTGCGCTCAACCGTGTCAGCTTGGGCGCCCGCATGCTGGCGGGAACGGTGTTTTTGGACAGTGCCGCAGCGCGGCCGATGAGGGACTGGTGACTTAACTCCTCCCGCTGCTTGCCTGTTGCGCATTGCTCCATACGCGTTGCGCGCCACGCAAGCGCGTATGACGGAGATCCGCGCAGCCATACCGAATTCGATCCGCAATTGCGCCCCATGAACCGGGCATTGCGCTCGCGCGTCAAACCGTCTGCAACATCCCTGTGATTTTGCGGATTGTCGGTGCGCGAGGCCGCGCGCTACCGTTGCGGCGCCACGGGGCCAATGAGGACAGGCGGGATGACAGTTGAGAAACTGAATCGCCAGCGTGTGGTGCACCTGCTCGACGCCTTCGCCCGCGGAGATATCGAGACGGCGCTGTCCTGCTGCACCGACGATGTCGACTTCCTCACCCATGCGCCGATCGACGTGCTGCCACACATGGTGCCGCGCCATGGCAAGGACGAGCTACGCGAGCTCTGGCAGACGATCTGGGCACGCTATTCGGAGATCCGCTACAGGGCACCGCACATCCTCGCCGAGGGCGACGCGGTGGCAACTTACGTGCAAGCCCATTTCAGGAAACGCAGCAACGGCCGCATCGTGCAGTTCGACATGGCGGTATTCTACCGCTTCCGCGGCGGGCTGGTTGCGGAGATCCGCGAGATCATCGATTCCTACGATCTGGTGCAGCAGGTGCTGGAGCGGGAGATCGGGCCGTTGATCACGGGCGCGCGGGCGGATTGATCCTGTTCACCCCGCCGGGAACCGGTCTGACCCGCCCCCGGAACATTACGGGGTCCTATTGTAAATCTCACAAAATCGGCTCAATGGTGCATTGCAAAAACGTGAATTGCGTTTTGGCCGAAATGCCTTATTTTATTCGTATACAAACGAATTGAGCCCCGGCACCCGACGGTGCATGGGGTTGTTTTCCGTTTCTTTCGCAAGCCAGCTTCAGGACTTCCCAAAATGACAGAGCACAGTCTCTGGCGTTTCTCGCGTGCGTTGCACCGCGCCATCAACGACCGGCATTTCGACGACGTCGAAGCCTTGATCGATGAGGACGTCGACTGGGCGCTCTACGGCCCGATCGACATGTTTCCGTTCCTCGGCGCGCGTCAAGGCAAGGAGGCCGTGCTCGAGGTCATCCGCCAGTTCGCCGACAACTTCCAGGTCCGCCGCTTCGACCGCGAGAGCATCATGCTGGGGGTCGATTCCGCCGCCTCGATGCTGCGTTATTCGCTGACGGCTCTGGATTCCAACAAGCCGATCAGCCTGCGGGTCGCGCAGTTCGCCCAGTTCAAGGCGGGCAGGCTCGTCAGCATGCGCGTGCTGATCGACACCTTCGATCTGGTCGAGCAGGCACTCGGCCGCGCCATTCATCTGCCGAAGATGACCAGCGTCGGCTGAGGGGGACGCCAACGGGCCCCGTTCGTCGGGACCGGTGACGAGGCGATCGCGACGTCCTGGCCTCCAGCCCCGCCGGATGCCGTCGCATCTCGAAGCTCGTCGCCGGGCGCGCGCCTATCGCGCGGCCCGTTGGTTCTTTTTCGCCGCGGGCCGTCACATTTTCGCGACGATGGATCAGCATGTTCGGCGCGGAATGGCACATGGCCTGAACTCGATATATAACATCGAACGGCATGTGCCGGGGGTTGCGGGCAGGACGATGGAATTCTCGACAGGGTTTGGCTGGACCAGGCTGCCATTGCTGGCGGCTGCATTCATCCTGAGCTCGACGCTGACTCTTTCGGCGCAGATCATTCCGCCCACGGCGGCCGCGCCTGACGACGAAGCGGAGATGGAAGCGGCCGAGGCTCCCAGCGCGAACGACGCCGACGTGCTCAAGGACATCGATGTCGACAAGCTCGACTGGAGCCAGCTCGCAGTCGACGCCGGCACCGGCATCGATCCCATGGCCGCCAAGAAGCGCGCCCAGGCCGCCCAAGAAGGCCTGGACTGGTCGTCGAACTCCAATGCCAACGGCTCCTCGGCGGTGACCGTGAAGCAGTCGGTGTTCTCGTTCTGGGATACGAGAATCGGCGCCGACCTGACGGTGACCAACGAGCCCAGGACGATGTCCGAGCTGCTGGCGCAGAAGGCCGCCAATGGCGGCAGCCTGCCGCAATCCTCCGGCAGCGCGTGGGCCATGGCGACCGCGCCCGGCGCGGGCACCATCTGGGACAAGACTGCGGTGGAAGCCCGGGTCGATCCCGGCGCCGAGCACAGCAAGATCGGGGCATCGCTGACCAAGTCCGTGCCGCTGTCGGGCGACACCTCGCTGACGCTCCAGAACGGCTACAGCGTCAACCAGCAGGGCACCACCGCGCTCCCCGGCATCGGCGGCCACATCACCCGCAATTACCAGACCGATCAGATCGCCAAGGTCACCCTGAACGACTCCGGCACCAGCATCACCGCCGGCCAGACGCTATCAACCACCGATGACAAATGGCTGCGCAGGTTCGGCGCCGAGCAGAAACTGTTCGACAATGTCACCGTCTCCGGTTCGGTCGGCGAGACCTCGCAAGGCACGTTCAACAAGAGCGTAGCTGCAGGGTTCAAGAAGAGCTGGTGAGCCCAGCGCTCCCCTGTTTCCTGGGGAGCCGCGTCGCCGGGTCCAGCGTTTAGACTCCCCTAACCATACGCCACGGCAAAGCCCCCGAATCGTCCGCCCTTGCCGTATCTCGGCCAAGTTGCGGTCAAAATCCGACGTCCTAGTCGGATGATCGAACTCGTCGTGCGGGGGACACTCGCGCTGCGCTCAACGCGAACAGGGGAACAACGATGAACGCCATGCGTCCCGAGAAGATCGAAGCCACCGAGACCGAGCCGGTCGACACCAACCTTGCCGCCGTGACCGAAGTCGAGGCCGGCATCCGCGATTTCGTCCGCAACGACATCGCCTATCTGCGCCGCCCGGCATCGACCACCACCGACGCGCCGCCGCTCGACCCGAGCGCGGAAGCCACCGTCAACAACGTCAACTCGCTGATCCAGCGCGTCGCCGGCACCTCGCTCGCCGAAATCGAGAATCTGATCTCGGAGCTGGAGAGCCTGCGCGACCTGCTGCATGCCGAGGGCCAGCGCGTCCAGCGCGAGATCTCCGGCTACGCCCAGCTCAGCCAGGCCGCGATGAAGTCGACCCGCATGATCGCCGACAACGTCGCGCAGTGGAAGCGCGCCGCCGACGGCCTGCGCAACAGCTAAGCATCAATACAAGACATCACCGGCCGCCGCGTTCCGCTGGGAGCGCGGCGGTTCTGATTCGTGAGGGTAGGTGTTTGAACGCGACTTCCCGAACACAGCTGTCATCACCCACGAAAGCGTGTGACCCAGTATTCCAGAGGCGAAAGATTGACCTGATGGGTCGCGGCGTACTGGATGCCCCGTTCAAGCATTCAGTCCGTAGCATGACAATTGTGGGTGCGCCGGCGCGAGGCGTTGAACCCTCCGCCTCTCCCCGGCGACCAACGCCAAGCGCCCGTGCAGCCATGGCCGGGTCTTGGGGATACGTCAGATGGAAAGCATTCGGCCCGACAACACGGACCCTGTCGCGCTGCGGCCCGCGCCGAATCAGCTCGGCACGATCGTGCTGCGCTTTATCGGATTGCTCGCGGTTGCGATTGCCGTGCTCGCGTTCGTCTACAGCCGCTGACGCAGGAGCGGATTCCGCGGCCCTGGATAATTAAGGAATTCTTACCGGCGCGCGTCGACGGTCGAAGCTTCGAGGGTGTAGGCGCCATCGGCATAGCCCTTCACCACCATGCCGGCGACCAGCATCACGGCCAGCGTCGCAGTCGCAAAAATGAATCCAACGAATTTGAGTGCGCCGCGGTCTGCCATGGTCCTCGTCCCCTGTCTCTGCCAATTCGTTTCAAATAGACAGCGACAGGTTCATAATTAGTTAGCAACTCACTGGTTCCGCCGAACTGCTTCGCGGCGACCAGCTCGCGCAGGCTTATGGCAGCCGCCCGGAATCGCGTCCATAGCGCGCGGGCAACACTTGCGCGCTCAATTGCCCCGTTCATCTTGGAACAAGTCTAAACGCTCTTTCCACGCATCGGCACGAAGGCCGATGCGGTGATGGAATAGACCTCTTCGCCGCGCTGGTTGGTGCCGGTGGTGCGGGCGGTCAAGATGCCCCAGCCGGGGCGCGAGGCCGAGGTGCGCTTGTCGATGACGACATTGACGTAAGCGACCGTGTCGCCGGCGAGCACCGGCCTGATCCAGCGCAGGTCGCGAAAGCCCGGCGATGGGCCCCACACGGCAACCTCCTCGCCGCGTGAAGCGGCTTCTCGCGCCAGGCGCTGGCCGTCGGCGACAAGCAGGCCCATGCAGGCCGAGCCGACATGCCAGCCCGAGGCCGCGAGCCCACCGAACAGCGAGTTCTTGCCTTCCTCCTCGTCGAGATGAAAACGCTGCGGATCGAACTTTGCGGCGAATGTCTTGATGGCCTCGGCCGTGAACGTATAGGTGCCGATCTCGCGACGCTGTCCGATCGCGATGTCTTCGAAGAACCGCATCAGACCGCTCCCTCGCGCCGCTTGATCAGGATGGGCGAGGTCATCTCGGCAAGCGCCTGCCCCGCCGCGTTGCGCACGGTGCATTTGAACTTGACGATGCCGAGTTCGGGCCGGCTCTTCGAAGCGCGCGCCTCCACGACGTCGACGTCGAGCATGAGATCGTCGCCGGGCCGCAAGGGCGACAACCAGCGCACCTCATCCACGCCAGGAGATCCCAGCGACGCGGAGCGGGTGATAAATCCGTCGGCCATCATCCGCATCATCAGCGAGCAGAGATGCCAGCCCGAGCCAGACAGGCCCCGCAGCATGCTCTTGGCTGCGGCCTCCTCGTCGAGATGCATCGGCTGCGGATCGAACTCGGCGGCGAAGGCCAGAATTTCGTCGCGGGTGACGTGGCGCGGGCCGAACGTGCCGAACCGGCCGGGCGGGAAGTCTTCGAAGGTCAGGGTCATCTTGGAAAGCTTTGCAGGAATGACAGATTGTGGCCGCACTTTGCAGCAATCTCAACCCGCCGGCCCGCATGGCTCGTGCTACATACAGGCTGGCGGCGTGGCCTTGAGTCGGACCATCTGCCACGGCCCGGTGTGGGGGCCCGATCTTGCCCTGGGGAGAGTAATGTTTTCATTCAGCGATCTGTTTCAGTGGGACCGCTTCATCACGCCGACGATCATCAAGACCTTCTACTGGCTGGTGATCGCGCTGATCTGTCTGTTCGGCCTCTCCGGCATCTTCTCAGGGCTCGCCGCAATGGCGATCAGCCCGTTCGGCGGCTTCCTGGTGCTGCTGTCCTCGATCGCCAGCGTCGTGGTCGGCATCGTGTTCTCGCGCATCGTCGCGGAATTGATCCTGATCGTCTTCCGCATCAACGAGCATCTCGGCGCGATCCGCGACCAGGGCGGCGGGATGCGGTAGCCGTCATTGCGAGGAGCGAAGCGACGAAGCAACCCAGACTGCCACCGCGGCAACAGTCCGGCTTGCTCGATCGCTCGCAATGACGAGGAGAGATACTACGTGTTGAACCTGAAATGCATCACGTCGCCGTCGGCGACGACGTATTCCTTGCCTTCTAGCCGCAGCTTGCCGGCATCCCGTGCGCCGGCTTCTCCGCCGGACGTGATGTAGTCCTCATACGCAATGGTCTCGGCGCGGATGAAACCCTTCTCGAAGTCGGTGTGAATCACGCCGGCCGCCGCCGGTGCCTTGGTGCCGCGATGGATGGTCCAGGCGCGCGCTTCCTTCGGGCCCACGGTGAAATAGGTGATGAGATCGAGAAGCCGGTAGCCGGCGCGGATCAGGCGATCGAGGCCGGCTTCCTCCAGTCCCAATGTCTCCAGGAAGTCCGCGCGTTCCTCACGCGAGATCGTCGCGATCTCGGACTCGATCTTGGCGGAGATAACGACGGCGACCGCGCCCTCCTTGGCGGCCTGCTCCTCGACTGCCCTTGAGAAAGCGTTGCCGGTAGCCGCGGAGCCCTCTTCGACGTTGCAGACGTAAAGCACAGGCTTAGACGACAGCAGGCCGAGCATGGAGAAGGCGCGCTCCTCCTCGGCCTTGCGCTCGACGAGGCGCGCGGGCTTGCCCTCGCGCAGCAGCACGAGGGTACGGTTGACGAGGTCGAGCTGCTCCTTGGCGTCCTTGTCGTTGCCCTTGGCCTTCTTGGTGAGGTTGTCGACACGCTTTTCGAGGCTGTCGAGGTCCGCGAGCATCAGCTCGGTCTCGATGGTCTCGATGTCTGCGAGCGGGGCGATCTTGCCCTCGACATGGGTGATGTCGGAGTCCTCGAAGCAGCGCACCACGTGCGCGATGGCATCGACCTCGCGGATGTTTGCCAGGAACTGGTTGCCGAGGCCTTCGCCCTTGGAGGCGCCGCGCACGAGGCCCGCGATGTCGACGAAGGTCAGCCGGGTCGGAATGATCTGGCCGGACTTGGCGATGGCGGCGAGCTTCTCCAGCCGCGGATCGGGCACGGCAACCTCGCCGACATTCGGCTCGATGGTGCAGAACGGATAGTTCGCGGCTTGCGCAGCCGCCGTCTCGGTCAGTGCATTGAACAAGGTCGACTTGCCGACATTGGGCAACCCGACGATCCCGCATTTGAATCCCATGATGTCCTCTATCCGTATTCGTCATGGCCGGCTTGAGCGGCCATCCACGCCCTAACGCGCGGAAGGAAGAACGTGGATGCCCGGAACATCTAGCGCGAAGACGCGCTTCGCGCTTCTGCCCGGGCACGACGGAGAGAACGGCGACCTTATTCCTTGCCGTTCTCGTCCTTGGTCAAAAACCCCTTCGCCTGCATGGCCAGATGCACCCTGTTGGCGAAGGTCGCATCCGTGCCCTTGGCGATCAGTGGCGCGTGCTCGGCGACCGCATCGCAGAGCGTCGCCACCCATTCGCTGTCGGCCTTGGCGAAGTCCGACAGCACGTGGCCATGCACCAGCTCCTTGACGCCGGGATGACCGATGCCGAGCCGGACCCGGCGGTAGTCGTTGCCGATATGCGCCGAGATCGAGCGCAGGCCGTTGTGGCCGGCGATGCCGCCGCCGATCTTCACCCGCACCTTGCCCGGCGGCAGCTCGAGCTCGTCATGGAAAACGCTGACGTCGCCGGCGGCGATCTTGAAGAAGCTTGCGGCTTCCTGAACGCTGCGGCCGGACTCGTTCATGTAGGTCGCGGGCTTGAGCAGGATCACGCGCTCGGTGCCGAGCGTGCCCTCTGACGTCTCGCCCTGAAAGCGGCGGCGCCATGGCGTGAAGCCATGACGCCGCGCGATCTCGTCGACAGCCATGAAGCCGATATTGTGCCGGTTGCGTGCGTATTTCGCGCCGGGATTGCCGAGCCCAACAAAGAGTTGCATGACGCGGCGCGCCCCTCGCTCGGCGCGCGATCAAGGACCGCGCGCCAGCCTTGAGAGATTACTTCTTCTTGTCGCCGCCGGCAGGAGCCTTGGCAGCCGCCGCGAGAGCAGCAGCCGGAGCGGCCGCGCCAGCCGCCGGGGCAGCCGCAGCGCCTGGAGCGCCGCCAGCAGCAGCCGCAGCCGCGGCCTTCTGCTCTTCGGCGTAACCGGAAGGCGGCACGATGGTGACGAGCGTCGCATCCTCGCGCGCCAGCGTCTTCACGCCGGTGGGCAGCTTGACGTCGGACAGATGCAGGGAGTGACCGATCTCGAGCGAGCCGACGTCAACCTCGATGAACTGCGGGATGTTCTCGGCACCGCATTCGAGCTCGATCGCGTGGGCAACGATGTTGACGGTGCCGCCGCGCTTGACGCCCGGAGAGGTTTCGGCCTTCACCACGTGCAACGGCACGCTGATGCGGATGGTGGCGCCTTCGCCGAGCCGCATGAAGTCGACGTGGATCGGGAAATCCTTGACCGGATCGAGGTGGTAGTCGCGCGGAATGACGCGGTGCTTCTTGCCGTCGAGGTCGATGTCGACCAGCGTGGTCAGGAACCGGCCGGCGAGGATGCGCTGGCGCAGCTCACGATCCTCGATCGAGATCGTGACCGGGGGCTGGTTGTTACCATAGATCACTCCGGGCACTCTCCCGGCGCGACGCTCAGCCCGGGCGGCCCCCTTGCCGCTCTTCGGACGTGCGGTCGCCTTCAATTCCTTGACGGTCGTCGCCATGTCGTTAAGTCCTTGTTTTTGCAAAAGTTAATGGGCCGCAGCGCGGCCCATGGCATCATCCGCAGCAAGCCTCCAGGGGTGCGGGGGCTGCGAACGTGGCGGGCTTTTACCCGGAAGATGCGGAAATGACAAGGAGAATGGGCCGCTGTCATGCCCGGACTTGACCCGGGCACCCATCACGCAAAGCGACGGCTGTTGAGGAAGATGGATGACCGGGTCAGGCCCGGCCATGACGATTTGGCGATGCCCGGGCCTGTTATTGCCTCAGAGCGTCGGCGTCCCGCCAAGCTTTGCCTCGAGCGCTGCGATCCGCGCCTTCAGTGCCTCGTTCTCTTCACGGGCGAGGCGCGCCATGTCCTTGACCGCCTCGAACTCCTCGCGCTTGACCAGATCCATGTCGCGCAGGAATTTTTCCGCCTGGGTGCGCATCACCGTATCGAACTCGCGCTTGACGCCCTGGGCGGCACCGGCGGCATCGTTCATCAGGCGGCCGATCTCGTCGAAAAACCGGTTGTTGGTCTGGGTCATTTCGGTCTCCGATAAACTTTGCGCGAACTCTCGAAAGACAATGGCAATCCGCAGGGAATGGTTCAAGGGCCGCCGCGCGGCATCCTTGTCATGAACCGGTTTCCTTGCAATCGTATTCAACCTCCCTGCATAAGAAGAATCACACGGCGCCTGCCGGTGCTCCTTCGCTGCGATCTCGTCCAGACCTGGAAGGCGCGATGCCCTATCTGCTCATCGACTTTCCCGCCTTCAAGCCGATCGCGATCGAGATCGGTCCGTTCGCGATCCGCTGGTACGCGCTGGCCTATATCTGCGGCATCGTGTTCGGCTGGCTCTATGCGCGCTCGCTGCTGAAAAACGAGCGCCTGTGGGGCGGACCGGCCCCGATCTCGCTGGTGCAGATCGACGATTTCATCCTCTGGGTCACGCTCGGCATCATCCTCGGCGGCCGCACCGGTTACGTGCTGTTCTACAATCTGCCCTTCTTCATCGATCATCCCGCCGCGATCTTCAGATTGTGGGAGGGCGGCATGTCTTTCCACGGCGGCTTCCTCGGCTGCGTCGTGGCGGTGATGGGGTTTGCCTATCGCAACGGCATCCCGATCCTGTCCCTCGGCGACATCACCACTGCGGTCGCCCCGGTCGGGCTGCTGCTCGGGCGCATTGCCAATTTCATCAACGGCGAATTGTGGGGCCGCGCCGCCGATGCGAGCCTGCCCTGGGCGATGATCTTCCCCAATGATCCGACGCAGCTGGCGCGCCATCCGAGCCAGCTCTATCAGGCCGGCCTGGAAGGCATCCTGCTGTTCACGGTGCTGGCCGTCATGATCCGCCTCGGCGCGCTGAAGCGACCCGGCATGATCCTCGGCGCGTTCATCCTGATCTATGGTCTGGCCCGGATCATCGGCGAGCATTTCCGCGAGCCGGACGCCCAGCTCGGCTATCTCTGGGGCGGATTAACCATGGGCATGCTGTTGTCGATCCCGATGCTTATCGTAGGCCTTATACTTATTGTATCGGCAATCAGGCGCGGTGCGCCGAAGCCGATCGAGACAGTTAGCTAGTTCATCTCCAGAAAGCAGGCCGTGACCGACTCGCCGCTCCTCAACGAGATCAAGGCCCTGATCAAATCTTCAGGCCCGATGCCGGTCTGGCGGTACATGGAATTGTGCCTGATGCATCCGCGCTACGGCTATTACGTCTCGCGCGATCCGCTCGGGCGCGAGGGCGACTTCACCACAGCCCCCGAAGTCAGCCAGATGTTCGGCGAGCTCCTGGGACTGTGGACCGCCTCGGTGTGGAAGCAGATGGGCTCACCGCAGTTCCTGCGGCTGATCGAGCTTGGTCCCGGGCGCGGCACCATGATGGCGGACGCGCTGCGCGCATTGCGCGTGCTGCCGCCGCTGTACCAGGCGCTCCACATCCACATGGTCGAGGTCAATCCGGTCCTGCGTGAACGGCAGAGCGCGACGCTCGCCAACGTGCGCAACATCGCCTGGCACGACAGCATCGACGAGGTGCCGGAAGGACCAAGCATCATCCTCGCCAACGAATATTTCGACGTGCTGCCGATCCACCAGATGATCCGCCACGAGAACGGCTGGCACGAGCGCGTCATCGAGATCGATGCGAACGGCAAGCTTCAGTTTGGCGCAGCGCCGGAGCCGACCCCGCGCTTCGACGTACTGCTGCCACCCTTGGTGCGCGCCGCTCCCGTCGGCGCCGTGTTCGAGTGGCGGCCCGACGGCGAGATCATGAAGCTCGCCACGCGCGTGCGCGACCAGGACGGCGCGGCGCTGATCATCGACTACGGCCATTTGCGCAGCGATGCCGGCGACACCTTCCAGGCGATCGCGCGCCATACCTTCGCCGATCCCCTGAAGGCGCCGGGCCAGGCCGACGTCACCGCCCATGTCGACTTCCAGGCGCTGGCGCGCGCCGCCGAGGATGTCGGCGCGCGCGTGCACGGCCCGGTGACGCAGGGCGACTTCCTCAAGCGGATCGGCATCGACACCCGCGCGGCCGCGCTGATGCAAAAGGCGACGCCCGAAGTCGCCACAGACATTTCGGTGGCGCTCAAGCGCCTGACCGATACCGGGCGTGGCGGCATGGGCTCGATGTTCAAGGTGCTTGGCATCTCCGAGCCGCGGTTGACGGGCCTTGCCGGCCTCAGCGACCTCGATCAGGCAGGAGAAGCCTCATGACACTTGCTTCGTCGCTGCTGTCCGCCGTGCCCGGCCTGCGCCATGCCTTCTTCACTCGCGAGGGGGGCGTCTCCAGCGGCATCTATGCCGCGCTCAACGGCGGGCTCGGCTCCAATGACGATCAGACCCTGGTCGCCGAGAACCGCCGCCGCATGGCCGAGCATGTCGGCGTTGCGCCCGAACGCTTCCTCAGCCTGCACCAGGTTCATTCGCCCGACGTGCTCGTGGCTGATGCGCCCTGGCCGAACGGACCGCGGCCCAAGGGCGATGCGCTGGTGACGAAGACGCCGGGCATCGCGCTCGGCGTCTCCACGGCCGATTGCGGACCGGTGCTGTTCGTCGATCCCAATGCGCGCGTGATTGGCGGCGCCCATGCCGGCTGGAAGGGCGCGCTGACCGGCGTGCTGGAAGCAACGATCTCGGCGATGGAGAAGCTTGGTGCCACGCGCGGCGGCATCATCGCCGCGATCGGCCCCATGATCCGCCAGGAGAGCTACGAGGTCGGCAACGAGTTCGTGACGCGCTTCATCGAGGCGGATGCGGACAACGCCATGTTCTTCATCCCGTCTGTGCGCGAGGGCCACGCGATGTTCGATCTCGCCGGCTTCGTTCGCAAGCGGCTGGAATCCGCCGGCATCCTGATGATCGACGATCTCGGGCTCGACACCTATGCCGACGAACGCTTCTTCAGCTATCGCCGCTCGGTGCACCGCAAGGAGCCGGATTACGGCCGCCACATTCACGCGATCGCGCTCGAGACGTGAACACATAGGCAACCCCGTGTCATTCCGGGGGTGATCCCGGACACGATGACGGTGCGCTGTGGCGCGGCTGCCCTAGACCTTAATCGATTTTAACGATATCGCTGCCCTCCATAATGAGGGACGCGTCATTCACTTTGCGCCGCGCGGGTTCGCGCGCGCTGGCGGTCATGCTGCTGGCGGCTGCGACCGCACTTGGCGGCTGCGCCGGAGGTGGCGGCGGTGCCGCGAACTCCTATGCGATGGCGCCGAGCGGCGGCAGCAGCGCGACGGTGGCGTTCGAATCGATCGACGGACCGCCGCCGCAGGTGTTCGACCGCATGGTCGGGGTGCTCGACAGCGAATCCAAGCTGCGCAGCCTGTCGGTGGTCTCCCGCGAGGGCACTGCCGCCTATCGCGTGCGAAGCTACCTCTCCGCCCAGGTCGTGCGCGGCAAGACCGTGATTGCCTGGGTCTGGGACGTCTACGACGCCAACCAGCAGCGGGCGCTGCGCCTCTCCGGCGAGGAACCGACCTCGGCCAAGGGCGGCCGCGACGCGTGGGCGGCTGCCGACGACCTCGTGTTGCGGAAGATCGCCCAGGCCGGATTCAGCGGACTTTCCAACATGATCAACGGAACGCCGGATGCCCCGGGCGCGGCTCCGGCCTTGCGGGGACCAGCGGTGGCGAGCGTCATCAAGGACGCTCCGCTGTCGGACATGCCGACTTCGGCGCTAGGCTATGCCGACCAATAACCCCTGCTAAACCAAGGCCTCAACTTGCGGCCAAGCCGTTGGCCCGACTCAGGATTTTCGAAGGGAAAACGTAGCATCCCGGGTTGCCATTGCAGCCTCCCGCCTGATATTTCCTCGCGCGTCGTAACCGTGCTGCCAGTGGGTATTCTCTGATGTTGAACGTCGTATCCAGCAAAGCGCGGGAGGAAGCGTCCATGTCGGCCAAGAACGGCTCCATCAAGCTCGTCGCCGGCAACTCCAATCCGGCCCTCGCCCAGGCCATTGCGCAGGGCCTGGATCTGCCGCTGACCAAGGCGGTGGTACGGCGCTTCGCCGACATGGAGATCTTCGTCGAAATCCAGGAGAACGTCCGCGGCTCGGATGCTTTCATCATCCAGTCGACCTCGTTCCCGGCCAACGACCACCTGATGGAGCTCCTGATCATCACCGACGCGCTGCGTCGTTCCTCGGCACGCCGCATCACGGCGGTGCTGCCCTATTTCGGCTACGCGAGGCAGGATCGCAAGTCCGGCTCGCGCACGCCAATCTCGGCCAAGCTCGTCGCCAATCTGATCACGCAGGCGGGTGTCGACCGCGTCATGACCCTCGACCTGCATGCCGGCCAGATCCAGGGGTTCTTCGACATTCCGACCGACAATCTCTACGCGGCGCCGCTGATGGTGCGCGACATCAAGGAGAGGTTCGACCTCTCCAAGGTGATGGTGATCTCGCCCGACGTCGGCGGCGTGGCCCGCGCGCGCGGCCTTGCCAAGCGCATCAACACCCCGCTCGCCATTGTCGACAAGCGCCGCGAGCGTCCCGGCGAGTCCGAGGTCATGAATGTGATCGGCGAGGTCGCCGGCTACACCTGCATCCTCGTTGACGACATCGTGGACTCCGGCGGCACGCTGGTGAACGCGGCCGACGCGCTGATCGCCAAGGGCGCCAAGGACGTCTACGCCTACATCACCCACGGCGTGCTCTCCGGCGGTGCGGCGGCACGCATCTCCGGCTCGAAGCTGAAAGAGCTCGTGATCACCGACTCGATCCTGCCGACCGATGCGGTGACCAAGGCGCCGAATATCCGCACGCTGCCGATCGCCAGCCTGATCTCCGACGCGATCGCGCGCACGGCGGCGGAGGAGTCGGTGTCGAGCCTGTTCGACTGACTTTTTCACCCCCGTCATTCCGGGGCCTTCGGCGAGGCCAATCCGGAGTCCGTCTCCCAACGAACCGTTGCACATCAAGGGACTTGGGGCTCGTGCAACGCACGCCCCCGAAATGACAGTCTGACCTCGGCCATCGCCCCACCGCAGCCTGGCCGCGCCGGTTGTTGCCAGCGGCGGCCCGTGACATCATCGAGATACCGAGTCATCTCTGCCTCTGGATGCCTGATGCCACGCCGGAAATTTGCTTGGGAGAAGCTGTCGGATGACGCGTTGCTCAAGCAACGCCTCCGCAGCCTGAAGGTTACAGTCGAAGGCACCTGGCTCGAAGACTGCGTTGGCACCCTCTACGAGGAACTGGAAGAGCGGGGCATCCGGCTGCGGCCGCACACATGGATCTCGAGCGAATGGTTCAGCCCCGGCGACGTGCCCGGCATCGCCATCCCTTTTTATCTCGCCCATCCGCGCCTGATGAAGCTCGAGAAGAAGATGATGTTCGACGTCGAGGGCGGAACCTGGCGCGAGTGCATGGCTATCCTCCGCCATGAGGCCGGGCATGCCTTGCAGCATGGTTACCAGTTGCAGCGGCGGCGGCGCTGGCAACAGCTGTTCGGCCCGTCGTCGAAGCGCTACCCGCGCTACTACCGGCCCAATCCGGCCAGCAGACGTTACGTCCAGCACCTTCGGCTCTGGTATGCACAGAGCCATCCCGACGAGGATTTCGCCGAGACCTTTGCGGTGTGGCTGCGGCCGCGCTCGAACTGGCGGACCCGATATGCCGGTTGGCCGGCGCTGAAGAAGCTCGAATATGTCGACGAGTTGATGGGCGAGATCGCGGGAAAGCGGCCGCAGATCACGACGCGGGAGCGCGTCGACCCGCTGAGCCGGCTCAGCCAGACCCTCGAAGAGCACTACAAGAAGAAGCAGGCGTTCTACGCCTTCACGCCACCGAAAACCTACGACCGCGACCTGTCCCGGCTGTTTTCAGCCGATCCACGTCACCATCGATCAACGCCGGCCTCGACCCTGATCAGGCGGCACCGCGCCCAGATCAGGCAATTGGTCGCGCGATGGACGGGCGAGAACCAGCTCACGCTCGATGCCGTGCTTGACGACATGATTTCCCGCTGCCGGGATCTCGATTTGCGGGCCGTCGGCCCCGAACAGAAGCTCGTCCTCGATTTCATCGTCCTCGTGACCGCCAAGACGATGCACGCGCTGTTTGGCCCGTCCCGGCGCAAATGGATCGCGCTATGAGACGTCTCCGCATTCTCGTGCTGATGCATCCGGACTTCCTGCCTCCGGACTCCTCTGACGGATACACCGCACAGGAAATCAACGCGTGGAAAACGGAATATGACGTGGTAAGCACCTTGCGCGAGGCAGGCCATGAGGTTCGCCCGCTCGGGGCGCAGGAGGAGATCAAGCCAGTCCGCGAAGCGATCGAGGAGTTCAAGCCACACGTGGTTTTCACGCTGCTGGAAGAATTCCATTCCAACGTCGCTTACGACCAGCACATCGCCAGCTATCTCGAGCTGATGAGGGTCCCTTATACCGGGTGCAATCCGCGCGGCCTGATCCTTGCGCGCGGCAAGGATCTGTCCAAAACGCTGGTGCATCACCGCCGCATCGCGGTGCCGGCCTTCGCCGTTTTCCCAATGCGCCGCAAGGTCAAGCGCCCCCCGCGTCTTGCGCTGCCACTGATCGTCAAGAGCCTGAACATGGATGGCTCCTTCGGCATCTCGCAAGCCTCCATCGTCGACACCGACGAGAAGCTCGCGGAACGCGTCGCCTTCATCCACGAGCGGAGCGAAACCGCCGCCATCGCCGAGCAGTTCATCGAGGGACGCGAACTCTATGTCGGCGTTCTCGGCAACAACCGTCTGCGTGTTCTGCCTGTTTGGGAACTGAAATTCGGCAACATGGGCGGGCGCAGGTCACGGCACATCGCCACCGAGAAAGCCAAGCACGACACCGATTATCAGGAGCGGGTCGGCATCGTCGACGGGCCTGCAAAAGACCTCACGCCGGAAGTCACCGCGCGCATCCAGCGTGCCGCAAAACGCATCTATCAGGTCCTGGGCCTCGACGGCTATGCGCGCATCGACTTTCGCCTCTCCGCCGACGGCACGCCCTATTTCATCGAAGCAAACCCGAATCCGGAAATCGCCAGGAACCAGGAGTTCGCCACCGCGGCTCAACATGACGGGCTCCAATATCCGGATCTCCTGCACCGCATCCTGACCCTCGGAATCAGCCGGGCAAAGGCAGGTGTATCGTTAGGCTGACGAAAGGCGGATTGGCGCCGATACCTGCGCGAAGCGCGGGCGGCGCGGCGGCGCCGGGCCCGGAATCCATCTTGCCGCAATCGATGTCGATGCACCGATTCCGGGCACGCGCGTCGCGCGGCCCGGAATGGCCATCGCCTATCCAACGATTCCCGCAGCGACCTGGCCGCGCAGGCGCTCCAGACCAAGCAACGTCTCCGCACAGGCTGCCGCGACCTCCACGCCCTTGATGGCGAAATGCTTGCGGAAGAAGTCGTAGTGGACCTCGGTCTCATGGAATTGCTGCGGCGTCAGCACGGCCGAGAACACCGGCACCTCGGTGCGCAGCTGCACGTCCATCAGCGCCTTGATCACGGTGTCAGCGACGAACTCGTGGCGGTAGATGCCGCCGTCGACGACGAGGCCGGCCGCGACGATCGCGGTGTAGCGCCGCGTCTTGGCGAGGACCTGCGCGTGCAGCGGGATCTCGAACGAGCCCGGCACCTCGAACACGTCGACGTGGGTGAGATGGCGCGCTTCCGCCTCCTTCAGGAAGGCGATGCGGGCTTCCTCGACCACGTCGCGGTGCCAGCAGGCCTGCACGAAGGCCACCCGCTGCGGCTTGGCGAAACGCGGATGGTCGGGCGCCGGCGGCAGGTCTGCGGGAACCTGCGTGGGCTCTGTTTGGGAGGTTTCGGCTTGGGGATCTTGCAACATCTGATTCATGGCTTTCCTCGGTTTAAGGACCAGAATCAGGGCACACGGAACGACAAACAGCCGCACCTTGCGATGCGTCTGCCACCGACCGTTCTCTTTCATCCGGACTTTAACCGTCGGCTTCGGAATTGCACCGAATCTGCTGACCCTTCCCTGCGGGATACCCCTCACGGAAAGCGCTCGCGGGCTTAGGCCTTTTCGGCCCTTACCGCCGGTGGGGACTTTCACCCCGCCCTGAGAACATCGGCCGCCCGGAATGAACGGCCTATCGGGAAATATGCAGCCGGCGAGCCGGCGCGGCAAGCATGTTCCGCATGGGCCAAGCGCATGGTCCCATGCCGTCACGGCGACTCGGCTCGCCTGGCGGAACTGCGCTCGGCGTCTTTTGCCGAATCCGATTCCGATTTGTTCTCATCCGTTAAGGATTGTGGCGGAGATGAGCTGTGGACGAACGAGTCCTGGCTTGTGGACGGACTCGCGACCCCGTTGCGCAGATTCCGCAAATCACATCACTTGATCCGCGACAGGCCCGCGCTGATCCGAGGGGATCGCGAGAGCGACTCCGGAGATCGCGGTTAGCGTCTAGGTAGCGCGCGCCGGGCCCAACCGCGTGCGTATCAAGGACAACAAGAAGGCAAGAGGTCGAGACGGCATGTCCCTGCTCGAAGGCGCTATCGATTCCAGAAGCCATCCGCTTGCGGTGGTCGAGGACATCGCTGCCAGCAACAACTGGCCGTTCGAACGCTCCGGCGAAGACGAACTCACGATTGTCTCGAAGGGACAATGGACCGACTATCAGCTCTCCTTCACCTGGATGGGCGAGATCGAGGCGCTGCATCTGGCCTGCGCCTTCGACATGAAGATCCCGCCCGCCCGGCGCGGCGAGGTGCAGCGGCTCGTCGCCGCCGTGAACGAGCAGCTGTGGGTCGGCCATTTCGACTTGTGGACCAACACCGGCATGGTCATGCATCGCCAGGCCCTTGTGCTGCCGGGCGGCCTCACCGCCTCGACGGCGCAGTGCGAAGCCATGCTGGCCGGCGCCATCCACGCCTGCGAGCGCTACTTCCCCGCGTTCCAGTTCGTGGTCTGGGCCGGCAAGACCACCACACAGGCCATGGACGCCGCGATGTTCGACACGGTCGGAGAGGCGTAGGGCTCTCGGATGTCGTGAGAGAGGCGCGACAGCTCCCTGGTCGTCGTCGTCCCGGACGAGCGGCGCGATGATCCGGAACCCACACCGCCCGATGCCTCGTGGCACGACGCTTGTTGCCCTGCGCTCCATCCCCTAGAACCAGTCGTGGTTATGGGTTCCTGCGTTCGCAGGGACGGCACCGTTTGCTAAGGTGATCGCAGTGGCAGATAGCAGCACCCTCCAAAACATCACCGGTACCATCCTCCTCGCCGGCGCCGGCAAGATGGGCGGCGCGATGCTGACGGGATGGCTGGCAGGCGGACTCGATCCACGGCGGGTCGCGGTGGTCGATCCGCACATCGCGCCCGAGATCGCCGCACTGGCCGCCAAGGGCGTCGTGCTCAATCCCGATGTGAAGACCGCCGGCCCGGTCGAGACGCTGGTCGTCGCGGTGAAGCCGCAGATGTTCCGCGAGGCCCGCGCCAAGCTGAAACCGTTCATCTCGGACAAGACCTCGGTGGTCTCGATCATGGCGGGCACCACGATCGCCTCGCTCGATGAGGTCTGCGGCGGCGCCGTGGTCCGCGCGATGCCGAACACGCCGGCCGCGATCGGCCGCGGCATCACCGTCGCGGTTGCGGCGAAGAACGTCAATGCCGGGCAGCGCGCGGTGGCCGACGCGCTGCTGCGCGCCACCGGCTCGGTCGAATGGGTCGAAGACGAAGCCCTGATGGACGCGGTCACCGCCGTCTCCGGCTCGGGCCCCGCCTATGTGTTCCTGCTTGCCGAGGAGCTCGCCCGCGCCGGGGTCGAGGCGGGCCTGCCCGAAGCGCTGGCGACGAAGCTCGCGCGCGAGACGGTCGCGGGCTCCGGCGAGCTGCTGCACCGATCGGAGCTTGCTGCGAGCACACTGCGCCAGAATGTCACCTCGCCCGGCGGCACCACCGCGGCGGCGCTCAGCGTGCTCATGGGCGAGCCCGGCCTGCGCGAGCTGATGATCCGCGCGATCGCCGCGGCGACAAAGCGGTCGAAGGAACTGGCGAAGTAGACGGATCAGGGCACCTCGGCGGCCGAATGCGCGGCGATCCCGGCTGTCGCCGATAGGGAGAGCGATCGTGAACCTCTACGCAAAACTTCTGGAACGACAGGCCGAGCGGCGCCCCATCAAGATCGGACTGATCGGGGCGGGCAAATTCGGCGCAATGTATCTTCATCAGGTCCTGCGTACGCCGGGCGTCCATCTCGTCGGAATTGCCGACCTGTCTCCATCGCGTGCCCGCGAAAACCTGAACCGGGTGGGCTGGCGCACGGAGCAATTCGCCGCGGCCTCGCTCGGCGATGCTCTCAAGAACGGCACGACCTTCCTGACCGACGACTGGGAAGCGCTTGTGAAGTGCGAAGGCATCGAGGTGATTGCCGAGTGCACCGGCAATCCTGTCGCGGCGGTCGAGCACTGCCTCGGCGCCTTCTCTGCAGGCAAGGCCGTCATCAACGTGACCGTCGAGGCCGACGCCTTCTGCGGACCGATCCTCGCGCAGAGAGCCAGGCAGGCCGGCGTGATCTACAGCCTCGCCTATGGCGATCAGCCGGCCCTCGCTTGCGACCTCGTAGATTGGGCGAGGGCCTGCGGATTTCCCGTCGTGGCAGCGGGCCGCGGCCACAAATGGCTGCCGCATTACCGGGAATCGACGCCCGAAACGGTCTGGGATCACTGGGGATTGTCTGCCGAGCAAGCTGCGCGCGGCGGCATGAATCCAAAGATGTTCAACGCGTTCCTCGACGGCTCCAAGCCTGCGATCGAATCCGCCGCAATCGCGAACGCAACAGGCCTGAAGGCGCCCTCGCATGGCCTCGCATTCCCACCGGGATCGGTCGACGACATCCCGACGCTGATGCGCCCCCGTTCGGAGGGCGGCATCCTGGAATCCAAGGGCCAAGTCGAGGTCGTGTCCTGCCTGACGGCCGAAGGCAGACCCATCCCCAACGACATCCGCAAGGGCGTGTGGGTCTGTTTCGAAGGCGACAGCGATTACATCCGCAACTGTTTCCAGGAATACAGCGTCGTCACCGATCCAAGCGGTCGTTACATGAGCTCCTACAAGAAGTGGCATCTCATAGGGCTGGAGCTTGGAATTTCAGTTGCCTCGATCGCTCTGCGCAACGAGGCGACAGGCGTTGCCACGACGTTCAACGCCGATGTTGCCGCCACAGCCAAGAAGGACTTGCGCGAGGGAGACACGCTCGACGGAGAAGGCGGCTACACCGTCTTCGGCAAGCTGACGCCCGCCAGCACCTCGCTTGAAAAGGGCTATCTGCCGCTCGGGCTTGCGCACAATGTGCGATTGACCAAGGCGGTCGCCAAAGACGCCTGTATCACCTGGGCGGATGTGACGATTGACGAGAGGCTGCCTGCCGTGCGTCTCCGCAAGGAGCAGGAAACGTCGTATTCGTCTCCACAAGCCCGAAAGGTGGGTTAGGCGAAGTCCACGGCCGCGCTAGGCTCCGAGCCGTTTGTTGAACATCTCGACATTGACCAGTCCGCGCGCATGGTGGCCTTCACCGAGCTTGCGCGTGCCTTCGAACGCCTCGACCTCGAAGCGGATGACGCGGCGCTCGACCGCGACCACCTTCGCGGTGGTCCGCACGGTTGCGCCGACGAGGGCGGCAGCGAGATGGCGGATGTCGACCTCGGTGCCCACGGTCACCCAGCCTGGCTGGAGCGCGGCGCGGATCGCATCGCCCGAGGTCATTTCCATCTCCAGGATCATCATCGGTGTCGCGTAAACCATGGGCATGCCGGGCACGAAGTGCCCGACGGTGCGCTCGGTCGGCACCACCAGCGTGCGCTCGGCGCTCATGCCGGGCTTGATGAAGTCGCGTGCGTCCATGGGTACCGCTCGTCGTTCCGGCACGCGCGAAGCGCAAACCCGGAATCCAGGGATTGTCGATCGAGATTCCGGGTTCAGCCCTGGCGGGTGCCCGGAATGACGCTAACGCGTCACTTCTTCGCCGCCGCCGCGCGCTCCACGAAAGTCTTGCCGCCCTTCATCTTGTGGCGGAGCGGGGCCTCGTTGATCTGGATGACGACGGCTTCGGCATCGACGCCGAGATTCTTCACCAGTGCCTGGGTGATGTCGCGCATCATGCCGGCCTTCTGCTCGTCGGTGCGGCCTTCGGCCATGCTGATGGTGATCTCAGGCATCGTTGTCTCCCTGCTGCTTCGGTATTGCCTGCTTCGTCATTGCCCGGCGTAGTCGTCTGCTCTTGCAGACTACGTACACTCGTCTGCATCCGGCAGTCCATCATTTTGAAGATGGATGCGCGGGTCAAGCCCGCGCATGACGATCGCGGCGAATGGCTAGCCCCAACTCACGTCATGGCGCGCCAGCACCTCGCGCACCTTGGCGACGAGGTCGGCCTCGCTGCACGAGAATTGCGCCGGGCGAGTCTCACGCCATTCCTGGTTGGAGGCGATCGCTGCCGCCGCCTTGGCGCCTTCGATCAAGTCCTTGATCTGCACCTCGCCACGCGCCTTTTCATCCGAGCCCTGGATGATCACGCATGGCGAGTTACGGCGGTCGGCGTATTTGAGCTGATTGCCCATGTTCTTGGGATTGCCGAGATAGAGTTCGGCGCGGATACCGGCTGCGCGCAAGGATGCGACCATCTTCTGATAGTCGGCGACGCGGTCGCGGTCGAACACGGTGACGACGACGGGCCCGAATTCCGGCCGCGTGTCGAGCTTGCCGAGCAGCGTCAATGCGGCCTGCAGCCGCGACACCCCGATCGAGAAACCGGTCGCCGGCACCGGCTCGCCCCGGAAGCGCGAGACGAGGCCGTCGTAGCGGCCACCACCACCGACCGAGCCGAACCGTACGGGGCGGCCCTTCTCGTCCTTGGTGTCGAGCAGGAGTTCGACCTCGTAGACGGGGCCGGTGTAATATTCGAGGCCGCGCACGACGGAGGGATCGATCTTGATGCGATCCGCGTCATAACCGGACGCCGTGACCAGCCGGGCGATCTCTTCCAGCTCGTTCACGCCGGCCTGACCGACTTCGCTCTTGGCGAGGTAGGTTTCCGCCGCCGCAATGGCCTCTTTCCAATCGTCGCGCGGCTTGGTGATGGCGAGAACAACGTCAGCTTCCGCCGCACTCAGATTGGCGCCTTTCGTGAAGTCGCCCTTGCCTTCCTCGCCGCCGTCCCATCGTCCGGGACCGAGCAGCTTGCGCACTTCGTCGGCAGAAAACTTGTCGAGCTTGTCGATCGCGCGCAGGACGGTCAGTCTGCGGCCTGCGTTTTCGTCACCCGCGAGCCCGATGGCTTCCAGAACGCCATCCAGCACCTTGCGATTGTTGACCTTCACGACATACTGGCCGCGTGCAATGCCGAGCGCTTCCATCGTGTCCGCCGCCATCATGCAAATCTCGGCGTCCGCCGCCGGCGTGGCCGAGCCGACGGTGTCGGCATCGAACTGCATGAACTGGCGGAAACGGCCCGGGCCGGGCTTTTCGTTGCGGAACACGTAGCCGGCGCGATAGCTGCGGTAGGGCTTTGGCAGCGTGTCGAAGTTTTCTGCGACGTAGCGGGCGAGCGGCGCGGTGAGATCGTAGCGCAGGCTGATCCACTGCTCGTCGTCGTCCTGGAACGAGAACACGCCCTCGTTCGGGCGGTCCTGGTCGGGCAGGAATTTGCCGAGCGCGTCGGTGTATTCCATCGCCGGCGTCTCCACGGGCTCGAAGCCGTAGAGCTCGTAGACGGCGCGGATCCTCTCGACCATCTCGCGCGTCGCCCGGATCGCTGAGGGATCGCGATCCTCCAGCCCGCGCGGCAGGCGCGCCTTCAATTTCTGCGGTTTCTTGGGTTTCTCGGCCATGCGCGGCGTTTACCAGCCGGGACGCAGGGCGGCAACGGGGGGCTTGGGGAACGCCGTCATTCCCGGGCGATGCGCAAGCACCGAACCCGGAAATCTCGCAATCCTCAGGTGCGCAATTGCGCACCAGGGTTCGCGCTTCCGGCGCCCCGGAATGACGCTCCGTCCTACGGCGTCTCCAGCCGGGCCCTCAGGGCATCGGCATCGGCCTTCGGCAGGAATTTCAGCGTCGGCTTGATGGTTTCGCCGCCGACGATCTTGCCGTTTCGCATGAACATCCAGTCCGAGATGTCAGCTTCCCCGAACGCGACTTTATCGCCGGCCCGCTTGCCCGGCATGTCGCGCGGCTCGTTGGCGAAGAGGCCGGTCAAGGTCCCGTCGGGCTGCTTCTTCACCTCACCGATCCAGATGTGCTCCCCGCCCTTCCGGGTCGAGAAGCGGACCTTGAGGGAATGCCCGGCCTCGGACGGCTTGGGCGACTCATAGGAGGCCCAGAAGGTCGGGAGCGTGGCACGGGCGCGTACGATCGCGGCGTTCATCTCGGGATCGGAGGTGCGCACGTCGACGATCGGCGAGCGGTCTTGCGCGACGACCTCGTGCGTGGGGCCGACGGTCAGGATGCCGAAGACGGAGACGCCGGTGATTGCGGCGAGAACGACCCACTTGATGGGCTGCGAGAGCTTGGTTGCCATGATCGCGATATCCAGGATGCCTTGATGTATCCTGGCTTTGTCGCCGAGTTATGGCGGTGCGTTCAGTGCATGATAAGCCACAAGCATTGCACGTTTCCCCTCTCCTGATCAGAAAGGGGAAACGTTTCGACGTCCCTCAGAACACCTTGCGGATCCAGTTGTGCGGATCGTTGGTGCGGCCGTACTGGATGTCGACCAGCTGCTTGCGCAGGCCCATGGCCACGGGGCCGGCGGCGCCGCCGCCGATCTCGAAATCGCCGCTCACCGAACGAACCTTGCCGATCGGCGAGATCACGGCTGCCGTGCCGCAGGCAAAGGCTTCCTTGAGCCTGCCGCTCGCCGCATCCTTGCGCCACTGCTCGAGCGAATACGGCTCCTCCCGCACGGTCTTGCCGGCGTCGCGCGCCAGCGTGATGATGGAGTCGCGGGTGATGCCGGGCAGAATGGTGCCGAGGGGCGGCGTCGACAGCGAGCCGTCGTCGAACACGAAGAACACGTTCATGCCCCCGAGCTCTTCGACGTATCGGCGCTCGATCGCATCGAGGAAGACGACCTGATCGCAGCCGTGCTGCATGGCCTCGGCCTGGGCGCGCAGGCTGGCGGCATAGTTGCCGCCGCACTTGACGGCGCCGGTGCCGCCGACCGCAGCGCGCGTGTAGTTCTCCGACACCCAGATCGAGACCGGCGCAGGGCCGCCCTTGAAGTAGGAGCCGACCGGCGAAGCGATGACCGCAAAGATGTATTCGGACGACGGCTTGACGCCGAGAAAGGTCTCGCTCGCGATCATGAAAGGACGCAAGTAAAGGCTGCCCTCGCCGCCCGGCATCCAGGCGCGATCGATGCGCACGACCTGCTCGACGGCCTCGATGAAGACGTCTTCCGGAAGCTGGGCCATTGCCATGCGGTCGGCCGAGTCCCTGAACCGTCGCGCATTGGCGTCCGGCCGGAACAGGTTCACCCCGCCGTCGTCGCGCTTGTAGGCTTTCAGGCCTTCGAAGATTTCCTGGGCGTAGTGCAGGACGGCACCGGCCGGATCGAGCTGGAAGTTGGCGCGCGCCTCGATCTTGGCTTCATACCAGCCGCCCTTGGCCTGATTGTAGCGGACAATCGCCATGTGATCGGTGAAGACCCGTCCGAAGCCGGGGTCCACCAGCTTGGCGACGCGGTCCTTTTCAGGGGTTGGATTGGATGCGGGCTGGATATCGAATTTCATGGTCATGTCCTTGCCTCCCGCTGCCGGTGGCGGCGCTGTTCTGGCGCCCGCCCTGCCCGCTCCGGGCCCGGCTGGCTTTGATTGGTTTCTGCCGGATCGCCGCCAGCCTTGTTACGGCCGGTTTCCGTGGCCAGCATGCCGCCGAGGACATGCTTTTGCGGAAGGCGGAAGTCCAGTATGTTTTGCCGAAATGCCGCTCGACAATCGCACGGTAGATCTGTTTCGGCCGTCGTCGCCTGTCCGGCACTCTCAGGCCGCGTGGCTCCGATGCCACCCGACGCGAAACGATCTAAAATTTCGTGCGGGCTTATGGTTTTGTAACATTGAACCCAAGATACGTCAATATGCCTGACATAAATTTCGCCACTTCGTCTCCCGACGCTGCCGTGCCCCGGCCGGCGGCCGATGACGGAGGCAATTTGCGCTGGGATATCATCGAGCTGCTCTTCTTCGCCTATCGCGATTTCGTCGGCGACCCCGACCAGGAGCTCGAGGCTTTCGGCTTCGGCCGCGCCCATCACCGGGTGATGCACTTCGTCTATCGCTATCCCGGGCTCAAGGTTGCCGATCTCCTCGACGTTCTGCGCATCACGAAACAGTCGCTCGGCCGCGTGCTCAAGCAGCTCCTGGATGAAGGCTATATCGTGCAGAAGACCGGCGACAATGATCGCCGCCAGCGTCTGCTCTATGCGACGCCGAAGGGCGAGGCGCTGGTGCAGAAGCTCGCCGGACTTCAGACCACGCGCATCACCAGGGCGCTTGCCGAGATGACGCCGCAGGACGCCGAGACCGTGAAGCGCTTCCTTCGCGCGATGATCGACCGCGACGATCCGGACAAGGTGCTCGAGACGATCTTCGCTTCCGTCAACCACGACGCCAAGGAGTGACCGTGCCGCTCGCTGCCACGCTCGCCCGCCCGCCGGTGCAACCCGCCGACGACGCCCCACATTTGCTTCTGGTCGATGACGACCGCCGCATCCGCGATCTGCTCTCGCGCTTTCTTGCCAGCGAAGGATACCGGGTCACCACCGCGGCGAGCGCTGGCGATGCGCGCTCGAAACTGCTGGGCCTGCATTTCGACCTCCTGATCCTCGACGTGATGATGCCGGGCGAGACCGGCTTCGACCTCGCCCGCTTCATCCGCACCTCCTCCTCGGTTCCGATCGTGATGCTGACGGCGCGGCACGAGGCGGAAGCCCGTATCGAAGGCCTGCAGATCGGCGCCGATGATTACGTGGCAAAGCCGTTCGAGCCGCGCGAGCTTGCGCTGCGCATCAACAACATCCTCAAGCGCGCCGCCCCGCCGCCGCAGGCCGCGACCGTGGAGAAGATCGCCTTCGGTCCCTACGTCTACCATCTGGAGCGCGGCGAACTGCGCCAGGGCGAGGAGGTCATCCACCTCACCGACCGCGAGCGCGAGATGCTGCGCATTCTCTCGGAGACACCGGGCGAGACCGTGCCACGTAGCGCACTGACCGGGAACGGCAGCGTCAACGAGCGCGCCGTCGACGTGCAGATCAACCGCCTCAGGCGCAAGATCGAGACCGATCCCGCCAATCCGCTATTCCTCCAGGCGGTGCGCGGCATCGGCTACCGGCTGGTGGCCTCGCCCTAACGCAGTGAAGCGCGCCAGATGAGCACGATCGATACCGGCCTGACGCTGCTCAAGAGCGCTGCCGGCCGCGTCTCCGCCGCCAATGGCTGGATGGGCAACGCGTTCAAGGGCTGGATGCCGACCGGCCTCTACGCTCGCGCGCTCCTGATCATGATCGTGCCTATGGTGATCCTGCAATCGGTCGTCGCGTTCGTGTTCATGGAGCGGCACTGGAACACGGTGACGCGCCGCCTGTCGGCCGCTGTGGTGCAGGACATCGCCGCACTCATCGACGTCTACAAGGGCTATCCGCAGGACCGGGATCGCGACCAGATCCGCCGCATCGCCCAGCAGCGGCTCGGCCTCGTCGTCGACTTCCTGCCTGCCGGCGATATGCCGCCGCCAGGGCCGAAGCCGTTCTTCTCGCTGCTCGACCAGACGCTGTCGGTGCAGCTCGGCCGCCAGATCGGCCGCTCGTTCTGGATCGACACGGTCGGCCGCTCCAATCTGGTCGAGATCCGCATCCAGCTGGACGATGCCGTGATGCGCGTGTTCGCGCAGCGCAGCGCCGCCTACGCTTCCAACTCGGAGATCTTCCTGTTCTGGATGGTCGGCACGTCGTCGATCCTGTTGATCGTCGCGGTGCTGTTCCTGCGCAACCAGATCAAGCCGATCCTGCGCCTCGCCGATGCCGCCGAAAGCTTCGGCAAGGGCCGCGAGGCGCCAAATTTCCGTCCGAGGGGCGCACGCGAGGTGCGGCGCGCCGCAGTCGCCTTCCTCGAAATGAAATCGCGCATCGAGCGCACGATGGAGCAGCGCACCGCGATGCTCGCCGGCGTCAGCCACGACCTGCGCACCATCCTGACCCGCTTCAAGCTCGAGCTCGCGCTGATCGGCGACAGCCCCGAGCTCGAGGGCATGCGCAAGGACGTCGACGAGATGTCCATGATGCTGGAGGACTATCTCGCCTTCGCCCGCGGCGATACCGGCGAGCAGTCGCAGCCGACCGACATGGCGCAGGCGCTCGAGGAGCTGCGCAGCGATGCCGAACGCCACGGCCACAGCGCAACCGTCGCCTTCCACGGCCTGCCTGTGGTGACGGTGAAGCCGGCCTCGTTCAAGCGCTGCCTCGCCAACCTCGTCACCAATGCGGCACGCTACGGCAAGAACATCGCCATCACCGGCCAGCGCGATCACCGCTATTTGACCGTCACCGTCGACGACGACGGCCCGGGCATTCCCGCTCACTTGCGCGAAGAGGTGTTCAAGCCGTTCCTGCGGCTGGACAACGCCCGCAACCAGGACGAAGGCGGCACCGGCCTTGGTCTCGCGATCGCCCGCGACATCGCCCGCACCCACGGCGGCGATATCACGCTCGGCGACAGCCCGATGGGTGGATTGAGGGCGAGCGTCCGGATTCCGGTGTAGCCGCCATGGCCCTACTTCGGAAGCAGCGCCTTCAGCTTGTCCATGTCGCGCACGTTCATCTTGAAGCCGCCGGGCATCACGATGTCGCCCGGCTTCTGGTCGGGCTTGCAAGCTCCTAACCATTTGGCTTGCAGCGTCATGGTGGTATCGCGCCCCGCCGCGCCGGCGACGCCGCCTTGCGCATGGGAGGTGGTCTTCATTGTATAGGCCGAATTGAAGTCGCCAGTGATCTCGGCATGCGACGTCGTGCTGACGCCCGCGACGCTGCACTCGGAATCGCTGACATAGCCGGTCGCGGTCTTCTTGATCTCCTGCTTGGCGCAAATCTGCTTGGCCATCGGGGAGACGTTGTTGCTCATCTCCTTGTCGACGGTCTCGTCGGTACAGTGCTGCATGGTCATCTCAGGCACGGGCGAGCCTGATGTGACCAGTTTCATTTCCCAAAGACCGGCCTTGCGCACCGGCAGGTCGTCGGTGCTGGCTCTGCCTGCGGAGAACACGAGGCAAAGCAGCGAGCCGAGCAAAGCGAGTTTGCGCGTCATGTGGAGGCTCCCGGCCGAGAATTGCGGCGTGACGACAGCGTCTCAGTAGAGCGTGCGGATCGGCTGCTCGGCGGCGCCATAGGGCACCCAGCGGCAGGAGAACGAGATGTAGCCGCCCTCATAGGGCTGCACGGCCAGGAATTTCACCACCTTGCCGTAGCGCGCGCAGTGATCGACCGCGACCTGACGCGCATCGACCTGGGTCGCCATCGAGTAAGCGATGATGCCGCCGGTGTCGTTGCCCTTGAACGGCGGCACGTAGTCGGCACGCGCCGACTGGCTCGCCATCATGCCCGGGACAACCAGGCTGGCAAGAAGGCCCGCGGCCGCAATGATTCGCATTCCCGTCACTCCAATTGGCTGGAGGGCAGTCTACGGTGCCGTGATCGCCATGAAAAGAACTGAAGCCCTGTGGGCGGCAGCGTTGCAGTCAACTCCTGGCCAAGTGTTGCCGCGCTGCACTTGACCTGCCCCGGCCTTCGCGTCACCGTCCGACCTTCGCAAGACTTGAGCTGTCTGGATTGACCATGCGCGCCCCCTCCCTGAAATCGCTTCGCTTCGCCGCCGTGCTCGGCCTCATGTTCGGAGCGCTGACGCTCGGCGAGGCCAAGGCTGCCAATCCGCTCGAGATGAATTTCTGGCTGAGCGGGCCGCGCTATGACGGCACTGTTGCCGATTGCGACAGGGCGCTGCCGACGATCGCCACCCAGTTCTGGGAGAAAGAAAGCTCGTTCTGGAATTCCCCTTTGAAGATCACCGGCTTCTCCGCCGTTCGCGAAGTCGCATTCCGCCCCTGGCAGTCCGACAACATTCCGCGCCGGTATTGCGCCGCCGACGCTATCCTCAATGACGGCAAGGTGCGCAAGGTGCATTTCTCGCTCATCGAAGACGGTGGCTTTGCCGGTTACGGCAATGGCGTCGAATGGTGCGTGGTTGGGCTCGACCGCAACTGGGCCTACAATCCGGCATGCCGCGCCGCCAAGCCCTGATTCGGACTGCGCTGGCTGCTCGACCGTGGCCGCATCAATTTTGTTCTTGAAATGTTCTCATCGCCTGCTAGGCTTGCTTGCACAGTCTAGTTGAGGGGCGTCGCCATGTTTCATTCCAGATTGCATTCATTCTCCCGCCTCGTGATCTCGCTGACCCTTTCCATGATGCTTGCTGCAGGCCTGGCCTCATTCGCAAGCGACGCAAGGGCTCAGGACAAGCGGCAGAACGCGCCCGGTGAATTCGATTTCTATGTGCTGGCGCTGTCATGGTCGCCCTCCTTCTGCGAGGAAGCCGCCGAGCGCGGCGGCCGTTCGCAGATGCAATGCGGCGGACGGCCCTATGCCTTTGTCGTGCATGGGCTATGGCCGCAATACGAGAGCGGTTTTCCGGAATATTGCAAGCGGCCGGCCCCGCGGCTGAATCGCAACATCGTCTCCTCCATGCTCGACTTGATGCCGGCGCCGGGCTTGATCTTCAACGAATGGGACAAGCACGGCACCTGCTCCGGGCTCGAGGGCCGCAGCTATTTCGAGACGATCCGGAAGGCACGGGCCGCGATCAAGATCCCGGCCGATTATCTCGATCTGTCGCAAGCCAAGACCGTCTCGCCGGCGGAGGTCGAGGAGGCCTTCGTCCAGGCCAATCCGGGTCTCAGCAATGCCGCCATCTCGGTCACCTGCAACCGGACACGGCTCTCCGAGGTCCGCATCTGCCTCAGCAAGGATCTGCAATTCCGCGCGTGCGACGAGATCGAACGCCGCGCCTGTCGCCGCGACCAGGTGACGATGCCACCGATCAGAGGTGGGTGAAGGCCGCCGTGGCGAGTTAGTACCGGACGGGAATCTCGTAGATTTCGGGTTCACACTTCGCGTGCCCCGGATTGACGGCAGTTACTTTCATCGCGCGATGTCGTAACTCTCCGCCATGAACTACCGACACGCCTTTCACGCCGGCAACTTCGCAGATGTCATCAAGCACATCGTGCTGGCGCGCATCCTCACTTATCTGCAGGACAAGCCGGCCGCATTCCGCGTCATCGATACCCACGCCGGCGCCGGCCTCTACGACCTCGATAGCGACGAGGCGCGCCGGAGCGGCGAGTGGCTGACCGGCATTGCGCGGCTGATGCAGGCGCGCCTGTCGAACGAGACCGCAGCGCTGACCAAGCCCTATCTCGACATCGTCCGTGCCTTCAATCCGAAGGGCGAGCTCAGGGCTTATCCGGGCTCGCCCCTGATTGCCCGGGGCCTACTCAGGCCGCAGGACCGGCTCGTCGCCTGCGAGCTCGAGCCGAAGGCACGCAAGGCTCTGATCGACGCGCTGCGCCGCGACGAGCAGGCCCGCGTGGTCGATCTCGACGGCTGGGTGGCACTGCCTGCCTTCGTGCCGCCGAAGGAGCGGCGCGGCCTCGTGCTGATCGATCCGCCCTTCGAGGCCAAGGACGAGTTCGAACGGCTTGGCGAAACCTTCTCGGTCGCCTTCGCGAAATGGCCGACCGGTATCTATGTAATTTGGTACCCCGCCAAGAGCCGGCGCGCCACCGACACGCTGGCCCAGACGGTGGCGCGGCTCGCAGCTGCAGCAAAACCGCCGGGAAAATGCCTGCGCCTCGAATTCAGTGTCGCGCCGCAGGCCGATAGCAAGGCTCTCACCTCCGCCGGGCTTCTGATCGTCAATCCGCCCTACACGCTACAGGGCGAACTCAAGACCATCCTGCCCGAGCTGGAAATGCCGCTGGGCCAGGGCGGAGCTGCCAGATTCCGACTTGAGGTGCCGAGGCCGTAACGCTTCGGCGTTCTTGGGAAAAATATGCAGGACCGGTAGTCAATCTGCAACGAACCGTATTATGCTGTTTCCGTGACTGGCTTTACGTTCCGCTTCCGCGAATGGTTGCGGCGGAGTGAAGGCCCTAAGAAAGATCCCGTCGGACCGATGAGGTCCGTCCAAGGATGGCCAGCTCCCGGGCTCCGTAACGCCCGGTCATGTCGCGACGTGAGTCTGCGTCGCGGCGGAGGAGCAATGAGGGGGAGTTTCCCGATGGCCATGACGGGAACGGTCAAGTTCTTCAACGGCGAGCGCGGCTACGGCTTCATCAAGCCTGACGACGGCGGTCGCGATGTCTTCGTTCACATCACCGCCGTCGAGCGGGCGGGACTGAAGGATCTTGCCGAAGGACAGCGTATTACTTTCGAAGTCGAACCGGACAAGAAGGGGAAGGGACCGAAGGCGGTCAATCTGGTGATCCTCTCCTAGCGGGTCCTGAGCAAAAAAATCCCGGCCGCAAGCGGCCGGGAGGCTGGTCCGGTATTTTCTTCTTCACTATCAGAAGTGATAGTTCACGCCTGCGCGCACAACGCTGGCGCTATAGCCGTTTGACACCCCCGTAATTGCGAACTGGCTCGTCGACAGATCGATGTAGAGATATTCGAGCTTGACGCTCCAGTTCGACGCAAGGCCCACTTCCGCGCCGGCACCGATGGTCCAACCCGCAGTCGTATGCGACTCCGCCCAGCCGAAGGTCTGGCCGCGCAACTCGCCGAAGGCGAGACCGGCGGTGCCATAGAAGAGAACGTTGCTGAAGGCATAGCCGGCGCGGCCGCGCAGGGTGCCGAACCACGGGTTGGAGAACTTCCACGGCGCAAAGGTGTCGTCGGCACCGGCCGCCTGGATGTCGCCCTCGACGCCGAACACCCACGGACCGTTCTGGAAATTGTAACCGGCCTGCACACCGCCCACGAAGCCCGACGGCTTCGTGGGGTTGTTGTCGACCGAGCCCCATTCATAGCCGATGTTGCCGCCGAGATAGGGACCTGCCCAGCTATAGGCATTGAGCGGCTGATTGACGGTGTAGGGCGCACGCTGCCCGTAATTGAGATCGGCGGCCGGTGCCGAAGCCGTCCAGCCGGCGGCGACCAATGCGGCTGCGCCCACAACGAGCCTCTTCATCACTCACTCCAACGCAACTGTCGCAACCCCTGGCGATGCCCGCGCCGCCGCGCCGGCCCGTCGCGTGGTTACGGAACCAAAAACTTTTCGCGTAGGATTTATCGAGAGTTTTAAGTTAAAGGGCTGTTAAGTCGGGTTACCGCCCGCTTAACAGAATTAAGGAAGCGTTACCGGGAACTGGCCGCCCTCCTCTGTGCGCGCCGCAGGGCCGGAACTTCAAATCGGCACCCCCAGCGCCTAAATTCGCACCATGGTTCACAATTCCTCCGACAACCGGGACGACCGCGCGCGCAAGTCGCCGCAGGCTGCCGCGAACGACGCGCCGCCCGAAGGGCTGGCAGCGCCGGACCTCGATCCCGCGACGGCAGGCGACGACGAGGACGATTCGCTGCTGCCGGATATCCTGGAAGAGAGCGGTACGGTCGGCGAAGGCCCACTGGCGAGCGGTCACGAGGCGATCGAACGCGCGGTTCGACTCGCCCCCACCTCGCCCGGCGTCTACCGCATGCTCAATGCCAACGCCGACGTGCTCTATGTCGGCAAGGCCAAGAACGTCAAAAAGCGCCTGTCCAGCTATGCGCGCCAGAGTGCGCCCCTTCCGGCCCGCATCCTGCGCATGATCGCGGCGACTGTGAGCGTTGAGATCGTCTCGACCACGACGGAGACCGAAGCGCTGCTGCTCGAGGCCAATCTCATCAAGCAGCTGCGGCCGCGCTTCAACGTCCAGCTGCGTGACGACAAGTCGTTTCCCTACATCCTGATCACCGGCGATCATTGGGCACCGCAGATTCTCAAGCATCGCGGCGCCCAGACCCGGCCCGGCCGCTATTTTGGCCCGTTCGCCTCCGCCGGCGCGGTCAACCGCACCATCACTGCGCTGCAGCGCGCGTTCCTGATCCGCTCCTGCACCGATTCCTTCTTCGAGAGCCGCACTCGGCCCTGCCTGCTCCACCAGATCCGCCGCTGCGCCGGTCCCTGTACCCGGGAGATCGACTTCGGCGGCTATTCAACTCTGGTGCGCGAGGCGAGCGACTTCCTGTCGGGAAAGAGCCATGCCGTAAAGCAGGAGCTCGCCGGCGAGATGGAGAAGGCGGCCGGCGAACTCGAATTCGAGCGCGCCGCGCTCTACCGCGACCGCCTCGCCGCGCTTTCGGCGATACAGTCCCAGCAGGGCATCAATCCGCGCACGGTGGAGGAAGCCGACGTATTTGCCATCCACCAGGAGGGCGGCTTCTCCTGTGTCGAAGTGTTCTTCTTCCGCACCGGCCAGAACTGGGGGAACCGGGCCTATTTCCCGCGCGCGGAGAAGACCTTTACGCCGGAAGAAGTGCTCGGCTCCTTTCTCGCCCAGTTCTACGACGACAAGCCGCCGCCGAGGAACATCCTGCTCTCGCACAAGATCGAGGAGAGCGAGCTGCTCGCCAATGCCCTCTCGATCAAGGCCGGTCACAAGGTCGAGGTCACCGCGCCCAAGCGCGGCGAGAAGAAGGAACTGGTCATCCACGCGCTGACCAATGCGCGCGAGGCGCTCGGCCGCAAGCTCGCGGACACCGCGACGCAAAGCCGTTTGCTCGAGGCCATGGCCGCGACGCTGAGCCTGCCGCACCCGCCCAAGCGCATCGAAGTCTACGACAACAGCCACATCCAGGGCACCAATGCAGTCGGCGCCATGGTCGTCGCGGGTCCTGATGGTTTCGTGAAAAATCAGTACCGCAAGTTCAACATCAAGTCGGAAGGACTGACGCCGGGCGACGATTACGCCATGATGCGCGAGGTGCTGGAGCGCCGTTTCAAGCGCCTGATCAATCCGCCCGAAGAGGGTGTAGCCAAGGGAAAGGACGACGACTTCCCGCAATGGCCCGACCTCGTGATCATCGACGGCGGCCGCGGCCAGCTCAACGCCGTCCGTGAGATCTTTGCAAATCTCGGCCTGACTCAGGTGTCGCTGATGTCGGTCGCCAAGGGGCCTGACCGGGATGCCGGCCGCGAGACCCTTTTCATGCCTGAACGCGAGGCCATCAAGCTCGAGCCGCGCGATCCCGTGCTCTATTTCATCCAGCGCCTGCGCGACGAGGCCCATCGCTTCGTCATCGGCTCGCACCGCAAGCTGCGCAAGAAGGACATCCGCGAGGCCGGTTTGCAGGAAATTCCGGGCATCGGCCCGTCACGCAAACGTGCCTTGCTGCACCATTTCGGGACCCTGAAGGAGATCGAACGGGCGTCGATCGCCGATCTCGGCAAGGTTCCGGGGGTGAGCGCCGAGAGCGCGCGCAGGATTTTCGAGTATTTCCATCCCCAGCCGGGGTGAACTAAAGGGGGACCGCGGTCATATGGTCGTCGTATCCCGCCCCCATCTGGGAAGCGGAACGGTTGACCTTCAGCCTTGAGCGGTATTGGTAGGACGGATGAACATCGCCACGACACGAGGGACGACCAGCCGCGCGATGTCCCTCCCCAACATCCTGACCTATGGCCGGATCGCCGCGATCCCGGTCGTGGTCGGATGCATCTATGCGCAGTCGATCCTGGATCAGCCGCTCTGGCTGCGCTGGCTCGCGGTCGCCCTTTTCATCGCGGCCGGGGTGACGGATTACCTCGACGGCTATTATGCGCGGATCTGGAATCAGCAATCGGCTTTCGGCCGCATGCTCGATCCGATCGCCGACAAACTGCTGGTCGCCTCCTGCCTGTTGATGCTCGCCGCCGACGGCATCATCCATGGCTGGTCGCTTTGGGCCGCCATCGTGATCCTGTGCCGCGAGATCCTGGTCTCCGGCCTGCGCGAATATCTGGCTGCGCTCCGCGTCAGCGTGCCCGTGACCAAGCTCGCGAAGTGGAAGACCACGGTCCAGCTGGTTGCGATCGGCTTCCTGATCGCCGGCCCGGCCGGCGATCAGGTGGTGCCGGTGGTCTCGATGATCGGACTGGCGCTGCTGTGGGCTTCGGCGATCCTGACCATGTACACCGGCTACGACTATTTCCGTGCCGGCATCCATCACCTCATCGAGGAGGACGAGGGATGAAGGTGAAATATTTCGCCTGGGTGCGCGAGCGCGTCGGCAAGGCGGAGGAGATCATCGAGCCGCCCGCCAGCGTGCGCACGGTGGAGGAACTGATCGCCTGGCTCTCCGGTCAGAGCGAGGCCTATGCGTATGCCTTCGAGAAGCCGAAGGTGATCCGCGCCGCGATCGACCACGCCCATGTCAAGCCGGACGCCGCCATCGCGGGCGCCCGCGAGATCGCGTTCTTCCCGCCCATGACGGGCGGCTAGGCTCATGACCTGCCCAGTCACCATCCGCATCCAGGAAGACGATTTCGACATCGCGCGCGAGATCGCGCTCCTGACCAGGAGCCGGACCGACATCGGCGCGGTCGTGAGCTTCTCCGGCATCTGCCGCTCCGACGAGGACGGCGCGAAGGTCGCCGCGCTGACGCTCGAACATTATCCCGGCATGGCGGAAGAAGAGATCGCGCGCCATGTCGGCGAGGCCACATCGCGCTGGCCGCTGAACGGCGTTACCGTCATCCACCGCGTCGGCCGCTTCATGCCGGGCCAGAACATCGTTCTGGTGCTGACCGCCTCACAGCATCGACAGGCGGCATTCCAGGCGGCCGAGTTCCTGATGGACTATCTCAAGACCAATGCGCCTTTCTGGAAGAAGGAAGAGAGCGCCACCGGCACGGGTTGGGTCGAGGCCCACATCCGCGACGACGAAGCCGCCGCACGGTGGACCCGATCCTGATGGCAAAGGTCGCGAAAAAGACCGTGCGCGGCCGCGCCGCGCCAAAGCTCGCGAAAGTCGGGCCAGGCGAGCTTCTGACGCTGCTCGATTTCGTCCGTTATGCGGTGAGCCGCTTTGTCGAGGCGAAGCTCGCCTTTGCCCACGGCACCACCGACCCTGTGGCGGAAGCCGCCTTCCTGGTCTGCGAGGCGCTGCATCTCACTCCCGACCAGTTCGAGGGCTTCGCTCATGCGCGCGTCACCGCGGCAGAAGGCAAGACCATCCTCGACCTCATCCATCGGCGCGTCACCACACGCAAACCTGCTGCGTACCTCGTCAACAAGATCTATATGCGCGGCCTGCCCTTCTATGTCGACGAGCGCGTCATCGTTCCGCGCTCCTTCATCGGCGAGCTCCTGGATTCGCATTTCGGCGGCGAGGACAATGCGGGCTCGCTGATCGACGATCCAACGGCAGTCGGGCGCGTGCTCGATCTCTGCACGGGATCTGGATGCCTCGCCATTCTCGCCGCGCATCATTTCCCGAACGCCGCCGTCGACGCTGTCGACATCTCCAAGGGTGCACTTGAAGTCGCGGCGCGCAATGTCCGCGAATACGGGCTTCAGCATCGGATCAGCCTCTACCGCGGCGACCTGTTCGCCCCCCTCGGCGATAACAGATACGACCTGATCATCACCAACCCGCCTTACGTCGACGCCGAAGGCATGGCGGCGCTGCCGCCTGAGTGCAGGGCGGAGCCGAAGATCGCCTTCGACGGCGGCGCCGACGGTCTCGACGTGGTGCGCCGCATCCTGCGCGAAGCACCCGATCACCTCACGCCGGACGGCGGGCTGATCTGCGAGATCGGCCGCGGCCGGGAATTGGTCGACGAGGCGTTTCCGGAGCTGCCGCTGCTCTGGCTGGACACCGAAGACTCCGAGGGCGAGGTGTTCTGGATTGCCGCCGCCGATCTCGGTTGAATCCTCACGACCGATCAAGCTCCGTCGGAACAAGTCAAATACCGTAACGTTCATCCCTCGACGAACTGTCTGTCTCTCGGAGGATGTCCGCATGCTCGCGCCATCGGGCGAATTGCTGCGCGCCGGCATGGCGCTCAAGCTCAACCATCTCAAGCGCGCCGCGCAATCTTATATGCGTGACCGCACCAGCCAGGCCACGGGGCGCGCAACGTCCTATGCGATCGCGGCCGGCCTGTTTGCAGCCGCCGGATTGTTCGCGATCGCGACTTTCTTCGTCGGCTTGATCGCCCTTTATCGCTGGGTCGCCATCACCTACGGGCAATTCTGGGGATTCGCGGTCGTCGGCGCGGTGCTGCTGGTGCTGGCGGCGGTCTGTGGCGGCGTCGCCATGGCGATGATGAAGCGGCCGACCAAGCCGATCGTGCCACTTGCCAGCCGGATGCGCGTAGCGATCGCCAGCCCGCGGATTCCCCGCGGAACGGTCAAGCAGGCCGTCAAGGAGGTCGCGACGACCATTCCCCTGGCGCCGTTCGCGCCCGGCGAGCGCGGCCATGGCAGAACTGCCTGGCCCGTTCGCGCCAACCGGCCCGTGCAGTTCGGGCTCATGCTTGCGGCGGTTGGGCTGGCAGGGTTCACAGCGGCGCGGCGAAGGCGTCGCAGTCAGAGACTGGACGCCTAAATGCCGCTGCGGCGCTCCGATCAGGTGGACTCGTGGGTGCTTGTGGCCGCAACGGCGCTGTTCGTGCTGACCGCGGAGCGCTACTTCAAGGATTTCGGCCTGATCAGATCGGGGCCTCCACAAGAGCACCGGAGAGGGGAAGCGAATTCCCCCGAAACGCAGCCGGCCGGGGCGGCGATGCAGCCCGGCCGCGGTCGCAAGGCGAAAAGTCCCTTCGAGATCCCCTGGGCCGGCTGGAAGGATATCTTTTGGCGGACCTATCAGCGCATTGACGAGGATCGACTGCTCGCGACGGCAGGCGGCGTCGTCTTCTTCGGCCTGCTCGCGATCTTTCCGGCCGTGACCGCACTCGTCTCATCCTACGGCTTGTTTGCCGATCCCGCGACGATCAGCGCCAATCTTCACACGCTCGCGACCATGCTGCCCGAGGGTTCCTTCCAGATTGTCGAGGAGCAGGTCGCCCGCGTGGTGTCGAACGGCAATGCGACACTCGGTGTCACGTTCCTGTTCGGCCTGCTGCTCGCGATCTGGAGCGCCAATGCCGGCGTCAAGGCGATCCTTGACGCCCTCAACGTCGCCTATGAGGAACGCGAGAAGCGCAGCTTCGTTCGGCTCAACATGGTTTCGCTGGCCTTCACCGTCGGCGGCATCGTGGCGCTGCTGTTGATGGTTGGGGCCGTCGTCGCCTTCCCCCTTGCGCTCAATCATCTCGGCCTGGCGCCCGAAAACAAGCTGATCGTTGCGCTGGCGCGATGGCCGCTGCTGTTCCTGATCCTGCTTGTCGCACTCGCCGTCCTCTATCGCTTCGCGCCAAGCCGTGACGCGCCGCGCTGGCAATGGCTGAGCCTCGGCGCGGTCACCGCCGCGATTCTCTGGATCGCAGGTTCGGCCCTGCTGTCCTGGTACCTCTCGGAATTCGCCAATTACAACGCGACCTACGGCTCGCTGGGCGCTGCGATCGGCCTGATGATGTGGATGTGGATGTCGGTGATCGTCATCATGTTCGGCGCCGAGCTGAATTCGGAAATCGAGCGGCAGACCCTGCGCGACACGACCACGGGGCGGCCGAAGCCGCTGGGTACCCGCCAAGCCGTTTCCGCCGACACCGTGGGCGCGAACGCGCCATTTTGACCCGGTGACGGTCAGGCCGGGGGCCGGCCTGACCGCATCGCAGGCGTCGTCAGCGCTTGGTGATCACGGCTTCCAGATATTCGCTGTGCACCACGATCGTGCCGTCGTCGGCGTGGTTGAACTCCTCGAGCAGCGCCAGGAGATCGCGATTCAGTGCGGCCTGGCCGTTCGCGTCGAGCGCAGCGAACGCCTTCAGCGTGGGTCCGTAGAAGGTCTTGAAGATTTCGAGCCAATGGTCCGGCGAGCGATAGCGGAACACGAACATGCGCGGCTCGGCCGCGATCTCGGAAGCCTGGCTTGCGAACATCTCTTCGAGCCGCGCCGCCGTGCCCCACAGCGCCGGCGACTTCACCCCGGCCGGCGGCGGTAAATGCTGGCCGATGGTCCTGAACAGCTGGCCGATGAAGCCTTGCGGCGTCCAGCTGGCGAGGCCGATTTTGCCGCCGGACCTGCAGACCCGTGCGAGCTCGGAAGCCGCCTTGTCCTGATCCGGCGTGAACATCACGCCGAAGGTCGAGAGCACCACGTCATAGCTGGCGTTGGCGAACGGCAACGCTTCGGCATCAGCCTCGCGGAACTCGACCGTGAGATGTTCGGCCACGGCGCGCTCGCGCCCGCGCTTGAGCAGCGCCGGCACGTAGTCGGTGGACGTGACGTCACACCAGCGCCGCGCCGCAGCCAGAGTCGCATTGCCGTTGCCGGCGGCGACGTCGAGCACCTTGCTGCCGGCACGCAAGTCGATTGCCTCACAGAGCTGTTCGCCGACGATCTGCAAGGTCGTGCCGACCACGGCATAGTCGCCCGACGACCAGGCGCCGTGCTGGCGCTGCTTGAGGGCGGCAAGGTCGGGTTGGGTTGGAGCTGGCTTGAGCGCGGCGGATGTCGACATGGGCAATCTCCTGCGGTTGAGAACGCCGGAAAGACTAGGGCACGTGCGGCTCGCTGGCCTTGAGAGGGGCGTTATTTTACGCTGAGAGCGCCTTGATTTCCCGACCGGAGCCGGGGAGGACGCGTGACGTTTCGGTGGAGCGCCGCGAACTGCGTGCGATCAAGCTCGCCCGCGACCGCATCGCGCGCTGCAAAGCTTTCGCCGGGCCGACCTGAGGTGGGCTGCGAGACAGTCTCTATCCCCTCGAATCAACAATGATGTTAGGGTGTTGCAATGCTTGGGGGAGCATGAGGCGCGACGGTTCGGACGCGACCCGTGTTTTCCCGGGTGAGGCAGTCAGCTCTTGAGGCGAACCCGCGGCATGATTCGCATTTCGACGATCTTCATCGCCATCTGCATGGTCCTGGTCGCGGCTTCGCTCGGGCTCGTGCTCTATTCGGTCGCGGGCATCAGCGGGACGCAATCGGCGATCGTGGCGCTGACCGCGCTGACTTTCCTGATTCTCTACAACGCGGTGTCGATGCGGCTGCGCGACCGCAGCGACGTCGGCGGCCAGATCGCCGACCTCTCGCGGGGCACCGCCGACCTCGCCCGCCAGGTGGCCGAGTTCGGCCGCCGGCTTGCCGCGATCGAGGGGCGCATCGCCTCCTCAAATGCGGCCAACTCCGACCGCATCCAGTCGGTGATCGGCGAAATCAACGAACTCGGCGGGCTGGTCAGGCAGCTTGCCACGACCGTGGCGACTCATGAGGATCTGCTGGCGGGCAACGCACCGGCGCCAGTTTCTGCACCGGTCACAAAGCCCGAGCCGGAGGCGATGATCGATCTGGCCGCCCCACTCGAGGAAAAGCCGGTCGCGCCTCCTCCGCTTCCCGCACCGCCCCCACGGCCGGCGCCGGTCGTTCAAACTCAATCCGCCAACCCGGTTCAGACCGCCAACGGACGCAATCAGACCCAGCTGCTGGCGACGCTGCGCAACGCGATTGACGAGAACCGCATCGACATCTTCCTGCAACCAATGGTGACGCTGCCACAACGCAAGGTGCGGTTCTACGAAGCGGTGACGCGCCTGCGCGACGAGCGCGACCAATTGATTGCCGCCGAGGAGTTCATCAGCATCGCGGAAGCCTCCGGGCTGATCGGGCGCATCGACAACATGGTGATGCTGCGCTGCGTGCAGGTGCTGCGGCGCCTGATGGTCCGCAACAAGGACGTCGGCGTGTTCTGCAACGTCGCGGTCTCCACGCTCGGCAATTCCACCACCTTCGCGCAATGCCTCGACTTCCTCGAAGCCAACCGGGCGCTGGCGCCCTCGCTGGTTCTTGAGTTCAAGCAGTCGACCTTCCGCAATCTCGGCCCGGCCGAGACCGAGAATCTCGCCGCCCTTGCCCAACGCGGCTTCCGTTTCTCGATCGACCACGTCACGGACCTGCGCATTGAGCCGCGCGAGCTCGCCGATCGCGGGGTCCGCTTCATCAAGGTGCCGGCTGCGCTGCTGCTCGACCCCAGACAGGCTTCGACCTCCGACATCCATCCGTCCGATCTTTCGGACCTGCTGGGCCGCTTCGGCATCGACCTGATCGCCGAGCGGATCGAGGGCGAGCGCGCGGTCGTGGACCTGCTCGACTATGACGTGCGATTCGGCCAGGGGTTCCTGTTCGCGCCGCCCCGGCCATTGCGGCCCGAGGGGGCATCTGCTACCGCCGGGACCTCACCTAACCAGGCGAAAGACATTCAGGGACCTAATGGCTCCGCTACACCCAGCGCAGGCGCGACGTCCTCTGCGCCTCCGCCACAACGCATCACCGGCAACGCGGCGCTCGCGCGTCGCATTTGATCGGCCGCGCGCCTCATGACTGCGCTGCATTTCGCCGAAGGCCTGCGCGAGCTCGTGGGCGGTGTGGACGTCGTGCTCAGCGATATCTGGGGCGTGGTCCACAACGGCCTGGAGTCCTTTCCCGAAGCCTGCGAGGCGCTGCACACCTATCGCAGCCACGGCGGTACGGTGATCCTGATCACCAACGCGCCGCGTCCGGCGGACTCGGTGCAGCGGCAATTGCGCAAGCTCGGCGTCGCGGATGAGACCTATGATGCGATCGTATCGTCGGGCGATCTGACCCGGCTCTATGTCGCCGAGCATCCCGGTCGCAAGATGTTCTGGCTCGGTCCCGAGCGCGACAACTCGATCTATCGTGGCCTCGACGCAGTGACAGCTCCGCTCGAGGAAGCCGATTACATCGTCTGCACCGGCCTCTATGACGACGAGACCGAGACGGCGGAAGACTATCGCGGCATGATGCTGAAGGCGCGCGAGCGCAAGCTGACGCTAGTCTGCGCCAACCCCGATATCGTGGTGGAACGTGGCGACCGGCTGATCTATTGCGCCGGCGCAATCGCGGAGCTCTACCGCGAGCTCGGCGGCGAGGTGATCTTCTACGGCAAGCCGCACCGGCCGATCTACGAGCGTGCCATGGCGCTCGCCGGAGAACGACAGGGCTACCAGATCGACCGCAAGAAGGTGCTTGCCATCGGTGATTCCGTCCGCACCGACCTAACCGGCGCGCGCGAGTTCGGCATCGATTGCCTGTTCGTGACCCGCGGAATTCATGCCGAGGAGTTCGAGGGTCTCGACCAGCTCGACCCGGCGTCCGTGATGGAATTGTTCGGCCACCCGCCGAAGGCGCTGATGCGCGAATTGAAGTGGTGACGGCTTCGGCCGACCGCGACAGTTCGGACTTAGACCAATTGCCTAAGTGCCCGACCCGTCACGGCCGGCTTGACTCGGCCATCCACGGCTCTCTGCACCAAAACGTGGATGCCCGGGACAAGCCCGGGCATGACGATCTCAGCAGATGAATGTTGTCAGGCGAGGCGCGCTTACGCGCTCGCCATGTCCGGGAAGACCGCCTCGATCTTGGTCTTCAACGTCGCCGCGTTGAACGGCTTGACGATGTAGTTGTTCACGCCAGCCTTCTTGGCGGCAATCACGTTCTCGGTCTTGGATTCCGCCGTGATCATGATGAAGGGCGTGGTGGCGAGGTTCGGATCCGCGCGCACTTCGCGCAACAGGTCGTAACCCGTCATCGGCTCCATGTTCCAGTCGGAGATCACGAGCCCGTATTTCTTGCCACGCATCTTGTTCAGCGCTGCCGAACCGTCGCTTGCATCATCGATATTCTCGAAGCCAAGCTGCTTCAGCAGATTCCGGATGATACGGATCATGGTGCTGTAGTCATCCACCACCAGAACCGGCATCGACAAATCAACCGCCATCTCGACTCCCCCAACGCAAACCCAGGAAATATTAGGATCGGATCTGCCAAGCCGGGGCCCGGCAGTTCCACGCTCAAGGACTAGCACCAAGGCGTTAAACAGCGCGTTAATTGCCGACATGTTCGAAGGACTGAAATCGTGTTCAATGTCTTCGCTCCCCCCGCTTGACTTGGTCGGGCCGGTCGCGCCACGGTCCGGGCCGGTCCTGCCCGCTTCGAGAATTTCCCTGATGGTCCAGCCTTTTACCGTTATCCGCGACACAACGCCGGATTCCGCGATTCCGAGGGGCGCCGTGGTCGCCATGGGCAATTTCGACGGGGTCCATCTTGGCCATCGGGCCGTGATCGCGGCTGCCCTGGAGATGGGCCGGACGCATGGCCGCCCTGCGCTGGCATTGACCTTCGAACCCCATCCGCGGCGGTTTTTCAGCCCCAACACCCCGCAATTCCGCCTGACGGACGAGCGGGCCAAGCTGCGACTTCTGGCCGGCACCGGCCTTGCCGGCGCCGTCGTCATGACATTCGACAAGGCCCGTGCCGGAACCAGCGCCCAAGATTTCATTCACCATGATCTGATCGGACGTCTCGGCGTCAGTGGTATCGCGGTCGGCTACGACTTCCATTTCGGCAAAGGTCGCGTCGGCTCGCCGAGCCTGCTCGTCAACGAGGCGCCACGGCTCGGAATCGAGGTCGACGTGCAGCCGCATGTCGATATCGACGAACGGCCGGTGTCCTCCAGCGCGATCCGGATCGCCCTCGCCGAGGGCCAGCTGGATGAGGCCACGACCATGCTGGGCGCACCCTGGTTCATCACCGGCGAGGTCATCCATGGCGAAAAGCGCGGCCGCGACCTCGGCTATCCCACCGCCAACATCCGCCTCGACGCCAATTGCGGTCTCAAGCACGGCATCTACGCGGTGCGGGTCGGCCGCGGCGCCGAGCGGCTCGACGGGGTAGCCAGCTTCGGCCGCCGCCCGACGTTCGACAATGGCGCCCCGCTGCTGGAAATCTTCCTGTTCGACTTCAAGGGCGACCTTTACGGGCAGCTCCTCGACTGCGCTTTCATCGGCTTCATCCGCGAGGAGCTGAAGTTCGACAGCCTCGAGGCCCTGATCCGCCAGATGGACGACGATTCCGCCCGCGCCCGCGCCATGCTGGCCGCCGCCCCGGACGCGTTTCCGCGGCTCGGGACGGTCGACTGAACCTGAAGCGAGCCTCCGAACCTTTGCGCTTCCCCTGGCCCCCTGCTATGGAGAGCCCATGTTTGCGCGGCGCATCATAGGGATTAGCGGCCCGGCTTCCGCCTGAGCCTGAAGGCTCGGCGCAAGACCGGGATTTCGTCGTTTCGCCCGCGATTCCGCATCGCCATTCGTTTCCGCGCCCTTCCGAGCCAGTCAGCCTCATGTCCGAAAAGCCGCAAAAGTCCCAAAAGTCTGAAGCCAAAGACTATTCGAAGACCCTGTTCCTGCCGCAGACCGAATTCCCGATGCGCGCCGGCCTGCCGCAACGAGAGCCGGAGATCCTCAAGCGCTGGTACGAGATCGGCCTCTACGAGAAGCTGCGCGAGAGTGCCAAGGGCCGTGCCAAGTTCGTGCTGCACGACGGCCCGCCCTACGCCAACGGCAACATCCATATCGGCACGGCGCTGAACAAGATCCTGAAGGATCTCGTCACCAAGAGCCAGCAGATGCTCGGCTTCGATTCCAACTACGTGCCGGGCTGGGACTGCCACGGCCTGCCGATCGAATGGAAGGTCGAGGAGGAGCACTATCGCAAGAAGGGCAAGCAGAAGCCCGACTTCCGCGACAGCGCCGCAATGATCGATTTCCGGAAGGAGTGCCGCGCCTATGCCACGCATTGGCTCGGCGTGCAGCGCGAGGAGTTCAAGCGCCTCGGCGTGATCGGCGATTGGGATCATCCCTACGCCACCATGAACTATCCCGCCGAAGCCCAGATCGCGCGCGAGCTGATGAAGTTCGCCGCCAACGGCACGCTCTATCGCGGCTCCAAGCCTGTGATGTGGAGCGTGGTCGAGAAGACCGCGCTGGCCGAGGCCGAAGTCGAGTACGAGGACCACACCTCCGATACGGTGTGGGTGAAGTTCCCGGTGACGTCGCCCGCGCACGGCGCGCTTGCCTCCGCAAGCGTCGTGATCTGGACCACCACGCCCTGGACCCTGCCCGGCAACCGCGCCATCTCTTTCTCGCCGAAGATCGCCTACGGCCTGTACAAGGTCACGGACGCGCCCGCCGACAATTGGACCAAGACCGGCGACCTCCTGATCCTCGCCGACGCGCTCGCTGAAGAAGTCTTCAAGCAGGCGCGTGTGACCGCCTATGAGAAAGTCCGTGACGTCCCTGGCGACACCATGGACGCGATCGAATGTGCCCATCCGCTGAAGGGCGTTGGCGGCGGCTATGACTTCGTCGTGCCGCTGCTGCCCGGCGACCACGTCACCGACGACACCGGCACCGGCTTCGTGCACACGGCTCCCGGCCATGGCCGCGAGGACTTCGACGTCTGGATGGCGCATGCACGCGATCTCGATGCGCGCGGCATCACCACTGCAATCCCCTACACCGTGGACGAGAACGGCGCCTACACCGATCATGCGCCCGGCTTCGTCGGCAAGCGCGTCATCACCGACAAGGGCGAGAAGGGCGACGCCAACGAGGCCGTGATCAAGGCGCTCGTTGAGCGGGGCATGCTGCTCGCGCGCGGCCGGCTCAAGCATCAATATCCGCACTCCTGGCGCTCCAAGAAGCCGGTGATCTTCCGCAACACGCCGCAATGGTTCATCGCGATGGACAAGCCGATTGTGGACGCCCCGGGCAAGGCCGGGGCTATGGACATCGCGACGGGAGGCAAGACCAAGAGCGGCGATACGCTGCGCGCCCGCGCGCTGCACGCGATCTCGGTGACGCAATGGGTGCCGCCGTCGGGCGAAAACCGCATCAACGGCATGATCGAGGCCCGCCCCGACTGGGTGATCTCGCGCCAGCGCGCCTGGGGCGTGCCGATTGCCGTGTTCGTGCGCGAGAAGGGTGACGGCTCCGCCGAGATCCTCCAGGACGAGGCTGTCAATGCGCGCATTGGTGAAGCTTTCGAAAAGGAAGGCGCAGACGCCTGGTACGCGAAGGGGGCGCGCGAGCGCTTCCTCGGATCGCGCGCGAGCGAAGACTGGCAGAAGGTCGACGACATTCTCGACGTCTGGTTCGATTCCGGATCCACCCATGCTTTCGTGCTGGAAGACCCCGTGCATTTCCCGGGACTGTCGGGCATCAAGCGCAAGGTCGATGGCGGCACCGACACGGTGATGTATCTGGAAGGCTCGGACCAGCACCGCGGCTGGTTCCACTCGTCGCTGCTGGAAAGCTGCGGCACGCGAGGTCGGGCACCCTACGACATCGTGCTGACCCACGGCTTCACCCAGGCCGAGGACGGCCGCAAGATGTCGAAGTCGCTCGGCAACACCATCGAGCCGCAGTCGGTCATCAAGGAATCCGGCGCCGACATCCTGCGGCTGTGGGTTGCATCCTGCGACTACACCGACGACCAGCGCATCGGCCCCGAAATCCTGAAGAACACCGTCGAAACCTATCGCAAGCTGCGCAACACCGTGCGCTGGATGCTCGGCACGCTACATCACTACAAGCCGGCCGACGCGGTCGCGCCCGACCAGATGCCCGAGTTGGAGCGCTTGATGCTGCACGAGCTCGCCGTGCGCGCGGCAGCGATCGGGAAGGCTTATCGGGAGTTCGACTACAAGAGCGTGGTCGCGATCCTGTCCGCCTTCCTCAACAGCGAGCTCTCGGCGTTCTATTTCGACATCCGCAAGGACACGCTGTATTGCGACCCGCCGTCATCCGCGACGCGCAAGGCGGCGTTGACGACCATCGATCTGTTGTGCGCCTCGATACTGAAATGGCTTGCCCCGATCCTCAGCTTCACGGCAGAGGAGGCGTGGCGCATGTACCGGCCCGACGCCGAGCCGTCCGTGCATCTGACGCTGTTCCCGACCGATCTCGAAGATTTGCGCGACGACGAGCTCGCTGCGAAGTGGGAGGCGATCCGCAACGTCCGGCGCGTCGTCACCGGCGCGCTCGAGCTGGAACGGGCCGCCAAGAACATCGGCTCCTCGCTGGAGGCCTCGCCGGTGATCTATGTCGCCGATCGCGGCATGCTGATGACGCTGTTCGACACCGACCTCGCCGAGATCTGCATCACCTCGAACTACGAGGTGCGTGAGGGCGAGGCACCAGCTTCGGCGTTCCGTCTCGATGCCGTGCCGGGAGTCGCTGTCGTGGTGGAGAAGGCAGTCGGCAGCAAATGCGCCCGCTCCTGGAAGATTTCGCCGACGGTCGGCGAAGACGCTGAATACCCCGACGTCACCCCGCGCGACGCCAAGGCGCTGCGCGAGTGGAAGGCGCTGGGGGTGAGCGTCTGATCGGTCGGCCATGACCCCGCTCCGCGCCGGCATCCTCGCGGCCGTGGTCACGCTCGTGGCCGACCAGGCCACGAAGCTGTGGCTCTTGAATGTGTTCGACCTCGCCCGCCGCGGCGTGGTGCGGGTGACGCCGTTCTTCGACTTGGTGCTGGCCTGGAACATCGGCATCAGCTTCGGCTGGCTCCAGAGCGACAATCAGGCGGCTCAGTTCGCGTTGATGGCCGTCAAAGGTATCGCGGTGGTCGCGCTGGCAGTCTGGATGGCCCGCTCGCACACTCTGCTGGCGACCATTGCGCTCGGCCTCATCATCGGCGGCGCCATCGGCAACGGCATCGACCGCCTGGCCTATGGCGCGGTGGTGGATTTCGCCCTGTTCCACATCGAGATCGCCGGAAAAACCTATAATTGGTATGTGTTTAACCTCGCGGACGTGGCCATCGTTGCTGGGGTGGCGGCGCTATTGTATGATTCCTTCCTGGGGGTACCCGCCGCAAAAGCGCCCTGATCCCGGCCGATACGGACCGGCAGCTGGAACCCGGCTTTGCGAGGGTTAGAGCCGCGTGCGAGCGGCAATCGGCCACGATATGAAACAGGTAAAGTGATGCGCAGCGCGATGACCAGCGGTTCGATGGTGCAAGACCCCCGGTGGGGGTTCTGGCGGGCATTGAAATTATCCGCTGTTGCACTCGGCATCGGTCTCGTCATGTCGACCGGCGCGGCCCGCGCCGGGGACGACGACGAAGAAGACGATATGACCTTCGAAGAGAGGCTCATCGACAACCTGATGTCGGGCATCGGTGCCAAGAGCATGGAGAAGAAGGGCATCGAGTACCGCGAGCGCTCGCCGCTGGTCGTGCCGCCCAAACTCGATCTGCCGCCGCCTGCGACCGAAGCCAAGGCTGCGCCGAACTGGCCCAAGGACCCCGACGAGAGGCGCCGCAAGGAAGCCATCGCCGCACGCAAGAAGGCCACGAAGGCAACGGAGAGCTGGCAGGCCGCCCAGCCTCTGACTCCTGCCGAGATGAAGTCTGGCCAGGTCGCCGCAGCGCCCCGCACCAGCAACGATCCAATTCAGCCGGGTACCAACAGCAACCCTTCTCTGAGCCCCGCCGAACTCGGTTTCACCGGTGGCCTGTGGAATATGATGAAGGGCGGCAGCAGCTCCGAAACCAAGCAGTTCACGTCGGAGCCGCCGCGCCAATCGCTGGTCGAGCCGCCGCCGGGATACCAGACGCCCTCGCCGAACTATGCCTATGGCGCCGGCGGGCCGGACAAGTCGCGACGGATGTACTACGACATCATGTCGGGCAAGGAGAAGGAACAATAGCGTTCCCCGTCCTGTCGCGACATTTTGACCGACGCGAGTCGAGGGTCGACGGCTCATGTCCGCGCCCGACGCCGTTTAAGATTGCCTATCAGTAACTTGCCTCCGCGTTGAGTTCTCTGCTTCGTGACGCGAAGCCTTGGCCGCACGGTGTAACATGCCGTGCCTTCAGAGCCGGACATCCGGGCTCGGCCTTTCACTAGGGATCATGATGTCATCTTACCGATCGGCTGCCTGCCTCCTTGCCGCGCTGCTTTCGACGAGTGTCCTCTCGGCCGGCGCCGCCACGGCCCAGACCACGGTAACATCGGCCCCACCCACCAGCTTCACGCTCGGCAACGGCATGCAGGTCGTGGTGATTCCCGATCGCCGCACGCCTGTCGTCACAGAGATGATCTGGTACAAGGTCGGCTCCGCAGACGAGACGCCGGGCAAGTCCGGCCTCGCCCACTTCCTCGAGCACCTGATGTTCAAGGGCACCGCGAAGCATCCGGCGGGAGAATTCTCCCAGACCGTGCTTCGCATCGGCGGCAACGAGAACGCCTCGACCTCGGTCGACTACACCAATTACTACCAGCGTGTACCGAAAGAGCAGCTGCCGACCATGATGGAGTTCGAGGCTGATCGCATGACCGGCCTCGTCCTCAAGGACGAGAACGTGCTGCCGGAGCGGGATGTCGTGCTTGAAGAGTACAACATGCGCGTCGCCAACAATCCGGACGCGCGGCTGAACGAGCAGATCATGGCCGCGCTCTATCTCAACCATCCCTATGGACGTCCGGTGATCGGCTGGCATCAGGAGATCGAGAAGCTCGATCGCGAGGATGCGCTCGCCTTCTATCGTCGCTTCTACGCGCCGAACAACGCGATCCTGGTGATCGCCGGTGACGTCGACGCTGCCGAGATCCGTCCGCTGGTCGAGCGCAATTTCGGTTCCATCCCGGCGCAGCCCGCGATCCCGGCGCGACGTGTTCGTCCGCAGGAACCGGACCCCACGGCGCCGCGCACCGTCACGCTGGCCGACCCGCGAGTCGAGCAGCCGAACATGCGGCGCTATTATCTCGTGCCGTCGGCGACCACGGCTGCAGCCGGGGAAAGCGCGGCTCTCGACGTGCTCGCGCAGCTGATCGGCAGCGGCAGCAATTCCTATCTCTACCGCGCGCTCGTCGTCGACAAGCCCCTGGCGGTCTCGGCCAGCGCCAGCTATTCGAGCATCTCGCTCGACCCAACCCAGTTCGCGATCTCCGCTGCGCCGAAACCCGGCGTCAGCTTCGCAGAGGTGGAGCAGGCGGTCGACGATGTCATCGCCAGCGTTGCGCAGAACCCGATCCGCGCTGAGGATCTGGAAAGGGTCAAGACCCAGCTCATTGCCGAGGCGATCTACGCCCAGGACAACCAGGCGGTGCTGGCGCGTTGGTACGGCGGCGCGCTGACCACGGGCCTTTCGATCGAGGATATCAGGAGCTGGCCCGATCGCATCCGCGCCGTCACTGCCGAGCAGGTCCGAGCCGTTGCGCAGAAATGGCTCGAGAAGAAGCGCTCGGTGACGGGCTATCTGATCAAGGACACCGCCACCGCCAAGCGCGAGGAGAAGCGTTCGTGACCCATCACTTCCTTCGCGCAAGATGCTTCCGAGGCACAAGACACGCCGCGCACTCCTTCGTCATCGGCGCGGCGCTTGCGCTGGCGGCGGTCTCGCCGTCGCAGGCTGCCGCAAAGATCCAGCACCTGATCTCGCCGGGCGGCATCGAAGCCTGGTTCGTGCAGGACGCAACCGTGCCGCTGATCGCCATGGAATATTCCTTCGCCGGCGGCTCGGCGCAGGACCCCAAGGACAAGCCGGGCGTTGCCAATCTGGTCGGCTCTCTCCTCGACGAAGGCTCAGGCGATCTCGATTCCAAGACATTCCGTGAACGGCTCGACCGACGCGCCATCGAGCTCTCCTTCAACGCCACCCGCGACACCCTCCGGGGCAGCCTGCGCATGCTGCGCGACAACAAGGACGAGGCCTTCGACCTGCTCAGGAGCGCGCTCACGTCACCGCATTTCAACCCGGCGGATGTCGAACGCATCCGCTCGCAGGTCATTTCGGGCCTGCGTCGCGAGACCACCAATCCCACCTCGCTGGCAAGCCGCAAGTTCCTGGAGGTCGCCTTCGGCGATCATCCCTACAGCCGGCAGACCAACGGCAACCTCGACAGTGTGCCGACCATCACCGTCGCCGATATGAAGGATTATGTCGGTCGGGTGATCGCCAAGGATGGGCTGAAGATCGCCGTGGTCGGCGATGTCGATCCGGCGACCCTCGGCAAGTTGCTCGACCACACGTTCGGTAGCCTGCCCGCCAAGGCCAATCTGACGCCGGTCCCCGACGTCGAGGCCGCCAATCCGCCGCAACGCGCCTTCGTCACGCTTGATGTGCCTCAGACCGTGATCACCTTCGGCGGCCCGGGCGTGAAACGCAGCGATCCCAACTTCATGGCGGCCTATGTCGTCAATCACATTCTCGGCGGCGGCGGACTGTCCTCCCGGCTCTATCGCGAGGTCCGCGAAAAGCGTGGACTGGCCTATTCGGTGTTCGAATCGCTGCTTTGGATGGAGCATTCGGCCATCTTCATCGGCAATACCGGCACGCGCGCCGACCGCGCCGGCGACACCATCGATGCCATCGAGAAAGAGGTGCGCCGCATCGCCGAGGAAGGCCCGACCCAGAAGGAGCTGGACGAGGCCAAATCCTACCTGAAGGGCTCGCAGATGCTGGCGCTCGACACCTCGTCCAAGCTGGCGCAGGCGCTGCTGCAATATCAGCAGGACAAGCTGCCGATCGACTATATCGAGAAGCGCAACGCCATCGTCGACGCGGTGACGCTGGACGACGCCAAGGCGGCCGCCAAGCGCCTGTGGGGCCAAGGTCTCCTGACCGTCGTGGTCGGCCGCACCCCGCAGGCCGCTGTGCAACCGGCGGCAGCACCGACGACGAAGTCGAACTGACCAGCTGCCATTCCGGGACGATGCAAGGCATCGAAGCATGGTGCGCGATTGCGCACCTGAGAATCTCGTCGTTCCGGCTGGCCCTTCGGACAGCCGGAATGACGAACTCCATCTAAAACCGCTATTGTGCGCACCCGAATCTCTTGCTGGTGCCATCATGCTGCGGATATCCCGCAATCTCGTCATCGACGAGGACGATATCGAGATCGGCTTTGTCCGCGCCTCCGGCCCGGGCGGGCAGAACGTCAACAAGGTCGCGACATCGGCGCAGCTGCGCTTCGATACACGCAAGCTGACCTTGCCGGAGGATGCGGCGATCCGCCTCGCCCGCCTCGCCGGCCAGCGTATGACCAAGGACGGCGTCATCGTCATCCAGGCGCAGCGCTTCCGCACCCAGGAGCGCAACCGGCAGGACGCCATCGACCGTCTCACCGAGATGCTGCGCGAGGCGATGATCAGGCCGACGCCGCGGCGCGCGACGCGGCCGACCTTCGCCTCCAAGCAGCGCCGGCTCGAAGGCAAGAAGCGCCGGAGTGACGTCAAGGCCGGACGCGGCCGTAGCTTCGAAGACTAGCGGTTGTTCCAAGGTGGACAGCATGTGGGCAGCCCGGACATGCCTCATGCAATTGAGCGCCAGCAGGACTAGATTGGCCGTCTGAACGTCCACTGAGTCCCCCATGCCCGTCCGCCAGCTTCCAGAACAGGTCGTCAACCGCATCGCCGCGGGCGAGGTGGTCGAGCGCCCTGCGAGCGTGGTCAAGGAACTGGTCGAGAACGCCATCGATGCCGGCGCGAGCCGCATCGACGTCTTCACCGACGGCGGCGGGCGGCGGCGGATCGGCATCACCGACGACGGCAGCGGCATGACCGCGAAGGATCTCGCCCTTGCCGTGGAGCGCCACGCCACCTCCAAGCTCGACGACGAGGATCTGCTGCAGATCCGCACCCTTGGGTTTCGCGGCGAGGCGCTGCCGTCGATAGGCTCGGTGGCGCGGCTGTCCATCACCACCCGACATGCCAGCGAACCGCACGCCTGGGCGCTGACCGTCGAGGGTGGCACAAAGTCCGAGATCATGCCCGCGGCCCTGGCCCACGGCACGCGGGTCGAGGTTGGCGACCTCTTCTATGCGACGCCAGCGCGGCTGAAGTTCTTGAAGACCGACCGCACCGAGGCCGAAGCCATTCGCGAGGTGGTGCGGCGCCTCGCCATGGCGCGGCCCGACATCGCCTTCACGCTCGCGGGCGAAGAACGCGCGCCGGTGACCTGGGCCGCCGCCCTGCCCGGCACCGCGGGACGGCTGACGCGGCTCGGCGACATTCTGGGCGCGGAATTCCGCAGCCACGCCATCGAGGTCCATGCCGAGCGCGAGGGCGTGGTCGTCGCCGGCTATGCCGCAGCGCCGGCGCTCACGAAGGCCAACGCGCTCGGGCAATATCTCTTCGTCAACGGCCGCCCCGTGCGCGACAAGCTGATCCTTGGCGCGGTGCGTGCGGCCTATTCCGACTATCTGCCGCGCGATCGCCATCCGGTGCTGGCGCTGTTCGTCACGCTCGATCCGCGCGAGGTCGATGCCAACGTGCATCCGGCCAAGACCGAGGTACGCTTCCGCAACGCGGGCCTCGTGCGCGCGCTCATCGTGCACGGATTGAAGGAGGCCCTCGCGCGCGAGGGCCGGCGGACCGCCGCCAACAGCGGCGAGAGCGCATTGTCATCGTTCCGGCCCGCCTTCACGCCGCAGCGTCCGGCGAGCTGGGACTGGCGGGCCTCGCCATCAGCTCCCGTCGCGCCGTTACCATCATTCGAAGGTGCCGCAGCGCCGGCCTTCGCTGAACGCGCGCAGGCGGCCTTCGATGTCGGTGCACCCAGCGCGGACGTGCGGATCGAGCCGCAGCCCGCCGGCGATCTCGTCGACCGCCCGCTGGGAGCGGCACGCACGCAGATCCACGAGACCTACATCGTCTCGCAGACCCGTGACGGCCTGATCATCGTCGATCAGCATGCCGCGCATGAGCGCATCGTCTACGAGCGGCTCAAAGCCTCGCTGGCCGCGAACGGCGTTCAGCGGCAGATCCTCCTGATCCCCGAGATCGTCGAGATGGACGAGGCGACCGTGGAGCGCCTGCTCGAGCGCAGCGCGGAGCTGGCATCCTTCGGCCTCGCGATCGAATCCTTCGGCCCCGGCGCAGTTGCGGTGCGCGAGACACCGTCGCTGCTCGGCAAGACCAATGCCGGCGGCCTCCTGCGCGATCTCTCCGAGCACATGGCCGAATGGGACGAGGCGCTTCCTCTGGAACGTCGTCTGATGCACGTCGCCGCCACCATGGCCTGCCACGGCTCGGTACGCGCCGGCCGCAGGCTGCGGCCGGAAGAGATGAACGCCCTGCTGCGCGAGATGGAGGACACCCCGAACTCCGGCCAATGCAATCACGGCCGGCCGACCTATGTGGAGCTGAAGCTGAGCGACGTGGAGAAGCTGTTCGGGCGGAGGTGACTCCGCAGCGGCAGGGTGGATGAGCCGAAGTCGTAATCCACCTCTTCCTCTTCCGCAGCGAGAGACCGTGGCGGATTACGCTTCGCTAACCCGTCCTGCGCAAGAACACGAATTCCGTGTCGTCGTACGCCCGCCGCTCCAACTCCTCAAAGCCCTCCGGCGGCACGACCTGCGCGGCCTTCGACTCTTCCACCACCAACAACGCGCCCGGCGTGAGCCAGCCGCCATCGCGCAAGCTCGCAAGCGCCTTTTCCGCAAACCCCTTCCCATAGGGCGGATCGAGGAAGACCAGCGAGAACGGCTCGACGGGATGCGCAGGGCCGAGATCCGTCGCATCGCGGCGGTAGACCTTGGTGACGCCGCCGAGGCCGAGCGCCTCGACATTGTTACGCAGCAGTGCACGGGCCTCGGCGCCATTGTCCACGAACAGCGTGAACCTCGCGCCGCGCGAGGCCGCCTCGATGCCGAGGGCGCCCGTGCCGGCGAAGAGATCGAGCACGCGCGCATCCTCGATCGGATTGTCATAGGCGTGCACGAGAATGTTGAACACGGACTCGCGCAGCCGGTCCGCCGTGGGGCGGATGTCGCGCGAGGACGGCGAGGCGAGATTGCGCCCCTTCAAACGACCGCCGACGACGCGCAACGTCAATCCTCCCGCGGGGTCAGGTCGCGCTTGCCGTGGTAGCCGCGCTTGGGACGGCGCGGCGGGCCATAGCCGCCCGCTTCCATCTCGTTGCGCTCGCGCGCCTCCTCGCTGCCGGTGCGCTGCACCAGCACGCGGCGGCCCTTGCGGTCGTTGATCACCGCGCGCTTGCTGGCGGGCTTCTTCGATCCATCGTCCTCGCGTGTGGCTGGTTTCGCCGGCACATCGAACTCGGCACCCGACTTCTCGATCACCTTGTCGCCGAGCTGCTCGCGCAGCACCCGGGAGCGGACCTCCTCGACCTGGCCCTCGGGGATCTCGCCGAGCTGGAACGGGCCGTAGGAGACGCGGATCAGGCGGTTTACCTCGAGCCCGAGATGGGCACAGACATTGCGCACCTCGCGGTTCTTGCCTTCACGGATTGCGAACACCAGCCAGACATTGGCACCCTGGTCGCGCTCCAGCGTCGCCTCGATCGGACCGTACTTGACGCCCTCGATCTCTATGCCGTTCTTGAGCTCGTCGAGCTGCGCCTGCGTGACGTCGCCATGAGCGCGGACGCGGTAGCGGCGCAGCCAGCCGGTGTCGGGCAGCTCGAGCGTGCGGGCGAGCCCTCCATCGTTGGTGAGCAGCAGCAGGCCTTCGGTGTTGAAGTCGAGCCGGCCGACGCTGATGAGGCGCGGCAGGCCCTCGGGCAGATTCTCGAACACGGTCGGACGCCCCTCAGGGTCGTCATGCGTGGTCATCAGCCCGCGCGGCTTGTGATAGAGGAACAGCCGCGTGCGCTCGCGCTCCGGCAACGGCTTGCCGTCGACCATGACGACATCGTTCTTCGTGATGTCGAGCGCCGGCGAGTTGATGACACGGCCGTTGACGGTGACGCGGCCCTGCGTGACCATTTCCTCGGCGTCGCGGCGCGAGGCAAGACCCGCGCGGGCCAGCGCCTTGGCGATGCGCTCTCCGGCCTTCTTCGGCTTCGGCGCGTCTTCGCGCCGCGGCCGACCCTCGAAGTCGCGATCACGCTCGCGATAGGCGCCGCGGCCGCCGAAAGCGGGGCGCTTCTCGAAAATCCTGCCGTCGTCCTCGTTGTCGCGCCGCGGCCTGTCGCGAAAACGACCTTCGTTGCGCGGATGCTCCTGCCAGTCCGTGCGGCCTTCCGGCCGTCCTTCGCGCGGACGCTTGAAGTGCGGACGATCGTCGCCGGAACGCTCCTCACGCGGGCGCGAGAAGCGCGGGCGATCATCCCCCTCGTCACGACGCTTGGAGAAGCGCGGACGGTCTTCGCCGCGACCACCGTCCGGGCGGTCGGGGCGCTGACGCCAGGGCTTCTCCTCGCCGCGGTCACGGCCGCCGAAGTCCCTGCCGAAGCTCTTGCGCGGGCGATCTCCATGCGGCCGGTCATCGCGCTTCTGCCACGGCTTGGAATCGCCGCGCTCGCCACGATCGCGCGGACGATCACCGCGATCGCCGCCACGCGAAAACTTCCGCTCGCCGTCGAACTTCCGTTCGGGACGATCGCCGCGCGGCGCATAGGGCCGCTTGTCGCCGAACTTCCGCTCGCTGGAGCGCCCGGCCGGACGCGCATCGTCGCGATCCCGGCTGCGCGGCGGGCGGTCGTCGCGGCTATGGGACGGACGGTCACCGCGGGGCTTGAACGGCCGCTTCTCGCCATCGCGCGAGCCGCGATCGGAAAACGGGCGGTCGCCGCGCGGCTTGAAGCTGCGCTCGCCGCGGCCCTCACCGCCGCGGTCGTCGCGCTTGACGCGGGGACGGTCGCTGAAATCGCGGCGCGGGGCATCGCCCTCCTCGCGGCGGCGGAACGGGCGGCTGTCACGGTCGCCTCGCGGCGGCGGACGGCTGTCGCGATCGCCCTTGCCCTCGAAGCCGCGCTTGGCGAATTTCTTCTCAGGCCCGCGCGGCTTGCCGCTGCGGCCTTTGGCGGGGCCTCGCCGGCCGCGGGAATCGTTGTCTTTGTCGCTGTCGCGAGGCATGACTAATCTCACTTGACGGGGTAGCCAGACGGCACTGCGCGCTCGTTCCGAGCCGCACGCTCAGGCAAATTCGGTATCCACTCTCGCTGAAGGCGGAGCTAGTAGCAGGTTTCTGGCGATGATACGAGGCATGAAAGCCCCTTCTTTCATGGATTTGGCGCTTCAGGCGGCTGAAAATGCCGGTCAATCGGGCGAAGTTCCGATCGGATGCGTGGTGGTCCGCAACCAGGAGGTGATCGCCACCGGGGCCAACCGGACGCTGACGGACCATGATCCGACCGCCCATGCCGAGATCGTCGCACTGCGCGAGGCCGCGAAAAAGATCGGCAGCGAACGTCTCGTCGACTGCGACCTCTACGTGACGCTGGAGCCCTGCACCATGTGTGCGGGCGCGATCTCCTTTGCAAGGGTGAGGCGCCTCTATTACGGCGCGGCGGACCCGAAGGGTGGCGCGGTGGAATCGGGCGTCCGGTTCTTCGCTTCGCCGACCTGCCATCACGTGCCGGACGTCTATTCCGGCGTCGGCGAGAGCGAGGCCGCGCGGCTGCTCAAGGAGTTCTTTCGCGAGCGGCGGTAGGTCTCTCCCCCGTCATTGCGGCTTAGCCTGAGAAGAACTCCAGCAGCGCCTTCGCGGTCACCTGCGGATTCTCCTCGGTGAGGAAGTGCCCTGAATCCACCGGCATGCCGTCGACGTTGGTGGCCCATTGCTTCCAGGTGTCGAGCGGGGTCGCGGCCGCCTGAGCGATGCCGGCATTGCCCCACAGCGCCAGCATCGGAATGGTGATCTTCTTGCCGGCCTCGAAATCGGCCTTGTCGAGGTCGTAGTCGAAATAGGCGCCGGCGCGGTAGTCCTCGCACATCGCGTGCACCCGGGAAGGATCGCGGAACGGGGCGATGTAGTGCTCGAGCGCGCGCGGATCGATCGCGTCCAGCGTCTTCGACCTGGTCTGGCTCGCCATCTTGAAGCGCAGGAAGAATTCGCCATTGCTCGCGATCAGCGTCTCCGGCAGCGGAGCGGGCTGCGCCAGGAAGGTCCAGTGGTAGATCTTCAGCGCTGAGGCGCGGTTCATCCGCTCCCAGTAATCGTAGGTCGGCAGGATATCGAGCACGGCGAGCTTCGACAGCCGGCCGGGATGGTCGAGCGCCAGGCGGTAGGCGACGCGGCCGCCGCGGTCGTGGCCGGCGAGACCGAAATGCACATGGCCGAGGCGCTCCATCGCCTCGACCATGGCTCGCGCCATCGCGCGCTTGCTGTAGGGCATGTGCAGCGCATCGCTGGTGGGCATGTCGGACCAGCCATAGCCCGGCAGATCGGCGATGATCAGCGTGAAGGCTTCCGCGAGGTCGGGCGCCACCCGGTGCCACATCACGTGCGTCTCGGAGAAGCCGTGCAGCAGCAGCAGCGGCGGGCCCTTGCCGCCGACACGGGCGAAGATGCGGCCGAAGGAGGTATCGATCCATTCGGCGGCGAAGCCCGGATAGAGGTCGACGAGGTCGGACATCTTCTTGCATCCTTATTGGTCGGTCGCGGGGCCGCCCGACACAGCGAAAGTCGAAAACAACCCCATGCACAGTACCGGTATTATCAGCCCGGCACCTAACCCCAACAGCTGATTGCATAATCTGCAATGCCGATGTGGCGGGGTGGTGACGCAAAACCGCGATGGACCGGACGGCCGGCTTGCGCGCCGGCCGGCATGACGGGCTAGCCCTGGGCCTTCTCCGCCTCCACCGCCTGCCAGCCGATGTCGCGGCGGCAGAAGCCGTCCGGCCAGTCGATGCGGTCGACGGCCTGGTAGGCGCGGGCTTGCGCCTCGGTCACGGTCTTGCCCAGCGCGCAGACGTTGAGGACGCGGCCGCCATTGGCGAGGATGGCGCCGTCCTTCGCCACCGTGCCGGCGTGGAAGATCTCGACGGTCTCGACCTTGGCGGCCTCCTCCAGCCCGGCGATGCGGGTGCCCTTCCGGTAGTCGCCGGGATAACCCTTCGCGGCCATCACCACGGTGAGCGCGGAATCCGGATGCCAGCGCAGGTCGAAATTCTTCAGCTGCCCGTCGCAGGCGGCCAGGAAGGCCGGCACGATGTCGCTCATCATGCGCAGCATCAAGACCTGGCACTCGGGATCGCCGAAGCGGACGTTGAACTCGAACAATTTCGGGCCCTGCGTCGTCAGCATGATCCCGGCATAGAGCACGCCGCGGAACGGCGTGCCGCGCTGCTTCATGCCTGCGACCGTCGGCAGGATGATCTTCGCCATGATCGCGTCGTGGACGGCAGGCGTGACCAGCGGCGTCGGCGAATAGGCGCCCATGCCGCCGGTGTTCGGGCCGACGTCGTGGTCGAACACGCGCTTGTGGTCCTGGGCGGAGGCGAGCGGAATCGCCGTCTCGCCGTCGCACAGCGCAAAGAAGCTGATCTCGCGGCCCGGCAGAAACTCCTCGATCACGACCTCAGCGCCGGCCTCGCCGAAGGCGCCCTCGAACATCATGGCGATGGCATCCTCCGCCTCGCGCACGGTCTTGGCGACGACGACGCCCTTGCCGGCGGCGAGGCCGTCGGCCTTGACCACGATCGGCGCGCCCTGGCTCTGCACATAGGCGCGCGCGTCATCGGCATTGGTGAAACGCTTGTAGGCGCCTGTGGGAATGCCGAACTCGGTGCACAGCGCCTTGGTGAACCCCTTGGAGCTTTCGAGCTGCGCCGCCGCCCGGCTCGGGCCGAACGCCTTGATGCCGCTAGCTGCGAGATCGTCGACGATGCCGGCCGCCAGCGGCGTTTCCGGCCCGACCACGACGAGCTCGACCTTGTTCTGCCGGCAGAAGTCGATCACCGCGGCATGGTCGGCGACATCGAGCGCCACGCACTCCGCCTCCCTGGCGATGCCGGCATTGCCGGGCGCGCACCAGAATTTGGTCACCAGGGGAGAGGCTGCGATCTTCCACGCCAGGGCATGTTCGCGGCCGCCGGAACCGAGCAGGAGAATATGCATAAGAGGCTCAGAATGAGGGGTTTTGCTGGGGCGGAGGTCGCATGAATCGGGGTGGGGCTCAAGGGGGACCTGCTCCGAACTCCCGTCATTCCGAGGCGCGCACGCTAGGGCGTGAGCCCCGATCCGTAGGCCGCCGGCTGTCAGCACGGACAGTATTTGCGCAAACCGGACACTCGGTTGGACCCACTAGTCTCAGATGGGCGAGGAGCGGACATCTCGAAGATTGGGAATGGCCGCGCTATGAGCAATGCGCGGTGGAAGCTGCACTGTCGCAGGTAGCGCCTCGGATCCAGCAAATCAAACCGACAAGGACCAAATCCGCTGGGGGTAACCTGAGCTGATTTATGTCAGGTTGCCCGTGCCACTTTACAATGCGCAACGAATCGTCGGTGCCGCGTCAGTGCGGCCGGAAGCTCAATCCCCAACAGACGTATCCCGCGTGAGGGTAGCGGCATGAAGGAAGAGCATGCATTTGACCAAAAAGCGCTGATCGAGATCGTCAGCGCCAAGCCGCAGAACTTCGCGTGGTTCCTGGGCGCTGGTGCATCACGGTCTGCTGGCCTCCCCAGCGCCACCGATCTCCTTTGGGACCTCAAGCGCCATTATTATTGCCGCGAGGAAAATCAGGAAATTACGCGCCAAGACATCCAGAACGACGCTGTCCGTCACCGTATCCAATCGTTCATGGAGTCTCGCGGATTTCCTGCCGAATGGGCCGACAACGAATACGAAGCGTACTTTGAGAAGCTGTTCGGCAAAGAAGTCCTTGAGGTCGGCGTTGAACACGAACCGCTTGTTTCGGTGCGCCGTGGCGTTCGTGACAATCGAAAAGTCCCTCTTAAAGCCGTGTGCCAGTCGGCACTGACTTCGGGAGCGGGATTGTTCCAACTCAACATGAATGTCCAAAAGAAGATCAGCCAACTTTGTCTGAATCATCTTCAGGCGCGGCTTGGGGGCCGTGATTAATCGCCAGCCACCTCCCTTCTTGGGTATAGTGAACTGCTCGTACTTCTGCTCATCAGGGAGCCAGTAAAGAACGAACGACAAGGATGCCGGTTGGACTCCCAAAACTCGTGCCAGTTGGGGGAGCGTCTTAACGCCTCTGAGTCTAGCCAGCTGTGTCATGAGGGAAAAGGGCTTGCGGATACTCGTACGCCAGATCAGACGCATAGACGCAGCGAACGGCACGGAGCGCGCATTCCTACGCGCATTCATATCAACTGTCGCGAAGCACAACAGCAAAATCTATCCGCAAGCCTTAGTTGCAGTTGATCAGTCCACTCTTGCTAGGGCAAGGCTCGCGGCTACTTATCAACAAGAGCATCAAGCGGTCTAAGCCCTCCCAGCCTTGTACCAACCGAAGCAGATTTAAACGTCAGAATTACGGTGACAGCCCGTAGGACAGGTTGAGCTCTTGCGAAACCCATCGCGCTTGTTTCGTGATAAGATCGCGTTATGACCGCGTACCGCCGCAACTTCGTGCCGGTGGTTGTTTCTTCTTCACCGTCAATCTGGCGGAGCGGAGGCTGTCATTGCTGACAGATCATGTCGAGGCGTTGCGCGCGGCGTTTCGCGAAACGCGTCAGCGCCATCCGTTCACGATCGATGCCATCGTGATTTTGCCTGACCACCTTCACACGGTGTGGACGCTACCAGAAGGTGATGCCGATTTTGCGATGCGCTGGCAGCTGATCAAGTCCACCTTTTCGCGCGGCCTGGCGCACAATGAAAGGATATCCCAAAGCCGCTTGGCCAAACGTGAACGGGGCATTTGGCAGCGCAGATATTGGGAGCATACCATTCGTGACGACGTCGATTTCGCGCGGCATGTCGACTATGTTCACATCAATCCGGTCAAGCACGGGCTCGTCAACCGGGTGCGTGACTGGGCGCCCTCGTCGTTTCATCGCCACGTCAGGCTTGGCAATTATCCGGTCGATTGGGCCAGCGATCAATTGGATCACGGCCGCGACTACGGTGAGCGGGGATAAAGCAGCGATGGGTTTCGCAAGGGCTCAACCCATCCTACGAACTGTCTGGTGGTGAGCTCGTCGAGCTCGGCCAGGCGCTTGCCGGCGATCGACTTTTCGCCGTGCGAGCAATCGGCTACACGGGAATTGCATTTCCCCCGCGTGCTCGCAAAGCGCTGATCCAACAAGGCCCAGAGATGACTGAAAAGCCGCAGCCGGGCGCGCCCGCCCTGGAAAAAGGGCTGGACCTTCTGGAGGCATTGGCGGGCGCTGCGCGCGGAATGAGCCAGAAGCAGCTTGCCGAACGCGTCGGGCGCTCCGTCAGCGAGATCTTCCGGATGCTGGTGGCGCTGGAGCGGCGCGGCTATGTCGCGCGCGACCCGGCGACCGGCGAATACACCTTGACGCTGAAGCTGTTCCGGATCGCCTCGCAATTCCCGCCGACCGAGCGGCTGCTGAAGGCGGCGCTGCCGGTGATGGAGCAGCTGGCGTCGCGCGTGCAATTGTCCTGTCACCTCACGGTGCTGCACGGCGAGCAGTTCATGGTGATCGCCCGGATCGAGCCGGAATGGCTGATGGGCTGGTCGGTCAAGGTCGGCGCGGTGTTTCCGCTCACCCAGCAATACGCCTCCGCGAAGGTGCTGGCGGCCTTCCAGCTCGAGGGCCGGCGCGAGGAGCTTGCGCAGGTCATCGCGACCAATGACCGGATCAGCACGAAAAAGGCGCTTGCCGCGCTCGACCGCATTTCGGCGGAGGGAGGAAACTTCTCCAATGACGACGGCTATACGCGCATCCTGGCCTATAGCTGCCCGATCGTCGAAGCCTCAGGCCGCGCGGTGGCCGCGATGACCGTCCCGCTGGTGCGGCAGGATCAAATCCCCGCTAGCGAGGCCGGCACCATCGCCGCCGAGCTGCGCAATGCGGCCAGGATCGTCTCCGAGAAGATCGGCGGCGTGTCCTGACGTAGGTTGGGATCAGGCTTGATTGCTACAACGCAATTGCACTCCCTCTCCCGCTCGCGGGAGAGGTTGCACCGAACCCGCCGGGATCGCTTCAGCCAAAGCCAACCCGCTCAAGCGCGATGCGCGGGCAGATCTACCCATCGTGCTCTGCTGCTTTCATCCTTCTTGCTTCTCTTCTGCGCTTTTTCCATCGGAGCTTTTCGAGCGCTCTTCGAAACGATCAGCCCCCTTGGCCAGATCGTGCCCCATCCTGCTCTCGTTCTTCGCTTCTTCCTTGGACGCTGCTTCACGCAAGCCTTCGGCGGCCTGTTGCCCCGCCCTTGATGATTTTCGTTCGTCATCCATTTGGTGGCTCCTTCCTGATAAGACGCCTCCCAGGAAACTCGCTGGTTGATCCCAGGATCGGGCGTACAACGTTCCAATCAGATCCCCACGGCATTGTTCCCGATTCCGTTGAGGCTCCTGGTCGAGCCGCGGCAATGCCTGCCTGGCGATTCCAGGAGACGCCTTCGAGGGTGTCAGTGTGATATCATGATCCGATGCAGCTTATTTTCATCTATGGGCAAGTCGCCTCGGGCAAACTGACTATCGCGCGCCATCTTGCCTCCCGGACAGGGATTGCGCTGTTTCACAATCACCTCGTCGTCGACGCAGTTGGCTCGGTGTTTCCGTTCGGCACGGAGGCATTCTCGCGTTTGCGCGAACAGTTCTGGATGGCCGTGTTCGAGGAAGCTGCCAAGGAGAAGCGATCGTTGATATTCACATTCGCCCCCGAGCCAACGGTGGCTGGGGACTTCCCGGTCCGGGTAAAAGAACTCGTGGAGCGGAATGGCGGCGAGGTCATCTTCGTGGCACTGCACCTGGAACAGGCAGAGCAAGAGCGACGCCTGGTCGATGACAATCGTGCCGCATTCGGCAAGATGCGGGACCTGTCGCTACTGCGCGCACTTCGACCGCAGTTCGACGCCTGCATGGTATCGATGCCTCAGCCTGCAGTCACCCTCGATGTAAATAATCTGAAGCCATCTCAGAGTGCCGAGGCTATCTCACGCCTGATCTCGGTAAATCCCGAGCGAGAGACCTGAGGCGCGCTGCGAGCGACAGCCCTGCCGGGCGCGACTTCCGCTCCGGGTCGATCAGCGCGCCGACACCGGACTCACGTCAGTTTGGCACCCGCTTTGAATCCGGCGCAAATCGTGCGCACGACGTTGCGGGCCATCTTCTCGCTGGGGAGATTGGCCGCGACGGCGGCTGCCACGTGGACGGGATGGACGAACACGGTCACCGCGTCCCGCACGACGCCGGCCGCGGCCTCGACGTCATCAACCCGGATTTCGCCGCGCTTTTTTGCGTCGGTCAGGATGCGGCCGACCAGAGACGTCATCGCTTTCGCATACGCCGCGATGATCTCAGGCCGCTCCTCCACGATCCGGCGGTACAGGCCATAGACCTCCGCGTCGGCCGTGAACCGTTCGCGCTTGCGGGCGTGCAGCGCCAGCACCATGCCCTCCAGGCGTTCCGCGAAGGATCCTCGCGCCTCGACGAACTGTCTCGCCATCTCTTCCTCGTCGCGCATCATTTCAACGACGAGGGCGTCGAAGATGTCGGCCTTGGAGCGGAAGTGGCGATAGATCGTGGTGTGCGACGTGCCGAGCGCGCGCGCGATGTCGACCACGTTCGTCTTTGCCTCGCCATGCCGACGCACCTGGGCTCGCGCGGTTTCGAGAATCTGCTCTCGGAACGAATTGTCGTCGGAAGAAGGACTTGAAGGCATATCGACCTGCGTTTGCTGGCGAAAAGTACAGCAAAGCCGCCCTGCGCGCAAATCCGAACAAGATATGAATTATGTTCGTTGACTTTTGAACGGGTGCGCGACATCATCAGGCTTAATCCAGCCCGAGAGGTTCGCCATGACTGATGCCCTGAAGCCATCCGAACAGGCCCGAATTGCGCTCGTGACCGGCGGCTCCGGCTTCGTCGGCGGCCGCCTGATCTCGCACCTTCTCAGCCACGGCTGGCAGGTGCGGGCGCTGGCCCGAAGCGCTTCGAGCGAGGCGCAGGTCAAAGCGCTGGGAGCGACGCCGGTGCGGGGTGCGCTCGACAACGAGCAGGCGCTGCGAATGGCGATGCAAGGCTGCGAAATCGTGTTTCACGCCGCCGCGCACTTCAAGCTTTGGGGCAAGCGCGAGCTTTTCGACCGGACCAACGTCGAGGGCACGCGCGTGGTCGTGAACGCGGCGGCGGCGACGGCCAGCGTGCGCCGCGTGGTCGCGGTCAGCGCAGCGGCGGTGGTCATGGGTGATCCCGAGCCGATGTCGAATGCCGACGAGAGCCTTCCGCTGCAAGTCCGCGCCTTCTCGCCCTACGCCTCATCGAAAGCTGAGGGCGAGCGTGTCTTGCTGGCCGCGAGCGGCGTCCGCCCGGGCCTGGAGACGATCGCGCTGCGGCCGCCCTTTGTCTGGGGAGGCAACATGCCGACCCTCGATCACATGGTGCAGACGGTAAAGGCCGGCCGGTGGCAATGGGTCGCTGGCGGCACGCAGGCCATCTCGAGCTGTCACGTCGACAATCTGTGCTCCGCGCTGATACTCGCCGCGGATCGGGGTCGTGGCGGGGAGGCGTACTTCGTCGCAGATTCGGAGCAGAGCACGCTCAAGAGCTTCATCTCGTCGCTGCTCGCCACCCGCGGGGTGAGCCCGCCAGACAAGTCCGTCCCGTTCGCCATGGCCTGGACCATGGCCGGCCTCATGGGCGCAGCGTGGCGCATCCTGCGCCTCGGCGGCGAGCCGCCGATCACGCGCCAGATGCTGCGCCTTATCGGCAAGCCGTTCACGATCAGCACAGCCAAGGCGCAGGCCGAGCTGGGCTACGCGCCGCAAATCACGATGACGGAGGGACTTGCCGCGATGCGGCAGGGCGAAGCCAGCCTCGCCAGTCTGGCCGGCCATCGCGGCGACCTGCGTGCAGTCGCCGTCTCCTGACGGCAGAGCGTCAGGCGCTAGAGCATTTTCGGTTCTGATTGAATCAGAACCGAAGCTCCAGATTCTTGTTTGACGCGTTTTCTTTGCGCAAACCGGTACCCACTTCGCTCGAAAACGAGCTAGGCCAGCGTCATCCCGCCGTCCACGACCCAGGCGGCACCATTCACATGCGCCGCCTCGTCGGAGGCGAGAAAGGCAACGACGTTCGCGACATCCTGCGGCCGCCCATGCGCTGTCGCAACGTTTCGACGCAACGCAATGGCGCTGTCATGCGCCTGGCCCTCCAGTTCCCGGATCATGCGCGACTCGACCGGTCCGGGCAGAACGGCGTTGACCCTGATCCTCGTCCCGGCCACATCGAGCGCCGCGGTGCGTGTCAGCCCGAGCACCGCGTGCTTGGAGGCGACATAGCCGGCGAGCCCTGCACGCCCGCGGATCGCGGAGGTCGATGCCGTGTTGATGATTGCGCCCGTCCCACGCTGCATCATCCTTGCGATCACGTGCTTGAGGCCGAGAAACACGCCCCTGACGTTCACCTGCAGCAATCGATCGAACGTCTCGTCGGGGTATTCGTGGAGAGGCGCGACGACGCCCTCGATGCCCGCATTGTTGGCGAAGATGCCGATCGGCCCCAGGCGTGCTTCCGTCGCCTCGACGAAGGCGATCGTATCCTGCGCGCGCGAGACATCCGCGCGGATGGCGAGCGCCCTTGCCCCACCCTCCTCGACCAGTTGCGCCGTGGAGCGTGCAGCCGCTTCGTCGCGGTCGACGATCGCGACCGCAGCGCTCATCCGCGCCAGCCTCAACGCAATGGCGCGCCCGATATCGCCCCCGCCGCCGGTGACCAGCGCGACCGGCGGCCGGTCAGCACCGCTCACGACTTCAGGAACTCGCAGCCGCCATCCGCCAGCGGCCGCCAGGCCTCGGACGGCGCAATGGTCTTGACCAGCTTGTAATAGTCCCAGGGATATTTGGAATCGCCGGGCGTCTTCACCTCGAACAAATACATGTTGTGCAGCTTGCGACCGTCGGCGCGCACGCTGCCCTTGCCGAACAGGGGATCATCGGTCGGCAGCTTCTTCATCTGCTCGACCACGGCCTTGCCGTCGCCGGAGGCGCCGAGCGCATCGACGGCCTTGAGGTAGTGCAGCGTCGTGGCATAGGCGCCCGCATGCAATGCGGTCGGATAGCGGCCGTTGTTGCGCGGCGCAAAGCGCCTGGTCCATGCGCGCGTGTCGTCATTCAGGTCCCAGTAGAAGGACTCGGTGAACTGCAGGCCCTGCGCGATCTTCAAGCCGAGCGAATGCACGTCGCTGAGATACAGCACCGTAGCGACCACGCGCTGGCCGCCTTGCGGAATGCCGAATTCGACCGCCTGCTTGATCGAATTGATGGTGTCGCCGCCGGCATTGATCAACGCGATGATCTCCGCCTTCGACGACTGGGCCTGCAACAGGAAGGAGGAGAAGTCCTGCGTGTTGATCGGCGTGCGAACGGCGCCGAGAACCTTGCCGCTGGATTTCTGCACGACGTTCCTGATGTCGCCTTCCATGGCATGGCCGAAGGCGTAATCGGCGGTGAGCAGGAACCAGCTCTTGCCGCCGCTCTCGACGACGGCGCGCGCGACACCCGACGACAGCGCGTAGGTGTCGTAGGTCCAGTGCACGAGATTGGGCGAGCAGGACTTGCCGGTGAGGTCCGACGATGAGGCGCCCGACACCAGCAGCGTCTTGTTGTTCTGCTGCACGACGTTGCGCACCGCGAGGGCGACGGCCGAGTTCGGCGCATCGACGATGACATCGACGCTCTGCCGGTCGATCCATTCGCGCGCGATGTTGGCGCCGAGATCGGCCTTGTTCATGTGGTCGCCGCTGATGATCTCGATCGGCCGGGTCATCCTTGGACCCGAGGCCTGGAAATCCTCGACCGCCATTTTCGCTGCCAGCAGCGAGCCCGGGCCGGTGACATCGGCATAGAGGCTGGACATGTCGGTCAGCACGCCGATGCGGAGCGGCTTCGTCTCCTGCGCCCGCGCACCGAGCCCTGCCATGCCCAGCGCCAGTCCGCCGGCGCCAGCCAGCAGCCGGCGGCGGCTCACCCGAAATCGTCCTGCCATGTCGAGGCCCTCCTTGCCTTGTGCGTGTTTCTTCCCGGTATTCGCCGCCCGCACGTACATCGCATGCAGGCTGATCTTATTGTTCAGGGAGTGAGCCGCTCGATGAGCCGCCGGTCCTCGACCTCGAATCCGCCGCCATAGACGTCCGACACCATGAAATGCGCGCCGAGGATCTCCGGCTCGAGTTCGGCGATCGGATCGTACGCGCAGGCGTGCAGCGTCATCGAGGCGCGGCCCGGCAGCGGCCTGGAATATTTCAACGGCGTGCGGCGGTAGGCGATGTCGGCATAGGCCGTGCCGAGCCGCTCGGGGTGCGGCAAGCGGCGCACGTGGATCTCACCCGCCGGCAGTTCGTCGCCATCGACGACCCGGACCACGGGCGCGGACGGATCCGGCGTGAAGGCGAAATCGGCGAGCGGAATTCCGCGGCGCCGGACCCATCCGGTGATCGAGCCGTCCGGATGCTCGTCGAACGCGTAGTGCGCATCCTTCTTGGTGTAGCCGAACACTTCGCGCCCGGCGCAGATCCCCATGGGATCGCTGCAATACATGAAGATGTGCGTCTCGGTGAACAGTCCCTTGTAGCGCACGGGAACCGAGATCATCAGATCGAACATCTCGCCGGCGTGTACGGCGAGGGAGTGGCCAGGCGAACGCATGAAGCGGAAGGCGACGCGATCGCTTGCGATCTCGAACGGCGTGTCGGCGAGCAGGGTCGCGACCTTACCCGGCGCCACGCGGGTCATGATCTCGACGGTCCGCAACGTGCAGCCCCACTCGACCGGATAGGCCGGCGAATAGGGCGGATTGACCCCGCTGTTCGGCTTGAGCCGATAGTCCCCGAACATGCGTGCGCGCGGATCGTCGGGATCTGTGGCCACCGTCATCGGGTCCGCTTCCTCTTAATTCATATATGATTTGGTAATTTCATATATGAAACGAACCCGGAGTCAAGTGAGCGTCTTCGCGCCGGGTTCCCGCCCAATGGGAATCGATTGGCGCTTGCCTACGAAAATCCTTAACGTCCGGCGCGACCCCAAAATGCCGAATCGTTTGCCGATGCCGCCTGCGGAACAACTGCTCAACGCGCCCGAATTCACCGTCTCCGAGCTCTCCCAGTCCTTGAAGCGGACGGTGGAGGACGCCTTCGGCCATGTCCGGGTCCGCGGCGAGATTTCCGGCTTTCGCGGCGCCCATTCCTCCGGCCATTGCTATTTCGCGCTCAAGGACGAGAGCGCCAAGATCGAGGCGGTGATCTGGAAGGGCGTGCACGGCCGCATGCGCTTCAAGCCCCAGGAAGGGCTCGAGGTCATCGCCACCGGCAAGCTCACGACCTATCCGGGCTCCTCGAAATACCAGATCGTGATCGAGGCGCTGGAGCCGGCCGGCATCGGCGCGCTGATGGCGCTGATGGAGGAGCGCAAGAAGAAGCTCGCCGCCGAAGGCCTGTTCGACGAGGCGCGCAAGCAGCTTCTGCCCTGGCTCCCCGAGGTGATCGGCGTCGTGACCTCGCCGACCGGCGCCGTGATCCGCGACATCCTGCATCGGCTTGAGGACCGCTTCCCCCGCCGCGTGCTGGTATGGCCGGTCAAGGTGCAGGGCGAAGGCTCGGCCGAGCAGGTCGCGGCGGCGATCCGCGGCTTCAACGCGCTGCCGGAGGGCGGCAGGATTCCGCGCCCCGACGTGCTGATCGTCGCGCGCGGCGGCGGCTCGCTGGAGGATCTCTGGTCGTTCAACGAGGAGATCGTGGTGCGCGCCGCGGCCGAGAGCATGATCCCGCTGATCTCGGCGGTCGGGCACGAGACCGACATCACGCTGATCGATTTCGTCGCCGACAAGCGCGCGCCGACGCCGACGGCAGCGGCCGAGATGGCCGTTCCCGTGCGCAGCGAATTGCTCATCGAGGTCGCCGACCTCGGCCGCCGCACCCGCGCCTATTGGCAGCGCGCCCAGGAGAGCCGCCGCAGCGAGCTGCGCGCCGCCGCGCGCGCGCTGCCCGCGGCCTCCGATCTGCTCGCCATTCCCAGGCAGCGGCTGGATTCGGCGGGCGCGTCCCTGCCCCGCTGCCTCAAGGCCAACACGCATGCGCATTTCCGCCGGTTCACGGCCGCCGGCGCCAAGCTGACCTTGCGGGTGCTGCACGGCCAGATCGCGCAAGCCGATCACCGCCTCACCGTGTGCGGCGAACGGCTCGGCCTCTCGGCGCGCTCGCTGCTGCGGCAGCGGCGCGATCGCTTTGCCGGGCTGGAGGTACGCCTGCGCGCCTCGAAGCTGTCCAACGCGCAGGCGCAGCGCAACGCGATCGCCCGCCAGCGCGAGCGCACGCATCGCCTCGCCGAGCGCGCGGGGCGTGCGCTTGCGACGCTCCTGCACCGGCTCGACACTCGGGTCGAGAACAGCGGCAAGCTGCTTTCCGCGCTGTCCTATCGCAGCGTGCTCGCGCGCGGCTTTGCACTGGTGCGCGACGAGGCCGGCCACCCCGTGCATGCCGCGGACTCGATCGGTCCGGGGGCACGCGTCGAGATCGAGTTCGCGGACGGCCGCGTCGGCGCGACGGCGGATGCGGATCGCCCGCCTCCCGCCGCAAAGCGCGCGCCGGCGCAACCGAAGCCGGCTGCGCAGGAAACCAAGCCCGCACCGAAGCGGTTGGCCAAGCCGGTGGATCAGGGCAGCCTGTTCTGAGGCCTCGCCATTGCGAGGCGCAAAGCCACGAAGCAATCCAGAAATCTCTCCGGAACGACTCTGGATTGCTTCGCAGAGCCTGTCATCGGGCCGCGCTTCAGCGGCAGGACAATCCTGCATCGATCGTGGTCCAGAAACCGCAATGTCCCGGCGCGCGGTGCGGAGCTTTGGCCTGGGCTTCGAACAGGAAGACCGCGACGGTGAAGGCGATCAGTGCGGAAGCGAAGAGAGCGATGCGGTTGCGCATGTCACTGCGTTCAATCGACATCATGGTCGAATGATGGCGCCGTTGCGGGCCGAAAACCGGTCAGCTCCTCCGTCGGGCGACCGTCCGGAGGAATATGTAATCCGGTGTTGCGCCGCGCTCCATCCAGACTACGGGCTGCCATGCGTTGCGAGCGTTGACAACTCCCGTTGCGGGAGTAGCTTTTTCGTCGACAGAGCGGGACCAACCGCTCGCGACCTCTCGGGAGAAACGCCATGACGATCGCCATCCGGCAACTCCATAAGCATTTCGTCGGCGAGGTGTCCGGCCTCGACCTGCGCAAGCCGCTGACGGCGGACGAAGCGCGCGACATCGAAGCCGCGATGGACAAGTATGCGGTGCTGGTCTTCCATGACCAGGACATCACCGACGAGCAGCAGATGGCCTTTGCGCTCAATTTCGGCCAGCGCGAGGACGCGCGCGGCGGCACGGTGACCAAGGCGAAGGACTACCGCCTCCAATCAGGCCTGAACGACGTCTCCAATCTGGGCAAGGACGGCAAGCCGCTGGCAAAGGACAGCCGCACCCATCTGTTCAATCTCGGCAATTGCCTCTGGCATTCCGACAGCTCGTTCCGCCCGATCCCGGCGAAATTCTCGCTGCTGTCGGCGCGCGTGGTGAACCCGAAGGGCGGCAACACCGAGTTCGCCGACATGCGCGCGGCCTATGACGCGCTCGACGACGAGACCAAGACGGAGATCGAGGACCTCGTCTGCGAGCACTCGCTGATGTACTCGCGGGGGTCGCTCGGCTTCACCGAGTACACCGACGAAGAGAAGGAGATGTTCAAGCCCGTGCTGCAACGCCTGGTGCGGACCCATCCGGTCCACCGCCGCAAGTCGCTGTATCTGTCATCGCATGCCGGCAAGGTCGTCGGCATGAGCGTGCCCGAGGGACGATTGCTGCTGCGCGACCTGAACGAACACGCGACGCAGCCTGAGTTCGTCTACGTGCACAAATGGAAGCTGCATGACCTCGTGATGTGGGACAACCGCCAGACCATGCACCGCGTCCGCCGCTACGACCAGTCCCAGCCACGCGACATGCGCCGCGCAACGGTGGCGGGGACCGAGCCGACGGTGCAGCAGCAGGCGGCGGAGTAGGCAACACACGCCGTCATTGCGCGCCAACGGGTCCGCGCATAGCGCGGCCCGATGAAAGGCTCCGCGAAGCAATCCAGAATGCCTCCGCAGAGGGTTTCTGGATTGCTGCGTCGCTTCGCTCCTGGCAATGCCGGCAGCGACAGCTACGCGTGGCCGGCCTCGTTGGAGAGCATCCCGGGATCGATGCCGATCTTCTGCAAGGCGCGCGTGTATTTATCGTCGACGTCGTCGCCGAAGATCAGGTCGGCATCCGCATCGCAATGCAGCCAGCCGTTGCTCTGGATCTCGGTCTCGAGCTGGCCCGGCGCCCAGCCGGCATAGCCGAGCGCGAGGATGGCGTGCTTGGGACCGGAGCCGTTGGCGATCGCGCGCAGGATGTCGACCGTCGCGGTGAGGCAGACGCCGTCATCGATGCGCAGCGTCGCGTTCTCGATGTAGAAGTCACTGGAATGCAGCACAAAGCCGCGGCCGGTATCGACCGGGCCGCCGCGCAGCACCTTCATGCTTTCGGCATTTTCCGGCAGCTTGATGTGCTCGCCCTTCTTGACGATGCCGAGCTGCTGCAGGAGCTCGGGGAAATCGATGCTGCCGGCGGGATGGTTCACGATGATCCCCATCGCTCCCTCGGCGGAATGCGCGCAGAGATAGATGACCGAGCGCTCGAAGCGGGAGTCACCCATCACGGGCATCGCGATCAGCAGCCGGCCATCGAGATAGCCGGCCGAGCCGGAAAGCGCGAGGCCCGCACTGCGGGTGCTTTCGCCCGTCCTCTTTCCTGTGGGAGCCATCGGTGAAGCACTCCGGTTTCGATTCCTATCCTGATGTCGGGCCGGGCGACTGTCAAATCAAGGCTTGCACAGACTTGATTCCAGTGCATCCATCACAAGCAATTCAATGGTTTGGCCCAAGGCGACACTGTAAAGACGTGCCATGTCCAGCATAGTTCCCCTGCGTGCGGCGATTGGCGTCGCGACAATCTTGCTTGCGTCGTCACTGGCTTTCGCCGCCCATGCCGACGACGCCTCGCCGTGGCAGCGCGACGGACATTCCGCGGTGCGGCTTTTAGCGGGATCGCGCAGCGGGGCGGTGCTGCTCGGCGGTATCGCCTTCCAGCTCCAGCCCGGCTGGAAGACCTACTGGCGCATGCCGGGCGATTCCGGCGTTCCGCCGCGCTTCGACTTCTCGAAGTCCGAGAATGTCGAGGCGGTGACGGTCATGTGGCCGGCGCCGCTGAAGTTCGACGACGGCGCGGGCGGCCATTCGATCGGCTATCGCGACCAGATCGTGCTGCCCTTGCGCATCGTCGCCAAGGCGGCCGACAAGCCCGTGACGCTGCGCGCCGAGATCAGTTACGCGGTGTGCGAGAAGCTCTGCATTCCGGTCGAGGCCAGCGCCGAGCTCGGCTTCAACAGCGTCGCCTCGACCGAGGATGCGAACTTGCGTGCCGCGCTCGACACCGTGCCGAAGCCCGCCAATATCGGCGACCCCAATCCGCTCACCATCCGCGACGTCAAGCGTGACGGACCCAGGAACGTGGTGGTTGACGTGGTGACGCCGGACCGCCGGAACGTCAATCTGTTCGTGGAAGGCCCGACGCCCGATTGGGCGCTACCGATTCCGGCGCCCGTGCAGCACAGCCCGCCTGGGGTGACGCGCTTTGCTTTCGAGCTCGACGGGCTGCCGCCCGGCGCCAAGCCGGACGGGGCCGCGTTGAAGTTCACGCTGGTCGGGCCGGACAAGGCATACGAGTTCAATACGAACTTGGAGTGAGGGGTCGTCTCGGCGAAGCACAACGCCCGGGCGCTGCTGGCGCAGACCCAACCGAATCTTAACGAATGGTTGCTAGTTCCCAGGCATGCCGCAGCACGCGGGATGCCTTTGGGGGCTGTTCGACTTGGCCGTGATGGATGCACAACCTGCAACGACCGGACAGGCCGGGCTGATCGGGCGGCTGCGGGCCAAGCTGACGGGCGGATCGAACGAGGCGTCGCTGACGCGGCGGCTGGCCGGCACCATCTTCATCATCCGCGTCATCAGCGCCGGCCTTGCCTATGTCTCGCAGGTGCTGCTGGCGCGCTGGATGGGCACGTCCGATTACGGCATCTATGTCTATGTCTGGACCTGGGTGCTGCTGCTCGGCAGCATGATGGATTTCGGCATCTCTGCGTCCGCGCCAAAGATCATTCCGGAGTATCGCGCCAGCGGTGAGCACGCGCTGCTGCGCGGCTTCCTCTCCGGCAGCCGCTGGCTGACCCTTGCCGCTTCCATGCTGGTGTCGCTGGCCCTCGCCGGCATCGTCAAGCTGCTCTCGGCCTGGATGGATCCTGCCGAGGCGCTGCCGCTCTACATCGGCTGCATGACACTGCCGGCCTTCGTCGTCGCCAACACCCAGGACGGCATTGCGCGCTCGCACGACTGGATGCAGCTCGGCCTGATGCCGCAATTCATCATCCGTCAGGCATTGATCATCGGCATCACGGGCTCCGCCTTCCTGCTCGGCTATCACCTCGGCGCGGTCGCCGCGATGGCTGCAAGCGCCGCGGCGGTGTGGATCGCGATGACCGGGCAGATGGTGGTGCTGAACCGCAAGCTCGCCGATCACATCGAGCCGGGACCGAAGGCCTATGACGTCGGCGGCTGGCTCGCCGTCTCATTGCCCATCCTGCTGGTCGAGAGCTTCTACCTGCTCCTGTCCTACACAGACGTGCTGGTGCTGCAGCAGTTCCGTCCCTCCGAGGAGGTCGGCGTCTATTTCGCCGTGGTGAAGACGCTGGCGCTGGTCTCCTTCATCCACTACGCGATGTCGGCGACGACGGCGCATCGCTTCGCCGAATACCACGCGAGCGGCGACAAGGCGCGGCTGTCGGCTTACGTCGCGCACGCCATCAATTGGACGTTCTGGCCGTCGCTGGCGGCGACCATCGTGCTGCTGGGGCTCGGCAAGCCGCTGCTCTGGCTGTTCGGTCCGCAGTTCACGGTCGGCTACGACATCATGTTCGTCGCCGCAATCGGCCTCGTGGTGCGCTCTGCGATCGGCCCGGTCGAGCGGCTGCTCAACATGCTGGGCCAGCAGAAGATCTGCGCGCTGGCCTACGCGCTGGCCTTCCTCATGAACCTGGTGCTCTGCATCGCGCTGGTACCGCACTACGGCGGCCACGGCGCCGCGGCCGCAACCTCGATCTCACTCACCTTCGAGACGGTGCTGTTGTTCTGGATCGTGCGGCAGCGCCTCGGCCTGCATGTGCTGGCGTTTGGAAAATAGACAACGCCGCTGCCCGATGGGAAGCAGTGTCTTCGCAAGCGGCCGGCGAGCAGGGTAAATCGACTACGGCCTTTTTTGCCTGCAGCATGATTTTTCTTATTTGGCCCAAGCGGTTGCGTACTGGGGAAAGTTTATCTTAGGTCGTATTGCCCCGTCGACGAGATCAACCTAAGATTCGCCCTTACATGTTCGATCCACTCTACGTCGCCTCTGGTTTCGGTGTCGGTCTGCTCGTCGGCATGACGGGCGTAGGCGGCGGCTCGTTGATGACGCCGCTCCTGATCCTGTTGTTCGGCGTTCATCCCTCCACCGCGGTCGGAACCGACCTGCTCTATGCCGCCGCCACCAAGACTGCCGGCAGCGTGGTGCATGGCTGGTCGCGCAGCGTGCACTGGCCGGCCGTGCTGCGACTCGCCTGCGGAAGCATTCCGGCGAGCGCGCTGACGCTGCTGGTGCTGTGGAAGCTCGATCTCAAGAGCGATGCCGAGCGCAGCATGGTCAATCTGGTGCTGTGCTTCGCGCTGCTGCTGACCGCGACTTCGCTGATCTTCCGCAAGTCGCTCATGGAGCGCTATCGTCGTCGGCTCGAGCAGGTCGACGCGCGCGCCACCGCGATTGCGACCGTCGCCACCGGCATTGTGCTGGGCGTGCTGGTGTCGATCTCTTCGGTCGGTGCCGGCGCGGTCGGCGTCACGGTGCTGCTGCTGCTTTACCCGCGCCTGCCGATGGCGACCATCGTCGGCTCCGATATTGCACACGCCGTGCCGCTGACGCTGGTCGCCGGCATCGGACATTGGGCGCTCGGCGACGTCGACTGGGCGCTGATGGGCGTGCTGCTTTTGGGCTCGCTGCCCGGCATCGTTATCGGCAGCTACAGCGCAACGCGCGTGCCTGAAACCTTGCTGCGACTGACACTTGCCTGCGTGCTGTTCGCGGTCACAGGCAAGATCGTGTTTGCGGAACTGAATTTGTCGACGGTCTTCGTGACGGCGCTGGCCTGGACGCATTAGACCAAAGACCCCACACTCTCACGGCCATCGCCCGGCTTGACCGGGCGATCCGGTACCCCGGCAAGCTGTGATCGCATCGATAAGCCGCGGCGTACCGGATGCCCCGTCAAGCCGGGGCATGGCAGCGAGCCAGCTGAACCGGCGCGACCTACGCCGCCGTCCAGCCGCCGTCGATGGAGAGATTGGAGCCGGTGATCTGCGCAGCATCGTCGCTGCAGAGGAACAGCGCCAGCGCGGCGACCTGCTCGGAGGTGACGAACTCCTTCGTCGGCTGCGCATCGAGCAGCACGTCGTTGATGACCTGCTCGCGTGTCAGGTTGCGCGCCTTCATGGTGTCGGGAATCTGCTTCTCGACCAGCGGCGTCCAGACGTAGCCGGGGCTGATGCAGTTGCAGGTGATCTTGTGCGTGGCAACTTCCAGCGCCACGGTCTTGGTGAGTCCGGCGATGCCGTGCTTGGCCGAGACGTAGGCCGACTTGAAGGGCGAAGCGACCAGCGAATGCGCGGAGGCCGTGTTGATGATGCGGCCCCAGCCCCTCTTCTTCATGCCGGGGACGGCGGCACGGATGCCGTGAAAGGCCGAGGACAGGTTGATCGCGATGATCTGGTCCCACTTTTCCAGAGGGAACTCCTCGATCGGCGAGACGAACTGGATGCCGGCATTGTTGACGAGGATATCGACCGAGCCGAACGTCTTCTCGCCGAGCGCGATCATGCCGGCGATCTCGGCGGGCTTGGTCATGTCGGCGGGCGAGTAGATCGCCTTCACGCCGAATTCGGACTCGATCTTGGCGCGCTCCTTCTCGATATCTTCCGGCGCGCCGAAGCCGTTGATGACGACGTTGGCACCGGCGCCGGCGAACGCACGCGCATAGGCGAGCCCGATGCCGCTGGTCGATCCGGTCACGACGGCGTTCTTGCCTGACAGACTACCCATTCTATTCGCTCCTTTTTGCCGGGGGCGCGGTGACGTCCCCCGTGAGATCGTAGGTCACCATGGTCTCGCCGGACTGCGGCCGCTCGAGCCAGTCCTTGTGGCGCATCGACAGATGCACGTCGCGCACGCCGGCTTCCCAATGCTCGACCATGGCGACATGCGAGAAGTCGTAATCCTTGGACGAGGATTCGTAGTTCTTGCTGCGGTAGATCAGGTGCACCACCGTGACGGTGCTTTCGCGCGACACTTTCGCCAGGAATTCGACCGAAGGATCGTTCTTCAGGTCATCCGGCAATTTGCTGATGAGGTCGCGCACGGCCCTGCGGGCGTTATGCAACTGCTTGTTCTTGTCGGTGTTCATCCGCGTGCGGCTCGAATAGCGGATGTCCTTCTCGCGCTCGGCGGCCTCCAGCAGCGAGGTCGGCAGATCGCCGCGGGCGGAAAACAAATCGACCTGGAAGATCAGCATGTCGCGCTCGAGCTCGGTATCGAGCACGTAGTCGAGCGGGGTGTTGGAGGCGATGCCGCCATCCCAATAATGCTCACCGTCGATGATCACCGAAGGAAAGCCCGGCGGCAGCGCTCCCGAGGCCATGATGTGCTCGGGACCGATGATCTTGCCGAGCTTCTTGAACTCGAAATTGTCGAAATATCTGAAATTGCCCGAGGTGACGCCGACCGCTCCCACCGATAGTCGCGTCTTCAGATCGTTGATGCGGTCGAAATCGACCAGACCTTCCAGCGTCTTCTTGAGCGGCGAGGTGTCGTAATAGCTTTGTGCTTCGGGGTGCCCCGGCGGCCACAGCGGCGCCGGCGGAATGCGCGGCGTGAAGAACCCGGGCACGCCGAAGGTCGCGATCAGCGCTGCACTGGTCGAATTGAAAAGCTCGCGGCTTTGATCGCTCTTGCCGAGAGGCTTCCACGGCACCGGCGCCGACACCATCTCCCAGAATTCCTTGAGCCGCTTGACGCGCGTCTGGCCCTCATTGCCGGCGATGATGGCGGCGTTGACCGCACCGATGGAGATGCCCGCGACCCATTCGGGCTCGAAGCCGTAGCCGCACAGCGCCTGAAGGGCGCCGGCCTGGTAGGAGCCGAGCGCACCGCCGCCCTGGAGGACCAGGACGCGTTGCGCATTCGTGGGGATTGTTGCGATTTCCGGACTATGATCGGTCATGCTGGAACAATAGCAGAGGCCCGGTCAACGTGGCGACACTCCGCCGTGGCGTCAATGCACCCCAAATCAAGTCTGGCTTATCGCGGCTCCGTCGAGGCCAGGATCATGGTCCAGAACACCTTGTATTTGGTGCCGGGAGCATAGCTCGCCGCGATGCCCAATTTTGTGACACCGTTCTTGAGCATGTTGGCGCGGTGCGGAGGCGAATCGCGCCAGCCGGAAAACGCCTCCGCCAGCGTATGATAGCCTGCGGAGATGTTCTCGACGGCCACGGTCGCGGGATAGCCGCCGGCGGCCAGGCGCCTGGCCAGCGGCGCGCGGACATCGTGGTCCATCTTGTTGGCCGCCGCCATCGCATTGGACTGCGATTCGGCGAGCCGCGTCAGATCGGGGTCGATCACGACCGTGCCGAGCCCGTTGTTCTGGCGGTATTGCGAGATCATCACCGCTGCCGCTTGCACATCGAGCTTGGAGCCCGGGACCGCCATGTCGGTGTACATGGACGGCTGCTGGACCGGTGTCTCATTGCCGGCACAACCGGCGAGCAGCAAAGTGATGAGAATTGCGGCCGCAGCGCGCATGAATCGAGACCCCCAAATGAGGGGCCGTTGTTGCATACCAACCGTGGCTGAAAGGTGAATTTTGAGGAAAAATTGAGCCGTTATTCCCCACGCGCGCCTCAGCGCGAGCCCGGAATCTCGCGCGACGATCTCGCGATTCCGGGTTCGATGCTCCGCATCGCCCCGGAATGACCGGGCGCCTCAGCCCGCAAATATCCGGTAGCGGCGGGGCTCCAAGCCGATCATGTCGCCGACGCGCAGCTCCTTGTCGCGGGGGGCGTCGATCTCGATGGTCTCGCCGCCCGACAGCGCGACCTCGGCGCGCTGTACGGGGCCGAAATTGCGGACATGCCGAACAGCGCCCTCGAACGCGCCGCTGCCGGGCGGGCCGATCAGCATGTCGTGTCGCCGGACGAACAGCTTCGACGCGCCAGGCGCAAGCCCTTCGGCTGCGAGCCGAAGCGGCCGGCCACCGAGCCTGACAGCACCGCCCTCGACCTGGACCGGCAGCTCGATGGACTCGCCGATGAAGCCGTGGACGAAGGCGGTCGCCGGATATTCATAGACATCGCCGGGCGAGCCGATCTGCTCGATCCTGCCCTTGTCCATCACGACGACACGGTTGGCGACTTCGAGCGCCTCCTCCTGATCATGGGTGACGAAGATCGAGGTCACGTGGATTTCGTGATGCAGGGAGCGCAGCCATTCGCGGAGCTCTTTCCGCACCTTGGCATCGAGCGCGCCGAACGGCTCGTCGAGCAGCAGGATGCGCGGCTCGATCGCGAGCGCGCGGGCGAGCGCGATGCGCTGGCGCTGGCCACCGGAAAGCTGGCTCGGATAGCGGTCGGCGAGCCAGTCGAGCTGCACGAGATCGAGCAGCTCCTTGACCCGGGTCCGGATCGCGGCCTCGTCCTTGCGGACCGCGCGCGGCTGCACGCGCAGACCGAAGGCGACGTTCTCGAACACCGTCATGTGGCGGAACAGCGCGTAGTGCTGGAACACGAAGCCGACGTGCCGCTCGCGCGCGCCCTGGGCCAGTGCGTCCTCGCCATTGATGAAGACCTCGCCTGAATCGGGCCAGTCGAGGCCGGCGACGATCCGCAGCAACGTGGTCTTTCCGGAGCCGGACGGACCAAGCAGCGCCACCAGCTCGCCGCTGTCGACCTTGAGATCGATGCCGTCAAGCGCTTTGAAGCTGCCGAAAGTCTTGACGAGATTTCTGACTTCAATGGTCACTTGCGTCCTGTCCTTCGTCCAGATGGCGTTCGAGAACGGCCTTCGCGATCAGCGTGATCGGCGCCAGCATCGCCAGCAGCGAGGCGATCGCAAAGGCGGCGGCGAACTGATACTCGTTGTAGAGGATCTCGACCAGCAGCGGCATCCTATTGGTCTCGCCACGAACATGGCGGGAGACGCCTTCGACGACGCCCGATCAGTCTTGTAGATCTGATCAAAGTCGCCGCCATGGGCGAAATGCTCCTTCTGCGCCTTGGTCCAACCGCCGAAGACGTCCCGAACAGCTCGATCTTCGCGAAGATGCTCTCGTGCTTTCCTCGCAATCTTGGCGTCGCTGGAACGATAGAAAGTGCGCGCCGCGACCGCTCGCGCCCCTTAGTATACCAATACCGCAAGCAAGGGTCAGCCGCGTTCAGGCTGCTTTTCTGTCGACAACCTCGTCGACGATGGTGACGGGGGCTCGGCGAGGATCGATCGACGCAGTGCCACGGATAGGGCGACGAATTCTGCGCAGGCGCTTCTGCCAATCGGTCGTGGTGAGACCCTTGCGCGCGATGGCGTCGATCCCACAGGCCAGCGTAAGCGTCAGCACATCGGCCTGCCATCCATCGATCACCGCGCGCGCCTGCGAACGCTATCGCCATGCGACGGCCTGATCCCGACGCTCTTGCCTGTCTCCTTCCGATGGGCGGTCGAAGCCTCGTGACGGTGCTACGAAGCCTTCATCGTGTGAATGCCGCATTCTGTCTTGGCTCGGCCGCGCCAGCGACCAGCGCGCGCATCCTCACCCTCGGTCGTTCTGCTGGTGCAAGGCATGCACCCAACCGACAGGAATCCTGAAGCAACCAGAGGATGCCTCGGCAGCCTGGCGCGGACGAAGATCGCCTCGATCTCCTGGCGCGAAACATTGGCGAAGGGATTGAACTTCAAGCGCACGCCATCGTCCTCGACGACCGGAATCTCGGCGCGCGCATTGCCCTGGAAACGCTTGCGGCCGTTGATCCAGGCCGAGAACGGCTGCAGCGCGCGCGCCAGCGGCTCGACCTTGCGAATGCGGCAACAGGCGTCGGGATCGGAGAACCAGAGATCGCGGTCGGGATCGTCGAGCGACAGCACCTCCTCGGCCGGCTTGACCGAGCGGACATCCTTGAGGCCCAGCGTGGCGATCAGCGTATCGCGATAAGCCAGCGTCTCCTCAAACAACCAGCCGGTGTCGAGAAAGATCACCGGAATCGCAGCATCGACGTCTGCCATGACCTTGAGGAGCGTCGCCGATTCCGTGCCGAAGGACGACACCAGCGCGAGCTTGTCGCGCCCGACCGTCTTCAGCGCCGCCGCAACGATCTCCGCTGGCGAGGCATCGCGCAAGGCGCGATCGAGCTCGTCCGCCGAGGGCAACGAAGAGACTGCTGAAACCTGAGGCGCGACCGCATTCACGTGCCGACACCTTCAGAATGACGCAGCTGCATGCGCCGGTGCAGCGCCGTGATGCGGCCGTCGCCGGTCGGCTGGTAGAACACCGAATAGCGCTTGGCCGTCTGCATGAAGGCCTCGGCATCAGCCTGCTTCTTCACCTCGAAGGCATCGAACCCGGCGCGCAGCATGAACACGAACTGGTCGCGCAGCACCTGGCCGGTGGCGCGCAACTCGCCGCGGTAATTGTAGCGCTCGCGGAGCAGCCTCGCCTGGCTGTAGGCGCGCCCGTCCCGGAACGTCGGAAACACCAGCGCGACGGCGGCGACCTTGCCGAGATACGGCACCAGCTCAGCGATGTCACGATTGTTCGGCCAGATCACGCCAACCTTGCCCGAACGCTCGAGCAGCGCGTCGGCCTCAGCGAGAAACCGCTCGGCCGGCACCAGGATGTCGCCGCCCTCGGGCAGCGGGGTGTCGACGGCGAGCTTGACGAAGCCGTCGCCCGTGATCTTTCCGCCGCTAACGAGTGGCATAGACACGCTCCTTGAAGGGTTCGACGCCGAGGCGCTTGACCGTATCCATGAACAGCTCCTCCGGCCGCTCACGCAGCGCCAGATAGGCTTCCACGACGTCTTCGACGACATCGGCGACTTCGTCGAACTTGACGCCGGGGCCGATCAGGGTCCCGAGCGTGGCGTTCTCGTCGGCGCGGCCGCCGATCGTGATCTGGTAGACTTCCTCGCCGTTCTTCTCGACGCCGAGAATGCCGATGTGGCCGACATGGTGATGGCCGCAGGCATTGATGCAGCCGGAGATGTTGATGTGGAGCCGGCCGATGAGGTTGGCGAGCTCGTGATTGGCGAAGCGCCGCGTCAGCTCCTGCGCGATCGGGATCGAGCGGGCATTCGCCAGCGAGCAATAATCGAGCCCCGGGCAGGCGATGATGTCGGTGATCAGATTGACGTTCGGCGTCGCGAGCCCGAGCTTGTCGAGCGCCTTCCACAGCGCCGGCAGATCGCGCTTGGCCACATGCGGCAGCGCCAGGTTCTGCTCGTGGCCGACGCGAATCTCGCCGAAGGAATATTGGTCGGCGAGATCGGCGAGCGCGTCCATCTGCTTGGCGGTGGCATCGCCCGGAGGGCCGCCGGTCGGCTTCAGCGAGATCGTGACGATGGAATAGCCCTGCACCTTGTGCGGTGCGACCGAGTTCTTGCGCCACGCCTCGAAATCCGGATCGGCCGCGGCCTGGCGCAGCTCGTCGGGCATGTGCGGCAGCTTCTCGTAGGCGGGATAGGTGAAGCGCGAGCGGATGTCCTCGATCACCTCGTCGTCGATCTGGAGCGAGGAGTTGCGGATCTGCTGCCACTCCTCCTCGACCTCGCGCGAGAACTTCTCGATGCCGAGCTCGTGCACAAGGATCTTGATGCGCGCCTTGTAGATGTTGTCGCGGCGGCCGTACTGATTGTAGACGCGCAAGATCGCCTCGATGTAGCTGAGGATGTCGCGTCCGTGCACGAAGTGCTTGATGGTCTTGGCGATGAAGGGCGTGCGGCCGAGACCGCCGCCGACCAGTACCTCGAAGCCGGTCTCCCCCTTCTCGTTCCTGATCAGGCGCAGGCCGATGTCGTGGATCTTGATCGCGGCGCGGTCGTGATCCGAGGCGGTGATCGCAATCTTGAACTTGCGCGGCAGGAACGAGAATTCCGGATGCAGCGTGGTGTGCTGGCGGATCAGCTCCGACCAGATGCGGGGATCCTCGATCTCGCCGGGCGCGACGCCGGCCCACTGGTCCGAGGTGACGTTGCGCATGTTGTTGCCGGAGGTCTGCATCGCATGGATGCCGACCTTGGCAAGGTCTTCGAGCGCGTCCGGCAGCTCGGCGAGCTTGATCCAGTTGAACTGGATGTTTTGCCGCGTGGTGAAATGGCCGTAGCCGCGGTCGTATTTGCGCGCGACGTGGGCGAGCGCCCGCAGCTGGTTGGTCGCCAGCGTGCCGTAGGGGATCGCGACGCGGAACATGTAGGCGTGCAGCTGCAGATACACGCCGTTCTGAAGCCGCAGGATCTTGAACTCGTCCTCGGTGAGTTCGCCGGAGAGGCGCCGCTTCACCTGGTCGCGGAACTCCGAGACGCGCTCGTTGACGAGCGTGCGGTCGATTTCGTCGTAAGCATACATGAGTGCGTGCCTTAAACCTGGGCCGGCTGTCCGATGGTGACGCCGGTGCGGCGAATCTGTTCGCGCAGATTGCCGGGAACGATCCTGCCGTCGGCACCGATCTGAACCGGCGCGATATAGGGACCGATGGCACCGACGTCATCGGCCACGGCCTCCGCAAGCAACGCCTTGGCCTCCTCGGAGTTGCGCACGATCGCGGCTTCCGAGAGCTCCGCGGACCAGGCCCTAGCGGCGGTGCGGTACACGACGATGCCGTCCCAGGTGCGGTTGGCGGTCACGACGGAGGGGCCGGCGATGCGGATCTTCTTTTGTTCGAGCGGAGAGGTCATTCGGCTGCATCCAGGAGGTCGGAGATGATTTGTCTTGGAGATTGGCGGCGAAGCGAGCCGGCGTGCCGGACCACGTCGCCGATGATGAGGATGGCGGGACCGCCCTGGGTCCGCCGCACCAGTTCGGGCAGATCCCGCAGCGTGCCGATCGCGCCTTGCGCATCGGGCCGCGTGACGCGGGCGAACACGCCGACCGGCGTCTCCGGCGAGCGGCCGGCCGCGAACAGGCCCGCGCGCACGGCCGGCGCCGCGGTCATGCCCATGTAGACCACGACGGTCATCTTGGTGTCGGTCAACGTCGACCAGTCGACGGCTTCCGCATCGCGCGCCTTGTGTGCGGTGAGGAAAGTGATGCGCGTCGCTTCATGGCGGTACGTCAGCGGCACCTCGAAATCGGCGGCGCCGCCGAGGCCCGCCGTGATGCCGGGGATGATCGAATAAGCGACGCCGGCGGCACGCAGCGCTTCAACCTCTTCGCCGCCGCGGCCGAACACGAAGGGATCGCCGCCCTTCAGCCGCACCACGCGCTGACCGGATTGCGCCGCCTCGATCATGCGCTTGTTGATAGCGTCCTGGCCGATGCCGGGCTTGCCGACGCGGCGGCCGACCGCGACGCGCGTGGTGTCGCGGCGGATGCGATCGAGAATCTCGGGCGAGACCAGTTCGTCATGGAAAACGACGTCCGCATCCTGCAACGCGCGCAGCGCCTTGATGGTGAGCAGATCGGGATCGCCTGGCCCCGCACCGACCAGCGCGACCGAGCCTTCCGGCTTGTCGGCACGCGCGAATTCGGAAGGGTCGGCAATCGCCTTGAGCGATGCGTCCGCTTCGCTCCTGCGACCGGCGAGCACGGCGGCGCCGATCGGACCGTCGATCACGCGCTCCCAGAAGCGGCGACGCAGCGGAAATTCGGCGATACGTTCGTTGATGGACTTGCGGAAGCCGCCGATGAACTCCGCAAGCTCGCCGATGCGGGCCGGCAGCAGCGCCTCGATCTTCTCCCGCACGCGACGCGCCACCACCGGCGAGGTTCCGCCGGTGCCGACCGCGACCACGACATCCCCGCGATCGACGATCGCCGGGAAAATGAAGCTGGAATGTTCGAGATCGTCCATGACGTTGACGGGCAGGCCGGCAGCCTTGGCGCGGACCGACATCGCCACCCCGACATCACCCGCACCAGCGCAAACGATGGCGATGACACCTGAGAGATCGGCCGTGAGCGGATCGCCCGCCGCGATCTCGACGCGCGCCGCATCTTCCGGGTTGAGGCCAAGGTCATGGTTACCGTCGATCGCGTGCACGCGGATGCGTGCGCCGGCAGCAGCGAGCACGCGCAGCTTGGCGCGCAAAAGCTCGCCCGCACCGATGAGGACCACCGGACCGGCCTTGAGATCGAGAAATACCGGCAAGAACCGCATGCGCTACTCGCTTCCCCACAACCGGGGTTGACTGGAATTATTTTCTATATATGTCTCGTTTCTAGCGCGCAAAGAGAAAATTTTTTCTTCTCTTCCGCACTGCAACTATAGAATTTTCGCCTCCAAACGCAAAGTCGCAGAGATGCATCTTCTCAAGGACGATTCCGCCGCTGATCGAGTGAGCAAGCCGGCGCCGGCCGACCCCGCGCGCGCGCAAGAATTCTCCGCCGATGTCGCTCCGAGCATGGACCATCTCGACCAGCTCGAGGCGCAGAGCATCTACATCTTCCGCGAGGCTTTTGCCCGGCTGAAGAAGATCGCCTTGTTGTGGTCGCTCGGGAAAGATTCCAACGTGATGATCTGGCTGGCGCGGAAAGCCTTCTTCGGCAAGATGCCGTTCCCGGCTCTTCACGTCGATACCGGCAAGAAGTTTCCGGAGATGTATCGCTTCCGCGATCATTACGGCAAAGAATGGGATCTCGATTTGCGCGTCGAGCCCTGCCCGCCGATCGATGCCGTCGACCCGACGCTGCCGCCGGCCGCGCGTTCCGCCGCGCGCAAGACCGAGGGCCTCAAGATGGCGCTCGCCAAATACGGCTTCGACGGCCTGATCGCCGGCATCCGCCGCGACGAGGAGGCGACGCGCGCCAAGGAGCGCGTGTTCTCGCCGCGCGGCCTCGAAGGCAATTGGGATGTGCGCGACCAGCCGCCGGAGTTCTGGGATCATTTCAACGCCTCGCCGCCGCAGGGCGCGCATCTGCGCATCCATCCGATCCTGCATTGGACCGAGGCCGACATCTGGGCCTACACCAAGCGCGAGAACATCCCGATCATTCCGTTGTACCTCGCCAGGAACGGCAAGCGCTATCGCTCGCTGGGTGACCAGGACATTACCAATCCGGTCGCCTCAAACGCTTCGAACATCGACGAGATCCTGATCGAGCTCGAACAGACCAAGGTACCGGAGCGCTCGGGGCGCGCGCTCGATCACGAGACCGAGGACGCTTTCGAGCGCCTGCGCGTCGCCGGCTATCTCTGACCTCAAGGACGCGAGCGTTCCATGAACATGATCGTCACCACGGCTCCGCCGAGCACTCCGAACGGCACCACCCGTCCCCAGGTGCGCATCGTCATCGTCGGCCATGTCGATCACGGCAAGTCGACGCTGGTCGGCCGGCTCCTGCACGAGACCGGCAGCCTGCCCGAGGGCAAGCTGGACATGTTGAAAGCCGTCAGCGCGCGGCGCGGCATGCCGTTCGAATGGTCGTTCCTGCTCGATGCGCTGCAGACCGAGCGCGACCAGGGCATCACCATCGACACCACGCAGATCCGTTTCCGCACCAATTCGCGCGACATCGTGCTGATCGACGCGCCCGGCCATGCCGAGTTCCTGCGCAACATGATCACCGGCGCCTCCCAGGCCGACGGCGCGGTGCTGATCATCGATGCGCTCGAGGGTGTGCGCGACCAGACCAGGCGGCATGGCTATCTCCTGCATCTGCTCGGCGTGAAGCAGGTTGCGGTCGTCGTCAACAAAATGGATCGCGTCGATTTCTCCGTCAACCGCTTCAACGCGATCAGCGACGAGATCTCCGCGCATCTCAATGGCCTCGGCGTGACACCGACGGCGGTGATCCCGATTTCGGCGCGCGACGGCGACGGCGTCGCGGAGCGCACCGATCGGATCGGCTGGTACAAGGGACCAAGCGTGGTCGAAGCGCTTGACCGGCTCGAGCCCGCACGGGCGCTGGAGGCACTGCCGCTACGGCTGCCGGTGCAGGCAATTTACAAATTCGACGACCGCCGCATCGTCGCGGGCCGCATCGAGTCCGGCAACCTGATCGCCGGCGACGAGATCGTGATCATGCCCGCCGGCAAGATCGCCAGGATCAAGTCGGTCGAGAGCTGGCCGGTAACGTCGGTCGCCAGCCGTCAGGGCGCGGGCCGCTCGGTCGGCATCACGCTCGATCGCGAATTGTTCATCGAGCGCGGCGACATCGTCGCGCATGCAGGCAGCGCACCGCGCGAAACGCGGCGGCTGCGCGCGCGGATCTTCTGGCTGCACGACAAGCCGCTCGCCAGGGGCGACCAGCTGCTGGTGCGCTGCGGGCCGAAGGAAAGCCGCGCCACCGTGGTTGCCATCGAGAAGGCGATCGATCCCGGCGAGCTCTCGAGCTCCGAGAACAGGGTGATCGGCCGCAACCATGTCGGCGAGATCGACATCTCCCTGTCCAGTCCGATCGCGACCGACCCCTACACCGAGAACCCGCGCACCGGCCGCCTCGTGATCGAGGTGTCCGGACGCATCGCCGGCGGCGGCCTGGTGCTGTCGGTCGATGCCGGCCAACGCGCCGTGCCTGTTGACATCGTGCCGGTGGAATCGGCGCTGCGGCCCGACGAGCGCTCGGCGCGCTATCGCCACAACGGCGCCGTGGTCTGGCTCACCGGCCTGCCCGCCTCCGGCAAGTCGACGCTGGCAAAAGCGCTGGAGCGGCGGCTGTTCAGCCATGGCGGCTCGCCGATCCTGCTGGACGGCGACACGCTGCGCGCGGGCCTCAACAGCGATCTCGGCTTCTCCGCCGCTGATCGCAGCGAGAACATCCGCCGCCTCGCCGAGGTCGCGACGCACCTTGCCCGCAACGGCCATATCGCCATCGTCGCCGCGGTCTCGCCGGCCCGCGAGGATCGCGCAGCGGCACGCCGGATCGCCGACACCGCGTTCCGCGAGATCCACGTCGCGACGCCGGCCGAGGTGTGCGAGGAGCGCGACCCCAAGGGCCACTACAAGAAGGCCCGTGCAGGTGCATTGGCTTCGTTCACCGGGATCGGCAACGACTACGAGAAGCCTGACGCGGCCGAACTCGTGATCGACACGTCGAAGAGGACGGTCGCCGAGGCGACCGACGAGGTCGAGCACATGCTGAAGACGACCGGCGTGCTGTTCGACGAGGTCGTGGACCTCGCTGCGAATATTTGATTCTGTCCCAGCCCCCCGCGGTCCTCGCCCGATTGGCCGGGCGCCCCAATACGCCGGAGACAGCGATGGGATACGGAGAAGCCGCGGCGCACTGGCTTGCCCGCTTTCGCGGGAAATGACAGCGGCGCGAGCGGCTGCCCCTATTCCTTGACATTTTGACAACCGCGCGGGGGTCTTCTCACCGCCCCTTTTTTGGGGCTAATAGGCCCCCGAAAGCCGCTCCCTGGAGCGCATTTTGCTGCTGTCGGGTCAAAAGCAGCCAAAAGCAGCCATTTCCAACAAGAAAGCCCATCATGAAACGCGTCGACGCCCACGGATTGAAGATCGCTCCCGTCCTGTTTGATTTCATCGCCAAGGAAGCGGCCCCGAAAACGGGGATCGCGCCGGATGCGTTCTGGGCCGGGCTCGCCGGCATCATCAAGGAACTGGGGCCGAAGAACCGCGAACTGCTCGCATTCCGCGACACACTTCAGGCCAAGATCGACGACTGGCACCGGGCCAACAAGGGCAAGGCGTTCGACCTCGACGCCTATACCGCCTTCCTGAAGGAGATCGGCTATCTGGTCCCGGAGCCGGCGACCCAGAACGTCGAGACTGCCAATGTCGACGAGGAGATCGGCAAGATCTGCGGCCCGCAGCTGGTCGTGCCACTGACGAATGCGCGCTACGCGCTGAACGCGGCGAATGCGCGCTGGGGCTCGCTCTATGACGCCTTCTACGGCACCGATGCCATCCCGCATGATGCTTCCGAGAGCGGCAAGGGCTACAACAAGGCGCGCGGCGACAAGGTGATCGCCAAGGCCAAGGCGTTCCTCGATAACGCCGTGCCGCTCGCAACCGGCAGCCACACCGACGTCACCGCCTACAGCGTCGTCGCGGGCCAGCTTGCGGTAAAGCTGAAGAGCGGCAACGCCACCGCGCTGAAGAACGCCGCGCAGTTCGCCGGCTTCCAGGGCGATGCCGCCGCGCCGAGTGCAGTGCTGCTCGTCAACAACGGCCTGCATATCGAGGTCAAGATCGACCGCAGCAGCGCGATCGGCAAGGACGATCCGGCCGGCGTCGCCGACGTGATCATGGAGGCTGCAGTCTCGACCATCCTCGACATGGAAGATTCGGTCGCTGCCGTCGACGCCGAGGACAAGGTGCTGGTCTACCGCAACACGCTCGGCCTGATGAACGGCACGTTGTCGGCCGATTTCGAGAAGGGCGGCAAGACGCTGACGCGCTCGCTCAATGCCGACCGCAGCTACAAGACGCCTGACGGCAAGGGCGAGCTCAAGCTGCACGGCCGCAGCCTGCTCCTGATGCGCAATTGCGGTCACCACATGTTCACCGACGCGGTGCTGGACGAGAAGGGCGAGGAGGTCCCCGAGGGCCTGCTCGATGCCGCCGTGTCGGGCCTGCTTGCCATTCACGACCTCAAGGGTCTCTCCAAGGTCAAGAACAGCCGCACGGGCTCGGCGTATATCGTGAAGCCGAAGATGCACGGGCCGGACGAGGTATCGCTCACCTGCGAGATCTTCGACCGCGTCGAGAAGATGCTGGGCTTGCCCGAGAACACGCTCAAGGTCGGCATCATGGACGAGGAGCGGCGTACCACAGTCAACCTCAAGGCCTGCATCCAGCGCGCCTCCAAGCGGATCATGTTCATCAACACCGGCTTCCTCGATCGTACCGGCGACGAGATCCACACCTCGATGGAAGCGGGCCCCATGATCCGCAAGAACGAGATGAAGGCGCAGGCCTGGATCAAGGCCTATGAGGACTGGAACGTCGACATGGGCCTGGCCTGTGGCCTGCCCGGCCACGCCCAGATCGGCAAGGGCATGTGGGCCGCGCCCGACAAGATGGCGGATATGCTGGCGCAAAAGCTCGCCCATCCGCAGGCCGGCGCCACCACGGCCTGGGTGCCCTCGCCGACCGCCGCGACGCTGCACGCGCTGCACTACCACCAGGTCAACGTCATCGCGCGCCAGCAGGAACTCGCCAAGGGCGGGACGCGCGCAAAGCTCTCGGACATCCTCACCATTCCGGTGTCGAAGTCGAACTGGGCGCCAGATGACGTGAAGCAGGAGATTGACAACAATTGCCAGGGCATCCTCGGATACGTCGTCCGCTGGATCGACCAGGGCGTCGGCTGCTCCAAGGTGCCCGACATCCACGACGTCGGCCTGATGGAAGACCGCGCGACGTTGCGCATCTCCAGCCAGCATCTCGCCAACTGGCTGCACCAGGGCGTGATCACCGAGGCGCAGGTGATGGAATCGCTCAAGCGCATGGCCATCGTCGTCGACAAGCAGAATGCGGGCGACCCGATCTACAAGCCGATGGCGCCAAGCTTCGACGGCGTCGCCTTCAAGGCCGCCTGCGACCTCATCTTCAAGGGCCGCGAGCAGCCGAACGGTTACACCGAATACATCCTGACCGCGCGCCGCCGCGAGGCCAAGTCGCTGGGCTGAGCGAACTCAGTGAAACGTCAAAAGCCCCGGCGCATGCCGGGGCTTTTTCGTTGGACGAAACGCCGCAAGGTGCCGCGGAACCGGCTGCGAAGGGGTCGCGTTGTCGGGCCATCAACCAACAGGAGATGGTCATGGACTGGAATCGCATCGAAGGAAACTGGAAGCAGTTCAAGGGCTCGGCCAAGGAGAAGTGGGGCAAGCTCACCGACGACGACCTTCAACTGATCGAGGGTCGCCGCGAGCAGCTCGAGGGCCGGCTGCAGGAACGTTATGGCAAGGCCAAGGACCAGGTTCGGCAGGACGTCGACGACTGGCTCAAAGGGCTGCACTGAGAATTTACGCGAACGAAGCCCCGGCTCACGCCGGGGCTTTTGTTTGAACCGTAACCTGGATGAAGCGCAATCCTTGTTGCAGCAGCCCGGATATCGCGGCGCATCCCGGCTACGAACCTACGCGCTAGAACACCGCGAGATATTTCAGCAGCGACACGATGCCGATGATGATGACGATCACGCGCGCGATCTGCTTGGCGCGGCCATCCATCGGCAGCATGTTGATGAGATAAAGCACGAGAATGACGACGAGAAAGGTGACGAGTACGCCGACCAGCATCGCGAGACCCCCTTCAGGCAATTGCTACGCTGGTCTAACGCGCGGCACCCGGGCCGGTTCCATATGGGAAACCTGCGGCAACCGCTCACGAAGTCCCTGTCTCCCCAGCCGGCCAGCCAGCATTTGGCGGTCCGACAAGGTCCGCGCCGCCGTCGGATGCGGCGCTCGCTATTCCTTCGCCACCACCGGGACCTGGCGGAATCTGGCGCGCACAGAATCCGGCAGCGGCGAGAAGTTCATCGCGACGCCCCGCCGGTCGTTGGCATTGCGGCTGGCGACTACGAGACCATTGGCCCCCGCGACGATGTCGCCTTTACGCAAGGTCGGATCGTCCTCGACCTTGACCGATGCGAGCCCGACCGGATCCTTGCCGTTGCAGGTGCAGCCTGCGACGATCTCGTTGCGATAGCGATAGGCGTTGGGCAAATCGGAATAGGATTTTCCCTTTTCGGTCGTGGCGTCGTCGATATTGCCGCCGTAGACCAGCGAGGTTTCGGAGGCCGGGCAGAAGCTCTTGCAGGATTGCGCCTTGCTTTCGGCATCGCTTCCTTGCGCCGGGAAATACCGGCCGTCACAGCCGCGCACACAATAGGCCATGCCGCCGCCGTAAGAGGCGCGCTGGCGCGGCGCCTCATAGCGCGGCACATCGTCATGCGGGAACGGCATCCGGATCTCCGGTGGCGGCCGCATCCGGAAGCCGCCGAACAATCCCGAGAAAAAATCCTGCGCCTGCGCTGAAGGCGCCGACGCAAGACCGGCCGAAATAGCGACCAGGATCGCCGCACCGCCAGCCGTTTTGCCAACCAGGCGTCTGCTCATATGACCTCGCTCACTCTCAGTTCACGGCCGACGTCGTGATGTTCAACGCCTGCCGACCCGAGGGCAGCGCGCTCACGGCCGGGCGCTTTCGCGCAGGATCTGCGCCTCTGGCCATCAGCGGCGCGCTCTTCGGCAACACCACGACCTTGGCACCAACGTTGACCCGGCTGAACAGGTCGATGACGTCCTCGTTTGTCATGCGGATGCAGCCGGACGAGACGAACTTGCCGATCGTGGAGGGATCGTTGGTGCCGTGGATGCGGTACTGGCTCGAGCCGAGATACATCGCGCGCGCGCCCAGCGGATTGCCGGGGCCGCCTGCGACGAAGCGCGGCAGATAGGGCTGGCGCGCGATCATTGCGGCAGGCGGATGCCAGTCCGGCCACTCGGCCTTGCGGCTGACGCTCTGCACGCCCGACCAGGTGAAGCCTTCGCGGCCCACGCCGACGCCGTAGCGGATCGCGCGGCCGTTGCCGAGCACGTAGTAGAGATAGGTGTTGTTGGTATCGATGACGATGGTGCCGGCCGGCTCGCTCCGGTCGAAGCTGACGATCTGCTTGCGCAGCCGGTCGGGCAACTGGGCGTCCTCGTCGGCGGCCCGCGGCGCCTCGTTGGCAACTCCCTCGGTGTAACCCTCATCCTGCAGCTGCATCCGCTCATGGAGCTGCATCGGCGCATAGCCGAACGTTTGCGCGCTTGCGCCGTCCAAGGGCACTGCGAGCAGAGCGGACGCGAAACAGAATGCGGCGACGGCGCGCGGCGAGAAGCTGCTGCGGACTGCTAACAACGTTGTCATGTGCTGCCCCGTTGGTGTGTGCATCAGGGTGATGCGCTGCCGAACAAACTCCACCGGCCGGTTTGAAGTTCCGGCGTGGGATGCAGCAGCGACGTCACAGTCAAGCGAGCAGCAATTCACGAAAGCGCGATGGAACCGGCATGCCATCCGCGCGTTGGGATGTCGTCAACGGGCGCGGATCTCGGTTTCCGGGTGGGAGAAATATTGTGCGCGTCCTTCCCAGTGAACGTCTGATTTCCGGCAGCAGCGAAAGCGATCCGCTTCCCCACAGCCCTGCCGAGCTGCCGCCCGTGATCCGCCGCACGGAGTTCGTCGCCTTCGCACTCGCAGGCCTTTTGCTGATTGCCATCGTCACCGTGCTCTACGTCGGGCGGGCCTTCTTCCTGCCCGTGGTGATGGCCTTCGTCATCGGCACGATGCTATCGCCGGCGGCGGGCTTTCTCGAGCGGTACAGGGTCCCCCGCAGCGTCGGCGCGGTCCTGATCGTCATCGCCGTAACCGCGGTGGTCGCCTTCATGGTGGCGCTGATCGCCTCGCCGATGATGGAGTGGAGCACGCGCCTGCCGGAGCTCGGTGCCCAGCTGAAGGACAAGCTGCACGTGTTCGACCGGCCGCTCGCGCTGTGGCGGGAGATGCAGGCCATGCTCGGCGGCTCGGAAGGATTGCCGAGCTTCCACATACCCAAGATCGACTGGGTGCAGCCGACGATCGAATTCCTGTCACCGACCTTTACCGAGTTCCTGCTGTTCTTCGTCACCCTGATCCTTTTCATCGCAAGCTGGCGCGACCTGCGGCGGGCCATGATCATGACTTTCAGCGATCATGACGCACGGCTTCGTACGCTCCGGATTCTGAACGAGATCGAGGTCCATCTGGGAAATTATTTGCTGACCGTCACCCTGATCAATGTCGGAGTCGGCGTCGGCACAGGCATCATCTGCGCACTCGCAGGAATGCCCAACCCGGCCGGGCTCGGCGCGCTGGCCGCAACGCTCAACTTCATCCCGATCATCGGGCCGGTTGCGATGTTCGCGCTGCTGGTCGTGGTGGGGCTGATCGCCTTTCCCACCATCAGTGGCGGCTTGATCGCGGCACTCGCCTTCGGCGGTCTCACCTTCCTGGAGGGACACTTCGTCACGCCGATGATCATTGGGCGGCGGCTGGCGCTGAATGCGCTCGCCGTGCTGCTCGCGCTGGCGTTCTGGACGTGGTTGTGGGGCCCCATGGGCGCATTCCTGTCGTCGCCGCTCCTGATCGTTGCCCTCATCCTGAAGGAGCATCTGTTGCCGACGGATGCGCCGCAACTGCCACAGGGCTAACCGGTTTCCGCCAGCGGAACTTACCGGGCAACGAAACGTTCTCCGCCCATCTCAGCCGTCAACAGTTCGGAGCTCCTGATGCCGACGACAGATGCCGAAGCCCGGATGAGAGACTGGACCGACAAAGCCACCAGAGAACGCCTCGAGAAGGATGTAGCAGCCGTGAAAAGCGATATCGCCGCCCTCACCGACCAGATCACCGATGTGCTCAACTCCTTTGCCAATTCCACGAGCAAGCAGGCTCGCCGCGGCTATCGCCAGGCGCGCGAGAACGTGGATTCCGCGATGGACGACATGTCCGAGCGCGGCAGCGCGATGATGGAGGCCGCGCACGACGCCTACGGCTCCATCGAGGAGACGCTGGAAGAGGCGATCACGCAGCGCCCGCTTGCGACTGTCGGACTGGCGCTGGGTATCGGGTTCCTGATCGGCGCCGCCTGGCGCCGGTAACGGTCGCCGCCACATATCGAAACCGCGGCGGTGCCCCGCCGCGGCCGCACCCGTGACGATTCGGCTGTTGGGGATTGAGGAGTAAGGCCATGCTTCAGCGCATTATCGAGGGGATCAGTGCATCGACTGGCACGACTGTTCGGCTGACCTCCCTTGCCGCAGCCGCAGCCTTCGCGCTCCTGGTGACCACGAGCTTCCTTTGCGCTGCCGCATTCATCTCGGTCCTGCAGACATACGGTCCAGTGCAGGCCTGTCTTGCTGGCGCGGGCATCTTCTTCCTGCTGACCCTGGCGGCGGCGGGCTCGTATTGGGGCTACAAGCGCGAGCTGCAGAAGCGCGCTGAGATCGCTGCCGAGCGCGCCGCGAAGTCGGCCGCGCAGAGCATGCTCGCAGATCCGATGCTCCTCGCCACCGGGCTTCAGATCGTTCGCGCCATCGGGATGAAGCGGCTATTGCCGATCCTGGCAATCGGCGGCGTCGCCCTCGGTATCCTCGCGAGCCGTGCCGGCGTGTCCGACGAGGTATCCGCCGAACCGGCTGAATAGCGACGCCGAGAACCGTTCGAATATTTGCACTCTGAATCGTGAGCGCATCTGTCCGCATCTGACAGAGGCGACGCCGCGCAGTTTTGCGCCGTCCGGCACGAACGCCTCCGTCGCTCACGCAAACGCTACTCGGATGGGCGGGCGGTTGCCGCTAAAAGCGTCACCCTGATTCCCAAAGCTAATTTGCTCAATGAAACCGTCCGTCAAGGCGAACCTCGCCGCATTCCAGCACGACTCACGACTGTACCTGACGCTCGGCATCGCCAATTGGTCGGTGTTCGTCGACCACATTCCGAACAACGTCGTCAACCTGCTGACGCTGCGCAACTTCGGCTTCAGCGGTGCGGCCGATCTGTTCGTGTTCGTGGTGGGCTATGGGGTCGCCATCATCCATGGCAGAATGGCGCTGGAGCGCGGCTATCTGGTCGCGGCGACGCGGATCTTTCGACGCGTCTGGCGGCTCTATGCCGCCTATGTTGTGCTGTTCGTGATCTATATCGACACCATCGCCTACGTCGCCTCGCAATCCATGGCGCCGGAGATCATCCACCATTACAACATCTCGGGAATCCTCGAGCACCCGCTACGCATCCTGATCCGCGGTCTCGTGCTCCAGGAAGAACCGTTGAACCTCGACCTGCTGCAGCTGATGATCCCGCTGATGGCCTTCTTTCCGCTTGCGCTCTGGGGCCTGTTGCGACGGCCGAACCTGACGCTTGCGGCATCGGTTGCGCTGTATCTTGCCGCGCGCTGGTTCGACTGGAATTTTCGGGTCTCTCCGGACCAGGAATGGACCTTCAATCCGCTCTGCTGGCAGATGCTGATGGTGCTGGGCGGCTGGTTTGCCGTCACCGGCGCGCCCGGGCGGACGCTGCGCGATCTTCCCTGGCTTCGGATGCTCGCCGGCAGCTATCTCGTCTTCGCCATGGCGGTCGCCCTGTTGCGCCATTCGCCGGAATCGTCCGCCTATCTGCCGGACCTTCTGCTCGATACCATCGCACCGACCGACAAGGAGAACCTCGCGCCTTACCGCGTGCTTCACTTCCTCGCGCTCGCCTTCGTCGCGACCCGTCTCGTTCCGGCCGATCACCCCGGCCTGCGATTGAAGCCGCTTCAGGCAGTCATTCGATGCGGCGAGGAATGGCTCGCGGTGTTCTGCGTCGGCGTGTTCCTGTCCTTTGCCGGTCATCTCATCCTGATCACCGGCCCAAATCTCGTGCTGATGCAGATCGCGGTGAGCATCATCGGTTTCGCCGCCATGACCGCCGTCGCCTACTACGTGGCCTGGTCGAAGCGGCAGGACCTGCCTGCCGCCCTGCGGCAGCAGGCCTAGTCTAGCCGCAACGCCGTGCGATTCCGCTGGGCCGCCGGCTGCTGCTGCGCTATGCCGGAAATCTGCATGAGGAGACCGGCGCGGCGATGGCACAGGGCGGAGGGGACGAGGCTGACAGCGCGCCCCGGCGCGGCCGGCCAAGGTCAATGGAGACCAGCAACGCCATTCTCGAGAGCGCCTATGCGTTGATGGCTTCCACCGGCCTTGCCGCCACCACCATCGACGCGGTCGCCCGCCATTCCAGTGTCTCCAAGATGACGATCTACAAGTGGTGGCCGTCCCGCGAGGCGCTCTTGATCGACGCCTTTCTTCACCACGCCGCCCAGATGCTGCCGCTGCCGCCGGCGAGCTCCGGCAGCCCCGCGGCCCGTGCGCGCCGCCATGCCGCGGCCTACGCCGAAGCGCTTCAGGGCGAGTTCGGCAAGGTCCAGCTCGCCGTCGTCTCCGAATGCATCTCCAAGACCGGCTCGGCGGGGCTGTTCTACGCGCGTTATCTGCAGTTCCGTCGCGACGCGCTCGTCGAGATGATCGCCGAGGGCCAGAAGGATGGCAGCATTCTGGCGGGGGGGCTTCCTGAGGATCTCTACGACGCGATCTACGGCGGCCTGTTCTATCGCTATATCTTCGGCATTGCGCCGGTTACCGCGGCTTACGCGCGCAACCTCGTCGATCTCGTGTTGCGGCCTAAGGATTAGCTGCGCGCGGGCCGGACCGGCGCCGAGATCTTGTCCGTACGGTCGCGCTCGGTCATGTCGACGACCGTCTCCATCGGCGCGGTCAATTCGTAGACGTAGGAGACGTCGGTGAAGAAGCGCTTGGCGGTGCCCCCCAGCGCCTCGGGCGCGACGCGGTCGAGCAGGATCAGGCCGAAATCGGAATCCGGCCGGCGCGTCGCCTCGCTGGTGTTGAACTCCTCCCAGCGGAAATGGAAGACCTCCTTGCCCTCCTCTCCGGTCACCGTCCAGTTGGCGGTGATGTGCGGATGCTTCCCGACCAGCGACAGGCCCTCGTCGGAATGCGAGGCAAGCTCGAAGAACAGCAGCGAGAGGCTCTGCGCCGCGCGTGCGCTGACCGCGATATCGGGACCGTTGACGGCAATCCGGTCGGCATGCGGGATGGCGCGTGCCTCGAACAGGCCCTTCAGCTTGACGCCCTGCCACTGGCTCTCGCTGAGCAAAGAGACCACGTTGGACATGGCGTGGATGCGCCCGATCAGCAGCTCGCGCGCGATGTCGATGTCCGAGCCGTGACGCAAAGTGCGCGTCACGATCGACTGGATCACCGCCAGGATGTTCTTGACGCGGTGGTTGAGCTCGTCGATGACCGCGGTCAGCCGGCGCTCGAAGCCGATTCTGACCTGGATCTCCCGGCTGAGTCGCAGATTGTTGTATGCCACATAGCCAAAGAGGCCGCACACCATTGCCGTGATGGCAAAGCCGATGGCCGCCACGATGATCGCGGTCTGCTCGGCGCGGCGCACCGAATTCACGTTCGCATAATAGGAGAGCTGCCAGTCACGGCCGCCGAAGCTGAAGGTGCGCGTCGCCGACGGCGCGCGCCCGTCCGCTGCCGCCATGCGTGTGGAGACCACGCCCTGATCATTGGCGACGAGCTCGCCACCTTCCTTGCGCGGATCCCTGAGCGCGACCGAGAACAACGACATGTCGTCATTGGTCAGCATCAGCGTGGCAAGCTCGTAGGAGAACGTGACGAATCCTGCCGGCTCGGTTGCTCCCTCGGGAACGACAGGCGCCGCCACGATGATTCCGATCGGCCCGTTGCCACGAAGCAGCGGAATGGGGTCTGAGGCGATCGACCGCTTCTCGACCCGGGCACGCGTCAGCATGGCGCCTCGAACCGGATCCTGATCGTAGCTGCGGCCCGGCAGCGCCTTGGTCTCGTCGCTGCGCGGCTCGAGATCCAACAACACGTCGATCGGCCGGGTGACGTCGGCAGGATTGATCGGCTTGTCGTCATATCCGCGAATCTCGGGATTCGGGAAACCGGCGCCGGCAATGGCGGCTTGCGCCGCCGTCAATTCGTCCGGCTTCAGCCGGGCGATCCACCCCGCCACCACGAAATCAGTCTTGAAGGCGTAGATGGCCGAGCGCAGCGGCTCCAGCATGTTCGACTTGATCACGGATGGCGCGCGGAACAGGCCTGAGGCGACACGCGCGAGCAGCTCCCGCTCGGTCAGCCGGTCCTGGACGAGGCTCGCGTGAACGTCGATCGCACGCGCGAGCGCGATCCGATCCAGCGCCAGCTCCTGGTCGTGGACGCGATAGGCCGCAAGCCCGGAGAGCAAGACCCCGAGCAGAGCGATGAAGCCGATGATGAAACCCAGCCTGACCACGCGACTACTCAGGCGAAAGCAGGAGGTCGGCAGTAAACACGGAGCATATGAACGCCGCTCGAACGGCCATGTGCCGAAACGGGGTAAACCCAAGCGGCGGAGATAATGGAGGAGGAGGCATCAGTACGCAACTTGGGTCGCCTGAAAAGCTTAATCCGCCCGGCCGATGGGTCTCGCCGGGATGAACTTGCCCAGGAGCCGGAGGTAGTTAATTGCCATGTCCGAACTTTGTTCCGCGGGTGGCGGCGCGGCCCAGGCGTCGACGGCGAGAAACGCCTGCGCCAAGTGGTCGCGTCCGGTCAGCCCGGCCGCTGCAGGCCGCCTTTGGCCTCGATGAAGGCGACGATGCGGTCGAGCCCCACGCTCTTCTTCAGGTTGGTCATGACGAAGGGACGCTCGCCGCGCATGCGCCTGGCGTCCGTCTCCATCTTCTCCAGAGAGGCGCCAACATGGGGCGCGAGGTCGGTCTTATTGATGACCAGCAGGTCGGACCGGGTGATGCCGGGGCCGCCCTTGGACGGGATCTTGTCGCCGGCGGCGACGTCGATGACGTAAATGGTGATATCGGCCAGTTCGGGGGAAAAAGTAGCAGCGAGATTGTCGCCGCCGGATTCGATCAGCACGAGATCAAGTCCGGGAAACTTGGCGCGCATGTCGGCAACCGCGGCGAGGTTCATCGAGGCATCCTCGCGGATCGCGGTGTGTGGACAGCCGCCGGTCTCGACGCCGGCGATGCGATCCGGCGTCAGAGAGCCCGAACGCACCAGGAACTCCGCGTCCCATTTGGTGTAGATGTCATTGGTGATCGCCGCAATGTCGTAGCGCTCGCGCATGGTCTTGCAGAGCAGGTCCATCAGCGCGGTCTTGCCCGATCCGACCGGGCCACCGACGCCGACACGCAGCGGGCCGTGAGATTTCGACATGTCGCTCGTTCTCTCTCGATTGGTTAGGGCTGCATCGATCACGACCGAAACAGCCGCGTATATTGCGTCTCGTGCCGCAGGCTGGCGAGATCGGCGCGGAAAGTCGCGCTGCCGATATCGTCCAATGCCGCGTTCAGCGCACGATTGGCCGTCGCGGCGACGGCGGCTTCCAGCTTGACCAGCACGCGCTGGCTGTCGGTCTGGCCGAGCGGAATGAGCCGGCTGGCCGCAGAAATCCAATTCGAGACCAGCGCATGGAGGAAAGCGTGCAGCGTCGACCCCAGCGGCACGCCGTGCATTGCGGCGACCACACCGACCGCGACGGGGTAGACCAGTGGCGTGCTGCATGCTGCAATCATGGCGTCCAGTCCGTCGGCATCCCATGCGGCGCGGGCGATGTCGATGAAGGCACGGCCCTGCGAGGTCGTCTCCAGCTGCCGCTCGCGCGACGGCACGAAGGCGGCGGCGAGCTCGGCGATCTCGTTCAAAGCGGTCGTGTTGCCTGCTTCCGCGGCCCGATAAGCCCGGACCAGAAACGTCGCGTCGCAGAAGCCCGAGCCGTCGCCAAGCATCACGTCTAGCCAATCCGCCAGTGCCGCTGTGTCGGTGATATCGCCCGCCTCGACCGCCCATTCGAGGCCGCTGGAATAGGAGAAACCACCGACCGGAAACGCCGGCGATAGCCATGTCATCAGCCGGTAGAGCGCCGCCGCCTCCTCCTCAGCGAGGCCGCCGGCGCCAACCGGCTCATTTGTGGTCATGAGCATGCGTGTGGCCGTGGTGATGGTCGGGATGGTCGCAATGCTCATCGTGGTGATGGTGGTGCTCGTGGCCATGGCCATGCGCGGCATGATCATGGTGACGGTGGCCATGGCCGTGATGATCGTGACCATGGTCATGATGGTCGTGACCGTGATGCGCATGGTCGTCGTGCCCGTGCGCGTGGCCAGCATCCGCATACGCCCCGCCTTCTGGATCGAACGGCGCCTCGATCTCGATCACGCGCGCGCCGAGCCCCTTCACCATCTCCTCGATCACGTGATCGCGGCGGATGCGCAGGGCCTTCGCCATGATCTGGGTCGGCAGATGGCGGTTGCCGAGATGCCAGCCGACGCGAATGAGGTGGTGCGGATCGCGGCCGCGGATCTCGAGCAGCGGCTCGGGCGCCGCGACCACCTCGACCAGGCGGCCGTCCTCCAGCACCAGCGCATCCCCGCCGCGTAGCGCGACGGCATGCTCCAGATCGAGCAGGAATTCGAGCCCTCGCGTGCCCGTCATCGCCATGCGGCGGCGATGCCGGTCGTCGAAATCGAGCACCACCGTATCCACGGGAGCTTCCGTGAAGCGGTGCTGCCCCTTGACCTGCGTGGCCCGGATCATGCGGGTTACCTCTTTACCTTGTCTCGACCTTCTCGGGCGTGATCACCTCGATTTTCGGCGGCGCCGTGAAGCATTTCACCGCGACGCGGCCGAACGTCTTCATGTGCTCCATGGCCCGATGCGGCACCAGCGCTTCGGCGTTCTCCCACTGCTCCACGAAGACCATCTTGCTGGGGTCTGTGACGCTCTCATGCATGTCATAGGCGATATTGCCGGGCTCCTTCCGGGTCTCCTTGATGCAGGCAGTGGCGGCTGCGATGAATTCGGCGCGCGTCTCGGGCTTGATGGTCAAGGTGGCAACGACGTAGATCACGAGAAATCCTCCCGGCTTTTCTTCTAGGGTTACGATACCGGTTCGGACATTAGACCAGGCGGGACCGAACGCAAAACCGCAAAAGCCGTCCCCGGGTACATCCCGCGGACATGCGTTGAGGCGCTATTTCAGTACATGAAATATCGCTGCGACATCGGCAGCACCTCGGCGGGGGCGCAGGTGAGCAGTTCGCCATCGGCGCGGACCTCATAGGTCTCGGGATCGACCTCGATATTGGGCGTGGCATCGTTGTGGATCATGCTCTTTTTCGAGATCCTGCCGCGGACATTCTGGACGGCGTAGAGCTTCTTCTCGATGCCGAGCTTGCGCGCAAGGCCGCCGGTGACCGCAGCCTTGGAAGTGAACACCACGGACGACGCCGTACGCGCCCTGCCGAAGGCCCCGAACATCGGCTGATAGTGCACCGGCTGCGGCGTCGGGATCGAGGCGTTGGGATCGCCCATGGGCGCTGCAACGATGCTGCCGCCCTTGACGATGCAGTCCGGCTTGACGCCGAAGAAGGCCGGCGACCATAGCACGAGGTCGGCGAGCTTGCCCTTCTCCACCGACCCGATCAGCTTCGACACGCCGTGCGCGATCGCGGGGTTGATCGTGTATTTGGCGATGTAGCGCTTGACGCGGAAATTGTCGTTGTCCTTGCCCTTGTCCTGCGGCAAGGATCCCCGCTGCTTCTTCATCTTGTCCGCGGTCTGCCACGTCCGGATAATGACCTCGCCGAGGCGGCCCATGGCCTGCGAGTCCGAGGACATCATCGAGAGCGCGCCGAGATCGTGCAGAATGTCCTCGGCCGCGATGGTCTCCTTACGGATACGGCTTTCGGCAAATGCCAGGTCTTCCGCGATCGAGGGATCGAGATGGTGGCACACCATCAGCATGTCCAGATGCTCGTCGATGGTGTTGCGGGTAAACGGGCGCGTGGGATTGGTCGAGGACGGCAGCACGTTCTTCAGGCCCGCGACCTTGATGATGTCAGGGGCATGGCCGCCGCCGGCACCTTCCGTGTGGAAGGCATGAATGGTGCGGCCCTTGAAGGCCTTGATCGTATCCTCGACGAAGCCGGACTCGTTCAGCGTGTCGGTGTGGATCATCACCTGGATGTCGTGATCGTCCGCGACCGAGAGGCAATTGTCGATGGCCGCCGGCGTCGTGCCCCAGTCCTCGTGCAGCTTCAGCGCGCAGGCACCGGCCTTGATCATCTCGACCAGCGCGGCGGGCCGCGAGGCGTTGCCCTTGCCGGAAATGCCGAGGTTGACCGGAAAGGCGTCGAACGACTGGATCATCCGCGCGATGTGCCACGGGCCCGGCGTGCAGGTGGTGGCGAAGGTGCCGTGCGAGGGGCCGGTGCCGCCGCCCAGCATCGAAGTGACGCCTGACATCAGCGCGTGCTCGATCTGCTGCGGGCAGATGAAATGGATGTGGCTGTCGAAGCCACCGGCGGTGAGGATTTTTCCCTCGCCGGCGATCACGTCGGTGCCGGGACCGATGATGATGGTGACGCCGGGCTGGATGTCCGGATTGCCAGCCTTGCCGATCGCAGAGATCATGCCGTCCTTGATGGCGACATCGGCCTTCACGATGCCCCAGTGATCGACGATCAGCGCATTGGTGATGACGGTGTCGGCCGCACCCTGCCTGTTGGTGACCTGCGACTGCCCCATGCCGTCACGGATCACCTTGCCGCCGCCGAACTTCACCTCCTCACCGTAAGTCGTGAAATCCTTCTCGACCTCGATGATGAGATCGGTGTCGGCCAACCGCACCTTGTCCCCTGTGGTGGGGCCGAACATGTCGGCATAGACGGAACGTTTTATTCTGACGGACATCACAAGCCCCGTTTGCGATTGAATGTTTGAACGCTCAAAGCACGGCCTTCGCTGCTTTCACGGCATCATCGAATTTCTCGTCGAGCCATGCATTGGAGCCGCGGCAGCCTGCAACGACCTGCGTCGCCCAGTCGATGTAATCGGCGAGATCGTCGCGCTCCTCGGAAGTCGGGTCGGTTTGAATGCGCGCCCCTGTATTGCTGATCTTGTCGGCGATCTTGATCAGCTTGGCGCCCGGCGATTTGTGGGGCGCGTCCTCAATCTGCTTCTGCCTTCGCATCGCCTTCGGCAGACTCATGTCATCGGTGCATTCGGCGACGAGTGAGGCGACACGCTCGGAAAATCTTCGCGCAAGCTCTTCGCGCGTGGTGTCGGTGTCCTCGATGGTGTCATGCAGCCAGCCGGCAGCGACCAGCTCGGCGTCGGCGCCATCGGTCGCGGTCGCGAGCAGGTTCGCGACCTCGGCGAGATGATTGATGTAGGGCTCATTACCGCGCCCCTTGCGCGCCATGCCGTTATGGCGGCGCGCAGCGAGTTCAGCGGCTTCGGAGATGAGGCGGATTGGCGAGAGCATGGAAAACACCTCCGTTTCCGCCTCAACCGTGCCGCGCCGCGCTCGTTCCTGTGGAGCTCACAGCTTCCCCATCACATCGCCGCGGAAGCCGTAGATCGTCTTCTTCCCCGCCACCGCGACGAGCTGCACGTCGCGGGTCTGGCCGGGCTCGAAGCGGACGGCGGTGCCGGCGGCGATGTCGAGGCGCATGCCGCGGGCCTTCTTGCGATCGAACTTCAGCGCCGGGTTGGTCTCGAAGAAATGGTAGTGCGAGCCGACCTGAATGGGGCGGTCACCTGTGTTGGCGACCGTCAGCGTCACGGTCTTGCGGCCGGCATTGAGCTCGATCTCGCCGTCCTGGATGAAGAGTTCGCCGGGAATCATTCTATCCTCCTCGTCATTCCGGGGCTCGCGAAGCGAGAACCCGGAATCTCGAAAACAAAACCTCTGGATTCCGGGTTCGCCCTGCGGGCGCCCCGGAATGACGAATTCGATACTACCTGATCGGCTCGTGCACGGTGACGAGCTTGGTGCCATCAGGAAAGGTCGCCTCGACCTGGATGTCGTGGATCATCTCGGGAATGCCCGGCATGACCTGATCGCGGGTCAAAACCTGCGCGCCGGACTGCATCAGCTCAGCGACGGTGCGGCCGTCGCGCGCGCCTTCCAGGATGAAGTCGGAGATGATGGCAATCGCCTCGGGATGGTTGAGCTTGACGCCGCGATCCAGCCGGCGGCGCGCCACGATCGCGACCATCGAGATCAGAAGCTTGTCCTTTTCGCGGGGAGACAGGTTCATGCGAAATCTCTTCCGTTCAACACATCAGTTCAACCGGTCAGTTCAACCACAGCCGCGGCAGGACCGCGCCGGTTCGCGCCAGCACCGCCATCATGTCGGCGCGTAAGCGCGCCGCATCTTGGGCACAGAACCGCGCCATTGCAAAGCCATTCCAGGCCGAGATCCCGACTTCCCCGCCGAACGATTCCGAGGCCTCGCGAATGCGCTCGACCAGGGTCTCGTCACCGGGCACGATCAGAGCGGTGCCGATCGCCGTGCCGCTATTGGCGACCGCGGACCGCGCGAGCTTGGCGCCGATGTCGCCGTCAAGCCTGACCGTCTCGGCGAACACCAGCCTGCCGCCGCGGCGCAGCCGCCAGCGGTCGACGAACTCGCCCTGCTGCATCCGCTCGCCCATGGCGGTGCGGCCGAACACGACGATCTCGCAGAGCAGGAGCGAGGCCGCCTCGTCGAGCGCAATGTCGAAGCGGCGATGCACCCGCGCGCGGTCGAACAGGATCGTCTCCTGCGGCAACCAGGCCAGATGCGCGCCCGCGGCGGCTCGCAAGGCGATATTGAGCTGCGCCGCCTCCCCGGGGGCTCGATAGATCTTTTCGGCAGCTGCGGTCGTCAGAGTGAGCCGCGTACCTCCGCCCGCCGCGATGTCGATATCGAAACAGTCCCCACCGGCAACCCCGCCGGCCGTGTTGACGAACACGCCCGACAGCCCCTCGTCTTCCGGCGAGGGAAAGCGCACGCGTAAAGAGCCGGATTCGTGCAAGGTGCCGCGCCGGGTCACGCGGTCACGTGCGTGCACGTCGAGCCGAACCGCGCCACGGGCGCGGTTCGCCTCGAAAAGTCCTGGCATAACCGAAACGTCGCTCCGCATTCGCCTCCCCAGCCGATCGCGGCAGAATGAGCCTACAGCGCCATCTGGCGGCTGATCTCGCTCGCGTCGAGGTTGGCGCGGTCGCAGGTGAACTTCACAGCGCCGCGATCCATCACCGCAAAGCTGTCGCCGAGCTCGCAGGCAAAGTCGAGATATTGTTCGACCAGCACGATGGCGATGTTGCCGAGATTGCGCAAGTAGGAGATGGCGCGGCCGATGTCCTTGATGATCGAGGGCTGAATGCCCTCGGTCGGTTCGTCGAGCAACAGCAGCTTCGGCCGCATCACCAGCGCGCGGCCGATCGCGAGCTGCTGCTGCTGGCCGCCGGAGAGATCGCCGCCGCGCCGGCCGAGCATGGATTGCAGCACCGGAAACAGCGAGAACACGTCGTCCGGGATGTGCTTGTCCTCGCGCTTGAGCGGACCGAAGCCGGTCTTGAGGTTCTCCTCGACCGTCAGCAGCGGAAATATCTCGCGGCCCTGCGGCACGAATCCGATGCCCCTGCGCGCACGTTCATAGGGCTTCAGGCCGGTGATGTCGCTGCCATCGAGCACGATCGCGCCCGAGGAGATCGGATATTGCCCGACCATGGCGCGCAGAAGCGAGGTCTTGCCGACGCCGTTGCGGCCGAGGACGCAGGTCACCTTGCCGGGCTCCGCCGAGATCGACACGCCGCGCAGCGCCTGGGCAGCACCGTAGAACAGATTGATGTCTTTCACTTCAAGCATCGGAAACACCTTTGCGGGCGAATAGCGAATGGGAGAAGCGGCCGATCCATTCGCTACCTTCCCAGATAGACTTCGATGACCCGCTCGTTGGACGATACCTGGTCGATGGTGCCTTCCGCCAGCACGGTGCCTTCGTGCAGGCAGGTGACCTTGACGCCGAGCTCGCGCACGAAGGTCATGTCGTGCTCGACCACCATCACGGTGTGGGTCTTGTTGATCTCCTTCAGCAGCTCGGCGGTGAGATGCGTCTCGATGTCGGTCATCCCTGCAACGGGCTCGTCGACCAGCAGCAGCTTCGGATCCTGTGCCAGCAGCATGCCGATCTCGAGCCATTGCTTCTGGCCATGGCTGAGGCTGCCAGCGAGGCGGTTGCGCGCTTCGGTGAGACGGATCGTCTCCAGCACCTTGTCGATGCGCTCGGTCTCGGCCTTGCTGCCGCGCCAGAACAGCGTGCCGCGGACGGAGTGATCGACATTGAGCGCGAGCAGGAGGTTGTCGTGCACGGTCTGGCTCTCGAACACCGTCGGCTTCTGGAATTTGCGGCCGATGCCGAGCTCGGCGATGCGCGTCTCGTCGAGCCGCGTGAGATCCGTGACGCCGTCGAACAGCACGGTGCCTTCGTCGGGCTTGGTCTTGCCGGTGATGATGTCCATCATCGTGGTCTTGCCGGCGCCGTTCGGCCCGATGATGGCCCGCATCTCGCCCGGCTCGAGCGTCAGCGACAGGTTGTTGATGGCGTGGAAGCCGTCGAACGAGACGTGCACGCCATCCAGATAGAGCATTGCGGACGTCGTGCGGGTATCCATGACGTTCATGACCGCTTACTCCGCCATCTTCGGTTGGACCATGCCGTCTTCAGCCGCGGCGCTCGCGGCAGCTGCTGCGGTGCGCTTTTCCCGCGCCGAGTCCCGCCACGCATTGAAGGTGCCGACGATGCCCCTGGGCAGCAGCAGCGTCACCAGGATGAACAGCGCGCCCAGCATGAACAGCCAGTACGGCGCCAGTACGCCAGAGGTGAAGAACGTCTTGGCATAGTTGACGACCACGGCACCGAGCGCCGCACCGACCAGCGTGCCGCGACCGCCGACGGCCACCCAGATCACCGCCTCGATCGAATTGCCCGGCGCGAACTCGGATGGATTGATGATGCCGACCTGCGGCACGTAGAGCGCGCCGGCAACGCCCGCCATGCAGGCCGACACCGTGAACACGAACAGCTTGTAGGATTCGACGCGGTAGCCAAGGAAGCGCGTGCGCGATTCCGCATCACGCACCGCGATCAGCACCTTGCCCAGCTTGGATGAGACGATGGCGCGGCAGATCAGGAAGCCTATGATCAGCGCCAGGCAGCTCAGCGCGAACAGCGCGGCACGGGTGCCCTCCGCCTGCACGTTGAAGCCGAGGATATCCTTGAAGTCGGTCAGGCCGTTGTTGCCGCCGAAGCCGAAGTCGTTGCGGAAGAAAGCGAGCAGCAGCGCATAGGTCATCGCCTGCGTGATGATCGACAGATACACGCCGGTAACCCGGGAACGGAACGCGAGCCAGCCGAAGCAGAAGGCAAGCAGGCCCGGCACGACCAGCACCATCAGCGCGGCGAACCAGAACATGTCGAAGCCGTACCAGTACCAGGGCAGCTCCTGCCAATTCAGGAACACCATGAAGTCGGGCAGGATCGGATTGCCATAGACCCCGCGGGTGCCGATCTGCCGCATCAGGTACATGCCCATGGCGTAACCGCCCAGCGCGAAGAAAGCGCCGTGGCCGAGCGAGAGGATTCCGCAATAGCCCCAGATCAGGTCGATCGAGAGCGCCAGGATCGCGTAGCAGACATACTTGCCCCAGAGCGCGACGAGATAGGTCGGCACCTGCAGGAACGAGCCCGCGGGCAGCAGCAGGTTGGAGAGCGGGATGAGGATGCCGCAGGCTGCGACGATCGCAAGGAAGATCGTCGCGCCGCGGTCCAGCGATCGCGTCAGCATGTGAGGGGTCATGCTTCCACCGCACGGCCCTTGAGCGCGAAGAGTCCGCGCGGGCGCTTTTGAATGAACAGGATGATGAGAACCAGGATCGCGATCTTGCCGAGCACCGCACCGGCGACCGGCTCCAGGAACTTGTTGGCGATGCCGAGCGTGAAGGCGCCGACCAGAGTCCCCCAGAGATTGCCGACCCCGCCGAACACCACGACCATGAAGCTGTCGATGATGTAGCTCTGGCCGAGATTGGGGCTGACATTGTCGATCTGCGACAGCGCCACCCCGGCGATACCGGCAATGCCCGAGCCGAGCCCGAAGGTCAAGGCGTCGACGCGCGATGTGGCGATGCCCATCGAGGCGGCCATGCGCCGGTTCTGCGTCACCGCGCGCATTTCGAGGCCGAGAGCCGTGTAGCGCAGCATCGCGAGCAGGATCGCGAACACCGCGAGCGTGAAGAGAAGGATCCAGAGCCGGTTATAGGTGATGGTAATCTGTCCGAGCTCGAAAGCGCCGCTCATCCAGGAGGGATTCCCCACCTCGCGGTTGGTCGGGCCGAACATCGTGCGCACGGCCTGCTGCAGCACCAGCGACAGGCCCCAGGTCGCGAGCAGTGTCTCCAGCGGACGGCCATAGAGGAAGCGGATGATGCTGCGCTCGATCAGGACGCCGATGGCGCCGGCGACGAGGAACGCGAGCGGCACGGCGATCAGAAGCGAATAGTCGAACAGGCCGGGATAGCTACTGCGGATCACCTCCTGCACTACGAAGGTGGTATAGGCCCCGATCATCACCATTTCGCCATGCGCCATGTTGATGACGCCCATCACGCCGAAGGTGATGGCGAGGCCGATCGCGGCGAGCAGCAGCACCGAACCGAGCGAAAGGCCGTACCAGGCGTTCTGCACCATGGACCAGACTGCGAGCGAGTTCTGGATCGAGGCGATCGCGCTTGCGGCGGCCTTGGTCACCAAGGCTGGCTGGTCGCCCATGCCGGTGAGAAGCGCCAGCGCGTCCTGGTCGCCGCGCGCCTTAAGGGTCGCGACCGCCTCGAGCTTCTCGACCTCGGACGCGTCGGGCTTGAACAGCAGGATCGCGGCGCGCGCCTCGCCGAGGGCGGCCTTGACGGATCTGTTGGTTTCCTTGGCAAGCGCGGCATCGACCGCCTCGAGCGCGGTCTCTTCATGCGACTTGAAGACGGACTGCGCGGCCTGCAGGCGCGTCCCCAGGTCCGGTGACTGAAGCGTCAGGCTGCCGATCGCGGCGTCGACGCTGCGGCGCAGCCGGTTGTTGAGGCGAACCGCGCTCGCACTGTCGGGAACGCTGGCAACGGCCTCGCCGCTCGCGGCGTCGATCGACTTGCCGTCGGCGCCGGTGACGTAGACCTTCTTGCTGTCGGGATCGGCCATGAGGCGGCCGTCCTGGAGCGCGCTGATGATGGGGAACGCGAGCTTGTTGCCACTGCCCGCGATCACACCGATCGCCTCTTCCGTGTCGGAAAAATCGTCATTGGCGAACTTGGCGACCGCATCCTCGAACGGGCCGGCGAGGGCCGGCAGCGCGAACGCGATCAGGAATAGCGTGAGCGCGAGCGAATAGAGACGCGCGGACAAATGGGCTGGCACTGTGAATGACCCCGGCAGAAATGAGTGGAGAAGGCGGCGGGATCGCCGCCCTCTCCGGTCGCGCAATGGAGCGTCAGATCGGGATCAGGAACCCGAACCGAGGCACTTGTTGGTCTTGGTGTTGAAGTTGCCGCACTTCTTGCCGACCCAGTCGCCGATCAGATCCTTGGAGCCGTCGAGCTCCTTCGACCAGGCATCGCCCGGAACGAGGCCCGGGGTCTTCCAGACCACGTCGAACTGGCCGTTGCCTTTGATCTCGCCGATGAACACGGGCTTGGTAATGTGGTGGTTCGGCAGCATCTTCGACACGCCGCCGGTGAGGTTCGGCGCCTCGGTGCCGGGAAGCGCGTCGATCACCTTGTCCGGATCGGTCGACTTCACCTTCTCGACCGCCTTCACCCACATGTTGAAGCCGATCACGTGGGCTTCCATGGGATCGTTGGTCACGCGCTTCGGGTTCTTGGTGTAGGCCTGCCAGTCCTTGATGAACTTCTCGTTCGATCCGTCCTTGGTCTTGATCGACTGGAAGTAGTTCCAGGCAGCGAGGTGGCCGACCAGGGGCTTGGTGTCGATGCCGGCGAGTTCTTCCTCACCCACCGAGAACGCGACGACCGGGATGTCCTTTGCCTTGATGCCCTGGTTGCCGAGCTCCTTGTAGAAGGGAACGTTGGCGTCGCCGTTGATGGTCGAGACCACCGCGGTCTTCTTGCCGGCCGACCCGAACTTCTTGATGTCGGCCACGATCGTCTGCCAGTCGGAGTGACCGAACGGCGTGTAGTTGATCATGATGTCTTCCTGGGCGACACCCTTGGACTTCAGATAGGCTTCCAGGATCTTGTTGGTGGTGCGCGGATAGACGTAGTCGGTGCCCGCGAGCACCCAGCGCTTCACCTTCTCTTCCTTCATCAGATAGTCGACGGCGGGGATCGCCTGCTGGTTGGGGGCCGCCCCCGTGTAGAATACGTTGCGCTCGCTCTCCTCGCCCTCGTACTGCACGGGATAGAACAGGATGCTGTTCAGCTCCTTGAAGACCGGGAGCACCGACTTGCGTGACACCGAGGTCCAGCAGCCGAACACGACCGAAACCTTGTCCTTGGTGATCAGCTCGCGCGCCTTCTCGGCGAACAGCGGCCAGTTCGAAGCGGGGTCGACGACGACGGCTTCCAGCTTCTTGCCGAGCACGCCGCCCTTCTTGTTCTGCTCGTCGATCAGGAAGAGGATGGTGTCCTTCAGCGTGGTTTCGCTGATTGCCATTGTGCCGGACAGGGAGTGGAGCACGCCCACCTTGATGGTGTCGTCCGCGGCTTTCGCGCCAGTCAATGAAGCCAGACCAAGCACCAGTCCGGCGGTCGCGGCGAGCACGCCGCGGCGGCTAAATGAGGCCGCTATATCGTGAGTGGATTTGTTAAACATGAGTGTCTCATCTCCCTGACGCAGACGTGAAAAACGCTGCGAAACGGCCCCACGGCCGCCTGCGATTAACGGAATCGCAAGAACCGTGCCATGGACTCGGCACCCTTTAAGCAATTGATTTCACATCAATAATCGCCAGAAATCGCACTTTGGCCGCGCTTAGGTCGCCCAAAGGTTAGGCAATCAAAATGTATGCGAAAGGGGCATTCGGTCTATTTTGTAAGCAGACATGCAGTGCTGGCTAAATTTCCGGCAGCACAAATTTTGCGCCGCAATGGTCATTTCCGGCCAACTTGCCTTGAAAGCGCCCTCTCGATGTTCCATATGAGCGGACGAGACCTCTTGCGAATCAAGGGGTCGTAGCGAGCCGCGTGTTCTTAAGCCCTCTACGGGCCTCTGGCTTGCCCCATCCTCCCGAGCCATCCGACACCCCAAACACGCAGGTGTCTTCTCGACACCCCTTTGCGCGCGCCGCGCCGAATGCGCCGGGCGCCCGCTTTTGACATGGAAAGAACCCCTCTTTTGACTTCGTTTCAGGACTTCGGCCTCGCCGAACCCATCGCGCGCGCTCTTCGTGAAGAGAATTACGTCACCCCCACCCCGATTCAGGCCCAGACCATCCCGCTGGCGCTGACCGGCCGCGACGTCGTTGGCATCGCCCAGACCGGCACCGGCAAGACCGCGTCTTTCGCACTGCCGATTCTGCATCGCCTGCTCGAGAACCGCATCAAGCCGCAGCCCAAGACCGCCCGCGTACTGGTGCTGTCGCCGACTCGCGAGCTGTCCGGCCAGATCCTCGACAGCTTCAACGCCTATGGCCGCCACATCCGGCTGTCCTCGACGCTTGCCATCGGCGGCGTACCGATGGGCCGCCAAGTCCGCGCGCTGATGCAGGGCGTCGACGTCCTGGTTGCCACGCCGGGGCGCCTGCTCGACCTCGTGCAGAGCAATGGGCTAAAGCTTGGAAGCGTCGAGTTCCTCGTGCTCGACGAAGCCGACCGCATGCTCGACATGGGCTTCATCAACGACATCCGCAAAATCGTCGCTAAGCTGCCGATCAAGCGCCAGACGCTGTTCTTCTCGGCCACCATGCCGAAAGACATCGCCGAGCTCGCCGATGCCATGCTTCGTGATCCCGCCCGTGTCGCAGTGACCCCGGTGTCCTCGACCGCCGAGCGGATCAACCAGCGCATCCTCCAGGTCGATTTCACGGCCAAGCCGTCCTTCCTCGCCAAGCTGCTGAAGGACGAGCCCGTCAACCGGGCGCTGGTCTTCACCCGCACCAAGCACGGCGCCGACAAGGTCGTAAAGACGCTCGAGAAAGCGGGGATCCCCGCCAACGCCATTCACGGAAACAAGTCGCAGAACCATCGCGAGCGCACGCTCGCCCAGTTCCGCACGGGCGAGATCCGCACCCTGGTCGCCACCGACATTGCCGCCCGCGGCATCGACGTCGACGGCATCAGCCATGTCATCAATTTCGACCTGCCCAACGTGCCGGAAACCTACGTCCACCGCATCGGGCGCACCGCGCGCGCCGGGGCCGAAGGCACCGCGATCTCGCTGGTCGCAGGCGGCGAGGAGCTCAGCTATCTCCGCGACATCGAGCGGCTGATCCGCGTGGCGCTGCCGCGGGAGGACCACCGCACCGACGCCGGCCGCCGCGATGCCGGCCCCGCCCCGTCACAGCAACGGCAAGGACGGCCGGGCGGCCGCCCGGGCCAGCGTCCGCAGGGCGCACGCCACGGTGACGGGCGGCGTTCCGACGAAAGGCATGCCGATGGCCGCCACCATGGTGCCGGCAAGCAGGGCGACGGAAGGCCCGGCGAGGGACGGCACGGCGAGGCAAGGCACGTTGACGGACGGCCCGGCACCGGCCCGAATGCTTCGAAGGGGTCTCGCCGCCGCCGCTCCGGTGGTAAGATGCATTCATCGCCTGTCGACCGTCCGGAACAACGTTCCGCGCATAGCGCCGGGACGCCTGATGGGATACAAGGCGTTGCCTTTTTGCGCCGCGAGAGTCGGCCAAGCAGCCAACCGAACCGCAAACCCTATTCGCACTAGCCGTCCACGACCTGGAGAAATTCATGGCTAAGGAAGAGCTGATCCAGTTCGAAGGACTGGTCACCGAAATCCTCCCCGATGCCCGCTACCGCGTGCAGCTCGACGCCGGACACGAGATCGTTGCCTATACCGCCGGCAAGATGAAGAAGAACCGCATCAAGACGCTGGCAGGAGACCGCGTGACGGTGGAGATGTCGCCCTATGACCTCGAGAAGGGTCGGCTGATTTTCCGTCACAAGGACGAGCGTCCCAGCACGGCGGGCGGGCCACCCCGTCCCGGGCAGCGCGGCGGCCAGTTCCGCCGTCGCTAATCCGCTGCGGCGCAGAAGGGCGACAGAATTCCGGACTGCAACTTGATCCGCCGTCGACATGGCGGCGGTCAAAAAATCGTGCACGTCCGGATTGTTTCGGCCCCTCGTTTCCGATAAAATGAATTAATCGATTTTCGGCCGGACGACATTGGCATCCACCGGTACAGCCGGTTCAGACACGCTGACGACCCTTCCAGAAATTCGATCTAACCTGCCCGCGCGAGCGGGCTCCGACATTGTACTATCTGAGAAGGGACTACCCCCATGAGCATGGGAACCGTGAAGTGGTTTAACGCAACCAAGGGCTTCGGATTCATCCAGCCCGACGACGGCGGCCAGGACGTGTTCGTTCACATCAGCGCCGTGGAGCGCGCCGGCCTTGGCTCGCTGCGCGAAGGCCAGAAGATCTCCTATGAGATCGTGGCTGACCGCCGCTCCGGCAAATCGGCGGCGGACAACCTGCGCGCCGCCGGCTGAGCCCTGCGGGCCCCGTGGGCCCGATCGCTCGAACGAGCGAGGCTAAGCAACCAAACAGAAAGGCCGTGCGGAACGCACGGCCTTTTCCATTTCGGGGGAACTCGCAAATCTCAACACGTCGACGGTATGTCGTTGTAGGGCACGCAGCTGACCTGGCGCGGCCGCGTGTAGGAAAGATCGCTGAGGGTGATACTCGACTTCAACACGTATCCGACGGTCGGGGTGTAGGTGTAGCTCGCCTCGCTGAGGATGAGATAGCTCGACGGAATCAATAGCGTCGGGGGGATCATCGAGGTGACCTTGTCGCCGGCATTCCGAGCCGAGGTCGCCAGCGTAGCTTGCGTCGCGCCGCTCGCGATGGTGCCGGCCCTGCTCCACTGGACCGTCGCGATACTATTGGCATCGATGTAGATCTGCGAGATCGTGCCCTTCACGAGCGAAGCGTCGTAAGGCATGACGACCGAGATGCTCGCGGTGAAAGTGTTCTGCATGTCGGCGTCGTAGAGCTTCGTCGACTGAGACGTCAGGTCCGACAGAGTCCGTGCAATCAACGTGACCTTGCGGTCGATCGCTACGGCGGACGAAAATTCGACGGTGCCGAAGAACATGACCAGCATCAGCGGTACGATGACTGCGAATTCGGTCGCCGCGAGTGCGCGCTTGTCGGCAACGAACTCGCCCATGGAGCAACGTGCATTCCTCCAGATATTCGCAATCGTCTGCATCGGTCCGCTCAGATCCATCTGCCTCAGAAGGGTTCGTTCTTGAACGCAGCGGTCGCCACCAGCAGCCGCTTGTTGCTGCACCCGATGTTGTAGCCGAGGCCGGTGACGACGAGCGGCCACTGATAGAACAGGCGCACCACGACCACCTGGCCGGAGCCTCCGGCATTGTACTGCATGCCGGTCGGGTTGAAATTGCAGGAATTGCCGTAGCTGGTCAGGTTGAGCGTCCCGAAGGAACTTGTGCTCACCACGTCGACGTAGAGCTTGCTGCAATCGAACAACGCCGGGATCTTGCTGCAGACAAAGGCCTTGAACGTGGTCTGATCGCATGCCGTAACCGCGTTGGGCGCGGTCTGACACGCCGCCACCGAGCCGCCCTGTGCCTGCGCCTGGCCGGTCAGAATCGCCCGCGCGGAGTCCTGCGCGATCGTCTCGAGCACCTGGCCCGAGAAGAACACGAGCGCCGTCTCGATAATGGCGAACAACAGCCCGAAGAACATCGGCGCCACCAACGCAAACTCTACGGCCGCGGAGCCGCGGCGGTTGCCGCGAAACCGGGCCAGCGCTTTCCGGAGCGTGAACCTGGTAGGTGCATGCGATGGCATCGGGTCAAATTCCCCAGCAACGGTCGATCATCTGCCCTGTTCAATAGCGGAAACTGATTGTCTAAGTGTTTCGGACAGCCCGCGTGCGGCGGACCGCAACGTTAAGGCTGCGTTAACCAAGTGCGACCCGAAGCACACCAAGCGCGGCGCGGAGAGACGCCTCGGATCGCGCGGCGGACGCCACCGCGTCCCCGAGCCTGACGGGATCCCCCCGGCGGGCCCCCGCCGTTCGGCTAGTTGGGTTTGGCGGCCGCGCCGGCACCGCCAGCGCTGGCACTGCTGCTCAGCGAACCGGCCTGGCTCATGGTGTTGTTGAAGTAGGTGTCGCTGTCGCCGAGGGTCACGCGACGCTGGCAAAGCGGTGCGCAGCTGTAGGATTCGCGCTCGACCCCGCGATAGACGGTGACGAGCCGGTCGCTCGGACCTTCGACCTGGATCTGGCGGTCGACCAGAATCTCACCGCCCCGATCAAGTGCGATGAAATTGGTGGCCCCATAACCCTTTCCGGTCACGACGATCATGCCGCCCGGCTGGAGCGTGACGTCGGCGATCAGGGGATTGCCGACCACGATGGTCGCCACCTTGCCGGGCAGCCGTACCAGCTTGGCCTGATCGACATTGACGGCGATGGTGTCGACGGTGGGCTCGGCAAGGCCGGCGGCCGGCCAAGCCAGCGCCGCAGCGGCAACCAGAAGACAGACGCGCGCATGACGGCGCAGCATTTCCTTACGCATACTCTTACCCCCGGGACGCACAAACCGGCAGAAACGACTCGACGCAGCGGAGCCGGTGCCCGACCCGCTCAACCTGCCCTTAATTCATGAACGTTCCGCAAACTCGCCGCCTATTGTTTGAACGGACCGGCATTTACCGGCCTCGCTGTCCCCCTAATGGCGGAACGGATAGGCGAGCTGGCCGCCGATCTCCTTCGGCATGGTCGCTTCGTCCTTGCCGTAATCCTGCGGCAGCTTCCCCTCCGGCATGCGGAACGTGCCGAACAGCACGTCCCAGATCGGGAAAGTCCCGGCGAAGTTGGTGTCGCCGCCCTCTTCAAGCGAAGTATGGTGCCAGCGGTGGAACACCGGCGTCGCCAGCACATACTTGAGCGGTCCGAAGGTCCAGTTCAGGTTGGCGTGCACGAAAGCCGAATGGAACGTGGTGAACGGGCCGACCCAGATCATGACGTTCGGGGAGATACCGGCCATCAGCAGCACGACGTCGACACTGATCGTCCCGAGCAAGAGATTGACCGGATGGAAGCGGGCCGCGGAGATCCACCCGATTTCCTCCGAGGAATGATGAATGGCGTGATACTTCCAAAAGCCGCCGTCGTGAAAGACCCGATGCAGCCAGTACAGCATGAAGTCGGACAGGACCAGGAACAGCAGGCCCTGCACCCATAGAGGCAACTGTGCCAGCGGGCCATGGCCATTGTCGTAGAAGGCGATGAGTTCGTCGGGGTCATGGATGTTGAAGATGACGCCGGCGCCGACGATCAGAAGCCCGATCCGCATGGTGCGGGCGAACACCGGAACGAAGAACCAGTAGCAGATGTCGGTGATGATCTCCCGTTTGCGCCACCATGGCGCGCCGGGATTGCACGCCCAGAAATGCTCCAGCACGGTGAAGACCGCCGCGAGCACCATGGTGACGGGGATTACCTTCACGATGGTCTCGCCGAGCATCAGGGCGACTTGCATGGGCAGGCTCGACATCGTCGCCTCTCTTGGGAATTCCAGTCCTGCTACGCCTACTCCCCGAAATTTAAGGGACGGTGAAGCGAATATCGCGCTGCCGGTGCATTCGGAAGCCGAACGTCTTGCAGCTGCCGCCTTAAGGCGAAATTTACTCTGGGCAAAAGCATCGCGCCGGACCGGGGTTTACCCGATCGAATTAACTGTACCGAAAGAGCTCGGCTTTCATGGTCGTCGCGTCAAAGACAGCGCCGAACGAGGCGATCTCACCCAGACGGAGTTTTGTTCATGAAGAACTTGATTGCGCGTTTCGCGAAGGATGAATCCGGCGCCACCGCCATCGAATACGGCCTGATCGCCGCCGGCATCGCGCTGGCCATCATCACCGTCGTCAACAGTCTCGGCACCACGCTGAACAGCAAGTTCACCTCGATCAGCACGTCGCTGAAGTAAGCAACCGGCAAGCGACGGCAAATGCCCCGGACCTCCGGGGCCTTTGTTTTTCTGTGACGGCGAGTTCCAGTGGCGTTGCACAAGTTCAGAACCGATGCCGCGGTCGCGGCGAACGAGCCGAGGGCGGCGCAGGCCGGCTCGCCGGCTTATTGGATCTGCCTCGCGCTGCTGCTTGCGACGGTCGCGCTCGCCGCGCGCATTGCCATCTTCTGGTAGAGGCGTGTAGTCGCCCTGCGCGCCACAGCCTCCGTTGTCGGTTTGTTTAGCACTGCGTGCTAACATCCGGCGACGCCAGCTCCGACGGCAAACCCAGGCCTCAAGACGCAGCCCATGATCCTCGACCTTGCGCGCCTTCTGCTCTTCCCGGCCCTTATGGCGTTCGCCGCCGCGAGCGATCTCTTCACGATGACGATCTCGAACCGGGTGTCGCTATTGCTGGTGGCAGGCTTCTTCGTGCTCGCCTTCGCCGGTGGCATGGCACCTTACGAAATGCTCAGTCATGTCGGCGCGGGCGCGGTTCTCCTGGTCGTAGCCTTCACCTGCTTCGCGATGGGCTGGGTCGGCGGCGGCGATGCCAAGGTCGCGGCCTCCGTCGCGCTCTGGTTCGGCTTTGCACATCTGACGAACTTCCTGCTCTACGCGTCGCTGTTCGGCGGAGCGCTGACGCTGCTCCTGCTCCAGTTCAGGCAATGGCCGCTGCCCTACGGGCTGGCGGGTCAGGCCTGGCTCGCGCGGCTGCACGCCAAGGAAAGCGGCATTCCCTACGGCATCGCGCTCGCGCTGAGCGCGTTGATGGTCTATCCCGAGACCGAATGGGTGAAGGCGATCGACCTCGCTCACCTCGCACTGCGCTGAACGCAGCGGGTAAACCCGGCGTTAAGGCGATTTAGATACGCCTCATTAACCATGCTTTGACGAATAGCTGGTCAACTGCCGGTTACGGCGGCGGCTACGCCGCAGCGTATTGTTGGAAAGTCGAAGCGTATGAATAGGGCACGCATAGTCGTCCTGACCGTCGCCATCAGCGCCGGCGGTGTCGCCGCGTACCTGGCGAGCGGCACCGACAATTCTGCGCCGCCTCCGCTTCCGGCCGCACAGCTGCCGACAGTGGACGTCCTCGTGGCCAAGAACGACATCGGCCTCGGTCAGACCGTGAAGCCGGAAGACGTGCAATGGCAGACCTGGCCCGCCGCGACTGCCAGCGCCACGTTCATCCGCCGCAACGAGCGTCCCGAGGGGGTCACCCAAGTGGCCGGCTCGATCGCGCGCGCGCCGTTCATCCAGGGTGAACCGATCCGCGACCAGAAGCTGGTCAAGGCCGAGAACTCCGGCTTCATGGCCGCCATCCTGCCCTCCGGCATGCGGGCGATCTCGACCGAGATCTCGCCGGAGACGGGCGCAGGCGGCTTCATCCTGCCCAACGATCGCGTCGACGTCATTCTCACGCGACGGTTGAAGAACCCGGACCAGAGCAGCGGCGCGCCCGACGTCGTGACCTCCGAGATCATCCTGGCCAACATCCGCGTCCTGGCAATCGACCAGGCGCCCAAGGAAAAGGATGGCCAGAACGCGGTGATCGGCAAGACCGTCACCCTCGAGCTCACTCCGTCGCAGACCGCAACGCTCTCCGCGGCGCGGCAGAGCGGCACGCTGTCGCTGGCGCTGCGCAGCATCGTCGACGTCAAGATGAGCGAGATCACGCTCGATGACTCCGCGCAGAAGCAAGAGGGCGTCTCGATCATTCGCTACGGCATTCCAAGTCAGGCGGCTAAGGCACGATGAAGACAGTCGATATGAAATGCAGGGCAGATTCGGCGACGATGCGAACCTCACTGGTCCGCGCCCTGTCGTTTTCAGCCGCCCTCGCGCTGGCGCTCAACCCGATGATGACCCCGGCGGCCGCTGCCGATTACCGCCCCGTAGTGCAGGCCGCGGCGGACGGCCAGATCAACGCGCGCTTCCTCTCGCTCGGCGTCGGCAAGTCGATCGTGATCGACCTGCCGCGCGACATCAAGGACGTACTGGTCGCCGATCCCAAGATCGCCAATGCGGTGGTGCGCTCGGCGCAACGCGCCTATATCATCGGCGCCGCGGTCGGCCAGACCAACATCGTATTCTTCGATTCCGCCGGTCAGCAGATTGCGGCCTATGACATCGCGGTCAAGCGCGATCTCAACGGCGCACGGGCCGCGCTGAAGCAGATCCTGCCCAATTCAGACATTCAGATCGATGGTCTCGGCGACGGCATCATCCTGAGCGGCACGGCTGCCAACCCGATGGAAGCGCAGCAGGCGAACGAGCTCGCCGCCCGCCTGGCCGGCGGCGTCGACAAGGTGGTGAACTCCATCGTGGTGCGCGGCCGCGACCAGATCATGCTCAAGGTGACGGTCGCCGAGGTCCAGCGCAACATCGTCAAGCAGCTCGGCATCGACCTCTCCGCCAACCTCAACTACGGCACCTCCGTGGTGAGCTTCACCAATTCGAACCCGTTCACGGCCTATGGCCGCAACCTGGTGGACGGCAACAATCTGACGACGAAGTTCGGCGCGACGCCGTCGGTGCAGGCCACCCTGCGAGCCATGGAGACCGCGGGCGTGATCCGCACGCTGGCCGAACCGAACCTGACCGCGATATCAGGCGAATCGGCGACCTTCATTGCCGGCGGTGAATTTCCGGTCCCCGCAGGCTATTCGTGCGATCCCGTCACCCACGTCTGTACGACCCAGATCAGCTTCAAGAAGTTCGGCATCTCGCTGAACTTCACGCCCGTGGTGCTGAGCGAGGGCAAAATCAGCATGCGGGTGATGACCGAGGTCTCGGAACTGTCGAACGAAAATGCAATCACGCTGTCCCAGGCCGTGACCTCGACGTCGGTGAACTCGCTGACGGTGCCCTCGATCAGGACGCGCCGCGCGGAGACCTCGCTGGAAATTCCCTCCGGGGGCGCCATGGCGATGGCCGGCCTGATCCAGCAGCAGACCAAGCAGGCCGTCAGCGGATTGCCCGGGCTGATGCAGCTCCCGATCCTCGGCACGCTGTTTCGCAGCCGCGACTTCGTCAACAACGCGACCGAGCTGGTCGTGATCGTGACGCCTTACGTCGTGCGCGCGGTGGCGCCGAAGGACCTGTCGCGGCCCGATGACGGCTTCGCCCCGCCTGCGGATCCGCAGGCCCAGCTGATCGGCAACATCAACCGGCTCTATGGCGTGCCCGGACGGACCGAGCCGGCCAAGAACTACCGCGGCACCTACGGCTTCATCACCGACTGAGGCGGAACGGGGACTTCACGATGAACACAAGACGACCCCAGCTTCGCAAGCGCGCCATCCGCCTCAGTGGCGCGCTCGTCGGCATGGCTCTCGTGCTCGGCGGCTGCCGGCACGACGAGGTCGTTACGGCCTCCATTCCTGACGATTACAAGCAACGTCATCCGATCGCGATCGAGGAGCAGAACCGCTCGATCGTGGTCTTCGTGGGCCATGCCCGCGGCGGTTTGACCGCCGCCCAGCGCGCCGACGTGATGGGCGTGGCCTCGACGTGGTTGCGCGAGGGCACCGGCGCCATTCATATCGACGTGCCGTCCCATACGCCCAATGCGCGTCCGGTCGCGGACACGATGCGCGAGATCCAGGCGATCCTGGCGGCGGCGGGCGTTCCACCGCGCGGCGTCAGCGTTCGCCCCTATCAGCCGGAAGACAAGCGCTTCCTGCCGCCGATCCGGCTCACCTATTCCAAGATCGCCGCGGTCGCCGGCCCTTGCGGCCTGTGGCCGGAGGACATCGGCCCCTCGATGAAGAACAAGCGCTGGTTCGAGAACAAGGACTACTACAATTACGGCTGCGCCTATCAGCGCAACCTCGCGGCCATGGTCGACAATCCGTCGGACCTCGAGCAGCCGCGGCCCGAAACTCCATCGTACACGCCGCGGCGCATCACCGGTTTCGAGAAGTATCGCAGGGGAACGACGACGGCGACCACCTATCCTGAGGCCGACAGGGCCAAACTCAGCGACACCGGCAGATGATCAGCTACGCGCGTCAGACACACGAAGAGCAGCCTGCAGCAGCTCCGCCGCCGGTCGAGGAGCATATCGCGCCTGCGCCGCGCGTATCGGTCCAGGCCTTCTGCGAGACCGTGGAGACTGCGGCCGCGGTACAGTCGGCCGGCGAGGATCGCCGCCTCGGCAAGGCTCACCTGAAGATCCAGATGGGCGGCATGGCGGCCGCGATCGAAGCTTATCGCTCGGCCCCCACGCCGAACGTGATCGTTCTCGAGAGCGACGGCCGCAGCGATCTCCTGAGCGGGCTCGACCAGCTCGCCACCGTGTGCGACGCCGGCACCCGGGTGGTCGTGATTGGCCGCATCAACGACGTCATGCTGTACCGCGAGCTGGTTCGCCGTGGTGTCAGCGACTACGTGCTCGCGCCGGTCGGCGCGATCGACGTCGTGCGCTCGATCTGCAACCTGTTCTCCGCGCCTGAGGCCAAGGCGGTCGGTCGCATCATCGCGGTGGTCGGCGCCAAGGGCGGCGTCGGGGCTTCCACCATCTCTCACAACGTGGCCTGGGCGATCGCGCGCGACCTCGCCATGGATGCCGTCGTCGCCGATCTCGACCTCGCCTTCGGCACCGCCGGGCTGGACTACAACCAGGATCCGCCGCAGGGCATTGCCGACGCGGTGTTCTCTCCCGACCGCGTCGATACCGCTTTCATCGACCGCCTGCTGTCGAAATGCACCGATCACCTCAGCCTGCTGGCGGCCCCTGCGACGCTCGACCGGGTCTACGATTTCGGCACCGATGCTTTCGACGCCGTGTTCGACACACTGCGCTCCACCATGCCCTGCATCGTGCTCGACGTTCCTCATCAATGGTCGGGCTGGACCAAGCGCGCCCTGATCGGAGCGGACGACATTCTGATCGTGGCCGCACCTGACCTCGCCAATCTGCGCAACACCAAGAACCTGTTCGACTTGTTGAAGGCCGCACGTCCCAACGACCGCCCGCCGCTGTACTGCCTGAACCAGGTCGGCGTGCCGAAGCGGCCGGAAATCGCGGCTGCGGAGTTCGCCAAGGCGATCGAAAGTCAGCCGATCGTCTCGATCCCGTTCGAGCCGCAGATCTTCGGCTCGGCGGCCAACAACGGCCAGATGATCGCGGAGATCTCCGCCAATCATAAGTCGATCGAGATGTTCCTGCAGATCGCCCAGCGCCTCACCGGCCGCAGCGAGACCAAGAAGCAGAAGTCGTCCCTGCTTTCACCTCTGATTGACAAGTTGCGGGGAAAATAAGCCGCCGCATGGAGTTGTTAAGTGTTCGGTAAGCGTAGCGGAACAGACATCGATTTTCGGGCGCCCAAGCCCGGCGCCGTGTCGCCCGAGCCCTCCCAGGCTCCGGCGCCGACGGTGCCGCGCGCCCCGCCGCCGCCGGCCGTCGCCTCGCCACCGCTTGCTCCTGCCAAGGCCCCGCCGCCTCCGGCCATGGAGAGCCGGCGTTCGGACAATTACTACGAGGTCAAGGCGACCATCTTCGGCGCACTGATCGAAGCCATCGATCTCGCCCAGCTCGCGAAGCTCGATTCGGAATCCGCGCGCGAGGAAATCCGCGACATCGTCAATGAGATCATCGCGATCAAGAACATCGTGATGTCGATCGCTGAGCAGGAGGAGCTGCTCGACGACATCTGCAATGACGTCCTCGGCTACGGCCCGCTCGAACCGCTGTTGTCACGCGATGATATCGCCGACATCATGGTCAACGGCGCCAACACCGTCTACATCGAGGTCGGCGGCAAGATCCAGCGCACCGGCATCCGCTTCCGCGACAACCAGCAGCTTCTCAACATCTGCCAGCGGATCGTCAGCCAGGTCGGCCGGCGCGTCGACGAATCCTCGCCGATCTGCGACGCACGTCTCGCCGACGGCTCCCGCGTCAATGCCATCGTGCCGCCGCTGTCGATCGACGGCCCCACACTCACCATCCGCAAGTTCAAGAAGGACAAGCTGACGCTGGATCAGCTCGTCAAGTTCGGCGCGATCACGCCCGAGGGCGCCGAGATCCTCCAGATCATCGGCCGCGTCCGGTGCAACGTGCTGATCTCCGGCGGTACCGGCTCCGGCAAGACCACGCTGCTCAACTGCCTCACGAATTACATCGAGCACGACGAGCGCGTCATCACCTGCGAGGACGCTGCCGAGCTCCAGCTGCAGCAGCCCCACGTCGTGCGGCTGGAAACCCGCCCACCCAATATCGAGGGCGAGGGCCAGGTCACCATGCGCGAATTGGTGCGCAACTGCCTGCGTATGCGCCCTGAACGGATCATCGTCGGCGAGGTCCGCGGCCCCGAGGCCTTCGACCTGCTCCAGGCCATGAACACCGGCCATGACGGCTCGATGGGCACGCTGCACGCCAACAACCCGCGCGAAGCGCTGTCCCGCTGCGAATCCATGATCACGATGGGCGGCTTCTCTCTGCCCTCGCGAACGATTCGCGAGATGATCTGCGCCTCGATCGACGTCATCATCCAGGCCGCACGCCTGCGCGACGGTTCCCGCCGCATCACCCACATCACCGAGGTGATGGGCATGGAAGGCGACACCATCATCACCCAGGACATCTTCCTCTACGACATGGTCGGCGAGGACGCCAACGGCAAGATCATCGGCCGGCACCGCTCGACCGGCATCGGCCGCCCCAAGTTCTGGGAACGCGCCCGGTACTACGGCGAAGAGAAGCGCCTTGCCGCCGCGCTCGATGCGGCGGAAGTCGCTCCGAAGACTTAAAGCAGGTCAGCGCCGCCATGAACATGCAGGTACTCGCTCTCGCCTTCCTTGCCACCGCGGCGGTCGGCGGCATCGCCTGGGTCTTCCTCTATCCGCTGCTGTCGGGAGAACGGAAGGCGGAGAGCCGGCGCGCCTCGGTCGCGCGCGCCGAGGCGCCCGCGGCCCGTCAGGCCGAGAAGACCCAGCGTTCGCGCCGCGAGCAGGTCGAGACGACGCTCAAGGACCTGGAGGCGAGACGCGCGCAAGAGAAGAGCGTGCCGCTCAGCGTGCGCCTGTCGCAGGCCGGACTCGACTGGACGCCGCAGAAGTTCTGGATCGTGTCCGCCGTCGTGGCCGGGGTGTTCTTTGCAGGCGCTCTGTTCGCCGGCGGCGGCCTGATCGGCGCCGCCGGCCTCGCTTTTGCCGGCGGTTTCGGCCTGCCGCGCTGGGCACTCGGCTTCCTGAAAAACCGTCGCGAAGCCAAGTTCCTGGCTGCGCTGCCGGACGCGGTCGACGTGATCGTCCGCGGCATCAAGGCGGGCCTGCCCCTGTTCGAATCGATCAAGGTCGTGGCCGCCGACGCGCCCGAGCCGCTGCGCAGCGAGTTCCTGACGATCATCGAGACGCAGGCGATCGGCATGCCGCTGGGCGAGGCCTGCGCACGGCTCTACGAACGCATGCCGCTGCCGGAGGCCAATTTCTTCGGCATCGTGGTGTCGATCCAGCAGAAGTCGGGCGGCAACCTCTCCGAAGCGCTCGGCAACCTCTCCAAGGTGCTGCGCGACCGCAAGAAGATGAAGGAGAAGATCCAGGCGATGTCGATGGAGGCCAAGGCTTCCGCCGGCATCATCGGCTCGCTGCCTCCGATCGTGATGTTCCTCGTCTACCTCACGACACCGCAATACATCTCGCTTCTTTGGACCCATCCCACCGGACAGCTGATGCTGGTCGGCTGCGTCATCTGGATGTCGATCGGCATCATGGTGATGAAGAAGATGATCAACTTCGATTTCTGACGGTGCCGTATGGTCGAATTCCTCGTCTCAAAACTGCACGACGTCCGCTTCATGACGATGCTGCTCGCGGCCATCGCCGCCAGCGCCACCGTGTACACGCTGGTGATGCCGTTGTTCGCCGGCGAGGGCCTCTCCAAGCGCATGAAAGCGGTCGCGAGCGAGCGTGAGCGCATCCGGCAGCGCGAGCGTGAGCGTCTCCACAAGAGCGAAAAGGTCTCGCTGCGGCAGACGCCGAAGCAACTCGTCTCCAAGGTGGTGGAAGACTTCAACCTGACCAAGTGGCTGGCGCAGGAAGCTGCTCGGGACAAGCTCATCATGGCCGGCTACCGCGGCCAGGCACCCTATATCACCTTCCTGTTCGCCCGCATGGTCGCCCCGATCGTGCTCCTGATCGGCTCGGTCCTCTACGTCTTCTTGATCGCGCGCTTGGAACAGCCGATGCCGATCAAGATCGGCATCTGCGTCGGCGCGGCCTATCTCGGCCTCCAGGCCCCGATGCTGTTCCTCAAGAATGCGATTTCCAAACGCCAGCTCTCGATCAAGCGGGCTTTTCCCGACGCGCTCGACCTGCTCCTGATCTGCATCGAATCCGGCATGTCCGTCGAGATGGCGTTCCGGAAGGTTGCGACCGAGATCGTGGGCCAGTCGATCGCACTGTCGGAGGAGTTCACTCTGACCACGGCCGAGCTCTCCTATTTGCAGGATCGCAAGGTCGCCTATGAGAACCTGGCACGGCGCACCGGGCTCGAAGGCGTCAAATCGGTGTGTCTCGCGCTTCAGCAGGCGGAACGTTACGGCACCCCGCTCGGTCAATCCTTGCGCGTCATGGCACAGGAGAACCGCGACATGCGCATGAACGAGGCGGAGAAAAAGGCCGCCGCCTTGCCGCCAAAGCTGACAGTGCCGATGATCCTGTTCTTCCTGCCGGTGCTATTCGTGGTCATTCTCGGACCGACCGGCATCAAGATCTCGGAGATGCAATGAGAATCGGCGGCGAGCCTCGCGTTCGCCGCTCAGGCCAGAGCGAGACGATCGGACCTGATCAATCGGGTTGGCTCAGCGAAGCGATCGGCGTCCGCTTCGGTGCACCGCGCGGGGAGTCGCCGCGCCTGAGCATGTCCTTGAGATAGGCGACATTGGCCGCCGCCTCGTCCGGTGGCAGGTCCGCCTTCACGATGCTCTCCGCTTCCGCGAAGCGGCCCTGGAGGCCGATCACCAAGGCGAGGTTCTGCCGCACCCGGGCACTCGCACGCGGCGAGGCGTAGGCCTGCCGGAGCGACTCTTCGGCCTTCGGCAGCTCTCTCGATAACATGTAGGACAGGCCGAGATTGGAGAGCACGCCGGGATCACCCGGTGCGATCTTCAGCGCGCTCGCGTAATAGGATCGCGCCTCCTCATGACGGCCCATCTGATCCAGCGCGGTGCCCTGTACCGAAAGCAGGCGCCAGTCCGGATTGTCAGGCGAATGCGCTTTCGACAGGACGTCGAAGGCCTGCTTGAAATTGCCGTTGTCGGCGAGCGCGCGCCCGTACTGGGCCAGCAGCGCCTTGTTGCCGGGATTGGCGATGGTCGCCTGCTCGAGCACAGCGGCGGCCTGTGCACGCTGACCGTTGGCGCGCAGGGCCTGTCCATAGGCGAGCGCGGCGTCGGCATCCTTGGGATTGGCCCGGTAGCGCTCGCCATAGGCTTCGACGGCGCGCGCTGGATCGGCCGGCGCACGATCGGCGGAAGCCGCCTCGGCCCGGGGGCCGACGGAGCCTGTCGCTTCGGAGAGCTTCGACATGGCCGTGCAGCCGCCGAGTCCCACGGCCACTGCCGCGACGAGCGACGTGGAAGCAAGAAGCCGGGCTAGTCTGATCCGTGGACGCATGACGCTTTGACTCTCGAGCAGCTTGATCGAGCCGAACGCGCCAGCAATAGACTGTTAACCCTAACGGCCGGTTAACGCGCCCGCCCCCTCGTCTTACGGTGGCGAACTTGGCGGCACCTCACCGCCGAGGTCCAGATCGAGGCCGAGCGCCCTCACCTGTTGGTCGAGATCCCGAAGCAATCGCTGCCTCTGCCGCGCCCGCCGCCGAACGTCGGTGCCCTCACAAGACAGCCTCGGCAGCTCGCGGAGAAAGTCATCGCGGTTGATCAAGCCCCTCCCATGGAGTTCATCGAGCTGAGCGCGATCGATACCGAGCACGTCGGCGGACTGCTCGATCAATCGGCTGAGAAGCGTTCTCACCGCGGCGAGCGTGTCAATGACGGATTTCGACCTGGATCTCGCGACCTTGCCTTCGAGGCCCGCCCAGGCTTGAGACGAGACGACATAGGTATAGAGCGCAGCCGGCCAGTCCGGCTCGGCTTCATCATAGAAGCTTCGACGCATGAACAACCGGCGGGTGATCGCCGCGATCTGATCCCGCTTCAACGAAACGGATGAGGCAACGTCGATCGTCGACTGGACGGCGGGATCACGGGTAAAGTCCCGCCCAGCCGGCAACCCGATGACGCCGTCCGGCAGGTTCGAGTCGAGTGGCCTGAAGGCGGCATCGTTGCGTAACCTTGAATAGCGGGTGATCGAGAAGCGGTGCTCCGTGCCCCCGGCACGGACCGCGGGGCCGAAATGGATGAGGTTGAAGCCGGCATCGTCGCCGGCTTGACCGGTCGAGGATGGACAGCAAAGCACGTAGATCGTGCGCCAGAACGCCTCATCGCTCTCGCTCCCCGTCGCGCGCGGATCGGGTATGGAATAGCGGGTCAATCCCTCGACATGGCGATGACCGTGCAGGACCAGATCCACATTGAGCGATGTGGCGGCCTCGAGGAACGTGGCGGGTGCGGCGAGGTACATCAGCGGCTCGTCAGGCGCGCCGAGAAAGCGCTTTCCTTCGCCGGTCGCCTGCGGCAGGGGATGATGGTGCAGGGCCAGCACACGCACAAGGTTTTCCGCCGGCTCGGCATAATCGGCATGCCCTGCAGAACCGACGCTGCCCGCAAGCTCGGCGCTCAGCCGGGCGGAGTCTGCGACCGTTGTCCTGTATGTGCCTTCGTCGACCTTGCCGCTCGCGAGCGTCATCAGACTCGCGCGATTGGAATCGAGCAACACCAGGTCGAGGCCGGCCTGCCGGTAGTAGACGTTCTTCGCGACCCGCGGCAAATGCAGGTAATCGTAGGCGTCGTGACGGCCTGCGCGTTGGCTCGGGCGCTTGACATCGTGATCGCCGGCAACGGCCTGGATGTCGGTGAACAGCCCGGTCTGCCTGAAGGACGCAATGACGGCCAGCGCCTCGTCGAGCGCACGCGGCGTCGGCTCGTCCACCAGATCCCCCGTGATCAGCAGGATACGGTCGGGGACATCGGCGACACCCGCCATCTTCTCGCGAATCGCGGCCGTGAGTGTCTCGATGCTCGCAAGCTGCCGGCCCGACCCGTCCAGATGCAGGTCGGAGATATGCGCAATAACGAACGATCTATCCATTTTGCGCCGCTCATTTGCAAATGCTGCGCCGCCCTAAAGGGCGAGAGAAATGCTTCGACAAACAGGTTCGGGCCGGAGGGCCAAAGAATGGGCCCGGGCAGGTAGCCACCACGTGCCGCCGTGCATCTGCGTTCGGTGCATACAGCAAGGACACAATCTAAAATGTTCGCGGATAATGCCACAACCGATACGCTAGTAAAGGCCTGAGGCCGTGCTCTTCCAGCGCCAGCTCGCGCGAGATTCGTGCGATCTGCAGCGGTTGTGCCTCGCGCGACCGACTTTTCCGGGGCAGGCCGGTTGTGGATTTCGTCAAGGCGCTTGTCTGGCGTATCAGACCGCGCATGAACGGAGCGGTCATGGAAGTGGAGGACCAGCGGCCGGCAAGGAGCGCAAGGATTCGATAGTGGTGCGGCCGCGCCCCGGAACCTGGCAGCTTGACGGCAAAGCTGATTGCAGCGGCAGCGAAACTCTGCGAAGTCTCGTCCGTTTGCATGACCCGCTCGATCTGACGACTCCGGACCCGCCAATGCCTTCTGTCTTCGAGACATCGTCCACCGCCACCCCGATCACCTTCGTCACCAGATCGAGCTGGGATCGCGTCGCCGAAACGCTGCCGCCGGTGCAACGGCAGTTCGCGACCGTCAGCAGCTTTGCCGGAAAGCCAGGCAGTTCTCTGGCGCTGCCTGCGCCCGACGGGACGATTGCGCAGGTGCTGTTCGGCCTCGAGGATGAGGGTGCAAGATCGCGCGACCTGTTCCGGCCCGGCGCGCTGCCCGGCCTTCTGCCGCCGGGCACCTATCGCTTCGCCAATGCGCCGCATGACACGCGGCTGGCGGCGCTCGCTTTCACATTGGGATGCTATCGCTTCGCCCGCTACCGCAAGGCTGATCGCCCCGAGGTCCGGCTGGTGCCGCCCGACGACGTCGACCCGGCCGAGATCGAGCGCATTGCTGATGCCACAATGCTCGCGCGCGACCTGATCAACACGCCCTCCAACGACATGGGCCCGGAGGAGCTTGCCGCCGCCGCGCAGGCGCTCGCTACCGAGTTCGGCGCAAGCTTCACCTGCACCATGGGCGAGGAATTGAGGACCGGCTTCCCGCTGATCCATGCTGTCGGCATGGCCTCCAGCCGCGCGCCGCGGCTGATCGACATCGGCTGGGGCGATCCTGAACATCCCAAGGTGACGCTGGTCGGCAAGGGCGTCTGCTTCGACACCGGCGGGCTCGACCTGAAGCCGTCGAGCGGCATGCTGATCATGAAGAAGGACATGGGCGGGGCCGCCAACGTGCTCGCGCTCGCGCGCATGGTGATGGATGCGAAGCTGAAGGTGCGGCTGCGCGTGCTGATTCCGGCGGTGGAGAACGCGGTCGGCGGCAATGCCTTCCGCCCCCTCGACATCTTCACCTCGCGCAAGGGCATTACCGTCGAGATCGGCAATACCGACGCCGAAGGCCGGCTCGTGCTTGCCGACGCGCTGGCGCTCGCCGACGAGGAGAAACCCGACCTGCTGATCGACCTGGGCACCCTGACCGGCGCGGCGCGCGTCGCGCTGGGGCCGGATTTACCACCCTATTACACCAATGATGAGACGCTGGCCGCCGACGTCGCGCGCTGCGCGGTGAAGGAGAACGACCCGCTCTGGCGCATGCCGCTGTGGCCGGCTTACGATTCCTGGCTGGACTCCAAGACGGCGACCATCACCAACGCCCCGTCGGGCGGCTTCGCCGGCTCGATCACCTGCGCGCTGTTCCTGCAGCGCTTCGTCGAGCACGCCAAAAGTTGGCTGCATGTCGACATCTACGGCTGGACGCCATCGGCGAAGCCGGCGCGGCCCGAGGGCGGCGAGTGCCAGGCCGCGCGGGCCATCTACGCACTCTTGAGCGAGCGCTATGCGTGATCCAGGACGCGATCCAAGGCTGACGCCGGCGCGGGGCGACATCGCCGCGAAATACCTTGAAGGCAAGGTGCAGGCTGATCGCTTCGTCACCGGCGAGGAATTCGAGGTGGTCGACGCGATCGCATCGCTGCGCGAGCAGCCGTCCTCAAGCGCGATGCTGATGACGGAGGCTCTGCGCGGTGAGCGCGTCACGGTCTACGACCGCAACGGCGAGGGCTGGGCCTGGGGTCAGCTCGGTGGCGATGGCTATGTCGGCTGGCTGCCGGATGCAGCATTGATGAAGCCGGCGGCTGCACCGACTCACAAGGTAAGTGCACTTCGCACGTTTGCCTTCCCCGGCCCCTCGATCAAGCTGCCGCCTGCGGACACGCTCGTGCTCGGCTCAAGGCTCACGATCGTGCGCGAGGAAGGGGTCTTCTCGGTGACGCGCGAAGGAACGTTCCTGCCGAGGACGCATCTCGCGCCGCTCGACCGGCGCGAGTCTGATTTCGTCGCCGTCGCCGAGCGCTTCGTCGGCACGCCGTACTTGTGGGGCGGCAAGAGCAGCCTCGGGATCGACTGCTCGGGCCTCGTGCAGGTGTCGCTGTCATCGGCAGGCATCGGGTGCCCGCGCGACAGCGACATGCAGCTGGCCGGCCTCGGGCGCGGGCTGGAGCCGGATGAGCGCGGCAGCCTGGTGCGCGGCGACCTGATCTTCTGGAAGGGCCATGTCGCCATCGTCCGCGACGGCAGCACCATGGTTCATGCCAATGCCTATCATATGGCGACGGTCATCGAGCCGATCGAGCCCGCGATCGCGCGGATCAGGCAGGCCGGCAGCGAGGTCGTCGCGATCAAACGGCTCTGACGGGGCGCTACGTCGCCGCCGCCCAGTTCCCGGCCGTCTCCAGCCGGAACGCGGCGGCGAACAGCGCACGCGTATAATCCGTCTTCGGATTCTTGAACAGCTCGGCAGCCTGGCCTTCCTCGACCACCTTGCCGCCGCGCATCACGATGAGATGGCTGGCGAGCGAGGCGACGACGCGCAAATCGTGCGAGATGAACATGTAGGTGAGCTCGCGCTTGCGCTGGAGCTCGCGCAACAGGTCGACCATTTGCGCCTGGAACAGCATGTCGAGCGCGCTGGTCGGCTCGTCCAGCACGACGAAATCAGGCTCGAGCACGATCGCGCGCGCGATGCTGATGCGCTGACGCTGGCCGCCGGAGAATTCGTGCGGATAGCGATAGCGGGTGTCCGGCTGCAGCCCGACGTCCTCGAGCGCTTTGACCACGCGCACCTCGCGCTCCTCGCGCGACAGCTGCGGCTGATGCACGGAGAGACCTTCGGCGATGATGTCGGCGACCGACATGCGCGGGCTGAGCGAGCCGAACGGATCCTGGAACACGATCTGCATGTCGCGTCGGAACGGCCGCATTTCCTTGAAGCGCAGGCCCTGGATGTCCTTGCCCAGAAAGACGATGCGGCCGTCCGAGGAGATCAGCCGCAAGAGCGCGAGGCCCAGCGTCGTCTTGCCCGAGCCGGATTCGCCGACCACGCCGAGCGTCTCACCCTTGCGCACGGCGACGCTGACGCCGTCGACCGCCTTGATGTGGCCGACGGTCTTTCGCATCAGGCCGCGCTTGATCGGAAACCAGACTTTCAGATCATTGGCCGACATCACCACCGGCGCGTTCGGTTGCGGCGGCGCCGGATCGGGTTTCGGCTCCGCCGCGAGCAGGTCGCGGGTGTAGGGATGTTTGGGAGCCTTGAAGACCTGCTCGAGCGGTCCCTGCTCGACGATCACGCCCCCCTTCATGACGCAGACGGTATCGGCGATGCGGCGCACGATGCCGAGATCATGGGTAATGAAGAGCAGGCTCATGCCGAGACGCGAGCGGATCTCGGCGAGCAGCGCCAGGATCTGCGCTTGCACGGTGACGTCCAGCGCCGTGGTCGGTTCGTCCGCAATCAGCAGATCCGGCTCGTTGGCGAGCGCCATCGCGATCATGACGCGCTGGCGCTGGCCGCCGGAGAGCTGGTGCGGATAGCTCTTCAGCCGCGTCTCGGGCTCGGGGATACCGACCTGCGTTAGCAATTCCAGCGTCCGCTTGCGCGCCTGTGCATTGCTGGTGGGGTTGTGCAGCTGGATGATCTCGCCGATCTGCGCCTCGATCGTGTGCAGCGGATTGAGCGAGGTCATCGGCTCCTGGAAGATGATGGAGATGTCGCTGCCTCTGATCTCACGCATCTGCTGCTCGGAGCGGTCGATCAGCTCCTGCCCCTTGAAGCGGATGCTGCCTGAGGGATGCGAGGCATTCGGATAAGGCAAGAGCTTCAGGATCGAAAGCGCGCTGACCGATTTGCCGGAACCGGATTCACCCACCAGCGCGACGCATTCGCCGCGCTTGATCTGGAACGAGACCTTGTCGACCGCGAGCGTGGTGGCGCCGCCCTGGTGGAAGGCCACGGAAAGGTCGCGCACGCTGAGCAGGGGCTGGTTGATCGCGTCCATCGGACTACCTGAACGTCTTGCGCGGATCAAAGGCGTCGCGCACGGCCTCGCCGATGAAGATCAACAGCGACAGCATGATCGCAACCGAGAAGAAGCCGGAGAAGCCAAGCCAGGGTGCCTGCACATTGGACTTGGCCTGCGACAGCAATTCGCCGAGCGAAGGCGATCCCGGCGGCAGGCCGAAGCCCAGGAAATCGAGCGCCGTCAGCGTCATCACCGAGCTGGACACGATGAAGGGCAGGAACGTCATGGTCGCGACCATCGCGTTCGGCAGCAGGTGGCGGAACATGATGACCGGGTTCGAGACGCCGAGCGCCCGCGCGGCCTGAATATACTCGAAATTGCGCCCGCGCAGGAACTCGGCCCGCACCAGACCGACCAGCGAGACCCAGGAGAACAGCAGGAGGATGCCGAGCAGCACGAAGAAGCCGGGCACGAGCACCGAGGACAGGATCAAGAGAAGATAGAGCGAAGGGATCGCGGTCCAGATCTCGATGAAGCGCTGGAAGATCAGGTCAACCCGGCCGCCGAAATACCCCTGCACCGCCCCCGCCGCGATGCCGATGACGGACGAGACGATGGTGAGACAAAGTCCGAACAGCACCGAGATGCGGAAGCCATAGATCAATCGCGCGACCACGTCGCGGCCCTGATCGTCGGTGCCGAGCCAGTTGTATTCGAGGTCGCGGCAGCTCTTCAGCCCCTTCTTCTCCACCACCGGCCGACACTGCTTCTCCGTCAACATCCAGGTCGGCGGCGACGGTGCCGGCGTCGGCAAGTCGAGATTGTGAGTATCGTAGGAATAGCGGATCAGGGGCCAGACGATTGTGCCGTTCTTGTCCTTGATGAGCTTCTGCAAATAGGGATCGCGATAGTCGGCCGCGGTTTCGAAGTCACCGCCGAAGGCCGTCTCCGAATAGGTCACGAAGGCGGGCCAATAGAGCCGGCCATCGAACTTGATCAGGAAGGGCCGATCATTGGCGATCAGCTCGGCGAACAGCGAGATCACGAACAGGCTGATGAAAATCCAGAACGACCAGTAGCCGCGCCGGTTGGCCTTGAAGTTCTGCCACCGTCGCCTGTTGAGCGGCGAAGGCGCGAACGGCTTGCGCGTGATCGGCACCGAACCGCCCAGAGGCGATTTCGCCGTGGTTTCGATCGGCGTCCTTGGGGCGGCCAGCGTCATCAGACCTCCCGCGCCTCGAAATCGATCCGGGGGTCGATCCACATATAGGTCAGGTCGGAGATCAGGTTGATCACGAGACCGACCAGCGAAAAGATGTAAAGCGTACCGAACACCACGGGATAGTCGCGGTTGAGCACGCTCTCGAAGCTGAGCAGCCCCAGCCCGTCCAGCGAGAAGATGGTCTCGATCAGGAGCGAGCCGGAAAAGAAGGCGTGGATGAAGGTCCCGGGGAAGCCGGCGATCACGATCAACATCGCATTGCGGAAGACATGGCCGTACAGCACCCGGTTCTCGCTGCACCCCTTGGCGCGCGCGGTCATGACGTATTGCTTGCGGATCTCGTCCAGGAACGAGTTCTTGGTCAGGAACGTCATGGTGGTGAAGGCGCCGAGACCCATGGCGATCAGCGGCAGCGTCAGATGCCAGAAGTAATCGACGATCTTCCAGTACCAGGGAAAGTCCGACCACCCGTCTGACGTCAGCCCGCGCAGCGGAAACCAGTTGAAGAACGAGCCGCCGGCGAACAGGATGATGAGAAGGATCGCAAACAGAAAGCCCGGAATGGCATAGCCCAGCACGAGAACGGTCGAGGTCCAGGTGTCAAGGCGGGTGCCGTCCTTCATCGCCTTGCGGATGCCGAGCGGGATCGAGATCAGATAGGTGATCAGCGTCAGCCAGATCCCGAGCGAGATCGAGACCGGCAGCTTCTCCTTGATGAGCTGGATCACGCTGACATCGCGAAAATAGCTCTTGCCGAAATCGAAACGGGCGAAATTCCAGACCATCAGCGCGAAGCGTTCCGGTGCCGGCTTGTCGAAGCCGAACTGCGCTTCCAGCTTCTTGATGAAATCAGGATCAAGGCCCTGCGCACCGCGATATTTCGAGTTGATGGCATCGCCTCCGGCGCCGACCTGCCCCGGCGCGCGCTGCGCGAAATCGCTGCCGCCGGAAATGCGCGAGGTGCCCCCGGTGTCGGCCCCCGAGAGCTGGGCGATGACGCGCTCGACCGGGCCTCCGGGCGCGAACTGCACAACGACGAAAGACACAAAGAGGATTCCCAGCAGCGTCGGGATCATCAGGAGGATGCGGCGGGCGATATAGGCGCTCATGGCTATTTCGCCTGCTCGAGCTTGGCCGCCTTGGCAGGCTCATGCCACCAGATATCGGGCGCACCGACGCCGTTGGCATAGCGCGGCAGCTTCGGCGGATGACCAAACTGATCCCAATAAGCCAGCCGGTGCGTCTTGTTATACCATTGCGGCACCCAATAGCGGCCGGCGCGGAACAGGCGATCGAAAGCGCGGCAGGCGACGGTCAGTTCCTCGCGGCTGTCAGCCGCCATGATCTTCTCGATCATGGCGTCGATCGCCGGATTGGCGATGCCCGCCAAATTGTAAGAGCCCTTGGTATTCGCAACCTGAGACGAGAAGAACGAGCGCATGGCGTCTCCCGGCGTCGCCGACATGCTGAAGCGCTGGATCGTCATGTCGAAATCGAAATCATCCTGACGCGCCCGGTATTGTACCGCGTCGACGAGGCGCACATTGGCTTCGATGCCGAGCGTCGCGAGATTCTTGATGTAGGGTGCATGGTGCGGCTGGAAGGAGGGCTCGTCCAACAGGAACTCGATCCTGAACACCTCGCCGTTCGGCAGTATCCGTTTGCCGTCCTTGATCGCCACACCGGCCTCGGTCAGCAATTGCTGCGCCTTGCGCAGCAGGCTCCGGTCCTGCCCGGATCCGTCCGTGACCGGCGGCGTGAACGGTGCCGTGAAGACGTCGTCCGGAACCTTGCCGCGAAACGGCTCGAGCAGCTTCAGCTCTTCCGGCGAAGGCGGCGCATCGCCCGCCATGAGGTCCGAGTTCTGGAAAGGCGACACCGTGCGGGCATAGGCGCCGTACATGATCGTCTTGTTGGTCCACTCGAAATCGAAAGCGTTGATCAAGGCCTCGCGCACGCGCGGGTCCTTGAATTTCTCGCGCCTTGTATTGATGAACCAACCTTGCGCACCGGACGGCGTATCGTCGGGCACGACCTCCATCTTGACGCGGCCATCCTTCACGGCCGGGAAATCATAGCGTGTCGCCCAGAGGCGCGAGGTGAACTCCTCGCGATAGAGATAGCTCTTGCCGGTGAAGCCTTCAAAGGCGACATCGCGGTCGCGATAGAACTCGTAGCGCACGACGTCGAAATTGTAGCTTCCGCGGCAAGGCGGCAGATCGGCGGCCCACCAGTCCTTCACGCGCTCGAACTCGATGTAGCGATTGACCTCGAACCTGCCGACCTTGTACGGACCGGAGCCGAGCGGAATATCCAGCGTCGATTCATCGAACGGCCGGGACGCATAGTACGCTTTCGAAAAGATCGGCAGCCCGGCAACATAGAGTGGAACGTCGCGGGCGCGTCCCTTGGCAAAGGTGACGACGAGCGTCGCATCATCGATGGCTTCCGCGCTCACGAAGTCACGCATCTGCACGATGATCAGAGGGTGGCCCTTGGCCTTCAAAGTCGTCAGCGAAAACGCCGCATCATGCGCAGTGAGCTTCGTGCCATCGTGGAATTTCGCCTCCGGCCGCATCGTATAGCGATAGACCAGCTTATCCGGCGATATCTGCACGGACTTGGCGGCAAGACCGTACATCGCGTCCGGCTCGTCGCTTGCGCGCAGCATCAGCGGCGAAAACGTCATGTCCATGCCTTGCGCGCCGTCGCCCTTCAGAATGAAGGCGTTCAGCGAATTGAAAGTCTGGTAGGACTGGTTGTAGGCGCGCACGGAGGGGATCAGCGAGAACGTCCCGCCTTTAGGCGCCGCCGGATTGACGTAGTCGAAATGGCGGAAATCGGCGGGATATTTGAGATCCCCGAACGCCGAGATGCCGTGCGTCTCGGTCGCGGTTTCCGATGCACGCGCGCTGCGCAACGGCGCACCAATGGACGCCCCGAGGGTGCCGCCAACGCCCAGGGCCAGCACATGGCGGCGTGACATCTGCGTCATGCGGGAAACATCCTTCACGACTTCTTTACGATCCGTGCCGCCTTGTCTGCGTCGTACCACCAGATGAACGGGAAGCCGGACTGACCGTATCGTGGCAATTCCGCCGGACGGCCGAAGCGATCCCAGCGCGCGGTGCGCACCTTGTTATAGGTCCATTGCGGTACGACGTAGTGATTCCACAGCAGCACGCGATCGAGCGCCTTGGTCGCGGCGACGAGATCATCGCGATCGGTGGCATAGATCACCCGCTCGATCAGCTTGTCGATCGCCGGATTCTTGATACCGGCAATGTTGCGCGAGCCGGGGATGTCGGCCGTCTTGGACGACCAGAACTCGCGCTGCTCATTGCCCGGCGACTGCGACTCGCCCCATGAATTGGTGACGATGTCGAAATCCCACTCGCGCGTCCTGTTCTCGTATTGGGTCGGATCGATCGTCCGCACGCTCACGGCAATGCCGAGTCGCTCCAGCGAAGGCTTGTAGAACAGCGTGATCCGCTCGAAGCTCGGATCCGAATTCAGCAGTTCCAGCGAAAACTGGGTGCCGGTCTTGACGTCGACCAGCTTGCGCTCCCGCACCTCGTAGCCAGCCTCTTTGAACAGGCGCAGCGCCTCGCGAAGATTCTCGCGCACCGCTTCCGGACTGCCGCCGACGGGATTGGTATACGCCGTGGTGAAGACTTCGGGCGGGACCTGAGCGCGGACCGTCTCGAGGATCTCGAGCTCCTTCCCTTGCGGCAGCCCGGTTGCCATCAGGTCTTCGATGCCATCGAAATAGCTGCTGATGCGCTTGTACTGGCCGTAGAAGATCTGCTTGTTCATCTCCTCGAAGTCGAACGCGTAGTTGAGCGCACGGCGCACGCGCGGGTCGCTGAACTTGGCGCGGCGCAGGTTCGGCACGAAGGCCTGCATCACGCCCGAGCTGCGATTGACGAATTCCTCGAGGATCACCCGCTTATCCGTCACGGCCGGGAAGTCGTAGGCGGTTGCCCAGTTCTTCGCGCTGTTCTCGGTGCGCCAATCGACCTGGTCGGCCTTGAACGCCTCGATCGCGACGGTGGCGTCTCGGAAATATTCGTAGCGCAGCTCGTCGAAATTGTTGCGGCCAACATTCGCAGGAAGGTCGCGGCCCCAATAATCCTTGACGCGCTCCAGTGCGATCGATCGTCCCGCGACGAACTCCTTGACCCTGTAGGGACCTGAACCGAGCGGCACTTCCAGCGTGGTGGCGGAGACGTCGCGTTTGCGTCCCTGTGCGTCCGTCCCTTCCCACCAATGCTTCGGCAAGACGGTGAGCTGCCCGACGATCTGCGGCAGTTCGCGGTTGCCAGGGGCATCGAAGATGAACTTGACGTCCCGTTCACCGACCTTCTCGGCCTTCACCACATGGCTGTAATAGGCCGAGTACATCGGATGATGCTTCTTGAAGGATTCGAGCGAGAAGATCACGTCCTCTGCAGTAACTGGTTTGCCGTCGTGCCACTTGGCCTGCGGCCGCAAGCGATAGATGACGAAGGAGAAGTCGTCCGGATGGCTGACGGCTTCGGCCAATGCGCCGTATTCGGTCGAGACCTCGTCAAGCGAGGGTGTCATGAGGGATTCATAGATGAAGGCAACGGCACCGGCGACCTGCCCCTTCACACCCGAGACCACGATGTTGAAATTATCGAACGTGCCAACCGCGATCTGGCGCGCGATGCCGCCCTTGGGGGCGTCCGGATTGACGTAGTCGAAGCGCTTGAAGTCGGCGGGGTACTTGACCTTGCCAAATAGCGACAGCGCGTGGCGCCAGGGAAGCTCACTGGGAGATTGGGCGTGCGCTGGGCCGATGGCGGGAACGCCCGCGACGGAACCAAGGACGGGAAGCGCTGCGGCAGCAGTGCCGGTGAGCAGGAGATCGCGTCGGGTAATGGCCAAATCAACATCCCTGTCTTGAAGGAGGCTACTCCTTTAAGTGCCGAATATAGGCGAGGTTTCGACCGAATACGCGTTGCTTTTTCCTCATCTTGGAGGGCCGGATGGCCGATCCGATGCGGCCAAACGCCCCGATCACGTCCCGCGAGGTGTGGATAAGGAAACGGCCAAGCTTTTCAGCCTGGCCGCCATCCAGATGGGTTTTTCGCGCCCTACTTCGACGCCGTAGGCAACGGCTGAGGATGCTCCGACATCGAGTTCAGATAGGCAATGATATCGGCGCGCTCGGAATCCTTGGCAATGCCGGCAAAGCCCATCGCGGTACCGGGAATGAAGCCCTTGGGATTGGCGAGGAACTTGTTGAGGTCGTCGAAGGTCCAGTTGCCGCCCTTGGCCTTCATGGCAGCCGAGAAGTTGAAGCCACCATGGCCCTGGCCCTTGGGCTCGCCGACAACGCCGAAGAGGTTCGGACCAACCCGATTCGGGCCGCCCTTCTCGAAGGTGTGGCAGGCGCCGCACTTCTTGGCGGCGGCCGCGCCCTTCTCGACGGAGGCGGTCTGGAGCAGCTTCTCGATCGGCTCGGACGGCGCGGCCGCTGCGCCGCCTTCCTTGCCGGGACCGGCCTCCTGCTTCACTGCGATCTCGAAACCCGGTTTTTCCGGCATCTTCGGCGAGAACAGCGCCTGGGCGGTGAAGCTCGTCACCAGCAGAACGAGGCAGGTGCCGAACACGGCACCGAGAATCTTGTTGAGTTCGAAAGAGTCCATTTCCGGCCAGGCCCCACCGCAAGAAGGAAATAGCGGCTCAAGCGGCCGCCAGGACGAGCCTCGGGAGAATCAAGCGTTCCTGATTGTTTCCCCGAGTTTTGCCATTGAGATATCGGTTTGCCCGGGGTCTGGCAACCCGTATAAGCGACCCGGCTTTCAGACCGTTCCCGCGCCATTTCCCTGCGTGGAAAACGCCCCGTTTCCAGGCTCTTAACCCGATGATCGATCCCCGCATCCTGGTGTTGATCCCGGCCCGCATGGCCGCTACCCGCCTGCCCGGCAAGCCGCTCGCCGATATCGCGGGATTACCGATGATCGTGCATGTGCTGCGCCGCGCAGAGGCCGCTGCAATCGGCCGGGTCGCGGTCGCAACGGACACCGCGGAGATCGCCTCCGTGGTCACCGCGCATGGCGGCGAGGCGGTGATGACCCGCACCGACCACCCCTCAGGCTCCGATCGCATCCACGAGGCGATGCAGAAGCTCGATCCCGAAGGCAAAGCGGAGATCGTGGTCAATCTCCAGGGGGATTTCCCAACCATCACGGTCGACAATATCCGCGAGGTGTTGCCCCCCCTGCAAGACTCGGCCGTGGACATCGCGACCCTGGCCTCGCAGATCCACACCGAGGAGGAGGACCTTGCTCCGAGTGTGGTGAAGGCCATCGGAACCTCGGTCGGCGGCAGGCGGATGCGCGCACTCTATTTTACCCGCGCGACCGCACCGACGGGGGACGGACCGCGTTACCACCATATCGGCCTCTATGCCTATCGCCGTGCTGCGCTTGAGCGCTACGTCTCACTTCCGCCGTCTCCCCTGGAGTTGCAGGAGAAGCTCGAGCAGCTCCGCGCGCTGGAGGCCGGAATGCGCATCGATTTCACCATCGTCGATACCGTCCCCCGCGGGGTCGATACGCCGGCGGACCTGGAAACCGCCCGCAGCATCCTTTCCAATTCCTGAGCCGCTGTTACAAGGCCGATCATGAGCAAGATGAAGATCGCATTCCAGGGCGAATCCGGAGCCAATTCCCACATCGCCATCGTGGAGGCCTATCCCGAGGCCGAGCCGATGCCCTGCGCCACCTTCGAGGACGCGCTGTCGGCGATCTCGTCGGGCGAGGCCGATCTCGGCATGATCCCGATCGAGAATTCGGTCGCAGGCCGCGTTGCGGACATCCACCACCTCCTGCCGGCCTCCGGCCTCTACATCATCGGCGAATGGTTTTTGCCGGTCCGGCATCAGCTGATGGCGGTAAAGGGCACCAAGCTCGAAGACATCAGGAGCGTCGAGAGCCATGTGCATGCGCTCGGCCAGTGCCGGCGCATCATCCGCAAGCTCGGTATCAAGCCGATCGTGCACGCCGACACCGCCGGCAGCGCTCGTGACATCTCCGAGCGCAAGGACAAGACGGTGGCCGCCATCGCCTCGCGCCTCGCCGCCAAGATCTACGGTCTCGACATCCTCGCCGAGGACATCGAGGACGAAGCCCACAACACCACGCGCTTCGTGGTGCTGGCGCGCGAGCCGAAATGGGCCACCCAAGGCTCCAGCCCGCTGGTCACGACGTTCGTCTTCCGGGTGCGCAATCTGCCGGCCGCGCTCTACAAGGCGCTCGGCGGTTTCGCCACCAACGGCGTCAACATGACCAAGCTCGAAAGCTACATGGTCGACGGCAATTTCTTCGCCACGCAGTTCTACGCCGACGTCGAGGGTCATCCCGAGGACAAGGGCCTCGCTTTTGCGATCGAGGAGCTGAAATTCTTCTCGCGCGAATTCCGCATCGTCGGCGTGTATCCGGGCCATCCGTTCCGCGCGACGTTCAGCGAGACGCAGGACTGATTGCGTGTCCCGGACGCGCGAAGCGCGAGCCGGGATCGAGAAGCCGCAAGCCCCGGAGAGCGATGGACCTCGACTCGGCAGCGCGCCGGCGAAGGGGAGCTGCGTCGCGTCCGGAGCGGGAGGAGCCCCTCTAAGCCGCGCTCTTGGCGGCCCCAAAGGCCTCCGCGAGCAGCGAGTAGGACTTCTTCCGCGCCTCATGGTCATACACGGCCGTGATCACCATGAGCTCGTCCGGCTTGCTTGCGAAAATCAGCGGCTGTAGCTTCTTCTGCACCGTCGCAGGGCTGCCGACGAAGAGGCGCGAGCGGTTGCGCAGGATCGAGGCGCGCTCGGAATCCGTATATGGATAGGCCATCGCCTCCTCCACGCTGGGCAGGGGAAGATACTGCCCGCGGTCACGACGAAGGCGGTTGAGGTCGAAGGAAGAGGCGAGTCTTTCTGCCTCCTCGTCGGTATCCGCCGCAATGACGGCGACCGCAAGAATGGCATGCGGAGTCGCACGCCAGGCTGAGGGCTGAAAACGATTGCGGTAATGCACCATCGCATCGATCGCGTCGTGGGACGCGAAATGATGGGCGAAGGCGAAGCCCATGCCGACCTGGGCGGCCAGCTCGGAGGAATAGTCGCTGGAGCCGAGCAGCCAGATCGGCGGCAGTTTTGTATCGTCGGGCATCGCGACGACGGTGTTGTAGGGATGGCCCGCCGGGAATTCGCGGGTCTCCCACAAGATCAACTCGTGCAGCCGCTCCAGGAAATCGTCACCCTCGCGGCGATCAAGCCGGCTGCGCAGCGCGTAAGCCGTGGCGCCATCGGTGCCCGGGGCGCGACCGAGACCGAGATCGATCCGGCCGGGAAACAGCGCCTCCAGCATCTTGAAGCGCTCGGCAACCACAAGCGGGGCGTGGTTGGGCAGCATGACCCCGCCGGAGCCGACGCGCAGGTGCTTCGTCACCGCCGCGATCTGCCCGATCATGACATCGGGCGCGGGGCTCGCGACCGAGGCGAGGTTGTGATGCTCGGCCAGCCAGTAGCGGACATAGCCGAGCCCATCGACATGGCGCGCCAGATCGATGCTGTTGCGCAGCGCCGCAGCGGGCTTGGTGCCGGTGGTGACGACCGAGAGGTCGAGGACTGAGAGCGGAATCATGGCGCGTTAACGTAATGAAGGCCCGCGCGGCGGCAATGGGCAGCCTGCGCAGGCCTGACGTGTATGAACCTGCGAGCAATGCTGAAGACCTCAGTTGGGACAATCGATTCAGAAAAGCAATCTGATTATTCTGCCCACTTCGAAACCAGAAGCCAAGGATCTCGAAATCTCGGGCATTTAAGTTACTCTGCTATCGAACACCCTTCCCACTCCCGCTTCATCAACCAACTCAGACCGTTTAAATAACGCCATAGTGGGCAATTTCCCATCTTCGATGGGCTGTCGGCGATTCTTCCTTTGCCGTATCTTAGGCTCTCCAAGGTAGACCCCGGCCGCCGCCTGAATGGAGTGAGTGGTGCCATGACTGACGTGACGACGCCTGTGACAGCCAACGGGCACCTGAAGCGGCCTGCGATCTCCTTCGAATTCTTTCCGCCCAAGACCGAGGAGATGGAGCGCAATCTCTGGGAGACCATCAACCGGCTGGCTCCGCTCGAGCCGAAATTCGTCTCCGTGACCTACGGCGCCGGCGGCTCCACCCGCGAGCGCACCCATTCCACCATCGCCCGCATCCTCAAGGAGACCGCGCTGCTGCCGGCCGCGCATCTGACCTGCGTCGGCGCCGCACGCGGAGAGATCGACGAGATCGTCGACCGCTATCACGAGGTCGGCGTCCGCCACATCGTGGCCTTGCGCGGTGATCCCGTCGGCGGCATTGGCACGCCCTATTCAAGCCATCCCGACGGCTACCAGAGCTCGGCCGAGCTCGTCGCCGGAATCAAGAAGCGGCATGGCGACATCGAAATCTCCGTTTCCGCATATCCCGAGAAGCATCCCGAGGCGCGCGACTTCGACGCCGACATCGACACGCTGAAGGCCAAGGTCGATGCCGGCGCGACCCGTGCCATCACGCAGGTGTTCTTCGATAACGACCTCTACTTCCGCTATCTCGACCGCGTCCGCGCCCGCGGCATCGACATCCCCATCGTGCCGGGCATCATGCCCATGCACAACTTCAAGCAGGCACGCAATTTCGTCACCCGCGCCGGCACCACCGTGCCGGACTGGTTCGCCGCGAAGTTCGAGGGCCTCGACGACGACGCCGAGACGCGCAAGCTGGTGGCCGCGACCGTGGCGGCCGGCCAGGTGCAGAAGCTCGCCAAGCACGGCGTCGACACCTTCCATTTCTACACCATGAACCGCGCCGATCTCGTGTTCGCGATCAGCCATTTGCTCGGCATTCGCGCCAAGAGCGCCCAGAAGGCTGCGTAACAGAAAAATGACCGTAACCACTTCGCCCAAGCGAACCGCCCTCCTCGCTGCCGCCCGCGAGCGCATTCTCGTGCTCGACGGCGCCATGGGCACGATGATCCAGAACCTCCAGCTTGACGAAGCTGCCTTCCGCGGCGAGCGCTTCAAGAACTTCCACCGCGATCTCCGCGGCAACAACGACCTGTTGATCCTGACCCAGCCGCAGGCGATCGAGGACATCCACGCCGCCTATCTGCGTGCCGGCGCCGACATCGTCGCGACCAACACCTTCTCCACGACCTCGATCGCGCAGGCCGATTACGATCTCACCGACATCGTCTACGAGATGGCGCGCGAAGGCGCCCGCCTCGCCGGCAATGCCGCGCGGCGCGTCGAGGCGGAAGACGGCAAGCCGCGCTTCGTCGCCGGTGCCATCGGGCCCACCAACCGCACCGCATCGATCTCGCCCGACGTTTCCAATCCCGGCTATCGCGCCGTCACCTTCGACGACCTACGCAAATCCTATGGCGAGCAGATCCGCGGCCTGATCGACGGCGGCGTCGATCTGCTGCTGGTCGAGACCATCTTCGATACGCTCAACGCCAAGGCGGCGCTCTATGCGATCGCCGAGATCACCGAGGAGCTCGGCATCGACATGCCTGTGATGGTCTCCGGCACCATCACCGACAAGTCCGGCCGCCTGCTCTCGGGCCAGATGCCGGAGGCGTTCTGGAATTCGGTGCGGCACGCCAAGCCCATCACCATCGGCTTCAACTGCGCGCTCGGCGCCGAGGACCTGCGTGCCCATATTGCCGACATCGGCCGTGTCGCCGACACGCTGGTGTGCGCCTATCCGAACGCCGGCCTGCCCAACGAGTTCGGCCAGTATGACGAGACGCCCGAATATATGGCGCGCCTGATCGCCGAGTTCGCCTGCGACGGCCTCGTCAATATCGTCGGCGGCTGCTGCGGCACCACCCCGGACCATATCGCGGCGATCGCGGCTGCGGTCGCCCCGCACAAGCCGCGCATGGTGCCGGAAATCGAGCCACGCCTGCGGCTCTCCGGCCTCGAGCCCTTCGTGCTGACGGATGCGATCCCTTTCGTCAATGTCGGCGAGCGCACCAACGTCACCGGCTCGGCCCGCTTCCGCAAGCTGATCACATCAGGCGATTACACCGCCGCGCTGCAGGTCGCGCGCGAACAAGTCGAGAACGGCGCGCAGATCATCGACGTCAACATGGACGAGGGGCTGCTCGACTCGGAAGCGGCGATGGTGACCTTCCTCAACCTCGTGGCCGCCGAGCCCGACATCGCCCGCGTCCCCGTCATGGTCGATTCCTCCAAATTCTCCGTGATCGAGGCCGGCCTGAAATGCGTGCAGGGCAAACCGGTCGTCAACTCGATCTCGATGAAGGAAGGCGAGGAGAAGTTCATCCTTGAGGCCAAGATCGCCCGGCGCCACGGCGCCGCGGTCGTGGTGATGGCGTTCGACGAGGTCGGCCAGGCCGACACGTTCGCGCGCAAGACCGAGATCTGCAAGCGCGCCTACGACATCCTGGTGAACAAGGTCGGCTTCCCGCCCGAGGACATCATCTTCGATCCCAACATCTTCGCGATCGCGACCGGCATCGAGGAGCACAACAATTACGGCGTCGACTTCATCGAGGCCACACGCTGGATCCGGCAGAACCTGCCGGGCGCGCATGTCTCCGGCGGCGTCTCGAACCTGTCGTTCTCGTTCCGCGGCAACGAGCCGGTGCGCGAGGCCATGCACTCGGTGTTCCTGTATCACGCCATCAAGGCCGGCATGGACATGGGCATCGTCAATGCCGGGCAGATGATCGTCTATGACGACATCGACCCCGAGCTGCGGCAGACCTGCGAGGACGTCGTCCTCAACCGCGATCCCGGCGCATCCGAGCGCCTGCTCGCGCTCGCGGAGAAATTCCGCGGCAAGAAGACGGAAAGCAAGGAAGCAGATCTCGCCTGGCGCGAATGGCCGGTGGAGAAGCGGCTGTCGCATTCGCTGGTGCACGGCATCACCGAGTTCATCGAGCAGGACACCGAGGAAGCCCGCAAGAAGTCCTCGCGCCCGCTCGACGTGATCGAGGGACCGCTGATGGCCGGCATGAACGTCGTCGGCGATCTCTTCGGCGACGGCAAGATGTTCCTGCCGCAGGTGGTGAAGTCCGCCCGTGTCATGAAGCAGGCGGTCGCTTACCTCATGCCGTTCATGGAGGAGGAGAAGGCGCGCAACCTCGCGAACGGCATCGGCACGGAGGGCTCCTCGTCCGCGGGCAAGATCGTGCTCGCGACGGTCAAGGGCGACGTCCACGACATCGGCAAGAACATCGTCGGCATCGTGCTCCAGTGCAACAATTTCGAGGTCATCGACCTCGGCGTGATGGTGCCCGCGGCAAAGATCGTCGAGACCGTGAAGGCAGAGAAGGCCGACATCGTCGGGCTGTCGGGCCTGATCACGCCCTCGCTGGACGAGATGGCGTTCTTCGCCGGCGAGCTGCAGCGCGAGGGCCTGAAGCTGCCGCTCCTGATCGGCGGCGCCACCACCAGCCGCGTGCATACCGCCGTCAAGATCGACCCGAGCTATCGCGCCGGACCGGTCGTGCACGTCAACGACGCCAGCCGCGCCGTCGGCGTTGCCTCCGCGCTGCTCTCGCCGGAGAAGCGCGAGGCCTATGCCGCCGAGGTGCGCGCCGAATACGCCAAGATCTCGGAAGCGCATCTGCGCGCGCAGGCCGACAAGAAGCGTCTGAAGCTGGCCGACGCCCGCGCCAACCGGGTGCCGGTCGACTTCGCCAAGAGCAAGCCGGTGAAGCCGACCTTCCTCGGCATCAGGAGCTTCGACGAGTACGATCTCGCCGAGCTCGTGCCGTATATCGACTGGACGCCGTTCTTCCAGACCTGGGAGCTCGCGGGACGCTTCCCCGCCATCCTCGATGACGCCAAGGTCGGCGAGGTCGCGCGCTCGCTCTATGACGATGCGCGCAAGATGCTCGACACCATCGTCAGGGAGAAATGGTTCCGGGCGCGTGCGACGATCGGCTTCTGGCCGGCCAATGCGCAAGGCGACGACATCGTGCTCTATGCCGACGAGAGCCGGACCAGGCCGATTGCGACGCTGCACACGCTGCGCCAGCAGTTGGAGAAGCGCGAGGGCCGCTTCAACGCCGCGCTCTCCGACTTCATCGCGCCCGCCGGCATTCCCGACTATATCGGCGGCTTCGTCGTCACGGCCGGGATCGGCGAGGATGCCGTGGCCGACCGCTTCAGAAGCGCCAATGACGACTATTCCTCGATCCTGTGCAAGGCGCTCGCCGACCGCCTCGCCGAGGCGTTCGCCGAACGCATGCATGCCCGCGTGCGCCGCGAGTTCTGGGCCTACGCGCCGGACGAGGCGCTCTCGAGCGAAGAGCTGATCCTGGAGAAGTACCAAGGCATCCGCCCCGCGCCCGGCTATCCCGCGCAGCCTGATCACACCGAGAAGGCAACGCTGTTCGAGCTGCTCGATGCCGAGACCACGGCCGGCGTGAAGCTGACCGAGAGCTTTGCGATGTGGCCGGGCTCGTCCGTCTCCGGGCTCTATTTCGCCAGCCCCGAGAGCTATTATTTCGGCGTCGGCAAGATCGAGCGCGACCAGGTCGAGGACTACGCCGCGCGCAAGGGCATGAGCATTGCGGAAGCCGAGCGCTGGCTGGCCCCGGTGCTGAACTACATCCCCTCGCAACAGGACAAGGCCTTCGCGGCAACGCCTGCGAATGACGAGCCGTCAAACGACCTCGCCTCGCATCCGCCGGGCTGCACCTGCGCGGTGCACCTCGTCTGGCAGAAGAAGCGCGCCGGGGTGGGATAGGCGCGCCGAAACTCAAAGCTCGAAAACAACCCCATGCACAGTAGCGATGGGGTTGAAAAGGCCGGACAATTTCGGCCTTGCCGAAAAACGCGTTGCGGCGTCGGGCAAAACAGGGGTAGTATTGCATCATCGGGCTGCCACACGCGGTGACACAAAGGCGGCGGATGTACCCTCCCACATGCACGATGCCCATCCTCCCCTGGAGGGGGAGGAACGGTTCGTGTGCAGCGAAGCGGAATGCGGACCGAGGTGGGGTGACGGTCTCTCCGCGGAGCGCTGCCCGTGTGGAGAGATCACCCCACCCGCTCGCGCTTCGCGCGATCGACCCAGGGGAGGGTAAGAGCCCTCATCCCTTCGGCGGCGCCAGCGGCTGCACGATCTCCTGGAACGGGGCCAATGCCTCGCAACGTTCGGCATGTGCCGCAAGCGCGGGATAACGTGCCGCGTCGAACAGCTGCGGATGCGCCTCGCGGGTGAAGCGGACGACGCAGGCGACCGCGACGTCGGCATGGCCGATGCGGCCGCCCAGCCAATACGGCGTCGTCACCCCCGCGCGCTCGGCTTCCAGCACCGCGAGCACATCCGCGATCTGCGCCTGACACCGCTCGACCCACAGCGCGAGCTGCTCCTTCCGCAGCACGCGCTCGTAGAGCAGGCTCACCGCCTTGTCGCCGAGGCCGGAGGCGAGCGCGCAGATGCGCAAGTGTCTGCGTCGATCGGCGCCGCCGCGCGGCAGCATCGCCTGGTCGGGACCAACGAGCTCGTCGAGATAATCGAGGATGATCGTGCTCTCGATCAGCGCCTCGCCGTCGTCGAGCACCAGCGTCGGCACGCGGCGCAGCGGGTTATAGGGCGCGATCTTGTCGGCATCGCCGAAGGTCGACCACGGCCTGTGCTCGAAGGAGATGCCGTAAAGCTTCAGCGCGATCGCGACGCGGCGGACGAAGGGGGAATCATATTGGCCGATCAGGAACATGGTTCTCGCTCTTCTCAGTCGTTGGACGAGGCAGGCCGATCAGTCTCCACGACCAGCTCGTCGCGGCGCAACAAGAATCTCGGAAATGGAGCATTGCACCGGCTGCAACGACGCGCGACGGCCTGACGCGCGACACGCTCAAAGGCCGTCCTGGATCGAGCGCTTGATGGCTGCGATGGCGGTCTCGTTGCGCTTGTACATCGTCCACTGCTTGATCCGCTTGGCGCGCACCAGCTTGGCTGATGTCAGCACCCGCATATGCTCGCTCACCGTCGGGGCGCTGACGCCCAGCTTTTCGGCAATCAGCAAGCCGCAAACGCCGTCCTCGACCAGGTCGCCATCGGCCTGCTCGCGAAAATGCTTCCGCGGATCCCGCAGCCATTCCAGGATCTGCAGGCGGCGTTCGTTGGCGAGCGCGCGCAAGGCAACGGCAAATTTCATTTAGCCATTTTGCTAATTACCTAATTGATGTCAACGTTTCCTTGCGGTATCCTGGACGGCATCATGACAGCGACAATGGACATCACGCGGGAGCGGATTGCGGCGACCGAAGCCCTCATCCGTCCGCATATCAGGCGCACGCCGCTGCTTCGGGCCGATCTCTCCGATTTCGGCCTGCCGGCCGCACCCGTCACTTTCAAGCTCGAGATGCTGCAGCATTCCGGATCGTTCAAGGCGCGCGGCGCCTTCGCCAACCTGCTGCTGCGGCAGGTGCCGCAGGCCGGTGTCGTCGCCGCATCCGGCGGCAATCACGGCGCGGCTGTCGCCTATGCGGCGCAGCGACTCGGCATTCCCGCCACGATCTTCGTGCCCGACATCACCTCGCCGGCCAAGGCCGAGCGGATCAGGACCTACGGCGCAAAGCTCGTGATCGCGGGCAGCCGCTACGCCGATGCGCTCGCCGCGAGCGAGGCGCACGTCGCGCAGACCGGTGCGCTGGCCGTCCATGCCTACGATCAGGCCGAAACCCTGCTCGGCCAGGGCAGCGTCGGGTTGGAGCTGGAGCAGGACGCGCCCCGCATCGACACGCTGCTGGTGGCGGTCGGCGGCGGCGGGCTGATCGGCGGCATTGCGGCGTGGTACGCCGGCAGGACACGCATCGTCGCGGTCGAGCCGGAGCAATCGCCAACCCTGCACGCCGCGTTCGAGGCCGGCGCGCCGGTCGATGCGCCGGCCGGCGGTCTCGCCGCCGACAGCCTTGCGCCGCGGCGCGTCGGAGGACTGATGTTTCCGCTCGCGCGCGCCCATGTCGAGCGCGTCGTTCTGGTCAGCGACGATGCGATCCGGCAGGCCCAGGCCGCGCTGTGGTCGCACTTGCGCCTCGTGGCCGAACCCGGCGGCGCAGCCGCCTTCGCCGCGGTGCTCTCCGGCCGCTATCGTCCCTCACCCACCGAGCGCGTCGCGGTTCTGGTCTGCGGCGCCAACACCAATGCGGTGCATTTCGATAGTTGATTGGGAATGGCTTAAAGGCACCACGCGGACTGATCCTGAAGTTTGGCCGCACCGCGCATCGGATCGGCGGAAGGAGGACGGCACCTCACGTGTCATTGCGAGCCAGCGGGTCCGCGCAGGTGCGGGACCGATGACAGGCTCCGCGAAGCGATCCAGAATCTTTCCGCAGAGACAGCCTGGATTGCTTCGTCGCAAGAGCTCCTCGCAATGACGGCGGAAAGAGAGACGCACATCACTCGATGATCGGCACATGCCGCGCCGCGTCCCGCGGCACGGTGCCGTCGAGGCGCGGGTCGTCGGCGATCTCGATCTGGCGGCGGAACGCGCGGAAGCCGGAGCGCTGATAGAACGCGACGGCGGAAGGATGGTCGAGCGTGCAGGTGTGGACCCAGACGCGGCGGACGTCGCGTGACCACGCAATCTCCAGCGCGCGGTTCATCAGGAAGCGGGCGGCGCCGGTGCCGATCAAGGGGGCGGTGACGCCGAAATAGGTCAGCTCGCACTGGCCGGGCTGGCGGAAGTCCAGCTCCAGCAGGCCTTCGTCGCGACCGTCGAGGACGAGGGCGTAGACCTCGATTCCAGGCGCGTGGATGATCGCAGCGAGCTCGGCGTCAGTCATGCGGGCGCGCGAGAACCACAGCCAGTCCTCGCCGACGCGGCGGAAGATGTCGCGGTACCAGGGAAGCGCGGGCCTATCGACCTTGCGCAGGGTCCAGGTGCCGGGGGGATCGTCGCGGCGCGGAGGGGGCGCGGTCATCTCCAGATGAGTGACGATTGCGGCGATCTTGCCGGCGGGGACGTCGGAATAGCCGTCGGGGAGGATCATGGTCCGTTGCTTCCTTTCGCAATGAGAAAGTGGGCGACGCCGTAAGAAACGACAGCGGCGCCACACTCCGTCATTGCGAGCGAAGCGAAGCAATCCAGAGTCTTTCCGCGGAGGTAGTCTGGATTGCTTCGTCGCAAGAGCTCCTCGCAATGACGACGGAGGCAGTTGCGCGCGCATCGCGACAGCGGTCCCGGATTGCGCTGCGCTCCATCCTGGCTACGACATTTGCCCCTACCCCTCCCCCTCGTCGCTCGCCAGCACGCCTTTCACCGCCCTCGCCCAGCCCGCGAGCTTCCGCTCCCTCGTCGCCTTGCTCATGTTCGGCTTGAAGCGGTGCTCGAGGCGCCAGTTGTCGGCGAACCTGGTCGGCTCGGGATAGACGCCGGCATTGAGGCCGGCGAGATAGGCGGCGCCCAACGCCGTGGTTTCCTGGATGACGGGGCGATCGACCGGCGCATCGAGCAGATCGGCGAGGCGCTGCATGGTCCAGTCGGAGGCGGTCATGCCGCCGTCGACGCGGAGCACGACGCTGGCGGTTTCCGAGCTCGGCCAGTCCGCGCGCATCGCGGCCCAGAGGTCGTAGGTCTGGTAGCAGACGCTTTCCAGCGCGGCATGGGCGAGCTCGGCGGGGCCGGTGTTGCGGGTGAGGCCGAACAGCGCGCCGCGCACGCGCGGATTCCAATAGGGCGCGCCCATGCCGACGAAGGCCGGGACGAGATAGACGCTCTGCATGGAATCGGACTGGTCGGCGAGAGGTCCGGTCTCGGCGGCGTGCTTGATGATGCCGAGGCCGTCGCGCAGCCATTGCACCGCCGATCCTGCCACGAAGATCGAGCCTTCCAGCGCGTAGGTGCGCTTGCCGTCGAGCTGATAGGCGACGGTGGTGAGCAGCTTGTTCTTCGACACGACCGGCGTGGTGCCGGTGTTGAGCAACGCGAAGCAGCCGGTGCCGTAGGTGGACTTCATCATGCCCGGGCGGAAGCAGGCCTGGCCGATGGTGGCGGCCTGCTGGTCGCCGGCGATGCCGGAGATGGCGATCGGGCCGCCGAACAGGTCGGGCGTGCTCTCGCCGAAGCGCGCGGAGGAATCCTTCACCTCGGGCAGCATCGAGCGCGGCACGCCGATGATCTCCAGCAGCTCGTCGTCCCACTGGCCGGTGTGGATGTTGAACAGCAGCGTGCGCGAGGCATTGGTGGCGTCGGTGGCGTGCACCTTGCCGCCGGTGAGGCGCCAGAGCAGGTAGCAATCGACGGTGCCGAACATCAATTCGCCGCGCGCGGCGCGCGCGCGGGCGCCGGGCACGTGGTCGAGGATCCATGCGACTTTCGTTCCGGAGAAATAGGGATCGATGATCAGGCCGGTCTTCTGCGAGATCACGGGCTCGCGGCCGTCGGCTTTCAGCCTGGCGCAGATGTCGGCGGTGCGGCGGTCCTGCCAGACGATGGCGCGGTGCACGGCCTGGCCGGTGGCGCGGTCCCACACCACGGTGGTCTCGCGCTGATTGGTGATGCCGATCGCGGCGATGTCCTTTGCGCCGATGCCGGCCTGCGCGATGGCCTCCCGGCAGACCATCACGGTCGAGGTCCAGATGTCCTCGGGCTCGTGCTCGACCCAGCCCGAAGCGGGGAAATGCTGCGGGAACTCGGCTTGCGCCTTCGCCGCGATGGAAATGTCGCCGCGAAACACGATGGCGCGCGAGGAGGTGGTGCCCTGGTCGATGGCGAGGACGAAAGACATGGCAGGGTCCCTTGGCGTGTTTCCGGAAAGGTCGTTATGTCGGGCAGAGAAAACGGGATTGCGTTCGACAGGTCAAGGCGGACTGCCTCTTAACCCTCCCCGGAGGGGGAGGGTCGGCTCGCATGGAGCGCAGCGGAATGTGAGACGGGGTGGGGTGACAGACCCTCCCCGAGTGATCCCCCTGTCGTGTGCGCGCAGCGCTTCGTCGATCCGGTGAGACTACCGTTGTGGCCTCACCCCGCCCCGCGCTCCGCGCGGACGCCCCTCCCCCTCAAGCGGAGAGTCAGGAACACCAGACTAGGACCAACGCCGCCGAAATGCTACATGCCTCGCCGGGCAAGACGGGGCGGCATGACGTTTACTTCGTATCAGTTCGGCGTCTTCGTCGCCGTCGTGTTCGGCGCCTATTACCTGCCGCCTTTGCGCCGTTTCCAGGTGCAGCTGCTCGTGGCCGCCAGCGTGTTCTTCTACGGCTTCGGCCAACCCGAACTCCTGCCGCTGCTGCTCGTCGCGGTGCTCGGAACGCATATCTGCCTGGTGCTCGCGTTCGAGAACCGAACCGTCTGGATGCCGGCCGGCATCGTCTTCAATCTCGGCCTGCTGGCGTTCTTCAAGTACAAGCTCCTGTTCGTCGATGCCGGTGCCGCCGCTCTGACCGGCGTCGCGCCGCTCGATTTCCTGCTGCGGCTGCCGCTGCCGATCGGCATCTCGTTCTTCGTGTTCCACAACATCAGCCTGCTGGTCGATCTGACGCGCGAGAAGCGCACCGTGCCCCTGCGCGACGTCTTCCTCTACATCATCTTCTTCCCGCAGCTGGTGTCCGGACCGATCACGCGCGCGGCCCAGTTCATGCCGCAGATCGTGCCCAAGCGGATCAACGACGTCGCCTTCGTCGAGGCCGCGAAATGGATTCTCGTCGGCTACTTCTTCAAGCTGTATGTGGCGAACAATCTCAACGAGATGACGTCCTACATGGACTTCCCTCTCTACGAGACGCTGCGCACGCAGGACCGCTGGCTGCTCGTATTCCTCTACAGCTACCAGATTTACGCCGACTTCTTCGGCTACTCCGCGATCGCGCTCGGCCTCGGTCTCTTGTTCGGCTACCGCCTGCCCGTGAACTTCAACCTGCCCTACATCTCGACATCGTTCTCGGAGTTCTGGACGCGCTGGCATATCTCCCTGTCGACCTGGCTCAGGACCTATCTGTACATTCCCCTCGGCGGCAACCGGCATGGCGTGGGGCGCACCTATCTCAACCTGATGATCGTGATGACGCTGGGCGGGCTCTGGCATGGCGCGAGCCTGAGCTACGCGCTGTGGGGCATGGCGCACGGGCTGCTGCTCGTGATCGAGCGGCCGTTCCTGAAGCTTATCGGCAACCAAAGCCCTGCGGTGCGCGTGATCCGGATGGGAATCGTCTTCTTCTGCGTCACGATGCTCTGGATCTTCTTCAAGCTGCCGAATTTCGATCACGCGCTCGGCTACCTCCAGGGGATGTTCATCGCGACCGACGCCCCCAATCCGCCAAAACTGTTCACCAACCTTGCCCTGCTCTACGCCTTGCCGGTGATCATCCAGCATATCGGCATCGGCGCGCTCGTCGACGGCCGGTTGCGGCGATGGGAGCCATATCTCTATGGTGCGCTCGCGGCGCTCGCTTACCTCGAGGCGGGGCCCGACAGCGCGTTCATCTACTTCCAGTTCTGACATGCGGCAGGAACCGACGCTTTCGTGGATGGTCAAGTGTGCTTGCGTCGCGGCGGCGCTGCTGCTCGCCTGCGGCCTCGCCACCGCGCGCTTCGGCTCGGCGCTGCAACAGCCGGCCGTCATCACCCGCGACGGCAGCCTCGTCACCCTCACCCGCTACGTGCGGGAGCCCACGCCTGACATCGTGCTGGTCGGCAGCTCGGTGACGTGGCGTCTCAAGGAGGAGTATTTCTCGCTGCCCCGCGTCCGCAATCTGGCGCTGGCCGGAGGCTCGCCGGTGACCGGGCTCGAGATCGTCGCCGGGCAGGCAAGCCTGCCCAGGGTCGTCCTGATCGAGACGAACATCCTTTCGCGCGAGGCCGACCGCGCGCTGACCGAGGCATTCTCAGGCGGCGCGCGCGCGGACGCGCTGCTGCTACGTCCGGTGCGAACGGCGGTCGCGGCCTATGAAACCTGGAATCACGCCGCCCGCGATGCCGTCCAGGCCCGCGCCGGGCACGATCGCCTGCTCAGCCAGCCACCTGATACATTCGACAGCAAGATCTATCTCGACCGCGCGCGGGAGCAGATGAACGACGGTGATCCGACCGCGCCGGCACGCGCGAATGCGGTCCGCATCCGACGAGTCATCGACGATCTGCAACGGCGCGGCAGCCAGGTCTTCCTCATGCACGTCCCCTTCGCACCGGAGATCGAGGACACGCGCCTGGTTCGAACGACACGGGAGATCGCCAGCGAAGCCTTCCCGGATCGCGCGCTTTGGCTGCGGGTCGAGCCGCCGATGGGCGAACTGCGCTGGGCCGACGGCGTGCATCTCGATGAACGATCGGCCTTGATCGTCGTCCGCGTCATGGAAAGTATACTGGCCGCGCGAGACGGCACGCGCCGTTGATAGAGGCCCCCTGCGGCTGGAGCCCTGCCCGTTCCGCTACAATCGGAACGAGGCTCTGGATTCTTGCTTTGTCGCGTTCTCTCGACGCGAGCCTGTATCCGCTTCGCTCGAAAGCGCTCCAAGGCTGAATGGCTCCAGCTCGTATCGATTGCCGCGGGTCGTTCACCTCTGCCGCTTGCGGGAGAGGGAGTGCACCTCCGCCGCTGCATCGATCAACCCTCATCCCGTCATGTTTTAGACCGCCGCCGTCGTCACGCCGCCGTCGATGACGATGGTCTGGCCGGTCATGAAGCTCGAGGCGTCGGAAGCGAGATAGGCGACGGCCCCGGCGATCTCGTCGGGTTCGCCGATGCGGCGGAGCGGGGTGGTGGCGGTGCGGCGCTTCAAATTGGCTTCGTCCTCCCACAGCGCGCGGGCGAAATCAGTCTTGACGAGGCCGGGGGCGATGCAGTTGACGCGGACACCCTTCGGTCCCCATTCGCCGGCGAGCGAGCGGCACAGCGCGAAATCGGCAGCCTTGGAGATGCCGTAGGCGCCGATCACGGTGGAGCCGCGCAAGCCGCCGATCGAGGAGATGATGATCACCGAGCCGTTGCCGCGCTCGGCCATTTGCGGGATCGCCAGCGCGGAGAGCCAGATGTTGCTCTTGACGTTCGAGCCCATGATCTTGTCGAAGGCTTCGTCTGTGATGTCGAGCAGCGGGCCGTAATACGGGTTCACCGCGGCGTTGCAGACGAGGATGTCGATCTTGCCGTAATGCTTGGTCGCGCCCGCGATCAACGCCTCGACCTCGTTCTTGCGCGCGATGTTGCAGGGGATGACGATGGCGTCGCCGCCGGCCGCATTGATGCCGTCGGCGACCTCCTTGCAGGCATCCGCCTTGCGCGAGGAGACCACGACCTTGGCGCCGAGCCTGGCGAGCAGTTCGGCCGACGAGCGGCCGATGCCGCGGCTGGAGCCGGTGACGACGGCGACCTTGCCGGTGAGATCGAACGGGGTGTTTTTCATTTGTTATTGCCTCGCTGCGCCAACGGCGCCGTCATTGCGAGGAGCGAAGCGACGAAGCAAGCCAGCGATGTCGCCGTGGAGACAGTCTGGATTGCTTCGCTTCGCTCGCAATGACGGCGGAGCTATCAGATCAACCCGCCCGCGTCCGCGACGCGGCGCTGGTGGTAGTCGGTGTCGCCGAAGCTGTTCTCGATCATGGTGAGGCGCTTGAAGTAGTGGCCGATTCTGGCCTCCATGGTCATGCCGATGCCGCCGTGGAGCTGGATCGATTGCTGGCCGACGAACTTGGCCGACTTGCCGATCTGCACCTTGGCCGCGGCGATGGCGTTCGTGCGCTCCTTGGCGTCCTCGAAATCGCCCGCCATGGTCGCGAACATCGACATCGAGCGGGCCTGCTCGGCGGCGACGAACATGTCGGACGCGCGATGCTGGAGGCTCTGGAACGAGCCGATCGCAACGCCGAACTGCTTGCGGGTCTTGATGTACTCGACCGTGGTCTTCAGCGACTCGTCCATCAGGCCGACCGCTTCGGCGCACAGCGCGATGCGGGCCTCATCCACCACGCGCTCGATCAGCGCGAGCGAGTCCTCGGGATTGCCGAGAACGGCGTCCGCACCGACCTCGACGCCGGTGAAGGTGATGTCGGCAGCGTGCAGACCGTCCTGGGTGGGATAGCCCTTTCTGCCGACGCCCTTGGCATTGCCGGGCACAAGGAACACGCCGATGCCGCTTCTGTCGCGGCGGTCACCCTTGGTGCGCGCGGTGACGACGAGCGTGTCGGCGCTCTCGCCGTTGAGCACGACGAACTTCTCGCCGTCGATCACCCAGCCGTCGCCCTTCTTCTTCGCCGTCGTCGAGACGTCGAACAGGTCGTAGCGCGAGTTCTTCTCGAGCTGGGCGAAGGCGAGCGTCTTGCTGCCGTCGATGATCCCGGGCACGTGCGCCGCCTTCTGCGCGTCGCTGCCGGCATGGCGCAGGAAGCCGCCGCCGATCACGACCGTGGCGAGATAGGGCTCCAGCACCAGGGCCTTGCCGAGCGCCTCCATCACGATCATGGTCTCGACACCGCCGCCGCCGAAGCCGCCATCGGCCTCCGCGAAGGGCAGGCCGAGCAGGCCCTGCTCGGCGAGCTTGAGCCAGACGGCCTTGCTCCAGCCGCCCTTCTCCTTCATGTACTTCTTGCGCTGCTCGAAATCGTAGGAATCGGTCAGCAGGCCGTCGATGCTTTCCTTGAGAAGCCGCTGCTCCTCGTTCAGATCAAAATCCATGTTTCTCTACTCTCCCGGTATCTGATTTCGTCATGCCCGGCCTTGAGCCGGGCATCCACGTTTCGTGCCGCTGGGCGTGGAGGCCGGGTCAAGCCCGGCCATGACGGCGCGTGCGTGGCGGTGATATGCAATCACAGCCCCAGCACCGCCTTGGCGATGATGTTGCGCTGGATCTCGTTGGAGCCGCCGTAGATCGAGACCTTGCGGTTGTTGAAGTAGCTCGGCGCGATCTGGGCGGTCCAGTCCATGGCTTCGTTCGAGCCGTCGTCGCCGTGCACGTCGTATGGCGCGGCGAACGGGCCGATCACTTCCATCAGCAGCTCGGTGGTGGTCTGCTGGATCTCCGAGCCCTTGATCTTCAGCACCGAGGAGGCCGGATTGGGCTTGCCCTTGCCGTGCTTGCCTTCGTCGGCGACGACGCGGAGCTGGGTCAGCTCGAGCGCCTTCAGCTCGATCTCGCAGGCCGCGAGCTTCTCGCGGAAGGCAGGATCCTGGATGATCGGCTTGCCGCCGGCCTCGACCTTCGACGCCAGATCCTTGATGCGGCGGATGCGCTCCTTGGAGACGCCGACGCGGGCGATGCCGGTGCGCTCGTTGCCCAGCAGGAACTTGGCGTAGTCCCAGCCCTTGTTCTCTTCGCCGATCAGGTTCTCGATGGGCACCTCGACGTCGTCGAAGAAGACCTCGTTGACCTCATGGCCGCCGTCGATGGTCTGGATCGGGCGCACGGTGACGCCCTTGGACTTCATCGAGAACACGATGAAGGAGATGCCCATCTGCTTCTTGGCGTTGTTGTCGGTGCGGCAGAGGCAGAAGATCATGTCGGCGTGCTGGGCCAGCGTGGTCCAGGTCTTCTGGCCGTTGATGATCCACTTGTCGCCGCGGCGCTCGGCCTTGGTCTTGAGCGAAGCGAGGTCGGAGCCGGAGCCGGGCTCGGAGAAGCCCTGGCACCACCAATCGTCGACATTGGCGATGCGCGGCAGATACTTCTTCTTCTGCTCCTCGTTGCCGAAGGTGTAGATGACCGGCCCGACCATGCTGACGCCGAAAGCGAGCGGCTGCGGCGCGGGATGGGCCTGGAGCTCCTCGTTGAAGATGTAGTGCTGCACGGCCGTCCACCCGGTGCCGCCATATTCCTTCGGCCAATGGCTGACGCCCCAGCCCTTCTTGTTGAGGATGCGCCACCACGTCACCATCTCGTCCTTCGACAGATGACGGCCCTCGACCATCTTGCGCCGCGTCTCCGGCGGCACGTTGTCGCGGAAGAACTGCCGCACTTCCTCGCGAAACGCCTGCTCTTCTTTCGTGAATGCGAGATCCATCGGATCCTCCTGTGAAACGTTATTCCCTATTCGTCATTCCGGGGCGCGCGCAGCGCGAACCCGGAATCCGGAGATCGTGGCTCGAGGTTCCGGGTTCATTCGCTGACGCGAATGCCCGGAGCGACGGAGCCCACTACTGCAGCACCTCGAACAGCCCCGCCGCGCCCATGCCGCCGCCGACGCACATGGTGACGACCGCGTACTTGGCCTTGCGGCGGCGGCCTTCGATCAGGGCATGGCCGGTGAGGCGCGCGCCCGACATGCCGTAGGGGTGGCCGACCGAGATCGCGCCGCCGTCGACGTTGATCTTGTCCGGGTCGATGCCGAGCTTGTCGCGGCAATACAGCACCTGCACCGCGAAGGCTTCGTTCAATTCCCAGAGACCGATGTCGTCCACGGTGAGACCGTGGCGCTTGAGCAGGCGCGGCACGGCGAAGACCGGGCCGATGCCCATCTCGTCCGGCTCGCAGCCCGCGGAGACGAAGCCGCGGAAGATGCCGAGCGGCTTGAGGCCGCGCTTCGAGGCTTCCTTGTCGCTCATGATCACGCTGGCGCTGGCGCCGTCGGAGAGCTGGCTGGCATTGCCGGCGGTGATGGTGAAGCCTTCGCCGCGCACGGGCTTGAGGCCGGCGAGGCCTTCGATGGTGGTCTCGGGGCGCGGACCTTCGTCCTGCGACAGCGTGATCTCCTTCATCGACACGGCGCCGCTGGCCTTGTCGGTGACCGCCATCTGCGTGGTGATCGGCGCGATCTCGTCCTTGAACCTGCCGCCCTGCTGCGCAGCGGCCGTGCGGCGCTGGCTCTCCAGCGAATATTCGTCCTGGCGTTCGCGCGAGATGCCGTAGCGCTTGGCGACGACCTCGGCGGTGTCGATCATGGGCATGTAGACCTCGCCCTTGATCTTGAGCAGCGCCGGATCCTGGGCGTGGAAGCCGTTCATCTTGTCGTTCTGCACGAGGCTGATCGACTCGCCGCCGCCGCCGACCGCGATCTCGACGCCGTCGAAGATCACCGAGCGCGCGGCGAGCGCGATCGCCTGCAGGCCCGAGGCGCATTGCCGGTCGATCGTGGTGCCCGCGACGGTGACGGGCAGGCCGGCGCGGAGCAGCGCCTTGCGGGCGATGTTGCCGCCGGTCGCGCCCTGCTGGAGCGCTGCGCCCATCACGACGTCCTCGACCTCCTTCGGATCGATCTTGGCACGTGCGACGGCTTCGCCGATGGCGTGGCCGAGCAGGGTCGCGCCCTCGGTGGCATTGAGCGCGCCGCGATAGGCCTTGCCGATCGGGGTGCGGGCGGTGGAAACGATGACGGCGTCTGTCAAGAACGAACTCCTGATGCGGTTTTGCTGGATTGTGATGGTTTCTGCTGCTGGCGCAATTCGTGCCGCGACAATTTTCCGACCGGCGTGCGCGGCAGATCGTCGACGAACTCGACCGCCGCCGGCAGTTCGTGCTTGCCGAGCTTGCCATTGAGCTGCGCGCGCAGCTCGTCGAGCGAGAACGGCCTTGCGTCGGGCCTCAGCTTGATGAAGGCCTTTGCGGCCTCGCCCCGATACTGGTCGGGGATGCCGAGCACGATGACCTCGTGCACGCCGGGAATGGTGTAGATCGCCTGCTCGATCATCTGCGGATAAACGTTGAAGCCGCCGGAGATGATCATGTCCTTCTTGCGGTCGACGAGGAAGAAATAGCCGTCTTCATCCATGTAGCCGATGTCGCCGGTGAGGAAGCGGCCGTCGATGAACGCCTCCGCCGATCCTTCCGGCTTGTTCCAGTAGCCCCTGGTGACGTTCGGCCCCTTGATGCGGATCTCGCCGACTTCGCCTGGCGGCAGCACCTTTGTCGGATTGTCGAGTGCGACGACGTCGAGCTCGATGCCTGGCAGCATCAGGCCGATCGAGCCGGGCTTGTCCGGCCCCGTGGGCGGATGGCCGGTGCCGGGCGAGCAGGTCTCGGTCATGCCCCAGCCGCTCTTGAGCTTCTTGCCGACCTTGCGTTCGAAGAAGCTCGCGATCTCCACCGGCAGCGGCGCGCCGCCGGAGCCGATCGTGGCGAGGGAAGAGAAGTCGCGCTTGTCGAGGTCCGGCAGCGCGGCGATCGCGATCCACATGGTCGGCACGCCGGGAAAATACGTGGCGCGCTTGATTTCAATGTCGCGCATGACAGCTTCGACGTCGAAGCGCTGGTGCAGCGAGATCAGATGGCCGCGGCTGAGCGAGGACAGGAGCACGACGGTCAGCGCGTAGATGTGGAACAGCGGCAGCACGCAGATCACGCGTTCAATGACCTCACCGCGCGCGGCGCGCGATGGCTTGCCCCAGACGTCGTAGATCGAGACGGCGGAGGTGAGATTGCCGTGGGTCAGCATCGCGCCCTTGGGCAGGCCGGTGGTGCCGCCGGTATATTGCAGCAGCGCGACGTCGTGGGCCGTGACTTGCGGCCATTCCGCCGGCGCGGCGGCGCCCTCGACGAAGGCCTTGAAGGTCACGATGCGGGGATCATCGGGGATCGCCGCCTGCGGCGTGCCGATCCTGCCCCAATGATCGTCCTCGCAGACGACGAGACGATCGATCAGCCCCTTCTCCAGGAATTTCAGCGCGGTCGGCAGCAGCGCCTGGAGGTTCGAGGTGACGAGCAGGCGCGAGCCTGAATCGGAGACCTTGTGGGTCAGCGCGATCTCGCCGTCGAGCGGCGACAGATGCGCGACGCGGGCGCCGGCCTTGAGCGCGCCGAAGAAATTGACGGGATGGTCCGGCGTGTTGCCGAGGAACAGCGCGACGGAAGAGTTCTTGCCGCAACCGGCGCGCAGGAACGCCGCAGCCGCGCGCTCGGCCATCGCGGCAAGCTCGGCATAGGTGATCGGACGATCGCGGAATTCCAGCGCGGTGCGCGGGCCGTACTCGGCGGCAGCTTTCGACAAGAGGTCAGGGAGCGTGCCCTGGACGATTGCGTCGTCCCAACGCACGCCCTCGGGGTAAAACTGTTCGCCGGGATGGGTCATTCTCTGCATCACAATCGGTCGTCATTCCGGGGCGATGCGAAGCATCAAACCCGGAATCCATCAGGCAGCGCACGCAAAGGCGAAATGGATTCCAGGCCCGGCCCTGCGGGCCACCTCCGTTGCGCAATGGCGCAACGGAGAATGACGCCGAGAGTGCAAGCCCCCATCACGCCGCCTTCGATGTCGCCGCCAGCGAGGCGAAGGTCTTGCCCTCCGCCGCGAGCTTCTTCAGCAGCGGCGCAGGCTCGAGGCTGGGGTCGTTGGTCTCCTTGGCGTAGAACGACAGGCGATCGGCGATGTGCTTGAGGCCGACGCTGTCTGCCCAGAACATCGGGCCACCGCGGTAGATCGGCCAGCCATAGCCGTAGAGCCAGACCACGTCGATGTCGGACGGGCGCGCGGCGATGCCCTCTTCGAGGATCTTCGCGCCCTCGTTGATCATCGGATACATCATGCGCTCGAGGATCTCCTCGTCGCTGACGACGCGCTTCTTGCGCCCGAGGCGCAGCAGCGTCTCGTCGATCAGCTTCTCGACCTCGGGGTCGGGCAGCGGCGCGCGAGAGCCGGCTTCGTACTTGTAGTAGCCCTTGCCGGTCTTCTGGCCGAAACGGCCGGCTTCGCACAGCGCGTCCGCGATCTCCGACTTGATCCCGCGGTCCTTGCGCGAGCGCCAGCCGATGTCGAGTCCGGCGAGATCGCCCATCGCGAACGGGCCCATCGGCATGCCGAACTTGGTGACGACGGCGTCGACCTGCTGCGGCAGCGCGCCTTCAAACAGCAGCTTCTCGGCCTGCTTGCCGCGCTGGGCGAGCATGCGGTTGCCGACGAAGCCGTCGCAGACACCGACAACGGCCGGCACCTTGGCGATCTTGCGTGCGATCGTCACCGCCGTGACGAGCGCATCCGGCGCGGTCTTGTCCGCGCGCACGATCTCGCACAGCTTCATGACGTTGGCCGGCGAGAAGAAGTGCATGCCGAGCACGTCCTGCGGACGCTTGGTCGACTTCGCGATCTCGTCGATGTTGAGATACGAGGTGTTGGAAGCGAGCACCGCGCCTTGCTTGGCGTACTGGTCGAGCTTGGCGAACACTTCCTTCTTCACCGCCATGGTCTCGAACACCGCCTCGATCACGAGGTCGGCATCGCCGACATTCTCAATGCCGACCTTGCCGTCGATCAGCGCCATGCGCTTGGCGGGTGCATCGGCCGGAATGCCGCCGCGCGCGGCGGTCGCCTCCCAGTTCTTCTGCATCACGCCCATGCCGCGCTTGAGCTGCTCCTCGCCCGTCTCGATCAGGGTGACGGGAATGCCGGCATTGGCAAAGGACATCGCAATGCCGCCGCCCATGGTGCCGGCGCCAAGGATCGCGACGCGATTGACGGGGCGCGGCTTGGTGCCTTCAGGCACCCCCGCGATCTTGTTGGCCTCGCGCTCGGCGAAGAAGGCGTAGCGCTGCGCCTTGGACTGGTCGCTGGTGACGAGCTTGAGGAAGCCCTCGCGCTCCTTCTTCAGGCCTTCGTCAAAAGGTAGGTCAATGGCGTAGCCGACGGCATCGGCTGCGGCGAACGGCGCCTCCAGGCCACGCGACTTCTTGGTCATGGCGGCGACGGCATTGGTGAAGATCGAGCGGTCGGCCTTGGCGGCCGCGAGCTTGGAATCGTCGTCGCGCAGGCGCCGCAGCGGACGCTTCTCCGCGAGAATCTTGCGCACGAAGGCTTCGCCGCCGGAGGCCGGACCTTCCACGATCTCCTCGATCAAGCCGTTCTTCAGCGCTTCCGCCGCACCGATGGGGTCGCCGCCGACGATCATCTTGACCGCGAGTTCGGGACCGACCGCACGGGGCAGGCGCTGCGTGCCCCCGGCGCCCGGCAGCAGGCCGAGCTTCACCTCGGGCAGACCGAGCTTGGCCTCCTTCACCGCGACGCGGAAATGACAGGCGAGCGCGACCTCCAGACCGCCGCCGAGGGCAGTGCCGTGGATCGCGGCAACGACCGGCTTCGGCGAATTCTCGATCTCGGACAGCACGTCGTTGAGGGCGGGCGGCTTCGGCGGCTTGCCGAATTCAGTGATGTCGGCGCCGGCAATGAAGGTGCGGCCGCCGCAGGTCAGGACGATGCCCTTGATGGCGGGATCGGCGACGGCAGCCTTGATGCACTCGAGGATGCCGCCGCGCACTGCGGCACTCAGCGCGTTGACCGGAGGGCTGTCGACCGTGACGATCCCGACTTCGTCATGACGCTCAAGCTTAACCACTTCGCTCACGGTGTCCCTCCTTGGTAGGGTTATATACTTTTGTCGATTTCGCGCTGCGGAATTTAATTCCGCATCTTGACGGCAGGGTTATTTTGAAGCACGGACGTTGTCAACGACTCCGCGCAAGAAGCAGATCAGGGATGAAGCGTACAGGAAAGAAGACTGCGACCGATCGGAATTTCGTCGTCGCGCTTTCCCGCGGACTGGATGTATTGCGCGCGTTCCACCCCAATGACGGCCTTCTCGGTAATCAGGAGATTGCGGCCCGCACCAATCTGCCCAAGCCAACCGTGTCGCGGCTGACCTACACATTGACCAAGCTCGGTTATCTGACGCCGGTTCCCCGCTTCGAGAAGTACCAGCTCGCACCGGCCGCGATGTCGCTGGGTTACGCGGCGCTGGCCAACCTCGGCGTTCGGCATTTGTCCGAGCCGTTTCGCGAGGAAGTTATGCGCGCGACCGGCGGCGCCGTCGCCGTTGGCGGCCGCGACCGTCACAGCATGATCTATTTCGGGCAGAGCCGCGGCAGTGAGACGGTCGGCGTTCAACTTGACGTCGGCTCGCGCGTGCCCATTGCAACCAGCGCGATGGGCCGCGCCTATTTCTGGGCGCTCGACGACGCGGATCGCGCCGAAGTGTCGCGCATCCTGCGCGAACATTACGGCAGCCGCTGGCCGAAGATGCGCGACGGATTGGAACGTTCCGGCGAGACTGTCGCGAAGTACGGTTTCGCGATTTCGGTCGGCGACTGGCACGACGACATCGGCGCCGCCGGGGTCGCACTCAGGCTTAATGACGGAACCGGCCCTTACGCATTCAATTGCGGCGCGCCGGCATTCCGCTTCACGGAAGAGCGTTTGATCAACGACATTGGACCGCGTCTCGTAGCGATGGTAAGGAACATCGAAGCGGCGCTCGGGGGTTTGATGCCGCATTCAAAAAAAGACATCAGCAAAAAGCTGAAATCAGGAGGGAAAGTTGCGCGTGTGGCTGAGGGGATCAGATAGCGTTTGTCATCATCGGGAGCGGTTCGCATCGCCCCATCGCTCACTGAACGACGTGAGCGAGACGAGATGACGCAGGCTCAACTCGCGCAGGGGGCATCGCCCCTGCTCGCCGTTCGCGACGTCAGCGTCGTGTTTGGCGGCATCGTCGCGCTCAACGGCGTGTCCTTCGACATGCACAAGGGCCAGATCCTCGGCTTGATCGGCCCCAACGGTGCCGGCAAGACGACGCTCTTCAATTGTCTCTCGCGACTGTATCAGCCGTCGTCCGGCGACATCCTGATGGACGGCGTGAGCATCCTGTCGCGGCCGCCGCACCGGATCGCCGAGATCGGCATCGGCCGCACGTTCCAGAACGTGGCGCTGTTTCCGAACCTGTCGGTGATGGACAACGTCCGCGTCGGCGCGCATGCGAAGACCTCCAGTGACATCATCAGCGACTCCTTGAGGCTTGCCTGGGTCCGGCGCAGCGAGACCAGCATCAACAGGAAGGTGCAGGAGATCCTCGCCTACCTCGGCCTCGAGGATGTCGCCCACACCGTCGTGTCCGGCCTGCCGTTCGGCACGCAGAAGCGCGTCGAGCTGGCGCGCGCGCTGGCAGCGGATCCGAAGATCCTGCTGCTCGACGAGCCGGCCGGCGGCCTCAACCACGAGGAAGTCTACGTGCTCGGCGACCTCATCCGCAAAATCCGCAGCGAGCGCCATATGACCGTGCTGCTGGTCGAGCATCACATGGGCCTCGTGATGTCGATCGCCGACCACGTCGTCGCGCTGAATTTCGGCAAGAAGCTCGCGGAAGGCACTCCCGCCCAGGTGCAGGCGGACCCCGACGTCATCAAGGCCTATCTCGGGAGCAAAGATCAATGACGCCACTGCTCAACGTCAAGGACCTGCGCGCCTATTACGGCCAGGTCCAGGCGCTCCACGGCCTGTCGTTCTCGCTCAACGAGGGCTCGCTGACGACGCTGCTGGGTGCCAACGGCGCCGGCAAGACCACCACGCTGCGCGCGATCTGCAACATGGTGCGTTCCACGGGCGGAGTCGAGTTCGAAGGCAAGCCGCTGAACAACCGCTCCACCGAGAGCATCGTGCGGTTCGGCATCGCCCACGTGCCGCAGGGCCGTGGCACCTTCACCAACATGACCGTCGAGGAGAACCTTCAGCTGGGGGCGATCACCCGCAAGGACAGCGCAGGCATCGTCTCCGACATCGAGCGCATGTATGCGCATTTCCCGGTCCTGAAGCAGCGCCACACCCAGCAGGCCGGCACGCTCTCCGGCGGCGAGCAGCAGATGCTCGCGGTCGCCCGCGCCCTGATGCTGCGGCCGCGGCTGATGCTGCTCGACGAGCCGTCCTTCGGCCTCGCGCCGCTCGTCGTGCGCGACCTGTTCGGCATCCTCGGGAAGATCAACCGCGAGGACAAGGTGTCGATCCTCGTGGTCGAGCAGAACGCCCAGCTCGCGCTCGAGCTCGCCGACCAGGCCTATGTGATCGAGACCGGACGCATCGTGATGTCGGGCAACGCCAAGGACATCGCGAACAACGAAGAAATCCGCAAATCCTATCTGGGTTACTGAGGGAGCCGGGGCAATGGAGCTTTTCACCAACCAGGTCCTGGCCGGCATCGCCACGGGCGCGATCTATGCCTGCATGGCCTTGGCCGTCGTCATGATCTATCAGGCCATCGACCATCTCAACTTCGCGCAAGGAGAGATGGCGATGTTCTCGACCTTCATCTCCTGGCAGCTGATGCAGTGGGGCGTATCCTATTGGGCCGCCTTCCTGATGACGCTGGCGTTCTCCTTCGTCGCCGGCATCGCGATCGAGCGCATCCTGTTCAAGCCGCTCGCGAAGGCACCGGTGCTGACCAACGTCGCGGGCTTCATCGCGCTGTTTGCAATCATCAACTCCTCGGCCGGCCTGATCTGGGACTTCACGATCAAGCAGTATCCGACCCCGTTCGGATCCGCACCGTTTCTCGGCAGCCAGCTGATCTCGACGCACCAGGCCGGCATGATCGGCGTCACCGTGGCGCTGCTGCTCGCGCTCTATTTCTTCTTCCAGTACACGCGGATCGGCCTTGCGATGCGCGCTGCCGCGTCGGTGCCTGAATCGGCCCGCCTCGTCGGCATCAACACGAGCTGGATGATCGCGCTCGGCTGGGGCATGGCGACTGCGATCGGCTCGATCGCCGGCATGCTGATCGCTCCTGTGGTGTTCCTCGAGCCCAACATGATGGGCGGCGTGCTGATCTACGGCTTCGCCGCCGCGGTGCTCGGCGGACTGAGCAGCCCGTTCGGCGCCGTGGTCGGCGGCTTCCTTGTCGGTGTTTTCGAGAACCTCGCCGGCACCTACATTCCCGGCGTCGGCAACGAGTTGAAACTCCCGATCGCGCTCGCGCTGATCGTTTCCGTCCTGGTCGTCAAACCCGCTGGCCTGTTCGGCCGGCAAATCGTCAAGCGAGTTTGATCATGAGCGCAGCAGAAGAAGCCATTGCCGAGGGCCACGAGGCGGTCGAGGCGGTTCCGAAGCGGGCCATGACGCTGGGCACCGGCACCTCGCTCGTGGTGCTTGCGGCGCTGCTGGTCGTGCCGATGTTCGTCAAGAACTTCATCATCTTCCAGATGACGATGCTCCTGATCTACGGGCTCGCCGTGCTGGCGTTGAACATCCTGACCGGCGGCTCCGGCCAGTTCTCGCTCGGGCAGAGTGCGTTCTACGCCGTCGGCGCCTACACCTCGGCGGTGCTGATGGAGCACGCCAACATCAACTACGCCCTGACCATTCCGGTGTCCGCCGTGATCTGCTTCGGATTCGGTTACCTGTTCGGCAAGCCGGCGCTGCGGCTGTCGGGCATCTATCTCGCGCTCGCGACCTTCGCGCTCGCGACCGCGATGCCGCAGTTGCTCAAGCTGAACTTCCTCGAGCACTGGACCGGCGGCGTGCAGGGCCTCGTCGTCACCAAGCCGGACGCGCCGTTCGGCCTGCCGATGTCGCAGGACATGTGGCTGTACTATTTCACCCTCGCGGTGACGGTCGCGATCTACATCTTCTCGGTGAACCTGCTGCGCTCCCGCTCCGGCCGCGCCTTCATGGCGATCCGCGACAACGAGATCGCGGCCTCCTCGATGGGCGTCAACGTCGCGCTCTACAAGACACTGGCGTTCGGCGTATCCGCCGGCATCACCGGCGTCGCCGGCTCGCTCGGCGCCATCGCCGTGCAATTCGTCGCGCCCGACAGCTACACCATCACGCTGGCGATCTCGCTGTTCCTCGGCATGGTCGTCGGCGGGGTCGGCTGGCTGCCCGGCTCGTTCGTCGGCGCGGCCTTCATCATCTTCGTGCCCAACATGGCGGAGAGCATCTCCAAGGGCCTCTCCGGCGCGGTGTTCGGCGTGCTGCTGTTCCTCGTCATCTATCTCGTGCCGCATGGCGCAAGGCAGGTTGCGATCTTCGGCCAGCAGCTCGTTGGCAAACTCAGAAAGAACTGAAGACTGTCACCCAGGCGTTCATTCAAGAAGGAGACCCAATTGCTTTTCGAAAAAACACTGCGAGCCGCCGCGCTTGTAACGGCAACGGCGGCCGTCACTCTCACCTCCGGCGCTGCACTCGCCCAAAAAAAATACGACACCGGCGCAAGTGATACCGAGATCAAGATCGGCAACATCATGCCGTACAGCGGTCCGGCGTCGGCCTATGGCATCATCGGCAAGACCGAAGAAGCCTATTTCAGGATGATCAACGACAAGGGCGGCATCAACGGCCGCAAGATCAATTTCGTCACCTATGACGACGGCTATTCGCCGCCCAAGGCCGTCGAGCAGGTTCGCAAGCTGGTCGAAAGCGACGAGGTGCTGGCCGTCTTCAATCCGCTCGGCACGCCCTCGAACACGGCGATTCAGAAGTACCTCAACGCCAAGAAGATCCCGCAGCTCTTCGTGGCCACCGGCGCGACCAAGTGGAACGATCCGAAGAACTTCCCCTGGACCATGGGCTGGCAGCCCTCCTACCAGAGCGAAGCGCAGATCTACGCAAAGTGGCTGATGAAGGAGAAGCCCGACGCCAAGGTCGCGATCCTCTACCAGAACGACGATTTCGGCAAAGACTACCTCAAGGGCACCAAGGACGGTCTCGGCGCCAAGGCCGCCTCCATGATCATCATGGAGGAGAGCTACGAGATTTCCGAGCCGTCGATCGACGGCCACATCGTCAAGATCAAGGCCGCCAATCCCGACGTGCTCCTGATCTACACCACGCCGAAGTTCGCGGCCCAGACCATCAAGAAGACCGCCGAGCTCAACTGGAAGCCGCTCCAGATCCTCACCAACGTGTCGATCTCGGTCGGCAGCGTGATGAAGCCGGCCGGTTTCGAGAACGCGCAGGGCGTGTTGTCGGCTGCCTATGCCAAGGACTCCACCGACCCGCAGTGGGCCAACGATCCCGGCATGAAGAGGTGGCACGAGTTCGTCGACAAGTACATGCCGGGTGCCGACAAGTCCGACACCAGCATGGTCTATGGCTACGGCGCCGCGTCGACCCTCGCCAAGGTGCTGGAAATGTGCGGTGACGATCTCACCCGCGCCAACCTCATGAAGCAGGCCGCGAGCCTGAAGGACTTCGCGCCGGACACCCTGCTGCCCGGCGTCAAGATCAACACCAACCCGACCGACTTCGCCCCGATTGCGCAGCTTCAGATGATGCGCTTCAAGGGCGAGAGGTGGGAACTGTTCGGGGAGATCATCAGCGGCGACATCGCCTCCCAGTGACACGCTGACGGAATGGTCCAATGCCAAGAGCCCCCGCGGGCGACCGCGGGGGCTTTTTGTTGACGACCGGCGTCAATCTTGTTCAATGCGACCGATCCATTCCAGGGCAGGAGAGCAATGGTCGGCGTTCGTTCCCAGGTTGCGTTCCTCTGGGTCGCTCTCGCCCTGTGCACTGCAATGAGCAGCGAGGTGCTGGCGCAGAAGAAATACGACAGCGGCGCTTCCGATACCGAGATCAAGATCGGTAACATCATGCCCTATAGCGGCCCGGCTTCCGGCTACGCCTCGATCGGCAGGACCGAGGCGGCCTATTTCAACAAAGTCAATGCCGAGGGCGGCATCAACGGCCGCAAGATCAAGTTCATCTCTTATGACGACGCCTATACGCCGCCGAAGACGGTCGAGCAGGCGCGCAAGCTGGTCGAGAGCGACGGCGTGCTCTTGATCTTCGGCTCGCTCGGCACCTCCACCAATGGCGCCATCCGCAAGTACATGAACGAGAAGAAGGTGCCGCAATTGTTCGTGGCGAGCGGCGCGTCGAAATGGAACGATCCCAAGCAATATCCCTGGACCATGGGCTGGCAGCCGAACTACGCCAGCGAGGCGCGCATCTATGCCAAGTACATCATGAAGGAGAAGCCAGGCGGAAAGATCGGCGTGCTCTACCAGAACGACGATTTCGGCAAAGACTATCTAAAGGGGTTGAAGGAGGGCCTCGGCGCCAAGGCTTCGATGATCGTGCGGGAAGAAGCCTACGACACTTCCGAGCCCGCAATCGACGAGCGGGTCGTGAAGCTGAAGGCGGCCGGCGCCGACATCTTCATCAGTTTCACCAGCCAGAAATTCGCCGCGCAGGGAATCAAGAAGGCGGCGGAGATCAACTGGCATCCGATGCACATCATCTCCAACGTCTCGGCATCGGTCGGAGGCGTGCTGGAGCCGGCCGGCGTCGAGATTTCGCAAGGCATCCTGTCGGCGACGTACATGAAGGACGGCTCCGACCCGCAGTGGAATGCCGATGAGGGCATGAAGAAGTTCTACAGTTTCCTCGCGCAGTACGAACCCAAGGCCAACAAGCTGGATGCCGGCGTGGTGTACGGCTATGCCGCCGCGCAGACCATGATGAAGGTCCTGCAGATGTGCGGCGACGATCTCACCCGCGAGAACGTCATGAGGCAGGCCGCAAGCCTGAAGGACTTCGAGCCCGATACGCTGCTGCCCGGCATCAAGATCAATACCGCGCCGGACGACTTCGCCCCGATCGAGCAGCTGCAGATGATGCGGTTCAAGGGCCGGAAATGGGAGCTGTTCGGCGATGTCATCTCGAGCGAGATCGGCCATTGAAGCCGCGCAAGGACGCAATTCGAAATAGCTAACAACCCGCAGAACAACTTTTGCGCCATTGAAGGAGGTGCGCCTCTTCTCGCGCGCCGGAATATTCGACGGCCTCACGACAAAGAAACAGCTCGCTGCGACGGCGCCGGCGGGGTGTTTTGCTTGCTGGGCGCCTGAGAAGGGTATTCAATGCGTGTCGGAGCGGCGCGCAACGATCGCTCCCAATCAAGAACACGACACATTCAAACCGACCTAGGGAGATCAAGATGCCTGCAATACGTGTGCGATTGGGGGCCTTCTCGGCTGCCCTCGTGCTGGCTGTCGCCGTTTCCACGACAGCGTCCGCCCAGAAGAAATACGACACCGGCGCATCCGACACCGAAATCAAGATCGGCAACATCATGCCCTACAGCGGACCGGCCTCCGCCTACGGCGTGATCGGCAAGACCGAGGAGGCCTTTTTCCGCAAGGTCAACGCAGAAGGCGGCGTCAACGGCCGCAAGATCAACTTCGTGACCTATGACGATGCCTATTCGCCGCCGAAGACCGTGGAGCAGGCGCGCAAGCTGGTCGAGAGCGACGAGGTGCTGCTGATCTTCAACTCGCTCGGCACGCCGCCAAACTCGGCGATCCAGAAATACATGAACCAGAAGAAGGTGCCGCAGCTGTTCGTCGCCACCGGCGCCACCAAGTGGAACGATCCGCAGAACTTCCCGTGGACGATGGGCTGGCAGCCCAACTACCAGAGCGAGACCATCATCTACGCCAAGTACATCCTGAAGAACAAGCCGGACGCCAAGATCGCGGTGCTCTACCAGAACGACGACTACGGCAAGGACTATCTGAAGGGCTTCAAGGACGGCCTCGGCGCCAAGGCGGCCTCGATGATCGTGATCGAGGACAGCTATGAGGTCTCCGAGCCGACCATCGACTCGCACATCGTGAGACTGAAGGCCACCGGCGCCGACGTGTTCATGAACATCACCACGCCGAAATTCGCGGCGCAGGCGATCAAGAAGAACGCCGAGCTCGGCTGGAAGCCGCTGCATTTCCTCAACAACGTCTCGGGCTCGATCGGCAGCGTGATCAAGCCGGCCGGCTTCGAGAACGCCCAGGGCATCATCTCGTCACAATACTTCAAGGATCCGACCGACGCGCAATGGAAGAACGATCCGGCGATGATCGCCTGGAACGAATTCCTGGATAAGTACTATCCGGAGGCGAACCGAGCCGACGCTTCGGTCATGTACGGCTACATCGTCAGCCAAGGCCTCGTTCACGTGCTCAAGGCCTGCGGTGACAATCTGACGCGCGAGAACATCATGAAGCAGGCCGCCAGCATCAAGGATTTCGAGCCGGCAGGCCTGTTGCCGGGCGTCAAGGTCAACACCTCGGCCACCGATTTCGCCCCCCTCTCGCAGCTCCAGTTGATCCGCTTCAAGGGCGAGCATTGGGAGCGATTCGGCGAGGTTCTGAGCGGCGACGTCGGCGGCTGATCTTAACCAGTCGCTAAAGATGTCGGGTCCAATCGACTAAAGACGCAGCCCCTGCGGCTTTGCCGCAGGGGTTTTCCTTGAAGCTTTCCGGCAAATCGTATTGAATTGCAGCCGCGTCGCCAAAAACAATCAAGCCAAGAAAAGGGACGCACACACCAAGAAGATTAGGGAGATTGGAATGCCTGCTGTTACCGGCAAGCTTGCGGCCGCATCATTGGCGCTCGCGCTCATTGCGACTTCGACATCAACTGCATCGGCCCAGAAGAAATACGATAGCGGCGCGACCGACACCGAGATCAAGATCGGCAACATCATGCCCTACAGCGGACCAGCCTCCGCCTATGGCATCATCGGGCGGACCGAGGCCGCCTATTTCAAGAAGATCAACGACGAGGGCGGCATCAACGGCCGCAAGATCAATTTCATCTCCTATGACGATGCGTACTCGCCGCCGAAGACGGTCGAGCAGGCCCGCAAGCTGGTCGAGAGCGACGAGGTGCTGTTCATCTTCAACTCGCTCGGCACGCCGCCGAACTCGGCGATCCAGAAATACATGAACTCGAAGAAGGTGCCGCAGCTTTTCGTCGCCACCGGCGCCACCAAGTGGAACGATCCGCAGAACTTTCCCTGGACGATGGGCTGGCAGCCCAACTACCAGAGCGAGACACAGATCTACGCCAAGTACATCCTGAAGGAGCTGCCCAACGCCAAGATCGGCGTGCTCTACCAGAACGACGATTACGGCAAGGATTACCTGAAGGGCCTGAAGGACGGCCTCGGCGCCAAGGCCGCAAGCATGATCGTGCTGGAAGAAAGCTACGAGACGTCGGAGCCGACCATCGACAATCACATCGTCAAGCTCAAGGCGACGGGCGCCGACGTCTTCATCAACATCACCACGCCGAAGTTCGCGGCGCAGGCGATCAAGAAGAATGCCGAGATCGGCTGGAAGCCGATCCACTTCCTCAACAACGTCTCCGCCTCGGTCGGAAGCGTGATCAAGCCGGCAGGGTTCGATAACGCGCAGGGCATCATCTCGGCGGCTTACTTGAAGGACACCACCGACGCGCAATGGGCCAATGATGCGGGCATGAAGGCGTTCCTCGACTTCATGACCAAATACTTCCCCGAAGGCGACAAGACCGACGGCGGCACGGTCGTCGGCTACGGCGTCGCGCAGACGCTGGTCCAGGTGCTGAAGAACTGCGGCGACGACCTCACGCGCGCGAACGTGATGAAGCAGGCCGCAAGCCTGAAGGACTTCCGTACCGAGGTGCTGCTGCCCGGCATCAAGATCAACACGTCGCCGACCGACTTCGCCCCGATCAGCTCGCTGCAGCTGCAACGCTTCAAGGGCGAGCGATGGGAGCTGTTCGGCGATGTGATCAACGCCGAAGCCGGCGGCTAGCCGGCGCCCTGAACACATGACGAGAAATCCCCTGCGCCGGCCGCGCAGGGGATTTTTGCTTGCGGGTCTCCGACCACGCGATTGCAGCGGTCCAAATGGTGCACAAGAGGCAGCTTACGCTTTGCCGCGCGATGCGGTAGGCAGATGACGACAACCTCATCGCCGCCGCTTCAGTCTGCTCAAGGCCATCGTCCATGACCGACCGCCGCCCTCTGCTCCGCGCGCTCTATGGCGCCGCCGTGGCCGCCGCCCATCCGAACACAATCCTCGCACCGCATCTGCGTGCCGCGCCCAAGGGACGCGTGATCTGTCTCGCCGCCGGCAAGGGCGCCGGTGCCATGGCCGCGGCGGCCGAGCGGCATTATCTCGACGCGCAGGGGCTGGCGCCGGAGCGGCTGGTCGGCATCGCCACCACGCGCCACGGCTATGGCGTGCCGACGCGCCGCATCCGTGTGGTCGAGGCCGGCCATCCCGTGCCCGACGAAGCCGGCCTGAAGGGCGCGGCCGATACGCTCGCACTGGCGGGCGAGGCCGGTCCTGACGATCTGCTGCTGGTGCTGCTCACCGGCGGCGGCTCGGCAAACTGGATCGCGCCGGTGGACGGCGTCAGCTTTGCGCAGAAGCAGGCGGTGAACAGGGCGCTGCTGCGGTCGGGCGCGCCGATCGGCGAGATGAACATCGTCAGGAAGCATCTGTCGCGCATCAAGGGCGGCCGTCTCGCGCGCGCCGGCAGGAACGCCGCCGAGATCGTCACGCTTGCGATCTCCGACGTGCCGCACGACGATCCTTCCGCGATCGCCTCCGGCCCCACCGTACCGGATCCGACCACGCTGGCGGATGCACGCGCCATCGTCGCGAAGTACAAGCTCGACATCGACGAGGCCGTGCGCCGCGCGCTCGACGATCCCGCCAACGAGAGCTGCAAGCCCGGCGACACGGCCTTTGCGCACGCGCATTTCGAGCTGATCGCGCGGCCCAGGCAATCGCTCGCGGCGGCTGTGAAGCTCGCACGCGAAGCCGGTTACGAGACGATCGACCTCGGTGCCGATCTCGAGGGCGAGGCGCGCGAGGTCGCCGCCGATCACGCCAGGCTGGCGCTTCAGGCCCGCGCGCAGGGCAAGCGCATCGCGATCCTCTCCGGCGGCGAGCTCACGGTGACCGTGCGCGGCAACGGGCGCGGCGGACCGAACCAGGAATACGCGCTGGCACTCGCCGGCCTGTTGCAGGACACGGCGGGCATCGCGGCGCTGGCCGGCGACACCGACGGCGCCGACGGCGGTGCCGGCAACCCCACCGACCCCGCCGGCGCATTGATAGACGCGACGACGTTCGCGAAGATGAAGGCGCAGGGGCTGCAGCCGCAGGCCTATCTCGACGACAACGACGCGACCGCGTTCTTCGAGGCGACAGGCGATCTGCTCACGCCGGGGCCGACACTGACCAACGTGAACGACATCAGGGTGATCTTGGTGGATTGAGGCGCGCCTCAATCTCACCGCGTCACTGCGAGCAACGACGGGAGGTGACAGCCCGCCTCAAAACTCGTTGGCGATCTTCGCGAGCATCCCGATCAGGGCTTCGCGGTTGGCCTGGCCGAGCAGATCGTTCAGCCGGGCCTCGTGCTTGGTGGCGACGAGCTTCTTGGCGCGGGCCAGTACGGCCTTGCCCTTGTCGGTCAAGACCAGGATGTGGGAGCGGCGGTCGTTGGTTGACCGGATCCGCGCGCAAAGGTCGCGGCTCTCCAGATTGTCGAGCATGGCCACGAAGTTCGGCCTGAGAATGCCGAGCGTGGAGGCGATCTCGGTCTGGTTACGGCCGGGATTCTTCTCGACCAGGAGCAGCACCGAAAACTGCGCCGGCGTCAGCTGGAGCGAGGCCATGCAGCGCAAGAAGTTCTCGAACACTTTGAGCTGCGCCCGCTTCAGGACGTAGCCGAGCTGCTCGGAGAGTTCGCCGAGCTGGAGGGCTTCGGCGTGGACGTCGCCCGCATCCTTGCGGCCCTTGGCGTCGGCCGCTTTTTCGGAGGACTTTTCAGCGGTTTTGGAAACGGTCATCGCCTCGTGCTCGTAATCCCGCTAAATTCCGGGACGGGTCGTTCCCCACCCTTGATGTTATATTTGATAATTGTTATGGACCATATCAAATATCGTCAGCGATTTTCAATGGCTGTGAGCGGACCGTCCACCGTAATCGCGAGGACCGGTCCGGATTAGGGGGAGCGTCCGGTCTTGAATACCACCATCATGCTGTTCCTGGTGCAGGACGGCATCACCAATGGCGCCATCTATGCGCTGCTCGGCCTGGCGCTGGTGCTGGTGTTCGCCGTCACCCGCGTGATCCTCATTCCCCAGGGCGAATTCGTCACCTACGGCGCGCTGACCTATGCCTCGCTGGCGGCCGGACAGATGCCGGGCACGGCAAAGCTCGCGCTTGCGCTGGGCATCGGCGCCTTCGCCTTCGACCTGTTCGAGGCGCGCAAGGCGCTGCATGGGCGGCTGATCGTGCGCGGCCTCATCACCAACATCGCGCTGCCGGCCATCGTGCTGGCGCTGACCCTTTACTTCGCCGCGCAGAAGCCGCCGGTGGCGATCTGCATCGCGCTTTCGCTGGTGATCGTGGCCATGATCGGCCTGTACATCTACCGCATCGCCTTCCAGCCGCTGGCGCACACCTCCGTGCTGGTGCTGCTGATTGCGTCCGTCGGCGTCCATCTTGCGCTGCAGGGGCTTGGCCTGTTGTTCTTCGGCGCCGAAGGCCAGCGCGGACCGGCCTTGCTGTCCGGCGCCTTCACCGCCGGCGCGCTGCGCTTCACCGGGCAGAGCATCACCGTCTACGCCATCACCATCGCCTTCATCGTCGGACTCTGGCTGTTCTTCGGCCTCACGCTCTACGGCAAGGCGCTGCGCGCGACTGCCGTTAACCGGCTCGGCGCGCGGCTCGCCGGCATCCGTACCACGTTGTCGGGGCAGATCGCCTTTCTGCTGGCGTCCGTCATCGGCGCACTGTCCGGCATCCTGATCGTGCCGATCACGACGCTCTATTACGACAGCGGCTTCCTGATCGGCCTGAAGGGCTTCGTCGCGGCGATCATCGGCGGCCTGGTCAGCTATCCCCTCACCGCCGTCGCGGCGCTGGTCGTCGGCATCGTCGAGGCGTTCTCGTCCTTCTATGCCTCCAACTACAAGGAGGTGATCGTCTTCATGTTGCTGATCCCCGTGCTGCTGCTGCGCTCGCTCGCCGCGCCCGCGGTCGAGGAAGAGAAGGACTGACGCGCGATGCAAGGCCGGCTTCCCATTCTCGTCTTCGCAGCGGTCATGGCGGCGATCCCGTTCATCCCGGGCATTCCCCCGTTCTGGATCGTGCTGCTCGACAATATCGGCCTTGCCGCGCTGGTCGCGATGGGCCTCGTGCTGCTGACCGGCGTCGGCGGCCTGACCTCCTTCGGGCAGGCGGCCTTTGTCGGCTTCGGCGCCTACACCACAGCGGTGCTGTCGACGGCCTACGGCGTATCGCCGTGGCTGACCCTGCCGCTGTCGCTCCTGGTCAGCGGCCTGTTCGCGGTGCTGCTCGGGCTGATCACCGTCCGCCTCTCCGGCCATTATCTGCCGCTCGGCACGATCGCCTGGGGGCTGGGTCTGTTCTATCTCTTCAGCAAGCTGGAGTTCCTGGGGAGGAACGACGGCATCTCGGCGATCCCGCCGCTGTCGATCGGCTCGCTCAAGATGCTCTCGCCCGGCTCGATCTACTACGCGATCTGGATCGCCGTGATCGTTTCGGCGCTGCTGACGATCAACCTGCTGGACTCCCGCACCGGCCGCGCCATCCGCGCGCTCAGGCGCGGCCACATTGCGGCGGAAGCCTTCGGCGTGCACACGCCGCGCGCAAAGCTCCTGGTGTTCATCCATGCCGCCGTGCTCGCCGGTCTTTCGGGCTGGCTCTATGCCCACCTGCAGCGCGCGGTGAACCCGACGCCGTTCGGCGCGCATATGGGCATCGAATATCTCTTCATCGCGGTGGTGGGCGGCGCCGGCTATGTCTGGGGCGGCGTGCTGGGCGCGGCGATCGTCGTGATCCTGAAAGAGGCGCTGCAAAGCTATCTGCCGCTGATCCTGCCCGGCTCCGGCCAGGTCGAGACCATCGTGTTCGGCATCATGCTGGTGGCGCTGCTTCAGTTCGCGCCCGGCGGCCTCTGGCCCTGGCTGATGTCGTTCTTCCCGGAGCGCACCGGTGGCAAGAAGCCCGACACCTCGCTGAAGCTGGAACATCGCGCCCGCGCGGCTGCCGAGTCCGGCGTGCTGCTCCAGGTCGAGAAAGCACGCAAGCAGTTCGGCGGCGTGGTGGCGGTCAACAACGTGTCGTTCGACGTCCAGGCCCGCGAGATCGTCGCGCTGATCGGCCCGAACGGCGCCGGCAAGAGCACCACATTCAACCTGATCACGGGCGTGCTGTCGGCAACCTCGGGCTCGATCTCGGTGCTCGGCAAGAAGGTCGACAACGCGCCGCCGCAGGAGATCGTCAAGCTCGGCATCAGCAGGACCTTCCAGCACGTCAAGCTCGTGCCCGACATGACCGTGCTGGAGAACGTCGCGATCGGCGCGCATCTGCGCGGCCATTCCGGCCCTGTCGCCTCGATGTTGCGGCTCGACCGCGCTGACGAGGCCAGGCTGCTCGCCGAAGCCGCGCGCCAGATCGAACGCGTCGGGCTCACCGAGCAGATGCATCAGCTCGCCGGCAGCCTCTCGCTCGGCCAGCAGCGCATCGTCGAGATCGCCCGCGCGCTGTGTGTGGATCCGATGTTGCTGTTGCTCGACGAGCCGGCCGCGGGCCTCCGTCACATGGAGAAGCAGCGGCTCGCAACGCTGCTGCGTGACTTGCGCGACGGCGGCATGAGCGTGCTGCTGGTCGAGCACGACATGAGCTTCGTCATGAACCTCGCCGACCGCATCGTGGTGCTCGATTTCGGCACCAAGATCGCGGAAGGCACGCCCGCCACGATCAAGACCAACCCCGAAGTGATCAAGGCCTATCTCGGAGTGGCGGCATGAGCGCACTGTTGTCCGTATCCGACGCCCACGTCGCCTATGGCAAGGTCGAAGCCGTGCGCTCGGTCTCGCTCGAGGTCGGCACCAACGAGATCGTCACGATTGTCGGCGCCAACGGCGCCGGCAAGACCACGCTGCTCTCCGCCATCATGGGCATTCTGCCGCTGAAGGGCCGCGTCGCCTTTGCCGGCCAGGATCTCGCCCAGCTCGACATCGAGGACCGCGTCGCGATGGGCCTCGGTCTCGTCCCCGAGCACCGCGAGTTGTTCGTGACGATGAATGTCGAGGACAACCTCGAGCTGGGAGCCTTCCGGATCGAGCGGAGCAAGGCCAAAGCCTCGATGGAACGCGTCTACGCGCTGTTCCCACGGCTGAAGGAGCGCCGCAAGCAGCTCGCCGGCACACTCTCCGGCGGCGAGCAGCAGATGCTCGCGATGGGCCGCGCGCTGATGGGGGAGCCGAAGCTCCTGATGCTGGACGAGCCGAGCCTCGGCCTTGCCCCGATCATCGTCGCCGACATCTTCCGGATCGTCACCGAACTGCGCGCCGCCGGCGTCTCCGTGCTGCTGGTCGAGCAGAACGCGCAGGCTGCGCTCAAGATCGCAGACCAGGCCTATGTGATGGAGCTCGGCGAGTTCGTGCTCAGCGGCAAGGCCAGCGACATCGCGGCGAACGAACGGGTGGCGGCGAGCTATCTCGGCTTCCAGCACGAAGGCGAGAGTGCAGTCTAACTCTTCTTACCCTCCCCCTCGGGGGGAGAGTAAGCGAGCCGCGTGCTTACGAAGTTGCCGCCTTCGCCCCCTTCAGCGCCGCCACCTCAGCCTCCAGCTCCGCGATCCTCGCATCTCTCGCCGCCAGCGCCGCCGCCACGTCTGCGGCATCGAACTTCTGCGGGATGTGCTGCGGGCAGTTGGTGTCCCAGGCCACGATCTTGAACAGAATTACCTGCTCGGGTCGCGCACGGTAGCCTTTCGGCATCAGCGACGTCGTGAGCGCCTCATCGTCCTCGACGATGCGCGCGTCGCCCCAGATCTTCACGCGACGGCGATGGGCGTAGTCCATCACGAAGATATACGCCCTGGGATTCTCCGACAGATTGCCTTGGGTGATGAACTGCTGGTTGCCGGCATAGTCGGCAAAGGCGAGCGTCTGCTTGTCCAACACCTTGAGAAACCCTTTCGGACCGCCGCGGTGCTGGATATAGGGCTGGCCGTCCGCCGCGGCCGTTGCGAAATAGATGCTGTTGGCGTCCGCCAGAAAGGCTGCGAGGTTATCGTCGACCTCGGTGCGCCAGCCGCGCTGCTCGCTGCGAGCATAGGCTTCGCGCGAGCCTTTTCGCGCCTGGATTGCCTTCACCGCCGGTGAGAAGGCGATGTCACTCGCAAAGGCGTGGGCTGCTGTCGTCATCGGAACGTCTCCTGAAATTCCGGCGCATTCCTGCGTCTGTGGCAGCTAAGATGGACCCACGAGCGCATAAAACAATCTCACCACTTGACACTTCATCATTGCGCTATATGCAATAATGCCATGGACCGCCTCGAAGCCATGCACGTCTTCGTCACCGTGGCCGATCTGCGCGGCTTTGCGCCGGCGGCGCGCAAGCTGCGGCTGTCGCCTTCGGCGGTGACGCGGATGATCGCAGGCCTGGAGGAGCATCTCGGCGCGCGGCTGTTGCAGCGGACCACCCGGCAGGTGCGGTTGACCGACGTCGGCACCCGCTACCTGGAACGCGCCCGGCGCATCCTGGCCGACGTCGAGGAGGCCGACGGCTCGGCGCGCCAAGAACGCAACCGGCCGAGCGGACGGTTGGTGGTGTCGGCGCCGGTCGGCTTCGGCCGGCTGCATGTCGGACCGGTCATGACCGCCTATCTCAAGCGTTACCCCGAGGTTACCTGCGAATTGCGGCTCTCCGACCATCTCGTCAACCTGGTGGAGGACGCCGTCGATGTCGCGGTGCGGATCGGCCATCTCGCCGATTCCTCGCTCGTTGCGCGTCAGGTGGGGCAGATGCGGCGGATCGTGGTGGCCGCACCCGGCTATCTCAAGCGCCATGGCGAGCCGAAGACGCCGGACGCTCTATGCGAGCACCAGACGATCCAGTTCGGCCCCTGGTCCGAGTGGCGCTTCCTGCAAGACGGCCGCGATATCGAAGTAACACCGAGCCCGCGCTTTACCAGCAACAGTGCCGACGCGGCGCTGCAATATGCCGAAGCCGGCGGCGGCGTGACCCGCGTGCTGGCGTACCAGGCCGCCGAGGGCCTGAAGCGCGGACGGCTTAGGATCGTGCTCGCGAATTACGAACAGCCGGCGCTGCCGATCCATATCGTTTATCCGACCTCGCGCCTGCTCTCCGCCAAGGTGCGCGCGTTCATCGATCTCGTGGTGGAGACGACGGACTGGAGGTTTGGGTGACGGTTGCCGTCGTGGCCGGGCTTGTTCCGGCCATCCACGCGCCTCCACACGTGCAGGCCCGAAGACGAGGGATGTCCGGGTCACGCCCGGGCATGACGGCAGAGAGAGAGAGAGGGAGAGAGAGAGAGAGAGAGAGAGCGGGCTCACCCCTTCTTCGGCACTACGCGGAACGTGCCGCTGGCACGTGCGATCACGGCATCGTCCGCTCTTACCAAGCACTGCGCGAAGCAGATCGTGGAGCCGGTCTTGAGCGCCTCACCCTTCACCGCAAGCCATTGGCCGATCTCGGCCGCGCCGACAAAGTCGACCGAGAGCGAGATCGTGACGAACGACGTGGTCCAGCCCGTCGCCTGTGCGCAGCTATAGCCCATGGCGGCATCGGCCAGCGCTGCGATCAGGCCGCCATGGATCAGCCCCCGCGCGTTGGTGTGCGGCGTCGCCAGCCGCAATCCCACGGTGACACCCTTGTCCGTCTTCTGCGAATAGAGCGGCTCCCATGGGTCGGTAAGCGGCGCCTTGCGGAAATGCGGCTCGAAGCCGGCGGGGATGTTGGGGGTGGTCATGACTGTCTCGCGTTGCTGTGTCGCCAGCATTGAACGCGATGAACGTGACGGATGCATCAATTACAAAGTTTCAAACGGCATTTGCGCGGACGTTTGAAACGGGCCACGCCCGTCATTGCGAGGAGCTCTTGCGACGAAGCAATCCTGGCTGTCCCGCGGAGGGATTCTGGATTGCTTCGCCGAGCCTCTCATCGGGCTGCGCTCTGTGCGGACCCGCTGGCTCGCAATGACGGTGTGGCAACGCAGATGTCATAGGATGGACAGAGCGAAGCGTGCCCACCAACTTCTCGATGGTGCAAGATGGTGGCCACGGCGCTGTGCGCCCCGCCCTACGGCAGTGCGCGGGGCATGACAGCTGTGATCAAAACGGCAGTCCCACGTAATTCTCCGACAGCGACGTCATGGCGGCCTTGGACTGCGTGACGTAATCGAGCTCGGCGAGCTGAATACGCGCTCCGATGGTACCGGTGTCGGGGAATTTGTGCAGCATCGAGGTCATCCACCAGGAGAATCGCACGGCCTTCCAGACGCGCGCCAGCGCCTTGGCAGAATAGGCGTCGATGCCGGAGCTGGATCTCTCATCGTAGAATTCGCGCAGCGCGCTCGACAAATAATGCGCATCGCTGGCCGCGAGGTTCAACCCCTTGGCGCCGGTCGGCGGCACGATATGGGCGGCATCGCCGCACAGGAACATTCTGCCGATGCGCATCGGCTCGGCGACGAAGCTTCGCAAGGGCGCGATGCTCTTCTCGATCGAGGGGCCGGTGACGAGGCTGTCGGCCGCCTTCTGGTCGAGCCGACGCTTCAATTCGTCCCAGAAGCGGTCGTCCGGCCATTGGTCGACATGGTCGTCGAGCGAGCATTGCACATAATAGCGGCTGCGCTTGGTCGAGCGCATGGTGCACAGCGCAAAGCCGCGGGCGTGGTTGGAGTAGATCAGTTCGTGACTGACCGGCGGGGTATCGGAAAGAATGCCGAGCCAGCCGAACGGATAGATCCGCTCGAACTCCTCGATCGCATTGGCCCGGACGCTGGCGCGGCTGACGCCGTGAAAGCCGTCGCAGCCGGCAATGAAGTCGCAATCGATCGTGTGGGTGACGCCGTCCTTGACGTAGGTCACGCGCGGGTGACTGCCGTCGAAATCGTGCGGCTGCACGTCCCTGGCCTCATAGACCGAAACGAGACCGGCAGCCTTGCGCGCATTCATCAGGTCGAGGGTGACTTCGGTCTGGCCGTAGATCATCACGGTCTTGCCGGTCGCGCCCTTCATGTCGATGCGGTGACGCCGGCCTGAGAACGCAAGCTCGATGCCTTCATGCACCAAACCTTCGGCATGAGCCCGCGCGCCGGCGCGGACCTGATCGAGCAGCGCGACGGTTCCCTCCTCCAGAAGACCGGCGCGGATGCGACCGAGCACGTAATCCGGGCTCTGCCGCTCCAGGATGACGTTGTCGATGCCATATGTGTGCAGCAGTTGCCCAAGCAACAATCCGGCCGGCCCTGCCCCGATGATTGCGACTTTTGTCCGCAATACTTGCTCCTCCCGATCCTGTAGGCTTTCACCGCGACCTGCTTGTGGTGCCGGTCGGCAGGCGATAATTATATCATATAACGTTTGCAAAAGGGGAGCGGTCGTCGCCCGGCAGCGACAAATGCGTGCAACACGGCTGACGTAGATGGATGGTGCGACAGGACACGCGCCACTTCCGGCTTGAACACGCCGGCCAATTAGATAACATGTTAATTAACGAGACCGGGCCATCGAAAGCCCGCAGTCGAAAACAGGGAGAGACGCGTGATGAGGAAAGCCTGTCTGGCATTGCTGCTGGCAGCAAGCGTGAGCCCCGCGCTCGCGCAGGACAAGACCTTCGACTTGAAGATCTCGCATTGGGTGCCGGCCTCGCACCCGCTGCAGAAATCGCTGGAGGACTGGGCCGCCGCGGTCGAGAAGGATTCCGGCGGCACCATCAAGAGCAAGGTGTTTCCGGCCCAGCAGCTCGGCAAGGCCTTCGACCATTACGACATGGCGCGCGACGGCATCGCCGACGTCACCTACGTCAACCCCGGCTACCAGCCCGGCCGCTTCCCGATCATTGGCGCGGGCGAGCTGCCATTCCTGATCTCGGATGCCAAGGGCGGCTCGATGGGGCTGGATGCCTGGTACCGCAAGTATGCCGAAAAGGAGATGAAGGACGTCAAATACTGCCTCGCCTTCGTCCACTCGCCCTCCTCTTTCCATTCGCGTAGCAAGAAGATCGTCAACCCTGAGGACGTTAAGGGCATGAAGATCCGCCCAGCGCACGCCACGATGGCGAACTTCGTCACGTCGCTCGGCGGCACCAACGTGCAGTCCTCGGCGCCGGAGGTGCGCGACATCATCGAGCGCGGCGTCGCCGACGGCGTCACCTTCCCCTGGGGCTCCCTGGTGCTGTTCGGAATCGACAAGGTGACCAAGTACGACATGGAGGCGCCGCTCTACACCACGACCTTCGTGTTCGTGATCAACAAGGACAAGTACAATGCGATGTCCGACAAGCAGAAAGCCGCGATCGACAAGAACTGCTCGGTCGAAACGGCTGGTGCGGTGGGCGAGCATTGGGGCAAGTTCGAGGATGCCGGCATCGCCAAGGTGAAGGCGGAATCCGGCCACGAGGTCTACAAGCTGACGGCCGAGCAGACTGCCGCCTGGAAGAAGGCCGCAGAGCCGCTGGTCAAGACCTGGAGCGACGGCGCCAAGAAGGCCGGCGCCGATCCGGACGCGGCGCTCGCGGATCTCAAGGCATCGCTGAAGAAGTACAACGCACTGGCGGAGTAACTTCACGCGCTGCGGCGTACTCGCTGCACCTCTCCCGCTTGCGGGAGAGGTGGGTGCGTCCTGGCGATTCAGAGCATCGTCCCGCGCGCCGGGTTCTCGATTGCGCAGACACCATCCCCAACCTTCCCCCCGCAAGCGGGGGAGGGATCGCGGCTCCATCGCAGGCACATCTCGCACTCGTCGGAAGGACTCTTTCCCCATGAAGCGCTCCTGGATGGACCGCATCATCGATTCGATCGAATGGATCGCAGCCGGCTTCGTCGGCATCGTCGCGCTGGACATCTTCCTGTCGGTGCTGCTCCGCAACACGATGAACTATTCGATCCCGGACAGTTTCGACATCGGCCGCATGTTGCTCGGCATCCTGATTTTCTGGGGCATCGCCGCAACCTCCTATCGGGGTACCCACATCACTGTGGACCTGGTCTGGGCCAATGTCGGCCCGCGCTACCAGCGCATGATCGACGTGTTCGCGACCCTGGTGCTGCTCTTCGTCGTGACGGTGCAGACCTGGACGCTGTTCGACAAGGTCCGGCTGACCTACAACGACAATGTGCAGACCTTCGACCTGCACATGCCGACATGGCCGTTCTTCCTCGTCGCCTGGATCGGCGACGTCTGCGCCGTGCTGCTGATCGCGATCCGTACGTACCGGTTGATCTTCCATCCCGAAGACATGCATGAACCCAAGATCAAGGTGACGGAGTGACCATGAGTACCGACGCCGTCGCCGTCCTCGGCTTCATCTCCCTGTTCGCCTTGATGCTGTTGCGCGTGCCGGTCGGCATGGCCATGGGCCTCGTCGGCGTGTGCGGCTTCAGCTATCTCGTCGGCTCGACACCGGCCCTCAAGATGGTCGGACAGGTCACCATGCGGACGGTGACCGACTACACTTTCGGCGTTATTCCGATGTTCCTGCTGATGGGCTCCTTCGTCAGCAATTCCGGCATGAGCCGCGAGCTGTTCCGCGCCGCCAACGGCTTCGTCGGCCATCTGCGCGGCGGACTCGGCATCGCAACCGTAGGCGCCTGCGGCGGCTTTGCCGCGATCTGCGGCTCCTCAGTCGCGACCGCCGCGACCTTCTCCGCGGTCGCCTATCCCGAGATGCGGCGCTTCGGCTATCCGCAGTCCTTTGCCACGGGCGTGATCGCGGCCGGCGGCACGTTGGGCGCGATGCTGCCGCCCTCCACCGTGCTCGCCGTCTACGGCATCATCACCGAGCAGGACATCGGAAAGCTCTTCATCGCCGGCATCATCCCGGGCTTGCTCGCGATGACCATGTACATGCTCACGATCTTCCTGATCGGCTATTTCCGACCCGACTTCCTGCCCAAGGGCAAGGTCACGCCGTGGCGCGAGCGCTTCGCCGGATTGAAGGACATCTGGGCCCCGGTCCTGCTGTTTCTGTTCGTGATCGGAGGCCTCTACGGTCTGCCCTTCCTGCCGCGTTTCACCCCGACGGAGGCTGGCGGCGTCGGGGCCGCCGGCGCCTTCATCATCGGCGTGCTGACGGGCCGCCTCGACCGCGAGAAGGTGCTGGCCTCGCTGCTGCAGGCAACGCGCACCGCGGCCGCCGTGTTCACCGTGCTGATCGGCGCGCTGATCTTCGGCTATTTCCTCACGGTGACGCAGACGCCGCAGAAGGTCACGGAGTTCCTCACCGGCCTTGGCCTTGGGCCCTACGGCGTGCTGGGGCTGATCTTGGTGATGTATCTCGTGCTCGGCTGCCTGATGGACGCAATGGCGATGATCATCCTGACCGTGCCGATCATCTTCCCCGTCATCATCCATCTCGGCTTTGACCCGATCTGGTTCGGCATCATCATCGTCATGACCGTCGAGCTCGGCCTGATCACTCCGCCGGTGGGCATGAACGTGTTCGTCATAAAAAGCGTGGTGAAGGACGTCTCCTTCTCCACCATCTTCAAGGGCGTGAGCCCATTCGTGGCAACGGACCTCGTGCGCCTCGTGATCCTGATCGCCTTTCCGCTGCTGGCGATCTGGTTGCCGACGCGGATGATGGCGCATTGAGAGGTGAAGCGATGACCACACCGACGCTGCAAACCAAATACGTCTTCACCATCACCGCCCGCATCGGCGACGTCGTCACCGCCGGCGAGACCGGAATCGGCGTTCGCCGCATCATCCCGATCATCGGCGGCGAGGTGAAAGGCGCGATCGCCGGCAAGGTTCTGCCGTTCGGCGCGGACTTCCAGACCATCCGCCCCAACGAGCTGATCGATCTCGAAGCGAAATACGCCTTCGAGACCGACGACGGCGCCGTCATCTATGTCGAGAACAAGGGCATGCGCTTCGGGCCCGTAGAGCTCCTGCAGAAGCTCAAGCGCGGCGAGCCGGTCGATCCCAAGCTGATCTATTTCCGCACCGTGCCGAAGTTCGAGACCGGGCATGAGAAGTATCGCTGGCTGATGGAGCACATCTTCGTCGGCTCGGCCGCGCGTCATGCGGATCGGGTGGTGATCGACGTTCATCAGGTAATGTGAGAGCTGTCCGCCCGTCATCGCGAGCGCAGCGAAGCAATCCAGAGTCTTTCCGGCGAGGCATTCCGGGATGCTTCGCGGCGCCTGTCATCGGGCCGCGCTTCGCGCGGACCCGTTGGCTCGCAACGACGGAACATGCAGCAGCATGTGCGCTGCCCAGCGCATTCCTGACATGCCGCCTCGCCGGTCGGACGCCAGGGCGGCTCTCCATAGGAGAGGATATCCCGCGCCGCCCCTCCTTGACTCCCCCGGAATTCGTTATACAACATAACTATTCTGATAAGGACGCAAATGACACAGGGAAACGCCGAGACCGCCAGCGCGGGCGCCTCCGGGCTCTTGAAGATCGAGAGGGCGGACCGGGTTCTGACCGTGGGTCTGAACCGGCCGGCGAAGCGCAATGCGCTCAACGACGGCATCATCCTGGAAATCGGCGAGTGTTTTGCGTCCCTGCCCGACGACGTCGGCGCAGTCGTCATCCACGGCATCGGCGATCATTTCTCCAGTGGCCTCGACCTGTCCGAGCTGACCGAGCACGACGCCACGGGCGGCCTGCTGCATTCCCAGATGTGGCACCGGGTATTCGACCGCATTCAGTACAGCCGCGTGCCCGTGATCGCGGCGCTGCGAGGGGCGGTGATCGGCGGTGGGCTGGAGCTGGCCTGTGCGGCGCATATCCGCGTCGCCGAACCTTCGACCTATTTCGCGCTGCCGGAAGGGCAACGCGGCATCTTCGTCGGCGGCGGCGGCTCGGTGCGGCTGCCGCGCCTGATCGGCGTCGCCAGAATGATGGACATGATGCTGACCGGCCGCGTCTACAGCGCGACCGAAGGCGCGTCCTACGGCTTCGCGCAATATTTGACGGAAGCCGGCAACGCGCTTCCCAAGGCGATGGAACTCGCGACCAAGGTCGCCTCCAACGCGCCGCTGACGAATTTCGCCGTGCTCCAGGCACTGCCGATGATCGCGGAGGCCAATCCGCAAACCGGTCTGCTGATGGAATCGCTGATGGCGACGGTGGCGCAGAGCGACAAGGAGGCCAAGCGCCGGATCCGCGAATTCCTCGAGCACAAGACCGCAAAGGTGAAGCCGAAGTCATGAGTGCGCAGCCGTCCTCTTCCAGCATGGAACGCGGCGCGAGCACTTTCCCGCTGCGGCCGATCTCGTTCGGCGATCCCGCCGTCGACATCGAGCGCCGCGACGACGGCACGATCTATCTCAGGCCGAAGCAGCCGCTCGGCGACTATCCCGTCCGCATCACCGAGCGCCTGCATCATTGGGCCATTACCACGCCGGACCGCGTCTTCATGGCCGAGCGCGAAGGTGGCCGCGGCTGGCGCAAGATAACCTACGCCGAGCTGCTCATCGCGAGCCGGCACATCGCCTCGGGCCTGATCGCACGCGGATTGTCCGCAGAGCGCCCGGTCGTCATTCTCTCCGGCAATTCGATCGACCATGCGCTGCTCGCCTTCGGCGCGTTCTATGCGGGCGTGCCGTTCTGCCCGGTATCGCCGGCCTATTCGCTGGTGTCGAAGGATTACGGCAAGCTGTCCTACCTGATGAAGCTGCTGACGCCCGGCCTCGTCTTCGCCGAGGATGCCGACAAGTTCGCCGATGCGCTCACGGCCAACGTCTCACTCGGCACCGAGATAGCCGCATCCTATGGCCACGTGCATGGCCGGGACGTCACTTCGCTCGCGGACCTGATGGCGACGCCGATCCGCACCGATCTCGACGAGGTCCATGGCAGGATCGGCCCCGACACCATCGCGAAATTCCTGCTGACCTCGGGCTCGACCGGCAATCCCAAGGCGGTCATCAACACCCAACGCATGATCTGCGCCAACCAGGTGATGCTGCGCGAGACGCTCGCCTTTCTCAAGGACGAGCCGCCCGTCATCATCGACTGGCTACCCTGGAATCACACCTTTGGCGGCAACCACAATATCGGGCTGACGCTCTACAACGGCGGCTCGATGTATCTGGATGCCGGCAAGCCGATGCCCGGCGGCATCGAGGAGACCGTGCGCAATCTCCAGGAGATCTCGCCGACGGTGTATTTCAACGTGCCAAAGGGCTACGAATCTCTGCTGCCTTACTTGCGCGACGACCAGGGCCTGCGCGCAAAGTTCTTCGACCGGCTGCACGCGATGTTCTTCTCGGGCGCGGCGCTGTCGCCGTTCGTCTGGAACAGCCTCGACGAGCTCGCGGTGAAGGAAAAGGGCTACCGCGTGCCGATGCTGACGGGCCTCGGGGCCACCGAGACCGCGCCGTTCTTCATGTCGGTCAATCCGCGCACCAGCCGCTCCGGCCATGTCGGCCTGCCGGTCTCGGGCAACGACGCCAAGCTGGTGCCGAACAATGGCAAGCTGGAAGTCCGCTGCAAGGGGCCGAACGTCATGCCCGGCTACTGGCGCCAGCCCGACATCACCGCAAAATCCTTCGACGAGGAAGGCTTCTACAAACTCGGCGATGCGCTGAAGCCGGCCGATCCTGATGATCTCAATGCCGGCTTCGACTTCGACGGCCGCGTCAGCGAGGATTTCAAGCTGGCGAGCGGCACCTGGGTCAGCGTCGGCCCCCTGCGCGCGCGTTTCGTTGCGGCCTGTGCACCGCTGGTGCGCGACGTCGTGATCGCCGGCATCAACCGCGACGAGGTCTCCGCGCTGGTCGTGCTCGATCTCGATGGCTGCCGGCTGATCAACCCGACGCTGCCGATCAACGACCTCGTCGTCGCCACGCGCGACCGCCTGGTGCGCGAGGCCTTCCGCGAACGGCTGACGCGTTTCCTCAGCCAGGCCACGGGCTCCTCGACACGGATCACGCGCGCGATCCTGATGGACACGCCGCTCTCGATCGACAAGGGCGAAGTCACCGACAAGGGCTCGATCAACCAGCGCGCCGTTCTCGAGCATCGCACCGAGCTGATCGAGGAGCTCTATGCTGCCAATCCGTCGAACCGTGTGATATCGGTCGGCTAGAATTCATCGCCAAAGGAGAACGCCATGTTGTTGAAGGATCAGGCAGCCATCGTGACCGGCGGCGCATCGGGACTGGGTGCAGCGACTGCGCGAAAGCTCGCGGCCCAGGGGGCCAAGGTCGCCGTGTGCGACCTCAACACCAAGCTTGCGGAAACGGTCGCGGCGGAGATCAAGGGTGTCGCCGTGACCTGCGACGTCTCCGATGCGGCCTCCGCCGAAGCCGCGATCGCGCAAGCGACGAAGGCCCATGGCCCGGCCCGCGTGCTGGTCAATTGCGCCGGCATCGGCGTTGCCAAGCGCGTGGTCGGTCGCGACGGCCCGATGGCACTCGCCGATTTCGACAAGGTGATCAAGGTCAACCTGATCGGCAGCTTCAACATGCTGCGCCTTGCCGCGACCGAGATGTCCAAGCTGGAGCCGCAGGCGACCGGCGAGCGCGGCGTCATCATCAACACCGCTTCCGTCGCCGCCTATGACGGCCAGATCGGCCAGTCCGCCTATTCGGCCTCCAAGGGCGGCATCGTCGGCATGACCCTGCCGATCGCGCGCGAGCTCGCGCAATTCGGCATCCGCGTGCTGACCATCGCCCCCGGCCTGTTCCTGACGCCCCTGCTCGCGAACCTGCCGCAGGAAGCCCAGGACTCGCTTGCCGCCGCAATCCCCTTCCCGCGCCGTCTCGGCAATGCCGACGAGTTCGCCGCGCTCGCGCTGCACATGGTCGAGAACGCCTATCTGAACGGCGAAGTGGTGCGCCTCGACGGCTCGCTGCGCATGGCGCCGAAGTAAGTTAAATGAGCCGATCGCAACAGGCCAGGATCCTACCTCTCCCATTGGGAGAGGTGTGGCACAGCGCTAGTGGATAGATGAAGCATGTTCGTGAACCGGCGCGAGGTCCAGATTCAGTGGGGCGACTGCGACCCCGCCAATATCGTCTATTACCCGCGCTATTTCGCGATGTTCGATGATTCGACCTCGACCCTGTTCGAGGTCGCCGGCTTCTCCAAGCAGGATCTGGTCCGCAAATACGGCCTGGTGGGCATTCCCATGGTCGACACGCGGGCCAAGTTCTACATCCCCTCGACCTATGGCGACTGGATCACCATCGAGACCAGGATCGAGAGCATCAAGCGCTCGAGCTTCGAGGTGAAGCACAACGTCTACAAGGGCGAGGCGCTGGCGATCGAGGGTTTCGAGACCCGCGTGCTGGTCGGCCGCGATCCCGTTAACCCAGACAAGCTGAAATCGGCACCATTCCCGGCGGAAATGGTAGCCAAATTCACGGGGAGTTAAAGTCTGGAGCTAAATCGCCGCATCACCAAAAGAGGGGGCTGAATTACCCCCCGATTTCTGCTTTCAAAGAAACACGTCAAGGGAGGAATAGATGAAACGTTTTTATTTGACCGCTGCCATCACTGCGGCCGCGCTGGCGCTGCCGGCCCTGCCCGCGCTGGCCCAGACCAGCGAAGTCACCATCGGCATCACCACCGCTACGACCGGGCCGGGCGCGGCGCTCGGCATTCCCGAGCGCAACGCGCTGGAATTCGTACCAAAGGAGATCGGCGGCGTGCCGCTGAAGGTGATCGTGCTCGACGACGGCGGCGATCCCACCACCGCCACCACCAACGCGCGCCGCTTCGTCACCGAATCCAAGGCTGACATCATCATGGGCTCGGCGCTGACGCCGCCGACCATCGCCGTGTCCAACGTCGCCAACGAAGCCGGCATCCCGCATTTCGGCCTTGCGCCGTTCCCGATCACGCCCGAGCGCATGAAGTGGTCGGTGGCGATGCCGCAGCCGATCCCGATCGTCGGCAAGGTGCTGTACGACCACATGAAGTCCAAAGGCGTGAAGACGCTCGGCTATATCGGCTATTCCGATTCCTATGGCGATCTCTGGTTCAACGACCTCAAGGCGCAGGCCGTGCCCATGGGCATGACCATCGTCGACGAGGAGCGCTTTGCCCGTCCCGACACCTCGGTGACCGGACAGGTGCTCAAGCTCGTCGCCGCCAATCCCGACGCGATCCTGGTCGGCGCCTCCGGCACCGCGGCCGCGCTGCCGCAGACCGAGTTGCGCGAACGCGGTTACAAGGGGCTGATCTACCAGACCCACGGCGCCGCCAGCATGGACTTCATCCGCATCGCCGGCAAAGCGGCGGAAGGTGTCCTGATGGCCTCGGGCCCCGTCATGGCCCCCGAGGAACAACCGGATAGCGCGCTGACCAAGAAGCCCGGCCTCGCGCTGAACTCGGCCTACGAGGCCAAGTACGGCCCGAACAGCCGCAGCCAGTTCGCCGGCCATTCCTACGATGCGTTCGAGATCCTCAAGCGCATCATTCCGGTGGCGTTGAAGACGGCCAAGCCCGGCACGCCTGAGTTCCGCGAAGCCATCCGCCAGGCGCTGCTGACGGAGAAGGAATTGGCCGCAAGCCAGGGCGTCTACAACTTCACCGAGAAGGACCGCTATGGCCTCGACCAGCGCTCGCGCATCCTGCTCACGGTGAAGGACGGCAAGTACACGCTGGTGAAGTAAGCGCAGAGAGAGCGTTGAGATGATCAAGAGCCGGCCCAATGGGCCGGCTCTTTTGCTTGGGGAGCTGAGCGCAAGCTGCTGCCACGGTGGCTTCGGCGCCCCCTCTCCCGAGCGTGCTGATACGCACGAGCTCACGCCGCCTGCCGCAGCGGGGTCCACGCAAACTCCGGATAGTAGTCGTCCATCATGCGGTCGACATAGGCGGTGAGGTTCGGAAATGCCTCGGTGCGTTCGCGCAAGGCCGATTCGAAGAACGGCGTCAGGATGCCGGCGAGCGCGCCGAAGGCGGTTGCGTCGACACCGCAGGGCTTTTTGCCCATCAGGTACGCCTTGTCGCCGAGCTGAACCGACAGCGCGAACAGCGAGCGGACCGCGAGATCGACGTCGTCATCGGGCCCATGGCGGCCGAGCCCGGAGAGCAGATAGTTCTCGGCGACGCGGAATTGCGCATCCTCCCGCAGCTTCTCGCGATTGTGCTCCGGCGCGCCGTCGAAGAAGTGCGCAGGCCCCTTGGCGAAATTCACCGGATCGACCCAGCGGGCGCCGACCAGCGCCCAATAGACGTGATGCTCGATCATGCGCTCGAACGCCCAGGCCTGCGCGCGCTCCTGCAACGAGAGCCCGGCGTCGAAATCGAAGCCGTAGCGGCGTTCGATATGGGCGCGGATGAAGGTGGAATCGGCCACCGCCTCGCCGCCGTCGTCGATGAAGGGCAGCTGCCCCTTGGGCGAAGCTGGCGGCATCGCCCGCTCCTTACGGTAAGGCAGCCCTGCCATCTTGAGCTGCACCTCCGTCTTGGTGACGAAGGGGCTGATTTCCGGCAGGCCGAAGCCGGCGCCGAAGCCGTAAAGCGTGATCATGCGAGCTCTCCTGAACCTCGAACGAGTTGAAGGAACCTAGCGGCGGGCTGCTGCCACCATGGTGGCAGCAGCCATGATATCTTCTGCGAAGCGGGCTCCCCGCCAGGCGCGGCCCATCAAGTGGCGGACCAGCGCGTCGGCAACCCGGACCAGCGGGCGTATCACGGCGCTTGCGAGGGCAAACCGGAGGTCGACGGCCACGAGATCGAGCGAAACGAGGCGGCCGAACACCGCTGCGGACCACGCCTGTGCCCGCAGCATCGGAACGGCCGGGCCGAAATGGGTTGGAATGATCATGGACAAATCCCCTTCAGTCGATGAGTTGTCCGGGTATAGAACTCCCCTGCTGCCAACATCCTGTCAGCAGCCGCGCTCCGCGTGCTGAAAGAGCACCGAGAAAATGGGCACAAGAGACCTGTCATGAGACGCGCCGACCGGCTGTTTCAAATCATTCAGGTGCTGAGGCGCACGCGCAAGCCGCTGACGGCGGACGCGATCGCGGCCGAGCTTGAGACCTCCAAGCGCACCATCTACCGCGACATCGCAACCCTGATCGGTCAACGCGTACCGATCCGCGGTGAAGCCGGCATGGGTTACATCCTGGAAAAGGGTTTTGACCTCCCGCCGCTCATGCTGACACCCGACGAGATCGAGGCGGCGGTGCTGGGCGCGCAATGGGTCGCGGGCCATGCCGACTCCGCGCTGGCACGCGCGGCCGAAGACTTGATGGCCAAGATCGCCGACACGGTCCCAGAACGCCTGCGGCCTTTCGTGCTGGAGCCGGCGAGCCGGGCGCGGCCGAGCTGGAACAGAGAGCCGGACCGCCTGGACATGGTGCGCACCCGCACCCAAATTCACGAAGGCAAGAAGATCATGCTGCGCTATCGTGACGAGCACGGCCGCCCCAGCGAGCGCATGATCTGGCCGATCTCCGTCGGCTATCTCGAAGCCGTGCGCCTGTTGGCGGCCTGGTGCGAGCTGCGCGGCGACTTCCGCAGCTTCCGCACCGATCGCGTGGTCGAGGCGACCTATCTCGACGAGAAATACCCGGAGCGGCGCGACGTGCTGCGCGCAAGATGGCGGCAGAGTCTGGTCTGGGGTCCGCCGAAGGACACTTGAGGATGATGCAAGAGACCGACCTGTCGAGCTGCTGCCAGGGTTGCGGCGCCTGCTGCGGCTATTCGCAGAACTGGCCGCGCTTCTCGATCGAGAGCGACGAGGAGCTTGCGGCGATTCCCGAAACGCTGGTCAACGCGCGTCAGTCCGGCATGCGCTGCGAGGGGGATCGCTGCTCGGCCCTGCAGGGAAAGATCGGAGAGATGACGACCTGCGGCATCTATGAACTGCGGCCAGAGGTCTGCCGCACCTGCATGCCGGGCGACGCCGAATGCGCGATGGCGCGGCGGAAGTTCGGCCTGCCGATCATAGAGGCCGCCTAGGCGGGAACGGCTTCGCTGGTCTCGTCGTCGAGCTCGTCATCGAGTGGTGCGAGCACCGAAAGCGGCTTGGTCGACAGCGTGATCGGCTTGCGCCCGCCCGAGAGCGACGGCGAGGATTTCGCCGAGCTTTCGCGCGACAGCGCGTAGAGCGTCGAGCCAACGCGGCCGCCGTTCTCGATCAGGTCACGCTCGCTGCAGCTTGCTGCAATCGCGACCGCCAGCGAATGCAAATGACTGCGGCGGTAGCAAAACAGCGCCAGCCTGGCACGCGCGTCAGGGGAAACACTCTCAACCAGCCTCGGCAGGCCACTCTCGCTGGCGCGATACATCTCGCCAAGGAGCTCGTCGCGGACCGGACAGGAATCGCCTTCAAAGGTGTCGCGGCTTGCAAACATTGCGGTTCTCCCTCATGGCGAAGATGCAGCGTAATTCTCTAACGAAAGGTTAACCACGCCCCCCGGTAGTCGCCGGGGGTGCTTGCGCCATGGCTGCGAATCGGAGGCGTATTGATGCTTGCCCGTCATTCCGCGGCGCGCGAGGCGAAAACCGGAAATCTCGAGATTCCGCGCCCGGCGCTGCGGACCGCCCCGGAGTGACGGATGCGAGCAGTCAGTTCGCCGCCATGAAGATGGAGAGGCCGAAGCCGGTCAGGTGATGCAGCGCCTGGTCGACGCCGATCAGGGTCCAGAACCAGGGATGCGCGAGGTCGACACCGAAATTGGCGGAGACGAATCCCTTGGCGCGGTCGATCGTGATGTGGATCGCGAAGTCAATGAAGGCCACGAACCAGAATCTCGGTGCGACGATCAGGATGAGGGGCAGCGCGACGGCGAGGTGGACGAGACAGTGCACCAGAAGCGGCAGGGCCCAGCCGTGCTTCTGGTCCTTGCCGTGCGCCATCCACGCGGTCTGGAGCACGAAATCGGCGATGATGTGCTTGAAGGTGAGCAGCAACATCCAGCCAATGAGCGCTTCAACCGGAATCGCCGATGACATGGGTGGAAACGACAAGCTGACGCCCTCATTGACGTGACGAGAAGAATTGGAGCGTTCAGCGCAACTTCTTCCCTGACCCGCCAAATCGCCGGGACGCGTGATTTATGACATCTCCCGCGGCGGAATGCAGCCGGGGGGAACCGGAAAATCGCCAACTGTGGCTAACTGGTGATACGATGGCCAATCGCCGCGGCCGCCTCCAGTAAGGTTACCTCCGGCTCGAAATTTGCATCCCGTTACCTTCGCGCTATCATCAGCGAAGAATATCGTTCTTTTTTCAGCCGTTTACGAATTTCAGGGCTCCCCATCGCGGGTGCCGACATCCGAATAAGGCCAGAGTGCTGCCATGGGTACTGAAGGCCCCATCTCATCGCTGACCGAACCTCCGCCCCGTCGCCCGAAGGTGATCAAGACCAATCAGCAGCAGGTCTTCCTCTACGTCGTGCTGACCCTGCTGTTGTCGTTCGCCACCGTCTGGGCTGGCCGCTCCTTACTGCACAATTCGGAAACGCTGACCTTTGCCGTCGGCGCTCCCAACGGTGACGAGGCGCTGTTCGCGGCCAAGCTGGCCACCGTGGTGCAGAACAACGCTTCGCGCTTGCGGATCAAGGTCGTCAACAACGCAGACAATGCCAAGGCGCTCGTGCAGTTCGACCGCAAGCAGGCCGACCTCGCCGTCCTGCGCACCGACGCCAAGATCCCGCTGCGCGCACGCACGCTCGCGATTCTCGAGCATGATCTCGTCCTCCTGTTCGGTCCCGGCAACAAGAAGATCAAGTCGTTGGCGGAGCTGAAGAAGAAGAAGGTCGCGGTGGTCTCCGACAACGAATCCTCGCTCGCCTTCGTCCGCAGCATCCTCGACGTCGCCGACGGACCCGATGCCACGAGGATCCAATTGGCACCGCAGGGCGCAACGCTCGACAAGTTGTTCGCCCCGGCAAACGGCTTTGGCGCGGTGATCGCCATCGTCCACGCGTCGCGGGCGGTGCGGGACAAATCGTATGAGCAGGCCGCCAGGCGCGGCGGCTTCACGCTCAACGCCATCGACGAAGCCAAGACGCTGGCGCGTAAATTCCCCGGCATATCCGACGAGACGCTGACGGCAGGCACGGTATCGGCGTCCCCGCAGATTCCCAACGACGATCTCGATACGATCGGGCTCGAATGGCTGCTGGTCGCGCAGTCCAGGATGTCGCCGACCACGGCAGGCGAGCTCGCCCGCATTGTCTACGAAAACAAGTCGGCGCTCGGGCTCGACAACGGCTTCGCCACCAGGATCGAACCGGCCTCCGTCGAGAAGGACGCCTTCGTGATCGCGCATCGGGGCGCAGCCGACTACATCAACGACGACACGAAGACCTTCGTGGACAAGTACAGCGACCTGATGTATCTGGGCGCCGCCGCGCTCAGCGTCATCGGCTCGATCTTCGCAGCGATCTACGCCAAGATCACCCGCATCGCCCCCGAGAAGGCCAGCGAGCTCTCCACCGCCATCCTCGACATCGGCGAGCGGATCGAGCACGCCCACTCGCTCGACCAGCTCGAATGTCTCCAGGACGAGTTGGAGGCCATCCTGCGCGGCGCGGTGATCGGCCTCAGGGACGGCACGATCAGCACCGACGGGCTCGACACCTTCAAGCTCGGGTACGAGTTCGTCCGCGACGAGATCAGCATGCGCCGCGACTATTTGAAGCGTCATGCCGGCGAAGCCGAAAAGCCGGCGCGCGATGGCGGCGCGCCCCCATCGGACGACAGCAATGTGGTGGTGGTGAAGACCGCCCATAGCGCCTGACCAGCCGGGGACCTGCCCCGTCAGGCCAGCGTCCGGCCGACTTCTATCCCCCGCAGAATCAACGCCGGGTGCCTTGGAACCGTCGCATTGCGCAACCGTTGGTTTCCGGTTGCAACCAGAGAACGCGCATGCGTGCACTCCTCATCATCCTCCTTCTGGCAATGCTGGCGGCCGCCGGCTACTTCGCCTATTCCGCAATGGTGGTCGAAGGTGAGCCGATTCCGACGGAAGGCTACGTGGCGCTGGCGCTGGGCGCGGGGTTTTCCGTCATCGTCGGAGTCGGGCTGATGGTGCTGCTGTTCTTCAGCAGCCGCCGCGGCTATGACGAGCCGCCACATTTCAGGTAGGCATTCCGCGAACGGCAGCGGCCGGGGATCGGCGCAGCGGCGCCAATGCAGCCGCCTGCGTCCGTCGTTGACGGCTTGCGTCCAGGCGGGCACTTATGGCGCCGACAATGGAGACAAGAATGTCGGACACAGCGGACGCGGCGACAGGCCCGCTGCTCGAAATCATCGGCGCACGCGCCACCATCCGCCTCAATCGACCCCAACACCTCAACCGGCTTCAGGCGGAGGATCTCGGCGAACTGACAAGACTGTTCGACCGGATCGAGACCGATCCTGATATTCGCGTGCTGGTGCTGACCGGCACCGGGCGGGCCTTCTCCGCGGGTTACGACCTCAATTCGGTGGCGGAGCGCGCGGTCAGTGCGAACGAGCAGCAGAGCGCGGGTTCCGCTTTCGAGGTGGTCGTCAACCGGCTCGAGGATCTCGGCGTACCAACCATCTGCCGTCTCAACGGCGGTGTCTATGGCGGCTCGACCGACCTCGCGCTCGCCTGCGATTTCCGCATCGGCGTCGATACCGCGGAGATGTTCATGCCGGCGGCGCGGCTTGGGCTGCATTATTACCCGAGCGGCATCAAACGCTACGTGAGCCGGCTCGGCCTGGACAGTGCGAAGAAGCTGTTCCTGACCGCGCAGAAGATCAGCGCGCCGGAAATGCTGCGCATCGGCTATCTCACGGCCATGGTGCCGTTGGAATCTCTGGACGAGGAGGTCGACAAGCTCGCTGCCATCCTCGCCGGCAACGCCCCGCAGGCGATGCGCGGCATGAAGCGCGCGATCAACGAGTTCGCCCGTGGCGAGCTCGATGAGCGAGCCGCCGACCAGCGTCACCGCGACAGCATGCGCGGCGACGAGATCAAGGAAGGCATCAAGGCGTTTGCCGAGAAGAGAGCGCCTCGGTTTTGAGTCGAACAGGAGTGCCACGCCCTCGCTATCGTCCCGGCGAAGGCCGCGATCCATAGTCACAAGGGCTCGTCTTCGCGAGGGCCGGTAGGTCCGATTGTTCGCAAAAACTATTGTTGCGGCGTATCGGTCCCGGCCTTCGCCGGGACGACTCTGTAGCTGAGATGCGTTCTACCCACCTGCCGCCTTGGCATGCTGCGCCGCCATCTCCGCGTCCTCCGCATTGATGCGCTGGAACGCCGGCCGCGCCGTCATGCGGTCGGCGTAGCGGACGAACACGTCCTTCTTGGGCACGATGCCGAACATCATGGTCCAGCTGAACGCGACGCCCCACAACACGTCGGCGGCGGTCATTCGCTCGCCGAGCAGATACGGCCCCTTCGACAGCTGCGCCTCGAGCGCAGCCAGCATGGTGTCGTAGTCCGCGTAGGGCGACTGCGTGACCGGCGCCGGCTCGCGCTGCATGAACTTGTCGATCAGCGCCGGCTCGAACGATGACCCGTAATAGGCGATCCAGCGCAGATACGGGCCGCGCAGCGGATCGTTCAGCGCCGGCGTGAGGCCTGCCTGCGGATACAGGTCGGCGAGATGGATGGTGATGGCGACCTGCTCGGTCACCAGCGCCTCGCCGTGGCGGATCGCCGGCACCTTTCCGAGCGGATTGATGGCGAGGTAGGCGGGCTCGCGCTGCTGGCCGGCCTTCATGTTGAGAACGTGGAGATCGTAGGGAGCCCCCAGCTCCTCCAGCAGGATCCGTGTGCCGGTGGCCCGCGTCTGCGGCGAATAGTACAGCGTGATGCGGTTTGGATCGGTCATGGCGGGACTCCCATCTGGCCTTTTGGCGACGACGCAGCTTGTAGCGGACCATACCTGACATCTTGTGTCAGGTATGGTTTAAGGAACCATGCGCGCGAGCCGGATGCTGTCGATCCTCACCACTCTCCAGGCCAGGGGCCGGGTCACCGCGCCCGAACTGGCGGACGCCTTTGAAGTCTCGGTGCGCACGATCTACCGCGACATCGATGCGCTTGCCGCGTCAGGCATTCCCGTTTACGCCGACCGCGGCGCGGACGGCGGCTATCGCCTGCTCGATGGCTATCGCGTGCGGCTGAACGGCCTGTCGCAGAGCGAGGCAGGCGCGCTGTTCCTGGCGGGATTGCCGGGCCCGGCAGCAGCGCTCGGGCTCGACGCGGCGATGCTCGCAGCGCAGAACAAGCTGATGGCCGCTCTACCCGCCAATTTGCGCGAAGACGCCGGTCGGATGCAGGGGCGTTTTCACCTGGACGCACCGACCTGGTTCGGCGAGGCGGAAAACCCAAAGCACCTGCGCGCGATCGCCGGGGCCGTGCTGCGAGACACGCTGATCAAGATCCGTTATCGGAGCTGGCGCGCGGAGAAGCAGCGCCGGATCGGGCCGCTGGGCCTCGTCCTGAAGGGCGGCAGCTGGTATCTCGCCGGCGATGTCGACGGCAGCGTGCGCACCTATCGCGTCGCGCGCGTGCTCGACTGCACGGCGCTCGACGACCGCTTCGATCGTCCCGCCGGCTTCGATCTCGCCGCCTATTGGCGGGCCGCGACGCTGCGGCTCGAGGCCGAGATGCATCCCAATGTCGCGACCGTCCGGCTGTCGCCGTTCGGCGTCAAACTGCTCGACGCGCTGAGCCAGCCTTACGTCAAGGCACGCATGCAGCTTGAAGAGACTCCCGATGCAGATGGCTGGCGCATCGCACGAGTGCCGGTCGGCAAGACCTCGTGGCACGCCGCGGCCGAATTGCTCCGGCTCGGCCCCGAGGCCGAAGTGCTGGAGCCCGCCGATCTGCGCGACAAGATGGCCGAGCTGATCAAGGCCATGGGCGTGCGCTATCGCGCGGTGCAATAAGCCCGATGGCGGCGCATTTTGCCGCAGCCCAAGAAACAATCCTGAAACACGATTCTTCCCTCGCGTCGTGAACGCATTCGAGTTTCGGCTCGACCGAGATGCAGGGACACAACAACGGCCTTAGCGCCAATGGAGAATGAAGATGTTTCGTAAGCTTGCACTTGGTCTGATCGCCGCTGCTTCGCTCGGCGTTGCCGCTCTCGCCCCCACCGCCGCTTCGGCCGGCGGCTTCCATGGTCACCCCTGGGGTCATCATCACTACTGGGGTCCCGGCTTCGGGTTCGGCGGTCTCTACGTCAACACCGGCATCAGCAATTGCTACCAGGAGCGCCTGGTCCGGACCCGTCATGGCCTGCGCGTGCGCGTCGTGAATGTCTGCGCCTACGGGATCTACTGAGCACAGCTATCGGCTGGCGCAGCCCCGGTCGCTCCGCGACCGGGGCTCGTCGTCTCAGCTCGCTAGAGCAGCGGCCGTTGCGGACGCAGCCTGCTCGTCCGCAAGAGAATTGCGCTCCAATATCCATCGTTCGGCGCGCGAACGCCGTAGCGAGGGTGCGAAGTAGTAGCCCTGGGCGACGTCGCAGCCTGCCCGACGGATGATTTCAAGCGCGTGCGAGCTCTCGACCCCCTCGGCCACGACCTTCATATTGAACGCCTTCGCAAGCGCGACGGAGGCATCGACGATCTTCATCATGTCGTCATCGGCTTCGCAACCTTTGATGAAGGATTGGTCGATCTTGAGTTCGCTGAACGGCAGTCGCGCCAGGGCAGCCAGCGACGAATAGCCGGTGCCGAAATCGTCGATAGCGGTGCCGATCTTCTTCAGCCGCAGACGCACCAGAATGTCGTTGGCACGGTCGACGTCGGCCATTGCGGTGGTCTCGGTGATCTCGACCGTCAGCGAGGACGGAGGCACGCCCTCCTGGCGCAGGATCGCCTCGATCCGTTCCGGCAAGGTCAGATCCGACATCAATGAACCCGAGATATTGACGGCGATGGTGAAACCGGGATTGCGCTCGATCAGCTTGCGGCCCTGCGACATCGCCGATGAGAGTATGCAATCGGTCACCTCGCCCATGAGCCCAGCCTCTTCGGCGATCGGAATGAAGACCATGGGCGAGACCATGCCGAACTCGGCGGTACGCCAGCGCGCGAGGGCTTCCGCGCCGACGACTCTCCCGGTCTGAAGGGCGATTTTGGGCTGATACTCCACGAAGAACTCGCGCTCGGCGAGCCCACGCGCAATCCTGTCCCGCGTGATCCGAGGCGCTGGCGAGGCCGACGCCGCAGCCAGCGGCAAGCGCCGCGGCAATTCGAGTGCACAGCGCAGGCGGTTGAGATCGAGCGGCTTGGTCAGACATCCGCCGAGCGACAGCTTCAGTCCTGTGGCAACCCGGCGCGTTGCCTTCATGATGCGATCGTCGCAACCGCTGATGATCACGATCGACATCGCGCGGAGATCCCGCTCGGCGACGAACCGCAACAGCTCCACGCCGTCCCGCTCGCCGAGCGACAGGTCCAATGCCATGATGTCGAAGGCTTCGCGCGCCAGAAGCTCGATTGCAGCCTCGTATGAAGGAACAACGACGGAATCATAGCCGAGCTTCGAGCCGATCTTGCTGATCAGAACCCGCTGCACCAGATCATCGTCCACCACCAGAAGACGGCCTCTTGTCGCGCTCATCATCAAACTCCCGGTTGACGGCTTTCACGCTAGAGCGGCGGTCTCGCTTGGTTATGAATAGAAGACGGCTAAAACTTTCCCGATTGGAAGGGAATTGTTAGCGCTGTTTTTCGGCCATCTAAACAACTGATATCCTTGCGAAATTTTAGGTCGCTCTCGCCGCACGGAAAAACGGTATCGGGTTGACGCGTCCAATCCTCACGCCGTGATGAACGCGTAGTGAAGCTCCTTATCGGAAGCCGGCAAAACGCACGGGGAGAGCTTGCGCAACTAGCCGGTCTGCCGCTGCCGCCGAAACCAGGCCCAGGTTTCGCGCGTCGTTCTGATGTAGCCGCGACCACGATGGACGATCTCGCCATCGACGATCCCGTTCAGCCTCGGAAGCGCGTGAAAGGGAATCGATGGATAAGCGTGGTGCTCGACATGGTAGGGCATGTTCCACGCAAACCATTTGACGATCCCGCCGGTGTAGGTCGTGCGAGTGTTATGGAAGGCGCTGCGGGTCTGGTCGCAGCCGGTATGCTCGGCGTAGAGGTATGGCCGCAGGAAGAACTGCCCGATGATCAGCGGCACGATCCAGACCCAGAGCAGCAGCGCTGAGGAGAACCAGAATGAAAGCGCGAGCAGCAGGGCATAGAGCGCCAGATAGATTCGCGCCTCCGTCACGATTGTCGCGCGCTTGCTCTCGGGGATCCACGGCACGGTGACCTTGCCGGTGAGCGCATGGCCGAGCATCAGCTGCAGCCGGCCCGCGACCTGGAGCAGGCCGCTATAGGCCAGCGCAAGCTGCGTGTCGGACGTCGGCTTCACCCCGACGATCAGCTCGGGATCCCTGGCCGGATCCTGGGTGTAGCGGTGATGATCCCAGTGAAACAGGCAGTAATATTCGTAAGGCAGACCGATGATGAAGGCGGAGAGATGGCCGACGGCAAGATTGAGGCCGCGGCTCCTGAATGCGGTCTTGTGCGCGGTCTCGTGCACCGCCATGAACAGGAAGGCGACGACATAGCCCTGCACCACCATCAGGGGCAGAGCCCAGAGCACGCCCCAGCTCGAGGAAATCTTCCAGATCAGCGCGCCCATCAGCAAGATCACGCCGTAATGGCCTAGGCTCTGCGCCGCCCCCCTGAGGTTTGAGCGCACCGACAATTCGCGTAGCATGGCCGGCGTCAGCGGCTTGAGGCGATGACCAGTGTCTGGAACGGTTGCGTCGCTCATGCTGGATTTCCTGCTCTACCTGCTCAGAAGCTCGGCGATTTCGGCCTTGATGAAAGCCTGATCGCGCGGATTGTTGACGGGATTGCCGGCGCGATGGCCGTGCAGTGACGGGATCGGATGCAGCACCGCCGACCTCGCATTGACCAGCCGGCCGAGCTCATCCTCGTTGTCGCGGAGGTCGAAATAGCGATCGGTCGCGCCCGGCATCAGCAGCATGTGGGCCTTGATCGCCGCCAGGGCACGATCGAGATCACCCCCGAATGTCCGGCACCGGCTGACGTCACCATTCTGCCAGATGCCGATCTGCGCCAGGAGATCGTTGGCATCGCGCCGCGCAAAAGTCGCGTCCCACGCGCGGACGAGATAATCCTCCAGCGAAGTGAAGCCCGCCTCGCGCCAGAGCTCGTCGCGATAAAAGCCGTGCGACATCGCCCAGCCGGCGTAGACGCGACCCATGGCGCGATAGCCGGCGACGGGCCTTTCGGCGAAGCGTCCGTCGCGGAAGGCGGGATCGGCGGTGATTGCAGCCTTCACGCTTTCCAGGAAGACGTGATTGTAGGGCGCGCAGCGGGCGCTGCCGCAAACGATCGCGGCGCGCTCGACCATGTCGGGGTGCAGCGCCGCCCAGTGATAGGCCTGCATGCCGCCCATTGACCAGCCATAGACGAGGGCCAGCTTTGAGATGCCGAAGCTTTCCGTGAGCAACCGGTGCTGGACCGCAATGGCGTCGTGATAAGTCACCTCGGGAAAGGTCGCGGGCGTATTCGAAGGCGAAGATGACAGGCCATTGCCGAACAGGTTCGGGATGATGATGAAGTACCGCGTCGGATCGAGCACGCGATCGGGTCCGATCAGCCATTCGGTGTCGGTGTGCTGCGCGCTGAACGAGGTCGGGTAGAGGATGACGTTGTCCCTGGCGGGGCTCAGCGTGCCGTAGGTCTTGTAGGCGAGCTTCAGCGACGGAAAGACGGTCCCCGACCGGAGTGCGACGTGGCCGGCATCGAATATCTCGTAGTCCCGCTGTGCCGTCATGCATCCAACTCCCGCTCACGCAGCCCTGGAGCGCCGCACTTATAGCGATGCATCGATCATGCCGTACCTGCCGCGCCATTGCGGCAGATTCCATAACTGTACTTATAGTACACTTATTGATGCCCGGCAAGATAGATCCTGTCGGCGCCGCTCAGGCAATGGCGGCCAGATAACGTGCGACCGACGCAGCAAACGCCGCCTTGGCGCCGCCAGCGATGTTGCGGCCCCACCAGGCGCCGTAGATCCGATCGAACGCAAGCGGCTCGACGGCTGCCGCGACCCGCCGCACCGCAGCGGCATTGAGCGGCATGTAGTTCGGATAGGAGTACATGAAGCTGACGAAGCGCCGGTCCATCGTCACCTGCGCGATATCCCCGGTGAGCAGCGCGCCCTTCCCGTCGGCGCCGTGTGCATAGTGGAGCACGGTGGCGCCGGCGAAATGGCCGCCGGTGCGCAGCAGCAGCACGTCGTCGGAAATGCGATGATGGTCACCGGTCCAATGCACGATCGCGGGATGAGGTCGCGTGACGAAGGCGCGATCGTCGGCATGCAGATAGACCGGCACGCCGCCAAACGTGTCGCTCCAGTCGGCGACCGCGCCATAATAATGCGGATGCGAGATCGCGATCGCCTTCAGCCCGCCGAGTGCTGCGACATATCGGATGGCGTCGTCGGTCGCGAGCGGAATGCAATCCCACATCACGCAGCCGTCGTTTTGAGGCACCAGCAGCGCGCGCTGCCCGATCGCAAAGCTCGGCTCCATGCCTAGTCCGGTGAGGCCAAAATCATCGCGCCCCACCAGTCGGTGCTTACGCGCGAGCTCCTCGCGCGTAAGGAAGCTTTGACCGCTCCAGCCGACGAACTGTCGCTCGTCCTCGCAGATCGGACAGGTCGTCGGGGGCATCTTGCTGTTCGGAAATTGAGCGCCGCAGGTTGCGCAGGTCCAGAGTGGCATTGCGGTGATCCATCATGAGGTTGTCGGAGCAAGGCATGAAGATGCGGTCGCCCGATAGCAAGAGCAACCGGAACCAACGCGATTGGCGCAGGTTGAGTTCTGTCCCGCCGTCCCTCGGGGCACCCACAAGCCCGCCCATTGCCGCGTGATGCGAGTTCCGACCAAGTTTAGCGTGCCTATGACATCGCGCCCTTCCTCGTCCCGCATCTGGCCCCTGTTCGCGCTCAACTTCTTCATGGCCGACATGCAGTCGGGCATCGGGCCGTTCGTGGGGGTCTTTCTCCAGGAACGCGGCTGGGCGACCGGCCTGATCGGCACAGCGATGACGATCGGCAACGTTGCGGGCATGCTGGTGACGACGCCGATCGGCGGCTTCATAGATTCCAGTCGCAACAAGCGAATGTGGGTCGTCATCCCCGGCATCTGCGTGGTCTCGGCCTCTGCGATCATCCTGATCTCGCAGAATTTCTGGGCGGTGACGTTTTCGCAAGTCGCACAATCGCTCGCGAGCGCCGCGATCGTGCCGGCGGTCACCGGCATCACGCTCGGCATTGCCAAGCAGAAGGGCTTCAACGAGCTCAACGGCCGCAACCAGGCCTACAACCATGCCGGCAATATGGTCGGCGCCGCGCTGTCGGGCTACCTCGGCTACAAATTCGGCTATGTCGCCGTGTTCGCACTGGCCGCCGTCTTCGGCGCCATCGCGATCGCCTGCGTCATGATGATTCCGGCCAAGACGATCGACGACCGTGCCGCGCGTGGCAGCAAGGAGGATGATCCGGACAGCGCGCCGGACGCGTTCACGATGCTGCTCAAGCACCGGGCGCTGCTCGTACTGGCACTCTCGCTGGCGCTGTTTCACCTCGGCAACGCAGCCATCGTTCCGCTCTACGGACTTGCTGCGGTGGCGGAGGGACAGGCCAACGGTCCCAGCTTCGTCGCGACCACCGTCGTGATCGCACAGGGCGTGATGATCGTGACCTCACTGATTGCAATGAAGGCCGCGAGCAGGCGCAACTACTGGCCGATCATCCTGTTGTCCTTCATGTTCCTGCCCATCCGGGGCGTGCTCGCCTTCTTCGTCACGGGATGGTGGGGAGTCGTGCCGATGCAGGTGCTCGACGGCATCGGCACCGGACTGCAGACGGTTGCCGTTCCCGGCATGGTCGCGCGCGCGCTCAACGGCACGGGCCGCATCAATCTCGGCCAGGGCGCCGTGATCACCGTACAGGGGGTCGGCGCCAGCTTGAGCCCTGCGCTCGGCGGCTGGATCGCGCAATGGATCGGCTACGGCCCGACCTTCCTGCTGCTCGGCGGCTTCGGGCTCGCCTCCATGGCGCTATGGCTGGCGTTCGGAGCGGCGGTGAAGAAATACTGAGCTTCATCACCAGCACCGGAGTCACGGCGCAAACTGCCGATTCAAACCGATCCTGAAGGTGTGAAGCTCGATGTCGCTGGGCATCAGGCTGGTCCCGGGAATGGACAAGGAGAGCTGACGACCAAGGTTGAGATAAAGATACTCCGCCTTGAGCGACCAATGCGGCGTGAACGCCCACTCTCCGCCGCCGCCGACTGCGTACCCGATTTTGTAACCGCTTGCCGAGGCATGACCATCCAGTGCGCCCGGAAGCCCCGGCATCGGGAAATTGTTGGTCAATCTGACATGCGTGCTGTCGAGACTTGCCTTGACATGCGCCCAGGCGAGGCCGCCTGTCGCGTAGAACAGCCAGTTGTGGCTGGCGTAGCCAAGGCGGCCGCGTAGCGTACCGAGATAATCGACGTTCTGGGTCACCGTCACCGTACCGGTGTAGTTGTCGAAATCGCCGACGAGGAAAACCGGGCGCAACGCATACGAGCTCGATTCGCGTGCGCCAATCCCGGCAGCGCTGACGTCGGCTTCAACACCGGCGACAAAATGGCCGGTTTGCCAATTGTAGCCAGCCTGCAATCCACCCAGCCAACCGGACCGGTCGACGCCGAACGTAAACGGGGCCGATGCCGTCGAGGTCAGATTGTTCACCCCGGGAAACAGCGCCAGAAGCGCGCCTGGATCGACTGACGCAGCATTCCCCTCGCCAGAGCCGTATCCGGCGTGAACGCCGGCATAGAAGCCCGTCCAGCTGAAGGCGGCCGGCGGCGGCGCAGGCGGCGCCTTCAGCGCAAGATCGGCGGCGGATGCATCGGCGGCGCAAACCGCACCAAGACCAAGCGCCAGCAGAACCGGCAACAGATTGCGCACACGACGTGTCATCGAATCTTTCCTTTCCGATCGGTCGATCATTCGCTGGTCACGATAGGGGGGACGCGATGCGCGTTCGTGGCGGGGGACGAACCAGCGAATGGACTGAAATGAAAGAGAGCGACAACGACAGTGCCTGTTGCGATCCGGGCACACCCGCTGCGGCACCCGGTCGCGGTCTCACTGCGTCATCCCGAATGGCTTTTCACGCAATCCGCCGCTTTTGCCGTTGCGGCACGGCGGCTGACGATACAACCTGCCGAAACTGCCAGCATACCTGCGTTTCACGATTGATGATTCAGCCTCAACTCTCCTTTGATGGCGACCCGAACGGCCCGGTCTATGAAAGATGGCGCGAGCAGTTTTGCCGTCAGGTGGCAAACGTCGATTTCGTGCCGGTCGGGGAAGGGCGAGTTCACCGGACCATTGCGCCCGCCATTCTTCCCCGCGTCAGACTCTCGGCCTCGTTCGGTACGCCGATGTCATTTGTGTCATTGGGGACGAACGACGAATTGATCATTACGATGTCGCCTAATTCGCCGTTGAGCGGAGCCATGGGCCAACGTCCGCTGGAGATCGCGGCCGGCGACATCACCATAGGCGACCCCTCGATCAAGGGCGCCCGCGTCACCCAGATCGAGCATGGCAATTTCCAGACCGCGCTCCTGCCGCGCAAGGCGCTGTTGCGGGTGTGCCCGAACGCCGAAGACCTGATTGCGCAATCGATCCCCGGCGCGAGCCCCATCGCGTCGATGTTCCTGCGATACTATGATCTCGCGCATGCTTATGCCCGCGAGCTCGCGCCCGCGGAGCTCGATGCGGTCTCACAGCATCTGTTCGACCTGTCGGTGCTGATGATCGGAGCCCGCGGCGATGTCGCTGAGGAAGCTCGGACGCGCGGCCTCGCCGCGGCGCGCCTCGAAACCCTCAAGGCCGATATCCTGGCGCAGCTGGACAGCCCTGCGCTGTCCCTCTCCGTCCTGTCAGCAGCGCACCGTGTCAGTCCACGCACGATCCAACTGCTGTTCGAGCAAGCCGGCATCACCTATAGCGGCTTCGTGCTGGAGCAGCGGTTGCTGCGGGCCGAACGTCTGCTGCGAAACCCTGCCATGCGCACGTGCAAGATCATCGAGATCGCGCATCTTGCGGGATTTCACGACGTCTCGTACTTCCATCGCGTGTTTCGCCGGCGCTTCAGACAAACGCCTGACGATGTCAGGAAGCTCGCTGGCGACGCCGGCTAGGCGAACTCGACCACGATCTTGCCGAAGTGTCCGCCCTGCTGCATGAGACGCAGCGCGTCCGGAACGGTATCGAAGCTGAACGCCCGATCAATCACCGGCTTCGCGCTGTTGCGTCCGATCGCAGCCGTCATGGCCTCGAACATGCGCCGGCTGCCTACCGAGAGGCCGATGACGTGCAGGTTCTTGGCGAACAGGCTCGAGATCGCGATCTGCTGCGAGACGCCCGTGAGTATGCCGATCACCAGAATGGTGCCACCGACGCGCGCTGCCTCCAGTGATTGGGAGAAAGTGTCCTTGCCCCCGACCTCGACGATATGGTCGACGCCGCCGCCGGTCCACGCTGCCGCAGCTTTGCCCCATTCCGGAACCGAGCGATAGTTGATGGTGTGGTCGGCGCCGAGCGCCCTCGAACGTTCGAGCTTCTCGTCGCTCGACGACGTCACGATCACGGCTGCGCCGGCGAGCTTCGCGAACTGCAGCGCGAAAATCGAGACGCCGCCGGTGCCCTGCACCAGCACGGTGTCACCGGGCTTGACGTTTGCTTCTTCAAACAGCGCCCGCCAGGCGGTCAGCCCGGCGCAGGGCAGCGTCGCAGCTTCCTTGAACGACAGATGCGATGGAATGTGGCTGACGCCCTCGGCGTCGAGCACCATCACTTCCTGCAGAACCCCCGGCCGCGTGCCACCGAGCGCGTAACGGCGGCTGGTCGCGGAAACTCTTCCGTCGATCCAGGACTGGAAGAACATCGGGCAGACGCGATCGCCCACCGCAACGCGCGTAACGCCCTCGCCGACGGCGACCACCTCGCCCGCGCCATCCGAGAACGGGATCAGGGGCAATCTGGTGACGCCGCCCTTGCCCTGCACGGTCAGCAGGTCGCGGTAGTTGAGCGAGGCCGCCTTCATCCGCACCGCGACCTGGCCGGATCCGGGCGCAGGCTCGGGAAGATCGGCCAGCTCCATTCCTTCGATCGACCAGTCGCTCGCGATCTGCCAGGCTTTCATGGGAGGCGCTCCCTCTCAGGTGCCGAAGCTCGTCTGCACCGCCTTGTCGAGCGTCTCGCCACCCACGAAGCGCTGGCGCAGTTCGCGCTTGAGCAGCTTGCCGCTCGGATTCTTCGGCAGACTATCAACAAAGATGACCCGCTTTGGCACCTTGAAATGCGCCATCTGGGCGGCGCAATGCTTGATGACGGCGTCCTCGTCCAGCGTCTCGCCGCTCTTGACCACGACGATGGCGGTCACCGCCTCGATCCAGCGCGGATCGGGCAGGCCGACCACGGCGACCTCGGAAACCTCAGGGATGCGGTAGACCATCTCCTCGACCTCGCGGCTGGCAACGTTCTCGCCGCCGGTCTTGATCATGTCCTTGACGCGATCGACCACGGTGATGTGGCCTTCCTCATCGATGGTGGCGAGATCGCCAGAGTGAAACCAGCCGCCGGAGAACGCGGCTGCGGTCTTCACCGGATCATTGTAATAGCCCGAGAGCAGGTGCGGTGAGCGGTGCACGATCTCGCCAACCTCGCCCACCTTGACGTCCTCCATCGCGGTGTTGACCACTCGCGTCTCGACATTGAGCACCGGCTTGCCGGCCGAGCCGGCCTTGCGCAACTGGTCCTCCGGCCGCAGCACGGTCGCGAGCGGTGCGATCTCGGTCTGGCCATAGAAATTCCAGAACTTGACGTTCGGCAGGCGGCGCTGGAGCTCGAGCAGCACTTCGACCGGCATGATCGAGGCGCCGTAATAGCCCTTCTGTAACGTCGACAGGTCGCTCTTGTCGAAGTTCGGCGAGCGCAGCATCGCGATCCAGATCGTCGGCGGCGCGAAGAACGAGGTGATCTTGTGCGCCTGGATGAGGGCCAGAATATTATCGGCCGTGGGCTTGCCCGTGATGACGCCGGATGCACCGAGATAGATCTGCGGGCCCAGGAAAACGTCGAGTTGCGCGCAGTGATAGAGCGGCAGCGCATGCAGGAACTTGTCCTCAGCGTTCATGCCGCCGTCGATGATGCAGCTGACATATTGCCACATCACGGCTTCATGGGTCAGCATTGCGCCCTTGGGCAGGGATTCCGTGCCGCTGGTGTAGACGATCTGCGCGAGATCGCGGCTGTCGACCGACGCGTCCAGAAACGAGCCGTCGGGGTCGAGGAGATCGGCGAATGTGGTGAGGCCCGCAGGCGCAGCGGCCGGATCCTCGCCCGGCAGCCAGATCATCTTCTCGACGGCGCAATCCTTGGCGCTGGCCGCGCGCGCGGGCTCGACGAAATCGGGACCCGTCGCGAGCAGCTTGGCGCCGGAGCTTTTCAGGATGAAATTGATCTCGTCCGGATTGAGCATGAAGTTGATCGGCACCAGTACCGCACCGATCCGCGCCAGTGCGAAACGAAGCGCCGCGAAGGCATGCGAATTGCGCGAGAGCACGGCGACGCGGTCGCCCTTCTTGACGCCGAGGCCGAGCAGGCCGCGGCCAAGCCGGTTGCAGATTGCGTCCATTTCCGCAAAGGTCCAGCTCACATCGCCGCAGCTCACCGCGAGCTTGTTCGGCTCGCGGCCCGCCGATCGGCGCAGCAGATCGCCGATCGAATGCTCGCGCGCTTTCGAGATGGTGGCTGCGGTGTCGCCGGTCATTTCCGTCCCCTGAATCTGCAATTTGCCTGGTTACCGCCGACAGCAGTGGCTCGGCCATTGCAATCGAGAGCTTCCGATGCTTGCGCGAAACGTAGTCGGCACGATCGGCCGCGTCAATTCGGCCGGGGACGTGGCGCCGTTACGCAAGTATTGGCACTTCGCCGAGGCAATCTGGGCCCGCGCACCAACTATAATATTAGAGGAAATGCCATGTGCCGGATTATTATGCGGGCCGCGTTGGCGGCCGCACTCACAGCGGTCGCGATCAGCCCATCCTTCGCCCAGCAAGCACCGCTCAAGATCGGCGTGCTCGCCGACTTCTCGTCCGTCTATTCCGACATCGGCGGCATGGGGAATGTCGAAGCCACCAAAATGGCCATCGAGGACTTCGGCGGTCAGATGTTCGGCAAAGCGATCGAGATGGTCAGCGCCGACGTGCTCAACAAGCCCGACGTCGCCTCCACCATCGCCCGCAAGTGGTGGGAGACCGAAGGCGTGGACATGATCATCGACCTGCCGACCTCGGCGACCGCGCTCGCGGTGATGGAGCTGTCGAAGCAGTATGAGAAGATCATGATCGTGACGGATGCGGCGAGCTCCGATATCACCGGGAAATCCTGCTCGCCCTACACCGCGCACTGGACCTACGACACCTACGCCAACGCGCACACGGTCGGCAGCGCCATCGTCAAGAACGGCGGCGATACCTGGTTCTTCCTGACCGCCGACTACGTGTTCGGCCATTCGGTCGAGCGCGACACCGGCGATGTCGTGAAGGCCTCCGGGGGCAAGGTGCTGGGCAGCGTCAAGCATCCGCTCAACACCGCCGATTTCTCCTCGTTCCTGCTTCAAGCCCAGGCGTCCAAGGCCAAGATCATCGGCCTCGCGAACGGCGGCGGCGATACCATCAATGCGATCAAGCAGGCCGGCGAGTTCGGCATCGTCGCCGGGGGGCAGAACCTGGCCGCGATCGTGATGTTCATCTCCGACGTTCACAGCCTCGGGCTCAAGCTGGCGCAAGGCCTGATCGTCACGGAGGCCTATTATTGGGACCTCAACGACAAGACCCGCGCCTTCGGCAAGCGCTTCATGGAACGCGTCAAGCGCATGCCGACCATGAATCAGGCCGCCACCTACAGCGCCACGCTGCATTACCTCAAGGCAGTGCAGGCCGCCGGCACCCGCGACACCAAGACGGTGATGGCGAAGATGCGCGAGCTGCCGGTGAAGGACGCTTTCACCGAACACGGCGTGCTGCGCGAGGACGGCCGCATGGTGCACAGCATGTTCCTGTTCCAGGTCAAGAAACCGGAGGAATCGAAGGGGCCGTGGGATTACTACAAGCTGCTCGCTGAAGTTCCCGCCGACCAGGCGTTCCGGCCGCTGAAGGACGGCGGTTGCCCGCTGGTGAAGTGAGACGACCCGGCTGAGCCGGACGACCATCTGTTCAGCAATCGCTCGTCCGCTCGACAATCAGGGCGGACGAGTGGACATGATGAAGCGCAGGCCCGAAATAGAGGCAGGGCACCTCGCGCCTCGGTCTGATCTGCATCAAGCTGCGGCGCACAATTTGCTGCCATCTTGAGGGCGCCCGTTGCCGCAATCAGCGGCCGGGCGTTCGTGTTCAACAATGGGCGCCGCCGCACGGCGTTAGAACAGATGAACTTCAGACCGGGTCGCGTCGTCGCCGTGCTCGCCTTCCTGCTCGCGGCCGGCGGTTACTATTATTGGCAGCACCGCGACGCCGACGCGCTGCCACCGGGTTTCGCTCGCGGCAACGGCCGCATCGAGGCAGTCGAGATCGACATCGCCACGAAGACCCCGGGACGGATTCGCGAGATTCTGGTGAACGAAGGCGATTTCGTCACCGCCGGCCAGGTTCTGGCACGCATGGATACCGAGCAGCTGCAGGCCCAGCGCCGCCAGGCCGAGGCGCAGCTGCAACGCGCGACAATCAACGTCGAGACTGCGAAGAGCCTTGTGAACCAGCGCGAAGCCGAACGCAGGGCGGCGGAGGCCGTGGTCGATCAACGCATCGCCCAACTCGACACCACGAGCCGCAAGCTCGATCGCTCCGAGCAGTTGATCAAGTCCAATGCCGTGTCCCAGCAGGTCCTGGACGACGACCGCTCAGCAAACGCCACGGCAAAGGCGGCGCTCGCAGCTGCGCAGGCCCAGGTCGCGGCATCGGAAGCGGCGATCAGTTCCTCCCGCGCCATGGTGATCGATGCCGGCGCGGCGGTCGATGCGGCAAAGGCCGCGATCGAAAGCATCAACGCCGACCTCGACGACAGCGTGTTGAAGGCGCCGCGCGACGGCCGCGTGCAATATCGCGTGTCGCAGCCTGGCGAGGTGCTCGCCGCCGGCGGCCGCGTTCTCAACATGGTCGATCTCGGCGACGTCTATATGACATTCTTCCTGCCGACGGCCGCTGCCGGCCGCGTCGCGATCGGCGCCGAAGTCCGGCTCGTGCTCGACGCCATCCCGCAATATGTGATCCCCGCCAAGGCTACCTTCGTCGCCGACGTCGCGCAATTCACGCCGAAGACCGTCGAAACGGAGGAGGAACGCCAAAAGCTGATGTTCCGCATCAAGGCGCACATCGCCCCCGATTTGCTGCGCCAGCACATCGAGCATGTGAAGACCGGCCTGCCTGGCATGGCCTATGTGCGGCTCGACCCGGGCGCGCAATGGCCCGACAACCTCAAGATCAGGCTGACGCGATGACCACGACTGCCGCAGCCGAAGCACCGGCTGCCGCCGGCAGGGTGGTGCATCTGGACGGCGTGGGCCTGAGCTATGGCAAGAGCCGGGCGCTGGAGTCCATCACGCTCGACCTGCCGTCCGGCTGCATGGTCGGGATCATCGGCCCCGACGGCGTCGGCAAGTCAAGCCTGCTCGCCCTGATCGCGGGCGCGCGCGCGATCCAGGAGGGCCGTATCCACGTGCTTGGCGGCGACATGGCCAGCGCGCGGCATCGCCGCACCGTCTGTCCCGAGATCGCCTACATGCCGCAGGGTCTCGGCAAGAATTTGTATCCGACGCTGTCGGTGTTCGAGAACATCGACTTCTTCGGCCGCCTGTTCGGACACGGCAGGGCGGAGCGGCACAGGCGCATTGCCGGCCTGCTGCGCGATACCGGGCTCACGCCCTTCTCCGACCGGCCGGCGGAAAAACTCTCCGGCGGCATGAAGCAGAAGGTCGGCCTGTGCTGCGCCCTGATTCACGATCCCGAGCTTTTGATCCTGGACGAACCGACCACCGGAGTGGACCCGCTGTCGCGGCGCCAGTTCTGGGAATTGATCAGCGCGATCCGCAACAGCCGGCCCGGCATGAGCGTGATCGTCTCGACCGCCTACATGGAAGAGGCTGCGCAGTTTGATTTCCTGATCGCGATGAATGCCGGCCGCGTGCTGGCGACCGGCACGCCCGCCGAACTGAAGCGACAGACCGGCGCCGATACGCTCGACCAGGCCTTCATCCGTCTGCTGCCGGAAGCGGATCGCGGCAACCATAGCGACGTCGTGATTCCGCCGCGCGGCCCGGATCATGATGAGATCGCGATCGAGGCCGATCACCTCACCCGGCGCTTCAACAGCTTCGTTGCCGTCGACGACGTCAGCTTTCGCATCAGGAAGGGCGAGATCTTTGGCTTCCTCGGCTCGAACGGCTGCGGCAAGACCACGACCATGAAGATGCTGACCGGTCTCTTGCCCGTCAGCGAAGGCACCGCGCGGCTGTTCGGCAAGACCATCGATGCCGGCGACATGTCGGTGCGGCGGCGCATCGGCTACATGTCGCAGGGCTTCTCGCTCTATTCCGAGCTAACGGTCGCGCAGAACCTCGATCTGCATGCGCGCCTGTTCGAGCTGCCGGCGGACACCATCACCGCCCGCATCGACGAGATGATCGCCCGGTTCGATCTTGCCGACATCGCAGACGCCCTGCCCGATGCGTTGCCGCTTGGACTGAGGCAGCGATTGTCGCTCGCGGTCGCCATGATCCATGCGCCCGACATCCTCATCCTGGACGAGCCGACCTCCGGCGTCGATCCTGTCGCCCGCGACCGCTTTTGGCAGATCCTGGCCGAGCTCTCCCGCAAGGACAACGTCACCATCTTCGTCTCGACCCATTTCATGAACGAGGCCGAGCGTTGCGACCGGGTCTCGCTGATGCATGCCGGCAAGGTGCTGACGTCGGACTCTCCCGCAGCAATCGTGGCTGCGCACGGCACCGAGACGCTTGAGCAGGCCTTCATCGCCTGCCTGGAAGGGGCGATCGCCGATACAGCGGAGCCGGCGGGGCAGCAGGCTGCAGCCCCGCCGCCGCCCCCGCCGGCAGTCGCCGCGCCGCCCCGGCGCCGCAACGCTGCTTTCAATCCGACGCGCATGCTCGCCTATTCCCGGCGCGAGACGCTCGAGCTGCGGCGCGACCCGATCCGCGCCACGCTCGCGATCCTCGGCAGCGTGCTGCTGCTGTTCGTGCTCGGCTACGGCATCAGCATGGACGTCGAGAACCTGACTTTCGCAGTGCTCGACCGCGACGACACAGCGATCAGCCGCGACTACAGCCTGCAGATCGCGGGCTCGCGCTATTTCACCCAGAAAGCTCCGATCGCGGACTACGCCGATCTCGACCGCCGCATGCGCGCCGGCGAGATCGGCCTTGCCATCGAGTTGCCGCCGGGATTTGGCCGCGACGTCAGCCGCGGCCGCCATGTCGAGATCGGCGCCTGGGTCGACGGCGCCAACCCGACGCGGGCCGAAACGCTGCGGTCCTACGCACAGGCGATTCATGCTACGTGGCTCGCGCAGAAGGGCCGCGAACTCTATGGCGAGGCGGCGGTCGCCGGCGCCTATCAACTCCAGTTGCGCTACCGCTACAATCCTGATGTCATCAGCGTCGTCGCCATGGCACCGGGCATCATCCCGCTGCTGCTGGTCCTGATCCCGGCAGTGCTCGCCGCGCTGGCCGTGGTGCGCGAGAAGGAGCTGGGCTCCATCGTCAATTTCTACGTGACGCCGGTGACGCGGCTGGAGTTCCTGCTCGGCACGCAGCTGCCTTACATCGTGCTGGCATTCGCCAATTTCCTGCTCCTGGTCGGCTTCGCGCTCACCGTCTTCGGCGTCCCCTTCACCGGGAGCTTTTCGACCTACGCGCTCGCCGCGCTGCTCTACGTCACGGCAACCACCGGCATGGGGCTGGTGATCTCGGCCTTCATGAACAGCCAGATCGCCGCACTGTTCGGCACCGTCCTGATCACGCTGATTCCCGCCATCCAATATTCCGGCCTGATTGATCCGGTCTCGTCGCTCCAGGGCCTGGGAGCCGCGATCGGACAGCTCTATCCCACCACCTACTTCGTCACGATCTCGCGCGGCACATTCTCCAAGGGCCTCGGCTTCGACACGCTCCACAACGATCTGCTGGCGCTCGCCGTCATGGTGCCCATTCTGGTGATCGCCGGCGCAATGCTGCTGAAGAAACAGGCCCGGTGACCATGCGCTTCGACAACGTGTTTCAGCTCGGCGTCAAGGAATTGCGCGGCCTCGTGCGCGACCCCATGCTGCTCGTCCTCATCTTCTATTCCTTCACGCTCGCGATCTATGCCGGGGCCAAGGCGCTGCCGGAAACCCTGAACCGCGCCGCGATCGCCATCGTCGACGAGGACCGTTCCCCGGTTTCGAGCCGCATCGAGCTGGCATTCACGCCGCCGTACTTTTCCGAGCCGCGCCTGATCTCGCAATATGAAATGGACCGGCGGATGGACGCGGGGCTCGACACCTTTGCGCTGAACATCCCGCCGGAGTTCCAGCGCGACCTCTTGGCCCGGAAGTCGCCGGCGATTCAGCTCAACATCGACGCAACGCGGATCTCGCAGGCCTTCAACGGCGGCGGCTATATCGAGCAGATCGTCAACGCGGAGATCGCGGAGTTCCTGGCGCGGGCGCGCAATGCGCAGACCGCGCCGATCGAGCTGGCCTTGCGGGCACGCTTCAACCCGGAGCTGAAGAAATCCTGGTTCGGCGCCGTCGACGAGCTCATTACCTCGATCACCATGCTCTCGATCATCCTGACGGGCGCGGCGCTGATCCGCGAGCGCGAGCACGGCACGATCGAGCATCTGCTGGTGATGCCGGTCACGCCGCTGGAGATCATGGTCAGCAAGGTGTGGTCGATGGGGCTGGTGGTGCTGGCGGCCTCCGCGTTGTCGATCGTCTTCGTGGTGAAGGGATGGCTGGCGGTGGCGATCGACGGCTCGGTCGCGCTGTTCCTGCTCGGCGCGGCGCTGCAGCTGTTTGCGACCACCAGCATGGGCATCTTCCTCGCCACCGTCGCCGGATCGATGCCGCAGTTCGGACTGCTCCTGATGATGACCCTGCTGCCGCTGCAGACGCTCTCGGGCAGCATGACGCCGCGGGAGAGCATGCCGCAATTCGTCCAGGACATCATGCTGGCGGCGCCCAACACGCATTTCGTGATGCTGGCGCAGGCGATCCTGTTCCGCGGCGCGGGCCTGGAATCGGTGTGGCCGCAGCTCCTCGCGCTCGCCGTGATCGGCAGCGTCTTCTTCGTGATCGCGTTGCGGCGGTTCCGGGCGTTTCTGACCTAGCCGTGGCGTACGGGCCAGAGATGATCAGCCCTGTCGAAAAGGGGCGAAAAACAACCCCATGCACAGTAGCGATCCCGTTGTTTTGGCTGCGGGATTTGTCAGAGCCGTCGGGCAAGCGAGCAGGCATCGCTCCTCCAGCCCCGCGTGCTGTCCCCAAAACAAACGTGCTGTCCCCAAAACAAAAATGGCCCGCATCAAGCGGGCCATTTTCGTCTCGGATCCGGTAAAATCCGAATTTGGTTGCGGGGACCTGCAACCATCTCAAATTGCTGCTCCAGACAGTGGCGTAAGGGACGCTAAGATTTTCTTTGATACCGGTAGCGAACCAGCGAACCAGTCTCATTTCAAGCGACAGAAGCGACGACCTGCTGGTTACGGTTCCAGCGCTTATGGCGGCGTTTCAAAGGCTTGGCTGCAAATTCCGAAGATCGAGCCCGTACTGGTCACTGTAGAGGTCCGAAGGCTCCTGCTTGATCTGCCGCCTTGCAACAATGTCTCGCCGGTTGGCCCCTGGTGGGTGCAGTTCGGACCACAACTCGGAGATGCTTTCCGCAGTTGCCCCGAAAACGCTTGCCCCGCTGGCTCGTGGATCCTTCGGAAGGTGGTTCGGACGGCGTCTCCTTTATCGGTAGTGCTGCTGCAGACGCGTTTTCGACGCCACTAAAGCAGCATGAAACCGGGAGTTGTCCACTTGAAGTATCCATCTGCGGTCTTGCGGCCGAAGGCCGTCGTCGAACCACAGATCGGAGGCTCACTAACGCGGGGAAAGCGGCTGAGCCGCAGCGATGCACTTTCAGAAGGAATGCCTGCGCGGGAAGTGCCAGTCGGAATCGAAAACAATTCCGAGCTATCGCTTTTCTGCCGGAACTGCATCCACAGCGCCCTTCGTAATATCGATATTGACGCTAGTCCGCCTGAACTCACGATGCAAATTTCCGGTGAACCAACACAAACACATTCTTATATCGCTAATGAACGACCAAATCGGGTATTTCCAGGTGGCCGGACGATTATTCTCGATCACGAAGTGCGCGACCCAAGCTGGACCATAGAAGAAGAGAAATGCCAGCAGCACGAACCACGCGATGCCGGTATAAGCTGCTGCAATAAGGCAAGCGAAGAACATCGACGTACCGAGGTAATGCCAGTATCGCGTGCTGGGCTGGCTATGCTGCGATAAATAGTATGGCCAGAATTCCTTATAACTTTTGATCAGCGCCATTGCCTAGGTTCTCCTCTAAAGATCAGACGTTCCGCAGCGCTGTGCTAACAAGTACCCAAGCACGCGTACGATGCTATCGCGACCACATGACGGAGATGTGACGCCGAACACCCGCATTCAGGCGCAAAGCGGAGTGAGGGCCATCACCCAATTCGACGCAGAGTTCGACACGGTCAGGACGAAGAGCTATGGGGTGTCGAGCAAGCCGTGCTCATCGTCGAGCGATGGATGTTGGGGCGCTTGCGGCATCGAATCTTTTACAGCCTTTTGGAAGTCAACGCGGCGATCACCGATCTGATGACGCATCTCAACGAAGCGCGCCCGATCCGCCGGTCGGCAACTGCTGGAAGAGGTTGATCACCCCGCGCTAAAGGTCCTGCCGGCCGAACCTTCGTGCCGCAGCTACGTGTTCTGGCGTCGGGTGCCGCGATGCAGTCATGCACTGTGGTTGGTCCACAGATTTGTTAACATAATTAAGGCCGCTACTCTCTCATCGGATTGACTCTCTGCGGATCATGAACCCAACGGGATCTTGATCGCAAGCTCGACCCGATCGGCGCGGAAACGCGTCACGGCGTACTCGACTGGTTTGCCGCCGGCAGCATCGACATTGACACTCTTAACCCTCAGCACCCAATGCTGAGGGGAAATGGCAAGCAGCGCGGCGTCGTTCGCCTCCACCGTCACGGTCGTGACTAGGCTCAGCACACGCTTTAGCTTCTTGGCCGTCTTGCGCGCGATCAGTGTGTGCAGCGAGCCGCCGTTGTACGCCTCGAACACCGCAGTGCCGATCGACCAGGGTAGAAAGTGTGAGATGACGCAGAACGGCCCGCCGTCGACGAGGCGCAAGGTCTCGATCGCGAAGACCTTCTCCCCATCGCGCAGGTTGAGGCGCTTAGCCACCCCTCCGCGGGCTTCGACAATCACCTTCCGAATGAGCTGACTTTCCGTGCTGTGCCCGGCTTTCACTAGGTTCTCAGTGAAGCGCGATGCGGCATCGACTAGATAATTCACGGGCTTGGCCACCACGAAAGTACCGGCTCCGTGCCGGCGGACGACGAGCCCCCGCCCCTCGAGCGTGTCGATGGCATGGCGCAAGGTGTGGCGATTGACGCCAAATCGCTCGGCCAGTTCGTGCTCGCCCGGCAGCCGCTGTCCCACTTCGTAGCGCCTGCGGATCTCTCGGTCGAACTCGTCGGCAATCTGGAGGTAGCGGGCGATCCCTGTCTCGGAGGTGATAGTACGGGTGACCATTTCGAGCGATTGTTCCCTTAGCAGGCCACCGACCTTACGCAGGTGGGCCGAGAGCAGGCTTGCGCCGTTCGTCCGCCTTGCTGACGGCGACGGGCTTTTCTAGCATTGAGTCGCGCCTCATGCGATGAGCCTTGCCGGAATTCGGGCTAATATCTTGTCGAAAAGTTTGACGGTGGCGAAGATGACGAAGATTGTACCGGACCTTGGTATGCTGGCCGATACCGCAAGCACCGAAAAGACCGATGACGGTCGCCATTCGCACATTGCGGTCGAGGCCGTAAAGCTTATCGACGATATAGGCAGGATCAACGGGGGGCCGGCAAGGCGCAAAACGCGAATTTTTGGGGCGCCGAGAGGCCGCAGTGTTTCCCGAAATTTCTTCTCGGCCACCTTAATGTCCTCTGCATAGAATTTGCCGCGAACGCCTGCGCCAAAACGCCGAAAGCATTGCACAGTTCGCTTGCGGCTTCCGGGGAACCCCACCGTCTACTATCATTCTCGCTGCTCCAAAGTTCATCTAGCGAATGTCAATCAAATTCCTTTTGAAGTTCTCCGACCTGCAGTGGAACGTATTCGCGCCCCTGCGCTTCAGAAGAGCGTCCTCGGGGTTGCCATCAGAATCTCATCGCGTGCCTCGCCTACGAGTCTTGGACGATAGTCAATCGCTGCGGGCGATCCGCTAGGCCAGATAGAGTCGAACCACGTGAGCACCCGCTCCCGTTCGAAGCGGACGGCCACAGCCTCGGCATACACACCGTCGACGACGGCGCCATATAATGAGGCAAAGGGGGCAGGGTACGTCGCGATGCGGGTAATGATCCCGCAGGGCTCCCCCGGGAAATGGCCAATGCCAGCGGCGCCGTTGTTCGCGAGCAGACGAGCGCGAGAGCCGGTCCTCAACTTCCGCATTGCGGGTCTGCCGGTATGCGTACTCGTAAGGATATCGACATTGCATACGGAGAGCATCTCTCTGAGTGACGCCCTCTGGCCGGGGGCATCGAGGCTTTCTCGAGCGAAAGCCCAGCCGCTAATCGAGGTTGTGTCGCCATGTACGATCCCGACTCGCGCCGCCCCAACCGCAACAACTAGCGTTTGCGGCAAAGCTCCGCAGCGCGCTCTCACCCCTGGGAGCGACTCAGCGGCACATTGCAGCGTAGCCATGATCGCGTCGGATCGTTTGATGACCCCAGGATCGGTATCGGACGGATAGGAACATCCGCACCCGGCGCTGCCTGCTCCTCTCGCCAGCTCCGCCTCGACATTGCCCTTGATCGCCGGATAGCGCGCGAGTCGCCTATCGAGCGCCCCGACATCATCCGTCCGCGCGTTGAGCCAGTGAGCGTCCCCATTGACGACGATTTCGACTGGCTCCGTCTCGGCCGTCGCGAACATCTCGATCGCATCGAGTGCGAATCGATTCCCGTAGAGACCGCCAACCACGTAGAGAACGTGGGTTTGTGACGCAGGAGGACCGTTCAAGGCATCGGCAGGAATTCGATAGTTCAACGGGCATGCGCTCACCTCCAAGACCTCACTCTCAACCATGCTTGACCCTTACGATATTGCGTTTGCTCATGCTGCAGGCCGATGCGCTGACATAGGTCTGTCGTGTAGCTCCGATACTGATACAAACTGAACAGTGGATTTCCGCACATGCCGCGCTTGTTCATTCAGGCTGATGGAGCACGGTAGATGTTTCTGAACCAAAAGCGCGCGATGAGGCTGCACTCTACTCTTGCCCACCTGCGGGCGACTCACCCAACGGATCAGCAGCTGGTTGATGGCGTGATCAGAGCGTTCAGCTGCGATCTTCTGAAGCAGCGCGCGACGCAATTGTCTCAATCCGCGAGCACTGCTAACCCGCTTGCAGCAGCGCTCGCCGATATTGTCACGCGCTGTCATGTCATCAATTATATCGTGGTGTTGAATGATCGGCGGGTGATCGCGCTCGAGAACAGGATTGCTAACGCCATTACAGCATCGGATCTTGCTCCGAGCGCGCTTGAGATTGCAAATGCTGTAGCCCAAGCGCTGGAGTGCTATCTCGATGCCCGGATCGCAGGCATGGTCGACGGACCAGCGTGAAACTCTGGCGCTAACGACCGACCGATTGATCCTCATGAATGGTCCTCCCGTGAAGTCGAATATACCACGATTTGAAGCTTGGAACTACGTGCGCGTTCCTCTTCGCAGGAGAACCTCCATAACCACAAATGCTGGCGAGACAACGATGGTGAAAATGACAGTCAACGCAGCGGCAACGCGGATGTCGAAGTCCATGAAGGCGCCGAGCAGCGCGACGCTCAAAGGGCGGTAGTCCGCCGACGAGAGAAAGAGTCCAGCATTGACTTCCGCGATCGAGACGACGAACACAGTCGTAGCTCCAACGATGGCGGCTCGCGCGATATTCGGGAGGATCACCAGGAAGAACGACTGCAACTGGGATGCACCGAGCGTCCGCGCTGCCGTCTCCAGCACTCGAAAATCCATCGCCGTAAGAGCGGCGCCGATCGGCCAGACGGCAAATGGAAACGCGAGCACGACGTGCGCGAGAACAAAGATCGAGAAAGTGCCAGACAGGGCTGGGTAGAGGACAATAAGGCCGATCGCCAACGCCATCGGCGGCAGGATGATGGGAAGCATCAAGATCTGCTTGACCATAAGCATGGTCGCTCCGGAGTATCGGGCGAGCGCATATGCTGTCGGCACCGCCAGCACGGCGACGATCGCCGTGACCAAGGTCGCGAGTTTCAAGCTGAATGCGATCGCGGTCCCGCCGAACTTCAGCGCCTCCCGGTAGGCCTCCGTTGACGCACCCATGAGACCACGGCTGTCCCAAACCTCGGTGAATGAGCCCACAGCCAGCATCACCAACGGCGCAATCAACAGCATCGGCGGCACCCAAACCAGGATCGGCGCGACGCCCCGCCACGCAGCAACAGCGCCCTCACGCAGGAGGCGCCCGACAACGCCCTGCTCCGACCGGGCAATCGTAACAGCGTCAGGCCGGGCAATCAGAATAGCAGCGTCAGCTGGCATGACGAAGCGCTCCCCGAACACCCTGGACGTGACCGTTGATGCGGATGTGGACCGTCTCCCCCTCCCTCACGGCGTGGGTCTTGCCCACGTCGAACATCACCTCAGCCCCTCGGCTATCGCGACCAGTGATGCGGCGACGATTTCCCAGAAAGCGAGCGCTCGTCACCGTCACGACAAGGTCGGCTTCCGCCGCGCTCGACACGACCGTCACGTCCTCGGGACGAAACAGTTCCATATCTTCGATTGAGGCAGACTCGGGCACAAGGAAGTTCGCCTCGCCGAAGAAGCGCGCGACCATCGCGCTCGTCGGCCTATGGTACATATCTTCGGGCGGTCCGCTCTGTGCAATCTGGCCATCGAGAAGAAGCACAATCTCGTCGGCGAGGATGAAAGCATCGTCGCGATCGTGCGTGACGAGAACGGTCGGGACCTTTAGAGGCGCCAGGAGTGCGCGCAGTTCCTCTCGGATGCGACGGCGAAGCTCGACGTCGAGTGCCGACAGCGGCTCGTCGAGTAGTAGCACGTTGGGCTCGATCACGAGCGCGCGTGCAAGCGCAACACGCTGGCGCTGGCCACCCGACAACGTGGAAATGCTGCGATCCGCGAGGTGATCAAGCTCGACCATCTCAAGCGCTTCCATGACGCGCTCGTGTCGTTCCTTGGGTGGGACACTGCGCACGCGAAGCCCGAACTCGACGTTACCGAAAACATTGAGATGCGGAAACAATGCATGGTTCTGGAATACGAGGCCGACCTGACGCTTCTCTGTCGGAACCCTCGTGACGTCCATTCCAGAAAAGTGAACCTTGCCCGAGGTCGGCTCCGCAAGGCCTGCGATGATGTTGAGCAGCGTGGACTTCCCAGAGCCCGATGGACCGACTAGCGCCGTGATTCGCCCCGAATGAAAGCTCGCGGTAATACCCTTGAGCACCTTCGTGCCACCAAAGCTCTTGTGAACATCCAGGAGATCGACTTGCATGGTAGAGTTCCTATCTAGCTTGCGAAGAGAAAAGCTCAAGATCCGGATAGTTTCGGCGCAGCACCATCAAGACAAGGATCACCAGCAGGCACAGCGCAATCGCCATTGCAGATGCAATGCCAAAATTGGCAAACCCAGTGAACTCCTTGAAAATGATAACAGGATAGATCGCGATTTCTTTGGCAACCAGCAGCGCTATTCCGAATGAACCGACTGACATCAGGAAGGTGAGTACGAAGGCCGCCGATAGTGCCGGCCGGAGTGTTGGGAGGATCACCATGACAGCGATCTGGAGCCTATCGGCGCCAAGTGTCCTGGCCGCGCGAATAAGGTTGGGATCCATGTTCTCGATCGCTTGCGCGATTACAAGGGCGGAACGCGGGATCTGGAATCCGAGATAGCCCAAAGCCAGCCCGCTGATCGTGTAAGCAAAACCCCGGGAATATTCGCTCGAAAATAGGATGCCCTCAGCGACAGGAATCAGCCCCGCATTGCCGAAGAGGACGAGTATGAGCATGCCATAGACAATGCTGCCGAATGCATAGTTCATCTGGCAGAAGATCCGTAAGGCGGTCGAGCCCACGCCGCCCGTCCCGATCCGCCATGCCGCCGGCAAAGCGATCCCCACAGCGATCAATGAGGTTATCGCGCAAAAGGCGAGCGTGGCCGCAAGCGAACTCACGTAATAACTGCCCGCCAACACGATTCGGTAATTCGCCAGTGTCCAGCCGGCGCTCTCATCCCTAAGACTCACTAACAAAAGTTGTCCAAGGGGTGCGATGAGCATAGCCATAGTGACAAGCACTAGCATCGCTACCGCGAAGTGCCTGGTGATAGCTCTGCTGCCCATCGCACCCATCTCTGGTTCCTGTCAGCTCGTTCGGCCTACTTCGCGAGCTCAGCGGACTTGAGCGTGCTCGAAAGGTCGCCACCGCGGCTCACGATATCGGTGAACGCGCGCTTCAGCTTTGTCACCACGTCAGCCTGGTGTTGCAAATCGAGAGCAACGACCTTCTCTACCTTAGGCATGACGTTGGCCACATCCGGAGGAACCGCCCCAGCGATGGCGGGTCGGAAATACGCCCGGGCGATAATCTCCTGCGCCTCGCTCGACAGTAGCCAATCAAAGAACGCCTTGGTCTCCTCAGGCATCGGCGCGCCCTTCGCCATCGACATGCCGACGTTGACGGACACCACGCCCTCCGAGGGGATAACGACGTCGACTGGCGCACCCTTCAACTTGTCGATGAGGATGTTCCCTTCGGCGTCGATCGTGATGGGGCATTCACCAGTTGCGAGCCGCGGCGCCACGATCTCGGTACGGAACTGCTGGCCATTCTTCTGGTAATCGCGCAGCCACGTCATGCCGGGAGTAAAATCATCCTTGCTTCCGCCGAGGATGAAGTTGATGCCATACATGAAAACCGATGCTGTGCCGGACCATGTCGGATCCATCGAACAGACGAGGCCCTTGTACTCTGGCTTCAGAAGGTCAGCCCAGCCCATCGGCGCCTTCAGATTGCGCTTGGCCAGAACATCTTTATTGACGCCGATCACGATATAAGCCGAGCCTACCGCCCACCAGTAACCTGCGGGCTCCTTAAGCGCCGCCGGAATCGCGTCGAAGCCCTTCGGCTTGTAGGGAACGGTCAAACCGGCCCGCTGCGCTTCGACCGCGATATCGAGAGCCCAATAGGCACCATTGGTCTGCGGGTTTCCGGCCTCCGCCTTCATCGCAGCAAGGGCAGTGCTCGAGCCGTTCTTTAGGTCGCGCGTGAGCTTGACGAGACCCTTCTTATCGTAGCCATCGGCCAGACCTCCCCAGTCCATGTACTTGCTAGGTAGATCGTAGATAGTCAGTAACTTCTGGGCAAGCGCCGGTGTGGCCGCGTAGGCCACAGCCAGAATAGCCAGCGTGCAACTACCCAAGAAACGTGTCATGGTTCACCTTTGCTGTGAGAGTCGAAAAGAACGGCGTAGATCGGCGTCAACTACGTTGAAACCGCAAATCGTGATAAACAATCTGTCCCTTAGCGATTGTTGCCTGAACAATCGGAAAGCCCATTTCCATCCTGACCACGGCGAGGTCAGCGCGCTTGTTGGGTTCGATGCGCCCGCGGTCGACGAGCCCGAGGGCATCGGCGGCGTTGGCCGCCAGCAACGCTGCGAGCTCCGGCCAGCTCACAAGTCGTTGCCTCAGCAGAAGGCCGCCAGCAGTCAAGAGAGAGGGGAGGTGATAGTCGGAGCAGAGGGAATCGAGCGCCAGCGCTTCGAGCGCGTCGACCGCATTGAGGTTTCCGCTCGAGGACCCGCCGCGCACGACGTTGGGCGCGGCCATGCTGACCTTCAGCCCGAGCGACTTTGCCTTCTGCGCCGCATCGAGGCGGACTGGCATCTCGGCCAGCCTACAGCCGTGCGCCGCCATGATCTCGACCTTCTCCGGAGTGTGGTCGTCGTGCGAGGCGATTAGCAGCCCAAGCAGCCGGGCCCGTTCACATACCCGAGCAACATGATCCCACTTGAGATGCTGGCGCGCTCCTTTCTCGGCGAGAATTCGGTCGAACTCCTCCTCGTCCGCCGCTGTGAGCTGGCGGTTAAGCGCCTTGTAGGCTTCAGAGGTCGCAAACTGCCCTTCACCCGGCGTGTGATCCATCAACGAGACGGCTTTGACACGCGGATGTTCGAGCGCAGTAAGGGTGTAGGTCGGATCTCCGGTGATCTCGTAGCGCAGATCGACCCAATGATCGACCAGTAGATGCTCGGCCTCGGCTAGCCGAGCTATCGAGTCCATGATCTCGCTCGACAATCGCTTGGACCGACCTTTGCTCTCCTCTTCGAAATATGCAATGGCATGAAACTTGGTCGTAATGCCCCAACCTGCGGCATTCTTGTCCGATTGAATAAGCCCGAGGTCAACCGGCATCCGACGCGCCGAGGCCTTCGGACCAAGCGCGCCGATCTCGAACTCGATGTCATCACCGTGAAGGTCAATGATGCCCGGGATCACATGCCCGCGACCAGCATCGATCACCTGGGTGGCTGACCCAGAGAACCGTTCGCCAATTGCGGCGATTTTGCCGTCTGCCACACTGATGTCGCCTTCGATAACGCGATCAGGCAGCACGATGATTGCGTTCTTGACAAGAATGTCCATACCAAAGTCTCACAGTTTACCGGAACATGCATTTGATCACGTAGCTTGCAACACCTCTGAAAACGTCCCAAACGCCTTCATTCGAGCGTCATCGATGACCATAACGCGATCGGCGAGTTGCTCGGCAGCGGCCATTTGATGCAAGATTGTGACGAGCGTACCTCCACCTGTCCGAGAGCGATGCCGCTGAAGCATGCCAACGACTTGTTGCATCATCCGCGGGTCAAGCGCGCTCACTGGCTCGTCCATCAGAAGCAGGCTCGGATTCCTCACCAGCGCGCAAGCGAGGTTGAGACGTTGGCGTTCGCCGGGGCTGAATGTCGAAGGAAAAAGCGGAAACAGCTTTCGCTTGATCTCAAGCTCGTCGAGTAGTTCCTCGGCACGCGCCCGTGCTTCTGCTTCCTCGAGCCCTGCTTCGATCCCGGTGGCGGTGACCACGTCGATCGCAGGCACGCGTGGCACGACGTGGATATGCTGGGGCAGATAGCCGACGCTGCGACGACGCAGCGCGATGAGATCAACGTCCGAGAGACTTGCAAGCTCAACACGGGAGCTCTCGGGCGACGGCTGTATCACAATCGCTCCGCTGCTCGCGCGGTACGCGCCAGCGAGCAACTTGAGTAGCGTCGACTTGCCAGCCCCCGTCTTTCCCATGATAACAAGCGAGGCGCCATGCTCGAGCGCGAATGAGGTCTCATGAAGCGCATTCAGCCGCGTCCCGCCGACCAGATGCAGCGTAAACGTCTTAGAAAGTCCGCTCACCTCGATGCAGTTCGACATAGGCGCCTCACGTGGTCGACGAGTGGATGAGAAGTTGGCTGTACGGCGCCTGCGGATCCTCGATGAGCTGCTCCACAGTCCCTCGCTCGATGACCCGCCCCGCTTTGAGCACGAGGGCGCGCGTCGCAAGCAGCCGCAGGACGTTCCAATCATGCGTAACAAGGAGCGCGGCGAAGCCGTGCTCGCGCTGCGCCTTGCGAATGAGGTCGAGCGTTCGCGCTTGGACCGAAACATCAAGCCCAGTGGTCGGCTCGTCGAACAGAATCACGGACGGGCGATGTACCAAGGCCTTAGCAATCTGAACTCGCTGCTTCATTCCGGCGCTGAGCCTACCCGTCCGGACGTCCATCAGACCCTGTAACTCCATGTAATCGAGCAGATACTGCGCGCGCGCGCGCATGTCGCCGATGCAACGCTCACCCGACGCCAGCAGCCGCTCGACCACATTGCCGCCCGAAGATATGCCCATGAGCAGGCCGCGGCTGGCATCCTGGTAGACAGTAGAAATGTGGACGTTGCTGAGATGCCGCTTCTCCTGGTCGGATGCCGAGTAAATCGAATGGAGCCCCCCGCGCCAGTTTGCCAGATGGGCCGCCCCGTAGTCGGGCACTGCCGCGAGGCTGAGGAGGTCCACCAACGTGGTCTTGCCGGCGCCGCTTTCGCCGACGATTCCGACTATCTCACCAGGAAAGAGATCGAGATCGAGACCACGCAACGCCCATACCGTCCCGCAATTCGGACACGCGTTGGCGTCAATCTCGCCCCACCTCGATTCGTCAACGCACTGTTCACATCCAGGGCCGAAGCGCTTGGTCAGCTTCCGGATACTCAGAAGGGGTTTCATGCGTTCGCTTCCTGCACGAGCGCCGCCCGCTGCTTTTCACACCAATTGCTGTCGGAACAAACCCAGGCTGGACTGCCGTCGTCGCGCCAGAACTGCGTCAGAAAGCTGTGCGAGGAGCCACAGAGATGGCACGCAGCCCCCTCGAACCGCTCTACCCGGAAGGGATGATCGGTGAAGCCGAGGGGCTCGACACGCGAATGCGGTGGAATGGCGTAGATGCGCTTTTCGCGACCGGCTCCAAAGAGCACGATGCCAGAACAGTCGTGGAGCTTCGGAAGATCCCAGCGCGGCACGTGAGTCGGATCGAGCACGTAGCGCCCGTTGATTAGAACGGGATAACGACCGCCGATCATGATCTCGTGATTGTCAACAATACTCTCGTAGAGGCGTAGCCAGAGCTTCGAGTAGTCAGCCTCGGCGTGCATGCGGCGCGCGACGGCCTCGTTGGTCTCGAAGAAGCGCAGCGCATCGGGAAACGCGGATTGCAGAACGAGGATCTGGCCCAACCGGAGCCCTTCCTCGGGAATGCGGTGGCGCGACTGGATGAGCGTTGCCTCCGCGGGGTCATTTGTCGTTGCGTTACTGGTGACATCGACAATGAAACGCCGGAGGTTGACAGCATTGACTGTCTGGTCATCGCCTTCGTCGAACACTTTGACGACGTCGTCGGCGCCGATCAGCGACAACGTGATCTGCAGGCCGCCGCTGCCGAAGCCCCGCGCAATCGGCACCTCCTCCGAAACGTAGGGCACCTGATAGCCGGGAATACACACGGCCTTCAGTACGGCCTTGCGCACGCACGCCTTCATGAACTCGTCGAGATAGGCGTACGGCAAACTCGTTGCGGGCGTCATCACGAGCCGACCTCCTTCGAGACAACACTCCCCATCAAGCGCACCTTGGCTGAGGTCACTGTGTCGGCCCCAGATGCCGGAAGGTTCCCTGATTCTGCTGCGGCCTGCGCCTCGGCCGCAGCATTGACACGATCGAGTATGGACGTGAACAGCATATAGTGCGGTAACTTCAGGTGATCGACGAAGCCCGAGCTCTCGACGCCATCGATGTGATAGAGGACAAACTCCTGGTCGTCGGCGGGGCCTTTCGCCTGGGGCTGCGAGAGATTTGCATCGAGCACCGACATGGCGATAGCCTTGGTCTCGTTCTGCCCAAACGATGCACCATAGCCGAGCTCAAATTGCGGACCGCACTTGGTATTGTGGGAGCTGATCATACCAACGCCGGTTGCTATCGACTCGCATTCGGTGAGCAATATCTCGCCAATCGAGACCTCTTCGCCGAGTTCAGGATGGATCACGCGAACCGGAACAAAGCCGACCCGCAACTCGGCGATGGTCGGATGAACGTGCCCATAGCCTCGGAGAGAGCTGTAGGCGAGCGCGGTTAGCGCGCCCGTCTCGCCGCGTGCGAGCGCCTGCAATCGGGCGCTGCGCGCCGGGCGCGGAAAGCGCATCGGCCGCATCGTGATGTCGTGGATCGGCGCATTTTCGCTTGAGTCCGGCAACGGCGCGACGAGGCCGCATCGCCGAAGAACATCGGCAACTTTTGGCATGGCGGCCGGAAGCTGTTGCAGATCCGGATCGGCTGCCAGCTCCACACCGCCTGCCTGCTGGTTGGATCCCGACTGCAGCGCTTCCTTCAAGAGCCGCACGGTATAATCGCGGGTGGGTCCGAGAAATTGGCCACCTGGTACCTCCTTGAACGCAGCAGATATCCGCCGGATCGCCCGCATCTCGGCGGTATCGGCTGGCAGCGTAGTACCCCAGCGCGGCAGGCAGGCGCGGAAAGCGCGCAGCAAGAACGCAGCCTCCATAAGATCCCCTTCAGCCTGCTGGATCGCAATTGCGGCGAGCCGCGGTGCATAGATCCCCGCCTCGGACATGACCTTGTAGACGGCGAAGCGAAGCCCACCTTCGATCGCCTCAGGTTGCGGGGCGGAAAGATCGTCTCGCTCGGGGTGAACAAGTCCCTTCCGGAACGCATCGATAAGGCCCTCGGCCTCGCGCATAGCGCGTTCACCACCTCTGACCACCGAATAACCCATATTACATCTCCACGATTGAAACCGTTGCGCCGCGCGGAAGGCCAACGATTGTACCGTTCTCGGCCAAAAGAACGGTATCGAAGCCCAAAGGAAACTCGGCACACGTTTCAGCGCGCGCTGTGAGCGCGCGTGGTGTGAGACCAGAGCAGGTGAAGGTCGAAGCCTCCGCGAGCCCGCCCGTCGAGACCTTAACGGTGAACATCGTATCCGGCTCAGTAGGTCCACCGACTTTGTGCTCGCCTAATTGAGGAACAAGCACGATTAGCGTTGCGCCCTCGTCCGGGAACATCGGAGTTCCACGATTGACGTTGGGTATCACGTCGCAAAGCTCCGAAGAGGTAGCGATGACGAGCGCGCTCTCCTCGATACTGCCGGCACTCCGGTCTGCTGCTTGACGCAGTATTGAGGCGTGCGCGAGCGCCGCCTCCGTCATATGCACAGCATCTGCCGCACTTGAGCATGCCCACAACACATTGAGGGGGGCTGGATTCGCCAATCGTCTCAGCTGCCCAGGAAAAGCAAACGCCTCGAGGACACAACGGAAGGCGGCCTGAACAGCCATCGGATCGTAGCTCGTGACCTCGCTAATCATGATCTTACCGGTCACGCGTGTAATCGGATGCCGAGTAGGCCTCGACGATCCCACCCTCAAACCGCACCCGGGTGCGAGCGACGGCCGCCCCCTGCTGTTCTCTCAGCTCGGAAACCACCTTCATCTCACCCACTAGGCGATCGCCTATCCGCTGGGATCTGTTGCCGTCAGCCCCACATAACGCCAGCACTGCTGCGGCGGCCACGGCATCCTGCGGATCCTCCCCGACCCGCAAGGCATAGCCGCGGATCCCTTCGACCTCGACAACAGCCTCAACAGCTGCGACTTCGCCGAGGTAGAATGTGGATCCCATTACCCCTTCGCGCAACGCCTGCATCAGGCGCACGCGGCGAGCTGGCTTAATGTGGACGATGCGATCAACCGCGACGCGCTCTTCGGCTAGAATGGCTGTGAGCGCAGACGGCCGCGCAGCCATGCACATCTCGAAGGTGCGTTTCATTCCGTTACGTTCCATTACGTTCCCCGACTCCCGACGGTCGCTTCAACTTGTCTAGACCTGTAACGGGATCAGATGTCAGGCATGTGACCGAGCTGGCCACGGTTTCTTTGGACACGATATTGTCCAACGAAACCGACGAGGAATGAAGCTCACGAAAGATTGCTCGGGGCGGCTGCCGGTTCTCGACGCCACCGCTGTGGCCCGTTATGCCGGCAACAAGCCTGAACTGGCGGCGTGGACCAATTCGCTTCTGGCGCGGCGTACTTGAGCGGCGATTACTTTTACGGTCCATCAAACGAGGAATATCCACCGCTTATGACGTGACATTTCGCAATCGCTTATAACGGTCTGGTTGCAGGTTCGAGTCCTGCCGGGCCCACCATGAAATTAATCGCTTATGGGGTAGCGACAAGGCACAGCATCGTCCCGAGGGATTGCAACGGTGCCATCGTGCTCGCGGCCTTCAAGGGAGGAGCGCTCGCGCGCCGGCCTGGCGGCCGCTCTTGACCGCCGCTCTGCGCGACGGCGGTGCGAGTCTTGGCCGGGACGGAGGAATGGTCCGCGTTGCGACCGAACAAAGGAATATCGGAAGGTTTGCAGGCTTGCAGCAAGATCAGTCCTCCCTGCTGGTCCAAAGAGGCACGGCCTTTCCGATGATCGCGCTTATCGGCAGCACCCCGAAATATCGCCAATCGAGCGAGTCCGCCGACTGCCAATTCATGAGGAAGACTTCGCCGTCGGCGATGACGCGGCAGCCCTGCCAGATGGGCATCGGATAGCCGCGACTGTCGTGGTCGCGTGCCGCACCCATCTCGATCTGGTCCACCGTGACGGTGAGATGGTCACGGCAAACCGTCTGGCCAGGAAGCGCCAGCACGCGCCTCAGCGGGAGAACGTGCTGGGGCAGATAGCCGCCATCGGCGAGAAAGGTTGCGAGCGGTTGAGGTGCCTTGATCGCGACCAGTTCGGTGACGAACAGTCGGCTTCAGCCGATAGAGACCGATGGGCACGCTGTCCGATCGCGGTAGGGACGCTCATTGCTGAGCGCCCCCCGCACAGAACCGTACGTGCGGCTTTCCCGCATACGGCTCCCACCTCGGGTGAATGACGGCAAACTTGCCGTATGCGCTCCAGCGCCTGTGACACGCTTGTCCGGCTCGGCGTCCGGGACGTGCTTTGCTGGCCCGCATTCCCTTTGGTCCCTGCCCTTGGCTCCACCGGCTCCGCAGCGGATCGCTCCGCCTCGTTCGTCGGTTTCACAGCTACTATGACGGGGTCTGACTTCTCACACTCGTTCATCATCGGCTACGGCTCCTCGCCTTCCCGATGCGGACCTTGGGGCATAAAGCCATCGGTCGAACGTGAGACCTCCCAGGTTCCGACGCGTTCCTTTCGTGCGTGATGACGCCTTCGATCACGGCAGAGCGTCAGCCCCTCGCATAGCGGGACCGCACATGTTGCCTTCGACGTTGCTTACCGTCTCGGCCTCTGCGATTTTATGGCTTTCGCGGCTCAATCGCTCACCCCACACGATCGCTGTGTACGCTTCGCAGCCGCCGTCACCGGCGACCACGCAACACTCGCTACCGGGCGCCCGCTACGGCTTACCCGCACCGGTCTTCCACCGGCTGGACCGCGCCAGCTTTCCTGGCGCACAAGCATTCCATATGAAGAATGCGGTCGGTTTCGTGCCGATCGAGGACAGCAAAGTCATCGCTGCCGCCAGCGTTGCGAAAAGCATCACTGCGCGGCCGGTCACGGCGCGATCCTCCGCCGCTTCAGCCACACCTGATGACGCGACCGCGTGTAAGCGCGCGGAGCTTCATTGACGGACAGGCGGTTGTGGACGTGGTGCCAGTAGTCGGGCGCGGCGTCGGCCGGGTCGATGCCAAGCCCCTCAACGGCGTCCACAATCTGCAGCACGCGTTCGACCTTCGGCCAGCCGGACGACCGCAACAGGATATCGCCGCCGGGCTGCACATAGGGCACAGTCGCGCGGGGCTCCCCGGGACCGACGGCGCGCAGAATGTCGATACGCGAGATGAGGGTGCCGAAGTCGTTCGAGGTCCAGCGCACGAAGGCGAAAATGCAGCCCGGCGCAAACGACAGGATGCGCCGCCGCTGGTCCAGAATCTGCTCCCGGGCATGGCGACCGAAGCGAATCCAGTTCTCGATGCGCTTCTCCAGCCACAAGAGCTCGACATGGGTGAGATCACTCATGCCGTTCCTCCTTCCGCCGAGAAGGTTGTGAGCCTCGTCCGAGGACGGTCCCGGTGCCGGGATCCGAGGTCGAGGTCTTGGCGCCGCGGTCCGCCCAGGCTTTCAGGTCCTCGAGCGCGTAGACGACGCGTCCGCCGAGCTTCCGGTAAGCGGGACCGGTACCGTAGGTGCGGTGCTTTTCCAGCGCGCGGCCGGACAGGCCGAGGAATCGGGCGGCTTCGGGGTGCGCATGTATGGCGGCGGCAAGCCCGCTTTCGGATCGGACATCCGAAAAACTCCGCAATCTCGTGGAGCGCCCGCGAGGGCTACCATCGCATTTGCTCTCGTCTATCGTGACATTGGTATGTGGACCGACCGCGAACTCGCCTACCTGGAGCCGTAGGAAGCACGGGCCGAGGCTGCCCGAGCAGAGCGTGCGCCGCCGCTGGATGGCCAACTGATCGCTGACATCATCCACTGGCACCACAAGCTCACGGCGTATGCCGGGCCCAATGCCACGATCATAAATGCGGTACAAAAGGCTGACTGGATCGATGCCACTGAGGGGCGCGTGCGCAAAGGACTGTCGCGGGCACAGATCGCGGCCGTCTCCGCCGCGATCCCGCCGCTCGGCTTTGCCGACACGCTTATGCGGCTCGCCGCCGATCTCAACCATGGACGCAAGCTCGGCGGGTTGTTGCGGGTGCTCTCCCAAGTCTACAAGTGGTGACGAACATGCAATTGAATAGCGCGATGGCGGGCAGCGCTGCGATATTTGGAGTCTCCGCGCCGCCCGCCATCGATCATGCCCTATCCTGCGGCGTTTCCTGCAAGATGGTGGGCGCATCTGTCGCCCGTTCCACAGCGAATGCCTCCTTTCCCTTTGCAGCCCAGAGCGCTCTCGCCTGTTCGCCTTGATTGCTTTTGAGCCTGTCTGCCATCCAGAGCAGCGCGCCGAAGATGATGGCGCGATCATCGCCGGTCAGGTCCACGATCCTGGCTTTGACGACAAGGCCGCCCAATTCGATAAGGTGCCGCGTGCGCTTGCGGCGCTCGACCTGCCAGGTGCGCATATCATGCCGCGCCCTTGCTGCCTGTTGACGGTGGCGCGCCGCCCGGTTGCGCCCGAGCGCCGCCAGTGTGGCGCTCAGCTGCCGGTGCAGTTCGCCGCACCCGGCTCTGAAAGAACGCAGCTCCTCGCCTGGCCCACGCCTCCCTCTTTCCAGCATCTTTGGCCTCAGTCAGCACGATCAGCGCGCCTGCCAGCTCATCGACGTTGAGGCTATCTGCCCCGGTGGCGATGACCAGCTCGCCGAGCTGCTGCACCTTGCGGCTCTTGAGGTCGCGCGCCTTGTCCTGAAGCGCTTTCAGTTCCCCGTCGAAATCCCGCGGCTTGCGCATCACGTCCTCCAGCAATGTTGATGAGGGGATGATAGTTGAGCCCTGGGCATAATGCTGTAGGGTCGCCGGGACGGTTTGAGACGGTGTAATCCCGCCCGAGAATTTTTCGAGGGAGGGCGCGCTTATACGTCGTTCCGACGTGCGCTCTGCCGTGCCACTGATCTGATCGCGATGGCGATCTATCATCTTCACGTCAAGGTCATTGGCCGCAAGTCCGGCTCCAGCGCGGTGGCGTCGGCCGCCTACCGCTCGGGCTCGCGGTTGCGCGACGAGCGCCTAGACCGCAGCCATGACTTTTCCAGCAAGCGCGGCGTCGTCCATTCCGAGGTGATGCTGCCGGAGAATGCACCGGAGGCGTGGAGCGACCGCGAACGGCTCTGGAACGATATCGAGGCATTCGAAATCCGCAAGGACGCCCAGCTTGCCCGCGAAGTGGAATTCGCCCTTCCGCGCGAGATGACACAGTCACAGGGCATCGAACTCGCCCGCGACTTCGTACAAGCCGAGTTCGTCGATCAGGGCATGATCGCCGATCTCAACGTACATTGGGACATCGGTGAAGACGGCCTGCCCAAACCCCATGCGCATGTCATGCTGACGATGCGGGCGGTGGCCGAGGACGGCTTTGGCCCGAAGGTGCGGGACTGGAACCGCACGGAGATGGTCGAGCGCTGGCGCGAACGCTGGGCCGAGCTTGCCAACGAGCGGCTAGCCGAACTCGACATCGACGCGCGCATCGACCATCGTAGCCTGGAAGCACAGGGCGTCGCGCTGGAGCCGCAAAGCCAGATCGGCGCGTCCGCGCTTCGCATTGAGGATCGGGGCATCGAGGGCGAGAGGATCGAGGCCGACCGCGCAGAAATGCATCGCGAGATTGCGCGCGGCAATGGCGAGAGGATCATCGCGAATCCCGATCTGGGGCTGGACGCGATCACGCGGCAGCAATCGACCTTCACGCTCCGCGACATGGCAAAGTTTGCGCACCGGCATAGCGATAGGATCGAGCAGTTCAACGAAGTTATGGGCGCGATGCGCAATGCCCCTGATCTAGTCGAACTTGGCAAGGACGTTCGCGGCGAAGATCGCTTCACAACTCGCGCCATGATCGAGGCGGAACAGCGCCTGCACCGCGCCGCCGAACTCATTGCAGGACGCGAGCGCCATGAGATGAACGACACTCACAGGCGGGCGGCGTTCGAGCATGCAGAAGTGCGCGGTCTCGTCCTTTCGGGCGAACAGGTCGACGCTCTGGCGCATGTCACGGACGGGCGCGATCTCGGTGTTGTGATCGGCCATGCCGGAACGGGAAAGAGTGCGATGCTGGGCGTGGCGCGGGAGGCATGGGAAGCGGCGGGCTATGAGGTGCGGGGCGTGGCGCTGTCCGGCATCGCCGCGGAGAATCTCGAAAGCGGATCGGGCATCGCGTCACGCACCATCGCCAGCCTAGAGCATGGCTGGGGACAGGGCCGCGACCAACTCACCGCGCGCGATGTTCTGGTGATCGACGAGGCGGGCATGGTCGGCACGCGGCAGTTGGAGCGCGTGCTATCCCATGCTGCCGAAGCTGGCGCAAAAGTGGTGCTGGTCGGCGACCCCAAGCAGTTGCAGTCCATCGAAGCAGGCGCGGCCTTCCGGTCGATCCATGAGCGTCATGGCGGCGCGGAAATCGGCGAAGTGCGCCGTCAGCGGGAGGACTGGCAGCGCAACGCAACGCGCGATCTGGCGACCGGCAGAACCGGCGAATCGATCCGTGCCTATGAAGCGCATGGCATGGTGCATGAGGCGGCGACAAGGGATGAGGCGCGCAACGATCTGATCGACCGCTGGGACCGCGACCGGCAGTCTGCGCCGGAGCGCAGCCGGATCATCCTCACCCACACCAACGACGAGGTCCGCGCACTGAACGAGGCAGCGCGCGAGCGGATGCGGGCCGCCGGCGATCTGGGCGATGAGTTACGCCTGACGGTCGAGCGCGGCGCGAGAAACTTCGCCAGCGGGGATCGCGTCATGTTCCTGCAAAACGAACGAGGCCTTGGCGTCAAGAACGGCACACTCGGGACCATCGAACAGGTGAGCGCGCAGTCCATGACCGTTCAGACCGACGACGGCCGATCCGTTCGCTTTGACCTCAAGGATTATAACCGTATCGACCATGGCTATGCCGCGACCATTCACAAGGCTCAGGGCATGACGGTAGATCGCACCCATGTGCTGGCGACGCCGGGTATGGATACCCATAGCAGCTATGTGGCCCTGTCACGACACCGCGATGGCATCGACCTGCATTATGGCCGCGACGATTTTGCCAATCCGGACCGGCTCGTCAGCACCCTGTCGCGTGACCGGGCCAAGGACATGGCCTCAGACTACGAGCAGCGTGATCCGGCCCAAGGCTATGCCGAGCAGCGCGGGATCACCTTCCGCGAGCGCGTGGCCGAGATCGTGCGCAAGGTCGTGCCCGAGAAGCTACGCAACATGTTCGACGGCCTGCGCCCGTCCGCGGATCGCGCGCTCGGGCCAGATAGGGAGGAAGCACACCGAGAGTCTCCTGCGGCAACGAGAGAGACTGTCGATAATCGCGAGGCGGCGTTGCGGAACGCCCGAACCGACGCCCTCAAGCGCCATGCTCGCGCCGTGGACGCCATATTCAGCGCCCAGGATGCGGGCGGCAAGGCCAGCCCCGAGCAGGTGAAGGAATTGCAGGAGGCCCGCAAGGTCTTCGAGGAGTTGCGGCCCTATGGCTCGCAAGACGCCGAAGCCGCCTACAAGAAGGATCCGGAACTTGTCCGTGAGGCGGCCGGCGGCCGGGTCAACCGCACCATCCGCGCTCTCCAACTCGAAACCGAAATCCGCACCGATCCGAGCCGCCGGGCCGACCGTTTCGTGGACCGCTGGCAGAAGCTCGACCAGAGCAGCCTACGCCAGTATCAGGCGGGCGACATGGCCGGCTACAAGACCACGCGCTCGGCAATGGGCGCCATGGCCAAGAGCCTCGAACGCGATCCACAACTGGAATCCATACTCGCCAACCGCAAGCGGGATCTCGGCATCGCGTTCGAATCAGGCCGTCGGCTCGGCCAGGAGTTGGCCTTCAGCCACGGCATCGACCTCGGCAGAGGCCGGGGCCTCGGACTTTAACTCCGACTATTTTCGGCCGGCCGCACGCCACCGTACGACGACGCAAAAAAAGCGATTGCGCGCGCATAACTGCTTGCTCTGTCTGGATCAGGAGCAGTCAGCAGGGTGCAGCGTTACCATGCCCGAACCAGACCGGATCATCCGCCTTAAAACCGTCCTTTTCCGAACCGGGCTATCCCGGTCGACCATCTACCGCAAGATCACTGAGGGGACATTCCCACCCCAGATCAGGATCAGTATCCATGGCGCTGGCTGGCGCGAATCCGACATCAACCGCTGGATCGCCGATCCGGTATCGTGGCGTCCGAAAGGCCAGTTCGATGAGGTCTGTTGAGGCCGTTGCGGACTTCGAGAAGGCCGGCGTCCGGTCGCTCACAGCATCATCGGAGCAGCTTGAGTTTCTATTGCTGTCCCCTTGCTAGCGGGGAGCGGCGGGCATGGCCTGCTTACGGGGATGGGACCGGAGCGCCACCATCCCGTCAATGCCAAGCCGCTCTCGCGGTGGCGCTTCGCGCCAGCATTGACTGGATGTCGTCGCCCCGGTGATAGCTTATCAGGCAGACCAGGGGGGATTGGAGGCGCGATCGCGCTCTCATCTCGGAATGGGATTGGCAGCTGTGAGTAAGCCCGCAAGTGAGCCCTCCGCCGCTAATTGGATCAATAGCTTGACGTGCTGATCGGCGCCGGGAGCCCGAGCCGATTAACAGTTTTGGGAAGAAACGGGCTTGGGGCTATCGCCGTACCCAGGGGCTATCAATATCCCAAACGTATCACCTGCTTGTCCCCCATAGAGCCAGACCGGCGCCATCCCTCTCCGGGCTCGCGCGATTCGCGCGCTCGCTTCGCGGTTTCCGGCCTTGACCGGATGGCGCCGGCCTGGCGACGGCTCGGCAAGCAGATAGGAGATAGGGATATCCCGCCGCTAATTCGACGCGATTTTCCACGAAACTTCGCTTTCGCCGAAGCTCCAAAGGATTGCCGGGTCCAAGTAGAAGGAACCCCGACGGGACGAAAAATGATGACCGCGAAGTTATCATCGACTTTAAGATCAACCGAAGCACGCAAGTATTTGCACGACACAGAAGTGCGATACCGCGCTCCAGTACCAGAAATTATTCGGCCGAAGCCCCCGGCCCTATCCAAATCCTTCCAGCTGATTTTCGTTGTGACTGCCAATCGTAGCGCTGATGGTGCTCGGGATCCTCACCGTGCAATCGGTCTTATGTGGCGCTGCGATGAAGAAGCTGGTTACTCCAGAGCAAACGGATATCGCCCGGTTCACGGAACCGGAGTTGGCGCTTGCGTCAAAGAGCTTGAACTGCCCCGATCCGCGCCTCGTCGAATTTGTGCGCCTATTGGCTCGCCACGCCGCGCGGGAATTTTACGGAAAACTCATCGAGGAGCGTCGTCCGAAACGCTCCTGATTGGCAGGAGATCGTTTCATGAAGATCGCACTCTACGCCCGCTACTCCACCGACAACCAGCGTGACGCTTCGATCGCTGACCAATTTCGGGTCTGCCGCGGGTACGCCGAAAAGCAAGGCTGGCAAATCGTTGACGAATATTCCGACCACGCAATTTCCGGCGCGTCGCTGCTGCGCGCGGGCATCCAGGCGCTGATCGCCGATGCTCTGCGGGGTCGGTTCCAGATCGTGCTCGCCGAAGCGATGGATCGGCTTTCCCGCGACCAGGAAGACATCGCCGGGCTTTTCAAACGAATGGTTCACGCCAACGTAAAGATCATCACCCTGTCCGAGGGTGAGGTCACGCATCTCCATGTCGGTCTCAAGGGCACAATGAATGCTCTCTTCCTAAAGGACCTCGCCGACAAGACGCGCCGCGGGCTACGTGGCCGTGTCGAACTTGGCAAATCGGGCGGTGGGAATTCTTATGGCTATGATGTCGTCAAGCAATTTCAGGAAAATGGTGAGCCTATCCGAGGCGACCGCGTCATCAACACAGCAGAAGCCGAAGTGATTCGTCGCATCTTTCGCGACTATGTCGTCGGCAAATCAGCAAAGCGTATCGCTGCCGAATTGAACAAGGAGGGTATCACAGCGCCAAGCGGCGGCGACTGGGGCTTCAGCACCATCAACGGCAACGCCAAGCGCGGCAACGGCATCTTGAACAACGAAATGTACATCGGTCGAATAGTCTGGAACCGACAACGCTTCGTCAAAGACCCGGACACGGGTAAACGACAGGCGCGACCAAATCCGGCCGCGGAGTGGATAGTACAAGATGTGCCAGAGTTACGAATCGTCGACGACGAACTTTGGGCGTCCGCGAAGGCAAGACAGACCGCTATCAAGACCAAGCGCGGAGAGGACGGCCGCGAAGTGCAGAACAGTTTCCGCGACCGTCGGCGACCAAGATACATATTCTCCGGCTTGATAAAGTGCGCCTGCTGCGGTGGTGGATATGCCATGATCTCGGCCGACCTCATCGGCTGCTCGACAGCCAGGAACAAGGGGACCTGCGAGAACCGGAAAAGTATCCAGCGAAAACGGCTGGAGGAGCGAGTATTCAACGCTCTACGATATCATTTGATGGACCCTACGCTGTTCAAGGAATTCTGCGACGAATTCACACGCGAGATGAACCGCCTTCGGATGGAGGGCTCTGCCACGATCGAGGCGGCACGGTCGGAAGTGAGGCGGATCGAGCGTGAGCTGGATAAGCTGCTCGAATTGATTCTCAAGGGCGGAGCGGCGGACGCGATCAACGCCAAGATGGTCCAGCTCGAACACCGAAAGGCTGCACTTGAGCGGCAGCTGGCCGATGCCGAGATCCCGCCGCCCCTTCTCCATCCCGAGATGGCGACATTCTACCGGGAACAGGTCAGCACCCTCCACACGGCGCTACAGGACGATTCCGAGGCAACCCGGCTTCAGGCCGGCGAGGTTCTGCGGACCTTGGTGAAGGAGATCCTGCTCACGCCCGAGGCCGGCGACTTGAAGATTGACGTCCGGGGCGATCTAGCCGGAATCTTGGCCGTTTCCCTCAAAACGAAAACCCCGACCACAGGGGCCGGGGTTTCGCAAGTCGAGATGGTTGCGGGGATAGGATTTGAACCTATGACCTTCAGGTTATGAGTATGAATTTCACAGTTTCCTGGGCTTATCCCAAGACTTCCAGCTTTACCTAAGTCTCTCAAAATACTACTGAACTCAGGCATCGTGATTTCCCGAGATATCCTGCCATTCCCATCACGGTGGCGACTCGGTGGCGATTCTGAGGGGCAATGTGCCGGTATTGAAGCTGACGAAAAGGACGATCGACGCGATCTCGCAGGTCGAGAAGCCGACCATCTTCTACGATAGTGACCTGACCGGCTTTTGCATCAAGGTGCTCCCCTCCGGCGTCAAAAGGTGGTGCGTCGAATACCGCAGCGGCGCCGGCGGGCGAAGTGTCGGCAAGACCCGGATGGTGCTCGGATCGACCTCAGCGATGACTCCAGACCAGGCTCGGCTTGCGGCCAAATCCACGCTCGCCGCGGTGGCCCTCGGACAGGACCCCGCCCGCAAGCGCTCGACCGAGCGCGCCATGCCAACCTTCGCCGACTTCGGCGAGCGCTACCTCAGCGAGGAGGCCGAGACAAAGCTCAAGCCGCGCACGGTCGTGAACTACCGCATCTATCTCCGTAAGCACGCCGCTCCCCTCCTCGGCACCCGCAAGCTCGATGCGCTCGACAGCGCCGACGTTTCGAAGATGCACCGGAAGATCGGCAAGGAGACGCCAATGACCGCGAATCGAGTAGTCGAGTTCGTCGGGTCCGTCTTTCGGTACGCTGCCGTCTGCGGCCTCGTCGCCAAGGGACACAACCCCGCCAGTCACGTCCAAGCCTTTCGCGAGCAGCGCCGCGAACGGTTCTTGAGCGCTGCGGAACTCGGCCGCATGGGGGATGCCATTCGTGAAGCTGAAACGATGGGCATCCCCTGGTCTGTGGACAAAGACCAACCAAAGGCGAAGCACATCCCGAAGAACGGGCGCACCAAGATCGGCCCTCATGTCGCCGCCGCCTTAAGGCTTTTGATCCTCACTGGCGCCCGGCTTCGAGAAATTCTTGAACTCAAGTGGGAGTATGTCGACCTCCAGCGCGGACTGCTCCTGTTGCCGGATAGTAAGACGGGGCGGAAGGCGATCATTCTCAACGCGCCTGCAGTCGACGTCCTCTGCAGGGTCCCCAAGGTCGACACTTACGTGATCGCGAGCGATATTGCCGGCCAACCTCGACACGACCTCAACAAGCCTTGGAAACTCATCAGCATGCGCTCCGGCTTGGGCGGGGTCAGGATCCACGACCTTCGCCACACCCACGCCAGCTACGGCGCCGGCGCGGGCTTCGGGCTTCCGATCATCGGTAAACTTTTGGGACACTCGCAGCCAGCAACGACGGCGCGATATGCGCATCTGGACAACGATCCCTTGCGGAGGGCCTCAAATGAGATTGCCGCGCAAATCGCCAAGGCAATGGGTGAGCCAGTCGAAGCTGCTGCAGAATTTGGACTTACTAGCGCTGAAAGCGACGTATGAGCAATAAGGAAATCCAAGGGCTTTCCAGCGAAGATGCATGGTGTTGGCTGTTTGGCGTAGAGGAATACGAGAAGCTCGCTCCGCGCTGTCGCCCGCCGCGAGTGCTTGATATCGACCGAGAAATTCAAGGTCTTATTGCTCGGCAAAATAGGAAAACAGCGAAGATCCGTCTGAACATGGACAGATCGACCATCGCGAATATGCTGTTTTTGATCGACGATGATGACCTCGACCCTTTTTTTGCTGGCCGTCACCTGCTTTGGCGCTCTCTGGTTGCAGCCAATCGTGTGCTAGCTGTTTCCGAGACAGCTCAAAAACAGACAATGCGAATCGAAGAACTGACGGCAGCCGCCGATGCGCTTCAACGGAAGATCGAGACGATCGATAAGCTTGATATCGTCAGTCTTTTCGATAATCCCTATAATTTGGACGGCTCGACTTTCGAGGCCGACGATTTCACACAACGTATGATGTTCGCAGAGATCCACAATCGCGAGCTAAAGCCTCTGCTATCTGAACTTCACTATCGCCTCGGCAATCTACGTCGGGATGGCCAAGCCGAAATCGCGCGCCTAACACCAAGCTCAAATAGGGGAGACATTTGGCGACAGACGCTCGTTGAAGGTATCGGATATACTTGGCGGCTCATGACCGGAAGCAACCCCGCGCGAGGTGGACCATTCGAGGACTTTGCCGAGGCAGCTTATCGCAGCGTTGGTGGGACCGATTCAGTTGAACGGCAAATTCGGACCGTTCTGGATAACGTGGCCAAGCGCCCGGAGTATGACCAATTCGATCGCGACAGCTTTCGGTCCGTTGCCAATGACGATGGGTACGTTCCCGTAACGGAACATCGCGATGGTCATCGGGTCGTTCAACGCAGCGCCGCTTGGGCGCCGTATTATTTCGATCCTTATCTGGACAATCCAGACTTCGAGCCTTTCGGCGAGGACGCCGAGGCTGTTCAGGCTGCTCGGAGACGACGGGCCCAAAGCCGGACGGAATAGAACGTCCGAATATTCGTCATCCGTCCAGGACGGATCGATCTCATTTTTTTCCGGTGTTCCGCATCTGCCAGATCATTCCTCTAGCGATCTACAGGTCTCCCATCTTGCATGGAGAGACCTATGACTGATTCAACACCTGCCGCTGGCCAACGATCGGTTTGGCTGACTCGTAAGGAAGCCGCCCGCTATTTGAGGCTCGGCGAAAGCACCTTGGCAAAGCTGTTTGTTTCCGGGACCGGCCCTGCCGCAATCAAGGTCGGGCGCTCCGTCAGGTATGGTTTGACCGACTTGGACGCGTGGATGAGCTCTCGCCGGCGACGCTCGACGTCAGACGCCGGTACCTCAGCGGTTTGAGGGCACGCCGATGACGCAATACGAAAAGACGATGAGGGTCGTTGACCTTATTGAGGGCAACCTTCCTCCCGAAATCGACGAGATCAATACCTGCCATGCTTTCACCCTTTGGGGAAGCAAAGCGGTCGTGGTCTACTGCGATCCAACAGGCTCCTATCAGTTTCGGTCCGTTGATGCATTCAGTGCCTGGTTTGCCAATCGACGCATCCAGGTCACTGACGCCACGGGTGCTGTCCGGTCCGTTGCCTTGGGAAAAGCCTGGCTGACGCATCCAAAGCGCCGGCAATATGCTGGACTGGAATTCTTCCCGAATCCCGATGGTGCACCGGCCAAGCCAAATCACCTCAATCTGTGGCGTGGTTTCTCCGTAGCCGCCTCACCAAACGGCACGTACGGCATCCTGAGGGATCACCTTTTCAACAACATCTGCAACGGCGACCAGCGGCTGTACGACTACGTATTCGGATGGTTCGCCCACATCATTCAGAAACCTAGGGAAAAGCTGGGAACTGCCCTGGTTCTTCGGGGCAAGATGGGATCTGGCAAGAGCAAACTGGGAGAGGTCTTCGGATCGCTGATAGCGGCCCACTACGTTCAAATTGATAGTGGGCGCTACGTCACTGGTCAGTTCAACGGCCACATGGCGCATTGTCTTCTTTTGCAGGCGGACGAGGCTGTGTGGGCGGGCGACAAATCGGCTGAGGGACGATTGAAAGGGTTAATCACGTCCGAATATCAGATGATTGAGAGCAAGGGCCTCGATGCCGTACGGATGCCGAACTACGTTCGATGCATCATGACTTCAAACGAGGGTTGGGTCGTTCCCGCGGGAAAGGACGAACGGCGGTTCTGCGTACTGGACGTGCACCCGCGTTGCGCTCAGAATCACTCGTACTTCGGGGAGATGGAGGCTGAGCTCAACAACGGAGGGCGCGAACGATTGCTTTTTGATCTTCAACAATTTGATCTCTCAAAATTGAACTTGCGCAGGATTCCGAGAACGAAAGCTCTGCTCGACCAGAAGCTACTCTCGCTCGATTCGGTTGAGGCCTACTGGTACGGAAGGCTGGTCGATGGGACGACAACGAGTGATGTGCACGAGTGGCTCGAAGAGATTTCGACAGATCTGCTCTTCGATGATTATGTCAAGCGGTCCTCGCAAATCGGAGAAAGGCGAAGAGTTGCCAAACCGCAGTTCGGCGAGGCGATTATGAAGCTGGGCGTCACCAAGCGAAGGCCCGTGCAGCGGGTGGAGCAGGGAAAAGCCTTGCGTCAATACCGATATGTGTTCCCTTCGTTGCAAGAAGCGCGAGCCAAGTTCGAAGAATTGCTCGGGCAGCCGGTTGATTGGCACGCGCCTGACGAAGAGGCCGGCGAGGGCGTGCCGGTTTGATCCTGCTTCTCTGCATCACCGCCGCCGTCCAGGCGGTCCGAGCCGTCCATTATCTTAGAGATCGGTCACGCCGGGGCGAGCTCGCTCCGGCTACCGACTCTCCTTATTCTTAGACGGATAGGACGGGTTGGACCTATGCTTTGTACCGCAGGGCATTTGACGATAGAGCACTCCGCCCGGTCGTAGCCCGGATCAGACGAAAGGGGGCCGCCGGTCTTATTGCCGAGCCCGCCGTACGTGGGTTGAAGCAGCAGATGGCCCAGATGGTGCGCCACGGCGCCCTAGTGGTGGATAACTCGTCGGTCATCAGCATCCGCTGCCTGCCTGGCAACAGTGCGGCACCAATGATGGGTCGCGATATCCGGGAGGCGACCGACCGCGAGCCTTATCGTTCGCCTGGGAAAGCCTAACGAACTGCGGCGTCTTCGCAGCAGCTTAGCGGCGCCACAGGCTTGCCTGCGTCGCCGGTGCTGAAGCGAAGGCCGCAATGGCCCGTAGGCATCCCGCCCAACTCGCAGCCGAGGTCCGCTGCGTTGCGAACAACGAACCTAGCAGCCAATGGCTGCTCGTGCATTGCTCTCAGGTTTACTAAGATGTTCTTGGTCGGAGCGGGTCCCTCCCGGACCCCACCCGGTACGGCCCTAGCGCGCCCCAGAAATCCGCCAGCCAGTTCGGGTAGTTCTTGGGTTGACACGGTTGACAAGTTGACACGCCAGCGCCCTGCATGGCTCTCAGATCGAAAGATCTCGCTGAAGACGCGAGCCATACTTCCGAATTTTTGCATTTCTCTCGCCGGAGGGAGAGGAACTGTAATCCAACATTCTTCATCTTTTCGAAGAACTACGTCAGCGTACTCTGCTCCCAGTGTAAAATCGTAAGATTATCGTTATCAGCGGCGCGCTAACCGCTGTGAAGCCACCGCTCGCCGCGCTAACTCATCCTGCGAACGCCGGGAAACCGTTCGTCTAAAGCTCCGGTGGGCGTCAACATCGCAAGTTCCGCGTAACGACTGTCCAATAGCCGCGCAACGGTATGCGGGTCGAACGACCTTTCGCCATCGAATGTAAAGTTCTCAAGCAATTCATGCACAGCAATCACAACTAGGTTTGTTACGATAATATGTAGAAGTTCTTCGTCCGACAAAGCCGCTTTAAACGCGGCCGTACGTTGGTATCTAATGGTCTTGGTCTTGCCCGTTGTCCTCTCCGGCGCGGTGTACTCGATGAGGAGATCTCCGAAATCACCGCCGGGGTTAGGTCGTACGCTCAGTACCATCGTCCAAGGAAAGTAATCAGAAAGCGCTATCCTTGCTATGATTCGTTCGACGCGCGTAACGAGGGGAATATCGTCGACAGGACTCACCGTGAAATCCGTCGCGGTGGCGACGCCCGGCATCAGCGCGGTAAGAGATTGAGGTGTAGTCCTCTTGCGCAGCAAAACGGACCAACCAAGCGGGCGATCATCATCGATGGTGGAGTCAAAACGGAACTGCTTGAGCTCGAGCAATTCGAAATAAGGATGATGCTCTGCTAGCAATTCGGCTGCCGTAACTCGCGCCGGTCCCCAGCGCTCAGCATGCTCCGGATTGCCAACCAGCGTTACGAAAAGGGCCTTTGGCTTCATCACGCGCCAAACGATCTCCATATATCGCTTCAGGGCATATTTCCTGATGGAGTGGTAGACGCCACTGTCAAAGACGAAGGAGAACTCCTCGCTATAATCCGTTAAGGTCAAAAAATCTGCGGTCCTGAACGCGACGCTTTGCCCCTGCTCGTCCGCGAGCCTTCGCGCTTCCTCAATGGCAGCCTCGACAAAATCAATTGCGAACACGGAATGGCCTTGCCTTGCCATAAAGAGCGCGTTTGCACCTGTTCCGCATCCGATGTCGAGCACACGGCTTGGCGGAAGTTTCAGTTGCTCCAGGCGCGAGAGGAGCTCCGGAGAGGGAACGCGCGTGTCCCATGCGCATTGGCGGTTTCGATAAGCAGCCTTCCAACTTTCTTGATATCGATTGCTCATCAGGCGCCCTCGCGATTTAGCGGCTATAGTTTTTTCAACTCATCGTGGTACGATGGTAATTCGACGACACAACGGCAAGCGGAGTATCAACATACCGAGCCCATTTCCTGAGGCATCGCCACGGATATGGCTAATCCCCATTCTCTCTCGCCGAGAAGCCGCCGAGATGGTTGAAATCCTGCGCGCTATTGGCGACTGGAATCCAGCAAGAGTAGGCGGCCCGGCTGGGGAAAGAATAGTGAAGCGGGATGTCCGTCACTGCATGACGATCCCTGCAAGGCGCTGCCCGCCGATGGTTCATGATATTCCGGAGACTATTTCGATTGCCGCAGCACGCATAGGAAAGGAACTATCGGAGCTGCAGATATCTGCGACAACAATTGTTAAGTATGCGTCCGGCGGCTTCTATGTCGACCATACTGACTCAGACCCATCCAGCACGAGACTTTTCAGCATCGTGACGTATTTGAACGACGACTTTATTGGTGGCTGCACCGTGTTTCCTCGAAGAGGTATCAGTCTGAAGCCATCTCCAGGGCAGGCTATCCTCTTTCCGTCGGACGAAATTCACAGGGGCGAAACTGTATTGAGCGGAGAAAAGTATATCGCGACAAACTGGCTCTCACGTGCACCGGGTGCCTCGTGAGTGAGGCATTTCAGCCGTCTTTTGCAATGTCGGGTTGATGTTATGCCACGTTAGCTCGCCAAGAAGCTGATCGTTGAACGCGCGGAATTCAGAACTGTAGTGCTCGGCCAAGTCGGCGGCCAGCCCCAATCTGTGGAGCATCTCAAGTACCATCCCAGTGTAAGCGATGTGATTGATTTCATCTTGAATGAGCCGGGATGTAATTTGGTCAACACGGCTCGCCTGACTTCTCGGACAGTACGCCATAGCCCAACCACGCATCATCGAAAGGTGCACGCGGTTCTTGACCTCACCAATATTGATCCGAACGACCTCGGACACGACGCGAGAAGCCGCGGCTGAGCCCCTTTTCGATGAAACCCGCTCGAGTGGGTTGTTGTGCTCCAATGATGCTCGCGCCGTCAAGTCTTGAGGCGCTTTTGGAAACACGTGGTCTAAAAGTTCGAGAAAATATAGGATGTGTCGAGCTTCGTCGCGTGCGTGCTTCCAAACAACGGGGAGAGCTTTCGGCAAAAGAGGCCCGATTTGGTCAGCTAGGACCGCTAGCCGTCTGGCTCCATCTCTTTCTTCAGAAGCATAGGTGAAGAAGGACGCAGCCAACCAATCCGGATTGCCGGCAAAGCGATCATACGCCGTCGCATACCACTGTTCGCCATAGGGAGGCGGCGAGCTTTGGCAAGCGTTCGAAAGAGCGGTCAGGAACGTAGGCATCGCCTTATGGCTTTTGGTCGGAAGCGCCCAAAGCGTTTGTTCATAGAGCTTGTTTTGCACTATCGCTACCTTCTCTCACGTGGTTCAAAACCCGACGTTCCACACAACCTGCTTGGTGGGACAGACGCCTTGGGCGTCTACCGGTTCTGTTCCCCTCCCTAGTCTTCGTCCGGAGTCGGCGGCCAGTTGTGCATGAATGGTGATTTGAACTCGTGCTGAATCCCCGTGATCATCAACTTTCCGTCACGGACGAATCCCTTAATCGCGGTAGTCGCTCCCTGCACGGTCTGTAGCTTTTGCAAATCCTCAGCTGACAAAGCGAACTCGACAGGTTGAGTGTCTTTATTCGACGCGGTTGCCATCAAAACCTCCTGCATTTTGGGATGACGTTAAGCGAGTATCAGTGCAGTGCCTATTCTCTCCCCTGACTACCTCGCCAGGCAATCTTTAAGCGTCTCCAGATCGTCTCGATCAATCGACAGCCGGCAGTCTAGGTCTTTCGCAGCTTCTCGAAGTTTTTTGTTGAGACCTTTTAGGGTGCCCGTGTGTCGCCCCTGATGAGCGGATAGAAATGCCGGATACAATGGCGCCTTATCGATTGTTATCCCGCGCCGCGCCGGCAAGAGATAGCGGGCGCTATAAGGCCACTCCGGGGCCAGAATTGCAGAGTAAGCGTCTTCCGAAACTGTCCGCTTAACAAAGGCAAGCGCGAGCGCCTTCTTGTCTTCAGGCAACCCAGCGTCGATAGCCAATGCATCGACCCAACCGACGCCCGGCTCGGACTGCCCGGCCTGCATTTGCGGCAAGGCACGCACCGCAATGTCGCTTTCGCGAAGGCAGCCCGACGTCGGAAGGCAACCATCGGCGGCTTCGCGAAGTCCGTAGTGAATCGTTTCTGAATAGCCAACAAAAGCCGCAGCCTGGCCACGTACGAATGCTCGCGCGTAGTACCCCGCTCGATCATGTAACGCGCTACTCCGGCAGAATCCTAGCGGACACATAGCAAGTATCTCTTGGAGAGCTATGACCGCCTTGCTATCCAACGCAGAGTTGGACATGACGAACTTCTGCGCGTCGTCGACCCCCATGGACGACGAAAGTGCCGTTAGGTACCACTCACCAAGCGTAGATTTGCCCTTGAAATCGACAAACAGGCCCTCCTTCCGCGCTGCTAGTACTGACCGCAATTCCGTCCACGTGCGCGCGGTCCGAACTTCATCGTCCCACTTGCGGTAGAATAGAAAATTGCCGCAGAGCCAACGCGGCACACCGTATATCTTGCCTCCACGCGTGACTGCTTCGATCGCCTCACGAGCAAAATCTTGAAATGGCAATTCAACCGTAGCTATTTTTCCAACGGCGATAAAATCGGCAAGCAAGATGGTATCGATCTCATAAACGTCGGCCTCGACGAAACGAAACCCCTCTTTCGCAGCGTCGTCATCGCTGTAATAATTTTTGGTAGCGTTCTTAGTAGACACCAACACCACATCCACGCCTGGATTCTCGCACTCAAAGATCTCCTCGATCATTTGAAAAAGCGCAATTCGATCCGGTGTGTACGGGTAAAAGGCGACGCGTAGCGTAATGGGCTCGACCGGCCGCCCGGGTTTGCAGCCGCGCTCGTTTTCTGCGGCCCTGGCTGAACTTGGCGCCAAAGCGTTCGACAATAGCAATAGCAATACCAAAAGATAAATAACGCTCAACCCACGCGAATTACAGCGTGCGAGCATCTTACTCTCCTCTGAAGCCCGCAATAAGCCCAGATGTGTTCCATCAACATTGCAACCATTGACAACGCCTGTCAAGGGAACGAGCGTCGCTCAGAGAAACGTGACGGGGCGGCCAATCAATCAGGCATCGGCTGGTTGACGCGCTTACTATTGATGCAAGATTAGAAGGACGTAAAAGGAATCTAGCGCTCGCCTTCATTCGGCGCGCCGTCTCTGGATAGTTCAGCGCTGGAGTCAGAGTGGCGCTACACTTCACGCTATCTCTTACCCGCTCGAGACGGACTTGCTGTGTCAAAATCGCCGCTCTATCCGATTTCTCGAAGGCGAATGGGATAGAGCAACTGTTAGCTTGCTGGGGTTGAAAAAGGGCTGCGGGGAGATAGCGGAGAAGGTAAATTGCGCATTTCAGCTCGAAGCTGATTATCAATCTTGTAAATAGGTAGCCCTAGACAGAGTTGCAGAATGTGTGGAGCTGGGCAGGTCGCCTTGGAAGCGTGGAACCGGAGTTGGGCGTGAAGAAGCATTCTCATCGGGTTTTAATAGCGACACTATTGCATCTTGCCGCTAACAACTCGACTGCCGAGGCACAGTCCGCGTCAAGAGTAGCAGAGGCCCGCCGCGCTCTGTCTCAGATCGAACTCGCAAGAAAGAATCTTTCCGAAGACTGTGGAGGGGACGTTATCGCCCAGAATCGCGGGGACGTGTTCTGCGCAAAATATGGGCGAACATCAATCGGAGACGCGTGGAACAAGCATCTCGACGCGGTCGGATTTCCAAGTAGCTTTGATGAACGAGAGGCATTGGCGAAAATTCTAAATCTCCCTAGCGGAGAATCGTTAGTGTTAGTGTCGGGAGCGGCCGATGACCAGAAACTTCAGCATCTTGTCAGGGCATTGCGACATATCATAGGCCCATAATCGGCGTGAAAACACTTCTCGGTCCCGCTTGGGGGTATCGCCGGTCGCTCTGCGCCGGTCGAATGGTGCTTCATTTGCTGAGTTTGGACGATTGGCCGTGAATTAGGCGCGCCGCGTTGGACTCATTCAGGGTAAACGGCGGCGGCGACGTACTGACTGGTTATGCAGGTCAAGACTCCTTCGAATGTGGCTTCGGAAGCGACACCGCTGATTGTTCGTATCACCCGGAGAGCGCCGGCGACACGATCATCTGAACGCGCAGGCCAACACGCTTCACGGTGGCGGCCGCGACGACACATTGAGCGGGCGGTTGCCTGTCATGCTGCATGTTCGCCAATAGTGGGGCAGAAACGGTTATCCGGGACAACGCGAACCGACAGCTGCGAATGCTTCGCCGGCGCGCTCAGTTTGGAAATCAACATTTTGCTCTCCTGAAAGCCCAATAAACTTGACCGATAATTCCTTCACCGACGAGATCAAGTTCATCGCCGCCCTTCTATCCTGAGAACGAAAGTGATAAACGCCTCCACGAGGGGTGCTTAGTTGGAACGTCTCCTTTTTTTGTCCTGCGATAAACGTGAACTGGCGAGTGTCGTTCGGACCGTCGCCGGTAATGTCTGGCCCCCAAAAGGCCAAACCCAGAATGGCTTCGCCGCGGCTCAAGCAAGTATAGATGAGATGAAAATCACGACCGCCAACAGCTCTGAGATCGGCACTTTCCGAGCTCTGAATATACTCTAGGCGCCAGTCACCAACGCGCGTTGGACGTGAACTATCCTGAGCTGCTCCATCAACCGCAAAACAAACTGCGTAAGCGAACAATATCAGTGGAAAATACGCTAACTTCCTCCACTTCATGGGTGCTCCATCCGCTAGTCAACGGCCTACCCTATCGCATATCAACGATACAACGATCAGTTGCAGATATCTATAGGCGAAAACTGCAATTCGGTGGCTCGAACCTCGGCGTCCCCACTCGGGAACGAACCGCACCCGAACCCGTGAACATGCCCACCGAACGCTGCGGGCGCCGGGCGAAAAATTGCGGCTGAGCAATAGCGGTACACTCGTCGACCGACTCGACATCAAACTAGCCGCCGGCAAGCATCTTCCAGCATCAGACATTCGATGAGTGACCGCTTGACAGCGGTCTGCAGTCTCGACGTCTTCCGCGGACGTAAAAGGCGAGGCGAGGCAGCTGGTAGGCTTCAGACATGAATTCCGGCTTTGGCGCTTCAATGTAAAGCGCAACACTGCTAGCTTCACCGTGTGGAGGAGTGGCCGTGACTGCACTCGTGATCAAGTTGCTTTTGGCCGTCTTTGCATTTGTAACCGCTGTTCTAAGTGTTTCAGACCTAAAGACGGTTCGTCCGCAAGAAGAATACGTCGTTCCCCCTCCGTGGTGGAGACGTGTCACCATCATAGGTGTGGTAAAGGTCGCTTTTGCCGCTGGCACGCTGCTCTTGTTGGCAGCGGGTGAGTATTTGTCCTATCGGGCAAATATCGACACTGCTCAAAAAAGCGGTAACCAAACTCGCGAACTTCAAGACCACATGGCGGAGGCCAAAGCAGCGGCGGCCGCTAGCGTGCGAGAGATCTCGCGATTGGCACGAGCGAATAAGAATCTGGTAGCGGCACTGGACACGTCCCTAGTGCGCGCCGGTACAAGCCGGATCAGCGATAGACGCATCGATTCTCAAGTCAATCTCAATTTCGAGACCGGCGAGAAGTTCGTACCCAAGAGGGCAGACCAGATAGAATGGAGCTTCATTTGCGCGAATGGTCGGTTGCCGGAATTACCAGGAGCTGGCCAGAATGGCGATTGCGCCGATATCGGCTATGGCGCTTTGGGTGCCAACGCTGACCGTATTCGACTTCGTTCAATGACGGGAAAGCAGACTTACTTCGGAACCCGTTCAACCGGTGAGCAGATGTTCTATGAGCCGGTGGATTCAAGTCGGTGTCCAAGAACCAGTTCGGCCATGGCCGAGGCACGATGCAGCCTTGAAATCACGGTCATGCGCGAAGCACGATGGAAATTCCGCGACCTACAGCAGAGGAGCGAAGAACAAACTCGAGTAGAAATTCCAGAGGAAGCGGAAGATGCATGCCGACGCTATCAAGCGCTGTATGGCGAGCGTTGCGAAGATGTCGTCGCTCCCAGAAAGTGATAGAGAGACTCTCACCGATACGCCTTGCCGCAGCTAGGCTCGCAAAAATCCCGATCAGCTAGGGCCCCGCATGCTCACCTACTCGATTTTTACGAGTTCAGTCTGGGCAAGGTCGCTAAAGATCGTCACACGTGAGGTCTGCACTCGCAACTCTTTCGGGATGCGCGCCCCTCGTTCCGTGCGCCTCGATCCATCGTGATTAAGCTCAAACGCTAGTCGAACACATGCTTCTATGACGGCCCGTATCGAAGAAATCGCATATGGAAAATTATAGAAGAAGCCGGCCTCTGGCTGACCTCACAGCGATTTGGCCAGTTCCAAGTACCGGCAATATGCGTTCGCCAGCTGCATCTGCCGCGGCGTGCGGCATTCGGCTTCGAACACACGCGGCGATGCCACCAGGACGCAAAGGCATTTTGCCCGCGAGGTCGCCACATTCAATCGATTCAAACTGTACAGCAACTCCATGCCTCGCGGGGCATCAGCGTGGCTCGACGTCGTCATCGAGTAGATCACGATCGGCGCCTCTTGCCCCTGAACCTTGTCGACCCTGCCGATGCGCGCGCCTGGGATCGCTTCCTGCAATTGTACGGAGCGATGATCAGAATATCGCTCAGCGTGACGGGTGCCTCCGCGCCCTTGTTATCGACCCAAGTGGTCCCGCTGCTGAGGATCTCCGCGACCAGGACGCGAACCTGTTCGACCTCCTCCGACGAGGAATTCTGGTTTCCCTCGTGCGGCACCGCCAGGTAGCGAAGTCCCGTACCGTTCGCCCGGCTTTTTGACTTGATCAACTGCCGTTCCAGGCCGGCCCGCGAATGGAGGCGATTGTCATAGAAGAGTTCGGACGTGAACGCACAGATATCGGGGTGCATTCGCCAGGTCTCTTCCCGAAACAGCCCTCGATCGTCGCGTGCTCTCCTAAAATGTGATCCAACGCCGAAACCGCGACTACATCAGGATGGCTGCCTTGGATCGGTTGCTCCAATTGCCGTGGATCGCCCAACAGCACGATGCTCTGTGCCGCCTGCGACACCGCCAGAACGTTGGCCAGCGACATCTGCGCCGCTTCGTCGAACAAGACATCGACGATTCCAGTGGCGTCCAGACGCGCCCAGAACCAGCTGGTGGCGCCTCCGACCTGGCAGGTCGTGCTTAGCCCATCGATGAACTCTTGATTTTGCTTCACAAACTGAAGATACGGGAGCGACTTTTCGTCGTCAGAGACTTTTTGGATGCACTGAACTGCGACCTGGGTTTCGGCCGCGGCTTCGAGGGATTTATACAGCATGTGGCGGAGGACTTTGTGGCTGTTTGCCGTAACCCCCACCTTTAGCTTTTTGCTGGCCAGCTCGCGGATCGTCTGCGCACCGATATGGTCTTGCCAGCGCCCGGGGGACCCTGCACAGGGAAGGCGCTTTGATCGAGCGACAGGGCGATCCTTCTCGCCGAATCTAAAGCGTTCTCTCCGCTCTTGCGCAGCTCACCACTAACGAGACGCGGTGCGATCTTGAGCAAAAGATCGCGGGCGGCCCGCTAGTTTCCGGAGCCTTCGATTCCTTGTCTGCAACATGCTCGCCGATCTGAAAGATTGTGTCGGCAAGGACCTGATTGTTGATGAATGTGTGGGCGAAAACCGCCTCAGGATGAACGCCGGCCGTATCCTTCCGCTTTTTGATGTCGACGGTTCGCTCATCAAACGAAATTGCCACTACCGTCCCAAACTTATCACCACCTACGCACTTGAGGTCGGCGTCGACCCGAATATCCGTTTCTTGAGCCGAAAACCGGTAGCGGTGGACTGGCGTTTTGGAAGTAACGCCCACAGTTCCCACATAGGTCAGCTCGGCCAAGCCCGCGCGCTCATGCAACAGTTCTTCGGCCGGCAAGTCGCTCAAGCGAAAGAACTCCCACCAGACCGCCTTGTTCCCTTGTTCTCCCGTCCAAAGAAATCCAACAAGTAGGCGAGCAGCCAACGCGCCTGCTGTTCTGCACTTCGTTGGGTGACGTCGTCGGGGACACCATCCGTCAGCTTCGGAATGAGGGCTGCAACCTTACGCTTCCAGTCACTGAGATCCTCGCTGATCTCGACGGGCTTAGGCTGAGGTCGGTCGATCGCCTTCCCGCGGCTAATCTGGCTAGCAAATGTTCGAGCCAGTCTCTTAGCTCAGAGACTCAAAAGGTAACGAGGGAGCGCGCGAAGCTCCTCCGCTGTCTCCACTTTGCCGAAGCCTCCTCGGAGGAATGCAGCAGCATAGCCAGCTCTTGCAACTGCACTGGACGAAAGATCACCGTCGGGTTAGATCCGGCCCCCCAAAACACAGGGTGACGGATCTCTATCCGCTCTTCGCGAGCCTCTGATGAAGTGGTCCCGTACAGAAGAATGCTTTTCTGATTCGGAGAAGACAACGCGTACATCGACAGTTGGTAGAGCCAATCGGCAGGATAACTTTTTTCCCAGACGTCACGGTACTTTGCATCCAGAAAACCGATCAGGCCCTTAGCACTGAACAGTGCAAAGTCAGGCCGGGGTCTTGGCAAGGGGCGTCCTTTGGGGTTTCCCAGCGGTGCGTATGCGAACATGCCTTTGGTCGCCTGCTCGTCCCTTATCGAGAGATCATCAAGGTTTTCGTGCAAGAATCGTGAAAGCAGACGCTGAAAAAAGAGGTTCATGTCAAACAAAAATCCGGGGGTGCGGTGAGAAGACGTCTCCGTCTCAATTGACGTGCCGTGCATTCCAAATAGAAGTCGAATGAGCGTCAGTGCAGGCCTACTTGTTGCCGTGAGACGCGTCAGCCCCCGCTCAACCTCGTCGAGATCACGCCCCTGGAGCGGAGCTGTTTCGACGGCGTCGAATGCTTCGCCCAACCTCCGAAGGCGTCGATATAAATCCCGATTCGTCGTCATGCTTCCTGCGAGATCGAGCCCCGACCGCAAAACCCGGTTCAGCTTCCAATTGGCATGCCGCTGGAAGTGCAAACACGGAAGCGTTCCATCCAAGATCCCCCCGCGAGATGCGATCTTCTCGACGAGGATTCGCCCTCTGGGACTTATGAGCATTTCTGAAGCTGAAATATACCGGCGCAGCAAACCCCGATGCAGAAGTTCCTCAATCTCCGCCGCTAGCAACGATATGAGAATATCGTGGATACCGTATTGCGCTGTCGGAGTGAGGGTCTGCCCAATCACTTCGAAGTCACGCAGACCATAGGCGTAACGAACCAGCGACGTGAGGGCCAATCCCTGCAGCTTGGGATTGATGTTAATCCGAAGGGGCCCTACGGCGATGTGCCCCACAAAAGAAGTCGTGGAGACTTCGAGACCCTTATATCCCTCTCGGACGTCGACCTGCCTTCGAATTGCAAGCGCTAGGCTTTGTGCTCCGAGATTATTCCCAAGCGTCGTGCCCACGAGTTGCGGACGTGAAACAGCCTCGACGCGATCCCACTCATTTAGCGTGATGGGAGTGAGTTCGTCGTCAGGTTGAGGGTACTTGAGCATCGTCGGCTTCATCAGCGGCCAGATCAGCCGCATCCTCATCCTGCTCTGTGTCTTCAACTAGCGTCAACGATTGCATTTCTTCGTACGCAAGAGCCTGAAGCAGACTGTCCTCATTCTTTGGATCGAATATTTCATCCCGAATTCGGGCGCCCTGGACATCGACCAGGCTTGGCCCAAGAATGTCGCTCAACACGCTAAAGTCGTCGTAGCAGTACTCCTCAAGAAGCGGGATAATGTCCTCACGAAGTACACGCGAGAACTCCGCAACAGACATGATGGGCTGACCGAGCAAGTATGCGTGCCCAATCTGAAGGTTGCGCGCGTCGCGCTTCAGATGCCGGCGTAAACGGGCATTAAGCGCGTCGAGCCAGGGGCCAAGCGGCAAGTCGCCCACTGCACGTCTTTCAAGTAGAGAGCTATCCGGCATCAGCTCGATGAATCCGAAGCGCCTTCTAAGCGCGACATCTAACAGCGAGATCGACCTATCGGCAGTGTTCATCGTGCCGATGACGAAGACGTTAGGCGGGACGGAAAAGTGTGATCCGCTGGGAAGCGTGACAATGCTACTCCGCTTGTCGTGCTCGAGAAGCGTTATCAACTCGCCGAAAATTCTAGGGACATCACCTCGATTAATCTCATCCACAACGAGGAAGAAGTGCCTATCGCTGGCCCTTTCGGCATCGGCGCATAATTGCTTGAAAACTCCAGCGCGCCGTTCAAAGAACAGATGCCCCGACACCGTCTCGGGTCGCAGGCCTTCTATGAAGTCCTCGTAGCCGTATCCGGGATGGAAGGTGCATTTTCGCACCAGGCCTTTCGGATTCTCGATCTCAGCTCGCTCGGGCTCCGTAAGCATCGAAGGGGTCTTGCCGAATCGCTGGCGCGCGGCAAGCTCTGTTGCAGCTCGAACCGCGAGATAGGTCTTGCCAGTTCCAGGCGGACCGTAGAGAAGTACTTGCCCTTTGCGACGCAGGATGCCTTCCACCCTTGCCGCGAATGGATCTAACGGCGGCAGCTGCGTTACAGCAGTAGCTGCCGCAGCGCGCGCTGTATTCCGCCGACTGACAGGTGAGCTCGAGGCTCCTCCAGAAAACATCTTGCGCTCAAGTGCAAGTAAATTCTCACCATTCCTGCCTAACTCAAAAACCGTGGTGCGTGGCCCTTCTGGCTGTGGCAATTGCCACGAATCGAGGAGAAGCCATTGAACCGGGCGCTTGTGGGGGAAACGGAGCCCGCGTTCGTATTCATATGACCCACTGACTCGCCCGATACCAAGCACCGTTTGTCCTTCGCAGGCCAACACAAGATCGTTTTCGACCATCTCGCGTACGAACTTGACTACCTCGCCAGCCTTACGAGAGGCGACCCCCGGATTCGAGTAAGCAGGAACCAGCCATTCCCTAATCCTATCTCTGAGATTGACCTTCTCCTCGCCGAGATGTGCAGAGAGATCTGGAACGGAATTTGGCCAACCAATTGAAACGTAACTGCCATCGCGCATAGAGGACCATTGGCTGTCGCCGTCACTTCCTTCGGTCGTTCCAATGCGCCAGAACCGATGGAAGCCTCCCGTCCGTCGGTTGAGTGCTGAGGTCAGGCTACTAACGGGAACCCCGAGCGCGCGCGCTATTCCCACGAAGCGCCCCGCGCAAATAAAGCGGGGTGCACCGCCATCAAGTATCCCCACTCGGTCGGGCGGCATCTGCAACAGTTTGTACAGATGAAAACGCTGGTAACGCGGACTATGGTAGTCGTCGAGCTTATCAGGGTGTGTCAAAAACCAATATTTATGTGACCAACCGTTGCCAGAGAGTTCCGGCGCGGCACGCTCCATGAGCCCTTGAAGGCGACCATAAGTTTCGTCTGAATGATCAATCGAACTCAGTTCCGCCAAGAGTTTGTCAGCCGCTAACAGCTCGTCACGTTGTCGCCTGGCTATTTGGATCGCTTCGTCCATCGTGATGACCTTCGGGCTCGTGCCTTTGCCGCCCATCCAGGCTCCATCGGTCGGCCTCTGGTACAGGCCGAATTTCAGTGCTGACCCGCCCCCAATTCCGCCAAATGCGTTGGTGGCGAACGACCCGTCGTTCATGAACTCAAGCCAGTAACTCAAACAGCGGGACTCGCTACTCTGGCGCCCGTGCATCGTCTTAAGGAGAGCTTCGCCATCCAGCCTTTGAAGCGCATCCGGACCAAATCGTTCGCGGAAATTGCGGATGTACTCGTCATGCTGCTGAGAGGTGATTATTTCGCCTGCCGCTTGCCCACGATCGATGGCGCTCCTCAGGTCTTCCAATAACTGCGGCTCGATATTCATAATTGGTTTTCCGATTTTGATTTTTCTTCGCGGTCCCTGATGCAGGTCCTCTACAGCGTAGAAGCCCTCTCCAAATATCTGCAAAAGGCGTTCACAAGCTGCATTTGCCCCGGCGTCCGGCACTCGGCCTCAAATACTTGCGGTGAGGCAACAAGAATGCACAGGCCCTTTGCCCGTGACGTAGCGACGTTGAGCCTGTTGAGACTGTATAGAAATTCCATGCCCCGGGGAGCGTCGGTGTGACTGGATGTTGTCATCGAGTAGATGGCGATTAGTGCCTCCTGTCCCTGGAACTTGTCGACAGTGCCGATGCGCGCTCCCGGCAATCGCTCCTGTAGCTCGAAGACCTGCGCGTTGTAGGAAGCGATGATCAGAATATCCTCCAGGCCGATGGCAGTTTCCTTCCCTGTCCCGTCGACCCAGGTTGCTTTGCTGCTGAGGATCTCATCGACCAGTCTTTTGATTTCGTCTGCCTCTTCGGGAGAGGAATTCTGGTTACCCTCATGCTGTACGGCAAGATAGCGAATGCCGGCTCCGTTCACGCGGCTCGATGACCTGATCTCTTGCCGTTCCAGCCCCGCACGCGAGCGAAGTCGGCCTTCATAGAAGAGCTCGGATGTGAAAGCGCAGATATCAGGGTGCAAACGCCAGGTTTCCTCGAGGAAAAGTCCGCGATCGGCCTCAATCGTTGCGTGTTCGCCGAGTACATGATCAAGCGCCGACACAGCAACGCCATCCGGATGACTCCCCTGCATTGGCTGCTCAAGTTGCCTCGGGTCGCCCAGTAGAACAATGCTCTCGGCCGCCTGTGACACAGCCAGCACGTTTGCCAATGACATTTGCGCCGCTTCATCGACGAACAGAACATCCACAAGGCCTGCCGCGTCCGGGCGCGCCCAAAACCAGCCGGTAGCACCACCAATCTGGCAACCATTGCCGATCCCGGTAATGAAATCTGGATTCTTGGTCGTCAGCTGAAGTCCCGGAAGAGAGGTCGGCTCATCCGAGACCTTTTGTATGCCCTGGAGAGACAATCTCTGCTCGCCAGCCGCTTCCAACGACTTGTCCAGCAAGTGACGAACGACCTTGTGGCTGTTGGCCGTGACGCCGACGGTCCGCTTGTCGCGCACCAGTGCACAAATCTTGCGCGCGCCGGCATGGGTCTTGCCAGTCCCAGGCGACCCCTGCACCGGGAAGACACTCTGATCAAGCGAGAGCGCCGCGCGTATCGCGGTTGCCACCGACGGCTCACCAACTTGCTCTAACAGGCGCCCGCTAAGACGAGAAGTGACTTTGAGCAGCAAATCGCGAGCGGCACGATAGAGGCCCGGCCCGGTGATGCCGTGGTTCGCCACGTGCTCGCCGATCCGGAAGATCGATTCTGCGAGAACCTGATTGTCGACGAACTTGTGCGCAAACACAGCTTCGGGATGAAAGCTGGCCGTGTCCTGGCGCTTCTTGATGTCGATTGTTCTGTCGTCATTGGAAATCGCAACGACACTCCCAAGCTTATCGCCTCCAACACTTTTCAAGTCGTCATTGGCGCGAACATCGGTTTCGTGGACCGTGAACTTGTAGCGATGGATCGGCGCCTTCACCGTCCCCCCAAATACGCCGAGAAAGGTCAGCCCTCCCATGGTCGCCAGTAGGTCCGAGTAGAGGCTGAGCTGGAGGACCGTGTTGCCCTTGGTCTCGCGCGCGAGCTTGGTGTCGGTGACCTCGTAGGACCAGGCGCCCAAACCGCTCGGTATCTCGACCCGCCGCAGCACGTCGGCGCGACCGCTCCAATGCCCATCCCGCAACGCCGCCTGAACGATCACCGCATCGCCACGCGCCATCGCCTGACGCGTTTGGCCAACCGAGGCGTCATCGATGCCAACGCCGGCAATGACGGCGACGGAGCTGCCCTGCTTGGCGAGATGGTCGACAAAACCCTGCTCATGCGTTTTGCCGCGCTCCACCAGCGCATCGAGGGTCGGATCATCGCGGACCTTCGGTTTGGCTAGTTCGCCCTGGAGTACCCTGAGGTCAAGGTGTGTGAGGTAACGACAATTCAGGTGCCCAACCAGGTCGCCGGCGCTGAAGACGATTGCTGCATCGTTCTTTTGCATCTGCCCCCCGAAACTGCTGCCGGGACCCAAGGGACACGACACAACAAAGACACCGGCCTTCTGACGGGTGCAAAAGCCCTGCGGAAGTAGGGCACGCAGAGAGCGGTTCGACGGAGTCGAGCCCACGCCGCCAAATGTGTTTGCATTCAAGGGCTAGCCCGAATTTTCTCGCCGCGCAGTCCCCTTCGAAACCCTCTCAATTATGGCCGGTCGAATATAGCTTCCAACAAGTACTTCAATCTCATCACCCTCCTCGGCGCCGAGCAGCGCGGAAGCGACTGGCGTGAGATGATGAACCATGCCTTGAGAGGCGTCAGATTGTCGCTGGCTGATCGTTACGTTGATGACCTTTTTGTCGTCTGTCAGATAGCGAAATCTCACGGTATCACCGATCTCAATCCTACGCTCATCACGAAGGCTCAGCGCCTCCTCGAACGGAGGCACAACAAACGGGCGCCCCTGCTGTGCGACAGGTCGCCTAACTTCTGCTCCACCGACCTTTCGATCGAGCGGAGGCTGCGGCGCTTTGGTGAACTCCTTCTCGCGAAGCTTTAGAGCGGCAAGCTGATTCGCTATTGCCGCACGGAGCTTTTCCGCTTCCTGCCGAGGATTGTTGAACCAATCCGTCGACCAAATTCGATGGAGCTTCCAGCCTAGCCCCTCCAGAATTTCCTGTCTTAGCCGATCACGATCGCGCGCTGACTTGGCCGAATGATAGGTTGCACCGTCACACTCTACCCCGAGAACAAACCCGTGGGGCCAATCCGGATGATGGATGCCGATATCGACAAAATAGCCAGCCACGCCTACCTGCGGTACTGGTCTGCAGCCCATGGCTCGTATCTGATCAGCGACAAAGACCTCGAAGTCCGAATCTGCTTCTCGCTCGGTGATATCGCCAGCATCGAGAACACCGCTTGCGGAATACTCAAGCCAACGCTTGAGCATATGCGCGCCAGGGTTGCTGCTCTCCTCCGCCTCGATATCGGCAGCCGTCATAGACGAGAACGTAACGATCTTCTGCTTGGCTCGAGTGAATAGAACGTTCAAACGTCGCTTTCCGGCAAGCCCATTTATTGGACCAAAGCGCTGCATTACGCGAGCACCCGGCTCCTCCGCTCCATAAACTGTTCCGATAAATATGACGTCGCGCTCGTCACCCTGTACGTTCTCAAGATTCTTGATAAAGAACTCCTCAAGGCTGTCGTTGCGGTCCTTCCAAGTATCAAGATACTTTTGAATCGAGCGATTGTGCGCGATGGCGTACTCGAACTCCTCGATGATGAGATCCCGCTGCTTCTGATTTAGAGTAACGACGCCGAGAGACCTATCAGGGTCCGTCTGTATAAACTCGACTATGGCGTCGATCATGGCCTTCGCTTCAACAGGATTGGTGCCGGCTTTATAACGGCCATTCACATTTCTAAACTCCACCCCCATACGCGCGATTGTCTCCCTGGGAGACGGAAACACGATCAGCGCGTCATCGTAGACCAACTTATTCGAGAATTTGATGAGACCGGAGTGGCGAGAACGATAGTGCCAGCGCAAACGCCGAGCTGGACGGAAGGCGCCATTCGCCATTTCCAGCACTGACTCGTTAAGGACAGCTTCATCCTCGTCCGCTTCCTCGTCTTCGATCACTGACTTGAAGAAATTACTCGGCGGAAGTTGATTGGTATCCCCGACAACAAGCACCTGCGAACAACGCAAGAGGGGACCGATCGCAGATTCGGGAGGCATCTGGGAAGCCTCATCGATGATGCAAAGGTCGAATTGGACGCTTCCTTTCGGCACGTACTGGGCGACCGCGAGCGGCGACATCATCCAGCACGGTTTTAGCTCGATCAGCGCCTCCCCAGCGCGCTGTGTCAAATCACGGACCGGTATAAATTTCTGCTTCTTGCTGATCTCATTTTCTATCAGCGCCATATTTGTCCACGTGGACTTCCTACCCACCCCATTTCCCATAGGCGGGCGCGCGGTTGCTTTCAACTTCGCGCGAAGCTGTGTGCGCGACAACCGAATGATCTCACGGTCCTTGTTAGCGAGAGAGGCTCTCAGCTCTTCCAGCTTTGCACCCCGATAGCGGCCAAGCTTGTGGCCCAGCTGCGCAAACACAGCTTTAGCCAGTTGACGGATCGCGAGCGCTTCAGCCTGGGAGCCAAGCCCGCCCAAAGAACCTTGCTCTAGCCTTTCTTGAATAAGTGGCATTAGGCCTTCGGGACCAGCATCCACGAGGGCGGTTTCAAAAGCCGCGAAGGCGAACAGGCCATCTCCATCCAACGATGCCTGCTCGAGTACCGCAGCCAATTCTGATAGGCTGCGGCCGCGAGTTAATGCATGGACCTCAATCTTCGCAACCTCGCCCAATTTGCTTAGTGTACCCGTCAGCTTATCGTCTGCAGACAGTGCGACACCAATCGCACGCGAAACCTCCGCGGGCTCCCCCTGGTCAAGAATGCTCCGAAGTACGGGAACGTGATTCGCGATTGATGTGGCCCACGCGATCAGCTCCTCCAAATCCTCTCGTGGCGTCTTGTGTCCCTGAAACTGCTCAATCAGAAGCTCACGTACAGGCTGATGATCGTCTAGCCTCTGACGTTCCGATAGCAGTGCTTCCAATCGCAGCTTCACATCCCGAATCTCGGCAAGACCGATCTGCTGATTTCTTATGACCTTGGCGATAGGTCTAAGCTCAGTGACGGCTCGCTCGAGGCGAGCTGCCTCATGTTCAGCAGCAGCAATCCGATCGTCAAGAGAAGCGAAGGTGATCGGAATGCCGGTTTTAGGAATTGGCGGCAACAGCTCCAGTTGATTCAACGCGCCGCCATGTAGGAAATCGCGCAATGAGGTGTGCTCATGGCCACCGAACTCTACAGAAAGCGCCTCGAAGAATCGCGCCGCGCGAGTGAACGGCTCGAAGTCGGTATCAAGACCACGATAGTAGAGCCCAAATAGGCCAGCCGCTTCGGATTGCCGGACGAACTCGCCTGACTTGAGCCGGAACGTAATCAGCTCATCAAGCCTTTGGACCGCATCTGCCCTGGAGTATTTTGGCGAGCGCGAAATCGCCATGAATATGCGCTTAGCTTCGCGATACTTGGACGAGAGAAATCCGAAAGGTCCGGCAGTTCGAAGGATCGTCGCGCAAGCAACGAGCCGGTCGGTTGGAAGGTCAACGGAGAGAGACACGCGCTCTGATAACCTAGTCCGCTGAGCCTGTACCTGCTGCCCCTCCTCGCACAACCTACGTAGATGATAATGAGAGTTAGCTTCCGCGAGCTTGCCACTACGCATGGACAGCGCTTCACGGCCAACTTCCCGACATAGAGCGTGCGCCCTGCCGACGTCGTCTAAAGCCCAATTCTTCGCTGGTTCGTGAGCGGTGACGAGCGGAGCGAGTTTTTCTGCTATTTCGCGCGCCCTTTTGGTCGACTCTCGGTTCGCTTGTAACGCCTCAATCAGCGCGTCTGGGTCAATGCTGATGAGCGATCCGCGTTCACAGATATGCTCAAGCTGCCTAATCTTATCCAATGCCGCCGCGTCCGGCACCTCCGACAGCTCAGAAGAGAGTCGATCTGCAGATGCCCTTAGGTCAGCACATTGCTTCAGGAATGAAGCTAGTAGCTCCGCTCTACCCTCAGCAAGTATGTTCCGAACGAGCTCTGACGAATGCTGCCGCAGGTGGTCCACGCACGCGGCAAGTGACTCGCGAAGCGTCTCTAGGCTAGGCCGCGCTTCTTTTTCGAGACCCCAAGGCTCGAGCGCTTTGAGCGCCGCAGCCAGCCCCAATGCTTCGCCCGAAGCTCGCTTGGCGATTGCACACGCTTCTTCTACTGTGAAACGCTCAGGGTGAACGAGCCGCGTATCCTTCCAACTTGGCCCTGAAATGAGTGTTTCGGCATGAGCCTTTTCAATCTGCAGACCAAGCTGAACGTATCTAGCCAACCCCGTTGCTGTCTGCATTTCTGGCCGGAGCTTACAGCGCTCGAGGGTCTCGTTCGATATCCCGGACAGGCGATCGCTCGTCGCAATGCTTTTGCCGAGAATGGCATGAACCGTCAGTCCGGATTGACCAAACTCTGTCGTAAGTAGATCTATGTAATCTGCAAGCTGTTGCCGGATCCGACGGTATTCTTCGATCTTGCTGTCGTAGTCCCGAACAGCCGGCGTTTTCTGAATATCAAGTCGAGTCCTTACCGACTCAATTACCTGTTCACGCGTCGACTTCTCAGCCTGAAGCGGCAATAGGAACTCACCAAGACCAACCGCTTCGAGTCGGGCTTTGACCACGTTCAAAGCTGCAAGCTTCTCCGCCACGAAGAGAATCTTCTTGTTCGCCGCAAGAGCTGCCGCGATCGCATTTACAATGGTCTGTGACTTGCCCGTGCCCGGCGGGCCCTCAACAGCAAGGTTCCTACCATCGGCGAGATCAACCAAAACACTGAACTGCGATGAGTCAGCATCCATAACCAGGCAAGGCACCTTGGCCTCAATTTCCGGCTCATCAACCCCATATTCTTCTGCAAAGGGAGAAGCACCCGCGGATTCGGAGCCGACAAGAAGTGACTGCACGACATCGTTTTGCGGAAACCCCGACTGATTAGGGTCAAGGTCGTGATACATCGCCATTCGGGCCGAGGGAAAGACACCAACGGCTACCTGGCGTCTAATCCGCCATTTCTTCCCTTTGGGGAGAACTTTTCCGATCTCGGCTAAGTAGGCCTCAACTGAGGCGCCCTCGAGCTTTGGCATTTCGATCGAATAATCGAGCCTCAGCTTCTCGGCGAGGACGGCATTTAACTCCGGCTCATCCCCCGTGCCAGCAAGGAAGTACTTAGCACCGTGCGGCGTTCGTGTGCGTTTCACTTCCACCTGCAAGAGGACGAGGGGCGCGAAAGAACTTTCGCTCCGCTCGACTTCCGCCCATTCCAAGAACCCGAAGGCAACCTGAAGCACGTTCATACCGGTTTCCTGCAGCCAGGTCCGGCTCTTGGAAATAATCGCGTTCAGCTTGCGCTCCAGATCAGGAGGAAGCAACAGCGTCTGAACCTTATCGTCGGTATGGCGTCCGTCTGTATGCTCGGCATCGATCGATGGCAGATCGTAGGAAGGAAGTATCCCGTTGTTCTTTGCATGCTGGCTGAGATTCGCCTCGGATTTCTGCGCACGAGGAGCCATTCCGAGTTGCTGCCTCAGCCGATCCCTTAAATCGCGATCCGCGGCTCGGGTCTTATCGAGATAGTCATCACCATCTCGATCCACAGCCTCCATGGCCTCGACATAGGTTTCGTCTGTTAGCCGCGCATTAATCAGTGCATCCCTGAATGCAGCCGTCTGCTCATCACGTGGATCCTCGTCGATGGGAGGAAGGGGGACGAACTGCAGCTCATGGCCATTACACAACTTGAAGAACAGCACGTCTGGAAGTTCATCTACCGTTCTCAGATGGGAATTCGAGCGCGGCCCCAATTTGGTAGAAATGAGCGGATTGCGACGACTGAGATCGAGCAGCTTTGGACGAAGATGCTCGATTCTCGTGCGGACGAGTGCATCTAGTCCGTCAGAGCTGGACGGATTCCCCATGGAACAAGCCTCTAAATGCGCGAAATCTCACCGCCACTGGAATGAACCTGCGGCGCGGTGTTGAGCGGACGACGGCCTGTTCGAGCAGCCGCAATTGGCTGCGTTGAAGTGAAAAGCCCCGGACTGAAATTCACGATAGCAGCCCCCAAAATCCGCAGTTTGTTCCGCGAGTTATCCTTGGTTGTTTAGTTTTTAAGGCCCAGCTAAGCGTTGTGTCCAGAAATTTCTTGCGCATCCACGACGAAAGTCGATCCGTGAAAACACGGCCTCGGAAGACCTTTCCGATGCTCGCCAAAAAGGGCAACCGTCCCAGACTCGGGTGGGGTGCTCTCGGGTACCACCGTGTTGCAACTAACGTGACATTCCGACGCGACGAGATTCTAAAGCGTTGGACGATACAAACAATCCGCGAACCTCTATCAAGGACTGAAACGAAAACACGAGCGAAAAGGAAGCTTACGCTTAAGGTCGAAGCAGCTCTAGCCAAGATGACGCACAAGGGGTTGAGCTTGGCCCAGAATAAGCGCGGACTCTCGGATGCCGATATCGCCGAATTGCTCCTAGAACGGTGGCACGACGAGGGCGATACGGAGGTTCGCGAGTTCGAAGCCGTTAAGAAGCAGGTTTGGCGCTACTACGACAGACTTAGGACATTGGCGAATGCTTAATGTCCCGGGACATTAGAGCTTAGTGTCCCTCCGCAGCGATTTCCCTCAGCTATACGCTCCGACATTCAGGACGGATCCTGATGTCTCTGAAACGGAGCGATTATGACATTCAAAGATCAGTCCGGCGCTGGAGCAAGCCCGCCGGACACTTGGCTGACCCGCAAGCAAGCGGCGGCTTATTTGAAACTCGGCGAAAGCACCCTGGCAAAACTGTTCGTCTCGGGCGATGGCCCACCCGCCATTAAAATCGGCCGGTCAGTCCGCTATTTGGCACTCGACCTGAATGTGTGGATGAACTCCCGGCGCCGGGCATCCACCTCCGATACGGCTGCCGCTTAGCGAATTGCTAAATCAAAATCAAGCGCAGAAGCCGCGCAGGTGGGCGACCCACGCCGTGAATACGACGCGCCCGCTGAGCGGGACCTCGCTGGAAGCGATCAAAATACCGAGGGGTACTATGTCTACGTCGACCAAACAGATGAACGAAACCCAACTCGACGAGGTGAGCCGTCAAATCGCCGACTGGATCACGTCCGATGCAATTCATGACTTTGGTCATGAACCACCCTTCCCTACCGATGGGGACTTCCATCTGTCGAATGATTGGACCGCCGAAGAATGTTTTCGGGACGCTCCGAGTGAAGGGCCGCCCGAGTGGCTGATGTCGGTGCCGCCAAACCTGGGCGACAGTTCTACTAATATCAGCGCCGACGCCTCTGCGACTGCGGGTCCCCCGGCGCCCCCCATTTCGAAGGTGCCCGATCGGGAGACCCTCGCAGCCTGTTCAATGCTCGATCAGTCGGATACCGACAACGCCAAACGTCTCGAAGCTTATTTTCCAGACGAATTGTTGATCATGCAAGCCGCTGGCATCGCCGGCGGCGACAAGTTGGCTTGGTCGGGTCGACATTGGGACATCGACAACGGGGAGGCTTACGCATGGATGATGGCCCAGGCGGTTGGAGACTTTATCCAATTGGAGGCTGATTTCTTTAGGCCTTCCGACGCCGAACAGAAGGCTATCGATGACGCTGAAAAGGCTGCATCCGAGCTTAGCCGCACGCCAGATCCCGACGAGACATCAGCGAAGGCTCTGCACGAAGCTGTGAAGTCGGGAAAAGTCGCCCGACGTTCGTTTGCGGCACGAAAAGTAGCTCATAAGAGATTTGGCGTCATCTCTAAAAATGCCCCGCGCCTCAAAGCTATGTTGGAGTGCGGTGCGCCGCGATGGCGTAAACCTGCAGAAGAGTTCAATGCGAGCGCACTTTCGCTTGCAACGCTGAGCCACACGCTGACGTTTGTTCAAGAAAATGACCTTGAATGCCCGGACGAGCATTCAAGCCGCATGGTCTGCCGCGTCATTGCCCAAAAAGGACACCGGAAGTCCGATTATATCACGGCGCTGGTTCCCGTGAATTACGACGCGTCTGCCCGCGCTCCATTCTTTGAGAGCTGGATCGAGAAGATGATGCCGGATCCGGAGGCTCGTCGCACCTTGCAGCAATACTCCGGCATCAGCATTTTGGGTGTGCCGTTGCAACGGTTCATGTTCCATTACGGCGAGGAGGCAAACGGAAAGAGCGTTTATCTCGAGATGCTCGTGAGGCTGCTGGGGAAGAGTTTTGCCGTCGGGTTGCCAACTGAATCAATCATCGGACAAGGCGAACGTAGCGCTGGCGGCGCGTCACCGGACCTCATTCGTCTCTTCGGCAAGCGGATGGTGCGTGTATTGGAACTGCCCGAAGGCAAACCGCTGCAATCCGAATTGATTAAGAAACTGACCGGTAGCGAGGAAATCCCAGTTCGAACGCTGTTCAAGGGCTTTATTGATTTTATGCCGCGAGCGAAGCCGCACATAAGCGGCAACGGTCTCCCGAAGATCTCTGATACATCTAACGGCATCTGGCGCCGGATGCTGCTGCTGAAATGGCCGGTGCAGATCGCTGAAAAGGATATGCGGGATCCGGAGGAAATGGTCGGCGAAATGCTCAAGGATGCGTCCGGCATCCTCAATTGGCTGTGTGAGGGAGCAGTGGATTTCCTCCAGAACGGGCTCTACGTCGCTCCGAGCGTCTCCGCCGCGACCGCGGAGTATCGCAGGGAAATGGATATCGTGATGCAATTTGCGGAAGACTGCCTCGAAAGGGTTGATGGTTCCAAAGTGCAGGCGCGGGCAATGTATGAGGCTTTTCTGGAATGGTGCCGGGCAAATTCAAAATCGCCGGTCTTCGAGACGAAGTTCGGTCGCGACATGAAACGGCATTTTGAACGTGATGACTCCAAGCGGCTGCGTTTCTACATCAACGTTAAGCTCCGGGACGATCGCCCACGCGCCGAAGTGAAGAGTTCTGATCCGCGCGACGACGTCGTTCCAGTCTAATTCGTCGATAAATGCGATAGTATGCTGAGGGTTTTGTAGAACCCTCGGCATACAATAAGCATCGGCCTTACAGGGCTTTGCGGTATGCCGGCGAGGGTGTGACGGTTTCCGCGCAATACATATAGAACCGAACATCTTTCCACGTGGTCGGCCAACTTCGTTTCTCTCTACGTTGCGAGAAAAACTATCGCGATTATCTCTAGGAATGAATTTCTTGAGGGAGAGGCTACGTTTTCAAAATGTTACGTCCCGCGAGGGTTTACCGGATACTACCGACAAGGCCTCGCAGACTAGCGAAGGGGGAACCGAGCGATAGCCATATAAAAGGCGAGGGTCTGCCTGCTCTCCTGCAGCATTCTTCCATAAGTGGTGTTTTGTGAAGTCGAGGTCAATCCTCGTCCTTCTCCGGCGTCCGCGGCGCATCAGGACTTTGAAACAGTTCCCGCAGACTAGATCATGTATCGCTCGGCGGGTGAGTTCGTGCTCGGGCACAGCGCTTAGTGGGCCAGCTCTGGCAATTGCAAATCTGCGGGCGCGGGGTGCAAGACCGGTCGAAGGGTCCTTCCGCGGCCCCCTCCCCCTACGGCCCAAGCGCGCCCCAAAAATTCGCCAGCTAGTTCTGGCTGTTCTTGGGTTGACACGGTTGACAGGTTGACACGCAAGCGCCTCGCAGCGCTACTCAGTCAAGAGAACACCTAGCTGGAACATGGAGCACGCCCTGGGAGTGCTGCCGTTCTCTCACTGTCGGAGAGAATAGGAAAAGCTGCTCAGCCGCTGCGCCGCAAGTACCTTCAGGTGCGAGAGAAATGGGGTCTCTCGGCATTTGACTGTTCGGAATTATTGACCTGAGCCCCAACTTTCATCCACCGATGAGTAGAGTCCCGGTGACATTTGAGCCCAATGGGCTCGGTGAAGCAACGGGGTGGGGCGCGGAGC
>NZ_AUGD01000007.1 GCF_000426845.1 Bradyrhizobium sp. in8p8 | reverse complement strand
CGATGGTCGAGGAGATCTCCTTGATCGCGCCGACGGAATCGTTGGTCGCGGCCTGGATGCCGGAGATCTGCTGGCCGATCTCGCCGGTAGCCTTCGCGGTCTGCTCGGCGAGCGCTTTCACTTCGGACGCCACGACGGCAAAGCCACGACCGGCTTCACCGGCACGTGCGGCTTCGATGGTCGCATTCAGCGCCAGCAAGTTGGTCTGGCCGGCGATGGTGTTGATCAACTCGACGACGTCGCCGATGCGAGCGGCGGCCTTGGACAGCTCGCTGACGCGGTCGGTGGTGGCGCGGGCCTGGCCGACGGCGTCGCCCGCCATCCGTGCGGACTCTTGCACCTGACGGCTGATCTCGCCCACGGAGGAGGCCATCTCTTCCGTCGCCGAAGCCACCGACTGCACGTTGGTCGAGGCCTCCTCCGACGCACTTGCGACCGTGGTCGCCAGCCGCTGCGAGCGGTCGGCGGTTCCGGTGAGGGTCGTCGCCGATGCCTCGAGCTGTGTCGAGGCCGACGACACGGTCTGGACGATCTCCCCGATCATGGCTTCGAATTCGCGGGTGATGTTGTCGACGCGGCGGCCGCGCTCGATCTTGGCTTCGGCATCCGCGGCCGCAGCTTCGTCTGCGGCCCTCTTGGCGATCAACGCTTCCTTGAAGATCTGGAGCACGTCGGCCATGGCACCGATCTCTGTGTTTTCGCCGCGGTGCGGGACTTCGGCGGAGAGATCGCCCTTGCCCAGCGCCTGCATCGGCTGGATGATCGAATTGATGCCGCTGGAGACGTCGCGGACGAGATAGAAGCTGAGCCCGAGGCCGATCAAGACAGCCGCGCCGAGAATGACTGAAACCAGCATAAAGGCGAAAGCGTAGCTGTCGGCGGCATCCTGAGCCGCCTGTTCGCCGCTCCTGGTATTGAGCTCGATGTCCTTGTTCAGGACCTCATCCGCCTGAAGTCCGATCTTGTTGACCGTCTTGGAGTTGAGCTCCTGCGCCTCGCGCGGGATCTTGCCCGCTTCCTTGCGCGACAAGGCCATCACCTCCTCGGTGCCCTTCTTGTACTCGTCCCAGAGCTTCGACCACTGGGTGTAGAGCGCCCGCTCTTCCGCGGAGCTGATCATGGCCTCGTACTTGCTGCGCGTCTTGGCGAGCGCCTCGGTCACGGTGGCGGCGGTTTTCTCCACCGCCAGCTTGTCGTCCAGAACTTCGGCCAACATGTGCTGACGCACCACGTTTCGATACGTGATCACTGCGGCGCGCAGGTCACCGATCACCCGGACGCTCGGCATCCAATTCGTCGAGATGTCAACGGTGTTGGCGTTCATCGACCGCATCTTCATGACGGCGAGCAGGCCCATTCCGGTCATCGCGATCAGCAGGAACGCCACGACACTGGTGATCTTGGCGCGGATGGAAAGCTTGGCAAGCATAATCGGATCTCGTTGTACTGGCGCGGGCGCGCGTCGGGAGCTCTAAGAATCAACCAAAAGGGAGCAGCGCCGACATCAGACAGCAGACCATCTGTGCAGATGTTAACTACGACTCCGTGCGAGTACGGAAGTCGAAAGAGATGAACAGGAACCTAAAAACGGTCTGCGCTCAGCGCATGAGCCTAAGCGCGGCGGCGAAGAAGTCGGGACCACCGAAATTTCCGGACTTCAACGCGAGCAGCATCCCGCCTGCCTCCGTGCCGACCGCCCGCAGTACCGGGACACCCGCCGCGATCTCCGCGCCAACAAGGAAGCCGGGGATACCAAGGCGGTCGACGACTGCGCCGGAGGTTTCACCGCCGGCCACGACCAGCCGCCGAACCCCTGATTTCACTAGATTTTCCGCGATGTCGGCCATCGCCTGCTCGATCGCGTGACCGGCAGCGTCGCGGCCGTGGCGAGCCTGCAGGGCGGCGACCTGATCTGGTGCCGAGCTCGATGCGATCAGTACCGGACCTTCAGCCAGTCGCGGTCTTGCCCAGTCCAGCGCGTGCTGCACTTCATCTGCTTGCGTGATGATACGGTCCGGATCGAGACGAAGCACCGGCATGATGCGTTCGGCGCTCGCGATCTGCTGAAGGGTCGCCTGCGAGCAGCTCCCGGCAAGGCATACCGCCGCTCCGCCGACCGGCGCGCCTGCATCGCTGGTCGCCGTGGCCTTGACCTTGCCGGTCGAGACCAGCGCCCGCGCGAGCCCGAGGCCGATCCCGGAGGCGCCGACCGACAGCCGATGGCCGGCGGCAACGAGACCGATGGTCTCGAGGTCGCGGTCGAACACGGCGTCGACGATTGCGGCACCGATACCCTGGCCCGCGAGCGCGGCAAGCCGCGCCCGCACCGCCTCCGCGCCGCGCGTGACAATGGCGAGATCGACGAGGCCGATCTGCGTCCTGCTCTGGCACGCCAGCACGCGCACCAGGTTTGAATCGTGCATCGGGTTGAGCGGATGGTCCTTCAGCGGGCTCTCGTTGAGCGGCACAGCGCCGACGAACAGATTGCCTTGGTAGACGGTGCGGCCGGTTTCCGGGAACGCCGGCGTCACCAGAACGACAGTTTCGCCGCAATCGGCGCGCAGGGCGTCCATCACCGGGCCGATATTGCCGGCGTCGGTGGAATCGAAGGTCGAGCAGATCTTGAACAAGACATGGCTGGCGCCGCGGCCGCGCAGCCATTTGTCCGCCGCGCGCGACCGCGAGACGGCAAGGCCGGCCTCGATCGAGCGGCTCTTCAGCGATATCACGACGGCATCGACCTCGGGCAACGCCAGATCGTCGGCGGGCACGCCGATGGTCTGCACGGTGCGCAGGCCCGCGCGCGTCAGCGTGTTGGCGAGATCGGAGGCCCCGGTGTAGTCGTCGGCGATGCAGCCCAACGCAAGTGTCACGGCTTCACTCCAGCGTAAGGCTTGAACCAGCCGAGCCCATCGGTGGTCTTGCCGCGCGGATTGTATTCGCAACCGACGAAGCCGGCATAGCCGAGACGGTCGAGCTCTTCGAACAGGAACGGATAGTTCAGCTCCTCGCCGTCGGGCTCATTGCGCGAGGGAATGCTGGCGATCTGGATGTGGCCGATGATCGGCATCATCTCGCGCAGCCGCATGGTGACGTCGCCATGAATGATCTGGCAGTGATAGATGTCGAACTGGAGCTTGAGGTTGGGAAGCCGCAATTCCTGGATGAGGTCGCGGGCGAAGCCGAAATCATTCAGGAAGTAGCCGGGCACGTTGCGTGCATTGATCGGCTCGATCACGATGTCGATGCCGTGCGGCGCGAAGAACTCGGCAGCCCATGCCACCGATTTATAGAACGCCTCGATTGCGACGCGTTCGCCGCGATTGGCAATGCCGGCCATCAGGTGCAGGCGCTTGACTCCGGTTGCCTTGGCATAAGGCAGCGCCGTCTCCAGGCTCGCCTTAAGGTCATTGAATCGCGAGGGCAGCGCCGCAAAGCCCTTCTCCCCGGCATTCCAGTCGCCCGGCGGCAGGTTGAACAGCGCCTGGGTCAGGCCGTTGCGCCTGAGGCGCTCGCCGACGACCTCGGCCGGATGCTCATAGGGAAATAGAAACTCGACGGCGGTGAAACCGGCTTGCGCAGCGGCGTCGAAGCGATCGAGGAACGGCAGCTCGGTGAACATCATCGAGAGATTGGCGGCAAAGCGGGGCATTGGATCCTCTCCTATTTGTCGCCGGGCAGCTTGACGCCGGTGACCCGCGCATACATCCGCGCCACGGAGGCGTCGTCGTCGCGGCCCATGCCGGCGGCTGATGTCATCAGAAACATCTGCAGCGCGGCGGCGGAGACCGGCACAGGGAATCGGGCGCTGCGTGCCATGTCCTGAATGATGCCGAGGTCCTTGACGAAGATCTCGACCGCGCTGCGCGGCGTGTAATCGCCGTCGAGCACGTGCGGCATGCGGTTCTCGAACATCCAGGAATTACCGGCCGATGCCGTGATCACCTCGTAGACCTTGCGGATGTCAAGGCCCTGCTTGGCGGCGAACGCCATCGCCTCGCTGGCAGCCGCGATGTGCACGCCGGCGAGCAATTGGTTGATCATCTTGAACGCGGCGCCTTGCCCGGCGGCATCGCCGAGCTCGTAGAGCTTGGCGGCCATGGCGTCGAGCGCGGGCCGCGCCTTGGCAAAGGCAGCGGGACTGCCGGAGGCGAGGATCGTCAGCTCGCCTTGCGCGGCGCGCTGCGCCCCGCCGGAGATCGGTGCATCCAGATAGTGCCGGCCGGTTGCCTCGAGCTGCTTGGCCAAGCGCCGCGCCACGTCGGGATCCATGGTAGCCGATGATACGAAGACGCTGTCCTTCGGCATGGTCTCGGCGGCCCCATCCTTGCCGAACAGGATGGTTTCGGTCTGCACGGCATTGACGACGACGCTGACGACGATGTCGGCCTCGCCGGCCGCTTCGGCAGGTGTCTTTGCCCCCGCGCCGCCATCCTTGACGAAGCGCGACACCGCCTCAGCAGAGACGTCGCAGCCGGTCACGGCATGGCCAGCGCGCTTAAGCGAGGTCGCCATGCCAAAGCCCATCGAGCCGAGCCCGACAACGGCGATGCGCTTGGTTTGTGGCGTGGAGGCGGACATGCAACTGACCCTTGCAAAACGTTTCCCGGATGGCCGCCCTTTGCGGCGGCTCGTCGCACCGATATCACGGCTTGGCCGCGCTGCCAAAGCGTGAGACAAGCGGGCATGACGGCCATAAGCAACGATACACGGCTGCGCGAAGATATATGCCGCTTCGGGCGGTCCCTGTTCGAGCGCGGCCTGACGCCCGGCTCGTCCGGCAATATCAGCGTCCGGCTGGACAGCGGCGGCTGGCTGGTGACGCCGACCAACGCCTCGCTCGGCTTTCTTGATCCCGCAAAGCTGTCGCGGCTGGACGATCAGGGCCGGCTGGTGTCGGGCGACGCGCCCACCAAGGAAGTTCCGCTGCACACCGCGCTCTACGACACGCGCGGAAGCGCCCAAGCGATCGTGCACCTGCACTCGACCCATTCGGTCGCGCTCTCGATGCTGCCCGAGATCAACCCGCGCGCCGCGCTGCCACCGATGACAGCCTACTACCTGATGAAATGCGGCGCCACCGCGCTCGTGCCCTATTATCGTCCGGGCGATCCCGCAGTCGCGGATGCGATCAAGGGACTGGCGGGAAAATATTCATCCGTGCTGCTCGCCAATCACGGCCCGGTCGTCGCCGGCGACACGCTGGAAGCGGCAGTGTTCGCGACGGAGGAGCTGGAGGAGACGGCGAAGCTGTACCTGCTGCTGCGCGGGATGAACCCGCGCTATCTGTCACCAGAGCAAGTGTCGGATCTGGTGAAGGTATTTGGGGTGGCGCTGCCGGAGCATGGGCACGGACACTGAGCGCGGGTCCGACCCTGGTCATTGCGAGCGCAGCGAAGCGATCCAGAGTCTTTCCCCGGAGGGCTCCCAGATCGCTTCGCTACGTTCGCAATGGCAGAGAATGGAAGGCTTGTGGCTACAGTCCCAGATACGCCTTCCTCACGTCGGGATTGCCCTTGATCTCGCTTGCTGCGCCCTGCATCAGCACGCGGCCGGTTTGCAGGATGTAGGCGCGATCGGCGATCTCCAGGCACTCGGCCATGCGCTGCTCGACGATCAGCACGGTCATGCCGGCGTCGCGGATGCGCTTCACCGCCTGGAAGATCTCGTCCACCAGCTTCGGCATGATGCCCTGCGAGGGCTCGTCGAGCATCAAGAGGCGCGGACGCGTCATCAGCGCGCGGCCGATCGCGAGCATCTGCTGCTCGCCACCGGAGAGCGTTTCGGCACGCTGCTCCAGGCGTTCGGACAGACGCGGAAACAGCGTGAAGACGAGATCGAGGGGCTCTTCGCGATTGGCCTCGCCACGATAGAGATAACTGCCGAGGCGAAGATTGTCGCGCACCGACAGCCGTGGAAACAGGCGGCGGTTTTCCGGCACATAGGCGATGCCGGCGGCGGTGACGTGGTGCTGCGCCATGCCGTCGATGCGCTTGCCGTCGAACGTCACCGTGCCCGAGCGCGGACGCTCGGCACCCGCGATGGATTTGAGCAGCGTCGACTTGCCCGCGCCGTTGGCGCCTGCGACGCAGACGATCTCGCCTTTCTCGACTTCGATCGAGACCGCGGAGATCGCCACCAGGCCCTGATAGGCCGTCGTGACTTCACGCACCGACAGCATGACGGTCTCCCAGATATGCCTTGATCACCTTGGGATCGCGGACGACGTCGGCGGGCTTGCCCTCGACCAGCACCTTGCCGAGGTCAAGCACGATGGCGCGGTCGACCAGGGGCATGACGATCTCCATGACATGCTCGACCATCAAGACGGTGATGCCGGCATCGCGCACCTTGCGCACAAGCGCGACACCGGTCTGCGCCTCCGTGGGCGTGAGCCCGGTGAGGACTTCGTCGAGCAGCAGCAGCTTCGGCCCGGTCGCGAGCGCACGGGCAACTTCGAGACGGCGCTTCTCGGCCGGCACGAGGTCGCTGGCGAGCACGTCGGCGCGCGCGGCAAGGCCGGTGAATTCCAGCACCTCGCGTGCCTTGCGGCGGGCCTCCTTCATCACCGTGTTGCGGACCAACGCTCCGACGATGACGTTGTCGATGACCGTCATCGTCTCGAAGCTCTTCACGACCTGGAAGGTCCGGCCGATGCCGCGCTGGCAGCGTTGGGCTGCCGGCAAGTTGGTGACATCCTCGCCGTCGAACCAGATCGAGCCTTGCGTCGGCGGCAGCACGCCGGCGATCAGATTGAACAGGGTCGACTTGCCGGCCCCGTTCGGGCCGATCAGGCCGACGATCTCGCCGCGGCCGACCGAGATCGAGACGTCGCTGTTGGCGACGAGGCCGCCGAACCGCTGCCAGACGCCGCGGGTCTCAAGGAGCGCGCTCATCGTACGGCTCCCGTCCTCTTCGGGCGTGAAAACAGGCTCAGCAGCCCGCGCGGCAGGGCCAACGAGATCAGAACGATCAGCGTGCCGTAGACGATGAGGTCGATACCGCGCCCCGAGCCGCCGAATTTGAAGCGGGTCAGCTCAGTCAGCGGAATCAGGATGGCTGCGCCGAGCACCGGCCCCCACAGGGTGCCGATGCCGCCGAGTACGGCGGGCAGCGCCATCAGCAGCGAGAACTGAAAGCCCATAACGCTCTCGGGATCGATATAGGAAACGAACTGTGCGTAGAAGCTGCCGCCGACGGCGACCAGGAAGGCCGAGACGGCGGCCGCACCCATCTTGGAATTGAACACGTCAACACCGAGGCTCTCGGCCGCCTCCGGGTTGTCCTTGACCGCGCGCCACCAAAATCCCCATTTGGAGTTTTCCAGCCACCAGGTCACGAACCAGGCGAGGCAGCACAGCGCCAACGCAAAATAGAAGTACGGCAGCTTGGTGCGCAGGAACTGGAATTTAAGCCAACTGTCGCCGCGGATCGGAATGGTGATACCCATCGCAGCACCAGCCCATTCCCAGTTGTGGAACAGAAGCAGGCCGATCTCGGCGATGACGATGGTGGCGATCACGAAGTAATGGCCACGCAAGCGGAAGAAGGGATAGCCGAGCCCCATCGCGATCAGAGCCGACACCACCCCGCCTGCCAGCATGCCGAACCAGGGCAGCACGCCGAACTTCGTGAACAGCAGCTCGGTGGTGTAGGCACCCAGACCGAAATACAGCGCATGGCCGAGCGAGATCTGCCCGCAATAGCCGGACAGAATGTTCCAGCTCTGCGACAGGCCCGCATACATCAGCGTCAGGATCAGGATGTTCTGGACGACGACGTCCTTCACGAACAATGGGGTCAGCGCCGCGATCAGGGCGAGCAGCGCCGCGATGATGAGGTCGCGGCGGCGCCGCGCTGTAAAATCCTTGTCCATCAGATCGATCCGAACAGGCCGCGCGGCCGGATGAAGACGACGAGCAGATAGACCGAGTAGATGCCGACCGACTTCAGCGACGGCGGCAGCACCAGCGCAGTGACAGCTTCGACGAGACCGACGATGATGCCGCCGGCGAAGGCCCCGAACACGCTGCCGAAGCCGCCGAGCGCCACTGTGACATAGGCGATCAGCGCGAACGACGCGCCGACATCGGGGTAAATGTAGAAGAACACGGCCATGATCGCTCCGGCGAGACCGACCAGCGCGGCGCCGAGGCCCCAGCCGAACGCGAACACCCGGTTCTTGTCGATGCCGACGAGCGCGACCGCGCCGGGATCTTCGCGGGTGGCTTCGATCGCGCGGCCGAAGTCCGTGCGGTGGATGAAGATATAAAGACCCGCGAACGCCGCAATCGAGACCAGCGCGCCGACCAGTTGCGGCTCCGGCAGGAAGATGCCGGCAATCGAGATGGTTTTGCCGCCGAGCCAGGATTGCGGAATGCTGCGATAGTCCGGCGTGAAGAAGTATTGCGCGAGGCCGCGCATGACGATGGCAAGGCCAAAGGTGGTGAAGATCTGCACCATGCCGGCGTTGGCCTTCGCCCGCATGGCGAAGCGTACGAGGAGCAGATAGACGACCGCTCCGAATATGAATAATGCCGCGGCGACCAGCGGCGCCGACAGCAAGGGATCGATCGCGAAGAACGCGAACAGGAAGAAGGACCGGTACATGGCGATCATCAGGAACTCGCCATGGGCGAAGTTCGTGACGTCCATCAGGCCGAAGATCAGCGCGAGGCCGACCGCGATCAATCCGTAGAGCAGGCCCATGAGCAGGCCGCTCGCGAGACTCTGAATAATGGCTTGGGCTGTCAAAGTCTGTCCCCCGTTCGAAACGTCAGCGTTTGCTCCGTCATTGCGAGCGAAGCGAAGCAATCCAGAACGCCTGCGGCGGCAATAGTCTGGATTGCTTCGTCGCTTGCGCTCCTCGCAATGACGAGGCTCGTGCGACGATCTCGATTTGCTCCGCTGCCCCCGCAGCGCTCACTTCATCGGCCAGATCGCCTCGGCGATCGCGGCCTGCGGCGGGAAGATGGTGACGAACTTGCCGCCGACATATTGCAGCAGCACCGGGTCGGCGTCGTTGTTCTGGCCCATCTCGTCGAACTTGACGCGCTTCCACGGCATGATGGTCTGGTCGCCGGGGATGTCGGTTGCCGCCAAGGCATCGCGGATCTTCTCGCCATCGATCGACTTGGCGCGGTTGATGGCGTCGGCGAGGATGATCAGGCCCATGAACTGTCGCGACGTAAGATCGTTGAAATCCTTGCCCGACTTCGCCTTGAACATGTCGTTGATCTTGCCGACCATCGGGCGCTTCTGCGCGAGGTCGAGCGAGAAGGTGCCGCGCGAGATCACGCCTTCGAGCTTGTCGCCGACGGCATCATAAAGAGCTTTCTCGGAGAAGCCGGCGTCCTGCGCCACGATCGCATTCGGCTTGTAGCCGAGCTCGGCCATGGTCTTGACCAGGAGGATGCCGTCCGTGGTGTAGCTCGACGGCATCAGCACGTCGGCATTTGCCGTCTTGAGCTGCTGCACCTCGGCCGAGAGCGAGGGCGAATTGGCGCGATACTTGATGTCGGTGACGATCTTGTAGCCGCGCTCACCGGCGATCTTGGCCTGGGCGTTGCCGGAGTCGGTGCCGAAGATGGTGTCCTCGTGAAACAACGACAGGGTGTCGATCTTGGTGCCTTTCTTCTTCATGGCATCGAAGAAGTCGAACATCGCTGCCGAGTACATCTCGTCATGCGGCGCCGCGCGGAAGTAATACTTCAGGCCGCGGCGATGCAGGCTGGGCGACGAGTTGTCGGCGGAAACGAACGGGACCTGATAGCGTTCGCAGATCTGGCTGACGGTGACGGCGACGGCGCTCTGATAGGTGCCGATGATGGCGCAGACCTTCTCCTGCGTGATCAGGCGCTCGGCCTCGGCGCGGCCCTTCTGCGGATCTGCCTGGTGATCGGCGAACACGAGGCGGACCTTCGCACCGCCGAGGCCCGGCAGACCTTCGCCCTTGGCCAGCGGCAGGTCGAAAGCGGAGTCCTTGTTGATGACTTCGAGCGCGGTCTCATAGGCCTTCTGCGCGTCGACGCCCTGTTGAGCGCTGCCGCCGGAGAACGGATAGATCACGCCGATCACGACCTCCGAGGTCTGTGCGCGCGCTGCCAGCGGCACGAGAGCGGCAGTGGCGGCGGCTCCCAACAACACGTCGCGGCGAGTGATCGTCATGGCAAAGTCCTCTGTTACGGTATTTCGGTTGATCGAATGAAGGGATTGATGGATGCGGTAAAGCCCGAAGAAGCAGCAGACGCTGCCTATCAAATCACGGCCAAGCTTTTGTTCTTCAGATCTGTCACGAGCATCAGGCCAGGCGAATGCGTGATCGCGAACGGCAGTTTCGCGGCGTTGATCACCGATTGCGGCGTGACCCCGCAGGCCCAGAACACCGGAATCTCGTCGTCGGCGACCGGCACCGGATCGCCGTAGTCCGGTTTCGCGATGTCCTTGATGCCGATCAGGTGCGGGTGGCCGAGATGCACAGGCGCGCCGTGCACGGCGGGATAGCGTGAGGTGATCTGCACCGCGCGGATCGCATCCGCCGGCTTGAACGGGCGCATCGACACGACCATGGGACCGGCGAACGGACTGGCCTCGCTGCAAGCGATGTTGGTGCGATACATGGGCACGCGTACATTGCGCTCGATGTGCCGGATCGGCATCCCCTCGTCGAGCAATGCCTCCTCGAACGAGAACGAGCAGCCGAGCACGAAGGTGACGAGGTCATCACGCCAGTACTTGGTCACGTCGGTCGGCTCATCCACCACCTCGCCGTCGCGCCAGACGCGGTAGCGCGGAACGTCGGTGCGGATGTCGAGATCGGCGCCGAGCGCAGGAATGAACGGGCTGCCGACATCGGACATGCCGATGATCGGACACGGTTTCGGGTTGAGCTGGCAGAAGCGATGAAAGGCGCCCGCATAATCGGCCGGCAGGATCGCCAGATTGCCCTGGACGAAGCCCGAAGCGACGCCGGCGGTGGAGGCGACCAGCCCCTCCCGGTAGGCGAGCCGGGCCTTGCGGCTCGGGAGCGTGTCGGGTGTTTCAGTTTGCTGCGCTGCCACCAAAACAGTCATGTGATCGACCTGCCTATAAACTCGACAAGGACAAGCCAACACCACGCGTGCTATAAAGTCTAATCGTCGTTTCTAATCAATCTCGATAAATTCGCTTTATCGATTGGGGCAATCCCTTCCAATGCTGGACTTCAGGTCGATCGAGACGTTCCTTTGGGTTGTGAAGCTGGGCAGCTTTCGCGGCGCCGCTCAAAGGCTCAACACGACCCAGCCGGCGATCTCCCAGCGGATTGCCCAGCTCGAGCGCGAGATGGGCGTGAAGCTCCTCAACCGCGATCATCGCGTGGCCTCACCGACGCCGAGCGGCCGGCAGATGATGGTCTATGCGGAGAAGCTGATCGGGCTGCGTGCCCAGATGATGGCGGAGATCGGCGACCGGTCGGCGATGCGCGGCGTGATGCGGCTCGGCGTCGCCGAGACCATCGTGCACACCTGGTTGCCGCGGCTCGTGAAAAGCGTGAACGAGGTCTATCCGAACCTGTCGCTGGAGATTGAGGTCGACATCACGCCGAACCTCACCGCGCGCCTGCTCGCGCAGGAGATCGAGCTCGCGTTTGTGGTGGGACCGCTGTCCGCTTCCGGCGTGCACAACCGCGTGCTCGCCGATTATCCGATCGGCTTCCTCGCAAGCCCCTCGCTGGGGCTCGGCAAGGGCCCGGTAACACCGACGGACCTCGCACGGTTTCCAATCATCACCTTCCCGCGCAAGACCAAGCCGTACGAGGTCGTGCGCGAAGTGTTCGACCGGCCGGAGTTGCCGCCGATCCGCCTGCATGCCTCCGCTTCGCTTGCCACCGTCATCCATATGGCGGTCGAGGGGCTCGGCATCGCCGTGATCCCCGACGCCATCGTCGAGAACGAGCTCGCCGACGGCCGGCTGCAACTGCTCGACACCGATCTCGCGATCGCGCCGCTGACCTTCACGGCAAGCTGGCTCGCCTCTCCCGACGTCGTCGCCGTGGAGCGCGTTGCCGAGCTCGCAAAGCAGATCGCGCAGAGCAGCCTCGCGGTTGACGCGCCCGCGCAGGCGGGTCATTGAAAAAGCCGCCGGATAGCCGTTCCCGTCATTCCGGGATGGTGCGCAAGCACCAGACCCGGAATCTCGAGATTCCGGGTTCGGCTCTTCGAGCCGCCCTGGGATGACAACTGAGAGACCGACCGCATGAGCCGAGCCGCCACCAATCTACAAATCGATTCCGCCCGCCTGTGGGGCTCCATTCACGAGACCGCGCAATTCGGCGCGACCGCGAAGGGCGGCGTGAGGCGGCTGACCCTCAGCGCCGAAGATAAGCAGGTGCGGGACTGGTTCCGCAAGGCCTGCGAGGACGCTGGGCTCGAAGTTCACGTCGATGCGCTCGGATCGCAGTTCGGCTTGCGCAAGGGACGTGACATGTCGAAGCTGCCCGTCGGCATCGGCTCACATCTCGACACCCAGCCGACCGGCGGCAAATATGATGGCATTCTGGGAACGCTCGGCGCGCTGGAAGTGATCCGCACGCTGAACGACGCTGGCATCGAGACCGAAGCGCCGATCTGCGTCGTCAACTGGACCAACGAGGAAGGCTCGCGCTTTGCGCCCGCGATGATGGCTTCGGCCGCCTATGTCGGCGACTTCACCACCGACGACATTTTGTCGCGCAAGGACGCCGAGGGCACCAGCGTCGGCCAGGCGCTCGACAGCATCGGTTATCGCGGCGACAACCCGGTCGGCTTCCAGAAGCTCGGCTGCTTCGTCGAATTGCACATCGAGCAGGGCCCCATTCTGGAAGCGGAAGGCAAGACCATCGGCGTGGTCGATTCCGGTCAGGGCGTGCTCTGGTACGACGGCAAGATTTCCGGCTTCGAGAGCCATGCAGGCTCGACCCCGATGCCGCTGCGACGCGACGCGCTGGCGACATTGTCGGAAATCGTACTGGCGATGGAAGCGATTGCGAAAAAGCATGGGCCGAACGCCGTCGGCACCATTGGCGAGGCCGTGATCGCAAATCCCTCGCGCAACGTCATTCCCGGAGAGATCGCCTTCACCATGGACTGCCGCAGTGCCGATGGCGCGATCATGGACGCGCTCGACCGCGATCTTCGTGCGGCAATCGCCGAGATCGCCGCGCGCCGCAAGGTCGAAGTCAAGATCGACCTGGTCTGGCGCAAGCCGCCTACGCATTTCGATCCGAAACTGATCGCAGCGGTCGAGAACGCGGCGAAGACGCTCGGCTATTCCTCGCGCCGCATCACCTCCGGCGCCGGCCATGACGCCTGCAACCTCAACACGGTGATGCCGGCGGCGATGGTGTTCGTGCCCTGCAAGGACGGCATCAGCCACAACGAGCTGGAGGACGCCACACAGGCCGACTGCGCGGCGGGCACCAATGTTCTCATGCATACCGTGCTGGCAATCGCCGGCGTCGCATCCTGACCGGAGAAAGCCATGCGTGGAGTTTTCGTCGACGCCAACGAAGCCCTTGCCGTGATCATGGAGCGCCTGGAGAAGCCCGGCGATCCCAAGGTGCGTATCCACAGGGCTCCCGATATCAAGCCCGAGCAATATCCTGAAATCCTCGACGGCGCCGAGATCGCGATCGTGGACCATACCGCACTGCCGACCGATGTCGCGAAGAAGTGCACCGGGCTGAAGCACGTCGTGTTCCTCGGCACCGGCGCGCGGAGCTACATGAATCCGGAGGAGCTCGCCGAGCTCGGCATCTCCGTGCATCTGATCAAGGGCTATGGCGACACGGCAGTCGCTGAATCCGCGATCGCACTGATGTGGGCTTCGGCCCGGGTCATCGCGATGATGGACCGCGAGATGCGCGCCGGCAACTGGCTGCGCGAGGATGGCATGCAGCTGACCGGCAAGACACTCGGCCTGATCGGCTTCGGCGGCATCGCCGCTGAGGTCGCGCGCATTGCCACCGGCAGCGGCATGAAGGTGATCGCCTGGAACCGCTCGCCCAAGAGCTATCCCGGCGTCGAGTTCACCGACCTGGATACCGTGCTGGCAAGGAGCGACGTCGTATCGTTGCATCTGCTGCTCAACGACGAGACGCGCGGCATGATCACCCGCGAGAAGATTCTTGCCATGAAGCGCGGTGTCATCCTCATCAACACGGCGCGCGCCGCCGTTGTCGACGAGGCCGCCATGATCGAGGCACTGAAATCGGGTCACATCCGACATGCCGGCCTCGACGTCTTCAACGTCGAGCCGCTGCCTGCGGATCATCCACTGACGAAGCTCCCGAACGTGACCCTGTCGGCGCATTCGGCGTTCCGCACGCCGGAAGCGAGCGAAAACCTCATTCATGCGGCGTGGGAGCACTGCCGCCGGATCGTGAAAGGATAAGAGCAACAACAATGGCCGACTATCGCACCATCAAGGCAGAGCCGCTCACCAACGCCATCCGCGCCATCGTCAAGGCGGGCGGATCCTCGGATCGCGAGGCCGAACTCGTCTCGACCAATCTTGTCGAGGCCAATCTCAAGGGGCACGACTCGCACGGCGTCGGCATGATCCCGCGCTACGTCCAGAGCGTCACCAACGGCGGCCTCGCCGTGAACCAGCACGTCAAGATCGTGCTCGACACCGGTCCGCTTCTCACCCTCGACGGCCTCACGGGCTACGGCCAGGTGATTGGCCATGAAGCGATGGAGCTGGCGGCCGAGCGCGCCAAGCGCAACGGCGTCTGTCTCGTCGGCCTGTCCAACGCGCACCATATCGGCCGCATCGGCCATTGGGCCGAACAGTGCATCGACCATGGGCTGGTCTCGATCCATTTCGTCAACGTGATCTCGCGGCCGATCGTGGCGCCCTGGGGCGGCAGCGATGCCCGTCACGGTACCAACCCGTTCTGCGTCGGGATCCCGCGCAGGGGCAAGGACCCGATCGTGCTCGATTTCGCGACCAGCCGGATCGCGCAAGGCAAGACGCGGGTCGCCCACAACAAGGGTGTCGAGCTCGAGCCCGGCACCATCATCGACAATGAAGGCAAGCCCACGGTCAATCCGCGCTACACCGTGATCCCGCCGCACGGCGCCATCCTGCCATTCGGCGAGCACAAAGGTTCGGGGCTTGCGCTGGTGTGCGAAATTCTCGGCGGCGCGCTCTCCGGCGGGCAGGTGGTCAAGGGACCGTCCGACGGCAAGTACAACGTCCTCAACGGCATGCTCTCGATCGTCATCGATCCGAACAAGCTCGGCACTGGCGAGAACCTCGCGCGCGAGGTCGAAGGCTTCGTTGCCTGGCACACCGCCTCACCACCCGCACCGGGCGTCGACAAGGTCAGGATCGCCGGCGAGCCCGAGCGCGAGACCAAGAGGAAGCGTCTGGCCGAAGGCATTCCAGTCGATCCGACCACCTGGCAGGAGATTCTCGAGGCCGGGAAGAAGTTCGGGCTGGATCAGGCCGCGATCGAAGGAATCCTGGGCTGATTGACCTGATGCAATGCTGATGTCCTTCTCCCCTTGTGGGAGAAGGTGGCGCGAGGCGCCGGATGAGGGGCTCTCCCGGCGAAGGAACTATCCTCGAATGAGACGCCCCCCACGCGGAAAGAACACCCCTCACCCGCCCTCGATGCGTCGCATCGAAGCCGCCCTCTCCCACAAGGGGGCAGTCAACTAATCCACCATATCCGCGACCGCCTTGCCGCAGGCCGTGGTGTCCGCGTTGCCGCCGAGATCCTTCGTGCGCAGCGTGCGCTCGGCCAGCGTGCGCTCGATTGCGTCCACGATCGACTTTCCGGCTTCCTTCTCGCCGAGATGCTCCAGCATCATCGCGCCCGACCAGATCATGCCGATCGGGTTGGCGATCCCCTGCCCTGCGATATCGGGCGCCGAGCCGTGGACCGGCTCGAACACCGAGGGGAAATTGCCTTCCGGATTGATGTTGCCTGACGGCGCTATGCCGATGGTGCCGGTGCAGGCCGGGCCGAGGTCGGAGAGGATATCGCCGAACAGATTAGAGCCGACCACGACGTCGAACCAGTCCGGATGCAGCACGAAGTTCGCCGTGAGAATGTCGATGTGGTACTTGTCCCACTTCACGCCGGGAAATTTCTTGGCCATCGCCTCCACGCGCTCGTCCCAATAGGGCATGGTGATGGAGATGCCGTTGGACTTGGTCGCCGACGTCAGGTGCTTCTTCGGCCGCGACTGTGCGAGCTCGAAGGCGAATTTCAGGATGCGGTCGACGCCGGTGCGGGTCATCACCGTCTGCTGCGTCACGAACTCGCGGTCGGTGTCGGGGAACATGCGGCCGCCGACGGAGGAATACTCGCCTTCCGTGTTTTCGCGCACCACCCAGAAATCGATGTCGCCGGGCTTGCGGCCCGCCAGCGGGGAAGGCACACCGGGCATCAGGCGCACCGGGCGCAAGTTCACATACTGGTCGAACTCGCGGCGGAATTTGATCAACGAGCCCCACAGCGAGACGTGGTCCGGGATCTTGGCCGGCCAGCCGACCGCCCCGAAATAGATCGCATCGTGCTTGCCGATCTTCTCCTTCCAGTCGTCCGGCATCATCTGACCATGCTTCTCGTAATAGTCCCAGGACGAGAAGTCGAAATGGTCGAAATGCACGGAGACGCCGTGCTTCTTCGCAGCCGCCTCCAGAACGCGAAGGCCCTCGGGCATGACTTCCTTGCCGATGCCGTCGCCGGGAATGACCGCGATCCGGTACTGTTTCTTGCTCATCGAGAACGTCCTTGGTTGGTCTGGTAGCCGCCGCGTTTTGATCGCACTGCAATGGACCAAAGTCGCGGGCGGCGCAACGCTGCACTGCAATGTTGACCATGGCGCGGTCGAGCGCCTACTGATTTGATCCTGTTCCTCTCCTGCGAGTACCCTCATGGATCTGCATCTGCGTGGCAAGCGCGTCCTGATCACCGGCGCGTCCAAGGGCATTGGCGCAGCTGCCGCCGAGGCGTTCGCCGAGGAAGGTGCAAATCTCCTGCTCGCCGCCCGCAGCGGCGATCAGCTCAAGGTGCTGGCCGAGCGCCTGCGCTCCGCACACCAGATCGACGCCGCAACGAGCATCGTCGACCTGCGCAAGGGAGAGGATGTGGAGCGACTGGCGAAGGAAGCCGCCGACATCGACGTGCTCGTCAACAATGCCGGCGACATCCCCGGGGGCTCGATCGACAAATTAGACGAGGCGACCTGGCGGCACGCCTGGGAATTGAAGGTGTTCGGCTACATCAACCTGACGCGGTACATCTACGCGCAGATGAAGGCGAAGGGCGGCGGCGTCATCATCAACGACATCGGCGCGGCTGGCGAAAAGTTCGACGCCAATTACATCTGCGGCAGTGCCGGAAATGCCGCGCTGATGGCCCTCACCCGCGCGCTCGGCAGCAAGAGCCTCGCCGACAACATCCGCGTGGTCGGTATCAATCCGGGACCCGTCGGCACCGATCGCCACGTCACGCGGCTGAAGACGCGGGCCAGGGATCAGTTCGGCGACGAGAGCCGCTACAAGGAATTCCAGAAGAGCCTGCCGCTCGGGCGCCCTGCGCATGCGCGCGAGATCGGCGACCTCATGGCGTTCCTGGGCTCGGATCGCTCTGGCTACACGTCGGGCGTGATCTACACGGTGGACGGTGGCATCAGCGCGGGCTGGGGTTAGTTTTCCGTCATTGCGAGCGCAGCGAACCAACAAGGACCATATCCGCGGCGCCAGCCTGAATTGTTTCGCTGCGCTCGCAATGAGACACAATAAGCACAGGAGTACGATAATTGTCTCAAGACCTGATCCGCGAAACCGCCTGCACCGTCGTCGACAAGCTGCGGTCCGGCGACGTCTCGCCGCTCGAGCTGCTTGATGTGCTGGAGACGCGCATCAAGGAGGTCGACGGCAAGGTCAACGCGCTGCCGATATTATGCTTCGATCGTGCAAGGGATAACGCCAAGGCGCTGATGCGGAAGCCGGCCGGCGCGCGCGGGCTGCTCTCGGGCCTCCCGCTACCGATCAAGGATCTGACCGACGTCGCGGGCGTGCTGAACACGCAGGGCTCACCGATCTTCAAGGACAACGTCCCCGCGAAGTCCGACCTCATGGTCGAGAATCTCGAAGCCAACGGCGCGGTGGTCTACGCCAAATCCAACACGCCCGAATTCGGCGCCGGCGCCAACACTTTCAACGAGGTATTCGGCGCGACGCTCAACCCCTGGGACACGACGAAATCAGCAGCCGGCTCCTCCGGCGGCGCGGCGGTGGCGCTCGCGACCGGCATGGCCTGGCTTGCGCAGGGCTCCGACATGGGCGGCTCCTTGCGCAACCCTGCCGCCTTCTGCGGCGTCGTCGGCATGCGACCGAGCATCGGGCGCGTCGCGCACACTCCTAAGTCGGGTATCGATCGCAATCTCGGCGTCGTCGGCCCGATGGCGCGCAACGTCGATGATCTCGCGCTGCTGCTGGATGCAATGAGCGGCGACTATGCAGATGATCCGCTGTCGCTGCCCGCCCCCGCAACCTCGTTCCTGTCGGCGGCACAGGCGGGCAAGAGGCCGAAGCGCATCGCCTATTCACCCGATCTTGGCATTACGCCGGTCGATCCCGAGGTTAAGGCAATTACGCGCAAGGCCGCGGAGCGCTTCGCGGAAGCCGGAGCGATCGTGGAGGAGGCGCATCCGGACTGGCGCGAGGCGCATGAATGCTTCCACGTACTGCGCGCCTTCGATTTCGCGATCACCAAGGCCAATCTGCTGCGCACCAAGCGCGACCTCCTCAAGCCCGAGGTAATCTGGAACATCGAGGAAGGCCTCAAGCTCACGGTCGAGCAGCTGGGGCGCGCCGAGGCGCAGCGCGTCGACATGACCGCGCGGGCCGTCGAGTTCTTCAAGAACTACGACCTCCTGCTGGTGCCGACGACGATCGTGCCGCCCTTCCCGATCGAGCACCGCTATGTCGCCGAATGCGCCGGCAAGCGCTTCGACAATTACGTCGAGTGGCTCGGCATCGTCTATGCCGTCACGCTCGCCTGCTGCCCCTCGCTGTCACTGCCGTGCGGCTTCACACAGTCGGGCCTGCCGGTCGGCGTTCAGGTGGTCGGCGCCCCCCGCGCCGATGCGCAGGTGATCGCCGGCGCGAAGGTGCTGGAGGACATTTTGGGCCTGCGCGGCACGACGCCGATCGATCCGAAGGTGAAGAATTGACGTCTCCCTCATGACGACGGCTCCTCGCGTCGCCCTCATCCACGCCCTCAAGCATTCCATCGCCCCGATCGAGGCCGCGTTCGCAAAGGCCTGGCCCGAGGCACGGCTGATGAATCTGCTCGACGACAGCCTGTCGGCAGATCTGGCGTGCGAGGGAGCGCTCACCGACGCCATGACCGGGCGCTTCCTCGCGCTTGGTCATTATGCGACGGCCACGGCAGCGGACGCGATCCTGTTCACTTGCTCCGCCTTCGGACCCTGCATCGAGGCCGTCGCACGCGCACATGCGTCGATACCGGTGCTGAAGCCGAACGAGGCCATGATCGAACGCGCCGTGACCATGGGCAAGCGCATCGGCCTGCTCTCGACTTTTCCGCCGACGCTGGCGTCGATGCCGCCCGAGTTTCCCGCCTCGGTCCAAATCGTGCCGAAACTTGCCGAAGGCGCTCTGGCCGCACTCGATTGTGGCGATCGCGCCGCACATGATCGCCTGCTCGCGGAAGCGTCCCGCGATCTCCGCGATTGCGACGTCATCGCGCTCGCGCAATTCAGCATCGCGGCGGCTGCGCCGCTGGTTGCGGAGGCCACCGGCCGCCCGGTCGTGACGACGCCGGACAGTGCGGTCGACAAGCTGATGAGGCTGCTGAAAGCGAAGGCTTAAGCCCCCGCCTTTGTCCGGCGGCGCGCATCCCTAATCGCGACTGTGAGGGCAGCCTTGGTCTCGTTGACGAAATCCTCGACCAGTTCCTCGCGGGTCGCGTGCGCCGCCTCACCGGTGAACAGGCCCTGCTCGGCCAACATCACCACGCCGTGCAATGCCGCCCAGATCTTGAGCGCCTGCCGTTCGCGCAAATAGCCGACGGCGGGGGCTTCCAAGGCTTCGATAACGAGCGCAAAGGTCTCCCGCGTGGCCTCGTGCAGCTCGCTGCCCTTGGCCGCGCACGACACCGTGCGCGAAGCAAACATCAATCGGTAGATACCGTTGCGACGCAGACCGAAATCGAGGGTGGTCAGCGCCAGCCGCAAGAGTTTCGACTGCTTCGACTGCTTTGCCATCGCCTCGCGCAGAAGTGCCGAGAATTGCCGAAACGCCTCCGCAGTGATCGCCGCGATCAAAGCCTCGCGGTCGGCAAAATGCCGGTATGGTGCCGGCTGCGAGACGCCGAGCTTCTTGGCAAGCGCCTTGATGCTGATCGCCTCGGCACCGCCCTGCTCCGCCTCGCGTAGCGCGGCCTTGATCAGCGCATCGCGAAGATCGCCGTGGTGGTAGGTCTTGTCGGGCTTGCGGGCGAGTTGTGAACGCATGTCGCGGCGAAGCCTATAAGTTTGCGCTTGACAGGGGAAGTCCGCCGCGAATGTAATAGGATATAACTTAAGAATAGAAGTAAGACGAGGAAACGCGCTGCCCTTTGGGCCCTGCGCACACGACCAAGGAAGCCGCGATGGCAGAGCGACTGAAGGTTCACGTCAATCCCGACAAATGCCAGGGCCATGCCCGCTGCAAGGCACTCGCGCCGGAGCTTTTCGATCTTGACGAGTACGGCAACGCGCACGAAGCCGGCGACGGCATTGTCCCGCCGGGGCTCGAAGACAAGGCCTGGCTTGCGAAATCCAACTGCCCGGAGATCGCAATCGATGTGATCGAGGAGTAGCGCGACCACTGTCAAGCCGCGTGCTTTCAGCGAATTCGAGCCAAGGGATTTCCCGGCCATGTCCGACGTCAACCAGCCCGCCGCCCATCCGCCCGTGACCGACTGGGTCCATGATTTCGACCACACCGATCCGCAATGGACGGAGGATCCCTTTCCGATCTGGGACCAGCTGCGCGCCACAAGTCCCGTGGTGCACACGAAACGCTTCCTGGGCTGCTATCTGCCGACGACCTATGAAGCCGTGCGCGAGATCGCCAACGACACCGAGCACTTCTCCTCGCGCCGCATCATCGTCCGCGATGTGCGCCCGGAGGTCGCCAGGAATGCAGCCCCGCCGATCACCTCAGATCCGCCCGAGCACAAACCCGCCAAGCAGTTGCTGCTGCCGCCATTTACCCCTGATGCGATGAAGAAGCTCGAGCCGCGGGTCCGCGCGATCTGCAACGAGCTGATCGACGAATTCATTGCCGACGGCAAGGTCGACGCTGCCGCACGCTACAGCAAATACATCCCGGTGCGGGCCATCGCCCACATGCTCGGCATCCCCGAGAGTGACAGCGATCTCTTCATCAAGTGGATCCACATGATCCTGGAACTCGGCATCAAGGACGAGAGCAAGCTGCTCCAGGCCGTGCAGGAGATGACAGCCTATTTCAGCGGCCACATCGAAGCGCGCAAGAACAAGCCCACCGACGACCTCATCTCGTACCTGACGAATGCCAGGGGCAAGGACGGCAATCCGCTCGAGGACTCCCATGTGCTGGGCTCGCTGCGCCTGCTGCTGATTGCCGGCATCGACACCACCTGGAGCGCGATCGGCTCCTCGCTCTGGCATCTGGCGAAGACGCCGTCCGATCGCGAACGTCTGATCGCCGAGCCAGGGCTGATCCCGACCGCGGTTGAGGAGCTGCTGCGCGCCTATTCGCCGGTGACAATGGCGCGCGAGGTGGTCAAGGAGACCACGATCTCGGGTTGCCCGGTCAAGTCGGGCAACATGGTGCTGCTGTCCTTCCCGGCCGCGAACCGGGACCCCAAGATGTTCCCGGATGCTGACAAAGTCGTGATCGACCGACGCGAAAACCGCCACGCCGCCTTTGGCCTCGGCATCCACCGTTGCGTCGGTTCCAACCTGGCGCGCATGGAAATGCAGGTGGCGCTGGAGGAATGGCTAAAGCGGATCCCAGACTTCCGGCTGGATCCGGCAGGCACGGTGACCTGGTCACAAGGCACGGTGAGAGGCCCCCGGCAGTTGCCATTTCTGCTTGGAAAGGCGATGTAGGCCTCTTCAACACGAGACGGAGAAGCTGGACGGCCATGGCTGACGACAAGGCGCCGCCCGACAGCAAGCTGACGCGCACCAAGGAGAAATGGGCCCGCGAGGGCCGGTTTCTCACCGGCAAGGTCACACGTCCGGAAGCCCAGCGCCTGCCGCCCGGCCAGCACCTTACCAAGGACTGGCCGGTGCTCGATCTCGGCATCGTACCGCCGGTCTCACGCGAGCGCTGGCGCCTCGACGTCTACGGCGCGATCGAAACTCCCGTGTTCTGGAGCTTCGACGAGTTCATCGCGCAAAAGCAGGCGCGGTTCACCTCCGATATCCATTGCGTCACGACCTGGTCCCGCTATGACAATGAATGGAAGGGGCTTGCCACGCGCGAGTTGCTGGCGGCCTGCCAGCCGCGCGAGGATGCTCGTTTCGTCGTGCTGCATTCCTATGACGGTTACACCACCAACCTCGCGCTCGAGGATTTCGCTGCAGAGGATGCGCTGCTCGCCCATAGCTGGTCGGGCCAGCCGCTGACGGAGGAACACGGCGGTCCGGTTCGGCTGGTCGTGCCGCACCTCTATTTCTGGAAAAGCGCAAAATGGCTCCAGGCCATCGAATTCCTGACCGAGGACGCGCCGGGCTTCTGGGAAGTCCGCGGCTATCATAACCGCGGCGATCCCTGGACCGAACAGCGCTATTCGAACGACTAGGTTCAAGCGAGGACGGGGGAAGCCCATGCCGACGGAACGCTTTCAATTCACCGGAGAAGGCGGCCATCAGCTTTCGGCCGCGCTTGAGCTGCCCGACGGCGAGCCCGCGGCCTTCGCGCTGTTCGCTCATTGCTTCACCTGCGGCAAGGACACGCTGGCGGCCAAACGGATTTCTGTCGCACTGGCGGCCAAGGGCATCGCAGTGCTGCGCTTCGACTTCACCGGGCTCGGCTCCAGCGAAGGCGACTTCGCCAACTCGACCTTTTCCTCCAACGTCGCCGATCTCCTTCGTGCGGCCGACCATCTGCGCAGCGTCCGCAGGGCTCCGTCGATCCTGGTCGGGCACAGCCTCGGTGGTGCCGCGATCCTGGCCGCAGCAGGACAAATCCCCGAGGCCAAGGCGGTGGTCACCATTGCGGCGCCGTCCGATCCCGCCCACGTCACTGGCCTTTTCAAGGAGCACATCGACAACATCCGCGCGCACGGCGAAGTGGAAGTCTCGCTTGCAGGCCGCCCATTCCGGATCAGGCGTGAATTTCTCGACGACATCGCCGAGCGCGAGTTGATGAAGAACGTCACCAGCCTGCACAAGGCGCTGCTGGTGATGCACTCGCCTGTCGACGACACAGTCGGCATCGACAATGCGACCAAGATCTTCATTGCAGCCAAGCACTCCAAGAGTTTCGTCTCGCTGGACCATGCCGATCATCTCCTGACGAAACCCGCTGACGCTCTCTACACAGCCGACGTGATCGCCGCCTGGGCCAGTCGCTACATCGACACTGCAAAGCCCGCGAAAACCATGGATCTCGCCGAAGTGCCACGCCAGGTCGTGGTGCAGGAGACCCGCAAGAGCAAGTTCAACCAGATCATCACTGTCGGGCCGCATCATCTGGTGGCGGACGAGCCCGTTGCGGCCGGCGGCGCGGATGCCGGGCCCGGTCCCTATGATTTCCTGCTTGCCGGCCTCGGCGCCTGCACCTCCATGACCATGCGGCTCTATGCCGACCGCAAGTCACTGCCGCTCGACCGCGTCACGGTCACGCTGAAGCACTCCAAGATCTACGCCAAGGATTGCGCGGAGTGCGAAACGCGCGATGGCATGCTCGACCAGATCGAGCGTGGCATTACGATGGACGGCGCCCTCGATGCAGAACAACGCAAGAAGCTGATGGAAATCGCCGACAAATGCCCGGTGCACCGCACGCTGACATCGGAGATCCGCATCGTGACGAAGGCGATTGATTGACGCGGCCTTCTAGAAGCACGATGCCATCGTCCGCACGGCCGCGCTGATCTCGCACTCCTGCCAGGCCGCAAAGCCGAGCAGCAGGCCGTGATCGCGGGGCCGGCCAAGCGCCAGGCTGGACAAGGCGCGTGTCTCGACCCCTGCCGCAACCAGCCGCTTCGCCGCCGCCTGATCAGTGCGACCGCGCTTGAGGCGGGCGACGAGTTGGATGCCTCCGGGGGGCACTTCGATCGAGAGCATACCGCCCAGCTGTCGCTCCAGTTCCTCGACGAGGTGATCGCGGCGCGCGTGATAGAGCCGGCGCATCCGGCGCAGATGCGCGAGAAAATGGCCGTCAGCAATGAACTCGGCGAGTGCCTCCTGGATGTGACTTGAAGCGATCAGCCCAATATGCCGCTGCGCGATCTCCAAGGTGTTGGCCAGTGCCGGCGGCGCGACGAGATAGCCAAGCCGGATATCCGACGTCATCGCCTTCGAGAAGGTGCCGACATAGAACACGCGGCCATGGGCATCGAGTCCCTGCAAGGCCGGAACCGGCCTGCTGTCGTAGTGGAATTCGCCGTCGTAATCGTCCTCCACGATCCAGGTCTTGCCGGGCCTGCTCAGGCCGAGAAACTCGGTGCGGCGGGACAGCGACATCAGCCGCCCGGTCGGATGCTGATGGGAGGGTGTCATAAAGATCAGCTTTGGTGCCGCAAGCCCCGGCATCCGTTGCATACCCTGCTCGTCCAGTCTGATACCGCTCACGCGTGCACCGTACGCCCGGAAGGCAGCCGCAGCACCGGGATAACCGGGATCCTCGACCCAGACGTCATCGCCGGGCGTGACAACGGTCGTGGCAATCAAGGTCAACGCAGCCTGTGCGCTCGGCAGGATCATGATCTGGTCTGCGGTGGCCCGGACACCCCGGCTGGTCGCCAGATAATCCGCGAGCACCTCGCGCAGGCGCGTCCGGTTAACCGGGCCGAGCTCGCGCCTGGCAGCACGCACCGCATTGCGGCGCAAGCAACGCGCCCAGACCTCGTCCGGAAACTCTCTGAAATCGCCGTGCCCCGGGCGCAACGGCCTTAGTGATGCCTGATAGGACATCGGCCAGTCGGTCTGCTTGAGACTAGAGGCCCAGGGCGACAGTTGCGGCTTACCGGAGCGTTCGCGCGCCACAGCAGCACCCGCTCCTATCCTACGTCCGCCTCCATCGACCGTGACCACCGGACGGCGGCCGTGCGACGCCTCTATATATCCCTCGGCGGCAAGCTGCTCGTACGCATGAGTGACGGTGTTGCGGGAGACGCCGAGATCGCCCGCGAGCCGACGGCTCGACGGCAGCGCCCGCCCCTTGCCGAGACGGCCGCTCGCGATCAGGTCTCTGAGCTGGCTCGTCAACTGCGTCACCAGCCCCGCGTCGTCCGTCCGTTTCAAGTCGACCAGAGCGGAGATCACGTCTTCCAGAACTGGCATCTTCCTATTCTCAAATCTGGTACTTTTTCAGGTACCAGTACGATGCTATCCGGCGAAGTGAACTGCTTCAAGGACTCCGAGATGAACTCACTCTCATCCCGCGCGGCCGTCGGCCTCTTCCTCATCGTCGTGCTGGCCTGGGGTGTGAACTGGTCGGTGACGAAGCAACTCGTGCAATTCGTTCCACCGCTATGGACCGCGGCGATCCGAAGTTGGATCGCGCTGGTCGGCCTCATCACGATCCTCGGATTGAGCAAGAATCTGGTGATCCCGGAACGACGCGATATTCCCGTGATCCTCAGCGTCGCGCTGCTGCACATGACGCTGTTCTCAACCCTCGTCGCCGCGGGCCTGCGCTTCCTGCCCGCAAGCAAGGGCATCGTGCTCGGCTACACCACGCCGCTCTGGGTCGCACTCGCCGCGCCCGTGCTCGGAAAGGAGGCGCTGACCGCGCCCAAGCTTGCCGGCGCTCTGCTCGGACTGATCGGGCTTGCCGTCATCCTGAATCCATCCTCGATTGACTGGACCAATGCAGGCGTCCTGCTCGGCGCCGCGATGGTCATCCTCGCCGCGATCTCCTGGGCCGCGAACATCATCTATATCCGCGCGCATCGCTGGATCGCATCGCCGCTCCAGCTCCTGCTCTGGCAGGTGCTCGTGGCCACGGCCGTGCTATCGGCGCTGGCGATGATCATCGACGGGCTGCCGCACGTCGAGTGGTCATGGAGGCTTGTGTCGCTCTTCCTGTATTCGGGCCTGATCGGGACGGCGTTGGCCTATTGGGCGATGTCAATGGTCAACAAGAGCATCTCGGCCCTGACGACGTCGCTCGGGACCACCGCGACGCCGCTTGTCGGCATCGCCAGTGCCGCGGTCCTGCTGAGTGAGCCGATCGACACCAGCCTTGCCATCGCGGCCGGACTGATCGTCACCGGCATCGGTCTTGCGACGCTGGGCGATCGACTGCTGCGCGGTCAGGCCACTGCGAGGGGGTGAGCCCGCAGTGCACCGCGCAGGCCTGCCGTCGTGCCAAGCAGGATGCCGGCGAACGCGATGAATGACCCCAGCGCGAGCGTCGAAAGGCCGGTGAGGCCCTGCCCGATCGAGCAGCCGAACGCCATCACGCCGCCGATGCCCATCAGCGCCGCGCCGCTCCCCGAGCGCACCATGTGGCGCGGCGAGGAATAGCCTTCGAGCTTGAAGCGGCCCGTTGCGAGCGCCGTCGCGAAGCTACCGCCGAAGACGCCGACAACCGTCGCGACGCCGAAGTTGAGCGTCAGGCCGGTCGAAAGCATGGCGTATTGCAGGGTATCGGCGATCGGCGCGATGAAGGTGAGGGAGGTGACCGGGACGGGGTTGAAATCGTCAGCGCCGAGGTAGCCGGTGACGTACCAGCCGCCGGCGACGAGCAGGCCCACAATGACACCTGCTGCGATCTGCCCTGGCGAGCGTCGAAACGCCGGGTGAGCGAAAGCGAACAGGATCAGCGCGACAACGGTCGCGGCGGCGGCAAGCGCGCGCGAAAGTGATTCCGAGAGACCGAGCATCACCAGCACGGAGGGCAGCGAATTTGCGCTGACGGTCGTTTGCGAGGCTTGCACCAGCGCGATACGCGCCGGCGCGATCAGGCCCTTCAGCGTCATCTGCGCGGCGATGGCGAGAACGATCACGACGACGAAAGAGCGGAGATTGCCGCGGCCGAGCAGGACCAGCGCCCGCGAGCCGCAGCCATTCGACAGCACCATGCCGTAGCCGAACAGCAGGCCGCCCAGGAACAGTACTGCCGGTGAAAACGAAGTCTGCAGGTAGATCGACTTGTTGAGGTCGACCATGCCGCCGCCGGCGAGGAACTGGCTGGCGGCGATCGCAACCGCAATCGCCAGCGCGTAGCTCCGCACAAGCCGCCCATCCCCCTCCGCCAACCATCCCCGCATGCTGCTCATCAGGCAGAAGCCGCTGAGCAGACCGACGGCGCCGTACATCAGGCCTATAACGATGCCGAAGAGGATGACGAGTTGTACGGATTCCATCGGTGGGTTCTCAGGCCTTTCGCCATCTTCCGTCATTGCGAGGAGCGAAACGACGACGCAATCCAGACTGTCTCCCCGGACGCATTTCGGGATTGCTTCGCTGCGCTCGCAATGACGGTGTGTTACGGCTTCAGGATCACACGGTCCCGCGACGAGCCCGCGACTGCAACGTACGCCTCCTTCGCGCTCTCGAGCGGATAGACGGCATTCGCGTTAATCGGGAACGGCTTCAGATGGCCACCCGCAAAGCCGGGGCCGAGGTCGCGCAGCACGGCGCCTGTGGCGGCCGACGACAGCCCCAGCGTGTCGATGCCGACATAGGTGTGCTGGCCGCGATAGAATTCGAGGATGTTGAACTGCACGATGCGGTCGATCGCGGCGATCAGAATCTGGCGGCCACGAAGCCCAAGCGATTTGTGCGCAGCCTGAAAATAGGGATCACCGACGGTGTTGAAGACGATGTCGGCGCCCTTCCCGCCAGTCAATTCGCGCACGCGCGGGGCCACGTCGGTCGTGGAGGCGTCGATCACCTCGACGGCCGCATTGGCATGGCCTTCATAGGCTTCCGCCTTGCGCACCACGCCGATGACGCGCGCACCCTTCCAGGTCGCGATCTGCACTGCGGCCTGGCCGACCTTGCCGTTGACACCCATCACCAGCACGGTCTCGCCGCTGTTCGGCACGCCTGCGCGGCGAAAGCCTTCCATCGCGGTGACAAACGGCACGCCGATCCCGGCGGCCTCTTCCCAGGACACGGACATGGGCTTCTCAACGACCGCATCGGCTTCGACCACGAGATGACTCGCATGCGTGCCGTCACGACGGATGCCGAGATCGCCGGACGAGCCGAACACCTCGCGACCGACTGTTCCGGCCGGCCCGTCGATCACCACGCCGGCATAGTCGCGGCCCGGTGTGCGCGGGAACACGGCATAGGGCATCAGCCCGGTCGCGGCCTTGACGTCGGATGGATTGACGGCTGCGGCTTTGACCTCGATTAGCAGGTCGCACGGGCCGCGCGTGAGCGTCCTGCGCTCGACCACCGGCGAGAGCGCTGCCGCGTTCTCAGCCTTGGCGTTGAGGCGCACACAGCGTGCCTCGACCGTTTTGGTATCAGCTGGTGACATCGAAAACCCGCGATTTCTCGCGGGCCTTGTCGCCTTTGGGCGTCACCAAGTCAATCCGTCCAGTCAATCCTTCGGCCGCTTGTCGTAGAGCCGCTTGGCCTTGCCGAGCGAGCGTTCCAGAGTGGCGGGCGCAACCACCTGCACCTTCGAGCTGATCCCAATCGTGTTCTTGATGTGGGTCGAGATCCGATCGGCATGGTCGAGAAGACCCCGGCCGTCCCAGCTTTCGGGCCGCGCCTCCGCGATGATGGTCAGTTCGTCCATGCGGCCTTCGCGGGTCAGTTCCAGGATGAAGTGCCCACCGCACCAGTCGGTCGCAAGCAACACTTCCTCGATCTGGGTCGGAAACAGGTTGACGCCGCGCAGGATGATCATGTCGTCGGAGCGGCCGGTCACCTTCTCCATCCGCCGCATCCCGGGCCGCGCCGTGCCGGGCAAAAGCCGCGTCAAGTCGCGGGTGCGATAGCGGATCACTGGAAAGGCTTCCTTTGTGAGTGAGGTGAACACCACCTCGCCCTTCTCTCCATCCGGCAGCACCGCGCCGGATTCGGGGTCGATCACCTCCGGGTAGAAATGGTCCTCCCAGATGTGCAGGCCGTCCTTGGTCTCGATGCATTCCTGCGCGACGCCGGGCCCGATCACCTCGGAGAGACCGTAGATGTCGGTCGCGTCCATGTCGAAGGCGTCCTCGATCTCGCCGCGCATCGCATTGGTCCAGGGCTCGGCCCCGAAGATGCCGACCTTGAGCGAGCACTGGCGCGGGTCGAGCTTCTGGCGCTTGAACTCGTCGAGGATCGCAAGCATGTAGCTCGGCGTCACCGTGATGATGTCAGGGCGGAAGTCGTTGATGAGCTGCACCTGTCGCTCGGTCATGCCGCCGGAGATCGGCACCACGGTGCAGCCGAGCTTCTCGGCGCCGTAATGCACCCCCAAGCCGCCGGTGAAGAGCCCGTAGCCGTAGGCGTTGTGGATGATCATCCCGGTGCGCCCGCCGGCGGCGCGGATCGAGCGCGCCATGACTTCCGACCATGTGTCGATATCACGCTGGGTGTAACCCACGACGATCGGCTTGCCCGTCGTGCCTGACGAGGCATGCACGCGCACCAGCTTTTCGCGCGGCACGGCGAACATGTCGAAAGGATAGTTGTCGCGCAGGTCCGTCTTCGCGGTGAACGGAAATTTCGCGAGATCCGACAGTTCGCGGAAGTCGGACGGATGCACACCGGCCTTGTCGAAGGCGTTGCGATAATGCGTGACGTTGTCGTAGGCGTGCTTCAGCGACCAAGCCAGCCGCTGCTTCTGCAGCGCCATGATCTCGTCGCGCGAGGCGCGCTCATATGCATCCATCTCGGCGCTATAGGTAGTGGCACCTTCCTTGAGCCTCGTCAGAGCCATCCTTGTTTCCCCACATTGATTTATTCTCTTCTTTGCTCTTACTGATCTTGCGTCGGCAGCCACGTGCCGGGAACGACGCGCGAATGTCCGCGGAATTCCGCTATGACAGTGTCGCCCACGGTCACGCGCACGTCATAGATGCCGGAGCGGCCGCCGCGGGTGACCTCCCGCGCGTTCGCAATGAGCCGGTCGTCCAGCCTGCCCGGCTTGATGAAAGTGATCTGCCCCTGCGCTGCCACGACGCGCTCATTGTGAGAGTTGCAGGCAAACGCAAAGGCGGAATCGGCGAGCGTGAAGATGAAACCGCCATGGGCGATGCGTTGGCCGTTGACCATATCCGGCCGCACCGTCATCGCGAGCGTTGCAAAGCCCGGGCCGATCTCGACGATCTCCATGCCGAGTCCCTTCGAGGCATCGTCCTCTGCCCACATGGCGTCAGCGCAAGCGCGGGCAATATCCTCGGGTGACAGGGCGGCTTTGACGTTCACGAGCTTCTCCCGGCCAAGTTCTTAAAGATGATGTTCTGCTGGATGGCTGGCACTGTCAAATAATGCGACGCATTTGCATTCATGGGGTCCGATCCGCCCGATCAGACATGATCATAATCGACCACGACCCGCTCGGACGATGGTTTCGCCTGGCAGGTCAGGACGAAGCCGGCCTTCAGCTCCCATGGTTCCAGAGAATAGTTGAGGTCCATCAGCGCCTCCCCCTCCACCAGCTTGGCGCGGCAGGTCGAGCACATCCCGCCCTTGCAGGCGAAGGGCAGGTCGAGACCGGCGCGGAGCGCTGCATCGAGGATGGCTTCGTCCTCGGCAACGGGTACGTCGCGATGCTTGCCGTCGATGATGAGGGAAGCGATCGCCTTCGGCGGCGCATCGGGAGCAACGGCCTTCTTCGGCCGCGGCTTGCCGCCGAATTCCGAGACGAAGCGCTCGACGTGGATGCGTTCATCCGTGATGCCGAGATTGCGGCAGGTCGCCTCGATCTCCTCACTCATGCCAAGGGGGCCGCAAATGAAGACGTGATCGACATCCTCCGCCGGCACCAGCGAACGCAGCAGCACCCTCACCTTTTCCCCGTCGAGCCGGCCATGCAGGATCGGGATGTCCTGCTCCTCGCCGGAGATGACGTGGAAGATCGAGAGACGATCGATGAAGCGGTCCTTCAGCTCCTCGAGCGCTTCGAGGAACATGATGTTATCGGTGGTGCGGTTGCCGTAGAACAGGAAGAATCGGCTGTCCGGCTCGCGCGCCAGCACGCCCTTCACGATCGACAGGATCGGCGTGATGCCGGATCCTGCGGCAAAACCGACATGGATGCGCGCGCGTTCTGCCGGGGGAACCACGCCGAAGCGGCCGGTCGGCGTCATTACGTCGAGCTGGTCGCCGCACTTCAGTTCGTCCGCCGCCCAGCTCGAAAATGCACCCCCATCGACCTTCTTCACCGCGATACGGATCTCACCGTCGTCAGGGCCGGAGCAGATCGAATAGGAGCGACGCACCTCCTCGCCGTCGAGCGAGGTGCGGAGCGTAAGGTACTGGCCGGGCGTGAAGGCGTAGTCGTCGGCAAGTTCGTCCGGGATGGCGAAGGTCATCGAAATGGCGTTCGATGCCTCGCGGCGGAGATCGTTTACGGCCAGACGGTGAAAGCGCGGTGCAGCTGCGGACATTACGGGCGCCCTCGATCAGTCCTTCCGCCGTCATTGCAGGCGCAGCGAAGCAATCCAGAAATTCTCCATGGAAGCAGTCCGGATTGCTTCGCCGCAAGAACTCCTCGCCATGACAATCGGGTTGGCATCGTGCGTCTCTCAATGACACTTGAAATAGTCGAAGGGTTCACGACAGGACTTGCAGCGCCAGAGCGCCTTGCAGGAGGTGGATCCGAATTCGGACAGCAGTTCGGTCTGGTCTGAGCCACACTGCGGGCACGCCACCGCCTGCGCGCCGAACAGCGCACGGCGGGAGCTCGATGCTTGCGGCGGCGCGATGCCGTAGGCGCGCAGCTTGCGGCGGCCGTCCTCGCTCATCCAGTCGGTCGTCCAGGCCGGCGACAGCACGGTGCGCACCTTTGGGTGACGGAAGCCGGCGCGCTCCAGCGCGAGCTCGATTTCGAGCGCAATCATGTTCATGGCCGGGCAGCCCGAATACGTCGGAGTGATCGCGACCTCGACACGATCGCCGTCCAATAACACATCGCGCAGTACGCCAAGATCGGCGATGGTCAGCACCGGAATTTCGGGGTCTACGACGCTTGCCGCAGCGTCCCAAGCCCGCCGGCGCAGCTCGCTGTCGCGCTCCAGCATCGTCACCATGTCAGCCCCGGGAAGGTGCGCTGCATCGATTGCAATTCGGACAGGAGATGGCCGAGATGCTCGCTGTGCCGGCCGGACCGACCACCTTGCTGCATCCAGTCGTTCTGGGGCAGTTCGAGCGTGGCTTCGCCGACGACGTCGGACAGCGCCGCAAACCAGCGACCGCGCAAGCTCGCCGGATCTATGGCGACGCCGGCATCGATCAGGTGCCGCTCGCCGTCGTCGACCGCAAACATCTCGCCGGTGAACGCCCAGAGCTGATCGATCGCGGCTTGTGCCCGTCGATGGCTCTCCTCAGTGCCGTCGCCGAGCCGGATGATCCATTCCGAGGCGTGGCGCAGGTGATATGCGCTCTCTTTCTCCGACTTCGCGGCGATCGCCGCCAGCGTCGCGTCGCCCGAGCCCATCATCGCACGCCAATAGAGGTCGGCAAAGCCGGAGTAGAACAGCTGCCGCACCAGCGTCTGCGCGAAATCGCCATTCGGCTGCTCGACCAGCAGCAGATTGCGATACTGCCGTACGTCGCGCAAGTATGCGAGCTTGTCCTCGTCGTTGTCCTTGCCTTCGACCTTGGCGGCGTAGCTATACAGCTCCCGCGCCTGGCCGATCAGGTCGAGCGCGATGTTGGAGAGCGCCATGTCCTCTTCCAGCATTGGCGCGTGCCCGCACCATTCGGAGAGCCGGTGACCGAGGATCAGCGCATCGTCGGCGCGGCGCAGCACGTAGAGCACCAGCGGCGTTTCGGAGACCTGGATGTTGGCGACCGCCATTACATGTGCCCCACTTCTTCCGGCACCTCGTAGAACGTCGGATGCCGGTAGATCTTCGATTCCGCCGGCTCGAACATCATGCCCTTCTCGGCAGGATCGCTCGCGGTGATCGCGCTCGAAGGCACGACCCAGATCGACAGGCCTTCGCCGCGGCGGGTGTAGATGTCGCGAGCGGCCTGCAGGGCCATGGTGGTGTCGCTGGCATGCAGCGATCCCACATGCTTGTGCGCAAGCCCATTGCGGCTGCGAATGAAGACTTCCCACAGCGGCGTGTTCGGCGTGGCCATATTGATCTCCCTATTCGGCAGCTTGCGCGCTCTGACGCTGCCCACGCTTGGCGGCATAGGCGGCGGCTGCCTCACGCACCCAGGCGCCATCCTCATGCGCCTTGCGGCGCGCGGCCATGCGGTCGCGGTTGCACGGGCCGTTTCCCGCAAGCACCTGCTTGAACTCGGTCCAATCGATCTGGCTGTAGCGCCAGTGCCCGTCGGCATCCTGAATCATGCCCGGATCGGGAATGCTGAGACCGAGATATTGCGCCTGCGGCACGGTGGCATCGACGAACTTCTGGCGCAGCTCGTCGTTGGAGAAGCGCTTGATCTTCCATCTCGTCGAGGTGTCACTGTGCTGGCTCGCGGCATCGGGCGGGCCGAACATCATCAGCACTGGCCACCACCACCGGTTCAGCGCGTCCTGCGCCATCGCCTTCTGCTCGTCCGAGCCGCGGCACAACGTCAGCATGATCTCGTAGCCCTGGCGCTGATGGAAGGACTCCTCCTTGCAAACGCGGATCATGGCGCGCGCATAGGGGCCGTAGGAGCAGCGGCACAGCGGGATCTGGTTCATGATCGCCGCGCCGTCGACAAGCCAGCCGATGGTGCCGATGTCGGCCCAGGTCAGCGTCGGGTAATTGAAGATCGAGGAATACTTGGCCTTGCCCGCAAGCATGGCGTCAACCAGCTCTTCGCGCGAAGCGCCTAGCGTCTCGGCAGCGGCGTAAAGATAAAGCCCGTGGCCACACTCGTCCTGAACCTTGGCGAGCAGCGCGGCCTTGCGGCGCAGCGTCGGCGCACGCGTGATCCAGTTGCCCTCTGGCAGCATGCCTACGATTTCGGAGTGTGCGTGCTGGGAGATCTGCCGGGTGAGGGTTTTGCGATAGGCCGCCGGCATCCAGTCGTTCGGCTCGATGCGTTCCTCGGCGTCGATCCGGGCCTGGAACTGCGCAGCCTTGGCGGCGTCCTCAAGAGCGCGATCGTCGCTCTCGGCCGTGTTGAGCGCCTGGGTATACATGCGCATTCTCCCGATTTATTGGAACGCAATATATAACGAAATTCTTCTCATGCAAGATATTTCTGTAACATATGATCAGGCAAACCTCCGTTCCAGAAGCTTCCGGGCCGCCGGAAGCGGCCCCTTCTCGTTGGTTCCATGACCGTCGAGCCATTGCTCCGATGGAGCAAGGAGCCCGCGATAGATCTCGCCGCAGAGTTCACGGGCGGCCCGGCCCGGCCAATCCGCCGGCAGCAGGCTCTCCGGCAGCAGCGGGTCGCGCAGTACGACTCGGCGATAGTAGTGGATCAGCAGGATCCGCGCCGTAAAGGCGTCGGGCTCCGACAAGTCCGTACCGCGCGCGAGCGCGGCGCGCAGCGGTTTGAACGTCTTCATGAATTTGAGATAGGCGTCCGCGGTGCGTTGCAGCGGCCAGCTTGCGCTCAGCAGGCGGCGGCCGCTGTCATCTTCAGCCGAAACTTCGAGACGGATGGCCCCCGCCGCTTCGTCCGGCACCAGCACACCTGACGGTGCGACCCAGACGCCCGGCAGCGGACTTCCGAACCCGGCGTTGCGGAGTGCCTCGCGCGAGGCGTCGCGATCCTCACCATTGCCGATCAGCAGCAACTCGAAGCGGCCGGTCCACTCAGACGGCGGCGGATCATAGATGTGACGCGTCGCCGCCTCGAACGTCTGGCGGCCTTTCTCGGCGAGACGGTAAAAACTGTTGCGACCGACCTTTTCGCGCGTCAGCCAGCCATCGGCCGCGAGGCGCGACATCGCGGTACGCACGACACCGCTGTCGATGTCGAGACCCTCGAAGAACTCCAGCAGCGTGCCGAGCCACACCGAACCACCGCGCGGCACGATGGCATCCCCGAACACGGTGATGACGATGGATCCGGTGCGCGACGGCTCGCGCTTGAGCTGGTCGATGATGCGGGAGAGCGGATGCGCCATGCGCGAGGCATAGCGCGTTTGGTGCGGGCGCGACAATGGATGGGAGCGACAATGCGAACGCCGGGCTGCATCCTTCAAGACGGCGCCTCTCGCCTCCTCGGGATGAGGTCCAATCCCCGTGGGGGCGTCACCACGCTTAACCCTCATGGTCAGGAGCGCGGCAACGCCGCGCGTCTCGAACCATGCAGGGTTCGGCTATCTGTGCGGGTCAGGATAGGCGAGGCTGCGCCAGCCGCTGCGATCGAACGGCCGCCACTGGCCTTCCTTCTGTGCGAGCCGGTCGGCCACGGCGTAGACGACGGCGGGATGATGGCCCATGCCGCAATGGCTGCTCTCGACCTCGATGCTCTCGGTCTGCGCCCCCGCCTTCTCCATGCAGCCCTGCCAAGCGCAGACGCCGTCAGTGCGGCTGAAGATGGCGGTGGTCGGCACCGGCGGCGGCACGGCGAGCTCGCCGCCGAACTGCGGATCGACCTCGTCGGACTTCCGTCCGCTCGCCCATTCGTAGACGCGCCAGGCATTTGTCGAGCGCGGATGACCGGCAAAGGGGCTCCCGAGCGTGATGACCTGGCGCACGCGATCGGGCGCCATCTTCGCGAGCTGGCGAGCATAGAGGCCGCCGAGGCTCCAGCCGACCAGGCTGATCTTGCGGCCATGCGTGTCGCTGAGCTCGTGCACCAGATCGACCATCGCGTCCTGAACGCCCGGACGGAGGCCGTAGTTGCGGCCCTGTCCCCAACCGCTCACCGCGTATCCCTTGCTGGTCAGAAACGTGCGCAGCGCGCGCGTGGACCCATCGGAGGCGACGAGGCCCGGCAGCACCAGCACGGGGTGCCCATCGCCGCTCGGCGCAAGACTCAGCAGCGGCAGCGCGCTGAGGAAGGCACCGAACTCGTGGATCGCGCGCCCTTCCAGAAACATCAGGGTACGGGACGGCGGACGCAGCGGCTGGGCGGAAGCGGTCATCAATGGTCCCTTGAAAGAATTGCTGGAAGGATCACCGGGTGGAAAAACCGGAAAAGGCGAATGAATTCCAACTCCCCGGCTTCTTGATCGTTCCGCAGCGCAACATGAATCAGCTAGGCGGCCGGTTCCGGCATTCAAGCCGGAGAGACGCGGGGCGACAATAGCTCCGCGCGTCAATGCTAACGGCCGTGACGCAAAAGTCACAACCATCGAAGCAGGGATTCTACGGAGTACAGCGCAAGCCCTGCGAGGCCGCCGATCAGCGAACCGTTGAAGCGGATGTACTGCAGATCGCGGCCGATATTGATTTCGATCAGCGAAATCAGCTGCTTCATGTTCCAAGCCTTGACCTGATCGGAGATGAAGCTGGAGACACCCCTCTTCTGGTCGGCGACAAAGCTGCGCAGCACCGTCACCAGGCCCTTGTTGATCTCGCCGCGCAGTTCGGCGTCGCCGGCGAGCGCCTCACCCGCCGCGACGAACATGCCGGCGAGATGATGTTGCAGCACCTGCGTCTCGCCGCTTGCGCTACGCTCGATGAACGAACGCGTGTTGGCCCAGATGGTGCGGGCGAGATCGGCAAGCTCGGGACGTGCGAGCAGATCGCGCTTTAAGCCGTCGATGCGGTCGATATAGGCCTGATCGGTACCGAGCCGGTCGACGAAGCCTAGCACCATGCGATCAAACTCACCGCGAAACGGATGCTCGGGATCGCTGCGCACCTCATTGAAGAACGCCGTCGCGGACGCCACGATCTTGTTCACCAGAAACTTGTCGGCGCGATACAGCCGCAGCAAGGTCGGCAGTTCCGCGCGCACTTTCTCGCGGATCATCGCCATCGTGTCTTTCTGATTCAGCGTCTCGTGCATCACGCGCAGGAGATCATCGAACAGGATCTGATGTCGTCTCTCTGCGACGAAGCCGCGTAGCGTGCCGGCGGCGAGCGGCGCAAGATCGATGGCCTGCAGCTGCGATGACATGCGGCGGATGATGAATGTCATCAGGCCGGAGCTTTCGGTCGCGGAGAAGGCCTCCGGCAGTAGGCGCAACGCGAAACGCGCCAGATCATCGCTGCGCTTGCGGTCGCGTAGCCAGTCCGCGACGAAGGAGCCGAAATCGATTTCTTTCAGTTTGGCTTCAACCGGTCCGGCTTCCAGGAAATGCACCTCGATGAATTCGCCGAGCTTGTCGGCGATACGGGCCTGATTACTCTGAATGATCGCAGTGTGGGGGATAGGCAGTCCGAGCGGTCGCTTGAACAGCGCGACCACGGCATACCAGTCGGCGAGGCCGCCGATGGTCGCGGCTTCCGCGAAGGCTGCGATGAAGCCGAACACGGGATGCACGGGCAGCAGCCACTTTGCGACCACGAACAATGCCAACGTCGAGACCAGCACCAGCGTCGCCAGCGCTTTCACACGGCGAAGCTCGGCTGCACGTTCGGCATCGCCGGGAGTGACGAAGGAAGAGGTGGCAGGTTGTATCATGATCGCACCACCCTACTCATCATTGCGAGCGAAGCGAAGCAATCCAGAATCTTTCCCTGACACTCTGGATTGCCTCGGCGCAAGGTTCCTCGCGCTGACGGCTGCGGCGCAAACAAAAGGCCCGCCGAAGCGGGCCTCAACCTCAGTTTATCGTCAGCGCCGGATCAGGCGGTCTTGTTGTAGACCTTGGCGAAATTGTCCTGAGCGGACTTCGCACCGTTGGCAGCGAGCTGGCCGAAATAGTCGGCGGTCGCCTTGGCGCGCGAGACGAACGCTTCGCCGCGGGCGCGGAGCAGACCCGACTGGATCTCGACGGCCTCGCTGAACGACTTGGCAGACGCGAGCTTGTCGATGCCCGAGAAGAATGCCTCTGCGTCCTCGTAGATCGCCTGCTGGATGTTGCGGCTGATCTTGCCGGCTTCAGTGACGGACTCGGTTACCGCGTTCTCGACGGCAGCGGTCACGCGCTCGGAGCCTGCGAACACCTCGGCGGCACGGTCCTTCGCAGTGTTGGCGGTCTTCTTGACGAACTCGCGGGCGGCCTCGGGAACTTCCAGGTTCTGGATGTTCTTGAAAGCGTCCTTGAAGCTGTCGAAAGCGGCGTTGGTTTCGGTGGTCATGGGGTTCTCTCCATCCTCAATCGTCTGAGCTATGGCTCACCCCGTCCGGATTGGCCCGGGGCATGCCCTATATGGCATAGTTAATTGTGCGATGCAACATTAATGCTGCACCGCGGTATCACGAAAGTGTGAGAAGCCTTAATGAAAGGCAGCGCGATGCCTCCGGCGCCAATGTCGGCTCGCCGGCGGCGGGAAGGCGCGCCCGGCGGCAGACACTTTCCGTGCGCAACCGCGCCTCGCTATTGCTGGACAGCGCCTGGCAGCCCGTAGGCCTCCAGTTGAGCCTGGACCTGTGCGATGTTGTGGCCCAGCACGACGATGTCGTGGGTCTTGCCGCCGACATCTCGGACATGATCGCGCAGCAACGCCTCGGCCTTGAAGCCGAGACTTTCGAAGAGAGCGATCGCCGCCTGTTGGTCGACCGTCATCTGGACCGACAACTTTTCCAGGCCAGCCCCAAAAGCGAGCGCAAATGTCTCCTGCGATAGCGCCTTCCCCACCCCTTTCCCGCGGACCTCGGGCGAAACCACCATGCGGATCTCACCGACGTGGGGCGACCAGGAGTGGGGATCGCGCACCAGTGTGCCGCAACCGACGACCCTGCCCTCTCTCACCGCGAGCAGGCTTTGAATCGCGCCGCGCTCGATCTCCTTGACCCAGGCCGACAGCACCTTGGGCTCGCTGATGTTGCGCGGCAGGAACAGCAAATCGTGGGTCGGCAGGCTCTTGCCGAAAGCGAGCACCGCGGCCTCGTCTGCAGGCGACATCAGGCGGATCTCGACATCGCCGGCATCGGTCTTGACGTGACGCGGATAGGAACGCTGTTCACTCATGTCGATCTCTTCCCCAGCCAGGAATCCAGTTTCGGCCACAGCCGCTTCACTGCGTTGGCGCCCGCCACCAGAGAGACGTGACCGCCCTTCAGGATCACCTCTTCCTTGTCCGTCGAGCCGATCTTGGCGATCAGGTGCTTTGCGGCTTCATACGGCACGATGTGATCGTGCTCCGCGACCGCGTGCAGGATCGGCACCTTGATGTCCTCCAGCTTCGCCGCGCGGCCGCCGACCGACATGGTGTCGTTGAACAGCTTGTTGTCCCACATCAGGTCCTTGGTGATCGCGCGGAAATACTCCCCGGCGAGCGGCAGCGTGTCGGTCGCCCAGCGGTCGAACATACGGTACGACTTGACGAACTCGTCGTTCCAGATGTTCTCCCACAGCTGAATCTGACTCGCGGTGCGCGACGCCGGGCGCAGCATCTCGAACGAGGACAGGATCATTTCCGGCGGCACGTTGCCGACGCTGTCAACGAGACGGTCGACGTCGAAATAGCGGCGGTCGGAGAAGTTCGAGAACAGCTTCATCTCGCGGAAGTCGATCGGCGTGGTGAAGCAGATGAGGTTCTTCATCGGCCCGCCCTTGTGGATCGAGCCGTAGAGCAGCGACAGTACGCCGCCGAAGCAATAGCCGATGACGGAGACGTCCTGCTCGCCGGAATCGGCCTGCACGCGGCGGACGCAATCCGGGATGAAGTCGAGGACATAGTCGTCCATGCGCAGGCTCTTCTCCTCCGGCCGCGGGGCGCTCCAGTCCAGCATGTAGACGTCGTAGCCGCGCCTGAGCAGGAACTCGATGAAGCTTTGCCCTGGCACGAGGTCGAGAATGTAACCTCGATTGGTGGTGGCCATCACAATCAGGACCGGCACGCGGTAAATTTCGTCCGACATCGGCCGGTAGTGATACAGGCTCATTGTGCCGCGCGAATGCAGCACGTCCTTTGGCGTCGAGCCGAGCGTAGGGCCGGACGTCGAGAAGTATTCGACGCCTTTGATACTGCGCATGATTGCGCGCTGCACTTCAGACTGGATGCGCTCGGGTATCGCGGCGAAATCAAGTCCTGCTGTCGCATTCATTCCCGCCCTCCGCCTTCGGACGGCGGACGTTTGGTGCGCGGCGGCCGTGGCGCGGCGCCTGGTTGCTGCGCGCCCGAATTGGCCGACATCTGGCTTATCATCGACTTGATCTCGCCGAGTTGGCCTTCGATCGACTGGAGCCGCTCCGCGATGCCGGTCATCTGCTCGCGGCTCGGCAGGTTCATGGAGAGCAGGTACTTCTCCATGAGATCGCCGAACTGCTTCTGAGCACCTGCAGCAACCCCGCCGGCGCGGTTCACGGTTTGCGAGAATTCTGGCGTCTCCATCGCCTTGGTGGCGAAGGAGTTGAAACCCTTCTCCATCTCGCCAACCATCTTCTGCCACAAGGCGACTGGATCGGTGATCTTGTCGGTCATCAGCATCCTCCCGATGTGGAGGGCTTTGCACCCTTCTTATCTCACCATACCACACCGTTGCGCGGGGCCGGTCAACCGGCAAGCAGTGGCGCAGCGTCGCGAGGCCGCTTCTTCGCGGGACGAAACCGTGCGATACAGCATCGATCAGCAGGAGGGACCCGTGACCGCTCATCAGCCGCCCCAGACCGTCCGCGCCAACGGAATCGACATCTGCTACGAGATTTTCGGCAACGACAATGCCGAGCCATTGCTGCTGATCATGGGGCTCGGGGCGCAGATGATCCACTGGGACGATGCGTTCTGCGAGCAGCTTGCCGCGCGCGGCTTCCGCGTGATCCGCTTCGACAATCGCGACATCGGCAAGTCGAGCCATCTCACGGGCGGCAAACGGCTGACGCCGCTCGAACTGCTGAAGCTGCGCCTCTTCAGGATACCCGTGGCCGCGACATACAAGCTGATCGACATGGCGAAGGACACAATCGGATTGATGGACGCGCTCGGCATCAAGTCGGCGCACCTCGTCGGGGCCTCCATGGGCGGCATGATCGCGCAGGAGGTGACACTGTCGTTTCCGCACCGCGTACGCTCGCTGACCTCGATCATGTCGACCACGGGTAATCCGCGCGTGCCGCCGCCGACACGCGAGGCCGCCGCGATGCTGATGGCGCCGCCGCCGCGCAGCAAGGAGGAGTTCATTGTCCGCTTCGGCCAGACCTGGAAAGTGCTGCGCGCCGGGCATTTTCCGGAAGAGGAAGCGCTAGACCCGGGCCGCGCCGAGCGCGTGTTCGCGCGTGGACTCAATCCGGCCGGCGTCGGCCGCCAGCTCCGCGCCGTGCTGGCGTCCGGGAGCCGGAAGGAGCGGCTGCACGCGGTGAAGGCACCGACATTGGTCATTCACGGCACCGTCGATCCACTGGTCCGCCCCGAAGGCGGCAAGGACACCGCAGCGTCAATCCCGAACGCGAAGCTGCTGATGATCGAAGGCATGGGCCATGCCTTGCCGATGCGGTTCTGGCCTCAGATCATCGACGCCATCGACGAGCACGCGCATAGCGCTGCGGCCCAGGCTGCCTAGCTCTTCTTTGCGATCCAGATCACGTGGCGCGCACCGCCGCCTCGTCCGGTGGCGCGGACATTGACCTCGTTCACCGCAAAGCCGGCAGTCCGAAGACGCCTGGTGAACGCCGGGTTGGGTCCCGAAGACCAGACAGCGAGCACACCGCCCGGCCGCAACGCATTCTTTGCCGTCCCCAACCCGCTCGCACTGTAGAGCGCGTCGTTACCCTTCCGGGTCAACCCTTCCGGCCCGTTGTCGACGTCGAGGAGAATGGCATCGAAGGCAGACCGCTTCGCCCGGATGATCTCGGCCACGTCGATCTCGCGGATGGTCACCCTGGGATCATCGAGGCTGTCGCCGAAGACTTCCGCCATCGGGCCTCGCGCCCAGCTCACCACCGCCGGCACGAGCTCGGAGACCACGATCCTGGCCTTTGATCCGAGCACGGCAAGCGCCGCGCGCAGCGTAAAGCCCATGCCGAGGCCCCCGATGAGAACGACAGGCTTCGCTGTGTGCTCTATCTGCTTCGCCGCAAGCGTCGCAAGCGCAGCTTCGGAGCCCGAAAGGCGATTGTTCATCAGCTCGTTGGTGCCGAGCTTGATCGAAAATTCCTTGCCCCGCCGCATCAGGCGGAGCTCTTCGTCCGAGCCGGGGATTTTGGCGGTATCGATCTTTTCCCAGGGAATCATGGGAGTGCTTTAGCACGATTAGTTCGTCGCTCGGATGGATCGAAGCGCAATCCGGGGAACGCTCATCTCGGAAAGACACCCGGATTTCGCTACGTTCCGTCCAGGCTACGGCACTGGGGCCGCGGCTACCCTCCTGCCCAGACGTCGAGCACATACCGGTTCTTCGCGCCCATCTCGTCGATCCAGCGTGCACCGGCAGCGGCGTCGCTGCCGCTTTTCTCGCGATGGATGGCGACCAGCGCCGCCTTCACGCCGGGCTCCATCTTGCCGCCGTCGCCACAGACATAGATGATCGCACCTTGCTGGATCAGCGACCAGACCTTCTCCTTCTGCGTAGCGAGCACATGCTGCACATAGCTCTTCGGTCCGTCCGCGCGCGAGAACGCCGTGAACAGCTCGGTGATGCCGGCCGCCGCGAGCGCCTTCAGCTCCTCGGCGTAGAGAAAATCCTGATCGGGATGGCGGCAGCCGAAGAACAGCATGGCCGGCCCGAGGACATCCCCCCTTGCCTTGCGCGCGGCGCGCTCCTGTAGGAAGCCGCGGAACGGCGCAAGGCCAGTGCCCGGTCCGATCATGATGATCGGCACGGACGAATCGTCCGGCAGCCGGAAGCCCGCCTTGGTCTCGCGTACGGTCGCGTAGATCACATCGCCCGCACGGCGGTTGGCGAGATAATTCGAGCAGATGCCCTTGTAGATACCGCGCCCCGACGCGGCCGGCCCTTCGACCACACCGACCGTGACGCTGCAACGCGCGGGATCGACCGACGGCGAGGAGGAGATGGAGTAGTACCGCGGCGCCAGCAGCGAGAGCATTTCCAGATAGACGTGAAACGGCAATTCGCAGGCTGGATATTCGAGCAGGAGGTCGAACACCGATTTGCGCCTGGCCAGAACTTCGCTGCGGTAGCGCTCCAGCGGCTCGGCTTCCTCGCCAACAAAGGCCAACAGCTTCGGCTTGGTGACGGGGCATCGGGTGTGCTCCGCCATGATCTGGATCTGCTTGCGCGTCGCGACCTGCTGTAGCTCGACGAACTCGCTGAGCAGACGACCGACCGACACGGCCTCGCCGACCGGCAGTTGCGCACGGCGGCCTTCCGCGACATGCAACCTGATCTGGTCCGCCGGCAGGAAGCCGAAGCGGCGGGCAATCGAGTCCACCAAGGTCGGATCGTTGCGCGGAACGACGCTCAGATGGTCTCCGACGCGGTAGGTGACAGTGGATGGCAATTCCACCTCGATGTGGCGCGTCGAGCGTTCCGACGGATTGGGCCCGCTCTTGTTCTGAAGCTCGTCGTTGACCAGCACCTTCATCGCCACCGCGCCGCCCTGAGCGACGATGGTGTTGACGGCGGTCACTGCAACGGGCTCGATCGCGTAGAGCGGATCGTCCTCGGCGGTGCGGGTGAAATTCCAGTCGATGCCGAATTCCTTGGTTGCGACCTCGGCCGCCGCCGGAAACCATTTCTGGAACTGCCCGTCGAGATCGCTGCGTGCGTCGCCCTCGCCGCGCGGATACACCGCGCGCGCACCATGGGCCGACAATTGCCCATCGATGAAGCGCGGTACCGACTGATAGGTGGCAGCCCAGTCGCTGTTGCCGCAACCGAAGACGGCGTAGCGCACGCCAGCAAAGGCATCCTTCGACAAGTCGCTGCCAAGCCACTTGACGAATTGTGTCGCATTATCGGGCGGCGCGCCGTTATAGGAGGCGCAGATGATCAGCACGCCGCCCTCTTGCGGCAGCTTGCCGACGTAATCATCGAGAGGCCCGAGATGCACGGCAAAGCCGTTGATCTCGGCGAGGTCTGCCATGCGCGTCGCGAGTTCCTCGGCAGTGCCGAGATTGGAGCCGTAGAGCACCAGCATCGGCGTGTTGTGGCCAGGCCGCGTGGTGGCTTGGCGCTGCGCTTTTGGCGTCGACGACGCAACCGCGGCGGGCCCCCCATAGGCGCCGCGCTCGCGATCGGCGCGCGGACGCACCTTGATCTTGAAGCCTTCCGGCTTGATCGTCAGCGTCTCTTTCAGGTGCATCTGGTAGCGCTGATGATCAATCAGCTTGAAGCGCTGAAGGATCATGCCGAGTGCGAGTGCAGCTTCATGCATAGCAAAGCCACGCCCAATGCAGGCGCGCTGGCCGTTGCCGAACGGCTTCCAGGCATTGATCGGCCGCTTGGCTTCCGCCTCGCGGCTGAAGTTTTCGGGATCGAACGCATCCGGGTTCGGTCCCCATACCGGGGGATCGCGGTGCAGCGCAGTCACCAGAATGGTGGTGAACGTGCCTTTCCTGAGCTTGTACTTGCCGCCGCCGATAGTCTCGTCCTGGAGCGGCGAGATGCCGTAGGCCGGCGCCGGGGGCCACAGCCGCAGCGCCTCTTTCAGGATCTGCGTGATGTAGGTGAGCTGCGTTACCTGCTGGTAGGAGGGCTTCGCATTGACATCCGGGCCAAAGACGCGATCGACCTCGTCATAGGCCTTCTTGAGAATGTCCGGATGCTTGAGCAGTGCATAGAGCGTGTAGGACAGCAGGCCGCTGGTGGTCTCGTGCCCCGCGATCAGGAACGTATTGATCTGGTAGCGGATGTTGACGTCGTCGAGCTGCTCGCCGGTCGCACGGTCGACGCCGGTCATCATCGCAGCCAGCATGTCCTTCTTGTCGTCGATCCCGTCCGAGCTCTTGCGGCGCTCGGCGATGATCTCGTCGACCATCTTGTTCATGAAGGCGACGTCTTCGGCGAGCGTCTTGCGGCGCTTCTGCATCCAGAGCTGCTCGAACGGCAGGCCGCGCGTCATCATGATGGTTTCGAGCGAGCGCACCAACGATTCGACGAAGGGATGGTAGTCGCGCCGATAGAACGAGTTGAAACGGTAGTCGAAGCCGCACAGGCCGATCGTATCAAGCGTCAGCGCCGTCATGTCGTGGACCACGTCGATCTCGTCGTCGGCGTTGAGCCGTGCCCACTTGTTGACGAGCTGCTCGGCAATGTCGACCATGCTTCCGTGGTAGGACTGCATGGCGCGGTTGCCGAAGGGCTGGAGCAGGATGTTGTGCGCCTTGCTCCAGTTCGGCTCCTTGGTATCGGCCGTGAACAGGCCGTCGCCCCCGACCGCGCGCACGCGCCGCAACGCGCCGCGCACTGTCTTGTCGAAGCGCTTTTCGTCGGAGAGCTCATCGACGAGGTCGTGGCCGGAGACGACCACGATCGGCGAGCCCATCATGTCGAGCCAGAAGATCGGGCCGAGCTCCTTGGCGAGCCGCGTCAGGTGCTGCACGGGAGCAGCCGAATCCAGCGACAGCATGTTGCCGACCACCGGCTTGGTCGGCGGATGCGGAATAGGGTCCAGACGGTTCGTGGATGACATTTGACTGCGCTTCCCCCTGCCTCGATCATTCACCGCGTCATTGCGAGCGAAGCGATCCAGAATGTATCCGCGGTTGCATATCTGGATTGCCTCGCCGCTCCGCTCCTCGCGATGACGGAACTAGCCAAATCGCCTTCTACGCCATTCGATCAACTTGGCGCTGACCTCCTCCGGCTTCTCCTGCTGCGTCCAATGGCCGCTGTCCTTCACCAGATACTTTTCGAGATCGCCGATCAGATTCTCCATGCCGTCGGCCGCAGAGGGCGGCAGCACCGCATCGTTTTCGGCCATGATCATCAGTGAGGGCACGTGGATGTGATGGTCCAGCCCCTTCGACCGCTCCCAGTTGCGGGTGAAATTGCGATACCAGTTGATGCCGCCGGTGAAGCCGGTCTTCGTGAAGGTGTCGACGAACACCTTCTTCTCCTCCGCCGACAGGATCGGCGTGCGCGGATCAACCTTGGCATCGTAGGCGGCGATCATCTGGGGAAACGCCAGGTTGGTCTTCGACGAAGCTCCGACCCCGGCGACCGGCGGCTCGTCCGGCTTGGCCGCCGGTCGCGGCAGCGGCTTGCGCATGAACGCGTCGAAGGTCTGCTCGACCCGGCTGCCGAAGATCCTGTCCGGCTCGCGCGCCGGGTCCTGGAACTGGACGATGTACATCTGGTCACCGAAGCGCTGGCGAAACAGCGCGATGGGGTCCATCGGCGCGCGATCCCAGTGCGGGGTATTGACGCCGACAACGCCGGCCACCCGCGTGGGATGCCGCAGCGGCATCTGCCAGACGACAAAGCCGCCCCAGTCGTGGCCGACGAAGATCGCCTTTTCGATTTCGAGATGATCGAGCAGCCCGACGAGATCGCCGGTCAGATGCTCCATGTCATAGGCTTCGACCGGCTCGGGGCGGTCGGTGGCGCCATAGCCGCGCTGGTCCGGTGCGATCACACGGAGGCCTGCCTCACTCAGTGCCTTGATCTGGTGACGCCAGGAAAAGGCGAGCTCAGGCCAACCATGGCACAGCACGATCGGCGGCTTGTCGTCGGCTGGCCCTGCCTCGTAATAGCCCATGCGGATTCCGTTCGTCTGCGCGAACTTGAGCGGCGGCATTTCAATCATCATAGATTCCCTATTCGGCGGCGCCCTTGATCTCCGCCGCCGGTGGCGCGTAGGCCGTCTCCAGGGCGGCGAACTCTTCCGGCAGCATATCGCACATCACTTGTACATGCGGAATGATGTTGGCCCCGACGATGAAGCCGAAGTCAAGTTGGTCGCGATAGCTCTGCACGGTGATGTTGAGCGCCTGCCCGTGCGTCGAGATCGACACCGGGAAGATGTGCAGCAGCTCGGCGCCCGCGGCATAGAGCGTCTGCCGCGGCCCCGGCACGTTGGATACGGTGATGTTGGCGGCCGGCGGCAGCACGTCCGACAGATTCGAGCGGCTGTAGAGCAAGGCCAGGATCTGCACCATGATCGGCGCGCCCAGCATCGAGATGTTGGAGACCTGCGGCATCAGCGCACGCAAGGGATGCGACATCTCCTTGGACTTCGTCGATTGCGCGATGATCGCCTCCAACCGCGCCTTGGGATCCTCGATGTTGGTCGCAATCGAGCAGATCATGCCGAACACCTGGTTGTTGGCCTCGGTGTTGCCCTCCTCACGCAGCGAGATCGGGACCGCTGCCGTCAGCGATTTCGCCGGCAGCGTGCCGTGTTGCAGGAGGTAGCGGCGGACGACGCCGGAGGCGAGCGCCAGCACGACGTCATTGAGCTTGCCGCCCGCGAGCTTCGCCAGCGCCTTGGAGCGAGATAGCGAGATCGACACACCGGCGAAGCTTCGTTCCGACGAGATGGTCTTGTTGAGCATGGTCGGGGGCGACACCATGCTGGCGAGACTCTCGCGCGACTTGGGATCGGCGACCTTGCCCAGCACGTCGGACATGCTCTTGAGCACGGTCGGGATGTTGCCGGCGAAGCGCACCGCGCTCTCGATCTGGTACATCGCGTTGTCGAACAGGATCGAGCCGATGTCGCTCTTGCCGGTTCGCGGCAGCTGCAGGTTCTTCGCCGCTTGCGAGGCATCGAGCGGCTGGCTGAACAGCTGCTGATATGAATCCAGGAGGTTCGCGGCGATGTCGCGCGGCTCCTGTCCCGGCTTGCTGCCGGCCGACGGCGGAGCGACCTTGCGCGGGATCGGCGAGATATCGTAGATCATGTTGGTCAGCGCCGCGCCGGCGCCGCCGTCGATGGCGGCATGGTGCATCTTGGAATAGAGCCCGACCTCGTTGTCCTTCATGCCCTCGAACACGTAGAACTCCCAGAGCGGGCGGGCGCGGTTCAACAGCTTGGCATGCATCCAGCCGACGATGCGCTCCAGCGTGGCGCGGTCGCGCGGCTGCGGCAGGCTGGCGCGGAAGATGTGACGGTCGATGTCGAACTGATCGTCCTCGACCCAGGAGGGATGATCGATGTCGAGCGGCGCCTTCTCCAGCCGCGCCTTGAGGATCGGCGCGATATGCAGGCGTGAGACGATCATCGCCTTGAAATCTTCGAAGAAGTCACCTTTGTAGTCGTCTGGCAGACGAAAGATCGCCATGCTGCCGACATGCATCGGCATCTCAGGGGTTTCCAGATAGAGAAACGACGCGTCCAGCGACGACAGCTTCTTCCCGTCAGCCATGATACCCTCCCCGCAAACACTTGACGGGCGCCTTGGCAGCGCTTCTCGTCAGGCCAATACTGCCTGTTCCGGCGGGGCATATGCAATGGCAAACGGCCCCGCCCGGTCGAATGGCCGGAATTGCCCTTCCGGCTGCGCCAGCCGGTCCGCGACGGCCCAGAGCGCTGCGGGGTTCACACCGAGCCCGATATGGCTCGCCCAGTGCACCTCGATGTTCTCCGCACGCTCGGAGGCACGAAGCAGGCAGGTCCGCCAGTTCACGACACCGTCGGCGCGCGAATAGATCGACGTTGTGGGCACCGGCAGATCGCCCGCGATCGCTTCGCGCGCTTCCGCAAAATCCTCTACGCGCTCGCCGGACAGTAGCTCGTAGAGCCAGGTGGCGTTCGTTGCCCTCACGTCGTTGGCAAAGGGGCTGCCAAGTGTAATGACGTAGCGGACCATGTCGGGGGCCCAAAGCGCGAGGTCGCGGGCAAAGACGCCGCCGAGGCTCCACCCGACCAGGCTGACCTTGCGCCCGCTCGCGGCATGGGTCTGGGTGAGAAGCGCGCGCAGCGAATCCCGCATCCGCGCCAAACCACCGAGGTTGCGGCCCATCCGCCAGGCATGTGCCTCATAGCCGAGCTCTCGGAGATAACGTCGCATCGGCGCCATCGAGAGATCGCTGGCGAGGAAGCCCGGCAGCGCCAGCACAGGATGGCCGTCCCCTCGGGGGGCTCGCATCAGGAGCGGCGAAAGCAAGAGGCTCGCGTTCAGCTCGAACAGTCCACGGGCTTCGGCCAGCAGCAGGCCGAGGCCCGGCGCACGAAGCCGGCCAGACTCCGGCGCCCCGTTCCGTCCGGAAGACACTATTTTTTCTTGTCGGCGCTGCGTGTGCCGCCGAGGCCGGCCATCGCGGCGAACATGTCCTGAAATCTCTCGGTCATTTTCGGATCGAAGGTGAACCAGCTCTGGAGCAGCGACTCCGGCGAGACCTTCTCGATGTTAGTCAGAACCTGCTGCTGCAGCTTGTCCATCACCGCCGTCTGCATCGGCGCCACGTCAGGCAAGCCGAAGAACTGGCGAGCTTCGAGGGGGGTGCAGTCGATTTCGATATTTACCTTCATGTCCCCTCCAATGAGATTCGAGCCGCCCACCGCAGTATCGCCGCGACTTATAGTGCAACGCAAGCGACCTGATGCCGGCGAGATATCCTCCGCCCGGCAATCAGCCAGTATGGTCAACCAAAGTCGGAAGATGCCGCCCAATGCCAGGCCACGCGGTGAACATTGCTGCACAGCGGCGCAACTTTGGCGCGTTCCTTGCTGGAATGGCGCTTGCACGTGTCGAGAACTCTGGGCAACATGCATTGAAAAGCCGGCCGAACAAACCAAAAATCACCGGCACGGCAGTGTGGAGAGGGTCAAGAATGTCGGTAGGTCGAACTCTGTATGCGGCGACGTTCGCCGGAGCGCTTGCGTTTTTGTCGGCCGCGCCTGCGTTGAGCCAGACGCTGCGCTATGCCAACCAGGGCGACCTGAAGTCGCTCGATCCCTATACCCTTAACGAAAGCACCACCCACGCCCATCTCGGTCACGTCTACCAAGGCCTTACTGCGCGCGACAAGGACCTCAAGATCATTCCGGCGCTGGCGGAGCGCTGGGAAACACCGGAACCAACCCGCTGGCGCTTCTATTTGCGCAAGGGTGTGAAATTCCACAACGGCAATCCCTTCACTGCAGACGACGTGCTGTTCTCCGCCGACCGCGTCCGCAAGAAGGGCTCCAATATGCAGACCCGCCTTGCGGCCGACGTCAAGGTCGTCAAGGTCGACGACTACACGGTCGATTTCGTCCTCCCCTCGCCCAATCCCATCCTGCATAGCTCGTGGGATGTCTGGTACATCATGAACAAGAAATGGGCCGAGGAAAACAACGTCGTCGATCCGACGCCGGTTGCGGCGACTACCCCAAGCTACGCCTCGCTCCACGAGAATGGCACCGGTCCGTTCATCGTCGAAAGCCATCAGCCCGGCGTGAAGACCGTCTTCAAGGCCAATCCCAACTATTGGGGCAAGGTCGAAGGAAACTTGAAGGAGATCATCTTCACCCCGATCGCTTCGGACGCAACCCGCGTCGCCGCGCTGCTCTCGGGCGAAGTCGACGTCATCGAGCCGGTACCGGTCCAGGACATCGCCCGGATCGACAGCAGTCCGAATGCCCAGGTCCTGAAGGGGCCGGAGCTGCGCACCATCTTCATCGGGTTCGACCAGACCCGCGACGAACTGCTCTATTCCAATATCAAGGGCAAGAACCCGTTCAAGGACGTCCGCGTCCGCGAGGCCTTCTACAAGGCGATCGATATCGAGCTGATCAAGACGCGCGTGATGCGCGGACTGTCGACGCCGTCCGCCCTGATGATCGCGCCGGAATTGTTCGCGCTGTCCAAGGAGTTCACGCGTCCGAAGTTCGATCCCGACGGCGCCAAGAAGCTCCTGACCGAGGCCGGTTATCCCGACGGCTTCGAGGTCACGATGGACTGCCCGAACGATCGCTACGTCAACGACGCCGCGATCTGCCAGGCCGTGGTCGGCATGCTTGCCCGCATCGGCGTCAAGATCAGTCTTCTGGCGCAGCCGAAGGCACAGTATTTCGCCAAGGTCCTGAAGCAAGGCAACTACCAGACCTCGTTCTACCTCTTGGGCTGGACGCCCAGCACCATGGATTCACACAACGTGCTCTATGACATCATGGGCTGCCGGGACGATGCGAAGTCCTCACGAGGCGAGGCCAACCTAGGCGGCTACTGCAACAAGGATTTCGATGCGATCACCGACAAGGTGCTGGTCGAACCGGACACGGCCAAGCGCAATCAGCTCATCAAGCAGGCCTACGAGATCGGCAACAAGGACTGGTCCTACATCCCGCTGCACCAGCAGGCGCTGGCCTGGGGTGTATCGAAGAAGGTGAAGCTGCCGCAGCGCGCAGACAATCAGGTCCTGCTCTACTGGGCAACCAAGCAGGAATAGCGGCCAACTGCACGGAAGGTCCCGGCAGCGTCAGGCTTCCGGAGACTTTCCGTTTCCGGCTGACAAAGACGTCAGCCTCGACACACTCTCAAGGACAGTGGAAGGAATGCTCGCTTTCACTCTGCGCCGCGCCATTCAGGCCATCGGCGTCATGTTCGCCGTTGGCATCATCGCGTTCTCGATGTTCCGCTTCGCCGGCGATCCCGTCAACCAGATCGTGTCCATCGACACGCCTGCGGCCGAGCGCGAAGCCGTGCGCAAGTCGCTCGGCCTCGACGACCCCGTGCCGGTGCAGTTCGTTCGCTATTTTGCCGATGCCGCGCAGTTCAAGTTCGGCGTCTCCTACCAGTTCCGCCAACCGGTCTCGGCGCTGCTGATGGAGCGCATGCCCGCGACGCTGGAACTTGCGATCTGCGCGACCGTCTTTGCGATGGTCCTCGGCATTCTCATGGGCGTCTATTCCGCGCTCAGGCGCGATACCTTCCTGGCCAAGCTATTCCAGGCGGTGTCACTGATCGGCATCTCGCTGCCGACCTTCCTTATCGGCATTCTCCTGATCTACCTGTTCGCCGTGACGTTGGGCTGGTTGCCCTCGTTCGGCCGCGGTGAGGTGGTCAGGCTCGGCTGGTGGACGACGGGCCTGCTCACGCTGTCGGGGCTGAAGGCGCTGATCATGCCTTCGATCACGCTCGGCTTGTTCCAGATGACCCTGATCATGCGGCTGGTGCGCGCGGAGATGCTCGAAGTGCTGCGAACTGACTACATCCGCTTCGCTCGCGCGAGGGGGCTGACCACCCGTGCCATCCATTTCGGCCATGCGCTGAAGAACACGCTGATTCCGGTGATCACGGTCGCAGGACTCCAGTTTGGCTCGGTTATTGCATTTTCCATCATCACCGAAACCGTGTTCCAGTGGCCGGGCATGGGACTTCTCTTCGTGCAGGCCGTGCAGAACGTCGATATTCCGATCATGGCCGCCTACCTGCTGATGGTTTCGCTGATTTTCGTCACCATCAATCTGGTGGTCGATATCCTCTACACCGTGGTCGATCCACGTCTGCGCTCGACCGTCGGTCGCGCCGCATAGGGCATCGCTCCATGTCCGACGCAGTCGTCTCCAAGTCCGACAGGCAGGGCACGCAGCCCGCGCGCACCCACGGCTGGTTCGGTCGCGCGCTCGACAGCGACCTCTTCTATTCGTTCCGCCGCTCCAAGCTCACGATGGTGGCAGCAGCCATCACGGTTCTGTTCTTCCTGCTTGCGATCTTTGCATCCGCGCTCGCGGTGCAGAACCCGTTCGACCCGGCGCAGCTGCAATTGATGAATTCGCGGATTTCCCCGCTCTGGACTGCCGACGGCCAGAGCCCCTTCCTGCTCGGCACCGACGAACAGGGCCGCGACGTGTTCTCCGCCATTCTCTACGGCATGCGCATCTCGCTCGCAGTCGGCGTAGCCGGCGTGATCTTTGCCGGTGTGCTCGGCATCGCGCTTGGCCTGATCGCCGGATATTTCGGCGGCGCGGTCGACGGCGTGATCATGCGGATCGCCGACGTGCAGCTTACCTTTCCGGCCATCCTGATCGCGCTGCTGGTCAACGGCATCGCCAAGTCGATTCTCGGCAACCGGCTGGACGCCACCAGCATGCTGACGGTGCTGGTCATCTCGATCGGCCTCAGCTTCTGGGTTGGGTATGCCCGAACGGTGCGCAGTTCCGTCATGGTCGAGAAGAACAAGGACTATGTGGCTGCCGCGCAGCTGATCGGCCTGCCAGCGCCCAAGATCATGCTTCGGCATGTGCTGCCGAACACGATGGGGCCAATCCTGGTCATCGCCACGATCAATCTCGCACTTGCCATCATCACCGAGGCGACGCTGTCCTTCCTTGGCGTCGGCCTGCCCGACACCATGCCTTCGCTCGGCACGCTGATCCGGATCGGCAACAACTACCTGTTCGCGGGCGAATGGTGGATCGTCGCCTTCCCCGGGCTCGCCCTGGCCGCGCTGATCCTGTCAATCAACCTGCTCGGCGACTGGTTGCGCGACGCGCTCAACCCGAAGCTTCGATGAGTACGCCTCGTCCATGACCGAACCCGTCCTCTCCGTGCGAAATCTCAAGGTCGAGTTCGCCTCGCGCCGCGGGACGTTGCGCGCCATCGACGGTGTCTCCTTCGATATCGCCAAGGGCGAGGTGCTCGGCGTCGTCGGCGAATCCGGCGCCGGCAAGTCCGTCACCGGCCTCTCCGTGATCGGCCTGATCGATCCGCCCGGACGGATCGCCGGCGGCGAGATCCGTCTCGCGGGCCTGCGCATTGACAATCTGCCGCCGGAGGAGTTGCGCCGCGTCCGGGGCAAGCGCATCGGGATGATCTTCCAGGATCCTCTCACATCGCTCAATCCGCTCTACCGCGTCGGCGACCAGATTGTGGAGACGATCCGGACCCATCTCAATCTGTCCGGGACGGCCGCGCGCCGCCGCGCCATCGACCTCTTGGCCGAAGTCGGCATTCCCGCGCCCGAAAAACGTATCGACGGCTATCCTCACGAATTCTCTGGCGGCATGCGCCAGCGCGTCGTGATTGCGCTCGCGATCTGCGCCGAACCGGAGCTGATCATCGCCGACGAGCCGACCACCGCGCTCGACGTCTCCGTTCAGGCGCAGATCATCTCGCTGATCAAGCGGCTGGGACGCGATCACGGCACCGCCGTGATGCTGGTGACCCACGACATGGGCGTGATTGCGGAAACATCCGACCGCGTCGCGGTGATGTATGCCGGCCGGATCGCCGAGATCGGCCCGGTCCAGGACGTCGTGAAGAATCCCCTGCATCCCTACGCCAAGGGCTTGATGGGCGCCATTCCGACGCTTGCGGGCGAGGACAAGCGACTCGTGCAGATTCCCGGCTCCATGCCGCGGCTGTCCGCCATCCCGCCCGGCTGTTCGTTCAACCCGCGCTGCGCCTTCGCCTTCGATCGCTGCCGCGTGGACCGGCCGGACCCGCTCCCGCGCGGAGCGCAATCGGTCGCCTGCCATCTCTATGACGATGCGGCGGCGGAGAGCGTGGCATGAGCGCCCCGTTCGTTCAGGCTACAGACCTGCGCCGCGTCTTCGACGTCTCAAAGCCCTGGCTAAATCGCGTGCTCGAAGGCGGGCATCTCGAATATCTCAAAGCAGTCGATCACGTCACCTTCGACATCAGAAAAGGCGAGACGTTCGCGCTGGTCGGTGAATCCGGCTCCGGCAAGACCACAGTCGCGCGCATGGTCGTGGGGCTGCTGCCGCCGAGCTCCGGCGACGTGCTGATCGACGGCGTCTCCATGACCGATCCGCGGCAGGCGCCCGCGCGCCGGAAGCTGCGCCGCCGCATCCAGATGATCTTCCAGGACCCCTATGCAAGCCTGAACCCGCGCTTCCGCGTGGATGCGATCATCTCCGAGCCGATCCGCGCCTTCGGCTTGATCCTGGGCGAGCGCGACATCCAGGCTCGTGTCGGCGAGCTGCTCAACCTCGTCGGCCTGCATCCCGACGACCGTCTGAAATATCCGCACGAATTCTCCGGCGGTCAGCGCCAGCGCATCGCGATCGCGCGAGCGCTCGCGTCTGACGCCGAGTTCATCGTCTGCGACGAGCCGACCTCGGCCCTCGACGTTTCCGTGCAGGCGCAGATCCTGAACCTGATGCGCGACCTCCAGGACAAGTTCGGCCTGACCTACATGTTCATCAGCCACAACCTCGCCGTGGTCCGTCACATGGCGAGCCGCGTCGGCGTGATGTATCTCGGCCGCATTGTCGAGATCGCGGAAGGGCGCGAGCTTTTCGCCCGTCCACGCATGCCTTACACCAAGATGCTGCTCGGCGCGGTGCCCGATCTCGCCATGAGCGGCCGTCAGCGGGTTCCCGTCAAGGGCGAGATCCCAAACCCGATCAACCCGCCGCCCGGCTGCGCCTTCAATCCACGCTGTCCGCTCGCGTTCGATCTCTGCCGCAGGGAGACGCCCGAACTGATCGACGGCGCCGCCTGCCACGCGGTCAACACTGCGCCGGTCCCGGCGTGACGCGCGCGTGCCATGCAGCCTTCGCATTTGGCGGCGACGTGGCTCTGTGATCAATTGCGCGCGTCGAAGTAAGGTGGTGAAATCCGATGGGCAGCAATATCAATCCCGATCCGTTCACGACGAGACCCGAGATTGAGGGCACCTTCGGGGTCGTTGCCACCACGCACTGGATTGCGACCGCGGTCGGCATGGGCATTTTGGAGAAAGGCGGTAACGCCTTCGATGCCGGCGTCGCCGCCGCCTTCACTCTCCAGGTGGTCGAGCCGCATCTGAACGGTCCCGGCGGTGATGTCCCCATCATCGTTCACGACGTCAAACGCGGCCGCACCGAGGTGATCTGCGGTCAGGGCCCGGCGCCCGCGCGCGCCACCATCGCGCATTACAGGAGCGAAGGTCTCGACATGGTGCCCGGCACGGGCCTGCTCGCGGCCTGCGTTCCCGGCACGTTCGAGTCCTGGATGATGCTGCTGCGCGATTACGGCACGATGCGCGTGCGCGACGTCCTGGAGCCTGCGATCGCATACGCCCGCGACGGCTATCCATTGGTCGAGCGTGCCTGCGCCACGATCCAGATGGTCGAGCAGTTGTTCCGGAAGCACTGGCCGACCTCCGCCGCAGTGTACCTGCCGAACGGCGAGGTGCCGAAACCCGGCACGCTCTTCACCAACAAGACGTTGGCCGCGACCTACGACCGCATTCTCCGCGAAGCCGAGAGCGGCGGTGCAGGCCGCGACGCCGAGATCGAGCGCGCGCGCAAGGCCTGGTCGCAAGGCTTCGTTGCGGAGGCCATCGACAAGTTTTGCCGGACACAGGAGGTGATGGACGTCAGCGGCTCCCCGCATCGCGGCGTCCTGTCCGCCGACGACATGGCCCGTTGGCAGCCGACAGTCGAGGCACCGCTCACCTACGAATATGGCCGCTATACCGTCTGCAAGGCTGGCGTCTGGAGCCAGGGCCCCGTCACGCTCCAGCAGCTTGCGCTGCTCAAGGGCTTCGACCTCGACGGACTCGATCCGACGGGACCGGAGTTCATCCATCTGCAGATCGAATGCGCAAAGCTCGCCTTCGCCGACCGCGAAAAGTTCTACGGCGATCCTAAGTTCACCGAGATCCCGATCTCGACGCTGCTGTCGGATATCTACAATGATGAGCGTCGCAAGCTCGTCACCGACAAGGCCTCGCTCGATTTCATCCCCGGCTCGGTGGAGGGTTTTGGCGGAATGGTCAAGCTGCGCCGCGCCGAGGGCCAGCGCGAAGCGGTCGGTGCGCTCGGTGCCGGCGAGCCGACGGTGGGACGCTTCGGCGAGGTGCGCGGCGACACCGTGCATTTCGACATCATCGACAAGGACGGCAACATGGTGTCCTCGACCCCCTCGGGCGGCTGGTTGCAATCCTCGCCCATCATTCCGGAGCTCGGCTTCTGCCTCGGCAGCCGCGCCCAGATGTTCTGGCTCGAGGAAGGCCACCCCGCCGCGCTCGCGCCGGGCAAGCGGCCGCGCACGACGCTGTCGCCGACCATGGCATTGCGCGACGGCGAGCCGTACCTTGCCTGGGGCTCGCCCGGCGGCGACCAGCAGGACCAGTGGATCACGCAGTTCTTCCTGCGCCACGTCCATTGCAACCTCAATCTCCAGGAGGCAATCGACGCGCCGGCCTGGCACTCCGAGCACTTCCCGATCTCGTTCTGGCCGCGCACCGCGCGCCCGGGCGTGCTCGTGGTCGAGAACCGCGTGCCTAAGGCAACGATCGAGAACTTGCGCGAGCGCGGACATATCGTCGAGATCGGTCCCGACTGGTCGGAAGGCCGTCTCACCGCCGCCTCGCGGGTCGGTCCACGCCGCCGCGCTGCCGCCAATCCGCGCGGCATGCAGGGCTACGCTGCGGGACGGTAGAAGGCTGCACATGACTTGGTCGATCATCGCGCGCGACCCTGCCACCGGTCAGTTCGGGATTGCGGTGGCCACCCGCTTCTTCGCCGTCGGCGCGCGGGTCCCGTACATTGCTGCCGGCGTCGGCGCCATCGCAACGCAGGCCTTCGTCAATCCCTATTACGGCATCGACGGCGTCAGGCTGCTGCGGGAAGGCCTCAATGCCCACGACGTGCTGGGCTCTCTGCTCGCAACCGACGACGGCCGCGAGAGCCGGCAAGTCCACATCATGGATGCGAGCGGCGAAATCGCGGCTCACACAGGGCACGACTGCGTCGGCTGGTGCGGTCACATCGCCGGCAGCGGCTTCTCGATCGCCGGCAACATGCTGGCAGGAGCCGACGTGCTCGACGAGACCGCAAAGACCTACATCGCCAATGACAGCTTGCCCTTTCCGCGCCGCCTGCTCGCCGCGATGCGCGCAGGCGAAGCCGCAGGCGGCGACAAGCGCGGCAAGCAGTCCGCCGCGCTGCTGATCCACGGCGAGGAAGAATGGCCAGCGCTCGACATTCGGGCCGACGATCATCCCGATCCGCTGGGCGAGCTCGAACGGCTCGAGCGCGTCAGCCACGAGCTCTGGGTGCACTTTCGCGCCTCCATGCCAACGCGGCAGAACCCGGCGGGCAACACCGATCGCAGCGTCATCGAGGCCAGCATTGCTGCGGCGCGCATAAGACAGTCATGATGCGATCTGGCTTTCCCAGTGGACGAGCTGAAGAGCGACCATCAGCGTCAGACTAAATCACCACTTCCCGCATCACCCGGCGGCAATCCATCTCGTATTCGAGATCGACGACAGGCGGCCGGGCAAAATGCCAGGTCAGGCCGGAGCGCAGCGCGCCACGGCGGACCAGCTCGTCGACCAGCGCATGATGGAAGTCGTGCACGGAATATGCCTGCACGCCGGTAGTATCCTTCCAACCGAAGCCGAAGGCCGCCATCCGGTTCTCCATCTGCGACGTCGTCGTGAAGCGCACCTTTTCCCGAAGCCCTTCCGGGCTGAGATCGCGGTAACGCACCGTGCGCTCGACATAGGTGCCGCTGCCCTCACGTGCCTCGGCGCCGCCGGCGATGACGAAGCTCGGCGCGTTTGACCGTGTCGGGCGCGTGAAGGAGAACGCATAGAACGAGGGCTCCGATGGCGGATCGATCTCGGGACAAACATTGCTGCGCGCCACCGGATTGGTGGTGCCGTCGAAGATGCCCCATTCGGACAGGGTCTTCACATAATGCAGATTGAACGCGCGAAAGCCTTCCTCGCTGAAGGCCGCCGGCGACCGCAGCTCGCAAGCACAGAATGCCGTCAACGGACGTCCCGCCTCCTGGATAAACTTTGCCGCCAGCGCAAAGCCTTCTGCGAGCGGCACCAGGCGATCGAACCGGACGCGCTGGATCTCATAGCCTTCGTCCGCGGCGGCGCCTGCGGAGTACTGGAACACGGATGGAATGAAACGGTAGTTGCCGGCTGAGAATTCACGGGTCATGATGGGCTCCTATTCCAATTGCATGCGAATGCCCTTGGCGCCGTTGAGCAGGCGCTTCAGGTGAAAACTGGCCAGAGGGTCGTCGGCATGCATGCCGACCAGCGCGGCAAAGGCCGGCATGGCCGCGGCATCACCAGCCTCCATCTTGCCGAAAGCTTCGGAATATTGCGCCGTCGCCGGAGCTTCGAATTCGGTCTGGCGGAGCGGTTCGAATGCGCGCAGCGGCTCGCTGCGTCCGCGCAGCATCAGGTCGCCCACCGGACGACCATGGAAATTCGCTGCCCCGTTCGCTACGCTGGCACTGACGCAGATGCGCGTTCCCAGATGCTTGTTCGCGGCCTCCAGCCGCGCCGCCGTGTTGATGGTGTCGCCGTAGGCCGTGTAGTCGAAAAAGCGGTTTCCGCCGAAATTTCCGACCAGCGCCGGTCCGGCGTGAATGCCGATACGGGTCGTGCCAAAATTCACACCCCTGGCTTTCTGGCGCACGCAAAAGCTCTGCGCCCAGGCATCAAGATCATGCGCGCAGGCAACGGCACGCGTCGCATAGTCCGGCTGATCTCCGGGCGCATTGAACAGAACCTGGATCGCGTCGCCGATGATTTTGGCGACCGTCCCTTCGTGCGTGAAGACGATCTCGGTCATCCCGCCGACATATTCGTTGAGCAGTTCGCCCAGCGTCTCGGGCGGCGCACTTTCAACCAGCGAGGTGAAGCCGGTGATATCGGTGAAGATGGTCGCGATGTCGCGCCACTGTACTTCAACCCCTTCGCCTTCGCCGCTTGCCGCCAGCCGTTTGGCGAGCTGTGGCGAGAAATGACGCGACAGCGCAGCATGGGCACGCTCGGCTTCCATCTGACGCCGCCGGACTTCGCGCAGCATTTCAACATGCCGAATGGTCTTCTCGATCGTTGTCTCCAGATCGGCGAAGTCGATCGGCTTGGTCAGGAAGTCGAACGCTCCCCGGTTCATGGCGATGCGGATATTGCTCATGTCACCATAGGCCGAGACGATGATGGTCGACTTCTTGTCCTCGGCCTCCTGGAGCTTCGCCAGCAGCGACAACCCGTCCATCCGCGGCATGTTGATGTCGGAAACCACCATGTCGACATGCGGGTTCCGCTCGAGCGACTCCAGCGCCTCCAGGCCGTCGCGCGCGAAGATGAGAGCGAGCTGCCCGTCGCGGACCTGCTTGCGGAATTTCTGCAGGACCAGCGCCTCGAGGTCGGGCTCGTCGTCGACGAAGAGGATGGTCGCAGTCATGCGGCTTGCTCGAGCCTCGTGTCGATCTCCTGCCGCAGCAGCGCGAAGTCGATCGGCTTGGTGAGAAGCCCGACGGCGCCGCGTTCGATCGCCTTGCGGCGCGTTTCGGCATCGCCATAGGCCGTGATCATGATGACGGGGACGTCCGGATGCGCAGCGCGGACCTTGGGCAGCATGTCTAGCCCGCTCATGCCGGGCATGTTGATGTCGGACAGGATTAGGATCAGCGAGGGATCGCGGACCTCGGCGGCACGCTTGAGCGCCTCGGGCGCAGAGAGCGCGAACTCCATCTGGAACCGGCCGGCGCGCAGGTCGCGCCTGAACTGCTGCCGAAACAGCGCCTCGACGTCCGGCTCGTCGTCGACGACCAGGATGTATACGTTCAAGACTTGCCTCCAGGTGTGCCAGTCGTGGGGCCGGTTGCGATGGCTCGCGGCAGCGTAATGATGAACTCGGTGAATACACCAGGCTCGGTGTTCACGTCGATCGTACCCCCGTGCTGCTTCACGATGATATCGTGGCTCATGGACAAACCGAGCCCCGTCCCCTCGCCGGCCGGCTTGGTGGTGAAGAAGGGGTTGAACATCTTCTCCTTGACTTCGGGCGGAATCCCGGTGCCGTTGTCACGGATCCGGATCTCGACGGCGTTGCCGCAATTCTTCGTCGTCGCGCTCAGGGTGGGCTCGAAACCGTCACCGGCGCTCTCCTTGCGCTTGGCGGTGGCATAGAAGCCGTTCGCGATCAGATTGAGGAGAACGCGCGTGATCTCCTGCGGATAGACGTCGATCATGCCGGCAGCGGGATCGAACGCCCGCTGGATCGTGACGTTGAAATCCGGTTTCTCTGCGCGCGCTCCGTGATAGGCGAGATTGATGCTTTCCTCCACGATGGCATTGATGTCGGCGGCGCGATGTTCACCAGAGCCTTCGCGCGAATGCAGCAGCATGTTCCGGACGATGGAGTCGGCGCGCTTGCCGTGCTGCACCACCTTCTCGAGATTGCCCTTGAGCATGCCGGTCAGCTCCTCGACTTCCTCTTTCGCCTTGCCGTCGAGCGGGGCGGATCGCAGGGTCTCATTGAGCTCATCGATCAGCTCCGTCGAAATTGCGGAGAAATTGTTGACGAAGTTGAGCGGGTTCTTGATCTCGTGCGCAATGCCGGCGGTGAGCTGGCCCAGGGACGCGAGCTTTTCGGACTGGATCAGGCGGTTCTGCGCAGTGCGCAAATCGTCGAGGGATCGACGCAGTTCCGCGGTGCGCTGCTCGACCTTGTTCTCGAGATCGGCATAGGATTCCTGCAAGCGCGCCCCCATGTCGTTGAACTGGTCGGCGAGACCTTCGAGCTCGTCTCCGGTCCGGATCGAGATGCGCTGCGAGAAGTCGCCGCCGCCGATCCTTTCGGCGCCGCTGCGCAACGCCTGGATAGGACCGACCAAGCGGCGCGCCAGGAAGATCCCCGCAAGCACCGCGAAGATCGACGCCGCAAGCAACACGATCGCGAGCCGCTGCAGAGAGGCATAAAGAGAGGCATAGGCCTCCTCGACCGGCAGCTCGACGAACATGGTCCAATGCAGAGGCTGGATGGGGGCGGAGGCGGTCAAGACCTTCTGGCCCTGAATGTTGCGCCCCTCCTCCAGTTCATCCGGCATCCTGCCGCCGGCAGCCAGCGCCGAACGCACCTGCGGGAGGCCGGACATGTCGCTATTGCGCAGCACGAGGCTGATGTCGGGATGCGCGATCAGACGCCCCTCCGGGCCGACCACATAGGCGTGCCCGCGCGCGCCGACCTTGATTTGGGAGACCACGTCCCAGATCAGCTTGAGATTCACCTCCGCGATGCTGACGCCGGCATCCTTGCGCGCCCCAGCCAGCGCCAGCGTCATGTAGGGCTCGGATTCCCGGCGAAAATAAACGGGGCCGTAATAGACCTTGTGCACGACCGCCTCAGTGAACTTCGGATCGCTCGACAGGTCGATCCCGCTGTCGAGCGCATCCATCGCCAGCCGCGAGACCCGCAACCGCTCCTTGCCGGTCGAATCCACCTGGGCAAGCTCGGTAATCGCGGGCACTTGGCGCAGGAGGCGTAGCGCATCGAATCGGCGCTGTTCGATCGAGCCTCCGGACCAGGGCAGCTGGGTGGTCCAGCCGAGCTGGCTTTCGATCTCCTTGACGAAATGACCGATCTTGGCCGCGGCCGACTCGGCCTGCTCGTGCTGAACCCGGATCAGCGCAGCCTTGTGCTCGCGGTAGTAGAAGAAGACCTCGAACAGGCCGTTGACCAGCAGCGCGATGGCCACGACGGCCACGAACAGGGCGACATACTTGGTGAACAGCCGGATCCTGATGCCGCGGCCCGTTTCGCCCTGCCCTGCCTGGCTTGGTGCCGCACTGGCTAGCGTTCCAGCTTGAGGTGAGTCGGGGTGGAGGGAAAGGCTCATCCCGCGAAACCTAGCAAGAAGACCGATTCTTGTCTCTCGCGGGCGCGCACAGGGCTTGCAACAAGCTCAACGAAAAAGGCGGCAGCGGATGACCGCTGCCGCCCTTGGCACCAGCCTTGTCTGCGGTTCAGGTCGGCCGCAGCGCTTTTGATCCGAGGTCGAGGTCGTTGATCTGCTTGTTCCGCTCCGAATCGGCCGCCGCGCGATGATCGGTCGCCAGCACCACATAGACCGCCGGCAACACGAACAGCGTGAACAGCGTACCGATCGACATGCCGGCCACGACGACCAGACCGATCGAGAAGCGGCTGGCCGCACCCGCCCCGGTCGCGGTCAGGAGCGGAATCAGGCCGGTCACCATCGCGGCCGTGGTCATCAGGATCGGCCGCAGCCGGATGCGAGCCGACATCTCGATCGCCGAGCGGCGGTCGAGCCGCTCGTTGATCTGGAGCTCGTTGGCGAACTCCACCATCAGGATGCCGTGCTTGGTGATCAGGCCGACCAGGGTGAGCAGACCGACCTGGGTGTAGATGTTCATCGTCGCCGCGCCGAAGAACAGCGGGATCAGCGCGCCGACGATAGCCATCGGCACCGAGATCATGATGACCAACGGGTCGCGCAGGCTCTCGAACTGCGCCGCCAGCACCAGGAAGATGATGATCAGCGCGAAGCCGAAGGTGATCGCGAGCTGATTGCCTTCCTGCACATATTGCCGGGAATCGGCCAGATAGTCGTGGCTGAAGCCCTGCGGCAACTTCTTGGCCTCACCTTCGAGGAAGTCCACCGCAGCACCGACGGTCACGCCCGGCATCGGCACTGCCGAGAACGTCGCCGAATTGAGCTGGTTGAAGTGAGTCAACGAATTCGGGTCGGTCTTGGTCTCAATCGACACCAACGTCGACAGCGGAAGCTGCTGCCCGGTATTGGTCGTCACATAATAGCCGCCGAGCGATTCCGGGGACAGCCGCTTGGCACGCGGCACCTGCGGGATCACCTGGTACGAACGACCCTCGAGATTGAAGCGGTTGATGTAGTTGCCGCCGAGCAGCACCGCCAGCGTAGCGCCGAGGTTCTGCATGTTGACGCCGAGATCCTGCGCCTTGGTGCGGTCGATCGTCACCTTCACGTTCGGCTGGTTGTAGGCGAGATCGCTGTCGGAAACGATGAACATGCCGCTGTTGCGCGCGGCCTCCTTCAGCTTCTCCATCTGCTCATAGACCGTCTGGAACCCGGCGGTGGAGTTGATCACCATCTGGATCGGCAAGCCGCCCGGGCCGCCCGGCAGCGGCGGCAGGTTGAACGCAAAGGCTTGCACCCCCTCGATTTTGGAGAGTTCGGCCTGCACCAGCGGCTTCAGCTGGATCGCCGAGCGCTTGCGCTCGTCCCATGGCTTGAGCAGCATGCCGGCGATGCCGCCCTGCGGACCGTTGATGCCATTCAGCACGAAGCGCAGATCGGTCTCGGGGAATTTCGCGAATTCCTTGTCGAGCTTCTCGCCGTAGAAATCGAGATAATCGATGTTGGCGTATTTCGGAGCCTTTGTGACGGCGAACACGATGCCCTGGTCTTCCTCTGGCGCAAGCTCCTTCGAAGTGTGCATATAGAGGAAGCCGACGAGACCGAGGATCGTGACCGCGAAGAGGCCGGTAATCGCCTTGTAGTCAAGCGAACGATCGAGCTTGCGCCCATACCAGCGCGTCATCGCACCGAACACCCGGTTCACGAGCTTGGCGAAGCGGCCCTCCTCGGTGTTCTTCAGCAACACCGAGCACATCATCGGCGAGAGCGTCAGCGCGATTACGCCCGACACGATCACCGAGCCCGCGAGCGTGAAGGCGAATTCGCGGAACAGCGAGCCGGTGAGGCCGCCGAGGAAGCCGATCGGCGCGTAGACCGCCGCGAGCGTGATCGTCATGGAGATGACAGGACCCACGATCTCGCGCGCACCTTGCAGCGAGGCCTGGACCGGTGTCTTGCCCTCCTCAAGGTGGCGATGGATGTTCTCCACCACGACGATGGCGTCGTCGACGACGAGGCCGATCGCCAGCACCATCGCAAGCAGAGTCAAGAGGTTGAAGCTGAAGCCCAGCGCCAGCATCAGGGTGCAGACGCCGATCATCGACAGCGGAATGGTGACGACGGGGATGATGACCGAGCGTAGCGAGGCCAGGAACAGGAAGATGACCACGATCACGATGATCACGGCTTCGCCCAGCGTCTTCTCCACCTCGTCGATCGAGGACTGGATGAACTTGGTCGAGTCGTAGGCGACTTTCATCTTCATCGACGGCGGCAAGTTCCGCTCGAGCTCGGGGAACAGCGCGCGCACGCCCTTCACCAGCGTCAGCGGGTTGCCCTGCGGCGTTGCCTGCACGCCGATGAAGATCGCGTGCTCGCCGTTGAAGGCGACGCTGGCATCCGTGCTTTGAGCGGCAAGTTCGACGGTGGCGATATCCTCCATCCGCACGAAGCCGCCGTCCTTGGCCTTGACGATCATCTTCTTGAACTGATCGACATTGGTCAGGCCGGTATTGGTCGAGACGTTCGAAACGATCAGATAGCCCTTGGTCTGGCCTGCCGCGGACTGGAAGTTGTTGGCCTGGATCGCCGCCGCAACATCGGTCGGCGAGACATTGCGGCCGGCCATCTTCACGGGGTCAAGCCACAGCCGCATCGCGAAGGTCTGGCCGCCCAAGATGTCGGCCGAAGCCACGCCGTCGACGGTCGATAGCACCGGCTGGACCACGCGCGTCAGATAATCGGAGATCGCCGAGCCCGACAGTTCTTCGGACGAGAAGCCGAGATACATAACGGCCGTAGTCTGGCCCGTGGTCTTGGTGACGATCGGGTCGTTGGATTCCTTCGGGATCAGGTATTTCACCGAGTTCGTCTTGGCCAGCACCTCGGTGAGCGCCTGGTTCGGATCGAAGTTCAGCTTGATGTAGACCTGAATGGTCGAGGTGCCGAGCACCGAAGAGGAAGTGATGTAGTCGACGCCCTCGGCGGAGGCGACGGCCTGCTCGATCGGCGTGGTGATGAAGCCCTGGATCAGGTCGGCAGACGCGCCGGGATAGACGGTCGTGATGTTGATGACCGTATTCGACAGCTTCGGATATTGCCGGATCGGCAGCACCATCGCCGCACGCAAGCCGATCAGCAGGATCAGCAGGCTGACGACGACCGACAGAACCGGGCGCTTGATGAAAATATCGGTAAAGGCCATCGCGGCGATCTCGATTTCTTAGGCTCAAGATAAAGTGATCCGGCGGAGCCGGATCACCTGAGTGTATTTGTCAGTAGCGCGGCGGCTGCGCCGGGATCGGCGGGGCCGGGTCGGTGGAGATCGACACCGGCGCACCCGATTGCAGCTTGAGCTGGCCCACAGCGACGACCTTGTCGCCCGCCTTCAGGCCCTTGACGATTTCGACGCGGCCCTCGACCCGGCTGCCGGTCTGCACGAAGGTGCGCACCGCCGAAAGGCTGGTCTTGCCGTCGTCTTCCTTCTTCTCGGTGATCACGAACACGGAGTCGCCGTAGAGCGTGTAATCGACCGCCGTTTCAGGCACAGTGATCACGGCGGGCTTCTCCGGCAGCACCACTGTCGTGGTGACAAACATGCCGGGCTTCAGGATCTTCTCCGGATTGGCGATGGTCGCCTGCACGCGGATGTTGCGGGTGTCGGTGGAGATTTGCGGCTCGATCGTGGTGATCTTGCCTTCGAAGGTTCGGCCCGGATAGGCGTCGACCTTGAGCCTGACGGCCTGTCCGACTTTGAGGCTGCCGGAATCCTTTTCCGTCACGGTGAAGTTGGCCCACAGCTGCGACAGATCGGTCAGCGACACGATAGCGGTGCCGGCGGTGAGATATTGGCCGACCTCGACCTTGCGCACGCCGAGATCGCCAGAGAACGGGGCGCGCACCAGCTTCTGCGAGATCAACGCCTCGGTCTTGGCAATGCCGGCCAGCGCCTGGTCGTAGGCAGCCTGGGCGGTATCGACGGTTGCCTGGGGACCGAACTGGCGTGCCGCCAGCTGCTTGGCGCGATCGAGCGACAGCTGCGCGACGGTCGCCTGTGCCTTGTAATTGGCGAGGTCGCCCTGCTCCGGCGCGTCGAACAGCTGCACCAGCGGCGTGCCGGCTTCCACACGCGTACCAGGTTGGAACTTGATCTCGGTGACGCGGCCGTTGACGTCGGCGCTGACGTCGACCTGATGCACGGCGACGAGGCTGCCCACCGCGGTGAGCAGGTTCGGCACCACCTCGGACTTCGCCTCCGCGGCGCTGACGGCGGTCGGCGGCGGCTTGTTGCTGGCGAAGAACTGCTTGATCATCTGGCCGCGGAAATAATTGAACCAGACGAGGCCGCCGACGAGCGCGGCCAGCAGCGTGCCGACGATGATGAACCACAGCACCGGCCGGACCGGACGCTTGGGAGCCTTGCTATCGATCGGTTCGCCCGAAATCTTGTGTTCGGCTACGACGTTCATGTCATGCACTTTCTGCAATCGCCGCCTCGCCGGCATCTGAGGCCTGATCGCGGCCCAGATGCGAAGCAATTGCGGCGTCGTTAAGTCCGATACCCCTCAGGAGAAACTCACAGAGCTGCCGCTCCAGATCGTTGGCCTTGCCGTAAGCGAGACATGGCTTGGCCGGCAGCCTGGTCAGCGCCGCAGTCATCACCGAATGATGCGCGAACCAGAACAGGTTGAGCGGATCGCCGTCGCATGGCCGCGCATCGCCGCTCGCAATCGCGCGTTCGAGCGAGGCGACGAAGACAGCCCCGATCAGCGTCTCGATCTTGGCATATAGCAGACGGGCGAATTCGCCATCTTCCAAATGACTCGTGGCCATCAGCCGCAGACGCTGCGCCTCTTCCTGATCGGGACCATCCGCGATCTGGAGGAAGTGTTCGACCATGCCGCGGATCAGTTCGACCAGAGTGGCCGTCGAGGGCTCCCGTTCGAGCAGCTCCATGAAGGCCGGGTCCGCCTCGCACTCGTCGCTCAGGATTTCGGCGTAGAGCGCCGCCTTCGAGGGGAAATGCTTGAACAGCAGCGCCTCGGAAATGGCAGCGGCGGCCGCCACGCTCTTCGTCGTGGTGCCGGTATAACCATGTCGGGCAAAGCAGCGCTTTGCGGCACCGAGGATCAATTGACGCCTCAGGTCGCTCGTCATACGCAATGAGCTCATGCTGGGTGAGTAAGCACTCACCCACGCAGAAGTCAAGCACTATGTTGCATCGCAACCTGAATGCGTTGCAAACTCAGGGGAAATTCGTCAGGCGGCCCGCAAGTCGCTCCGGTCCTAGATCGGCTGGAATCCCAGGTCGCCGCGGATCCGGTTGACGATGTAGGTTCCGTCACGGCTGGGCAGGATGCGCTCCAGGTTGGCGCTGTCGATCTTCACATTGGCAAAGCGCGGCCCGGCGGAGACGTCGTGGACGGCTTTGGCGAAGGCCTCGACCTCGGCCATGGTCGTGACGGCCCGGCTGTCCGCAATGCCGCAGGCTCTGGCGATGCCGACGAGGTCGGCGGCCGCGGACGTGTGGCTGGTCTGGCCGCCGGTCTCGCCATAAGCCTCGTTGTCGAGCACGACGATGGAGAGGTTGCACGGCTTCTGCAGGCCGATGGTGGCAAGGCTGCCCATGCCCATCAGCATCTCGCCGTCGCCCGTGATGACCAACACCGGCAGCTTCGGCTGCGCCAGGGCGAGGCCAAGGCCAATCATCGCGGCGCCGCCCATGCCGCCCCAGAGATAGAAATTGCGCGCGTGGTCGCCGACCGCGCACATGTCGTTCGTGGAGGCGCCCAGGCCGCCGATCGCGACGACGTCCCTGCGGTCCGCGAGCAGTGTGGACACCACCTGGCGGCGGTCGAGGAGATTGGCCTTGCTCATTTGGTGAAAACCTTGGCGCCGATCAGGCGCTGCGACAGAAGGACGGCAGTGGGCGTCAGCGCGTTGTAGGCCTGCGCCGCGGCGGCCTCGAGCACGGCCGGCACCTCGGCCGCGTTCGAGGCGCGCAGCACCTTGACGCCGGAGAGCTCGAACACGCCTTGCGTGGTCGATCCCATCGGCACCTGCCACGGATTGAACTCGCCCCACTCGCCGCGCATGGTCACGAGCGTGAGGAACGGAAAACGCAGGATCGGGATCAGCGACAGCATGTTGATACAATTGCCGACGCCGCTCGACTGCATCAGCAGCACGCCGCGCTGTCCTCCGGTCCACGCGCCGGCGAGCAGCGCCACGCCCTCCTCCTCCGTCGTCAAGGGAATGCCGCGCATCGTGGAGGAGTCCAGCACGCGCTGGATCAGCTTGGAATGACCGGCATCGGGCACGTACGGCACCTGCCGGACGTCGAAGCGCTGCAACGTCGCGAAAATATCGTCAGGCCAACTCGGCGTCGTGTCGGCAGCGTCAGTGCGTGCGTGCATTTTCCTGTCCGGTCGGCTAGCAAGGTGCAAAGACTGTAGACGCATGCACGCGCCAACCAGAACAACAAAAACGGCATATCGGCTTTAACCGGCGAGTATAACGGGATGAACGCAGATGCGAAGGCGCTGGCCGCAAGCTTCGACCTCGAGAAGCTGACGCCTGAGTTCTACGATAACCCCTACCCGACCTATCGTGCACTGCGGGAGAACGAGCCCGTCAAGCGCCTGCGCAACGGCACCGTGTTCCTGACCCGCTACGACGATCTCGTCACCACCTACAAGAACACGAAAGCGTTCAGCTCGGACAAGAAGCGGGAGTTCGCGCCGAAATACGGTGACACGCCGCTCTATGAGCACCACACCACGAGCCTCGTCTTCAACGATCCTCCGTCGCATACCCGCGTGCGGCGCCTGATCATGGGCGCGCTGTCGCCGCGCGCGATCGCGAGCATGGAGGCCGACCTGATCAAGCTCGTCGACCGCCTGCTCGACGCAATCGCCGCCAAGGGCAGTTGTGAGCTGATCGAGGACTTCGCTGCTTCGATCCCGATCGAGGTGATCGGCAATCTGCTCGACGTCCCTCACGACGAACGCGGGCCGCTGCGCGACTGGTCCCTGGCGATCCTTGGCGCCCTCGAACCCGTGGTGTCGCCCGAAGCGGCCGCGCGAGGCAACAAGGCGGTGACGGATTTCCTCGCCTATCTCGAAACGCTGGTTGCGCGCCGGCGCCAGAAGCCAGGCAATCCCGAGCGCGACGTGCTGACGCGGCTGATCCACGGAGAAGGCAGCGGCGAGGAGAACGGCGAGCGGCTGACCGAGAAGGAGCTGCTGCACAATTGCATCTTCCTGCTCAATGCCGGCCACGAGACCACCACCAATCTGATCGGCAACGGCCTTGTCGCGCTCGACCGGCATCCCGACCAGAAGCAGCGCCTGATCGACAACCCCGACATGATCAAGACCGCGGTCGAGGAGATGCTGCGCTACGAGAGCTCGAACCAGCTTGGCAACCGCATGACCACCGAGCGCGTCGAACTCGGCGGCGTCATGCTCGAGGCAGGGACGTCGGTGACACTGTGCATCGGTGCGGCCAACCGCGATCCCACGCAGTTTCCGGACCCTGAAAGCTTCGACATCGCGCGCACGCCGAACCGGCACCTTGCCTTCGCCACCGGCGCGCATCAATGCGCGGGCATGGCGCTGGCGCGGCTGGAAGGCGCGATCGCGATCTCGCGCTTCCTGGCGCGCTTCCCGAACTATGCCGTGAGCGGGCCGCCAGTGCGGGGGGGACGGGTCCGTTTCCGCGGCTTTCTGAGTGTGCCCTGCTCGATCGGCTGAGGGACCGGCAACAAACCGCGAAAACAACCCCATGCACAGTAGCCCGGCGTCCGTGCAAGGCGCCGAGGATTTCGGCTAAGCCTCTGAGATCCCTCGGCAGTAGACTACCGGTGACTAAATACCTACACCGCGGTCCTGTGGCGCGCGATGCAGGTTCGCAGCACCTCGTCCATCGGCTTGGCCCACCACTCGTTGGAGAAGATCTCGATCTCGGAATAGCCGGCAAAGCCCTGCGCTTCGACCGCCTGACGCACCGATTTGATATCGATGACGCCGTCGCCCATCATGCCGCGGTCGTTGAGAATATCTTTTGTCGGCACCAGCCAGTCGCAGACGTGGAAAGCAAGCAGGCGATCTTTCCCGGCCCGCGCGATCTGCCCCATCAGCTCAGGGTCCCACCAGATGTGATAGACGTCGAGCGCGACGCCGAGCATGCCAGTTCGGCCGGGATCGAGCCGGTCGCAGATGTCCAGCGCCTGCTTTGTGGTGTTCACGCAGGCGCGGTCGGCTGCATAGGCCGGGTGCAGCGGCTCGATCGCCAGCGGCAGCTTTGCCTGTCTGGCGTAGTCGAGCATCTCGGCAAGTGCTTCTTCGACCTGCCCGCGCGCCGCCACGAGATCCTTCGAGGCCTCGCTGCCCGGCCGTGAATATTGCGGCAGACCGCCGACGACGAGGACGATGCAGGGCGCGCCCAGCGCCTCGGCTTCGTCGACGCAGCGCCTGTTGTCGTCCCGTACCTCGCCGCAGCGCGAGGCGTCCGACGTGAACATGCCGCCGCGGCAATAGCCTGACAGCTCAAGTCCGGCATCGCGGACGGCGCGCGTAGCGCGTTCGAGCCCGACAGCTGCGACCTGATCGCGCCAGGGGTCGATGGCGCGGATGCCGTGCTTCGCACAAGCGTCTATGATCGCGAGGATATCACCCTGCTTGCGGACGGTTGCCGTGTTCAGCGATAGCCAGCGATGGTCGGACGAGAAGTCGCGCATCAGGATTCGATACCGTGGGTGGCGAGCACGGTCTTCATCCGCTGCGTCGCGAGTTCAGGGTTGGCGAGCAGGCCGGCCTTGTCAGCCAGACGGAACAACTCGGCCAGATGCAGCGTGGAGCGCGTGCTCTCCTGGCCGCCGACCATGGTGAAATGATCCTGATGGCCGTTGAGATAGGCCATGAACACCACGCCGGTCTTGTAGAAACGCGTCGGCGCCTTGAAGATGTGACGCGAGAGCGGCACCGTCGGCCCCAGCACATCGTGGAAGCCGGCCTCGTCGCCGGCCGCCAGCCGCGACAGCGCATAGGATGCCGCCGGCGCGATGGCATCGAAGATGCCGAGCAGCGCGTGCGAAAAGCCCTGCTCGTCGCCGGCGATCAGCTCTGCGTAGTTGAAGTCGTCGCCGGTATACATCCTGATGCGCTTGTCGAGGCGGCGGCGCATGTCGATCTCGCGCTGCTTGTCCAGCAGCGAGACCTTGACCCCGTCGACCTTGGCGGCATTGCCGTTGATGATGGCCACAGCCGCGTCCATCGCCTTGTCGAGGTCTTTGGTGCCCCAATAGCCGGTCAGCGCGGGATCGAACATGTCGCCGAGCCAATGGATGATGACGGGCTCGCGAACCTGCGACAGCACGCGGTCATAAACCTTGGCGTAATCGTCGGCGTTGCGGCCGAGCTTGGCCAGCGCGCGCGACGCCATCAGGATGATGCGGCCGCCAACCTTCTCCACCGCCGAGACCTGCTCCTCATAGGCGCGGATCACGTCGTCGATGGTCTTGGCATCTTCCACCGCGAGATGGTCCGTGCCGGCACCCGAGAACACCAGCGCGTTGCGGCGCTTTGCGGCACCGACCGAGCGCGTGATCAGCTCCAGCGAGGTCGGCCAGTCCAGGCCCATGCCGCGCTGCGCGGTGTCCATGGCTTCGGCAACGCCGAGGCCGAGGTCCCAGACGTGCTCGCGGAAGGCGACGGTCTTGTCCCAGTCGACGGCCACCGACAGCCAGGGATCGTTGTCGGCGAAGGGATCGGCGACGGTGTGCACGGCGGAGAAGGCGATGCGATTGAGCGGTCCTTCCAGCTTTGCGGGAAACGTGCGCGAGGCCGCGAGCCGATAGGTCTCGATCGAGCGATCGGCCTTGGGCAGCTTCAGCGACAATGACGACATGGGTTGAACGGGCTTGTTCATGATTTCAGACCTCTTCCCGTCATTGCGAGCGAAGCGACGAAGCAATCCAGACTGTTGCCGCGGATGGACACTGGATTGCTTCGCTTCGCTCGCAATGACGGCTTGGTGGACATCCGAGTTTACTCGACGGACCTCACGCCTTGATCGGGGCGACGTCGATCCAGCGCCGCTCCTTCCAGCTCTTCAGCGCGCATTCGGCCAGCTGCACGCCCTTGGCGCCTTCGAGCAGCGTGAACTTGTAGGGCGCATCCTCGTAGACGTGCCGGATGAACATCTCCCACTGCTCCCTGAAGCCGTTGTCGTAGGTGACGTTGTCGGGCAGCTTCTGCCAGTCGCCGTAGAAATCGTGCAGCCGCTTCTCGTCGGGATTCCAGACCGGCCTCGGGGTCGCCTGCCGCGCCTGGATCATGCAGTCGGTGAGCCCCGCGACCGCCGAGCCGTGTGTGCCGTCGACCTGGAACGTAACGAGGTCGTCGCGATAGACGCGCGTCACCCATGACATGTTGATGTGCGCGATGACGCCGCCTTCGAGCTGGAATGTCGCGTACGCGGAATCATCCGCGGTCGCCTTGTACTTCTTGCCCTGCTCGTCATAGCGCTCGGGGATGTCGGTGTTGCCGATGCAGCTCACGCTCTGAACGTTGCCGAAGAGGTTGTCGAGCACGTAGCGCCAGTGGCAGACCATGTCGAGGATGATGCCGCCGCCGTCCTCGCTGCGGTAGTTCCAGGACGGCCGCTGCGCCTCCTGCCAGCCGCCTTCGAACACCCAATAGCCGAACTCGCCGCGCACCGAGAGGATGCGGCCGAAAAAGCCGCTATCGCGCAGGAAGGCGATCTTCTTCAGGCCCGGCAGGAACAGCTTGTCCTGCACCGTGCCATGCTTGATGCCCTTGGCATTGGCAAGCTTCACGACCTCGAGCGCCTCCTCGAAATTGGTCGCGATCGGCTTCTCGCAATAGACGTGCTTGCCGGCATTGATCGCCTGGGTCAGCAAGCCCGGACGCGCCTGGGTGGTCGCGGCGTCGAAGAACATGGTGTCGTTCTTGTCGGCGAGTGCCGCATCGAGATCGGTGGTCCAGCGCGTGATGTTGTAGCGCCTGGCGAGCGCCTCGACCTTGTCGGCGCTGCGGCCGACCAGGATCGGATCGGGCATGACGCGGTCGCCGTTCTTCAGGCGGACGCCGCCCTGGTCGCGGATCGCGACGATGGAGCGGATCAGATGCTGGTTGAGCCCCATGCGGCCGGTGACGCCGTTCATGATGAGGCCGAGGCGTTGGGTGGTCATGCCAAATGCTCCTGAGATGATCCTGGCTGTTCGAGCGGGCACAGCGCCGGCCAGTCCGGATGGACCGACGTCGCGAAACCCGTTGCGTGAAGCGATCCCGTCAGGAGATCGCCGTCGTGAATCTTGAGGCGGATGCCCTGCCCGGCATCGGCATAGAGATCGGGATGCGCGGCCGCGAAGGCCGCTGCCTCCGCCGCAGGCGTTTCGCCGAAGCCGTCGACATAGTGATGGCCGTTGCGTTCGGCATGGGTGACGCCGAGGAAGGCACCGAGCGCGAGATCCTGCTGCACGGCGAGGCCGGCCTGGCAGGTGAGGTCTTCGCCGGTGACGTAGAAAGTCTCGCTCTCCGCGCTCCATTTCGCTGCACGCGTGGCGTTGACGATCGACTTGTAAATTCCCTTGCAGGATTTCGAGGAGATGCCGCGATAGCCGAGTGCCCGCGCCGTCGGGAAGGCATCATAGGAATCGTCGGCCTCGTCGATGATGAAACCACGCGCAGCCAATGCGCCGAGCGGCGATTGCCGCGTGATGTCGCGCGGCATCGGTTGTTCGATATAGAGCAGACGCGTGGCGATCGGACGCAGCGCGGCGTCATGATCAAGCCGGTCCATCAGCGCCTGCAATGCGGCGAAGTCCGCATATTGCTCGTTGGCGTCGAGCGTCACCCTGTAGTCGCGCCCGAGCGTGTCGAGCTCCTTGCCGATCCGCGCGAGCCGCGCCGTATCGGCGGCGGGATCGCCCGACAGTTTGAGCTTGAAGTAGCGCGCGCCGGCGTTCTCGCGCGGATCGGCGACGCCGCCCTCGCCCTCTATGGCGTCATCCAGGCCGACGGTGTGCCTGATGGCAACACGCTGCAGCGGCACCCGACCCGAGAGAAACCTGGCGATGTCCAATTTTGCGAGGTCAGGCGACAGCCGCGCATCGATGCCCGCGATATTGCCGGCCATCCCCTCGAAGAAGTTGGTTTCGGCGGCGCGCAGCAGCGCATCGAGGATCGCCTTGTCGATCTCCGCCGGGCCATAAGCCGCGGCGAGCGGCGGAATGTTCTTGTTCGCACAGGTCGCGACCTGGTCCCCGATGCACGAGGCATGCAGATCGAACGCGGTCTGATATCCGGCGCTCGCCAGATAGAGCCCGCGCGCGATCTCCAGCGATTCTCTCAGCCCCTCTACCGTCTGTGCCGGCGAAAGCTCCGGCCGCTTGTCGAACCACTTCGGCACCAGCAGCTCGGCGCTGGCGCCGACAGCGGTCCCCCTGCCCTCAACCTCGAGCTCGACCCGCACGAACAGCTGCGGCGTGGCGCTGATGGTGATCGCGCCGAAGCGGAACGGCCGCGCGAATGGCACGGGACGTTCGAAGAAGGCGATGTCTCGCAGCTTCAGGCGCACCGACATGGTCCTATGAAGCTCGTCATAGCCGGGCTTGTCCCGGGCATCCACGTTCTTTGTCGCACGGAGCAAGACGTGGATGGCCGGGTCAAGCCCGGCCATGACGCCTTGAAAGCTAGAGCTACTCCCATCACTCTCAATCCAATGCCCCTTGCGAGAAGAAGTGCTTGCGGATGCGCTGCACGAGCTCGGTGAAGACAGGATCGGCCATCGCGTCGAGCGAGCGCGGACGCGGCAGTGGCACGTCGTAGATCGCGGCGATCGCGCCGGGGCGCTCGGTCATCACAAGCACGCGGTCGGCGAGGAACACGGCCTCGGGAATCGAATGCGTGATCAGCAACACCGTCTTCCCGGTCTCGCGCTGGATCCGCATCAATTCGACATTCATTCGCTCGCGCGTCAACGCATCGAGCGCGCCGAACGGCTCGTCCATCAGCATGATCCTGGGATCGTGCACCAGCGCGCGGCAGATCGAGGCACGCTGCTGCATGCCGCCGGAGAGTTGCCACGGTAGCTTCTTTTCGAAGCCTTCGAGGCCGACCAGCTTCAACAGCTCCTTGGCACGGGGAAGATACTTGTCCCGCGGCAGCCGCTTCATGTCGATCGGCAGCATCACGTTCTTGAGGATGTTGCGCCAGGGCAAGAGCAGAGCGTTCTGAAAGACGATGCCGACATTGCCGTGCGGCGTCGTCACCTTCTCGCCCTCGACGAGGATCTCGCCCGTGGTCGGCGGCAGCAGGCCCGAGATCAGCTTGAGCAACGTGGACTTGCCGCAGCCGGAAGGGCCGACCACGACGAAGAACTCGCCGTCGTTGATGTGGAAGTCGAGCGGCCGTAGCGACGGCACGTCGCCGTCGCGTGTCCGGTAGGTCTTGGATACGCCCGACAGCTTGATGCCCGACGCATCGCCGGCAGCCCGGCCGCTCACCAGTCTCAGATGTGCAGCCGGCTGCGCGGTTTCGCTTATAACAGTCGCAGGTTTCACGAGCCGCTCTTCGGCAGATAGTCGTTGGTGTAGAAGGCCTTCGGGTTCTCCTTGGCCTTGGCATCGAGGCCGCCATATTCGACCATCAGATTGACCGTATCAGTCATGTTCTGGTCGCTGACCTGGAACGGCCGCTTGCTCTTGGTCTCCGCGGTCCGGTAGAGCGGAATCGTGAGCTCAAAACCCTGCGTGAGCGTATCGATCTTGCCGCCCTTCGGGTTGGCGTCAAGGATCGCCTGCGCCGCCGCCTTCGGCTCCTTTTCGGCGGCTTCGACCGCTTTCGTCGTCGCCGACATGAAGCGGCGGACGAGATCGGCATTGGCCTTCACATAATCGGCGTTGGCGATGATGCCGGACGAGACCATGTTGATGCCGTAGTCGGCGAACTTGATCGGATAGACGTCCTTGCCGGTGGCGTCCTTGATCTTCATCGACTGGTCCATGACGTAGCCGAGCAGCAGATCGGCCTGGCCGTTGATGACGGCGTTGAGCTTGGTCTGGCCGTCGCCGGCGACGGTCTTGAAATCGCTTTCCTTCAAGCCGGTCTTCTTCAGGAACAGCGGCCAGATCTGTGTCATGGAATCGGCGGGCGTGATCGCCACCGTCTTGCCCTTGATGTCCTCGGGCTTCCTGATGTTCTTGTCGGCGAAGCCCATGGCGGACATCGGCGAGGTCTGGAGCAGGACACCGGTCGCAACCACCGGCGCCCCCTTGATCGCGGCGCGCATCATGGTGGGGACGTCGACATAGCCGAAATCGGCCGTCTTGGCGGCGACAGCCTGCGTGGTCGCCGCCGAGCCGCGGCCTTCCTGGATCTCGATATCAATGCCCTCGGCCGCGTAGATGCCCTTGGCCTTCCCATAATAGAACGGCGCATGCTCGCCATAGACGTACCAGTTCAGCATCAGCACGACCTTGTCGGCCGCGTGCGCCGGCATGGCCGTAAATGCCATCAGCGCCGCTGAGACAGCCCCAATCAACCGCTTCATCGCTTCTCTCCCTTGCCGCTCGTTGTGCCGGCCGTTCGCGGCCGTTCGCTGCTAGTTTTGGTTCGAGCATGATCTGATCGGAAAACCGCTGCACACTTTTCCGGATCATGCTGTTAAGACGCAAAGATCACGTCCTCGCGCTGGCTGACATGCCAGGGAATGACCAGCTTCTCGATGCGGTCGACGATCCAGAACAGGACCACGCCGAGCAGCGCGAGAATGACGAGGGCCGCGAACATCGTCGGCAGGTCGAACGTGCCGATCGAGCGCTGCATGACGTAGCCGATGCCGGAATTTGAGCCGACGAACTCGCCGACGACGGCACCGACGACCGCCAGCGTCACCGACACCTTGAGGCCGGAAAAGATCGCCGGCAGCGCATGCGGCAGGTTCACCGCGCGAAACACCTGAAAGCGGCTGCCCTGCATGGCGCGGGCGAGATCGACCATATCAGGGTCGACCGATTTGAAGCCCTGCACCGCAGACACCACCACGGGGAAGAAGCCGAGCAGGAAGGCCGAGATCACCTTTGGAATGATGCCGAAGCCGAACCAGACCACGAAGAGCGGCGCGATCGCGATCTTCGGCACCGACTGCGAGAACACCAGCAGCGGGTAGACGTAGCTCTCCACCGTCTTCGAGCCCGCGATCAGCATCGCCACGGGAATGCCGAACAGCGCCGAGAGCAGGAAGCCGCAAACGGTCGCGTAGGTCGTCGGCCAGGCCTGGCGCAGCAGCTCCGGCCATTCGGTGCGCAGCACGGCGACGACGTCGAGCGGCGACGGGATCTGGTAGGCAGGAATCCTGAACAGGCGGATCGCGAGATCCCAGGCGACGACGATGAAGACGAGGAACAAGAACGGCCGAACCCAGGCTGCATTCAGCAGCTTGGAAACGGCGTTTTGCGGCTTCAATTCAGCCACGTATTCCTCCCGGTCGTTCTTCTAGGTTCGGGCGAGAAATTAACCCGTTGGATAAATACTGTCCAGCGGATTCCCTGTGACGTTTTGCGGCGGGGTTCCTGCGGGTTGGCGGATGCCGGGACCGGCGCTTCCTTGTCCCGGACGCGCCGCAGCGCCCTTGTGCTGCTGCGCCGCGTCCGGGGCACGAGACCACCATCCGCATCGTCATTGCGAGCGCAGCGAAGCAGTCCAGACTGTCTCGACGGAAAGATTCTGGATTGCTTGGCTGCGCTCGCAATGACGGAGCGTCGCTCCATCCAGGCTACAGACCAAAAGCTAAACCGTCTGCGCCACCGCGCTGCGGGACTTCGGGGCCTTCGCGATCTCGAACAGCACGGCCGACCGCCCGGTCAGCGCAGCCAGGACGAGGCCGACCATATGGGCCAGCCTCTCGTCCTTGGCCTTCTTGTCGAGGAGATCACGCCCGAAGATCACGCTGAGCGTCGCAGAGTTCGACAGGTAGAAGAAGCTCAGCGCCGCGATCGAGATGTAGAGCTGCACCGGATCGACCGCGACCTGGAAGTCGCCGCTGTCGACGCCGCGCCGCACCACAGTCCGGATCATCTCGACGAAGGGCGAGTGCATCGACTTGACCTTGGTCGATTTCTTCAGATGCTTGGCGCGTGCAAGGTTCTCGGTCTGCAGCAGCGACAGGAATTCGGGATTGCGCAGGAAGTAATTCCAGGTGAACTCGATCAGCCGGCGGATGGCCTCGGGCGGATCGAGGTGTTCGAGATCGAGCCCCCGCTCCTCGCTGCGGATCTTGTCATAGGCGCCTTCGAGCACCGCGAGATAAAGCTCGTCCTTGTTGCCCACGTGATAGTAGAGCATGCGCTTGTTGGCGCCGGCCTTCGCCGCGATCCGGTCGACGCGCGCGCCCGCCAGGCCATGAGCGGAAAATTCCTGCTTGGCGGCTTCGAGAATGCGCAGCCGCATCCCCTCGGGATCGCGCTGCCATTTCTGAGTTCGCTTTGGCTTCGTCAAACCGGTTGCTCGCTGAGGAGTCTTGGTGTGCCATGTAACACGCAGGCGAGCGTTTGAGAACGCAAGGATGTTGGCTCCGTCATTCCGGGATGGTCCGAAGGACCAGACCCGGAATCTCGAGATTCCGGGTTCGCCCTTCGGGCGCCCCGGAATGACAGAATCACTTCACCGGCTTCGGGGAGCGCTCCAGGAGCACGGTCTGGATGCCGCAGGTGCCGCTGCGCACCGTCATGATCCGCGTGCCCGGCTTGCGGCCGTTGCGGACCTCGGAGACGTCGAGCCCGGCGGCGATCAGGCGGGCGCGCGTAGCGTCGATGTCGGCGACGCGCCAGCTCACACCCCAGAGGCGGTCATGCGCGGCATCGCCGCCGGCCACGGGGCGGCGGACCACCTCGACGATGAGGTCGCCGCAGCGGAAGAACATCAGCTGGCCCCAATCCTGGTGAGAGCGATCGAGCGCCAGATCGAGTCCGAGCCGCGCACCGTAGAGCGCGGCGGCGCGATCGGAATCCTCAGTGGTAACGACGACGTGGTCGAGCGCGTCGATCGGCGCGATATCGGTCGCGACCGACTTCGGGCGCTCCTCGGCCAGTTCGAGGAAGAACATGCGCACGCCCCGCGTGAGCTCGGTGGCGGCACGCGTACGCTTCCAGTGCAGTACGGCGCCCGATCCGGCATCGCTGCTCTCGACCTCCGTGACCGGGTCCGGCTGCAAGGCCACACGCTCCAGCCGGCGGTGCATCTTGCCGACGTCTGCGACGCGAAAGCAAAGGCTGGCGATAATGCCTTCCTGGTCGTCGAGCAGCGCGCGCATGCGGTCGGCGGTGACGCTGAAGCCGCTCGGCGCCATCAATTCGATGGTCATGTTGTCCAGGGTGAACAGCACCCTGTCCGCGCCCTCGCCCGAGTTCTGCCAGGCCGGTGCGCGGGCGAGCAGCGTCTGATAGGCTGCCTTTGCGGCACCGATATCACTCACCAGAACGACGATGTGATCGAGGCCGGTGATCATCCTGCACCCATTTGATCGACTTGGAACCCGCGGACCGAAAGACGGCGTTTGTCCGGGCTTGGCATTGGCCTGACATGGTCGTATTCCGGCACCATGCTGATCTCAAGCGCTTCGGGCAGCAGATTTGCGAATAATTTCAGCGTCCCTCCAGAGCGGAACCGGTGCTAGAGTAATCCGGCCGGCGGGGACCACAAGCGCATCACGGACAAGCAATGCAGGCTCTCTTCATCGGACAGACCTATATCGACGTCGTCTTCATCACCGACCACATGCCGACCGGGGACGAGAAGCACGTGGCTTCGGATTACGCGGTCTCCTTCGGCGGCAATGCGGTGACCGCGGCGTTCTGCTGCGCCAAGCTCGGCATCGTGCCGGATCTCATCGCCACTGCGGCCAATGACTGGCTGGGGCGCATGTTCCAGGACATGTGCGCCAAGTACGGCATCTCGCTGCATGGGCGCAAGGTCAACCAGTCCTCGCTCTCCTTCATCATGCCCAAGGACGGCAAGCGCGCCATCGTCCGCTGCCGCGACGACGAGCACATCCACCCCTTCCCCATCCTCAATCTCGGCGGCTGCCGCGCCCTGCACGTGGACGGCCATCAGCCCGATGCCGCGATCCATTACGCCAAGGTCTGCCGCGAGGCTGGCATCCTGACCTCGCTCGACGGCGGCGGCCTGCGCACCAACACCCATGAGCTGCTCGAATTCATCGACGTCGCGATCGTCGCCGAACGCCTTTGCGAGCAGATGGACCTGACGCCCGAGAAGATGCTCGACTATCTCAAGGGCCGCGGCTGCAAGATCGGCGGCGTCACCATGGGCGAGAAGGGCCTGCTCTGGTACGACGAAACAGGGACGGTGCAGGTGATGCCGGCGATGCCGATCCCGCGCGAGCGCGTGATCGACACCAACGGCGCCGGCGACGTCTTCCACGGCGCCTATGTCTATTCCTACCTCGCCCATCCCGGCAAAAGCTGGCGCGAGCATTTCGATTTCGCGCGCGCCGCCTCGACCTTCAAGATCCAGCGCCTCGGCAACGAGGCCGGCTTGCCGACGCTGGTCGACATCGCCAAGGTCAGGCACGAGTTCGAGGTCAGGGTCTAGCCTGGGTTTCCCATGGGGCGCGTCTTCGTCGCCGGCAGCATCAACATGGACGTGGTGGTGACGGCGGATCGCCACCCCAAGGTTGGCGAGACCGTCGCGGGTCAGCAGGTGCTGTATTTCCCGGGCGGCAAGGGCGCCAACCAGGCGGTCGCGGCATCCCGGCTCGGTGCGCGGACCACGCTGATCGGACGGCTGGGAAAGGATTCATTCGGGGCCGAGCTGAAAGCCTTCCTCGACGAACAGGGCATCGATCTCGGCTATGTGGTGGAGACGGCGGAGGCCCACACCGGCACGGCCATCATTACGGTGGCAGAGGCCGACAACACAATCGTCGTCATCCCCGGGGCGAACGGGCTGGTTGCCGCCGACGACGTCAACGTCGTGCCGCTGCTGAAGGGCGATGTCGCCGTCAGCCAGTTCGAGATTCCGCTCCCCGCGATCGCCGCCTTTTTCCAACGCGCGCGCGGAGCCGGGGCCACGACGCTGCTCAACCCGGCACCGGCGCAGGCAATGCCCCGCGAGCTGCTCGCGCTGGTCGACATCCTCGTGCTGAACGAGACCGAGCTCGGCGTCCTCGCAGGCAGCGAGCTCTCCGAGAGCGACGCGGCGGCGCGGATCATCGAGGTCGCGCGGAAACTTCAGGCGCGCAAGGACCAGACCATCTGCGTCACGCTCGGCAAGCGCGGCGTGCTCGCCCTCGCCGGGCGCGAGGAGATTGCCGTGCCCGGCCGCGCGGTGAAGGCGCTCGACACCACGGGCGCCGGCGATTGCTTCGTCGGTGCCCTGGCCGCGCAACTGGCCGACGACGTGCCCCTGCGCGCCGCCCTCACGTTCGCCAACGCGGCCGCTTCGATCAGCGTGCAGCGGATGGGCGCAGGGCCGTCGATGCCGACGGCGGAGGAAGTAGCAGCCGTCTTGTAGCCCCTATGCCAGCGCGCTCTTCAGGTCGAAGCTCTCGTCCGCGGCCTGCTCCGGCGTGATGGAGCGGTCCATGGCCTGCAGGCGGCGGCCGAACATGTGATCGCCGGCGCGATTGATCGATTCGATGCCGAGCAGCTTGTCGCCCTTGTAGCAGAACGCGGAGAACGCCTTGTTGGCGGGGTTGCCGCGCAGCACGACGCGATCATAGCCGGTGGTCAGCCCGGCGATCTGGAGCTTGTCGTCGCCCTGGTCGCTCCAGAACCAGGGATGGCTGTCGTACGGCTTCCTGTCGCCGGTCAGCCGCGCCGCGAGGCAGCGGGCGTGATCGGTGGCGTTCTGCACCGATTCCAGCCGTAGCGAGCCGCCGAAGCGCGGGCTTGCGAACAGCGCGCAATCGCCGATCGCGGAGATATCGGGATCGGCGGTGGAGAGATATTCGTCGACGATGATGCCGGCGGCGACGGGGAGCCCCGCCTCCGCGGCAAGCTCGATGTTCGGCAGCACGCCGACGCCGACCAAGACGAGGTCGGCGGGCAGATGCCGTCCGTCGCTCAAGGAAACGCCGGTGACCTTGCCGCCCTCGGCCTCGATCGCGGTGGCCTGCACGCCGAGATGGATGCGGATGCCGGCCTCGCGATGGCGCTCCTGGAAATACTCCGAGACCTCAGCCGTGACCGCGCGCGCCATGACGCGCGGGGCGAGCTCGAGCACGTCGACCTCGAGCCCTTTGATTCTCGCAGTGGAGGCGAATTCAAGACCGATGAAGCCGGCGCCGATGATCACGGCGCGCTTCTTCGTGGGCATGATCTGTCGCAGTGCCTCGCTGTCGTCGAGGATGCGCAGATATTTCACGTCGGGCAGGTTGGCATTGGGCAGGTCGAGCAGGCGATTGCGCGCGCCGGTTGCCAGGACGAGGTGCCCGTATGGCAGCGTGTCGCCGGATGCGAGATGCACCCTGCGCCCGGCCCGGTCGATCGACACCGCGCGGCCCGCGATCAGCTCGATGTTCTGGTCCTGGTAAAATTTCTCCGGCCGGAACATCAGGCTCTCCGGCCCGGCCGAGCCCTTGATGTAGGCCTTCGACAGCGGCGGCCGCTGATAGGGCAGATGCGACTCGTCGTTGATGAGGCAGATGCGCGCGGAGAAGCCTGCCTGGCGCAGCGATGCCGCGACCTGGTAGCCGCCGTGGCCGGCGCCGACGATGATCACCGGACCGCCCGTCATTGGAGCAGCCCACTTCCGGAGACACGAGCGTGACCCATGTCGTCTCCCTCTCACGCTGATTTTGGTTTGCTGACCTCAGGAGGAGCCGGCGCTCGTGTCCGTTCCTTGGCAAAGGCGCACCTATTTGAGCCTATCGCTCCGCCGGGCGCAAGAGCGGCGGCCGGGGATTGTCTCCGCTCGCCTTCTGCGATTTAGTTGCAGCAATCATCTCATGCCGGGGATTTCGATATGCCAGCTCCCGTCTCGAAGCCCGACGATCCCGCCCTGCTGCGGATCGACGGCCCGATCGCGACCATCACGCTCAACCGCCCTGCCGCGTACAACGCGATCAACCTCGCCATCGCGCAGAAGCTCGAGCAGCTCGCGGCCTATATCGAGGGCGACGACAGCATCCGCGTCGTGGTGCTCGAAGGCGAAGGCCGCGCCTTCTCGGCCGGCGGCGATCTGCAGACGATCGGGGCCGCCGCCGAGGCCGGCACGGTGACGCCCGTCGTCGGCGAGCTCTTGAAGCACTATCACGCCTTCATCGAGATCGTCAGGCGCATGCCGAAGCTGTCGCTGTCGAGCGTGCACGGCTCGGCCGCCGGCGCCGGCATGGGGCTCGCCTTCGTCACCGATCTCTGCATCGCCGCCGATGACGCCAAGTTCACGCCGGCCTATGCCAAGATCGGGGTGTCGCCGGACGGCGGCTCGACGGTCGGGATCGTCGGCACGGTCGGCTCTCGCCGGGCGCTGCAGATCTTCCTGGCCGAGGACAATTTCACCGCGCAGCAGGCCTACGAATGGGGCCTCGTCGCCAAGACCGTTCCGGCCGCCGATCTGAAAGCGGCAACGCGGCAATTCGCCGAGCGGCTGGCGCAGAACCCGCCCGCGGCGATCGCCGGCACCAAGCAGCTGGTCTACCAGGCCGCGACCACGCCGGTGAAGCAGCAGCTCGATGCCGAGGAGCACAAGATCATCATGGCGATGAACACGGACCCGTTTCGCGCCGCCGTGAAGAAGTTCACCAGCAAGGGCAAATAGCGCCGCGCTCGCTCAGCGCTTCGCGGCGCCGGGCCCGGCCCTCTGCATGAAATCGAAATCGCAGCCCTCGTCGGCCTGCAGGATGGTCTCGTTGAACAGCCAGGCGTAGCCGCGCCGCGCCTCCTCGGGTGCGGCGGCCGGCATCAAGGCGGCGCGACGGCGTTCCAACTCGACGGCATCAACCAGCAGCTCGATGCTGCGCCTTGCGACATCGAGGCGGATCATGTCGCCGTTCTCAACCAGCGCCAGCGGGCCGCCGACGGCGGATTCCGGCGTGATGTGCAGCACGATCGTGCCGAACGCGGTGCCGCTCATGCGCGCGTCCGAGATGCGCACCATGTCCTTGGTACCGTTCCGCGCCAGCTTCTTCGGGATCGGCAGATAGCCGGCTTCCGGCATGCCCGGCGCGCCTTTCGGGCCGGCATTGCGCAGCACCAGCACGTCGTCGGCAGTGACGTCGAGATCGGGATCGTCAACCCGCAAGGTCATGTCCTCGACGGATTCGAACACGACGGCACGCCCCGTATGCTGCAACAGCTTCGGGGTGGCGGCCGATTGCTTGATGACGGCGCCGCGCGGGGCGAGATTGCCGTGCAGGACGGCGAGGCCGCCTTCCTTCTTGATCGGGTTGTCGCGCGGGCGGATCGCGTCCTGACCGGGCACGTCCTCCGCATTCGCCGCGACGTCGCGCAGCGTCTGGCCGGTGATCGTCTTGGCATCGAGATCAACGAGATCGCCGAGCTGCGCCAGCAATTTCGGCACGCCGCCGGCGTGATGGAAATGCTCCATGTAATGCTCGCCGGAGGGCTTGAGGTCGACCAGCACCGGCACCTCGCGGCCGATCTGGTCGAACACTTCGAGATCGATCCGGTGCGGCGAGCGATGGGCCATAGCCGTGAGATGGATCAGGCCGTTGGTCGAGCCGCCGATGGCCTGGAGCACGACTTGCGCGTTCTTGAATGACGAGGGCGTCAGCAATTCGCTCGGCTTCGGTCCCTTGGCCTTGGCCATGGCGGCGGCAACCTTGCCGCTGGCCTCGGCGAGACGGAAGCGCTCGGCATGCGGCGCCGGAATGGTCGCGCTCATCGGCAGCGACAGGCCCATGGCCTCGATCATGCAGGCCATGGTCGAGGCCGTGCCCATCACCATGCAGGTGCCGACCGACGGCGCCAGACGCCCGTTCACCGCCTCGATCTCGGCATCGTCCATTTCGCCGGCGCGATATTTCGCCCAGAGACGGCGGCAATCGGTGCAGGCCCCCAGCACCTCGCCCTTGTGATGGCCGACCACCATGGGACCAACGGGAATGACCACCGTCGGCAGATCGGCGCTGATCGCTGCCATCACCTGCGCCGGCAGCGTCTTGTCGCAGCCGCCGATCACGATCGCCGCATCCATCGGCTGGGCGCGGATCATCTCCTCGGTGTCCATCGCCATCAGATTGCGCAGGTACATCGAGGTCGGATGCGCAAAGCTCTCCGCGATCGAAATGGTCGGGAACACGAACGGCATCGCGCCGGAGAGCATCACGCCGCGCTTGGCGGCTTCGATGATCTGCGGGACGTTGCCGTGGCAGGGATTGTAGTCGCTATAGGTATTGGTGATGCCGACGATCGGGCGCTCCAATGCATCATCGGAATAGCCCATGGCCTTGATGAACGCCTTGCGCAGGAACAACGAGAAGCCGGCATCGCCATAGCTGGTCAAACCCTTGCGCAAGCCACTCGTCATCAGATCGCTCCCTTCAGCTTTGTCGTGGTGGTAAGGCCAGTCCCCTGATTGTCAACAAGCCGGGCTGCAGGCCTGACGCTTTGTAGCGGGACCACTCAAGCGAGCATCTCACGGCGCTGCGCGTCGCAGGGTCACCTCCCGAAGATGATCCCGCATCGGGTTCGCCCGTCTCCGGCTCCCAAATGCGCGCGGCGTGCTCCGGTTGCAGTGTCCGGCGTAAATTGGTGGAACCCGGCGCCACTCCAATTCTCACAAGGGCAGGTGCGCCACATCAAGGCCGCCTGTCCCTGACCAGAAATTTCGTCGAACGCTACTAAGAATGATTAGCAAGTAGTTGCATGCCCGACCATTCTGTGGAATCTTTGTTGCGAATGACTTGCAATCGCAGGGAGGCTGCGCGTGAACCCGAGCTCCCTGCGTCGATCAGTGCCCTTGGTTCGCGCGGGTTGGTGGATGTCGTGCTGAGAAAATCGAGCTTCAGGGGCGCCATGTCGGCGGCAACGATCGTCGCCGGTCATCTGGCGAGTTGCGTCTCCGCCTCAGCTGACGAGGGCGCACGCGGCCTCGCAAATGCCCCCCCCTCGCTCGCCGCCGGCGTCGACAAGCTGACGGGAGGATTGCCGTCGGCCCATGCGGAGATCGACACCGAGCACATCTTCGGCTTCAGCATGGGGTCCGATATCGGCAAGCCCGGCGAAATCGAGGTCGAGTTCGAGAATGTCGGCGCGTTCGGCAAGCGCTCCGGCACTTACGCAGCCTGGGCCAATCTCAATCAGGTCAAGTACACGGTCTCGGACAATTTCCGGATCGCACCCGGATTTGCACTGAGCGGACAGCACATCAATGGCGTTCCCGGGCTTACCGATCATCGCGACCTTGCCTTCAGCGGCGCAGCGCTCGAACTGCGCTACAAGCTCGTCGATCGTGCCGTCGCGCCCTTCGGACTGACGCTTCATGCACAGCCCGGCTGGAGCCGGATCGACGACGCCAGCGGCGTGCATATCGCGCAGTATGGCGCAGAGTTTGCCGCGCTGTTCGATCGCGAACTGATCAAGGACAGGTTGTTTGCGGCATTCAACGTCTGGTACGGGACCGGCGGAACGCGAGAGATCTCAACCAATCTCTGGCGGCACGATTCCGAGATGCAGCTCCAGACAGCAATCTCATACGCAGTGCAGCCCGAACTGCTGCTCGGCCTCGGCATTCGCTACGCGCGGGCCTACGACGGCGGCGCACTCAACCGCTTCATAGGCGACGCGGTCTTCGCCGGCCCGACCTTCTCCTACACCATCTCGAAGGAAGTCGGCATCTCCGGCACCTGGCAGATGCAGGTTGCAGGCGGGGCAGTCGGAGACAACCGAAGCCTCAACCTGGAGCAGTTCGAGCGGCACCAGGCGCTATTGCGTCTCAACCTGCATTTCTGATGTGCGCGCCCGACGCAGTTACGTCCGCGGCCTCCGCAGCGCAACGTTTCCGGGCATGTCGGCCAGGCGCGTCTTCAGGCGCGGCACGGCGAAATCGAGGAACGCTCGCAGCTTCGCGGGCATGAACCGGCTGGGCGAATAGACGAAGCTGACCGGTTGCGGGGGCGGTTGAAAGTCCTGCAGGAGCGCAACGAGCGCTCCAGATTTGAGCGCATCCGACGCCAGGTAAGAGAACGCGACGGTGATCCCGATGCCGGCGCGTGCGGCATCGACGGCCGATTCCAGGTTGCTCGCAATGAAGCGCGACCGCACGGGCACTGCATACTCGGTCTGCCCTCGCTTGAATCTCCACGTGCTCGGCGATTGAAGCGGAGGATAGCTGATGCAGTCGTGGGCGCAGAGATCATCCGGAGACTTCGGCATTCCCCGCAACTTCAGATAGGCCGGGCTGGCGCAGGCGACGCGGTGAATTTCCCCGACGCGGACGGCGATAAGGCCACTGTCGGCGAGGTCGCCGACGCGAAGCGCGACGTCGATGTGCTCGTCCAGGAGATTGAGCGTCCGGTCCTGCAAGATCAGCTGAACGTCCACTTCCGGAAACGCCGCGAGGAACTCGGCCAGGATCGGCTGCAAGCAAAGGCGACCGAGCGCGACCAGCGTCGTGATACTCAGATCACCACGCGGCGTGGTGTATTCGCCGGCGGCAACGCGCTCGGCTTCGGTGAGATCGGCGAGAATTCGCTTGGCTGCAGCGATGTAGGAGCGCCCGGCGTCCGTTGGGACGAGCACGCGGCTCGATCGATGAAACAGCTTGGTCTGGAGATGCTCCTCGAGCTCCGACACCTTCCGGCTCACCGTTGCCAACGGCATTTTCTGACGGCGCGCGGCGGCCGATAGGCTGCCCGCCTCCGCCACCGCCAAGACCACCGACATGCTTTCGAGACGATCCATCGGACACTTCCATATTCTGGAAGGATAGATCCCGATTTTGCCAGATACCCATCATTTCCGGAAGTGCCTATTCCTCTCAGCACCGAAACCGAAGGAGAGACGAAAATGACCCAGCCCCGAAAAGGCACTGCCCTCATCACCGGTGCTTCGACCGGGATCGGCGCGATCTACGCCGACCGACTGGCGAAGCGCGGCCACGACCTCATCCTCGTTGCACGCAACAGGCAGCGGCTTGCATCGCTCGCGCGCAGGCTGAGCAACGAAAGCGGCCGCAAGGTGGAGACGGTGGAAGCCGATCTCACATCCCCTGCCGGCCTGCGCCGCGTCGAGCAACTCGTCGGAACCAACGGCGACATCTCGGTGCTGGTCAACAACGCCGGCGTCGGCGCCTCGGCCCCGCTGATCGAATCCGACATCGACAAGATGGAGGACATGATCCGTCTCAACGTCAGTGCACTGACGCGCCTGACCTACGCAGCGGTGCCCGGATTTGTTGCGCGCCGCCATGGCACGATCATCAACATCGCTTCCATCGTCGCGATCGCGCCGGAGCTGCTCAACGGCGTCTACGGCGGCTCGAAAGCCTTCGTGCTCGCATTCACCCAGTCACTCGTTCACGAGCTCGCCGGCAAGGGCATCCGCGTGCAAGCCGTGCTGCCGGGCGCCACTGCGACGGAGTTCTGGGACGTCGCGGGCACGCCGGTTCACCAGCTCCCGGCAGAGATCGTCATGTCGGCCGACGATCTGGTCGACGCCGCGCTCGCAGGTCTCGACCTAGGCGAAGTCGTGACAATCCCGGCGTTGGCCGACAAGTCGGAGTGGGATCGCCACGAGAGCGCGCGGCTTGCCATGACGAACAGGCTCTCGAGCGCCATTCCCGCCCCTCGCTACAACCTGCACACGCACGTGAATGCGTGAGCGAACAACCAGCATCAAACGGAGATCACCATGTCACGCATCATCAGCCATTCGTCCACCTCATCCATCGCCCTGCGCACGATCAGCTGGCGCGAACAGTCTGAACGCCTGCTCGCCTACGCCGAACCCATCAGCCGGATCGGTCTCTACGCGTCGCTCGCACTCATCTACGCCTGGTTCGGCGGCATGAAATTCACCGATTACGAAGCGCAGGGGCTGGTGCCCCTGGTCGAGAACAGCCCGCTGCTGCGATGGTTCTACACGCTGTTTTCGGTCCGCGGCTTCTCGACCTTTCTCGGTTTCGTCGAACTGAGCATCGGGCTCCTGATCGCGCTCCGGCTGTCGAGCCCGACCTATTCCGCAGCCGGCGGCCTTCTGTCGGCCGGACTGTTCGTGACGACGCTGAGCTTCATGGTCTCGACGCCCGGCGTCGTCGTGCCGGAGCTCGGGGCACCCGCGATCACGGTCGCTCCGGGACAGTTCCTGCTCAAGGACGTCGGCCTGCTCGCCGCTTCCTTCTGGGTGTTCACGGACTCGCTGAAGGCCGTCATCCGCAGGTGAGAACTCACTCCGCAGCGTAACAGACACGAATCCGAAACAGGAGACCTCCATGAAAGTGCCATTCATCTTCGGGGCGGCTTTCGCTGCCATTGCCATTGCGGGTGCGACGCCCAGCGCCGCCCATGGCATCGGCGAAACGGTCACGCCGCATTTCGAGCAATCGATCCCCAATATCCCGGGCAAGTCAGTCGTGGCCCTGGTTGTGAACTACGCACCTGGTGGAGCGTCGCCTTCGCACGTCCATGCCAAGTCGGCTTTCATCTTCGGCTACGTGCTGTCAGGCGCAATCGAGTCTCAGGTGAACGACGGACCCAGACGGGTCTACCGCGCCGGCGAGAGCTTCTATGAGCCGCCGGGCTCCCGTCATCCCGTCAGCCGCAATGCGAGCCGGTCCAAGCCCGCAAGCCTGCTCGCAGTGTTCGTCGTCGACAGCAGCGAGAAGGATCTGACCAGTACCGTCCGGCAGAATCAGCATCAGGGAGAGAAACATGAGTAAGCGTCTCGACTACAACCAGATCGCGCCGGCAGGCATCAAGGCGCTCGGTGGCGTCTACGGCTACCTCCTGCAGAGCCGCCTTTCCGCCACGCTGATCGAGCTGGTCTATCTGCGGATCTCTCAGATCAACAATTGCGCCTACTGCCTCGACATGCACACGCGCGACCTGCTCAAGAAGGGAGAAAAGGTCGAGAAGATCGCGTTGCTGCAGGCATGGCGCGAGGCCGGCAATCTCTTCGACGAACGCGAACGGGCTGCCCTGGCCTGGGCGGAGACGGTGACACGGGTTGCCGAGACCGGCGTGCCCGACGAGGCATACCAGGCCGCACGCGCCGCGTTCGAAGAGCGTGAGCTCGTGGACCTCACGATCGCGATCAGCCTGATGAATGCCTACAACCGCATGGCCATCAGCTTTCGCGCAACGCCGGCGGCTGCCGCCGGCTGATGCGCTCCCCACCAACCCCCTCACAATTCAAGAAGGACATTCACATGACGAAACGTAGGATCATGGTTGCGGCGGCGCTGATCGCCGCAACCAGCCTGGCTTCGCTCTCGGCACGATCCGAGGAGCCACGACTGGGAGACATCAAGCGCACACATCTCATGAAGGAAGCTCTGAGCGCACCCGGGCGCGAGGTCATCCAGGTGCGCGTCGATTTTCCTCCGGGTGTCGCCGCCGTCCGGCACAGTCATCCGGGCGAAGAGCTCGTCTATCTCATCGAAGGCGAGCTGGAATATCAGCTCGACGGCAGGCCTCCGATGATCCTGAAGGCCGGAGACGTGCTGCTCATTCCTCACGGAGTGCATCACGCGGTGAAGAATGTCGGCAGCGGCAACGCCGCGGAGCTTGCGACCTACATTGTCGAGACCGGCAAGCCGCTGTTGACGCTCGGCCGGTGAACAATCCTACCGCTTATTCCAGTCGATCACGCGACTCGGGTCGGCATCGAACTCCATGCTGCAGAACGTGCCGCCCTGAAAATAATCGCCGACGGGATCCGGCTTCAACTTGGCCTGCTCGGCCATCGCGTGTTCGCAGAAATCTTCGGCGCGGCCGGTCGGGCGATAGCCGAATTCGTAGGCCCGGTGATTGTCCCACCAGGCGCGCTCGTTGAAGGACGCGCCGTAGAAGACCTCGAAATGAATGTCGGGATGCTCAAGCCCGATGCGGCAGAGCTGCACGAGGTCGTCGGGCTTGAGCCAGATCGAGAGGCGACGCTGGTCGAGCGGCATGTCGCCGAAATTGCCGATGCGCAGGCAAGTGACCTTCAGGCCATGCTTGTCGGCGTAGAGCGCGCCGACGGCTTCGCCGAACACCTTGCTGACGCCGTAGCGACTGTCGGGCCGCGCGGTGACGTCGGTGCCGATCTTGTGGTGGCGCGGATAGAAGCCGACGGCATGATTGGACGAGGCGAACACGACGCGTTTGACGCCCTTGCGATAGGCGGCCTCGAACAGATTGTAGCAACCGACGATGTTGGCCTGGTGAATCTGGTCCCAGGTGCCTTCGACCGAATAGCCGCCGAAATGGAGAATGCCGTCGACGCCCTCGCACATTGCCTCGCACTGGGCGAGATCGGCAAGGTCCGCCATCTTGAATCTCTCATTCGCGCCGAGATCCGCCGGCGGCGTGATGTCGGAGAGCAGCAGGTCCGGATAGATCGGCGGCAAGAGCTGCCGCAGTCGCGTTCCGATTCCGCCCGAAGCTCCCGTCATCAAGATGCGCGGCATGTCTGACCTCGTCCGTGGCAACCGATTTGCGGCCATGGATATCTGATGCTAGCAGACTTGGACAGAGGGAACGCAACAACGAGAACCGCACATGAAGGATGCATCGTCCCATCACGAGGGCTGGCGGCCGGCGACCCATTACCCTGACCCTGCGATCGAAGCGCTCGATCCTCGCTTCGAAAAGTACTGGCTGAAGCTTTCTGCGGTGGAGCGGCTGACGACCGGCCTGCGCTGGGCCGAAGGTCCGGTGTGGTTCGGCGACGGGCGTTATCTGCTCTGCAGCGACATTCCGAACCAGCGCATCCTCAAATGGGAGGAAGAGACCGGCGCCGTCAGCGTGTTCCGCAAGCCCTCGAATTTCGCCAATGGCAACACCCGCGACCGCCAGGGACGGCTCATCACCTGCGAACATGGCGGGCGACGCGTTGTTCGCACCGAATATGATGGCAGCATCACCGTGCTGATGGACTCGTTCGACGGCAAGCGGCTGAACTCGCCGAACGATGTCGTGGTGAAGTCCGACGGCTCGATCTGGTTCACCGATCCGACCTTCGGCCTGCTCGGCAATTACGAGGGTTACAAGGCGGAGTCGGAGATCGACGCGAATGTCTACCGGCTCGATCCCGTAAGTGGCAAGGCGACCATCGTCGCCGAGGGCGTGCTCGGCCCGAACGGCCTGTGCTTCTCGCCGGACGAGAAGATCCTGTACGTCGTGGAATCGCGCGGGGTGCCGAACCGCAAGATCCTCGCCTATGACGTCTCGGCCGACGGCACTGCGATCTCGAACAAGCGCGTTCACATCGACGCAGGTCCAGGCACGCCCGACGGAATGCGCTGCGACATCGACGGCAATCTCTGGTGCGGCTGGGGCATGGGCGATCCCGAGCTCGACGGTGTCGTGGTGTTCGCGCCCGACGGCGTCATGATCGGCCGCATCGCACTGCCCGAGCGCTGCGCCAACGTCTGCTTCGGCGGGCTCAAGCGCAACCGCCTGTTCATGGCGGCAAGCCAGTCGATCTACGCGCTCTATGTGAACACGCAGGGCGCGCTGGGGGGATAGGCGCCGCGGCGCTCTTCTCCGTCATTGCGAGGAGCACTTGCGACAAAGCATTCCGGACTGCCTCCGCTGAGAGATTCTGGATTGCTTCGCGGAGCCTGTCATCGGGCCGGGCTTCGTCCGGACCCGATGGCTCGCAATGACGAAACGCCGGAGCGGTTGCCCGCTCCGGCGTCATGTTCGTTCACGTGATGACGCTTACGCGGCGTTGAAGCCGGCGACGGCCTTCACTTCGAGGAAGTCCTCGAGGCCGAACTTGCCCCATTCGCGGCCGTTGCCGGACTGCTTGTAGCCGCCGAACGGCGCGGTACGGTCGTTGGGCTGGCCCTGGAGGTTGACGTTGCCGGCGCGGATCTGGCGACCGACACGCTTGGCGTCCTCGACCGACGGACCATAGACATAGCCCGCGAGACCATAGGGCGTGTCGTTGGCGATCTTGACAGCGTCGGCCTCGTCCTTGGCGCCGATGATGGTGAGCACCGGCCCGAAGATTTCCTCGCGCGCGATGGTCATGTCGGGCGTGACGTCGGCGAAGATGGTCGGGCGGACATAGAAGCCCTTGTTGACGCCTTCGGGCAGGCCCGGGCCGCCGGCGACAAGCGTCGCGCCCTCGTCAATACCCTTCTTGATCAGGCCCTGGATCTTGTCCCACTGGCCGCGGTTGACGACCGGTCCGATGGTGGTGCCTTCGGCGCGCGGATCGCCGGCCTTGGTCTTGTCGGCGACGGCCTTCGCGATCGCGGCGACTTCCTTCATCTTCGAGGCCGGCACGATCATGCGCGAGGGCGCGTTGCAGGACTGGCCCGAGTTGTTGAACATGTGCATCACGCCGCCGGTCACCGCCTTCTGCAGGTCGGCGCCTTCGAGGATGACGTTCGGCGACTTGCCGCCGAGCTCCTGGCTGACGCGCTTCACGGTGGGAGCAGCGCGCTTGGCCACGTCGATGCCGGCGCGGGTCGAGCCGGTGAACGAGATCATGTCGATGTCGGGGTGCTCGCTCATGGCGGCGCCGACCTCGGGGCCGAGGCCGTTGACGAGGTTGAACACGCCCTTCGGCACACCGGCTTCATGCAGGATTTCGGCGAAGATCAGCGCCGAGGTCGGCGTGAACTCGCTGGGCTTCAGGATCATGGTGCAGCCGGCGGCGAGCGCGGGCGCCACCTTGCAGGCGATCTGGTTCAGCGGCCAGTTCCAGGGGGTGATCATGCCGACCACGCCGATCGGCTCGCGCAGCACCATGGCGGTGCCGACGGGCTCCTCGAAATGATAGTTCTTGAGCACGTCGAGCGTGGTCATGAGATGGCCGAGGCCGGCGCCGGCCTGGAGCTTCTCCGCCATCGGCAGCGGCGCACCCATCTCGTCCGACACGGCGGCGCCGATCTCCTTGAGGCGGCCCTTGTAGATCTCGATGATCTTCGACAGCAGCGCGACGCGGTCCTCGCGGCTGGTCTGGGAGAACGTTGCGAACGCGCGCTTGGCGGCGGCGACGGCCTTGTCCACGTCGGCCTTGGAGCCCAGCGCAACCTCGTACATCGCCTCTTCCGTCGCCGGATTGATCACGGCGGTGGACTTCTTGACGACCGGATCAACCCAGGCGCCGTCGATGTAGAATTGCATGCGATTGACCATCGTTAACCTCTTCTTGGGGGCTTGGAGGGGGCGTTTCGGCAGGTATCCTTGCACGAAAGCGCCGGCAGTTGAACCCGCCATATGCGGGGCCAGCGTTGCGGCGGACGGAGGTTATATGAGCCGATGGCGGGAACGTGGCAAGGTGGCCCCGCTGTCATTACGGCGCGATGCGAAGCATCGAACCCGGAATCTCGAGATTCCGGGTTCGGCTCTCCGAGCCGCCCCGGAATGACAGCGGAGTCACCCCGACTACACCGCCATCTTCCGGTGCAGCACCGGCGCACCAGTGGTGAGGCTTTCGGCCGCATCAATGATGGCGTTGGCGTCGATGCCGTAGTGCCGATACAGGTCCGCAATGCTGCCGGTCTGGCCGAACTGCTCGACGCCGAGGGCCTCGACGCGGTGGCCGCGGACGCTGCCGAGCCAGCCGAGCGCCGCAGGGTGGCCGTCGATCACGCTCACGATGCCGCAGTCACGCGGCAACGGCGCCAGCAGCCTTTCGATGTGGCTGAGATGCTGCACGCCGCGGCGATCCCGCCGCAATTTCCGTGCGGCGGTCCAACCCGCATGCAGGCGATCGGCCGAGGTGATCGCGAGCAGGCCCGCGTCGCGGCGGCTCTCGCCGATGAAGCCTGTGGCCTCGATCGCCTCCGGCGCGACCGCGCCGGTATAGGCGATCACGACCTCGGCATTCGGTCCCGGCTTGCGCAGCCAGTAAGCGCCGTCGGTGATGCCCTGCCTCAGCTCCGGCGTCATGATGCGTTGCGGCTGCTCGATGCTGCGCGTCGAGAGCCGCAAATAGACCGAACCGCCCTCGCCCGGATCGCGCTGCATGTGCTCGAAGCCGAACGCCATGATCGCGGCAAGCTCGTCGACGAAAGCCGGCTCGAACGAGGCGAGCCCGTCCTGTGCCATGCCGATCAACGGCGTGGCGATCGATTGGTGCGCGCCGCCCTCCGGGGCAAGCGTGACGCCCGAGGGCGTCGCCGCCACCATGAAGCGGGCATCCTGGTAGCAGGAATAGTTCAGGGCATCGAGGCCGCGCTCGATGAAGGGATCGTAGAGCGTGCCGACCGGCAGCAGCCGCTCGCCATTGATCTGGTGCGACAGACCCAGCGCCGAGAGCATGATGAACAGGTTCATCTCGGCAATGCCCAGCTCGAGGTGCTGGCCCTTGGGCGAGGCGTCCCAGTTGTAGGTCGAGGGAATTTTCTCGCTGCGGAATAAGTCCGCCTTCTCGGCGCGCGCGAACAGCCCGCGGCGGTTGACCCAGGGGCCGAGATTGGTCGAGACGGTGACGTCGGGCGAGGTCGTGACGATGCGCCTGGCCAGTTCGCTGTCGCTGCGCGCGATCTCGTTCAGCACGAGGCCAAAGCCCTGCTGCGTCGACATCTGCGCCGAAGGCTTGAAGGCCAATTGCTGGGGCACCTCGACGACGGGCGCGCTCAGGCGGCGGCCGTCCTGGTTGAACGGCACCCGCGCGAGGAACGCTTCCAGCTCGGCCGCCTCCTGCGCCAGCCCCTCGAACTTGTCCCATTCATGCCCGGGCCGGATGTTCTGGCTCTCGCGATATTTCTCCATCTGCGCGACCGTCATCAGGCCGGCGTGGTTGTCCTTGTGGCCCTGGAACGGCAGGCCGACGCCCTTGATGGTGTACGCGATGAAGCAGACCGGGCGGTCGTGATCGATGGAATCGAACGCCTCGAGCATGCTCGCCATGTCGTGGCCGCCGAGATTCGACATCAGCGCGAGCAGCTCCTCGTCGCTCCGCTTGTCGATCAGCTTCGTGATCGGACCCTGGTCGCCGATCTCGTCGTGCAGATGCTTGCGGAAGGCCGCGCCGCCCTGGAAGCACAGCGCCGCATAGAGCGCGTTCGGGCAGTTGTCGATCCAGCGCTTCAAGGCTTCGCCGCCGGGCTCGGCGAAGGCCTCGCGCATCAGGCGGCCGTATTTCACGATCACCACGTCCCAGCCGAAATTGCGGAACATGTTCTCGAATTTTTCCCAGAGTCCCTCGCGAACGACGGCATCGAGCGACTGCCTGTTGTAGTCGACCACCCACCAGGTGTTGCGCAGGCCGTGCTTCCAGCCCTCCGCCAACGCCTCGAAGATGTTGCCCTCATCCATCTCGGCATCGCCCACCAGGGCGATCATCCGCCCCTCGCGGCGGTCCTTCATCCAGCCGTGTGCCTTGACGTAATCCTGCACCAGCGAGGAGAACAGCGTCTGCGCGACGCCGAGGCCGACCGAGCCGGTGGAGAAATCGACGTCATCGACGTCCTTGGTGCGCGAGGGATAGGACTGCGCGCCCTTGAAGCCGCGGAAATTCTCCAGCTTCTCGCGGCTCTGCCGGCCGAACAGATACTGGATGGCGTGGAACACCGGGCTCGCATGCGGCTTCACCGCGACGCGGTCCTCGGGGCGCAGCACGTGGAAGTATAGCGCGGACATGATGGTCGCGAGCGAGGCGGAGGAAGCCTGGTGGCCGCCGACCTTGAGGCCGTCCGCATTGGCGCGGATGTGGTTGGCGTGGTGGATGGTCCAGGACGACAGCCACAGCGCCTTGCGGCTGAGGGCGGTCAGGATTTCGAGGCGAGCGGGGTCAACGGGCATGGCGATGCTCCGGCAAGATAAGCAACCGATCATACGCCCGAGCGCCGCCGCAAACTTCTCAATTTCCGGCGCCAAATCTCCGAATATTGGGATAATTTGCCATGCCGGATCATGAAAAGCAGGTTCTATTCCAATGCACGAGCTCGACGCCATTGACCGCAAGATCCTCAGCTATCTTCAGAACGACAGCCGCATGACCATGCAGGAGCTGGCCGAGAAGGTCGGTCTTTCCGTTTCGCCCTGCCATCGCCGGGTCAAGCTGCTCGAGGAGCGCGGCGTCATCTCGCGTTACGTGGCGACCGTGGACCAGAAGGCGCTGGGGCTGCATGTCAGCGTTTTCATCTCGATCAAGCTGGCGCGGCAGAAGGAGGAGGACCTCAACCGCTTCGCCCGCGCGATCTCGAAATGGGACGAGGTGCTCGAGTGCTATCTGATGACGGGCAACCGCGACTATCTGCTGCGCGTCGTCGCCGCCGACCTCGCCTCCTACGAGACGTTCCTCAAGACCAAGCTGACGCGGCTCGACGGCATCGCCTCGATCGAGTCGAGCTTTGCGCTAAGCCAGGTGAAGTATTCGATCGCGCTGCCAGTGTGACCTGCTTCAGCGGGATCGCATGTCACATGGTCGCAACAAACCCCGCCGATGGTCGTTGTGACTGGTATCCGAACCGAGAGAAGGACCATGACCGCATCCGATCGAAAATCCGAGATATCCAAGCGCGAGCGCATCATCCGGGAAATGGCCGATGATCTCGACGAGGAACTGGAGATGGAGCTGGATGATACGAGGTTCGACGAGCTTCTGGACGAGACCGGCATGCCCGGTCCGACAATCGATCGCAGACTTTATTTCCGGGAGCTGCTTCGCCTCCAGGGCGAGCTGATCAAGCTCCAGGACTGGGTACAGAGCGAGAAGAAGAAGGTCGTGGTGCTGTTCGAGGGCCGCGACGCCGCCGGCAAGGGCGGCGTGATCAAGCGCATCACCCAGCGCCTCAATCCGCGCATCTGCCGCGTCGCGGCGCTTCCGGCGCCGAACGAGCGCGAGCGCACGCAATGGTATTTCCAGCGCTACGTCGCGCACCTGCCGGCCGGCGGCGAGATCGTGCTGTTCGACCGTAGCTGGTACAACCGCGCCGGCGTCGAGCGCGTGATGGGCTTCTGCTCGGAGGACGAATATCAGGAGTTCTTCAAGTCAGTGCCGGAATTCGAGCGCATGCTGATCCGCTCCGGCATCATCCTGGTCAAGTACTGGTTCTCGATCACCGACGACGAACAGCAATTCCGCTTCACCATGCGGATCAAGGATCCCTTGAAGCAGTGGAAGCTGAGCCCGATGGACGTCGAGTCCCGCAGGCGCTGGGAGGCGTACACCAAGGCCAAGGAGACGATGCTCGAGCACACGCATCTCCCGGATAGCCCATGGTGGATCGTCGATGCCGTGGACAAGAAGCGCGCCCGGCTCAACTGCATCGCACATCTCTTGACGCAGATCCCGTACCAGGAGGTCGCGCGGGCTCCGGTGACGCTGCCGGCGCGCGTGCGCAACCCCGACTACCAGCGAGGCCCGGTCCCGCCGGAGATGTACGTGCCGGCGAAATACTGACGGTGTCCCGCAGGGTGGGCAAAGGCGCGTACCGCTTTGCCCACCCTGCGCGGCCGTCACCGCCACGGCTGCACGATGATCTTGGTGTGCATCTCGGGATTGGCGAGGTCCGCGAACGCCTTGGCGACGCCGTCGAGGCCAACCTCGGCCGTCACCATCGCCGCGGCGTCCACCTGCCCTTCCGCGATCAGGCGGAGCGAGGCGGCGAACTCCTCCGGCGTATAACCCAGCACGTACTGGACATTGAGCTCCTTCATGATGCCGAGCATGGGCTCGCTCTTGTCGGTTTCCATGCAGACGCCGACCACGACGATGCGCGCGTCCCGCGGCGCGCCTTCGAACACCTGCTGCAGCAGCCCGGGCACGCCGACGCACTCGAAGATGATCGCCGGCTTCAGCGCCGGCAGCATGGCCCGGAACGGCGATCGTGCTGCCTTCTCCGCCTCCGACATCTGCGCATGCTCGGCCCAGGTCGCATAGGGCTGCGAGACCCGGGGATCGACCACGACGTCCGCGCCCAGCTTCGCCGCGAGCGCGCGCCGGGCCGGCGAATAGTCGGCGGCAACGATCGGATGCAGACCCCTCAGCTTCAGCGCGGCGATCACCGCGAGGCCGACCGGACCGCAGCCGATCACGAGCGGCACCTCGCCTCCGCTGATATCGGCTTTCGCGACCGCGTGGACGCCGACCGCCAGCGGCTCGGTGAGCGCGGCATGTTCGGGCGCAAGGCCGTTCGGCACTTCAAGCAGCAGCGCTTCGCTCAGCAGCATCGCTTCGGCATAGCCGCCGGCGTTGTCGTTGGAATAGCCGATGCCCTGGATGCCTTCCGGCGTCACCAGCGCCGGCAGCGAGCATACGCGGGTCCCGGGCTTGAGCCTGCGTTCGGAGCCGGGACCGTAGCCGACGATCTCGCAGCAGAACTCGTGGCCGAACACGACGTCGCGGCTGAGGTCCATCGGCTTGCGGCCGACCTTCCGCGCCATGTCGACCATGCGATGGGCGTGCTGGCGGGCGTGCAGGTCGGAGCCGCAGATGCCGCAGGCGAGCGTCTTGACCAGCACCTGGCCGTTGCCGGGCTTCGGCTCGGCCATCCGGTCGACGACGATCTCTCCGTTCCTGAAAATCGCGGCCCGCATCCGGCTCCTCCCTTGTCATTGGAGCGGTTGATAGCACGAGACGCAACCCGCCAACTTGCGTCAGGCGTTCGGAGAACGCTCTTCCAGCACCAGGAGCTGGGCGCGGCGAACACGCTCGCGATGGGCGATGTAGAGGCCGCTGGCGACGATGAAGGCCGCGCCGGTGATGGTGAAGACGTCGGGCACTTCGCCGAAGATGAAGTAGCCGAGAATGCTGACCCAGAGCAGCTGCGTGTAGGAAAACGGTGCCAGCACCGACGCATCGCCGTAACGATAGGCCAGCACGACGATCCACTGGCCCGCCGTGGAGGCCACGCCGATGAAGATGCCGAGCGCGATCGCGGTCCACGACGGCGTCACCCAGACGAAGGGCACCAGCGCCGTCAGGATCACGAGGCCCGTCAGCGACGAATAGGCCATGGTGGTGACGACGGCTTCCCGCCCGCTCATCATGCGCGTGAGGATCAGGGTGCCGGCCCAGCATGCCGCCGAGATCAATGGAAAGGATGCGGCTGGGTGAAACGCGCTGGTGCCCGGTCGCAGGATGATGAGCACGCCGATGAGGCCGAGCGCGGTCGCGAGCCAGCGGCGCATGCCGACCTTCTCGCCGAGGAAGACGATCGAGAGCGCGGTGACGAACAGCGGCGCGACGAAGCCGGTGGCGGATGCTTCCGCGATCGGCAGGAAGCCGAGGCCCGTGATGAAGAACAGCGAGGAGCCGAGCAGCGCCGCCCCGCGCATGACGTGTAGGCCGGGACGCCTGGTGCGCATCGCGTAGAGCGGCGTGGCCGGCAGCATCACCGGCGTGAACAGCAGCGTGAAGGTGAGGAAGCGGATCCAGGTGATCTCGATCGACGGCAGGCTTGTCGACAGATACTTCGCGGTGACGTCGGAACAGCCGAGGAATATCGTCGACAGCAGGACCAGTGCAATCCCTCTGAACGGATGATCGACGCGCGCAGGCGCGCGGCGAGTCTCCTGCTTCTTCTCCGGAACGGGCATGGGAATAGTGTCGAGCCTTGCGGCTGCGGCGGGCGGCGGTGTCACGGCAGGAACCCGGGCGAAATGCGAATCGAGAACGGTCGTAAAAAACGACAAATGCGCCGCGTTCACAACTTCCGAAAACAGGATGCCGATATGCGCGCGCCGCCGCGCGCGTCAATGCTCCGTTAATAATGCGGGTTTGTGCACTACAGCATGGGCAGGCCGCGCGGCTTCGGCCCGCGCGGAAAGGCAGCATCCAGCGCATCAATCTCGTCTTTCGTCAGCACGAGATCGCCGGCTGCCGCATTCTCGGCGGCGTGCTCCGCAGACGAGGCCTTCGGGATCGCGAATACCGTAGTCGCACGGGTGAGGAAGCCCAGCGCGATCTGACGCGGTGTCGCACGACGCGCCTCCGCGATACGGGCCAAAACGGCGCCGCCCTTGCTGCTGCTTGCGGGGAAATCATCATGACCGAACGGCGAGTAGGAAACGACGGCAACGCCGTGCCGCTCGCACCACGGGATCACGGCATGCTCAATCGCGCGCTCCTTGAGATGATAGAGCACCTGGTTGCACGCGATCCGGCCTTCGCCCGCAACGTCAAGAATTTCGTCGAGATCGTCCGCGTCGAAATTGGAGACGCCCCAGGATTTGATCTTACCTGATTTCACCAGTTCCTCGAATGCAGCAACGGTGTCCTCCAGTGGATAGGAGCCGCGCCAGTGCAAGAGATAGCAGTCGAGCCGGTCGGTCCTGAGCCGCTTCAGCGAGCGCTCGCAGGCGGCGATGGTCCCGCGGCGCGAGGCATTGCTCGGCAGCACCTTTGAAACGAGGAACACCTCGTCGCGCCGGCCGGCGATGGCATCGGCAATGACCAGTTCGGCATCGCCATACATCTCGGCGGTGTCGATATGGGTCATGCCGAGATCGAGCCCGCGCTGAAGCGCCGCGATCGCGCGCTTGCGGTCACCGTGGTCGAGGTACCAGGTGCCCTGCCCGATGACGGACACGTTGACGCCGGTCTTGCCGAAGGGATTGGTGTTCATGTCTGCTCCACGGCGGGTCAGAGTGCCCCCTCGCCCACTTGAAGAGAGCGGCCGGCAGCATAGGGCACAATCACGGACGCGTCGATTGGGCCCGGAGCCCGGCTTGCAGCCGATCTCCTCGAGTCCCGGACGCCGCGCAACTCGGTGCGATATGGGCAACCGCTCTGCAGAGCATCGCCGAAAGGGATGCTGCTGCGTCCGGAGCACGACATCGTGGCCTTCGCACAGCGCATCCACGCCGTCATTGCGAGCGCAGCGAAGCAATCCAGACCATAGCTGCGGAACGATTCCGGATTGCTTCGCTGCGCTCGCAATGACGATGGAAAGAGCCAGCCTCTAACCTGCCACGTTTGCGAGCTTGGTCTCTTTCGCCGGAGCCGCGTCCGTGGCCGCGATCAGCCGCTTCAGCTCGGGGATGCAGGAGCCGCAATTGGTGCCGGCCTTGAGTTTCGCGCCAATCTCGGCGGCCGTGCATGCGCCGGCAACGATGGCGTCGCAGATGGTGCCGCGGCCGACGCCGAAGCAGGCGCAGACGATCGGGCCGGTCGAGGCGGCGCCTTCGCTGGACTTGCCTGACAGCAGCATGCGGCGTTGCTCGTCGGTGACGTGATCGGCCGCAAACGCGCCCTTCACCACTTCCCAGTCGCCGGCATCGTGCGCAGGTCCGACGAACAGGCAGGTCTCGATGCGGTCACCAGCGAATGAGGCGGCACGATAGACGCCGCCGCCGATGTCGCGGTATTCGGCGACATCCTCGCCCGCAACGGTCCCGACCCAGGCGGGCCACCGCGACAGATCGCCGTTGTCCGCGAAGAGATAGCCGAAACCGCCGGAGACCGTGACGCGCGTCCACAACAGGTTCGAGGGAAGTTCGAGCTGCTTGCGCGACAACGCGAAGCCGCGGAAGACAAATTCATAAGGCGCGATTGCAGCCGGCGTCGCCTTCGATTCCGGCTGGCCCGAGAACGGATCGGTGAAGGAGTGCACCAGCGCACCGACGCGGCCGTGCGAGGCGTTCATCGCGCTCCAGTGGATCGGCACGAACAGCGTGCCGCGCTGCTGCCGTTCGCTGACCACGGCCTTCAGGATGCACTGGCCGTAATCGGTGGTGATGCGGGCATAGCCGTCATGGGCGATGCCGTATTTTCCAGCGTCGTCCGGATTGATCTCGACGAACGGCTCGGGCAGGTGCGCGCCGAGCCGCGGGCTGAGACCCGTACGCGTCATGGTGTGCCATTGGTCGCGAATCCGCCCGGTGTTGAGCCTGAGCGGCCGCGACGGACCGGTCTCTCCGCGCAGCGCCGGCACCTCGGGCGCGACGAACCGGCCCCTGCCGTCGTTGGTGAAGAAGCCGCCTTGCGCGAAGAAGCGCTCGACGGGGTCGCCGCCGCCCCGCACCGGCCACTGCACGGGCTGCAGGGCATCGAAGGCCTCGTCCGAGAGCGAGGTCAGCGCGCCGATGTCGAAGTCGCGATTTCCGTTGTTCTCGAACGCCGAGAGCGCTGCATGCTCGCGGAAAATGTCGGCGGCGGACTTGTAGTTGAAACTGTCGCCGAAGCCGAGGCGCCTTGCGGTCTCGCTCAGGATCCACCAGTCGGGGCGCGCCTCGCCCGGCGCCGGCAGGAACGCGCGCTGGCGCGAGATGCGGCGCTCGGAGTTGGTCACCGTGCCCGACTTCTCGCCCCAGGCCAGCGCCGGCAACAGCACATGCGGGCCGGCCGCGACCGTGTCGTTGCAGAGCACGTTCTCGGAGACCACGAAGAGCTCGAGCTTCTTCAGCGCATCGCGAGCCATGTCGGCGTCAGGCAACGACACCGCGGGGTTGGTGCCCATCACCCACAGTGCCTTGACCTCGCCGCGGTTGATGGCCTCGAACAGCTGCACCGCCTTCAAGCCCTCATGCGTGGCGATACGCGGCGCTTTCCAGAACCGCCTGACACGATCGATGTCGGGCGGCGTGAAGCCCATATGGGCGGCGAGCATGTTGGCGAGGCCGCCGACCTCGCGGCCGCCCATCGCGTTGGGCTGTCCGGTAAGCGAGAATGGCGAGGCACCGGGCTTGCCGATGCGTCCCGTCGCAAGATGGCAGTTCAGGATCGAATTGACCTTGTCGGTGCCCTGCGCTGACTGGTTGACCCCTTGCGAGTAGAGCGTGACGACCTTCTCGGTGTCACGGAACATCTTGAAGAAGGCGGCGACGTCCTGCTCCGACAGGCCCGTGGCGAGCGCCGTCGCCGTGACGCTGCCGGCGATGTTGCGCGCACGCGCCAGCGCGTCGTCGTATCCGCTGGTGTTCTGCGCGATGTAAGCCCGATCGAGCGCGCCGCAATCGGCGAGATGGACGAACAGGCCCGAGAACAGCGCCGTGTCGGTGCCGGGCTTGAGGCCGAGGAACAGGTCGACATCGCCGGCGGTGTCGGTGCGGCGCGGGTCGATCACGATCATGCGCGCGCCACGCTCCTGCCGGTTCTTCAGCATGCGCTGGAACAGGACGGGATGGCACCAGGCCGCATTCGAGCCGACGAAGACGAGCAGATCGGCCTGGTCGAGATCCTCGTAGCAGCCGGGCACGGTGTCGGCGCCGAAGGCGCGGCGATGGCCCGCAACTGAAGAGGACATGCAGAGCCGGGAATTGGTATCGACATTCGCCGTGCCGACAAACCCCTTCATCAGCTTGTTGGCGACGTAATAGTCCTCAGTGAGGAGCTGACCGGAGAGATAGAATCCGACCGCGTCCGCGCCGTCGCGCGCCACGATGTGCTGCATGCGATGAGCAACGTGATCGAGCGCGTCGCTCCAGGCGACGCGCTCCAGCACGCCCTTGCAGCGGATCATCGGGTAGAGCAAGCGGCCTTGCAGATCGATAGTCTCGCCGAGCGCGGAGCCCTTGGAGCACAGCCGGCCGAAATTGGCGGGATGCTCAGGGTCACCAGCGATTGCCGCACCACCCTTGCCGTCGGGTGTCGCCAGCACGCCGCAGCCGACTCCGCAATAAGGACAGGTCGTCCTGATGGTGCGGAGGTTCGGATTGATCGCCGTCATCTCAAGCCGCCTTCGACGGCAACGCCAGCGCGCGGCCGAACATCATGCCGGTGCGGATCGCCGCGACCTTGTCGCGATTACGTATCAGTTCGAGATACCAGAGCGCGTCGGCGGTATCGCCGATCAGCACCGCGCCGGTGAGCCGACCGTCCGCGATGACCAGCTTCTTGTAGGTGCCGCGGCTGCGGTCCGACAGCACGAGGCTTTCGCTGCCCTCCCCGCCCATGAAGTCGCCGGCGGAGAACAGGCTCACGCCGGAGACCTTGAGGTTGGTCGAGATCACGCTGCCCTCATAGGCGGCGGGGCGGCCGGCCAGATGGCGCGCCAGCACGCGCGCCTGTTCATAGGCCGGTTCGACCAGGCCATAGCAGATGCCGCGATGCTCGGCGCATTCGCCGAGCGCGAAGACATCGGACGAGGAGGTCCGCATCACGTCGTTGACGACGACGCCGCGATTGACCGCGATCCCCGCCTCTTTCGCCAGCGCGACATTTGGCTTGATCCCAGCAGCGAAGATCACCGCGTCGGCCTCGATGCGGCTGCCGTCGGCGAGCTCGATCGCCTCGACGCGACCATCGCCGTGGATGCCAGCGGTGGAGGCATTGAGCAGGATGCGGATGCCCTTGCGCTCGACCAGGGTCTTGAGCAGGTCGGCTGCGGGTCCATCGAGCTGGCGCTCCATCAGCCGGTCCATCAGATGCAGCAGTGTCACGGGCGCGCCGGCCTTGGCAAGGCCATAGGCGGCTTCGAGCCCGAGCAGGCCGCCGCCAACCACGACCACGCGCTTCCTGGCCGCAGCCAGCGTCAGCAGCAGGTCGACGTCGCGCGTATCGCGAAAAGTGTGCACGCCGGCGAGATCGGCGCCCGGCACGTTGAGCCGCAGCGGCGTCGAGCCGGTGGCAAGCACAAGCTTGGAATATTCCATGCTCTCCTCGCCCGCGATCTTAAGCTCGCGCCGACCGAGATCGACCTCGGTAACGCGATAGCCGTAGCGCACGGTGACACCGCGATTTCGCCACCACTCCGCCGGACGCAGTTCGATCTCGTGCGAGCCGGTCTCGCCGGCCAGCACGGAGGAGAGCAGCACGCGGTTGTAAGCGAGCCGCGGCTCCTCGCCGATCACGGCAACCGCGTAGCGGCCGAGGGCGGTCTTGGCGAGTTCGTCGACAAGACGCGCGGCCGCCATACCGTTACCGACGATGACCAGCGGCTCACTCACATAGCATCTCCTATTCGGCGGCCTGCGCTTGCGCGCCGTAGGCCTCGGAAATCATGTAGCCGGACAGCACGCCGTAGGCGTCGGTCCAGGCTTTGGCGAGCTCGGGCGTCCAGGCTTCGCCAAGGCCCTTCTCCAGGGTCCACAGCAGGGTCGCACCGACAACGGGGTAGTGCTCGGCCTTGGCGCCGTAATCGACGTGGCGCTTGGCGAGCGCAGAAGCCGCTGGCAGAATCGACTCCAGGTTCGACAGGCCGCCGACCACGGCTGCGAGCATGCCCATCAGCTTCTTGCGCTGCTCGGTCATGTCCTCAGGAAACATCGCGCGCACCGACGGAGCCACCTCGAACAGCCGGTCGTAGAACAGCACCGCCGCCTGCTCCGAGATCGGCGCGACCTTCGAGAAACTCTGCTGGATGAGGGTGACTTGCTCGGGCGTCATGATGTTCTCCTGTCTGTTTCGGTCTGCCTTCGTCCGCGCCATTGCGGAAAAAGTTCATGGGTCAAACGTCATCAGAGAGATTCCTCCCCGCGTACGGGGAGAAGCGACCTTCGTGCCAAGTGTCCTGGGCGAGGCTTGGCGCGCCTGCACCCTGCCGGCTGCGACGCAGGTGGAAGCACCAGGTCACCCGCGAGCCGGGAGGCGTGTTGGGATGCGCACGCCTCTCGCGATAGCGCCGGCTTTACGCGGCCTCGACGAAGCGATGCCGCTCGTAGAGGAATTCGAGTACGCGCTGGCGGCATTTCAGATAGGCGGCGTTGGTCGCAAGCTCGAGCCGCTTGCGCGGCCGCGCCAGCGGCACGTCCAGCACCTCGCCGATGCGCGCGCTGGGCCCGTTCGTCATCATCACGATCCGGTCGGACAGCAGCACCGCCTCGTCCACGTCGTGGGTGATCATCAGGATGGTGTTGCCGAGCTTCTGATGCAGGGCCATCACGGAGTCCTGCAGGTGGGCACGGGTCAGCGCGTCGAGCGCGCCGAACGGCTCGTCCAGCAGCAGCACCTTCGGCTCCATCGCCAGAGCCCGCGCGATACCGACGCGCTGCTTCATGCCGCCGGAGATCTCGGAAGGACGCTTGTCCCTGGCGTGGGCCATCTGCACGAGGCTGAGATTGTGCATCACCCAGGCGTCGCGCTCGGCGCGGGACTTGGTCTTGGCGAAGACCTTGTCGACGCCGAGCTTCACATTCTCGTAGACGGTCAGCCAGGGCAGCAGGCTGTGGTTCTGGAACACCACGGCGCGATCGGGCCCCGGTGAGTTCACCTCGCGATTCTCCAGCAGCACGCCTCCGGTGGTGGCGCGGGTCAGCCCTGCTATGATGTTGAGCAGGGTCGACTTGCCGCAGCCGGAATGACCGATGATCGAGACGTATTCGCCTTCCTCGATGGTGAGGTTGATGTCCTTCAGCACCTCCGTGGTGGCGGCACCGCGGGTGAAGACCTTGTCGATATGGTCGAGCTTCAGATAGGCGGTCATGTGCCCTCTCCTCTCAGTTCTGCGCGGTGCCGCGGGTGACGACCTTGCCGAGGCCCGCGATCAGGCGGTCCAGCACGAAGCCGATGATGCCGACATAGAACAGCGCCAGGATGATCTCGCTGATATGCGAGGAATTCCAGGCGTCCCATATGAAGAAGCCGATGCCGACGCCGCCGATCAGCATTTCCGCTGCGACGATCGCGAGCCAGGACAGGCCGATACCGATGCGAAGGCCGGTGAAGATGTAGGGCGCCGCCGCCGGAATCATGATCTTTGCGAAGAACTCGAGCGGATTGAGCTGCACGACCGCGGCGACGTTGCGATAGTCCTGCGGGATGTTGCGGATGCCGACCGCGGTGTTGATGATGATCGGCCAGATCGAGGTGATGAAGATGACGAAGATCGCGGAGGGTTGGCCGTCGCGGAACGCCGCGAGCGAGAGCGGCAGCCAGGCCAACGGCGGAATCGTGCGCAGCACCTGGAACAGCGGATCGAGCCCGCGCATCGCCCAGACCGACTGTCCCACCAGCACGCCGAGCGCGATGCCGGCGATCGCCGAGAGCGAATAGCCGAAGGCGACGCGCTGGAGGCTGGCGGAGAGATGCCAGAACAGACCCTTGTCGATGCCTCCATTGTCGAAGAACGGGTCGAGGATCAGTTCCTTGGTATCCTTGAACACCTTCGACGGCGGCGGCAGCGCCGAGCCCGCGCGGCGGCAGACCAGCTCCCATATCAGCGTCAGAAGCGCGATGACGACAAGCGGGGGGATCACCCGCACGGCCGTCTCCCGTACCATGCGCGCGTAGGCTTCAGTGCGCGGGGGACGCTTGGGCATCAACGCGACGACCGGCGCTGCGGTTGCGGCGGGCGTCGCGGTCTCGACCTCGATCTTCGTGGCAGTCATGTTCATCGCTATCTCTCTCCGGCTGCGCAGGGACGATGCGGCCGCGCGAGGGCGGCCGCTGGCTCCATCAGACTTCGACGCGCTTGATCGCGAGGGACTTCAGATAGGCGGCGGGATTCTCCGGATCGAACACCTTGCCATCGAAGAAGGTCTCCTTTCCGCGCGAGGTGGAGGTCGGAATGTCGGCAGCCGCGACGCCGAGGGTCTTGGCCGCGTCCTTCCAGAGGTCCTCGCGGTTGACCTTGGCAATCAGCGCCTTGCTATCGAAGCCGGCGTCGTACTTGCCCCAGCGGATGTCCTCCGTCATGAACCAGAGATCATGGCTCTGGAACGGATAGGAGGCATGGTCCTTCCAGAAGCGCATCTGCTGCGGCGAATTGTCGACGACGCGGCCTGTGCCGTAGTCGAACTTGCCCTTCATGCGGTCGGTGATGTCATCGACCGGGCAATTGATCCACTGGCGCTTGGCGCAGATCACCGCGGCTTCCTCGCGGTTTTCCATCTTCTCGGCCCATTGCTGGGCCTCCATCACCGCCATCAGCAGCGCCTTCGCTGCCTTCGGGTATTTGTCGACCCAGGCCGCGCGCATGCCGAACGACTTTTCGGGATGCTTGTCCCAGAGCTCACCGGTGGTGATCGCGGTGTAGCCGATGTTCTGATGGATCAGCTGCAGATTCCAGGGCTCGCAAACGCAGAAGCAGTCCATGGTGCCAACCTTCATATTGGCCACCATCTGTGCCGGCGGAACCACGATGGTTTCGATATCCTTGTCCGGATCAATGCCGCCAGCGGCGAGCCAATAGCGAATCCAAAGGTCATGTGTGCCGCCAGGAAAGGTCATCGCCGCCTTCACCGCCTTGCCTGACGACTTCTTCTTCTCGAGTGCCGGCCTGAAGGGCGCGGTATCCACACCGATCTTGAGATCGGCGTATTCCTTGGCGACCGAAATGCACTGACCGTTCAGGTTGAGGCGCGCCAGAATGTACATCGGCGTCGGCTGGTTGTTCTGCGTCACCTTGCCGGCCGAGATCAGATACGGCATCGGGGTGAGGATGTGCGCGCCGTCGATGCCATTGCCTTCCGAGCCCAGCACGAGGTTGTCGCGCGTGGTGCCCCAGGAGGCCTGCTTCTGCACCTCGACATCGGGCATTCCATACTTGGCGAAGAAGCCCTTTTCCTTGGCGACGAACAGCGGCGTGGCGTCCGTGAGCGCGATGAAGCCGAGCTTGGCGCCCTTGACCTCAGGGCCTGCGTCCTGCGCGAAAGCGCCGGCAGGGAAGCTCAGCTTTGCAGCAGCGAGAAGTGCGGCGGTCGAGCCGGTGGCCTTCAACAATTGACGGCGGCTGAGGCCAGTGGTTTCCGAGGGCCGGCGGGTGCGCTTGGTCATAGGCGATGTCGTCCTTTGCGTCTTTGCGGAATGATTTGCGGCTGTGCGCGCGAGCAGCCCGTCCTTCCGTTGGCGCCGTGTTCGGCGCATGCGAACGCACGGACAGGGAGGACCCCCGTCTGGTGGCGTCAGCAATCGGATGAGAAATCTCGCGGGACGGCTTCAATGGCGTCGGGTTGGAACTATTCAAGCTTCATGCCAAGCGCGACGCGGCGAAAAATCTCGGAAAATCAGCACTCTGGCCAAACGCAGTGAAGCCGCCGACCCAAGCGTCCGCTCGCGAAATTTGCGATCTGCATATTACTTGTGCGGCGCACAATCCTTATGCAAACGCTTAATCGAGAGGCCGTCGCGACAGCAGCTACAGTCTCGACAAGGTGATATCCAATTGAAGTTGCTAAGTAATCGGGACGTGCAACTCCGGCACGCGATTTGCAACCTCGTGAACGTCAACGAAGACAGCGGCTTGCCGCATTGTTGCAGCCTCTGGCGGCTGCATCCGGAAGCTGAGCTGCATCGCAGCTCCCCGGCTTTGGTCCTCGTGACGCGATTCCGAAGGCTTCCTCACTCTCCATGGTCCTCGTGCGCGGCAGGCGAGCCCGCACGACCGACGACGTTCAGCTGCGCTCTCCAAGAGAGTGCCGATCTTACTTGCGAAGCAAAAGGAACCATTGATGTCGTATCTCGCGCCTTCGGAATTCGTCACCAAGATGGTGGATGCGGGCGAGTCCAAGATCTTCATGTCCACCCGGGATACCATCATCCGCGCCTACATGGCCGGCGCCATCCTCGCGCTGGCGGCGTGGTTCGCCGTCACGATCACCGTCAATACCGGCCAGCCGCTGATCGGCGCGCTGCTTTTTCCGGTCGGCTTCGTCATGCTCTACCTGCTGGGTTTCGATCTGCTCACGGGCGTGTTCGTGCTCTCGCCGCTCGCGCTGATCGACAAGCGCCCGGGCGTCACCTTCGGCGGCGTGCTGCGCAATTGGGGCCTCGTCTTCGTCGGCAACTTCGCCGGCGCCTTCACCGTGGCCTTCATGATGGCCTTCGTCACGACGTTCGGCTTCACGCAGGCACCCGACAAGGTCGGTGCGGCCATCGGCAATATCGGCGAGGGCCGGACCCTCGGCTATGCCGCGCACGGCGTGGCAGGCATGGCAACGCTGTTCATGCGCGGCATGCTCTGCAACTGGATGGTCTCGACGGGCGTGGTCGGCGCCATGATCTCGACCTCCGTGCCCGGCAAGGTCATCGCGATGTGGATGCCGATCCTGGTGTTCTTCTACATGGTGTTCGAGCATTCCGTCGTGAACATGTTCTTGTTCCCGTCGGGCCTGTTGCTCGGCGCGAAGTTCTCGATCATGGACTATCTGATCTGGAACGAGATCCCGACCGTGCTCGGCAACCTCGTCGGCGGCCTCGCCTTCACCGGCATGACGCTCTACGCGACGCATGTCATGACCCTGCCGAAGCGCCAGGCCGGCAAGGCCACTCGGCCGCGCGTCGCGGCCTGATCAAAACCGTCTCGACAGCGGAGCCTCGCCCGAGCAGGGTGAGGCTCCTCCTTGCCGGTGATGACGATGACCCGCGGACTCCTGATTTCAGTCGGCCAGCACTCCGACAAGGGTCGCAAGCCCGTCAACCAGGACTTTCACGGCGTCCTCATTCCGGAGGAGCCGCTGCTCAGCCTGAAGGGCATCGCGGCCGTCCTCGCTGACGGCATCTCCTCCAGCACGGTGAGCCAGATCGCCAGCGAGTCGGCGGTCAAGAGCTTCCTGATGGACTATTACTGCACGTCAGAGTCATGGACGGTGAAGACCTCCGCCCGCCGCGTGCTCGACGCGACCAATTCCTGGCTGCACGCGCAGACGCGCAAGAGCCAATACGCCTATGACCGCGACAAGGGCTATGTCTGCACCCTCAGCGCCATCGTCATCAAGGCGACCACCGCACACATCTTCCATGTCGGCGACTGCCGCATCTACCGCGTCGCCGGCAAGGCGCTGGAGCAGCTGACCGACGATCACCGCATCATCGTGTCGTCGGAGCAGACCTATCTCGGCCGCGCGCTCGGCATCAATCCGCAGCTCGAGATCGACTATCAGACCGTCGAGGTCCAGGCCGGCGACACCTTCCTGCTGGCAACGGACGGCGCGTATGAGTTCGTCGATGCCCGCTTCGTCACGAGCGCGATCAACGAACATGCAGGCGATCTCGGCGCCGCGGCCAGGACCATCGTCGAGGAAGCCTACCGGCGCGGCAGCGACGACAACATCACGGTGCAGGTCCTGCGCGTCGATGCGGTACCCCAGCGTGAGCCGGCGGATATTCTCAGCCAGAACTCGCAGCTTCCGCTGCCTCCGCTGCCGGAGCCGCGGGCGATCTTCGATGGCTACAGGATCGTCAGGGAAATCCACGGCAGCAGCCGCAGCCACATCTATCTCGCCGTCGATGTGGAGACCGACGAGCCGGTCGCGCTCAAGCTGCCGTCGATCGACCTGCGCGACAACGCCCTCTATCTCAAACGCTTCTTGATGGAGGAATGGATCGCGCGCCGGATCGACAGTCCCAACGTATTGAAGCCGCTGTCGCGATCGAAGCGTCGCAGCTACCTGTACGTCGCGACCGAATTCGTCGAGGGGCAGACCCTGAAGCAATGGATGACCGACAATCCGCGCCCCGATCTCGAAACCGTCCGCCGCCTCATCGAGCAGATCGCGGCGGGCCTGCGCGCCTTCCACCGCATGGAGATGCTGCACCAGGACCTCAGGCCCGACAACATCCTGATCGACAAGACCGGCACCGCCAAGATCATCGACTTCGGTTCGGTCAGGGTTGCCGGCGTCGCGGAGGCCGCGCCTTGCGAGGAAGCCGACGAAATCCTGGGAACGGTTCAGTATACCGCGCCGGAGTATTTTCTGGGACAGGGCGGCTCACCGCGCTCCGACATGTTTTCGCTGGCCGTGATCTGCTACCAGATGCTGACGGGAAAGCTGCCTTATGGCACACAGGTTGCCAGGATCCGGCGCAAGGCGGACGTGCGCAGGCTCCAGTATCGCCCGGCGGACGACGACCGCAATGTGCCGGCTTGGGTCGATGGCGCGCTCAAACGCGCGCTCCATCCCGATCCCTACAAGCGGCACGAGGACCTGTCCGAATTCGTCCACGAGCTTCGCACGCCCAATCCAGCCTATCTCGACACGCGGATCACGCCCCTGTTGGAGCGCAACCCGTTGATGTTCTGGAAGGTGACGTCGGCGGCGCTCGCCTGCGCGGTCATCGTGCTGCTGGCGCTGCTGCACTCAGGCTAGGAACGCGAGCTCTCACGCCGGCTCGATCGCCTTGGTTCCCAGCGGCTTCGGCGCCATGCCGCCGCCCGGCTTGAGGTGAAATTCGTAGGTCATCAGGTGCCATTGCCCGTTCGCCTTGGTGCCATCGGGCATTTCGGGATCGTTGCGCGGCTCGACGTTGGCGATGAGATCGTTCTTGACTCCGAACACGACGTCGGAATCCAGATATTTGTCGCCACCGATGAAGACGTGCGTGATCAGCGGTTCATGGCCCTTGGCGTTGACGAGGAAGTGCACATGCGCCGGACGCATCGGGTGGCGCTTGGTCTGCACGATCATCTCGCCGACGGGACCATCGGTCGGGATCGGATAGCTGCACGGCAGTATCGTGCGGAAGAAGAAGCGGCCGTCATCGTCCGTAATGAAGCGCGCCCGTGCGGACGCGCCGACCTCGTCATAGTTGGGCTTCTGGGAATCATAGAAGCCATCATCGTCGGCGTGCCAGACGTCGACGGGAACGCCCGCGAGCGGCTTGCCCTCGAGGTCGGTGACGCGGCTCTGCACGAACATCTTCTCGCCGGTCTGATTGTTCGGCGAGATATCGGTGCCATGGGCGGTCACCTTGTGCTCGCCGACATAGAACGGGCCGAGCACGGTCGTCTCGGTGGCGCCGTCGCGATCGCGGTGATTGACGGCGTCGACCAGCATGGAGACGCCGAGCACGTCGGACAGCAGGATGAACTCCTGGCGGGTGTCCGTGCATTTTTGCCCGGTGCGGGTCAGGAAATCGATCGCGTATTCCCATTCTTCGAAGGTGAGGCCGGTCTTGCTCACGTAATCGTGCAGCGACTTCACCAATTCCTGCAGCAGGAATTTTGCCCGCCTATCAGGCGTCTGGTCGAAGCTCCTGACGACGGCTTCCGTGAGCTCGGTCTCGTTGAACTGAGTCATGCTGCATTTCCCTCGCGCTTTTCTCGTCGGCCCGGGCGGGCTCCTTGCGTTCCCAGGTACAGCCTATACCAGCTGGCCTACTCGCGTTAAGCGCGACCGGCTTGGAATGGGCGCGCCATTTGGCTATCACCGTCGTCGAGAAACCGCCCCGGAGGAACTGATGCTCGCTCCCACCCCTGCCTCGCCCGAATCCGTCGGCATGTCCAAGGCCGCCCTCGACCGCGTCGATGCGCATCTGAAGAGCCGGTACATCGATGCCGGCCGCTTCCCGGGCACGCAGCTCCTGGTCTACCGCCGCGGAAAGGTCGCTCACAGCTCGGTGCAGGGCTTTGCCGACGTCGAGCGCAAGGTGCCGGTGAAGGACGACACGATCTACCGCATCTATTCCATGACCAAGCCGCTCACCAGCGTCGCCTTCATGATGCTGGTGGAAGAAGGTCTCGTCGCGATCGACGAGCCCGTCGCCAAATACATTCCGGAATGGAAGGATCTCGGCGTGTTCGTCGCCGGCACCTACCCGGCCTTCCTGACCCGGCCGCCCTCCCGGCCGATGCTGATCGTCGACCTGCTGCGCCACACCTCCGGCCTCACCTACGGCTTCCAGCAGCGCTCCAATGTCGATGCCGCCTATCGCACCGAAAAGATCGGCGAGGTCGAGAAATCAGGCACGCTGCAGACCATGATCGAGAGCCTGGCCAAGATCCCGCTGGAGTTCTCGCCGGGCGAGGCCTGGAACTACTCGGTCTCGACCGACGTGCTCGGCTACCTCGTCGGCAAGATCTCGGGGATGCCGTTCGAGCAGTTCCTCAAACAACGCATCCTCGATCCGCTCGGCATGACCGACACCGATTTCCACGTTCCGGCCTCCAAGGCGCATCGCTTCGCCGCCTGCTACTCGGCGGACCCCGGCGGCGGCATGACCTTCCATGCCGGCCAGCGAGAGGGCCTGACGCTGCAGGACGATCCGACCACGAGCTCGTTCCTGTCCCCGCCCTCCTTCATCTCGGGCGGCGGCGGCCTGTGCTCGACAGTCGCCGACTACCTTACTTTCTGCCGCTCGCTGCTCAACGGCGGCGAACTCGGCGGCGTCAGGCTGATCGGGCCGAAGACGCTGGCGCTGATGACGAGCAACCACATCCCAGGCGGACGCTCCCTACCCGAGGTCTCGCGCTCGCTGTTCTCGGAAGCGGCGTATAACGGTATCGGCTTCGGCCTCGGCTTTGCCGTGACCATGCGCCCGGCCGAGACGCTGATTGCCGGCAGCCCCGGCGAGTACAATTGGGGCGGCGCGGCTACGACCTCGTTCTGGATCGACCCGGCCGAGGAGCTGATCACGATCTTCATGACGCAGGTGCTGCCGTCGAGCGCCTATCCGATCCGTCGCGAGCTGCGCAGCATGGTCTACGCGGCCATCACCGAAAGCAATCTGTAGGCGGTGGATCCGATCCGGCGGCCGTCTGCTGCGGGAGCACGCTCACACGCTCATTTGAGCATCTCCGGCACGATCAGACGCGGCAGGAACAGCGACACGCTCGGCCAGACGATGACGGCCGCCAGCACGAGCAGCATCGGGATCAGCATGATCACCGTGTCCTTCAGGGCGTAGCGCAGCCGCACGCCGGCGATCGAACAGGCGATCATCAGGCACAAGCCGTAGGGCGGCGTCACCAGCCCGAACGCCAGCGATATGATGGAAATGATCGCGAACTGGACCGGATGGAGATCGACGGACTTGGCCAGAGGCTCCAGCACGGTCCCGACGATGATGATGGCCGGGATTGCGTCCAGGAAACAGCCAACCACCAGAAAGCAAAAGGCGATGAAGAAGCCGGCCGCAACGGCGCCCATTCCCCATGTCGAGACGTTGGCCAGCAGCTCCTGCGGAATCCTGTAGTAGGCGAGCAGCCAGCCGAACGCGCTCGCGGTGCCGACACAGAATAGCGCCACGCCGGCAAGGCGCCCGGTGTCGAGCAAGGCCCTGTACAGTTCGCGTATGCCTGTCTCGCGGTAGAAGAACGCCGAGAGCACGACGGAATAGAGCACTGCGACACAGGCGGACTCGGTCGCGGTGAACCAGCCGAGCAGAATGCCGCCAACGATGATGAACGGCGTCATCAACGCCGGTATCGACCGCCAGATGGCGCATCGCATCTCGACCCAGCCTGACTTCGGATAGGTCGGGTAGCCGCGACGCACAGCATAGACGTGCACAGTCGCCATCTGCGCGCCCGCGATCAGCAGGCCCGGCACGATACCCGCCAGGTACATCGCTGCAATCGAGGTCGAGATCAGCCCGCCCCACACGATCATCAGGATGGAAGGCGGAATGACGACCGCCAGAACCGCGGACGCCGCCGTGATGGCGATGGAGAAGGAGAGATCGTAGCCCTCCTTGGTCTGCGCATCGATGAAGATCTTGGACTGGCTCGCGGCATCGGCTGTGGAGGAACCCGAAATACCTGCAAAGAACACCGACAAAACGACGTTGATCTGTGCCAGCGATCCGGGCCAATGCCCGACCATCGAGCGCGACAGCGCCACCAGCCGGTCGGTGATGCCGCCGATGCTCATCAGGTTCGCCGTCAGCAGGAAGAACGGCACCGCGAGCAGGATGAAGGAATTGTACGCATTGAAGGTCTCCTGCGCGAGCATCATCAGCGACAGGCGCGGCTCGATCAGCAGGATCGGCACGCAGGCAAGGCCAAGCGCAAAAGCGACCGGCACGCGCACGATGAGCAAGCCGACGAAGACGCCGAACAGCACCATCGCAGCCTGGCCGGCAGAGAGCACGGTCCCGTTCATCGCCCAGCCCCAAACAGAACGCGCAGTTCATCGACCATCTGTTCGCCCGCAAACACGATCCACGTCACGCCGGCCACCGGCCAGGCAAGGTGGATCAGCCAGAGCGGCAGATCGGCGAGCTCCGACGTCCTGTTCCAGGCAAAGCGCGTGAATTCGATCCCGGCCCACACAAACACCAGGGCCAGCGCCAGCACGCCGACGCGCGCAATGATCCGCACCGCGGCCTCCGATCGCCGCGACAGGTCGGGCCACACGTCGACCTCGAAGTGCTGCGCCTCCCGGATACCCACCATGGCGCCGATCATGATCGTCCAGATGAACAGGAAGCGCGCCATTTCCTCCGTCCAGATGTAGGACGGAATGAACGGCGTGTAGCGCGAGATGATTTGCAACGTGACCGGGACAACAAGGACACCGACGCAGACGGCCAGCAGGAATTCCAACAATTTCGCATAGGCCGCCGTGAGGCGACGCCACAGCGACGGTGTGGACGGGACGTGCATTTCGGACATTCTGGCTCCGTGCGGCACTCATCCACCACGTCCGGGCAGGAAGCGGGGCCTGCCCGGACCAGGATCGCGGGATGCAACGACCTCAGACGACGTTGATCTTCTCGAAAATGCCTTCCGCGCCGATCTCCTTCGCGTAGGTTGCCATCACGGGATCGGCGAGCTTCTTCATGGCGTCCCGCTCCTCGAAGGGAACGCGCTTGAGCTTGCCGGCCTTCTCGAGCGCGTCGAGCTTGACGACCTCTTCGCTCGACTCAAGCTGACGACCGTAGTCGCCGGCCTCCTTGCCGGCCTTCATGATCGCGTCCTGCAGATCCTTCGGCAAGGCCTTCAGTGTCTTCACCGAGAAGCAGATCGGCCGGATCGATACCGCGTGCTGGGTCAGGTTGAGGTGCGGCGCCACTTCGTAGAACTTCATGGCCTCGACGCCGGCCGCCTCGTTCTCGCCGGCCGATATCACACCGTTCTGGATCGCGTTGTAGATCTCGTTATAGGCGATCACAGTCGGGCTCATGCCGACGGCCGCGAACGTCTTCGACCAGATCGGCGCGCCCTGCACGCGGACCTTGAGCCCCTTGAGATCTGCGAGGTTCTTGAGCGGCTTGTTGGCGAAGATGTTGCGGATGCCGCCCCCAGCATAACCGATCAGAACGACCTCGGCCTTGGCGGCAACCTCGTCGGCGATCGGCGCCAGAATGTTGGCTTCAACGACCTTGTTCATGTGCTCGATGCCCTTGAACACGAACGGCGCATCGATGAACGGGGCCGCCTTCGCGAAGGTCGACATGTGTGCCGGCGAGACGATGCCGTAATCGACCGCCTTGCCCTGCGACATGTACTCGAAATACTGCTTTTCGAGGCCGAGCGAGGAGTTCTTGTGCAGCGTGAAGTTGACGGGCTTGCCGTAGTATTTCTTCACCAGCTCCTCGAACCGGATCAGCGCCCGGTTGAAGGCGTGGTCGTCGTTGAACTGGACTGCGCCGTTCAGCGTGATCGCGCCTTGTGCCCTGAGGATCGACGGCATGCCGATCGTCGCCGCCGCACTGGTCGCACCGATACCAGCGAGAAATGACCTTCGCTTCATCGTTCCCCTCCCTTGATGCTCCGGCCCTGTCACCGGGCCGTGAGTGCAGCCGCTCTGCGGCTTGCGAGAGGCAAGCGTATGAAAATCCGCAGGGGGACGGAAGTCATTTCGCAGCGCTGGCCGTGCTCTTCGTCTCGGGACTACTCCGTCACGACCTGCTGCACTGCACCTGCGCGTCGGCGCGGCATTCCGAAGGGCGGCCTCCGCCCCGCGCACTGCGAGGCAATCGCGAAAATCGTGGCGTAGCGCGGCGCGCGACCGTATGGTCTGCCAAAATCATCCGGCGCCGCTGCGCTGGAACCGGGACCGCCGCGTTGCCAAAACTCACACTGCCCGCCCGGCTAGCTCTCTTGGTCGCGGGAACGATGTTGCCGCTGATCGTGTTTGCCGTCGGCCTTGCCTACTCCAACTATCGCCAGGATCGCAGCGAGGCGACCCGGCGGGTGCTGGAGACCGTACGAAGCATGCGCCTTGTGCTCGACTCCGAGGTGCAGCGCATGACGGGCGGCTTGCAGGTGCTCGCGCTCAGCAATTCTTTGCAGAGCGGCGATTTTGCCGCCTTTCGGCGCCTGGCTGCCGAGTTCACGGGGCAATATGGCGACGACAGCGTGCTGCTGGTGGCCGACAGATCCGGCGACCAGCTCTTCTCGTCCGTGACTCCGGGAGCTGCGAACTTGCCAGCGCGCAACAACCGAGAGATCGTCGAGCGGGTGTTTGCACGCAAGGCGCCGCAATATTCCGATCTGTTCGTCGGCTCTACCAAGAAACAGCCGATCGTGACAGTAGAGGTTCCCGTGCTGCGCAATGGCGAGGTCGCCTATGCATTGTCCTTCAGTCCGCCGATCGCGCTGTTCCAAAGACTGGTCGAGCAGCAGCGTCCAAACGATCAATGGACGGTATCGCTGCTGGACACCAAGGCTCGCGTGTTTGCGCGGACGCCCAATCCAGTCGACACGTTCGGCAAGCAGGCCTCCGGCGCGCTCTACGATGCGATGTCCCGCACGCCGGAGGCTGCGCTTTCGACAATATCGCTCGACGGCGTCCCTCTGTCGTCCGCTTTCACCAAATCACAGCTGACCGGCTGGACGGTGGTGGCCGGCATCGCCGAGAGCTCGTTGATCGCCCCGCTCTGGCGCAACGTCGCGATCACGAGCCTGATCGGCGGCATCCTGCTGCTGGTCGGCCTCACCTTTGCAGTCCGGATGGCAGCAACGATCGCGCGCGGCGAGATGCTGCACAATCTCCTGATCGAGGAGCTCAATCATCGCGTCAAGAACACGCTGGCCCTGATGCAGGCAATCGCGGTGCAGACCTTTCGCAGCGCCAGCCGTGACGAGCGGATCAAGTTCGAGGGCCGGCTCGGCGCGCTGGCCGAAGCGCATAACCTGCTGAGTCAGGAGAAATGGGCGGGCTCCGAGCTTCGGGACGTGATCGCCCGTGCGCTCCAGCCGTTCCTGCTAAGCAATCCCGACCGCATCCGCATGGCTGGACCGCCTGTCCCGCTGTCGCCGCGGCTCGCCGTGGTGCTGTCGATGATCGTGCACGAGATCGCCACCAATGCCGCGAAATACGGCGCGCTGTCCAACGAGACGGGCCGGGTGACGCTGAACTGGGAGATCATCGCTGATGCGCCGAAGCCGCGGCTGCGGCTGATCTGGACCGAGAGCGGCGGGCCGCCAGTGACGGCGCCGGTGCAGCGCGGCTTCGGCTCGCGCCTGATCGAGCGCAGCGCGCGCGATCAGCTCGGCGGCGAGGCAACCGTCGACTTCCTGCCGCGGGGCGTGGTCTGCACGGTGATCTGCACGCTGGACGAGGCGCCCTGATCCGCGGCCTCCTGGCGCATATCGCAACGCAGCACGATCATCCCTGCGACAATTGCGCTTGCCCTGCCCCATTCATCCGATGTTAAACATCGGATGATTGTGCAGCTGCCGGGCGTGGCAGCCAAAGATAATGAACCGGCCGCGACAGGCCGGACGGGAGAAACGTACGAGTGGCAAGAGCGCGCCCGAGCCCCGTCGACAAGCTGATCAAGCCCGGCCGCATTCGCGCCGTGCTGACGACGCTCGGCCGCGAGATCGCCCAGGATCTCATTCCCGTCGGGACGACCCTGCCGCCAGAACCTGAACTCGAGACCCGTTTCGGCGTCGGACGCGGCGTGGTGCGCGAGGCAATCAAGACGCTTGCCGCAAAAGGCCTCGTCAGCGTTCGGCCGCGCCACGGCACGCAGGTGCTGCCGCGTCACGAATGGAGCCTGCTCGACCGCGACGTTCTGAGCTGGCTCGTCGGCCAGGACGAGCCGGATCGCGATCTTCTGCTGGCGATCCAGGAGGTGCGCTCGATCATCGAGCCCGCCGCCGCAGCTCTTGCCGCCGAACGCGCGACCAAGAACGACCGTTGGCGGATCGACACGGCCCTGGCCGCGATGCAGACTGCAAAGGACCAGGCCAGCGCCCTCGCAGCGGACAAGGCTTTCCATCTTGCCATCCTGGACGCGACCCACAATCCCGTCCTCCAGGGCTTCCGCGGCGCGATCGACACCATCCTGAGCACCGTCTTCACCGTCGCCGTCGTGAGCCCCGGCGGCTGGTTCAGGGACAATCTGCCGAACCACGTCGCGGCGGCGCGGGCCATCGAAAGCGGCAACCCCGAGAAGGCGCGCGCCGCGATGGAGCGCCTGCTCGGCTACACCCGATTGAAGCTGTCGAACCGGAAGACGGTCATCGCCGCGGCGAGCCGCAGAGCGGGCGGACCGAACCAGCGCGTCACCAGGACGTCGGGCGTCAAACGTAAGAGAAAAGCCCATGGAGCGTGACAGAAGGCTCGGACGCGCCGCCCGCGATCGCGAGGGGCGCAACCGATGCAGATATGCGATTGCGGGAAACGCGGTTACGATGTCGGGAATGATCAGCGCGAAATGCCGGCACAGGCATAGCTGAGCGTCGGGAGGTCAGATGCAGGTGACGGGCAGTGTGAAAGGTCGATCGTCGCGGCTGATCCGCAGCGTCAGTTCGCTGGCAGGAGCCGCGATGTTCGTCGCGCCGCTGATCGCGCTCGTGGCGATCTGGGCCATCGTCGTCCCGCTGTTCAACGTCAATCCGCGCGTATTTCCCTCGGTGGGAGCGGTCGGCACCGCCGCGCTGGATTCCATCCGCGACGGCACGTTGTTCGCCCATGTCGCCGCCAGCCTCTTGCGCGTCGGCCTCGGCACATTGATCGGCATCGCCACCGCCGTGCCGCTCGGCATCGCCATGGGCGTCAGCCCGACGGTGGCGGCCTTTCTGACGCCGCTGTTCCGCTTCTTTTCGGTGCTCGCCGGCATCGCCTGGATCCCCATCGCGACGCTGTGGTTCGGCTACGGTTTTGGCGCGATCGTCTTCGTGATCTTCAATGCCGTCTTCTTCGTCGTCGCCTACAACACTCTGCTCGGCGTCAGGACCATCCCGCACTCGCTGCGCAATGCTGCCGCCTCGCTCGGCGCCGGTCGCTGGACGCTCCTGACCGAAGTGCTGGTGCCGGGCGCGCTCCCCAACATCGTCACCGGCATTCGGACGGGCCTGGGCTTCGCCTGGCGCGGCCTGATCGCCGCCGAGATGATCGCGACCAATGTCGGGCTCGGCTACATGCTGTTCGTCGCCCGCGACTTCTACCGCACCGAGGTGATCGTGTTCGGCATGATCGTGATCGGCGTGCTCTGGCTTCTGATCGACCGTCTGCTGCTGGTCCCGCTGGAACGCGCGACCATCGAGCGCTGGGGCATGGTGAGGCGCGCATGAATCTGATGCTGCAAATCTGGGCCGGCTATGCCCGCCTGACCCGGCGCTGGCCGGGATTCGCCGCGATCATTCCATTCATCCCGGTGCTTGCGCTGTGGACCGCGGTGAGCGAGGCCGGCTTGTTTCCGCGCGCGTTCTTCCCGGGACCGGCCGATGTCTTGCGCGCGTTCGTCACGCTCACCTACAAGGGGATCCTGCCCGACTACCTCCAGGACAGCCTGATCCGTCTCGCGACCGGCGCCGCAGTCGGCATGGCGCTCGGTATTCCCCTGGGGATTCTGATCGGCACCAGCCGCTGGGCACATCGGATCTGCTGGCCGGTGCTGCTGTTCTTCCAGGCGATCGGCGACATCGCCTGGCTGCCGATCCTGTTGATCTGGTTCGGCTTCGGGCTGACGACGATGACCTTCGTCATCGTCTACACGGTGCTGTTCCCGGTCGTGCTCAACACCGTGCTCGGCGTCGGCTCCGTGCCGCGTGACCTCTCGCGCGCCGCCTTGAGCCTCGGGGCCTCGCGGGCACGCGTGCTATGGGAGGTGACGCTGCCGGCCGCGCTGCCCAATATCATCACGGGCCTGCGCAACGGGCTCGGTTACGGCTGGCGCGCGCTGATCGCAGTCGAGATGATCGTCGGCACCTCCGGCATCGGATTCATGATGTTCGACGCCCGCCGCGCCGGCTCGACCGTCGAGATCATCCTCGGCATGATCATTCTCGGATTGCTCTGGTACATCGTGGATGCCTGGATCCTCGCCCCGCTCGAGCGTGCGACCGGCCAGCGTTGGGGATTGGTGACATCATGAAGACGCTTTCGCTGCGCAATCTCGGCAAGACCTATTTCGACCCCTATGCGGGCGCGCATGTCACTGCCGTCCACGATGTCTCGCTCGACGTCGAGCCGGGCGAATTCATTTCGGTGGTCGGTCCCTCCGGCTGCGGCAAGACGACGATCCTGAACATGATCGCCGGCTTCATCCCCTACTCGAAGGGCGACATCCTGCTCGACGGCAAGCCGGTGCACGGGCCCGGCCCTGAGCGCGGCGTGGTATTCCAGTCGTTCGCGCTGTTTCCCTGGAAGACGGTGCTCGACAATGTCGGCTTCGGCCCGAAGATGCGCGGCGTGCCGAAGGCCGAGCGCGACCGCATTGCGCGCGAATATCTCGCGCTTGCCGGACTCTCGCACGCGGCGCACCGCTATCCCAATGAGCTCTCCGGCGGCATGCAGCAACGCGTCGGCGTGGTGCGCGCACTCGCAAACAATCCCGACGTCCTGCTGATGGACGAGCCGTTCGCCAGCGTCGATGCGCAGACGCGCATGACCCTCCAGGAGGAACTGACCCGCATCTGGCAGGAGCGCAAGCCGACGGTGATCTTCATCACCCATGACGTGCCGGAAGCGGTGTTTCTCGCTAACCGCGTGGTCGTGCTGTCGAAGGGACGCGTGCTCGACCAGATCGCGGTCGACCTGCCGCGCCCGCGGGTGTGGGACGAGCTCGTCAAGGACGACCAGTTCAAGCAGCTCTCGGCGCGCGTGCTGCAGATGGTGCGCGCGGCATGAGCATCGCCTCCGAAGCCTTGCGATCACCCAAGCTGCGCATCGCGCTCGGCGCGATCGCGGCTTGGGCGCTGTTTCAGCTCTGGCTGACCATCGCGGCGCCGGCAAAGATCTCGCCCGAGCTCAAGGGCACATCGGAGAAGGTGAACGTGCAGATCGAGCTGCCGTTCACGCCGGAGCGCTTCCACGTGCTCGCGTTCCAGCAATACGGACGCGTCTCGGGTACGGACGAGCATTCGATCGAACTGCGTGGTGTCAAAAGAACGGACCTCAACGCCGTGGCCCGGCCCTATTGGGTGACGGCAGTGGGGCCGATAAAAGAGGGAGGCTGACAATATGAAAAGACTCGTGTTGCTTGGACTAGCGCTTCTCGCCGGCCTCGTGCCGGCAAGCGCCCAGACGCTGACGAAGCTCAAGGCCGGCATGGTGACCGGCATCGATCAGATCGGCCTGCCGATCGCACTCGAGCGCGGCTTCTTCGAGAAGTACGGGCTCGATGTCACGATCGCGCGCCCCTACGCCACCGGCGTCGACGCGCTGAACGCGTTGCAGGCGGGTGAGAGCGAGATCGTGCAGGTCGGCGTGCCCATGATCGGCGCCGTGCTGCGCGGCATGGACCTCGTCGCGCTCGGCAATTACAGCGGCAATGCCACCAAGGCCGGCTCCGACGCGACCATGGCGATCGTCGCGCGCGAAGGTTCGGGCATCGTCAAGGGCGACCTGTCGACCTTGAAGGGAAAGAAGATCGCGGCCTCCTTCGGCACGATCAACCATCTCTACATCCTGGCGACGCTCGAGAAGGCCGGTCTGAAGCCAGATGACGTGACATTGGTCAACACCCCGCCGCCGGACATGACCGTGGCCCTGCTCGCCAAGGGCATCGATGCGTTCTCGGGCTGGGATCCGTGGCCGATCGTCGCGGGCAAGGACGTGCCGGGCGCGGTCGAGATCATCCGGGGCGGCGACGTGATTTCCTACATCGGCTTCAACGTCGCGCTCCGCCCCTGGGTGCAGGCCAATGGCGAGACCATCGAGAAATTCCTCGCCGCCGTCTCCGAGGCCGACCAATGGATGCGCAAGAACCCGAAACTGGCGGCGCAGGTCGCCACACGCTGGATTCCCGGACTCAAGCAGGAGGTCGCCGAGACTGCGATGCAGTTCAACATCCAGCAGGCGGACCGTCGGCTGTCGGCGAACAACTACCGCGCACTGTGGAGCGCTGAGGACCGCCTCTCTCGGCTGGGCATCCTCAAATCGACCTTCGACGTCAACGCGCATATCGAGCCGAAGCACATTCTCAAGGTCATGAAGGACCGCCCGGAGCTGTTCGCCGATCTGCCGCCGATCCCGGAGGCGGCGGCGATCACGCCGGGCTACGTGTTCAAGCCCTGAGTCGGCCGCACGCGGAGGTGCCGGCGCGACCAGCGCGCCGGCTCCTCTCGGGACCGCGCCCTACCCGATCGTCTGCAGCGCCGGAAACGTCTCCAGCAGCCAGATGCTCACATTCGAGACCGCGCCGGTGAGAAAGCCGATGCCGGTGATCACCATCAAGACGCCCATGGCGCGCTCGATATTGACGAGGTGGCCTTTCATGCGCGCGAACAGCGCGGAGAACTGCTCGATCATCAGGGCGGCGATCAGGAAGGGAATGCCCAGGCCCGCGGAATAGACCGCCAGCAGGCCAGCGCCCTTCGCCACCGTGGCTTCCGCCGCCGCGATCGAGAGGATCGCGGCGAGGATCGGGCCGATGCAAGGCGTCCAGCCGAAGGCGAAGGCGAGGCCCATGATATAGGCGCCCCAGAGGCCGACCGGCCTGGGGATCGGCAGCCGTCCCTCGCGCATCAAAAGGCCGATGCGCGTCAGGCCGAGAAAATGCAGTCCCATGATGATGATGACGATGCCGGCGAGGATCGACAGCTCCGCCGACCATGCACGGATCAGCCCGCCGACCAACGAGGCGCTGGCGCCGAGCGCCACGAACACCGTGGAGAAGCCGAGCACGAACAGCAGCGCCGACAGCAGGATTGCGCGCTTGGAGGCCTCTGCTGGCTCGTCGCTCTCGACGTGCTCGATCGTGGCGCCCGTGAGATACACCAGATAGGGCGGCACCAGAGGCAGGACGCAGGGTGAGAGGAAGCTGACGAGGCCGGCAATCAGCGCCGCCGGGATCGAAACATTTTGCATGATGCAGTCGGAGCCATCTCAGGCCCGGTACGGCGCGCAAGGAACGCGCGCGGCCCGGAGCCGAACCGGCTCTGGTGTAACCGATGCCGGAGAATGCGCAACAGAAGCGCACAAAACCAGGGCTCCTCCCGATGCCCTCCGTGATCACAGATGCGGCATCGGGACGCGCAGAAACCTCGCCAAAAAGCGAGATTCGGCGGCGCGGCTATTTCACCACGCGGAGCAGCGGACGCCGGGGCTGGTCCTGCGTCTGCTTGGAAGGGGTCGGCGGCTCGCTCGCAGCGCTCCGCAGCATCTCGTCGCACAGCGCCTTGAGATCGGCACCGTCGATTCCTTTCAGTTTCATCCGCACGTCGAGGATGACGATGGACAACATCTCCGCCGATTCGCGGCTGCTGCACTCATTGAGAACCCTGCGGCACTCCTCAAGGGTTTCCAGCACCGACTGCAACTGTTCGTCTGAATGCGACACCGGCGTTCTTTCCGTTAATTCGGCCTGCGAGACGTGTTCGTGACGTTCCCTTCGGCTCCCCTGGCAGAGCCAAGATAGCACGAAGCCCCTGCGCCCCCGAACCTGATTCCGGTGTGTTTCTGCCGTGGAACCGCTGTTCTGCCCGCCGTATCCGCGCAGCGCAGTCGGCGATCACCAGGGTGGTTCGGGAGCAAACGCCTGATGCGGCGAGATCGATCCATTGAGGGAGATGACAGCGGCGCTCGCGCGAGAATTCTCGCCGCGGACAGCGCCGGCAATCCCGCAGCCACTTCACGGCCTGCAACGGAACTCACGCCAAACCCCTCAGTCGGAGGACAATCCGTCCAATCCCCATCCTGGGCAACACTCTAATACCGCCCACGAGTAGTAAAGGATGACGTTCAAAACTCGTCGTTCCCCAACCCGTCGTGGTTGTGGTTTGCGCCAGATTCTGCCAGTTTAGCCACCCGAAGGGAATTGTATGCACTCCTTAGCGGAAAGGGGCGTTCCTCCAGCGGAACGCCCAAAGACAAATCTCAGCGGCCTCTCGGATTGGGATGCGGCCCGCATATTTCTTGAAGTCGTCCGATGCGGAAGTTTCCGGTCGGCGGCCGAACGCTTGTCGCTGTCGATCAATGCCGTGCGCCGGCGAATCGACGGTTTCGAACGCCAGACCGGCACGACCCTCTTTACCCGCGACGTTCACGGCACCCATCTTACCGACGAGGGCGCCCTGGTGGTCTCCGCCGTCGAGCGCATGGAGGCGGCCACCTTCGACGTGCTGCGCGCCAGCGATTCGATGGCCAACGCCTTGTCGGGCGAGGTCCGGGTTGCCGTCACCGAGGGGCTCGGCACGTTCTGGCTGGCGCCGCGCCTCGTCGAATTCCAGCAGGCCTATCCGAAGATCCTGGTGGATCTGCATTGCGCGATGCGTTCGGCCGACGTCTCGCGCCACGAGGCCGACGTCGCGATCCACCTGTCGCGCCCTTCGGCGCTCGACATCAAGCTGGTGCGGCTCGGCCGCATGCATCTGATGTTCTGGGCCTCTGAGAAATACATCGCAAAGCATGGCGCGCCGCGGTCGGCGGCGGAATTGATCAAGCATCGCCTGGTGCTGCAATTCGCCGACGAACTCGCCGCCAAGGAAACCTTCGAGAGCTTCTTCCCGGGCGTTCCGGAACGTGACCTTCTGGTCATGAAGACCAACGTCTCAAGCGCCAATTATTGGGCGGTCGCGAATGGCGCCGGCATCGGCGTATTCCCGAGCTACGCCATCGCGCTTGGCGGGAAGTTAATTCCACTGGAGGTCGAGCTGAACCGACCGCTGGATATCTGGCTGTCCTACCACCCCGGTAGCGGCCGTATTCCGCGCGTGCGGCACATGATTGACTGGCTGATCGACGCTTTCAATCCGGCTCGCTTCCCGTGGTTTAAGGAAGAATTCGTGCACCCGCATGAATTCAAGGACTCGTACATGGGCGAACCCCTGACCCAGCTCTTCGGGGGATTTTCAACCGAAGAACAAAGGTGAAAGCAGAGATGAAAGCAGCGGCAAAAAGAATGAAGCAGCGCAGCGCCGGGAAGCCGGACATCGAGCTCGGCAAGCGGATTCGGCTGCGGCGCGTCGAGATGAAGATCTCGCAGGCCGAGCTCGGCGAGAAGCTCGGAGTCAGCTTCCAACAGGTCCAGAAATACGAAAAGGGCGTCAATCGCGTCGGCGCGGCCCGCCTTCAGCAGATCGCCTCCGCCCTCGACGTGCCCGTGACCTTCTTCTACGACGGCGACAACAAGGCGCGCGAAGTCGAGAGCCTGCTCTTCCTGGATTCGGCCTTCAGCCTCCGCCTGCTGCGCGCCTACAGCAAGATCAAGGACCAGACGGTGCAGCGTCAGCTCGTCTCGCTGATGGAATCGATCGCGGCCAACGAGAGCTGAAGTCGAACGACGGTTTGGCCTTCACGGCCGACGTTCAATCCACCGCGTCAAGGGGGCGCGGCTGGATTGAACGAGACCGGACGAAATATGTCTGCGCCCGTGCCCCTGCGCGGGGTCTGTCTCGGGGCGGCCTGGCCGCTCCTTTTTGTTGGCGGTCAGCCGCCACCTTCGTCGAGCTTCGCGCATGCAACCGAAGCACGGGCGGATGCAAGCTGCCCGCCCTTGCCCGGGTTGACCATGGCGGCGCCTGCGCCGCACATTGCGGCTCGTCCTACGACCAGCGAGCGCACGATGCCCGACATGTTCAGCACGACCGGAATGCCTTACGCCGACGGCAGGATCCTCCAGCACGCGGCCGGCGGCGTCGGCGTGATCACCTTCAACAATCCGGACAAGCGCAACGCGATGTCGCTGGAGATGTGGGAGGGATTTGGCATGGCGCTGACCGCCTTGCGCGACGACGACGACGTGCGGGTCGTGATCCTGCGCGGCGCCGGCGGCAAGGCATTCGTCTCTGGCGCCGACATCAGCCAGTTCGAGAAGGCCAGGCACAATGCAGCGGCATCCGAGGAATACGCCAGGCGCAGCGCCGCCCAGCGCGCGCTGCTCGCCGACTATCCCAAGCCGACGATCGCCTGCATCGACGGTTACTGCCTCGGCGGCGGCATGCAGGTTGCGATGCTCGCCGACATCCGCCTCGCCTCGCATGGGAGCCAGTTCGGCATACCCGCAGCCAAACTCGGCATCGCCTACGGCTATGACGGCCTGCGGCATCTGGTGTCGCTGGTCGGTCCGTCCTGGGCGCGGCTTCTGATGTACACGGGAATGCGCATCGATGCCGCAGAGGCGCTCCGCATTGGCTTGGTCGAGCGCGTGTTCCCTGTCGACGAGCTCTGGGGCGAGACCATGATGATCGCAGAGACGGTCTCGCAGAACGCTCCGCTCGCGATCAAGGCCGCAAAGATCACCATCACGCAGGTGCTTGAGGATGAAAGCCGGCGCGACATGGAGGCGGTCAAGGCGATCGGCAATGCCTGCATGGACTCGGAGGATTTCCGCGAGGGCCGGCAGGCCTTCATGGAAAAGCGCAAGCCGCAATTCCGGGGCCGCTGAAGCTGAACCGACATTCAGGAAGATTAAATTCCGCGTGCAGTTCAGCGCCGTTGCAACCACTTGATCCCGCGAAAGTTCTCCCGCCAGCAACGAGGGAGATTGCGATGACACTGAAATTTGCTGTTCTTGGTCTGGCTGCCGTCGGCGGTGTGGCGCTCGCCTCCGGACAGGCACTTGCGGCAATGCCGAACGGCATTCCGCAAGCGGACAAGATTGCAAGCGGTCCGCCCGCCGAGGTCGAGCAAGTGCGCTGGGTCTGTAACCCCTGGGGCCGCTGCTGGTGGCGCCCGAACTATTACCGCGCCTACGGCTACTATGGCGGCCCGCGCTTCTATGGCCCCCGTCCATGGCGCTGGCGTCATCACCATCACTGGCGCCGCTGGTGAACGACCAAGGGGCCTGCGGGCCCCTTTTCCTTGATTACAGCGCCGCGAGCACGGCCTTTGTAATATCCGCCGTGCCGTTGCTGCCGCCGAACTCCATCGGCTTGATGCCGCCGGCATAGATCTGGTCCACCGCACGCTCGATGGTCTCGCCGGCTTCCGCAGCGCTCTCGAGGCCGTGCTTGTCGGCGAGCCAGTCCAGCATCATCGCGGCCGACAGGATCATGCCGGTGGGATTGGCCTTGCCCTGCCCCATGATGTCAGGCGCGGTGCCGTGGCACGGCTGGAACACCGCATATTCATCGCCGATATCGGCCGACGGTGCCATGCCGAGGCCGCCGATCAGGCTCGCTGTGATGTCGGAGACGATGTCGCCGAACATGTTCTCCATCACCATCACGTCGAAATCCCAGGGCCGCTTCACCAGCATCGCCGAGCAGGCATCGACATAGAGCCGGTCGGTCTTCACCTCGGGATGCTTCTTCGCGATCTCGTCGAAAATGCCGCGGAAGAACGCAAACGCCTTGAACACGTTCGCCTTGTCGACGCAGGTGAGCGCGCCCGGCCTGCCGCGCGCCTTGCGCCGCTCCGCGAGGCGAAACGAGAATTCGAACAGGCGCTCGGAGGTGCGACGCGTGATCACCATGGTCTCGCGCGCGTCCTCGTGGGTGACGACGCCCTTGCCCATCGAGGCGAACAGGCCTTCGGTCGATTCCCGAATGACGACGAGATCGATGCCGCGCTGGTCGGCGCCGACGATCGGGCTCGGCACGCCCGGAATGAGCCGCGCCGGACGCACGCCGGCATAGAGATCGAAGATGAAGCGCAGCTCGATCTGCGGTGCGATCTCGGTGTTGTCGGGGTAGCGCACCGAGGGCAGGCCACAGGCGCCGAGCAGGATCGCATCCGCCTCCTCGCACAGCTTGATGGTCGAGTCGGGCATCGACTTGCCAGTGGCCAGATAGTTGTTGGCGCCGGCCGGCGCCTCGGTGAAGCGGAAGCTCAGGCCGGACTTCTGCTCGACCTTGCGCAACACTTCGAGCGCCGGCGCCATGACTTCGGGGCCGATGCCGTCGCCGGCGAGCACGGCGATATGGAAGGCGTTGTTTGCGGACATTCGAGAGCCTCGGGGAAGGAGTCAGCCAAGTCGTCATTGCGAGCGAAGCGAAAGAATCCAGAACTGCATCTGCGGCGACGTTCTGGTTTGTTCGTGGCTTCGCTCCTCGCAATGACGGGGAGAGTGTCAATCTTTACGGCGTCAACACCGTGCGCCCGACCACCGCACCCTGCTGCAGTTGCAAGAGCGCATCGTTCGCCTTGGCGAGCGGGGCCGTCGTCACCGGGATCGGCGGCACCTTCTTCGTCCGGACGAGGTCGAGCAATTCCTGCGTCTCACGCAAGTTTCCGACATAGCTGCCCTGGATCGTGATCGCCTTGATCGGAATCAGCGGCAGCGCCCAGGTCGCGCCGCCGCCGAACAGGCCGACGATGACGAGCTTGCCGCCCTTGGTCAGGCAATCGAAGCCGAGCTGCGTCGTCGCGGCGTTGCCGACGAGGTCGATCACGGCGCGGATGGGGCCTCCCGCCTTCTTGGCAAGCTGCTCGAGCGCATCCGGCGCCTTGGGATCGACGGTCGCCAGCGCGCCGGCCTTCTCGGCGGCTTCGCGCTTCTTCACGTCGATGTCGACCATGATGGCGCCCTTGCCGCCCATCGCCTTGAGCAGCGACAGCGCCATCAGGCCGAGGCCGCCGGCGCCGAACATCACGATGGGCGTGTCGAAGTGCTGCTCGACCTTCTTCAGCGCGCTATACGTGGTGACGCCCGAGCAGGCATAGGGCGCGGTCGTCGCGGGGTCGAGACCTTTCAGATTGAGCAGATAACGCGGATGCGGCACCAGCATGTGGTCGGCATAGCCGCCGTCGCAATAGACGCCGAGCGAGCGCGGCGTCAGGCACATGTTCTCGTCGCCGGCAAGGCACGTGGCGCATTTGCCGCAACCGATCCAGGGATAGACGAGGCCGACATCGCCGAGCTTGAGATCGCCCTGGTCGGTCGGCTTCACGTCGGGACTGAAGGCAAGGATTTCACCGACCGTCTCGTGGCCCATGGTCAGCGGCAGGTTGATGCCGCGGTCCTTCAGCGACAGCGGCTTGCGGCCGTGGCCGAGATCGTAGCCGCCCTCCCAGATGTGGAGATCGCTATGGCAGACGCCCGCGGCTTTCACCTTGATCAGCACCTGCGTGCCCGACGGCTGCGGCGTGGCCTCGTCGAACTCCTTCAACGGCGCTTTGAAATCGGCGACCTTGAAACTCTTCATCGGCGTCCTCCCGCATGCTTCTTGCTTGTCGCGCCACCATGCCACGGCGGGCGAGACGAGACAAACCCGGAGCCGTCTTAGTTCAGGCCAGCGGATGGTGGCAAGCCGCGAACTGGCCGGGAACGACCTCGCGCAACTCCGGTATCTCCGCGCTGCATCGCTGATCGGCCCGCGGGCAGCGGGTACGGAAGCGGCAACCGGACGGCGGCGCAATCGGCGATGGCGGCTCCCCGGTCGCAACACTCTCTGCGGGACGCACGTCCGGATCGGGCACCGGAATCGCCTGCAGCAGCAGCCCGGTGTAGGGATGCGCGGGCCTTGCGAACAATTGCTCCGAGGGCCCGACCTCGCAGAGCCGACCGAGATACATCACCGCGACGCGGTCGCTGACGGCTTTGACGACTGCGAGGTCATGCGCAATGAACAGCAGCGTCAGACCGAAGCGCACCTTCATCTCCTCCAGCAGATTGAGGATCTGTGCGCGAATTGAGACGTCGAGCGCCGACACCGGCTCGTCGCAGACGATGAACTCCGGATTGAGCACCAGCGAGCGCGCGATGCAGATGCGCTGGCATTGCCCGCCGGAAAATTCATGCGGCAGACGTCCCGCCACGAGATCGGGATCGAGCCCAACCGCAGAGAGCACCTCGTGGACCCTACGCTTGCGTTCGGCGGCATCCTTGATCCCGGCGATGATCAGCGGCTCCGCCACGATGTCGCCGATGCGCCGGCGCGGATTCAGCGAGGCGATCGGATCCTGAAAGATCAGCTGCACGCGCCGGCGCATTTTCCGCAGCGCCTCGCCCTCCATGGCCGTGAGGTCCTCGCCGTCGAACAGCACGCGGCCGGATTTGGCGCGGCGCAGCTGCAAGACCGCGCGTCCCAGCGTCGACTTGCCGCAGCCGGATTCGCCGACCAGTCCCAGCGTCTCGCCGCGCGCGACCTGGAGACTGACTCCGGAGACGGCGTGCACCGTCTTGTTGCCGAGACCATATTCGACGACGAGATTGTTGACCTCCAGAAGCGGCTCGGGGCGGACGGCAAGCTGCATCATGCGCCGATCCCCTCCGCCATCCGGATTGGATGGAAACAGGCGTACCGATGCCCGGGCGTCTCCGCATCCATCAGTTCCGGCTTGGCCTCGTGACAGCGGCCAGCGGCATAGCGGCAGCGCGGCGCAAAGGAGCAGCCCTTCAGCGGCCGCGTCGGATCGGGCGGACGGCCGGAGATGGCCGGCAGCGGCGTATGCGGCGCAGTGTCGAGCTTCGGGATCGCCGCCAGCAGCGCCTCGGTGTAGGGCATGTGCATGCGCTTGAAGAGCGCAGACGTCGGCGCGCGCTCCACCACCCTGCCCGCATACATCACGGCGACCTCGTCGGCACGGCCGGCGACCACGCCGAGATCGTGGGTGATGATGATCATCGCCATGTGCCGGCGGCGCTGCTCGCGCGCGAGCAGATCGAGGATTTGAGCCTGGATCGTGACGTCGAGGGCGGTCGTCGGCTCGTCCGCGATCAGAAGCTTCGGCTCGCAGGACAATGCGATCGCGATCGCGATGCGCTGGCGCATGCCGCCGGAACATTGGTGCGGATATTGCGCGAGCCGTTGCTCCGGCGCGGGGATGCCGACCGCTGCCAGCAGCTCGATGCTGCGCTTCTTCGCGACCGGCGCGTCGAGTTCGAGATGCTCCTGGATCGTCTCCATCAGCTGCGTCCCGATCGTGAGCACGGGATTGAGCGAGGTCATGGGATCCTGGAACACGACCGCGAGATCGCGTCCCCGGAGCCGGCGCAAGCGTTCTGCGTCGAGCCGCACCAGATCCTGGCCGTCGAAAATGACGCGTCCCGCGAGCTTCGCCTTCTTCGGCAACAACTGAAGCACTGCGCGCGACAGCATGGTCTTGCCGCAGCCGGATTCGCCGACGATGCCGAGCGTGCGGCCGCCTTCCAGCGAGAGATTGACATGATCGACGGCGCGCAGATTGCCGCGCGGGGTCGGCAGGTCGACCGCGACGTTCTCGATGGTCAGAAGAGGCGCGCTCACAGCGCCCCCTGACGCGGGTCGGTCAGCGCCCGCAAGGTGTCGCCGACGAGGTTGAACGCCAGCACGGTCAGGAACAGCGCCGCCGCCGGCAGGAAGGCAAGCCGCGGCGCAACGTCGAGGCTCTCGCGTCCTTCCCCGATCATGCTGCCCCAGCTCGGCATTGGCGGCGGCACGCCGAGGCCGAGAAAGGAAAGCGCGCCCTCGACCACGATGGTGACGGCGACGCCGAGCAGGAAGAAGGCGAGCAGCGGCAGGATCACGTTCGGCAGCAGCTCGCGCAGGAGGATGCGGGCATGGCTGGCGCCCAACGCCTCGGCCGCGATCACGAACTCGCGCCGCGCCAACGTCAGCGTCGCCGCACGCGCCACCCGCATGAAGGCGGGAATGCCGAGCACGCCCAGGATGACGGTGAGATTGGGAACGGATTGCCCGAGATAGGCCGTCACGGCGAGCGCGAAGATCAGCGGCGGAAAGGCCAGCAGCACGTCCATGCTGCCGACCACCACCGTCTCGAACCGGCCGCGAAAATAGCCGGCAACGAGGCCGAGCGCGCCGCCGATAACGAGGCCGATCATCGGCGCGATCAGCCCGACCGTCAGCGACACGCGCGCACCGAAGATCAGCCGGGCGAGCTCGTCGCGACCGAGTCCGTCGGTGCCGAGCCAATGCTCACTCGAGAAGGTGGCACGGCGCTCCAGCATGTCCATGTCGACCGGGTTCTGCAGCGGCAGCACCGGTGCAAGTATTGCGAGCGAAAGGATGATGGCAAGCCAGCCGCCCGCGACCCAGAACAGGAAGCCGAACTTGTTGCCGCGAACGGGCGCGGATGCCACCTCGTCCTGAACTGACAGCTCAAGCGTGGCCATGGCGGATCCTGGGGTCGAGCACGGCGTATAGCATGTCGACGATGAAATTCACGATGACGAAGCCGCAGGCGACCAGCAGCACCACGCCCTGGAGGATGACGAGATCGCGGGTGTAGATCGCACCGACCAGCAGCCGGCCGATGCCCGGGAGCGCGAAGATCGATTCCACGATCAGTGTGCCGCCGAGCAGGCGGCCGATGTTGATGCCGGTCACCGTCACCAGCGTCAGTGACGAGGGTTTCAGCGCATGCACGAACAGGATGCGCGCGGGCTTGAGGCCCTTGGCCTTGGCGAGCGCGATATAGTCCTCCTGCAAGGTCGCGATCATGTCGGAGCGCAGCACGCGCATGATGCCCGGCCATTCCGCGAGCGCGAGCGTCAGGGCCGGCAGCACGAAGAAGCGCAAGTTGGCGAGCGGCGCCTCGGTGAACGGCACATATCCGGTCGCCGGCAGCCACCGCAGCTCGACCGCAAACAGATAGATCAGGAGGATTGCAGTGAGGAAAGACGGCATCGACAGCATGGCGAAGGCGCCGCCGGTCATGAAGCGGTCGAACGCGCCGCCGGCCCGCGCGGCGCAGACGATCGCGAGCGGCACGCCGATCAGGAGCCCGATGAACTCGGCCATCAACATCAGCTGCAGCGAGACCGGGATGCGCTCGGCGACCGCCTGCAGCACCGTCTGCCCGGTGCGGAAGGAACGGCCGAGATCCCCCTGCATCACCTGACCGAGCCAGCTCAGGTAGCGCCACCACAGCGGCTGGTCGAGCCCCATGTCGCGACGCAGTGCCGCGACGTTCTCCGGGGTCGCCTGGTCGCCGAGGATGACGAGTGCCAGATCGCCCGGCAGCAGCGAGGCGATCAGGAACGTCAGGAGCGACACGGCAAGCAGAACCGGCAGCATGGCAAGGAGCCGCCGAACGACGAAGTTCAGCATCGCGCGGTCATTCCAGCCAGGTGGTCGAGACGTCGATCACGCCGTTGTAGATCTTCGGAAAGCCCTTCAGCCTGGTGCTCGACAATGCGTAATAGGTATTCTGGAAGGTCCAGAACCAGATCGCCTCCTTGTTGATCAGGCGGCTGATCGCGCAATAGTCCTCGGTGCGCTGGCCGAGCTCGGCGGTCACGCGTGCATGGTCGAGAAGCTTGTCGAGCTCGGGATTCGAGTATCCGGCGAGCGCCAGCGGGCTGCCGCTGCGGAAGTTCGCGTACATCTGCGGATCTGGATCGGCGAGATCGACGATACGCCACGGCGTCAGCTGGAACTGGCGGGTGAAGGCGCGCGAGGGAATGGTGGCCTGATCGACCTGCTCGATCTCCATATTGGCGCCGACGCGCTTCCAGAACTGCTGCAGCACCTGGCCGATCATGCGGCCGCGCGGCGTCGCCGTCACCAGCATCTTGAACTCGACCGGCTTGCCGTAATCCTTGATCAGCGCCTTGGCCTTCTCGACGTCGAACGGCAGCGCGCCGTCGTCCTTGCACTTGACCCAGGAGCCGTCGCCGTAGGGATTGCTCGCCGGCCGGCTCAGACCGTTGCTGATCGCCTGCGACATCTTGGGACGGTCGATCGCCATCACCAGCGCCTGGCGCACGCGGACATCGTCGAAGGGCGCGACCTTGGTATTGAAGGCATAGACCGCAGCGCCCGAGCCCTTGTAGGTGTGCACGGTGAGCTTCGGGTCCTTCTGCGCCCTCATGATGTTGTCGGCGTCGTTCTCGTCGTCCCAGATGATGTCGGCTTCGCCCGATTGCAGCGAAGCGAAGCGCGACTGCGCGTCGGGCAATGGTTTCAGGATGATGCGGTCGAGATAGGGGCGACCCTTGTCCCAATAGTTGGGGTTCTTCTCCAGCACCATGCGGTCGCCGGCGGTCCAGGATTTCAGGATGTAGGGACCGGTGCCCACCGGATTGCGGTTGTAGTCGTCGCCCTTGGTCTTCCAGGCCGTAGGCGAGTGAACGACGTTGTTCTGGCTCTGGATGGTGATCACCGCCGGCAGGTTCACTGAAGGGTCGGTGAGATTATAGACGATGGTGTCATCGTCCGGCGCCAGCACCTCCTTGACGTTGCTGATGTAGAAGGCGCAGCGGCACTTGTTGGCGGGATCCTTTTGCCGGTCGAAATTCTCCTTGAAAGCCCGCGCGTTGAACGGCGTGCCGTCGTGGAATGTCACGCCCTGGCGCAGCTTGAAGGTCCAGGTCTTGTAGTCGGCGGAGTGGGTCCAGGACACCGCGAGCTTGGGCGCGGCTTCTCCCTTTTCATTGAGCGTCGTCAGCGTGTCGAAGATCGCGGCGGCTGCGGTGAAGGTCGAGGTGTCGTAGACGCCGACCTTGAGCGGATCGAAGCCTGCGATCTCCAGCTCCTGGCCGACCGTGATGCTGCCGCCCGGTTTCTGCGCCTGCGCCGGCGCGGCCAGCGCAAAGGCCGCAACGAGGAGAAGCGGCGCGCGCTTGCGTGCCGCGGCAGCGATGTTCGTCATGGTTCCTCCCGGATCGCTCGTCCGATGTTTCGGATCGTTGAACGACTTGAGGGCGAGATTGACGACAAATGCCCGCCACCGCAAGAGGAACGAACAGAAGTCCGAGCGCCGCACGCGGCGGCGATGTCGCTCAGTTCGTCGCGGCTGTTTTGCCTGGCGGAATTGACGTGTCGCTGGCGATGCCGATCTCGTTGCGCAGCGCGTCGGTGTGCTCGCCGAGCACGGCGATCATCTTGCCGGGCGCGGTGTCCGCGCCGGACATCCGGAACGGCAGATTGAGCACGCGGAAGGAGCCACCCTCGTCCCGCACCTCGGAGAGCGCCTGCCGGTGCGCAAGCTGCGGGTCGGCCAGCGCCTCGGCCACGGTGCGGTAGGCCGAGGCCGGCACGCCGGCAGCGCCAAGCGCGGCGAGGCACGCATCGGTCTTGAGCTGACGCGACCAGATCTCGACGCCGTCCATCAGGTCAGCCCAGTTCTCGCGGCGCGCCGCGTAGGTGGCAAAGCGTGGATCGGAGATCCATTCGGGGCGTCCGATCACGGCCATCAATCCCTGAAACGTCTTCTCGCTTGCGACCGTGATCATGACATAGCCGCTCGCCGTCTCGGTCGGGCCGAACATCGGGCGCGGCGGCGGCTTCACCGCGAATTGCGAGCTCTGCAGCTCGATCACCGTCAAGCTCAGCATGGATTCCAGCATGGAGACGTCGATATGCTGGCCCAGGCCGGTCACGCTGCGCTGATAGAGCGCCGAAGCAATCGCGCCGAAGCCGTAGGTCCCGGTGACGACGTCGGCGTGATAGATGCCGCAATAATCGGGACGGTTGCGGCCCGGCTGATAGGCCAGATGCGCCATGTCGTAGCCGGACGCCGCATGGATCACGGGGGCGTAGGCCGGCAGCTCGGCCGAGGGGCCGGTCTGGCCGTAGCCGGAGATCGAGCAGTAGATCAGCCTCGGGTTGACCGTGCGCAGCCGGTCGTAGTCGAGCCGCAGCCGGTGCATCACGCCCGGGCGGAAATTCTCCACCAGAATGTCGGCCGTCGCGGCCAGCCGGCGGACCGTCTCCCTGCCGTCCTCGGACTTGAGGTCGAGCACGACGCTCTTCTTGCCGACATTGAGCTGACCGAACACGGTGCTGCATCCCTGGCGCAAGGGAGGCCGGGTCCGCATCGTCTCCCCGCCCTCGGTCTCGATCTTGATGACCTCGGCGCCCATGTCGGCGAGCATGCGTGTGCAATGGGGGCCGGCGATCGTCGTCGAAAAATCCAGGACGCGCAGGCCCGCGAAGGCCTTTGTCGTCGTTCCCTCATGCTTATCTGCTAGCTGCATCCCCGGAGCCCTCTTGGAACCTTCAATGTTCTCTCTTGTTGATGCGCTGACCCTAGAGGGCGGCGGCTGAGTAGGAAAGTATTTACCGAGCGGACGCGCCGAATGGGGGGCTTGGGAATTCCAGGACAACTGGACCCGTTCTTGCATAGTAGCAAACCGGGATCGGAAGAGGGCGGCTGTTCTTGAGGGTCTTATTCGTCACCACAGAGATGGACGACTTCGTCCGCGTCGGCGGATTGGGCGCCGTTTCCGCCGCGCTTCCCCGTGCACTTCGCTCCTTCGCCGATATCCGGATCATGTTGCCCGGCTATCGCGACATCATCGAGCAACTCACGCATATCCAGATCGTTGGCCGCTGCCCTGCATTCGCGGAGATGCCGGCCTGCTCGCTCGGCCGGGCCGCGACCAAGGACGGAATGCCGGTCTACGTGCTGTTGTGCTCGCAGCTCTACGACCGGCCCGGCAACCCCTATGGCGATGAGTCCGGGCGCGACTGGCCCGACAACGACATCCGCTTCGCGCGCTTTGCCTCGGCCGCCGCTGAGCTGGCCATGGGCACGCTGGACAAGAATTGGGCAGCAGACTTGATTCATGCCAATGACTGGCCGGCCTCGCTCGTGCCGGCGTATCTTGCCTGGCGCGGCGCCAAGCTGCCGTCGATCCTGACCATCCACAACCTCGCCTATCAGGGCCTCTTCCCGAAGGACTCGCTGCGTCGGATCGGCGCGCCGGAGAGCTCCTTCCACATCGACGGCGTCGAGTTCTACGACCAGGTCTCCTTCCTCAAGGCGGGCCTTGTCTACGCCTCGCACCTCACCACAGTCAGCGGCACCTACGCGCGGGAGATCACCACCGCGGAATTCGGCTGCGGCCTCGAGGGTCTGCTCCGTCTGCGCTCCGACGCCGCCGAGCTCACCGGCATCCTCAACGGCATCGACGAGAGTTGGGACCCGCGTTCCTGCGCCCAGCTCGCGCAGCAGTTCGGCGCCGGCGATTGGGCCGGGAAGAGAGCCAACGCGGATTACGTGCGTAAGCAGTTTGGCTTAGCGGTCTCGCGCGGGCCGATGTTCGGCATCGTCGCGCGCCTCGTGCACCAGAAGGGCATCGACCTCGTGCTGTCGGCGGCCGACGAGATCGTCGATGCCGGCGGGCAGATCGTGGTCACCGGCTCCGGCGAGCCGGCGCTCGAGCAGGCTCTGATCGACGCGCATCGCCGCCGTCCCGACGCAATCGGGGTGGCGATCGGGTTCAACGACGCCCAGGCGCGCCGCATCTTCGCCGGCAGCGACTTCACGCTGATGCCGTCGCGCTTCGAGCCGTGCGGCCTCAGCCAGATGTATGCCCAGCGCTTCGGCTCGCTGCCGATCGGCCACCAGACCGGCGGCCTTGCCGAGACCATCAGCGACGGCGAGACCGGATTCCTGTTCTCAAAACCCTCGCGCGAATCCTTCCTCGGGGGCGTGCGCCGGGCCTTCTCCGCCTTCATGGCGCACGACCAGCTCGACGCCATGCGCCGCAGCGCCATGGGACGATCGTTCTCCTGGAGCATCTCGGCCGGCAGCTACAGCGCGCTCTACCGCAAGCTGGCATCGGTGTGACGCCGGGGCTTTTCTCCGCGGAGAGGCGGGTGCGCCCACTCCTTACTCATGCCCCGGACGTGGGGCAGCGTGACTGGGACCTCACCCCTTCCCGCGCACATCCATCCGTGGCCGTCCGATCCAGGCCCGGTTGAGACACCGTGTCATCCAGTCCGGCTGCATCTCACCCCGCAGCCGCGCCTGCGCTTCCTGGTAGGGACCGACATAGCGCAGCCGGTCGGGCAATTTCGGATAGACGCGCCGTATCCATCTCAGCGCATTGTCGGCTGACCGGATCTCGCGCGCATCGAGCTCAAACCCAAACCCGGCCCGCAACCGCTCGGGCAGCATCCTTGCCGTGATCGCACGATACCATCGCGATGGCCGCAGCCATGGACGCGCGCCCATGAAGATCTGCGTCGCGATCTCGCGTGCCGCCGGGCTGACTGTCAGCGTGTCGGATTCCACCATCGCCCCGGTGTAAGCGGCGAACCCGGACCAGTCCGCGGGCAAGTCGTCTCCCGTCAGGCCGAACAGCGCGCCGAACATGCGGCTCTCGGCCCAATAGCGCTCACGCTCCTCCCCTGGGAGCGGCTGGAGAACGAGATCGTGGGCCATCAACGCGGTCTCGACCAGCGTGGCGTGAACCCAGCGTAGCGATGGAATGTCATTGGCACGGTAGCGCGAGCCTGCCGCGAACGGGCCGACCGTCTCGGGCATCTCGCCGAGGATCATGTCGTGGCGCCGGTGCAGTTGCCGCGACGCCAACAGTGCCCGGTCAAGCGAGCCGAACACCATGGCGAAGACGATGTCGAAGGTGCGATGAAAACGGCCGATCGGATCGGCAAAGGTCTTGGAATGCTCGGCGATTGCGGCTGCCACCCAGGGATGGGCCAGCTGCATGAGCAGCGCTCGGCCGGCGCCGAGAAAGATCACGGCCTCGCGGTCGATCCGCCAGGTGACCGTGTCAGGTCCGAACACGCCGGCAACCGGTCCCGCCGCATTGGCGCGGACCCGATCGAGAGCGGATTCCAGATCGCTGGCGGACACCACTTGCAGGGCCTTTCGACTGCGGACCGATCACGATGCACAAGGCCTGTGGCAATTCGATGAAGGCGGGCGATCCCTACTCGGCCGCCATCGGCATCTCGTCCATATGCTCGTGCAGCACCACGCCGGCGAGCGGATCAAATTCGCCGATCCAGGGCTTGCGCGCCAGCACCGATTTCGTGTGAGCATAGCCGGCATGCCACCGCCGCGTGATCCCGGACGGACTGAAATCGATATCCTTGGTATGGGTCTCGCGCTCGAGCTGTGGTGCCAGCAGGCGCACCACATGCATGCGGGTCGGGCAGCCGTAGCTCGCCAGTTCGCGCACGGCGGGGTCGCTACGCTCGCTTTCGGGCAGTCGCGCCGCGAGCTGGTTGATGACGTGACGCAGCCGATGCGCCTGTTGCTGCCGCACGATCTGGCTCGCGATGCGGCTGGAATATTGCACGTCCTTGTGCCGATTCAGCACCTCCGCCATCGTCGTCGGTTCGGGCCCGACAGGATTCCACAGATGCACGGAGAAGATCAGCGAATTCCTCCGCGGATTGTCGTCGAACACCGCCTCCGTCGGCGTATTCGACAAGATGCCTCCGTCCCAATAGAGCTCGCCATCGATACGTACGGCCGGGAAAGCCGGTGGCAGCGCGCCCGAAGCCATCACATGCTTCACCGTGAGCTCGCCGTCTCGGCTGTCGAAATAGCGCATTTCGCTGGTGCCGACGTGAGCCGCGCCAACCGTCAGGCGCGGCGCGCAGCGATTGGCAAGATCGAAGTCGACCAGTTCGCTCAGCGTCTTCTCCAGCGGAGCGGTCGAATAATAGCCGGCGTGATCGGCGCCGAGAGGATAGGAATCGCCGGCATGCGCCAGTGGATTGGGCCGGAAGAAACCGTGAATGCCGTGGGTCACGGTCGACCAATAGGCGAGCTTCTCGTTGAAGCCGGGAAACGCGGCTCGCCAGTCCCAGACCGGCTGCTGCTCCATTCGTTTCCAGAACTCCCTCAATCGCGCGAGCCGGTGCTCGGGCCTGTTGCCGGCAATGAGGCTTGCATTGATCGCACCGATCGACGTGCCGATGACCCAGTCCGGCTCGATGCCGGCCTCGTGCAGTGCCTGGTAGACCCCGGCCTGATAGGAGCCGAGCGCGCCGCCGCCCTGAAGCACGAGCACGACCTGTCCCGGCAGGTCCGTAACCTTGCTCTGCATGTCGTTCTGCATATCGTCCATGTCTTGCTCCTGATGAGCCTGCCCCGATCGACCATTCGTCGTCGAAGACAGCTTGTTACGCCGGCCCATGTCAATGCGCGGTCCAGCCGCCGTCGACCGGAAGCGCAATGCCGGTGATCGAAGCCGCCGCATCCGTTGACAGGAACACTGTCAGCGCGCCGAGCTCCTCGACCGTGGCAAAACGCTTGTTCGGCTGTTGCGCCAGCAAAACGTCGCGGATTACCTGATCGCGAGAGATGCCGTGCGCCTTGGCTTGCGCCTCGATCTGCGATTCGACCAGCGGCGTGGAAACGTAGCCGGGGCAGACCGCGTTGCAGGTGATGCCCTCCTCCGCGGTCTCCAGCGCCGTGACCTTCGTCAGACCGACGATTCCGTGCTTGGCCGCGACATAGGCCGACTTGAACGGCGAGCCGACCAGGCCGTGCGCGGAGGCGACGTTGATGATCCGGCCGAAGCCGCTCCGGCGCATCGCCGGCAGGGCGAGCCGTGTCGTGTGGAAGGCCGAGGTCAGGTTGATCGCGAGGATCTGATCCCATTTCTCGACGGGAAACTGATCGAGCGGGGCGACATGCTGGATGCCCGCATTGTTGACGAGAATGTCGAGCCGGCCTGATTGGGCGATGATGGCCGCGACCATCTCCGCGATCGATTTCGGCTTCGTCATGTCGGCGGGCGAGTAGCTCGCCTTGATGCCGAACTCGGCGGCGATCTGCTCGCGCGCCCGGCCAATCTCGCTCGCGATACCAAGGCCGTTCAGCACGACGTCAGCGCCGGCGGCCGCCAGCGCTCGTGCTATACCGAGGCCAATACCGCTGGTCGACCCCGTGACCAGCGCGACCTTTCCGGCCAGCGCGCGTCCGGGCTGCTGGGTCTGCGGCTCCAGCGGCATGTTCATGACTGACCTCCATCGGCGATCGCCGGGCTCGGGCCGAGCTCCGACATTTGCAGGACCATGACGCGTGGCCGCTCCGCATGGAAATGCCGCCTGGCTTCCAAAACCATACGCGCGCGCTATCGCGGCCGGGATGACATTCCCCGCTGCGATCGGTTAGATTCCGATCCATCCTGCTGGGGAACCGATCCATGGAAATGCACCAGGTCCGCTATTTCCTCGCGGTGGCGCAGCTCTTGAACTTCACGCGCGCGGCCGAGGAGTGCAACGTCACGCAGCCGTCGCTGACGCGCGCGATCAAGCAGCTCGAGGCCGAGCTCGGCGGCGATCTATTCCGCCGCGAGCGGCCGGCGGCACAATTGACCGAGCTCGGCCAGCGCATGCATCCGCTCCTGAAGCAGTGCTATGACGCCGCCGCCGGCGCACGCTCGCTCGCCTCCTCGTTCAAGAGCGGAGAGATCGGTGCGCTCCGCATTGCGCTGACCCATGCGATCGACCTCGGCTTGCTCATCCCGCATCTCAACGAGATCAAACGGCAGTTCAACCGCCTTGAATTCCGCTTCCTGCGCGGCACCAGCCGGGAGGTCGGCGACTTCCTGAAGAAGGGCGAAGCCGAACTCGGCATCGCCGCGGAGATCGACGAGGCCTGGGACCGCCTCGACGTTTGGCCGCTGTTCACCGAGAGCTTCGAGCTGGTCGTCGGCAACGGACACCGGCTGGCCGGCCGCAGTTCGATCGACCTGGACGACTTGCGATCGGAGCAGCTGCTGAACCGGACCTTCTGCGAACACGCGCGCCGCATCTCCGTGAGCCTGCGCGAACACGGCATCGACATCGAGCATGGCCCCGAGGTCTCGAATGAGCGCGATCTGATCGAGCTGGTCGAGGCCGACATGGGCGTCGCCATGATGCCGCACACTTCGCCGGTGCCGGATCGGTTGACACGGGCCGTGGTCGCGGGGCTGGACGCCCGCCGCACCGTCAACCTGTATGGCGTCGCCGGCCGTCAACGCACCGCCGTGGGCAATGCCGTGATGCGCATGCTGCGCGGCGCAGACTGGCGGCAAATCGCAGGGTAGCGCGGACGCTCAGTTCTCCCGGCTGGCGCTCTCCAGCGCTTCGATCAGATCGTCGATCTCCATCCGCTTGCGAAAATCGGGATCGACGAAGCGAGCTTTCACGATGCCGTCGCGCCCGACCACGAATACGGCCGGGATCGGCAGCAGCCAACCGTCGTTGCCGTGGAATTTCGCCATGTCCTGATAGGACAGCAACTGCTGGATCTCCACGCCGAGCCAGATTGCGAGGTTGAGCGACAGCGCATAGCCATTATCGAGATCGGTCAGCATCGGAAATGGCGCGCGGGATTCGGCCTTGAGCTGCCGCGTGTATTCCTGCGTCTCCGGCATGATCGCGACAACCTGTGCCCCAAATGCCTTGATGCGATCGAGCGCCTGGACCACGGCACGAACATTGAGCCGGCAATAGGGGCACCAATGACCGCGGAAGAACATCACCGCGACAGGGCCGCTCCTCAGCAGCGAAGGCAAGGAAACGAGATGCCCGCCCTCGTCAGGCAGCATGAACGACGGCATGGGGTCGCCCCGGCGCGGCGCCGTCTCGCCGCCGCCATTTCCGCTCAATCGCATCACCAGGCGATCGACCGCCTCGCCATAGGCGGGAAAGACCTTGCGGCTGGCGTCGGCATAGGCGCGGAGCTGTTCGTTCAGCGTGCCGTCCATGTCGCGGCAGCGCTGGAAGGCGAGCCTGAGCTGTTCGGCGTCGGCTGGCGAGAGAGAGGTCATCTTCTGCTCCGGCATTCCCCGTGGTGAATACTAGTTTCCCGGTTCGGCCGCCCGCAAGGGGCGGCCGCGATGCCAGGACCGGTTCAGTTCACGTAGAAATTGCCGGTGGGATCGAGCCGCCCGGAGGCAGAGTACAACGTACCATTGTCCATGAAGAACACGGTGTTGTCGGGCACCTTCTTCGCGTGCTTCATCATGGCCTCGTGGTTCTTCTCGGCCGGGGCCATGGCCATCGCGGACATCTTGCCGGGTCCGCCATAGACATAGGCCATGCCGGGCTTGAAGTCCCATGCGGCTTGCGAAAAGGCCGCCGTTGCGATGACCGCAAAGGCGGCGGTCGCGATCAGGGTCTTGGAAAATTGCGTCATGGTGCTCCTCCGAACTGACGAGAACGCCCGCCGATCGGGCGCGCTGCCATCGGACGCCGGATATCGCGAAAGCGGAAATGCCGATGCCCAATCGGTTCGATAGCCGTCGCCTATCGGGATAGCGCCGGGCTATCGCATCGAAAGCAAGCCGGCATTTCAATATGGAGACGGTCTCGACGAAGCTCCTGCCATCGCCCGCGACCATCGCGGTTGCGGCCAACACAGGAGACTTTCCATGTCTAGGCATCTCACAGCCTCCCGCGTGGTGTGGACAGGCGTTGCCGTTCTCGGGGCGCTGACGTTTGCGACGCCGGTTTTCGCCGGCGAGTGCCCGGCCGGCAAGATCAAGCCGAACGCGCAGCAAATGGTCGACCACAAGGCCGTCGGCGTCACCGACGTTACGCTCGGCGCGATCGATCTCGGCAAGCAGCCTGCCCGTATCGAGGGCCGCGAGCTGCGCTTCCGCAAGCTGACCATCGCGCCCGGCGGCATCGTGCCCTGGCACAGCCATGATGACCGCCCGGCTTTGATCTTCGTGCAACAAGGCGAGATCGTCGAATACGCCTCCAACTGCGTCGATCCGATCGTGCACAAGGCCGGCGACATCCGCCCCGAAGTCTACGGCACCTCGCATTGGTGGAAGAACCTCGGCAAGGAGACCGTCATTCTCTACGTCGGCGACGTCCGCAAGGATCCCAACGACCATCACATGTAACGAGCGCCCCAGCCCCAGCGCACTCGTTACCGGGTGTGGCGCCCGGATTCCCCATGCCGGCCCCGCATGCCGGGCGCCACATCCGCACAGGACAATCAGGCATGATCGATCTTTCGGCTCCCATCAAGCCGGGCGCGATGACGATGGAGGCGCATCCCCCCGGTTTCGCGCTTCGCTCGATCGTGATCGGCCTCACCGCCTTCCTGACCGTCGTCGATCTCTTCGCGACGCAGGCGATCCTTCCCTCGTTGACACGGCATTACGGCGTCACCCCCGCAGCGATGGGCTTTGCGGTGAATGCCAGCACCTTCGGCATGGCCCTTGCCGGTCTCGTCGTCGGTATCTTCAGCCCGCATATCGACCGGCGAACGGGCATCCTGCTCAGCCTGGCATTTCTTGCGATCCCCACCAGCCTGCTGGCCTCCGCGCCCAATCTGGCCGTCTTCACCGCCCTGCGCGTCGCGCAGGGCCTGTGCATGGCCTCCGCCTTCGCACTCACCCTCGCTCACCTCGGCGAGCAGTGCAGCGCCATGGACGCCGGCAGCGCGTTTGCGGCGTACATCACCGGCAATGTCGCCAGCAACCTCGTCGGGCGGCTGATCTCGGCGGCGCTTGCCGATGGCCTCGGCCTCGCCTGGAACTTCTACGTCTTCGCCGGGCTCAATCTTGCCGGCGCACTGCTGGTCTATTTCACCATCAAGCGCGTGCCGCCGATGCATGCGATGAGGCCTGCGGGATCTCCGCTGGCCGCCATGATCGCGCATTGGCGCAATCCGCGGCTGCGCGCCGCCTACGGCATCGGCTTCTGCATTCTGTTTGCTTTCATCGGCACCTTCACTTTCGTCAATTTCGTTCTGGTGCGGCCGCCACTGTCGCTTGGCATGATGGATCTAGGCCTCGTCTATTTCGTCTTCCTGCCATCGATCGTCACGACGCTTCTCGCGGGCAAGGTGGCCGCGCGGCTGGGAACGCGGCCCACGATCTGGAGCGCGCTCGCAGTCGCCGGGCTCGGGCTGCCCTTGATGCTGGCGCAGCATCTTGGCACGGTGCTCGCCGGAATGGTCCTGGTCGGCGTCGGCACGTTCTTCGCCCAGGCCGCCGCGACCGGCTTTATCGGACAGGCGGCAGCCGACAACCGCGGCCTTGCCAGCGGCACCTATCTTGCGTGCTATTTCTGCGGCGGGCTCGTCGGCACGGCCGTGCTCGGCCGGCTGTTCGATGCTTTCGGCTGGCAGGCCTGCGTCGCCGGCGTGGGCGTGGCGCTCGCGCTGGCGGCCGTGCTCACCTTCGCCCTGAAACGCTAGCGTTTCGCCGGTGCTTCCTGCGGCGGCTCGTCATCGGCGATGGCGCGCCAGGCGGCACCGTCGAGATCGTCGTACTGTCCGCTCCTGAGCGACCAGAGGAAGGCGACGAGACCCGCACCTCCCAGCATCAGCGCCAGCGGGACCAGAATGACCAGGATCTCCATCACACGATCTCCCGCGAGGCGCTGCGGGCGCGCAGCGAGTTCAGCATGACCAGGATCGACGAACCGCTCATGGCGGCTGCCGCGATCAGGGGCGTCACGACACCGCTGATCGCGACCGGCACGGCCAGAACGTTGTAGCCGATGGCGAGCCAGAGGTTCTGCCGCATCAGGTGCAAGGCCTTGCGCGATGCGTCGATGGCGGCGACGACCGGGGCCAGCGGCCGGCCGAGGAAGACGAGATCGGCGGTCGCCTGGCTGAGATGCGCGGCCGAGATCGGCGACATCGAGATATGGGCTGCCGCGAGCGAAGGCGCATCGTTCATGCCGTCGCCCACCATCAGCACCTTGGCGCCGCGCTGCTTCAGCTCCTCGATCCTTGCAATCTTGTCGGCAGGCGTCACGCCGGCGCGCCATTCCGGGATTCCAAGCGCATTGGCCGCCGCCTTCACCGCCGGCTCGCGGTCGCCGGACAGGATCTCGATGCCCATGTTGCGCGCCTTCAGCGCCGCAATCGCGGCTCGCGCATCGGGGCGCAAGCCCTGGCGGACGGAAAGGATGAACTTCTCGCTGCCCTTGCTGAAAGCCACGATCGACGCTTCGGGATCCACCGTGGCGCCGCCGACCAACGCCCCGGCGCCGCAGAAGGACGGGCGCCCCAGGCGAAGCTCGACGCCGTCGACGCTCGCGCGGACGCCCTGACCGGATTCCTCGACAGCTCCGACGATCGGAGACTTCGCACCGGCGGCCTGCGCAACCGCCGCCGCCACCGGATGATGGCTCGACAGCGCGAGCCGGCCGGCGAGATCGAAGACGTCGGCGGGGATGTCGGCGGCATTGATGACTTCGAGATCGGGCAGCGTCAGCGTGCCGGTCTTGTCGAAGATGACATGGTCGGCTTCGGCCAGCCGCTCGATGGCGTCACCGGCATTGAGCAGCACACCCGCTTTGAACATCGCCCCGGAGGCGACCGTCTGCACGGTCGGAATGGCAAGACCGAGCGCACACGGGCAGGTGATGATCAGCACCGCCACGCCGGTGACGATCGCATCATGCCAGCTCGCGCCGGCGATGACCCAGCCGAGGATGGTCAGAAGCGCGGTCGCGTGCACGACCGGCGCGTAGAGCCGCGAGGCGCGGTCGGCGAGGCGCATGTAGCGCGAGCGCGCCTGGAGCGCGTTGTCGAGCAGCCGCGTGATCTCCGCGAGCAGCGTCGCCTCCGAGGCGGCCGAGACCCGGACCCGCAACGTGCCCGAAATGTTCATCGACCCCGCGTAGACCGGCGTGCCCTGCTCTGCCGTGACATAGAGCGTCTCGCCGGTGATCAGGCTCTGATCGATCTCGGAACGCCCCTCGATCACGGTGCCGTCGACCGCGCAGCGCTCACCCGGTCGCAGCAGCACGATGTCGCCGGCATTGATCGCGGCAACCGGCACCTGCGAGATCTCGTCGGGACCGACGAACTTCGCGGCCGTCTCCGCCTTGAGCGCGGCGAGATTGCCGGCGACCGCGCGCGTCCGGCGCCGCATGTTCTGGTCGAGGAAGCGGCCGACCAGCAGGAAGGTCAGCAGCATGATCGCCGCGTCGAAATAGGCGTGCTCGGCGTGGTTGATGGTCTCGACCACGGACATGCCGAGAGCCAGGATCACGCCGATCGAGATCGGCACGTCCATGTTGGTGGTCTTCGCCGACAGTGCGCGCCAGGCCGAACGGAAGAACGGCTGGCCGGCATAGGCCGCCGCCGGCAATGCGATCAGCGCCGAGAGCCAGTGGAAGAAGTCGCGTTGCTCGGGCAGCATGTCCGAGACGTTGCCCGACCACACCGGGATCGACAGCATCATCACGTTCATGGTGGCGAAGGCTGCGACCCCGAGACAGCGCAGCAGGAAACGCGATTCGGCGACCTCGGCCGCCTCCGCGCTTTCGGTCTCGAAGGGATAGGCCTTGTAACCGAGTTCCTCGAGCCGATCGATGAATCGGCCGGGATCGAGCGTGCCCGCCTTCCATTCCAGGGCGACGCGGCGGTCGGTGAGATTCACGCGTGCCAGCGTGACATCGGGAATGGCTGACAGGCCGCGCTCGATCTTGGCCATGCACCCGGCGCAGTGAACGCCCTCGACCGCGAGATCGATGTGCTGGACGCCCTCGCCCGCGCTCCGAACGTAGTGCGAAAAATCCCGCGTGATGTGCATGACGGCGTCCTTCAGTTCAGGATCACGCGATTGCGCGACAGGAACACGCGCGTTCCCCGCGCCTCGCCCTCGATCACCAGGTCCCATTGGCCCGGCGCGACGTCCGCGGCACTGCCGCGATAGAGACCAATGCCGGATTCCGTGAGCTCGACGGCGAGATCGGCGCGCTTGTCGGTCGGCCGCTCCAGCCGGCCGCCGAACTTCAGTCCCGAGATCGGCTGGCCGCCGGCATCGCGGGCTTCGATCTGGACCGAGGCGCCGCCGTCGCTGCGGCGCTCGATATGCGCGTTGACCTTCCACTTGCGCGCAGCTTGGTCCTGCGCCGCCGAGATCTCGCGATCGTAGACAAGGCCTGCGGCATAGGGACTGTCGACGTCGGTGCCGGGCAGCGTCGCGATCGCGAGCTTCATCATGGTGAAGTTGGCCCCGATCACGACGCCGAAGAAAGCGACCAGCATCAGGAAGACCTTGGTTCCGGTCAGCGGCTTGGATGCCATGGCAGTCTCCTGATCCTCAAGGTGAGACGAAATTGTCGGTTGCGGAAGCGACCTCGCCGAGCCCGATATCGGTGACCAGGAAACGGACGGGGATCGACTTCTCCGGATTGTTCTCTGCCGGCGCGGTGACGAGCAGCCGCAGCTCGCTGGTGGAGTCGCGTGGGATCACGATCATCGGCCGATCAGGCGTTACCGAATCGACGCCGATGACATGGATCGTCGCATTGGCCGGCCCGTTGGCGTCGATCGCAATGACGCGGTCATAACCGCTCTTGTTGAGCAGCCGCACCGTGTAGGCGTTGCGGATCGAGCCGTCGCTGAGCTTGACCGCGATCGGGTTGCGATCGTGCAGCACGTTGACGTCGAGCAGGCTGCGGGTCGCGAGCGTATAAGTCATGAAGCCGCCGATGGCCACGATGATCGCGCTGTAGACGATGGTGCGCGGGCGGACGATGCGGTAGATCGGCGCCTTGCCTTCCTGGCGGCGGTGGATGTTGATGTCGTTGTCGTAGCCGATCAGCCGCTTCGGCCGGCCGATCTTCGCCATCACGTTGTCGCAGGCGTCGATGCACAGCCCGCATTGGATGCATTCGAGCTGCGGTCCGTTGCGGATGTCGATGCCGGTCGGACAGACCGCGACGCATTGATAACAGTCGACGCAGTCACCGACCTGCTGGCCGAGCGCGCGCAGCTCGGCCGCCTTCTTGACAGACGTCCGCTTCTCGCCGCGGTCGTAGCGATAGGTGACGTTGAGCGCCCATTCGTCCGTGAGCGCGGCCTGAATGCGCGGCCATGGGCACATATAGGTGCAGACCTGCTCACGCATGAAGCCGGCGAGGACATAGGTCGTCGCGGTGAGGATGCCGATCCAGATATAGGCGATCATCGGCGCCTGGAACGTGACGAGCTCCTTCACCAGGGTCGGCGCGTCGGTGAAATAGAGCACCCAGGCGCCGCCGGTCCACCACGCGATCATGAGCCAGATCGAATGCTTGAGCACGATCTCGGAGATGCGCTCGAGCTTCAGCGGATCGGACGATTTGTCCTTCTTCATCCGCTCGCGCCGGTCACCTTCGACCAGACGTTCGACGGCATAGAACAGGTCGGTCCACACCGTCTGCGGACAGAGATAGCCGCACCAGATGCGACCGCCGACCGAGTTCATAAGGAACAGCGCCACCGCGGCCACGATCAGCAGGCCGGTGAAGTAGTAGACCTCCTGCGGCCACAGCTCGATGAAGAAGAAGTAAAAGCGGCTGTTGGGAAGATCTATCAGCACCGCCTGGCTGGGCGCGCCGAGACCGCGGTTCCATCGCACGAACGGCAGGAAATAATAGACGCCGAGGCAGATCGCCATCAGCGTCCATTTGATCCGGCGGAACGTGCCGGAGACGCTCTGGGGATAGACCTTCTTGCGGGCTGCATAGAGCGGCCCGGTGTCATCCGCAGGCTTCAGTTCGTTCGGATTTACGGTCTTGTTCATCGCCTGGAGTTTCTCGAAGAGGTGCGATTGAACCTAGACCTGGCGCCGGAATCTCCCTTGATCCAACGCAAACGGGGGCGCTTTTCTTCGCCCCCGCCGCAGGACGTCGATCGTCGATCGGCTACTTGCCGCCGCCGAGCGAATGGACGTAGACCGCCATCGCCTTGATGGTGGCGGGATCGAGCCGGCCTTCCCAGGCCGGCATCACGCCGGCGCGGCCTTGGCTGATGGTCTCGACCAGGCTCGCCTCGTCGGAGCCGTAGAGCCAGATCTTGTCGGTCAGGTTCGGGGCACCCAGCTCCGGGTTGCCCTTGCCGGCATCGCCGTGGCAGGCGGCGCAATTCTCGGCAAAGATCTTCTCGCCCTTGGCGGCGTCGTAGCCGTTGCGGGTGGAAAGGCCCGACAGCGATCGGACGTAGTTGGCGACGGTGACGATCTCGTCCGGCTTCAGCACGCCGTCCTTGCCGAAGGCGAGCATCTGGCCCTCATGGCTCTTGGCATGGCCCGACCGCACGCCGAACTGGATCGTCTGCATGATCTGGTCGAGCGAGCCGCCCCACAGCCATTCGTCATCGTTCAGGTTGGGATAGCCCTTGGATCCCGTCGCACCCGTGCCGTGGCAAGGCGCGCAATTGTCGCCGAACACGGTCTTGCCCTTGGCGCGCGCAAGCGCCAGCAGAGCCGGGTCCTTCTCGATGTCGGCGAGCGAGGCCGTGCCCAGCGCCGCCATCTTGTCACCGCGGATCTTCTCGAGGTTGGCGAGTTCGACCGCAACGTCGGCGCGCGAGGAGTAGCCGAACACGCCTATGGTGTTGCTGGAGATCAGCGGCCAGGCCGGATAGACGATCCAGTAGCCGATCGACCAGAGGATGGTGAGGTAGAAGGTGATCACCCACCACCGTGGGAGCGGCGTGTTGAGCTCCTTGATGCCGTCCCACTCGTGTCCGGTCGTGGACTTCCCGGAGAGGGAATCGATGTCGCTAGAATGATCGGTCATGGTTTCTCACTCCTCCCGCAAGGGCAGGTGCGCTGCTTTGTCGAACGCAGCCTTGTTACGGGGCCAAAATGCGTAGGCGATGATCGCGAGAAAGATCGCGACGAACACCGGTGTCCAGATCGTCGCCACGAGATCGGACGCTAGATTGTGGACTGTCAGGATGGCTTTCATCGTTCATGCCTTCTCAGCGAAGATTGGCTTTCTCATTGTAGATCTTGAAGTCGACCAGCGTGCCGAGCATCTGCAAGTACGCAACGAGCGCGTCCATCTCGGTCGGCGTGCCGGTCTTGCCGTCGAAGTTGCGCACGACGGCCTTGGCGTAGCGCTTCGTGAAGGCGTCGGAGCCGGCATTGTCCGGATCGGCCTGGGCTTTCAGGTCGGCCGCGGCATTGGCGATCTGCTCGTCGCTATAGGGGACCCCGACGGTCTTCAGCGCGCGCATGTCGCCGGCGATCGCATCCGGGTCGACCTCGGTCTTGCTGAGGAACGGATAGCCTGGCATGACCGACTGCGGCACGATCGCACGCGGGTTGGTCAGATGGGTGACGTGCCAGTCGTCGGAATACTTGGCGCCGACGCGGGCAAGATCAGGTCCGGTACGCTTGGAGCCCCACTGGAACGGATGATCATACATGCTCTCGGCGGCGAGCGAGAAGTGACCGTAGCGTTCGACCTCGTCACGCAGCGGCCGCACCATCTGCGAATGGCAGAGATAGCAGCCCTCGCGGACGTAGATGTTGCGGCCCGCGAGCTCGAGCGGCGTGTAGGGCCTGACCCCGTCGACCTTCTCGATCGTGCTCTTGAGGTAGAACAGCGGGGTGATCTCGACGAGACCGCCGATCGCGACCACCAGCAGGATGCCGACGACGAGGATGATCGAGTTCTTTTCGAAGACTTGGTGGCGTGTCCAGAATGACATTGTTTGCTCCTCACTCCGCCGGCTGAAGAGCGACGGGCATCTGGACTTCCGCCTCGCCGACGCGAACGGTCATCCAGAGATTATAGGCCATGATCAGCGAGCCGATCAGGAACAGGCCGCCGCCGGCGGCGCGGATGATGTAGAAGGGATGCATCGCCTCGACGGTTTCGATGAAGGAATATTCGAGGAAGCCGAGCGAGGTGTAGGCGCGCCACATCAGGCCCTGCAGGATGCCGGACACCCACATCGCCGAGATGTAGAGGACGATGCCGAGCGTGGCGACCCAGAAGTGCCAGTTGACGAGCTTGAGGCTGTAGAGTCCCTTGCGGTTCCAGGCCCACGGCACCAGGCAGTAGAGCGCGCCGAAGGAGACGAAGCCGACCCAGCCGAGCGCGCCGGAATGCACGTGGCCGATGGTCCAGTCGGTGTAGTGACTGAGCGAGTTGACCACCTTGATCGACATCATCGGGCCTTCGAAGGTCGACATGCCGTAGAAGGCGACGGAGACCACGAGCATCCGCAGCACGGGATCGGTGCGCAGCTTGTCCCAGGCACCCGACAGGGTCATCAGGCCGTTGATCATGCCGCCCCATGAGGGCATCCACAGCATGATGGAGAAGGTCATCCCCAGCGTCTGCGTCCAGTCCGGCAGCGCCGTGTAGTGCAGATGGTGCGGGCCGGCCCAGATGTAGAGGAAGATCAGCGCCCAGAAGTGCACGATCGAGAGCCGATAGGAATAGATCGGCCGCTCTGCGCGCTTCGGCACGAAGTAATACATGATGGCGAGGAAGCCCGCTGTCAGGAAGAAGCCGACCGCGTTATGGCCGTACCACCACTGGAACATGGCGTCCTGGATGCCGCCCCAGGCGACGTAGGACTTCGAGCCGAACACCGAGACGGGGAGCGCCGGATTGTTGCCGAGATGCAGGACCGCGATCGTCACGATGAAGGCGAGATAGAACCAGTTCGCGACGAAGATGTGCGGCTCCTTGCGCTTGAAGATGGTGGCAAGGAAGACGAGCAGATAGACGACCCAGACGATGGTGAGCCACAGGTCGGCGTACCATTCCGGCTCGGCATATTCCTTCGACTGGGTGACGCCGAGCAGATAGCCCGTGCCGGCGATCAGAATGAAGAAATTGTAGCCCACCACCACGAACCACGGCGCGAGGTCGCCGGCCAAGCGTGCGCGGCAGGACTTCTGCACCACGTAGAAGGACGTCGCGATCAGCACGTTGCCGCCGAAAGCGAAGATCACGGCGGAGGTGTGCAGCGGCCGCAGGCGGCCGAAGCTGGTCCAGGGCAGGTCGAAGTTCAACGCGGGCCAAGCCAGCTGCGAAGCAATGATGAGGCCGACGAGGAAGCCGGCAATGCCCCAGAACACGGCCATGAAGGCGGAGAACTTGATCGGCCCCATGTTGTAGTTCGGGCGGCCGTTGATTTCCTGGGGCGGCAACGCCGCCGGCCGCTCGAAGTAGCGGTTGACGATGACGAACACCGCAGCCACGCTCGCCGCCGCGCTGAGCGCGGCGTGGAAGGCGAAGGGCGCATCGAGCGCCTTGGCCGAGGCGATGACGCAAAAGAAAGCGGTGACTGCGAATACGACAGCCAAGCCGCTTTCACCGATGGTCATTGATTTTGAAATGGAGGGCTGGCTCATGCGGATTCTCTCTGAAAGAACACAGGGCCAGAAACCACATTCACCCTCGCGGGGAATTGATTGAAATCAAGATGGATGGATTTCTGTTCGTGTGGAGCAGCCGCGGATTGGACGCGAGATCAATCGCTTGCGGCCGGCATCGGACGCCGCAACACCGGCCGCTTCCGTAATATCACGGAGCCCGAATTGCCGGGTCGAGCGCTGTCAGTCGCCGGCGCTCGCCTTCAGCGCCGCGATGACATCCTCGCGGGCAATGATGCCGACCAGCTTCTGTGCACTGTCGAGCACGATGATGCTCCGGATACGGTGCTCGACCATGATCTGGAGCACACGCGTCAGCCGCGTATCGGGGCTGACATAGATGAACTCGGGCGTCATGACGTCACCGATCTTGCGGCTCATCAGGTCATCGTAGCGCGGCAACATCTGGCTCGGCGTGAAGGCGAAGCATTTCAGGATGTCGAATTTGGTGACGATGCCAACCACTTGCCCGTCGTCTTCGACCGGATAGGAGTTGAAATCGTCGGTCTCGAACATCTCGCTGAGATGGAATAAGTCGAGGCTGCGCTGCACCGTCTTGACGTTGCGCGTCATGAAGCCGTCGACGGTCTGTTCAAGAAATTTATACACGGCGCGTCCTCCTCGATTCGATACTGACCGGCCGGTGCTCAGTGCGACAACAGCACGTTGCGGGCGGTTTGCGTGACCAGATGCTGGGTGACGCCTCCCAGGATCAGCTCACGGAATCTCGAATGACCATACGCGCCCGCGACGATCAGGCCGGCGCCGACGTCGCCGGCGACTCTCTCCAGCTGCGCCGCGGGCGCTTCGCGTCCTGCGGCCTCCGAGACGCGCGCGGTCGCGGTAACGCCGTGACGGCCGAGCCAGGCGGCAACGTCGGTGACGCCGGCCATCACGGCCGAGCGGTCGTCGCCCTGCTCTGGAATCTCAAGGATGGTGACGTCCCTCGCTTTGCGCAGCATCGGCAGCGCGCTGGTCACCGCCCGCCGCGCCTCCGGCGTGTCCTTCCACGCCACCAGCACGTTGCGGAGGTCGAGCCAATTGGTCCGGTCGGGAACGACGAGAAGCGGGCGGCCGGCCTGCATCACCAGATCCTTGGGGCTCACGAGCGAGAAAGCATCGGAAAAGGCGGGGCTCTGCCCCCCGCTGACGATGATGTCGGCGCAACGCGCCTGGGCCAGGACGAATCGCGCCGGAAAATCCAGGGCGCTGCGCCACTCCACATGCCCTCCCCGGTTCTTCACGGCCGCACGGAACTGTGCTTCCAGGCTGGCCAGCCGCCGCTTGACCGAAGCCTCGCCTTCGTCGATCAGCCCTTGTGCCTCGGCGCCATCGGCGAAATAGAGCGGCGGCGCGAACTGCGCCGCGGCGACGCCGATAATGGCGGCCTCGAATCGTTCGGCGAGTTCCCCCGCGACCTGAAGACGCGCCTCGTTGGACTGATCCAGCGCCAAGCTGACCATGACGGTCGCGTATGTCATCGGAGAATCTCCAGCATCACCAAATTTTCTTTAATCCTAAACCTGCTGCTGCGCAGCAGGCTGAGATAGATCAAAACACGCGCATCTAGGTCAAACGCCGTCCAGTGGGAAATCCGCCAGTGAATTCAACGTCCGCTTGCCTCCGAGCGAGCCTTGCGCGAAATTGCGGTAGTGGTAAAGGCATCCTGCCTGCCCGCCCAGGATAGGAGCATGACTTGGCGCCGACCCGCTTAACCGATACGGCAGAGGATGGTCGGGGCGAGCATTTCCGGGGCCGCATCGAGGGATTCGGGGTGGGCACCTGGGATCTCAATCTCCAGACGCGCGAACTTGAATGGTCGGAAGTCGCCAAGCGGCTGTTTGGCCTCGGGCGGGATCAGGCCGTCAACTATGATCTCTTCCTGTCGTTGCTGGAGCCGGGCGATCGGGACCATCTCCTGAAGGCGATCGGGCGCACCTCGGAAGGCGGCGGTGAGCTTGACCTCTCCTTCAAGGTCGCCGGCGGATCCGGGAACGGCCAATGGATTCGGGCCAGGGCCGGAGTGATCCGGGACAGTTCGGGCACGCCACGTCATCTCACCGGAATCTTCCTCGACATCAACGAGGAAAAGGAGCTCGAGGAGGCCCTGCGCTCCCAGGAGAACCATCTCCGCTCGATTCTCGAGACGGTGCCCGATGCCATGATCGTCATCGATTCACGCGGCATCATGCAGCTCTTCAGCAGCGCCGCGGAGCGGCTGTTCGGCTACAGCAGGCAGGAAGCCATTGGTCGGAACGTGAGCATTCTGATGCCGGAGCCCGATCAGTCGCGTCATGACAGCTATCTCGACCGATATCTCAGGACGAATGATCCGCACATCATCGGCATCGGCCGGATTGTCACGGGCAAACGCCGCGACGGCACGACTTTCCCGATGCACCTGTCGGTGGGGCAGACGCAGCGCGCCGGCGAGCCCTATTTCACCGGCTTCGTGCGCGACCTCACCGAGCACCAGCAGACGCAGGCGCGGCTCCAGGAACTGCAATCCGAGCTCGTGCACGTGTCGCGGTTGACCGCAATGGGCGAAATGGCCTCCGCGCTCGCCCACGAGCTCAACCAGCCGCTGGCTGCGATCAGCAACTACATGAAGGGATCGCGGCGCCTCCTCGCCGGCAGCAGCGATCCCAACACGCCGAAGATCGAAAGCGCGCTGGACCGAGCGGCGGAGCAGGCACAGCGCGCCGGTCAGATCATCCGCCGCCTGCGCGACTTTGTCTCCCGCGGCGAATCGGAGAAGCGGGTCGAGAGCCTGTCCAAGCTGATCGAGGAAGCTGGCGCGCTCGGGCTCGCCGGCGCTCGCGAGCAGAACGTGCAGCTCCGCTTCAGCCTCGATCCCGACGCCGATCTCGTGCTTGCCGACCGGGTGCAGATTCAGCAGGTGCTCGTCAATCTGTTCCGCAACGCGCTCGAGGCAATGGCGCAGTCTCCGCGGCGCGAGCTCATCGTCGCCAACACCCGGGTCGGCGACGGCATGATCGAGGTGGAGGTCTCCGACACCGGCATCGGCTTCCGGGAAGACGTCATTCCAAACCTGTTCCAGACCTTCTTCACCACCAAAGACACCGGCATGGGCGTGGGGCTGTCCATCAGCCGCTCGATCATCGAGGCTCACGGCGGTCGCATGTGGGCCGAGAGCAATGCGGCTGGCGGAGCGACATTCCGCTTCACCTTGCCGGCAACCGACGAGAGCTGATTCATGACAACCAAGGGAAATGTCTACGTCATCGACGACGACGCAGCGATGCGGGATTCGCTGAACTTCCTGCTGGACTCCGCCGGCTTCGCCGTCACCCTGTTCGATGATGCGCTCGCCTTTCTCGAAGCCCTGCCCGGCCTCGATTTCGGCTGCGTCGTCTCCGACGTGCGCATGCCCGGTCTCGACGGGATCGAGCTGCTGAAGCGGATGAAGGCGCAGCAAAGCCCGTTCCCGATCGTGATCATGACCGGTCATGGCGACGTGCCGCTCGCGGTCGAGGCGATGAAGCTCGGCGCGGTCGATTTCCTGGAGAAACCGTTCGATGACGACCGGCTCACCGCCATGATCGATTCGGCTATCCGCCAGGCCGAGCCCGCCGCCAAGAACGAGGCCGTCGCGCAGGACATCGCCGCCCGCGTCGCGTCCCTGAGCCCCAGGGAGCGCCAGGTCATGGAAGGTCTGATCGCGGGCCTCTCCAACAAGCTGATCGCCCGCGAATACGACATCAGCCCGCGCACCATCGAGGTCTACCGGGCCAACGTCATGACCAAGATGCAGGCCAACAGCCTCTCCGAGCTGGTTCGGCTGGCGATGCGCGCCGGCATGCTCAAGGATTGAGGCAAGTCAAGGTGCCTTGCCGGCGGCGTGCTAACCAGTCAGCATGATTGAGGTCAGCTCGCTTTGTGCGCGGCCGTCGTCCTCCCCACAACCCACTGTCTTTGTGGTCGACGATGATGCCGCCGTCCTGGGATCCCTGCGGTTTCTGCTGGAGACCGACGGCTTTGCCGTGCGGACCTTCAGGAGCGGCACGGCCCTGCTCAATGTCAGCGGTGCTCCCGGGCCGGACTGCTATGTCATCGACTACAAGATGCCCGATATCAATGGCATCGAGCTGACCGGCCGCTTGCGCAAGTCCGACCGGGACGCCCCTGTAATCCTGATCACGGGCTATCCCGACGAGAACATCTCGGCCCGGGCCGCCACGGCGGGAATCAAAGACGTGGTCTTGAAGCCGCTTCTCGACGAAAACCTGGTCAAATGCATCCGCCACGCCATCAAGGATCGCCCCAGCGCCTGACCTACGGGGTTCTACGTAAGGCAACCCCCTTAAGATATCTCGCGAAATTTTCGAAGCACCCGATACCACGTAGGAAAGCGCCATCACACCGGAGATGGCGCAGATGCTGACCCAGACAATCAAGACCCAGGCAAGCAACACCCAAATCGGTGGCAAGATTGCTCCTGCCAATCCCGTTACCGACCAGTTCGGCGCGATCACGGGCCATGTCGGCCTGGTCGCCACCGAGTTCTCCTACGGCAAGGACGAGGAGATCTATGGCGAGGACGAAGCGGCCGAGTATGTCTACCAGGTCGTCACCGGCGCGGTGCGCAGCTACAAGCTTCTTTCCGACGGTCGCCGTCAGATCGGAGCCTTCCACCTCCCCGGCGACGTGTTCGGCCTCGAATCCGGCGCCACGCATCGCCTGGCCGCCGAAGCCATCATCGACACCACCGTGCGTCTGGTGAAGCGTGCGAGCCTCGAAAAGGCCGCCGGCACCGACGTGCAGGTCGCCCGCAAGCTCTGGGCGATGACCGCCTCCGAGCTTCGCCATGCCGAGGACCACATGCTGCTGCTGGGCCGCAAGACCGCGATGGAGCGCGTTGCGACCTTCCTGCTCGAAATGGACCGCCGCCTCGCCGTCGCCGGCATGATGGCGCTGCCGATGTGCCGTCGCGACATCGGCGACTATCTCGGCCTCACGCTCGAAACCGTGTCGCGCGCGCTGTCGCAGCTTCACGCCCAGGGCATTCTCGGTTTCTCCGGCGCTCGCCAGATCGTGCTGCGCAACCGCCAGCGCCTGCACAATCTCGACGCCTGATCGGTTTCTCCCCCGTGACTTGGCCGGCCGAATTCGTTTCGGCCGGCTTTTCTCTTGCCGCGATCATGCCGTGCGCCGGGTTTCCGGCATCACCAGCAGGATGAGAAGGAGCCCCGTCGCTGCGACGCCGGACAGCCCGATGAACGCGGTGGCGTTGCCGAACTTGTCGCTGACATAACCGCCAAGCACGGTGCTCAGCGATGCGCCGATGCCCGTTGCGGTGCCGACGATGCCCTGCGCCAGGTTGAAGTGACCGCTGCCAAAAGCGACGTCGGCGACGATCAGCGGAATCATCACCGCGAATACCGCCGCGGTGAGGCCGTCGAACACCTGCACCAGCACCAGGAGATAGGGATCGCGCACCGTCGCGAACAGCAGGCCACGGATCACCAGCGCGCCGAATCCGATCAAGAGCAAGGGCCGCCGGCCCCACACCTGCGCCTGGCGCCCGACCGTCGGTGAGAGCAGCGCCACGATGGCCTGCGGCACGATGATGCAGGCGGCGACGAGCACGGTGGCCCATTGGCTCGACCGCGCCGTCAGCGCGCTCGCCATCAGGGGCATCATCGCGGCGTTCGCGAGCTGCAGCAACATTACGCTGACCGCAAAGACGATGAGCGGGCGCTGCCGGATCAGGTGCCAGATATTGGTATCGGCGCGGTCGGCGGCCTCCGGCGGCATCTCGCCGTGACAGCGCCTGATATCGACCTCGTTCTCGCGGATGCGCGACAACGCGATGAGGGTCGGGATCACGAGCAGGAAGGTCACGAGGAAGACCGCCCGGCTCGACAGCAGATAGCCGACCGTGCCCATCACGGCCGCCGCGATGCCGCTGCCCAGCGAGGCGAAGCGCGCGTTGCGGCCGAGCCGCTCGCCGATCGCAAAAGGGCCGACGAGGCCGAGGCTGATCGCCGCGATCGCCGGTCCGAGCACGCAGCTGGCCGCCGCGTGCAAGGTAGCCGCGGCCACCACGACGGGGAAGATCGGCATCGCGGCATAGGCCAGCGCACAAGCGCCGATTGTCATGATCGCGAGGGCGGCGACCAGACGCTCCGATTTCGCGGCGTCGATGATCGCGCCGCCCGGCATCTGCCCGATCAACGCGACGATGCCGCCGATCGACAACACGAGGCCGATTTCGATCTGGGTCCATTTCTGCGTCGTCAGATAGACCGCGATGAAGGGGCCGAATCCGGTCTGCACGTCGGCGAGGAAGAAGATGAACCAATCGAGCCCGCGCAGGCTCTGCCGCGAGGGCGCCGGAAGGCTTGCGGCCGGCGGCGCGGCAACGTGATCCTGTTCGACGCCGCGGTCGCGATCCGCATGGTTCGGCTTCCTCAACAACAGCACAGGCGGTCAGCCCTCCGGCACCTCACTGGATTGCTTGCAGCGGCTGAAGGCTGCCGGACGCGCCGAGCACGACGATCGGCGTGTCCTCCTTGTATTCCGGCGCGGCCGCGACCTGCGCCTTGGTCAGTTCCAGCGTGATGCTGTCCTTCTTGTTGGCGATCTTGCCGAAGCGCAGCGCATTCCAGTCCACCACGATCTTGCGGCTGCCGACGCCGAGAAAGCCGCCAAAATCGATCGCGGCGGCACGGACATGGCCGGTGCGATCGACGATGACGTCGACGATGCGCCCCATGTCCTCGCCGGCGGCGCTACGAACGTCGCGGCCGAGCACGCCGTGGGCTTCGCTCGCGCCGATGATGGTCACCGAGGGCGGCGGCGCCGCATCCTTGGGCGTCACCGGAACGGTCGAGACGGGCGGCTGTGCCGCTGGCGGCACAGCCGCCTCATTCCGGCCGGCGGGCGGATCCTCCGCGGCGCGCGAGGGCGCCGCGGCCAGGGCCATCACCATCGCCGCGCCCAGGATCGAAGCTCCAATCGCACGCATGACACTCTCCTCACGACGCGCCGCTAGCGCGCCAGCACGATCGAGACCTGGATATGGCCGCGTGTGCGCATCACCTCCAGCGCCACGTCGTCGCCATGACGACCGACACGCAGGTCCACGCTGGACTCGCCCAGGCGCAGATCGCGCAGGATCACCTCATTCAGGAATGCCGGCAGATGGGGATTACGCAGACGAATCTCGCGGCGAGCCACGTCAAATTCCAGGCCCAGCGCCGCTTCCAGCAGCGTGAAAGGCGTCGCGCTGGCCCAAGCCTGCGGCGCGCAGGCGACCGGATAGAGCGTCGGGCCACGCCGCTTCTCGCGCCGGAAGCCGCAGAACAGCTCCGGCAGCCGGCGCAGATCCATGTAGGTAGCCGCGTCGAACAGGCCCTTGAAGACCAGCGCCACCGAATGCTTGAGGCCGTAGCGGGCGAGCCCAAGCGCGATCAGCGCATTGTCGTGCGGCCAGATCGACCCGTCGTGATAGGACATCGGATTGTAGCGCACCTCGCCTTGAGCGACAGTGCGGATGCCCCAGCCCGAGAAGAAATGCGGGCCCATCAGATCGGCAGCGACGAGGCGGGCGCGGTCCTCGCGGACCATGCCGCTGAACAGGACCTGGCCGGCGTTCGATGTCCTGACCTTGCAGGGCCGCTTCTCGCCGTCGAGCGCCAGCGCATAGGTGCCGAGCTCGTCGCACCAGAACGCCTTCTCGAACCGCTCGGCGAGTTCCCTGGCTTCGGTGTCGAGCTTGCGCATGCGATCCGGCTTGCCGAGCCGCAGCGCGCACCGCGCGGCGAGCTGCTTGGCAGCAAAGACGTAGCCTTGGACTTCCGCGAGCGCGATGTTGCCTTCCGCCAGCCGGCCGTCGGCATGAAAGATCGCATCGTAGGAATCCTTCCAGCCCTGGTTGGCCAAACCCTTCTCGGTGGCGCGCTGGTATTCGACGAAACCGTCCTGGTCAGGATCACCAGCGCCGTCGATCCAGGCTAATCCCGCCTCGATCGCTGGCCACAGCTCGATCAACGTGGCCTCGTCGCCGGTGCGCTCGAAATAGCTTCCCGCGAGCAGCACGAACAGCGCGGTCGAATCGACGCTGCCGTAATAATGCGCGAACGGCACCTCCCCGAGCGATGCCATCTCGCCGCCGCGCATCTCATGGAGGATCTTTCCGGGCGCGGCGTCCGCGCGCGGATCGATCGCCTTTGCCTGGAAATGCGCGAGCCGGCGCAGGACGCCCTTGGCGATGCGCGGATCGACCCAGAGCATCTGGAGCGCGGTGATCAGGCCGTCGCGCCCGAAGGTCGTCGAGTACCAGGGAATGCCGGCATAGGGGTAGCGTCCCTGCGGCGTCTCGGTCATCAGCATGTTGAGGTCGGCCATGGCTTGGCACAGCACCTCGTTGAAGATGTTGTTGGAGGTCTCGATGCTGGCCGCGCCCATGGTCGACCGCCTCATCTCGCGGCGATGCGCCAGAAGACCCGGAAAGAAACGAACCGGCCTTTCCGTGCCCGGGCGGTTGCAGGACACGGCCACGAACAGCGACTTGGCCTGATGCGGCTCCAGGTCGAGCTCCCACGTCGCTGCGTCCGCCGAGAGCCGCGTCGGACGCGGATCGAAATGCAGCCCGGTGGTGCGCTCGGCATCGTCGAGACCGCGATATTCGAACAGGACGTCGGTCGGCCCGACCAGCCGGCTCGTTCCGATGCCGCGGCGCGGCCGCCGCTCGCCGCGGACCTCGAACAGATCGGCGAAGTCGTTGCCGAACAGCAGCGTCAGGTTGAAGCTGGTACGCCGCTCGGCATGGTTCTGCACGCCAATGCGCTGATAGGCCCTGCCGCGCCACAGGAAGATCGTGCGCACGATGTGCAGCAGGTCCTTTTGTAGAACGAGGCTGCCTTCCCGATAGATATCCGGATTGGTCAGATCGACGGTCAGCGCCGAATTGTCATCGCGCAGGTTCGAGCCGAGCAGGAGCGGCTGGAGATCGTCGAGCACGAGTTCGAGCCGCGCGAGGTAGCGCGTATCGTGATGGAACAGGCCGTCCGGCCCGCCGGCGGACGCGCCGATGTCGCCATGACTGTCCAGCACGATGAAAGTATCGTCATGCTTGAGTGAACGCCGCGGCCGCGCCGACGGTCCGGTCATCGGAATGTAGAAGGGTTGTTCCGCGACCTGCTCCGAGGTCCGCGTCACGGAGGCGAACTGGGCTACGGTTTCGGCCGACATGAGCTGCTCCCCTGCGCTTGTATCGCAACGCAACCGACTCGAGAACGCGACTGTGCTTTAGGCGGCGGCTTGCGCGAGCCGGCTCATTTCCTGCGTGACCAGCTCACGATACGGCCCGTGTCCCTGCATCAGGCGCTCGGGCGAGCCGTCCTCGATGATCTTACCATGTCTCAACACCACCACACGGTCGAAATTGCGCAGCGTCGCGAGGCGATGCGCGATCGCGATCACGGTGCGGCCGCGCATCAACCGCGACAGCGCCTCGCGGATGGCCTCCTCGGATTCGCTGTCGAGCGCGGCGGTCGCCTCGTCCAGCAGCAGGATCGGAGCGTCCTTCAGGAAGGCGCGCGCGATGGCGATGCGCTGGCGCTGGCCGCCGGACATCTTCACGCCGCGGTCGCCGACCATGGTGTCGAGGCCTCCAGGCAGGCTCTCGACGAAGTCGCAGCGCGCAGCGATCGCCGCGCGCAACACCTCGTCGTCGGTCGCATTCGGCCGGCCGTAGCGGATGTTCTCGCGGATCGAGCGGTGGAACAGCGAGATGTCCTGCGGCACCACGGAAATCGCCTCGCGCAGACTGAGCTGCGTGACCTTCGAGATGTCCTGGCCATCGATGGTGATGTTACCCTCGTCGACGTCATAGAAGCGCTGGAGCAGCGTGAACAGCGTCGACTTGCCGCCGCCGGACTGGCCGACCAGTCCGACGCGCTGACCAGGCTGCAGCCGCAGGCTGAACCGCTCGAAGATCTTGTCGGCGCCGGGATAGCCGAACGTGACGTTATTGAATGCGATGGCCGCGCCGCTCTTCACCAGCGGCTCGGCCTCGGGGTGGTCGCGCAATTCGTGCGGAACCAGCAGCGTGGCGATCGCCTCGGTCAGCCGCGCCACGTGCTGGGTGACGTCGACCAGCGCAACCGCGAGGTCGCGCGTGGCGCTCAGGATCGAGATGCCGAGCGTGCAGACCAGCACGACGTCGCCCGTCGTCGCTTGGCCTTTCTGCCAGAGCGTGATGGCCCAGGCCATCAGCGCGATGGTCAAGAGCACCGTTATGGCTGCATGCAACAGCCGCAGCTTTTCCAGGTAACGCAGGCTGCGGCTTCGCGCGGTCAGCTCCCTGTTGACCGTGGCATCGAACCGCTCATGCTCGTGGCCGATGCCGCAGAAGGCACGGACCAGCGGCATGTTGCTGATGACGTCGATCATCTCGCCGTCAACCGCAGCCGCTTTGTCGGCGAAGTCGTCATGCAGCGGCTTTCCGGCAGCGGCCAGGCGGAACATCGCGATGACCATGCCGCCGGCGATCACGGTCAGGCCGAGCGCCATATAAGGGCTTACGGTTCCGATCAAGGCGATTGCCGCAATTGTGGCAATGCACGGCGGCAACACATTCCAGACGAACATGTTTTCGACCGTGAACACCGCGTTCGAGGTCGCGGTGATGCGGCTCGTCAGCATCCCCGGCATCCGGTCCGAAAAATAACTCGGTGCGTGTCCGGTCAGATGACGAAATATGTCACGCCGTAAATCGCCCGTTACCCTGACGAAGGTGAAGCTCGCCGTCCAGCTCGCGATCCGCCACAGGAAGTTGTCGGCGGCAATCAGCGACATGAGCAGAATGAATGCGAGCCATACACCGCCCCCTTGCGAGGGTCCGGCAGACAAGGCGTCGACAAGGGATTTGACCCCGTACTGGGTACCTACGGAGCAGGCAACGGCTCCGACGACCGCGGTGAGGATCACCAGATGCGATGCCATTCGCATCCGAAGATAGCGCAAGACAAAGGCAAATGGCCTGCGCGCGTATCCAGAAAGCTGATCCATATAACTGTCGCCCCGTTGGCTGGCTTTTCGTTTTGTTTGTTACCGATCGACTGAACATCGATCTCTTCGCCTGGGTTCCCAGGCTTGGCGATCACGACATGCGGATGCGGACGATATGAGAAGATGAAGTGGCAGCATCGAGACGGCCTGCAGACGTGGCGAACATGTAACGATCGGAGGAAGGAACTTCGCAGGTGCGGGAACGTTCCTCCGTCTGGCATTGCCGGTGCCGTACAGGCGGGGGCTTCAACATTCATGATCGCAGAGGAGATGGTGAGATGCGCATCGCGCAGGTAGCTCCGTTGACGGAGGCTGTTCCACCCAAGCTGTATGGCGGCACCGAGCGGGTGGTGCATTGGTTGACGGAAGAGCTGGTGGCCCTCGGACACGACGTGACATTGTTCGCCAGCGGCGATTCGCAAACGTCGGCAAAGCTGGACGCGCTGTGGCCGAAGGCGCTCCGTCTCGACGGTTCCGTGCGCGATCCCAATGCGCTGCACATGGTGCTGCTGGAGCGGGTGCGGCAGAAATGTGACGACGAGGAGTTCGACTTCCTCCACTTCCACCTCGACTATTATCCATGGTCGCTGTTCCACCGGCAGCCGACCCCGTTCGTGACCACGCTGCACGGCCGGCTGGATCTGCCGGAGCATCAGCCGGTCTTCAACACCTTCTCCAAGATGCCCGTCATCTCGATCTCCAATGCGCAGCGCCGCCCTGTCCCGCAGGCGAACTGGGTGACCACGATCCATCACGGCCTGCCGGAGAATCTGCTGACGCCGAAGCCGGCTCGCCAGGAATATCTCGCCGTGCTCGGCCGCATCGCTCCCGAGAAGGGCGTCGACCGCGCCATCAAGATCGCGACCCATTGCGGCATTCCGCTGAAGATCGCGGCCAAGGTCGATCGTGCCGACCAGGACTATTACGACGAGCTGATCCGGCCGATGATCGAGAACAATCCGCTGGTGGAGTTCATCGGCGAGATCAGCGACCACGAGAAGTCGGACTTCCTCAGCGGCGCGCTCGGCCTGCTGCTGCCGATCGATTGGCCGGAGCCGTTCGGCCTCGTCATGATCGAATCCATGGCCTGCGGAACGCCGGTGGTGGCCTTCAACCGCGGCTCGGTGCCGGAGATCATCGACGAGGGTCTCACCGGCTTCATCGTCGAGGATGTCATCAGCGCTGCGGGGGTGGTGAATCGGCTTCCGCAGCTCGACCGCACCGCGATCCGCAGGCAGTTCGAGACGCGCTTCACCGCGCGCCGCATGGCGCTCGACTATCTCGCGGCCTACCGCAGCCTGACCGAGGCACAGACGCCGCGGATCAAGCTGGTGAGCAGCGCGGAATAGTAAACCATCGGACGGTGTCGTCCCGGACAAGCGAAGCGCAGATCCGGGACGGCAGCTGCGCGGGTGTCGTCCCAGTCAATCAACACGTCGTTGCGAGCGCGGCGAAGCAATCCAGACTCTCTCCACGGCACGATCCTGGATTGCTTCCTCGCAAGGGCTCCTCGCAATGACGGCGGGAGAAAGCGGTGGTCTACATCACCACGGCCCGCTTTGGCTCGACGATCTCGAACATCCTTGGAAATTCATCCATCAGGCCCATCAGCTCAGCGAGCTTCATTGGGTTGCCGGCGAGCTTGACCTTGCCTGCAGCCACCGCCTCCGGGAAGCTCGTCAGCTTTGCGACCACCTCATCAAGCGTTGCGCGCGCGAGCGTGAAGCTGGCATCCGCATTCTCCGCCTGCACACCTTCGGTGTAAGTGAGCGCACAATTCTCCAGATTGAGCACGAACGTCTCGCCGGTGTCGGAAAAGCTCCAGTTCAAGACGATGTGCTTGCCTTCCGCCTTCGGCCCGTTGAGCCGGATGGCGAGCACATCCCAGAGCTGGGAAGTGCGCAGCGCCGCCAGCGTCTCGCGCGGCATGGGCGGACGCGCCGGCACTTTCGGCATGCCCTCGCGCAATTCCTGCGCGCCGAAGAGGTAGGCATTTCGCCAAGTACCGCTCTCCGCGGCATAACCGAGCTGCTCGAGGGTATCAGCCAAGAGCGCGCGCGCCGCCGCATTGCCGGGCTCGGCGAAGACGAGATGGCCGAGGGCTTGCGCGACAAAGCGAAACTCGCCCTTGTCGAAATCCGTCCGGGCCCGCGCCAGGATGGCGTCCGCACCACCCATGTATTCGACATACTTCCTGCCCGACTCGACCGGCGGGAGCGGATCGAGATTGACCGGATTGGCGTCGTACCAGCCGAGGTATTTCTGGTAGATGGCCTTCACATTGTGCCGGATGTGGCCGTAATAGCCGCGGCCGTGCCAGGCACCCTCCAGGCTCTTCGGCAGCTGGATCGTCTCGGCAATTTCCGCGGCGTTCAAGCCGTGGTTCATCAGGCGGATGGTCTGGTCATGAGCGAACTTGTAGAGGTCGCGCTGCTGCCGGATCATCGTTCCGATGCGCTCGCGCCCCCACACGGGCCAATGGTGCTGGCCGCACATCGCTTCCGCCTTGCCGTCCCAGAGCTGCAGGGCCTCGCCCAGATACTTCGACCAGGCCAGGGCATCGCGCACGTCGGCGCCGCGGAACGGCAGCAGATTGTGGAAATTATGCGTGCAATTCTCGGCGAGGTTCAGCAACTTGTAACGCGGCACGCAGAAGTGCATCTCCGCCGGCGCTTCGCTGTTCGGTGCCATCTGGAATTCGAAAGCGACGCCGTCGATCACGCGCGTGTCGCCGGTCGCCATGATCAGATCCGTGGGGCGCAGCAGCCCGGCCGATCCAGCCGCCATCGACTTGCCGAGGCCGCAATCGACCTGCCCGCGCACGCCCTTGGCAAGGAGAGGTCCGAACTGGTACTGCGCCCGGCGCAGCATCGCAGGCCCTGCGATGATGTTCTCGGAGACGGCGTGCTCCATGAACAGATTCGGCGCGATGATCGGCACGCTGCCGGTGGCGAGCGCATCCTCCTGCAGCACGCCGCGCGCGCCGCCCCAATGGTCCACGTGGGTATGGGTGAAGATGATCGCCGCGACCGGCCGGCCGCCGCGGTGCTTGAAATAGAGATCGAGCGCGGCGCGTGCGCCTTCGATCGAGGTCAGGGTGTCGACGACGATGACACCGCTGTCGCCCTCGATCAGCGTCATGTTGGCGATATCGAGCCCGCGCACCTGGTAGACGCCGGGCACGACCTCGAACAGGCCGTGATGCATGTTGAGCCGCGACTGCCGCCACAGGCTCGGATTGACCGTGGGCGGCGCCTCTTCGGCGGACAGGAAGCCATAGGGCTTGAGGCTCCAGACCGTTCGCCCTTGCGGAGTCGTGATCGTTGCATGCTCGATCGTGCCGAGGAAGCCGCGCGCGGCATCGTCGAAATCCCGTGTGTCGGAAAACGGCAGTGCGTTCAGCATCGCATCATGCTGCGCGATGACAGACGGCGACGCGTCCTTCGGCTCGCTGCTGGATTCCGTCATGTTGCTCCTCCCCGCCTGATGCACGGCATCTAACCGCATCTTGCGGTCGATTGCCATTGGAGGAGACGAAGGAAATGGAGCGAGATGCCTTCTCGCTTCCCCGCGAGGAGAGGGTCCACCGTCTACGCAGCTACGCCTTCAACGGGCTCGCGCGATGCCGTGGGGTTGTCCGCCATCCGCAGCTCGCTGGCCACCACGTAGCCGCCACGATTCTGCTTGGCTTGGTACAGCGCCTTGTCCGAGCGCGACAACAGCGCCTCTGCGGTTCGGCCGTCGTCCGGCGCGACGGCGACGCCGACGCTCGCACCGAGATCGATCACCTGTCCATCAACCTCGTACGGCCTGCCGATCGATTGCACGATCCGCCGTGCCATCGCCTCCGCGTCGGACGCGGCGCGCTGCACCAGGACGAACTCGTCGCCACCCATGCGGATCACGAGGTCGTCAGGAGCGGCCAGCGCCTTGAGCCGTCCGGCAACCTGCTTCAGCAGCGCATCGCCGGCAGGGTGGCCGAACCGATCGTTGGCTTCCTTGAAACGGTCGAGATCCAGCGTATGGACGGCAATTTATACCGGCCGACAGCATCACGGGCAGATCCCTCGCCAGCACCGAACGATTGGACACGCCGGTCATCGGGTCGGAGCGCGCAAGCTGCTCGAACTGGCGCTTGAGCGTGATCTGGCTGATCGAGGCGTTGAAGCTGAGCCGAACCATCTCGAAGCTCGCGACCACGTACATCAGGATGAGGAGACCGAGCCCGACATGGCGGAGATCGGGTTGCATGAAGCTCACGATCGCGGCAGGCGCGGCGATCGCGGCGAGATCGAGCAACGCCGCGACGGGACGCAGCGCCAGCCGCGCCACCACCCCGGCGCCGAAGCCGAAACCGATTCCGATCGCCATCACGGAGCAGAGCGCATCGCCCAGCACGATGCTGCGCGCGGCAAACACGCCGAGCACGAAGGCCGTTACCACGGTGCCGGCAATGTAGCGCCGTTCCCAGTGCACGGCCTCGGCCCGGCCGAGCCGTGGCGGAGCCGCGAGGCGGCGGCGAAATGCAAATATCTCGGCAAGACGAACAACCGCCACCACCACGCCAGCGACCGTCAGGCCGGCCGTCATCATGTCACCGGTCTCGTAGGTCGTGATGGCGCCGACCATCGCCTGGCAGGCGGCCGCGAGAATGGTGGGCATCATCGTGCCGTGAAGGCCCGTGATGACTTCCAAATGAACGGCGTCCGAAATCGACGCCGGTCCGGATTCCATTCTGTTGAAGAACATGCCAGCTCCCATCCACTGGCATTTACCTACCGAAGACCCGTAAAGATGCGTTCGCTACTCAACGATCGCATTTGAGCGTGCGGATTTGCCGCGCGTTAGCCATCTCTCGCCCAGGACGGGCGGAGACGCATGCTCATCGTCTCCGCCCCGCCACGCGGCGGCTACATGCCCAGCAAGCGAGGCAGCCACAAAGACAGGCCGGGCCAATACGTCACCACCACGAGGAATCCCAGCATGGTCAGCAGCCACGGCCACACTGCCACCGTGAGCTCGGTGATGCCCATCTTGGCGATGCCCGAGGCGACGTAGAGGTTGAGGCCGACGGGCGGATGGCACAGCCCGACCTCCATGTTGACCGTCATCAGGATGCCGAAGTGAATGGGGTCGATGCCGAGCTTGACAGCGACCGGGAACAGGATCGGCGCCATGATCAGGATGATCGAGGACGGCTCCATCACGTTGCCTGCCATCAACAGCAGGACGTTAACGAGCAGCAGGAAGCCGATCCATCCCAGGCCCTGGTCGATCATCCATTGCGCCAGCGCCTGCGGGACGTTCTCGTAGGTCATCAGGAACGAGAACAGCACCGCATTGGTGATGATGTAGAGCAGCATCGCCGAAAGATTCGCCGATGACAGCAGCACGCGCGGCACATCGCGCAGCTTGAGGTCCTTGTAGATGAACACCGCGACGATGAAGGCATAGACGGCGCTGACCGCTGCCGCCTCCGTCGGTGTGAACAGGCCGCTGTAGATGCCGCCGATCACGATCACGATCAAGAGGATGCCCCAGATCGATTTGCGGAACGCATCGAGACGCTCGAGGAAGGTGGCCTTCCGCATCCGCGGATAGTCGTTGCGCCAGGCGCGATAGAACGTCGTGGCGCCGAGCAGCGATGCGAGCGCAAGGCCCGGTACGATGCCCGCGATGAAGAGCTTGCCGACCGAGCTGTTGGTGGACACGGCATAGAGAACCATCGGGATCGACGGCGGAATGAGGATTCCGAGCGAGCCTGACGTCGTGATCACGCCGGCCCCGAACCGCTTCGGAAAGCCTTGTGCAACCATCGCGGGCAGGATCACCGAACCGATCGCCACCACGGTCGCCGGAGAAGAGCCGGAAATCGCAGCGAACAGCGCGCAGGCGACCACGCCCGACAGCGCCAGACCGCCGTACCAATGGCCGACCAGCGACGTTGCGAAGGTGATCATTCGCCGCGCGACGCCGCCATGGGTCAGGAAGTTGCCGGCGAGGATGAAGAACGGGATCGCCATGATCTCGAAATTCTCGATACCGGTGAACAGCTTCAGCGCCACCGATTCCGTCCGGACATCGGTCAGCGTGAACATGAAGCTGAGCACGGTCAGGCCCAGCGCGATCGAGATCGGCATGCCTGTCAGCATCAACGAGAGCAGAAGCGCGAACACGATGAAGACACGCAGGCCCTGCGGCAGCGTGATGACGTGGGCCGCATGCGCAAAGCACAACGCAACGATCAGGACAGGCAGCAGCATCAGAATCCAGCCGAGCGGGCTGCGCTCGTCCCGGACGACCTGGCTGTGCGTGACCGGCGCCGGATGCACCGGATCCGCCTCGACGCCCTCGACGCCGGCCATGTCGTGATGCGGAAGCTCACCGGTGCGATAGAACGACCAGGCGACCTGCAGGAAGCGGAAGCACATCAAGGCGGAGCCGAGCGGGATGGTGAGATAGACCATCCACATCGGCGCTTCGAGGTCGTTGGACTGTTGGCCGCTCTGCCACATGTGGCTGACGAAGGCGGCCCCGAAATAGCCCACGATGGCGGTGAAGAGCGCGCCGCACAGAAGGCCGAAGGTGATGACGCGCCGGCGCGAGCCGCCGGGAAGGAGGTTGACGAGCACGTCGACGCCGACATGGATACCGGTCCGCACGCCGTAAGCGGCGCCGAACTTCGCCATCCAGATGAACATGTAGATGCAGAGCTCCTGCGCCCAGGAAAGGTCGAGCGCGGCAAGCCAGACGAACACCGCTCGCGCCGGAACGGCAAGGAAGGCCAGGTTGCGGGCCTCCGCCCATTTGGCGATGTCGATGGAGAGCCCGGCGCCGTAGCGGTGCAGCACCGCAACGAAGATGAGCGACGTCGCCGCCGCGATCATCGTCGCGATCAGCCATTCCTCGAGATGATTGAGCACCCGGTTCAGCGCACGCAGCAACTTCGTCCCCCCAGCGTTTGGCTCGTCCATTCAAGAGCGCAACGGCCGGGAGTGCGATCACCCCCGACCGTTGGCATTGTTGTTAGGACGCGGCCCGTCAGTTCATCTTGACGTCGAGTTCCTTGGCGACGAGATCGAGCACCTCCTGCCCGACCCGCCCCTTTGCCCATTTATAGGTCGGCTGCATCGCTTCTTGCCAGGCCTTGCGGTCGGCATCGGTGAGATAATGCAGATTGGTCTTGCCCGTCTTCTTGATCTCGGCCAGGGCGTCCTCGTTCTCCTGGCGCGCGATCGAGTTGGTGTAGTCGGTCGCCTCCGCCATCGCCTTCTCGAGCTGGGCGCGGATATCGGGCGGCAGGCCGGACCAGAATTTCGAGTTGACGATGACCGCATATTGCAGATGCGCGTGGTAGGACACGGTGATGTCCTTCTGCACCTCGTAGAACTTCTGCGTCAGATAGTTGGATGCGGTGTTCTCGCAGCCATCGACCACGCCGGTCTGCAAGGCCTGGTAAACTTCCGAGAACGCCATGATCTGAGGGATCGAGCCCATGATGCGAAGATATTGGTCGGCCACCTTCGATCCGGAGATACGGAACTTGAGGCCCTGGAAATCGGTCGGCTTCGCCAGCGGACGGTTGGCGGAGAGCATGTGGAAGCCGTTGTCCCAATAAGCGAGGCCGATGATGCCCTTGGCCTCGAGCTTCTGGAACAACCACTTGCCGATCGTGCCCTTCATTGCGTTGGAATAGGTCTGGTCGTCCTTGAACAGCCAGGGCAGGTCGAGCGCCTCAAACTCCTTGATCCCGAGCGGGGCGAATTTCGCGGTTGACGGCGCGAGCATTTGCACCGAGCCGAGCTGCAGCGCCTCGATCTCCTCCTTGTCCTTGTAGAGCGTGGAATTCGGATAGACTTCGACCTTGACCTTGCCGTCGGTATACTTCTCCGCGAGCTCCTTGAATCTCAGCGCACCCTTGCCCTTCGGGGTGTCGTTGGCGACAACGTGGCTGAACTTTATGACGATGGGGCTCTGAGCCGCGGCGATGCCGGGCGTCAAGAGAACAGCCGCGGCGGCGACCGCAACAAGCAGCTTGCGCATGAAGTACCTCCCAATAGCCTCCGAAACCGGCTTCTTTTGTGTTTTTCAGGTCCGCAATGGCAGCAATCCGCTACCCGGACAGCGAGACCCAAGCCGAACTTGCCGCAGCCAAGCTAGCTTGGCGACCGCTATATGCGCAACCCGGCGTTCGCCCGCGTCCAATGGAACGAGCACTTATGCCGCATTGCGGCAGGGCCGTCAGCCTTTGCGCTGCGCAATCATGAAGAGACGGCGGAACGGGAAAAGCGTCTGTCCCGCCGCATTCTTCGGGTAGGCCTCGGCGACCCGCGCTCCATAAGCGGCCTCGAACGCGGCCTTCTCCTCGCCCTGCAGGACGTCGAGATAGCGTGTCAGCCAGGTCCCCTTGGTCCATTCCTTCACGGGGTTCTCGCCTTCGAGCACTTGAAGATATTCCGTCTCCCAGATGTCGATGTTGGCCGACATCGGCGCAAGCAGATCGTGATAGAAGGACGGCCCCTCGACGGGCGGCGGGGTGACGAGATGCTCGACCTTGGACCGCCACGGACCATTCAACGCCGTCTCGCCGATCAGCACATGCGAGGGCGCGGTGAAGTTGCGCGGCATCTGCACCGCGAGCATGCCGCCGGGACGCACCTTCTCCATGACCGACGGGAAGAGCGCCGCATGATTGGGCAGCCAGTGCAGTGCGGCATTGGAAAAGATCAAGTCATACTGCCCGGCGGGACGCCAATGGCCGAGATCCTGATGTGACCATTCCACGTCAGGCGCGGCCTTCCGGCCCGCGTCGACCATCTCGGCCGAGCCCTCGACACCGACCACGCGTGCATCAGGCCAGCGCTCCTTGATCAGCTTCGTCACGTTGCCGGCGCCGGCGCCGAGATCGGCGATCGCGCGCGGCGCAAAATCCGGAATCCGCATCAACAGATCGACGGCAGGCCGGAGCCGGTGGCCGGCGAACTTCAGATATTGCTGCGGATCCCAGACCATCGCTCGCGCCTTTTTCTTTCGTGTTTCCCTCACTGGGACTCTTGATTACCATTGCTCGTCCCCGCCGGGCAATTCACCCCGGCCGGGACAGGGCAGCAGCGCAACAGGCGAAAGCCAGGCAAGGAAGAAAGCGCGCGACCGGCCGGCCTTGATTCACGTTTCCAAACACTATTGCGCCGCACGAGGAGTTGAGGCATCGACAGCGTTGATCTGCATCAAGAGAACGGTGGAGCACTTGCAGGATCCTCGCTCGCCATCGGCGGGCCGACTCGAGACTGCCAGCATCCGGCTTGAGTGCTGGTCTGTCGGCGATAGCGCTGCCGGCGCATGCCGGTCGGAGCCGTGCGGTGACATTGCAGAGGCGGTCAGCATTCTACACCTCGTCACTATCCGCATGGCGAACGGCCCTTGGAGTGCGCGGTGAGCGGTTGGACGCGTTGGGTGCCGGGGATCGAGACGCTTCGCCACTACGAATCTGATTGGCTTCGGAACGACGTATTCGCAGGTCTCGTGCTGGCGACCATGCTTGTCCCGGTCGGAATTGCCTATGCCGTGGCGTCTGGCCTGCCGGGCATCCACGGCCTCTACGCAACCATCGTCGCTCTTCTGGCCTACGCGGTGTTCGGTCCGAGCCGCATCATCGTGCTCGGACCCGACTCGGCGCTGGCAGCTGTCATCCTCGGTGTCATTGCCCCCTTGTCCGGTGGTGATCCGGTCCGCGCCGCAATGCTTGCCGCCATGATGGCGCTCGTTTCAGGAGCTGTGCTCATCGTGGCGGGCATCGCGCGATTGGGCTTCGTAACCGAGCTTCTCTCGAAGCCGATACGGTATGGCTACATGAACGGGATCGCGCTGACCGTCCTGATCAGCCAACTGCCAAGGCTGCTCGGTTTCTCGATCGAGAGCGAAGGGCCGCTGAGAGGCCTGTGGGCGATCACCATCGGGATCAGCGGCGGCAAGATGAACTGGGCCGCATTCACAATCGGACTCGGCACGTTGATGGTGATCCTGCTGCTCAAGGATAGCAAACGACTGCCGGGAATCCTGATTGCCGTCGTCGCAGCGACCCTTGTCGTCGCACTATTTGATCTCGGAAGCGGTCATGGTGTGGAAGTCTTGGGCCCACTTCCGCAGGGTCTGCCGGCGTTCTCTATTCCCAGGATTGGTTACAGCGATCTGATCCCGGTGCTGACCGGCGGGTGCGCCATCGCTCTCGTTTCGTTCGCCGATACCAGCGTGTTGTCGCGAACCTACGCTGCGCGATTCGGCGATAAAGTCGATCCGAACCAGGAGATGGTGGGTCTCGGCGCGGCCAATCTGGCGACTGGTCTGTTTCAGGGCTTCCCCATCAGCAGCAGTTCATCGCGCACGCCAATTGCCGAGGCCGCCGGCGCGCGCACCCAGCTGGCGAGCATCGTCGGCGCGCTCGTCATCGCCTTCCTTCTGCTGTTTGCGCCGAATCTGCTGCAGCACCTGCCGCACGCCGCATTGGCAGCGGTGGTGATCTCAGCCGCAATCAGCTTGATCGAGATCAGCGATCTCAAGCGAATCTACCGAATCCAGCGCTGGGAATTCTGGTTGACTGTGCTGTGTTTCGTCGGCGTCACCGTGCTCGGCCCGATCCCGGGAATCGGCCTTGCCATCGCCGTGGCCATTGCGGAGTTTCTGTGGGATGGCTGGCGTCCGCACTCCGCGATTCTGGGGCGGGCACACGGCGTCAAGGGCTATCACGACATCACGAGATATCCCGATGCCCGGCTGATCCCGGGACTGGTCCTGTTCCGCTGGGATGCGCCGCTGTTCTTCGCCAATGCCGAGTTCTTCAAGGAGCGAATTCTGGCCGCCGTCGCGACATCGCCAACACCTGTGCGCTGGTTGGTCGTCGCCGCCGAACCGGTCACGAGCGTCGACGTCACCGCTTGCGATACCGTTGCAGAACTGAACGAGGCGCTCCGAGCCAGGGGCATCGAACTCTGCTTTGCCGAGCTCAAGGACCCGGTGAAGGACAAGCTGAAACGATTTGGTTTGTACGCCCAGGTCGGCGAGGCCCACTTCTTTCCGACCATCGGCTCAGCCGTTTCGAGTTACCTGGACACGAACAATGTCGCGTGGAGGGACTGGGAAGACGAGGTCGAGGTTGGTCGTAACATCGGATAGTGACGTCGAGCCGGCCACAGGCAACAAGCGAGTCATTGCTGAAACGTGCGGGCGCGCACTCCCAGGCTTCAGGGGAACATGGGCCCAATCCGGTCGTTGCTCCCGCTCCACTGGAGGAAAGTTCATGGCCAAGAAACCGCTCGCCGATACCTCAAGGGAAATGGCCGGAATCGACATCGCCATTCTCTCGACCCACGCCGAGAACGGCGAGATTGCGAACCGTCCGATGAGCAACAGCGGCGACGTCGCCTACGCCGGCACCTCGTATTACTTCACCTACGAACAGGCGCGGACGGGATCGGACATTCAACGAAATCCAAAGGCAGCGCTCGGATTCTCATCCGAGGCGGGGCTTTTCTCCAAGGGAATCTACCTCGCCGTTGAAGGCAGTGCCGAATTGATCCGGGACAAGACGGCCTTCCAGCAGCACTGGACGAGCGATCTCGACAAATGGTTCGACCACGGCATCGATACGCCCGGCCTCGTCCTGATCACGGTCAGAGCCAACCGCATGGCCTATTGGAAAGGTCGTGAAGAGGGGGAGGTCGAGCTCTGATCGGCCCCGGTCATGCGGCGAATTCTTGATTGGTTCTTCCGGAACCGCGAAACCGGCGCCATCACCATCGCCCAGTGGCCCAACCTCGTTCTGTGGATCGTCATCGTCGCGGGAATTCTGCTCTGGATATGGCCGTCCGCAGGCAAGGCCAGCCTCGCCTTGACGATCGTCGTGAAGGGCGGGCTCATCATCTGGGGCGCCGACGAGATCATTCGCGGCGTGAACCCCTGGCGACGCTGTCTCGGCGCTGCCGTTGTGCTCTATGAGCTCATGACGCTTCTGCCGTAAGGTCGTGAACATGTCTGCATGACCTGCAGTACCAGTCTCAGAGAAAGGCAGATCACCGTTCGCGGCTTGCTGTTCCCAGCACATCGTGCCGCCATGCACCTGGGCTGATGCCGGCAATTGCCGAGAAGACCCGCGTGAAGTGGCTCTGGTTCGCAAAGCCGGCAGAGATCGCAACCTCGGACAATGATGGGCCGGGCTCGCTCATCAGACGCTTTGCGGTTCTCACGCGATGATGCAGAAGCCAGCGATGAGGCGGCAGGCCGGTCGCCGCGCGAAACGCGCGTGAGAAATGGCTGACGGAGAGGCCTAGCTCCGCAGCGATCGCCTCCAATGGCAGCTTCCCGCTGAGATCCGCTTCGAGTTTGTCGCAGGCCCGCGCGAGCTGCCATGACGCAAGCGCGCCGCGGCTGCTCTCGACCTTGTTTCGAAAGCCGCCATAGGCTTGAGCGACGTGGGCGGCAAGCGCCAGCATGATGTGGTCGACGAAGAGCTGATTTGCCTCGTCCGGCCGCCGCAGTCCCTCGCGCAAGGAGGCGCCGATGTGACGAACGATGGCATCATCGTGCCCGATTGGGCTGCAGTCGAGCGTATCGATGCGCCGTGCGCCCGACTGATCAGCGAGACCATCGAGCGCGGAACGCGGCACGTAGAAGTGCAGAGAGTGGAATGGCTTGTTGATCAGGTAGCGCGGGTCGACCTTGAGATCATAGAGATACGTCGTGCCGGCGTGGACATCCGCCTTTTTGATGTGACGCCCCTGCTCCCAGATCTCGCACTCCGGATAGTCGCGCAGCTTCAGACTGACCAGATAGGCATCTTCCGCGGCGAACGAACCGGAAAGGCCCGGCACGGGACTGTCGTGGCGCGTTTCAGTGACCGCAATCTTGGTGCTGCGCAGCGACCCCGTCGTCAGAGTGGGAGGGGCTTCCTCCAGGCGAAGGAACTCTGCGAGCCGTTCACCGTAAGCGCCTGTCCTGGTCATCCTGTGTCTCTTCCGTCATGTCGAGGGAGCAGGCCACAGCAAGCTGCCATTACCAGAGCACTATATCGGGTATTGGCTCGTTGCTGTCCACGACCGGCGACGTCGCCCCGGAGCGGCTCGGTCCTTCGCCTCGACCGAGCGACGTCAGAATTGTCAGTTATTCCAAAGCGATGTGCCCGGACCCGATGGCTTGGGATGCCTGGAGAATAGAGGCGCGGACATCACGATTTTTCACAAACGCACGCGGACCGCGCGCTCCTCGTGTCCGCAGAGCAGGATCAGGCAAAACACGGCAGCAATAGGAAAGACGCAGATTTCCGCGCCGCCTAGAACCCGCAAATCTGCGGCATCGAACCTCGACGGATTGCCTTCGGACCCCGAATCCATCCGCCGAGCGAATATCACGGCACCGGCCGTTCGGCCCCGCTTCGCTGCGGCTGAAACCACGATCAAGAGGTCACGCGTCAGCGAGGCGCGCACACGAGCGAGAGTCCATGAGCAAGGTCGTCTTGCGCGAATCCGCGAATGACATCCTCGCCGCCCCTCGTGGGCAGCGGGACGTTGCCCTCGTAGGCGACCGGTCAGCTGCCGGTGAGGAGATGGCTCGCGTGCTCCGGACGGCTCCCTTTCGCATGGCGTTGGACTCCTCCGGCGCCGGAATTGCTCACTGGAAGCACGACCCATTGCACGATGTCGTCGAGCCCATGAGCCACCACGTCATCATGGCCTATAATGGCACGGTCCAGCGCATGGAGCGACGGTCCGGACGGTCGATCGCGATCGGGACGTTTCGTCCCGGCGTCGTCATCGTCATTCCGGAGGGATCGACCTCCCGATGGGACATCCCAAAACCCGTCGATGTCGTTCAGCTCTACCTGCCGCAGACAACGCTGAAGCGCGTGGCGGACGAAGCGGCAACCGGATCACCGACTGAACTCCTGGAGCGCACCGCGCATCCAGATCCCGTGACTTCCCGACTGTTGCTGAGTGCCGCGGATGTGCTGGAAGGGCACGAAGCGCTGGATACGCTCTTCAGGCAACAACTCATGGATTTGCTAGCGACACGTCTTCTGGCTGCGCACACCGGTTCGCCAAGTGCGATCGCGCCGACGAGGGGCGGATTGTCGCCTAAGACACTGCTTCGCGCAATCGAGCGGTTGCGCTCGGACAGTGATGCCGACGTCTCGCTCGCAGCTCTTGCTGCCGACGCCGGCTTGTCGCGCTTTCATTTCTGCCGTGCATTCAAGGACTCCACGGGACTGTCTCCCCATGCCTGGCTGCGTCAGCATCGGCTCGAGCAAGCCATGAACATGCTGCGCGACACCGATGCGTCAGTGGTCTCGATTGCGGCTACGCTCGGCTACTCCTCGCAGACCGCTTTTGCCGCCGCGTTTCGAAAGCTCACCGGGGAATCGCCGAGCGATTGGCGGCGACGCGCACGTTAGCAGCAATCGCGCTGCAATCGCCTCAATCGCGCTGGGGCATCGGCGCATGCGTTTCGCTAGGAATCATGGTGCCCGCACCTGAAACGGAAATGGCAAATGACCTTGATCAGCTCTGTCAGCCAGCTCGTGAGCACCTCGCGGCGAAGCATTCTCGCAACAACTCTCTTGTACGCGGCGGCATTGACTATCCGCTCCACCTCGGCAGTAGGCAACGACGTGGAGATCGCGGCCCTCTCGACCGGCAGGAACGACGGCACAGGTTCTGTCACCACCAGCGACGGCGCAAAGATCTTCTACAAGGACTGGGGACCGAAGTCCGCACAACCGATCGTCTTCCATCACGGTTGGCCGCTCAGCGCCGATGACTGGGATGCCCAGATGCTCTTCTTCCTCGGCAAGGGCTTTCGCGTGATCGCCCATGACCGCCGCGGCCACGGCCGCTCGAGCCATGTCGGCGACGGGCACGACATGGACCACTATGCGGCCGACGTCGCTGCCCTTGTCCAGCAACTCGATCTTCGCAACGCCATCCACGTCGGCCACTCGACAGGCGGCGGCGAGGCAGCGCGCTACGTCGCACGTCATGGCCGCGATCGCGTGGCCAAGCTGGTGCTCATCGGCGCTGTGCCACCCCTGATGCTCAAGACCGAGTCCAATCCCGGCGGATTGCCCCTTAAGGTCTTCGACGGCTTACGCGGTCGACTCGCAGCCAACAGGCCGCAATTCTATCATGAATTCGCGAGCGGCCCCTTCTACGGATACAATCGTCCGGGTGCCGAGCCTTCGCAGGCGACGATCTGGAACTGGTGGCGTCAAGGCATGATGGGTAGCGCCAAGGCCCATTACGACGGCATCAAGGCCTTCTCCGAGACCGACTTCAGCGAAGACCTGAAGAGCATCGCTGTGCCGACGCTCGTCCTGCATGGCAGCGACGACCAGATCGTCCCCGTCGCAGACTCCGCACCGCTGTCGGCCCGGCTTCTGAAGCACAGCACCTTGAAAATCTACGACCTGCTGCCGCACGGTTGTTGCACGACCCATCCCGACATCGTCAACGGCGACTTGCTCAGGTTCGTGACAGCGTAGCCTCGTCTTCATCGCAATCAACTCAAGGACCAGTCAACATGCGCATCGTCATCATTGGCGCCGGCTTCGCCGGCATGTATGCCGCCCTTTCCGCCGCCCGCCTGCGCGACATCCAGGGCGCTCCGCCCGACGAACTCGAGATCGCGCTCGTCGCGCCCGAGCCGACGCTGGTGGTTCGCCCGCGGCTCTACGAACCGAACCCCGAGACCCTGACGGCACCGCTGCAGGACGTTCTCGAGGCGATCGACGTCGTCTATGTCAGGGGTCATGCCGAGGCGATCGATACCAGGTCCAAAATCGTCGAGGTCGCTGCCGCGCAGGGCGCGCGCAAGAAGCTGTCCTACGACCGGTTGGTGGTCGCCACCGGTAGCCGGCTGTTTCGCCCGAACGTTCCCGGCCTCGCCGAGCACGGCTTCAGCGTCGACCAACTCGATGATGCGATCGCGCTCGATCGTCACCTGCACGGGCTGTCGAACCGTCCGGCTTCGCTGGCACGCAATACCGTTGTCGTCGCAGGGGGTGGATTCACCGGTATCGAGGCGGCAACCGAAGTGCCGTCGCGCCTGCACAAAATTCTCGGCAAGGACGCCCGGCTGCGCGTGGTCATAGTCGACCGCAATGAGACGATCGCCCCCGATATGGGCGCAGGGCCCCGGCCGATCATCGAGGAGGCGCTGCAGAAGCTCGGCATCGAGACCAGGCTCGGTGTCGGAGTGGCCTCCCTCGACAAGTCCGGAGTCACGCTCTCCAGCGGTGAACGGATCGAATGTGAGACGGCGATCTGGGCCGCCGGCATGCGCGCGGCTCCGTTGACGGCACAGATTCCGGCTGAACGCGACCAGTTTGGCCGACTGCTCGTCGACCGTGATCTTCGCGTTCCATCGGTAAGCGGTGTCTTCGCCACTGGCGATGCCGCGCGGGCCGCATGTGACGATGTCGGCAATTACGCGCTGATGTCGTGCCAGCATGCGACCCGGATGGGCGCCTTCGCTGGCAACAACGCCGCCGCCGAGCTGCTGGGCGTTCCGACCAGATCCTATCACCAGAAAGCCTACGTCACCTGCCTCGACCTTGGCGAAGCGGGCGCGCTGTTCACGCGCGGCTGGGAGCGCACGGTCGCGATGGTCGGCGATGTCGCCAAGAAGACCAAGCAGGAGATCAACACTGTCTGGATATATCCGCCCAAGGCTGAACGTGCCGCAGCCCTCGCCTCGGCCGATCCGGAGCGCGTCACCGCTCTTTAAGCAAGCTAGCCACCCCAGCCTTCAACAGGAGACTAGAATGAACCTGCACAACATCTCCATTGCATCGAAACCCGAAGAGCTCGTCCCGTCGCGCTATGCAGTGCGCATCGGCGACATCGACGTGCTGGTGATCAGCGACGGCGTGCTACCGCTGCCAACCGCCATGCTGGCGCACAATGCTGAGCCGGCTGCACGGGCCAGTTGGTTGAAAGACATGTTCCTGCCGCCGGACGCGTTCGACTGGGCCCTCAATGCGGTGATGGTGCGCAGCGGCGACCAAACCATCCTCATCGATGCCGGACTGGGGTCCGATCCGGACTTGCATTTGCCGCGCGCAGGCCAATTGATCAAGCGCCTGGAAGCCGCCGGCATCGATCTGGCATCGGTGACCGACCTTGTGCTCACCCACATGCACATGGATCACGTCGGCGGCTTGCTGGTCGAGGGCGTGAAAGAACGGCTGCGCAAGGATCTGCGGATCCACGTGGCGGCCGCCGAGGTCAAGTTCTGGGAATCTCCGGATTTCACTTACACGAACATGCCGCGAGGATTCCCGGATGCGCTTCGAGCCGCGGCCAAGCAGTTCGTTGGAATGTACGGCAGCCAGATACGACAATTCGACGAGCAGCACGAGGTTGCACCTGGTGTCGTCGCCCGTCGCACCGGTGGTCACACTCCCGGACACAGCGTGGTCCGCGTGGCCTCCGCCGGCGAGGCGCTGACATTTGCCGGCGATGCCGTGTTTGCCGTCGGGTTCGACCAGCCCGACTGGCACAACGGCTTCGAGCACGACCCTGAGGAGGCGGCGCGCGTTCGCATCCACCTCTTACGGGAGCTCGCAGAGAGCGGCGAGCTGCTGGTGGCCACGCACATGCCGTTCCCATCGGTCGGTCATGTTGCGGCCGCCGGCGACGCCTTCCGCTGGGTACCGGTCTTCTGGGACTACTGACCGCTATCCGACAGGCCGGACCGGAGCGCCCTCTCGGCTGACTGAGCTCGCGCTCCGGATCACAGCCCTCACGGCGGCCGGGACACCGACAATCGACCGCCGTGGCCTGCAAACTCGTCTTCAATCCAACCAATCGATGCGGTCCGCCGCGCAAGAGACCAGAACATGCAAGATCAAAAGGTCGTTGTCGTCACGGGCGGCACTTCAGGTATCGGACGGGCAGCGGCGCTGCGCTTCGCGAAGCAGGGCTACCGGGTGCTCATCACCGGCCGCCGGGCGGGCCTGATCGAGGAGACGATGCTGCAACACCCGGATATCGCGGGAATGACGGCGGATGCGGCGTCCGCCGACGATGCCCAGCGAACCGTTGCAAAGGCACTCGACAAATGGGGCCGCCTCGATGCGCTGGTCAACAATGCCGGCGCCGGCGCAATCTTGTCGCTTGCCGATGTCACTGCCGATCGCATCACAGATATCTCCGCCGTCAACGTGCTCGGTCCCAGTCTGCTCGCGTCCGCGGCACTTCCTCATCTCAAGGCCACGCGCGGCACGATCGTCAATGTCTCTAGCACTTTCGGGCACAAAGCGGCGGCAAGGCTATCTCACTACGCAGCCAGCAAAGCCGCCGTGGAGCATTTGACGCGGTGCTGGGCGCTGGAGCTGGCGCCGTTCGGGATCAGAGTGAACGCCGTCGCCCCAGGCCCGACGCAGACAGGCGCGCTGACCGGCATGATGGGATTGTCGGCTCAACAGGCCGCGGTGGTCGAGGAACAGGAGCGCGTCAGCATACCGCTCGGTCGCCGCGGCGCGCCGGACGATGTCGCTGAATGGATCGTCCAACTCGCCGGGCCCGCGTCGGCGTGGGTGACCGGTCAGGTGATCGCGATCGACGGCGGCCTGGGATTGGCATGATCCCGCGCGGCCAATGGCGCTGCCGGCGCCGATCGAATGGACAGGGTCGGGCGAAGCGAAACCCATCGACAGCTGCAACGTGACACATGATGGGCTCCGCAAGAGAATGCAGGCCTCTGCCCTACCGCTGCCAAGTCAACATCGTGCCAGTGTTTTGCCGAACAGGTCAAATTGTCCGGAACTGCGCGTGTCGTTGCAACCTGGCTCAAAAAAGCCTTTGCGATCAAAGGTCCTTCTACTGTGCATGGGGTTGTTTTCGAGTTTTGATCGATCGTCGTGACCAAGAACCTGTGCAGCCGACCCGGCTCGGTCGCCCTTCCCTTTCCGCGGCGTCCGGCATCGGCGCATACACAGCATGCACGCACGAGCCTGTGGCCGGCCGCCAAGCCGTAGTACACGGCGCATAGCCAACGCCGCCGGAGCAACGCGCCAGCGCAATGACAATCACGTTACCTGCTGCGGCGCGCGAGCCCGACCAGCCGACCGCCGACGGCCTTCCCACCGGGCAGCGGCGCTGGGCTATCGCCGCGATCTTCACGGCGCTCGCGATGGCCTCGCTCGACACCGCGATCGCCAACATCGCCCTGCCCGCCATCGCCGCCGATCTGCGTGTCACGCCGGAGCAGTCGATCTGGGTCGTCAACGTCTACCAGATCGCGCTGGTGGCGACGCTGCTGCCGCTCGGAGCGCTCGGCGAGATCGTCGGGCATCAGCGCATCTATCTGGGCGGCCTGATCCTGTTCACCGTCGCGTCGTTGTTCTGCTCGGTGGCATGGTCGCTGGACAGCCTGCTCGTCGCGCGCACGCTGCAAGGCCTGGGCGCGAGCGGCATCATGAGCGTCAACACGGCCCTGGTGCGCCACGTCTATCCGGGCCGGATGCAGGGCCGTGGCTTCGGCCACAACGCGCTGGTGGTCGCGACGGCGTTCACGGTCGGCCCCTCGGTCGCCTCCGCCATCCTCGCATTCGGGCCATGGCCGTGGCTGTTCGCCGTCAACATTCCGTTCGGGCTGATTGCGATCTGTATCGGCTTTGCGATGCTACCGAAGACGCCGCGCGCCGGTCACGGGTTCGATCTGCTCGGCGCGGTCCTCGCCGCCGCCTGCCTCGGCCTGTTCATCACGGGCATCGGCAGCGCCGCGCACAACCTCTCGCCGACCGTCGTGGGCGCCGAGTTGATCGCCGCCCTCGTGCTCGGCTTCATCCTGACGCGCCGCCATGCCGATCATCCGGCGCCGATGCTGCCGATCGACCTGTTCAGCCGGCCGATGTTCGCGCTGTCGGCAGCAACGGCCGTTTGCGCCTTCGCAGTCCAAGGTCTCGCCTTCGTCTCGCTGCCGTTCTATTTCGAGGACGTGCTCGGCCGCTCGCAGGTCGAGACCGGCTTCTTCATGACACCATGGCCGCTGGTGGTCGGCATCATGGCCCCGATCGCGGGGCGCCTGTCCGACCGCCATGCGGTCGGCCTGCTCGGCGGGATCGGCCTCGTGCTGCTCGGCGTCGGCATGGCGCTTCTCGCGATGCTGCCCCCCAATCCTGCGATTCCTGACATCATCTGGCGGATGGTGATCTGCGGGATGGGGTTCGGCTTCTTCCAGGCGCCGAACATGAAGGCGGTGATGTCAAGCGCGCCGCCGCACCGCAGCGGCAGTGCCTCCGGCATCGTCGCCACTGCGCGCCTGACCGGGCAGACGACTGGAGCCGCGCTCGCCGCCGCCTGCTTTGCGCTGGCCGGACACGGCGGCGCGACCTTGGCGCTGGCGCTCGGCGCAGGCTTTGCCGCGCTGGGCAGCGTGATGAGCTTCTTGCGGCTCGCGGTGAAGTAGGCCCGATCTGCGCGCTCCAGCGCCGGCCATCACGGCGCTTTCTGCGTGATGGGATGGCTCACGACGGACGCGGCATCGAGCGGCTCGCAAGTGATCGTCCGTTGAAACCTTGGCGGTCCCTTCCAGCCCGCGGTCTCGCTCAGCGGCACGAACGTACTTCCTTGCGGCTTCAGCACGATCGGCTCCGACTTCAAACAGAGATCTGGAAACGCGATGCCATGGCCCTCGCCTTGAATGAACCGCCCGACCAGCATCTGGGATGCCCGCATCCGCGTGGCCGGCGAGGCCCGCATGGTGCGCTCGGGGTCGAACGCGCGGTAGCACGGCCAATCGGTGCGGTCCGGTTCGAACTCGTAGACGATCCGGCATGCCGCTCCCGCCGATTTCACGAAAGGCGTATTCGAGGGGGCAGCGGCATCACGCTCGAATACCAAAGTCTGGAGCGTCAACGCCTCCGTCGTCGCGGAGAGGGGCTTGCCCGGTTCGGCCGCGATCTCTCCACGCGAGAACACGAGCCTGGTCTTGGGTCGCGCGTCGCGGGTCTCCACCACCAGCATCGGCCTCTGCGCCCAGGAGCGGTCCAGGTCCACTTCGCCGTTACTCATCATCAGCTGCACATTGCCGACGGAGGGGTTGTCCTTGGCGAAATCGATCATGCGAAGGTGCACGCTCGACTTCGTCGCCTCAAGGCTCAGGAATCGCAAATCGTCCACCTTGCGCGTGATCGGCATCATCGGATCGAAGCGATCGTCGATGTCGAACCGGACGATCTTCTTCAGCTTGGCCGAGAGGGGCCCTCGATCGACGGGCGGCGGTGCCACGTCGATCACCAGCAGCGCGCCGTCCGGCGAAAAGGTATTGCCAAAGGCGCGCTGCCAGGCCGCAGTCAGCGGCGAGTCCGTCCGCTGCGCGAGGTCCCGCGCGAAATAGATCTGCTGTCCCCGGCGAACCAGCGGAAAGTTCTGAAATGCACCGAGCCCCGCGCCGTCGCGGACCTCCGCTTCGGTGAAGGTGACGCATTTGGACCGGTCGTCGCCGGTCCCCTCGACCTTCCTGGACGCGGAACGCGAACAAAAGCTCAGATCGTGCTCCCTCGTCTTCTGCGGGCTGATCGACGTCGCATAAATGATGTCAGGACTGCCGGGTACTTCCATCGGAAGCGGAGAGCTCGCGAACATGTCGATCTCCACGCGGGTGAGCGATGGCCCCGCATCGACCGAGCAGAGATCCCGGATCGGTGAAGTATTGGTGAGGAGACGCGCAGCATCGGCGCCGACGATGCAGGATACGCTGTTCTCCGAGTTGTTCCGGCTCATCCAGATCAGATGGTCCCTGCCCGTTCCATCGACCAGGAGATGCGGAGCCGCGTGCCGCCGGCGAGGTGGCAACCAGACCGGCATGGTTTCCGTAAGCATGGGCACGCGCCTGAGCAGCACGTCCGGCAACCGCGTCACGCCGACCGAGCGCAGCTCAGCGCTGACGGCATTGGGATCGGTGGTCCAATCGAGAATGGGAACTTCCGCGCAGGTGATGCAGGTCACCGCAAGATTGGAACGAAGGTTCTCGAACATGAGAATGACCTGATCAGGGTCACCGGCGTATTTGGCCGGCACGATCGCCTTGAAGGGATGACCGACCACGCGGCTGACCTGAAACCCGTTCGACCGCGACGGGTCCGAGTCGAATTCGAAATAGGTCGATCGATCCCAGCCGCGATAGGCTTCGTAGCCTCCGAGGCTCACACCGGCCAGCACCAATTTGGAATCGGACTGACAGCGCGCCGCACCGCTGTCATGACTGCCGTTGCGAATGTAGACGCAGAGCCGAAAGGCCGCATTCTGCAGAATGCGATCGCAATCGTTCTGGTTATAGCCATAGGTCGCAAGGCCATGCCGATAGCACAGGTCGTGGAAGACGCAGGCCTGCCTGAAGCGCTGCAGGACGAGATGGCGCTTCTGGCGGGAATCCCCCTCGCTATCGAACAATATGTTGGCCCAGGGTGGCAGGCTGCAATTCAAGCCTTCGCCGCTGCCACCAATGGTGCTGACGACGTCCGGCCCCGATTGAAAGGCAGTGACGGTGGCGGGCATCTCACCGTCCGTGATGTCCTCGACGTTCTTGTAAATGGAATCGGTGATGTAGGAAGGCAGATAGGTGAGGACCAGCGCGGCCAGGACAATCAGTGCAATCGACCAGCGGACCACCTTCGTGACCATGGCTCAACCCCGCGAAAGCTAACCTGGCAATGACGTCAGTCGCAACGGCGCACGAACACAAAGCAGCGCGGGTCAGTTCAAATACCCCGCTCGGAACTTTTCCGGGCCCCGAAATCACGGCAGGCCCAATGTCGCCTCGATGACGATCAGCTTAGGCTTGTCCGGCTGTCAAGCGGGGATCTCACACATGACAACCAGTTTGGCCGCCGGCGCCTCAAGGCGCCGCCGGCGATCGCTATCGACTTTGCGGATGTCAGGCCAGATGTCGCTCTTCAGCCGGGCCTGCAGCCACGATGGGATTCGGCACGTGCCCGTCCAGCGCCGCCAGGCGCTCATCGATGGCCGCGATGACCTTGCGCGAGAACGGCCCGAGATGCGCATAGGCCGCGATCATCTGCACGGCAATGCGCGCAGATGAGGTGTCGCGCTTGGCGCAGTTCATGAAAGTCTGCCAGAGCGGCCCCCGCGCCTCGGGAAGGGCGGTGACCACCTTGTGCACGGTTTCCATCGCCCCGAGCTTGGAGCGGATATCTCCTTCGGCGAGCTCGGAACGCTGCCTGGAGCGGTCGAGCAGCGTCATCAGGCGGTCCACGCGTCCCGCATAGGCAGCCGGGCTGTAGACGTGCTCGAGCACCCGCTTGTAATCCATCAGAATGTCGCGCAACGGGCGGACCGGATCGAAGTTGATGCCGGCCGTGCACTGATCGGCGCCGATGGTCGGCGCCACGTCGTGGCCGGCATGCAGCCGCCCCTCACGCTCCAGCCGGCGCGTGAGCTGCGTGTTCGGCAACGCATAGAGCAGGCCGACCATGGCGACGGGAATCGCCGCCTCCTCGATGAATTCGATCATGGCCTCCGCCATCGAGACCTTCTCGTTGTCGAAGCCGACGATAAAGCCCGCGGTGACGAGCATGCCGGCGGCGTAGATCTTGTGGATGCTCTCGGCGATATTGCGCCGCGTGTTCTGCTTCTTGCGCATCGCGATGAGCGTCGCAGGGTCCGGACTTTCGATGCCGACGAAGATGCCGAAGAAATTGGCCGCGCCCATCAAATCCAAGAGTTCCGGATCGTCGGCCAGGTTGACCGAGGCTTCCGTGGAGAATTCGAAGGGATAGCCGTGCGTCCGCTGCCATTCTGCGAGTTGCGGCAGGAATTGCCGCAGCGACTTCTTGTTGCCGATGAAATTGTCGTCGACGAAGTCGAGATGGCCACGGTAGCCCATCTGGTAAAGCGTCTCGAGCTCCACGAACATCTGCTCGATCGTCTTGGTCCGCGGCACGCGCCCGTAGAGCTCGATGATGTCGCAGAATTCGCAGGTGAAGGGACAGCCGCGTGAATACTGCACGCCGAGATAGAGATAGTCTTCGAACTTGAGCAGATCGAAACGCGGCACCGGCGTCTTGGTGACGTCGGCCTGGAACTTCGGCGCGGTGAAGGTGCCGGAGCGCGCGCCGCTTTCCCAGGCCGCGATGAAATCGTCGATGACGCTCTCGGCCTCGCCGAGCACCCGGAAGTCGGCCCGTTCATAGAGATGCGGGCTCGACGTTGGATCGGGGCCGCCGACGACGACAGGCTTGCCGGCCGCGCGGCAGACCTCGATCAGGCGCAGCGTATCGGCCTGCTGCGGCATCATTCCGCCGGTGAAGACGACATCGGCCCAGGCGAGATCCTCCTCGCCGAAGGGTGCCGTGTTGCAATCGATCAGCCGGACCGTCCAGCTCTTGGGCAACATCGCGGCGACGGTGATCAGGCCCAAGGGGGCGGCGGGCCGCTTGACGCCCATGACTTTGCAGGATTCGCCGAAGGTCCAGAAGGACTCCGCCGAGAACAGCGGGTAGAGCATCAGTACGTTGCAGGGACTCGGCACGTTCATGGAACTCCTTTTGCGTCGGCGCAGTGTATCAAAGCGCTGGCGTCTTGCATCCCGGCAAAAGGGACAAACTGTCGCCGCTGCACCTGGGTGATCGGGTCGGGAACCCACCCCTTCGCGACCTGGCGTCGCCTGAAGCCGCGGATTGGCGTCCATGGAAGAGCCGCCAACCCGAATCGATAGCAAAGGGATGAGGCAAGACAGCGGCCCGGTCCATCCTTCCGCGCGGCCGGGCAATGCATTCCCGGCTACCCGCGGAGTGTTGATTTGAACGGCTCCAGGTTGCCGGACAGATTGCGCCCCTGAGTTCAATCGGTGGATTGGGCCAATCAGGGGACTTGCGATGGCAAACCTAACAATCAACGGAAAAACCTTCACCCTCGACGTCGAGCCGGATACGCCGCTGCTCTGGGCGATCCGCGAGAATGCAGGCCTGACCGGCACCAAATACGGCTGCGGCATCGCACAATGCGGCGCCTGCACCGTTCACCTCGATGGCGTGGCGATGCGCTCCTGTGGAATCTCGGTCAGCGAGGCCGAGGGCAAGAAGATCACCACGATCGAAGGGCTCGCATCCAGAGATTCGCTGCACAAGGTACAGGAAGCCTGGATCGCCCAGGACGTGCCGCAATGCGGCTATTGCCAGAGCGGCATGATCATGGCGGTAGCGGCGCTGCTGAACGAGAAGCCGAAGCCGACAGACGCCGATATCGACGAGGCCATCACCAATATCTGCCGCTGCGGCACCTTCCAGCAGGTGCGCGAGGCGATCCACATGATCGCAAGCGCGTAGGGAGCCGCTCATGAACAAGCACGTCTCTCCCAGGATGAACCGTCGCGCTTTCGTGATTGGAAGCGCCACCCTCGGTGCCGGCCTCGCAATCGGCCTCGACATTCCCTTCGGCGGCCCCGCCGTGGTGCGCGCCGCCGACGGCTCGCCGGAGATCGGCGCCTGGGTCGTGGTCAGGCCGGATGACACGGTAGTGATCCGCGTCGCCCGCTCCGAGATGGGCCAGGGTTCGCTCACCGGCCTCGCTCAGCTCGTCGCAGAGGAACTCGAATGCGACTGGACCAAGGTCACGACTGAATATCCGACTCCCGGCCAGAGTGTCGCCCGCAAGCGCGTCTGGGGCGATTTCTCGACCGGAGGCAGCCGCGGCATCCGCTCCTCGCAGGACTATGTTCGCAAAGGCGGCGCAACTGCGCGCGTGATGCTGATCCAGGCCGCCGCCGATGCGTGGAAAGTGCCGGCGTCCGAGTGCACGGTGTCCAGCAGTGTCATCACCCATACGCCGTCGGGCCGGACAACGACCTACGGCAAGGTCGCAGAGGCCGCCGCCAAGCTGGCTCCGCCGCCGGATGTCAAGCTGAAGGATCCGAAGGACTGGAAGCTGATCGGCAAGGGTGTGAAGCGGCTCGACACCGTCGACAAGACCACCGGTGCCATGATCTACGGCGCCGACGTCAAGCTGCCCGGCATGCTCAATGCTGCGATCAAGGATTGCCCGGTGTTCGGCGGCAAGCTGAAGAGCTTCGACGAAGCGAGGATCGCCGGCATGAAAGGCGTCAAGAAAGTGGTCAAGGTCGGCGATACCGCGGTCGCGGTCGTTGCCGATACCTGGTGGCACGCCAAGACCGCGCTGGACGCGTTGCCGATCGCCTGGGACGAGGGCGATAACGCCAAGGTCTCCAGCGCGTCGATCGCGAAGTGGCTGGCCGAGGGCCTCGAGGATTCGCAGCCGGCCTATGTCGGCAACAAGAACGGCGATGCCAAGGCGGCGATCGCCAGCGCAGCCAAGAAAGTGGAAGCCGTCTACTCCTATCCCTACCAGAACCACGCCACCATGGAGCCGATGAACGCCACCGCGCTCTATACGGCAGACAAATGCGAGGTCTGGTGCGGCACGCAAAATGGCGAGGCGGCCTTCGCGGCTGTGCTGGAGGCGTCCGGCCTTCCGGCCGAGAAGTGCGACGTGCACAAGGTGATGCCGGGCGGCGGCTTCGGCCGGCGTGGCCAGACCGACTATGTCCGCCAAGCGGTCATGATCGCCAAGCAAATGCCGGGCACGCCAATCAAGCTGTTGTGGTCACGCGAGGAGGACATGGCGCAGGGCCGGTATCACCCGATCAGCCAGTGCAAGATGACGGGCGCGCTCGATGCCAACAATAATCTCGTTGCGCTGCACTACCGCCTGTCCGGGCAATCGATCCTGTTCTCGCTTCGCCCGGAGGCGCTGCAAAGCGGAATGGATCCCATCGCATTCCAGGGCGTGGCCCAATCCGGAGAGGCCGCGTTCGGCTATTCGGTGCCGAACCTGCTGATCGAGCATGCGATGCGCAACCCGCACGTTCCGCCCGGTTTCTGGCGCGGCGTCAACGTCAATCAAAATGCGATCTACATGGAATGCTTCATGGATGAGCTGGCCCATGCCGCAGGCCAGGACCCGCTCGAGTTCCGCCGCAAGCTGATGGGCAATCACCCCAAGCACCTTGCGGTGCTCAATGCCGTGGCCGAGAAGATCGGCTGGGACACGCCGGCGCCGCAGGGAGTCTATCGCGGCATCGCGCAGGTCATGGGCTACGGGAGCTATGTCGCGGGCGCCGCCGAGATCTCGGTGACAGATGGCAGCAAGATCAAGGTGCATCGCATCGTCGCCTCCACCGACCCCGGCTACGTCGTCAACCCGGCGCAGGTGGAGCGGCAGATCGCGGGATCCTTCGTCTATGGCCTCTCCGCGCTGTTCTACGGCGGCTGCACCGTCAAGGACGGCAGGATCGAGCAAACCAACTTCGACACCTACAACTCGATGCGCATCAGCGAGATGCCGAAGGTCGAATCGGTGATGGTGCCGAGCGGCGGGTTCTGGGGCGGTGTCGGCGAGCCGACCATCGGCGTCGCGGCCCCGGCGGTACTCAACGCGTACTTCGCGGCGACAGGCAAGCGCATTCGCTCGGTGCCGCTGCGCGACCAGAACATCACCTTCGCATAACAAGAGCTGCGGCGGCCACGACGGGCCGCCGCAGCATTTTCCGGACAAGGCTCATGAATGCGCCGGTGACACGACGGAATGCCGTCCTCGGCATAGCCGTCGCGGCCACATCGCTCGCCGCGCCTTCGATCCTGCGCGCGCAACCGGCGGGCCGGATCGTCGTAGTGGGCGGCGGCTTCGGCGGCGCGGCTTGCGCCCGCGCGCTCAAGCGCGCCGATCCAAAATTGGTGGTCACCCTGATCGAGCCGAACGAGACTTTCATCTCGTGTCCGTTCAGCAACGAGGTGATCGCGGGATTGCGCGAGATCGAGGCGCAACAATTCGGCTACGGCAGGCTCGCCGCCGAAGGCATCGCCGTCGTCGTTCAGGCGGCCAAGATGATCGATCCGCACAAGCGGATCGTGACCACGTCAGATGGCGCCGCGCTGACATATGATCGCCTCATACTCTCGCCCGGCATCGATTTCCATCTCGATGCCCTGCCCGGCTATGACGACGCCGCATCGAAGACGATGCCGCACGCCTGGAAGGCTGGCGCGCAAACGCTTCTGCTGCGCAGGCAATTGGAGGCGATGGCGGACGGCGGCACCGTCGCCATCGCAATCCCGGCCAATCCCTCCCGTTGCCCGCCCGCGCCGTACGAGCGCGCCAGTCTGATCGCGCATTACCTGAAGACGAAGAAGCCGCGCTCGAAGGTTCTGATCCTCGATGCCAAGGACAGTTTCTCCCAGCAGCGGCTATTCGAGAAGGCGTGGAAGGAGCTCTACGGCGACATGATCGAGCGCGTCGCGCTGTCGCAAGGCGGCCGCGTCACCTCGGTCGATCCCGCGACAAGAACCATCGTCACGGAGTTCGGCAACTACACCCCCGATGTCGCCAACGTCATCCCACCGCAACGCGCGGGACGCATCGCCGGGATCGCGGGCGCTGCGGATGCGACCGGCTGGTGCCCGATCGATCCTGTCACGTTCGAGTCGAAACTTGTCCCGAACGTCCACGTCATTGGCGACGCCTGCCTCGGCGGCGGCGTTCCCAAGTCGGCCTCCGCTGCGAGCTCGCAGGGCAAGGCCTGCGCTAACGCGATCGTCGGCCTGCTCGCCGGTCGTAAACCGGAGGCGCCACGACTCACAGGGGTCTGCTACAGCACCGTCGCGCCCGGCTACGGCTTCTCGCTCGCGGGCAACTACCAGCCCAGGGGCGACATCTTCGCCGAGGTCGAAGGCGGCGCTACCAGCCCGGTCGAAGCGCCGCGCGAGCTGCGCGCCCGCGAGTCGGCTGAAGCCGAGCGCTGGTTTCAGACCATCACGGCGGAGACGTTTGGCTAGTACATGATGAGACGAGCACGTCGGCATGAACGCGGTGCGCCCCCTCCCCCGCCTGCGGGGGAGAATTGGGGAGAGGGTGTCTCCGTTCGCGAGACCCCCCAAGAGGAAACAACCCTCACCCTCGCCTTCCGCTCGACCTCTCTCGCAAGCGGGAGCGGTAAGTGGAGTTCGCGGCGCCCCCATGCATCCCGTCCGATATCCGCGATTGCCGTATTCATTGCAGCCTGCCTCACACTGTCATCGACCAAGGCGGCGGAACTCGTCCCCTACACAATCGTCGACGACGGCATTCCAGCCTCACTCACAGGCTCCCCCGGCGACGCCGCACGCGGCCGCGCTCTGGTGCTCGCGCGCGCCACGACCTGCATCCTCTGCCATTCCGGTCCGTTTCCGGAAACGCGGTTCCAGGGCGATCTCGCGCCCGACCTCGCCGGATCCGGGAACCGATGGACTGAGAGCCAGTTGCGGCTTCGACTGGTCGATGCCTCGAGATTGAATTCGGACACCATCATGCCGTCCTATTATCGCAAGGACGGCCTCGTCAGGGTCGGACGTAACTTCGCCGGCAAGCCGATCTTGTCGGCTGCGGAGATCGAGGACATCGTGGCCTTTCTTGCAACGCTTCGGGACTAGGATTGCCCATGCCGACCACGCGACGACGATTCCTCAGCCTTGCCGGTAGCGTGACGGCCGCGGGCACGATCCCGATCGTCACCCTGCGGCCGGTCGAAGCGACGCCGGCCATGCTCACCGCCGCAATCCGCAACGTCGTCGGTGAGGCGCAGTTGCGCACCGGCAAGGTCAAGCTCGACATTCCGCCGCTGGTCGAAAACGGAAACACCGTGCCGATGACGGTGAGCGTTGCGAGCCCGATGACCGCGGACGATCACGTCAAGTCCATCCACATCTTCAACGAGAAGAACCCCCAGCCGAATATCGGCAATTTCTATCTTGGCCCCTCCTCCGGCCGAGCCCAGGTCTCGACGCGCATTCGGCTCGCCGACACCCAGAAGGTCGTTGCAATCGCGCGTCTCTCCGACGACACGTTCTGGCAAACCGCCGCCGACGTCGTCGTAACGTTGGCCGCCTGCACCGAGGAGATGAACTGATGGCCGCCCTCATCAACGTTCCGGCCAAAGCCAGGCGCGGCGACATCATCGAGATTCGCACGCTGACCTCGCACATCATGGAGACAGGCTTCCGCCACACCGTCGATGGAAAGCTGGTGCCGCGCGACATCATCACGACCTTTGCCTGCCGTTACAACGGCACGGAGGTTTTTCGAGCTGATCTGTTTCCGGCGATCGCGGCGAACCCATATTTGTCGTTCTTCACGGTGGCCAAGGAGAGCGGCAAGCTGGACTTCGAGTGGGTCGGCGACAACGGCTATTCGTCGACTGCATCGGCGTCGATTATTGTCGAATGAGCCTCCGGCGCGCGATAGCGGCGGCCACATTGTTCGCCGCAGCTCCTGCCCTGCTCGCTGGTGAAATTCCACCGGATGCACGCCGCTCCGGCTACGCCTTCATGGGCCTGGAGACGCGACCATGCAGGATGACGACACCAGCAACCCCGGCATGCTGTTCGTGCTCGACGGCGAAGCGCTCTGGACGAAGAAGACAGGGGTGGCTGACAAGGCCTGCGCGGATTGTCATGGCGATGCGCGCAGCAGCATGAAAGGCATTGCGGCTCGCTATCCCGCCTTCGACAAGGCGCTTGCGCGCCCCGTCGCGCTCGACCAGCGCATCAATCTCTGTCGCACCAATCATCAGCAGGCAACGCCGCTGCCTCACGAGAGTCGCGACCTTCTGGCGCTGTCCGCTTTCGTCGCCCATCAATCACGTGGCACTCCGATCAGCGTCGGCGAAGACCCCCAGGTAAAACCCTTCATCGACCGGGGCCGCGCGCTTTTCACACAGCGGCAGGGCCAACTCAACCTCGCCTGCACCAACTGCCACGACGACAACTTCGACAAACGTCTTGCCGGTGCGCCGATCACGCAAGGACAGCCGACGGGCTATCCGCTCTACCGGCTGGAATGGCAGACGCTGGGATCGCTCGAGCGGCGGCTGCGCAGCTGCATGACCGGCGTCCGCGCCCAAGCCTATGACTACGGCTCGCCCGAGTTGGTCGCGCTCGAGCTCTACCTCATGTCGCGGGCGCATGGCCTGCCAATGGAGACGCCGGCGGTACGTCCCTGAACCAAAGCGGCCGGGACATCGCCCGGCCGTTTTGCAAGGCTTCCGATTCATCACTACTCCGCCGGCGCGGCCGTCATCTCCGGATGCGCGACGTAATGCTCGCTGGTGCCGAGCTTGCCGGCTGCGAACAGGCCGGCGGCCATCACGGCGTAGGCCAGTGCGACCGCGGGCGTCACGCCGAAGCCGCCGCCGATGCCGACGGCCTCGCCGTGCATGAAGCCGAAGTAGGTCAGGATCGCCCCGACCAGCGCAAAGGCGGACGCTTTCTCGAAATCGCGTTCGATGATGAAGACGCCGATCGCACCGAGGATCAGCCCGCCGAGGATGGATCCCCCGCCCATCACCTCGAGGCCATGATAGAACACGCCCTGCTGCGGCAGGGCGGCAATCGCGGCCGCCTTGACCGCGTCGGCCTTGTCGGCCGCCAAGCCTCCAACCGTGGCTGCTGCTGTCATGGTGGAGCCGAGCATCGTGTCGATCTGGAGCTTGGCCCAGGCGGCCAGATGCGGGGTCAGCGCCAGCACGATGGCGGGCGCGTGCTTGACCGGTGTGGTCTGGAACGCCTGCGCACCGATCAGCATGCCGATGTAGAGCAGGATCGGCGAGATCGCGACAACGGGTACGAGCGCCAGCAGCACCGAAATGATGCCGAACCAGGACAGCACGACCACCATGATGCCTGTCGCCGCGGAGTAGCCGATCCGACCTCCCATCGCTTTCCAGCCGGGATGACCGATATAAACTGCGTTGATGAAGGGATTGCCCATCAGGCAGCCGATCAGGCTGACAACGCCATCCGCCGTCAGTACGCGCGTGGTCGGGTAGTCGTCGCCCGCAGCCTCCGCGCTCTCGACATTGTCCATGGCTTCGACGAGGTCATAGATGCCGAACGGAATGGCGGTGACCAGGATGATGCCGAGGAATTCGAAGCCGGAGAAGACATAACCCAGCGCTGGAATTGGCACCGAGAAGCCGAAATTGGCAAAGGCCGCGCCTACGCCTGCGATGCTCATGCCGTCGAGGCCAAGGCCGAACAGGTTCGAGCCCCATGCGATGATCATGCCGACGGCGATGGCCACGAGGCCCGCTGGAATGCCGCGCCAGTATTTCACGCCGCCGAACCAGCTCACCAGGATGATGGCGAAGCAGATCAAGCCAATCTGCGGCGTCATGTACATTTCGAGCGCAGGCCGCATCGAAATGAAGGTGACGGAGACACCGGCCAGCGTACCGAGCAGCGCCGCTCGCGGGGTGATTCTGCGGATGAACGGAGCGATGAAACCGCCGATCATGAGAATGAAGCTCTGGAAGAACACCCAGACGAGGCCAGCCGACCAGCCCTTGAGCGGGTCACCGGTTTTCAGCGTGATTGGCAGCATGATCACGAAGGTAACGATGAACATGTGCGGCACGCTGACGCCGGACGGCAGCGCGCAGACGTCGTTGCGGCCCGTTTTCTGTGCCAGCCGGTAGGCAAGGTACGCGTAGTAGAAGGTCGACAGGCACATCATCAGCCCGAGCGCCGGCAGGATGCGGCCGAACACGAGGCTGTCGGGCATCTTCAGCACGAAGCGCAAGAGTCCCGTGAGCACCAGCATGTTGACGAGAATGTTGGTGCCGAAGCCGAAAAGCGCGTTCCAGTCGCCCGATGTCCAGAGCGCCGGCTTGAACCCGGACGCATCGATTTCAGACTTGCCGGTCGTCCCCGTCAATGTGCTCATGATGTTGCCCCCAAAGTGGTCGAACTCGTCATCGCCTCCAAGACTGCGGCTGAGCTCGCGACCCAGCCGAAGATGCCGCCCTGGGCCTTGATCATCTTCAGGCCCATCGCATGAAACTCGGGGAAGTAGGATGCGCAGCCGTCGGAGATGACGACGCAGCGATAGCCGCGGTCATTGGCCTCACGCACCGTGGTGTTCACACACACTTCCGTCGTGACGCCGCACACCAGAAGATTCTCGATCCCGTACCTCTCGAGGACCTCGCCCAGCTCGGTGGCGTAGAAGGCGCCCTTGCCCGGCTTGTCGATCACGATCTCGCTGTCGAGCGGATACAGCTCGGGTATGATGTCGTGACCCGCCTCACCGCGGATGAGAATGCGCCCCATCGGGCCGGCATCGCCGATGCGGAGGCTCGGCGCACCGCGTTCGATCTTCGCCCTTGGCGCGTCGGACAGATCAGGCAGATGCCCCTCGCGCGTGTGGATGACCAGCATGCCGGCGTCGCGCGCCGCCGTCAGCACCGCGCCGATCGGCTTCACCGCGCGCGAAAGCTGGCTGACGTCGTTGCCGAGCGTTTCGCCGAAGCCGCCGGGCTCGAGAAAATCACGCTGCATGTCGATGATGAGAAGCGCGCTCTTGGACCAGTCGAGCTCGATCGGCTCGGGCTCGGCGCTGATGACGCCCCTTGTCGGCTCGGGTGAGTTCAACATGACGCAGGCCCCGCGAGAACTCTCTTGATCGGAGTTCTGCAAGCGCCGTGCCATTGTGTACAATTACGATGGAGCGTGGGCGACGCGCGAATTTACTGTTTAGTCAGATGGTTATATCGACTGCCGACGTCTGCTTACTCCCTGTGCGACGGCTCTGCGACGTGCATTTGCCTACAGGATGGGCGGCCTCCGCCGCAATGCCGGGGCGCGCGGAGCGAAGCCTCGCGCCTAGTGCCCTGCTCCATACAACTGCCGATACTCCTCCTCATACGGCGCATACGAGTCCTTCAGCGTCGCCATGTTGAGCAGCATGGTGGCGACCACCGCATTCGCCTTGTCGAACACGCGCGTCTTGACCCAGGCGCTTTCGGTGCGGCGACTGCCGGAGAGCGCGACCACCTCACGCTCAACTTCGTACTCCTCGTCCACAAAGAGCGGTCCCTTGACCAGACGGATCTCCTGATCGGCGAACAGGCCGACCGCCGGCCCCTTGGCGGGTAGCGGATCGTCCTTGGAGCGATACTGGAACAGCACGCTCAGCATCTCCATCGGAATGATGGGCTTGCCCCACGGATTTTCCGTGCCCGAGTAGTACGGCGAGTTCTCCGTGATGACGGCCAGCTTCTGCCGGAGGGAAAACGGATAGAGGTCGCCCATGTTCTGTTCGAAGGCCATGCGGACCGACTGGCGTTTGCCCGTCTTCGCCACCTTCACATCGCGCAAGATCACGGGATCCGTCAGCGGCTTGAGCTCGCCGAGACGCGTCTCGAGCGCCGTCGCAACCGGCGCATCGCCGACCGAGGCAGTACCGCGCAGCACCTCGGTGCCGTCGCGCTTGACCATCTGGATCTGGCACTGGCTGGTGCCCGACAGCGGCTTCGACAGCATCGCCTGCACCTCCTCACCTTCGTAACAGACGCTGCGGTAATGCGCGGAAAGGCAACCCGTCTCGAACCAGGCACGTCCCCATAGCCGTTCCCCGAGCGGCGCGAACTGGCTGAAGTGGGTCGGCCCTTCGATGGTGCCGCCCTTGAAGCCGAGCTTCTGCGCGGTGGCGTCGTCGTGGATGGAGGCGTGCGCGTCGTAGATTTGCGCTTGCAGCATCTGGCGCGGCTTGCGCCACGGCCCGATCAGCGCCTCGGCGGTGTCAGTGATCTCGGCGTCGAATGCGTTTACGGTCATGGTGCTCTCCACGGTCAGCCATGAGTAGCAGGAGCGCCACGGATGCGGCCAGCGATATTGACTTCGCCGTTGCATGCTTTTGACTGTCACAATTCGCGTCGCGCAGCCGCAGTCCCTTCCGCAGCGCAGCACCCCACGCCGAACGAGACGAGGATCTCTGAAATGACGCTGTTGCAAGTCGAGCTGGATGACAAATACCGGCTCGAATCGAAGCGGATCTTCCTGTCCGGCACCCAGGCCCTCGTTCGACTACCCATGTTGCAGCGCGAACGCGACCGGCTTCAGGGCATCAACACCGGCGGCTTCATCTCGGGCTATCGCGGGTCCCCGCTCGGCATGTACGACCACGCTTTGTGGCGGGCGAAGGCGCACCTCCAGCAGCACGACATCGCCTTCGTCCCTGGCCTCAACGAGGATCTGGCCGCGACGGCGGTCTGGGGGAGCCAGCAGGTCGGGCTGTTTCCCGGCGCCAAGGTCGACGGCGTGTTCGGGATCTGGTACGGCAAGGGGCCCGGCGTCGACCGCTCGGTGGATGCGCTCAAGCACGCCAATGCGGCCGGCACCTCGCGCAATGGCGGCGTGCTGGCGCTTGCGGGCGACGACCACGGCTGCCAGTCCTCGACGCTGGCGCATCAGAGCGAGCAGGTGTTCGCGGCCGCGCTCATCCCGGTGATCAATCCGGCGACGCTCCAGGACTATCTCGATCTCGGCCTCTATGGTTTTGCGCTGTCGCGCTTCTCCGGCTGCTGGGTCGGGTTCAAGGCCATCAGCGAGACGGTCGAGAGTTCGGCCTCGATCTACAGCGATCCGGAACGCATTCAGATCAGGCTGCCCGACGATTTCGAGATGCCGCCCGGCGGCCTCAGCATCCGCTGGCCGGATCCGCCGCTCGAGGCCGAGAAGCGCCTGTTCGGCCCGAAGATGGCGGCGGTGCAGGCCTTCGCCCGCGCCAACCAGCTCGATCGCATCGTGCTTGATTCCAAGCCGGCACGGCTCGGTATCGTCGCGACCGGCAAGGCCTATCTCGATCTGCGCCAGGCTCTCGCCGACCTCGGCATCACCGACAAGGACGCGCAGGACCTCGGCCTTCGCATCTACAAGGTGGCGATGACCTGGCCGCTGGAGGAAAGCGGCGCCAAGCGCTTCGCCGAAGGTCTTCAGGACGTGCTGGTGGTCGAGGAGAAGCGCGGCTTCATCGAAGACCAGCTGATGCGCATCCTCTACAACGTCGATGCGTCCAGGCGCCCGACGGTCACAGGCAAGCGCGACGAGCGCGGTGCGCCGCTCCTGCCGAGCGAGGGCGAGCTGACGCCGACCATCGTTGCGTCCGCGCTGGTGGCCCGTTTGCGCAAGCTCGGGCATCACAGCCCGGTGCTGGAACAGCGTCTCGCCCGGCTCGAAGCGTTCGACCATCCTGTCACCACGAGCGCGCCGATCAAGCTCGCGCGGACGCCGTTCTTCTGCTCGGGATGCCCGCACAACACCTCGACGCGCGTGCCTGAGGGCAGCCGCGCCATGGCCGGCATCGGCTGCCACGGCATGGCCCTGAGCATGCCCACCCGCCGCACCGATCTGATCTCTCATATGGGCGCCGAAGGCGTGAACTGGATCGGCCAGTCGCCCTTCACCACCGAGACGCACATCTTCCAGAATCTCGGCGACGGCACCTACACCCATTCCGGCCTTCTCGCCCTTCGCGCCGCCTCCGCTGCCGGCATCAACATCACCTACAAGATCCTCTACAACGACGCCGTGGCGATGACCGGCGGCCAGCCGGCTGAAGGCGCCTTCAACGTCGCACAGATCGCGCATCAGGTCTGGGCCGAGGGCGTCAAGCGGCTCGCGATCGTCTCCGACGATCCGAGCAAATACCCGCAAGGCAACTACTTCCCGCAAGGTGCGACCATCCACCACCGCCGCGAGCTTGACGCCGTGCAGCGCGAGCTGCGCGACATCAAGGGCCTCACCGTCATCATCTACGACCAGACCTGCGCCGCTGAGAAACGCCGACGCCGCAAGCGCGGGCTTTATCCCGATCCGGCCAAGCGCGCCTTCATCAACGAGCTCGTCTGCGAAGGTTGCGGCGACTGCTCGCAGGCTTCCAATTGCGTCTCGGTGCAGCCGCTGGAAACCGAGTTCGGCCGCAAGCGCCAGATCGACCAGTCGAACTGCAACAAGGACTTCTCCTGCGTCGAGGGCTTTTGCCCGAGCTTCGTCACCGTGCATGGCGGAACGCTGAAGCGCATGAAGACCTCGGCGGTCGATTCCGGACAGCTGTTCGCCGATCTGCCGCTGCCGCCCGCGCGAGAGCTCGACGGGCCCTACAACATCCTCGTCACCGGCATTGGCGGCACCGGTGTCATTACCATCGGCGCGCTGCTCGGCATGGCCGCCCATGTCGACGGCCGCGGGTGCTCGGCATTGGATTTCACCGGCCTGTCGCAGAAGAACGGTGCGGTGATGAGCCATGTCCGCATCGCGCCCAGGCCGGAGGACATCTCCGCGGTCCGTATCACCACCGGCGGGGCCGACGTCATCCTCGGCTGCGACATGATCGTCTCGGCAGGTCCTTCGGCGCTCAGCCGCGCCGAACGCGGCGTGACGAAGGCCTACATCAACGCCGATTTGCTGCCGACCGCGAGCTTCGTGCAGAACCCCGATCTCGATTTCGAGATGGGCACGATGCAAACCGTGCTGCGCGATGCCATCGGCGACAAGAACCTCGACATCATCGATGCCACGGGCATCGCCGCGGCGCTGATGGGCGACAGCATCGCCACCAATCCCTTCATGCTCGGCTTTGCGTTCCAGAAGGGCGCGTTCCCGCTGTCGCTGGAGGCCCTGCTCCGCGCCATCGAGATCAACGGCGCCGCGATCGAGATGAACAAGCTCGCCTTCACCTGGGGCCGGCTCGCCGCCCACGACATGTCGCGGGTGCGCAGCGTGCTCCAGTTCAAGAGCCGCGCATCCGCGCCGACGAAATCGCTCGACGACATCATCACCACCCGCGCCGAGTTCCTGACCTCCTACCAGGACAAGGCCTATGCTAACCGCTATCTCACGGCTGTCGCCAAGGTGCGCAAGGCGGAGAGCGCCGTTTCGCCTGCCGCTACGGAGCTGACCGAGGCGGTCGCGAAGAACCTGTTCAAGCTGATGTCCTACAAGGACGAGTACGAGGTCGCACGGCTCTATACCGACGGCAGCTTTGCCAACAAGGTGTCGGAGAAGTTCGAGGGCGACTTCGCGCTGAAGTACCACTTGGCACCGCCGATCTTCGCAAGGCGCGACAAGACGACGGGCCGGCTGCAGAAGCAGGAGTTCGGCAGCTGGATGATCCACGCCTTCCGCGTGCTGGCAAAGCTGAAGTTCCTGCGCGGCGGTCCGTTCGATCCGTTCGGCCGCACCGAGGAACGTCGGACCGAGCGAAAGCTGGTCGCGGACTATCTCAGCATGATCGATCAGCGAATCGCGGGCTTGAAGGCGGAGCAGCTCCCGCTGCTGACGCGCCTCGCGCGCGTGCCAGAGAGCATCCGCGGCTTCGGCCATATCAAGGAATCGAACATCAAGCTGGCGGCCGCCGAGACGGCGCGGCTGGAAGCGGAGCTGGAGAACAGCCGCTTCGCAGCGGCGGCGGAGTAGCGGAGAGCGAAGGCGCTTGCGATGCGGGGGGCCCTTGCGACGAAGCAATCCAGACTGCTTGCGCAGAAAGTTCTGGATTGCTTCGCTGCGCTCGCAATGACGAGATTGCGGAGACGTGCTCGCCACTGCTCCGCGCTAGCGCGCCGGTTTGCGTTCGATCGGATCGATGTCGATCGCCCGCAGCCGACCCAGCCGCAACACGTCCATGGCCAGTCGCCGGCCGATCCGGTCGCGGTCGAGCACGCGGATCAGATCGTCCACGCCGTTGATCTCGACGCCGTCGAGCCTGATCACGACGTCGCCGGGCAAGAGGCTCGCCTTCGCCGCAGGTCCGTCTGGCTCGATCTGCATCAGAAGGGCGCCCATCTTGTTCTCGACCCCGGCCAGCACCGCATGTCGTCGCGGGATCGGCGCGGTCTGCCCGGCGACCCCGATATAGGCGCGGCGGACATAGCCATGGCGGATGATCTCCGACAGTACGAATTGCGCCGTGTTGCTGGCGACCGCGAAGCAGATTCCTTGCGCGCCGTTGATGATGGCAGTGTTGATGCCGATCACCTCGGCATTCGACGACACCAGCGGCCCCCCGGAATTGCCGGGATTGAGCGCGGCATCGGTCTGGATCACGTCCTCGATGGTGCGCCCGCTCACCGAGCGGATCGAGCGTCCGAGCGCCGAGACCACGCCGGCGGTCACGGTCGATTCGAAGCCGAGCGGGTTGCCGATCGCGACCACGAGCTGACCGCGCCGCAACGTCTTGGAATTGCCGAGCGCGGCATAGGGCAAGTGGCGAACGCCGTTGGCGCGCAAGAGCGCAAGATCGGTGTCGGGATCGACACCGAGCACCTGCGCATCGCCGGCATGGCCCTCGACGTCGCGCAGCCGGATCTCCTTGGAGGAGCCGACCACATGGCTGTTGGTGAGCACGAGTCCATCGGGCGAGATCACGATGCCCGAACCGAGCCCGCCGCGCTCGCGGCCGTTCGGCACTTTCGGCCCGGTCTCGACGCGCACGACGGCGGGACCGACGCGGTCGGTCACGTCGATCACGGCACTGGAATAGGCATCCAGCAGCGGCCCGTCGTCAACCGGGGCAGATGGAGTCGTTCGCGATGACGAAGCGTCATCGATGATGTCCGAGGTGAAATCCAACATGGCAGGCGTCCTTGAAGGCTCACACAGATGGTGGTCTGCCCCCTGCCGCGCAAGGCGTCCACCTGGAGCGCGGGGCTGGACTGCCCAGATGGCTAGGGCGCCCGCCTCAGCGATCCTCCCCTTGCCTTGACCGGGTCGAGCAGCGACCAGTCCCCATCCGGGAGCACGTGCCCCCTGGGGAATGGCGCACGCAGCTCGAGCCCGAGCGAGCGCAGCACGCGGTCGTCGCGGTAATAGCATTGCAGCACGACGCGGACGAGCGTTGCGGCGGCGGCACCGCCTTGCTTGCGAAACTCCTGCGCCACGGCATCGCGCCTGGCGGCATCGAGCTCGGCGAGCGGCGCGCCGGCGAGCCGTGCCAGATGATCCAGCGCCGCCGCGACCAACTTGGTATCGCGGCCAAGCGTTGCCAGCATGTCAGCCTGGATCGCGGGATCGTCGGCGCCGGGCACCTTGTATTCGTCGCTCGCGGGAATGATCATCGCGGCGACGGTTCGGAGATCGTCGCGCTGCCTGCGTGTCAATAGAGTGTCTGCGGACATGACGGCCTCAATCGAACAGATTGGCCAAACGCTGCTTCATCTGGTCGGCGATGTACAGCGTGAGGGCCTGGATGGTGGAGGTCGGGTTCACGCCGCCCGAGGTCACGAAAATGCTGCCGTCGACGATGAAGAGGTTCTTCACATCGTGCGAGCGGCCCCATTCGTTGACGACGGAACGTTGGGGGTCGGTGCCCATGCGCGCGGTGCCGAGCAGGTGCCAGCCACCCCACGGGATCGGATTGTTGATGCAGATGTCGGTCGCGCCGGCGGCCTCGAGAATCTCCCGGCCACGCGCCAACCCGTGCTCCATCATTTTCCGGCTGTTCTCGCTGATTGTATAGTCGATCTTGGGCGCAGGGATTCCGTGACTGTCCTTCAGCACGGGATCGAGCGTGACGCGGTTGTGCTCCTCGGGCAGATCCTCGCAGATTGCCGACACCGCGAGCCGATGACCGTTAAGCCTGCGGAATACGCCATGATGGTCGGCGCCCCATGGCAGAATGCCTTTCTGCTCGCTCGCGACCGCCTCGAACACCGGCCCCGCGCCGCGGCCGAACTGGATGGCGTAGCCGCGCACGAAGCCGCGCGATAGGTCGGTGTCGTAAAACTCCTTGCTCCACAGGCAGGTCGGCGGCGCGCGATTGCTGTCCGTCGGCTCCTTCACGAATCCGTAGATCTGCGCATAGGGATGGAACATGAGGTTCTTGCCCACGAGGCCGGACGAATTGGCAAGACCGTTCGGAAAGCGTCCCGAAGCCGAGTTCAATAGCAGGCGTGGCGTGCCGACGCCGTTGCAGGCGATGATGACGACGTGGGCGGGTTGAAACTGCTCGACGCCGTCCTTGTCGTAATAGACCACGCCCGAGGCCATGCCGTTCTCGTCGGTTGTGATCTCGCGCACCCGGCAATGGGTGCGCAGCTCGACACCGGCCCGGATGGCGTGCGGCCAGTAGGTAATGTCGGTCGAGGATTTCGCGCCTTGCGCGCAGGCCGGCGTGCAATGGCCGAGATTGATGCAGCGCGCCCGGCCCTCATAGTCCATGGTCGCAACCGTCGTGTCCGAGGGCCACCAATGCCAGCCGAGCTTGTTCATGGCTTTCGCGATGATGGCGCCGGACAACCCGAGCGGCTGTTGCGGCATCGGCGGATGCGTCAACGGCGAGAGAGGATCGCCTGACAGACCGGACGTGCCCATCATGCGATCGTTCTCCTCGAAGAACGGGGTCAAGGCGTCGTAATCGATCGGCCAGTCGTCGGCGACGCCGTCGAGCGTCTTCACCTTGAAGTCGGAGGGATGCAGCCGCGGCCAGTGCGCCGTGTACATCACCGTCGAGCCGCCGACCGCATTGTAGTTGACGACCTTGATCGGGGAGTTGTCGTCGTTGATCGGATAGTCTTCGGGCCGGCCGCGGACGTTGGGGCTCGACGACCATTCGCCGTAGAACTTGGCCTCCCAATCCCGCCCGGTGCTGGGGTATTCCGCTGGGTTCATCCAGCCGCCCTGCTCCATGCAGAGGATGTGCATCTTGGTCTCGGCCAGCGACCACGCCACCGCCGCGCCTGAAGCGCCGGCGCCGATGATCAGGACGTCCACGGGGTCTTTCATCGCAACCTTTTCCTCCCCCTCGCCGCTTTTCGGGCGATTCGGCCTTTCGCGGTCAGCGAGGCCGGCGAACGATAGGATCAGAGCACGGGTTGAGTAAAGCCACGAGCCCGGAATGTTCGCACTTCGCGAGACGCAGACCATTGGTATCGCCACATCCGGATGCTAGGAACGGGATGCACGAGCCATCGATAGCGAGACTGTATGTCCTTCCAGAACTTCTTTGCCGACGCCCGCGCTTTTGCGCTCGCTTTGTTTTTCACCTCGTCCGGATTTCTGGCCTCCTCCGGGCCCGTCTCCGCGCTGACCGGTGCCGCAACGGTGCGTGACGGCAACTCTGTCCAGATCGGCGATGTCACTTACCGGCTCGACGGCATCGACGCACCCGAGCTGGACCAGATCTGCATCGACGATCACGCCGATTCCTGGACGTGCGGCATCGAGGCCCGCGACCAGCTGACGAAGTTGATTAACAAACGGACGGTGCGCTGCGACGACGTCGGGCCGGAAAAGAGCTTTGGCAAGCGCCATCGCGCAATCTGCACGGCCGAAGGCGACAAGGCCAGCCTGAACGAGCAGCTGATCAAGCTCGGCTTTGCCCTCGCGCGCGAGCCGATCAAGGCCAACGTCAAGCAGGCAGCCGCTGAGGCCAAGGCGGCTGCGGCCGGAATCTGGAAGGGCTGCTTTGTTGCACCGCAAGATTTTCGGGCCGGCAAGAAGGACGGCGCGCTGCTGGGCACGGCCTGCCGCCCGGATCGCGACAAGGAGATCCGCGCCGTGCTGTTTCCGGAGGAGCTGATCATGCCGCCGGGCTGCAGCATCAAAGGCAAGCTCGCGGTGCGCGCGCGCGTCACCGGCAATGTCGGCATCTATCATCTGCGGGGCTGCCCAAGCTATCCCGCGACCACCAATCCGGACCGCTGGTTCTGCTCGGAGGACGACGCCCAGGCGGCCGGCTTCCGCAAGGCCTACAATTGCCGTCGGCCAAGGTGAACAACTTCCTTACGCATCCGTGAGTGGTAGTTCGAGACCGTATTGATCCGGAATTGAACCGTACCGGCAATTGCTGCATTTGTATGCGTACGCAAGCGCTTCGCGCGAGCGTTTCCTTGGCAGCAATCCGGCTTCGGCCCGATTGCCTTGCTTGGGCGTTTCCTCCCTCGACTTGGGCCGCTTGTCACCACAAGCGGCTCTTCTTTTTTGTGCGTCGCTGGAGCAAAGGTGACTCTTTGCCGAACACCGACCGGCTCCAATCTCGTCGCACCAAAGGGCGCTATCACTGCATCCGCAGGATGTGACCCATGGGCGGCATGTTGGCATTCAGATTTGCCATAATCCAGATGGTGCCTCCGATCACGAGGAAGACGACCAGAAGACCGAAGGCGAGCGCCAGCACGTTGTTGGTGTTGTCAGGACCCGTGGTGATGTGCAGGAAGAACACCAGATGAACGCCCATCTGCGCGATCGCAAGCACGATCAGCGCGACCGGGATCGATGGCTGCCAGACCAGATCCGTTCCGGCGATGAAAAACGATGTTGCCGTGAGCATCAGCGCCAGAACGAGGCCGACGACGTAGCCGAGGATGCGGGCGCCGACACTGTGCTGCTCCTCCTCGCCCGGTGCGAGGTCATTCCTGCCCATCCCATGCGTCTGATCACTCATGGCGCGCTCCCGAGCAGGTAGACAACGGAGAACACAGCGACCCAGACGATGTCGAGCGCATGCCAGAACAGTGCAAAGCACGTCATCCGGCGCAGGATGTCGGCACGAAAGCCCTTTGCGAAGACCTGGGCCATCATGGTGAGGAGCCAAAGCAGGCCTGCGGAGACATGCAGCCCGTGGCAGCCGACCAGCGAGAAGAACGAGGTCAGGAAAGCGCTACGCGAGGGACCGTAGCCGCGTGCGATCAGATCGGCAAACTCGCGGAACTCGAGCACGAGGAACACGAGCCCGAGCGCACAGGTGATCGCCATCGAGACATGGAACCACAGCCGATTGCGCACATCGGCCGCGATGCTGGCCATGCCGCAGGTGAAGCTCGACAGCAGCAGGCAAACCGTCTCGATCGCGACGTAGCTCGGCTCGAATATCTCCGATCCCCTCGGGCCTCCGGCGGTCTGGCCAGCCAGCACGGCGTGGGCCGCGAAGAAGCAGGAGAACATCACGATATCGGAGAGCAGGAAGATCCAGAAGCCGTAGGCGGTCACGATCCGCTTCGGGGCGGGTCCAGGATGCTCGATCAGGACGCCGATCTGATGGGGATCGGTGTGCGCATGGCCGGCAGTGGCCGTGATCGACATCAGCCAACCTCCGCCATGCTGATGAGGCCGCGCCGCTGCTCGAGATTGACGCGATCTATCACTGCGACCTCCTCGGCCGGAATGACGTACTCGTCATGGTCGCGCCAGGCAAACACGACGAAGGTCGCCCACGCGCCGAGGCCGCCCACGATCACCATCCACCAGATGTGCCAGATCAGCGCAAAACCCATGATGGTGGCAAAGAACGCGCAGACGAACCCGGTCGGCGAGTTCCGGGGCATCTCGATGTCCTGATATTCCGGCCCGTCGCGCTCGGGCGATTGTTGTTTGGCACGGGCCTTCATGTGCCAATAGGCGTCCTCGCCGCGCACGTCGGGATTGAACGCGAAATTGAAGACCGGCGGTGGTGACGAAGTCGCCCATTCCAGCGAACGCCCATCCCAGGGATCGCCGGTCCGGTCGCGCAAGGCCTCCCGGTTGCGGATGCTGACCACGAGTTGCACGATCTGACAGATCACGCCGATCGTCAGCACTGCCACGCCGACCGCCGCAACGATCATCCAGGGCCGCCATGCTGCGACGTCGTAGTGCTGCATCCGCCGCGTCATGCCGAGCATACCGACGATGTAGAGCGGCATGAAGGTGATGAAGAAGCCGAGAAAGGTGAACCAGAACGCAGCCCTGCCCCAGCGTTCGTTGAGGCGAAAGCCGAATGCCTTCGGAAACCAGTATTCGAAGCCGGCGAAGGCGCCGAACAGCACGCCGCCGATGATGACGTTGTGAAAGTGGGCGACCAGGAACATGCTGTTGTGAAGGATGAAATCAGCCGGCGGCACCGCAAGCAGCACGCCCGTCAACCCGCCGATAATGAACGTCACCATGAAGCCGACCGCCCACAGCATCGGCGTCGCGAAGCGGATGCGGCCGCCATACATCGTGAACAGCCAGTTGTAGATCTTCACGCCGGTCGGCACCGCGATGATCATGCTGGCGATGCCGAAGATTGCGTTGACGTTCGGGCCTGCGCCCATCGTGAAGAAGTGATGCAGCCAGACCATGAAGGAGATGACGCAGATCGCCATCGTCGCAAGCACCATGGAGCGATAGCCGAACAACGCCTTGCCGGAGAAGGTCGAGACTACCTCGGAGAAGATACCGAAGGCCGGCAGCACCAGGATGTAGACCTCCGGATGGCCCCAGGCCCAGATCAGGTTCATGAACATCATGACGTTGCCGCCGGCCTCGTTGGTGAAAAAGTGGAAGCCGAGGTAACGGTCGAGCAGCAGCATCGCCAGGGTGGCGGTAAGAATCGGGAAGGCTGCCACGATGAGAAGATTCGAGGCCAGCGTGGTCCAGCAGAACATCGGCATACGCAGATAATTCATGCCCTTGGTGCGCAGCTTCAGCACGGTCGTGACGAGATTGATGCCGGCCACCAACGTCCCGATGCCGGAGATCTGGAGTGACCAGGCGTAATAGTCGACGCCGACGCCGGGCGAGTAGGACAGTTCCGACAGGGGCGGAAAGGCGAGCCAGCCGGTGCGCGCGAACTCGCCGACCACGAGCGAGATGTTGACCAGCAGTGCTCCGCTCGCGGTCAGCCAGAAGCCGACCGAATTCAGTGTCGGGAAAGCGACGTCGCGTACGCCGAGCTGAAGCGGCACGATCAGGTTCATCAGGCCGATCACGAACGGCATCGCCACGAAGAAGATCATGATGGTGCCGTGCGCCGAGAAGATCTGGTTGTAGTGCTCGGGCGGCAGATATCCCTGCGACTGATAGGCGACGGCCTGTTGAATCCGCATCATGATGGCGTCGCTGCCGCCGCGCAGCAGCATCACCGAGGCCAGCAGCACATACATGACCCCGATGCGCTTGTGATCGACGCTGGTGATCCATTCGTTCCAGAGATAGCTAAGATGACCCTTCACCACGACCCACGTCAGGACGCCGAGGATCGCGACCAGCACCACGGCGCCCGCAATGAGTGGTATCGGCTGATCCAACGGAATGGCCGACCAATCGAGCTTACCGAGCATCGTGGCCTCCACTGTGCGGACGGCCGGCATCGGAGATTCGCTCCGGCCCGGGTCCCGGCGGAATGTGCTGGGTCGCGATCAGCTCGAACAGGCGCGGGTCTTCGAGGCGGTACACCGGCCGGTCTTTCTCGATGCCCTGCTGCATCAATTTCCTGTAGCTGTTCTCATTGAGCACGGCATCCGTCTTCGCCGCGGTCGCGACCCACTCCGGAAAAGCGAGCGGCGAGACCACGTTGACGTCGAACATCATGTCGGGAAATCCGTCGCCGGAGAAATGCGCCGACAGGCCCTGAAGCTTGCCTTCATTGTCGGCGCGCAGGTTCAGCTTCGTCACCATGCCGTTCATGGTGTAGATCATGCTGCCGAGCTGCGGGATGAAGAACGTGTTCATCACGCTCGACGACGTCAGCTGGAATTTCAGCTCGGCACCGGCCGGCACCGTGAGGGTGTTGACGGTGGCGATGCGCTGATCGGGATAGATGAAAAGCCATTTCCAGTCGAGCGAGACGGCCTGGATGCGCACCGGGCTGCCGGTCCCCGGCACCGGCGCGGCAGGATCGAGCTGGTGCGAGCCGATCCAGGCGACGCCCCCGAGCAGGATGACGGTGAGCGCCGGGATCGCCCACACCACCATCTCGATGCGACCGGAGTAGACGAAACCAGGCCGATATCGTGCTCTCGGGTTGGACGCGCGAAACCAGAACGCAAAGCCGAGAATCGCGAAGATGGTCGGCACCACGATCACGAGCATGATGAAGACGGAATCGACCAGGATCGTGCTGTTGCCAGCAGCCACGGGCCCTTGCGGATCGAGCAGATTCATCGGTGAGCACTGGCGGTTGGGAAACCCCGACGCAGAGCCTAGCGCGGGAAAGGCTCCGGCAGCAAACGCCGCGACCTCAGAACGGTTCCTGGATTGAAGGGGGCAGCGAGGCGCGACAGGCCTGCCGCGACATGCAATTCCATGCGATGTCAATGACATGAACGCAGGAGCCGCGCCCTTCTCTGCGACCGGGGCGATTGCTAATCTGCACGAAAATATGAGGGAGTGAACCGAGATGCGCCTGAAGGACAAGGTTGCGATCGTGGTCGGAGCCGGGCAAAGCCCCGGCGAAGGCATGGGCAACGGCCGTGCCACCGCGCTCACCTTCGCGCGCGAGGGTGCGAAGGTCTTTTGCGTCGATCATCATCTGGACTCGGCGCAGGAAACGGTCGCGATGATCACCGCCCGGGAAGGCACCGCCACGGCCTTCAAGGCCGACGTGACCAAGGCCGCCGACATCAACGCGATGGTGGCAGATGCGCAAACACGCTGGGGACGAATCGACGTACTGCACAACAATGTCGGCGTCAGCCTCGCCGGCGGCGATGCCGAGTTGCTGCAGCTGACCGAAGAGGCGTTCGACCGCGTCGTCGCCATCAACCTGAAGAGCTGCATCCTTGCCGCGAAGGAGGTGATCCCGATCATGCGAGCGCAACGCAGCGGCGCGATCATCAACATCTCATCGATGGCCGCGATCACGACCTATCCTTATGTCGCCTACAAGGCGACGAAGTCGGCGATGATCGCCTTCACCGAACAGCTCGCCTACCAGAACGCCGAATACGGCATCCGGGCCAATGTCATCCTGCCCGGCCTGATGAACACGCCCATGGCGGTCGACACCCGCGCCCGCGAATGGTCCAAGACGCGCGCCGAGGTCGAAGCCGAGCGCGACAGCAAGGTGCCGCTGCGCAGGAAGATGGGCACCGGATGGGACGTCGCCAACGCGGCGCTGTTCCTGGCATCGGATGAGGCGAACTTCATTACAGGCGTGACGCTGCCGGTGGATGGCGGCGCCAGTGTAAGGCGGGGGTAGATCGTTCTTCTCCCTCTCCCGCTGGCGTGGAGAGGCGAAGGCAGCTGCTCGCGGCAGATTCCATTACTGCCGGCTCACCCGCCAGATCGTGCCGTTGCCATCCTCCGAGACCAGCAGCGATCCATCCTTTGCCACCGCCACGCCCACCGGACGCCCCCACACCTCCGTGTCGCTCACCACGAAGCCCGTCACGAAATCCTCATACTCGCCGGTCGGCTTGCCGTCCTTCATCCTGATGCGGATCACCTTGTAGCCGGTTCGCTTCGACCTGTTCCATGAACCGTGCTGGGCGGCGAAGGCGTCGCCCTGGTACTCCGGCGGAAACTGCGTGCCTTGATAGAACGTCATGGCGAGCGAAGCCGAATGCGGCTGGATCAGCACGTCGGGCACCGTCACGTTGTCCTTGAGGTCCGGCCGCGCACCGGCATGGCGCGGGTCTTCATTGTTGCCGATATAGAACCAAGGCCAACCGTAGAACGCGCCCTCCTTCACGCTGGTGACGTAGTCGGGCACGAGATCGTCGCCGAGCCCGTCGCGCTCGTTGTTCGAGCACCAGGGCTGGCCTGTCTGCGGCTGGATCGCGAGGCCGACGCAGTTGCGGATACCGGTGGCGTAGATCTTCCGTTCCTTGCCATCAGGGCTGAAAGCGAGCACGGCGGCGCGCTCGGTCTCGCTCGCCCAAGTGGCGCCAAGCGGTTGCGCTTTCGACCAGGCCTCCAGTCCGCCCGGCGGCGTGCCCATGCCCTCAGCGACGTTGCTGAGCGAGCCGACCGAAACCAGCATGCGCTTGTTGTCGGGCGTAAAGACGATATCGCGGGTGGAATGGCCGCCGTCATGCGGCAGGCTCGACACGATAGTCTCGGCCTTGCCGCGCGCCTTGAGATCACCGGCCTGATAAGGAAAGCGGACGACGCTGTCGGTGTTCGCAATGTAGACCCATTGCGGGTTGTCGCCGCTCGGAAAGAAGGCGATGCCGAATGGTTGCCGCAGGCCGCTGGCGAACACCTCATTGGTCGCAACCTTGCCGCCTTCGCCTGGGCGCAGCACGCGGATATTGCCGGTCCGCGTCTCCGCAACGAAGACATCACCATTCGGCGCCACGCGGATGATGCGCGGCGCGCGCAGGCCTTCGGCGAACAGTTCGACCTTGAAACCAGCCGGCACCTGGGGAGAGGCGTCTCGCGGACGCGGCACCACGCGCGCGGAACTGGCAACCGACCGTGTAGCGCCCGGCTTCACCAGATCCTGCGGGCGGATCAGCCTGACCGTACCGGGCTTGTCGGCCCGCCAGTCGCCGTAAGCATCCTTGCCCTGCAATGCCGGCTCGGCCTGCGCGCCAGCCGCAACCAGCAGCTCGGCGCAAATCGCAATTGACCAAATTCTGTTCTTCACGTCGTCCTCCGGCCTTGCCCCCAGCAAACGTCAACGTCGACCGACCCGCAAGCGTTCGGCAGCAAGTCCTTCGCCTTGCAGATTCCCATGCGGCGCTGGGGGCCGTGTGCCTTCAACCGGATCGGGGGCGATCATCCTGGCGCCGAACCCGGCGATCCGCCACTTCTTCGATGAGCGGCATGTCGTCGCGAGGACGCCTCGCGCGGAGCGAAAACCGGCTTCCCCCACCGAATTGAAAAATGACTTGACTGCCCATCCATCGTAGAGAGGAGTCGTCGCCGCTGCCGCGGCCAAAGTCAGTCTGCTCGTGCGGGGAAAGAACAGTGGCCCTCAAGAACGTCATCGGTATCGACCACGCGGTGGTCATGGTGAAGGACCTCGACAAGGCCGCCGAGAATTATCGGCAGCTTGGCTTCACCGTGTCCCCGCGCGGGACCCACAGCGTCCATATGGGCACGGGCAATTACACCATCATGTTCGACCCCGACTACATGGAGCTGCTCGGCGTGCTCGCTGCGACCGAGCTGAACGCTCCCGCGCGTGCCTTCCTCGACAAGCACGGCGAGGGTATCGAGCGCATCGCCTTCACCGCGGTCGATTCCGCAGCCGGCGCCGAGGAGATCCGCGCACGCGGCCTGGAGCCGATCGGCCCGACCGATTTCGAACGGCCGGTGACGCTGCCCGATGGCACGGTCTCGGCAGCAAAATTCCGCACTTTCCTGTGGCCGACCGCGGAGGCGCCCGGCGGCGTGCGCATTTTCGCCTGCCAGCACAAAACCCGCGAGACCGTCTGGATTCCGGAACTGATAAAGCACGCCAATGCGGCGAAGCGGATCAAGCAGACGCTGATCGCAACGCCGGACCCCGCGAAGGAAGCCGCGCATCTCGGCCGGCTGATCGACCGCACGCCGACGGCCGATGCGGACGGCGCGGTCACCGTGCCCTCCGGCGGAGATCGCGCCGACTTCGTCTATCTGACGCTGCAACAGCTCGGCAAGCGTTATCCCGGCGTGCCGCTCGCCGGGCTTTCCGAGCGTGGCGGCGCTGCGCTGGTGCTCATCAGCGGCGATCTCGCGGCAACGGAAAGAGCGCTGGGTTCGGCTGCCGTGCGAAGCGGCGATGCGATCTGCGTGCCGCCGGCCAGGGCCAACGGCACCCTGCTCGCCTTCGTGTCCGGCTGACTTGAACCAATTCTTTAACGAATGTTTACCCAGCGGCCGGTAGGACTCCGGGAATCCAAGTCGCTGGGACCATACGCATGTTCAAAGAGGGATCGCCGATCGCCTATGACGCGCCGGCCGAGCTGAAGAAGTGGCCGTCGCTGAATGGCGAGCGACAGAAGGACCGCGGTCCGCCCTATCTCGTCTACAACGGCACGCTCGCCGAATGCGTCCGCGAGCTCATGGGCAAGCCGGTCAAGGGCATCTCGCTTTACGACATCATGACGAGGCCGCAACCGGCTTTCGACCAGGCCGTGCTGTCGCCGGGCGACGCCGCCGAGATCGCGATGCGCAAGGATTTTCCCAAGGACTAGTTCGAGGCGCGCTTCTGTACGGGGCTGCCCTGTCTCGTCGAGGACGTACCCGTCGGCGGCTCGAGGAAGACCACGGGCGTGCCGCGCTTGACGTTCTCGCCGATCACGCGCGCATCCCAATTGGTCAGCCTGACGCAGCCGTGAGACGCCGACTTGCTGACCCTGTCGGGCTCGGCCGTACCATGGATGCCGTAGCCCTGCGCCGACAGGCCGATCCAATAAGCTCCCACGGGGTTGTTCGGACCCGGCTTGATGTCGAAGGGCCGTTTGGATTTGACGTTCTTGAACCTGTAGTCGGGATTGTAGCGGTAGGTCGGATTCTCGTGCGCGCCGGTCACCTTGAGCGTACCGCTCGGCGTCGGACGGTCCGGACTGCCGATTGACGCCGGGTAGAACGCCAGCAAAGCGCCGCTTGCGTCGAACGCTTTCAAGGTCCCGTTCTCCTTGTCGACCTCGAGCCGAACCATGCGCGGCAGCTCTCGCCGGGCCGGAACGTTTGCAACAACGATCGTCTCCCCTATCTTGTCGAAGGCCTTGCCCGGGTTGAGGGCCCTGAGCAGATCCGCGCTCATGTGGAATTTTTCCGCGAGCCCTTCGAGCGGACTGGTGTAGCCCAGTGCCTCTAGCGACTTCATGTCGTCGAGCTTGGCGGGCAGCTTCTTGATGAACGGCCCCTTCAGGTCTGCATCGTCGATCTTGTAGTCGAGGAGGACGGGAGCTTCGCTCGCCAATGTCAGCTTGTCCCAGAGCTCCTGCGATATGGCCTTGTCGAATGCGATGCCGTTCTGCTCCGCGAATGCCTTGAGCGCCTTCTGCGCGTTCTCACCCAGCTTGCCGTCGATCTCGCCGGGCGAGAATTGCGCGCGGTCGAGCAGTACCTGAAGCTTCACGACTGCAGGATTGAGCTTGTCAGCGGACGGCTCTTTCACGGGACGCGGCGCATCGTTCACCGCTTTCGCATCGAGATTGCCCGCGAGCACCGGGCTGATCAGCCACAGCGACATCACCACGCCAAGCATCCATCGCATCATGATCGCTCGTCCCAATGGCAAAATGACGATCTGCAAACCCGCGGACAGTTTCTCTCTGGGAACACCGTAGTAACACCGAAGGAACCGGCGAGATCGCAGCTTTGCCGCAATCGGAGGGTTAACAACTTCCTGTCGCCGGCGCATCGCTGGCCGTTCACCCCACAGTTCGAGGTTGTCCCAGCAAATGCGATTTGTCGTCGCGGCTTGCGCCGCGTTCCTGCTTCTGATGTGCGACCTCGATCCGTCGACGTCGCGGCAAACACCAGCTACCGACACCGCCGTTCTCAAGAACAATCACGCCTCGCCACTTGTTCCTGTGGTCGAGCTCTTCCTTGCCAGCGTGCAGGCCATCGACGTCGCCAACGCGCGCGCGGCGTATGAGGAAACACCCGCGCCGCCGCGCGCGAACGAGCCCGGCGCCGAGGAACCGGTTTCACCAACTGAGAAGCTCTGCCACGCTCTGCGCGAAGCCGCGGAGTCCAGCGGCATTCCGGTGCCGTTCTTCGCGCGCCTGATCTGGCAGGAGAGCCGCTTCAAGCCCAACGAGGTCAGCCATGCCGGCGCGCAGGGCGTCGCGCAATTCATGCCGGGTACGGCCGCCGAAGTCGGACTCGATGATCCCTTCGATCCGATGAAGGCGCTGCCCGCATCGGCGAAGTTCCTGCGCAAGCTGCGCGACGATTTCGGCAATCTCGGTCTCGCCGCAGCCGCCTACAATGCCGGTCCGGGCCGCGTCCAGAAGTGGCTTGCGAGAGAGGGCCAGCTGCCGCGCGAGACCCGCGATTACGTCCGCATCATCACCGGCACCCAGGCCGAAGACTGGACCGAGCGCGCCGAGGCGCTCGCGATCCGGATCGACCTGCCGCGCGAAGCACCCTGCGAGGGCATCGGCAGCCTCTCCAAGGCCAAGGACGTCGCCTGGGTTCCGGTGAACCTGACGACTTCGGTTGCGAGCATCATTCGCAAGGCCGAGCAGGTCGCCGCCCGGTCGACGACGAACCGTGCGCGCAAGCGGTTTGCAACCCAATTGCGGAACAATGCGGCGGCCCAGCGCAAGGGACGCAGCATGATCGCGGCACGCGCGGCCGGCAAGAGCGCGAAGGCGCGCGCCGTTCGCTTCGCATCGGGCGAACGGCCGTCCGGTTCGTGATCGGAGCCGCCCGTTGCGCGGCTCCACGTTTCCGAGGAGAAAGCCGGAGCGCTGCTGCACGGAACCTGCAATGCCATCCAAGAGTGCCGGGATCATCGCCTATCGGAAGCGCGGCAAGCTCGAGGTGCTCCTCGTCCATCCCGGCGGGCCGTTCTGGCGCAGCAAGGATCTCGGCGCCTGGTCGATCCCCAAGGGCGAATATGCCGACGACGAAGACGCGGAAGTCGCGGCGCGGCGGGAGTTTGCCGAAGAGCTCGGGCTCGAGCCGTCCGCGCCGCTGATCGCGCTCGGTGAGATCAGGCAGCGCGGAGGCAAGCTCGTCACCGCGTTCGCGGCCGAGCTGGATGTCGACGTGCGCAGCGTTCGCAGCAACACGTTCGAGATGGAATGGCCGCCGCGCAGCGGCAGGCGGCAGGCCTTTCCGGAAGTCGATCGCGCCGAATGGTTTGCGCTCGACGCGGCCCGGGAGAAGATCAACGCCGGACAGCGCCCGCTGCTCGACCGCCTGGAGCAGCTGATCGGCGGATAGCGCTTCGCGCCCTACTCCGCCTTGATGTTCGCCGCCGTCACGACCTCGGCAAGCTCCTTGGTCTCCTTCGCGATCTTCGCGGCATATTCGGTCTGGCTGAGCACGCTGACGACACCCTGCGAGCCGAGCTTTTCTTGGGCCGTCGGATCCTTGGCGGCTGCCAAGATCTCCCGGTGCAGCGTCTCCAGGATCGGCGCGGGCGTTGCCTTCGGCATGAAGAAGCCGACCCAGAACGAGATGTCGAAGCCGGGATAGCCGGCTTCCGCGACGGTGGGCACATCGGGCAGCGCCGGCAGCCGCTCGGCCGACGATACCGCCAGCGCGCGCAGCTTGCCGGCCTTCACCAGCGGCACGGCCGAGAGCGGATCGAACACCGCCAGCACCTCTTGCGCGAGAACGCCGACCTCGGCGGCCGAGCCGCCGCGATAGGGCACGTGGATCATCTTGATGCCGGCCTTCTGGCTGAGCAGCTCCATGGCGAGATGGGCCAGATTGCCGTTACCACCCGAACCGTAAGCGAGCGCGCCGGGCGCGGCCTTGGCCGCGGCAACGAGATCGGCCACCGTCTTGACGTTGGCCGTCTTGGGGTTCTCGGGATTGACGACGAGAACGAGCGGCGCCGACACCACCGTGGTCAGCGGTGCAAAGTCGGCTTGCGGATCGTAGCGGATATCCTTGAACAGCGTCTTGTTGAGCGTGATCGTGGACGAATTGCAGGCGAGGATGGTGTAGCCATCCGCATCGGCGCGCGCCACGCCCTCGGCGGCGATCATGCCGTTGGCGCCGGCCCGGTTCTCGACGACGAAGGGCTGGCCGAGCTTGTTGCTCAAGCGATCCCCGACGATCCGTGCGACGACGTCGACCGGCCCGCCGGCGCTGAAGCCGACCATGATCTTGACCGGCCGCGACGGATATTTCTGCGCCGGAGCCTCTGTCGCGAGCACCAAAGCGCATAATCCGGCGATGACTGCCAGCACGCGAGCCGTTCGTTGCATTCGTATCTCCCAGACCTCTTGGCGCCGCTTGTGCATGCTTGTTGGTGCGGCGCCTTCGACCGCATGATTAGCGGCCGCGCCGGATTTCGCAATCGCGTTTGAGCGCCGGCATTCCGCGGCACGGCAGGCAAACGCTGTCTTCAAACAAAAAATGCGAAAACAACCCCATGCACAGTAGGAGACCTCGTCGATCCAAGAGCTTGCGCCGAGGATTGGGCCATTTCCGGATTTACGAATTCGATTTTGACTCGTCGGGCAAAACAGTGGCAGGATGGCATCATCGCAACACTCGCAAGCGTCCCGCCTTGCCGAGTAGAGCCTCCCCGGCGCCGTTGCGGCCTAAACCCTTCATCGACGTTTCGAATTCGCATTCGCGCGCGGCAGCGAACGGCCGTCCGCGCCTGCCTTCACAGGACACAGCACATGACGACAGCCCTCCAGCCCCACACCACTTCGCCGCTCGCGGCAAGCGATGGCAGCAGCCCCGCCGCGAACCCGCGCGTCAAACTCTACAAGCGCCGCATCGCGATCAGCCATCCCGACCCGCAAGCGGGCGAGCGGCTGCTGGCCGAGGCGCTGGGCGCGGCCGACCGCGATGCGCTGCACGGCATGCTGAGGCAATTGGTCAAGGCCAGCGCTGTCGGGCAGAAGCCCGACGAGGCCAATCTTGCCTTCATGATCTCGACGATCAGGAGCATCGCCCCGAAGGATTCCATCGAGGCGATGCTGGTGTCGCAGATGGTGTCGGTGCACATGGCGGCGATGCGCTGCGCATGCCGCCTGGCCTGCACCGACGATCTTCCGCAGCAGGAGGGCGTGACCCGCGCTTTGACGCGGCTCGCCCGCACCTTCGCCGCCCAGGTCGAAGCCTTGAATCGCCACCGCAACAGCGACGAAAGCGCGATCACGGTGCAAAACCTCTCGGTGCAGGACGGCGGACGAGCGATCGTGGGCAATCTGACGCAACATGCGCATCTGATCGGCACCAATCCGGACGCCGCGTCTCGCGCAGCCGGCGACCCCGAATGGGCCGGCGCAGGGCAGGCCGCCAGCGCATGAGCACCGGTCACATCCGCAACACGCACGCGATGTCGGCAAGCCCGCGCTGCGGCGCCCGCACACGCGGCGGCTTCGCCTGCTCCGCGCCCGCGATACGCGGCAAGTTCCGCTGCCGCATGCACGGCGGCGCCCGGGGATCGGGTGCGCCGCGGGGAAACCGCAATGCCGAAACGCACGGCGCGTTCACACAAGAGGGGATCGCTGAGCGGCGGGCGATCCGGGCGCTGATCAGTGACGCGGAGACGCTGCTGGCGAAGATCGCGTCCGACTAGGGTACGTACTCATGAAATCTGCTGCCAAGAGTAGGCGTGAGTGATGTCCGCTCGTCCTCCAAAGCGGCGCGAAAGCGGTCTTTGTCGGACTCCCGAGAAGGGCCAGAAGCGGAAGTCTGATTTGCACCGGATCAGCTCTCGTTACGACGTCGAAACAGAGAAGCTGTGCCGAAACGCTCTCGGAGAGAATACCGCCGGTAGTGGGCGCCGTATGAAAAGCGCAGCCATCGTTTACGCTGCTTTGCAATTGCCATTCCGTGACGGAAGTAGAGAGCGATGGTCGCGAGAATGGCAATAACGCCAATGATCCAGTGTCCAGACCCGAATAGCGCAATGCTAAAGAGCCAAACGACGAAACCCGCAACCAGCCAAAGAAGGCAATAGCCAATATACGAGGGATAATCCGGCATCTTACTTATCGGCATGATCCCCACCACTCCGTCATGGACCAAGCTGCAATCCCCACTAACTTGGCTCTAGCACGTCAAACGATATGTCCAGGAAATTGGTAAAGTTCTATACGTTGAACCACGAACCACCTTACCATTAGCCGCGGCCACATCCGCTTCGGGTCAATCGCGACGGTTAGACCGAGTTTAAGTGAGGTCCGCTCTTACCCTGACAAACGACATGTGCTCGACCCTGGCATACGGCGGCGATGGGCCAGAAGAAGACGTCGCAATTTGTCCGAGCAAGCGCCGTCTTTGCTCAGCCGCCTCGTTCTAGCGAATGCCAACTGCCATTGACGAAATAAACGCCTCGACTTGCCGCAACATCCGCGGCCAAACATCGATCGGCTTCTCAACGTCGAGAACGCCAAGCGAAACGACTGATCCGTCGCGGAGCCGCCCGCGAATTGTACAGCTGTTGCTTGGTCGCTGGGTAGCAGCGGGACCGCACTGTGCTGTGACTAGGGAGCCAAAAAAAATGGGCTCGATCGACGTGAGCTCAAACCATGGCTCTCGCACGATTTTTCGAAACAAGCCGCCTGGCGTTGGTTGGCCACCTTCTGCAACACTGCGGCTCGCGACATGCGATCTATAGATGGCCAAAGGAAAAATACCGGCAAGGTCAGCACGGTCGGTACCCCCGCCAGCCCAAGCAATCAGACTTTTCTTTGGAAAGGAAATACTGTTAACCATCGCCGGCGGGCTCTGCGGAGATTGGCAATAGTGCTTGGTTCGAAGATTATTCAGGAAATAGTCCCGCGTTGATAAAGCTTGTTCAGGCGAGTAGTACGGCTGGAGCGCAGCCGGAATATGATACTCGATCCCGTTCAGCTGCAATCTGACTGTATGAGCAACTATGCAAGCCGCCTCGCCAGATCCGAATGCAAGAATGTAGCTTATCGCGAAGGTCGCCGCCAAAAAGAGCGTAAGAAGGAAGGCGAACGTAGTATTACGCATTCCATTCTCGGATCGTGTTTTTACGCGTACCAGGGCATCGTCTTTTTGATTGCGGAATTACTCCTGGTCAACCTCCGGCATTGCCGCATCCTCAATTTTCACTGAACGAGTGGATGTCCGCTTCGGGTCAATCGCGTTGATCTTCCGCTGCTTGGTCGGGTCCGGTTTGCCATCGCGAGCCGACAGATGGAGGAACGCCGCATTGTGTCGATATTGGGCCAAAAGGAGAAGTAAGCGCGCTCTGCAAGGGGGTGCGAGATGGAGCTAATTCGAGCTATTCGAGTAAGAGAGTGCTTACAAAGTTCCGTGCGAATTGGCTGGGATGTTCTGGATTGTCGCTATTGCGTTCTTGGGCTTTTGTTGGTGGCGCGTAACCCGCGCTCGCGAACGTAGTGCTGAATTGGCAGCAGCGGGGATTTTGCGCTCGCCCTTGTACTGGTTGTCGAACGCGCTGGTCGGCGTGCTATTGGCGCTGGTGCTGTACATCGCCCACGTTCATAATCACTCGCCAGTTCCAGCTTTCCTTTGGCTTGCCGCCATTGCAGTCATGGTGTGTTTGCTCGCTCTCCGCCGCGCATTGAGATGGCGTTATCCCACATAGCTTAGATGCAACTACCGATCGGTGGCCCGTGAGATCACTGGACAATTTTTCCTATGCGGGGTTTATCGCAGCCCTCGGTGCCCTTGGGTTCTTCTTGGGAAATCTAGTTCTTAATTTTGGACTTTGGCAGTTGATCGTCGCTCCCGTCATTGGAGGAGGATTGGGCTGGCTCTGTGGCGTTTGGGTTCTCAGAGAGAGACGCCTTCCCGCGAGTGCCACCATGGCCGACATGAAGTCGGCAATGAAGCGAGACGGCGTTCTCAAGTGACATGTCCGCTTTGGCTCACGAACGGCAAAACTCGAGGTGAGCACAACAGGTCCGCTTTCGGATGCACTGCGACCAGTTGAGCCTGCCATCCGGGCCATGATTCATGGCCACCAGTCGGAAGGGGCCGAAACATGCGCTACGAACTCACAGACAATGAATGGTTTGCCATTGTGCCGATGCTGCCGAATAAGCCGCGCGGCATGCCACGATTGAATGAACGTCGTCCGGCCGAAAAGCACTCGCAGCGATCCGATCTGCTTTAGCCACCTATCTCTGTCGCGCTCGCAACCTCTTCGAACGGTGCTTCAGGCAGTGCCATCGGTGGCGACGTGCTACTACAGGCTTGCAGGAACTACCGTGGCTTCGTCCAACTCGCATCTATCCGCCCTTGGCTGGACGTTGTGAGCCGCGCCCTGGGCCAAAACGGCCCCCTCAACAAGCCACCAACGATCCATGTGAGCCCATGCGGTCCATCAATGGATACTCCTGGGCTCTCCGAGAGCATCAGCAATGGTTTCAATCCGGCAACTTGCAGGATGGAATCAGCTCCTCGAGGTTGGCACTTGGCCCTCAATCCTGTAACCCCACTCGAAACCTTCTCGGGACGGGACGCTCATGACCAAAGCCGCCCACGACGCGGGGCACGCCACTCGCGCGCTGATCTTCGCGCTCGTCGCCCTCGCCTGCGGGCATATGCTCTCCACCTTGCTGCGCACCATTCCCGCGGTGAGCCTGGATCTGATGGCGGCGGATTTCGACATCGAGCCGCAGGCCCTTGCCAGCCTCACGTCGATCTATCCTTTCGCCTTCGCCGCGGCGCAGATTCCGGTCGGAGCTGCGATGGACCGCTTCGGCGTGCGACCGGTGTCGCTCAGCCTGCTTGCGGGAACCGTGTTCGGCGCGATGGCGTCGGGGTTTGCGACCGGGCCTTCGAGCTTTGCCGTCGGGCAGCTGCTGCTGGGCATTGCGACCTCCGGCATGCTGATGTGCCCGATGACGCTGGCGGCCAAGCAATTGTCGGCGGCCCGCTTCGGGTTGTGGTCGGGCGCGATCCTCTCGATCGGCAATATCGGCATGCTGCTGTCGTCGAGCCCGCTCGCCTTCGTTGTGGACGCCTACGGCTGGCGCGCCGGATTCTGGATGGCGGCGATCGGCGGCGTCGCAGTGGCCGCCGCGGTGTTCGCGCTGGTCCCACACCAGCCGGCCGAGCACAAGGACGAGTCCTCGCCGCTCGCGCAGATGATGGAGGTGCTCAGGCTCGGACTCTCACGTCCCTTGCGCGGCCTGATCGCGCTGGCGCTGGTGTCGCTCGCGACCTCGCTGGTGCTGCGCGGCCTGTGGGGCGGTCCGTGGCTGATGGACGTCAAGGGATTGTCGCGGGTCGAGGCTGGCAACCAGCTCGGCGCGTTCACGCTGGCAATGATCGTCGGCCCGCTTTTCATCGGCATGATCGATCGCAGGCTCGGCCGCCGCCGCGCTCTGGTGGCCGGTTCGCATCTGGCAGGCGCCTTGCTGCTGGCTCTGATGGCGCTGGGCGCGCCGCACTACGCGGTCTCCGTGCTGTTCGGCGTGCCCGTGATGCCGCCGTAATACGACCTCGTGCTGTTCGTGCTGATCGGCCTTGCGACCTCCGCCCAGCCGCTGCTGTTCGGCATGTCCAGGCAGCTGGTCGACGCGCAAACCGCGGGCAAGGCGCTCGCGGCGGTCAACCTTGCCTTCTTCCTCGGCGCGGCCTTGATGCAATCGGTCACCGGCGCGGTGGCCGCGCTCGCCGGGCTGCCGGCGGTGCTGCTGTTCATGGCTGCCATGCTGGCGCTCGGCGTGGTGATCTTCTTGGCTTACACCGCGCCAACCCCATAGGATGACGCGGCCCAGCTCGCCAAAGGAATCACCGATGCCTGTCGACACCAAAGCCGCCACCGACCGCCTCATGCGCTTCCTGTCCGTGGAAGGCGTCACCGGACAGGAGGCGGCGATCGGGCGCGAGCTCACGGCGGCGCTCAAGGAAGCAGGGGTGCCGGCGAAGGCGATCCGGCTCGACGATGCCAACACGCGCATCCCGGTGCCGACCGAGACCGGCAACCTCATCGTCGACCTGCCCGGCCGCGGCGCGCTGCACAACCAGCCGCGCATCATGTTCATGACGCACATGGACACCGTGCCGCTCTGCGCCGGCGCCAAGCCGAAGAAATCCGGCCGCAAGATCGTCAACGAAGCCAGGACCGCGCTCGGCGGTGACAATCGCTGCGGCTGCGGCGTGCTGGTGACGCTGGCAGCGGAGCTCGCCAAGCAGAAGCTCGATCATCCCCCGATCACGCTGCTGTTCTGCGTGCGCGAGGAGAGCGGGCTCTACGGCGCGCGCCACGTCAAGCTGGACGAGCTCGGCTCGCCGGTGATGGCGTTCAACTATGACGGCGGCTCGGCTTCCAACGTCGTCATCGGCGCGGTCGGCGCCGATCGCTGGAGCGTCGAGATATTCGGCCGCGCCTCGCATGCCGGCGTCGCGCCGGAGCGCGGCATCTCCGCGACCATGATCATGGCGCTGGCGCTGGCCGACGTGAAGGCCGGCGGCTGGTTCGGCAAGGTGGTGAAAGGCAAGGGCGCGAGCGCGAAGATGGGCACCAGCAATGTCGGCCCCGTCACCGGCGGCGAAGGCCGCCCGGCGGGCGATGCCACCAACGTCGTCACCGACTACGTGCATGTGCGCGGCGAAAGCCGCAGTCACGACGGCAAGTTCTTCAAGGAGATCACCAAGGCCTACAAGGCCGCGTTCGAGAAGGCGGCCAAGAAGGTGACGAACGCGCAAGGCAAGTCCGGCAAGGTCAAGTTCAAGGCCGAGACCGACTATTATCCGTTCCGCATGAAGGACAGCCAGCCCGTGATCAAGCGCGCGGTGGAGGCCGTGTCCGCGGTCGGCGGCACGCCGAATGTGCGCACGGCCAATGGCGGCCTCGACGCCAACTGGATGGTCCGCCACGGCATTCCGACCGTGACCTTCGGTGCCGGCCAGAACGAGGCGCACACCGTCGACGAATGGATCAATCTCGACGAATATGACCGCGCCTGCGCGCTGGCACTGCAACTCGCGACCATGCGGTGAGTTGGGTTTGTAGGGTGGGTTAGCCTTGGGCTGCGCAGCGCGCAGTCCGGGGCGTAACCCACCACCATATCCATCCACGGCAACAGAAGAGGTGGGTTACGCAAGCGTTTGCGCTTCGCGCAACCGCTAGCTAACCCACCCTACGAACCAAAAGAAAAGCAGGGAGGCACCATGCCGCGCATCGCAGACATCGAGACCGGATTCTACCGGATCCCCCTTCCCGTCACGCTCTCCGACTCCACGCACGGCGAGATCACCGCGTTCGAACTGATCACCTGCCGCATTCGCGATGCCGACGGCGCCGAAGGCGTCGGCTACACCTACACGGTCGGCCGCAATGGCGGCGCGACCGCGGACATCCTCAGGCGCGAGATCCCGCCGCTGGTCGAGGGGCGCGAAGCGGAGGACACGGAAGCGATCTGGCATCATGTCTGGTGGGCACTGCATTATGGCGGCCGCGGCGGGCCGGCGGTGCTGGCGCTCTCCGCGCTCGACATCGCGCTGTGGGATTTGAAGGCGCGGCGCGCCAAGCTGCCGCTGTACCAATTGCTCGGCGGTTACGACGCGCGCGTGCCGTGCTATGCCGGCGGCATCGACCTCGATCTCTCCGTCGATGCGCTCTTGAAGCAGACCGACGGCAATCTCGCCAAGGGATTTCGCGCCATCAAGATGAAGGTCGGCCGGCCCGACCTGAAAACGGATGTCGCGAAGGTCGCCGCGATGCGACAGCATCTCGGCGACGGCTTTCCGCTGATGGCGGACGCCAACATGAAATGGACGGTCGAGGAAGCGATCCGCGCCGCGCGTGCGCTCGTGCCTTACGACCTCACCTGGCTCGAGGAGCCGATCATTCCCGACGACGTCGCCGGCCACGCGCGCGTCCTGCAGGCCGGGGGCGTGCCGATCGCGGCGGGAGAGAATCTGCGATCGCTATGGGAGTTCAAGAACTATATCGCCAATGGCGCAGTGTCCTATCCCGAGCCGGACGTGACCAATTGCGGCGGCGTCAGCGCCTTCATGAAGATTGCGCGGCTGGCGGAAGCGTTCAACCTGCCGGTCACGAGCCACGGCGCGCACGACATCACGGTGCACCTGCTCGCGGCCTGCCCGAACCGCTCCTATCTGGAGGCGCACGGCTTCGGGCTCGACAGGTACATCGAGCATCCGCTGGTGCTGCAGGACGGGCTTGCGCTGGCGCCTGACCGGCACGGGCACGGCATCAACTTCGACTGGGCCGGCCTGGCGAAGCTGGCGGGGTAGTGGTCCCTCACCTCTCCCGCTTGCGGGAGAGGTCGACGCGTCCGGGCGATGCGAAGCATCGTCCCGCGCGCCGGGTGAGGGTTCTTTCCTCTCGGGGAATCCCAACGCGAAGACACCCTCTGCCCAACCCTCCCCGCGAGCGGGGGAGGGAGCGCACCTTCTCCGGAGCTGGCACCAAACGACATTGCTGCACGCGAGCCATTCCCCTTCGCCGGATGCGTCGGCCCGACAATCCGCTATGGTAGCGGCAACCGAGAGCTTGCGAAAGTTCCACTGCCTTGACCCCCGAGCTGCACCAGAAACTGACCCAGTGGCGCCGGCATCTTCATGCCCACCCTGAGCTATCGCTCCAGGAAAAAGCCACCGCCGCTTTCGTGCAGGACAAGCTTGCGGAGCTCGGCATTCCCTTCGAGGCCGGCATCGGCGGGCACGGCATCGTCGCGACATTGACGCGCGGGCATGCGCAGAGGCGGGTCGGTCTGCGCGCCGACATGGATGCGCTGCCGATCACCGAGGACACCGGCCTGCCCTATGCCTCCAAGACATCAGGCGTGATGCATGCCTGCGGCCATGACGGCCACACCGCCTCGCTGCTCGGCGCCGCGGCGCTGCTCGCCGCCGACACGAGCTGGAGCGGCGCGGTTGATTTCATCTTCCAGCCGGCCGAGGAAGGCTTTGGCGGCTCGCGCGCGATGGTCGCAGCCGGGCTGTTCGACCGCTTTCCGATGGAGCGGATATTCGGCTTTCACAACTGGCCGGGCCTTGCCGCCGGCACCGTCGCCGTGCACGACGGCGTCGTCATGGCCTCCGGCGGGCGCATCACCATCACCATCGAGGGCCATGCCGGGCATGCCGGCATGCCGCATCTGACGCGCGATCCAGTGGTGGCGGCTGGGCATCTGATCGTCGCGCTGCAATCGATCGTCTCGCGCGGCGTCGATCCGCTCGACACCGCCGTGCTGTCGCTGTGCACGATCGAGGGCGGCACCGCACCGAACCAGATCGCCGGACGCGTCACCATCCGCGGCACGCTGCGCTACCATCGCGAAGAGGTCAAGGACGCCATCCTCGACGGCATCGAGCGCAGCTGCGCCGGCATTGCGACCAGCTTCGGCGTCAAGGTCACGCCCGAGATCGTCTGGGGCGTGGGCGTGGTGATCAACACGCCAGCGGAAGCGGAGCTCGCGCGCATTGCCGCGGAGAAGGTGCAGGCGCCCGTGCGGCGCGACCTCGCGCCCAGCATGGCCGGCGAGGATTTTGCCCATTACCTGCAGCAGCGGCCGGGCGCGTTCGTCTGGATCGGCAACGGGCCGTTGCGCGACGGCGCGGAGCTGCACGGCCCGCGCTACGATTTCAACGATGCGATCCTCCCGGTCGCCTCCGGCTGGATGGCCGAGGTCGCCAAGGCGGCGCTGGCGTCGAACTAGAATATTCAGGAGATCTCGCGCGGCAGCTTCCAATCCGGCCGCGGCTCGAACGTCTCCTCGAGGCGCTCGACATGGTAGCCGTCGGGCAACAATCGGCCGCCCTCCTCGTCCGCAACGGGAACATCGGTCACGATCCCCTCGATGAGGGCGGCTTCCCACACTTCCTTCTCGGTGGGAAAGGGATCGCCGATCTGCTTGTCGCCTTCGAACAGCGCGTACATCGGTTCCGGTCCTGCGTTGATCAAGCTCACGAGCAACGTATCGGCCCCAGGGGCGTTCCCTTCCGGAAGACGACAATGGATGGCACGTGAATCATGGCGCGCGTTCTGATCGGAACCTCCGGCTGGCATTACGCCTCCTGGCGAGGCCCGTTCTTTCCGGAGGGCGTGACGCTGAAGGAGCAGCTGCGCTATTACGCCGGGCAGTTCGACACGACGGAGCTGAACGGGGTGTTCTACCGCACGCCGACGCCGGAGGCCGTGAAGGGATGGCGGGAGCAGACCGGTCGGGATTTCGTGTTCGCCTGGAAGGCATCCAAGTTCATCACGCACTGGAAACGCCTGTCCGACCGCTCCGTCAACAGCCTCGAGCTGCTGGAGGACCGCATCTCGCACCTCGGCGGCAAGGCCGGCCCGATCCTGTTCCAGCTGCCGCCGCAGTTCGAAGCGAACGCGGACCGCCTCGCGTCGTTCTTCAAGCTGCTGTCGCGGAAGCGCCGCTACAGCTTCGAATTCCGGCATCCGAGCTGGTACCAGCCGCGCATCCTGCGGATGCTGGCCGACGAGAACATCTCGCTGTGCCTGTCCGACCATCACGATGCGCCGGCGCCGTGGAAGCGCACGGCGGATTTCGTCTATGTGCGCGGACACGGGCCGGGCGGACGCTATCACGGGCACTACACCAAGGCCACGCTGGCGCAATGGGCCAAGCGCATCAAATCCTGGAAGCGGCAGGGCTGCGACGTCTACGTCTATTTCGACAACGACCAGAAGAGCGCCGCACCGGCCGATGCAAAGGCGTTGAAGCAGTTGCTGTGACGCTAGATGATGCCGCCTTGCCGGAGCGCCGCGACCTCCGCCTTGTCGTAGCCGAGCGCGGCGAGAACGAGATCGGTGTGCTCGCCTAGGGTCGGCGGGCGGCTCGCGATCTCGCCCGGCGTTTCCGACAGCCGAACCGCGGCGCGGGCGACCGGTGCCTGTTTCGGCAGGCCCGGATAGTCGACCTCCTGCATGAAGCCGGCAGCGCGGACATGCGGATGATCCAGCGCCTGCTGCGGCGAGAGCACGGGACCGGTCGGGATCATCGCCTCGCCCAGCGCGTCGACGGCCTCTTGCGTCGTGCGTTCGGCGCACCAGCGCGCCATCCGCTCGCTGATGATGCGGCCATTGTTGCCGCGGCTGATGTCGTCGGCGAAGCGCGGATCGTTCAGCCACAGCTCCTCCTCGCCCATCAGTCTCGTCCAGCGCTTGAACAGCGGATGGCCCGTGACCTGGCACAGCACCCAGCCGTCCCTGGTGCGGTAGATGTCGGCGGGCGCCGAGGTCTGGCCGAGATTGCCTGTCGGCACGCGGTTGACGTTGATGACGGCCTGCTCGATCAGCGTGGCATTGGTGAAGGACAAGGCGGTTGCGAGCAGCGCGCCCTCGACGATCTGTCCGCGTCCGGATTTGCCGCGCTCGATCAGCGCCGCGAGCGTGCCGAAGGCGCAATGCAGCGCGGTGCCGAAATCGACCCAGTTCACCGCGGCCCGGTACGGCGGATCGCCCGCGCCGGTCATGTAGACCGCACCCGACATCACCTGACCGATGCCATCGAAGCCGACACGGTCGGACCAGGGTCCCGGCCCGCCGAACGCGGTGGCCGTGGTCAGGATGATGTCGGGCTTGATCGCCTTCAGCGAGTCGTAATCGAGCTTCATCGCGCGCAACGTCTGCGGCGGCAGATTGGCCACCACGACGTCCGCGGTCGCAATGAGCCGGCGCATCACCTCCTGCCCTTCCGGCTTCATCGGATCGAGCGTGATGCACTTCTTGTTGCGATTGATCTGGAGAAACAGCGCGCCTTCGCCGTTCTCGCCGACCGGCGCCACGAAGCGATCCTCGCTGCCGTCGCGTTTCTCGACCCGAATGACCTCGGCCCCGAACTCGGCCAGCAAGGTCGCGCAATAGGGCCCGGCGATATAGCGCCCGAAATCGAGCACGCGCACGCCCTCCAGAACTCCTCCCATGGTTTCCTTCCCTGTTGTTTCGGCCAGATTACAGGGACTGGCTGCCACGGCAAGGTCGCGGCCAGCATGGGCCATTGCCGCCGGCGCTGCCGGTGGCTCTCGGGATCTCCTATCGGCGAGGCGGCGTCCCGCGGATCAGACGCCGCCGGTGCGGGCGCAGCCGATCGCCTCCGTGAGCACCTGGCGGTCCCCAATGTGATTGGCGAGCAACAGGATCAGCCGGGCGTTCATGCGCAACGCCTGCTCCTCGTCGAGGTCGCGTTGGCTGTTGATCAGCTCCGCGTAGAAGTCGTCGGGATCGGCGATGTTCGGTGAGAGGTTCAGCATCATGCCGCAAGCTCCGTCCGGTCGGCGGTGTCATGGCCCGAGGCGCGCAGCATCGCCCGGGCGATCTTCGCCTCGTCGAAGCCGCTCCAGCGCGCCGCAACATACTGATCGGGGCGGAACAGGTAGGTGGTCCCCGGCGAAGCGCCGTAGCGCTGGGCGAGCAGACCTGTGGGATCCTCGATGTCGCGGCCGACGACGACGAGCTTCGCCGCGAACGGCCCTGCCGCGATCTCGATCCTGTCGCTCACCTCGCCGAACGCCACGACCGTGAAGCCATCACCGAGACAGTGCAGGAACCAGGCCGGCTTGCCATCCATCAAGATGGGCGCATCGGCGGCATTCGTGCCGGGCCGCATGCCGCCCGTCACAGCGTCGTGGTCCTCCGTGTTGAGACTCGACGTCACGTAAGGGGTCGGCGTCGAGAGACGGCCGCTGTTGACCAGCGGCCGCGCAAAGCCGTGATGCCGGGCAAGCTCCAGCACCGCGTCACGGAAATAGCGGCTCGGCTTCGTCTTCGGCGTGATGAAGTCGGTGGCCCGCGTCGAGTTCAGGATGTTGTCGTCGGCGGCGTACGCACGCTCCTCGTGATAGCTGTCGAGCAGCGCTTCCGAGGCTTCGCCGCGCAGCACCATCGCGAGCTTCCAGGCCAGATTGTCGATGTCCTGGACGCCGGTATTGGCGCCGCGCGCGCCGAAGGGCGAGACCTGATGCGCGGCGTCGCCGGCGAACAGCACCCGGCCCTGGCGGAAATTGTCGATGCGCCGGCAGGCGAATTGATAGACCGAGATCCATTCGAGCGTGAACTCGGTATCCGCCCCGAGCATGGCGCGGATGCGCGGAATCACGCGCTCGGGCCGCTTTTCCTCCTCGGGATTGGCCTCCCAGCCGAGTTGAAAATCGATGCGCCAGATGTTGTCCGCCTGCCGGTGCAGCAGCACGGACTGGCCGGGATGGAACGGCGGATCGAACCAGAACCAGCGCTCGGTCGGAAAATCGGCTTTCATGGCGACGTCGGCGATCAGGAAGCGATCCTGGAAGAACTGGCCCGTGAACTCGGCGCCCACCATCTTGCGCACGTCGGAATTGGCTCCGTCACAGGCAATCACCCATTGCGCCTCCATGGAGAAGATGCCGTCGGGCGTTTCCACCGCCAGCGTCGCATGGTCGGCGGCCTGCCTGAGGCTGATGAGACGGTGCTTCCAGCGCAGCTCGATCAGCGGATTGGCCCTGCATCTGGCGACCAACATCTCTTCCAGATGATATTGCTGCAGGTTGATCATGGCCGGCCATTGGTGGTCGGCCTCGGGCAACAGATCGAACTGGTAGGACAGCTGGTCCCGGAAGAACACCTTGCCGACGTTCCAGCTCACACCGCGCTCGACCATGGGCGCCGCGCAACCGAGGCGGTCCCATATCTCGAGCGGACGCTTGGCATAGCAGACCGCGCGCGAGCCGATCGAGACGGTGTCGTTGTCATCGAGCACCACGACGGGCTGGCCGCGCGCCGCGCAATCGAGCGCAGCGGTCAGGCCGATGGGACCTGCGCCGATCACCACGATCGGATGCCGCTTCACGACACAATCGGCCTGCTCCTGGGAGCGCCGATAGCCGAACTTCGGATAGATGTAGCTCATGTTCGCTTCCTGATGCACGGCCAAGGATCAATGCGCGTCCGCGAACTCCTTCTCGTGCATCCAGGCGGTGTGGCGCGGTGGACGCTTGGTGCGCGACCATTCCTCGACCATCTCGTGCGCGACCGACTTCATGCGGTCGATCTGCTCGGGCGTGGCGGTCCAGGCCGCGATCTCCAGGCGATGGCCGCTGGGATCGCGGAAATAGATCGACTTGAAGATGGTGTGATCGGTGACGCCGACGACGTCGAGGCCGGCAGCCTCCGCGCGCGCCTTGGCCTCTTCGAGCGCGGCGAGGTCCTTGACCTGGAAGGCGATGTGCTGGGTCCAGTCCGGCGTGTTGGGATCGCGGCCCATCGGCGGCGAGTTCGGCAGCTCGAAGAAGGCGAGGATGTTGCCGTTCCCGGCATCGAGGAAGATGTGCATGTAGGGATCCGGCGCCTTGGTCGAGGGCACACGGTCCTCGGCGATGGCGCCGAGAAGATCCATGTTCATGACCTTCTTGTAGAACTCGACCGTGGCCTTGGCGTCGACACAGCGATAGGCGACGTGATGGATCTTCTCGATTTTCATGACGTTTCGCTCCCTGGACTTGCGGTTGCGAAATTCGTATCAGATGTTACGATCTCTTGAATTTGATCTGGATCAACCGGCGCGGAAGAATCTGCCGGCTGGACCGGCGGGGCGGACAGCATGACGGGACATTCGGGTGAAGCGCGAGGCAGGGAAGCGACCGGGCGCAGGACGGCGCAGGACGGTCGCGCGCTCGACCTGCAGCAATATTTTCCGTACCGGCTGGCTCGCCTGGCCGAGCAGGTATCGTTGGCGGTGGCCGAGGTCTATTCCGAGCGCTTTGCGCTGACACGGCAGGAATGGCGCGTGCTTGCCATTCTCGGCGCACGTCCGGATATTCCGACCAAGGAGATCGGTCCGCTGACGACGCTCGACAAGATGCAGGTCAGCCGCGCCGTCCAGGGACTGGAGGCGCGCGGCATCGTCAGCCGCAAGCACCACGCGGACGATCGGCGCGAGCTGATCGTCTCGCTGACGCCGGCCGGCCGCGCGCTCTATCGCAAGATCGTGCCGTTCGCACTGGCCCGGGAGGCGGAGCTGCTGGCGGTGCTGACCACCGAGGAAGCGAAGGTGCTCGATCGGGTGATGCACAAGCTGTCGGCAGCGTTGGGATAGCTGGCTCGCGCGTCGTCGCAATGACCACTGTCATGATGAGCGTAGCCGCAACCGTGGCGCGGGGGCTCGCACCCAGCAAAGGCCGGCAAGGAAGATGATGGCCCCGCGCACTGCGACCAAACGTCGGGCCCGTGAAGGCATGCAGGAGACTTGAAGTCGTTCGCCCCGATCCTAAGTTCGAATGCTGCCGGGCCAGGCGTCCGGCGAAACGAAACTCATGCAGAGGATCGAGAAGCCCGCGCGCTGCGCGGGCGCGGAATCGAGGGAAGTCAAATGAGAAAGCTTGCTCTTGCAATCGCCGCGGCAGCAACGCTCCTCATCGGAACGGTTGCGCCGGCTTCGGCCCATTGGCGGGGCCACCATCATCATCACTGGGGAGGCCCGGGCATCGGTCCGGCCGTCGCGCTCGGCCTGTTCACCGGAGCGCTAGCCGCCGCGGCTGCACCTCCCGTCTATTATGCGCCGGTCTATGGTCCGCCGCGCTATTATTATGGCCCCGGATACTACCGGACCGTCCGCTATTATCCGGCGGCGTACCCCTACTGGTATCCCTGGTAGGCTTGAGCCAAGGCCCGGCCTGCAGCCGGGCCTTATCGCTGCCTAAGCCTCCGTTTGCCTGACTACTCCCACGGACGCTTCCCGCTGCGGGCGCGTGCCGCGCCAGGGAACAGAAGGCAGAAGGAGAAGTTCTGAGGATATGATGCAGGTCCGGACCCGTACCGGGCCCGAACGAGCGCGCCAAGACGTGCCTCGGCGACCCGCCCGCGCAACACCATCGGATCTGGATCTCGCATGAACAAGAATGTTCGTTTCAATCTCGGATACGCGCTCGCCGCGATCTTCGCGGTCTTCCTGATTCAGTATCTGATCTCGGCGGCGAACCAGATCGCGGTGATCCCCTATAGCGAATACCAGCAATTGCTACGTCAGGGGAAAGTCGACGCCGTCGGCATCTCCGACCGCACCTTGCAGGGCACATTGAAGGAGCCGCTGCCTGGCGGCCAGAAACAGTTCGTCACCACGCGCGTCGACCAGGACGTTGCGCAGGAGCTGGAGAAGTACAACGTCCGTTTCACCGGGCAGATCGAGAGCACGTTTCTGCGCGACCTGTTATCGTGGGTGATGCCCGTGCTGCTGTTCTTCGGCCTGTGGTGGTACATCGGCCAGCGCATGGCGCAAGGCGGGATCGGTGGCGGGCTGATGGCGATCGGCAAGAGCAAGGCCAAGGTCTATGTTGAGTCCAACACCGGGGTCACCTTCGCCGATGTCGCCGGTGTGGATGAGGCCAAGGACGAGCTTCGCGAGGTCGTCGATTTCCTGAAGAACCCGACCGATTACGGCCGGCTCGGCGGCCGCATGCCGAAAGGCGTGCTGCTGGTGGGACCGCCAGGCACCGGCAAGACCTTGCTGGCGAAAGCGGTCGCCGGCGAGGCCAGAGTGCCGTTCTTCTCGATCTCGGGTTCGGAGTTCGTGGAGATGTTCGTGGGCGTCGGTGCGGCGCGGGTGCGGGACCTGTTCCAGCAGGCCCACCAGAAGGCGCCGGCGATCATCTTCATTGACGAGCTCGACGCGCTCGGCCGCGCCCGCGGCATCGGCCCCTTCGCCGGCGGCCACGATGAGAAGGAGCAGACGCTCAACCAGCTGCTCGTCGAGCTCGACGGCTTCGATTCGCGCTCGGGGCTCGTCATCCTTGCCGCCACCAACCGGCCCGAAATCCTCGATCCTGCCCTGCTCCGCGCCGGACGCTTCGACCGGCAGGTGCTGGTCGACAGGCCCGACAAGAAAGGCCGCATCGAGATCCTCAAGGTGCACATGAAGAAGGTGCGCGTGGCCGAGGGTGTGGACGCAGACGCCGTTGCTGCGCTCACGCCAGGGTTCACCGGCGCGGATCTCGCCAATCTCGTCAATGAAGCGGCGCTGCTGGCGACGCGCCGCGCCGCCGATGCGGTGAGCATGAGCGACTTCAACAATGCGGTCGAGCGCATGATCGCGGGCCTCGAGAAGCGCAACCGCCTGCTCAATGCCAAGGAGCGCGAGATCGTGGCCTATCACGAGATGGGCCACGCCCTGGTCGCGCTCTCGCTGCCCGGGACCGATCCCGTGCACAAGGTCTCGATCATCCCGCGCGGCGTCGGCGCGCTCGGCTACACCATTCAGCGGCCGATCGAAGATCGCTTCCTGATGACCAAGGAGGAGCTGGAGAACAAGATGGCGGTGCTGCTCGGCGGCCGCGCCGCGGAGCTGATCGTGTTCGGGCATCTGTCCACCGGTGCGGCCGACGATCTGCGCCGCGTCACCGACATCGCTCGCAGCATGGTGACGCGTTACGGCATGTCCGAGCGGCTGGGCAGCGTCGCGTATGAGCGCGATCCCGGCAACTTCCTCGCCAGCGCCGACCGGCCCTATCCGACGCGCGAGCGCGACTATGCGGAAGAGACGGCAGCCGCGGTCGACCAGGAGGTCAAGGCCATCGTCGACCAGGTCTTCCAGCGCACTCAGGGTATCCTGAGCACGCGGCGGCCGATCCTGGACCGCGCCGCGAAGAAGCTGCTGGAGAAGGAGACGCTCGAGCAGGGCGATATCGATGCGCTGATCCGGGAGATGCCCCAGGAAGGACTGCGGGCCATCTAGGCTTCGCGCCGGCGTTTCAAAACGCGCCATAGCGCAAGGCTGCCTCAGGCAGCACGCTTGCGCCTGATCTCTGCGGGGAGTTCGATCACCTTCCTGTCTGGTGACGAGCCGTTCGAGATGAGCGGCGCGGGCGCGCCTTCGCTCCTGGGCGCATCGACGCCGGTGCCCGGAGCGGCATGTCCGGCGTGCCATTCGAGCAAGAGATGGCCGGCCACCAACATCACGCCGGCACAAAACAGCGCAAGAGCCGCGCTGACGAGATCACGATAATCGTCCATCCACGAACCAAACATGCGTGCAGCCGAAGCTGCGCCTGTGTCGAGCCACCACAAGAGACGAGCGCCGAACAGATGCTGATCGGCCTAAGGCCGGTCAGCATCCGGTGCAGATGTCGGGAACGATACGACCGGGCGAGAGCTCCCCGCCTCGGCGCCGATTCGGACGGCTGTTCTCAGCATTGCCTGCCGACGTTGCGTCGGAACTGGTCGCAAGCTGCCGGGCGGGCTTAGCCAAGCTTCGCACCTCGCCGCGGGGGTAGTCCGCCTCCTTGGCCTGGAGCGTATTGACCATCCCCAACAAGAGAGCGGCAACGACAATGCCTTTCATCTGTTCATCCCTCCTTTCGCCGGAGCGATGTCGGGAGCGGCCGCTGGCCGCTCCGCCGTCTCAGCTCATCGCGGGCTCCGGACCGCTCCGATCCGGCGGCGTGAGATCGAGCCGGATTCCGGATGGCCCGAGGATCGGCGAGAGCAATGTGTCCACCTTCATGGTCGGGCCGCCCCGTTCCCAGCTCGACCACGGCATCGTCTCCAGGTACGGGATCGGCGGCAAGGCGAGCCGTTCGAAAGCATCCGCGGTCCTGGCGGCAGAGCCGGGGCTTTCGGCCCCAAGGGCCGCAAAGGGCACGAGAGAGAGGCCGGCCCCGACGGCCAAGGCGGCGAAGCGCCGCAACGTCTTCTGGGTGGTTTCCCCGCGAGCGGAGAAAGCACGATCCTTGATCATCTCATCCTCCTTTCGTTTCGAAACAGATCCAAATCGATCAAGCATAGCTCATCGACAGCGGGCCCGGCCGTCAGGCCGGGCCCGCGCCTCTCTAGAAGTCCATCGCAGGCGCGCTTGCCGCTTCGGTCTTCTTCGGCTTGTCGGCGACCAGCGCTTCGGTCGTGATGAGCAGCGAAGCAACCGAGGCTGCGTCCTGCAACGCGGTGCGCACCACCTTGGCGGGATCGATCACGCCGGCCTGGACCATGTCCTGGTATTCGCCCGTCGCTGCATTGAAGCCCCAGGTGTAGGTCTCGTGTTCGAGCAGCTTGCCGACGACGACCGAGCCGTCCTCGCCCGCATTCTGCACGATCTGCCGCGCCGGCACCTGGATGGCGCGTCGCACGATGTCGACGCCGGCCTTCTGGTCGGCATTGGCGGTCTTGACACCGTCGAGCGCCTTGAGTGCGCGCAGCAGTGCCACGCCGCCGCCGGGCAGGATGCCCTCCTCGACCGCAGCCCGCGTCGCATGCAGAGCATCATCGACGCGGTCCTTGCGTTCCTTGACCTCGACTTCGGTCGCGCCGCCCACGCGGATCACCGCAACGCCGCCGGCGAGCTTGGCGAGGCGCTCCTGCAGCTTCTCGCGGTCGTAATCCGAGGTGGTTTCCTCGATCTGCGTCCTGATCTGCTGGCTGCGCGCCTCGATGTCCTTCTTGGCCCCGGCGCCGTCGACGATCGTGGTGTTCTCCTTGTCGACCACGACCTTCTTGGCGCGGCCCAGCATCTTCACCGTGACGTTCTCGAGCTTGATGCCGAGATCTTCGGAGATCACGGTGCCGCCGGTGAGGATCGCGATATCCTCCAGCATGGCCTTGCGGCGGTCGCCGAAGCCCGGCGCCTTGACCGCGGCAACCTTCAGGCCGCCGCGCAGACGGTTGACCACCAGCGTCGCGAGCGCTTCGCCCTCGACTTCTTCCGCAATGATCAGGAGCGGCTTGCCCGACTGCACGACCTGCTCAAGCAGCGGCAGCATCGTCTGCAGGCCGGAGAGCTTCTTCTCGTGGATCAGCACATAGGGATCTTCGAGCTCGACCCTCATCTTCTCCGCGTTGGTGACGAAGTATGGCGAGACGTAGCCGCGGTCGAACTGCATGCCCTCGACCACTTCGAGCTCGGTGTGCAGGCTCTTGGCTTCCTCGACCGTGATTACGCCCTCGTTGCCGACCTTCTGCATGGCATCCGCCAGGAAGCGGCCGATCTCGGTGTCGCCATTGGCGGAGATGGTGCCGACCTGCGCGATCTCGTCGTTGGAGGTGATCTTCTTGGCGTGCGATTTCAGATCGGTCACGATCGCCTGCACGGCAAGATCGATACCGCGCTTGAGATCCATCGGGTTCATGCCGGCGGCGACAGCCTTGGCGCCCTCCTTCACGATGGCCTGGGCCAGCACGGTCGCGGTGGTGGTGCCGTCGCCGGCGAGGTCGTTGGTCTTGGAGGCGACCTCGCGCACCATCTGGGCGCCCATGTTCTCGAACTTGTCCTCGAGCTCGATTTCCTTGGCGACCGTGACGCCATCCTTGGTGATGCGCGGCGCGCCGAACGATTTCTCGATGACGACGTTGCGTCCCTTTGGACCGAGCGTGACCTTCACCGCATTCGCCAGTGTGTCGACGCCCCGCAGCATACGCTCGCGGGCCTCGGTCGCGAACTTCACGTCCTTGGCAGCCATGTTGCTAAACTCCTTTCCTTTCGATGACTGTCAGTTACGCCGCCTTCTTCAGCGTGCCGGCCTGTTCGGCCACGCCGAGAAGATCGCTTTCCTTCATGATCAAGAGCTCCTCGCCGTCGATCTTGACCTCGGTGCCCGACCACTTTCCGAACAGCACCCGGTCGCCGACCTTGATGTCGAGCGGCACGAGCTGGCCCTGCTCGTTACGCCCGCCCGGCCCCACAGCGATGACCTCGCCCTGCTGCGGCTTTTCCTTGGCGGTGTCGGGAATGATGATGCCCCCTGTGGTCTTCTCCTCGGCATCGATGCGGCGCACGAGCACACGGTCGTGCAACGGGCGGAAATGCATGCACATCCTCCTTGCGTAGGTTCAGCGATGTCCAAAATCCGGGTCCGGAACCGGCCCCCGGGCGGCAAACGACCTAGGAACAGGTCGATTTCTGTTCAAGAGGGCCCGGCGGAAATTTTTGTCGCACCCCTGCGGACCGCCCTGCCGGGTGGCGGGGAAGGTCAGCCGGATGGACCGGGCATGCGCCGGCCGGTCCCGGTGCCGCGAGCGTGCAGACGCACCATGCCGGCTTCGGGAAGCGGAATGCGCGCGCGACCTCGGTCATCGCATCGCGAACAGCTCCTGATGAAACCGCTGCTCGACAGGAAAGCCGTGCGCGCTGAAGTCTCGCCTGAGCGCTTCACCGAACGCCGTTGGACCACAGAACCAGACGCTGGCTTTACGCCACTCCGGCACGGCCTCGCGAATGCGTTCGCCGGTCAATCGCCCGTCGCGCGCGTCGACGAGAACATGCAGCCGGACATTGGCTGACCGCGCATCCGCCGCGAGCTTGCCGAGAGCCTCCTCGTCGACATCGGCCGTGGCGTGAAACAGATCGACGGGCTGCGTCACAGAGCAGTTCGGCGCATCCTTCCGAAGGGTCATCTGCTTCATGCGTGCGACGAAGGGCGTGACGCCGATGCCCGCGCCAATCCAGATCTGACGCGAGCAGTCATCGTCGAAAGTGAAGCAACCATAGGGGCCTTCTACCTTCACCTCCTGTCCGACACGGAGCATCTCGCGCAGCCGGCTGGTGTGGTCCCCGAGCTCCTTGGTGATGAAGGTGATCCTGGGATACTCGGCGCTCCAGCAGGAGGCAATCGTGTAAGGGTGGGCGCCCTCCGAAATGTCCGACGTGGCGAAAGCGAACTGGCCCGGTCGATGGCCCGGCCAGCCATGAGGCACTTCGATCTCGGTCTCGATTGCTCTGACGCCGGGATAATACTTGAGCGAGGTGATCCTGCCCTTGACCTGGCGCCCGGCGCCAATGCGCCGCATGAGCGCAACAGCCGCAGCCCACGTGCCGCCGACCAGCAGTGCCCCCACGATGCCTCCAAGCGGCGACATCCAGTAACTGAACTTCATCAACGCCACCGCGTGAAAGACCAGCACAAGATACGCGATCGCGAGGAGCCGATGGGTCTTGTAGAAGAGCCGGTATGGGAACGCCTGGATGAGCGCCAGAGCGATCAGCACCACAGTGCCGTAGAAGGCCCACTCGCCCAACCCCTCCGCCGGACCACGCAGGCCGGCAAGGAAGGCCTCGACCGAATTCCCGATCGCCGGCCTTGGCCCACGCTCCGGCCGCGCCAGCAACCCCAAGCCGACTGCCCATTTCGGGCCGCTGGCCCAGAGCCAATGGACGATGGCGGTCGCCAGAGCGGCGATGCCGAACCATTTGTGCAGGCGGTACATCTTGTCCAGACCGCCCAGCCAGGCCTCCGGCCAGCGCGGTCGCAGCGCGAGAACCATCGCCATGCTCATGCATCCCATGGCCAGGATGCCGCTCAACTGCACCATTCTCTGGCGAAGCGGGAAGAAGGGGCCGGGCCCCAACGGCTGGGGTTCCGCAACCAGCCACAGCAGGACCAGAACCGCCAGACTGCCCCAGAAGGCTCGCTTGAGATTCTGCATGTGGCCTCTCTCATGCCGATAGCGACGCGACGAACTGCCGGGCACAATGGACCGATCCAGCTGCGTTGCATTGAGCTGACTCAACCCTTCATCGAAATCAGCAGCAGGAGCAGCCCGGTCCCGGCTTTTGTGGTTGCTAAGCCGGAGACACCACGGCTTCGTAGATGTCCTCCTCCTGAGCAGTGTGCATGCGTACCAGCGTCTCGATCGCCTCGATCACGCGCTGAGCGTCTCGTACAAGATAGCGGTCGATCTTCTCCGACGGCAGATCCTCCGCGATCCGCGCGAGTAACCGCGCGAGATGCAGGATTTCGCGATGTGCACGGCTCATGGCAGAGAGCCCGTGGCGATCGCGCAGCACCTTCGTGAGCTTCGGATAAACGCTGTCTTCATCCTCGCGTTCGTGAGCCACGACGCTGCTCTGAACCAGCCGGTGGGCTTCGCCGATCATCGCAGCGGCGGATTCAGGCATCACATCGTCCAGCGCGTCGACGATCTGCCGCAAGCGGTCAAGGTCCTTGAAGAGGGCCTGATGATCGTGATGCAATGTCCGCCCCTGCTCCGCGGTGATGCGAGGGCCGCTCCTGGCGAGGGACGGGGCCAGGGCGCGCAGCGCGTTCAGGATGACGGCAACGTCGATCACCTCCTGCACGATCGCAGCAGGCACGGGGTCAAGCCAGCCGACGGTTGCGGCGATCATCGCGACCAACGACAATCCCATGCCGGCAAATATGCTCTGCATGGCAATGCGTCGCGCCCGCTGCGAGATCATGATCGCTTCGCCGACCCGATCGAGCCGGTCGGTGAGAATCACCACATCTGCCGCCTCGGACGAGGCGCTTGCACCGCGCGCGCCAAGTGCGACGCCGACGTCGGCCACCGCCAGCGCCGGGGCGTCATTGATGCCGTCGCCGACCATGATGGTCGGATGCAGCCGCTGCTCGCTACGCACCGCCTCCACCTTGTCGGAAGGAACACGGTCGGCCAGCACGGCATCGAGATCGAGCGCTGCTCCGATGGCCTGCGCCGTCGCGGCGCGATCGCCCGTGACCATCACCATCCGTGCGATCCCGGCATCTCGCAGCAGCCGGATCGCGCGTGGCGTATCCGCCCGCAGTTCGTCCGCCAGCAGCAGCGCACCGGTCATACGACCGTCGACCGCGACGAAGACGATCAGGGCCGAGCGCCATGAGGCACGCCGAATCGCTCGCAGCTCCCACGACGACGGCTCGATATGCGAGCGAAACATCTCGCGTGAGCCCGCCGTGACCTGGCGTCCGTCGATCACACCGCTCAGGCCAGACCCCATGGTCTCCCTGACATGTTCCGGCGGCGCCAGCTCGAGGCCATGCTGGACGGCCGCAGCGACGACCGCCTTCGCAACCACGTGATGCGAGGCCTGCTCGAGCGAGGCCCCGAGCCTGAGAACCTCATCCGGATCCTCTCCTGGCGCGACTTCCACGGACAGCAACCGCGCTCCGCCGATCGTCAGGGTGCCGGTCTTGTCGAACAGCACCGTGTGTGCGCGCGCCAGTGCCTCCAGGGCGCCTCCGCCCTTGACCAGGATGCCACGCCGCGCGGCTTGGGCCACACCGGCGATGAAGGCCACGGGGGCGGCCAGAATCAAGGGGCAAGGCGTCGCCGCCACCAGCACGGCAAGGCTGCGGGTCAAGTCTCCGGAGATGTGCCATGCCACATAGGCGATGACGAGTGTCACCGGCAGGAAGATCAGCGCATAGCGGTCGGCCAGCCGCACGAAGGGGGCTTTCGCCGTCTGCGCCGCCGTCACCATGCGCACGATGCCGGCGTAGGTACTCTCGCCGGCCACCGCGGTCACGGTCAATTGGAAGGTCTCTCCCGCGTTCAGCGAGCCGGAAAGAACGGCACTGCCGCGTGTCTTCTCAACCGGGATCGGTTCGCCCGTCACCGCGGATTCGTCGATGGTGGCGAACGCCGAGCCGACGATTCCGTCGACCGGAACGATCTCGCCGGCCCGCACCAGAAGCTCTTCGCCGACCGCGACGTCCTCGATCGGAACATCCTCGATCCGTTCGCTGGACTTGCGATGTGCCAGCCGCGGTGCGCGATCGACCAGCGACCGGAGGTCCCGCTCCGCCCGGGCGACCGCGATCTCCTCCAGCACGTTGCCGCCGGAATACATCAGCGCGACCACGGCGCCGGCAAGCGGCTGCCCCAGCGCCAGCGCCGCGCTCATCGACAGCAGCGCGATCGCGTCCACGCCGACGCGGCCGCGCAGAAGATCCGTGACAATGGAGATCGCCAGTCCTGCGATCACCGGCACCGTGCCGAGCGCCCAGGCGAAGTCGGCCAGATCAGGCCGGCCCGCGGCGCGCGCGAGGGTACCTGCGGTCAATCCCGCGATTGCAATCGCGACCAGAGACCATCGCAGAACCCGATCAAACGACACGGCCTGGTCTCCGCTGCTGGATACGCATGGCACTCCTCCGCAAGCAGCCTCGCCGATCGAGCCGCTTCATCTCAATCGCTGCGAACTGAGGCCGGAGCAACGGCTGCGCGGCGGCCGGAACGGGGCCGGCGCAAAAGCCATTTCAGGCAACTCGGCGCGGCCGTCCTTCGATTTCCGCTATTGTTGAGGAACGTTGCTCTTGCTGTGCATGAACACCATCATCTCTTCGAGGGTGAGCTTCCCATCCTTGCTGCTATCCATCGCCTTGAATATTCGTTCATGAGCGGCCTGAAACTCCGGCGAGGAGACGCTGCCGTCACCGTCGGCGTCCATCAATGCGAAGACGATGCGGAACACGACCGGCGGCTCCATCCTGTCACCGCCCATCTTGCCGCGTCCCTTCATTCCCTGCCCCATCATCCCGTGCCCCACCATTCCCATCATATCTCCACCCGGCGTCGTGCGTCGCTCCGTGGACTGGTTTGCCGGAGAACTTGCCTGCGGTGACGCGGGCGCCTGGTCCTGCCCTGGATGATGGGACTCATGTTCCGCGGGCGATTGAGCCAGAGCCGTATGGCCCAAGGCGGCGAACAGGAACGCTGCAGCAATGGTTCGGCATCGCATGGTGCTTCCTCCGGCTGGTTGTGACGTAACAACGTGTCGAACCTCACCGAGTTCGCCTTGACCCAGGTCAACGCGGGGGCCATGCGGAGAGGACCCTGCTCGGCAGCGATGGGCATCTCTGGCGTTGTGCCGGATGAACCCGCCAGCGCAAGGCACGGCGCGGACGTGCTCAGCCGTCGGTGGAAACGAGCGCTTGTCGCGGCACGCGCGACTGGGGATCGTCGGATGAACGTCGATGACGCCGCTGACCGACGCCTTCGCTCAACATCTCGCCGGTGGCGATGTTGACAAAATGCAACGAAGCGCAGGCGGGACATCGGACCGAGACGTGGGTCGCCGCGGCGTCCGCCATCGTGCCGGGTAGCCAGTGCTGCACGTTCATGCCGGTGCGGGGGCACTTGAATATGATGTTGCGCTCCATGCTCCCCATATGCGCCCGTCGTTGCAGCATTGAAATTGCGGGCCAACACCTACGCAAATGTCCTGAACGGACCCGCGCGGACACCGAGCGCCCGCAGGAACGATCTCGGCCGGCGTTCATTCCACCAGGTGGCGCCCTAGCCATCGCGGCGGAGCTCAGGGAACATCGCATGTCGAAGATCATCGGATTGCTGTCGGCGGTGTGCTGCATCATCGGATCCACCGCCCCGAGCCTCGGCGCGGATCCCCTCAGCGGCAAAGACATCGCAAAGCGGTGGTGCGCAACTTGCCACCTCATCGAGAGCGGCCAAGCAAGCGCCTCCGATCAGGCACCGCCGTTTACCTATCTCGCGAAGACACCCGATTTCGATCAGAACAGGCTCGCGTTTCTGCTTCTCGTCCCGCATCCGAACATGCCGAACATGTCCCTGAACAGGGCGGAGGTCGCGGATCTCGCCGAATACATCGGGTTGCTGAAATGAGTCCCGCCGCAGGGCATGCGCCGGTGCGGCCTCATGTTCGGCGCAATCGAACCGCGGCCGCTCCGGACATCTACGTAAGGACATCGCCCTACGAATCCTCCCGAAATATCCAGACCTGACCGGCTGGCTTAATTGAGCTCCATCAGAAGGAGAATCCGATGCTGACCACCGCCCTCGACGTCAACCAGCCGCTTCGTCCCAAGACCGCGCAGGCGTCCCGCGTGGCCGATTCATTCGCAGCCCTGGCAGGATTGATCGCGAGTGAGTTCTCCTACCAGAAGGATGAAGAGATTTTCGGGGAGGACGAGCCGGCCGAATACGTCTACCAGGTCGTGTCGGGTTCAGTCAGAACATACAAGCTGCTGTCGGACGGCCGGCGTCAGATCGGGTCGTTCCATCTGCCCGGCGACGTATTCGGCCTGGAATCCGGAGCCACCCACCGCCTCGCGGCGGAAGCGATCGTCGATACGACGGTGCGTCTCGTCAAGCGAACTGCGCTGGAAAAGGCCGCGACCACCGACGTCCAGGTTGCGCGCAAATTGTGGAGCATGACCGCCGCGGAGCTCAATCACGCCGAGAACCACATGCTGCTGCTGGGCCGCAAGAACGCCATGGAGAAGGTTGCGGCGTTCCTTCTCGAAATGGATCGGCGGCTGGCCGGCGCCGGCATGCTGGCGCTCCCGATGTGCCGCCGGGATATCGGCGACTATCTCGGGCTGACGCTGGAGACGATTTCTCGCGCGTTGTCGCAGCTGCATAGCGAAGGCATTCTCGGCTTTTCCGGTGCGAGGCAGATCGTGCTGCGCAATCGTCAGCACCTCAGGGACATGAATATCTGATTGCGTTCTTTGAGCTGGATCAAGCCATGTTTCTGACCCTGATTATAGCGTTGTATCGGCATCGGGAACGCTTTCTGAGGTCCCGTTACCGACAGGAGCGAAGCTCGGATTCGTAAGACAGGCCGGGCACCGCTTCCCTAGCTGGATGCAGAAACCGCGAGCATGGAGCAGGCCGGAGAGCGGCTCCGCCGGAGGGTTCGATGGAACGAGCAACGGCAACGCGGGTTTGCTGGAATGAGCTCAGCCCCTGGGCGAAAGAACCAGGCGACCAATCGGCCTCGGCGCTCCCAGGGAGCCCCGGGGCCGATTTTCGTCGACCTGTAGGGATGGCCTGGGCGAAGGAGTAAGCGATCAGGAGAGCCGCCATGCTTGCCGACATTCACACCGACGATCTCGCCGCCGCCGTGCGCTACGCACTGGAAACGACCCGCGCCACGACTGTTTGCCCCTTCCACGACGACGTCATCGTCCGCATCGGGGACGACGCGGCCGAGAGCCACGCCTTCGAACGCGCCAAGCGAATCGTCAAGAGCGACGGCACGAAATGGGACAAGGAGGCTCTCAGGGGCGAGCTCAGCCGTCAGCTCGGAGCTGCCGCCGACGGCCGCTGTCCCAAGTGCGATCCGAAGGCCTCGCGCCCCTAGTCGCAGCGAGTGGTCCGTTGCAGCAATCTAGCGCGGCGCCGGGCGTCCATGAATGAGCCGTGCAGATCGGGCTTTTGAACAGTGCGCGCAGTCTATCCCGAGGCCAGATTCCCGTGAAAGTGACAAAGCCGATCGCCTCCATCATCCGCGGGAAATCCCGGACGGACACTCCGCCGGCTGACGAAGACGATGATCGTCAGCTTTCGCCGTCAGCCGAAAGGCGCCAGGTCGTCGAAGAGTACGCCGACAATTTGAGGAAGATCATCCGAAGACTTCTTGGAAAGCTGAATTGAGCACTCGTGGGTGCACCGCGCGTAGCGGGAAGGCGAAGCTTGATTCAGCGCAAGGGCGGAGAACGCAGCCCTGCTAGTAAAGGTCGAGATTGACAGGGAATGCTCGGATGACGCTGACAAAATGGTACGTGGTTCTCGCGATGTCGGCTGGTGCGGTCACCTCCGCGATCGCCCAGTCCGACTTTCCAGCCTCCCCGAGCGCCAAACAAGAAGCGCCGCGTCTCGTCGAGGTTATGGGCATGGCGCAGATTGAGCATCTCAAGCTCTGGTATGCGGGCAAGGCGAAGAACTGGGACTTGGCCGCATATGAGTTGCGGCAGCTGACCAACAGCCTGGCGGAAGCAGCCATATTCTATCCGGCGGTGCCCGTCAGCAACGTGACCACGATGAAGGAGCCGCTGCTCGCGGTCGCCGACGCGATCGCGACGGGAGACGAGCGCAAGTTCGCAGCTTCCATGCGCGTGCTGACCGACGGCTGCAACGTCTGCCACACCTCGATGGGCCGCGGCTTCATTGCCATCACCGTTCCCGCGGGCGGGCAACCGCCTGCCAACCAGATATTCTCGCCGCCGGCGGCCAGCCGGAAGAAATGATGCGCCGAGCGCCGCATAGCTGCGCGCGCGGCGGGCGTGCCTCACCCGGATCGCATCTTCGATGCGCACCATTCTCCCTTCAAGAGAGGTGAATCCGGTTCGTGCGCGCATCCGCCCGAGGCGGAGTTGAGCCGCATCAACCCAAGGATTGAGCGCCGTCTTACCTTCGCCTGGTCCAGCTGTCAGATCGGCGCCCTCCCCATGACCGAGCAATCCATTCCGGCCAAGGCTTTGGCCGCCGAATTCTGGCAAACGCCGAAGGACGAGCTCTGCCGCACGCTGGGCTCGGGTCCGGACGGACTGACACAGACCGAAGCGAGCCGGCGGCTCGCCGTCTTCGGAGCAAACCGCGCGGATGCCTCGCAAAGCCGGTCAGCCCTGCGCAAGCTCGGCCACCGCCTCTGGAATCCCCTGATCGCGATGCTGCTGGCGGCGGCAATCGTGTCCGGGCTGAGCGGCGATATCGGCAGCTTTGCCATCATCGCAGCCGTACTGTCCCTCTCCATCACGCTTGATATCCTCCAGGAGCATCGCGCCGAGCGGACGGCGGAAGCGTTGCGGGAATCCGTCGCGATTCAGGCCGACGTCATCAGGGACGGCAGGGAAGTGACGATGTCGGTGACGGCTCTCGTCCCCGGCGACGTCGTGAAACTCCGCATCGGCGATCTGATACCGGCCGATGGCGTCGTCCTCGATGCCCAGGAATTGCAGGTCAACGAAGCATTGATGACAGGCGAGCCGTTTCCCGCCTTCAAGACGGCCGCGCCCTGCTCGGCGGCATTGCCGGCGGACGCCACCAACGCGTTGTTCGCGGGCACCAGTACCGTCGGCGGAAGCGGCAAGATGCTGGTCGTGAGGACCGGAGGCCGGACACGCTTTGGCGCGATCGCCTCGGCAATGGCCGCCAGCGCGCCACCGACCGCGCTCGAGGAGGGCGTTCAAAGGCTCGGACTGCTGATCCTTCGACTGACACTCTTCCTCACGCTGTTCGTGCTGATGGCTCATCTCGTCGCGCAACGTCCCGCAATGGAGTCCTTCCTCTTCGCGGTCGCGCTCGCCGTCGGCCTGACACCCGAGCTGCTGCCGATGGTGATGACGGTGACCCTTGCTCGCGGCGCGCTGCGCATGGCGGAGCGGAAAGTCATCGTCAAGCGGCTGTCCGCAATTCACGATCTGGGCGCAATGGACACGCTTTGCGTCGACAAGACCGGCACGCTGACAGAAGCGAGAATCACGCTGGAGGCGCATATCGATCCCCAAGACCGGTCCAGCGATCGCGTCCTGGACTTCGCCCGCCTCAACAGCACATTCCAGACCGGCGTCAGAAGCTCTCTCGACGACGCGATCTTGTCGGCGAGCCGCGACGGCCCGGACGGCTGGGTCCGGCTTTCGGAAGTCCCGTTCGACTTCGAGCGGAGATGCCTGTCCGTTCTCGTCACGCGGCACGACGAACACATGCTGATCGCAAAGGGAGCTCCGGAATCCATCTTGGCCCGCTGCGTTGCCGTGGAGATCGACGGCCTCACCCATCCGCTCGACGCCGCATGGCAACAGAAAATGGCCGATATCCAGGCTCGGTATGCCCGGGATGGTTTTCGGCTCCTTGCCGTCGCCGTCAGGTCGATTCCCGCCGGGCAGCAGACGATTGCGGTCGGAGACGAGACCGGTTTGACCATGATCGGCTTCTGTGTCTTCGCCGATCCGCCGAAGCAGGATGCGGCCTCGGCGATCGAGGCACTCACCTCGCTCGGCGTGACGATCAAGATCCTCTCGGGCGATCATGACGCCGTGGTCTCGCATGTCGCGCGAACGGTCGGCCTTCCGTCCGGACGCGTGATGACCGGAGCCGAGATCTCCGAGCTCACCGATGCCGCGCTCGCCGCGCGGGTCGATGATGTCGATCTGTTCGCCCGGATCGACCCCGATCAGAAGCGACGGATCATCGCCGCGCTCCGGCACCGCAATCATGTCGTCGGTTTCATGGGAGACGGCGTCAATGATGCCCCCGCGATACACGCTGCGCATGTCGGCATCTCCGTCACGGGCGCGACCGAGGTCGCCCGTGCAGCCGCCGACTTGATCCTGTTGGCTCCCGATCTCTCCGTCCTTGCCACAGGCGTGCGCGAAGGCCGCAGGACCTTTGCAAACATCCTGAAATACGTCCGAATGGGAACGAGCTCGAATTTCGGCAACATGCTCTCTATGGCCCTGGCGTCGATCGTGCTTCCATTCCTGCCGCTGCTGCCCCTGCAAATCCTGCTGAACAATCTGATCTACGACCTCTCCGAAATCGGCATTCCCTTCGACGAGGTCGACCCCGAAGATGTCGCCCGGCCGGAGACGTGGGACATGAGGAGCATCCTCCGTTTCTCCATCGTCATGGGTATCGCCTCCTCGCTGTTCGACGCGATCACCTTCGTGGTCCTGCTTGGGGTGTTCGAGGCGGATGCGACACTGTTTCGAACCGGGTGGTTCGTGGAATCGATATTCACACAGATCCTGGTCATTTTCGTCATCCGGTCTCGGCGCCTGCCGTGGCGCGCAAACCGACCGCACAATATCCTGATTGCGACCTCGGTCGGCGCCCTTTTCGCCGGGCTCGCGCTTGCGTTCGGTCCGTGGAGGGGGCTGTTCGGCTTTACAGCGCTTTCAGGAGGAATAGTTGCGGCGATAGTTGCCATCGCAGCTGCCTATCTGATCTCGGCGAACGTTGCCAAACGGCTGGCAATCTCGGAGCCTGACGCCTGAGATGGTCGATCTCGGCTGATACCGCGCGTGAAGGCGACAGCGCACCGACCGGAGCCGCACTCAGCTGGAGGCAAAGCAACCTACTTCGGTGGCTGAAGCCCCCGAGAGTTGACCCATTTGTCGAGGAGAGCTGCGACATCGGCCCGACGAATCTTAGCAAGCAGGTCGTCCCGCTCGCGGCCAGACGTCAGTTTGGCGGCCTGCTCAAGGAGCTGTTCGGCCCACGCTGAAAGGCGGTTCTGAAACGATACGGTCTGCCATCCCTTACCGGTGCTCAGACCGCACTTGGATAAATTTGTTCGCGGTGAACTTCCCGGCCGCTCTCGTCGATGACGACGATCTGGAGCTCGGGATGACCCGTCGGCTTTTCTCTCCGCACCTTTTCGGCAAGGCTCTTGCTATGGGCAATGGCGGCGCCATCACTCACAAGCTCCAGCCCCGACCTGTCCCGGACGGGCACGCCGTCCTTCATATCGAAATAGTAGGTCAGCATCGGCTCTTTCCCGCGATCTCGCGCGGCTCTGTTGAAATCGATCATTCTGAGAAAAAAGGGCCGCCGAGATGGGGGATGGACCTCGGCGGCGACTTTACGGCGCAACCCCGTTTGGGTCACGCGAACCGCACCTTAGAGGGGCCGGGAACCGGGAGGCTTGATCCGGATCAAGCCAGATCTGCCGCGACAGGAGCTGGACGCCTCGTTCGCCGGAGATCAATTGCGCATGACCTAGCCTCGCCCACGGTATTTTGATAGGTGCATCCCTACCTCGATAAGGACCATCTTCGCAAACCGCCCCTATAATGGTAATATTTGCCGGCAAATGCCGGGGGAAGTGCGCCATGCATCGGTACATCGTTCGAGCGAATATCGACCACTACATCGCGCTGTTGAACGACACCGACCTCGTGCCTGACCGCCGAAGCGCAATCACCAAGCTGCTCATCGCCGAAGAGGACGGGCTGGGACAGGATCTGGAGCAGCTCGAGTTCTTCGAACATCGGGCCGCAGCCGGACGCAAGCGCGTGGAGCACGTCGCGACCCTGCGCAATGGTTTCGCTTTCGGAACGCCAGAACGGCGACAAGCAGAGGAGCTGCTTCTGAACCTCGAGAATCTTCAGACGCTCCTGGAAGATACGTGTCATCGCCTGCGCAGGAAGATCAATTCGCGCGGACTTTGATCGCCTCGCAGGCTCGATGTGAACTCTTGCAAGGCAAGCCGCGGCCGTCGACGCGCGCTGCAGTCACGCGGCAACCGGCTTGCTTTCCTCGCTACGCTTGCCGAGCAGCGGCGCGAACTGCTCGGACGTCACCGTCTCGTTCGTGATCAACAGCTCCACACCGGCGTCGAGGTCAGCGCGCCGCCGCTGAAGGATGTCGCGGGCGCGGCGGTCGCCCTCCTCGATCAGGTTGCGGACGGCGAGATCGATCTCGCGGCCGGTCGCCTCGGCGGCGCCAACGATCTTGTCCTGCGCCGCGCCGAGAAACGCCTGCGGCTTGGGCGCATAGGTGCGCTGCCCCACCGTCTCGTCCATGCCGTATTTGGTCACCATTTCGATCGCGACCTCGGTCGCGCGCTGAAGATCGTCGGCGGCGCCGGTGGAGATTGCACCGTCGAAAATCAGGCGCTCCGATGCGCGTCCGCCCATCAGCACCGCGATGCGGTTCTTGAGCTCTTCGATCGTCAGCAGGAACCTGTCCTCGGTTGGACGCTGGATGGTGTAACCCAATGCACCGATCCCGCGGGGAATGATCGAGACCTTCTGCACGGGGTCGACGCCGGGCAGACTGGCCGCGACGAGGGCATGGCCCATCTCGTGATAGGCGACCCTGCGCCGTTCGTCCTTGCTGAGCACCCTGCTCTTCTTCTCGATGCCGGCCACGATCCGCTCGATGGCAGTGACGAAATCGTCGAACGTGACCTCCTCTCCGCTCCGTCTGGTCGCCGCAATCGCGGCTTCGTTGATGAGGTTTGCGAGGTCGGCGCCGGTGAATCCGGTCGTGAGTCCCGCCACCTTGTCGAGGTCGACGTCCTTGCCCATCTGAATCTTGCGGACGTGAACCTTGAGAATGGCAACGCGACCGTTCTTGTCCGGCCGGTCAACCAGAACCTGCCGGTCGAACCTGCCCGCCCTCAGCAGTGCGGGATCCAGGATCTCCGGGCGGTTGGTGGCCGCCAGCAGGATGACGCCGGCGCTGGGGTCGAAGCCGTCAAGCTCGGACAGCAGCTGATTGAGCGTCTGCTCCTTCTCGTCGTAACCTCCGAATGACAGCGGCCCCCGACTGCGGCCGAGCGCGTCGAGCTCGTCGACGAAGATGATGCACGGTGCCGCCTTGCGGGCCTGCTCGAACAGATCGCGCACGCGCGCTGCGCCGACGCCGACGAACATCTCGACGAACTCCGAGCCCGAGATCGAGAAGAACGGAACGCCCGCCTCTCCGGCCACGGCGCGGGCCAGCAGGGTCTTTCCCGTGCCCGGCGGTCCGACCAGCAATATTCCCTTGGGCACATGCGCTCCCAATCGACCGTAGCTCGTGGGGTCCTTGAGGAACGAAACAACCTCCTGGAGCTCGAACTTCGCCTCATCCACTCCGGCGACGTCCGCGAAGGTGACCTTGATGTCCTTCTCGACATAAACCTTTGCGCGGGACTTGCCGATCGCCATCAGCCCGCCCAGGCCCTGGCCGCCGCCCATGCGGCGGCCGATCCAGAACCAGATCAGAAAGAAGGCGATGACGGGAAAGATCCAGGACAGCAAGGTCTGCAGCGCGCCGGCGCCGGGAATGCCGGTCACGCTCACGCCTTTGATTGCGAGCTTGTCGGCCAAAGCCATGTCGACCCGCGCGGTCACGAATGCGGACTTTCCGCTCGGAAGCGGCTCCTTCAGCTTCCCCTGAATTGTATCCGAGCCGACCGTGACTTCGGCGATCCTGTCCTGGGCGAGCAGCTGCTCGAACTGGCTGTAGGGAATGGTTTCAACCGAGCTGTACGTCGACAGGCCGAACTGCAGCATGGCGAGCAGCATGCCGCCTGCCAGAATAGCGGCCATGAACATGGCTTGCTTTCGTGAACCTTGATCGGACTCCACTCTGCTCTCCCATGGCACTCGGCTGCGGTACGAATGGTAATGGGCAACGGCGCCTTCTGCTTGATTCAGGTCAACACCACGACCATCACGCTATCGTGCAAGCATCCGCAATTGCGCGAGGAGCTGAGGCGCATCTCGACGGTTGCGCCGGCCCTCAATGCTGCGCAATCCGGCCGTCGACCACCTGGATGATGCGGTCGCACCGGCGCGCCAGGTCGAGATTGTGGGTGACGAGCAGGAAGCTCGTGCCGCTCTCCCGATTCACCCGCCGCATCAGCTCGAAGACGGCATCGGCCGACTTCGTATCGAGGTTGCCGGTCGGCTCGTCCGCGAGCACGAGATCCGGATTCATGGCTAGGGCCCTCGCCACGGCCACCCGCTGCTGCTGGCCACCGGACATGTTGTTGGCGAGATTGTCTCCGAATTTCTCCAGCCCGACCTCGGCAAGGAGATGATCGGCCCGGGCTGCGATCTCCGCGCTGGGAAATCCGCGATCGGCAAGCATCGGCATCATGATGTTTTCTCGGGCGGTGAAGGCCGAGATCAGCAAATGATGCTGAAACACGAAGCCGATGGTATGTCCCCGCAGGTGCGTGAGTTCGTCGTCACCCAGCAACGCCGTATCCCGCCCCTTGATGAGGAGCCGGCCGGACGTCGGCCGATCGAGCAGGCCGACGATGTTCAGCAGCGTGCTCTTGCCAGAGCCGGACGGGCCGATCAGAGCCAGGAACTCGCCATGATCGAGCTCGAGGTCGATGCCGTGCAACACCTCGGTCTCGGTTGGCAGGCCCACATTATAGGCCTTCCGGACGCCCTCGAGCTTCAGAATCGCGTCAGCCACGGATCGCCACCACCGGATCGAGCTTCGCGGCGCGCAGCGCCGGCGCCGTCGCAGCCAACAGCCCGGTGACCGTGGCGAGCACCGCCGTATAGATGAAGAGACGTCGCTCCAGGATGAGCGGAAAGAACTCGCTTCCATCAGCCTGGCGGGCAACGGCGTGCCAATAGATCAGCGCAAGAGCGCCCATCGCCGCGCCGAACAGGGAGCCGACAAAGCCGAGCAGCCCGCCCTGGAGCAGGAACACCCGCAGGATCTGGCCGCGCGAGGTACCCATCGCCCTGAGGATGCCGATCTCCTTAGAGCGCTGGATCACCGACACGATGAGCACGGCTGCGATGCCGAAGGCTACCGACAGGCCGACAAACACACGGATCAAGGTGTTGGTGTAGATCTGCGCCTGGACGGCGGTGAAGAACTGCGCGTTGGTGGCAATCCAGCTGTCGGCCTCTACTGCCGTCGCGGCCTGAATCCGCCTAGCGATGGTTTCGGCCGCATAGATGTCCTTGATCGTCAGGTCGATGGTGGTGACGCCCCCGATCATGCCGAGCAGAGATTGTCCGGTCCGCAATGCGATGAAGGCGACCCGCTGATTCGCGCTCTTGTTGCCGAAATCGACCAGCCCGGAGATCGTCAGCACCCGGTTGGCAGAGCTTGCCGCCTGAAGATTCAGCTTGTCGCCCACGGTGGCGCCGAGATTCTTGGCGAGCTCGGTGCCGATGATGATGTCCTCGCTGGTCAGCCGCGCGCTGCCGGCGACTATGTAGTCCGGCACCTTGACGATGTTGAAATACGTGTCCGGCTCGATGCCGGTCAACGTCACCGCCCGGCTGGCGTCGCCGCGGATGGCCAGCGCGGATCCCGTGATGGTGGGTGAGACCGCGGTAATTTCCGGCATGGCGAGCATCTGGGCTCGGATCTTCGGCCACTGGTCGATCGAGATCACCCGCTGGCTCGGCCGCTGCACTACCGCATCCTCGATCACGCCGGCGGCGTTGCGCAGGGGACGCGCGACCTGATCCGGCGTGAGGAGCTGGATCTGCGGCTGTGACGTCAGCACGCGCCTGATGAAATTTGCCTCCATGCCCGCGAGCATCGCCGACATGAAGACGATGACACCGACGCCGATCGAAATACCGCCAATGATGAAGATGGTCTGCAGTCTCCCTTCGCGCAGGAAGCGCACCGCGGCGATCCATTCGAATGGCAGCCAGCGATTCATGGCAGGACGGCCCGCACCCGCTGTCCGGGCACCATGCCGGAGCTTTGCGGAATGGCAACGTCACCGGCTTCAAGTCCCGCAGCGATCTCGATGTTGCTGTTGCCGCGCAAGCCAAGCTTCACCGGGCGCTTGACCGCCCGGCCACCCTCGATGGTCAGAACCCAGGGCTGTCCGGAGAGGATGTCATGAACCGAGCGGACGGGAAGCACCTTCGCATCGTCCTTCGCGGCAACCTCGATATCGACCGAGACGGTCATGTCCTGACGCAGTTCTTCCGGCGGATCCGCCACCGTCAGCTTCACCTGGACCGTCGCGCGGGAAATGTCGATGCCCGGATTGATGTAGGAGAGCTTGGCGGCGAACCGCCGGTCCGGATAAGCATCCGCGGATGCCAGCGCGCTCTGCCCGAGTGCGAGCTTTCCGAGATTGCGCTCGTCGATCTGCAGCACCAGTTGCAGGTCACCCGAAGGCGCAAGAACCAAGAGCGCCTTGCCCGGCTGCGCCACGGTGCCTCGCTCGACGCTGCGGGTGATGAGAACGCCGTCCCGAGGAGCCACGATGGTCGCATAGCCCAGGCGGGATTCCGCCGTGTCCAGGTTGGCACGCGCCTGGTTGAGCTGGGTCTGCGCCATGACATAGTCGCTGCCGCCGGGACTGGCGGTATAGACCTGGAATTCCGCCGCGCGCTTCACGGCGCGCGCGACATCGAGAGTCTTCTGCGCATCATCCAGCGCAGCCTTGGTCGCGTAGCCATTGCGTTCGAGCTGCGCCGTGCGGTCATAGGTCTGCTGGGCGTTGAGGAGCGTCGCTTGCGCCTGCGTCAGCGCCTCCTTTGCGGACGGCAGCGTCAGCTCTTCGAGCTGCCTGATCCGGGCTTCGGCCTGGGCTACCGCCCCCTGCGCCTGGATCACGGCCGCTTTCAGTTCGCGTGCTTCCAGCGAGATCAGCGACTGCCCCTTGGTGACCTTCTCGCCCTCCTGCACCAGCACCTCCGCGACAGTGCCGGTAATCTGGCTGCCGATCTCGACCCGGTACGGCGTCTCGACATGCCCGCTCGCCACCACGGTTTCGACCAAACGACCGCGCACGACCTGGTCGACCACGACGGAAGGCCCGAACAGGACGCGGACGCCCTGCCAGGCGCCGAGAGCGAGCAGAACGAGAACCGCGAGCACAAGCCATTTGCGCGCGAGGATTCCTGACCACACGGATGCGACCCAGGGCCTGTCCTTATGCTCCTGCCTCGGAAGAGATAGTGTCTGCTCGACCATGACCGTGCGCGGTTGCGAACTCCGCCAGATTCGCTGGGGAAGGTTCAATTCTTGCAGAAGCTACCGCACCACCCGAGCTCCGGATTGCGCCAAGTCAACGCACCGGCTGGAAAATTCGCGCTGCCGCAAATTCCGGACTTTGCATCGGTCTATCCAGTTCCGGCAGCAGGTCTCCAAGGAAGCGTGCTCTGCAGATTGACCAAGATCAATTCGGCTCCAGCTCACTCATCCAGACTGGCGCAAATCGCATCTGCGGCCGCAGCTAGACAGAGGGATTGGAAATGGCGCACAAACAGGTCCTGTTTCACTCGGCAGCTCGTGAGAAAGTCTTGCGCGGCGCGTCACTTCTGGCCGACGCCGTGCGCGTCACGCTCGGGCCGAAGTCGAAATCCGTCCTGATCCAGAAGTCGTGGGGCGCACCGATCGTCTGCAACGACGGCGTCACCATCGCCAAGGAATTCGATCTCAAGGACGCCGAAGAAAACCTGGGCGCGCAGGTGCTGCGGCAGGCCGCAGAGAAGACCGGCGACGTCGTCGGCGACGGCACCAGCACGTCGACCATCCTGGCCCAGGCGATCCTTTCGGACGGCGTCCGCAACGTCGTCGCAGGCGCAAGCGCGATCGACCTCAAACGCGGCCTCGATCGTGGCACACAGGCTGCCATCGCCGCCTTGCACGCGATGGCGAAGCCGGTGCAGACCAGGGCGGAGAAGGTTCAGGTCGCCACGATCTCGGCACACAACGACATCGCAATCGGTGAGCTGGTGGCGGATGCGATCGAGAAAGTCGGCGGCGACGGCGTGATCTCGGTGGAGGAATCCAAGACCACCGAGACCCTGCTGGACGTGGTCGAAGGCATGAAATTCGACCGCGGCTTCCTGTCGCCCTATTTCGTCACGGATGCCGACCGCATGGAAGCCGTGTTGCAGGATCCCTGCGTGCTGCTTTGCGATCACAAGATCGGTGCCCTGCGCGATCTCGTTCCCCTGCTCGAGCAGGTCGCCAAGAGCGGCCGCTCGCTTCTGATCATCGCCGAGGACATCGAGGGCGAAGCGCTGGCGACTCTCATCGTCAATCAGCTTCGCGGCGTGCTCAAGGCTTGCGCGGTCAAGGCGCCTGGCTTCGGCGACAGGCGCAAGGCCATGCTGGAGGACATCGCCATCCTCACCGGGGCGCAGGTGATCTCGGCGGAGATCGGCCTCAAACTGGAAAGCGCCACCTTGCAGCAACTCGGTCGCGCCGCGCGCGTCGTCGCCGACAAGGAGAATACCACCCTGATCGGGAGCGGCGGCGATCGCGCCCGCATCGAGGCGCGGCTCGCGCAAATCCGTGTCGAGATCGAGAAGACGACGAGCGATTACGACCGCGAGAAGCTCGAAGAGCGCCTCGCCAAGCTGTCGGGCGGCGTTGCCGTGATCCGGGTGGGAGCACCGACCGAAGCCGAGATGAAGGCCAAGAAGGAAGCGCTCGACGATGCGATCAGCTCGACGAAGGCTGCGGTGGCCGAGGGCATCGTGCCGGGCGGCGGTCTCGCCCTGCTCCGCACGGTCGCAGCGGTAGCCAAGGAAGAGGCCGCCTGCGAAGGTGACGAACGAACTGGCGTGCAGATCCTGAAACGGGCACTTGAGGCGCCCGCGCGCCAAATCGCCGAAAATTCCGCGACCGATGGTGGCGTCGTGGTTGCACGGATGCTCGGCAGCGAGGGAAGTTTCGGCTTCGACGCCGCCCGGAAGGTCTATGTCGATCTCGTGGAAGCCGGCATCGTCGACCCGGTGAAGGTGGTACGGACCGCGCTCGAAAACGCCGTGTCCGTCGCAAGCGTGCTTCTTCTGACGGAAGCCACAATGACGGAGATCCCGGAACCGAAACGCGATCGGTTGCCCGAGCCCGACATGGCGATGTAACGGCGGCGAAACTGCCGCGATCGACCGGTACCAGCCGTCGATGCCGAGGCCGGCGATGATCTGGCAGGGGACGAGACGATGCCCTATCGCTCCAACAACGATCTCCCCGCGGGTGTGCGGCACCACTTGCCGCCTCATGCTCTCGATATCTATCGCGAAGCATTCAACCACGCCTTTGCCTCGCATGCCGGGGATCTCCGGCAAGAGGAGATTGCGCACCGCACGGCTTGGGCCGCGGTGAAGCGCTCCTACGTGAAGCTCGGCGATGAATGGGTACCAAGGAGACCAGGCTGGTAGGCCACGTGCTCTCGATCGCTCCGCGACCGAGACATGTCTGGGAGACTGACGCGAATTCACGGATCTCAGCCTTGGGCACGGCTATCCAGTTGTCCGATCACCGCATCCAAGCTCGCACGCACCAGTCCCGAGATTGAGCGAAATCAACCAACGCACGATCGCCACGGCTATTCTCCTCGACGACCGGAATGGTCAACCTCGAAGGAGACAATGATCATGGCAACCGAGACCAAGTTACCTGTCACCAAGACGTCCACCGCGCCGGCAGCAACCGGAGAGGCATGGCAGCCGTTCCAGGCGCTGAGAAATGAAATCGACCAGATTTTCGACGATTTCGGCAACGGCTTCTGGAAGCGGCCGTTCCGCTCGCTCGCCCGACTGGAACGCGATCTGTCCAAGAATTTCAATGCGCCGGCCGTCGACGTCGCGGAGAGCGAGAAGGCCTACGAGATCACGGTTGAGCTTCCGGGCCTCGACGAGAAGAACATCGAAGTCAAGCTCGCCAATGGCGGTCTCACCATCAAGGGCGAGAAGAAGGAAGAGACCGAAGAGAAGAAGAAGGACTATTACGTCTCCGAGCGCCGTTACGGCTCCTTCGAGCGCTATTTCGCGCTTCCGGACGGCGTCAATTCCGACAAGATCGAGGCGACGTTCAAGAACGGCGTGCTCAAGGTCGTCCTTCCCAAGACCGAAGAAGCTCAGAAGCCGGCCAAGACCATCAACGTGAAGGCCGCCTGAAGGCCCGCGACGCGAGGCTGCGACAGTCGCAGCCTCGCCTCACTCCGGAAACCCGCCAGCGAATTCGAGGACACAACATGCGCGCGCATCACATCATGACCAAGGACCTGGTTGCCGTAACGCCGCATACGACGATCGAAGAGGCGGCCAAGATCATGCTCCGAATGCACATCAGCGGCCTGCCCGTCGTCGACGACGCCGGAAACCTCGTCGGCGTGGTCTCGGAGAGCGACTTCCTCCGCCGCAGCGAGATCAGCACCGGCCGCAGGCACGCCGCCTGGCTGAAGTTCTTCATGGGACCGGGACGCTCGGCTGCCGAGTTCGTTCACGAGCGCGGCCGCAAGGTCGCGGACGTCATGACGAAGCAGGTCGTCTCGGTGCAGGAAGACACCGATCTCGCCGAGCTGGTCGACCTGATGGAGAAGAACGACATCAAGCGCGTCCCGGTCCTGCGGGGCAAGGCGCCCGTCGGGATCGTCACCAGCACGAATTTGCTGCAAGCCGTGGCGAGCCTCCTGCACGAAATTCCCGATCCGACCGCCGATGATGAGCACGTTCGCGAGCGCATCACGCGCGCAGTCAAGGCCACGGACTGGCGTCCGATCGGCTTTGAGGTGAATGTCCGCAACGGCGTCGTGCATCTGCACGGCCTCGTCACCACCGACGAGGCACGTCAGGCCGCCATCGTCGCCGCCGAGAATACCGCCGGCGTCAAGGAGGTTCACGACCATCTCTGCTTCGTCGATACCTACACCGGGTTGTATGTGGAATCGCCCGAAGACATGAAGGCCGCTGGCTGAACTCCTGCCGATCGTGGCCGCCATGCTCGGATGGTTCGTTCGTATTCTCTTCGCCATAGCAGCGCCGATTACGGCGCTGTTCGTGGCACGCGACGCGCTCAACTTCGGCTTGATCCAGACCATCGTGACCATGTTGCTCGTGACTGCCCTGGTCGGGCTGATTGCCGCCTTTACCGGGCGGGACCGACAGGCACCGCGCTAGCAGCCGACGCGGCACGGCCGCGGGCCTCTGGAGTGCCGCCTGCGGGCTCACCCGCTCTGTCGAGCCGACGCGCGAAGCCGCTGATGACGGTCGGCCGGCACAGCTCAGGCAGGTGGTGAGCCGGTACTCCGGGAGTGCAAGTTTTCGCTCCTCCCGCGGCTACGGATATTACCTTAGGTGAAGCCCCCAAATTTCAGTCGGACGCTTCATGCGTTAGTAAGAATCTTGCCAGCACGCACCGGCAAGAGGCCTGCGATGAACCACTCGATCTACACTGCGGAGAAGGCAACGCATCTGAAAGTGGTCGCTGCCGGATTGCTGGCCGGAATCGCCATCGTCGCGGCCACGCTGTCGGTCCGCTTTGCCGAATCCGAATTGAGCCCGCTGAGCGCAAGACATGTTCATCAGGCTCACCTCGTGCAGACACCGACCGAAATGGCCCAACGTTAGTCGAGATCAATTGTTGGAGGACATTCAGATGACCAACGAAGCAATCAAGGCGCTGATGGTCTTCGCAATGTACGGCATCCTCGAACTCGCACTGTACTTTTCGGCGACGATCAAGCCTTCCAAGCAAGCCGCCCGTGCGACAGCCGGCCGTGCTGCGAATCCCGATTTCACCGGGTCAGAAGACTAGGACGCGGACTCATTAAGGCGCAGCCACAATCTGATGGATGCGCGTTGAGCGAAAGCAGGGTAATTGGCGGCCAGCCTGTCGTAGCGTGTCGTCACACGACGATACTGCCCATTAAAGAACCGCTCGTTGCAAGCGCGGTAGGAGATGGGGCTGAAGCAGATCGGACCGCTGCGATTACTTTTCGGAATGTTGGCGCAAGACCCCAAAATTTCACTGAGGACACGTCGGTCGTTTACCCGGGGAACGCCACGCGGTTTGTTCGGCAGCATCGGCTTGATTGCCGTCCATTCGTAATCCTCGAGTTGCAAATTCGAACGCTAGTGCAGAATCAACGGGTATTACGGTAGGAGCAGTCCATGCCGTAGTGAGTAGCTTTGCCGCATGCACTCAATGACCGACGGATTGCACGACTTCTGACTGATAAGTAGAGTCACGACGATTGAAAGCAAATTCCCTGCGGTCGATCGTGATGGGATTGTTGCTACGATACCAGCCATCGCCAAAGTGGGCGACGGTAGAGAGTTTATCGATCGCGTCGAGAGCGAGGCGCTGCCGCTTAGCTATGGTCGATCGCTCACTTGCATTCCGCGCGCTGCTTCTTGGCCTCTCCGGATTTGTTTCTGGAGGTACCACTGCCGGCGCGGAAGGTGTGCCGCCCCCTGCAAATCCCTTGCTCCTGGTGGACAACGAAAATGTGCGGCTAGAGGGCAAGCTTGCCGTGCTTATGGGCGCGTTTGGCTCATCGGGGACGTGGTACGGGCTAGATTCGCTTACACCTGGATCGACGTACCAGCGGAGAAAGGGTTGGTTTGAAGGTTGGTTCGCTCCTGGCTTCGAGATCGCGCTGCGCCCTTCTCAGGGATGGGAGCTGTTTGGCGGCTTTAGCGTCGGCTTCTCAGGTACACTCGGCGTCGATCCGTTCGATCAGAAGAACCAAGGCGCTGTGCTGGTCGAGAAAGCCTATGGCGGCGTCCGAACGCGCAATCCCGCCGATCAGCTGAACTTCGAGATTTCTGCCGGTCAGCAGCCCTACGGAATCGGCACGGGAATGATCGTCTGGCAAGGCGCGGGAAACGGCTTCGAGCGCGGCGCCGTGAGCCTGCTGCCGCGCCTTTCGTGGGAAAATACAGCGATCGCGCGCGTTACCTTGGGCGGCTGGAAGGCAGAGGCCTTCCATCTCGATCCTAACGAACTGAAGTCGGCCGACACGGAGACACGTCTGGTCGGCGGCGTGCTCGAATATGCCTGGGGCGCTGGCTCCCGCGTCGGCGGCGCCTATGTCAAAGTGCAGAACTCGACGGCCCCTTACCCCATCCCGACATTTCCATTGATCATCCCCAACGGGCGAGACGGCACCGAGACGTGGTACGGCTATGGCCGGATTGAGGGGACGGCCATCGGCCTGCCGGCGGCCTGGATCCGCGGTGAACTTGCCTTACAGCGCAACGACCGGATCGATATGCGCGCCAACGCCTGGTACGGCGAAATCGGCAATCGTTTTGCAAGCCTGCCGATGACACCGGCCTTGTCCTATGGTTATGCCTCGTTCTCCGGCGATAACCCGTCGACGCGGACGTATGAGCGGTTCGACCCGCTGTTCTATGGGAACGGTCTCGAGAATTGGTGGTTTGGCGCATCGAGCGCCTACACGTTTCTGAACTCGAACGTCAACTACCATCGCGTTACGCTGAACCTCGTTGCGACCCAGCAGGACTTCCTGAAATTTCAGTTCATCCACACTCGCGCCAATGAATTGAATTCGCCGCTTCAGTTCGGGCAAGGCGCGCGGCTCAACGTGGTCAACGGAAACCTCCTGCTTACCACCGGCGTGGCGCACCACGATCTCGCCGACGAGATCTATGCCGAGTGGACACATGTTTGCACGCCACAGATCGCCACGACAATGTGGGGCTCGGTGGGCGTTCCCGGTCGCGGCATCACGTCTCTTCCCGGCATCAACTCCGAGACCTGGCTTTCCGCCGGTTTCATTGTCTCGTTGAAGTACTGATCATGACGCAGAGAACGGAAAAACAGAGCGTGGCCGGTGGCCGGCGATGGAGCGCGGCGGTCGGGGCCGCGGTGCTTCTATTCATCGGGGTTTCTGGTGGCTTAGCGCTCAGTCGCGGCGCTTCCATCGATTCATCCGCGGGCGCCCAACAGTTGTGCAGCGCCTATTTTGGGCTGCCGAAGAACACAACGGTCACCCGCGGCATGATCTTCGTGGCTGGCGGCAGCTATCGAATGGGGTCGGACAAACACTTCCCTGAAGAGAGACCGCAGCGGGTCGTCAGCGTTGACGGCTTCTGGATCGACCGCCACGAAGTGACCAACGCACAATTCGCGGCATTTGTTGCGGCGACCGGCTACATTACGGTCGCCGAGCGCCCGGTCGATCCCGCGCTTTATCCGAGCGCGCCCCCACATCTCCTGTTGCCCGGCGGCATGGTCTTCCATGCGCCAGCCGCGCTAGGCAGCGCCGAGGATTTCCGGCAGTGGTGGCGCTACACGCCTGGCGCGAACTGGCAGCACCCTCAAGGGCCTGGCTCGTCGATCGACGACCGCATGAATCACCCGGTGGTTCAGGTCACCCACGAAGACGCAGCAGCATACGCGCGCTGGGCGGGGCGCGACCTGCCGACGGAGGCGGAGTGGGAATTTGCCGCGCGCGGCGGGCTGGATGGCGCCGAATATGTCTGGGGTGACGAGAAGACCCCTTCAGGTGTCTGGCAGGCGAATGTTTGGCAAGGACGTTTTCCGGTATCCAATCAACTGCTGGACGGATTCGAGGGAACAGCTCCGGTCGGCTGTTTCGAGGTCAATGGTTACGGCCTCTTCGACATGGCTGGAAATGTGTGGGAGCTAACCGCTGACGACTATCGCGACGCGCGGGGCTTCCAGCGTGGCATGAAGGTCGTCAAAGGCGGCTCGCACTTGTGCGCCGACAACTACTGTTTCCGGTACCGCCCGAGCGCGCGTCAGCCAGCCGCCCTCGACTCCGGAAGTTCGCACATAGGCTTCAGAACAGTTCTGCGAAAAGGGGGAGACCACACATGATTCGATTGCTTGCGATCTCCACGGCGTTGGTACTGGCAACGACCTCGCTTGCTGCCGCCCAACAACCGGCGGCTCAAGCTCCTGCGCAGCAAGCTCGTCCCGCGCAACCGCCGATCCTAGCGCGGCCCAACATCATCATGATCATGGCCGACGACGTCGGCATCACGAATGTCGGCGCCTATTCGCATGGCATGATGGTTCCGACACCCAACATCGACCGGATCGCTAAGGAGGGCGTGCTCTTCACGGATCACTATGCCGAGCCAAGTTGCACGCCTGGCCGTGCCGCGTTCATCACGGGCCAGATGCCGATCCGCACCGGCCTGACGACGGTCAGTTCGCCCGGCTCAATGATCGGGATCGACGAGCGCGATCCGACGCTCGCCGAAGTGCTCAAACCGCTGGGCTATCGCACAGGCCAGTTCGGAAAGAACCATCTCGGCGATCGCAACGAGCACCTGCCGACCGTCCGCGGCTTCGACCAGTTCTTTGGCAATCTCTATCACCTCAACACGGAGGACGAGCCCGAGGACCTGGATTGGCCAAAGGACAAGGCATTCAACGACAAGTACCGGCCGCGCGGTGTCCTCGACTGCGTTGCGATGCCGCAAGACAATCCGGCGCCAGCCGACCCGCGCTTCGGCTCATGGGGCCGGCAACGCTGCACCGATACGGGGCCGCTGACCCGCAAACGCATGGAGACGGTCGACGACGAGTTCCTTTCGCGGACCCTGGCATTCATGGATGAAGCAGTAAAAGCGCGCGAGCCATTTTTCGTCTGGCATGCACCCTCGCGCATGCACATCTACACAAATTTGCGGCCTGAAAGTCGGCTGCTTGCGCAGCCCTTCTCGTCAGGTGACGACATCTACGGCTCCGGCATGATCGAGCTCGACCAGCAGGTGGGTGCGATCCTTAAGAAGCTGGACGATCTCGGCCTTCGCGAAAATACCATCGTGATGTTCACCAGCGACAATGGCGCAATGGCGGCCTGGTGGCCGGACGGCGGCACGACGCCATTCCGCTCCGAGAAAGCGACCACTTGGGAAGGCGGCGTGCGCGTGCCGATGCTGATCCGCTGGCCAGCCGCCATCAAACCGGCTTCGGTCTCGAACGGTATTCAGAATCACATGGATCTTTTTACCACGCTTTCACGTGCAGCTGGCGTCGTAGACGTTCGCAAGGACCTCCTCGAAAGTCATAAGGTAAAGATCGACGGCATCGACAATCTTGCCCATTGGCGCGGTGAGGCGCCTTCGAACCGTCAGGTCCACATCATGTACAACGAAAAGGAGATGACCGCTCTGCGCTTCGGGCCCTGGAAAACCCATTTCAAGACGCGCAACGGCTTCTTCGATCCCTTCGTCGAAAGCGCGCTGGTCTTCAACCTGCGCATGGACCCGTTCGAGCAGCGCGACGGGCATCGCTCGAACTTGTTGGCGATGCGAAAGGCGTACCTTGGCAACATGATCCGCGACATTCTAGCTGAGCACTACCAATCAATGGAGCAGTTCCCGCCTCGCCAGGAAGGGGGCACCCTCAGACCACGGTAGGCACACTGAGCATCGGTTGCCGCGGTAGGCGCTCAGCAGATATTGTCTCCATCGCACTATGCCGCTGATTTATGAATACGCGGCCTAGATCCTTCCGCGCGGTCGCCCTGCAGTGCTCCGGCAGGGGCGATCGTCACAATGGTTCGTCATCGACCGTGGACGGTTCTGCCTGCAGCGAGACGAAGTCCCCACCGCCGTAATCGTCCTCCGGGGCCGGGCTGTCCGACTGAAGGCACAGGCGATCATCGACGCCGCGGACGCCTGAAACGTTCTCACATGCGACGATTGCGGCCCGGCGGGGGTTGTCGCCCTTGACGACGCCGCGCAGCGTCACCTTGCCATCCCTCACGCTCACGTTCAGGCCGACGGGCTGCCAAGGCATCCCGGCCATGGCCGCAAGGACCGAGCGCCGAATCTGGCTGTCGTCCTCCGAATAGCCGGGTGCGCCGGTCAGCGGGCCGGCGATTGCGGACAGGAAGTCGGACCGGGTGATGATGCCGACAATGCGCTCATCACGCATGACCGGGACATGATTCAGGTTCCGGCGCTCCATCAGATCGGCAATCTCCTCGAGCGGAGTGTCCTCCTTTGCCGTCGCCGGATCACGCGTCATCACTTGCTCGACTTTGCGCCCATGCTCCTTGACGAACTCGCGCGCAACCCGGTCTGCTCCGAGCAGAACCGTCAGCAGCCGGTTGCGAGTGTGCTCCGTTTCGAGCTCGGCCCGTCTGAGGAAGTCGCTCTCGCAAATGATGCCGACGAGATTGCCTGCCGAATCCGTGACCGGCAATCCACTGATGTGGTGAGTGAGCATGACCTTGATGGCGTCGGCGATCGAGGCCTCGGGCCGAATGGCTATCACCCGGCGGGACATGATCTGATGCGCGCGCATGACTTCAACTCCAGAGAGAAGTTAGAGGTAGTCGCCCGCTCCTGACAGGCTCTTGATCGAGATCAACGCCCGGCTGGGATAGAGTGCCATGCTGCCGTCAAATCTGGGGCATTGGACATGCGCCTGCGAGCAATGTTCATGATGGCGATCTTTGCGGCGGTCGCGGCGCTGGGCGCAGGAGCGCCGGCTGCAAGGTCAGCCGACGTCTCTGCTGCGCTCTCCGATCTCATGACCCGCCTTCAACTGCAACATGCCAAGCTCTGGTTTGCAGGCAAGTTCAGCAACTGGAGCCTGGCGAGCTACGAAATCCAACATATCGAAGGCAATCTCGCAGCCTCCGGCAAGCTCTTGCCCGATCCATCACGCCTCGGTCCCGCCAAGGATCATCTGCAAGCCGTAAGCTTGGCGATCCAGCAAAAGGACGTGCCTGCATTCACCAAAGCCTATTCGGACCTGACGAACGAATGCAACAGCTGCCATCGGGCCAGCGGCTACGCCTCGATCACAATCCAAGTCCCGGTTCGTCCGCCTGTCACCAACCAATTGTTCGTCGATCAGGTCGCCGAAGGCCGGGCGCTGGCCCATGCGTCCTGCGGAACATGCCATGTCGTGGAGGATGCCGCGAAGGAATCGCCGGCGTTCCGCCCGCCGGCCGCGAGCTTGCTGGCGATCGTCAATCGCCCCTCGTTCTCCGCCGAAGGCATGAGGCTGTTCCTCATTTCCGGTCACCGCAGGCTCGGACCTGAACAGGCCATGCCAAACCCCCGCCTCGCAGATTACCAAATCGACGAGATCGTCGCGTACCTGGAAGCCTTGAGAGCCGGCCTGCCGCCGCGCTAGGAGGCGTCATGGCGCTGACGGCCTGCCTGCCGGGCGGTTGATCTCCGTCAAACGCAGATCGGTAAAGAGCAGCATTGTGGACCGATCCCATCCGAACTGCGCCATCGCAAGGCAGGCACATGACAACGACAGACGGAACCGCTCCCTCACCTCAAACGCGGATGCCGGCAGCGGATTCGTTTCTGTGGGGCGTCTCGACCTCGAGCTTCCAGATCGAGGGCGCCTCTCACCTGGATGGACGCGGCGACAGCATTTGGGACAGCTATTGCCGGCAACAGGGTCGCATCAAGAACGGCGACACCGGCGACGTCGCATGCGATCATTATCACCGCTACCCTGAAGACATCGCGCTGATGCGCGATATCGGCGTCGGCGCTTACCGCTTCTCGATCTCATGGCCGCGCGTTCTGCCCCGCGGCCGCGGGGCTGCGAACCAGGCGGGTCTCGATTTCTACGACGGCCTGGTCGATGCTCTTCTGGCGGCCGGCATAGAACCCTGGGCCTGTCTCTATCACTGGGATCTGCCGCAGGCGTTGCAGGATCTCGGCGGCTGGCAGAACCGGGACATCGCGGGATGGTTCGCCGATTATGCTGCGTTGTTGGCCCGACGCCTTGGCGACCGGGTCAAGCGGTTCGCCACCTTCAATGAACCATGCGTATTCACGTTGTTCGGATATGGTCTCGGCTGGAACGCACCCGGCATCGCCGACAGGGGCGCTTTGCACCAAGCCATTCACCACGTCAATCTGAGCCACGGCCGTGCCATCGACGTGCTCCGCCAGTCGGTGGCGAACGCATCGCTCGGCGCCATTCACAACCGCCAGCCCTGTTATCCCGCCACCACGCGGGAGGAGGATGTTGCGGCGACGTGGCGCTTCGCGCCGTACTGGAACGACGCATTTCCGTATCCGCAGCACTTTGCCCATTACCCCCTGGAGCTTGCCGAGGCGATCGAGCCTTATATCAAGCCGGGCGACATGGCTCAGATAGCAAGGCCGGTCGACTGGTTCGGGCTCAACCACTATTCGCCGCACTACATCAGGGCCGATGTCAATTTGATCGGCGCTGGCTTCGGCGCACCGCCCGTCGAGGTGCGACGAACCGCTATCGGCTGGCCCATCGTACCCGACGCGTTCCGCGACACGCTGCTGGACATCCACCACCGCTTCCGTTTGCCGATCTATGTGCTGGAGAACGGCACGGCCGCGGACGACAAGCTTGACGAGGCCGGCCGCGTTCAGGACCCTGCACGAATTGCCTATCTTGATGCCTATACAAGGGCAATGCAGGAGGCGATCCGGGCCGGAGCCGACGTCAAAGGCTATTTCGTCTGGTCCCTGCTCGACAACTTCGAGTGGACATCGGGCTATTCGCAGCGGTTCGGTCTGGTTCATGTCGATTTTGCCACGCAGAAGCGGACACTGAAGGCGTCGGCGCACTGGTATGCCGATCTCATCCGGACGGCGCGAACATCGCGGATTGCTGCAGACCGTGCGGAGCGCGACACCATGACCGAACGAGCCGGGGCGGCGGCCGCCACCGCGGTCTCCGATTGAGCCGATGACCGAGATCCTCACGATCACGCCCAATCCGGCCGTCGACGTGTCGACGTCGGTGGACAGGATCATCCCCGTCGCCAAGCTGCGCGGCATCGGGCAGCGCCGCGACCCCGGCGGCGGCGGCATCAACGTTGCGCGCGTGGTCAAGCGCCTCGGCGGCAATGCCACTGCGCTCTATCCGGTGGGTGGCCTCACAGGAGACCTGCTGCGACAATTGCTCGACAAGGAGGGCATCGAAAGCCTGACCTTTCCGATCGCGGGCGAAACCCGACAAGACTTCTTCGTTCGCGAGATCAGCACGTCCCAGCCCTATCGCTTCATCCTGCCTGGACCGCCTCTTGCCGAGAATGAATGGCAGACCTGCCTCGCCATGCTGTCGGCGCTTCAACCGTTTCCCAGCTTCGTGGTTGCCAGCGGAAGCCTGCCGGCGGGGGTGCCCGACGATTTCTACGCGCGTGTCGCAAGGATCGTGAAACGGCGCGAGGCCAAGATGATCCTGGATACCTCCGGTCCGGCCCTTGTTGCCGCGGTGGCCGAGGGCATCGAGCTGGTCAAGCCGAACCTGCGAGAGATGCGCGAACTGGTCGGTCACGAGCCATCCGACGCCGCCGAATGGGAAGCTGCTGCGAAGACGTTGGTGCGCAGCGGCAAAGCGGCGATCGTCGCCCTGACAATGGGACATCTCGGCGCCGCCCTGGTGACGAGCCGGCAGGTGCTGCACGCAAAACCTCTTGCGATCACGCCCGTCGGCGCTGTTGGTGCAGGTGACAGTTTTCTGGGCGCGCTGGTCTATGGGCTGGCATCTGGAGCCGGCCTCGAGCGCTGCTTTCGGCAGGCCGTCGCCGCCGGCGCCGCGGCCCTGCTCAATCCAGGCACCGAACTCTGCCGGCCCGACGACGTCAAGCGTCTCGCCGAACAAGTCATTCTTTCTACGGCAATTTGACCGATCCAGCCGGAAGCATCGGGGACTCTGCCTGCTGCGGCGGCGTTTCCCGGTTGAGGCGGTCGAGCGAAAGCAGAAGACCGCCGACCCGTTCCAACGACGACCTCCAATCGGCGATACGCGCGTAATTGTCGACAACCCAGTTGAACGAGGCCTGCACCAGCGTGAAAGCCGCGGCGGCTTGCGTGAGCTCCCCCAGTGTCATGGCTCCGGAAAGAAATTTCGGCGCGCAAAGCACCAGGCCGATGATCGGCGCCAAAAGCGTGTTTCCATGTGACACGATCGTCGTCCGCATCAGTTGCCAGCACAGACGGCGCCACTGATCGATGGTCGCCCTGAGCGCACTGCGAACGTCGCGGCAGACTTCCGACCGTCGGTCTCGCGGCGCGGCCCCCTCCCCGATGTCGCGCAGCTCGTGGGCCGCCGTGATCAACTCCGCCTCGGCCTGGTTCTTGATCTGGACCAGCCGGGTCAGGGGCGCCCCGACCAGCGTCATCGCGGTCGTCACGATGCCGGAATAGAGCGCCACACCGATGACGAGGTAGCCCGGAATCCGGACGGAATGACTTCCCACAGGCAGCGCGATGTCGCCACCCACGGTCCAGAGAATCTGAATGAAGATGACGGCGCTGAGCAGCGCGGAGACCAGCCCGAGCGCCAAGTCGATCGGCGCATCCGTTGCGATCCTGACGTCCTCGGCAATCCGGTATTCGGGAATCTGCTGCTCGCTCTGCACGGCCGCGAGGCGGGCATAACGGTCATCCTCGACCCAATAGTCGATCACCTTGCCGGTCAGCCATTCCCGCCACTTTCTTTGCACGGTCATGCGGCCCCAGACCGAGGTGACGGCGAGCGCGACGCTGCCGAGGCACAATGGGACGAGCAGGAGCGCCTGGCCTCTCAGCCGTGCGGGATCGCGGCTCTCCAGCGCATCGAAGAAGTCGCGATTCCAGTAGTTGAAACGAAATTGCACATAGAGCTGGAGGACGACGACGCTCACCAGGAGCGCGCACAGCGCCCAGACGCGCCATGCCGGTACTCCACGCCAGAAGCCGGAGGCGCTCTGCCAAAATCGTGACCTCTCCAGTGAAGAGGCGCTCTGGTCGGGTTCCATCGTCATTATTGTTCACAGCTAAAGCGGGCGCGCGTTGCGCACTTGATCTTTCGCAAATCAGTCGCGCGCAGATGCGGGAAAGATATCGACATTCAGATCCATTTTGCAGCGCGGGAGAATGCGCGATGGACGCACCGAGCTACATTCGCTGGTTCAGGGACATCCGTCTTGCCGACGTGCCGCTGGTCGGAGGCAAGACCGCATCCCTGGGCGAATTATATTCGGTACTGACGCCGCAGGGCGTCAAGGTCCCGAACGGCTTTGCGCTGACGGCCGCGGCATTCCGAGACGCCCTGACCGAAGCCGGTGCGTGGGACAAGCTGGGCCCTCTGCTCGCCGGCATCGACAAGCGGCGGATCGCCGATCTTGCCCGACGCGCCGCGGCCGCGCGCGCGATCGTCTATGCCGCTACCGACCGGGATGATCTCCGCCAGCAGGTCGCACAGGCGTACCGGCAGCTGGAGCAGGAATATGGTCGCAACGTTGCGGTGGCGGTCCGTAGCTCGGCCACGGCCGAAGACCTGCCGACCGCGAGCTTTGCCGGACAGCACGACAGCTTCCTCAACATCCGCGGCGCGGACGGGCTGATGGAGGCCTGCCGCCGCTGCTTCGCTTCGCTGTTTACGGATCGCGCGATCTCCTATCGGATCGACAAGGGTTTCGATCACTTCAAGGTCGCGCTGTCTGTCGCGGTCATGAAGATGGTTCGTTCGGACCTTGCGGCAAGCGGCGTCACCTTCACACTCGACACCGAGACCGGGTTTCGCGACGTCGTGTTCGTGACCGGCGTCTACGGACTGGGCGAGAACATCGTGCAGGGCGCTGTCGACCCCGACGAATTCTACGTTCACAAGCCGACCTTCAATGCCGGCTTCCGCTCGGTTCTGTCGCGCCGCCTGGGATCCAAGGCCAAGCGGATGGTCTACGGTCGCGGGCGCAACGCAACCCGGAACGTGGCAACGGCAGCGCGCGAGCGCCAGCAATTCTGCATCAATGACAACGAGGTCCTGACGCTGGCCGAGTGCGCGCTGCTGGTCGAGAAGCACTACTCGCAAAAGGCCGGCAAGCCGACCCCAATGGACGTCGAATGGGCCAAGGACGGCAAGGACGGTTCGCTGTACATCATCCAGGCCAGGCCCGAGACGGTCGCCTCCCGCCGAACGCCGGAGGCGCTCGAGAGCTATGTCCTGAAAGCGCGCGGGACAGCGCTGGCGGAAGGCCGCGCCGTCGGAGAGAAGATCGCGGCAGGACGCATCCGGCTGATCAGCAACGAGCGGGATCTCCGGAAATTCCGCCCCGGCGAGGTGCTGGTCGCGACGGCGACGAGCCCGGACTGGGAGCCCGTCATGAAGCTTGCCGCCGCGATCGTCACCGATCATGGCGGCCGGACCTGCCATGCCGCGATCATCGCGCGCGAGCTCGGCGTGCCCGCAGTGGTCGGAACCGGCAATTTCAGCAAGAAAGCGAAGACGGGCACGGCGGTGACGGTGTCCTGCGCGGAAGGCGATATCGGCCACGTCTTCGAGGGTACACTGCCCTACGAGGTCGAACGGACCGCGACCGAAAGTGTGCGGAAGCCGCGCACCGAAATCATGGTGAACCTCGGCAATCCCGAGATCGCGTTCAAGAGCGCATCCCTGCCGAGCGATGGCGTTGGCCTTGCCCGCATGGAATTCATCATCAACCAGCATATCGGGATCCATCCGATGGCGCTCGCCTGCCCCGGCAAGGTGACCTCAGCGCGGGACCGACGGAAGATCAAGCTGTTGACCGCGCGCCACAAGAAGCCGTCCGAGTTCTTCGTCGAGCGGCTGTCGGAAGGCGTCGGCACCATCGCCGCGGCGTTCTATCCCCGGCCGGTGATCGTGCGCCTATCCGATTTCAAGACCAATGAATATGCGAACCTGCTCGGCGGGGCCGATTTCGAGCCTCGCGAGGAGAACCCGATGCTCGGCTTCAGGGGCGCCGCCCGCTACGCCCACCCCGCCTATGCGCAAGGCTTCGCGCTGGAATGCGCCGCCATGAAGCGGGTGCGCGAGGCGATGGGCCTGACCAATCTCAAGATCATGATTCCGTTCTGCCGGCGTGTCGAAGAAGCGCGCAAGGTCATTGCGGCCATGGCGGATCACGGCTTGAAACGAGGCGACGGCGGCCTTGAAATCTACATGATGTGCGAGATCCCGAACAACGTCATCCTGATCGACCAGTTCGCGCAATTGTTCGACGGATTCTCCATCGGCTCCAACGATCTCACCCAGCTGACGCTCGGCGTCGACAGGGATTCCGAGATCGTCGCCTTCGATTTCGACGAGCGCGATCCCGGCATGCTGCAAATGCTGTCGATGGCCGTGCTTGGCGCCAAGCGCAACCGCCGCCACGTCGGCATCTGTGGTGAGGCCCCCGCGAACTACCCGGAGATCGCCAAGTATCTGGCTGAGCTCGGGATCGACTCGATCAGCGTGAATCCGTCGAGCGTGTTGCGGACCATCGAGACCGTCGGCGCCGCGGAGAGCGACAGCGGCGGACGGCGGCGGGCTGCGGGCTGAAGCATGATCCGGAAGACTGCGCAGCAGTCTTCCGTCCCAACAAACGCTCGCAGCAAGCCCGGAACGCGTTTGCTGCCGAGATCATGCCGAACAGTCAGCCGAAGCGGGACGTCAGTGCGACATCAACAGGCAGACCGGAGCGTCCTGCAGGAGGCTTTGCGTCATGCCGCCGAAAACCCACTCTCCCAACCGGCTGTGTCCATATCCCCCGGTCACGATGAGGTCGGCGCCGACGTCGGCGGCGAGCCGAACGAGGTAGCCCGCATCCGGCTCCGCCGTATGTACGCGCACCTCGTGCCGGCAGCTCACGCCGTGACGCCCGAGATATCCGGCCACGTCCCGCAACCGGTCTCGCGCCGCATCTTGTTCGCTGGAGGTGCAGACTTCGGTGATCGTGACCTCTGAAGCCCGGGTCAGCAACGGCAGTGCGTCCCGCACGGCCAAGCGCGCCTCCCGGGAATCCTTCCAGCCGACCACGATCCGGTCGCCTGACAATCGGGTGACGCCGTCCGGCACCGAAAGGATGGGACGGCCCAGCCGCAACATGGCTCCGGGCGCATCGAGATAATGAGAGGATTTGGTCTTCGGGCGGCTGCGCCGTACCACGACGAGGTCCGCCGCCCTGGACTGCTCGACCAGGAACTCGGTCGGAAACCCGATCCTCCAGCGCCATTCCACCTTGTCGCTCGGCAGCCGAACGATACGCCTGAACCACGCCTCCTTGGCCGACAGCGTTGCGCGCATGCGCTCGAGATCGTCGGCCGTCGTCTGTTCGATGATCACGCCTTCGGCGACGAACGGGGGATCCGTTGCGATGGCCGAGACGCCAAGCAAGGCGGCCCCGAAGCCGTTTGCGACGGCCTCGGCGACGGCGATCTGGCCTTCATCCTGCTGCTCGGGATCGACGTAGACCATGACGCTGGCTAGAGACATGTCGTTGCTCCATTGTTCGAATGGTACCCTTATCTCGCGTTTCGACGTCGTCCCGTTGACGCAGGTCAAGCGATCACGCGTGGGCTTGATCCCGATCAATCCGGTTGGCCCGATGGACGGCAAAATGCCGGAAACCAGCACGGAGGTCTGCCATGCAAGCACAGGACGTGATGATCGCGCCGGTAGTGACTGTGGGCGCAAATGCAACGGTTCGCCAAGTCGCCAGGATCCTGCTCGAGCGCCGCATCAGCGCGGTGCCGGTCGTCGATTCCGACAACAACATCCTCGGAATCGTCTCCGAAGGCGATCTGCTGCACCGAACCGAATCCGGCACCGAGCGCTCCTATGGCTGGTGGCTTCAGATTTTGACCGGCGACGCCGAGATGGCGGCTGACTACGTCAAATCGCATTCGGCCAAGGTCACGGACATCATGACACGCGATGTCGTGACTGCGGCTCCCGAAACGCCGCTGAGCGACATCGCCATGCTGCTCGAAAGACGTCAGATCAAACGCGTGCCGATCGTCAACAAGCAAGGCCAGCTCGTCGGGATCGTCAGCCGGACCAACCTGCTGCAGGCCGTCGCGAGCGCCAAGCCGAAGCTGGAAATTTCGCTTCCCGACGCCACCATCAGAAAGAGATTCCTGGAGGAGATCAAGAAGCAACCTTGGGCACACACATTCAACCTGAACGCGACCGTCCAGAACGGCATCATCGACATCTGGGGCAGCGCGCCATCGGCCGCGGAACGCAAGGCCATCCGGGTCGCGGCAGAGGCCATCCCAGGCGTCGTGCTGGTGAATGATCACCTGATCGAGACCCCGGCCTTCGTCTACTGACCGAGCCGTATCGCTCGTTCATCGGCTGAGGTCCATCCAGGCGGTTGGACGAGGCGACTGGAACGTCGCCTCGCCCGTGCGTTCGGCGGCTTCGGGCCCCCTGCCAAAAGCCGGCTCATCTTCTGACCGACTTCCTGCTTTGGGATGCCGACCGGCGCGAGGTTGGCAACGATCCGGTCGATCGTCGGCTCGACGGTTCGATCTGCAGCCTCGGCTCTCCACGATTGGCCGTGGACGACAGCCGGGAGGCGGCCGGCTTTGGCGCGCCCCCGAGCTGCGATCTGCATCTTCTTAGTAACAGACGCGCACGCGGCGCCAACGCCAACCATCCCAGACGGTGCGGCGAACACACGGGCCGTAATAGACGGGTCCGTACAGTGCATAATAGGGTCCCGGTGGATAGTAGACCGGAGCCGGATAGTACGGATAGGGCCCCCAATAAGGCCCGCCCATCGCGGCACCGGCCAGGACGCCAGCGGCGAACCCGCCGACCACTCCGGCTGCGATGCGACCGTTCCGGGCCTCTGCGCTGGTCGGCATCAAAGCTGCCGTGGCAATGACGGCAACGGTCGCCAGCGCGCTCAATTTTCGTAAAGTTCGCATGATTGACTTCCTTCCGATCGTGAATGCCTGACGATAGCAACTGAGCAGCAGCCTTCGTTTGCGCGTGATCAATCTTGCGATGATCCATCGAGTAGTCGTTTCGGGCCGATGGGCGCGCCGTGTGGTGATGGCTTGGGCGATCGCTGAGGCAGACGTAACACGTGCGCCAAAGGGGCTGGGAATCACTCTTGCACCTCCTGCTCGTCAGCAAATGACCGAGCGAACTCGACCGGCATTCCCGTCATTGCGTAGATCTGGCTGGTGCTTCGCAAATGCTGGCGCACCAGCACTCGATCGAGGAGCGAACGACGACCTCACCGGCGTCACCGAATATCCGCCCGCAGCGGTCGACGACGCGGCCAGATCTCGGGACGGCACTTATGCGCCTCATCATGATGAGGGCCAATCTGCCGCTGCAGCTGCTGCCCCGCACTTTGCCCTGATCCTGAGAAGCCCGCTCAAAGCGACGTGTCCAAGGATGCTGCAGGGCAAGCTCTCAATGCGTATCCCTGATGTCGATGGCGACGCAGGGCCGTATCCCCTGGTAGCACGCCGCTGCAACCCACGCGCAGCCGCAGGTTTGATGTCGTCTCGCCTCCCCGTCGTGCGACGATGAATTCTATGGCGTCGCTCGGTTTGGAGAATTCGAAATGATAGGTGTCAACACTCGCTTTTGATGCTAATTGACAGTCGTCGAGTGCCTGGCTTACCGCTTCCGAAACGAGATATTTTCTTCAAGTTTGCGCTGCATTGCCCGGAAATTCATGACGAGACTATGAATCTGCACAAACCCCCAAGCGATGGCCTCCCCGCCGCGTCCGATCTATCGGCGCTTGCGATCGACCGTAGCGCCGACTCTCGCCGTCGCAGACAACTGCGCCGCATCCTGGTCCGGGTCCTTGTGGTCGCCATGCTTGTCGGCATCGGAGTCGCAACGTGGATGTGGCGCCGGCACGCGCAGATCGCGGTCGAGACGGCGGCCGTCTACTCCGTCTATCCCTCACAGGCGCTGACACTGTTGAACGCGACTGGCTACGTCGTTGCGCAACGCAAGGCGTCCGTCGCCTCGAAGGCGACAGGCCGCCTGGAATGGTTGGGTGTACTCGAAGGCAGCAAGGTGCACGAGGGCGAAGTGATCGCCCGGCTCGAGAGCAGCGATACCCAGGCGATGCGCGACCAGGCCGCCGCCAACGTGCAGGTTGCCTATGCCAACCTCGCCCAGGGGCAGGCGGAGCTCACGCAAGCGGAGATCGCGTTCAAGCGCTCCGCGGCCCTCGGCGAGAAGAACATCATAAGCGATTCGATGCGCGAAAGCGCTGAGGCACGCCTCGCCAAGGCGCGAGCAGCGTTTGCCGGGTACGAGGCCGCCATCGCCGCTGCACAGGCCAATCTCCGCGCGTCCGAAGTTGCCGTCGGCCAGACCCTGATCCGGGCGCCCTTCGACGGCGTCGTGCTCACGCGGCACGCCAACGTCGGTGATACGATCACACCGTTCTCGCAGGCGGTCGACACCAAGGGCGCGGTGGTCACCATCGCCGACATGGACTCGCTTGAAGTGGAAGCCGACGTCGCGGAGTCGTCGTACCTGAGCATCCACGTGGGGCAACCGGTGGAGATCCAGCTGGACGCGATCCCCGGCGAGCGTTTCGAGGGTGTGGTTAACCGGATGGTACCGACGGTGGATCGCGCCAAGGCGTCTACCCTCGTGAAAATCCGGTTCGTGCACCGCGACGCGCGGATGCTTCCGGACATGAGCGCCAAGGTGGCCTTCCTCGAGCGTGAAGTAGCCGAATCAGAGCGCAAGCCGGTTCTTGCAGTGCCGATGGCGGCCGTCTTCGAGGTGGGCGGACAACAGCACCTTTATGTCATCGAGAATGGCAAGGCTCGCCTGCGGCGCGTGGATCTCGGCGCGAAGGTGGGCGACCAGATCCAGGTACGCGATCTCAAAGCCGGCACGCGCGTGGTGGTCCGACCTCTGGAAGATCTTGTTGACGGGCACGCAGTCAAGCAGGCCACGAAGTGACCGTGCTTCGCGTCTCCGACGTGCCGACCGGCGAAGACGTGCTCATCGCGCTGAGCGACGTGAGCAAGAGCTATCGGCGCGGCGCGCAGATCGTTCCGGTCCTTTCCAAACTCACATTCGACATCCGTCGCAAGGAGTTCCTCGCGCTGATGGGCCCGTCCGGGTCGGGCAAGTCCACCCTGCTCAACCTGATTGCCGGCATCGACAGTCCGGATCATGGCTCGATCACGGTGGCTGGCGAGGACATCACGCTCCTCCCGGAAGCCGACCTCGCTGACTGGCGCGCGGCGAATGTGGGCTTCATCTTCCAGTTCTATAACCTGATGCCTGTGCTCACGGCGCTGGAGAACGTGGAATTGCCTCTCACGCTCACGGGCCTCAAGCGCCGCGAACGCCGAGACCGCGCGCAACTCGCGCTCAGTCTCGTAGGCTTGAGCGATCGCGTCAAACATCTGCCTTCGGAGCTCTCGGGCGGGCAGCAGCAGCGCGTGGCGATCGCGCGGGCGATCGTCACCGACCCGACGATGCTGGTGGCCGATGAGCCGACGGGCGACCTCGACCGGCAGTCCGCGGAGGAGGTGCTCGAGATCATGCAGCGGTTGAACCGCGACATGGGCAAGACGATCGTGATGGTGACCCATGATCGCCGCGCGGCGGCGCGTGCGAAGCGCATCATGCATCTGGAGAAGGGCGATCTTTCGTATCTGGTGGAGCAGCGCCTTGAGTGAGCGCCGGTCATGAGCCAATGGCTGACGCTCGTGGCGCGCAACGTCTTGCGCCAACGGCTCCGCACGTCTCTGACGCTGGTCGGCCTCGTTGTTTCAATCCTGGCCTTTGGTGTGCTCCAGACGGTGGTCAAAACGTGGTACGCTGGCGTGGATGGCGCCGTGCCTTCGCGGCTGCTCACCCGCAACGCCGTCTCTTTCACGCTGCCGCTACCGCAGGCATATTACAAGCGCATCGGCGCTGTCGAAGGCGTGCGGCACGTCACCTACATGACCTGGTTCGGCGGCGTCTACAAGGATCCGAAGAATTTCTTTCCCCAGTTTGCGATCGATGCCGCGAGCTACTTCGATATCTTCCCCGAGATCCTCGTTTCGGACGAGGTGCGGCGCGCCTTCCTCCGCGACCGCCGCGGCGCAATTGTTGGACGCAGACTCGCCAAGCGCTTCGGCTTCAGGCCGGGCGATGTTGTTCAACTGCGCGGGACGCTTTTCCCCGGCAACTGGGAATTCGTGATCTGCGGCGTCTTCGACGGCCGAGACGCCAAAACCGACACCTCGCAGCTTTTCTTCCGTTGGGACTATTTGAACGAGACGCTACGGGTGCGCTCCAAGGCACAAGCCGACCAGGTCGGCTTCTTCGCCGTGGACGTTGGCAGCATCAATCGGGTCGCGGAAGTCAGTCAGGCGATCGACGAAGTGTTCCGAAACTCGCGCGCCGAGACACTCACCGAGACTGAGCGCGCGTTCCAGATCGGTTTCGTGAAGCAGACCGAGGCGATCCTCATCTCCATTCGCGTGGTCTCGTTCGTGGTCATCTTCATCATCCTGGCGGTCATGGCCAACACCATGGCGATGACGGCGCGCGAGCGACTCCGCGAGTATGCCACGCTGAAGGCCATTGGCTTCAGCCCCGGCTACGTCGCACGCCTGATCCTGGGAGAATCCGTCGCGATCGCATTGGTCGGCGGTGCCATCGCCATCGGGCTGACGCCCCCGGTTGCCTCGCGACTTGCCGAACTCTCCGCGACGCTCTTCCCGTCGCTGATCGTGAGCGTCAACACTGTGTTGCTTCAGGCACTTTCGGCATTGGCGGTCGGGGTCCTCGCGGCGGTCTTGCCGATGCGCCAGGCCGCCCGTGTCAGCATCGTCAACGGTCTTCGGGCGTTGGGCTGATCATGCCGTTGCTGCTCGCCTACAGCCTGCGTAACCTCTACGTCCGCAAACTCACCAATTTGCTCACCGCGGCGGGCATGGCCCTCGTGGTGTTCGTCTACGCCGCCGTGCTCATGCTCGACTCCGGACTCAAGCAGACACTCGTGGCAACCGGCGAGGAAACGAACGTCATCTTCGTACGCCGCTCTGCGGAAGTCGAGATCCAGAGCCTGATCGACCGTCGGCAGGCCAGGATCATCGAAAGCCAGCCCGAGGTCGTCATGGGAGCCGAGGGCGCACCTGTTGTCTCGAAGGAAGCGGCTGTGCTGATCGCCCAGCCCCGGCGCAAGACCAAGCAGGCAAGCAACCTCTTGATCCGGGGCGTTGGTCCAGCCGCTCTGGCCGTCCGCCCGCGGTTGCGGCTGGTCGAGGGACGCATGTTTCGTCTGGGATCGGACGAGATCATCATTGGCCGGGCGCTCGCGGGGCGTTTCGAAGACATCGAGATCGGATCCAGCCTGAAATTTGCGCACCGGGAGTGGAAGATCGTAGGCCGGTTCGACGCGGGCGGCAGCGGGTTCGATTCGGAGATCTGGGCGGACAGCGAACAGCTCATGCAGTCGTTTCGGCGAGACTTCTTCTCTTCCGTCACGGTACGGCTGGCTGATAGCTCAGGCTTCGACGCGCTCAAGGCGCGGCTCGAAGCGGACCCTCGCCTCACCATCGAGGCCAAGCGCGAGCGCGTCTTCTACGAGGAGCAGTCGCGCCTGCTCTCCGGATTCATTCAGCTTCTCGGGATCACGCTCTCGGCGATGTTCTCGCTCGGCGCGGTGATTGGCGCGACGATAACGATGTACGCTGCGGTGGCTAGCCGCATGATGGAGGTGGGGGTTCTGCGCGCACTCGGATTTCGGCGCTCGCGGATCCTCGGTGCTTTCCTCGTAGAGGCGCTGCTGCTCGCGCTCGTCGGCTGGGTCGTCGGGCTTTTGTTCGCATCGCTCATGACGCAGGTGAAGATCACGACGCTGAACTGGACCTCGCTCTCCGAGCTCGCATTCCAGTTCGTGCTGACGCCCGGCATCGTGCTGCGGTCGCTCGTCTTCGCGCTGGTGATGGGCCTCCTCGGGGGTTTTCTGCCGGCGGTACGAGCCGCCCGCATGAACATCGTCGATGCGCTGCGCGTCGCTTGAACGTTCGACAACCGTCTTGGCCGTGCGCTGTGTCGGTCGGTTCTCGTCAACTGAGCGCCCCGCACAGGCCCATATCCGCGAGTGCGTCGCGCACGATCGGTGCCAATTCGGCGCGGGTCGTCACGCGATCTTTGGCGTAGCCGGACACAGTGGCGAACAGCCGTTCGCCGACACGGTGGCACAGGATGAATAGCAGGCCGCCCAGCCGTTCGAGTTCTGCGGCTGTATAGCGCTCCAGAGGGGCAATCTGCAGAAGTGACGCCTCGCCGCAAGGGCGGTGCACGTCGAGCGGCAATTCGCCGGCGAGGCTGCATCCAACAGGCAGGTCCGCCCCGAGTGCCGCCCGCTCCAGATGACGCGCCAGCCACAGTGGCACATACGGAATCAGCGGCAGCACCGGCGACAAGTCATCACCGTGGCGGATCAGCGAGGCCAGGGCAGCCTTCATATCTCGCTGTAAAGCGCGCGGATCGTTGCGGCAGGCATCGGGATCCACCATCACGGTGATCGACCGCAGCGCGTTGCCGCGGCGGTCGCTCGAACGGCGGTCGCTGACCGGCAACACCAGCTTCACGCGCCCCGAAGCATCCACGCGGCCCATCCGGAGAGCGAGCCGTGCCGTGAAGGCCATGATCAGCGTGTTGCTCGCCACACCCAGATCCGACGTTCGCCGTTTCGACGCTGCTGCGTCCATGACCACCCACACAAGCGGCACATCCACTGCCGGCTCAAGCCGGTTGCGACTGCTTCGAGCGCTCGAACGGGACACGCCCGCCCTCCTTTTGTGCGCCCCTCGCAGGAGAGCTACCAGAGCACGCGAGACGTCGGGCAGAGTCCGCAAGCTCTCGACGCTGTCGCACGCCAACATCACTGGAGACCATCGCCAGGATGGGGCTGGGAATCCATGGTCAAGACATCGACCCGCCACTGCGTCAGCAATGGCCTGACTTGTGGCTTGGGTGTCAGCGATCGTGTGCGAGACCAGCATCATCAGCGCGCAGCCGCCGCCCTCCAGCGGCTGGACTGCCAGTCGCCAGCCTGGTCCGTGCTCGGGATCGAGAGGCAGATCGAGCAGCTCACGTCGCAAATGGGGCAGACGCTCATCCGGGAGCGGGTCACGAAACCACGTCACCGGCCCCGGCACAGGATTGGCCACCCAACGGTGCCGCCCCCATGGTAATGGCGAACGCTGCAGGAGACGTCCCAGCAATCCTCTCGTGAGGCGCTCGTTGAACTCCCTCACGGCCGCTTCATCGAGAGCGTGCGGATACAACCAGGTCAGGTGCAGCGCAGGCCCGCGCCCGAGCGCGCGCAATCCGACGAATGAACCCTGGTCCATATAGCACAATACGTCGTCTGCGCCGGGGTCGGTCGCCCCGGAGCAGCGTCGGTAGAGCTTGTTGGCAGACGAATGGCTCACCGCTCAAGCCTCCACGATCTTTGCTGCGCGAAGCGACCGTCGCCCCTTGTCCTTCGGCACTTGCAGACGAATGTGGCACGACGCTGAGCGCGGCGCGTTCCCTTGAGATCACGCATCGATGATTGCGTCCAGTCCGAAGTCCGCGAGTGTCCGCGAGACCAGCAGGCGAAGTTCGTCAGGCGTGGTTTGTGTGGGTCCCAGCTGGCAGGCCTCGATGCAGAGGGAAATCGTCTGGCCGTAGCGGGAGGCAACAACCACGAGATGGCCCTGGGAGCGCTCCAGGTCTTGGCGCGTAACGTTGACATCCACAGCTCGTGTCAGCACCTGGCGGCACGGCGCACCGTCGATGCGCGCGAGCCCGTCCGGCAGCATACCAACGTCGGAACAACTCGCCGGCAGCTCACCGGCATAATTGAACAAACGGTCCACGAGCGTCTTCGCGGCGGAGCGCGGCATCCAAGCGATCGCAGGCAGGAACGAAGCCAGTGGACCGGTCTGACTTTTCCTCGCGCCGCGAACCAGTGCCTCCAGCGAAGCATTGACGGGGCGCAGGCTCGTGTCCAAGCCTGCAGGCGCGACATTCATCGTGTGGAAATCAATCGCCAGCGCCCGTTCGTCATCGAGCCCACGCCTCCGGTTTATTGGGACAAGCAGGCTGATGGCGCCGTCGGAGAGACGGCGGCGGCCCAGGCGCGATGCGAGGGACGCGACGAAGCCTGGCAGTAGCGTATTCGAGCTACCGCCAAGCCGCTGCTGGCAGGCGAGCCAGGCATCCGATTCAACAGTGACCACAACCGACGGAAGCTCCACGATTGTTGATGGCTCGTGGCCTGCCTCGGCGACTGTAGCAACCGACCTCAACACAGGGACCGCGGACTTGTACCAGTTCGCGTGGGCGATCCGGGCGAGCGCGGCGACCGTGCGCGGAGCGTCGGCGAGGACCTGCCACGCGTCCGACACGCACCCGGACAGCCGCCCCCGGGCACCTGCAACTGCGTATGGGCTCGGGAGGCCGATGCCGTTTACGGCCGCCGCGATGGCGCGCACGGCCCCCAGCCCGTCGAGCAGCAGATGCGACCCGACCAGGCTCACGGCCGTGCTGCCGTCGTCGAACGGCTGGATGGCCATTCGCACGGCCGGACCGATCACAGGGTCGATGGGCGCGCGCGCGTGCTGGTTAGCCCAGTGCAGCAGCCGCGATCGTGGCAGCGGGTCCGCACTCTGCTCAAGCGGAATGGCTGTCACGGCCGGCTTCACCCAACGAGGCCTTCCCCACGGCAGGGACGACGGCTCGATGAGGCGATTGAACGACAGCGCCGCGAACCGCTCCCGTGTTCGCAGTAGCGCGGCGAGGTTCACGTCACGGTCGTAGAGCCACAAGCATTGCATCAATTGGCTTCGACCCGTGGCCCTGAACAATTCGTAAGCCAGTTGGTCCAACCAGGCGAGGCGGTGCCGCGTGTAGGCGGGGGCGCCGGGCGTGCTCGTCTCAAGCATCGAAGGACTCGCCAACGAGTTCGCAGTCAGCGAAGAGCCGTTCGACGAGCGCGCGAAGATGCTGAGCCTCCGTCACCACGCCAGGCTGATAGGCTACGAAGCTCAGGTTCAGAAAACCGGGTACGGCGCCGGCGAAGACAGTTGCAACACCTTGACGCGCCTCGATCGCGCAGCGCGGGACGGGGCGGTCGATGCCGCGAAAGCAGACTCGATCGGCCGCGCCGCCGTCGATCTGGAGCACGTCCTTCGGCAGGTCGCCCAAATTCGAACAGGTGACCGGCAGGTCGGCGAGCGCACCAAGCGCCGCATGGTTGGCAGCCGAAACTGCGCGTCTTGGCACAAACGGCACCAGGGGCAGCAGCGTGGCAAGTCGATTGGGTTCCCGTCTCGTCCGCAGCAGCGTAGCTAGCAGACGCCGCTGCAACGAATGCAGACCTCCGCGCAATTCGTCGACACGCAGCTTCAATGTGGCAAGCGCAACGCCGTTTCCGCCGGTGTGCGACGAACCCTCTCGCTGATTGACGGGAATCAACAAGGTCACCTCTTCGTCGCGGACACGACCGAGTGTCTGGGCAAAAGCCGCGGTTATCGCGGCCAGGAGGGTGATACGGTTTGCACCGAGGCTCTTCGCCCTGGCGTCCCAGACGGACGTGGGTACGCGCATGAAGGCTGACGGAAATACGACTGGCCGGCCATCTGCGCTAGCCTGATTCAACGCGGCGGTGCGGGACGTGGCGCGCGAGGTGTATGCTGTACGGGCCAGCTCGGCGAGCGCCTGTAGCGTTGCCGGCGCGTCCCGCACGATACGTTGCAGTTCGGCACCCAGTGTTGTCGCAGCGCGGAGCGCTGACAAGACTGCCCCTGCGGGATAGGCCGCAGGCCTTCGCTCTCCCCGCACGGCTTCGTTCACGGCTGCTGCGATGGTCAGTCCGTCCGCGATGCAGTGCGACACCACAAGCGAGACCACCGTGGAGTTGTCTGTAAAGGTTTGGATCGTCAATCTCCATGCTGGTCCGCGCACCGGATCTAGTGGAAGCGCCACCTGCGCGTCGGCCCACGCCTGCAGCTGCTCAGGGGCAAGCGGCGCCTCCGCCACAGCCAGAGCGGACGAAGGTGGTGGCGCGCTGACCCATTGGTGCCGCGCGAACGGAAGCAGCGCCGGCCGGATCAGCCGCGCCAGATGTCCGTGCGCGAGATTGTCACGGAACCGTGTCAGCGCGTCCAGGTCCACAGGCCGCAGATAGCGCCACAGTACCTGAATGACCGCATGTTGCCCGAGTGAGACATGCGCGAGGTAAATTGCCTGATCCGTAAAGGACAGGAACGGCGGCGACATAGGGTGCGGGTTCTCCGGGTCAGCGATCGCATGCGTCATAGCGAAAGGCCGACATGAGCTTGCGTCGCCATCACTGCGTCGGCCGCCCGGCGGCATGCACCCGCAAAGGCTTTGACATAGCGGTGCATCGAGGCTCGGGCGGTCGCGTTGGCCGGATAAGCCACCGTAAGCGAGAGCCCGCGTTGCGTACGAAACAACCAGAGCGCAACCTGCGCGGCCATGCCTTGGTTAATATAAACGCGCCCATTCGCCTCATGCCATTCGCGCGCAATGTGCGCACTGAGCGGAGGAACGTTCGCATCCATATACGACAGCATGACGCCACCCGTGGCGACGGACCGTACCGCCGGCAGCCCGGCGGCCAGTTCGAGCACGAGCTCGATCGGCACGTTGGCAAGGCAAAGCCGTTCGTCAAAGTTGCGTTGGGCAATGAGGGCAAGTTCGGAAAACGTCAGCTCTTGCACCTCGAAGTCGATGGGCACCACGCCAACGCACCAGCCGGTCGTCCTGAACGCCTGTGGCGATATTCGCGTCGTCGTTGGAGTGACGACGCTGTAGCGCGACCGCCCTGTCATTTCCCGTTCGGTCAGGGCCGCGCAGGCCAAGAGGCCGCCGATTGCCCGCGCGCCGGAAGCATGGCACGCGGACTCGAACGCGGCCATGGCATCATCATCGAAGATGTCGATGTGCACATACTCGGCCTGATAGCGATCCTCCATCACACCGAGCGGCAACGCGAAAGAGGGCATCCGCCCGCTGTTCCGGTGCAGGAACGCGATCCACTGCTCCACCTCGGGATCCGACAACGTTGTCACGGCGGCCCGCTGGCGCTGACTGGTGCAGTAATCCAGATAGCTGCCCGGCCGTCCGAATTGAAGCGGCGTCTCCCCGTCGAGCACAGCGCGATACGCCAAGCGGATCTCTGTCATCAGGAACGCGATGAGGGTCGCGTCGCCGTGCAAATGGTCAATGCTTGCGAAGCAAGTGAAGCCATTGGTGCGTTGGAGAATGCCGAAGCGAAAGCAATCCCATGCGAACGGTGTCGGGGTTGCGATGATGTGCTTTTGCCAATCCTCAGCGCTCACCTCGCCGAGCGTCGAACACTCCATCTGAATGGCCGCAGGATCGGTCAGTACGTGTCTTACGATCGCTTTGCCGCGCTCCTCGAACCAGCTGTGATAAGTGTCGTGCCTGCGCAGATGCGCGGTCACCACATGGGTCATAGCCCTGAGGTCACATCGCCCGGGTTCATCCCACACAACCACGAGCAGGCGCGCCATCGCCTCTTGTCGCTGCTCGCACGCACGGAAAGCACGCAGATGCTGTTCCTGTTCGTAGCTCGGCAAGGCGGGCGACACCGGCGCGCGTTTGGCGCTTTCTATCGAGGCCGCAGAGGGACACCAGAGAGTCAGCGTCGCAGGAGGCCCTGACCAGTCATGCAGCGGACGCAGATCAGTCACCGGCATCTGCTCCGGCTGGCTGCAATTCTCGCATCGCCCTGCTCAACGTGTCGGCCAGAGCACGCACGGTCGTCACCTCCACGGCGCGCAGCCGGACGCCGGTGTCGGATTCGAGTGCCACCAGCAATTGGAGCGTCCCCAGCGAATCGAGGCCGTAGTCAAAGAATGAGCGGTCGGGATTCACCGTGCGGCGCAAGATGACACCGAGATGCTCGATGATCAGACGCCGCAACAGGGCCGGCCTCTCATCGAGCGGTGCGCGTCTCAGCTCCGCGCGCAGGCGGCGCGTCGGATCGTCCGCGACCGCCGGAGCTTGCGACAAGGCCACAGCGAACGGGCTTCGCGCCGATAGCGACGTCAGCCACGGCGCGCCGCCAACATCGACATATGCGGCATAGCCGCGGTCGTGCCGCAGCAGCGTCTCGAATGCATAAGCGCCATCGCGTGGGTCAATCATTCGCACATCGCCGCGGGCCGAGAGATGCGCACCCGCGCCGACGTCCGCCCACGCGGCCCAGGCAATTGCCGACGACGGCAGGCCCTGCGCGCGCCGCCACTGCGTGAAGGTGTCAAGCCAACTGTTGGCGGCAGCGTAGGCGGACTGCCCCGGCGAACCAAAGAGCGCTGCGACCGACGAGAAACAGCAAAACCAGTCGAGCTGTCGCTTCAAGGTTGCCTGATGCAAATGCCAGGCGCCATCCACCTTCGGCGCCCAATTCCGATACAGCCTCTCCTCGGTGACGGAGGGAAGGATACCGTCTGCGACGACGGCTGCGCCGTGCAGGACACCGCGCAGCGAGAGGCCTGTCGCAGTGGCAGCTTCGACAAGGCGCCGCGCGGTCGATGGAGCCGCGATATCCGCACTTATCACCTCGACCTCGGTGCCCCGCGCTCTCATCCCGGCCAACACGCTCGCAGCCGCGTCCGTCGGCCTGGAACGCGCATTGAGGATCACGCGGCCAGCCCCGGCAGCGGACATCGCGTCGGCGATCAGCAGGCCGAGCCCGCCCAGGCCGCCGGTGACGATGTAAGCGCCATCGCTCTTGAACGGCGTGAAGCGCTTCGGCGCCTCTGGCACGCGGTAATGGCCGGTCCTTGGAACCGAGAGCACGAGCTTGCCGATGTGACCGGCGCCGCTGACAACGCGAATGGCGCGAGCCGCGTCGGCGAGAGGATAGGCAGCGATGTCTGGCAGGATCCGCCGCTCCTCTCCGGCAAGACGCATGACGCGCGACAGCAATGCCTGCACGCGAGCCGGAGCAGTCATACACATCTGCGCCAGGTCGACCGCGAAGAACGACAGGTTGCGCTTGAACGGAGACAGCTCGACCCACGTGCCCCCATAGATGTCCTTCTTGCCGATCTCGATGAAGCGCCCGCCCGGGGCGAGAAGCTCCAGGCCGGCGCGCTGCGACGCGCCAGTGAGCGAGTTGAGGACGATGTCCACGCCGTAACCCGCCGTGTCTTGCCGGATCTGCTCGGCGAATGCCACGGTTCGGGAGTCGTACACGTGGCCGATGCCGTTGGCGCGCAGCAGTTCTCGCCGCGCCTCGGAGCCCGCGGTCGCGAATATCTCTGCACCGGCCGCGCGCGCAATGGCCACGGCCGCCTGCCCGACTCCACCGGTCGCCGAGTGAATGAGCACCTTGTCGCCGGGACCGATCCGCGCCAGATCCTTGAGGCCGTACCACGCTGTCGCGGTTGTGGCGAGAATGGCGGCGGCTTCGGCATCGGTGAGCGTGCGGGGTATCGCAGCGAGCAGCCGCGCATCGCAAGTGACATACGTGGCCCAAGCTCCCCCGCAGCAGAGCCCGGCCACTCGGTCGCCGACGCGAAACGGCGAAAGGCCCGGCCCGACGGCGGTGACGATGCCGGCAAAGTCCAGGCCGAGATCCTGCGCGCGACCACACACCGTGGGATAGCGACCAAGGGCAACGAGCACGTCGGCGAAATTGACACTGGTGGCATGGACGGCCACCTCCACCTCGCCCGCGTCCGGCGCGCGCCGCTCGAACGCGGCCATCTCAAGGGTCTGGAGGTCACCCGGCACGCGGATCTCCAGGCGAAGACCATCGCGCGCCGCGTCGCGGTCCACCATGCGGCGATCAGCATGACCAAGCGGACTTCGCTGCAGCCGTGCGACGTATGCGCTCGTCCCGCGCAGCGCCGTTTCGTCTTCCTTCGAGCCGCTCAGCAATTGACGCTGAATCAGTGACAGGTCCGCTCGAAGGTCCACGTCGATCTGGGTGGGATGGAGTGCGGGAAACTCGGCGCCGACGGCCCGCAGACACCCACGCACACCGGCGTGCGCGAGTTGGACGGTGTCGTCCGGCAGTACGCGTTGGGCCATGCAGGTGATGACGAAGAGGCGAGGCCGCCGCTCGCACTCCATCAACGCCTTGGTCACGTGCAGCAGGCTGCTTATGTTGGCTCGACCCGCGTCCGGAGACGCTGGCTCGCGGCTGCGCGGCAATACCACAGCCACGGCCGCAGGGCGATGCTGATGCAGAACATCTTCGATCTGCTCGCGCCACATGCCTCCCTTCCCGGCCCCGGCGCTGCTGAGGATGAGAGTCTTGAACCCTTGCTCGCGCAGGCTTCCCTCCAGCCTCATCGTCAACTGGTGTCCGGAATCATCGGCGTCGAGCAGCAACCAGGCGCCATCGCCCGGCTGGACCTTGGCACGGGGGATATCCCATGGCTCCCAGACGACGTCGAGCAGGCGCGAGTTGCAGGCCACGGCGTCAGCGTGCTGTCCGGCCGCACCGCCACCCATTGCCAACCCATCGACACTGAGCAGCACGCGCCCGGAGGCATCGAGCAGATCAATGTCCACCTCGACGTGCAGCGCGTCCATCGCGACAAAGCGAGTGATGCAGTGCGCGGCGTCAGCGTCTGGGTGGTGGAGCCGCAGACTTCTCACCGAGAGCGGCAGTAGCGGACGCCCGTTTGTCCCCGAAACGACCTGAGCGAAAGCGCCAACGGACTGGAAGCACGCGTCGAGCAGCACGGGATGTACTGTGTAGCCGCGCGCGCCCGTTCGGAGCGACGCCGGGAGCCGAAGATCTGCAAAGAGCGAGGCGCCGTCGGCAGATAGCGCCAGGCTGGTGCCCAATGCGCGAAATGATGGTCCGAACTGGATGCGCTGCGAGTCGAACCATCGCCACACTTCATCGGCGGCAACAGGCCTGGCGTGAGCGGCGCGCAGCGCGGCGATGTCGTAAGCTGGAGCCGAGTCTGCAGAGGCACCTGCAAAGAGCCGAGCCCTTGCATGGACCTGCGCTCCGCTGTCTGCCCGGCTCTCGAGCCTGAAGTTCAACTCACCGGGCCGATCCAGCACTGCTGTACAGACGACCGGCATCGACGGCTCCAACCGGAGCGCGTGGTCAAACGTCATCGCCTGCACTTCGACGAGCGATGTACCAAAGGCCATGCGTGCGGCGGCAAGCGCCATCTCGCAGAAGCCAGCGCCCGGGAGAAGCGGCACTTCGTTCACCCGGTGGTCCGCAAGCCAGGGGTGGGCATTGAGCCCAACCTCGGACGACCAGATGTGGCGTTCCGGTTCCTCGTGCAGCGTGCGGTGGACATTCAGAAGCGGATGCGTTGACAGAAGGTGATGCGCCCCTGCGGTTGGCACAGCCGGCGCAAGGAACAGGGGATAATGCGTCCAGGCCGGCAGCGGGAGATCGAGCAGTGGGCCATCCGGATACATGGCACCGAAATCGATCGCCGCGCCCGCGACGTAGATGGCGCCAACCAGATCGAGAAGCCCGTTGCGCATGGGCTCGCCGCGCGTCATCGACGGAAGCGCGCGGACGGCGAAGTCCATCGCGGCAGCATTCTCCAACACCGCGCGGGTCACGATCGGATGCGGCGATAGCTCGACGAATACGCGGTGTCCGTCTTCGAGCACCGCGTGCACGGCGGGACGAAAGCGCACTGAATGCCGAAGGTTGTCGACCCAGTAAGCGCCATCGCAGACGGGGGATTCGCGCGGATCAAGCAGGACCGTGGAGTACATCGGCGTCTGCGGCTTGTTCGCAGTCACTCCCGCGAGGCGCTCCGACAATTGCGCAAGGATCGGCTCGACGTGGAAGGTATGAGAAGCCACATCGACCGCGACCTCACGGGCGAACAGGCCTTCGGCCTGCCAAGCAGCGACGAGACGTTGCACGGCTTCGACAGAGCCCCCGACGACGGTGGATGCCGGAGCCGCCAGTACCGCGACCTCCACGTCATTGACCAGCCGGCGCGCCAGATCTTCGCGGACCGCTGCAGGCGCCAGCCCGACGACTGCCATTGCACCGGAGCCAGCGAGCGTCTGGCACAGCATTGCGCGATGACAGATCACCTTTACGCCATCTTCGAGCGAGAGTGCGCCAGCCACGACTGCGGCCGACACTTCGCCCATCGAATGGCCGATCACTGCGGACGGCGCCACACCCTGGGCCTTCAGGGACGCGGCCATCGCGACCTGCACGGCGAAAATGGCGGGCTGGACTCGTTCGATCCCGGAGAGTTGTCCGGGCTGCCGTAGAGTATCGGTCACGGAGAAGCCGCTGACGGCTTGAATCAGAGGCTCAATGGCGGCAATCACATCGGCGAAGACCGCGTCGACATCGAGCAGCGCCGCTCCCATCGTGTCCCATTGCGAGCCGTGTCCAGAGAACACAAAGACGGGCCCGCGGCCGTTGTCATCGACCCACTCCGCATCGATAGAGGCATCGCCTGCGAGCCCATGCAATTGCCCAGTCAGATCGTCGAGCGTTTTCGCAATGAGCGCGTGCCGGACCGGCCTGTGCCCTCGTCTGCACGCCAGGGTTCGCGCGACGTCACTCGGGCCGTGACTGCCGGCGGTCGCGTCTAGCCAGGACGCAAGACGGCCGGCCGACGCGCGAAGCGCCGCTGGCGAGGTGGAAGAAATTGGAAACAGCCACGGCCGTTCGCCTGTTCTACGGCTCTCCAGCGGAAGAGGTGAATCCGCTGCCTGAGGAGCCTGTTCGAGCACCACATGCACATTCGTGCCGGACATGCCGTAAGACGATACGGCTGCACGGCGGAGTCCGTCCGCACCGGTCGAGGGCCAGGGCGCGGTATCCGTCGGGACGAAGAGCCGCGTCTCGATCGTCTGGAGATGCGTGGGCAGCCGATGAAAGTGAAGTGATCGCGGTACGACGCCGTGCGCGAGCGCGAGCGTCGTTTTGATCAGGCCCAGGACGCCCGCCGCCGATTCCGCATGGCCGAGGTTGCTCTTGAGCGATCCCAGTGCGCAGGGCGCCTGTCGTCCATACTGCGTGGAGAGGCTGTGGAACTCCTCGGTGTCGCCCACAGGCGTACCGGTGCCATGCGCCTCGATCATTCCGACGGACGAGGGGTCAACCTGCGCTTCGGAAAGGGCACGATCGATCACCGCGACCTGAGCCGCGCGGGACGGTGCCAGTATGTTGTGCGTGCGTCCGTCCTGGTTGACGGCGCTGCCGCGGATAACAGCAAGCACGCGGTCGTTGTCGCGAAGCGCGTCGCTCAGCAGCTTCAGCATCACGACGCCGCAGCCCTCGGCGCGCACGAAACCATCGGCGCGCTCGTCGAACGCGTGACACCGGCCTGTCGGCGACAACATGCCGAGCCCCGATGCCGAGGCGTATGTTGCGGGCGAGAACATCAACATTGCCCCGCCGGCAAACGCAATGTGGCACTCGCGCGCAAGCAGGCTCCGCCGAGCCGCATGCACGGCGACGAGGCTGGACGAGCAGGCCGTGTCCATGGTGATCGCCGGGCCCGTGAGGCCCATCGCATGGGCCACCCGCCCCGACGCCATGCTGAAGGGCGTGCCCGTGAAAGCGTAGGCCTGGCCCAGCGCGCCCGCGTCGCGCGTGACCTGCATGTAGTCCTGATGCGAAAGGCCGAAGAACACGCCCGCGTCGGTCCCGCACAGGCACCGCGGATCGCGACCAGAATGTTCGGCGGCCTCCCAGGTGACCTCAAGCAACAGCCGGTGCTGGGGGTCCATGGCGAGAGCCTCAGGTTCGCCGATGCCGAAGAAGCGATGGTCGAAGCCCGATGGGTCGTCCAGGAACGCGCCCCAGCGTGAGACCGAGCTGCCCGGCAGCCCCGCCACGGGCACGTAATAGTCGTCGGCATTCCAGCGCTGCTGCGGGATATCAGTAACAAGATCGCTGCCTGCCAGGAGCGCGCTCCAGAAGGCGGCCGGCGAGCCGATATGTCCCGGTAGTCTGCAGCCAATGCCGACAACAGCAATCGCAGTCACAATCGAGACCTTTTTTCCGGAGAATGTTTTCGATCCAAATGCAGTACTAAACTATTGATCCTCCCATCAAACGTCTAGCACACCGGTCGCTAGAGGTCAGAAAGCAAGACAATCGGCACAGCACGTGGATGGTCGCACGACGCGACTTACGATCTCGCTTCCGCACTCTGCACGACCATGCCGCTCCGGCAGCGTCATTTCCATGAATGGAGTCGCTATGCTCGCCGCCTGTCGTCAGGGCCTTGTCATTCCGGTGACCGCCCTCCGGCGTTCTGCTGGATGATTGCGCCTGCAAGTTTCGGGACAAGCGAACGGCGGTCGGTGCCGCCAGGAGCACACGGCATCCGGGCGAAAGATGTGGGCGGCCTGCAGCAGTGCTCCCCAGCCCGGATGGGTGTCGCGAGTGATTGCAGGGCGAGCGAGAGCTGGCTGGGGCGGGAGGGATCGAACCTCCGAATGGCGGAATCAAAATCCGCTGCCTTACCGCTTGGCTACGCCCCATCAGGCGACTGTGTGAATGGCGGAAGATAGCGCTACCGCGGATTCTCTCCAGTCGCAGCCGGTCTATAGGGAGCGGGGCGGCATTTCAACCGCCTGGAGGCGTGAAATAGCGCAGGCGCGGGATTGGTTGCGCCCGCCCTTCCGTCGCGTCCCAAGCTGTCGTTCCCGGCCACCCCGCCCCGACCATTGAGACCGCCTTCGTTTCGTGAGAATACGGCGCCAAACATCTGCCCTCGGGAGTGAGCCATGACCTACCGCGCGCCTATTTCTGACATGCTGCTGTCGCTCAACCATGGCGCCGGCCTGAAGGCCGCCGTGGAGGCCGGCCATTACGGCGATTTCGACGCCGACCTTGCGGCCGCCGTGCTGGAAGAAGCCGGCAAATTCGCATCCGACGTGCTGGCGCCCCTCAACAAGGTCGGCGACGAGCACGGTATCAAGCTCGAGGGCGGCAAGGTCACGACCGCGCCGGGCTGGCCTGACGCCTACAAGCGCTGGACCGAGGGCGGCTGGAACGCGGTGTCCGGCCCGGAAGGTTTCGGAGGCCAGGGCCTGCCGCTGGCGATCAACGCCGCCTGTACCGAGATCTGGAGCGCCGCCAACGTCGCTTTCGGTCTCTGCCCGCTGCTGACGGCCTCGGCGATCGAGGCGCTGGACGCGCATGGTAGCGACGAGCTGAAAAGAATCTATCTCGGAAAGCTCGTCTCCGGCGAATGGACCGGCACGATGCAGCTGACCGAGCCGCAGGCCGGCTCCGACGTGGGCGCGCTGCGCACCCGCGCCGAAAAGCAGGCCGACGGCACCTATCGCCTCAAGGGAACTAAGATCTTCATCACCTATGGCGAGCACGACATGACCGACAACATCGTGCATTTCGTGCTTGCGCGCCTGCCCGATGCGCCGGCAGGCACCAAGGGGATCTCGCTGTTCCTGGTGCCGAAATTCATGGTGAATGCGGACGGCTCGCTCGGGCAGCGCAACGACATCTATGCGAGCGGCGTCGAGCACAAGCTCGGCATGCATGCCTCGCCGACCTGCACCATGACCATGGGCGATCATGGCGGCGCCATCGGTTTCCTCATCGGCGAAGAGAATCAGGGCATGCGCTGCATGTTCACGATGATGAACCAGGCCCGCCTCGGCGTCGGCCTCGAAGGCGTCGGCGTTGCCGACCGCGCCTATCAGCAGGCGCTGTCGTACGCGCAGGAGCGCAAGCAGGGCCGCGCGGTCGGCAGGAAGGGCGACGGCTCGGACGCGATCTTCGTCCATCCCGACGTCAAGCGCATGCTGATGCGGATGCGGGCGCAGACCGCTGCGGCGCGCACGATCTGCTATGCGACCGCGGTCGCGATCGACGTCTCGACCCGCGCCAAGGACGCGAAGGTGCGCGCAGATGCGGCAGCACGCGCGGCACTGCTCACGCCGATGGCCAAGGCCTATTCCACCGACATCGGCAACGAGGTCGCCTATCTCGGCGTGCAGGTGCATGGCGGCATGGGCTTCATCGAGGAGACCGGCGCGGCCCAGCACTATCGCGACGCCCGCATCACCGCGATCTACGAGGGCACCAACGGCATCCAGGCGATCGACCTCGTCACGCGCAAGCTGGCGGCCAATGGCGGCGCGTCTGTGTGGGCGCTGCTCGACGAGCTCTCGGCAACCGTCAGCCAGGTCGAGGCCTCGAACGATCCCGGTTTCGGCACGACGGGCGCCAAGCTGCGCGAGGCGATCGATGCGCTCACACGGAGCAGCAAATGGCTGCTGGAGCGCGTTGCCTCCGCACCGAACGAGGCGCTCGCCGGCGCGACGCCCTATTTGCAGCAGTTCGGCTCGACGCTCGGCGGCTGCCTGCTGGCCTCCGAAGCGCTTGCCGCAAAGGCCGACGGCAACGCGGACGCTGCGCGCCATGTCGCGCTCGCGCGCTTCTTTGCCGAGAACATCGCGGTGCAAGCGGGAGCGCTCGAGCGCACCGTGACGGAGAGCGCGGAGTCGGTCGCGTCGGCGGATGCGGTGCTGCTGGGGGTGAGCGGCTGAACGCCGCGGTGGCGGCGTTCCACGAACCCGCGAACGGGAGGGACCAGTGAGTGCACGCTCGCTCGTCGTTCCCGGGCGTGACGAAGGCGCCAGCCCGAAAGACGGCGAGAACTTTCGTGAAATCTTCGTGCGGAACGTCTAGTCTCATTCCATGCGATACTCGGTCCCCCTTTCCGCACTCGCACTGACGCTCACCTTCGCCCTTCCCGCGTCGGCCCAGACCGCCGCGCCGGTCGAGCTGCGCGTGCTCGCGATCAACGACTTCCACGGCAATCTGCGCCCACCACCGGGCGGCATTCGCATCGACGATCCCGAGGACAGAACCAGGAAGGTGATGGTGGCCGCTGGTGGCGCCGAATACCTGGCAACGCTGGTCAAGCAGCTGCGCGAAGGGCACAGGAACACCATATTCGTTGCCGCCGGCGATCTGATCGGCGCGAGCCCGTTCCTGTCGGCGATGTTCCACGACGAGCCCTCGATCGAGTCGCTCTCGATGATGGGCCTCGCGATCAGCTCGGTCGGCAATCACGAATTCGATGAGGGCAAGACCGAGCTTCTGCGCATGCAGAACGGCGGTTGCCATCCGGTCGACGGCTGCCAGGGACCGCATCCATTCACAGGCGCCAAGTTCCGGTACCTCGCTGCCTCCACCATCGAGACCTCTACCGGCAAGAGTGTGCTGCCTCCCTACGAGATCCGGGAATTCGACGGCATACCCATCGCCTTCATCGGGCTGACCTTGAAGGAAACGGCGGGCATCGTCTCTCCAGCCGGCATTGCCGGGCTCGAATTCCGCGACGAGGCCGAGACGGTGAACGCGCTGGTACCGCAGCTGAAGGCGCGGGGCGTCGAGGCGATCGTGGTGCTGATCCACCAGGGCGGCGAGCCCGCAGGCGACTACAATGAATGTCCTGCGATTACCGGGCCGATCGTCGAGATCGTGAAGAGGTTCGATCGTGCCGTCGACGTCGTCGTCAGCGGCCACACCCACCAAGCCTACGTCTGCGACATCGACGGGCGGCTCGTCACCAGCGGCGACAAATACGGTACCCTGGTCACCGCGATCGACCTGAAGCTCGATCCGGCCACGCGCGACATCGTCGGGACGAAGGCCGAGAATGTCATCGTCGCCAATGCCTCGCTGGCCCGGGATCCCGAGCAGACCGCATTGATCGACGCCTACGACAGGCTCTCCGCGCCGATCGCGAACCGGCCGGCCGGCTCAGTGACGCAGACGCTGTCACGCGTGCCGAACGACGCCGGCGAAAGCGCGCTTGGTGGTATCATTGCCGACGCGCAATTGGCGGCGACGCGCGATACGAAGGATGGCGGCGCTGTCATCGCGCTCACCAATCCCGGCGGCGTCCGCACCGACATCGCTCCGAAGGAAAATGGCGCGATAACGTTCGGCGATGTCTTCGCCAGCCAGCCGTTCCGCAATCGCCTTGTCACCATGACGCTGACGGGCAGCCAGCTCAAGGACCTGCTCGAGCAGCAATGGCTCGATCCCAAGCGGCCGCGGATCCTCCAGGTGTCGAACGGCTTCAGCTATACCTGGGATGCATCGAAGCCATTCGGGCAGCGCGTCATCTCGGAGAAGATGACGCTCAACGGCAGGCCGATCGAACCTGGAAGCGACTACCGCGTCACGCTCAACGATTACCTCGCAGTCGGCGGAGACGGGTTTACCGTCGCCAAACAGGGTACGGCACCGCGATATGGCGGCTACGACGCGGACGCGCTGTTCGCGTTTTTCCGGGCGAACGGGCCGATCGGTCCGCTGCCGCCCAACCGCATCCTGCGCGTGAATTGATCTCGATCAAACACGCAGCCCTTTGCCATTCCTGGCCAAGCGCCTAGATTGGGTTTTGCATTGCGTTTTGGCGCCGGATGCGCCAAGCGACGTCAAGAGCCGTTTTCCGTGAGGCAGACCTGATGAGCACGCTTCTCCTTTCCCACAAGGCCTGCCTCGACCATGTCACGCCGCCGGGACATCCGGAGAGGCCGGATCGCCTGCGCGCGGTGGAGGAAGCACTGTCGCATGAGCGCTTCCAGTTCCTGGCGCGCGAGGAGGCTCCGGAGGGCGATCTCGATCTCGTCACGCTGTGTCACAACGAGCATTACGTCACCGAGCTGCGCCATATCGCGCCGACCAGCGGGCAGGTCTATATCGACGGCGACACCTCGATGTCCCCGGGCACGTGGGAAGCGGTGATGCGCGGCGTCGGCGGCGCGGTGGCGGCGACCGAGGCGGTGATGGCGGGCGAGCATCGCAATGCCTTCGTTGCGGTGCGCCCGCCCGGCCATCACGCCGAGATCGGCAAGCCGATGGGCTTCTGCTTCTTCGACAATGTCGCCATCGCCGCGCGCCACGCCCAGCGCAAATACGGCATCAAGCGCGCCGCCATCGTCGATTTCGACGTGCATCACGGCAACGGCACGCAGGATATCTTCTGGTCCGACCCGACCGTGATGTATTGCTCGACGCACCAGATGCCGCTGTTTCCGGGCACCGGCGCGACGAGCGAGCGCGGCGATCACGACACCATCGTCAATGCGCCTCTGGCCTCCGAGGATGGCGGCCCGGAATTCCGCTCAGCGTTCGAGAATCTGATCTTGCCGCAGCTCCAGAAATTCAGCCCGGAGCTTCTGATCATCTCCGCTGGCTTCGATGCGCATTACCGCGATCCCCTGGCTTCGCTGAACCTGCGCGCGGAAGACTATGCGTGGGTGACTCGCAAACTGATGGATCTCGCCGACAAGACCGCCGGCGGCCGCGTTGTTTCGGTCCTCGAGGGCGGCTATGACCTGCAAGGACTGAAAGAATCTGTTACGGCGCATGTCGGCGCCCTGATGGGCGCTTGACGCACCCGCCACATTACGCCCGCAAAACTCTGTTTTCTCTCCGAGGAAACCAATCGGGCATCGGAAACGGATATGGCCGAAAACACCCAAGTTGACGTCTCCAGGCTGACCTTCGAGCGCGCGATCGAGGAACTCGAGACGATCGTGAAGCGGCTCGAGGACGGCAAGGTGCCGCTGGAGGAATCCGTTACGATTTACGAGCGCGGCGAGGCCCTGAAGCGGCGCTGCGAGGAATTGCTGCGGCAGGCCGAAGCGCGTGTCGACAAGATCACCACGGACGCCAGCGGCCAGGCCACCGGCACGGCGCCGCTCGACGTCCAATAGATCAGCCGGATCTCCAACCCACCCCTCTGGCGTCGTAAGCCCCGCGGGAGCCCCACAGGCCGGGCCCCAGCAGCCCTTTCTACATCCACGCTATTCCTGGCGTGCCGGTTCCATGCCGGCGAAGGGACGCCCTCCCGTACGCGATCGACCGCCGAGGCTGGCAGGATCGCATTTTGGGCAGAAAGGGCCTGCCAAGGAACCGAGCAGCAGCGGAACGTCTCACCGGGGGCCACGGTTAACCACTCTGGCCCGCCGGTTGCACCTGCATACCCCTAGTCGGTCCGGCGGGTTGGCTTTGGCCCAAGGTTTGGTGTAAAGCTGCGCGGAGTGTGGCTTTTTGCAAGCCTTGCGTGGGCACCGATTGCCGACGGCAAGCGCTTCAAACTGCTAATGAAATTGGCTTGGGACGGACGAAGCCGATCTAGGTGACAGGGATCACAGAGACTGAACCGGAGCGCACTTAAGCTTACCTAAGCTTGAAGAGGGGCCTCGCCCCATGCAGGTGGCTCCGACGGTTTGAGGACTCGCGCTGCGCCGATATTGTGCAAACCCATCGCGCACCGGAATGACTTTCCGGGGCTGACAAATTGGAAATCGCCGTGAACGCATACAGCAAGACGCCGCTTCTCGACACCATCCGGACGCCGGAAGACCTGCGCAAGCTCAAGGTCGAGCAGATTCGCCAGGTCGCCGACGAGCTGCGGCAGGAGACCATCGACGCCGTCTCGGTGACCGGCGGTCACTTCGGCGCCGGTCTCGGCGTGGTCGAGCTCACCACCGCGATCCATTACGTCTTCGACACGCCGCGCGACCGGCTGATCTGGGACGTCGGCCACCAGGCCTATCCGCACAAGATCCTCACCGGCCGGCGCGACCGCATCCGCACGCTGCGCACCGGCGGTGGCCTGTCCGGCTTCACCAAGCGCAGTGAGAGCGACTACGATCCGTTCGGCGCGGCACATTCCTCGACCTCGATCTCCGCCGGCCTCGGCATGGCCGTGGCGCGCGACCTCTCCGGCGGCAAGAACAACGTTATCGCCGTGATCGGTGACGGCGCGATGTCGGCGGGCATGGCTTACGAGGCCATGAACAACGCCGGTGCGATGAACTCGCGCCTGATCGTCATCCTCAACGACAACGACATGTCGATCGCGCCGCCGGTCGGCGCCATGAGCGCCTATCTGTCGCGCCTCTACTCCGGCAAGACCTATCGCACGCTGCGCGATGCGGCCAAGCAGATCAACAAGCGCCTGCCCAAGATCATCGCCAACCGCGCCAACCGCGTCGAGGAATATTCCCGCGGCTTCATGATGGACGGCGGCACGCTGTTCGAGGAGCTCGGCTTCTATTATGTGGGCCCGATCGACGGTCACAATCTCGACCATCTTCTGCCCGTGCTGAAGAACGTCCGCGACATGGAGACCGGCCCGATCCTGGTCCACGTCGTGACGCAGAAGGGCAAGGGCTACGGTCCGGCCGAAGCCTCCGCCGACAAGTACCACGCTGTCGTCAAGTTCGACGTCGCCACCGGCACGCAAGCCAAGGCCAAGCCGAATGCGCCGGCGTACCAGAACGTGTTCGGCCAAAGCCTCGTCAAGGAAGCGCAGAAGGACGACAAGATCGTCGCCATCACGGCCGCGATGCCGTCGGGCACCGGCGTCGACATCTTCAACAAGGCCTTCCCCGACCGCACCTTCGACGTCGGCATCGCCGAGCAGCACGCAGTGACGTTTGCCGCCGGTCTTGCTACCGAAGGCTACAAGCCGTTCTGCGCCATCTACTCGACCTTCCTGCAGCGCGGCTACGACCAAATCGTGCACGACGTCGCGATCCAGAGTCTGCCCGTCCGCTTCGCCATCGACCGCGCCGGCCTCGTCGGCGCCGACGGCGCGACCCATGCCGGCTCGTTCGACAACGCCTATCTCGGCTGCCTGCCGAACATGGTGATCATGGCGGCGGCGGACGAGGCCGAGCTCGTGCACATGGTGGCGACCCAGGTTGCGATCGACGATCGCCCGAGCTCGCTGCGCTATCCGCGCGGCGAGGGCCGCGGCGTCGAGATGCCCGACGTCGGCGTGCCGCTCGAGATCGGCAAAGGCCGCATGATCCGTCAGGGCAGCAAGATCGCCCTGCTCTCCTTCGGCACGCGTCTCGCCGAATGCGAGAAGGCGGCCGACGAGCTTGCCGCCCACGGCCTGTCCACCTCGATTGCGGACGCGCGTTTCATGAAGCCGCTCGACACCGAGCTGGTGCTCAAGCTCGCCCGGGACCACGAGATCCTGATCACGATCGAGGAAGGCTCGATCGGCGGCTTCGGCTCGCATGTCGCGCAGTACCTGACCGATCAGGGCGTGCTCGACACCGGCATGGTCAAGTTCCGCTCAATGGTGCTGCCCGACGTGTTCCAGGACCACGATACCCCGGCCGCGATGTACGCCCGCGCCGGCCTCGACGCCAAGGGCATCGTCGCCAAGGTGTTCGAAGCGCTCGGCAAGGACGTGAAGACCGAGACGGTCAAGCTGGCCTGATCGTCGTGCTGGCACTGAGCTCCACCTCTCCAATAGGGAGAGGTTTGGCACCGCTGGCATCGTGACAACGCCATGCCGCCTCGATCATTGCTTCCATGAACATCTATCTGGCAGGCCCCGACGTGTTCCTGCCGGATGCGATCGAGATCGGCCGGCAGAAGGCCGCGATCTGCGCTGCGCATGGTCTCACCGGCCTTTATCCGCTCGACAATGCGATCGACCTCACCGCGAGCGATGCATCGCGGCAGATCTTTCGCGGAAACGTCGCCATGATGGACGCAGCCGACGCGATCATCGCCAATCTCACGCCGTTTCGTGGGCCGGGCGCCGATCCCGGCACCGTCTACGAGCTCGGCTATATGGCGGGCACGGGTAAGTTCTGCCTCGCCTATTCCAACGAGGACGCGGCCTATGCCGACCGGGCCGGCCGCTTCACGGACGTCACCGCCGAGGATGGACGGCTGGTAGACGCGCAGGGGTTGACCGTCGAGGATTTCGGCCTCGTGGACAATCTCATGATGATCCATGCGCTGGAACTGCATGGCTGCCCGCTGGTGACGCCGTCCACGCGGCCCGTCGACATCTGGCACGATCTTGCCGCCTTCGAGGCTTGCGTCCGGATGGCGGCCGCGCGATTGATCGCTACATAAGCGCCAGCCCCTCTTGAGTGACCCGATGCCCCCTGCCCGCAAGCGCGCGGATATATTGCTGGTCGAGCGCGGCCTGTTCGAGAGCCGGGCACGAGCGCGCGCGGCGATCGAGGCCGGCCTCGTCATTGCGGACGACAAGCAGGTTTCGAAACCGTCGGAGACGATCGCCGAGGATGCGGTGATCCAGGCCGAGCCGGCGCACCCTTTCGTCTCCCGCGGTGGCGTCAAGCTCGCCGGTGCGCTGGAGCGCTATCCGATCGAGATCGAGGACCACGTCTGCCTCGACGTCGGCGCCTCTACCGGCGGCTTCACCGAGGTGCTGCTGGCGAACGGCGCCAGCCTGGTATTCGCGATCGACGTCGGCACCAGCCAACTGCATCCCTCGCTGCGCGATCATCCCAAGATCGTGTCGATGGAGGAGACCGACATCCGGTCCTACGAAGGCAAACGCCTGCCGGCGCGGCCCGATGTGGTCGTCATCGACGTCAGCTTCATCTCGCTCAAGACGGTGCTGCCGGTGGCCTTGTCGTTGGCGGCTGCGCCCATGAACCTGCTGGCGCTGATCAAGCCGCAATTCGAGGCCGACCGGAAACACAACAAGAAGGGCATCATCCGCGACACCGCCGTTCACCGGGAGATCTGCGACGACATCGCGGCCTTTGCCGCGTCGCTCGGCTGCACCGACATCGAGGTGTTCCCCTCGCCGATCACGGGCGGCGACGGCAATATCGAATTCTTCCTCGGGGCCCGCCGTGGTTGAGCGCGTCAGGATCGATCACGTCGGGCATCGCGGCGACGGCGTCTGCCTCGATGCCGGAGAAGCGATCTATGTGCCCTACACGCTCGGCGGCGAGACAGTCGAGGTCGATCACGTCTTGGGCCATCATCCCGACCGCCGCAAGCTGCTCGCGGTGGATGTCGCAAGCCCTGAACGGATCGAGCCGTTCTGTCCGCATTTCGGCGTCTGTGGCGGCTGCGCCATCCAGCATTGGGCGACTGAGCCGTATCGCGCCTGGAAACGCAATATCGTGGTGGAGACGCTGGCGCAGGCCGGCATTGATTGCGAGGTCGCGTCGCTGATCGATGCTCATGGTGCCGGGCGCAGGCGTATCACGCTGCACGCCCGCTTCGGCACGCATGACATCCTCAAGGTCGGGTTCTCCGCCACGAGCTCGCACGACGTCATCCCGATTCATCGTTGCCCCATCCTCGATCCCGCCCTCGACGGCGCGCTCGACGCGGCCTGGGCGTTGGCTGAGCCGCTGACGTCCAAGATGCCCGTGACGAAGCCGCTCGACATTCAGGTCACCGCCACCGCCAACGGCCTCGACGTCGACGTGCGCGGCTCCGGCCCGCTGCCGACGCCGCTGGTCACCACCCTCTCGCGCGTCGCCGAGCAACACCGGCTGGCGCGACTGACGCGGCACGGCGAGCTGGTGCTGCAACGCCTGCCGCCGACGGTGACGATGGGCCGTGCGGAAGTGACGCTCCCGCCAGGCTCGTTCCTGCAGGCGACGGTAGCGGGCGAAGAGACGCTTGCAGCCCTCGTGGCGGAGCGCATCGGCAAGGCCAAGGAGGTTCTCGATCTCTTCTGCGGCGTCGGCCCGTTTGCTCTGCGGCTCGCGGAGAAGGCGCGCGTAACCGCTTATGACAGCGACGCTGGCGCCATCGCAGCCCTCGTGAAAGCCGCGCGCACACCCGGGTTGAAACCGATCAAAGCGGAGCCGCGCGATCTATTCCGCCGCCCCTTGGTGCCGCAGGAGCTGCGCGACCTCGACGCCGTGGTGTTCGACCCGCCGCGCCAGGGCGCCCAGGCGCAGGCGCTGAAGCTCGCCGCGAGCAAGGTGCCCGTCGTGGTCGCGGTGTCCTGCAACGTCGCGACCTTCTCCCGCGATGCGCGGCTGCTGATCGACGGTGGCTATCGGCTGAAATCCGTGGTGCCGGTCGATCAGTTCCGGCACACACCGCATGTGGAGCTGGTGGCGAAATTCGAACGGTAGTCGCGCGGGCTGACGTCCCTGCGTCAGAACGCGATCCGCAATCCGCCACGGCCGGAATAGGCGACGCTCGAATCCGACAGCTTGAGATATTCACCGGCGACGAACAGGCTGGCCGGTCCCAACGTGACATCGAGGCCAGCGCCGCCGAACAGACCCCAGACGTCGTTCGCGCCGGGAAGCACGAACGGCAGAGACTGCCCGAGCAGGGTCAAGTTGACGGTCGGATCTCCCAGCCGCTGGAGGCCGACCACGCCAGTTCGCAGACTGCCGTTCAGCCAGGCTGCCCGTTCGATGCGCGTGGTGGCGGAGAGCTTCAACTCGCCGCGCTCCTCCAGTCCGGACAGAGTATAACCTCCGACGGTGGCATTCGCCGTTACTCCGCTCTCGCTGAACCCGCCAAGACGGCCGGCGAGATAACGCACGCGGCCGACAGGCGTCAGCGTCCAGACCGTCCCTCCGGTCCGGCCCAGGCCGATGCGATGCCCAAGGGCGAGTTCTGGGATGGCGTAGGTTCCGGAATTGCTCGCCGTCGCGGTCTCGATGCCGCCGGCAACGAGGTTGTTGGAGATGAGGCGGGAGCCGCGCTGGTCGACGTGGCCGAGCTGCAGCATCATGTCGAGAAAGGTCGCACCGAAGGTACCGCGCGCGAACGCTCCGCCGAACACGATGTCGGCGTTCGTGGTCGCGAGGTTGAAGTCCTCGCTGGTCTGCATCGCGCCGCCTCCAATGAACGCACCCACACGCAGATTGGAATTGGCCTGCCAATCGCCACCGATCAGCCCGCCCTGGAAGCGGCTGGTACTGTGCAGCAGCGCCCCACTCGCCGGTTGATCACGTTCCCCAGCAAATCCGCGTGCCCAAACGCTTGTGCCGTCGGCATAGACCGCCGTCGGCCCTTGCGGCGTGATCGCAGCGAAAGCCTCGCGAACATCGCGCTTCGGCCCGGACGACGCGGCATAGACGAGTGAGTCACTGGTGGGAGAAGCGTCCGCATCCGGCAACGCGGAGGACACCGCCGAGGTGAAGGCCAGCAGATTCCGGTCCGTGGCCCCGAACGGCGTGGAGTCGAACGTGACGACCTGCGAACCGCTCACCACGTAGGGTGCCGCCGAGCTCACGGTTGCCCCTGCAAGCGAATTGAAGGTGTAGTGGAAGTTGCCGCCCCGGAAATTCACCCTGTCCGCGCCACCCCCGAGGTCGATCAGGCCGATAATGCGGGATCCCGGCAGCGAGGTCAGCGTGTCGGTCGAGGCGCCGAGCGACAACGCAAGACTTGCGGTGTCGGCGGCCGCGATCACGCCGGCATTGGTGATGTCGGCGGAGCTGGCGTAGATCGTTGAGGCGCCCGAGGCCTTCACCGAGATCGTGCCGCCGTTGTATAGCGCGAGCTGGTTCGACGTGATGGCGATCACCTCTCCCGTGATCGTGCCGGAATTGTTGATCCTTGTGTTTCCGGAGTCGATTGCGACCGAATTCGACAGGATCGAACCACTGTTCTCGATCACAGCATTGCTGATCGCAAGTGCCGCGAAGCCGCCGAAGATCGTGCCGCTGTTCGATAGCCTGACAGTCCCGAACGATTCGATGCCGTAGCTGCCGCCAGAGATCGATCCGCTGTTGGTGATGTCCCCTGCACCGGTCAGCCTGATCGCGCGGCCTGCACTTCCGGTGATCGTCCCCGAATTGGCGAGGGTTGCGGTGGATGCCCTGATGCCGTCCGAACTGCCGCGGATAAGCCCGGAACTGGTCAGCGTCAGGCTTCCAGCCAAATCGATCGCCGGACCTGCGCTCGCCACGATGGCGCCTGAATTGCCGATCGTCGCCGTCGTGCCGTGTATAGCGGCCGTAACGCCGCTGACGAGACCTGAATTGACGAGACTGGACAGCGTCACGACGTCGATCGCTGTCGCCGTCGCGGAGGTGATGGATCCGGCATTGCTGATCTCCGCGAGCGGAGCAGTGATGGCGGCCGTGTGCCCGTTAATCGCCCCTGTCGCCGTATTGACGAGCGATAAGCGAACTGCCACGTCGATGCTCGTATCTCCGACCCCGTTGATCACTCCGGCATTCGAGATCGCGGCGCCGTCGGCGAAGATTCCGAAGAAGCCGGTGACTGTCCCGAAATTGTCCAGAGTCAGATTGCCGCCGGCGGTCGTGATTCCGATGCCAGTGCCCGCAATGCTGCCGCGGTTGGTCACGGTCGCCGTGCCGGCGTCGATGCCAATGCTGCCCGCGAGCGTGCCCTCGTTGACCACCGTTCCGGCGTTGAGCCCCGCAGCTGGGCCCCCACTGGTCACGGTGCCGCGATTGATCAGGCTGCCGGTATTGAATGCGACTCCGCCTGACAGCGATGCGCCATAGTCAACGGTCACGTTGAGGTTGGAGAAACCGAAACCGCCATAACCGCCAGCCGTTACGCCGGTACAGAGCGCCGAGATGCCGTTTCCCGCAGCGGGCGTACAGGCTGCCTTTGCCGGGCCGCAGGCAATGATCGCCATGCAGGTGCCAGCGATAGCCGACAAGAGAAGTCGAGAGATCGCAGAACCTGTGGTCGACGCCATGAGCGTTGAGCATCCGCCAATTGGACGCGCTCTCAGATCAGGAGCGCTGCAATGCTTCCTACGGCGCGGCGGGAACCGCTGCAATCAGCGGGGATGCTCGGGTTATGCGCCTGCGTTCCGATTGTGGCTGATCCGCCACACTCATGCGGCGAATAGGCGCATCATTCACAAGCAAGAGCCGGCAGAGCACTGCGAGCGTCGCACGGGTACGTGATCTGCAAGCTATAATGTTCGGATGACCGTCAGCAGTTTGCACCGACGACGATTCATCACCGCCGCGCTTGGGCTCTCCGCGGCCGGCACCGGCACCTCTGCAGCCGCTGCAGCGAGCACCTATGACGAGGCGGCGAAAACGTTACGTGCTCCGCTGCAATCGACGCCGAGGGATCGCGAACTGGTGCGCTTTGCCACGCTCGCGGCCAACAGCCACAATACCCAGCCGTGGACCTTCTCGATTCGCGGCAACGTCATCGCGATCGCCCCCGACTTCAAGCGCCGCTGTCCGGCCGTCGATCCGGACGATCATCACCTCTTCGTCAGTCTCGGCTGTGCCGCCGAAAACCTCATCCTCGCTGCATCAACGCTTGGCTGGCACGCCGATCTCGCCCTCGACGGCGACCGCATCGTGATCACGCTCGAGGAGGCCCCGCCGGCAGCATCGACGCTGGCCGCCGCGATTCCGATCAGACAATGCACGCGCGCTGCATTCGACGGCAAGCCGGCCGCACCGGAGACATTGCGCCGGCTCGAGGGCGCTTGTCGCGAATCGAACGTCACGGCGATCCTGATGACCGAACGCGCCGCGATAGCCGGGGTCACCGATTACGTGCTCCAAGGCAATTCGGCGCAGATGCGCGACAAGGCCTTCATGCGCGAGCTCGTGCACTGGATCCGCTTCAACGAGGCGGAGGCGCTCGCGACGATGGACGGGCTGTATGCGCCCGCCTCAGGCAACCCCTCCCTGCCTTCATGGCTGGCGCGGCCGCTGCTGAATCTCTTCTTCACCGAGAGCGGCGAAAACAAGAAGTACCGCGAACAGCTCGAGAGCTCTGCGGGCGTCGTCGTGCTCGCTGCAGACGGAAGCGACAGATCGCATTGGATCGCGGTCGGCCGTGCCTGTCAGCGCTTCGGTCTGCAGGCGACCGCGCTGGGACTCAAGTATGCCTTCATCAACCAGCCGGTCGAGGTCGCGTCGTTGCGGTCGCAATTTGCGGCTTCACTCGGATTCGGCGAACGGCGTCCCGATATCGTGATGCGCTTCGGAACCGGCCCGGATCTGCCGAAATCGCTGCGGCGTCCGCCGGAGCGCGTGATGCAATCCTAGCGCCGCAACCCGCCCAGCGCCGGAGACTCGCCGGGCAACATCGAGGAGTTGATGTCGCTGTCCATGCGTCCCGATTGCTGCTGGGTATAGCCGACGCCGAACGAGAGGCTGAGATTGGAGGTCGGGTTGAACTCGACGCCCGCAAATCCACCGTAGCCGGGCGCGGCGCTGGAGATGAGTGGCGCCAGTGAGCTGCCAATGCCGTTGCCGAATTTCAGCGTGTTGAATCCAGCGAAGAATGTGACGGGCATGCCGCCAGCCGTCTTCGTGTTGTAGCCGAACTGCGTGCTGTCATAGGACAGCGCACTGAAGCTTCCCGCAGAACCGGCCTGATTGAAGCCGCTCAAGCCAAGATTGCCGCGCTCGCTGCCGACGAAGAAACCGTTGGCATAGTTGGTACGCCAACCCGCCTCGCCGGTATTGAAGCTCGAAAAATTGCCGTAGGTATCGGAACTCTGGCTGGCGCCTCCGCCGAGGCCGAAAGGCCCGCCTGGGATCCAATATCTCAGCGGCGCAACCTGTGCATCAGCCGATGACCCGTTCAGGCAAAGCAATGCCAGCAGAGCGGCAAGGCCACATTGATTGGCGAAGTTGAACATTCAAGCTACCGTCGGAACTCCTGGCGATTATACCCCTGGAAGATCGCCAACGCCAGCGGAGCGACCTCGCCGATCGCGCCTTACGGACACCTGCACCGATATCCCCCGATCCCTTGCTCCGCCGGCTGACTTCCGCTCTCGCCGAAGTCCCGCGCGTTCAGGCCATCGCACTCCGGTGCTAGCGTGCGCGGTACCGCACATCCGTCCGCTCGCGATCCCACGTTTGATCGAGCGTTCCAATCAAATCTGGCAACTCGTCGGGACGGCGATTTCATGCAGGCCTGCACCATCCTGCGGCAGGTCGATCAAGAATTGAAGGCGCTGACGCAGCCCCGCAGGACACCGCCGTGAACGGCTATGCCGTCTTGTCGACTAAAGAGGACGAATCTGCCGGCGGGTATTTCGTCACTGGCACCATGAAGGATTTGGTGCCGACCTGATAGATGACCTTGCCGTTCTGTCCGTCGTCGGTCGCGATCTGTGTCTGCCCGAACATGATGACGTTCTTGTAGACGTAGCCAGTGCCCTGGCGGGTGACGCCGTCCGTGGTGACGCTGACCTGCGCCTCCTTGCCGTTGACGGCGAGCACCTTGAAGCTCGCGCTCTTGCCGTTGTCGCTGGAATAGCCGCCCCAGCTTCCCATGAGACGGCTGTCGGACGCCGGCGGCGCCTGCTTCTCGAGATTCGCGGTCTGCTTGCCAACGCCGCCCACCGAGAACAGCAGCACCATGTTCTTACCGTCCTTGGTGCCGACGGTGACGCCGCCGAAGGTGATAAGCGTACCCTTGACTTCGCCGAAGCCGCGCTCGGTGCGGCCGTTGTGGGTGTACTCGACCTGCGCCCGGGCTCCGCGGATGTTCACGACCTTGAAGCTGACGGGCTGGTTGTTGCCCACCCAATTGCCCTTCCAGTCGCCGACCAGAGCACTCTGGCGATACATCCGCTCGTTGGCGGGCGAGATCTGGTTGGTGCTCGACGTGACGATGGACACTGGTCCGCTCGGAGGTAGGCTGGTTACGGGGATCATCCGATTAGGGGCATGCATCGGTTAACGAGCAGTTAAATCCGACTGCATGCCGGTAAGGCAAAAGGTGTCAGTGTGGTCTTACCGCCCCCACCGATCGGACCAGATCTTCTCCCCGATCAGGCAGTTGACGCGCGGCTCCTTGTCGGCAACCCGCATGACGGGCCGCTCCGGCGTGCGGCCGGCGACCTCCATCAGCAGCTTGGTGCGGATCGCTTCCTTGAATTTGTCGCGCTCCTTGATCGTGATGACGAAGGAGCCAGGCCCTCCGATGACGCAGTCCTCGTAGTAGAAATCGAGATTGTCGATATCCATGGTCGAATAGGACGGCTCCTTGACCATGATCGGCAGACCGTTGATGACGATGCCCTTCTCCAGCGCGGCATCGCGCGCAACCGTGACCGGACCGCCATTGTTGTTGGGGCCGTCACCGGAAATGTCGATGACGCGGCGCAAGCCCCGATAGGGGTCCTCATCAAACAGCGGCATCGCGAAGTTGATCGCGCCCGATATCGATGTGCGCGAAGCGCGCCGGATCGGCGTCTTCATGATCTCGGCGGCCACTGCATCCGCCGTCTCCGGTCCGTCGACCAGCCGCCAGGGAATGATGATCTTCTGGTCGCTGGAGGCGGCCCACTCGAAATAGGTCACCGCGATCCGGCCGTTCGGCCCCAACTTCAGCGCCTGCAGGAACTCCTTCGACTGAATTGCCTGCGCATAGCCCTCGCGCTGCATCGCGAGTTCGTCCATGTCCATGGAGTAGGACACGTCAACCGCGAGGATCAGTTCGACGTCGACCTGCACGTCCTTGTCGGCTGCGAGTCGCTGCGGATGATTCCTGGGCGCTCCAAACTTGGGTCCCGGTGCCGCGATGCCCGCGACGTCCCCTCCGGCAAACATGCCGGCCACCAGCACAGCCCCGATCGAGAACAGCAAACGCATCGCAGTCTCCCGTCGTACGACGCGATGGTGACATGCAAACGCCTTGCCGCAAAGGCCGAAGATCGGTTGTGCTTCACATTCGAGTTAAGAGTTCGCGGGTCGAGAAGTCTCAAGATGAAAACTTGCGAGCTCGGCGCAAAGCTGCCGTCGTCTTGCCGCGGTCGCGCCGCAGGAACCCCGCAGGCCACCTCGCGCCCTTGGGCTCGAATGCGAGCGACCGGACACGACGAGTCGCGGGACAGAGCGCCCGGCCCACTTGTCCGGCACGATTTCCATGCTAGGGTTGCTCACACAGATGGGGATGGAGTCCCCCGACAACCGCCCGGCGGTCGATGACCTCGTGGGCTGATGACTCCTGCTTGAGGAGAGGCAATCTGCGGCCTCTGCCTTGGGCGGGAGCATGGACACACCCGCCGATGGCGGGTTTTTTGTTGCCTGGTGACGAAGGCCAGCAGGCGAAGGCGAGGACACGGCGAAGGCGCGACGATGACGACACCGAATGCTCCGCGCACCTCCCTGCCCAGGGGAATCTGGGTGCTCGGCTTCGTCTCGATGCTGATGGACATCTCCTCCGAGATGATCCACGCGCTGCTGCCGCTCTATCTCGTCACCGTGCTCGGCACCTCCACGCTTACCGTCGGCTTCATCGAGGGCATTGCGGAGGCGACCGCCTCGATCACAAGAATCTTCTCCGGCGCGCTGTCGGATTGGCTCGGTCGCCGCAAGCTGCTGGCCGCATTCGGCTATGGACTTGCCGCCTTCACCAAGCCGCTGTTTCCGCTCGCGCCCAGCGTCGGATGGCTGGTGGCGGCACGCTTCATCGACCGCGTCGGCAAGGGCATTCGCGGTGCGCCGCGCGATGCGCTGATCGCCGATATTGCGCCGATCGGCTTGCGCGGCGCGAGCTTCGGGCTGCGGCAATCGCTCGACACCATCGGGGCCTTCCTCGGGCCGCTGATTGCTATCGCGCTGATGTGGTGGACGGCGGACAATTTCACGATCGTGTTCTGGGTGGCGGTGCTGCCGGCCTTTCTGTCGTTTGGACTGATCACCTTCGGCGTGAATGAGCCTGACCCGGATCCGAGCCGGGTGCCTGTGAAGAATCCGCTCAATCTCGCCGCCATGCGGCAGCTCGGTGCGGTGTACTGGCGCGTCGTCGCGGTCGGGATTGTCTTCACGCTCGCGCGCTTCAGTGAGGCCTTCCTGATCCTGCGCGCACAGAGCATCGGCCTCGACGTGATGTGGGTGCCGGCGGTGCTGGTGCTGATGAACGTCGCCTATGCGCTGTCAGCCTATCCGGCCGGGGTCCTCTCGGATCGGATCAACCGGACCGGCCTGCTCGCGCTCGGTCTGGTCCTCCTCGCCGGCGCTGATCTTGCGCTGGCCCAGCTCCCGAGCCTTGCGGGTCTCGCGCTCGGCGTCGTGCTGTGGGGACTGCACATGGGGCTGACGCAAGGACTGCTTTCGGCCCTCGTCGCCGACGCGGCGCCACCAAGCCTGCGCGGCACCGCATTCGGCTATTTCAACCTCTTCACCGGGCTTGCCTTGCTGGCCGCCAGCGTGATCGCGGGCGCTCTTTGGGATGCCTTTGGTCCTCAAGGCACGTTCCTGGCAGGACTCGGCTTTGCGCTGGTTTCGCTTGTGGGACTGCTTGCGGTCGGCAACGGTCTGGCGGCAAGAAACAGATGATGCAGACTGAAAACCGGGGAACGGGACATTGAACATCCAATTCATTTTGGCGGTGGCCGCCGGCGGAGCACTCGGAGCCGTCATGCGCTATCTCGCTACAATCGGTTCAGGCCGTGCTTTCGGCACTGACTTTCCCTGGGGCACGCTGATCATCAACGTGACCGGATCGTTCCTGATCGGCATCTTCGCCGCGCTGTTCGCGACGAGATGGAACCTGCCGCAGACCGTCCGGATATTTTTGACAGTGGGGATTTGCGGCGGCTACACGACATTCTCGACGTTCTCGCTGGATACTTGGTATCTGATCGAGCGTGGTCAGACCTTGGCCTCGGCTGCCTACATGATTGCATCGGTGGCGTTGTCCGTAGGCGCCCTGATCGCCGCCATGCAGCTTGTCCGCGCGCTTCCCTAGAGTAGGATGTAGCAGCGTGCAGCGGTTCTCCGAAAGGATAATGCTGACCTGGTGCAGGCAGGCGCGGTCGCCGCATCCCTGCCCATTCGCAGCGGCATGATGGCGGCGTGCCGACCAGCTTGGAGCCGCACGAGTGCCTGCATTATGATGAAACGGCTGGAGCTCATCAGGGCCGGGGTTTCAGGATACGATGAACGACACCGTCAGCAAGCCGAAAACCAAGACAAAGACCAAGGTCGAGCGGCCGCGGCTGCACAAGGTCATCCTGATCAACGATGACTACACGCCTCGCGAATTCGTCACCATGGTGCTGAAGGCCGAATTCCGCATGACCGAGGATCAGGCCTACAAGGTGATGATCACCGCCCACAAGCTTGGCGCCTGCGTCGTCGCGGTATTCACCAAGGACGTGGCCGAGACCAAGGCGACGCGAGCCACCGACGCCGGCCGCGCCAAGGGCTATCCGCTGCTGTTCACGACCGAGCCGGAGGAATAGGCTCAGCCGCCTGCGCGTACGCTTCATCCGCCAGCCCGTACACGCGCTGCGCTTTGGAAAATCCCGCGATCGGAAATTCGCCGAGTTCGAGCCAATCGTGCCGACAAACATTGGCAAAGCCTTCCGAGGCGACGACCGTCCGCCCCAGGCGCCCCGTGATCTTCTCGAGCCTTGCTGCAAGATTGACGGCAGGGCCGATGCAGGTGAAGTCGAGGCGGTTGCCGCCGCCGATATTGCCGTAGAGGATGTTGCCGACGTGGAGCGCGACGCCAAAGCGGAAGCGCTCGACGGCATCGCCGACAGGGATGGCGAGCGCTTCGACGCTGGCGCGGGACTCGCGCGCCGCCTCAAGCACGCCCGCGCAGACATCAGCGGCATCGCCGACATATTCGTCGATCGGAAACACCGCGAGCAGGCCGTCGCCCATGAATTTGAGCACCTCGCCGCCATGGCCGCGGATTGCGGCGACCTGGCAGTCGAAATAGTGGTTGAGGATCGTGACCACTGTCTCTGGTGGCAGCCGGTCCGATAGCGCCGTGAAGCCGCGCAGGTCCGATAGCCAGATCGCCGCCTGCATGGTGTCGTTGTGACCGCGGCGGATCTGGCCGCCGAGAATGCGCGCGCCGGCACGGTTGCCCACATAGGTGTCGAGCAGCATCTCGGCAGTGCGGCGCAGGCTGATGATCTCGCTGACGCGCGCGAGCGGCGCTATGATCCAGCGGATCGCCGCGATGTCGCCATCGCTGAAGCCGCCGGGCTGCTGCGTGATCCAGCTCGTTGCGTGGACGGAGCCGTCGAGAAAGGGCATCGGCACCGCGACATAGTCGGTCGCACCTTCAGCCCGCATGTCATCGAGGAACGGAAAGCGCTTGCTGTCGGGATCGCTCGGGCGTCCCCTCACCTCGATGCCCTGCTCGAACACAACGCGAAGCGGGCTGCGGGCGAATTCGGGCGTGTCCAGGATCTCGAAATCAACAGCGCCGATCTCGACTTCCTGACCTCGCCGCCAGATGAAGTTGCGGCCGAAGATTTCGGGATGCAGCGTGCGGATGAATATGCCGAACCGCCACAGCGGCAGACCGGCCGCGACCAGACGTTCGCAGAAGTCGGCGATCATCTCGGCCGGCTCCGCCGCCGACCACGCGCCGTCGATCAGCCAATCGCAGACGCGGCGAAGCTCGGAGCTGTTCATGGCCGCATTTGGGGACGAAAGTTGCGGGGCCGTCAAGCTGCGCCGTCGCCTAGTGCCGTGACAGACGGTTTGGCCGCAAATGCGCTCACCTCTTCCCGACGGGAAGGGAAGGTCATCAACGTCCGACCTGCCCGCGATCGCGCAGGAAGTGATCGGCAAGCACGCAGGCCATCATGGCCTCGCCGACGGGAACGGCACGAATGCCGACGCAGGGGTCGTGGCGCCCCTTGGTGAAGATCTCGGTATCAGCGCCCTGCCGATCGACGGTGAGACGCGGCTGCAGGATCGACGAGGTCGGCTTCACCGCGAAGCGCACCACGACCGGCTGGCCGGTGGAGATGCCGCCCAGCACGCCGCCGGCATGGTTGGACAGGAAGCGCGTGCCGTCATTGCCGGTGCGCATCTCGTCGGCGTTCTCCTCCCCGGTGAGCTCGGCCGCGCCGAAGCCGGCGCCGATCTCGACGCCCTTCACCGCGTTGATGCTCATCATCGCGGCTGCGAGATCCGAATCGAGCTTGGCGTAGATCGGCGCGCCAAGACCTGCCGGTACACCTTCCGCGACGACCTCGATCACCGCGCCGATCGAGGAGCCGTTCTTGCGGATGCCGTCGAGATAGGTCTCGAAGAACGCGGCCTTGTCCTTGTCGGGACAGAAGAACGGATTGTTGGCGATCTCGTCCCAGTCCCACTTGGCGCGGTCGATCTTGTACGGGCCCATCTGCACCAGAGCGCCGCGCACCCTGACGTCGGGCAGCACTTTTCGCGCGATCGCACCAGCGGCGACGCGCGTTGCGGTCTCGCGCGCGGATGAGCGGCCACCGCCGCGATAGTCGCGCAGGCCGTACTTCGCCTCATAGGTGAAGTCGGCATGACCGGGACGAAACTTGTCCTTGATTTCGGAATAGTCCTTGGAGCGCTGATCGGTGTTCTCGATCAGAAGCCCGATCGGCGTGCCTGTCGTCACCTGCTCGCCGGTCTCCGGATGCGCCATCACGCCGGACAGGATTTTCACCTGGTCCGGCTCCTGGCGCTGAGTGGTGAAGCGCGACTGTCCGGGCCGGCGCCGGTCGAGGTCCTTCTGGATGTCGGCCTCGGTCAGCGGGATCATGGGCGGACAGCCGTCGACCACGCAGCCAATCGCCACCCCATGGCTTTCGCCGAAGGTGGTGACGCGGAACATGTGGCCGAAGGTGTTGAAGGACATGCCGAACTGCCGCCTAGCGTTGACGTTTTACATAAACGTTGTTTGTCAACGTTCGTAGCCCTGAGGGGCATGGCGTTCAACCCCGTTCCCGTCATTCCGGGGCGCCCGGAGGGCGAACCCGGAATCTCGAGATTCCGGGTTCGATGCTCCGCATCGCCCGGAATGGCGAAAAACTCAGGCCTAGCTGAACTTCTCCAGCCGCCCGTCGCGGAACACGTACACGGCGCCCTGCTCGATGAAGAGCTCGGCGGCGCCGGCGGGGGTCTCGAGCCCCAAGGCCACCATCAGGGCCCGGCAGGTCCCGCCATGAGCCACCGCGACGGTATCGACCAGAAGCGACTCGTACCAGTCCAGCATGCGCAGCTGCACCGCCGCGTAGGTCTCGCCACCCGCGGGCGCGACCGTCCATTTGTCGGCGAGACGCTTCGCATAGACGTCCGGATCGGAGGCCTCGCTCTCGGCCAGCGTCAAACCTTCCCAACTGCCGTAGCCGATCTCGCGGAGGCGATCGTCAAGGGAATAGTCGGCAGGCGGCAGCTCAAGCTTGCCGCGCGCGAGCTCCATGGTCTGACGCGCACGTCCGAGCGGGCTCGACACATAGGGCAGCGCGGCACTGTCCTTGCCATCGCGCTTGAACAAATCGGCCAGAACACCGGCAGCGTGCACGGCCTGACTGCGGCCGCGCGCGTTGAGCGGAACGTCCTTGGTGCCCTGCAATCGCCCGAGCGCGTTCCACTCGGTCTCGCCATGGCGCAGGAAGTAGATCGTGGGCACGGCCATTCCAGATTCGAGGCTAGTCCTTCCCGCCCAGCGAGATGTCCGGCGCGTCCGGGCGCTTCATGCCCAGCACGTGATAGCCGGAATCGACGTGATGCACCTCGCCGGTAACGCCGCGTGAGAGGTCGGAGAGGAGATACAGCGCGCTGCCGCCGACGTCTTCGGTCGAGACGTTGCGCCGCATCGGCGCGTTGTATTCGTTCCACTTCAGGATATAGCGGAAATCGCCGATGCCGGACGCGGCGAGCGTCTTGATCGGCCCTGCCGAGATGGCGTTGACGCGGATGTTCTTCTCGCCGAGATCGGCGGCGAGATAGCGCACGCTGGCTTCCAGCGCCGCTTTCGCCACACCCATCACGTTGTAATGCGGCATCCACTTTTCAGCGCCGTAATAGCTCAGCGTGATGAGCGAGCCCCCGTCCGTCATCAGCTTCTCGGCGCGCTGCGCCACCGCCGTGAACGAATAGCAGGAGATCAGCATCGACTTCGAGAAATTCTCCTGCGTGGTGTCGACGTAGCGGCCGTCGAGTTGCTCGCCATAGGCGATCGCGTGCACCAGGAAGTCGATCTTGCCCCACTTCTCCTTCAGCACGGCAAAGGCGGCATCGATGGTCGCGGCATCCGTCACGTCGCAATGGCCGAGCACGAGCCCGCCGATCTCGGCGGCGAGCGGCTCGACGCGCTTCTTCAGCGCATCGCCCTGATAGGTGAAAGCGAGTTCGGCGCCGGCGGCGTGGCAGGCCTTGGCAATGCCCCAGGCGATCGAGCGGTTGTTGGCGACGCCGAGGATGACCCCGCGCTTGCCTTGCATCAGACCTGAATTCTGCGCCATTTTTGAACGTCCCGTCGAGCTCTCGTTGAGGTCTGGAGGTACACCAGCCCTCCCCTGCGGTACAGTCCTAATACGCGGCGTTAACGCTGTTTCGAGCGCCGGAATAGCTGTTCCATTCGGGTGTTATGATCACTGAGGCGCTCGCGCCTGATACCGGGACGTCAAGACCGCAATGAATGCGTTTCGCCAGAATGTGGAAGCCATGATCCCGGCGCTGCGCCGCTATGCCCGCGCGCTGACGCGCGACGCGGATACGGCCGACGATCTGGTCCAGGATACATTGGTCCGCGCGTTGCGTTCGGAGCGGCTGTTTCTCGGAGGCGACGTCAGGAGCTGGCTCTATACGATCCTGACCAACCTCAACAAGAACCGGCGGCGCTCACTGGCGAGGCGGCCTCAATTCATGCCGCTGACGGAGAACAACCCGGACGCCAGCGGGACGGAGGCAGAAGGACGCGACATCGAGAAGGCACTGGCGACGCTGGTCGAGGAGCAACGCTCTGTGCTGCTCCTGGTGATGCTGGAAGGCATGAGCTATCGCGAGGTCGCCGATATCCAGGGGGTGCCGATCGGCACCGTGATGTCGCGCCTCGCCCGCGCCCGCGCCCACGTCAAAGCCTCGCTGGAGGGCGAGCGCCCGGTGCTCAGGCGAGTGAAATGAGGACAGGGTGATGCATTGCGCAAGGTGCGCTCGCAGCCTGCCGAGGGCGCGAGCGAAGTTGAACCACGGACGATTTTTTGGGCCGCAGAGCCAGAGACGAGCGATATGAACGACCGCAAGATCGCAGTGACCGAGGACGAACTGCACGCCTATGTCGACGGCGAGTTGCCGGTCGAGCGCCGCCCCGACGTCGAGGCTTGGCTTGCTGCCCATCCCGACGAGGCCGAGCGCGTGCAGTCCTGGCGCACCATGGCCGAGATGCTGCACGCTCGCTACGACGGCATCGCCCACGAGCCGGTACCAGCACGGCTGGAGCTGGAGCGGCTGGAGCGCCGCCCGCGGCAATGGCTTTACGGCGCGGCCGCGGCGGCGTTGGTTGCTTTCGTGGCCGGCGGCACGGCTGGTTGGGTCGCGCATGGTGCCGCCAACGCACCCTCCACGTTCCAGAGTCTTACGGCGGATGCGCTCGACGCCCACCGCCTCTATGTCGTCGAGGTCCGCCACCCCGTCGAAGTCGGCGGCAACGAGCGTGACCATCTGCAGGCCTGGCTGACCCGACGCTGCGGCTGGACCGTACTCGCGCCGAACCTGGAAGCCAGCGGGCTGAAGCTCGTCGGCGGCCGGCTTCTGCCGGGACCGAACGGTCCGGCGTCGTTCCTGATGTATGAGGGCACCTCGGGCGAGCGGTACACGATCTACACGGCCAAGACCGACAACGGCGCGACGCAGATGCGCTACGCCAAGGCGGACAAGGACGGGGCGCTGTTCTGGGCCGAGCGCGGCGTCGGCTATGTCGTCAGCGGCGGCAATGATCGCGACCGGCTGACCAAGGTCGCGCAGGCGGTCTACGACCAGGCCGAAAAGAACGGCAGCTAAATCGGACGGCCGGGCCACCGCCGAAGCAATGCATCGGATCGCCAAGAAGAGGCCGGAAACGTCGCGCCTCGATTCCGTCATTGAAAATTTGGAATGAAGACATCGACGCGTCTCATTATCGCACCGGATGATCACGCGAAAATGAGCGGCGTTCGATCCGCCGATCGACGCGGGCGGCCTCGATTGGGGCTTTGGTACCGCGCTGGTCCCCCTCTCGAGGCCGCACCTTTTATCGACTGTCCCGCCGGACAGCCGACACGTCGTATGCGTCCACGTCGAAGCGCGATGCGCGCTTCAGGCGCAAGCTGAGCATTATCCTTTCGGGAAGAGAATGCTCCCCGCGTCGAGGCGGCTCGGATAGCGCCCTAACCGAGCCCACTCCGCGGATTGTAGGGGTGTTGGTCCCGCCACTTTTCCATCAATGCTTCAAGCTCGGCGTCGTTCCCGTCCGGTAGCATAATCCTGACAGTGACGAAGAGATCCCCGGTCCCGCCAGCTTTTGGCAGGCCCTTGCCCTTCAGCCGGAAGGTCCGGCCGCTAGAGGTGTTTTTCGGGACCGAGAGCTCCACGGCGTTGCCGAGGGTCGGCACGCGGACCTTGCCGCCGAGCACCGCCTCGTAGAGCGTGACCGGCAGGTCGATCCGGAGGTCGGCGCCTTCGACCTTGAAGAACGGGTGCGGCGCGATGTTGATGGTGATCAGGAGATCGCCGGGCGGATGGCCCTGTGCGCTCTCACCCTGCCCCCGGAGCCGAATCTGCTGGCCCTCGGAGACACCAGCCGGAATCTTGACGTTGAGCTCCTTGCCCGTCGGCAGCCGGACGCGCTTCTCGCCACCCTTGACCGACTCCTCCAGCGAGACGGACATGGCAACATTCACGTCGAGATCGAGCCCAATGCCGCCGGTATCGAAGTCGAACTGGGCGCCGCCGCCGGCCCCCGGCCGGGCACCGCGCATGCCGCCGCCGAACATGCTGTTGAGGATATCCTCGAACGCACCACCGCCCGGGCCGCCCGCGCCGCCGCTCCGGAACGTATAGCTTTCGAACCCGCCCGGACCCGCACGGCCTCGCGGGCCTCCGCCGCCCGGAAAGCCTTGGAAGCGCGGCTTGCCGTCGGCATCGATCTCGCCGCGGTCAAACTGTTTGCGCTTATCCTCGTCGCCGAGGATCTCGTTGGCCGAGTTGATCTCGGCGAAGCGCTCGGCCGCCTTGGGATCGCCCTTGTTGCTGTCCGGATGGTGCTTCTTGGCCAGCTTGCGATAGGCGCTCTTGATCGCGGCAGCGCTGGCGCTCCGCGGCACCCCCAAGACCTCATAGGGGTCGCGCATTCGTCACATCTCCTTCAAGAAATCGAATTGTCCAAAGGGCTCCCCGCCCCACCTGCCGATCATGTGGGAAGAGAGTGGCATTTTTGCAACTAGGAGCGCGTCCTGAACCTAGCTGCGCCACGGCTTTAGCGTATGAATCTCCCAACGGCCACGGCCGCTTTGGCAGCCGGCTCCCTGCAGCCAACTTTCGGTACTGCCGTTGACGTAGCTTGCCAGAAAGTCGCGGCACTTGCGTCCGTCCTCGGCCGCATAGGACTGCGCGATCGGCGTCACCGAACCGCGCGCGCCCGTTTCCGGATTCTCCCAGTGCTGGCTGGAATCCTTGTCCCCCTTGCTGAGGACATCGGAGGCGGCGTTGCGGGTGAAGGCGAGATCGGTCTCGGTCGGGGACGCGTCCTTCGCCGGCCGCGCGATCGAGCCGGTGAGGTCGCTGTCGTCGACCTTGGCGTAGGCGCTCTGTTCATTGCGGGAAAAGCTGCAGCCGCCGGCACCGAGGCCGACGAGAACGACGGTCATGACAAAGCCGGAGGGCCGGATCGCCGATAGGCCAACGCGTTCCCATGCCCTATATAGGGCGTTAGCGGACAACAACGCGTTTTGGGCCGCGGGACGCAACTCGGACTCCAGACATGACCGACACGACCTCGATGAAACACCAGACACCCTTAACATCCGGTGATTTCACCGCCGCCGACGAGCCATTTGCGCTGTTCGAGGCCTGGCTGAACGAGGCGATCAAGAGCGAGCCGAACGATCCCAACGCCATGGCGCTCGCGACGGTGGACTCTGACGGGCTGCCTGACGTGCGCATGGTGCTGATGAAGGGATTCGATACCGAGGGTTTCGTCTTCTACAGCCACATCGCCAGCCAGAAGGGCCGCGAACTCGCCGCAAACCCTAAGGCAGCGTTACTTTTTCACTGGAAGTCGCTGCGCCGTCAGGTCCGCATCCGCGGCAACGTGACGCCGGTGACCGACACTGAAGCCGACGCCTATTTCGCCACCCGCCCCAAGCAGGCCCAGATCGGCGCCTGGGCGAGCAAGCAGTCGCAAGAACTGGAGAGCCGCTTCGCCTTCGAACAAGCCATCGCCAAGGTTGCGGCCAAATACGTCATCGGGGACGTGCCGCGGCCGCCAGGCTGGAGCGGCTGGCGCATCACGCCGTTGCGGATCGAGTTCTGGCACGACCGCCCGTTCCGGCTGCACGACCGCATCGAATTTCGCCGTGACGCGGCCGGCCAGAAATGGTCCAAGACGCGGATGTATCCTTGAGACTCATCTTGAACCTTATCTTGAGACTTGCGCCGACCTGAAAGATGTCCATGCCGCATTCGTCCAATGCGCCGCGTCGCACTCTGCTCCTGACCGGAGCCAGCCGCGGTATCGGCCACGCCACGGTGATCCGTTTCTCTTCTGCAGGCTGGCGGGTGATCACCTGCTCGCGGCATCCATTCCCGGAGGACTGCCCGTGGGACGCCGGCCCTGAAGACCACATCCAGGTCGACCTCGGCAACCCGGCGGACACAACGCGTGCGATCTCCGAAATTCGCGACCGGCTCGAGGGCGGCACGCTGCACGCGCTGGTCAATAATGCCGCGATCTCGCCGAAGGGACCGGGCGGCACGCGGCTCGGCTCGGTCGACACCGACCTCGACACCTGGACGCACGTCTTCCACGTCAACTTCTTCGCGCCGATCATGATGGCCCGCGGACTGATCGAGGAATTGAAGGCGGCCAAGGGCTCGGTGGTGAACGTCACCTCGATCGCGGGCTCGCGCGTGCACCCCTTCGCAGGCGCCGCCTACGCGACCTCGAAGGCCGCCCTTGCCTCGCTGACGCGCGAGATGGCGTCCGACTTCGGCCGCGTCGGCGTGCGCGTCAACGCGATTGCACCTGGCGAGATCGACACCTCGATCCTGTCGCCGGGCACCGAGAAGATCGTCGAGCAGCAGATTCCGATGCATCGCCTCGGCACGCCCGACGAGGTGGCCAAGATCATCTACGTGCTGTGTACGGAAACCAGTTCCTACGTCAACGGCGCCGAAATCCACATCAACGGCGGCCAGCACGTGTAGGCTGTCCTCTATCCATCCGCCATTGCTTCGCTCCTCGCAATGACGAGATCTAGCTCTTAGAGAAGCAAGGCGATCCAGACAACGCCGCCGCAAGACCTGGATCGCCCTTACCTTCCGTTCCTCAATCGAGTCGAATCCGACGTGACCTTTCGCGCGGCCGCGGAGCGGCCGTGCTGAATGCGGTCGAGCAGTCGTCGTCATTCTCACCATCGAGCAGCGGAGCACCACAGTGCCGGCACATGCGTGCCGACATCGACGGCGCCTTGCCGCTCGTCAGGACCTGGCGGTAGTTCGCCAGGTCGATGACGTTGCGGGGCGACGTTATGTGTTTCTCAACCATGGCTGTTCCTCGCGGCTACGCGCTGCTTATCGCAGACAAGTTTCGCGCAAACGTTCAGCCCACCGCTCAAATTTTACCGGAGGAATTGCGGCACGACGCACGCATCACAGCGCCGCCTCAATCCCGATCTATTCTGCGACACGATCGACCGCGTCTATGCGAGCGGCGTAAGGTCCCGGTAGGCATCTTTGCTCGAGCATGACGCCTACAGCCACTTCTTCCACTTGAAGATCCAGTACGGGACGATCGCCGCGATCAGCATCATCACCAGCGCCATCGGATAGCCGTGCACCCATTCGAGTTCCGGCATCACCCTGAAGTTCATGCCGTAGACCGAGGCGATCAGCGTCGGCGGCATCAGGACGACGGCCATCACCGAGAACAGCTTGATGATGTTGTTCTGCTCGAGATTGACGACGCCGAGCATGGCATCGAGCACGAAGGTGATCTTGTTGGAAAGATAGGAGGCATGGTCGGTCAGTGACGCCACGTCGCGCTGCATGGTCTTGAGCTGCTCGCGCATGTCTTTCGACCATTTCACGCCCTCGACCACCGCGGACAGGAACGTCACGACGCGGCCGATCGACACCAGGCTCTCGCGAACCTTCGAGGTCAGATCGCCCTTGCGGCCGATCGAGATCAGGATCTGGGAATATCTCTTTGCCTGCCCGTGACGCTCGCTCTCAGGCTCAAAGATGTCATGGGAGACCTGATCGATGTCGGCGCCGCAACGCTCCAGAATGTCAGCGCAGCGGTCGATCACGGCGTCCAGCAGCTCCATGAGCACCATCTCGCCAGTAACCGCCGGCGTGCAGGAGCGGGCGAGCTTGGCTTCGACCAGGGCGAATGGCTTCGGCAGGTCGTAGCGCACCGTCACCAGCCGGTGGTCGCCGAGGATGAAGGTCACCGGCGTGGTCCGAGGCATGTCGGTATCGGAGTGACACATCAGCGTCGCAGTCATGTAGCGCGCGCCGTTCTCCATATAAAGGCGGCTGGAGATCTCGATCTCCTGCATGTCTTCCCGGGTCGGGATGGCGATGCCCGCGAGCCGCTCCACCGCTTTGTCCTCGGCCGCGCTTGGATTGACGAGGTCGATCCAGACGGCGCTCTCCGGCACTGCCGCAAGGTCCTCGATCACGGCCTTCTTGAGGGCGGACTCGGAGGGAACAAACACCGAAAACATGAAAAGCTCCAGAGATCCTGCCGACAGAATGACAGCCCTTACCGCGATTCTGACAGGTTCACGATGACAACAACATTAACGGGGTGTTTACATCTACGGCGGCCCAGGTCCCGACTGTTGCACGAAATCGACAGTCTGACGCCTCTGGCTCAAGAAACGCCGTATAGGACCGCCAAATTTGCGGCACAAAAGTCACAGCTGGCCCCCCGCGGCCCGGCAGACGGCCTTCAGTGCTGGAATTGTGGCAGATTTCAACGATAATGGATTAACGGAGTCGAGGAGCTTGGGCGCCAAGCCAAGCCTTCCGCACGGTATTGTTTTGATTGGAACCAAACCATGTCGTCGCTGAAATTTACATTTGGGATTTTGGCCGCTGGCCTGCTGTTGTCGGGCTGTATGCAGGCCACGCGCTATGAGGCGACCGACACCAAGGCATTCAAGCCGAAGGACAAGGAACTCCTCGCCAAGGTCAAATACGAGAATACCCCGGTCGCGGAGCCGTTCCGCCGTGCTATCGTCGAGTTCCATCGCAAGGAAGCGCCTGGCTCGATCGTGGTCGATTCCGACAACCACTATCTCTATTACGTGCTGGAGGGCGGCAAGGCGATCCGCTACGGCATCACCGTCGGCGAAGAGGCCATGGCTTGGTCGGGCATCGCCAAGGTGGGCAGCAAGACCGAGTGGCCTGCCTGGCACCCCACCCCCAGCGAAATTTCGCGCCTGGGCGTGCCGACCTATGTCGCCCCCGGCCCGGACAATCCGATGGGCTCCCGTGCGCTGTACCTCTATTCGGGGGGCAAGGACACGCTGTTCCGCATCCACGGCACCAACCAGCCGGAATACATCGGCGCCTCGATCTCGTCCGGCTGCATCCGCCTGACCAACGAGGACGCGATCGATCTCTATGATCGCGTCAAGGTCGGTACCCTCGTCGTGGTGCTCGAGCCGAAGCACGGCGACTCCCCGCACAACTCGCGACTGGCGCTGGGCAGCAGCCAAACCGGCCAGGCAGCAAGCTACTGATCGCCACAACGGCCGACATCCAAAGCGCCGGTTTCACCGGCGCTTTTTCGTTGCCGGCTTGGACGCTCGGGCCTTCTCGGGCTCCGAGTTGTTTTTAGGCGCATGGGATTTCTCCGCCTCGTCATCGGTCCCTTCATTTGCCTCTGGTCTGGCCGCAACCTCTCGCGGCGGCGCTTCCTCGGGACGCTCCGCCGGCAGCAGTGGGGCGACTTGCGGCAGCGGATCCCACACATTCCATTGACAGATCCGGTAGTCGTTGCGCCGCTGCGCCAGATCCAGATGGATGTGGTCCTCGTGGTACCAGTCCGAGCCCGGACCGAGCACGGTGGAAAAGCGCGCGCAGACCGAGTGCAGCACGCGCTCACGCACCTCGCGCGACAGGGTGCGATCGGTGAGGCCGATCGACTGGCCATTGGCGAGCTTGATGCCACGAATGTCGATCGCATTCGCCTTGCCGTGCTCCGACAGCGTCGCGCCTGCGACCCGGTTGCGGCCCCGGCACTCGAAGGAATCGAAATTGTCGAGCTCGTTGACAGGCGAGCCGAGGCTGCTGGCCAGCGGCACCACGTCCTTGCGCAGCCAATCGGCGATCGCGGACGCCATGGTGCAGCGAAGGATCGCCGCCGGCTTGACCGTCACCTTGCGCTTGTCCGGAAGCACGACGGCCTCCAGCCGAACCAGATCCTCGCCACCACAGGCGCCGGGGCCGCGGATGTCGGGGATTGAAGGCGCAATCGCGATGTCCTCGGTCAGCGCGAGGCGGCAGGGCGAGGCTTCTTTCTGGGGTGGCGATGCCACCTCGGCGGGCTTGTCGGCGCCCGGCTGGTCCGGAGACGGCTTTTCCTCTGCCGCGGGCGGAGGCACGACCGGCGGCTTTTCCGATGCCTGTTCCGGTGCCTTGGGAGCCTCGGCCGGCCGCGGTCTGGGCAGCGGAATCCTGGCAGCATGGACGGCCGCGCGCGGGCGTGCTGTACCAAGGCCGAAGAGATCCAGGGGCGCAGGATATTTCCGGGCCTCGGCTCTCTCTGCGGACACGAGCAACAGGCCCAGCGCAGCGGTAACCATTGCTGCGCCAGCGGACATAAAGCCGCGATAAGACCATTTGCGGCGAAAGTCCGGCACGCTAAAAGTCATGACAATTCTTTGGCCCAACGCTGAGAGCGAACACGCGCCCAGCGACTTCTCGGAGGAACGTCGGAATGCTTGGTTTGATGCAAGATTGGCCCCTGCTCTGCCACCGGATCATCGAACACGCCGCCAGGATTCATGGCAAGCAGGAGGTGGTCACACGCTCGGTCGAGGGACCAATCCATCGCACCAACTACGCCGAGATCCACAAGCGCGCACTGAAGGTCTCGCAGATGCTGGAACGCGGCGGCATCAAGCTCGGCGACCGTGTCGCTACGATCGCCTGGAACACCTGGCGCCATCTCGAAGTCTGGTACGGCATCATGGGAATCGGTGCGATCTGCCATACCGTCAATCCCCGCCTCTTCCCCGAGCAGATCGCCTGGATCATCAATCATGCGCAGGATCGCATCGTGATGACCGACATCACCTTCGTTCCGATCCTGGAGAAGATCGCCGACAAGCTGCCGAGCGTGGAGCGCTACATCGTGCTCACCGACAAGGCGCATATGCCTGAGACCACTCTGAAGAACGTGGTCGCCTACGAGGACTGGATTGCCGAAGCCGACGGAAAATTCAAATGGAAGGAGTTTGACGAGAACACGGCTGCCGCGATGTGTTACACCTCCGGCACGACCGGAGATCCCAAGGGTGTGCTGTATTCGCATCGATCCAACGTGCTGCACGCGCTGATGGCCAACAATGTCGACGCGCTCGGCACGAGTGCGTCCGAGACAATGCTGCCGGTGGTTCCGCTGTTCCATGCCAATAGCTGGGGCATCGCATTTTCCGCACCCTCGCAAGGTACCAAGCTGGTGATGCCCGGCGCCAAGCTCGACGGCGCCTCCGTCTATGAGCTGCTCTCGACCGAAAAGGTGACGCACACCGCGGGCGTGCCGACGGTGTGGCTGATGCTGCTCCAACACATGGCCGCCAACAATCTCAAGCTTCCCGATCTGAAGATGGTGATCTGCGGCGGCTCGGCGATGCCGCGCTCGATGATCAAGGCGTTCCTCGACATGGGCTCCAACGTCCGCCACGCCTGGGGCATGACCGAGATGAGCCCGATCGGCAGCGTCGCGGCGCTGAAGCCGCCGTTCCAGAATGCCACCGGCGAGGCGCGGCTCGACGTGCTCCAGATGCAGGGTTATGCGCCCTTCGCGGTGCAGATGAAGATCACCGACGATGCCGGCAAGGAGCTGCCCTGGGACGGCAAGACCTTCGGCCGCCTGAAGGTCTCCGGCCCCGCCGTCGCCAAGGCCTATTACCGCGTCGACACCAACATCCTCGACGAGGAAGGCTTCTTCGACACCGGCGACGTCTCGACCATCGACGAGGACGGCTACATGCGGATCACCGACCGTTCCAAGGACGTGATCAAGTCCGGCGGCGAGTGGATTTCCTCGATCGACCTCGAGAACCTAGCGGTGGGACATCCGGCCGTGGCGGAAGCCGCAGTGATCGGCGTGTTCCACCCGAAATGGGACGAGCGGCCGCTTCTGATCGTGCAGCTCAAGCAGGGCCAGCAGGCCACGCGCGAAGACATCCTGAAGTTCATGGAAGGCAAGATCGCCAAATGGTGGATGCCCGACGACGTCGCCTTCGTCGAGGGTATTCCGCACACGGCCACCGGCAAGATCCTGAAGACGGCGCTGCGCGACCAGTTCAAGGATTACCGCTTCCCGAACGCGGCGGCGTAGGCATCAGCGTCATTCCAGGCGGCTGAAACAGCGCCGTCCCGGAATGGGCCGACCGGGGTTCGATGCCGCTGGCATCGCCCCGGGCTGCCGGGCCAGTAACAGTCCGGTCTCCCTTGAATTTGCTCCCGGGCCGTGGTCTCAACGGCGCATCGTCGCGCCAGACCGGCCGGCACCGCCCTCAACATCCGGCAGAGCTCACCCCGATGGCCCGCAGGTTTTCCGCTCCCTATCAGTCGGAGCCCGTGTCGAGCCTTGCGATCTGGGCCCGCAATCTGGCCGTGTTCGCGGTCGTGGCGGTGGTGGTCTCGATCATCATCGTCCGCTTCGACTTCCTGGAGCCGAAGCCGGCGCTTGCGACTTTCCTCGGCGGGCTCGCGATCGCCGGCGTCTCGATCCTGTTCGGACTGGCCGGCTTTGCCGCGATCTGGCAGAACGGCTCGCGTGGCATGGCGCGCATCCTGCTCGCCTTCCTGATCGACGGGGCGATCCTCGCCTACCCTGCCTATCTAGGCCTGCAATATCGCAAGCTGCCGCCGATCTACGATATCACCACGGACCCGATCGACCCGCCGCGCTTCGACGCGCTGGCGCGGCTGCGCACGGGCGACGGCACCAATACTGCAGTCTATGCCGGCCTCTACTCGGCAGAACAGCAGCGCCGCTTCTATCCCGAAGTCGAGCCCGTTGAGCTCGAGATTTCGGTCGACCGCGCCTATGCGATCGCGCTCCAGCTCGTCCATAAGCGCAAATGGATCGTGATCGACGAGCGCGCGCCGCAGCCGCCGCGCCGCATCGGCCGCATCGAGGCGGTGGCGCGTACGCCGATCATGGGCTTCCGCGAGGACGTCTCGATCAGGGTCGTGGCAGACGGCGACGATTCTCGCGTCGATATCCGCTCCGCCTCGCGCAATTTCGACAGCGACCTCGGCAGCAACGCCGCGCGCGTCAAGCAGTTCATCGACGATCTCAACGCTGCTGCCGACGCCGACGCGCTCAAGCCCGTGAAGAAGACGCCGATCGCGCCGCCCAAGACGCCGGCAAAGACTGTGAAGAAATAGCGAATGGGGGGTGGCGAACAGCGAATGGACAATGCCATTTGCCACTCGCTGGTTCGCTCCTAGGCCATCCGATATGTCCCGCCAATCACGGGATCGCCCTCGGTCGCGACCACGCCGCGCGCGACCAGGTCTTCCAGGTGCGCCAGCACGGAGTAGCCGGCGGCCGTCGTCAGCCTGGGATCAATGCCGATATAGATCGCGCGGACCATCGTCGGAATGTCGGTCTCGCCTTTGGCGAGGCGGTGAAGAATCGAGGCCTCACGGGCCTTGCGGTGTCGGATCAGGAAGCGCGCGAAGCGTGGACCTTCGGAGATCTCGGGCCCGTGACCCGAGAAATAGAGATCCTCATCGCGTGCCGCGAGCCGGTCGAGCGAGTCCATGTAGTCGATCATCGAGCCGTCGGGCGGCGCCACGATGGAGGTCGACCAGCCCATCACATGATCGCCGACGAAGTTGAACTTTCGCTCGGCCCAGGCGAACGCCAGATGATTGGCGGTGTGCCCCGGCGTCGCCACGGCCTCGAGCTGCCAGCCGTCACCCTCGACGACGTCCCCGTGCGCGAGGCTGACATCCGGGGCAAAATCCCGGTCGGCGCCGGATTCCGGATTGTGCTTCTCGCTCTCGAAACGCGGGCGCGATGCACGATGCGGGCCTTCGGCATAGACCGGCGCACCTGTCGCCTGCTTGATGCGCACCGCGTTTGGCGAATGATCGCGATGGGTGTGGGTGACGAAGATGTGGCTCACCGTCTCGCCGCGCACGGCATCGAGCAGCGCAGCCGCATGCCCCTCATCGTCCGGACCGGGATCGATGATCGCAACATTGCCCTTGCCGACGATGTAGCTGACCGTGCCGGTGAAGGTGAACGGGCTCGGATTGTTGCAGAGCACGCGCCGCACACCGGGGCGGACCTCCTCGACGACGCCAGGCTTCAGCGGAAAATCGCGGTTGAACGGGACGTCGTCATTGTCGGACATGGCTTGCTCACACCTTGCTGACTTCGTCATGCACGGCCGAGTGCCGGGCATCCACATTCATCGCGCCCAAGACGTGGATGGCCGGGACTTCTGGCGCGAAGATGCACTTCGCGCTCTTGCCCGGCCATGACGCAATTGGAGAGTTTCCGTTGCACTCCATGCCGAGGACGCGACCTCAGAAAAACGCCTGAATGCCAGTGATCGCGCGTCCCAGGATCAGGGCGTGGACGTCATGGGTGCCCTCGTAGGTGTTGACAGTTTCGAGGTTATGGACGTGGCGCATGACGTGATACTCGATCGAGATGCCGTTGCCGCCGTGCATGTCGCGCGCTGTCCGGGCGATATCGAGAGCCTTGCCGCAATTGTTGCGCTTGACGATAGAGATCATCTCGGGCGCGAACTTGCCCTCGTCCATCAGACGGCCGACGCGCAACGAGGCCTGCAGGCCCAGCGCGATCTCGGTCTCCATGTCGGCCAGCTTCTTCTGCACGAGCTGCGTGGCGGCGAGCGGCTTGCCGAACTGCTTGCGGTCGAGCGTGTACTGGCGGGCGCGATGCATGCAGTCCTCGGCGGCCCCCAACGCACCCCATGAGATGCCGTAACGGGCGCGGTTGAGGCAGCCGAACGGGCCCTTCAGGCCGGAGACGTTGGGCAGCAGGGCGTCTTCCGGAACCACGACGCCGTCCATCACCACCTCGCCGGTAATGGACGCACGCAGGGACAGCTTGCCCCCGATCTTCGGCGCGGAGAGGCCCTTCATGCCCTTCTCGAGCACGAAGCCGCGGATCTGGTTATCGTGCGCGGCCGACTTGGCCCAGACCACGAACACGTCCGCGATCGGCGCGTTCGAGATCCACATCTTGCTGCCGGTGAGGCGATAGCCGTCCGACACCTTCTCGGCGCGGGTCTTCATCCCGGCCGGATCGGAGCCGGCGTCGGGCTCGGTCAGGCCGAAGCAGCCAACCCACTCGCCGCTGGCGAGCTTGGGCAAGTACTTCTTGCGCTGGTTCTCGTCGCCATAGGCGTAGATGGGATACATCACCAGCGAGGACTGCACCGAATTCATCGATCGATAGCCGGAATCGACACGCTCGATCTCACGCGCCACGAGGCCATAGGCGACGTAGCTCGCATTGGCGCAGCCATACTCTTCCGGCAGCGTGATGCCGATCAGCCCGAGTTCGCCCATCTCGTTGAAGATCTCGCGGTCGGTCTTCTCTTCAAGATAAGCCTTGGAGACGCGCGGCAGCAGTTTGTCCTGGGCGTAAGCGCGAGCGGTGTCGCGCACCATGCGCTCGTCTTCGGTCAGCTGCTCATCGAGCAGGAACGGATCGTCCCACTGGAAAGAAGCCGCAGCCGGCTTGTCCTTGGCCTGAGGGCGCACGCTCATGAAACGTCCTTTCGAGTCTGGTTCCGTCGATAATTGCCGGACAAACTAGAGCGCCGCGGCAACAAGTTCAATTGCATCCTGGCTTCGGTCGTTCCGGGGCGATCCGAAGCGCCGACCCAAAATCTCGTTTCTACAACATCGAGATCCCGGATCGGGCGCCTGCAGCGCCAGCCCGGAATTACACGGCGAGTCAGCTCTCGAGCTGCTCGTTGGCGACGATCTCGATGCCGAAGCCCGACAAACCCTTGTAGTCGTGCACCGAGGAGGTGAGATGCCGGATCGAGGTCACGCCGAGGTCGCGCAGGATCTGCGCGCCGACGCCGACTTCGCGCCACTGGCGGTTGCGGTCGGCCTCCGTCGACGACTCGTCCGGCAGCGGCGCCACGGGGACACCGGCTGCACCGTCGCGCAAGTAAACCAGCACGCCACGGCCCGATTTCTTGAAATGCTCGAGCACGGCCGCCATGCGCTTGTGTCCGGTAAAGGTATCCTTGACGATGTTCGGCTTGTGGAAGCGCGTCAGCACATTCTTGCCGTCGCCGACGCCGTTATAGACGAAGGCGACGTGAGCGATGGAATCGAACGGTGAACGGTAGGCATAGCCCTGCAAGGGACCGATCGGACTCTCCGTGACGAAGGTCGAGACCCGCTCGATCAGCTTTTCGCGCGCCTGCCGATAGGCAATCATGTCCGCGATGGTGACGTGCTTGAGCTTGTGCTCGGCGGCGAAGCGGGCAACCTGCTCGCCCTTCATCACGCTGCCGTCGTCGTTCATGAGCTCGCTGATCACACCGACCGGCGGCAGCCCGGAAAGCTTGCAGAGGTCGACGGCCGCCTCCGTATGGCCGGAGCGCAGGAGCACGCCGCCGTCCTTGGCGATCAGCGGGAAGATGTGCCCGGGGCGGGCGAAGTCATTGGCGCCGACATTGGGATTGGCGAGCGCGCGGCAGCACGAGGCGCGCTCCTCGGCGGAGATGCCGGTGCCGCCGTCGGGCTTGTAGTCGATCGAGACCGTGAAGGCGGTGGTGTGCGCGGAATCGTTGTGGGCCACCATCGGGTCGAGCCGCAGGCGGCGCGCGTCCTCGGTCGTCACGGGCGCGCAGACGATGCCGGAGGTATGGCGGATGATGAACGCCATCTTCTCGGCGGTGCAGAGCGAGGCGGCGACGATCAGATCGCCCTCGCCCTCGCGGTCCTCGTCGTCGGTGACGACCACGAGCTCACCCCTGGCAAAGGCCTGCAAGACTTCCTGAACGCTATCGGGCATTTCCCAATCTCTATCGGTTATGGCCGGGAGGCTTAGCCGGACTTGGGGCTGGGCGCTAGTCTCCCAAGCGCAACCACATATGCCGGACGGCAGGCCTGCCAATGGGTTTCAGGCTTGCACCGGGCATACCAGCGATATAGGCGCAGACTAACAGCAAGGAAGGCGGCCGGCGCGTCAGGGAAGCACCTCCCGGCGCTCGCCGAGGCGCTGATCGAGCTCGGCGCGCTTGTCGGCAAGCAGGCCCGCCTGGGCGGCTTCGATCACGGTAAACAGCTCGTGGGCATCGCTGAGCCGGGTCACGGTGACATAGCTGGCGCCGGCCTCGTAGAGCGGGGCAACGTCGGCCAACAGGTCCGCGGTCGCAACGATCAGGGCGGTCGGATTGAGCGCGCGGACGTGCCGGACCAGCTTTTCGTTGGTGGCACCCTTCAGCAGCGAATCCGGCACGCTGAGGATGATCATCTCGGACTTGCCGATACCGGCGTGGAGCAGCGTATCGACATTGCTGATGTCGCCATAGATCACGTGCAGGCCGCGCGAGAGCAGCGTCTGATACACATTGGGGTTGAAGTCGACGACGGTGATCTGCTCGAGCAGCACCGGTGTCTGCCGTTCGATCTCCGCCAGCAGCGCGCTCGCCGCACGAAAAAAGCCGAGGATGACGATGCGGCGGGCCTCCCCGTGACCGCCCTCGTGCCCTTCCTCGGCATGCCCGTTACCGTGATCGAGATCGCGCAGGCCGATCCGCTTCAAGGGGCCAATCGCCCAGCGGGTGATCTCGTCGCTGCGGGTCATCACGAAGGTCGAGAGTACCGCCAGCACGACGAAGGCAAACGAGGCGGCGTTCGCCGTCTCGGCCGCGATGTGGTGGTCGGCGACGCCGGTCTGGATGACCACCAGCGAGAACTCGGAGATCTGCGCGAGGTTCAGCGCCGGCAACAGACTGGCGCGCAAGCCCTGTTTCATCAGATAGAGCGGAGTGAAGGTGGTGACGAGGCGGCTCACGACCGTGAACGCCGCGATCATCAAGGCAAGGCTGATCACCGAGAGGCCGGGCACGGGAATGGTCATGCCCAGGGCGACGAAGAACAATGTGATGAAGAAGTCGCGGAGCGTGGTGACCTTCGCGGTGACGTCGAGCGCGTAGGGGAAGGTCGAGAGCGAGACGCCTGCAATCAAGGCGCCCATCTCGCGCGACAGCGACAGCCGGTACGCGGTCTCGGCGACCAGAAAGCACCAGGCCAGCGCGCCGAGCAGAATCAGTTCGGGCCGGCGGGCGATCTGGTGGAACACGCGCGGCAGCACATAGCGGCTGACCAGGAGTGTGGCAGCGACCAACACCGCGACGCGGCCTATCGAGAGCAGGATGACGCTGACCTGGAGGTTGGCGAGGCTCGGCTGCACCGCCAGAAACAGGATGGCGAAGATGTCTTGGAGCACCAGGACGCCGAGGGTGATGCGGCCCGGCAGCGTGTCGAGCTCGCGCTTCTCGTAGAGCACCTTGACGATGATCACGGTGCTCGACAGCGCGCAGGCGACACAGAGATAGACCGCATCGAAATGCCCGCTGCCGAGGGACAGGCCGATGCCGACGAAGAAAAGCAGCCCGAGCAGACAGCCTCCGAGCAGCTGGCTGCCCGCCGCGAACAGGATCACCCGCCCTGCCCGCACGATCTTCTTCAGGTCGATCTCGAGCCCGATCATGAACAGCATGAAGATCAGGCCGAGCTCCGAGATGACGCTGATCGATTCCTGAGAGTGGACCCAGCCCGCGCCGAATGGACCTATGCAGAAGCCGGCGATAAGGTAGGCCAGGATCAGCGGTTGCCGGGAGAAATGGGCAAGCAGTCCCAGCATCCAGGCAAACAGAATAGAGAGAGTGATGTCTCGAATGAGCTCGTGCATGCCAAATTGGTCCGTTTTGCCGCACCCTAGAGACGGGTTGCGGTGCGGCAAGCGAGCAATTCGTCACATGCGGAAAGGGCTCGTTGCAGCCATGCTGCTGGGTCCCCTCGCCTTTGCCGTGCCCGCCGCCGCGCAATCCAAGGTCAATATCGAACAAAACTTTGCCGATTCGCTCACCGCTCTGCCGAAGGAGGACCTCGCCGTCTCCGGCGGGTTCTACGTGCCCGCCTATTCCAGCGTCGCGATGAGCCAGGGCAAGTTGCGTGTCGACTTCTCGGTGACGCTAAGCGTGCACAACGCCTCCGAGACCCAGCCACTGGTCGTCAAACGCATCGCCTATTTCGACACCGCAGGCAAGCAGGTCGAGAATTATCTGAAGGCGCCGGTGGCCTTGAGGCCGCTGGCCACGGTTTCGATCTTCATTCCGACCGACGACGTGCGCGGCGGGACCGGAGCCAATTTCCTCGTCGACTGGGCCGCCACAGGCGAGATCGCCGAGCCGGTGGTCGAAGCATTGATGGTTGGCGGCATCGCCAATGCGCATTACGCTTTCATCAGCCAGGGCCGTCCGACCCGGACGGCCGGCAAGAAGTAAGGGGCGGTGCAAAGCCGCCGCTCAACAAGAACAAAGCGAGGAACGCCCCCATGACGTCCAGCTTCGATTTCGCGTCCCTGTTTCCGGCGGGGCTGCCGGCCCCTTCTGCGCGGTGGACGGGCCTGGCGAAATACAGCTTTGTCGGGGGAAACAACGACTCCGAGCAGGTGCCGCTTGACGACCTGATCGAGGCGACAAATGCGGTGCTACGACGCGAGGGGCGGTCGCTCGCCACTTACGGGCTGGCGCATGGCCCGCAGGGCTACCTCCCCTTGCGCGAATTCCTGGTGACGAAACTCAAGCGCGATGCCGGCATCAGCTGTACGATCGATGACCTCCTGATCGTGTCCGGCTCGCTCCAGGCGCTTGATCTCGTCAATGCCACGCTGTTGACTCGGGGCGACACAGTGATTTTCGAGCAGGAGAGCTATCAAGGCTCCCTGACCCGCCTGGCGCGGCTCGGCGTCAATGTCGTCGGCATCCCCCTCGACAAGGACGGCATGCGCATGGACGTGCTGGCGATGACGCTGGCCGATCTGAAGAGCCGCGGCATCCGTCCGAAATACATCTACACCATTCCGACGGTTCAGAACCCGACCGGCAGCATCATGCCCGAGAGTCGTCGCGCCGAGCTGGTACGGCTCGCAACCGAATATGGCGTGCCGATTTTCGAGGACGATTGCTATGCCGACCTCGTGTGGTCAGGACAGCGGCCGCCGGCGATCTACGCGATGAGCCCGAATGGCGGCGTGATCCATATCGGCTCGTTCTCCAAGTCAATCGCGCCGGCGCTGCGCGTCGGCTTCGTCGTGGCGCCCTGGGAGGTGATGTCACGGATGCTGGCTCTGAAGACGGACGCGGGCTCCGGTGCGCTGGAGCAGATGGTGCTCGCCGCCTATTGCAAGTCGCATTTCGCGAGCCATGTGCCCGCCCTGACCAAGGCGCTGCGCACCAAGCTCGACACGTTGATGGAAGCGTTGAACGAGCAGTTCGGGACGGCCGCGGAGTTCGAGGAGCCCAAGGGCGGTATCTTCCTGTGGGTCAAGCTGCCAGACCAGGTCGACACGCTGAAACTGTATCAGGCCGCGCTCGCCGCTGGCGTCTCGATCAATCCTGGGCCGGAATGGTCGACCAACAAGGGCCAGTCCAGCTCGCGGCTGCGGCTGTGCTTTGCAAGTCCCACGCATCAGCAGATCCGCGAGGGGATCGCTGTCCTGGCCGAGGTCTGCCGCAAGGAATTCGGGGTGCCGGCCCGTAGTGCCAATGTGGAGAAGCGGGCCTGAGGCTGCTGCCTCACGCCTCGACGTGAAACTCAACGTTGACCTGGCCGGAGCCGGACGAGGGAAAATAGTCGCAGAGCTGCTCGGCGGTGCCGTGGTAGTCATGCCAGCCGAGCGCCGCGAACAGCATGATGGTATCGGCCATGCCGCCCTCGCCGTTGCACTTGGTGGCATAGTCCGGAAGCATGTCGAGGAATTCGCGATAGCGGCTGCTCTGCCAGAGCTCGAGCACGCGCAGGTCCACTTGGCGATTGAACTCGCTGGTGACCGACGTCCACGCTTCGGGGCCCAGTTTCTTGTTCGGCCAGAGCCGATGCGAGAGCGACCCGCTGGCGAGAACGGCGACCCGTTCATCCGATGCGTCGATGGCGCGGCGGGTGGCTTCACCGAGTATCCGGCTTTCCTCGAACGAGGTAAACAGCGGCGAGGCGACCGAGACCACCTTCGCGAAGCCGTCGGGGTTCATGTAGTGCATCGGCACGATGGTGCCGTATTCGAGGCCGAGGCTGGGCACCTGGTGGGCGATCACGTAGAGACCCGCATCCCCGGCCCTGTTCGCGATAGCTTCAGCCAGACTCGTATCACCCGGCAGATCGTAGCGCAGATCCTGGATCATCTGCGGCGCCTCGTGGCTCGTGAACGAGCCACGATGCCGCGCATTGGCGTTGATGTGATAGCCGAAATTGGAGAGCCAATGGGTGTCGAACACCACGAAGCAGCTCACGCCGCGCTCTTTTGCCCGCCGGCCGAGTTCGCGCAAGGAGGAGACTGCCGGCTCACGGGCCGCTCGGAGCGGACTGCCGGGGGTCTCCGACAGCATCAGTGATGGAACGTGGGTGACCTTTGCCGCGAGTACGAGCTGCCCCATGGCGGTCACCTAGAAGCGTCAGGCCTGTGGTTGACTGCCGTGGATGGCGGAAGCGAGCCGCAACAACAGCACGATCGAGACATTGCCCTTGCCGGCCTCGATCTGGGCGATATAGCGCTCGGAAATCCCGGAGCGGCGGGCCAACTCGCGGCGGGACAGGTCGCAGCGCATGCGGGAGGACCGTAAGCGATCGCCCAGCTCGGTCAGAAACGCGGCCTCGGAATAAGGCGGTACGGCGCAGCTCCCCGGCAGCACTTCGCCCGCGAAATCCATGACTTGATTCAGCATTGCTCTTTCCACGTTCGCCTTCGGAAAGGCCATCCTACTCTTCGAACGCCCTGTCTCATTGACGCGGATCAAATTCGTGAGCGATCGGCGGCTGCCGTGGAACGGCCGCGGGCGCGATGCTACAATTTGGAATTCTTCGAGGCAGGGTTTTTCGGGACATGATGCGCAATTTGGGCCGCGGGATTGCGGCTGCGGTGCTGTGGGCTGCTGCATTCACCTCCATGGCCGGCGCCGAGACGCTGGCCGCGACCCTCGAGCAATGGGGCCTGCTCGGCTCGTGGGCCGTCGATTGCGGCGTCCGGCCGGATCGCGAAAAGGGCGCGCTGCTGACCTACGAGATCAGGAAGGATGGCCGGGTGATGTACCGGCGCAATTTCGGCGACGCCAAGGACGAGAACGAGGTGGTGTCAGCCACGGTCAATGGCGAGGGTCTGCTCAACGTGATGGTGTTCTTTCCCTCGCTGCGTCAGACGCGCGAGTTCGGTCTCCTCTTGCTGAAAGACGGCAGCCTGCGCGCGATCTACAATCGCAACGAGCGCGGCGAATACACAATCAAGAACGGCAAATACGTTGCGAGCGGCGCGCCGACACCGGTGCAGCAACGCTGCGATTGATCCTCACCCTGCATTCCTGTCGGAAACCATCACGCTCAGCTGAACATCCGTTCAGAATTCTCCTCCCGTTCCTCCGGAACGTTCGCATGCAGGTGCGGTTAGATGTGCATTCGTTTGGAGGAGGACTTCATGAAAAAGCTTGGTTATGTGGCTGCAGCTCTGGGTATGCTCGTCGTTGCGGCGCCAACGCTGGCAAGCGCAGAGACCGTGGTGATCAAGCGCGGGCATCATCACCATCACGGCCCCTACGGCGCTCGCGCCGAATACCGCATGCATCAACATGATCGCAGTTGGCACCGCCACCATCGCGGTGACCGAGTGGTCGTGATCAAGCGCAGCCACCGGCGCCACCATCACCACCACTGATGCGCAATGGAAATGGCCCCTCACGGGGCCGTTTCTTTGCCTGTCCGAGGCCAGCCCCAGCCTCGCGCAAAGTCGGTTGAGGCATTTGGCACGCGCGGCGCAGGGCTCTCGGAATCGCAGCGAGACCGTATTGCTTCGAGCCGCCGATACTCAGGAATGTTTCGCCACCACAGCGGGGCGCATCTGCAGTTGCGGCAGAAGGTCGACCGACCAGAGGTCGCGGTTGTCGACGTCTTTAAGGGTGACCGTCATCACCCCGGTCGTTCCATCGATGTCGACCCGTCCGAAAAACTGCAGGCCGAAACACGGCGCGAGGTTCTCGCCCTGCTCAGCGCTGCAGCCATGCTGGTACATCGGGACCGGGCCAAACGTGTCGTCGAGCTCGCCAGGACTCCAACTGCCGGCATGAAGCGGACCGGAGACGAACTCCCAGAACGGCTCGAAATCCTGAAATTGCGCCTTGTTCGGATCGTAATAGTGCGCGGCAGTGTAGTGCATGTCGGCGGTAAGCCAGACGATGTTGCGGATTCCGGCACGTTTGATGGAGGATAGCAGATCGGCGATCTCGTGCTCACGCCGGTCGGGCGGCCCGTCGCCGAGCGCGACCGCGTCCAAGCTGATCAGCCCGATCGGCAGATCGGCTGCGATCACTTTCCAGGTCGCGCCCGAAGCTGAGAGCTCCCGCTTCAGCCACGCCAGCTGCTCGGCGCCGAGGATCCAGCCGCGATGGTCATCTCCCTTGTTCCAGGTGCCATCGCGATAGCTGCGCATGTCGATGATGAACACATCCAGCAGCGGGCCGTAGGCGATCTTGCGGTAGACCCGGCCCTGCCGCGAGCCGATGTCGCGGATCGGCATGAAGTCGAAGAAGGCGCGGCGAGCTCGCGCGACCAGCCGGGGGGTGCCGTCGTCGTCATAGCCTGTGCCGTCGTAGCTGCCAGTCGGCGACCAGTCGTTGGTGACCTCGTGATCATCCCATTGTGCGAACATCGGTACCTCCGCATGGAAGGCGCGGAAGTGCTCGTCGAGATGGTTGTATTTGTAGTTGCTACGAAACTGCGCCAGCGTTTGCGCGACTTCCGATTTCTCCTCGGTGACGATGTTGCGCCAGATCTCGCCGTTCGGCAGCTTTTGTTCGGGAAGAATTGCGCAGTCCGCGTAGATGTGGTCGCCGGAGTGGACGAAGAAATCCGGGCGATTGTCGAGCATGGTGCGATAGCTGCGATAGCCGCCGCGCGAGGCATCTATGCCCCAGCCCTGGCCCGCGGTATCGCCGGACCACAGGAACGAGATCGAGTGGCTAGCTGCCGGCGCGGTGCGGAAGTGTCCGATGCGGCTTTCACCGCCGAGACCCGTGGCAATGTCGTCGAAGCGCAGGCGGTAGATGATATCCTGGCCCGGTGGCAAATCCGTCAGCAGCAGCTTTGAGGTGAAATCAGCGTCGGGCAGCGCATCACCGGAGGCTGACGCGATGATCGACTTGAAGCTCTCGACGGTCGACCATTCCACCTGCATCCGCGCCGGCCGGCCGGCACGCCCCCAGTTCACAGCGGAGCCGTCAGAGACATCGCCGGACTGGATGCCGCCCAAGATCTGCGGGCGATCAGCAGCGCGGCTGATCGAAGGCGTCGCAAGCGAGGCGATAGGGAGGCTGAAGGCGGAGCGGACCAGGAACTGCCGCCGGGTCCAGGCGCGCGAGGCGCGAGGTGATGCCATTCAGAAGACCTTCGTCGAACTCCGACGGAAGGTGCCTGCACAGCTTGACTCCCAGCTTACGTTTTTTTGACGCCGCGCCTACGTTTTTACGACGCGGGCATGACGGCTTGGCCGTCGCCGCCTAGCGCTTCCAGTTGCAGATGCCGCCGGAGCGGCAGGGCCAGGTCTGGATCCGGGTATCCATTGCCTGCGCGTCGAGCGGATTGCCGTGGCGCCGTGCAAGCTTCGCCCGGGCCGCGCCGCGTGCCTGTCCGCCCCTGGCTTGGGTGGCCTTCGGCTCGGCCACACGGACGCGCTCGGCCGCAACCTTCTTCGGCACGCCGACGGGCTCAGCGCGAGCCTGTGCTTCGTTGCCGTCGCGCGCTTCTAGCGCGACCGGCGCGAAGCGGGTCTCCGGCCCGAGCCGTTTCGGCGAAAGCACGGCCTTGGAGAGATCGAGGCCGAGATATTCCTCAGGCTTGTAGCCGTCAGCGCGCGCGATGCCGCCCCCTGTGATCACGAGGGCAAAAGCAATTGCAGCAAGAACGCTTTTCAGGACCACGGACGCCTCCTGAAACTGTTGTTAATAGGGTAATTTACCCTTATTTAGGAGGCGTCGCGCGCAATTCCAGCGGCCAGATGCGGCCGTGGTTAAGAAGTTGGCGGTGTCAGGCGACCTTTCGCGCCGCTCCCGTCCCGTCCAGAAACCCCATCAGGCGGCTGCGGATGATGGTTTCCGCCTCGCTCATGATTCGATCGATGAGTTCCTTGCAGGATGGGATATCGTGGATCAGGCCGGCGACCATGCCGCAGCTCCATGCGCCGGCGTCCATCTGCCCGTCCAGCATGATCTTGGGATAGACACCCGCAACCTGGTCGTGGATGTCGTCGATCGTGAGCTTGTCGCCCTTCTCGCGCTCGATCTCGATGAGGCGGTCGACGTTGGCGTTCTTCATGACGCGCTCGGTATTGCGCAAGCTCCGCATGATCAGCCGAGTGTCGAGCTCGGTCGCCGCGACGAGCGCATTCTTCACGTTCTGATGCACCGGCGCTTCCTTGGTGGCGATGAAGCGTGTGCCCATGTTCATCCCGGCGGCACCCAGCGACAGGGCCGCGACCAGGCTGCGTCCGTCGGCCATGCCGCCGGAGGCGACGAACGGGATCTTCAACTCTTCCGCCGCGCGCGGCAGCAGGATCATGTTGGGAATGTCGTCCTCGCCGGGATGGCCGCCGCACTCGAAGCCATCGACGCTGACGGCGTCGCAGCCGATGCGCTCCGCCTTCAGCGAGTGCCGCACCGAGGTGCACTTGTGGATGACCTTGATGCCGGCCGCCTTTAGCGCCGGCATGTATTGTTCAGGACTGCGGCCTGCGGTTTCGACCGCCTTGATGCCACCTTCCACGATGGCCGCGATGTATTCGGGATAGGGCGGCGCCGAGAAGGTCGGCAGGAAGGTGAGGTTCACGCCGAACGGCTTGTCGGTCATGTCGCGGCAGCGTGCGATCTCCTTCGCGAGCAATTCCGGCGTCTTCTGGGTTAGACCGGTGATGATGCCGAGCCCGCCGGCATTGGAGACGGCGGCGGCCAACTCGGCAAAGCCGACGAAATGCATGCCGCCCTGGATGATCGGGTGCTCGATGCCGAACAGTTCGGTGATCGCGGTCTTCACTTAAGTACCTCCCTGGATTTTACCTGGCGTTAGGATCAGTCTAATCGCAGTTATCCACCGCGGTCACCATTTCTCTCCGAACGGACGAATCTCCATCTCGAAGGTCCAGGCACTCTTCGGCTGCTGGTAGAGCTGCCAATAGGCGTCTGCAACGGACGAGGGCGGCATTAGCAGGTCGGGATTATCGAGCGCATTGGGCCCGAGCGCTTCGAGCCGGCGCTGGCGCACCCATTCGGTGTCGACCCCAGAATCGATGATGAGATGGGCGACGTGAATGTTTTTCGGCCCGAGTTCGCGCGCCATCGCTTGCGCCACCGCGCGAAGCCCGAACTTGGCGCTCGCAAAGGCGGCAAAGCCGCTGCCGCCGCGCAAGGAGGCGGTGGCGCCGGTGAAGAAGATATTGCCGCCGCCGCGGGGCAGCATCAGCCGTGCCGCCTCGCGTCCTGCCAGGAAGCCGGAATAGCAGGCCATCTCCCAGACTTTCCGGAAAACGCGCTCGGTGGTGTCGAGGATTGGAAAATTGACGTTGGCGCCGACGTTGAAGATGCAGACGTCCAGCGGTGCGCGCTGATCGGCGTCGTTAAGGAACGCGGTGATCTCCTCCTCCTTTCGCGCATCAAGCGAGCGCGCGTGGATTTCACCGCCGGCAGCTTCGATCGCCTTGACCAGCGGCGCGAGCTTGTCGCCGTTGCGACGCCCCGCATAGATCGAGAAGCCCTCGGCGGCGAATTTCTTGGCGATCTCGGAGCCGATGAAGTCGCCGGCCCCGATCACGGCGGCAGTCGCGTTTCGCTTGGGCAAGGTCGCCTCCCCCGATGAGTCGCGCCGCGGGCGCGCCGCGCGCAGTGTGCCGGAGGCTATAGTTCTAAAATAGAACTGTCAAACTGGTGGGAGCGCTGGTAGTTTCCAAACAGAATTGCGATGGCTGTTCAATGCAGTTCCATTTTTAGACTGACTGCAAGTTTAGACTCACTGCAAGTGGAGACCGCTCGTGAGATGGGACACGCTGGAAGAAGAAACCTGCTCACTCGCCCGCACCGTCGCCGTCATCGGGGACCGCTGGACCCTGCTGATCCTGCGCGAGTGCTTCTTGCGCGTGCGGCGCTTCGAAGCGTTCCAGTCCTCGCTCCAGATCACCCGGCACCTGCTCTCGGAGCGACTCAAGAAGCTTGTCCGCTTCGGCATCCTGCGCCGCGTGCCCTATTCCGACGCGCCGAAGCGCTACGAATACATCCTCACGCAGAAAGGGCTCGACCTCTACCCGATCATCATGGCGATGGTGCATTGGGGCGACGCTCATATGGGCGACGAGCGTGGCCGTCCGCTGCTGCACGAGCACAAGACCTGCGGCAAGCTGTTCGATCCGGTGATGGTGTGTTCGGAATGCGGCGAGGCGCTTCACGCGAAGCAGGTGCATGTGCATGCGGGGCCGGCGCGGAGGGAAGCAGGCCGTTGAGGGATCCCGCGCCCTCCAGTCCATCAGGCGCAGCATGGCCACGGGAGCGCCGTCAGCCCGCCACGGTTGCGACCGGATGCGGATCCCGGTGGTCAGCTATCGGTCCGGCTGTGTGAACCTGGCCGTCCGGCTGAGGGGTCGTGCTACGCGAAGGGCACCCCGTAGTAGGTGTTGATACCTCGCACGGCAGCGTCATCGCCCCAGTTCCATTCGGCCTTCTCCCCATATTTTGGGGCGCTTTCCAGATCCTTGGCGGTGATCGCGGTAATATAGCCGCCAAGCTCTGTATCGTATTTGAGCGATTGCCAGGGCAATGGGTAGTGATCGTTGCCCATTCCCAGGAACCCCCCGAAGCTCAGCACGGCATAAGACACCTTGCCGGTGATCTTGTCGATCATCACGCGTTCGATCGAACCGACCCGGTTGCGATCGGCGCCGTAGACCGACGTTCCTTCGACCTTGTCGCTGCCGATCAAACGTCCTGTCTCGCTGCGATCTAGCTCGTCTTGGTTCAACATCGCAATTCTCCACTCAGCCACGTGCAAAACCAACCGGATCGGCGAACGATCGTTCCGGCGAACGTCCCCTGAGCAGGTCAGGAACATCGCGCCAAGCGAGCGGTTCTCTGGGTCTCACACGCCGCCGACCGAGAGCCGCCGCAATGTCTCAGACCGTCTCGGACTTCATCGTTCAACGCCTGCATCAGTGGGGCGTGCGACACATCTTTGGCTATCCCGGAGACGGCATCAACGGCCTGTTCGGCGCGATGAACCGGGCGGACGGCAAGCTCAATTTTGTGCAGGCGCGTCACGAGGAGATGGCGGCATTCATGGCGACCGCTTACGCCAAATTCTCGGGGGAGATCGGTGTGTGCATCGCGACATCCGGTCCCGGCGCCTCGCATCTCGTCACCGGGCTCTATGACGCGCTGCTCGATCACCAGCCGGTGCTCGCAATAGTCGGCCAGCAATCGCGCAACGCCCTCGGCGGACACTATCAGCAGGAGATCGATCTTCTCTCGATGTTCAAGGACGTCGCCGGCGCCTACGTCATGCAGGCATCCTCACCTGCACAAGTGCGACACCTGATCGATCGTGCGGTGCGGATTGCGCTGGCGCGGCGGGCCCCGACCGTGATCATTCTGCCCAACGACCTTCAGGAAGAGCCTTACGAGGATCCGCCCCGTGCACACGGAACGCTGCATTCCGGTATCGGCTACAGCGCGCCTAGCGTGATGCCCCGCGAGGCCGATCTCGACCGCGCGGCGGATATCCTCAACGGCGGCAAGAAAGTTGCGATGCTCGTGGGTGCAGGCGCGCTTGGCGCCACCGACGAAGTCATCGCGGTGGCCGATCGGCTGTCGGCCGGCTGCGCCAAGGCGCTGCTCGGCAAGGCCGCGCTGCCCGACGATCTGCCATGGGTCACCGGCTCGATCGGCCTGCTGGGTACCGAGCCCAGCTACAACATGATGATGGAGTGCGACACGCTGCTGATGGTGGGCTCGGCCTTTCCCTACGCCGAGTTCCTGCCAAAGGAAGGCAGCGCGCGGGGCGTGCAGATCGACATCGACGCCAGCATGATGTCGATCCGCTTTCCGATGGAGGTCGGCCTCGTCGGGGACGCCGCCGAAACGCTGCGCGCATTGTTGCCGCGGCTCAAGCCCAAGAGCGACGGGGCTTGGCGCCAGCGGATCGAGGACGACATCGCGAAATGGTGGACGACCCTCGACGACCGCGCGCATCAGCCTGCGACGCCCGTCAATCCGCAGCTCGTCACCTGGGAACTGTCCCCGCGCCTACCCGACCGCGCCATCATCACCAGCGATTCCGGCTCCTGCGCCAACTGGTTCGCGCGCGATCTAAAGATGCGGCGCGGCATGACGGCATCGCTCTCCGGTGGGCTCGCTTCGATGGGCGCCGCAGTGCCTTACGCACTCGCGGCCAAATACGCCCACCCGGACCGGCCGGTGATCGCGCTGGTCGGCGACGGTGCCATGCAGATGAACAACATGGCCGAGCTGATCACGGCTGCGAAGTACTGGCGCTCGTGGCGGGACCCGCGCTTCATCGTTTGCGTCTTCAACAACGAAGACTTGAACCAGGTCACCTGGGAGCAGCGCATCATCAACGGAGATCCGAAATTCGAGGCCTCGCAGCGCATCCCGGATGTCTCCTACTCCCGCTTCGCGGAGTTGGTCGGCCTGCGCGGCATCTTCGTTGACGACCCGCAGCAGATCGGCTCGGCCTGGGACCAGGCTCTGGCGAGCGACATGCCCGTCGTGCTGGAAGTGAAGACCGATCCTGAGGTTCCGCCGCTGCCGCCGCACATCACCCTGCAGCAGGCGAAGAATTTTTCGCTCGCCGTGCTGAAGGGCGATCCGAACGAAAGCGCGATGATCAAGGGCGCGGCGCGGCAGGTCCTCGAGTCGATCCTGCCCGGAAAGCAATGAGGTGAACCATGAGTGATTTCCGCGATATCCAGCACGGCGTGAACGATCCGGTCGGGGGCTTGGACGTCAAGCGCCAGGTTAACGACAATCGCACTCCACATGAGCGGGCGCAGCATCATGCCGACGTCCGCGCCGACGCGACCCCCACACCGACCGAGCCATTCCTTCCCGAACGACTCCGGCGAAAGGCAACTGATCCGATCAACCCCCGAAGCGGCAGGAAGCCGACCGACTGACCGGTTTGGAACCTCGGCCCCGGCCGCGTGTTGGTCGGCGCAAACGTCGCCGGCAGGCGCCGCGCGACTCATCGAAGGGATCTATCATGAAACGCACTATCATCGCCCTTGCCTGCATGATTCTTGCGGGGCCAGCACTTGCCCAATCGCTGGGTGAGAAGACCGGCGTAAACTCCGCGCTGGGCGTCGCGCCAAGCACCCCCGATTTCGTCAAGCAGGTGGCCATCAGCGACATGTTCGAGATCGAGTCGAGCAAGCTCGCCGAGCAGAAGGGCAACGCGCAGGAGAAGAGCTTCGCGAAGCAGATGGTGACTGATCACACCAAGACCAGCACCGAACTCAAGGGCCTCGTCAGCGATGGCAAGGTACAGGCAACCCTGCCGACCACGCTCGACAGCGCGCACCAGAGCAAGCTCGACAAGCTCAAGAACGCGACGGGCAAGGACTTCAGCTCGGACTACGATTCCTACCAGGTCAGCGCCCATGAGGACGCCGTCTCCCTGTTCGAGCGCTACGCCAACGGTGGCGACAATGCCGCGCTGAAGGGCTGGGCGGGCAAGACCCTGCCTGCGCTCAAGCACCATCTCGAGATGGCCAAGGAGCTCGGCAAGGCGCCGAGCGTCGGTCAGTCCAAATAGCCTCAGTCCAGGTAGCGTCAGCCCAAGTCACGCATTGCTGAAGGACGCCGGTACACCCGGCGTCCCCACTCTAGCAACGACGACCGTCTCCGCGCATTGAGTCTCGATCCTCGCGGAGAGCATGATGTCGAACTCCAGCAAAACTTCCTTGTCCCGCCGGCATGTCGTCCACGCCGCGAGCGCAACGCTCGCGGCGGCTTCGCTGGCATCGACAGCGAAAGGAAACACCCCCATGTCCGAGCAGGCCTTGATCGATCCGGTAAGCCGCTTTCCAAAGCCGCCGTTCAAGAAGCAGTCGCAGCCCTGGCCGGGTCTCGCCGGCAAGATGGAGCCGCGGCCGGATCATGGCGAGACCACCTACAAGGGCTCCGGCCGGCTCGCCGGCCGCAAGGCCTTGATCACCGGCGGCGATTCCGGCATGGGCCGCGCTGCCGCGATCGCCTATGCGCGCGAAGGTGCCGATGTCGCCATCAACTATCTGTCCGCAGAAGAACCGGATGCGCAGGAGGTGATCGCACTGATCAAAAAGGAACGGCGCACCGGGCTCGCCATCCCCGGCGACCTGACAGACGAAGCCTTCTGCAAGCAATTGGTCGACCAGGCCGTGCAGGGCCTCGGCGGGATCGACATCGTCGTGTGCAACGCCGCGCGACAACAAGCGCGCGCTTCCATCCTCGACGTCTCGTCAGAGGATTTCGATGCAACCATGAAGACGAATATCTACGCGCCGTTCTGGATCATCAAAGCGGCACTGCCGCACCTCAAGCCTGGCTCCTGCATCATCGGCACGACGTCGGAGCAGGCTTATGATCCCTCACCGGACCTCTACGATTATGCGCAGACCAAGGCGGCGACGATGAACTACGTGAAGTCGCTGGCGAAGCAGCTCGCCTCCAAGGGCATCCGCGTCAATGGCGTTGCGCCGGGGCCGATCTGGACGCCGCTCCAGGTCTCCGGCGGCGCTACCATGGAGAAGCTCGAGAAATTCGGCGGCATGACCCCGCTGGGCCGTCCCGGCCAACCGGTCGAGCTGGCCTCGATCTACGTGCAGCTTGCCGCGGCGGACGCCAGCTATGCGACGGGTCAGGTGTACGGCTCCGCTGGCGGATCCGGGCAACCCTAGTCACGCCGCAGCCGACGAATGTCAGCGCCGGAACTGCTGGGCAGCATTGGCCTTGCCGCCTTGTCGGCCTGTCGGCTCGGGCAGCTTGCGCCCGTCGGAGGTTGCGCCTCCGACTGCCTACAATCGCTTGTTTCGGAATCCGTCTTCAATGCCGGGTGCGACGATACGCATGGAACTCTTCCCAAGTTGGCAGGTTGAGTAATCTACTCAACTTACTCAAATTGCGTGATCACCATGAACGACGTACGGGCCGAGCGCCTTCAGGTCATGCTCTCGCCGGAAGAATTGGCCGCTATTGATGATTTCCGGTTCAGGCACCGCATGCCGACGCGGGCGGCCGCCGTCCGCGAACTGCTCAACCTCGGACTTGCGGCTGTGGGCGTCGATGCCAGCGCCGGCGTGAAGTCAAGCAACTTCGGCGTGCTGGGCCGCGGACCAGACGGACATACCCACAGAGATCCGGAAGACGCAGCGGACTGACCGCAACGGACGCCCTCTGCCAGGCAAACGGCCCTGGCACGGTGGGTGCCAGGGCCGTGCTTGGAGATTGCTTCCGGCGCACCGGGGGCATGACAACCGGAAGCAATCCTTCGACTCCTCGCGCGGGAATTGGTTCCCGTGCGAAATCTAGCCTGTCGCATCGCTCGAGCCGTCCGGCATTGCGCCGGAGCCCGGCGTCTTGCTGTCGTCGCTTAGCTTGGGATCGCGCGTCGCTTCGCGCGAGGGCGAACCTTTCGGATCCGTCTTGTGCACAGATTGTGCACGCTCCTTGTCGCGCGGCTGTTCCTCCCCGCGCTTGTCCTTGACGATACCTTGATCGGAATGGGCCATGGTGGGCTCTCGCTTCTCCTGATGTCTCGGAGCGCCTACGCAATACGGCCAGGAATGTTCCGCCACCGCTAACTTCGCACCGGATGCACCTCCTCGCCAGATGCGTTTTCGAGATGCACCTGCCGCACCGTCGTTACAGTGGCGAACGCGACTGAGACGCCAAAGGCGAGCATGAGGGAAAGAAGCACCAGACGTGGAGCCATCGCCAAACCTCCTTCTGCAACCGGAAACCGAGGCGATCGAATACTCCTGAATGATCCCGGATCTGTTGCTTGTCCTCTGTGAGCGGTCTCACAGCGGATCTACATATCCCGGTTCGGAGCAGGAGCGTGGGCCGGAACGGGCGGGATTTCGCCATCGAGCCAATCCTGCTCGTTGGCGAGCGCCGCCCAGGCATCGGCCATGCGCGAGTAGCGCTTATGGGCAGGTTGTCCGTCCGCTCGCTCGGCAAGCTGAAGACAATTGTCGGCGTTGTCTCTGAAGATGTCAGACTGTTTCATGCACAACACGTAAGGGCGGAACTCTCGCGTCGCAACCCACTCACCGGATCGTAACCTGGGGAACTTCGTACGCATTCCGTCATTGATATCGATGCGAGTTCTTGCCGCGATTATCCTGGCATTCATCCACACCGCGACTCTTGCCGAGAGCACCGGCGAGCGAAAGCCTGGCGATCGGCCACCAACCGCGATCGAAGTCATCAGCGGGCTCTACAGCTTCAGCCGATTTCAACAGGGTCTTCTTGAGAACACCGACCTCAAGGGCAATGCGGAGGTCAAGAACCTGGCCGCCCTGCGCGCCGAGGAAGCGGTCAAGCGCGACAAGAGACTGAAAGGCGTCCAGGAGGCGATTGGCGCAGAACTGCACGTCGGCAAGGTAGAGTCGCCGACTGCTAGTCTCGTCGAACCCGAAATGTCGGATGGTCCGACTTACGTCAGAAGCTTCTATGCCGCGCAGATTCCCGAATACGAGTCGATCATCATTCTGCTCGAGCGTTATCTGAAGGCGCCCGACCATGCAGCGCTCGCGGCGTTTGCGCGCGAGCAGCTCCCGATTTTGCGCGTGCAGGCCAGGGACGCCGAGCGTACCATGGCGGACAAGTAGGCGCCGCCTCTACTTGTCGTTCGGATGTCGCTGCGGTTGCGCGGTGCGGTCGCCCTCCAACATCTTGTCCCTGCCGGCATCGCCATTGTCGTCCTTACCACCTGAAGACGAGGTCCCGCTGCCGCTCGGGTTTGATCGGGTCGTCGTGCCGGTGGTTGGGGTATCCGCCCGGGGATTGGCGGAGCTCGCGGCGGGGTCGCCGGTCACGGCCCCACGGCCGCTGGGGCCGCCGCCCTGTGCCAAGGCCGAACCGGCGGCGAACACCATCATAGCCATAGCGGGGAGTCCTGCTTTCATGTTCGTTCTCCTCTCTTCACGGGCTAACAGTCGGGCTCGCCGCTCCGTTCCGCGAGCCGGACGCCAGGTACGGAGAGCAGAGCGCGGGAGCCCGATGGCATTTCTTCCGGTTTTGGGCGGAACCAATTCGGCTGATCATCGTTAGTTGGATCGGGCTGAGCAAAGCAGGTTCCATTCCCGCGCCGCACCCTTGGCGCTTGATTTCGAATTTGGCTGACGCTCTATTTTGACCAAACGCGCCACGCCTAGGATTCGGGCGACGCCTGCGGGGGAATCAGTATGAGCGACCTCGATCCCGGAAGTGCATCACGCTCCGGTCGTCGCGGCCCAAAACCGAAAAACAACGGTTCATCGGAGCAGGATTCCCGGGCTGAATTGCTGCTCGCATTGCAGGCAATGCGCAGTGGCGATTTCTCAGTGCGGATGAGCGGTGACTATCTGGGCATCGACGGCAAGATCGCCGACACTTTTAATGAGATCATCGCGGCCAATCAGCGCATGGCACAGCAGCTCGAGCTGGTCGGCCAGGTGGTGGGCCGTGAGGGCAAGACCCGGCAACGCGTGAAGTTCGGCCTCGCCTCGGGCTCCTGGGCCGACATGGAAGGCTCCGTCAACACGCTGATCGACGATTTGTTGTGGCCGACCCGCGAGGTTACGCGTGCGGTCGCGGCGGTGGCGCAAGGCGACCTGCTCCAGACCGTCAAGCTCGACGTCGACGGTCGGCCGCTGCGCGGCGAATTCCTGCAGTCGGCGAACATCGTCAACACCATGATCAAGCAGCTCGGCGTGTTCACCTCCGAGGTGACGCGCGTCGCGCGCGAGGTCGGCACCGAGGGCAAGCTCGGCGGCCAAGCCCAGGTGCCCGAGGTGACCGGCGTCTGGAAGGACCTCACTGAAAGCGTCAACTCGATGGCGAACAACCTGACCAACCAGGTTCGCAACATCGCGGAGGTGACGATCGCGGTCGCCAATGGCGACCTCTCCAAGAAGATCACGGTCGACGTCCGCGGCGAGATCCTCCAGCTCAAGGAAGCCATCAACACGATGGTGGACCAGCTCCGCTCCTTCGCCTCGGAAGTGACGCGCGTGGCGCGCGAGGTCGGCACCGACGGCAAGCTCGGCGGCCAGGCGATCGTGCCGGGCGTGGCCGGCACCTGGAAGGATTTGACCGACTCCGTCAACGCGATGTGCGGCAATTTGACCGCGCAGGTACGAAATATCGCGAACGTCACCACGGCCGTGGCGCGCGGCGACCTCTCGCGCAAGATCACCGTGGACGTGCGCGGCGAGATCCTGGAGCTGAAGGACACCATCAACACCATGGTGGACCAGCTCAACTCGTTCGCCTCGGAAGTGACGCGCGTGGCGCGCGAGGTCGGCACCGAAGGCAAGCTCGGTGGCCAGGCCCAGGTGCCCGGCGTGGCCGGCACATGGAAGGATCTCACCGACAACGTCAACTTCATGGCCTCGAACCTGACCGCGCAGGTTCGCAACATTGCCGACGTCGCTACCGCCATCGCGAGCGGCGACCTCTCGAAGAAGATCACGGTGAACGTCTCGGGCGAGATCCTTCAGCTGAAGGAGACGCTCAACACCATGGTCGACCAGCTCAACGCCTTCGCCGGCGAAGTCACGCGGGTCGCGCGCGAAGTCGGCACCGAGGGGCGGCTGGGCGGTCAGGCCAACGTGCTCGGCGTTGCCGGCACCTGGAAAGACCTGACCGAGAGCGTCAACTCGATGGCTTCCAACCTGACCGCGCAGGTGCGCAACATCGCGGAGGTGACGACGGCGGTCGCCGGCGGCGACCTCTCGAAGAAGATCACCGTGGACGTGCGCGGCGAGATCCTGGAGCTGAAGGACACCATCAACACCATGGTCGACCAGCTCAACGCCTTCGCCGGCGAAGTCACGCGCGTGGCGCGCGAGGTCGGCACCGAAGGCAAGCTCGGCGGCCAGGCCGTGGTGCGCGGCGTCGGCGGCACGTGGAAAGACTTGACCGACAGCGTCAATTCGATGGCCTCGAACCTGACCGGGCAGGTCCGCAACATCGCAGAGGTCGCGACCGCCGTGGCGAAGGGCGACCTGTCCAAGAAGATCACTGTGAACGTGTCGGGCGAAATCCTTCAGCTGAAGGAAACGCTCAACACCATGGTCGACCAGCTCAACGCCTTCGCCGGCGAGGTCACGCGCGTCGCGCGCGAGGTCGGCACCGACGGCAAGCTTGGCGGCCAGGCCGGCGTGCCCGGCGTTGCCGGCACCTGGAAGGATTTGACCGACTCCGTGAACTCGATGGCGGGCAACCTCACGGCCCAGGTCCGCAACATCGCGGAAGTCGCGACTGCGATCGCTGGCGGCGACCTCTCCCGCAAGATCACCGTGGATGTGCGCGGCGAGATCCTTCAGCTCAAGGATACGCTGAACACGATGGTCGACCAGCTCAACCGGTTCGCCGGCGAGGTGACGCGCGTCGCGCGCGAGGTCGGCACCGAAGGACGCCTCGGCGGCCAGGCCAACGTGCCCGGCGTTGCCGGCACCTGGAAGGATCTCACCGACTCCGTGAACTCGATGGCGGGCAACCTCACGGCCCAGGTCCGCAACATCGCCGAAGTGACGACCGCCGTTGCGCGCGGCGACCTCTCCCGCAAGATCACCGTCGACGTGAAAGGCGAAATCCTCGAGCTCAAGAACACCATCAACACCATGGTGGACCAGCTCAACGGCTTTGCCGGCGAAGTCACGCGCGTCGCGCGCGAGGTCGGTACCGAAGGTAAGCTCGGCGGACAGGCCGAAGTGCCCGGCGTCGCCGGCACCTGGAAGGACCTCACCGACAACGTCAACTTCATGGCTTCGAATCTGACGGCCCAGGTCCGCAACATCGCCGAGGTCGCAACCGCCATTGCCGGCGGCGACCTTTCGAAGAAGATCACGGTCGACGTGCGCGGCGAGATCCTTCTCTTGAAGGACACCCTGAACACCATGGTCGAGCAGCTCCGCTCCTTCGCCGCCGAAGTGACGCGCGTCGCGCGCGAGGTCGGCACCGAAGGCCGGCTCGGCGGTCAGGCCGTCGTGCCCGGCGTCGGTGGCACGTGGAAGGATCTCACCGACAACGTCAACCTCCTGGCCGCGAACCTGACGACGCAGGTCCGCAACATCGCCGAAGTCACCACGGCGGTTGCGCGCGGCGACCTCTCGCGCAAGATCACGGTCGACGTGAAAGGTGAAATCCTCGAGCTCAAGAACACCATCAACACCATGGTGGACCAGCTCAACGCCTTTGCCGGCGAAGTCACGCGCGTGGCGCGCGAGGTCGGCACCGAGGGCAAGCTCGGTGGCCAGGCCCAGGTGCCCGGGGTTGCCGGCACATGGAAGGACCTCACCGACACGGTGAACCTCATGGCCGCGAACCTGACCGAGCAGGTGCGCGGCATCGTCAAGGTGGTGACCGCGGTCGCCAACGGCGATCTCAAGCAGAACTTGACGATGAAATCGCGCGGCGAGGTCGCCGCTCTCGCCGACACCATCAACAACATGACCGAGACGCTGGCGACCTTCGCCGACCAGGTAACGTCGGTGGCGCGCGAGGTCGGCGTCGAAGGTCGGCTCGGCGGCCAGGCCAACGTGCCGGGCGCTGCCGGCACCTGGAAGGACCTCACCGGCAACGTGAATCTTCTGGCTGCCAACCTCACCTCGCAGGTGCGCGCGATCGCCGAGGTCGCGACCGCGGTGACAAAGGGCGACCTGACGCGATCGATCCAGGTCGACGCCCGCGGCGAAGTCGCGGAGCTGAAGGACAACATCAACACGATGATCACGAACCTCCGTCTGACGACGGATGTGAACACCGAGCAGGACTGGCTGAAGACCAACCTCGCCAAGTTCACCAACATGCTCCAGGGACAGCGCGATCTCACCACGGTCGGCCGGATGCTGCTCACCGAATTGTCGCCGCTGGTGAACGCCCATACCGGCGTGATCTACCAGGTAGAGAACGAGAACGACCCGCAGCTGCTGTTGCTCGCCTCTTATGCCAGCGACGGCGTCTATCCCTATCAACCCGTGCTGCAGTTCGGCGAAGGCCTGATCGGCCAATGCGCGCTCGACAAGCGGCCGCGCGTCGTCTCCGACATTCCGGCCGACGTGGTGCCGATCAACTCGGCGCTGTTCCGCGTCGCGCCGAAGAACCTCGTGGTGCTGCCGGTCCTGTTCGAAGGCCAGGTCAAGGCCGTGATCGAACTCGCCTCGCTGGTCTCCTTCACGACCTCGCAGATGACGTTCCTGGAGCAGCTCACCGACTCCATCGGAATCGTGCTCAATTCGATCGAGGCGACGATGCAGACCGAAGGCCTGCTCAAACAGTCGCAACAGCTCGCCGGCGAGCTGCAGACCCAACAGCGCGAGCTGCAGCAGACCAACGACCAGCTCGAGCAGAAGGCGCAGCAGCTGGCCGAGCGTAACGTCGAGGTCGAGCGCAAGAATCAGGAAATCGAGCAGGCTCGCCGCGCGCTTGAGGAAAAGGCCACCGAGCTCGCTCTGACCTCGAAGTACAAGTCCGAATTCCTGGCCAATATGAGCCACGAGCTCCGTACGCCGCTGAATTCGATCCTGATCCTGGGTCAGCAGCTCACCGACAACCCGGACGGCAACCTCTCGGCCAAGCAGGTCGAATTCGCCCGCACCATCCACGGCGCGGGCACCGACCTGCTCAATCTTATCAGCGACATTCTCGATCTCTCCAAGATCGAGTCCGGCACGGTGACGGTCGACGCCGAGGAAATTCTCACCGCGAACCTGCTGGAGACCGTGGGCCGGCCGTTCCGGCACGAGGCGGACAACCGCAACCTGTCGTTCAAGATCGACGTCGATCCGAACCTGCCACGCAGCATCGTCACCGACTCCAAGCGCCTGCAGCAGGTCCTGAAGAACCTGCTCTCGAACGCCTTCAAGTTCACCGCCGAAGGCGAGGTGCGCCTCAAGGTCGCCGGCGCGATCGGCGGCTGGGGAACGGATCATCCGGTGCTGAACTCCGCGCCGGCCGTGATCGCATTCGAAGTGTCCGATACCGGCATCGGAATCCCGTTGGAGAAGCAGAAACTGATCTTCGAGGCCTTCCAGCAGGCGGATGCAGGCACGAGCCGAAAGTACGGCGGCACCGGACTTGGGCTCGCGATCAGCCGCGAGCTCGCGAGCCTGCTCGGCGGCGAGATCCATCTGCGCAGCACGCCTGGCAAGGGCTCGTCCTTCACGCTATATCTGCCGCTGAAATATTCCGGCCCGACCCTTGCGCCGCGGTCCGCGCCGGCGCCGCAGCAATACAGCCAGACTCCGGCTCTGCAACCGCCCGCGCCCGAGCAGCGCGTGATCGAGCAGCTTCCCGACGACCGGTTGAACCTCGAGCCTGGCGACAGCATCCTCCTGATCGTCGAGGATGACCCGCATTACGCCCGGGTGCTGGTGGATCTGGCCCGCGACAAAGGCTTCCGGGTCCTGGTCGCGGCCCGCGGCGGGGAAGCGCTGGAGCTCGCCAAGCAGTACCAGCCGACCGCCGTCTCCCTCGACGTGTTCCTGCCTGATATGCTCGGCTGGACCGTGCTGAGCCAGCTCAAGCACAATCCGCTCACCCGCCACATCCCGGTGCAGATCATCACGCTCGACGAGGACCGCCAGCATGCGCTGGCGCGCGGCGCATTCTCGTTCGTCAACAAGCCGACGACGCCCGAAGGCATCTCTGCCGCGCTGACGCAGATCAAGGAGTATGCGCGGCCGCGGCGCAAGCGGCTGCTGATCGTCGAGGACAACGAGGCCGAGCAGCTTTCGATCCGCGAGCTGCTGCATCATGACGATATCGAGATCGTGACGACGGACACCGGCGCTGGCGCGCTTTCGACGCTCCGCATGCACCCCTGCGACTGCGTGGTGCTCGACCTCAGGCTGCCGGACATGAGTGGTTTCGAGGTGCTGGATCAGATCCGCAACGACGAGACACTGTCGAACATCCCGGTCGTGGTGTTCACCGGACGCGAGCTTTCCGCAGAGGAGGACGCCGAACTGCACACCATGGCGCGCAGCATCGTGGTCAAGGGGGTGGAATCGCCCGAGCGCCTGCTCGACGAGACCGCGCTGTTCCTGCACCGCGTGATCACGGAATTGCCGGTCGAGAAGCAGCGTATGCTGGAGAAGCTAAATAGTTCCGACGAGGACCTGATCGGCAAGACCGCCCTGCTCGTCGACGACGACGCCCGCAACATCTTCGCCCTGTCGAGTGTGCTCGAACGTCGTGGCATGAAAGTGCTGACGGCGACGACCGGCAGCGAGGCGGTGACACTGGTCGAATCCAATCCGGAGATCGCGATCGTGCTGATGGACATCATGATGCCGCAGATGGATGGCTATCAGACCATCGGCGTGATCCGCGAGAACCCGGCCTTCGCCCGTCTTCCGATCATCGCCTTGACCGCCAAGGCGATGAAGGGCGACCGTGAGAAGTGCCTCGAAGCCGGCGCGTCCGATTACCTCGCCAAGCCGGTCAACACCGACCAATTGCTGCTTGCGATCCGCATGTGGCTGCATCGCTGAGTTGGGCCCCGTATGGACCAGGACAAGGTCAATATCCTTCTCGTCGACGATCAGCCCGCCAAGCTGCTTGCCTATGAGGTGATCCTGAAGGATCTCGGCGAGAACCTCGTGATCGCCTCGTCGGGACGCGAGGCGCTCGAGGTGCTGCTCAAGACTGAGATCGCGGTGATCTTGGTCGACGTCTGCATGCCCGAACTCGACGGCTTCGAGCTCGCCGCCATGATCCGCGAGCATCCGCGGTTCCAGAAGACCGCGATGATCTTCATCTCAGCCATCCAGGTCAGCGACATGGACCGATTGCGCGGCTACGAGATGGGCGCGGTCGATTATGTGCCGGTTCCGGTCGTGCCGGAGGTGCTGCGCGCCAAGATAAAGGTGTTTGCCGAGCTTTACCGCAAGACCCGCGAACTCGAACGGCTGAACCACGATCTCGAAGACCGCGTCCGCGCTCGCACCGCGGAACTGGAGCGTTCCACCGCGAAGCTGCGCGAAAGCGAGCAGCGGCGCAGCATGGCGATCGCTGCCGGCAAGATGGGGTCCTGGGACTGGGACTGGGTCAGCGGCGATTGGATGTGGGATGAGGGGCAGTACCGCATCTTTGGCGTCGACGCGGAGAGCTTTGAGGTCAACCCGGCGAATGTTCAGGCGCTGTTGCATCCCGATGACGTCGATCAGTTGCGCAGGGCGATCGCCGAATTCAGCAAAGGCACGCGTGCCTATGAGACAGAGTTCCGCATCTTGCGGCCCGACGGCGAGGTTCGCTGGTGCGTCGGCACGGCGGCTGCAACGGTCGACGAGAGCGGGCGCGTGGTGCGCGTCAGCGGCGTCACCGTCGACATCACCGAACGCAAGCGCGCCGAGGAGCGGCAGAATCTGCTGGCGCGGGAAGTTGATCATCGCGCCAAGAATGCGCTGGCGCTGGCGCAGTCGATCGTGCGTCTCACCCGGGCCGACGAGGTCAAGGCCTATGTCAACGCCGTCGAGGGACGCATCAATGCGCTGGCGCGCGTGCACACCATCCTGTCGCTGTCGAGCTGGCAGGGTGCCGAACTCTCTAAGCTGATCGACGAGGAGCTTGCGCCCTACTCGCTCGGCGGCCAGATCAGATTGGCCGGGCCCGAAGTCCAGCTGCTGCCGACAACGGCGCAGACACTTGCGCTCGCGCTGCACGAGCTCTTCACCAACTCGGCGAAGTATGGCGCGCTCTCCACGCGATCGGGGCGGCTTTCGATCGCCTGGCAGATTGAGGACGAACTCCTCACCCTGAGCTGGGAGGAATCCGGCGGTCCGTTGGTCATGACACCGAAATCCCGCGGCTTCGGCACGCGGAGCCTGCTTGCGAGCGTCGAGTCGCAGCTTGGCGGACAGGCGCAGTTCGATTGGCGCGCCGAGGGCCTGTTGTGCCGCCTGGAGGTCCCGTTGACGCGCAAGGCCTCGGCGACGACAGCACCCGGCAAGTTCGACGCCGCCGGCGCCGCCGAATTGCAACGCGCGTCCGGTTAACCGGACGCAGCGCTCGTCATGCGCCGGACCGTCCGCGGTTCGCGTGCGACCCGCCCTTCCAGCCAGGCTTCCGTTCGCGCGAGATCGCGCAATGCCCTGGCGTAGCGGCGTGCCGCGCTTCGCTCCGCCCCGTTCGGGAGCTTGCGCGCCTTGCGCAGGATGTCCGCGGCCGCGTTGCGATAGGCCAGCGAGCGGTAGAGAAAGACTACCTTACCCATATTGATGTTCCCGTTTTGCTGGGCTCCATCCTCGCAGGCCCGGCATGAACGTCGCATGAAAACCGGCGACGACGATTCCTCCACTCGAAAGGAACCTGGTAATCACGCTGGCGTTTGCATGCCACAATTCGGGATGCGGTCCATGCGCAGAAGGCATCAGCTGATCTCAGCCACCGGCCTCATCAAGCTGATGACGCATACAATGATGGGCGCAGCCCTCGGCCTCACCTTCACCCTTACGCTGGTCCTGTCCAACCCGGCCGTGGCCAACTTGCTAAACAACGGCGGAAGCCAGGCGATCGTGGTCGTCGCTCTCACCTTGGTGATGACGTTCGCGATCGGCGCCACCCTTACGGGCGTCGTGTTCATCCTTACAGAGGACAAGGAACCTTGAAGGGTGCGTGACGCACTATGCGACGACCCGTTTAGGGCTTGTGCGCGAACGAGGGTTGCCTGCGTCAATGATTCTCCCGCATGTCCGATCACGCGTGCGGGATCACCAGCGGTCGTCATGCGCGACCGCGCACCCGGTCCCGAATGTCGGGCAGAACGTCGGTGCCACCAGCCGCCTTCCATTCCCCGATCAGAAGGTTGATCCTCCGGCGCAACTCCATCTGCGCCAGGGCCTTTTCAGTGCAGTCGCGATCGCGCTCGACGAGGTCGCGCACCGACACCTCGACGTCGGCCATCTCAAGCCTCAAGGCTCTGATTTTGCGTCGAATTTCGCTAATTCTGTTGTCCATGGCTTGTTAGAACAAAATAAGAACATATAGTCAAGTCACGATTTCGGAACGGAGAAGTCAGATGCCGGTGCAAGGTAAATACGACGCGCGGGTTTTCCTGAGCGAGCAGATGACGCGAGCGCAGGGGCTCAAGCTGAAACGGCTGAGCGAGGAAGCTTATCAGCCTGCTCAATATTCGCGTGATCTCTCCTTCAGCGAGGCCGCACAGCGCATCCGAGCGTTGGAAGCGGAGATCGAGCTGGCGAATTCCTTCTAGACTGCATCGCGCCTTCCGGAGTGTTGCACACGCGCTCCCGGAACCATGCCTGTACCGAAGGGTTCTTCTCGGCCAAGGGAGAACATGCATGGCACGCAAGGCAAAGAAACGCTACTCACGCAGCTCGGGCAGCGATGTCGCGAGCGAGATGCGGCGCTACAAGAAGGGGACCGCGAAGAGCGGCCGTGGAGGACGCGGCGGCCGCGTCAAGAGCCGCAAACAGGCGATCGCGATCGGACTGTCGAAGGCGCGCAAGAAAGGCAAGAAGGTCCCGAAGAAGGCATCGAAGCGAACGAGCGCCAAGAAGACGTCCAGGAAAACATCCAAGAAGTCGTCCAGGAAGTCCTCGAAGAAATCATCGAAGCGTAAATCCTCCACACGGTCGCGCTGACCTGTTCACATCATGCTGCCTGGCATGAAGCAGCGGATCGAAACCCCGAACGCCGTCTTCACCGGCCACACCATGGTGCGGCCGGCCCGGTTCGGCTCGGTGATCACGGCGTCGTCCGGCACCTCGATCCACTGCCCGTCGAGACGCACACGGTAACGTCCGTTGTGCGATTCCCAGTCGGGATCGGCAACGGCGAAACCATCCGCGTCCGAGCAGCATGGACCGAGGCGACTGCGCAGGCTGTCGAACCAGGGCTTCAGGGGAGAATTCGCGTAACGGCCGTCGTCGCGCCCGAACGCGTTTCCGCCTGAAAGAACCAATGGCGCCACGAGCAGCGTGCTCCACAGCGAGAACTTCAATCGATCCATGTCGGCACCGATCAACTGCGTACCACCGGCCCGTTCCACAAAGCGGTGGCAGGTTGGAAGTTCCAAGGTTGCAACCACATTTGGCGGCGCCCATTGCCGTCTGCAACGGGAATTGGAACTGTGATGAGCCAAGAGGCTCTTTCAGACGACCTGCGTCGCTGCGGCTAACAAGAATGTTATCCGGACGTCCACGGGACTTCTGAGGATGAACAGGAAAGGCGGCCCGATAGGGCCGCCTTTTTTCTAACCGATGTTGCGCGCTCGGCTTAGGCGAGCGGAACCGCGACGAATCTTGTCGCCTCCGCGCTTCTGACCTGCAACAGCACGCTGCGCTTGCCGGACGACTTGGCCTGCGCCAGCTCCGAACGGACGTCGCCGACACTGGCAACGGCCTTGCCGCCGACATTTAGGATGACGTCGCCGGTCTGAATGCCGCGCTGAGCTGCCGGCCCCTGCGGATCGACCTCGGTGACGACGACACCGCTCTGACCTGCACCCTGGACGTCGCCAGCCGGTGCCAGGCTGAGACCCAGGCGCGGCGTGCCGGCATTCGGCTGCCCCCTACGCTCGTCGGAATTGCGATTTTCTTTGGCTTGCCGCTCGTTCGGCAGCTCGCCTAGCGCCAAAGTCACCGTTTTGCTGTCGCCCTTGCGGAACACCTCGAGCTTCACCGACGTACCCGGTGCCAGGGTGGCAATGGTGCGGGCAAGATCGCGGGAGTCCTTGATCGCGGTGCCGTTGACGGCGGTGATGACGTCACCGGCCTCGATGCCGGCCTTCGCCGCCGGGCTGCCATCTTGCGGATTGTCGACGATTGCACCGCGCGCCTCCTTGAGGCCGAGGCTGTCCGCAATATCCGATGTCACGGGTTGCACCTGCACGCCGAGCCAACCGCGGGTGACCGCCCCCTTGTCCTTCAATTGCGCGACGACGAGCTTGGCGGTCGAGGCCGGAATATCAAAGCCGATGCCGACGGAGCCGCCCGAGGGCGAGAAGATCGCCGTGTTCACGCCGATCACGTTGCCGTTCATATCGAAGGCCGGGCCGCCTGAATTGCCCTTGTTGATGGGCGCATCGATCTGGATGAAGTCGTCATAGGGACCATTCCCGATGTCCCGACCGCTGGCCGAGACGATGCCGGCGGTCACGGTGCCGCCAAGACCAAAGGGATTGCCGACCGCGACCACCCAGTCGCCGATGCGCGGCTTCTGGTCGGAGAATTTGACGAACGGAAAATCCCTCCTGCCATCGACCTTGATCAGCGCCAGATCGGTCTTCGGGTCGGTGCCGACGACCTTCGCCTTGTAGGTCGTGCCGTCGTCCATGGTGACCTGAACGGATTCGGCGTGATCGACGACATGGTTGTTGGTCACTGCATAGCCGTCGGCGGAGATGAAGAAGCCGGACCCTTCACCGGTGATCATCTGGTGACGCTGGCGCGGCATGCCGTTCATGCCGCCCGGAAAGCGGAAACCGAATTGCCGCGAGAACTGGTCGAACGGCGTGTCCTCGTCCGAGTCCATACGGTTCTGCTGCAGCATTGCGCTCTTGTCGTTGTCCCGGTCGATCCTGACCCGCACGGAGATAACCGCGGGTTTGACCTTGCTGACCAGATCGCCGAAGCTCGGTGGCGTCGCCGCGGCCTCCGCAGCCTGAGCCGGCGCAATGAAGGAATTCATGCCGAACGGCGAAGTGCCCGGCGCAATTGACAGGGCGGCTACGCCCAGCGCGGCCACGGTGCCGAGCAGCGCGAGGCGGCGCGGCCGCAAGATCTTGCGAGACGTGGTGGTGTCGGAATTGACGCGATCGTTCATGTCGAAATGTCCATGTTGAGCTGGTGTCGCCTTGACCCCAACATGGTCGTTGCCACCTTACGGGGTCCCGTCCGTCCGATTAAATCTCGGCAAAGAATGAGGCAGCGGGCGCGGCAGGAAAATCACCCCTGCCCGTTTGATACAGCTCAACATGGGTCCTTCGCGCCGTGAAAAACTGCGATCATCGGATGACGACCGGAGGCGCGCCATGTACAAAGATATTCTCGTCCACATTCCCACCGAACGTCCCATGCGACCCGCAATCGAGGGCTCGATCTCGCTCGCGGCGCACCTCAACGCCCATCTCGACGCGGTCGCGGTGGGCTATGTCACAACCAGTGTAGCCTACGTGATGGAGGGGGGCGCGGCCGTGGCGGCCGTGTTCGAGCTGGAACGCGAGCGCGCCGTGGAACGGGCCGAGGCAGCGCTGGCCGTGTTCAAGACCGAAGCGGCGAACGCCGGCATCTCCTACGCCTGCCACCCGCTCGGCGCGATCCCGGCGGACGCAGCCGAATCGCTCGGCGAGATGGCCCGGCTGCACGACCTCAGCATCGTGCTCCAGCCTGATCCGGCGCAAGGCTCGTTCGACAACGACGTGCCAAGCGAGATCCTGTTCCAGGCGGGCGGCCCGGTGCTCTTCCTGCCTTACACCTTCCGTGGAGCCTTCAAGGCAAACCGGATCGGCATCTGCTGGGACGGCAGCCGTCTCGCCGCCCGAGCAGTGCGCGACGCAGCGCCGTTCCTGGCGCGCGCCACAGAAATCGTGGTCATCACCATCAACGAACCCGACGCCGGCTCCGGCGAAGCTTCAGCAAGCGGTCTGGCAAGACATCTCGGCCGGCGCGGTCTGTCGACCCGCATCGTCGGCCTGTCGGCGACGCGCGCCGACATTCAGCCGACCATCCTGTCGCTCGCGGCCGATGAGAGCCTCGACCTCCTTGTGATGGGTGGCTACGGCCATTCCCGGTTGCAGGAGCGCATTCTCGGGGGCGTCACGCGTGCCATGCTGGAGGCCATGACGGTCCCGACACTGATGACCCACTGAGCCGCGCCGGCTTGGCGCCATCACGCCGCGACGGGAGCTTCCCATGTCGCGGCTGCGGGGGTGTCCTCGTCCTGAGACACATTGCAGGCGTCGAAATATGCCTTGAGCTCGATGTCGGCGAGATGTTCGAAATGTTCGGCTTGGCCGAGGAGTTCCCAGTTCTGCAGCGGCCGGTAGGCCGCCTGCTGTCGACAGAGGGATGCCAGCGCCCGGTAGCGACGTACGTTCTCCATGAGACCCTCCCTCGCATTTGCTGGGGGTTATCGCCCCAGTTTGCGTCAGGCCGATGGCGGTTGCGCGAAAGATTTGCTGCGCCCCGCACCCGATTTCGGCTCGCTCCTGGGAAATGCGTATTCGGCTCAAAGTTCCAAACGCGCCGGCGGACGCTCGGCCTCACGCGGGTCTACCGGATCGGCCCCCATCGCTGACGCGCATCCGCTGCGCAGCATTGTCTTGCCGCTTCGGGATCCGGCCCCTCTCAGCTGCGAGGCGAATGGCCTGGATGTTTGCACCATAATCGGCAACGCCCTTGCCGCGAAACACGGCGGAACCCGCGACCAGCACATCAGCTCCCGCCGCCGCCACGACAGCGGCATTGTCGGGCGTGATACCGCCGTCGACCTCGAGCCGGATCGGCCGATCGCCAATCATGGTCTTGATCCGTTCGATCTTTTCAAGCTGGGGCTCGAGGAAGGACTGGCCGCCGAATCCCGGATTGACCGTCATCACCAGCACCAGATCGACGTGATCGAGCGCATAGGCGATCGCACTCTCGGGCGTGGCGGGACAGAGGCTGACACCGGCCTTCTTGCCGAGCGCGCGGATCGCCTGGAGCGAGCGGTCCAGATGCGGGCCGGCCTCGGCGTGCACCGTGATGATATCCGCTCCAGCTTGCGCGAACGCTTCGAGATAGGGATCGGTCGGCGCGATCATCAAATGCACGTCGAAGATCTTCTCCGTCTGCGGCCGGATCGCCTTGATGACGTCGGCACCGAAGCTGATGTTCGGTACGAAATGTCCGTCCATGACATCGCAATGGATCCAATCGGCGCCAGCCGCGTCGATTGCCGAAATCTCCTCGCCGAGCCGCGAGAAATCCGCAGCCAGGATCGAGGGAGCAATGATGATCTCTCCGGTCATGGCTCTGCACTCCGCACATCGGCGCCGCCGTTGAAGACCCGGCTCGCCAACACGTCCATGGCATCGATGGTTTCGAGATCGGCGACATCCAGCATGCGGTCGAGATCCGACACCAGACGATCGGCCTGCCGCAGGCGAATGCGGTCGACCGCGTTACGGATCGAGCGCGCATTGGAGAAGAACGGCTGGGTGCGGCGTAGCGCGATGTATTTCTCGAACGCTTCCCGCGCTGCTGCCGAGAAGCGATAGCCGCGCTCTTTCAGCATCAGCTCGGCGATGACGAGCAGCTCGGCCTCGGCATAGTCTGGGAATTCGATGTGGTGGGCGATGCGCGAGCGGAAGCCGGGATTCGAGGCGAAAAAACTGGTCATCCGCTCGCCATAGCCGGCGAGAATCACGACGAGGTCCTCGCGCTGGTTCTCCATCACCTGGAGCAGGATCTCGATCGCCTCCTGCCCATAGTCACGCTCATTGTCGGGGCGATGCAGGTAATAGGCCTCGTCAATGAACAGCACGCCGCCCATCGCCTTCTTCAATATCTCCTTCGTCTTCGGCGCGGTGTGGCCGATATACTGGCCGACGAGATCGTCGCGTGTCACCGAGATCACCTGGCCGCGCCGCACGAACCCAAGTCCGTGCAGGATCTTCGCCATGCGCAGCGCCACGGTGGTCTTGCCGGTGCCGGGATTGCCGGTGAACGACATGTGCAGCGTCGGCGGGGCGGAAGCGAGGCCCGCCCGCTGCCGGACACGTTCGATCAGCAGCAGTGAGGCGATCTGGCGCACGCGGCTCTTCACCGGCTTGAGCCCGATCAGTTCCTGATCGAGCTGTTGCAGCGTATCCGTGATCCCGGCCGCTTCGGCCTCCTTGCGGAGATCGAAATGGGTCTCGCCGGGTTCGGTCGTCGTTGCATCGGGCACGTCGAGCATCGGCACCTCGAAGAAAGGAGCTTCGCCGCGGGGGAAGCGGCGAAGCAGTGGTCCGCCAAGGATACGGAGCAGGGAGAGCCCCGTGCGGAGGTGAACAGCTCAGGTTGCGGCCTGCGCGGCCGGCTTGCGCACCGTGGTGTAGCGAACGGCGCGGCCACCGACTTCCTGGCGCACCAGTTCGAATTCGGCCTCCTGCTTCGGCCGGTTGACGAGGAAGGAGATCCGCACCGATTCCCAGCCATGGCTGGAATCGAAGCCGCTGATGCGGATGTAGCGGTCGCTGTACACCTTTCGGCACTCGGCCAGCTCCATCATCACACCTGCGGCATCCTGGAGATCGAACATCGGCAGCCCCCACATCTCCCAATAGGTGTTGCGGGGATGCGGATCGTCGGTGAACTCGATGTTCACCGCCCAGCCGTTGGCGAGGCAATACTGCACCTGGCTTGTTATCTGCTGGTCGGTCAGATCGGGCAGGAACGAGAAGCAGCCCTGGGTCATCTTCATGTCAGATCTCCTCAGACGGTTTCCAGCGCGGTCGGCACGAAGTCCGGCGTGTCGGTGGATTGATAGTTGAAGGTGACGTCCTTCCAGACCTCGAGCGCGGCCTTCAGCGGCGTGCAGGTCTGAGCCGCCTTGGCGAGGATCTCTGGCCCTTCGTGGACATAGTCGCGTCCCTCATTGCGGGCGAGGATCATCGCTTCCAGCGCGACGCGATTGGCGGTCGCCCCGGCCGCAATGCCCATGGGATGACCGATGGTGCCGCCGCCGAACTGCAGCACCACGTCCTCACCCAGCAGATCGAGCAGCTGGTGCATCTGCCCGGCATGGATGCCGCCGGAGGCAACCGGCATCATCTTGTTGAGGCTGGCCCATGACTGGTCGAAGAACAGGCCATGTTCCAGCTTGGTCGGGTTGAAGTCCTCGCGGCAGACGTCGTAGTAGCCGCGCGTGGTGTTTGGATCGCCTTCGAGCTTGCCGACCACCGTGCCGGCGTGGATGTGGTCGACGCCCGCAAGCCGCATCCATTTCGCGATGACGCGAAATGACACTCCGTGGCTCTTCTGCCGCGTATAGGTCGAGTGGCCAGCGCGATGCAGATGCAGGATCATATCATTGCGCCGCGCCCATCTGGCCATCGACTGGATCGCGGTGTAGCCGATCACGAGATCGATCATGACGATGACCGAGCCGAGCTCTTTCGCGAACTCCGCGCGCTCGTACATGTCCTCCATCGTGCCCGCGGTGACGTTCAGGTAGGTGCCTTTCACCTCACCTGAGGCCGCCTGCGCGCGGTTCACCGCCTCCATGCAGTAAAGGAAACGGTCGCGCCAGTGCATGAAGGGCTGCGAGTTGATGTTCTCGTCGTCCTTGGTGAAATCGAGCCCGCCCTTCAGCGCCTCGTAGACCACGCGGCCGTAGTTGCGGCCGGAAAGTCCGAGCTTCGGCTTCACGGTGGCCCCCAGCAACGGCCGACCGAACTTGTCGAGGCGTTCGCGCTCGACCACGATGCCGGTCGCGGGCCCCTGGAACGTCTTCACATAGGCGACGGGGAAGCGCATATCTTCCAGCCGCAACGCCTTGAGCGGCTTGAACCCGAACACGTTGCCGATGATGGACGCCGAGAGGTTGGCGATCGAGCCCGGCTCGAACAGGTCGAGATCATAGGCGATGTAGGCGAAGTACGAGCCGGGCGAGCCCGGGACCGGATCGACGCGATAGCATTTGGCGCGATATTTCTCCGCGGCGGTCAGGCGATCGGTCCACACCACCGTCCAGGTCGCGGTAGAGGATTCGCCGGCTACCGCAGCCGATGCCTCGATCGGATCGACGCCCTCCTGTGGCGTGACGCGAAACAGCGCGATCACGTCCGTATCCTTTGGCGTGTAGTCGGGCTCCCAATAACCCATGCGCTTGTATTCCATCACGCCGGATCGATAGCGCTCTTTGCCGCGGACTGTGCCTGCATGTGCGTTCATGTCTCTCTCCTGCTCTTTTCTCTGGTCTTTCGGATTGGCTAGGCCGCCACGGACTCGCGGGCGTCGCCGCGCGGATCGAGTTCGCCGGCGCGATATCGACGCGCCATCTCGCTCATCGGGACCACCTTGATCCTGCTCGCATGGCCCGCGGTGCCGAATTGCTCGAAGCGCTCGCGGCAAAGCTCGCGCATCGCATCCATTGCCGGCTTGAGAAACTTGCGCGGATCGAACTCGGAGCGCGCCTCGGACGCGACCTTACGGAACACCGCGGTCATCGCGAGGCGGCAGTCCGTGTCGATATTGACCTTGCGCACGCCGCTCCTGATGCCCCGGACGATCTCCTCGACAGGCACCCCCCAGGTCTGGGGCATCTCGCCGCCGAACTGGTTGAACATGTCCTGGAGCGGCTGCGGCACGGAGGAGGAGCCGTGCATGACCAGATGCGTATTCGGCAGTCGCCGATGGATCTCCTCGACCACGCGCATCGCGAGGATGTCCCCGTCCGGTTTGCGGCTGAACTTATAGGCACCGTGCGAGGTGCCCATCGCGATCGCGAGTGCATCGACCTTCGTCGCGCGCACGAAATCGACGGCTTGATCCGGATCGGTCAGTAGCTGGTCGTGACCGACTGTGCCCTCGACGCCGTGCCCATCCTCCTGCTCCCCGCCGCCCTGCTCGAGCGAGCCAAGCACGCCGAGCTCGCCTTCGACTGACGCGCCGACCCAGTGCGCGAGATCGACGACGCGGCGGGTGATCGCAACGTTGTAATCGTAGTCCGCCGCCGTTTTGGCATCGGCCTTGAGCGAGCCGTCCATCATCACCGAGGTGAAGCCATGGGCGATGGCCGAGGCGCACGTCGCCTCATCATTGCCGTGGTCCTGGTGCATGCAGAGCGGGATGTCCGGATAGGTTCGCTCCAGCGCGTCGATCATGTGCGAAAGCATGAGGTCGCCGGCATAGCTGCGCGCGCCGCGCGAGGCCTGCATGATCACAGGCGCATCGACCTCGGCTGCCGCCTGCATGATCGCGATGCCCTGCTCCATGTTGTTGATGTTGAACGCCGGCACGGCATAACCGTGGCTGGCGGCATGATCGAGCAGTTGCCGAAGTGTGATACGGGCCACGAGACGTCCTCCTTGTTGGTCATTGGCTCTTGCGCGCAATCGCCCGGCGGGCGGCTTCCGCAATGCTTTGCGGCGTGATGCCGAATTCGCGGTACAGCACGGCTGCGGGCGCCGAGGCGCCGAAGCCACGCATGCCGACGAATTCGCCCTCCATCCCGATCCAGCGTGACCAATCGCCCTGCACGGCCGCCTCGATACCGACGCGCGGCGCTGTGCCGAGCACCGTGGCGCGGTAATCTTCCGGCTGTTCCTCGAACAGCGCGAAGCACGGCGCCGAGACGACGGCCGCACGGATGTGCTCGGTCGCTAGCAGGCGGGCAGCATCCAGCGCGATCGAGACCTCCGAGCCGGTTGCCATCAACGTCACGTCGCGGCCGCCGTCCGGGGAGACGACGAGGTAGGCACCGCGCGCGACGCGATTTTTGCCGCGCGCATCGCTGCGGAAAGTCGGCAATGCCTGCCGCGACAGGCACAACACGGACGGACGATGCTCCGCGCTCAATGCGCAATCCCAGGCCTCCAGCGTCTCCACCGCATCAGCCGGCCGGAACACGAGCAGGTTGGGAATCACGCGCAGCGCCGCGAGATGCTCGACCGGCTGGTGCGTCGGGCCGTCCTCGCCGAGGCCGATCGAATCGTGCGTCATCACGTGGATGACGCGCAGCCGCATCAGGGCCGCGAGCCGGATCGCCGGCCGGCTGTAGTCGGAAAACGCGAGGAACGTGCCGCCGTAGGGGATGAAGCCCCCATGCAGCGCGAGGCCGTTCATCGCAGCGGCCATGCCATGCTCGCGAATGCCGTAATGAATGTAGTCGCCCGCGAACGCACCGCTCTTGACCGGCGCCTGCGCCCTGGCGTGCGTCAGATTCGAATGTGTCAGGTCCGCGGAGCCGCCGACAAGGCCGGGAATCGTCCCGGCGATGCCATCAAGCACCTGTTGCGAGGCCTGCCGCGTCGCGAGCTTCGGACGCTCGGATGCAAAGCGCTCGCGCAACTTCGCCGCGGCCAGTGCATAGGCGGCGGGCAAGGCAACGGCTCTGCCCTCGACGAACAGGTCGCGCTGCTCGGGCGTTGCGCATTCATAGCGATCAAGCCAGGCGAGGCGATCGACCTGCCCGCGTTGCCCGATCATCCGCCAGGCTTTGAGGATCGGGATCGGCACGACGAAGGGCTGATAGTCCCAGCCCAGCGCCCGGCGCGCTGCTGCGGTCTGCTCGGTACCAAGCGGCGCGCCGTGCGCCTTCTCGGTGCCCTGCCGATCAGGCGCACCATAGCCGATGATGGTGCGGCAGGCGATCAACGACGGCTTCTCGGTTTCGCGCTCTTCGGCGATTGCCTGCGCAATGGCTTCGGGATCGTGGCCGTCGATTCGACGCACCGACCAGCCGGAGGCTGCAAAGCGTGCCAGCTGGTCGTCGGAGGTCGCCAGCGAGGTCGGCCCGTCGATGGAGATGCCGTTATCGTCGAACAGCACGATCAACCGGCCGAGTTGGAGATGACCGGCAAGCGAGATCGCCTCCTGGCTGATGCCTTCCATCAGGCAGCCGTCGCCGGCGATGACATACGTAAAGTGATCGACGAGGCCGTCGCCATGGCGCGCATTGGCCATACGCTCGGCGAGCGCCATGCCGACCGCGGTGGCGATCCCTTGCCCCAACGGGCCGGTCGTGGTCTCGACGCCGGCCGTGTGGCCGTATTCGGGATGGCCCGGCGTTTTGGAGCCCCACTGCCGGAAGGCCTTGATGTCGTCCAGGCTGACATCGCCGCCGGTCAGATGCAGCAGCGCATAGAGCAGCATCGAGCCGTGACCTGCCGACAGCACAAAGCGGTCGCGGTCCGGCCAGTTCGGATGCGCCGAGTCGAATTTCAGGAAGCGCGAGAACAGCACGGTCGCGACGTCGGCCATGCCCATCGGCAGGCCGGGATGCCCCGACTGCGAGGTCTCGATGGCGTCGATCGCGAGGAAGCGGACGGCGTTTGCGAGGTCGTTATGTGCGACGGCATAGAGGTCGGCTTCGGCATGTACCGAGATGTTCATAAGATCCTCCCGTTGTTGGTGTCGCGGATCATTTCAGGCTTCGCTTGCGCTCGATGAGTTGCATGATCAGCGGCGTCAGGATCAGCTGCATCGCGAGATCGAGCTTGGCGCCGGGGCACACGATCGAGTTGGCGCGGGACATCCAGCTTTGCGGCAGCATCGAGAGCAGATAGGGGAAATCGATGCCGCGCGGGTTCTTGAAGCGGATCACGACCATCGATTCGTCCGGCGTCGGGATCCAGCGCGCCACGAAGGGATTGGAGGTGTCCACCGTCGGCACGCGCTGGAAGTTGATGTCGGTCTCGGTGAACTGCGGGCAGATGTAGTGAATGTAATCCGGCATCCGCCGCAGGATGGTGTCCGTGACGGCCTCGGTCGAATAGCCGCGCGCGCTGCGGTCGCGGTGCAGCTTCTGGATCCATTCGAGATTGATGACAGGCACGACGCCGATCTTGAGGTCGGCGTAGCGCGCGACATTGACCTTGTCCGTGACCACCGCGCCGTGCAGGCCCTCATAGAACAGCAGGTCGGAGTTCTCCGGCAGCCGCTTCCACTCGGTGAAGGTGCCGGGCGCGGCGCCGTGCAGCGCGGACTCCTCGGCGTCGTGGACGTAGTGCCGCGTCACCGCAGTCCCGGTCTCGCCGTAATCCCGGAAGGCCCGCTCGAGCTCTTCGAACAGATTGGTTTCGGGGCTGAAATGGCTGAAATGCTTGTTGCCGCGCTCGGCCTCCTTGGCCATCTGCGCGCGCATCTCGGCGCGGTCGTAGCGATGAAAGGCGTCGCCCTCGATGTAGGCAGCGTTGACTTTCTCACGGAAGAATATCTGCTCGAAGGTTTTTTTGACCGAGGTGGTGCCGGCGCCGGAGGAGCCCGTGATGGAGATGATCGGATGCTTCCTGGACATGGGATCGCCTCGCTCAGAGCCGGAAGAATCCGCGCCGCGCGAATAGCGGCGCCGAGACGCTCGCGACCAGCAGCGGATCGCAATGCAATTCCTCGACGCGCCGCACCCCGTTGCTCGAGCCCATGATCAGCGGGACGCGCTGGTGCAGACTCTGTGCCGACAGCTCCACGATGCGCTCGCGTCCGGTGGTTGCGGAGCCGCCGGCCTGCTCGATGATCATCGCCATCGGATGCGCCTCGTAAGTCAGGCGCAGGCGGCCGTCGCCGTAGCCGGCGCGCGCGTCCGCGGGATAGAGAAACACGCCGCCGCGGGTGAGGATGCGATAGGCCTCGGCGACCAACGAGCCGATCCAGCGCATGTTGAAATCGTGGTTGGCGGGGCCTTCGACACCGGCGAGGCATTCGTCGATGAAGGCGCGCACTGGCGGATCCCAGTGCCGGCGATTGGACGCGTTGATCGCGAACTCGTCACAGGCCTCGGAGATCTGCACGCCGCTGCGCGCGAGGCGGAAGCAGCCCGCCTTGCGGTCGAGCGTGAAGATGTCGACGCCCTCGCCGAGCGTCAGCACCAGCGAGGTCTGGGGGCCGTAGGTGACGAAGCCGGCGGCGAGCTGCGCCGAACCGCGCTGGTGGAAGGCGAGCGAGAGATCATCGGGTGCCGGCAGGATCGAGAAGATGGTGCCGACGGTCATGTTGATGTCGATGTTGGAGGAGCCATCGAGCGGATCGATCGCGATGCAGATGCGGCCCTGACGATCGACGATCTGAGCCTCACGCATCTCCTCCGACGCCAGCGCCGCGATCGGCAGCCTGCCGAGGCGGCGGCGCAGGATCGCATCCGCCTGCACGTCGAGATCGCGCTGGAGATCGCCGTCGCTGTTGCGGCCGGTGGTCAGGCCCGAAGCATCCGCTAGATCGCCCGAGGCGATGAGATCCGCGATTTCGATAGCGGCGGCTGCGATGGCATCGACGGCGCCCGCCACCGCTAGCGCGTGCGGAACGGTCTCTGAATACCGTTGAAGGTGGTCATCCAGCCTGAGTTGCCCAATCATCTGCGTCCATCCCCTTGCCGGCGCCGCACCTATTGTCCCTCCCCGCTGGAGGTTTGGTGCGCCCAGTCCCGGCATCAGGAGATTGACAGGGGCAGCTTAATAAGGAAAATTTCTATTCATAATGAGCCTCAAAGAATTTTCTTATAATGGTCCCGGCCATGCGGCCGCTCAGCTCCGGCATCTGACGATCCGGCAGTTGCGCTCGCTTGCGGCGCTCTCGCTCAAAGGCAGCGTCACGGCCGCGTCCAGCCATCTCGGGCTGACCCAGCCGGCCGTGACCCAGCAGCTTCGGCAGCTTCAGGACCTCGCCGGCCTGCCGCTGGTGCAGCGGACCGGTGACGGCATGCTGCTGACGGACGCAGGCAAGGAGGTGCTGGCGCTGGCCGAGCGCGTCGAAGCTGCCATCGCGGACTGCCAAGGTGCGCTCGACCTGCTTGCGGGGCGGACCGGCGGCACCGTGCATCTCGGCGCGGTCTCGACCGCGAAATACTTCGTGCCGCACGCGATCGCGGCGTTCTCCAAGCGATACCCGAAGATCGAGATCAAGCTCACCATCGGCAATCGCGAAGAGATCCGCGAGGCCATGCACGGCTACGACCTCGATTTTGCGGTCATGGGTCGGCCACCGGCCGACGTCACCGTCGACGTCCGCCAGCTCGGGCGCAATCCGCACATCATCGTCGCGCGCAAGGGGCACTGGCTGGAGAAGGATTCCGGTCTCAGCCTGACCGACCTCGTGCACGAGACCTTCCTCACCCGCGAGCCCGGCTCGGGCACGCGGACGCTGATGGAAGGCATGTTCCAGAAGTCGGATCTCGAGCCGGTCATCGGCATGGAGATGAGCAGCAACGAGACCATCAAGCAGGCGGTGATCGCCGGACTCGGCATCGCCTTCATCTCGGCCCACACCGTGGCGCATGAGCTCGCCGAGGGCCGGCTCGTCGTGCTCGATGTCGCGGGCCTGCCGATCGTCCGGCAATGGTACGTGATCCGCCGCAGCGACAAGGTGCTGCTGCCGCCCGCGCAGGCGATGTTCGATTTCCTGGGTTCGGAAGGCTCGAACTATCTGCCCGACGTACCCGAGCTCGGCGGGCGATAGGGCGAAGGCGCTCAGCTCATCAGCTTCATGGCCAAGGTCGCCATCAGCACCAAGATGATCTGGAGCAGACGCTCGGTCGTGAAGATGCGGTTGAAGGTGGTCATCGCGTGCCCCGGCCGACGTGAAGAAGATGTCGATCCGCGCGTTGCTAGCACAGTAGGATGCGCAGGCAACTCCGTAGTCGCCCCGTGGGCGGCGGCGCCTCCCCGGCGCCGGTTCGCGGCCGGGCCGATGGCTTGAGATCAGGCCGCGAGCGAGGCGGCGCAGTCGCTGCGCGTCGCGAAATAGGCTTCGAGCTCCGACAACGCCCGCGCTTCCCAATCCCTGGCCTGCTCCAGCAGCGACCAGCTCTGGCCCGGGCGGAATGCAGCAGTCTGGCGATAGAGCGATGCGATGCCACGGTAGCGGCGCACGTTCTCCAGGATGGCGTGACCGTTCATGATTGAAGACTCCCTCGTCATTCCCGCGGGAGAAACTGCGGCCAAATCTTTTTCGAAAAGTTAGCGGCGCCCGGCAAGTTCGCGGATGGTTGCCGGACTGTTGCGCGGGCGCAACGTGCGCGAGAAGGTCTATTGCGGATTCGTTACCGCGCTCTCGGCCGAAGGCTTCAGTCCGCCGCTTCTGACGCCGAGCGCGACGCAAATGCCCTGAAGCAGGACGGACATTAGACGACCACCAGCCCAAGCAGAAACGCCTGGCACGACCATGGCCGCCCCCGCTGTACGCCGAACAGCCCCGCACGCTTCATCAGCCTTCCCCCTGCCGCCCGTTAACCAGGAGGGTCTGCGATCAAAGTGCTACGGCGCCGCAGTGACCGCGAGACGGAATTGCATCCTTGCGCCGTTGGTGAATGGGCCACATCCGGGCATGCTGGCGGTCATTCAGTCGCCGCATAGAGCAGGCCGGCGACGGGCAGCGCGAGGCCAATGGCCGATGCAAGCATCCAGCCGCCCTGCGCGAAGGCGAAGGCTCCGACCCCAGAGCCCGCCGCACCGGCCGCGAAGAACGTCGCCATGTAGAGGCCGTTGAGGCGGCTGCGGTGCTCGTGCCCAAGCGCGAAGATGGCGCGGAAGCCGAGCACGACGTTGCCCTGGACGCCGATGTCGATGGCAATCGCAGCCACGACCAGACAGGCGAGGTTCAGCATCGAGCCGGGGACGCCGATATAGGTCGCGAGGAAGCCGGCCGCCGCGAGCAGCATCGCGACCAGTGTCGCGATGCGGCTGTGGCCGCTGTCGGCGAGCCGTCCGGCGATCGGTGCGGCGAATACGCCGGCAACGCCGGCGAGCGCGAACAGCGCGATGCCGCGCTGGGTGAAACCGAATTCGCCGGCCAACTGGAGCGGAGCCACCGTCCAGAACAAAGTGAAGGCGCCGAACAGGCTCGCCTGATAGAGCGCGCGGCGCCGCAGCAGCGGCGTGGCCCGCACCAGCTGCGGCATCGACAGCAACAATTCGCCATAGTGCATCCGCGCGAGCGGCCTGCGCTTCGGCAACGTCATCCAGAGCACGGCGGCGAGTACGATCATCAGCGCGGCCGAGCAGAAGAACACCGCGTGCCAGGACAGCGCTGCAGTGATGAAGCTCGACACCGGACGCGCCAGCATGATGCCGAGCATCAGCCCGGTCGAGACGTTGCCGACGACGCGGCCGCGGATGGCTTCGGGTGCCAGATGCGCGGCATAGGGAATGATAATCTGCACGGCGACCGAGCCGACCCCGATGAACAATGCGGCAAGCAGGAACGGCAGCGCATGGGTCGCGAAGGCGGCAGCGAGCAACGCCGCAGCGCCGAGCATGATCACCGCGCAGATCAGGGCACGGTTCTCGACGAGATCGCCGAGCGGCACGATGAGCAGCAGCCCGGTGCCGTAGCCGATCTGCGTCATTGTGACGATCAGCCCCGCCGCCGCATGCGACAGGCCGAGCGCGGCGCTGATCGGGGCGATCAGCGGCTGGGCATAGTAGATGTTGGCGGCGACCATGCCGCAAGCCGCAGCGAGCACGACGGTCAGGCGCTGGGACAGCGTATCCGGGCCGGGCGTGCTCTCGATCGTGGCATTCATGGTCATTCTCTTGGACTCAAGATAGGTATAGGGAATGACTATTCCCCATTCTGACAAAAAATTCAGGCGAGCAGCTTCATCGCGACCTAGCAGCGTGTCCTCACGGGGACGCTGCGGTGCGTCCGGGGCAAGAAGGTGGAGTCTTGCGCACGCCCTCTCCGCCTCGTCATTGCGAGGAGCTTCTGCGACGAAGCAATCCACACTGTCGCCGGGGACGAATTCTGGATTGCTTCGCTGCGCTCGCAACGACAGAGCAAGGGCGGCATCGCCGCCGTTCTCAAATGCGCGTGTCGGCTCGCAGACATGCCTTCCCGTTCTCGCGGCTGCTTCACCCGAGCTTTGCTTGATCTCTCCGCACTCCAAACCAAGAGGGCGCAGGGAAGGCCGAGTGCCGGCGGCACCCGCGGTCTGCTGCGCAAAAGGTGCACGCAGGAAACCGCACAGCAGCATACAGGTGAAGCCCAACACACGGCCTTCCCTGCGCGATGGTCGGACGGCTTATGCCGCGCTCTCCCGGGAGCCGAGTTCCTTCTGGCCTCCCTCGCCCCAGCGAAATTCACCGGCGCCCGCGCCGGTTGACGCGACTGCCGCATTCGCCAACGCTTGACCGTAGCAACGACGGTCAGGACCACACGGTTTTGCCGTACGCGCGGTTCGCTTGACCCCACCGGCTCCGACGGCCTTGTGCACGTTGCCATCGAGCACCGGCGGGACGAACCTGTCAGCGCCGCTCGTCCGCACGCGGTCGC